>NZ_JOBH01000001.1 GCF_000717745.1 Streptomyces violens
CCGGCGGGCGCGGGGCGCGCGGCCGGACCGCGACGGGGACTCCTGCACCCCTCCGCGATGACGGGCGATCACACCCCCATCACACGACCACCACACTCCGCCCCGACCTCCTCCACCCCCCTCCACCAGCCCTTTCGTACCGGATCCCACATCGCCACCACCCTCGGTACGATCCCGCGCATGCCTCCCCACAACGACCTGGATGACCAGGGCATCGCACTCCTCATGGAGTCCGCCACGCCGCGGGAGCGCCGCGCGGTACTGCGCCGCCGGCGCCACCGCCCGTCGAGCCCCCGCGACGCCCGCCTCACCCAGCTCGTCGTCTCCCTGCTCTTCCTGGCCGGCGGCATAGGCGCACTCATCGAACACGTCGACGAACACACCTCGGCCCGCACGGTCGCCGCGTACCTGGCCCTGATCGCCCTGTGCGCCATCTGCGCCGAACTCAGCCGACGCGGCCGCACCCGCATCAGCTTCTGGCTCCTGTGCACCGGCATGATCGCCCTGGGCCTCACCACCCCCTTCCTCCTCTGACCCCACCCCCACCCCCACTTTTCGTGCAGTTGTGGAGGCGGCTTTGTGCAGGAGATCGGGTGGGGGTGTGGGGCGGGCGTGTGGGGTGGACGTGTGGGGTCGGCTGTACCGAAACTCGACGTGCCGGACCCGCGGTCAGCCGACGGGCCCCCACCGGCGAGTACGCGGCCGCTCTCCACTCACCGCGGCTTCCGGCTTCGTAACGGGGCGCCCATGCTCCGTACACCGCACAGGCATAACAACCCCATCACCCCGCAGCGAAACGACACCGCGCCCATAAATATCGCCCACAAACCAGACCTGCGCCCGCCCGGCCGGTAGCCGACGAAGAGCAAGCTGCGTACGCAGAGCCTCATTCCCGGTGACCAACACCAGCGCACGCCCACGGTGCCGCACCTCAACATCCAACGTCCGCCAGGGCGTACCTCTGCTCCGCAATGTACGACGCAGGATGAAACTGGACCGCAAACGCTTGAAAGCCGGAATCACGGTGGCGACCAGCACGAGGCCGAGCCCCTTGGCGCTACTCGCGTGCCAAGGCCCGAGCGAAAAGAGCCACAGGAAGGGCATCGGCGCAGCGACCAGAAGAACTGCCCCTCGGAACAGCCGTAGCCGCATCGAGCGACGCGTGGCTGGGAAGGCCAAGGCCGGCCCCGCCGGCGGCGCGGCAACCGGCACCACCGGCGCACGGCCCGCTTCCACGGCCGGGATGGCAAGCTCCGGCAGCCGAACCCCCGCCTCGAGGGCCCGCGTCAGCGCTTCGGGAGAGGCATTACCAGGAGGCGCGACGCGAGAGCGAGAGCCCGCCCCTGCCGGGACCTCAAGCATGCGCCGCGGCCCGCGACCACCCGGCACCGCAAGAACCCCACGAAACCGCGGATCACCCGCGAACCACAGCCTCTGAATATCCGCCTTGGCCTCCCGCCCGGCCTGCGGAGCCATCCGCTCCAACCACCAACGGTTGCGCCGGTTCACATCCAGGTAGACCGGCACCGAGGAACCCGGGTTCTCCGGATCCGGCAATTTGAACCAAGGCCGGCCGCCGAGCCCAGAATTCCGCCGCCCGAACGAGTGCGGCAGCCCCCACTCATAAACCTGCCACGAATAAGTACGCAGAACGCGACGCACCCGCAACGCCCGCCGCACACCATAAACTTGGCGGCAGACCCCATAGACCCCAGCGATGAAGAACAACACGATCAAAATCGCACTAACCCACCCCGGCCCAGGCAGGACGGCAACGCCAACACCCCCAACCACAACCCCAAGAGGAACACCCAGCAGACGCACCGCAAGGTCAACCACCCAGGCACGCCGAGTGCCCAGGTGCTGCCAGGCAGTGTCACCGACGACGTGAGATTGCGAAGCATTGGAGCCCTGGGGCACAGGAAGATCCATGCGGTGTCTCATACTGTCTCTCTGCCGCTATCCGACGGCACTTCCACGGTCAATCAACGGTGACGTCGTTCGGGTGCACAACCTTCAGGCGGCGAGCGAATTCATCGAACGCGTCGATATTCCCGGTCACCCAGCCAACGTTGTCGCTGACGGTACGCATGGACAGGTCGATGCCGTGAGAGTCGACGCGCCATCCGTAGTTGACCGACACGCAGAGAGCTCCGCCCTCCTCGTGCACGTAGCGGCGGATTGAGCGAAATCCCTTGCCGAGGTTGTCGGTGGCGAAATCAACGATCTGCGGCTCCTGCACGGCTCCGGGCACGTTACGTTGCACCAGCGTGTCCAGGACCGGCTCCACCGGCCCTTCCGACTCGACCGCGTAGAAGAAGAACGGCAAGAGCTCCTGGCCGAGATCCGGAGCGTACGCGAACAAATGCTGCATGGGCACCCGCTGGGGGAACCGCTCGGAGACACCCTCGAGCCAGCGCGCCAGCTCCTTCACCTGTGACGTGTCACGAGAGCCCTCGTCCTCCAGCCCCCAGCGCAACTCCGCGCACTTCTTGGCCCACTTCCGCCGCCTCCGGCCAGCGCCCCACCCCTCAAGGATAGGAACCGCAATCCACGTTTCCGGGTCCGGGTCTTCGGTGAAGCCGAGTGCGTACGAAATGCTCATGCTGCGCTCCAGCGGAAGGTGGTCATGACGGCGTCAAAGAGTTCGGTCAGCTCGGAGAGTTCCTGCACCGTCGAACACCGACCCCTTCCTCCGGCGTTATGTCCTCCGCCGACCCGAAGTCTTTCGTCAGTGACTCATGGTCTGGTTCAGTAATGCTTGCCCGGCGAAACCTGGGCGCCCGGGCCCTGCCCGCACCGGCCTGCCTATGGTGCGAAGGCACCCATGCAGGCCGTCCTCGCCCTACGAGGGATACCAAGCATCCGCTTCCTCGTCCGGGCTGATCCGGACGGTGCGGGCGAATTCGTCGACGTCGTCGAGGGCTTTGAGGATTCGGCCGGCGTCGGGATCGGCCAGGATGATCAGGACGTCCGCAGCTTCCGAGCCCTTCTCGTAGCGCCAGGCATAACGGAGGCCGACGTGCACCTCGTTGCTTTCCTCGTCCTGGTAGTAGCGCAGCACTCGCAACCCGGTTCCCAAATGCGGGGAGTCGAAATCGTCGACGATGGGGCGCTCGACGGCATAGCTCGCATCGGCGTGGGTCAACGCACGGAGTGCCGTTTCCCGGTCTTCACCCTCCTCGATTTCCACCAGGTCGACGTACACCGGAAGCGGGATTTCTCTCGGGTGCGGGAGGTGGAGGAAGACCTCGAAGTCCGGAAAGGCTGCGGGCGCCCTGAGGGCGTACATCAACAGGATGTCGGCCAGCAGGTCGACTTCGCCCGGTTTCGGCTTCTCCGACGCGAAGTCCTCCCACAGGCCTTCGGCGAAGTAGCGTGCCCATGCCTCCGGCGTCTGTGCCTCCTCGACATCCTCAAGACCCGGCTCTGGCCACATGAGTGGGATGCGGATCCAAGGAGACAGGTGCATCGCGTGCTTGACGTTGAGCCAGCTCACTCATAACTCCATCTGAAGGTGCCGACCACCGCGTCGAACAACTCGACCAGCACGCCGGTGAATTCACTGTCGAGGTCGCCGTCACCCGGCGTGGAGAAGTTGATGCTGATCCAGCGCCCCGGATCGTCCACGACGGGGATCACGTACTCGACCCGGCAGGCGGGCAGGGCGGCCTGTTGTACGGCTTCGGGGGCCGAGCGCAGCTTTTCCGTGTCGGGAGCGGATCGGTAGAAGCGGCGGAGCGCAGGTGCCCCTGCCACTTCAACCTTCGCTGCCGTTCTACCGGGGACGTCCCTGCTGGCCAGTTGAGCAAGTACCGCCTCCGGCGGTGCCGAACCGTCCTGACCGATCGGCATCTCCGCGACGATGAATGAGGCCATGAGAAAGATCCCCCCGCGCGGGCGAACGGGGATGTAGAGGTCCAGACCGCCGTTTCTCTTGGCCGCACGGGCCTGCTTCTCGATCTGGCGACGCATTTCCAGGCGGAAGCGCATCGCATCATCCCGGGGAATGCCCTCCGGCACTTCCCCCATGTGCGAGAAGAGGACGTTCTCGAGTGCTTCCTTTGTGCCGTTGCGCAGAGGGATGCGGACCCAGCCGGGCGGCAGGATGAGCTTGTAGCCGTGGGGCGCGATCTGCTCGACGGCCGGTGGCTGCTGCTCGAGGTCGGACTCGGTCACGCGGCCGCTCGCTTTTTCAGAATTGGGCCTGCCACCAGGATCGAGAGACAGATGAGCATAGAAATCGCGGCCAGCCAGCTGTAGAGGAGCGCGATAGCGGTCAGGAAGAGATACAGGTAGCAAACGACCCTGATCGTCTGATTGAGGTAGGTGCCCCTCGGCGAGTTAAAGGTGAGTTCCCGGTACATGATGAACACGATCAGGAACCCCACAGGTGCAAGCATGAGAGGCCCGAATGTGTAGGCGCGGGTGAGCCAGTCCATACCGCCATACTTGCTGCCGAGGTCCTGGAAGGCAGCGCAGAGGACCGGAACCACGGCGAACACGCCAAGGAGCTTCACACCCCTGGATTCTTTTCGGCTTCGTCCCGTATATACCGACACTATCTATTCCTCCTAAGGCTTCTGCTTCGAATTTCACCAAGTGCGATGCTCGTCAACCCGGTCTTACCTCGCCCCGGGGGCAGGTTGCCAAGTGCTCCCGGATTCACGAGTCAGAACATCCCCGACTTTTTGGTCCACAGATCCCTTGAAGTCGTCATAGGCATCCTTCCCAACGGCAATTCCCGCAAGCTTGTCTCCGAAATCCACCCCGCTGGCAGCCCCGTAGATCCCTTGGGACCATCGTGCAGCCTTTTGCACTGAGTCGGCTGCCGCGCCAATGGCGTCATCTCCGGAGAATTCTGCCTTCATTCGCCTGGCGAACCTGGTCGCGCTGACGACCTCCTCGTCGCCACCCAGGAGGCGGCCCATCCGGGTCGTCGCGGGACGCGTCTCCTTCGCCCCGATCTCGCGCAGATTCTTCAACGCCTGGCTTGCCTTCGCACCGCGCTCCGAATTGAGGCCGTAACGCATGACGTTCTTGTTGAGCAGCTTGCGCAGGTTCGTGTACCGGCCGAAGCGCGCACCCCTGCTGGTGGCCTTGAGCGTTTGAGTTGCGGTCTTTACGCCCCTCAGCGCGATGGGAGCGAGGCCCAACGTGGCCAACGCGAAGACGTCCATGGCGACGTCCGTCCAGGCCCCGTCACCGGAGAGGGCCAGCATCGTATGCCCGACGCCGACGGCCACCGTAAGACCGATGGTGGCCACGGTGATCAGCGTCGCAATCCACCCGACCGGCGTGAAGACCAGGGCAATGACCCCGATGATCGTCGCTGTCCAACTCAGGACTTCACAGACAGTATCGATCGTGTCCGCGTTGTTGTGCACCCAGTCCTTGAAGTCGTCCCAACCGCTGTCCTTGAGGACATCCTTAATGTCATCGCCGATGTTGTTGGCGTAGTGCTCGGCGCGGGTGTCACGTTCGGAGATGACGTCATTCAGCTGCTTGTGGTACGACGCCAGGTGACTGTCGGGATCGGAGTCCTCCGGCTTCTCCTTGCCGTCCTTCTTGGCCTCGGCTTCCTTCTTTTTCACCTCGGCAGCGTGGTGCTCATCGGCGTTCTTCGCGGCCTTGAGGATCCCGTCCGCTCGCTCCTGGAAACCCTCCAGTTCGTTGGCCCAATTGCCGAGGTCGCCGACGACGCGTTCGTAGCGGCCCGCCGTTTCGCGGAAGTTCTTTTCCAGGTCGCCGGACTTCTCGCGGATCTTGTCGGCGTACTTGCCCTGCAGTGCGTCACCGTCCGCGGCCTTGCGCAGGATGCGGGCCTGGTCGCGGAGGGTCGAGGCGGTGTCCCTCATCTTGCGGACCTCGTCCCGAATGTCCTCCGGATCGCCGGGGATCGGGTCCTTCTCCGCCAGCGGATGCCAGTCGACCGGTCGACGTCTGCCCTTACCTGTGGCCATTGGTCACTTTCCCCCGTTTTTCCCGTGCTTCTTCTCGGACGCGTTCTTCAGGTCGAGGTCCTGCTTCTCGAAGCTCTTGAGCGCCGTCTCGACCTGCTTCCCCAAGTCCTGGACGTTGTCGACGAGTTCGCGCCGATAGTTGTCCCAGTTATTGACGAAGTTCCTCATCTCTTCGGCGATGCGTTCGTGGCCCCAAATGTCACTGATGTCGTCGCGGTGATCGGTGATGCCCTCGAAGACTCTTCTGATGTCCTTCAGATTCTTCTTTGAATCTTCCAGAAGCGTGTAATCAACTACCAGCCGGTCGTGGTCGCCCATGCGTCCCCCTCTATTTGCGCTTACATGGCCAATACGCTCGCATCGCCGCTTATCCCACCGGCACAGTCACCGTGAACGCCTCCCCGTTGCCCAGGTGCAGCAGGCCCTTGCCCGGGGTGACCGGGCCGCCCACCGTGCTGCGGCTCAGGCGGACGCCGATCAGTTCGCCGCTCGAGGTGTCCTGCGGGGACAGCAGCAGGCCGCGCTTGGACTTCTTCAGGTCGACCTGCCAGCCGCTGAAGCCCGAACAGACGTCGTCCTCGTCGCCGGCGATGACGATGCCGATGCCGCGGTCCGAGCCCGTCGAGATCAGTCGCTTGAACTCGTCCTCCGCGTCGCAGTCTTCAAGGAGTTCGCCGTCGTCGATCAGGATGACGATCGGGTGCTCCGGGGAGGCCGTCGCGACGGCCTCCTGCAGCTCGTCCTCCTCGATGTCGCTGCCCGTGAAGACCGCCACCACGCCCTGAAGACCCTTCAGTTCACGCAGCGGGGAGGTCCGCGGGGCGCAGACGACCAGGCGGGCGCCGCGGCCCACGAACGTACGCGCCAGGTTCATCAGCACCGTCGAGCGGCCCGACTTCGCCGGACCCGCGATCACGAAGGCCGGCGTGCCCTGTGCCAGGTCCGGGCCGAAGGCCATCAGGTCGTCGCCGCCGACGCCCACCAGGCCCCACAGCCGCGAGGCGGACGCCGCCGGGTCGATGTGCTGCCACGCCTGGTCGAAGGTGATGCGGCTGGGCAGCGAGTCCACCCGGAACGGCCGCAGGGCCCGCGGCACCGCCGCGTCCCGGCGGGTCGCCCCCTCTCCGATGGCCGCAAGGGCAGCGTTCTGCCCCTGACCGGTGGCGTCCTCGCTCAGCAGCGCGAACTGGATCTCCGTACCCATCTCGTTGCGGAACGCGCGGCCCGGCGGAATCTCGTCCGGCACCTTGCGGCTGTTGATGCCCAGCATCGAGAAGTCGGTACGGTCCGCCAGGCGCAGGCCGAGCTTGTCCTCCGTCAGCGAGGCGATCCGGCCGGTCAGCAGCTGCCGGTCGCCCGTGATCACCAGGTGGATGCCGACGCTCGCGCCCTCGCGCATCAGGGTCAGCAGCTCGTCGGTCAGCTCACCGTGCTCCAGCTCGCCCAGGGAGGACATCCAGCCCTCCCAGCGGTCGAGGAGCAGCACGATGTGCGGCAGCCGCCGGTCCTCCGGCGCCCCGGCGCGCTGCTCGCCGATGTCCGCGAAGCCGTACTCGGCAAGGAGTTCCTGCCGCTTGCTCGCCTCCGCCGACAGCCGGCGGACCAGGCGGACGGCCCGCTCGCTCTGGTTGCGGCCCACGACGGCGCCGCAGTGCGGCAGCTTGGTCAGCGCGTTCAGCGCGCCGTTGCCGCAGTCGATGCCGTACAGGTGGACGTCGGCGCAGGAGAGGCTGCGGGCCAGGGAGCCCGCGATCGTCCGCAGCGCCTGGGAGCGGCCGCTGCGCGGCGCGCCCGCGATGAGCAGGTGGCCGAAGGTCGCGAAGTCGACCGCGACCGCGCGGCGGGACTGGCTCGACGGCAGGTCCTCGATGCCGTACGGGGCCGGGGGCAGCGCGCCCATGCCCTGGGCCGGCGGCAGGTCCTCCGGCAGCAGGGTCTCCGCGAGGGCCGGCAGCCACGGGCTGTGCTGCTGCGGGATCTGCAGGTGCGCGTTGGCCTCGCGAATGGCGTCGACCAGCACCTTCAGGTCGGTGATCTCCTCTTCCTCGCTCTTGGCGGCCGCGGGCTTCGCCAGCGCGGCGCGGCCCAGGTCGGCCCAGTCCAGCTCCCCGGTCCACGGGGCGATGGCCATCGGGTCCACGGTGCCGGGGCGGCGGCCGCCGACGCGGCCGGACTGGAAGGGGATGAGGGAGGCAGCGCCGGTACGCACGTAGGCGCGGCCCGGGTTGTTCTTGGAGATGTTGCCGGCCTCGGGCGAGTCGATGACGTCCGTCGACTCGCCGCCGTCGGTGACCCGCAGGGCGATACGGAGGTTGGTGTTGGCACGGATCTCCGGCGAGACCACACCGGACGGCCGCTGGGTCGCCAGCATCAGGTGGATGCCGAGGGAACGGCCTCGCTGGGCGATGTTGACCAGGCCGGTGACGAAGTCCGGCAGGTCGCGGACCATGGACGCGAACTCGTCGATGACCAGCAGCAGCCGGGGCAGCGGTGCCATCCCCGGGTTACGGCGCACCAGGTCCTGGTAGTCCTCGATGTCCTTCGCGCCGACCTGGGCGAGCATGTGCTCGCGGCGGTGCAGCTCGGCGCCGAGCGACTCCAGGGCGCGCTCGACGAGGTGGGCGTCGAGGTCGGTGACCATGCCGACGGTGTGCGGCAGGTTGACGCAGTCCTTGAACGCGCTGCCGCCCTTGTAGTCGACGAGCACGAAGGTCATGTTCTCCGGCGTGTTCGCCACCGCCAGCGCCGCGACGATCGTCTGCAGCAGCTCGGACTTACCGGAGCCGGTGGTACCCGCGATGAGGCCGTGCGGCCCGTCCTTGCGGATGTCGATGCCGAACGGCCCGTCGTACGACTCACCGACCATCGCCAGCGTGGACTGTCCGCCGCTCTGCCAGCGGGCGACCACCGCGCCGGCCGTGGGCGGCTCCATCCCGATGACGTCGAGGAGCCGGCTGGAGTCCGGCAGCGCGCTGTCCGTCGCCTCGCCGCTGATGTCGCGCAGCGGGGCGAGCGCGCGGGCCACCCGGGAGCACCAGGCCGGCGAGACGAAGTCGGGCCGTACGCCCAGGATCTTCGCCGCGCCCTCCTGCTGCACGCGCAGCCGCAGCACGTTGGGGTCATACTGCTCCACGACAGCCGGCGCCGCCGGGGCGGGGGCGCCGCTCTGGTTGTCGAGGGAGAGCATCACGGCGGCGGTGTTGGTCAGCGCCGGGTTGGCGGGCGCGGCCGACTTCTTCCGCTTGCCCTTGCGGCGCTTGCCGCCCTCGGCCGCGGCCTTCTTCCGCTGCTCCTCCTCGTGGGCCCGCTGCAGCACCTGGAAAGCGTCGCTCGCGCCGCCGCCGGCCTGCCGCTCGTGCCGGGCGTGCCGGTCGTTGCGCGGCTCCGCGATCACGATGCCCTTGCACTCGCCGGGCAGGAAGCGCTCCTCGGCGTCCAGGCAGATCGCGTACATCGATACGGCCGGGCCTTCCTGCAGCAGCCGTACGACGCCGGGCATCGAGCGCAGCCGGCGCGAGCCGTCCCAGACGACGACGATGTCGGGGTCGGCGAAGCCCGCCTGACCGCGGTTCTCCTGGGCGGCCTTCTGCCGGGCCTCGAGGATCTGGGTGAGTTCACCGATCCGGGCGCCGACGGTCTCGGCGTCGTTACCGATGAGGACGTTGGCGTCCTGCGCCGTCGGACGGGCGTGCGGCAGCCAGCGGACCCAGTCCCAGCTTGCCTGCGCGTGCGCCTCGGTGAGCACGTAGAACTGCACGTCCAGCGGGCTGTGCAGGGCGGCCGCCTGCGTGACCGCCCAGCGCGCCAGGCTGCGGGCGGTGTCGTCGGGGCCCGCGAAGCCGATCACGCCGAGCTGGCCCAGGTGCAGGGTGACGGGGGTGTCGGCGATGTCCCAGGTGACCTGGCGGCGGTGGTCGTCCTGCTCGGGGTCGTCGAGGACGACGGCGGAGGGCAGCCGGCCGGTGCCCACCCGCAGCAGCAGGTGGTCGGCGTCGCTGCGGCGGCGCTCCCACAGACGGGTGCGGGGGCCGGTGGCGTTGGCCCAGATGGTGCCGGGGTCCGGGTGGTCGAGCTGGCGGTCGCCGCGCTCCAGGACCAGCGCTTCCTGTGCGTCGCGCTCGATCCGGGCCTTGTGCTCCTGGTACTCCTCGACCTGCTTGGCGTGGGACTTGCGGCCGTGCTTCTTGTCCCAGAAGTAGTTGGCGAGCATGATCACGGGGCTGAAGACCGCGATCAGCAGGTACGTCATGCGGCCCATCACCAACGCCATGGTGACGGCCATGGCGAGCGGGGACAGGGCCATCAGCCAGGGCAGCGGCCGGGCCTCGTACTCCTTCGGAGGCGAGGGCAGGCGGAATCTGGTGGTGCGCTCCGGGGGGCGCAGCCGCGGCGGGCGGTTGTAGTCGTGCGCGGAGCCGTCGTCGGACCACTTCAGGGCCGCGTCCGGGGGTGTGTAATGCGCCACGTCGAGCAGGGTGTTGCCGATGGCGAGCTGGGAGCCGACGTGCAGCTGCTGGCCTTCGAAGGGCTTGCCGTCGACGCGCACCTCGTCGGGCTTGGACTCCTCGCCGCCGGGTGCCGCGCCCGGCCGGCCGGGCTGCCCGCCCGGCTGCTGTCCCGGCGCCTCGGCGTTCTGTCTGTTGCCGTGCACGGTCAGCCGAAGGTCGTCCGCGGAGACCACGTAGAGCGTCAGCGCGCGCTGCGGCAATTCCGGGTCGTTGACGAACACTTGGCAGTTCGGGCTGGAACCTATGTCGTACCGGCCGATGCCGAGCCGGTACACGGCGCCGGCGTCGGGCCCGCCGGCCACCCGGAGTTCGATGACGCCGGGCTGCTCACCGGGCAGCGTGCCGGAGGGGTCGTCCAGGCTCACCACCGCGCCGTCGCGCAGCGGGGAGGTCGTGACGGTGTGGGCGGGGTCCACGTGGTGGTTGTCGACGTAGAGCACGGGACCCGCCTGCCCTGCGTACGAGCCGACGCCGCCCCGCACCCGGGCCGCCAACTCCCGGGCCACGGCGTCGATACGGGTCTCCGGGTCGGCATCGAGGACGAGGTCTTTGCTGGCGTTCGCATAGGGGTCGACGACAGTCAGCTTCAAACGCACTTAGCTCCTCCTCGAAATGCCTTCTAGGACAGAGACAATATCGTCCCGGAAGCTCCGTCGCGTACCTGCGGCATACCTCAACAATGTCCCGATTTTAGGGGAGTTAATGGACGCCGTGACTGCGCTTACGTGCGCCTGTGACGGTGAGCGACTAAGGTGCCCAACGGCGCGTGCCTCGTAACCGGTTCGCGCCATGCGTATGCCGGGAGGGGGACCTCGCGGTCGTCAAACGGAGGGAATGGGGAGCGTCATGGCTAAAGACCTTGATGTCACATATGAGGACATGCGGGCCGCCGCGAAGAAGATGAACCGCGAGAAGGAGCGCATCGAGGAGAAGCTCCAGGACCTGAAGTCCTACATCGACGGTCTCCTCGAGAACGGCTTCGTCACCCGGTCGGCCTCGAAGAAGTTCGGCCAGGACTTCGAGGAGTTCAAGCAGGGTATGTCGAAGACCAACGAGGGTCTCGACGGCCTGGCTCAGTACCTCGAGAAGGCGGCGGACTCCTTCGAGAACCTCGACAGCGAGCTCGGCAAGTAAGTCGGCGACTGCCGCGGCTGAGCCTGTCAGCGCACAGCGCTCGGGGGAGGGTGGTGTCGGCCCGGATTGGCCGACACCACCCTCCCCCTTTTTCGCTCGGTGCGGCATGGTGCAAGGGAAGCAATGAGCGGTCGGACCGCCGCCTCGGGCCCTCCCCCGGAATTCCTCCATTTCCCTTACATCCCGCACGGCGCATTCACAGATTATTCACATGCGCCAGGCGTCGGCAGCCGCTGGGCACGGCGGGCAAGTGAATACGCGGGCCGAGCCCAAGCCGGAAAACCGACGGCGAAGCCGTCAGGGGCGGACGAGTCGGCCTCTACGCCGGGTTCTGTCTCCCGGGGCCCTTGCGGGCCGCGGGGAGGCGGCCATCCATCTAGGACTGCCGTTGCCGGCAGCCTCCAGCGGTCTACCCGCGGACTCGGGCGGGCAGCCCTCGATCATCCGCGCAGGGCCGTCAGCCGACGGCCCCTCTTGACCTTGCTCCAGGTGGGGTTTACCTAGCCCTCCGAGTCACCTCGGAGGCTGGTGGTCTCTTACACCACCGTTTCACCCTTACCGGCGCCTTGCGGCACCGGCGGTCTGCTTTCTGTGGCACTGTCCCGCGGGTCACCCCGGGTGGGCGTTACCCACCACCCTGCCCTGTGGAGCCCGGACGTTCCTCGGGGAGGTCCGAAGACCCCCACGCGACCGCCCGGCCGGCTCGTCCGCCGTGCCGACCATGGTACCCGCACGCCGCGGCGGCTCGTCCTTGACCTTGTCGTAGCGTCAACGTTTCTACTGGTCGGCATGAGGATCGGAGAGCTCGCCACGCTGGCCGGGGTCACCCCCCGGACCGTGCGCCACTACCACCACCTCGGGCTGCTGCCCGAGCCGGAGCGCCGCGCCAACGGCTACCGGGAGTACGCGCTGCGCGACGCCGTGCTGCTGACCCGGGTGCGGCGCCTCACCGAACTGGGGCTCGGCCTGGACGAGGTACGGGACGTACTGGCCGAGGACGCCGGGCGGGACCTGGAGGAGGTACTCGCCGAGCTCGACGCGGATCTGGCGCGGCAGGAGGCGGAGCTGCGCGAGCGGCGGGCGCGGCTGCGGACGCTGCTGGACCGCGCGAAGGTGCACGGCGGACTGCCCGCAGAGGGCCCGGTGTCCGAGGAACTGGCGGACCTCTTCACGAGGATGGCCCGCGCCTCCGCCACCCGCCCGGGTCCGGAGCCCACGATGGCCGCCAGGGAGCGGGAGCTGATGACGCTGTTCGAGGGGGTGGGCGCGGCGACGGGGCAGGTGACGCAGTTGCTCGGCACGGCGTTCGACGAGCCCGGGGCGATGGACCGCGCGTACGAGGTGTACGCGCTGCTCGACGAGCTGGCGGAGGCCGAGGTGGACGACCCGAGAGTGGCCCAGGCCGCACAGCAGATCTGCGACTGCCTGCCGGACGAGGTCAGCGCCGAGCTGGCCGCCGGCGCGCACGAGGCGCTGGCCGAGGAGGATGCCAGACCCGGGGACCCGGCGGGGGCGCAGGCCCTGCTCGACGCCTTCTACGCGTCCTTCGCGCCCGCCCAGGCCGCGGCCTTCCGGCAGGCGATCCGCCTCTTCGTGGAGCGTGCGGGATGAGCCGGTGGCGGGCGCTGCGCCTGCTGCTCGCGCACGAGGGGCGGTGGCTGGCGAGCCTGGGGATGTGGGTGGTGCGTCGGCAGGACGGCGTGGGTACGAGGGCGCCCGGTGTGCGCGCCTTCAGGTACGCACGGGCGCAGGCCCCTCTGATGCTCGGCTTCGCCTTCGTGTGCCTCGTCGAGACCATCGGCGCTTCCTTCCTGCTCGCCGACTATCCCGCCCTCCACTGGATCGTGCTGGTGCTGGACGTCTACACGGTGCTGATGGCCGTCGGGATGCACACCGCCGCGGTCACCCGGCCGCATCTGCTGGGCCCCGAGGGGCTGCGCATACGTCACGGCGCCCGGCTCGACGCCACGGTCCCCGTGGAGCTGATCGCCACCGTGCGGCGCGACCTCCGCTTCCCGACGGGCAAGCCGCCCGCTGGCGTCCTGGAGTCGGCCGTCGCCGGACAGACCTCCGTGACGCTGGAACTGTCCGCGCCGGTCACGGTCGTACGGCGGTTCCTGGGAAGGCCCGAGGAGGTGCGCACGGTCCGCTTCCACGCGGACGACTCGCGGGCGGCGGTGACGGCACTGCGGGAGGCGGTCGAGGCCGCGCGGGAAGCGGTCGAGGCCACGCGGGAGGCGGGCGCAGCCGAACCGGAGCCGGCCGCCCCGTGAGGTGCCGGGCGCTCAGGCCGGTACGAAGCGGACCGCCTCGCGCCCCGGGTAGGCAGCCGTGAGGCGGACCCGTAGTGGGTGGCCGAGGGGCAGCGGTGGGGCCTCGGGGGTGGCGTCCACGCGGCCGATGACGGCCGGGGCGCAGAGGTGGACGGTGCCCTGGCGGGGCCGCTCCTCATGGACGTCGACGACGTAGCCGTCGAAGAGCTCGCCGATCCGGTCGTGCAGGACGGCCGCCTCGACCAGGTCGACGCACTCCCGCTCGACCCGGTTGGCGCGCCGCCCGCCCGCCGCCATCTCGTCCGGCAGCGCGGACAGCGCCGCCCGCACCCACTCCGGTACCGGCTGCCCCGCCGCCGCTGCCAGGCACAGCTCGCCTACGTAGCGGTCCACCAGGCGCCGCAGCGGCGCGGTGGCGTGCGCGTACGGCGCGGCGACCGCGGAGTGCAGGGCGTGTGCGGAGTCGGGCGGGGTGCCGTCGAAGACCGTGTAGCCCGCGCCGCGGAGCAGGGCGGTGCACTCCTGGAGGAACGCGGCGTGCGTGCTCCGGTGCGGGTCGAGGCCGCGGATCAGCTCCGCGTACGAGGTGTGGTGCGGCCAGTCGACGCCCAGCGCGCGGGCGGTACGGCGCAGTCGGCCGACCGCGCCGTCCGGTGCGGCGGGGAGGGTGCGCAGGATGCCGGTGCCGGAGCCGAGCATCAGGTCGGCCGCCGCCATGCCGGTGAGCAGTGAGAGCTGTGCGTTCCAGCCGTCGGCGGGCAGCGGGGCACGGTAGGCGAGGTGGTACCGGCCGTCGCGCAGCACGATCTCCTGTTCGGGGACGTTCAGCGAGATGCCGCCGCGGGCCCGTTCGCGCTCCTCGCGGAGCTGTCCGATGTCGCGGAGGAGGGAGAGCGGCTCCTCGGCGGTGCCGCTCTCAATAGCGCGCTGCACGCCTTCGTAGTCGAGCCGGGCCCGGGAGCGGACGACGGCGCGGCGGACGTCGGTGGCGACCAGCGCCCCGTACTCGTCGAGGTCCAGCCGCCAGAGGACGGCGGGCCGGTCCTGGTCCGGAAGCAGGCTGGCGGCGCCCTCGCTGAGGACGGGCGGGTGCAGGGGGACGCGCCCGTCGGGGAAGTACAGGGTCTGCACGCGGCGGTGCGCCTCGTTGTCCAGCGCGCTCCCCGGGGTGACGAACGCGCCCACGTCGGCGATGGCGTAGTACACGCGGAAGCCCCCGGGCGCGCGGCGCGCAAGGTACATCGCCTGGTCGAGGTCGGTGGAACCGGGCGGGTGGATCGTGAAGAGCGGCAGGTCGGTGGCGTCCTCGGCCGGCATACGGGGGCCGCGCGCCACGCGCGCCGCCTCCTCGCGCACCCCGGCCGGAAAGTCGGCCGGGACGTCCAGCCGCGTCCGCAGCTCCTGCAGCGCACCGCACAGCAGGGCCTCGTCCTTGTCGGTCACTCGCATCGGGCGACGGGGCATGGTTCGAGGTTAGGGCGGCGGGACGGTACCGGCCTGGTGGAGCGGGGCGGCGTGGCCCCCGCAGAAAGGAAGCCGGGCCGCCCGTCAGCCCTTGTACGCGGCCTCCAGGCGGGCGACGTCGATCTTCTTCATCCCCATCATGGCCTGCATGACCCGCTGCGCGCCCTCGGCGTCGGGGCCGCCCAGCAGTTCGGGGAGCGCCCGCGGCACGATCTGCCAGGACAGGCCGTACTTGTCCTTGAGCCAGCCGCACTGGCTCTCCTCGCCGCCCTCGGTCAGCCGGGCCCAGAGCTCGTCGACCTCCTCCTGCGTCGCGCAGTCGACCGAGAGCGAGACCGCTTCGGAGAAGGTGAAGGCCGGGCCGCCGTTCAGCGCGAGCAGTTCCTGCCCGGCGATCTCGAAGCGGATGACCATGACCGAGCCCTCGGGGCCCGGGCCGCTCGCTCCGTACCGCTGCAGGTCCAGGATGCTGCCGCTGTCGAAGACGGAGAGGTAGTGGTTCACCGCCTCCTCGGCCTGGTTGTCGAACCACAGACACGTCGTGATCTTCTGCATGGTGCGCTCTCCCGGTCTCAGGAACGGCGTCGCAGGAATGGCGTCGTGAGCCGACGCTACTCCCGGCGGGGCGGCCGGGCACGTACGCGCGGCGGATAGGGTTCACCGGGGCCGCACCCCCTACCGCTACGACCATTGAGGAGACCGCCGTGCTCGTTCTGCTGCCGCCGTCCGAAGGGAAGGCCGCAGGCCAGGCCGGGGACCCGCTGGACGTGGCCGCGCTGTCGCTGCCGGGCCTCACGGCCGCGCGCGAGACCGTACTGACGGAGCTCGTCGAGCTGTGCGCGGCCGATGCGGGCAAGGCGCAGGAGGTACTCGGCCTGAGCGAGGGCCTGAAGGGCGAGGTCGCGAAGAACGCGGCGCTGCGGACGGCCGGTGCGCGCCCGGCCGGGGAGATCTACACCGGCGTCCTGTACGACGCGCTGGACCTGGCCACGCTGGACACGAAGGCGCGCGCGCTCGCCGAGCGGTCGCTGCTCGTCTTCTCCGGGCTGTGGGGCGCGGTGGGCATCGCCGACCGGATCCCTTCGTACCGCTGCTCCATGGGCGTGAAGCTGCCGGCCCTGGGCGCGCTCGGCGCGTACTGGCGCGGGCCGATGGCGGAGACCATGCCGGAGGCGGCCGGGGAGGGGCTCGTACTGGACCTGCGCTCGGCCGCGTATGCCACTGCCTGGAAGCCGAAAGGCGAGGTCGCGGGGCGGACCGCGACCGTGCGCGTGCTCCAGTCGAAGATCGTGAACGGCGTCGAGAAGCGGTCCGTCGTCAGCCACTTCAACAAGGCGACGAAGGGGCGGCTGGTCCGGGACCTGCTCTCGGCGGGGCTGGAACCGGCCGGTCCCGCGGAGCTCGTGGAGACGCTCGATGAGCTGGGTTACACGGTCGAGGCGCAGGCCCCGGCCAAGGCCGGCAAGCCGTGGGCCCTGGACGTGATCGTCACCGAACTCTGACCGTCCTCCGAAATACGGTCTCCGCATACCCATATTCGAGTTATTGCAGCATGCGCAACGCTCGTTGCGAAGAATGCGGCCGAGGCGCACTATGAACGCGTGACTAGTGCTGCCTCTGCCTCCGCTGCCGCTTCCCCCGAGGGCTCCGTCCTCGGGCTGGCCCCCGTGATTCCCGTCGTCGTCCTGGAGGACGCGGCCGACGCCGTACCGCTCGCCCGCGCGCTCGTCGCGGGTGGCCTGCCCGCGATCGAGGTGACGCTGCGTACCCCGGCGGCGCTGGACTCGATCCGGGCGATCGCTGCCGAGGTGCCGGACGCGATGGTCGGCGCGGGCACGGTGATCACGCCCGCGCAGGTCCACGAGACGGTCGCCGCGGGCGCCCGCTTCCTGGTGAGCCCGGGGTGGTCGGCGCCGCTGCTGAGCGCGATGAAGGACTCCGGCGTACCGTTCCTGCCCGGCGTCTCGACGACGTCGGAGGTCGTGACGCTGCTGGGCGAGGGCGTCACGGAGATGAAGTTCTTCCCCGCGGAGGCGGCCGGCGGCACGGCGTACCTGAAGTCGCTGGCCTCTCCCCTCCCCCAGGCCCGCTTCTGCCCGACGGGCGGCATCACGGAGGAGAAGGCCTCGTCGTACCTGGCGCTGCCGAATGTGGCCTGCGTGGGCGGCACGTGGATGCTCCCGGCCGAGGCGCTCCGCGCGAAGGACTGGGACCGGGTCTCGCAGCTGGCCCGCGATGCGGCCGCACTGGCCTGACGGCACGGCGCCCTGAAGGGGCGCGGGGAACTGCGCGAGCAACCACCGCGGTGGCGCGGCCGGGTGACGGGATCATCCCGCCGTGGGGGCCCTGTCAGTGGCCGAGTGCAACGCCATCGTGGCTGGTCGCGCAGTTCCCCGCGCCCCTGGCGGCTGCGCCGCCTACCGCAGGTGCGACGTGTCGTTCAGCAGCCGCAGCGACGCGTTGCCGTCCGCGTAGTACGCGATCGCCGAGAGCGAGGCCGCGGAGAGTTCCATGCGGAACAGGGACTCCGGCGGGGCGCCCAGCGCCAGCCGGACCAGGGTCTTGACCGGGGTCACGTGGGTGACCAGCAGGACCGTTTTCCCGGCGTACCGCGTCTGGAGCCGGTCCCGCGTCTGCGCGACCCGGCGCGCGACGGCGGCGAACGACTCGCCCCCGCCGGTCGGTTCGGCCTTGGCGGAGGCGAGCCAGGCGTTCAGGTCGTCCGGGTAGCGCTCGCGCACCTCGGAGAAGGTCAGGCCCTCCCACGCGCCGAAGTCCGTCTCGCGCAGCCCGTCCTCGATGCGGACGTCCAGGCCGAGCCGGGCCGCGATCGTCCCGGCGGTCTCCCGGCAGCGCCGCAGCGGGGAGCTGACGATCGCCTGGACCGTGCCCCGTACGGCGAGCGCGGCGGCGGCCTCACGGGCCTGCAGGCGCCCCGCTTCGGAGAGTTCGGGGTCCGAGCCGCCGCTCCCGGAGAACCGCTTCTCCGGGGTCAGCGCGGTCTCGCCGTGCCGCAGCAGTACGAAGGTGGTCGGCGCACCGAGGTCGGCGGGCGCGGCCCAACCGGACGGCGGCGTGGCGGTGATGGCAGTCGCACCGGCGCCCTGCGACTCCGCTGCCACCGAAGCCGTCGTCCCCGAAGCCGTCGCCCCCGAAGGCTCCCGCGAGCCCGCCGCCAGCGCCGCGCGGGACGCGCCCGGCTCCCACTGGCGGCCCGCCGCGCCCGCGTCCATCGCCTCGTTGGCGAGCCGGTCGGCGTGCTTGTTCTGCGCGCGGGGGATCCACTCGTACGTGACCCGGTCGGGCGGGAAGACCGCCTTGGCGGTGGCCGCGAGCGGCTGCATGTCCGGGTGCTTGATCTTCCAGCGCCCGGACATCTGCTCGACGACGAGCTTGGAGTCCATCCGGACTCTGATCTCCGCCTCCGGGTCGAGCGCGTGGGCGGCCCGCAGCCCGGCCACCAGGCCCCGGTACTCGGCGACGTTGTTCGTGGCCGTACCGAGGTACTCGGCGGCCTCGGCCAGCGTCTCGCCGGTCTCGGAGTCGATGACGACGGCGCCGTACCCGGCGGGCCCGGGATTGCCCCGCGACCCGCCGTCCGCCTCGACGATGAACGTCCGCGGCATCGGGCTTACAGGCCCGAGTCCGGCGTACGGACCAGGATGCGGCTGCAGTTCTCGCAGCGCACGACCTGGTCGGGCGCGGCGGCCCGCACGTCGTTCAGCTCGGTGATGTCCAGCTCCAGGCGGCAGCCCTCGCAGCGGCGCTGGAAGAGCCGGGCCGCACCGACGCCGCCCTGCTTCGCGCGCAGCCGGTCGTACAGCTTGAGCAGGTCGGCGGGGATGTCGGCGGCGGTCAGCTCGCGCTCCTTGGTGACCGTGCCGGCCTCGTCGTCGATCTCGGCGAAGGCGGCGTCCCGGCGGCCGACCGCGTCGGCGACCTTGGCCTGGATGGCCTCCACCCGCTCGGTCAGCTCGGTGACGCGCTCCTGCGCGGACTCACGACGCTCCATGACCTCCAGGACGACCTCCTCCAGGTCGCCCTGGCGCTTGGCGAGCGAGGCGATCTCGCGCTGGAGGTTCTCCAGGTCCTTGGGTGAGGTGATCGCGCCGGAGTCCAGCCGCTGCTGGTCGCGGGCGGCGCGCTGGCGCACCTGGTCCACGTCCTGCTCGGCCTTGGTCTGCTCGCGGGCGGTGTCGCTCTCCTCGGTCTGCGCGGCGACGAGCAGGTCGCGCTGCTGGATGAGGTCGGCCTCCAGGGTCTGGAGCTCGGCCAGCTCGGGGAGGTTGTTGCGCTTGTGCGCCAGCTGGGTGAGCCGGAGGTCCAGGGACTGGACGTTCAGAAGGCGGATCTGGTCTGCGGGCGCGGCGTTCAGTTGGGGGCTCCTGGTGAATCGGGGGTCGTGGAGGACGCCGCGTGGGCGGTCCAGGGGTCGGTGACCGTACGGGAGACGTGCGTGCGCAGGTCCCAGCCGTGCCGGTCGGAGATCTCGTCGAGCTGCGCGGCCGCCTGCTCGCACCACGGCCACTCGGTGGCCCAGTGCGCGGCGTCCAGCAGCCCGAGCGGGCTCTTCTGGGTGGCCTCGGAGGCCGGGTGGTGGCGCAGATCGGCGGTGAGGAAGGCGTCCACGCCCGCCGCGCGCACGTCGTCGAAGAGGCTGTCGCCGGAGCCGCCGGACACCGCGACCGTACGGACGGTGCGGTCCGGGTCACCGGCGGCGCGGATGCCCTGCGCGGTGGCCGGCAGCCGCTCGGCGGCGTACCGGGCGAACTCCGCGAGGGTCATCGGGTGGGGCAGCTCGCACACCCGGCCGAGGCCGCGGCGGCCCGCCGGGTCGCTCGCGTCCGGCACCAGGGGGCGCAGCACGCGCAGATCAAGTGCGCCGGCGAGGGCGTCGGAGACGCCGGGATCGGCGGTGTCGGCATTGGTGTGCGCGACGTGCAGGGCGATGTCGTTCTTGATCAGCGTGTGGACGGCCCTGCCCTTGAAGGTGGACGCCGCGACCGTCGTCGTCCCCCGCAGATAGAGCGGGTGGTGGGTGACGAGCAGATCGGCGCCGATCTTCACGGCTTCGTCGACGATCTCCTGTACCGGATCGACGGCGAAGAGCACGCGCTGTACGGGCGCTTCGGGGTCGCCGCAGACGGTGCCGACGGCGTCCCACGCCTCTGCCCGCTCGGCGGGCCACAGGGCGTCGAGGGCGGAGAGGACTTCAGACAGTGCGGGCACGGGTGGAAGGTTACCTCCCAGCCCGGGCGGAACGCCCAGCCGCGGGGGTGGCAGCGGCCCGACTGACACATCCGCCACACCGCTCGCAGGCGAATCGGACAACGGCCACTCATACGCGTGAAGTGGCCCATCACTCGTTGATCGACACGAAGTGCGAAAACTAGCTTCAGTCGTGACTGGAGGTGACCATTCCATGACTGCCTGTGCAATCGAGGGCGTTGGAACCGACGGGAACACCGAGGACGTCACGGAGACCGGACTGCCCCACCGCCCCGCCGCGCTGACGCTTGCCGCCGACGGGTCGTACGCCGCGCGGCTCACCCAGGGGCCGGGCGGCGGCTGGTACCCCGAGCGTTGGACGCTGGACGGCTGCGAGCCGTACGCGGTACCGCTCCCCGGCCGCCTCCCCGAGCAGCCGGACAGCGCGCTGCTGCCGCTCACCGACGGCCGGGTGCTGATCCTGCGCCGCACGGAAGGCCACTGCACGGTCGCCCTCCTGTACCCCACGGGCCCGGGCACCGGCGAACTCCCGCTGGGCGCCGTGGAGACCGCGGAGCTGACGCTGCTGCCGCCCGCCCCCGGTGGCACGACGGCCCACGCCCTCGCCCCCGTGGGCGGCGAGGGCGCGCGCCGGGCCACCGCGGTCTGGCTGCTGCACGGCGGGGGCGACGGCCCGCGGCGGATCGCCCTGGTGCCGGGCCGCTGCACCGGCGGCGCCTGGCTGGACCGGGAGGGCCGGCTGCTGGCCCTGGACCGCGAGCTGGACGGGCTGACCAAGACGGTGGTGGTCGACCTCGGCCGGGGCGGCGAGGTCAGCCCGCTGCTCCAGATCACGGAGCGGAGCAACGACCGGCTGCTGCTGGCCGACCCCGAGAGCGGGCTGATCCTGCTGCGGTCGGACGCTCCCGGGTACGACCGGATGGGCTGGGGCGTACTGGGCAGCACGCTGCCGGTGCGCTTCCCCGAAGCGCTGCGCGCGGCGGACGCCGCGCTGACCCCCTTCGCCATGCAGCCAGGGCAGGCGCTGGCCCCGGAGAGCTGCGCGGTGGCCTTCCGGGTGGACGCGGCGGCCGGCACCTGGCTCGCCACGTGGCGGCCCACGATGAAGCAGCTCCACCGGCCGGCAGCGCCCGCGGGCTGGCTCGCCGGCACGGGCCGCTGGACCCCGGACGGCGAGCTCAGGCTGCCGTACGCGACGCCGGCCACCCCATGCGGCGTGGCACGGGTGACCGTCCCGTGGGACACGGCGGCCGCGGCCCCTCCGAACGCCGCGACCGCGTCCGCCGCCCTCCCCGTACCGGTACCGGCAGCGGCCCCCGCGTCGCACTTGCAACGCCTGACGCGGCTCCCCTGGGACACCTCGTCCGCTGTGCCGCCGACCTCCGGAATCCGCACAACCCCCGCCGGGTATCCGAACGGCTGCACAACATCCGCACAATCGGACCCGGTCGCGAGGGAACCGTACGCGGACCGGACGCATCCCCAACCGTGCAGGCCAGTCCCGCTGCAGCAGGCGCCACTGGCGGCCCGGGAGGCCCGGTAGAGCGGAAAAACACGCCCCGTTAGAATTCCGAGGGGGCTACGCAGCCGGTTGACCCGGCCACCGACGGTGATGCCTGGGGGTACCCCCGGTGCAGCCGGGGGAGGTCCCGACGCGTACACCTGTAAGCGATCTGACGGAGTGACACTTTCCATGTCCGAAGCCCGAACCGACACGACCGAGGCGCGCCCGCAAGGGTCCCCCGCCCAGGCCGCCACGGCCGCAGGCTCCGGCAAGCACCGTGGCCCGGCAGCGAGCGAGGACGCGGTCGCGTCCAGCGCCGGGCGGCACCGCCGGCCCAAGAACTCCCGGGAAGCCTGAGCGACACCGGCCATCCCGAGTCGGCCGTGGCCGCCACGAGAGACGTCTCTCGTGGCGGCCACGGCCGTCGTGTATACGGGCCGCGCGGGGCTCAGCCCTTCTTGAGGGCCAGGATCTCCGTAGCGGCGAAGTTCTCGTACGGGGCGCGGCCCTCGAAGTACGGCGTGAGCGCCGCGTCCAGTTCCTGGTACGTGAAGACGTCCTTGGCCGCGTCGAACTGCGCGGCCACACGGGGCCGGTCGACGAGCGCGACCATGCCGCCGTGCACGACGAAGACCTGCCCGTTGACGCGTGCCGCCGCGGGCCCCGCGAGATAGCCCACCAGGGGCGACACATGCTCGGGAGCCAGCGCGTCCAGCTCGCCCTCGCCCGGTGCCGCGAAGGCGGCGAAGACGTCCTCGGTCATACGGGTGCGGGCCCGCGGGCAGATCGCGTTCGCCGTCACGCCGTACTTGCCCAGAGCCGCCGCGGTCGACGTGGTGAGTCCCACGATTCCTCCCTTGGCCGCCGCGTAGTTGGGCTGTCCCGCCGAGCCCGCGAGGAACGCCTCGGACGAGGTGTTGACGATCCGCCCGTACACCGGACCGCCGGCCGCCTTGGAACGCTCGCGCCAGTGCACGGCGGCGAAATGGGTCGTATTGAAATGGCCCTTGAGATGAACGCGGATGACGGAGTCCCACTCGTCCTCGCTCATCGAGAAGACCATGCGGTCCCGCAGAATGCCCGCATTGTTCACGAGGATGTCCAGCGAGCCATAGGTGTCCACGGCCAGCCGGATCAGGCCGCGGGCCGTGTCGTGGTCGGCCACGTCCCCGAGGTGGGCGGTGGCCTGCCCGCCGGCTGCCCGGATCTCGGCGGCGACCTGCTCGGCGGGCGCCGCCGACGCCTCGCCCGAGCCGTCCCTGCCCGGCTGCCCGTAGTCATTGACGACGACGTTCGCACCGAGCCGCGCCAGTTCCAGCGCCTCGGCCCGGCCCAGGCCGCGGCCCGCTCCGGTGACGACCGCCGTCCTGCCTCGCAGAGTCATCGGTTCCCCCTCACCCTCACAGCTCGATACAGGTACGCAGCGAGGTGCCGGTCCGCATCTGGTCCAGCGCGTCGTTGATGCCGGCGAGCGGCACCCGGTGGGTGATGAGGTTCTCCAGGTCGATCCGGCCGGCCCGCCACAGGGCGATGGCGCGCTCGTACGAACGGACCACGTCCCCGCCCCCGTACAGCGAGGGCAGGATCTTCTTCTCGTCGAAGAACAGCTCGAACATGTTGACCTGGAAGAAATCGTCCATCGCGCCCGCGCCGACGACGCACAGCGTGCCGCCGCGCCGGGTCGTCTCATAGGCGGTGCGGGCGGTGGCGGACTTGCCGACGACCTCGAAGACGTAGTCGAAGCCCTCGCCTTCTGTGATCCGCTGCTTGGCGTCGGCCAGCTCATCGGGGGCCACCGCCTCCGTCGCCCCGAAGCGCAGCGCGGCCTCGCGCCGCGACTCCACCGGGTCCACCGCGACGATCTGCGCGGCGCCGCTCGCCCGCGCGCCCTGGATCGTGGAGATGCCCACACCGCCGCACCCGATGACCGCGACCGACGAACCGGCCTCTACCTTCGCGGTGTTCAGGGCCGCACCGAGCCCGGTGGTCACGCCGCACCCGATGAGCGCGGCGATGTCGTACGGCACGTCGTCCGGGATCGGCACCGCGCAGTGGGCGGCGACCACGACCTCCTCGGCGAAGGTGCCGGTGCCGGCGAACCCGAAGACATCCCCGCCGGGGCGCTGGAAGTTGGGGGTGCCGGCGCTCATGAAGCCGGCCAGGCACAGGTGGCTCTGGCCGCGCCGGCAGGACGGACAGCTGCCGCAGGCGGGCAGCCAGCACATCAGCACCCGGTCGCCCGGCTTCAGCGCCGTGACGCCGTCCCCGACGTCGAGGATCTCGCCCGCGCCCTCGTGCCCGGGGACGAACGGTGTGGGCTGCGGCAGTACGCCGCTCATCGCGGAGAGGTCGGAGTGGCACAGTCCGGCGGCCCTGATCCGTATCCGTACCGTCCCCGGCCCGAACCCCACCGCCTCCACGTCGTCGAGGACGTCGAGCTTGTCCTGCCCTGTCTCGTGCTGTACGGCTGCGCGCATCTGCGACTCCTCCTGGTTGTCCCTGGGGTGTGTCCTAGCCGTGCTCCACCACCGTGTCCGCCAGCACCGGTGCGTCCTCCCGGTCGGCGGCCGTCACCACGACCTGAATGCGGTCCTGCGCGGTCCGCCACATCCGGATCCGCAGCGTCTCCCCCGGGAAGACCACGCCCGCGAACCGCGTCGCGTACGACCGGACGCGCGACACGTCGCCGTCCAGCAGAGTGTCGACGACCGCCTTGAGCGTCACGCCGTACGAGCAGAGCCCGTGCAGGATCGGCTTGTCGAAGCCCGCGAGCTCGGCGAACCCGGGGTCGGCGTGCAGCGGGTTCCAGTCGCCGGAGAGCCGGTACAGCAGCGCCTGGTCGGCCCGGATCAGCCGGGTCACCGTGCGGTCCGGCGCCCGTTCGGGCAGCTCCGGGCGGTCGGAAGGCCCGCGCTCGCCGCCCCAGCCGCCCTCGCCCCGGACGAAGATCTGGGTGTCGCTGGTCCAGAGCGGCCCGTCCGCGTCGGCGGTCTCCGAACGCAGCACGATGACCGCGGCCTTGCCCTTGTCGTACACGGCGGGGACGGTCGAGGTCTGCCGGGCGGTGCCCTGCAGCGGGATCGGCCGATGCAGAGTGATCTTCTGCGCGCCGTGCAGCACGGCCGCGAGATCCACGTCGATACCGGGGGCCGAGAGCCCGCCGACGACGGCCATGCCGGCGCCCGCGACGGTGGCGAAGCTGGGCAGCACGTGCAGCCGGCTCTCCAGGGTGTAGCGCAGCTCGTCGGGGTCGGTGGCGGCACCGGGCCGCTCCTCGGTGGCCGCGCCCGCGCCGATACCGAGGTGGTAGAGCTGGATGTCCTTGTGGTCCCAGGCGATGTCGGAGATACGCGGCTCGGCGGCGATGGCCTTGGCGGCGTCGATGGGCATGGGGCGGGGCTCCTTCGCCGTGCGGTGCGGGTGACGGCGGGTCGGGACTCGGCAAGACCCCGGCCGTCCGTCCGCACCGTCGGCCGGCCGGGGTCGTCAGCGATCGGCGACGCGGACCTGCGTACGCAGGCACACACGCACTAGAACGCGTTCTACCGATGGGGCATGTATAGCCGATCCCGGGTCCGCCCGGAAGACCCCTGACGACCCGTCAGTTGTCCGGCACACGTAGATTCATGGGCATGACGACAGCAACGGGGAATACGGGGACAACGGGGAGCGCGCGGGACGCCACCGCGGTGGCGTTCTCGGGCGTGGTGAAGACGTACGGCGAGGTGCGGGCCGTGGACGGGCTGGACCTCACGGTCCGCCGCGGCGAGACCGTCGCGCTGCTCGGCCGTAACGGTGCAGGGAAATCGACCACGATCAGCATGCTGCTCGGACTGCTGCCGCCCACCTCCGGCGAGGTGCGGCTGTTCGGCGGCACACCGGAACGGGCGGTGCGCGAGGGGCGGATCGGCGCGATGCTCCAGGACGGCCGGCCGATACCGCGGGTGACGGTGCGGGAGCTGGTCGCCTTCGTGGCGGCCACCTATCCGAAGCCGATGGCGGTGTCCGAGGCGCTGGCGCTGGCCGGCCTCGAGACGCTCGCCGGGCAGCGGGTGGACAAGCTCTCCGGGGGCCAGACGCAGCGGGTCCGCTTCGCGGTGGCGCTGGCGGGCGATCCGGAGCTGGTCGTACTGGACGAGCCGACCACGGCGCTGGACGTCGAGGGCCGCCGCGACTTCTGGCGGGCCATGCGGGCCTGCGCGGGGCGCGGCAACACCGTGGTGTTCTCCACGCATTACCTGACCGAAGCGGACGAGAACGCCGACCGGATCGTGGTGGTCGACCGCGGCCGGGTGGTGGCCGACGGCACCGGCGAGGCCATCAAGCGCACCGTCGGCGGCGCGCTGGTCTCCTTCGACCTGGCGGACGGGCCCACGGACGGCCTGGCCGAGCTGCCGGGCGTCACGTCCCTGGAGATACGGGGCGACCGGGCGCTGCTGCGCTCGGCGGACTCCGACGCGACGGTGCTCGCGCTGGCCCGGCTGGGCCTCGTACGGGGTCTTCAAGTGGCCCCGGCCAGCCTCGAGGACGCGTTCCTCGCCCTCACTTCATCCGCCCTCGAAGGCGCCGCGGCGGTCGGAGAAGGAGCCCGGCGATGATCGACTACATCCGGCTGGAAGTCCGCAGGACGCTGCGCGACAAGGGCTTTGTGATCTTCGGTATCGGGATGCCGGTGGTGATGTACCTCCTGCTCACCCATATCGCCGGGGACTCGGGCAAGGACGCCGACGCCTGGAAGGTCTCCGCGATGGTCGGCATGGCGTCGTACGGCGCGCTGGGCGCGGCCCTGGGCACGGGCACGGGTGTCGCCGAGGACAAGAAGCTCGGCTGGCTGCGGCAGTTGCGGATCACACCGCTGTCCCCGGCACGGGTGGTGGTGGGCCGCGGGCTGAGCGGCTCGGTGACCGTGCTGCCCGCGATCGCCGTGGTGCTGCTGCTGGGCGCGCTGGTCAACGACGTACAGCTGTCGGCCGGGCAGTGGGCCGGGCTCGTCGTACTGCTGTGGCTGGGCACCGCGCCGTTCACGCTGCTGGGCATGGGCAACGGCTACCGCCTCTCGGCGCAGGCCGCGGGCATGGTGAACGGCGGCTGCATGATGGTGCTGGCGATCATCGGCGGACTGTGGTTCCCGGTCGCGGCGTTCCCCGGCTGGCTGGAGAAAATATCCCGCTGGACCCCCTCGAACCGCTTCGCGGAGCTGGGCTGGAGCATCACCGCGGGGCACGGCCCTTCGGCGGGCACGATCCTCGTCCTGGCGGCGTGGCTGGCCGTCTTCGGCGCTTACGCGGTGTACGCGTACCGGCGCGCGGCGCGGACGGCGTGAGGGGCGGGCTCACGTACGCAAGTACGACGCGCCGTTGACGTCCAGTACCGTGCCCGAGCTCCACTGGGCCTCCGGGGAGGCCAGCCAGCGGACCGCCGCCGCGATCTCGGCCGGCTCGGCCACCCGGCCGAACGGGCTCTGCGTGCGGATCGCGGCGCCCTGTTCGCCGGCCAGCCGGTGACCGACCCGTTCGGTGTCGATGAAGCCGGGCGCCACGGACGCCACCGCGATGCCGTACGGCGCGAGCGCGACCGCGAGGGACTGGCCGAGCGCGTGCACCGCGGCCTTGGTCGCGCCGTACGCGGGGTGGTCCGGCTCGCCGCGGAAGGCGCCGCGCGAGCCGACGTTGACGATCCGTCCGCCGCCGCCCTGCGCGATCATGCGCTGGGCCGCGCCGTGGCTGAGGTGCGCGGTGCCGAGCAGATTGACCGCGACGTGCTGCTGCCAGGCGGCGGTCCAGTCGGCGTAGGCGGTGGTGGCGGGCGGGTGCGGGGTGTTGACCGCGGCGTTGTTGACCAGTACGTCGATGCCGCCGAGCGCCTCGTCTGCCGCGGCGATCAGGCCGGCGGCGCCTTGCGGGTCGGCGATGTCCGCGTGGAGCAGTACATGGCCGTCGCCGGGCAGCGCGGCGAGGGTGTCCTCGGCGTCCGCCCGGCGCGTGCCGTAGTGCACGGCGACCCGGTCGCCGTTCTCCGCGAAGGCGTGCGCCAGGGCCCGGCCCAGGCCGCGCGAGGCGCCGCTGACCAGGACGCGGCGGCCGCGGGCGGGAAAGGGCGGGGGAACGGGGGCGGGAGCGGTGTCAGCCATGCCCGCATCCTGTCAGCCGTGCCCGCGCACTCTCGCGGTGAGCCGCCCCGGGTGCTTCAGGCGGTGTCCTTCTCGCGCCCCGGCAAGGAGAACAGCATCAGCAGCACGCCCGCCAGCAGGACCGCGGCGCCGACCCGGAAGGCGAGCGCATAGCCGTCGGCGAGCGCCACCCGGCCGCTGCCCACGACCCCGGCCGCGACCGTGGAGAGGACCGACAGGCCGAGCGCGCCGCCCATCTGCCGCGAGGTGTTGATCAGCCCGGAGACCAGCCCGGCGTCGCCGGCCGCCGCACCCGACGTGCAGATCGCGGCGATCGGGGTGGCCGACAGGCCCGCGCCCAGCGCCATCGCGATGCCCGGGCCCAGGATCGTGCCCAGGTACGTCCCGTGCACGTCCATCGTGGACTGCCAGGCCATGCCCACGGCCGCGAGCAGCACACCCGCCACGGCCACGGTCTTCGCGCCCAGCCGGGGCAGCGCCATCAGCCGGGGCGCCGCCTTGGAGCCGATCACGATCGAGAAGGAGTGCGGGAGGAAGGAGAGGCCCGCCTGGAGCGCGGTGTAGCCGAGGACGTTCTGCGTGTAGAGCGAGAGGAAGTACCACATGGAGAACATCCCGGCGCCGACCACCACCATCGCCGAGGTCGTCGCCCACACCGACCGTGGCCGGAAGACGCCCAGCGGCATCAGCGGCGCCGCGGACCGGGCCTCGACCACCAGGAACGCGCCCAGCACGACGAGCCCGGCGAACAGCGGCAGCAGCGCGCCCGCTGCCGTCCAGCCGCGCTCGCCGGTCTGCACGATGCCGTACGCGACGAGCGCGAGCCCGCCGGTGACCAGCAGCGCGCCGGGTATGTCCAGCCGCCGGCGGCCCTCCTGCCGGCTCTCGCTCAGACAGAGCGCGGCGCCGACCAGTACCAGCGCGCCGACCGGCACATTGATCAGCAACACCCAGCGCCAGGACAGGAACTGCGTGAGCAGCCCGCCGACCAGGCCGCCCGCGGCGCCGCCGCCCGCGCCGACCGCGGTCCAGGTGGCGACGGCCCGGGTGCGGGCCGGGCCCTGCGGGAAGGAGGTGGTGAGGATGGTGAGGGTGGCCGGGGCGAGCACGGCGGCACCGACGCCCTGGACAGTACGGGCGGCGATGAGCTGCCAGGGCTCCTGGGCGAGCCCGCCGCCCAGGCTGGCGGCGGTGAACAGTCCGAGCCCGGTGAGGAAGACCCGCTTGCGTCCGAAGAGGTCGGCGGCGCGCCCGCCGAGCATGAGGAACCCGGCGAAGGTGATCACGTACGCGTTGACCACCCACTGCAGGCCCAGCTCGCTCAGGCCGAGCGACGCCCGCATCGACGGCATCGCGACGTTCACCACGGAGACGTCGAGCACCACGAGGAACTGCCCCGCGCAGACCGCGAGCATCACCGCCCAGGCGGGCGGGGCCTTGCGGGCGGTCGTTCCGGACGGCTGCTGGTCAGTGGTCATGGGCGGGGGCATGATGGCCATCGTGTCATCCGACCGGTGCCTCGGGCATCGGTTTATCGACCCAGCGGTCCCGGTCCGGAGGACCTAGGACCGCCCGGCGTTCCGCTTCAGATGGCTTCAGATGAGGGGGCGCGGCTCGGGGTCTCTGGGGAGGCCGAGCAGTCGCTCCGCGACGACGTTGAGCTGTACCTGGGTGGTGCCGCCCGCGATGGTCAGGCAGCGGGACATCAGGAAGCCGTGCAGCGCCCGCTCCCCCGCGCCCTCGCGCACCGCGCCCGCCGGGCCGAGGAGTTCGAGCGCCAGCTCGGCGACGGCCTGCTGGTGACGCGTCTGGACGAGCTTGCGGATACTGGCGCCCGCGCCCGGCTCCAGCCCGGAGACCTGCTGGAGGGTGGTGCGCAGCCCGATGCAGCCCAGCGCGTGCGCCTCCGCGGCCAGCGCGCCCACCCGCTCCCGCAGGGACCCGTCCGCGTCCGCCGCGTCCGCCCGTGCGAGCAGCGCTTCGAGGCCCGTGTCGAAGGTCATCCGGTCGGCCATGTGGACGCGTTCATTGGCCAGCGTGTGCCGGGCCACCCGCCAGCCCTCACCGGCCTCGCCGACGACCGCGTCGGCCGGCAGCAGCACGTCATCGAAGTACACCTCGTTGAAGAGGGCGTCCCCGGTGATCTCCGTCAGCGGCCGGACCTCGATACCTGGTGTCGCCATGTCGACAAGGAAGAACGTCAGGCCCCGGTGCTTGGGCGCGGCGGGGTCGGTGCGGGCGAGCAGGATGCCGTAGTGCGCGGTCCGGGCGGCCGAGGTCCACACCTTCTGCCCGTTGACCCGCCAGCCGCCGTCCGCCGTGCGCTCGGCCTTCGTGCGCAGCGCCGCCAGGTCGGAGCCCGCGCCCGGCTCGGAGAAGAGCTGGCACCACCGCCGCTCGCCGCTCAGGGTGGGCGGCAGATGGCGTTCCTGCTGCTCCGGCGTGCCGTACGTGATCAGCGAGGGTACGACCCAGGTGGCGATCCCCAGGTCGCTCACCTCGACCCCGGCGGCGCGCAGTTCCTCTTGTACGGCGAGCTGCTGGAGGGGCCCGGCGTCCAGTCCCCACGGCGCGGGGAGGTGCGGCGCGGCGTAGCCGGTGGGGGCGAGCGCCCGGCGCGCGGCGGCCGGGTCGAGTCCCTTGGCGGCGGCGATCGCCGTGCGGGCCGCGGCCCGGTGCGGCTCCGCTCCGGTGGGCAGCTCGGTCCGCAGCGCGCGCCGGGCGCCGGCCGCGCCGTACCGGGCCGCGCGCTGCCGATGCCCGGCCGGGCCGCCCAGCAACTGCCGGGCCACGGTCGCCCGGCGCAGGTACAGATGCGCGTCGTGCTCCCAGGTGAAGCCGATGCCGCCGAGTATCTGGATGCAGTCCTTGGTACAGGTGAACGCGGCTTCCGGAGCGGTCGCGGTGGCCAGCGCGGCCACCAGGCCGCGCACCTCCGGCGCCTCGTCCATGGACCGGGCCGCGTCCCAGACGAGCGCCCGCGCCTGTTCGAGCCGTACGAGCATCTCCGCGCACAGGTGCTTGACCGCCTGGAACTGCCCGACGGGCCGCCCGAACTGCTCGCGCACGGCGGCGTACTCGGCCGCGGTGCGCAGCGCCCAGGCGGCGATACCGCACGCCTCGGCCGCGAAGAGCGTCCCGGCCAGGTCCCGTACGAGCGCCGCGTCGACGGCGACCAGGCGGTGAGCGGGGACCCGCGCGCCGGACGCGGTGACCTCGGCGGCGGGGCGCGTCGGATCGACGCCGGGCGGCACACGTACGGTCAGCCCGGCCACCCCCGCGTCGGCGGCCAGCCAGACCGTACCGGTGGCGGTCTCGGCCGCCAGCAACAGCAGATCGGCATCCCCGCCGCCGAGTACGGGCGGGGCCGTGCCGTCCAGGACGTACCCCTCGGGACCCTCGACCGCCGTCATTGCGCCGGACTCCAGGGCGACGGCGGCGATGCGCTCGCCCGCGGCCACGGCCCGTACCAGGTCCGGCTGCCCACCGCGGTGCAGCAGTTCGGCGGCCAGGGCGCTGGGGAGGTACGGGCCCGGCAGCCCGGCCCGGCCCGTCTCCTCCAGGACGACGGCCAGGTCCAGCAGCTCGCCGCCGCCCCCTCTGCACTCCTCCGGAAGCTGCGGGCCGAGGAGGCCCAGGGCGGCCAGCGCGTCCCAGTGGGCGGGCCGCCCATCGGAACCGTCCCCCTCGTCGACGAGCTTGCGCCGCGCCTCCGGTGGTACGACGCGCGCCGCCCAGCCCCGCACCGCGTCCGCCAACTCCCGTTGCTCCCGCGTGATCCCGATCCCCATGCGGGGCAGGCTAGAACACGTTTCAATCTGACGGAAGGTCAGATACTGATTCCGACTGACCGGTTGTCATCGTCGCTGGTCAGCGCCCGTTGTCAGTGCCGGTCCGTAGACTTCTTCGCATGACCCAAGGACCCCTGCCCGCCGCTCCCGCACCGGACGCCGCCGTCTTCCCCTTCGGCAAGCAGCGGAACCGCACCACGCTGCGGGGCGGGATCTGGGCCCTCCTCCTCGCCGTCGCGCTGCCGCTCGCCTGCGTCGCGTACGAGTACGGCGTCGGTGCGTGGATCTTCGCGGTGCTCTGGTTCCTCGCGTTCGGCGCGATCGGGGCGGGGAGCATCTGGTCCGGATGGGTGGACCGGCACGCCTTTCTGGCCTTTGACGCGACGGGCGTCTGGTGGCTGCGCGACCGGCAGGAGCGGGTGAACGGCGTCATACCGTGGGCCTCACTGGACGCGGCGGGGCTGATCCGGTGCCCGCAGCGCCCGGAAGCGGAGGGCCAGGCGCGGAAGGCGGGCTCCAAGGAGAAGGGCACGGCGAGCCGGCCGGGGCCCCGCCTGATGAGCCTCGAACTGTTCCCGACCGGCGGGGTGGACGCGAACGACCCGGTGCTGGCCCCGCTCATCGCCCGGGACCAGGACCCGTCGCGCCCGCCGCACCTGCCCGAGCAGCGCTACCGCATAGGCGTCCCGGTGTTCGCCACCCGCCACTACGGCGCCGCGGTGGTCGCCGCCGCCCGCAAGCACGCGGGCGACCTCTGGTGCGGCGAGCACGAGCGTCCCGCGGGTCACCTCCGCGTCCAGGACCTCATCAGCTGACCTGCCGAAGCCAGGACCCGCCGCAGCCGGGACCGGCCCGAAACAGCAGGTGAGGCCCGCCGCCGTGGTCGCCGTCGACGTACGGCAGCATGGGCACCTACTTCCGAGTACGCCCAGGAGGCACCCATGGCCGCCGCTGCTGCCGTCGCACCCGAGCCGGAGATCCTCGCCGCCTTCGAGGCCGCCAAGGGGTTCATGCCCGTGGACGAGGGGCTCGCGCTGTACGCGGCGGCCGTCGAGGCGGGTGCGCTCGGGCTGCCGCTGATCGAGATCGGTACATACTGCGGGCGCTCCACGCTGCTGCTGGCCGACGCGGCGCGCGCCGCCGGGGTCACGGCGGTCACCGTGGACCACCACCGCGGCAGCGAGGAGCAGCAGCCCGGCTGGGAGTACCACGACACGGAGGTCGTCGACCCCGAGGTCGGGCGGATGGACACGCTGCCCGCCTTCCGCCGCACGCTGCACGCGGCGGGGCTGGAGGAGCACGTGCTCGCGCTCGTCGGCCGCTCCCCGCAGGCCGCGGCCCTGTGGCGGGCCCCGGCGGGCCTGGTCTTCATCGACGGCGGGCACACCGACGAGCACGCCACGGCGGACTACGAAGGCTGGGCGCCGCACGTCGCGCCGGGCGGCCTGCTGGTGATCCACGACGTCTTCCCCGACCCGGTGGACGAGTGGACGGGCCAGGCTCCGTACCGCATCTACCTGCGTGCCCTGGAGTCCGGCGCGTTCACGGAGGTGTCGGCCCACCGGTCGCTGCGTGTCCTGCGGCGCACGGGCGACGGGATCTGAGGGACGTCCGACAGGCGCGCGCCCCGCGGGAACACCGGCTTCCGGCCGCAGAACGTTACGATCGCGCTGTGTCGAACGGCAGTACTCCCCCCACCTCCCGCCGCCCCGCCCGCGCACTGCTGGCCGTGCCGGCGGTACTGGCAGCCCTCTGCTGCGCCGGCTGCGGCGCGCTCGGCAACGGCGACGGCGACGGCGCGGCGTCCCCGGCCAGGCCGGGCCCGGAGCGCCCCGCGGCGGCCGGCTCGCACACGCCCGGCCAGCCGGCCGGCCAGGGCGAGCACGACGGCAAGCAGAGCCACGGAGACAAGAGCGACGGGGACCGAAGCAACGGGGACAAGGGCGACCGGGACAAGGGCGACGAAGGCCGTCGGGGCGGCTCGCTCCGGGGCAAGGTCGTGCTGATCGACCCGGGCCACAACCCGGGCAATCGCGATCACACGGCGGAGATCGCGCGCCAGGTCGACGTCGGTAACGCCCGCAAGGAGTGCGACACCACGGGCACCTCCACCAACGCCGGGTACGCGGAGGCGTCCTTCACGCTCGACGTGGCGCGCCGCACCCGCGCGCTGCTCCAGAAGGAAGGGGTGAAGGTCGTCTTCACCCAGGACGGCGACCGCCCGTACGGGCCGTGCGTGGACGAGCGCGCGGAGATCGGTAACAAGGCGCACGCGGACGCCGCGCTCTCGATCCACGCGGACGGCGCCGGAGCCGGCAACCGCGGCTTCCATGTGATCCGCCCCGGCGTGGTGCACAGCGGCGGCGCGGACACCCGGAAGATCACCGGCCCGTCGCGGGACCTCGCCGACCACCTCGTGGGCCGCTTCGTCGCGGCGACCGGCAGCGCGCCGGCCAACTACATCGGCGCAGGCAAGGGGCTGGACACCCGTACCGACCTGGGCGGACTCAACCTCTCCCGGGTGCCGAAGGTCTTCCTGGAGTGCGGCAACATGCGCGACGCACAGGACGCCGCGCGCCTCACCGACCCCGCCTGGCGCCAGAAGGCGGCCGTCGGCATCACCGAGGGCATCACGGGCTTCCTGCGGAGCTGAACGCGCCTCGTACGACCCGGCGGATCGGGCGGTAGGTTCCCCCTTACGATGGGGCCACCCCCGCGCCTCGCACCGTGCGCAATCGGCGACTGCACGACCCATGACGAAACACGGCAAAGGACTTCTTACGTGAACATCCGATCCCTCACACGAGGCGACGGCGTGGTGATCGGAGCAGCGGTGTTGCTGTTCATCGCCTCGTTCCTCGATTTCACCGGTGGCCTTGAGAGCATCAACGCCTGGGACTCGCTCTCGTGGGTCATGAGCATCTACCTGGCCGGTGTGATCGGTGCGGTTCTGACCATCGCCGCCAAGGCGATGCCGCAGCCGCGTAAGGTCGCCGGCCTCGACCTGGGGCAGTTCGGCGTCGCGCTCACGATCTTCGCGGCGTGGACCGCGTTCTGGACGATCATCGGCGTCGGCAGCGCGGGCCCCGGCATCATCATCGGCTTCATCGCCGCGCTGATCCTCGCGGGCGCGGCCATCGCCACGCCGCTCGTCCCGGCGCTGCAGGGCCAGCTCATCACCGCCCCCGCCGCCCGCCCCGCCGCGTACCCCACGGGCGCCAATGCCGGTTACGGCTACCCGGGCGCTCAGCAGCAGGTCCCGGGCCAGGGCTACGGCTACCCGGGTGCTCAGCAGCAGGGCGGCCAGCCCTCGTACGGCGGCCAGCCGCAGCCCGTGCAGGGCGGCCACACCGGCCAGGCCGGGCAGCCGCAGGCGGCCGACCAGCAGACCGCCGCGCCGGCCGACGCATTCGCGCCGTTCTGGTTCGCGGTTCCGGTCGCCCGCCCGCTGTACGGCGAGGACGGCAGCCCGACGCCGATCGCCGAACTGGCGCCCGGTACTTGGTACCTCGCGGTCGAGCAGCGCGGTCAGGCGCTGATCGCGCAGACCCAGGACGGCCGCCGCGGCGTCCTGCAGGACACCACCGGCATCCAGCGCGGCTGACACCACCACCCGCGCTCCCGGCCCCTCGCCCCTTTGGGCGGGGGGCCGTTGCCTTCCCCTGCCGCGCCCCGTACAGTCACCGCACCGAACTGACGGTACGTCAGGAGTCTGTCAGGAGGCATCGGCATGCGGCTCGGACTGACGCTCGGCTACTGGGGCCGCGGCCCCGACCCCCGCCACCTCGAACTCGCCCGCGAGGCGGAGGCGTTGGGGTACGACTCGGTGTGGACGGCGGAGTCCTGGGGCTCGGACGCGTTCACCGCGCTCACCTGGATCGCCGCCCACACCTCGCGGATCGGGCTGGGCACCGGTATCGCGCAGATGGCGGCCCGCACGCCCACCGCCACCGCGATGCACGCGCTCACCCTGGACCATCTGAGCGGCGGCCGGATGATGCTGGGGCTGGGCCTGTCCGGGCCGCAGGTCGTGGAGGGCTGGTACGGCAGGCCGTTCCCGAAGAGCCCGCTGACCGCGACCCGGGAGTACGTCGACGTGGTACGCCAAGTGCTGCGCCGCGAGGGGCCGGTGACGCTGGACGGCCGCTTCCACACCCACCCGTACCGCGGCCCGGACGGCACGGGCCTCGGCCGTCCGCTCAAGCCGATCACCCATCCACTCCGCGCCGACCTGCCGCTGTTCCTCGCCGCGGAGGGCCCGAAGAACATCGCGCAGACCGCCCGCATCGCCGACGGCTGGCTGCCGCTGTACTGGTCGCCGGAGCGCACCGACGTCTACCGGGCAGCACTGGCCGACGCCCCGGAGGGCTTCCGCGTCGCGCCCATGGTCCGCGCCGCGGTCTGCGACGACGTCACCGAAGGGCTGCTGCCGGTGAAGGCGATGCTCGGCTTCTACATCGGCGGCATGGGGCACGCGACCAGGAACTTCCACGCGGACCTGATGGCGCGGATGGGGTACGAGGAGGCGGCGCGGCGGATCCAGCGCCTCTTCCTGGAGGGGCGCAGGGAAGAGGCCGTGCGCGCCGTCCCCGACGCCTTCGCCGACGAGATCTCCCTCGTCGGTCCGCGCGAACGCCTCGCGGAGCGGCTGGAGTTGTGGCGTGCGGGCCCGGTCACCGACCTCCTGGTGACGGCCCCCGACCCGCACACCCTGCGCGTACTCGCCGAGCTCAACTCCTAGGCCGGGCACGACCCAGGACGCGTCCGGCCGGTCACCCGAAGCTGACCAGCTCCAGCCACTCGTCCAGCAGCCCGCGGTCGCCGATGACCGTCACGTCCGCGCCGTCGACGGGCAGCCGACGGTAGAACACCAGCAGCAGATCCCGCATCGGTCCACGCAGCGCCACCGCGGCCTTCTCGTGCCCCCGGCGCCAGGTGATGGCCTCGCCCGTGAGGTCGATCAGCCACTCCCCGCCGTCCTTGTCCGGGTCGGTGTCGGTGGCGTGCAGATGGATCGTCCGGCCCGGCCCCAGCAACCGCGCCAGCTCCGGCCGCCGCTCCATCGTCTGCGGCAGGCTCCCGATCTCCAGCCACTCCTCCAGGGTGTCCACCGCGACCTCCGGAGCGAGCTCGTACGGCACGCCGGCCGCGAGGGCCGCGTCCGCGCGGTGGACCACGATCTCGTGCACCGCCCGCCGCGCCCAGAAGTCCGTGCTCGGCTCGTCGGCCCAGCTCCACACCGCGGTGCCCGGTCCGGCCGCGCGCAGCTCGGCGGCCACCAGCGCCGCGCTCTCCGCGAGCCAGGAGTCCAGCGCCGCCGGGTCACCGTCCCCGGGTCCCGCGCCGTCCGGAACCTGCTCCTCGGACACGGGCTCCTTCGCCCGGGTCCGTACCGTCGTCCCCATCCAGCGGAGCGCGCCGCCCACGTGCCGGGTCAGCTCGCCGATCGTCCAGTCCGGGCAGGTGGGAACCGTCGCCTTCAGGTCCGCCCCCCGCAGCGCTTCCCGGAACAGTCCGGTCTGCACCAGAATCTCTTCGCAGTACCTCTCATACCCAAGGCGCGTCATACCCGCACACTAGTGCGGGTCCTGCGCCCCTGCCCCGATTTTCGGGACGGAGGGACGCAGGGAGATCAGTCGCAAGGGAGATCAGTCGCAGCAGCCGGGGTCCAGGCCCGACGGAAGGGCCTCGCCGCCGAAGACGGCCGTGGTGGCCTCGTCGCCGCCGAGCGCGGCCACCGCCAGCAGCAGCGACCCCGCCGTCCACGACGTCAGCTCGCGCGGCCAGACCACCTCGTCGTCGAAGACATAGCCGGTCCAGTACATGCCGTCCTCGGCGCGCAGATGCCGGATCGAGCGGAGGATGTCGACCGCGCGGTCGGACTCGCCCATCGCCCAGAGGGCCAGCGCCAGTTCGGCGCTCTCGCCGCCGGTGACCCACGGATTCGGCAGTACACAGCGGACGCCGAGCCCCGGCACGACGAAGTCGTCCCACTGCGCCTCGATGCGCTCCTTGGCGGCCTGGCCGCGCAGCGCGCCCCCGAGCACCGGGTAGTACCAGTCCATCGAGTAGCGGGACTTGTCCAGAAAGCGTTCGGGGTGGTGGCGGATGGCGTGGCCCAGCCGGCCGACCGCCAGCTCCCAGTCCGGCTGCGGCGCGCCGCACTGGTCGGCGACGGCCAGGGCGCAGCGCAGCGCCTGGTAGACGGAGGAGGAGCCGGTGAGCAGCGCGTCGTTGACGGGTGTGCCGTCGTCCTCGCGCTTCCAGCCGATCTCGCCGCCGGGCTGCTGGAGTTCCAGTACGAACTCCATGGCGGCGTACACCGTCGGCCACATCCGGTCGAGGAAGGTGTCGTCGCCGGTGGAGAGGTAGTGGTGCCAGACGCCGACGGCCAGGTACGCGCAGAAGTTGGTCTCGCGGCCGCGGTCGGTGGGCCGCTCCGCGTCCCCGTCGGCGTACGCGGCGTACCAGGAGCCGTCGGGGAGCTGGTGGTCGGCGAGCCACTGGTACGCGGCCTCGGCACGGGCGTGTTCACCGGCCGCGTCCAGCGCCATCGCGGCCTCGGTGTGGTCCCAGGGGTCGAGGTGGTGGCCACGGAACCACGGGATGGCGCCGTCCGCGCGCTGGGTCGCGAGGATGCCGGCGACGGTGCGGGCGGCCTGCTCCGCGGTGAGCACTCCGGGCAGGACGAGTCGTTCGGTGCGCCCGGGGCTCGTCACAGGGCGGCTCGCGCGGGCTCGTCGTGCGTGTCGTGCTGCGCCCCGGCGGCGTGCGCCTTCGGCTCGTGCGGCTTGGTGGCGTACGCGACGAAGCTCTTGCCGATGAGCGGGTTGAGCGCGTTCTCCGCGACTCTGGTGGCCAGCGGCTTCTTCATGATGTCCCAGACCAGGAGCTTGTGGTACGCCTTGACCGGCAGCGCCTTGTCGTTGTCCACGCCGAACGCGCACTTGAGCCACCAGTACGGGGAGTGCAGCGCGTGCGCGTGGTGCGTGCCGTAGGGGCGCAGGCCCGCCTCGCGCATCTTGCCGAGCAGTTCGTCGGCCTTGTAGATGCGGATGTGGCCGCCCTCGACCTCGTGGTACGCGTCGCTCAGCGCCCAGCAGACCTTCTCGGGGCCGTAGCGCGGCACGGTGACGGCGATCCGGCCGCCGGGCTTGAGGACCCGGACCATCTCGGCGAGCACGCCCTTGTCGTCGGGGATGTGCTCCATGACCTCGGAGATGATCACGACGTCGAAGGAGTCGTCGGGGAAGGGCAGCGCGAGCGCGTCGCCCTCCATGGCGGTGGCGGTGGCGCCGGCCGGGGCCTCACCGGCCTCCTCCATGGCGGCGAACCACTTGGCGACCTCGCGGATCTCCTCGGCGTTCTGGTCGAGGGCCACGACGTGCGCGCCGCGCCGGTAGCACTCGAAGGCGTGCCGGCCCGCGCCGCACCCCAGATCGAGTACGCGGTCACCCGGTGCGAGCGGGAATCGGGAAAAGTCGACGGTCAGCACGGCCTCTCAGCTTTCGTCCTGGGGTGTCCCCGGCCGCGGAGGCCGGCCGGGAGCGGTGTTCGTCAGGTCAGGGTGCGGCCGACGCGGGGGTGGCCGCCGGTGTCGTGGGGGCCGCGGCGGGCCGGTGTGCGACGCGGGCCGCGATGGCCTCACGGTAACGCTCGGCGGTGCCGATGGCCGCCTGCCGCCAGGTGAAGCGGGCGAGGACCCGGGCGCGGCCCGCAGCGCCGAGCCGGCGGCGCAGCTCCGCGTCGCCGAGCAGCCGGTTCAGGCCCGCGGCGAGCGCGCCCGCGTCGCCCGGCGGCACCGCGAGACAGGTCTCGCCGTCGGGCCCGGCGACCTCGGGGATGGCGCCGCCGGTGGTGGCCAGCAGCGGCGTGCCGGTGGCCATGGCCTCGGCGGCGGGGAGGGAGAAGCCTTCGTACAGGGAGGGCACACAGGCCACTTGGGCGCCGCGGACCAGGTCGACCAGCTCGGCGTCGCTGATGCCCTTGACGAACTCGATGGCGTTGCCGAGCCCGTACCGCTCGATGGCGGCGGCCACCGGCCCGTCGTCGGCGCGCTTGCCGACCACGACGAGGTGGGCCTCCGGGTTCTCCGTACGGACCTTGGCGAGCGCCTCGACGAGGTGGATCAGGCCCTTGAGCGGCACGTCGGCGCTGGAGGTCGTGACGATGCGGCCGGGGATCTCGGGAACCGAGCGATCCGGCGAGAAGAGGTCGGTGTCGGCGCCGATGTGCACGACGTGGATGCGGTCCTGACGGACGCCCAGGTGGTCGGTGATCTCCTGCGCGGAGGAGCCGGAGACGGTGAGGACGGACGGCAGCCGGCGCGCGACCCGCTTCTGCATGCGGGTGAAGCCGTACCAGCGGCGGACCGAGGCGCGCCGCCGCCAGCCGTCGGCGGCGGCCAGGTCGAGCTGCCGGTCGACGGTGATGGGGTGGTGGATCGTGGTGACCAGCGGCGCGCCGAGGTCGCCGAGCAGGCCGTAGCCGAGCGTCTGGTTGTCGTGGACGACGTCGAAGTCGCCGCGCCGGGCGGCCAGATGGCGGCGGGCCCGCAGGGAGAAGGTGAGCGGCTCGGGGAAGCCGCCGGTCCACATCGTGCCGACTTCGAGGGCGTCGATCCAGTCGCGGTACTCGCCGCGCTTCGGCGTGCGGAACGGGTCCGGCTGCCGGTACAGGTCCAGGCTGGGCAGCTCGGTCAGCGGGACGCCCCCGTCGAGCACGGGGTAGGGCTGGGCGCCGATGACCTCCACGGAGTGGCCGAGCCCGGCCAGTTCGCGCGAGAGGTGGCGTACGTAGACGCCCTGGCCGCCGCAGAACGGGTTCCCCTTGTACGTGAGCAGGGCGATCCGCAAGGGGCGGTCGCCGGTGACCTCTGCGGGGCGAGCGGCGGCTGCCCGGACGGCCTCAGCGGACACTCTCGGCCCCTCTCTCACTGGACTTTCGCCGGAGCGTAACCGCTGGCGCTAATCTAGAACAAGTTACAGAACCGATCGGTTACCGATGAGTTCACCAGGCTCGAATCTACCGGTCGGGACATCGGCGAAAAGAGCCGCACCAGGTGATTCGCGCCACGACCCACCCCCTGCCATGCTGAGCCGATCAGCAGATCGACAGACCCCGCAGCACGGACGGACCGCCACGGAATGGGACACATGACTTCCGAACACCGGCCGGCGCTTCCCGCCACCCCTCCGCTGACCGAGCGCCAGGAAGCGCGCCGCCGCCGCATCCTGCACGCCAGCGCGCAACTGGCCGGGCGCGGCGGTTTCGACGCCGTGCAGATGCGCGAGGTCGCGGAGTTGTCGAACGTCGCCCTGGGCACGCTGTACCGCTACTTCCCCTCCAAGATCCATCTGCTGGTGGCGACGATGCAGGACCAGCTGCAGCACATGCACGCGACGCTGCGCAAAAGGCCGCCGACGGAGAGCGACCCCGGGGCGCGGGTGGCCCAGACGCTGATGCGGGCGTTCCGCGCGATGCAGCGCGAGCCGCATCTGGCGGACGCGATGGTGCGCGCGCTCACCTTCGCCGACCGGTCGGTGAGCCCCGAGGTGGACACCGTCTCCCGGCTGACGACGGCGATCATTCTGGACGCCATGGGGCTGGATTCCGATGCCACTCCGGAGCAGCTCTCGGCCGTGCGGGTCATCGAGCACACCTGGCACTCGGCGCTCATCACCTGGCTCTCGGGCCGGGCTTCGATTGCGCAAGTGAAGATCGACATCGAGACCGTCTGCCGGCTCATCGAGCTGACCGGCCCCCAGCCTGGCCTCCAGCGCCCGGAATAGCCCGCTTTCGCACTGAAGTCCCCTTTCATGGCCTCGGCTTGGCGCCGGTTTGGCGCCGGTTTGCGGCCGTCACAGAGTGCATACATGCATCCCGCCGTGCACCCGTGCGCCCCCTTGCCCCCTCTTGGCCTGATCTGCGGCCCCACGGCGCGCCCTTTACAGGTATGAATTCGGGGTGGTTGCCAAATAAGGCCGGTACACGGGGGTCTGGAGGGGGACTGCAGTGATCCGGGTGCTGCTGGTGCACGACGTCTGCCTGTTTCGATGGGCATTGGCTGAGGTGCTCAGCAGGGAAAACGACATAGAGGTGGCGGTGTCCACGCCGGAAGGCGCGGCGGGCCGGGTGCGCGCGCTGCAGCCGGACGTCTGTGTGGTGGATGTGGACTCCGCAATGCCTATCGGAGCGAATGCGTTGCGAAAGCTATCGGACAGCGGTGCCGCGCCCGCGGCACATGCCGACGGTACTTCTGCGAGAGAGGAAGCGGGATGGAGTGACGGTGCGTATCGGAGTACCGACGGGTACCGGAGCGGCTGGGCCCCGAGAGCGGCGGCCGGGGCGCACGGCGCCGTGGTGAGCGGCGTCGGCGCCGCCGCGAGAGGTGCCCCCGCGGGCGGCACCCAGATGAGGGCGGAGGCGCACGGCAGTGCCGCGCACGCTGTCCCGGGCCGCGGCACGCCCGCGCGCGGGCCGATCGCGCACATCCCGCAGCAGGTCAACAGATGCCGGGAACTTCCGATGAGCGGCGCGGCGGAGGGCGTGCCGTGCGGTGGAGAGCCCGGAGCGGGCGGCGGCCGGGAGGGCGCGGCCGGGCCGTCGAAGGGGCCTGCCCTGCTGGTCCTCGGCTCTGCCCACCGGCCGGGCCCGCTGCGCAGAGCCTTCGAGGCCGACGCGCTCGGGTTCGTCGACAAGGAGGGCTCCCCCGGGCAGCTCGCCGCCGGTATACGGCAGGTCGCCGCGGGCCGGCGCTTCATCGACGGCTCGCTGGGCTTCGGCTTTCTGCAGGCCGCCGAAATGCCGCTCACCCAGCGGGAGCTGAGCGTCCTGACGCTCGCCGCCGAGGGCGCCTCGGTCGCCGAGATCGCCGGCACGCTGCACCTGTCCAACGGAACGGTGCGCAACTACATGTCGGCGATCACCCGCAAGACCGGCGCCCGCAACAGGGTCGACGCCATCCGCATCTCCCAGGGCGAGGGCTGGCTGTGACCCATGCACCGGGAGAGCGTCCCGGCGGCGGTCCCGGACGCGGTACGGGCCGCAGCGTCGGCCGGGGAGGGCGGACCGGTCGCCGTCACGGCCGGGCCCCGCTCACGGCGAGAGGGCCGGCTCCGCTTCGGCGTCCGCCCACTCCCCCACGAGGTCGCGGTAGAGCGCGGAGCGCCGCAGCAGGTCGCGGTGGCGCCCGCACAGGGCGTACGTACCGTCCATCACCAGGACGCGGTCCGCACGGAGCGCCGAACTGATGCGGTGCGCGACGACGATCAGTGAGCCGCCCGGCCGGGCCGCGAAGGCCCGCTCCGCACGGGCTTCCGCCGTCGCGTCCAGATGGCAGCCGGCCTCGTCGAGGAGGGCGAGCGGCGCGGGCGCGAGATGGGCGCGGGCGAGGGCGATGAGCTGGCGCTCGCCGGCGGAGAGCGTGCCGGGCGTGACCCGCGCGCCGAATCCGCCGAGCTGCTGTACCAGGCCCGCGGCGCCCACGGCCACGGCCGAGGCCCGCAGCGCGGTGTCCGGCACCTCCTCGGGGCGCGGGCAGAGGTACAGCATGTTCTCCCGGAGCGTCCCGGAGAACACATAGGCCTGCTGCGGTACGAGAACGCGCCTGGACCCCGCGCCGTTCCCGCCCAGCCGGATCTCTCCCCGATCGGGGACCAGTACGCCCGCGAGCAGCGCCACGAGTGTCGACTTTCCGATGCCGCTCGGCCCGACGACGGCCAGGTGCCCGCCGACCGGCAGGGTCAGCTCCAGCCCCTGCACCACGGGCGTCGCATGCTCGCCGTACGCGAAGGACACCCCGCGCGCCTCCAGGGCCAGCCCGCTGCCGGCGGGCGGCGTCGCCCACGCGGGCAGCGGTACGGGCGCCCCGGCCTGCGCGTTGGCCGCGTTATCGGGGTTGTCCCCGGCGTACGCGCCCGCGCCCTGCGCTGACCGGCCGCCCGGCGCACGCACCGGCACCGGGATGCCCCCGGGCAGCGTCAGCCGCTTCGGCGGCAGCGCGTGCCGCGGCCGCTTGGCGTGCCGCGCCCCACCGCCACGGCCCGTCGGCACGGACGCCGACGCGGCTGCCGAGGACGACGCGGCCGGGGCAGCGGTGGCCGGAGCGGCCGGAGCGCCCGAGGGCAGCGCCGGCAGTTCGGGCACGGCGGGCAGCGCGGGCCGCCCGGAGGCTGCGTCGGGGGCGGGGCCGGAACCCGGGATCGCGGGCCTTCCGGGCGCTCCGTCGCGACGGGGCAGCGCGGGCCGTCCCGGGACTCCGGTGGGACCGGGGAGGGCGGGCCCGGCGGGCACGGTGGGCTCGGGCGCCGTCCCGGCACCTGCCGCTTCCGTGTCCGCCGGGCCCGTCACGTCCGTCGCGGAGACCGCGGCGGACGCGGCGCTCCCGACGCCCCGTCCGGCCCCCGTCAGCCGGCGCAGGACGACGCCCAGCCGGGTGCCGGACGTGCCCAGGCCGTGCATCAGGGCCTGCAGCGCGGGCAGCATCGACTGCGTGAGGTAGGCCAGCGCGCCGACCAGCGCGCCCGGCGTCACCCCGTTCCCCAGCAGCCAGGGCGCGGTGACCAGCAGCAGGACCACCGGCAGCCGCCCGCCCACGCCGAGCGCCACGTCCCGGCACACGCCCCAGCGCGCGAGCGTGCGCGACGCGCGCCACTCCGCGTCGAAGCGCTCCCCCACCTCGCGCGCCACCCGCTCCTCGGCGCCGCCGGCCGTCACGTCGCGCAGCCCGCCGACCGCCATGCCCACCCCGCGCGCGATGGCCTCGTCGGCCGCCAGGTACGTCTCCTGGCTGTGCGCCATCGGACGCAGCGACACCGCGAAGAGGGCGAGGCCGAGGACGAGCGGCGGCAGGACGACGAGCAGTAGTACCGGGGCGAGCGCGCAGAGGCCGACCAGCGCACCGGCAGCGGTGAAGACGAACCCCCGCGACACCATCACCAGCCCGCCGAAGGTGTCGCGGGCGATCTCCACCTGGTGCGCGGCGCGGGAGACCGCGCTGTCGTCGGCCTCCCGGAGCGCGCGGGTGACGACCCGGCGGAGCAGCTCGTCGCGGAGCGGTTCGACCAGGTCGGCGACGGAGCGGTAGACCCGGCCCGTGCCGTACGAGCCGAGCGCGACGGCCAGCGCGGCCGCGGCCAGCCAGCCCAGGCCCACCGCGACCCGGCCCGCGAGGAACCCGTCGTCGATCGCCCGGGCCAGCGCGAAGCCGAGCAGGAACGTCTGGGCGGCCTCGGCCACGGACCAGGCGGCCAGCCGCGCCACGACGACGCGCCGCCGCTCCAGGAACCGCCGGGCCCCGTCCCGCAGCCGCGGCTCAGCGCGCACCGGCCCCCCGTCCACTCTTCCCTCGCTCCCGCTCATGCCGCTTGCGCTCCCGCTCCCGTTCCCGCCGGTCACCGTCGTCCGTTCTCCTGCCGTCGCGGGCCGCTCCCCTTGAGCGGCCCGCGCCCCCTCGGGCCTCACTCGGCACCCCGCCGGAACCCGGCGGTCTCCTCGGAGGGGGTCCCCGCTGCCGGCCCGCCCTCCGCACGGGCCGGCAGCTCACCCCGTACGAGGAGATCCGCCAGTGCGCGGCGACGGCGCTGCGTGACGGGCATCCCCTGGGGTACCGGTATCCGCTCCGGCACGCCCCCGCGCTCCCCCGGCGCGAACCCGTCCTGCGCGGCGCCGGTGGACTGCCCCGCGCCGGTGGACTGCCCCGCGCCCGCGGACTGCTCCGCGCCCTGGCCGTGGGCCCAGCTGGGGATGCCCGCGGCGGCGGAGGGCGACGGCAGCCGCGGCGCCGCCACGGGCGTCAGCCCCTCCGGCCGTACCGCCGCGGGACGCTCCCCCTCGGACCGCGCCCGCTCCGGCCGCGTCCCCTCCTGGCGCGTCCCCTCCTGGCGCGTCCCCTCGGACCGCGTCCCCTCCGGTCGCAGCCCCTCCTGGCGCGGCCCGTGGCCGATCGCCCGCCGCGGCCGCGCGGCACCCGCTCCGGCCGGCGGTTCCCCGGCCGCCGACGCTCCCACCGACGCCCCCGCCGGCAGCTCACCCGCGCGGGCGGGCTTCCGCACCGGCAGTCCCCCCACGCCCGGCTTCCCCGCCGGCCGCGCCTCCGGACCACCCACCGGCCGGTCCACCGACCAGCCCGCCGATCCGTCCGCCGACCGGTCCACCGACCCGTCCGCCGACCGATCGTCCCCGAGGCCCCCCGTCTCCGGTGCCGCCTCCTCGTCCGGCCCGAACAGGGCCCGGTAGCGCGGGTCCTCCCAGAGCTCGGCGTGCGGCGCCAGCGCCCGGATGAAGCCCGCGTCGAGCCAGGCGACCAGGTCGGCGCGGGCCGCGGTGGCGGCGCGGTGCGCGATGATCAGGCGCGTCCCGGCGCGCACGTCGCGCAGCAGCGCGCGGCCCACGCGGAGTTCGGTGACCGTGTCGAGGCTGGACGTCGCGTCGTCGAGGATCAGCAGCCGCTCGGCGTGCGCGAACGCGCGGGCCAAACCCAGGCGTTGCACCTCCCCGCGGGACAGCGGCACATCGGCGCAGGGCGTGGCGTACCCCTCGGGCAGCCGCCGGATGAAGGAGGCCGCGCCCGCCGCGTGGGCCGCCGCCTCGACATCGCCCGGACCCGGCTCGTACACCCCGTACGCCACGGTGTCGTGGACCGTGTCGCCCAGCAGCGCGGGCCGTTCGAAGGCGTACCCGATGGAGCGGCGCAGCGCGTAGTGGCTGAGGCGGCGCAGCGGCTCGCCGTCCAGCAGGACTTCGCCCGCGTCCGGCTCGATCAGCCGCCCGGCGACCGCGGCGAGCACGGACTTGCCGGTGCCGGAGCGGCCGACGACGGCCAACGTGCAACCGCCGGGCACGCTGAGGTTGAGATCGTCCAGGACGGTGTGCCCGGCCTTCCGTACGGTGATGCCACGCAGTTCGAGCGCCCCCGCGCACGTCCCGGCGCCCGCTTCCGCAAGAGCGTCCGCTTCGGCAAGAGCGCCCGCTTCCGCACGCGCGCCCGCCTCCTCCGGTACGGAGTCCCGGTCGCCGTACTCGATGGCGGGCAGGTCCTGGAGTTCGGTGATCCTGCGGGCCGCGGCGCGGCTGTGCACCAGGCCGTTGAGGTGGCCGACGAGCATGCCGACGCCGGCCGCGAGCACGGCGTACCGGGAGGCGGCGAGCAGGTCGCCGACGGTGAGGGCGCCGCTAAGGAGCCGCACCCCGCCGACGGCGAGCACGGCGATCTGCAGCAGCGGGATCAGCGCGGCGGCCTGGGCGGTGGACCGGCCCTGCACCCGCCACATGCGGTGGCCCTGGCGGGAGAGGGCCGGCAGCGGCGCGAGGATACGGTCGGCCTCGCGCTCGTAGCTGCCCGCGGCGGCGATGGTGCGGGCACCGCCGATCGCCTCCAGGAGGCGCCCCGCGATGTCGCCCTGTATCCGCTGGTACTGCGCCACGCAGTCCCCGGTGTCGCGGACGAAGGCACGCATCAGCAGCGCCAGCAGCGGCAGTCCGACGACGAAGGCGGCCGCGGTCCACAGGTCGAGCAGGGCCAGCGCCACGAGCGCGCCGACCGGGGTGAGCGCCGTCGCTGCGGTGGCCGCGAGCGCGGTGGGCGCGGTACCGGCCGTGCCGGCGTTGCCGACGATGCGCGACACCAGGTCGCCGGGCTCGTGGCGTTCGGTCGCCGTGGGGCCCGCGGCCAGTACGCCGCGCAGCGCCCGGCGCCGCAGCCAGGCGGTGGCGCGGGCGTCCGTCGTGCCGGTGAGCAGCCCGTCCAGCGCGCCGATGAGGACGAGCAGGGCCATGAGCCCGGCGCAGGCGAACAGCCACGGCTGCGCGGGGCGGCCGTCGAGCAGCAGGTCGAGCGTGTGGCCGAGGATGGCCGGGAGGGCGAGACCGACCGCGGCGCCGCCGGTGGTGAGCAGCAGGACTGCCGAGGCCCGGGGGGCGCTGTGGCGCAGCGCGCCGAGCAGCAGCCGGTCGGCGGGTTTGGCGGTCACGGGTTCTTCCTCCCAGATGGGGTCGCGCGGACGGGGTGGTGCGGTGAGCTGTACCTGACAGGCGAAGAAGCGGAGTGGTGGGGATGGTGTGCGTGCGGCTCCCCCAGGAGCCGCACGCACACCGGTTCGTCCCGGCGTCGGCCACCGGAGCAGGCCGGGCGGTGCGGGCGGTGTGCCGTGCCGGACCGGATCGGACCTCACGATCCGGGCCGGGCACGGTCACTCCCGTCCCGCGAACGGCCTGTATCACCTCCCGGTCCGCGGTCGACGCGTACCGGAACGAACCTGATCAGGGGCGGCGGGCCGGACAGTGCCGGACCACCGCGGGGATGACGCGCTAGCAGAGGATGAGGCTCAGGGTGCTGTCGCATTCCAGGACGCTGGCGGTACTGTCCTCGCCGCCCCCGTGCTCCGGTGCCTCCAGCATCTGCAGATCGAGCAGTGCCACGTCGCGCGTCCTCTCGTGTCGTGCCGCATGTCGTGCCTCGTGTCGTGTCATGCCGCGGCCCTCAGATCCGGAGTCCGTCCGGCTCCGGCAGCGGTGGGAGGAACGGCAGTTGTACGGGTTCCTCGTGCAGGGCCGAGCCCAGGGCCAGCAGGCAGCCGGCCGTGCCCGTGGACAGGTCCATGGAGAGCCGCATCATCTGGTCGCCGGGGAAGGCCAGTTCGCCGCGGTAGGGCATGGCGTACCAGCTCAGGTCGGCGATCTGCGCGGCGAGCGCGGCCTCGACATCGGGGTCGGGCGTCGTCGTGCGGGCCAGGTGCAGCACCATGCCGGCGCGGCCCCGGAAGAGCCCGGGCTGTGCGTAGAAGCGGGCCTGGGTGGCCGGCAGGATCGCGGCCCGCGCCTCCTCGAACTCCGCGTCGGCGCGGTGCGTCAGGTAGTCGTCGAGCACCATCGCGATGCCCGCCGAGCCCCCGCCGAGGTACGGCATGGTGCGCCAGCCCTCGTCGACCAGCAGCGTGCCGCGTTCGTTGCGGACGCACCGGGCGAGGTCGCTGCGCAGCGCCTGCGCGGCGAGATCGAGCAGCCCGGGGTCGCCGGTGCCTTCGTACAGCCGCAGGAAGAGCAGCGCGGGGCCGCTCGCGCCGCGCAGCAGCCCGGCCCGGTTCGCGCAGCTCTCCAGCCGGTCGGCGGCGTGTCCCGCCGCCTCCAGCGCCCGGTCGCGCAGCTCGCGTTCGCCGCGCTGCCGCGCCAGGTGGTCCAGGGTGAGGCCGATGCCGGCCAGCCCGCCGTACAGGTCGGGCGCGAGCCGGTACCACTTCTCGTCGAGCACCCGCTCGATCAGCTCGTCGGCCCGTTCGCGGTGGCCGAGCCGGTCCAGTACGTAGGCGACGCCGGCGAGTCCGTCGTAGCACCCGAGGGGGGTGCCGAGGGGAGGCGGAGCGGTCTGCCGCAGTAACCACTCCTCGCCCTCCTCGAACCCCTCGGCACCCGTCTCGTGGAGCGCGTACAGGACACCGGCCGCCCCATGGGCGATGCCGAGTCCGCCGCCGTCGGCGAACTGGGCGATGTCGCCGGGGAACAGGCGGTCCGTGCGCTCGGGCGTGGCCGAGGCGAGGATGCCCCGGACCATGGACTCGCGGCTGCGCGGCCAGTCGGCCGGGTCGCAGACGTACGGTTCGCGGGTGTCGACCGCGACGAGGTGGCGGGCCTGTGCGGGGCGCCGGATGCGCGGCCTGGCGGGCCGGTGCGCGCAGATCGTCCGCACGGCCTCCTCCAGGAACCCGGCCGGCACGCCCGGGAATTCGCGGACGACGATCTCGGCCAGGTCCGCCGCCTTGTCCCGCTCGATGGCCAGCAGCGTGGTCATCGGCAGGAAGAGCGCGAGACGCAGACAGGCCAGCGCGTACCGGTCGACGTCGTAGCCGGTGAGGTCGCGCGGGGCGACGAAGCCCGGGTGCGCGAGGGCCTGGCGGCTGCTGTCGTCGGCGTCGGTGGCGGCCTCGAAGTCCAGCAGGGTGACGCCGAGTTCGTCGGGCGCGACCATGACGTTGAACATGTGCAGGTCGTTGTGGACCAGGCCGCGGCGGTGCACCGCGGTGACGGCCTGTTCGACGGCGTTGTACATGCCCAGCGCCCACTCGGTGTACGAGGTGAGCGCCTCCGGGTCGGGGTCGGCGGTGAGCAGCGGGTGGCGCTCGGCGAAGAAGGAGTTCAGCGGCCTGCCCGGGATGTACTCCAGGACGAGGAAACGGTGGTCGCCGGCGGTGAAGAAGTCGCGTACCTCGGGGGCCACGCCGAGGCCCGACAGCCGCTGCAGCGCGGCGCGTTCGCGCTCCAGCCGGGTGACCGCGTCGGCGCGGTCGGCGGCGAGGCCGGCGTGCGGCCTCGCCTCCTTCAGGACCACCCGCTCACCGGTGCTCCGGTCCCGGCCGACGTAGACGCCGCCCCCGTTGGAGAAGTGCAGCGCCGACTCGATGGCGTACGGCAGGTCGGCGACGGTCGTGGCGTTGCGGGCCGCGAGCTGCGGGACCAGGAAGCCGGGCAGCGGCACCCACTCCGGCGTCCGGAAGGCGGGCTCGCGGCGGTCCGGCACCAGCCGCCCGTCGGCGTTCTCGATGGCGGGCACGAGCGCCCCGGTGCCGTCGACGCAGTACCGCCGGGCGAAGCCGCCGTACCGCACGTACAGCGGCCCGTCGTTCCACCGCAGGTCGCTCAGGATGTAGGGGCCCGACTCGCCGTCCAGCAGCGAGCCCAACTCCTCCAGAATGCGGTGGCATTCCGCTTCGTCCAGCGGGTAGATGGTGGCGAATTTGCCGCTCGCGGCCCGGTCCGCGTACTTGGAATTCCGCAGGTGCAGCGGGCGCGGACCCGGCACGAATTTGAACGGAATCGACCGGGCCACGCAGTAGTCCCAGACCTTGGACGCTATCTTCTCCGCATTGTCCGGGCAGGCCGACACATGTATCTTCCACCCCTGCTTCGGCCTGCCCGGACGCGGGTTCCCCTCGCTGTCCACGGGATTCACGTGGAGCCAGTCCCCGGAGAGGAAACAACGCCACCCTTCGGGGACTGCGCGCTGCGCCGCTTCGTACACCGCACTGTCGTCAGCTGCGGCACTTTCCCCGACGGACAAACGGTCCGGGGTTTCATAGAAATACCTGTCAGCCAGGCAGTACACCTCGTACCGCTTGTCCATCGTCTCCCCCCTCGGCGGCGTGGAATAGAGATTTCCACGCAAGGGGAGGGACGGACAGTCACAGACGTCATGAGGTCACCGTGAGGAACGCACAAGTAACTCTAAGTACGAACCAGCAGGTCGATCGCCTGTTCGACAGGACCTCGGCCGGGACGCTACTCCTCCGGCGGGAAGACTGATTCCCCGGAGTCCGCCTCCGTAATCAGGATCGCCTCGACCGGACATCCCTCGGCGGCCGCCAGCACGGCTTCCCGGGCGTCCGTGACGCCCGCCACCGGGTGCGACTGCCGCGCGGAGTCCAGCCGGAAGTCCCCGGGCGCCGTGCTCGCGCACAGCCCCGAGCCGATGCAGACCCCGCGGTCCACCTCCACCTGCCAGCGGTCACCCATGTGTTCACGCCCCCGCCGGCAGGTGGATCATCTTGTGCTCCAGATACGCGCCGTACCCCTCGGGGCCGAACTCCCGCCCGATGCCGCTGTTCTTGTAGCCGCCGAACGGCCCGAGCATGTCGAGGCTGAAGGTGTTCACGGAGTACGTGCCGGTGCGCACCCGGCGCGCCACCTCGATGCCGCGCTCGGTGTCGGCCGTCCACACCGAGCCCGACAGCCCGTAGTCGGAGTCGTTCGCGATCCGTACCGCCTCCGCCTCGTCCTCGTACGGCAGCAGGCAGATCACCGGGCCGAAGATCTCCTCGCGGGCGATCCGCATACCGGGGGCGACCTCGCCGAAGAGGGTCGGCTCGACGTACCAGCCGGTGTCCTGGTCCGCCGGACGCCCGCCGCCGGCCAGCACCTTGGCGCCCTCCTGCTGCCCCGACGCGATGTACTCCAGCGACCGGCGGCGCTGCCGCTCGGCGACCAGCGGGCCGACCTCGGTGGCCGCGTCCAGTGGGTCGCCGACCTTCAGGGCGGTCGCCGCGGCGGCGAACCGCTCGGCGATCTCGTCGTAGTGCGAGCGCGGCGCGAGGATGCGGGTCTGCGCCACGCACGCCTGGCCGTTGATCATCCACGCGAAGGGCGTGATCCCGGCGACCGCCGCGTCCAGGTCCGCGTCCGGCAGGATCACCGCGGCCGACTTGCCGCCCAACTCCAGTGTCACTCGGGTGAGATGGCGCGCGGCTACCTCCATGACGCGCTTGCCTGCCGCGACCGACCCGGTGAACGAGACCTTGTCCACGCCCGGATGCCCGACCAGGTACTCACTGACCTCCCGGTCGGCCGGGAGGATGGAGAGCACACCCTCGGGCAGCCCCGCCTCGGTGGCGATCTCCGCGAGCAGGTACGCGTCCAGCGGCGTCTCCGGCGACACCTTCAGCACCGCCGAGCACCCGGCCAGCAGCGCGGGGGCGAGCTTGGCGGCGGCGGTGAACTGCGGGACGTTCCACGGCACCACGGCCGCGACCACCCCGACCGGCTCGCGGCGGATCAGCAGCGGCCCGAGGACGCCCTGCCGCCGCTCTTCGTACTCGAAGTCGCGGGCGACGGTGATCGCCGCGTCCCACGCCATCATCGCGGCCAGCGACTGCACCATGACGCCCGCGGTGTACGGGGTGCCGTTCTGCGCGCTGATGAGCCGCGCGAACTCCTCGCTCCGTACGGCGAACGCGTCCTTGATCCGCGTGACGACCGCGATCCGCTCCTCCAGGGGCGCGTCGGCCCACACCCCGGAGTCGAAGGACGCGCGGGCGGCGGTGACGGCGCGGTCCACGTCCGCCCGCGAGGCGTGCGGCACCCGGCCGATGACCTGCTCGGTGTGCGGGGAGACGACCTCGATGGTGTCCCGGCCGGCGGGATCGGCCCACTCGCCGCCTATGTAGAGCTGTCCGTGCTCGATCAGGCCGTGCTCGATCAGGCCAGTCATCGATTCCGCCTCCTGCGGTCGCGTTACCCGATGTGTTACCCGGCTCATTACCTGACGCTGCATCAGAACTGATACCAGTTCTAGTTATGCTGGACAATGCACGCGACGGCGTGCGGGCCGAGAGGGGCATGGCATGCCGCACGTGATCGACCACCGGGGCGGGGTCTGGAGCATCGCCGTCCCGATACCGGACAACCCGCTCGGGCACACTCTCGTGCACGTCCTGGAGACGGACCGTGGCCCGGTGCTGATCGACACCGGCTGGGACGACCCGGACTCCTGGGAAGCGCTCGCCGCCGGGCTCACCGCCTGCGGCACCGGCATCGCCGAACTCCACGGCGTACTCGTCACCCACCACCACCCCGACCACCACGGCCTGTCGGCGCGGGTCAGGGAGGCGTCCGGCGCGTGGATCGCGATGCACGCCGCCGATACCGAGGTCGTCCGCCGCACCCGTGAGGCCGAGCCGGGCGTCTGGCTGACGTACCTCATCGGGAAACTGGCCGCGGCGGGCGCGCCCGAGGAACACCTCGCGCCGCTGCACGCGGCCCGCGCCGCCGGGCACGCCGACGCGCTCCCCGGCAACCGCCCCGCGCTCCCCGACCGCGAGATCGTCCCCGGCGAGCTGCTGGACCTGGCGGGGCGGCGACTGCGCGCGGTCTGGACGCCGGGCCACACACCGGGCCACGTCTGCCTGCATCTGGAGGAGGCGCACCCGGCGGCGCGCCCCGGCAACGGGCGCCTCTTCTCCGGCGACCACCTGCTGCCGGGCATCAGCCCGCACGTGGGCCTGTACGAGGACCCTGACGACGCGACGGTCACCGATCCCCTCGGGGACTACCTCGACTCCCTTGAGCGGATCGCGCGGCTCGGCGTCGCCGAGGTACTGCCCGCGCATCAGCACGCCTTCACCGGCGCCGCCGAGCGGGCGGCGGAGCTGATCGCGCACCACGAGGAACGGCTCGCGGGCCTGCGCGCCCTGCTCGCCGCCCCGCTCACCCCGTGGCAGCTCGCCGAGACCATGACGTGGAACCGCCCGTGGGAGGAGATCCCGTACGGCTCGCGCACCATCGCCGTCTCGGAGGCCGAGGCGCATCTGCGGCGCCTGGTGAAGCGGGGGCTGGCGGAGCCGGTGCCGGGCTCGGAGCCGGTGACGTACCGGGCGGTGTGAGGGCCACCTGGTGGTCTCCGGGCTGCCGTACGTGCCGGAGACCGGTCGCTACCCGCCGGTTAAAGTGGTCCGGACAAGTTCATTCGTGCCCGACCGGGGGAAGCCGGTGGAAAACCGGCGCTGACCCGCAGCCGTGAGCGCTGGCGCGCACCCGTGCGCCGGAGCGAGCCGGAACACCCGGCGGGGCACACCCAAGGCTCCCGCGTACCGTACGGCCGCCCTTCAGCGGCCGCCCGGCGCGCGGCACCGTCGAGGTATACGGAGCTGAGCCCGGTGCCACCGCGCCCGCGCGCCCCGCGGACGTGGTGCGGCGGAGTACGGCTGCGTGACCTCCCACCTCGCGCACCCCGCGAACCGACCGAGAGGCACCGACCCCATGGCCATCACGGCCCGCTCCCTCGCCGCCCCGGCGCGCCGCTGCGCCGCGGCCCTGGCCGCCGCCGTGCTGTGCGCGGCCGCTGCCCCGGCCGCGTTCGCCGCCGACCCCGCGCCCGCCGCATCCCCGAAGCTCCCGAAGGGCCTGTACGGCAGCACGGACCCGAAGTACGACGGCGTCTGGCGGCAGTCGCTGGCGCTGCTGGCGCAGGACACCACGGGCGTGCGCCCGGCGGACTCGGCGGTGGACTGGCTCGCCGGGCAGCAGTGCGCCGACGGCGCGTTCACCGCGTACCGCGCCGCCCCGAAGCAGCCCTGCGACGCGAAGACGATGCGGGACACCAACCAGACGGCCGCCGCCGTGCAGGCGCTGGCCGCGGTCGGCGGGCACGCGGACGCGGTGCGCGAGGGCGTCTCCTGGCTGAAGTCCGCGCAGAACGACGACGGCGGCTGGGGCTCCGCGACCGGCGCCCCGAGCGACGCCAACTCCACCTCGGTGGTGATCGGCGCGCTGGCCGCCACGGGCACGAAGCCGGAGTCGGTGACCGCGAAGAAGGGCGGGAGGACGCCGTACGAGGGGCTGCTCGCCTTCCGGCTCGGCTGCGACGTCGCGGAGAAGGACCGCGGCGCGTTCGCCTTCCAGGCCAAGGACGGGAAGCTCGCCGCCAACGAGGACGCGACGGCCGCCGCGGTACTGGGTGCGCTCGGCAAGGGCTTCGTCGTCGAGCCGGGCGCGCACGCCCCGGAGAAGACGTCGTGCGAGGAAGCGGCCAAGGACGCGGGTGGCGCCGCCGGCGGCGCCGCTGACCAGCTCGGCGCCGTCCTGGACGCGCACGGCCACCACCTGATGTCCGCGATGCCCGGCGCCGAGTCGCAGGCGGACGTCGGCAACACCGCCGACGCCGTCGTCGCGCTGGCCGCCGCGGGGCGTGCCGACGCGGCGAAGCAGTCGCTGAGCTGGCTGCGCGGGCACTCGGCGGCCTGGGCGAAGCAGAGCGGCCCGGCCGCGTACGCGCAGCTGATCCTCGCCGCGCACGCCACGGGCGGCGACCCGCGCGACTTCGGTGGCACGGACCTGGTGACGAAGCTGAACGCGACCGGCCCGAAGCCCGCGTCCGCCGCCTCGGACCAGCAGGCCGACAAGGAGCAGAAGCAGGACGAGGGTGGCGTCTCCGTGTGGTGGGTCGTGCTCGTCGGCCTGGCGGCGGGCGCCGGCATCGGCTTCCTGCTGAGCGGCCGCAGGAAGCAGAACCAGCTGTGAGCAGCGCCGTTCGTCTCGCGCGCGGCCTCGGCGCGCTGGTCCTGGCCGGTACGGTCACGGGCCTGGCCGCCGCGCCCGCGCACGCCGAGGAGTACCGCTACTGGTCCTTCTGGACGGCGGACGCGGCGGCCCACGGGGGCGGCTGGACGTACGCCACCGAGGGGCCGTCGACGGCGCGCCCCGCCGACGGCGGCGTGGCCGGCTTCCGCTTCACCGTCAGCGCCGATTCCGCGCGCGCCGCGAAGCCGCGCGCGGCCGCCGATTTCGACGCGGTCTGCGGCGGTACGAAGGTGGCGGACGGCCGCAAGCGGGTCGCCGTCGTCCTCGACTTCGGCACGGCGGCAGACGCCCCGAAGGGCGAGACCCCGCCCGCGGCCCGTACGGAGTGCGCGCGGGTCCCCGAGGACGCGAGCGCGGGCGACGCCCTGGCCGCGGTCGCGGCGCCGCTGCGATACGACTCCAGTGCGCTGCTGTGCGCGATATCGGGCTACCCGAAGACGGGGTGCGCGGAGCAGGCGGGCGGGTCCTCGGAGCAGTCCGAGGAGACCATCGGGTCCGCGGCGCCCGACGCCGGGGCGTCCGACTCCGGCGACGGCGGGCCCTCCGCCGGACTGATCGGCGGCCTCGCCGCGGTCGCCGTCCTCGGCGCCGCCGCGGTGTGGCAGGCCCGGCGCCGGCGCGGATGACCGGCCGCCAGGGAACCGTGATGAGCGACGTGGCCGGCGAGGCGGCGGGCGCGCGGCCGGGTCGACGCGCTCCTGCCCGGCTGCGTGCTCCCCTCGCCACGCGGGGGCGTGCGCTGCACGCCGGCGCGTGGTGGCTGTGGGCGCTGGGCCTGGCGACGGCCGCGTCCCGCACCACCAACCCGCTCCTCCTCGGCCTGCTCATCGGCGTCGCCGGATATGTGGTCGCGGCCCGCCGCTCCGACGCGCCCTGGGCCCGCTCCTACGGTGCCTTCGTCAAGCTCGGCCTGGTCGTGCTCGCCATCCGGCTGGTCTTCGCCTTCGTGCTCGGCTCGCCCGTCCCCGGTACGCACGTCCTGGTCACGCTCCCCGAACTGCCGCTGCCCGACTGGGCGCGCGGCGTGCGGATCGGCGGCCGGGTCACCGCCGAGGGCATGCTCTTCGCGCTGTACGACGGGCTGAAGCTGGCCACGCTGCTGATCTGCGTGGGCGCCGCCAACGCGCTCGCCAACCCGGCCCGGCTGCTGAAGTCCCTGCCCGGCGCGCTCTACGAGGCGGGCGTGGCCGTCGTCGTGGCGATGACCTTCGCCCCGAACCTGGTCGCGGACGTCCAGCGGCTGCGCGCGGCGCGCCGGCTGTGCGGCCGCCCCGACCGCGGCGTCAAGGCGCTGCTCCAGGTCGGACTGCCGGTACTGGAAGGTGCGTTGGAGCGTTCGGTGGCGCTCGCCGCGGCGATGGACGCCCGCGGATACGGGCGTACCGCGCAGGTCCCGCGCGCCGTCCGGCACACCACCACGGCCCTCACGCTCGGCGGCCTCCTCGGCATCTGCGCCGGTACGTACGGACTGCTCGCGGCCCAGGGCGCCGGGTACGGGCTGCCGGTGCTGGCCGCCGGGCTCGCCGCCGCGCTCGCCGGGCTGTGGCTGGGCGGCCGCCGCTCGGTCCGCACCCGCTACCGCCCCGACCGCTGGGGCCCACGTGCCTGGCTGGTCGCGGGCTCCGGCGTGGCGGTGGCCGCGCTGATGATCTGGGCGGGCTCGTACGCGCCCGCGGCCCTGCACCCGCCGGCCGTACCGCTGACGGCGCCGGAACTCCCGCTCTGGCCCGCGCTCTCGGTGCTGGCCGGACTGGTGCCGGCGTTCGTCGCTCCGGTACCGGCGAGTGCCCCGGCGGCAACCGCCGAGCGACGTACGAAGAACCCGAAGGAGAGGACGACGTGATCCGGTTCGAGCAGGTGTCGGTGACCTACGGGGACGCCGGCGCGCCCGCCGTCCAAGGGGTCGATCTGACCGTCCCCGAGGGCGAACTCTGCCTGCTGGTCGGCCCGTCCGGTGTCGGCAAGTCGACCGTGCTGAACGCCGTCTCCGGCCTCGTCCCGCACTTCACCGGCGGCACCCTGCACGGCCGGGTCACCGTCGACGGCCGTGACACCCGCACCCACCGGCCGCGCGAACTGGCCGACGTGGTCGGCACGGTGGGCCAGGACCCGCTCTCCCACTTCGTCACCGACACCGTCGAGGACGAGCTGGCGTACGGCATGGAATCGCTCGGCCTCGCCCCCGACGTGATGCGCCGCCGCGTCGAGGAGACCCTCGACCTGCTCGGCCTCGCGGGGCTGCGCGACCGGGCCATCAGCACCCTCTCCGGCGGCCAGCAGCAGCGCGTCGCCATCGGGTCCGTGCTCACCACGCACCCCAAGGTGCTCGTCCTGGACGAGCCGACCTCCGCGCTGGACCCGGCCGCCGCCGAAGAGGTACTGGCCGTGCTGCAGCGCCTGGTCCACGACCTCGGCACGACGGTGCTGCTGGCCGAGCACCGGCTGGAGCGCGTTGTCCAGTACGCGGACCAGGTCATCCTGCTGCCGGCGCCCGGCGCCGCGCCCGTCATCGGCGAGCCCGCCGAGATCATGGCCGTCTCCCCGGTCCACCCGCCGGTCGTCGCCCTCGGCCGGGCGGCGGGCTGGTCCCCGCTGCCGCTGACCGTACGGGACGCCCGCCGCAAGGCCGGCGCGCTGCGCGAGCGGCTGGCGGGACGGACCCCGGCGGCTCCGGGCGCCGCGGCCGGTGCGCCGCCCGCTCCCGGGGACGCCGCCCCGGTCGCCGAGGCCGCCGGACTCTCCGTACGCCGCGGCCGCATCGACGCGCTGCACCGCGTCGACCTGGCCGTACGCCCCGGCGAGACCGTCGCCTTGATGGGCCGCAACGGCGCGGGCAAGTCCACGCTGCTGAACACGCTGGTCGGCATGCACGAACCGGCCGCGGGCTCGGTACGGGTGGGCGGCGCCGTGCCGCACCGCACCGGGCCGCGCGAGCTGCTGCGCCGGGTCGGGCTGGTGCCGCAGGAGCCGCGCGACCTGCTGTACGCGGACACCGTCGGCGCCGAGTGCGCGGCGGCGGACGCCGACGCGGGCGCGGCACCGGGAAGCTGCCGGGCGCTGGTCACCCGGCTGCTGCCGGACGTCCCGGACGGCACCCACCCGCGCGACCTCTCCGAGGGCCAGCGGCTCGCCCTCGCGCTCGCCGTGGTCCTCACCGCGCGGCCGCCGCTGCTCCTCCTCGACGAGCCGACCCGCGGCCTGGACTACGCGGCCAAGGCCCGCCTGGTGGAGGTCTTGCGCGGGCTCGCCGCCGAGGGCCACGCGATCGTCCTCGCCACCCACGACGTCGAACTGGCCGCGGAGCTCGCCCACCGCGTCGTCATCCTCGCCGACGGCGAGATCGTCGCGGACGGCCCGACCGCCGAGGTCGTGGTCGCCTCCCCGGCCTTCGCCCCGCAGGTCGCCAAGGTCCTCGCGCCGCTCCCCTGGCTCACCGTCCCCCAGGTCACCCGCGCCCTGACCGAACTGGAGCACACGGCATGACCAGGGAACACGGCATGACCGGGGCACACGGCACAGGCCCACGGACGGGCAGGAGGGTGCGGGCCGTGCGGCTCGGGCCGCGTTCAGTGGCCGCCCTCGTACTGGTCTCCGTCCTCGGCGTGATGGCCTTCGGCTGGCCACTGCTGGCGGACTCCGCGTCCGGCCTCGCGCACTCCAAGGACGCCCCCTGGCTCTTCGCCGCGCTGCTCCCCCTCCTCCTCGCCGTGGTCGTGGCGACCATCGCGGACGTCGGCCTGGACGCCAAGGCCATCGCGATGCTCGGCGTACTCGCCGCGGCCGGTGCCGCGCTGCGCCCCCTCGGCGCGGGTACGGCCGGTATCGAGCCGATGTTCTTCCTGATGGTGCTGTCGGGCCGGGTCCTGGGCCCCGGCTTCGGCTTCGTGCTCGGCGCGGTCTCGATGTTCGCCTCCGCCCTGCTCACCGGCGGTGTCGGCCCCTGGATGCCGTTCCAGATGCTGTCGATGGGCTGGGTGTCGATGGGCGCGGGCCTGCTCCCGGGGCCCGACCGGCTCCGCGGCCGCCGCGAGATGCTGCTGCTGGCGGTCTACGGCACGCTCTCCTCCCTCCTCTACGGCCTGGTCATGAACCTCCAGGGCTGGCCCTACATCGCGGGGCTCGCCTCCGGCGTCTCCTTCGTCCCCGGCGACCCGCTCCCCGACAACCTCGCCCGCTTCGTCGCGTACTGCCTGGCCACCTCCCTCGGCTGGGACCTCCCCCGCGCCCTGGTCACGATCGTCCTCACCCTCACCGTCGGCCCCACCGTCCTGAAGGCCCTCCGCCGCGCCACCCGCCGCGCGGCCTTCGACGCCCCGGTGTCCTTCGCCCCGTAGCCGGCTGCTACGCGCGCTCCCGGCCGAAGAACTCCGCTCGCCCAGGCGGGCCACGGTCCCGCGGGTGCCTTCGAAACTGACGGCGCAGACCTGGTCGATCCAGCGCCGCCGGCCTTCGGTCCCCGCCCACGGGGCGCGATACGCCTCGGCGTACTGCAGCTGATGCTCGGTGAAGGGGGTGCCGAGGACGGCGGCGTCGAGGAGGGCGATCCCGGCGGCCGGTACGCCTTCGACGAGGTGCGCGCTCATGACGATCCCTCCGGAGCTAATGGTTATTCTCGGCGTTACCCCCTTACGCCACCATGGAGTAAGACGTGAAACTTCCTTTTTCCGATTACAGCATCGGGGCGGGTATCGCGACCGACCTGGTCAATACCTCTGCCCTGGTCCGCAGGAGCACCGGCGAGGTGCTCGTCGACCCGGCCGCGCTCGGCCGCTTCCTCGGCGAGCACCGCATCCCGGTCGAGGCCGCGGCCGCGGGCAGTCACCCGAGCGAAGCGGACCTGGAGCAGGTGCTCGCGCTCCGACGGGAGCTGCGGGCACTCCTGGAGTCCGACAGTGCGGATCAGCTCGCCGAAGGCGCGAACGCGCTGGTCAGGAAGGCGGGCGTGGGGCCGCTGCTGGCCCGGGACACGGACGGCCACTGGCAGTGGTACGTCAGCACCGGACCGCGGACCCCGCTCGCCGACGAGCTGGCGGCACTGATCGGCACCGGCCTGCTGGGCGTGCTGCGCACCCTGTCCCACGACCGCGTCCGCCACTGCGCCTCGCCCGAGTGCGACGGGATGTTCGTCGACACGAGCAAGGCGGGCCGGCGCCGGTACTGCATGCCCGACCTGTGCGGCAACCGCCTCAACGTCGCCAGGCACCGCGCCCGCCGGCTCGCGGACGCGGCGGAGGCGGACGACGCGTGAGGGCACCGCCCCTCGCCGCCCCCTCCCCTCTGTGAAGCCCCGCACAAGGACCTTGGTCACATACGAGGCCCGGTAGCAGAAACCGGCACGGGCCCCGCCCCGGCTTCCGGCCCTGTTCCCACAGCCAGGTACGAGGTGGCTACGTAACAACGGTGCTTGCCCGCACCCCGAGCCACCTCCCACGGTGAAGTGGTCGCCGGGTCCGCAAACCTCACCGCGCCCGGCGGCGCCTCCCCCGTACCCGTCGGAAGGTCCTTCCTCCGTGCTGTCCCCCGTGTCCTCGGCCGCCGGCCGTACCGCTCCCCGTTCCGTCACCCGCCGCCGGGCCGCGGGCGCCGCCGCCGTCGGTGCCGTGGCGCTCGGCGCCGCCACCGCCGCCTTCGCCGCCACCCCCGCGCAGGCCGCCGAGCGGGCCGGTACGAGCGATGCCCGGGCCGCGGCGCACCAGCAGATCCCGGACGCGCAGCAGTTCCAGTGCTTCAGCAACATCGTGGAGCGCGAGAGCGGCTGGAACCCGCAGGCCACCAACGCCTCCTCCGGTGCGTACGGCCTGGTCCAGGCGCTGCCCGCCTCGAAGATGTCCTCGGCCGGCGCGGACTGGAAGACCAATGCCGCCACCCAGGTCAAGTGGGGCCTGAACTACATGAACGAGCGCTACGGCAGCCCCTGCGGCGCCTGGTCCTTCTGGCAGTCCCACAACTGGTACTGAGCACGAGCGGCTCCCCTGACGCCGCTCTCCCCCGCTTTCCCCTCTCCCTCGACGGCACGACCCGGTCCTAGACCCCGGTCGCGCCGTCGAGGCGTTCGCGGAGCAGGTCGGCATGGCCGTTGTGCCGGGCGTACTCGGCGATGAGGTGCACCAGGATGCGGCGGAGCGAGACCGGCTGACCGCTCGCCGCATGGGTGCCGGTCGCGTCCAGGGAGGGCGCGGCGGCGACGAGCTTGCGGGAGTGCGCGCACTCGGCGCGCCAGAACGCGAGCTCTTCCTCGACGTCCCCCTCCAGCATCTCGAAGTCCTGGTCGGGATGGTCGTCGGAGTAGTACGGGAAGTCGTCCCGCTCGCCCGCGAACTGCACGCGCAGCCACCAGTGCTCGACACCGGCGAGGTGGCGGATCAGGCCGTGCAGGCTCAGCCCGGACGGCGGGACGCTCTTGTCGGAGAGGCGCTCGGGCTCCACCCCGGCGCACTTCAGCTCGAAGGTCCTGCGGTGCCAGTCCAGGAACGAGGTGAGGATCTCGCGCTCGTCGCCGACGAGGGGCGGGGCCGGACGCTCGTCCTCCCCCGCCCAGACCGGCGGCAGGGCGTCTTCAGGGATCTTCGGCGGCCCCGTCGGGCCCGGCGAGTCGGTCGAAGCTGTCGATTTCGTCGAATTCGTCGTCATGCCAGGAGTGTGACAGGCACCACTGACAGCGCCACTGACAGCGCCACTGACAACGACCGCCCGGCCGCGAGCGCGGCCCCCGTCACAGCCGCTGAATGATCGTCCCGGTCGCCAGCGCGCCGCCCGCGCACATCGTGATCAGGGCGAATTCCTTGTCCGCGCGCTCCAGTTCGTGCAGCGCGGTGGTGATGAGCCGGGCCCCGGTCGCGCCCACCGGATGGCCGAGGGCGATGGCTCCGCCGTTGACGTTCACCTTCTCCAGGTCCTGCTCGAAGACCTGCGCCCAGGACAGGACCACGGACGCGAACGCCTCGTTGATCTCGACCAGGTCGATGTCCTTGAGGGACATGCCGGCCTTGCCCAGCACGGCCCGGGTCGCGTCGACCGGCCCGTCCAGATGGAAGTGCGGGTCGGCGCCGACCAGCGCCTGGGCGACGATGCGCGCCCGGGGCTTCAGCTTGAGCGCCCGCGCCATCCGCTTGGACGCCCACATCACGGCGGCGGCCCCGTCCGAGATCTGCGAGGAGTTGCCCGCCGTGTGGACGGCGGTCGGCATGACCGCCTTGAGCGAGCCGAGCGCCTCCATACTCGTGTCGCGCAGCCCTTCGTCGTGGTCGACCAGCCGCCACATGCCCTGCCCTGCCGCCTGCTCCTCCTCCGTGGTGGGCACCTGGACCGCGTACGTCTCGCGTTTGAAGCGCTCCTCGGCCCATGCCTGCGCGGCCCGCTCCTGCGAGATCAGCCCGAGCGCGTCGACGTTCTCCCGGGTCAGGCCGCGCTTACGGGCGATGCGTTCGGCCGCCTCGAACTGGTTGGGCAGGTCGACGTGCCACTCGTCGGGGAAGGGTTTGCCGGGGCCGTGCTTGGAGCCGCTGCCGAGCGGTACCCGGGACATCGCCTCGACGCCGCAGCCGATGCCCACGTCGATGACGCCGGCCGCGATCATGTTGGCGACCATGTGGTTGGCCTGCTGGGAGGAGCCGCACTGGCAGTCCACGGTGGTCGCGGCGGTCTCGTACGGCAGGCCCACGGCCAGCCAGCCGTTCCGGGCCGGGTTCATGGACTGCTCGCCGGCATGGGTGACCGTCCCGCCGACGATCTGCTCGACGCAGTCCGGCTGTATCGCCGTTCTCGCCAGGAGTTCACGGTATGTCTCGCCCAGTAGGTAGGCGGGGTGGAGATTGGCGAGCGCGCCCCCGCGCTTGCCGATCGGCGTGCGGACGGCTTCGACGATGACGGGTTCAGCGGCCATGACTCGTCCTCTCCTGGCTGTCCGGGCGGTCCGGCACCCGGGCAGAACTAGTACGCGTTCTAGTTCCGCGCCCAGTCTCACGAGCCACACGCGCCCGCGCAAGAGTGCTGCGTCGGCCGCAGCCGCAACCATTTCCCGCGTGAGCCTTGCCACTTGTAGAACTCGTTACTACCTTCGCGGCAGATTCTGATGGCTCGTCAGCACGGGCCCGTCAGAACGAGCAGGCAAGCCGGACACAACCCGGACCTGGAGTCGCCGATGCCTTGTCCCGCGCTGCCCGACGGGTTCGACTTCACCGATCCCGACGTCTACCAGGAACGCGTACCCCTCCCCGAATTCGCCCGGCTGCGGCGGACCGCGCCCGTGTGGTGGAACGCCCAGCCGCACAACATCGCGGGCTTCGAGGACGACGGCTACTGGGTGGTGACCCGGCACGCGGACGTCAAGGAGGTCTCCACCCGGCCGGACGTCTTCTCGGCGAACCGCAACACCTCGATCATCCGCTTCAACGAGTCGATGACCCGCGACCAGATCGACGTCCAGAAGCTGATCATGCTGAACATGGACCCGCCCGAGCACACCCGGGTGCGGCAGATCGTCCAGCGCGGCTTCACGCCACGCTCCATCCGCGCCCTGGAGGACGCGCTGCGCGAGCGCGCCACCCGGATCGTCGCGGAGGCGAAGAAGAACGGCCGCGGCGACTTCGTCACGGACATCGCCTGTGAGCTGCCGCTCCAGGCCATCGCCGAGCTGATCGGCATCCCCCAGGAGGACCGGTCCCGCATCTTCGACTGGTCGAACAAGATGATCGCGTACGACGATCCCGAGCTGGCGATCACCGAAGAGGTCGGCACCAACGCGGCGATGGAGCTCATCTCGTACGCCATGAACCTCGCGGCGGCGCGCAAGGAGTGCCCGGCGCAGGACATCGTCAGCCGGCTGGTGGCCGCGGAGGACGAGGGCAATCTCGGCAGCGACGAGTTCGGCTTCTTCGTGCTGCTGCTGGCCGTGGCCGGCAACGAGACCACCCGCAACGCGATCACCCACGGCATGCACGCGTTCCTCACCCACCCCGAGCAGTGGGAGCTGTACAAGAGGGAGCGGCCCTCGACCGCGGCCGAGGAGATCGTGCGCTGGGCGACCCCGGTGGTCTCCTTCCAGCGCACCGCCACCCGCGCCACCGAGCTCGGTGGCGCGCGCATCAAGGAGGGCCAGCGGGTCGGCATCTTCTACGCGTCGGCCAACAACGACCCCGAGGTGTTCGACCGGCCCGAGGTCTTCGACATCACCCGCGACCCCAATCCGCACCTGGGCTTCGGGGGCGGCGGCCCGCACTTCTGCCTCGGCAAGTCCCTCGCGGTCCTGGAGATCGACCTGATCTTCCGCGCCATCGCCGACACCCTGCCGGACATCGCGCTGACCGGTGACCCGCGGCGGCTGCGCTCGGCATGGCTCAACGGCGTCAAGGAGCTGCGGGTCAGTTACGGGTAACTCCCGCACCCTGTCGGTACGAGTAACTCCCGTTCCCTGTAAGGGCGGTGGCCACCGGAGTCCGGCGGCCACCGCCCCTGCCTTTTGGCGGAAAACCGTCTGCCGCGCAACCTTGCCAACGCCTACTGGCGCACTTACATTCAACTCAACTCGCCGGTAACACCGGCGGTAACACCAGGCTCGCGGCTCGACCCGCCGCACTCGCCTTTCTCCCCACGCGCCTCGCTCTTCGCTCCCCCCACTCATCGATCACGCACGCATCGAAGGGGATATATGCCATGAAAGACGCACACGGCAGACCGGTCACGGGACGTGTCAGCGCGCGGAAGTTCGCCGTGCTCGCCGTCCCGGCCTTCGCGGGCACGGCGGCACTGGCCATCGCCCTGGCCAACGGGGCGCTGGCGGCGTCCTTCGCCGTATCGGGCCAGCAGTTCAAGGTCTCGGCGAGCAGCCTCGACGGGGACGGCTTCGCGCAGTACGGGGGCGTGGACACGAACGCCCGCGGCGAGCTGCTGCCGGTCGCGGTGACCGCCATCAAGAAGGCGGAACTGAACAACCTCTGCCAGTCGGTGGTCACCAAGCTGCCCGTACTGGGCAACATCTCGCTCAACCTGACCGCGGGCAAGGGCGGCAAGCCCGTCAAGGCCGAGAACCTCTACGTGGACGCCACCCAGCTCTCCGGAAACGCATCGTTCAACAACATCGAGATCGGCCGGGACGCCTCCACGCTGGACAAGGGGCCGGCCGACGCGCAGGGCATGCAGGACGCGTTCTCCCAGCAGGCCGACGACGTGCACATCACCGACCTGAAGCAGACCGCGTGGGCGACCAACGCGGGCACCTTCAAGCTCTCCGGCCTGAGCATGAAGATCAGCAAGGGCAAGAAGGAATGCTTCTGACCCGGCGACCGGCGGCCCGGCAGCCGGCCGACGACCCGGCACGTCCGCGGTCCGCCTGGTCGCGCTGGCGCAAGGGCCGCCCCTTCTGGGGCGGGCTGGCCACGGTCCTCGCAGGCGTCGAGATCTGCGTGATCCCGCTCGCCCCGCTGAAGATCATGCTCCAGCAGGGCATCGCCGGCATCCCGTCCGTGCTGCTGGGGCTGGTGATGATCGTGCTGGGCCTGACCGCCTGGTGCGCGCCCCAGTACCGCGGACTGGCAGGCGTACTGACCGTCCTGCTGGCGGCCGCCGCGCTGGTCATGTCCAACCTGGGCGGCTTCCTGATCGGCACCGTGCTCGGCATCCTCGGCGGCGCCCTGATGTTCGCGTGGCAGCCACTGCCACCGCCCGCCGCCCCCTCCGACCCACCCCCCGCACCTCCGCACCGGTAACCGCACGTCCCCCGCAACAACGGCAACCGTGAAGGAGCTCCCCGATGAGACACCACCTCAGACCCGGCACGCCCCGCCGCGCCTCCGCCCGCACCCTGCTCGCCGCCGGCACCGGCATCGCGGCCACGGGCGCGCTGTGCCTGGCCGTCACCGCCCCCGCCACCGCGGCGGCGCCCGCCGCGCCCGAGGCTGCGGCCGGCTCCACCACCGTCACCCCCGCCGGCCACGCCTTCGCCGCGAAGCTCAGCGGCAAGGCCACCTTCAAGGCCGGTTCGGTGACCGTGACCTGTACGGTCTCCAACGCCACCGGCAAGGTCCCGGACGCGCCCGCGAACCACAACGACGCGGGCCCGGTGGCCAGTACGATCACCGCCCCGACGTACAGCTCCTGCACGACGAGCATGGCGGGCGTCAGCGCCACCGTCACCACCAGCGGCAGCTGGGGCGTGGCCATGCAGAACGGCGCGCCCAGCACGGCCGCCATGAACATCCCCCAGGGCGGCGTCGTCGTGAAGACCAGCGGCCTCGCGAGCTGTACGGTCACCGCGGCGCCCGCCGGGCCCGCCACCGTGAACGGCACGTGGGCCAATGGCGCGCCGTCCACGCTCACCTTCTCGGGCGCAACGGTCCCCGTGACCGTCACCGGCGGTTTCGGCTGCCCGACCAGCGCGACCACCTCGACGTTCGGTGCCACGTACACGGTGTCGGACACGACCGACCCGGCCTCGCAGATCACCGTCACCGGCTGATGCACGTCACCGGCTGACCGGCCGGCCCGCATCCGTCCGAGTGGCGCGGCACGGCCGCCGGGCGGATGCTGGACGGGCGACGATCCGACGGCGCGGTGCTCTGCGGAGTACCGCGCCGTCCACGTGCGCCAGGCCACAGGACGGGCCCCAGTTCCGGCGGATCGCAGCGACAAGGATCACAGGAATACTTTCGCGATGTCCGGTTTGGCGCCGACGCCGCCCTTGCGATACGGCGCTTTTAACCGATTCCCTTATGCGACCGTGCACACTCCGTGACGATCCGTTCTGCCCCTATGGTCGAAGTTCGCTCGTCGGTGACCCGGCGGGCGAACGTTTTGCAGTCGTCCCAGAGAGCGCAGGCGAGCGAACACGTGCCGACGCACACTTCCGTCGCACCCGGCCCGGATACCCGTACGAAAAGTCCGTCCAGCACTTCGGTGAACGGTGCCACGGTCGTCGACCCGGCCATGGCGAAACGGGCCGTCTCGGCGGCCGCGCTCGGTAACGCGATGGAGTGGTTCGACTTCGGCGTCTACAGCTACATCGCGGTCACCCTCGGGCAGGTGTTCTTCCCTTCCGGGAACCCGACCGCGCAGTTGCTGTCGACGTTCGGAGCGTTCGCGGCGGCCTTCCTCGTGCGGCCCATCGGCGGCATGATCTTCGGCCCGCTCGGCGACCGTATCGGACGCCAGAAGGTCCTCGCCATCACCATGATCATGATGGCGATCGGCACCTTCGCGATCGGCCTGATCCCCTCGTACGCCGCCATCGGCGTCTGGGCCCCGGTGCTGCTGCTGATCGCCCGCCTGGTGCAGGGCTTCTCCACAGGCGGTGAGTACGGCGGCGCCTCCACCTTCATCGCCGAGTACTCGCCCGACAAGAAGCGCGGCTTCTTCGGCAGCTGGCTGGAGTTCGGCACGCTGGCCGGCTACATCGGCGGCGCCGGCCTGGTCACCCTGATGACCGCGCTGCTCAGCCATGACGACCTGCTCTCCTGGGGCTGGCGGATCCCGTTCCTGATCGCGGGCCCGATGGGCATCATCGGCCTGTACCTCCGGATGCGCCTGGAGGAGACCCCGGCCTTCGCGGAGATGGAGAAGGAGGCCGCGGAGCAGGAGAAGGAGCGCCGCGCCGCCGAGAAGAAGACCGGCATCCGCGAGATGATCTTCGGCCAGTGGCGCGCGATGCTGCTCTGCGTCGGCCTGGTCCTGGTCTTCAACGTCACGGACTACATGCTGCTGTCGTACATGCCGAGCTACCTGACCTCGGAGCTGAAGTACGACGAGACGCACGGTCTGCTGGTCGTGCTGGCCGTGATGGCCCTGATGATGTGCGTCCAGCCGTTCGCCGGCCGGGCCTGCGACCGCTTCGGCCGCCGCCCCGTGATCGCCGCCGGCTGCATCGGCTTCTTCGTCCTGTCGATCCCGGCGCTGCTGCTGATCCGCCAGGGCTCGCTGGCCGCGATCGGCCTGGGCATGGCCGCGCTCGGCCTGCTGCTGGTCTGCTTCACCTCGACGATGCCGTCCACGCTGCCCGCGCTCTTCCCGACGAAGGTCCGCTACGGCTCCCTCTCGATCGCCTTCAACGTCTCCGTCTCGATCTTCGGCGGCACGACCCCGCTGGTCGTCACGGCCCTGATCAGCGCGACCGGCGACAAGATGATGCCCGCGTACTACATGATGGCCGCCGGCGTCATCGGCGGTATCGCGGTGTGGAAGATGACCGAGAGCGCCGGCCGCCCGCTGCCGGGCTCCAAGCCCGCGGTGGCCAGCGAGGCCGAGGCCCGCGAGCTGAGCAAGGCGGCCTGACCCCGCCGCTCCCCGCGCCGACTGCACGACAGTGCCCCCTGCTCCGGCAGGGGGCACTGTCGTGTCCACACCCGGACGGGGAGGGACGTCCCGGAGACGGTTACTCGCCGTCTGAGGGCTTGGGCTCGGGTGATCGCGGAGCCTCGGGCGGCATCGGCCCCCGTCATGCTTGCCGCCGTCCACCATCATCAGCGGGTGCGCGAACGGCACACCACGCCAACCCTCAGAGTCAGGCGTACGCATCTCGTACGTCTCGACTGCCAAAGCGGTCATGTGATCTCTCCTTCTCCTTATTGCGGGTCCTGGCCCGGATGACAGAGCAGTCATGCGTGCCCTTCCGGGTGCCGACGCATGAAGACGTTGCAGTCGGTCACGGTCGTCATGTCGCCGCCCGCGCGGGCGCGGTCGCGCACGTTGGCGAGCTCCAAACAGCCGGGGCACCCCTCAACAGGCTTCGGCTCCACAACATCCATGAGCAGCGGCAGTTCAACCGGATCACTCGGGTAGGTCTTCGCTTCGCTCATGTCCAACCCCCTGCGTCGTTTCCCTGTCGGGTGAGCAGTCAACGACCGGGCGAGCGCCCCGCTCCACAAGCTTGCATGGGCTTGCACGTCACTTGATCCGCTGGTGGCCTTTACTGACAGCGCCGAAGCGGGAGGATGGCGTGCAAGTTCAGGCAAGTCCCGCACTGAGAGAGGCTGACATGGCGCTACGGTTCGTCGGGATTGACCCGGACACCGACCTCGAGCACTGCCCTACCGTCCGGGCTGACGAAGAGTCAGGAGAGCTGGTGATTCAGGGCTGGAAGGCCGGCCCCGAAGTTCGGGCAGCCTGCGAGTCGAACACCCCGGCGAACGGCCCGATCCCGGACAGTGAAGAAATCATCAGGATTCCGGCCCGAATGGTGCCGATGATCCGGAAAGCGTGCGATGCGGTCGAGCATTCCAACGTTCGGTGAGCTCCTGGCCGACACCCGGGAGTCTGCCGTTCATCTGGAAATGCGAGACGACTACGGCAGCAATCCCCGGCTAGAAGCCTGGCGGCGTGGGCAGCGAGTTGACTGGAACGACCGCGAATCGTGGTGGCATCCGTTCCACCAGACGATCTCGGATGCTGTATCGCGCGGCGTTTCCATTCGTCGGGCACGTGTCGTCTCGGAACCTGTCAGCGAATATATCCGCTGGGAGCACTACTCGACGGAAGCCAACATCATCGCCGGCGAAGAAGTACGCTGGTTGCCGCGCAGCCAGGCAACCGACGTCCTCCTGCCCGCCAACGACTTCTGGCTGTTCGACGGAAACCTGCTCCGCGTTCACCACTTCGCGGGGGACGGCAGCCATGTCACGGATGAACTCAGTACGGACACCGAGACGCTGAAACTGTGCGGGCAAGCGTTTGAGGCCGTCTGGCAGCGAGCGATCCCGCACAGTGAGTACAGGATCTAGGTACAACCGGGCAGCCAACTCATGCCATCTCCTTCGTCAAGAGCTCAGGAAGCCAGGGAAGCCCTGGCTTCCCGCTTGCGGGAACTACGGCTTGACGCGGGCCTTACGGGGCGCGAGCTGGCTGCCCGTTGCGGATGGAGCGAATCCAAGTCGTCTCGGGTCGAGCACGCCAGGACTCCTCCCAGCGACTCCGACATAAGGGCCTGGTGTACGGCATGCGGCGTGCCCGAGCAGGCAGCTGACCTCATTGCCGCCAACCGGCAAGCAGATTCGATGTATGTCCAGTGGAAGCGGCTGCAGCGAACAGGGCTCAGGCGGCTACAGGAGTCGGGCGTTCCACTCTACGAACAAACACGGCAGTTTCACGTGTACTGTTCCAACGTCGTGCCAGGTTTCTTCCAGACACCCGGATATGCAACAGCCTTGTTGACCTCAATCGCCAAATTCAGGGGAACACCGGACGACGTAGCAGATGCCGTCTCCGCGCGAATGAAACGATCCCACGTCATCCGCGAAGGTGACCATCAATTCGCCGTACTGATCGAGGAATCAGTCTTGCGGTATCGATTCGGCAGTACCGAGGTCATGGCCGCTCAGCTCGGACATCTACTGTCGGTCATGGCACTTCCGTCAGTCTCGCTGGGAATCATTCCATTCACAGCACCCCGCGTTTCATGGCCCTTGGAAACGTTCACCATTTTTGACCGCCGGCGCGTGCACATCGAAACGCTGTCGGCATCGATCAAGGAAACTCAACCGAGTGATGTTGGGCTGTACCTCAAGGCGTTCGGGAACTTGGCAGAGCTGGCCCAGTACGGCGCCGAGGCCCGTTCACTTGTCACAGCAGCCATCGATGCCCTGACCGACTGACCGAAGCCCCGGCCGACCGCCGTGGGGCGCCCTGGGGCCGCGCGGCGGGATGCGGCAGGATGACCGCATGAGCATCGTGAAGATCAATGTCCTGACCGTTCCCGAGGAGCAGCGGGAGGTGCTGGAGAAGCGCTTCGCTTCGCGTGCCGGCGCCGTGGAGTCCTCGGACGGCTTCGAGTGGTTCGAGCTGCTGCGCCCGGTGGAGGGCACCGACCAGTACCTCGTCTACACCCGCTGGCGCGACGAGGAGTCCTTCCAGGCGTGGATGGAGGGCCCGATGAAGGCCGCGCACCAGGGCGGCGGCGAGGGTGCCGAGCGTCCGAAGCCGGCCGCTTCCGGCTCCACCGTGTGGTCCTTCGAGGTCGTCCAGCAGGCCGCGCCGAAGAGCGCCTGAGGCCGTGGTGACGGGGGAATGCGCGACCGGCCGCCGGGTGTGGGCGGTCGGCGCCGAGCCGGTCGCCTCGCCCGAGGCGGCCGGCGTGCTGCGGGCCTACCTCGCCGAGGTGGCCGCCCGCTGGTACGGCCGCCCGGCCACCGACGAGGAGCTGGACCGGGCCGTCGCCGAGGACCCGGTCGACGACCTGACACCGCCCCGCGGAGTGTTCCTGCTGGCCCGGCACGGCGACGAGCCGGGCGGCTGCGCGGGTGTACGACTGATGGCTCCCGGCACGGCCGAGCTCAAGCGCATGTACGTCCGGCCCGAGCTGCGCGGCAGCGGGGGCAGCAGCACGCTGCTGGCCGCCGCGGAGGCCGCCGCGCGCGGCCTGGGCGCCCGGCGCGTCCGCCTCGACACGCGCCTCGACCTGGTGGAGGCCATCGCCTTCTACCGGCGGTCGGGGTTCGTGGAGATACCGGCGTACAACGAGGGTCCGTACGCGCAGATCTGGTTCGAGAAGCGGCTGGGCTGAGGGCGGGCTCCACGGGGCTCAGACGGGCCGCGCCCCCGTAGGGCGGCGCGGGAGGTGTCTGTCGTCGCCGTTGTACGGGCGTTCGCCGTTCGAACCGCCCATTTCGGCGGTGAGCTGCCGGACGAGTTCGGTCAGGTCGGTGGGACGGTCCTTGGACCACCAGTCGCCGAGGAGGTCGGACAGCGCCTCCTGGCGGGCGGCCGCGAGCCGGTGGGCGACCCGCCGCCCGGCCTCGGTGAGCACCATCGGCATCCCCTCCCGCTCCGCGAGCCCCCGCTCCTCCAGCTGCCGGGTCGCGGCGGAGATCACGGCGAGCGGTACGGCGCTGCGCTCGGCGAGCACCGCGGGCTCCACCGAGCCGTACCGGTTCATCCGCAGCACCATCCAGCTCGCCGCCGGTTTCAGGTCGAGGCCGGCGCGCGCGGTGATCGACTGGTACAGCTTCTTGCGGCCCTCCAGGGAGCCGAGCTTGCTCAGCGCGCGGGCGCACTCGTCGTGCGAGGACCGTTCGACGGGGTTGGAGGAGAGGACTTCCGTGGTGTCCGGGGCGGTGACCGAGCCCCGCAGCGGCTCCTCCTTGAGGAGCCAGGCCAGCGCGAAGGCGAGCAGCACGACGGGCACCGCGTACAGGAAGACGTTGGTGATCGACGTCGAGTAGGCGTCCAGCACGCCGGACGCCTCGCCGGGCGGCAGCTTGGCCACCGCGCGCGGGTCCTCGGCGAGGGTGCCCGGGTCCACGCCGGGCGGCAGCCGGCGGCCGGCGAGCGCGTCGGCGATGCGCGGGCCCAGCATGTTCGCGAAGATCGTGCCGAAGATCGAGACGCCGAAGGACGCGCCGATCGAGCGGAAGAAGGTCGCCCCCGAGGTGGCCACGCCCAGGTCGGCGTACGGGACGGAGTTCTGCACGATGAGCACCAGGACCTGCATGACCAGGCCGAGGCCGAGGCCGAAGACGAAGAAGTACCCGCTCATCTCGGCGACGCTGCTGGCGCGGTCGAGGTTGTGCAAAAGCAGCAGGCCCACGGCGGTGACCGCGGTGCCGGCGATCGGGAAGACCTTGTAGCGCCCGGTACGGCTGACCAGCTGGCCCGAGACCGTGGAGGAGAGCAGCATCCCGACCACCATCGGCAGCATGTGCACGCCGGACATGGTCGGTGTGACACCGTGCACGACCTGCAGGAACGTCGGCAGGTACGTCATCGCGCCGAACATCGCGAAGCCGATGACGAAGCCGATGGCGGAGGTGAGCGCGAAGGTGCGGAGCCGGAAGAGGCGCAGCGGCAGGACGGGCTCGGCGGCCCGCCGTTCGACCAGTACGAAGGCGCCGAGGAGCAGCACGCCGAGCACGCCGAGGCCGATGATCTGCCAGGAGCCCCACGGGTAGCTGACCCCGCCGAGCGAGGTCATCAGGACGAAGCAGGCGGCGACCGCGGCGATCAGGGCGGTGCCGAGGTAGTCGATGCGGTGCGGGGTGCGGCTCGACGGGATGTGCAGCACGGCGGCGATGACGATCAGGGCGACCGCGCCGATGGGCAGGTTGATGTAGAAGACCCAGCGCCAGCTCAGGTGGTCGACGAAGAGCCCGCCGAGCAGCGGCCCCAGCACGCTCGTCCCGCCGAAGACCGCGCCGAACAGGCCCTGGTACTTGCCGCGCTCGCGGGGCGGCACGATGTCGCCGACGATCGCCATCGACAGCACCATGAGCCCGCCGCCGCCCAGGCCCTGGACGGCGCGGAAGGCGATGAGCTGCGGCATGTTCTGGGCGATGCCGCACAGCACGGAGCCGATCAGGAAGATCACGATGGCGGCCTGGAAGAGTTTCTTGCGGCCGTACTGGTCGCCGAGCTTGCCCCACAGCGGGGTGGCCGCCGTGGAGGCCAGGAGGTAGGCGGTGACCACCCAGGAGAGGTGGTCCAGGCCGCCGAGCTCGCTGACGATCGTGGGCAGCGCGGTGGCGACGATGGTCTGGTCGAGCGCCGCGATCAGCATGCCGAGCAGCAGCGCGCCGATCGCCACCAGGACGGTCCGCTGCGGCCGCTCCTCGGCGGGGACGGCGGGAGCGCTGGTGTCCTGCGCCATGGACGTCTCCTTACGTCGGAACCGCGGCGGGGAGCGCGTTACGGGCGCCGGGCAGCGGCCGGGGAGCGGAGCCGCACTCCCCGTCCGATCATTTTGCCCCGCTATGGCCGGTCGGGCGACGTGTCGGTCTCCGGTTGTTCACGTCCGGGGGCCCTGTGCAGGAGGCGGCGGCGTCTGGATAATCGCAGCCGACGACGAGGGAGGGGACCCGTACGTGGAGGCCAGGAACTGCCCGACCTGCTTAGCCCCCGCTCGGACCGACGGCCGTCCCGGCTGCCGGTGCGAGCAGGCGGCAGCGCCGGATTTCGACCCCTTGCACATCCGGCCGTACATCTCGCTGCCGGACGCGCCCGACCCGGACGATCACCCGGACCCGCCCCGCAGGCCCCGCGCGTTCACGGTGCGGGCCTACAGTCCGCCGGCGTTCCCGCCGCCTTCGTACGTCCGGGTGGAGCGGCCGCCGTACGCGCCGCCGCCGTACACCCCGCCGCCGGCCCCCGAGCCGTACGCCGCGCGGGCCGACGAGCCGGTCCCCGAGCCGTACACCGGGGAAGCCCCCGCGCCGCACTCCGCGGAGTTACCCGGCCGGCGGGCCGGGCTCCCGGTCGCGGGCCCGGTGGCCTTCATGGACCCGCCGCCGGAGGCCGCTCCCACGGCCGCACCGGCCCCGCCCGCGCCCCGGCGGCGCGGCCGGCCCGTGCTGCTGGCCGGGCTCATGGTCACCGCGGCGGCCGGTTCGGTCTGTGCCGTGCTCTTCGGCGGTGAGCTGCGCACCGTGGACGGCACGGGTCAGGCGCTGCCCGACCTCGGCGGGCGCTCCAGCGCCGACCTGCCCACCGAGGAGACCGGAGAAGCCGGAACAGCCGGGGAGGCCGCGCAGGCCGGGGAAGCCGCGCAGCCCCGGCCCACCGGCCCCGCACCGGCCTCCCGCTCGGCGGCCCGGCTGTCCGGCCCGCAGACGGTGGGCACGGACCTGCTCTCCGAGGGCGCGAGCGGCCCGGAGGTCGTGGAGCTGCAGCGACGGCTGGCGCAGCTGCAGCTGTACACCGGCGCCGCGGACGGCCGGTACGACACCGAGGTAACCGCTTCCGTAGCGCGGTACCAGCGGACATACGGCGAGACGGCCGACCCGCACGGCGTCTACGGACCCGCGACCCGCGAATCCCTGGAGTTCCTCACCCGGCCCTGACCGGCCCTTTTGCCGCCCTACCAGCAAGCCCCCCTGGCCCGCTGACCAGGGGGGCTTGGCGTGTGGCGGAAGCGCTTTGTATCGTGGATGAACAAAGTGGTTCCGCCCGCTTCCCCTGACCGGCGGGCGGAGCCGCTCTGTCTCGCACCACTCAGCCCTCCAGCCGAGGAGCCCGCCGATGACGGCATCCCGCACGCTCACCGCCCGCGCGCTGCTGCTCGACATGGACAGCACCATCGTGAACTCCGAGGCCGTCGTCGAGCGCTGCTGGCGCCGCTGGGCCGCCGAGCAGGGCATGGACGCCGAAGAGGTGCTGAAGGTCGTACACGGCCGCCAGGGCTGGGCCACCATGGCCGCGCTGCTCCCCGACCGTCCCATGGAGCTGAACCACGAGGACAACCGGCGGATGCTGGCGCAGGAGACCGCGGACACCGACGGCGTCGTACCGGTACCGGGCGCGCCCGCCTTCATGGCCGCGCTCGACGGCGTACCGCACGCCCTGGTCACCTCCGCGAGCGTCCCGCTGGCCGAGGCCCGGATGGGCGCCGCCGGGCTGGCGATGCCGGCCGTACGGATCACCGCGGAGTCGGTGAGCGCCAGCAAGCCGGACCCGGAGGGCTTCCTGAAGGGCGCCGCCGAGCTGGGCTTCGCCCCCGAGGACTGCCTCGTCTTCGAGGACTCCGAGGCGGGCATCCGGGCCGGCCAGGCCGCCGGGATGCGCGTCGTGGGCGTCGGCGAGCGCGCCGCGGCCTTTGCGCCTACGGCGCTGGTGACCGACCTGACGCTGGTCCGGGTCGAGGTGCTCGCCGACGACGCGGGCGTACGGCTGCACATCGACGGCTGAGCGCTGCCGCCAAGGAAACGGCGCCCCAAGGGGCGCCGTTCGCCCTCAATCGCCGGGCGGGCTTGATTTAGCCCACGATCGCCTCGTACAGGCTGAAGCCCGCGAGCACGATCATCACGCAGGCCGCGATCTTCGTGATGAGCTTCAGGGGGACGAACTTCATCAGCGTGCGGCCGCCCAGGATGCCGAGCGCGGCCACCGCCCACAGGGCGAGCACGGCGCCGATACCGACGGAGACGGGGTCGCCGTAACGGGCCGCGAGGTTCGCCGTCATGATCTGGGTCAGGTCGCCGAACTCCGCGACCAGGATCATCATGAAGCCCGCCCCGGAGACCTTCCAGAAGCTCTGGTCGGCGGGCTTCTTGACCTCTTCCTCGTCGTCGTCCTTCTTGAAGAGCAGCACGGCGGCGCCGGCCAGGAAGAGCACGCCGACGATCGCCTGGACCAGGCGGTGCGGCAGCAGCGTGAGCACGCTGCCTGCGGCGATGGCGAGCGCGACATGCACCAGGAAGGCCGCCGCGACGCCGACGAACACGTACGACGCGCGGTAGCGGGTGCCGAGCATCAGCCCGGCCAGTGCGGTCTTGTCGGGCAGCTCGGCGAGGAAGACGACGCCGAAGACGACGGCTGCGACGGTGAAGCTGAACACGGGGTGGGATACCTCGTTCGATAGGGCCGCACCGAAAGGGGCCCGGGAAAGGGGTCGCTTCGGCACGGCAGCGTCGGACACTGCGGCCGAAGGTCTCGCTGGCGTACGGACAGGATCTGTCCCTACGCTCCGGGCGCCGGCGCGCCACGAGGGCGAGCAGTATGTCGACGGTCCGGCGGAGAGCTACTCCCCTTCTGCTGGGATCAAGGGTACGCGGTGCAACCGGCCGCACGCGACCAGCTCCAGTACCACCGATACCGCGACCGCCTGCACGGCCAGCAGCGCCACCAGGACGAACAGCTGCACCGCACCGGCCTGAACGGGTGAAGCGCCGCCCAACAGCATGCCGACGAACGCGCCCGGCAGTGTGACCAGCCCCACCGTCCGGGTCTGGTCCAGCCCCGGCAGCATCGCCTCGGAGGCGACCGGCCGCGCCACCTCCAGCCGCGCCTCCCGGTCCAGCAGTCCCAGCGCGAGGCCCGCCTCCACCTCCCCGCGCCGGGTCTCCAGCTCGTCCAGCACGCGCCGCCCGCTCAGTACCGTCGCGGTGAGCGCGCCGCCCATGAGGATGCCGGTCACGGGGATGAGGGTGATCCCGCGCGGCGGCACCAGGCCGGTCAGCAGCAGCGCGGCGACCACCGGCGCCACCCCGGCGGCGATCGGCGCGGCCGCCCACCACCACGTGCGATTACGGGTGATGCGGCGGCCCGCCGTCCGCACCGCCACCGCGAACATCAGCAGCAGGAAGCAGACCAGCAGCGGGACCGCGCGCACCACCCAGCCGATGAGGAAGGAGACGGCGGCGAGCTGGGCGGCGGCGCGCAGGCCCGCGACGGCGATGTCCCGGGCGTGGTCCAGCCGGCACAGCGCGGCGACCGTCACGGCGGCGACGAGCAGCACCGCGAGCACGACCGCGAGGGTGGTGTTGACGGGCAGCAGCACACGATCACCTTAAGGACTCCGGGTCGGCTCGCGGGGCCAACGAACGTGCGTTCGGCGCGTGCTGGCGGCGCGTCACCTCTTGATCTGACGTGAGCATGTCGTCACTCTGTTACCTGGAGACCGCACGGCGGAAACCCCCACTCGCCATCGTGTGGCCCGACCGATCGCACCACCGACCGATCGACCGATCGCTCGCGACTTCCCTTCCCCCCACATCAACGGGAGTTCCGATGTCCAAGGTCTACGCGCGTCGTGCGTCCCTGGCCGCCGGCTCGGCCGCCGCGCTCGTCTGCACGCTGCTGCTCAGCGGCCAGTCCGCCCAGGCCGCGCCGCCCTCGCCGCCCGATGCCGCCACCGCCCGTACGTACCTCTCCGAGATCAAGGAAGCGGCCGAGGGCCCGCAGGACGGCTACAGCCGCGACAAGTTCCCGCACTGGAGCGACCAGGGCGACAGCTGCAACACCCGCGAGGTCGTCCTCAAGCGCGACGGCAAGGACGTCGAGACCGACGGGAGCTGCGCCGCGACCAGCGGCTCGTGGACCTCCCCGTACGACGGCGCCACGTGGACGCAGTCCTCCGATGTCGACATCGACCACATGGTGCCGCTCTCCGAGGCGTGGAAGTCCGGCGCCGCCGACTGGACCACCGACCGCCGCGAGCAGCTCGCCAACGACCTCACGCACGCCCAGCTCCTCGCGGTCACCGACAACGTGAACCAGGAGAAGGGCGACCAGGACCCCGCCGAGTGGCTGCCGCCGACGGCCTCGTACCACTGCGAGTACGCGCGCATGTGGGTATGGGTCAAGCACGAGTACGGCATGACCGCCGACGCCGCCGAGAAGGGCGCGCTGAAGAAGATCCTCGACGGCTGCTGACCGCCGTCGCCGACCGGCTGCCGACGGGCAGCCACCACCGACCGGGCGGCTCCGCCTGCCATCCCCATGCCCCCGCGGAGCCGCCCGACCTCCCTCCCGGCCGTCCGGCCACCGCCCCACAGCGCGGAGTGCTCCTATCCTCGGACCCGAGGCGCGGGCAGCCGCCCGTACGAGGTGCGGCCACACCGGCCCGCACGAGGGAGGACCGCGATGACCGGACTGCGGCTCGGACCGCTGCTGCGCTACGTGGACGAGGACAGCGCGACGGTGTGGGTGGAGACCGAGGCGCCCTGCGAGGTGACCGTGGCGTGCGGCAGCGGCGTCATCGGCACCGACCGCACCTGGCAGGTCGCCGGGCACCACTACGCGCTGATCCCCGTCGAGGGCCTGACGCCCGGCGAGGAGACGCCGTACCGGGTCCTGCTGGACGGGGAGCAGGTCTGGCCGCTGCCGGACAGCCCGTACCCGCCCTCCGTCCTCCGCACGCTGCCGCCCGAGGGGCACGGCCCGCTCTCCGTGGCGTTCGGCTCCTGCCGCTGGGCCGCGCCGCCCTCCGGGAGCAGGAGCCACCTGTCCGCGGTGCCGGGCGTGCCGGGCGAGCACCACGACCCGGCGGGCCCGGACGCGCTGGACACCCTCGCCGCCACGCTGGCCCGCGACCCGGCCCGGCCCCGCCCCGACGTGCTGCTCCTCCTCGGCGACCAGGTCTACGCCGACCAGACCTCCGAGGCGACCGCTGCCCTGCTGGCCCGCCGCCGCGACACCTCACGGCCACCGTGGACGCAGGTGGCGGACTACGAGGAGTACACCCACCTCTACGAGGAGTCCTGGCTGGACCCGGAGGTGCGCTGGCTGCTCTCCACGGTCCCCAGCTGCATGATCTTCGACGACCACGACGTGATCGACGACTGGAACACCTCGGCCGCCTGGCAGACCCGGATGCGCGCGACCCCGTGGTGGCGCGAGCGGATCCTCGGCGGCCTGATGTCGTACTGGGTCCACCAGCACCTGGGGAACCTCTCCCCCGCCGACCTGGCGCGCGACGAGCTGTACGCCCGGGTGCGGGCGGCGGCGGACGGTACGGAGCTCGTACGGGACTTCGCCACGGCGGCGGACGCCGATCCGACGTGCGCGCGCTGGAGCTACCGGCGCGACTTCGGCCGGGTACGCCTGGTCATGATCGACACGCGCGCCACCCGCGTCCTGGAGGAGGGCAGCCGGGCGATGCTCGACGCGGCGGAGGCGAAGTGGCTGCGGCAGGAGGTGCTGGACGGCCCCGGCGGCTACGACCACCTGCTGATCGGGAGTTCACTGCCGTGGCTGCTGCCCCATCTGGTGCACGACGCGGAGGTCTGGAACGCGGCGCTGTGCCGCGGCGCGCGCGGCCCGGGGTGGGCGCGCCGCGGTGAGGCGCTGCGCCAGCGGGCCGATCTGGAGCACTGGGCCGCCTTCCCGGAGTCCTTCGCGGCGCTGGCCGACCTGATCTCGGAGGCCGCCGACGGGCCGGGCGCGCCCGCCACGGTGTGCGTCCTGTCCGGCGACGTGCACCACGCGTACGTGGCCGAGCCGCACTGGCCCGAGGGCGCGGAGCCGTCGGGCCGCGTCCTGCAGCTGACCTGCTCGCCGGTGCACAACAGCATCCCGGCGGCCCTGCGGACCGGCTTCCGCTTCGGCTGGAGCCGGGTTGGCCGGTGGCTGGGGCGCGCGCTGTCCCGGCATGTGCGGGCCGGCCGGCCGCCGGTGTCCTGGCGCCGCACGGGCGGCCCGTGGTTCGGCAACCAGCTCATGACCCTCACCCTGCACGGCCGCGACGCCCGGCTGAGCCTGGACCAGGCCCGTGAGGCGAAGGACCCCGGAACCGGACGGCGGTCGGCCCGCCTGGAGCGCGTACTGGAGCGGTCGTTGACGTGATCGGGAGTGATCGGGGGCGCAATAACCGGTGCTGCGCATCCTCTTGACGAGTTTATTGGTCTGGACCACAGTGACGGTCACGCAAAGGTTCAGACCAACTACTCACCCGAACACTTGAACTTGCAAGTACCAATAAGGCACACCTAACCTTCAGGCCTCTCGGTTACCGTCCCCAACCGCAGGAGTCCCTGTCATGCCCACACCCCTCCCCGCGTTCACCGAACGCGCCCGCCCCCACGCGACGGCCCTCTTCCGCATCGTCACCGGCCTGCTCTTCGCCTGCCACGGCGCCTCCTCGCTCTTCGGCGTCCTCGGCGGCGCGATGGGCCAGGGCGGCACCGTCCCGACCGGCACCTGGCCCGGCTGGTACGCCGCGGTCATCCAGCTCGTCGGCGGCCTCCTGGTGCTGCTCGGCCTCGGCACCCGCACCGCGGCCCTGATCAGCTCCGGCTCCATGGCGTACGCGTACTTCTCCGTCCACCAGGGCGAGGCGCTGTGGCCGATCCAGAACGGAGGAGAGCCCTCCGCACTGTTCTGCTGGGCCTTCCTCCTGCTGGTCTTCACCGGCCCCGGCACCTGGGCGCTGGACCGCGTCTTCTTCGGCTCCCGCAACCGGGGCGAGAGCGCCGCTCCGGCCGCGCCCCGGCGCGAGCCCAGCGCCGCCTGAGCCGCAGCACAGCAGCACCGCTCTCCGCTCGAGCCTGAGGGCCGCCCGTCCCGGCGGCCCTCAGGCCGTTTCCGGTCCCGTTACCTCGCCGCGTGCTTGAACGGCACCGAGAGGCAGCCCAGCCGGTCGCCCGCCATGCCGGCATGGCCGTGCCCGGTGTGCGTCTTGTGGTCGTGGATCACCACGGACCGGGCCTCACCCGGACGGAACCACCAGGAGTGCTTCGACGACACCGAGGCGTCGCCATCGGAGTCCGTGGTGAAGTCCAGCCACACCTCGTTCCGCGGGTTGGCGTACCTGGGGTCGACGGACGGCTGCTTCGGGTCCTTCCGGTTCTGGTAGTGCGGCCCGGAGGAGTCCGGCTTCTCACCACACGGCTTGGTGTGGACGTGCGAACCGTAGGTGCGGTGCGGCTGGAGCCCCTTCACCTTCAGCCGGATGGTCATCCCGTGGTCGTTCTTCCACTGCGCCACCACGATCCGCGCCTTGGCCGGCACCTTCTTCGTGTCGTACGTCACCGCGTCGGACGGGTCGAACTCCGACACCGGGGTGAACCGGCTCTCCTTGCCCACCGCCAGGTCCCCGCCCCCGGGCGTGCCGCCGTGCGCGGGCGCCGCCACGGCCGGCGCCGCCAGCAGCAGCGCCGCCACCGCACCCGTCACCATTCCTGCCGCCATCCCACTTCCTCCTCGTGACTCCCCGTACCGGAGGCGCGCGGGTGCGCGCCGGATCCACGGTGTAGCCCAGCAGGCGAGCCCACCGGCAGGAAACGCGTGATTCGGACAACACCTGCGGCCCCGGGCTCCGATCTCCGGACATCCCAGGCGTACGCTGTACAGCTGTACGAGCGACAAGCCGCCCCTGCCGCTGCCATGCGACGTCGCGGCCGGGGACGACTTGGAGTGACGAGGTGCTGGAAAGTCTGGGGGCGCTGGCCGATCCCCCATGGATTTATCTGATCGTCGGGCTGTGCGTACTGCTCGACGTCTTCGTGCCCTTCCTGCCGAGCGGCGTGCTGCTGATCGCCGCCGCGACGGCCGCCGGCACCCGGTCCGCCGCTGCGGGCGTCTCGCCGGTACGCGGCGACTCGGGTCTGATGGACCTGCTCGCGCTCGCCCTGTGCGCCGCGACCGCATCGGTACTGGGTGACCTGGCCGCCTACCGGGTGGCCTGGCGCGGCGGCGACCGCTTCGACCGCGCCATCGCCCGCTCGCGCCGCCTGACCGCCGCGCAGGAACGTCTCGGCACCGCGCTCACCCGGGGCGGCGGGACCATCGTGGTACTGGCCCGCTTCGCGCCCGCCGGGCGCTCCGTGGTCAGCCTCGGCGCGGGCGTCGCCCACCGTACGGTCCGCGAGTTCCTGCCCTGGTCGATGGTGGCCGGCGTGGCCTGGGCGGCGTACAGCGTGGCCCTGGGCTACTTCGGGGGCCATCTGCTGGGCGCCACGTGGTTCAGTACCGCGGTCTCGTTCCTCGCCCTCGTCGCCGCCGGCTCCGCCGCGCTCTACGTGATGCGCCGCCCGGAGCGCCGGCCCGCGCACTCGGGCTGACGACCGCCACTCCGTACAGCTGAAGACGCGCCCTAGTCGTCCTCCTCCCGCGCCGCCTCCGGCACCACCGCGATCGGGCAGAGCGCGTGCAGCAGCACGGCGTGCGCGACCGAGCCCAGCCGGCGGCCGATCCGCAGCCTCCGGCGGTGCCGCCCGACCACCACCAGGTCGCTCTGCTCGGACGCCTCGACCAGCTGCCCGGCCGCGTCCGCGGGGCGCAGCGCGGCCTCCACCGCGACCTCCGGGTACCGCTCCCGGTATCCGGCGAGGACCTCCGTCACCTGGCTGACCAGCGCCTGCTCGTACTCCCGCTGCGTCGTGTCGTACGCGACCACATAGTCAAAAGCGTTCGGCACGACCATCGGCCACATGTACGCGGCGATCACCTGGAGGGCCGCTCCGCGCCGGGCCGCCTCCTGGAAGGCAAAGCCGATCGCGCTGCTCTCCCGCGTCTCCTCCGCCGTCGGGTCGATGCCCAGGGTGACCCGGCCGTGCGCCGGTCCCTGCCGGTGACCGACGCCGGGCCGGGCGGCACCGCCGTCCGCTGCCGCCGTCTGCGCACCACCCCGATCCGGACGCGGCACGACCACGACGGGGCAGGCGGCGTGCGCGGCGCAAGCCATGCCGTTGGAGCCGAGCAGCAGGCTGGCGAAGCCGCCCCGGCCGCGCGAGCCGAGCACCAGCAGCTGCGCCTCGTCGCCGAGCGCGGGGAGGATGGCGTCGGTGAGGCCGTTGAGGCTGCGGAACTCGACCTCCGGCAGCCCGGCGTCCCCGGCCAGCCGCTGCCGCAGCTCTTCCAGTACGGGGTCGCCGGTGCCCGCCTCGGCGTCGGCGGCGCGGGCGGCGGTGACGTACGGCCAGACGTGCACGACCTGCAGTGGCGCGGCGCGAAGCCGGGCCGCCTCCGCCGCCCAGTGCACCGCGCGCTCGCTGTCCGGGGACCCGTCCGCTCCGACGATGACCGGCCTGCTGTCCATGGCTGCCTCCCTGCGTTCACCCGGCCGGCCGTTTTTGGCGGCCGCGCGGCCCGCCGTTCCCGCGACCGCCACGGCCACGGCCGCTGCACTGCGATCGTTACCACTCCCGGGAAGGATGCGGAAGTACGCATTACAAGCGATATAGCCGTGTATTACGGACAGGCACGGGCACGATCAGCAACAGGCCGGGTGTCCCGGAGCCGGTAAAGTCGAACGTCCTCGCACCGCCCCGCTCCTGGGGCGTGCCCCTCCTCCGGGACGCGCCCTCAGCCGGCCGTGCCGCCTGATCCGGGACGTCATGAACGCACACCGGCCGACCGCCTCCACCACCGCCACCGACTCCTCGCACCCCGTCCTCACCTGGGAGGAGTCCGGGGTACTGCGCTCCGCCCGCTGGCGTTCGGAGAACGGCGCGGCGCCGCCGCGGCGGGTCGAGATCGCCGACGACCGGACCAAGGCCGACGCGGCGTACAAACTGGTCTGCGAGGGCACCGCGCTGCTCTGGCGCGGCGACTTCCACAACGCCCGCCAGCTGCTGGCCGCGCTGGCCCGGCGGATCGACCGCCGCCCCCGCAAGCCGGCCCCCGCCGACGACCCGGCCCGCGCCTTCCACCTGCACCGCGCCGCGCAGAGCCAGCGCGCCCGCATCCTCGGCATGCTGCTGGTGCCACTCGACTCCGAGTACGGCGTCCCGCTGCACCGCGCCCCCGACGTCCGCGCGGCCTGCGCGCTGGCGTACGGTCCCGCCGGTCCCGCGCCCGAGGACGGCGGCGCGGCGGACGGTACGGACTCGGTCGTCTCCCTGCGCGAGCTCCTCGGGCTCGTCGGCGCGTACGAATGGCACCGCAAGGGCGTCGAGATCCCGGCCCTCGGCGGTGAGCGGGTCCACCCGGACTACGGCGTCTTCTCGCCCCAGCGCGGCGAGTACGTCGACCTGGTCGCGCAGGCGCCGCTGCCGGAGCAGCCGCCGGCGCTGGCCTTCGACATCGGCACGGGCACCGGCGTACTGGCGGCGGTACTGGCCCGGCGCGGCGTCCCGCGCGTCATCGGTACCGACCAGGACCCGCGCGCGCTGGCGTGCGCGCGGCAGAACGCCGAACGGCTGGGCGTCGCCGACCGGGTGGAAATCGTAGCGGCCGACCTCTTTCCTTCCGGGCGCGCGCCGCTGGTCGTCTGCAACCCGCCCTGGGTACCGGCCAAGCCGACCTCCTCCGTGGAGTACGCCGTCTACGACCCCAACAGCCGGATGCTGCGCGGCTTCCTCGCGGGGCTCCCGGAGCACCTGACGCCGGGCGGCGAGGGCTGGCTGATCCTCTCCGATCTCGCCGAGCACCTCGGCCTGCGCACCCGTGCCGACCTGCTCGCCCTCTTCGAAGCGGCCGGCCTGACGGTCCTCGACCGGTTGGACATCGCGCCCCGGCACCCGCGCGCCCGCGACACCACCGACCCGCTGCACGCGGCCCGCGCGGCGGAGGTCACGTCCCTGTGGCGGCTGAGGGTCGCGGCGGGCTGAGCCGTTTCGTACGGGGTCGGAGGCTTCCGTACACAGCCAGTTCAGGAACGCTTCCGTACGTACACGTCGACGCGGCGGCCGCGCGTCTCGGTGGTGCCGACGCGGGCGAAGTGCCGTGCCAGTACCCGCTTCTTCATGGCCTCGCGCGCGGGTACCGGCCGGGACGTGGCCGGTGCGGCGTCCGTGACCAGCACGATCCGCCGGTGCGCGAGCATCTCGGCGCGTATTCGTGCGGACGGCTGCTCGGTCCCCTTGAGCGTTCCGCCCGCCACCGGCCCCTGCCGCAGGGCGAGATCGTCAAGTCCCTTGAAGGCGGCCGGACTCACCAGCGCCGTGTCCCGCCGCGCCGCGGGCAGGAAGAGCACCCCGTCGCCGTCGTGGCCCTGCGCGGCGACCACCCCGGCAGCTCCGAGGACGTCGTCCACCCTGCTCTGCGGGCTCCGCAGCCCGGTCTCGACGGGCAGCAGCGCGAGAAAGCCGAGGGCCGTCACCCCGGCCAGCAGTGCCCGCGCCGGTATGCGTACGCGCATGGCGACGGCGTGTACGGCCGCCGCGAGGGCCGGGCCGGCCGCCAGCGCGAAACCGATGTTGGTGAAGAGCACATAGCGGTCGATGTAGAGCGGCTGCACCAAGGAGGCCAGCAGCAGGCCGGCCTGCGGGACGGCGAGGAGGGGGAGCGCGACGGAAGCGGGGGTCAGCGCGCTCCGCCCGTACGCGCCGCTGCCTTCGTACGCACCGCTCCGGCCGTAGCGGGCACAGGCGCAGACGGCGCCCGCGAGCACAAGCGCGGCAATACCGAGCAGCGTGGTCCAGGCGACCGGCTTGATCCATGACACCTGTTCGGCCTGTGAGCGGCTGGCCAGTACGAGGGGCAGGGCCCCGGCCACCGCGACCGCCGCCGAACCGGACCAGCGCACGAGGACGCCGCGCAGACCGCGGCGGCGGGCCAGCAGCACCGTCACTGCGTGGGCGGGCAGCACCAGCAGCGAGAACCAGTTCAGCAGCGCGGCGCACAGCACGGCCGCCGCGTAACCGGCCCACCGGCCAAGGCCCTTGCGGGGCGCGGTGACACCGCGGACCAGGAACCAGGTGGCGGCCGCGACGCACGCGGTCACCAGGGCGTAGGAGCGGCCCTCCTGGGCGTAGTGCTGGATGTTGGGGATCAGCGCGAGGACGAGGCCCGCGGCCAGCCCGGCCCATGGCCCGGCCAGCCGGCGCCCGATGACCGCCGTCATCGCGGCGGCGGCCGCCATGGCCAGTACCGACGGCAGCCGCAGCGCGATCAGGCTCGGCCCGCCGAGCGCGAAGACGACGTGCATCAGCACGTAGTAGAGGCCGTGCACGAGGTCGACCTGCCCCACCAACTGCCAGATCTCCGGCAGGGAACGCCGGGCCGCCTGCCAGGTCGCCGCCTCGTCCCGCCACAGGCTGTGCCCGCGGGTGATGCCCCAGCAGCCGAGCGCCAGCGCGAGCAGCGCGGGGACCACGGCGACCAGCGCGGCGCGCGGCGCCGTCCACCGGTCCGCCGGCCCGGCGCGGCGAACGGTGCGCCGGGGAACCAACTGGACCGGAGAGCGGTCTATGGGGGCAGAGTCGGCATCTACGGACATGGGCGCACAGTACACCGTGTGTATACATGCAGTGTATAGGTCTCGGTCACATGCCTGCCGGGCAGGCGAAGTGACCGACTCTGTCCGATCCCTCCCTCCCTTCCCTTATCCGCGGCAAAAGTGTGATCATGACACCATGAGCAGCGATATGAGGATGCCCGCAGGCATCGAGCCGGAGTTGTTCCCCGAGCCGGGCGTCGAGTCGGGCACCGCCCCCGTGGCGGGCGGCGAGCTGTACTACGAGGCGGCGGGGTCGGGCCCGGCGGTGGTGCTGCTGCACGAGGGCATGCTCGATCTGTCCATGTGGGACGAGCAGTTCGGGTGGCTCGCGCGGTCCGGGTACCGGGTCGTCCGGTACGACGCGCGGGGCCACGGCCGCTCCTCCGTCGTCGACGGGGACTACGCCCACCACGAGGACCTCCGGGCGCTGCTCGCCCATCTCGGCATCGCCCGCGCGACGTTGGTCGGGCATTCGCACGGCGCGCGCGTCGCGCTGGACAGCGCACTGGCGTACCCGGACGCCGTCGCCGCTCTGGCACTGGCCGCGCCCGGCATCAGCGGCCGCGCGTTCTCCGACCCGTTCCTGCTGCAGCACATCAGGGAGCAGGTGGCGGCGGTGAGCGCTCCGGGCGGCGTGACGCTCTTCATCGAGCACTTCCTGCGGATGTGGGTGGACGGCCCGCACCGCGAACCGGCGTCGGTCGACCCCGATTTGCGCGAGCGGATACGCGCGACGGCCAAGGCCACCGTGCGGGCGCACGCCGAGGGGATGGGGCGCGGCACGGCACTGGAGGTCGGCGCGGCGGGCCGGCTGGCGGAGATCAGGGTGCCGACCCTCGTCATGGACGGCGACCTCGACAGCACCGACATCTCGGCCAACGCCCATGCGGTCGCCCTCGAGGTACCGGGCGCCCGACGTGCCCGTATCCCGGCCGCCGGCCACATGGTGAACCTGGAGAACGCCGCCCGGTTCGACCGCGAACTGGCCGAATTCCTGCGAGGCGCCGCGTACTAGCGGAGCGGCGCGTACTAGCGGGCGCCCCGTACTGGCGGAGCGCCGCGTACCGGCGCGCGCCCGGCGCCCCGCGGGCAGTCACTGCTCCCGCGGGGAGCCGGGGTCGCGTGCCGCCCGGCGCCGGGCGGCGTCAGATGCCGGGAAACACGTCGTCGTCCACCTGCTCGACCAGCTCGAAGGGCTCGCGCAGGGCGGCCAGTTTGAGCAGGCGGAGCACGATGGGCCGGAGATTCATCAACGCCAGCCGGCCGCCCCGGGCCGTCACCTGGTCCCGCAGCCGGCAGAGCAGGTCCAGGCCGCTGCAGTCCATGAACGTGACGTGCCGCAGATCGACCACTATGGCCTTCTCGCCGGGCCCGGCGTTCCTCCCGTCGGCCTCGCGGCAGCCCGCGAACACGCCGGGCACCCCGCCGAACCGCACTTCGGGATGAAATCCGGGAAGGGAAACCGGAAGGCCGCTCGTCAACGGAATTATTTCCGCGGGCGATTCGGGACGGAGTTCGGGTCGGAGTTCGGGATGAACGTCCGGATGGCCTTCGGTCCGGACTTCCGACTGGACTTCCGGGTGGGCTTCGGTCCGGACTTCGGGACGGACCTCCGGAAGGGTCTTCACGCGCGGCAGTATCCGCGGAATCACCCTCGGCGGCCTCGGCGCCACCCGGGCCCGAGGAGCGGGAAATATCGCCGACCGCCGCAGCGCGTACAGCGCATGGAGCGCCAGCAGAACGTCGGCTTCGATGCGCAGCGCCATGGCCAGGTCGAGTTCGCCATGAAGTGCAAGAACGACCATGTCGCCACCACGGCGAACGGTCACCTGCACATCGGCGTCGCTTCCCCCCACGTCACCCCCAGTTGTACTTCAGGCCGTATCACGAACACGGCGACGGGCCGGTACGCACCAGGGTCTGGGATGCACAGGCACCGTAACCGCGCCCTGCAACGCAGAATCGATCAGGCATGACAGAACGCCACTGACGGGTGAATTTTATCCATATCGCTTGACGGCAGCCAGGCTCAAAAGTGACCGAATGGCGCCGTAAAACACCGCGAGAAGGAGCAGAACTCTGCATTTATGCAGAGAACCCCCGGCCATCGCAAAGCATAAAGCAGAACGATGAACGGTCAACCCTCGGCGGCCATGTCCGTGGCGACGGCCTCGGGCCTGCCGCAGGCCCCGGACGCGAGCGGAGCAACCGGCAGCGGAACGACATCCGCCGAGCCCTCCCGCTCCGCACGGCCCGGCCCCTCCGGACCGCCCGACCCCTCCGGTCCGTTCGGCGCCAGCTCGGCGATCACCGGGAACGGCCGGCGGAAGAACACCGCGAGCGAGCCGTCCGTACGGTGGTGCACGCACAGCCGCCCCGCGCCCGCGTCCCCGGCGCCCTGCTGCTGCGCGGCGCCCGCGCCCCCGGACTCCTCGTCCGCCTCCCGGTCGTCGACCCGTACCGCGCACTGCCCGTCGTCGATCTCGATCGTGAGGCGGTACGCGTCCGCGCTGCCGTGGGTCAGTACGTACGCCGTCGCCCGGGCCAGGTCCGAGACCAGCGAAGCGCTCCCCTCCCCCGGCACACCGAGCGCGTCCAGCACCGCGCAAGCCAGCACGGTGGCCTCCTTGTCGCTACCGGGTCGTCGTCGTGCGCTGAGCGCCCAGCGGAACGCGGGGGCTCGGCCGGCGGCCGGGGACATACGGGAGGCGGCCGTACTCTGCTCCATGGCCGGACCCTGCTCTCCTTCGGAAGTGGACTCGGGGGCCTGCTGCCGGGGAATCCCACCGGCACTCCGCCACTGAAAGGGCGCGCTGAACAGGCGCGACCGGGGTCCGGGGCCACTCCGCTTCACCATAGAACTCACGATCGACGCGGAACCCGCCAATTCCGGCCACTTCGCCCCTCGGCCACCTCACGCGCATGCTGCTCCCTCCCCCCGTCACATGCGCCTCTTCCCTCGCAGTTCCGGCGCAGGAAGTCACCACGCCTGCATAACCGACAGAAAGGACACCCGAGGGTCGCCGTGTCCCGACGGCTACGCCGCCCGCTCCGGCCTGATGTTGTGGTTGGCACGGAAGACGTTGTCCGGGTCGTACGCGGCCTTCACCGCCGCGAGCCGCGCGTGGTTGTCCGCGCCCACCCCCGCGACGACCCGTTCGCCGCCCTCGTCCCCGATGAAATTGAGGTTCACGGCGCCGATCGACCACGGCCGCATGTCGGCGCGCAGGTCACGCGCCCACTGCCGGGCGCGCACGTCGTCGGCCGGGTCCTCCCAGAGGCCGAGCGGATGCACCGCCCACGACGCCGCCCGCCACGGCACCGGATAGTCCGCCGCGCCCCGCGCGAGCGCGCCGCCCTGCGGCAGCAGCAGATGCTGGGACGGCGAGGGCACGACCATGTCACCGGCGCGTCCGCAGAAGACCTCGACGGCCCGGTCGGGCAGCTCCGCCAAGTACTCCGCCGACCAGTAGTTCCGGTAGCCGGGCGGGTCGTCGAGCATGCACTGGAAGTCCGCGTACGGGATGTCCGCGATCTGCTCGCCCTCGTGCCCGAGGCGCAGCATCGGCGCCATCGCCTCGCGCGCCTGCGCCACCGGCCCCGCGTACGTGATCAGGCATACGCACGCCATCCGGCCCCGCAGCTGCGCGGGCACGAACTCCTCGGGCGGGCCGGTGAGGTAGAGCAGCCCGCCGCCTACCTCGTCGGGCGCCGCCGCCATGAAGTCGCGGTACGCGCGCAGTACCTCGGGGCCGGCCTCCGGACGCCACACCAGCAATCCGAAGCTGAACGCGGGCAGTTCGTGCAGCCGGAACGTGAAGGACGTCACCACCCCGAAGTTGCCGCCGCCCCCGTGCAGCGCCCAGAACAGCTCCGGATTCTCGGTACCGCTCGCCCGCACCGCCTCCCCGGCCGCCGTGACCAGCTCGACCTCCAGCAGGTTCTCGCAGGTCAGGCCGTACTTCCGTTCCAGCCAGCCGGATCCGCCGCCCAGCGTGAAGCCGCCCACGCCGGTGGTCGAGACCCGCCCGCCGGTCGTCGCCAGCCCGTGCGCGCCGGCCGCCCGGTCGAGATCGCCCATGGTCGCGCCGCCGCCGACGCGTGCCGTACGGCTCTCCGGATCGACCGTCGCCCCGTTCATCCGCCGCAGGTCGACGACGAGACCGCCGTCGTTCACCGCCGTCCCGGCGACGCTGTGCCCGCCGCCGCGCACCGCGATCTCCAGCCCCTCCTCGCGCGCCCAGCGGACCGCCCGGCCGATGTCCTCGGCGGTCGCACAGCACGCGATGACGGCGGGCCGCCGGTCGATCATCGCGTTGAAGACACTGCGGTGCTCGTCGTACGAGGGATCACCGGGCGTGATCAGTTCCCCGGCGAACCCGGCCCGAAGACCGCCCAGTACCGCACCGTTCAGCTCACGGGATGCCATCAGATACCCCCCTGGTACCCAGCTGGTCCGCTCCCCCGGTTCCCCGAGCGTAGCGCCGCCCCCGAAACGCCGAAGCCCCCCAGTCGAACCGACTGGGGGGCTTCGCACACGTGGGCACAACAGGATTTGAACCTGTGACATCTGCTTTGTAAGAGCAGCGCTCTACCGCTGAGCTATGCGCCCGGATGAACCGACAGACTACCTTGCCTGCGGGGATGGTCCGCAAACCCGTAGGGGGAAGCGTCCGGATACTGAACCTACCGGCCGGTGTGTTCGTCCGTACTGGGTGGGAGAATGGCTTCGGGCCTGGGGCGACGCGAGCGGGAGAGGGCTGTGACGGCGACACACACGCGGCTGTACGGGCAGCGAGCACGTCGTCGGTGCCCGCGCCGGCCGCGACGGCAGTCGGTGGGGGGATGATGGCGTTCGCCGGTGGCGGTACCAGACGGTGGTTCGGGCGCGGGGAGAGTCAGCGGGCGGAGGCGCAGGCGGCGAAGGATGCCGCGGCGGCCGCGTTCTACGAGCTGGACACCGCCCAGCGGGACCTGCGGATCTCGATCGAGACGATCACGGCGGTGGACGATTCGCCGGGCGCGCGGCGGGCCGCCGAGGGGTATGCGGAGCTGGGGCGGCGGATCGACGAGGTCAGCCGGACCTACATCGCGGCCGTGGACGCCCATGATCTGGACCGGGACGATCTCGACGGTGCCGGTGCCTCCCGGGCGCGCGCCGATCTGATCCGGGCCAAGGACGAGCTGACGGCGGTCGGCAAGGAGCTGGAGCGGTTCGCGCAGGGCCTCGGGCCGCTGCTGCAGACCGCGGAGACGCAGCTCGCGCGGCTGGCGCCGGCGGTGGAGCGGGCCCGGCAGGCGCTGCTGGCGGCGACCCGGGCGCTGGACGCGGTGCGCGCGCACGGGCTGAAGGCCGATGATCTCGCGGCCCGGCTGGCGGCGCTCTCGCCCGAGCTGACCAAGCTGAACCAGGGGGCGGGGCAGCACGGCGTGCAGGAGACGATCCAGCGCGCCGATGACGTCCTGCGCCGGGCCGAGGCCATCCGTACGGAGGCGGAGCGGCTGCCGGAGAAGGCCGCCGACATCGGCAAACGGCTGGTGTCGCTGCGGACCCGGGCGCAGGCGATCACGACGCGCGCGGGGAACGTCGATCCGGTACTGAGCGAGCTGCGGCGGCGGTACAGCGCGGCGTGCTGGCAGGACCTCCAGGTGGTGCCGCAGCAGGCGGCGGATGCCGTACGGCAGGCGGAAGTGAAGCTGCGGGAGGCGCAGGCCGCCAGGGACGAGCAGCGGTGGGCGGACGCGACGAGTCTGCTGGCGACCGTACGGGCGCTGCTGAACACGACGGACGAGGCGGTGTCGGCGGCCGGGGACCGGCTGCGGCGGCTGGACGAGGTGTCCTTCGACCGGCAGAAGGAGGTCGAGCGGACACGGTTCGCGATCCGGGACGCGCAGCGGCTGGCGATGGCCGGACGCAGTACGCCCGATCCGCGGCACGCGCGTCCGCTGGACGAGGCGGTGGCCCGGCTGGAGCGGGCCGAGGCCGGGCTGGAGGGCAGCCGGCACCCGGACTGGTGGCACTTCCTGACCGAGACGGACGCGGTACGGGAGACCGCGGCGCGGGTCGTCCAGGCGATCCGCGAGGAGCGGGGCGGCGGGAGCTGACCGCCCTCGTGGGATGGCGTTGTCCGGCGCGGGGGCGGAAGCTGGAGGGAGGTACGGCGGTACGGCCCCTGGCGGTCACTCTGTGCAAAGGAGGCCGGACATGACTGCTGGCCACGCCCTTCACGGGCCCTCCCACACCCCGCGGCGGCACGCTCCCCGGCGGCACACCAAGCTCGACGAGCATCTGCCCGTCGACCACCGGCTGAGCACGGTCTACCGGGTCGGCGCCGGGCTGATGGGACTGGTGCTCCTCGCCTTCGGCATCCTCGGCCTGATCGACCGGATCGGCTTCTTCGACACCGGCGGCGACACGGTCGCGGGCCTGAACACCAACGGCGCGCTGAGCGTGCTGTCCATCCTCATCGGCCTGCTGCTCTTCGTGGGGATGGTGATCGGCGGGAACTTCGCCTCCACCCTCAACACCGTGCTCGGCCTCGCCTTCCTGCTGAGCGGCTTCGTCAATCTGGCGGTCCTGGAGACCGGCTTCAATTACCTCGCCTTCCGCCTCCAGAACGTCCTGTTCAGCTTTGTGGTCGGGCTGATGCTGCTGGTCTTCGGCATGTACGGCCGGGTCAGCGGCGGCCTGCCGCACAACAACCCGTACTGGCTCGCCCGGCATCCGGATGCGGTGCCCCGCTCCTCCCGGCTGAACCCGCAGCAGGCCGCGCTGCTGCGCAGGACGGAGCGCGAGGCGCGGGAGCGGGAGGCGCTGAGCGGGGAGCACCGCAGCGGCACGGCACAGCGGTACAGCCGCGAAGTCGGACTCCGGCGGAAGCTGGGACGCGCGCGGAAGGGAAACCGGGGGCCCGGGTGATTCAGAATGGGCGGCAAGGACCGCTCACGCCGCACCCACCGGGAGAACCATGGACTTCAGCGCAGCGCTCCGGGCCGGACGGCTCGTCGCCATCATCCGCGGCAAGGACCCCGAGGCGTCCTTCCGTACGGTCATGACCCTCGCCGAGGAGGGCGTGCGGCTCGTCGAGGTCTCGCTCAGCGGTACGGACGCGCTCGGCGTCATCCGGCGGGCCCGGCAGGAGCTGGGGCCGGACGCGTGGCTGGGCGCGGGCACGGTCACCACCGCGGAGGACGTCGAGCGGGCCGCCGAGGCCGGCGCGAACCTGGCGGTCACGCCGGGGCTGGGCGCCGGCGTGGACGAGTGCGTGCGCCGCGGGCTGCCGGTGGCGGCCGGGGTGCTGACGCCGACCGAGGTGATCGCGGCCCAGGCGGCGGGCGCGACGGCGCTGAAGCTCTTCCCGGCGTCGTTCGGCGGCCCCGCGTATCTCAAGGCACTGCGGGCGCCCTTCCCGGAGCTGCCGTTCGTGCCGGTGGGCGGCGTGGACGCGGCGGCGGCCCGCGCGTACCTGGCCGCGGGCGCGGTGGCGGTGGGCGTCGGCTCGCCGCTCATCGGGGACGCGGCGGACGGCGGCGACCTGAGCGCGCTGCGCCGGCGGACCGCCGACTTCCTGGAGGTCTGCGCCGAGGGCGCGGAGGGGCTGGCGTGAGCGGTACGGACGCGGCCGGGGCGGAGATACTCACCCTCGGCGAGACCATGGTCGCGCTGCGCGGCAGCGGGCCGCTGAAGCTGGGCGGCACGATGCAGGTGTCCGTCGCGGGCGCCGAGAGCAACGTCGCCATCGGCCTGGCCCGGCTCGGGCACCCGGTGCGCTGGGCGGGCGCGGTCGGCGACGACGAGGCCGGACAGCTCGTGCTGCGGACGCTGCGGGCCGAGGGCGTGGACGTCTCGGGCGCGTCGACGGACGACGGCGGCGCGCCGACGGGGCTGCTCATGTTCGAGCCGCGGCTGCCCGAGGTGACGCGGGTGCACTACTACCGGGCGGGCTCGGCCGGTTCTCGGCTGCGCGCGGACGCTGTGGAGCGGGCGTTCGCGGCCGCACCGCCGCGCGTACTGCACCTCACCGGCATCACCCCCGCACTGGGCCCCGACGCGCGTGGAGCGGCCGAACGCGCCCTGCGGCTGGCCCGCGCGCACGGCAGCACTGTCTGCCTCGACGTGAACTTCCGGTCCCGGCTGTGGAGCGCGGAGGCGGCGGCCGAGGTGCTGAGCGCCTGGGTGCCGTCCGTGGACGTACTGATCGCTTCGGAGGACGAGCTGCCGCTGTGCCTGCCGGACAGCCCTTCCGCGACGGCCTCGCAGGCCGAGCTGCTCCTGAAGGCGGGCGTCAGCGAGGTGGTGGTGAAGCTCGGCGCCGCGGGGGCCACGGCGTACACGGCCGACGGGCCGCTGCACGCGCCCGCGAAGGCCGTACGTGCCGTGGACGCGGTCGGCGCGGGCGACGCCTTCGTGGCCGGTTACCTCTCGGCCCTGCTGGACGGCGAGCCGGTGGCCGGGCGGCTGGAGCGCGCGGTCACCACGGGCGCGTTCGCGGTCGCCTCGCCCGGTGACTGGGAGGGCGCCCCGACCCGCGCCGAGCTGGGCATGCTGGGCGCGGCGCCGGGCACGGTCGTGCGCTGAGGCCGGTGTCCGGGCGGGGCCCCGGCCGCTCGCCGTATTCTTTGGCCATGCCCCGATACGAGTACCGCTGCCGTTCCTGCGAGACGACCTTCGAGGTCAGCCGCCCGATGGCCGAGTCCGCCGCGCCCGCGCCCTGCCCCGAGGGCCACGCCGACACGGTGAAGCTGCTGTCGGCCGTGGCGGTCGGCGGTACGGCCGCGGCACCGGCCCCGAGCGGGGGCGGCGGCGGCTGCTGCGGGGGCGGCTGCTGCGGCTGACGCCGCCGCGGCGCGCTCAGCCGCCCAGGCCCGCCAGGAACGCCCGTACGATCTCCTCCCCCGCCGCCACGCCGCGCTCCTCCAGCGCCGTGACGTGCGGGGCCGCCCACCCCGCGTCCGCCAGCTCGCCGTGGCCCGGACGCCAGCCGTGGTCGGCGGCCAGCAGCAGATCGGCGTCCAGGAGCGAGTCGCCGGCCGCCAGGATCGTTTCGGCACTCGTACGGCGGGCGATTTCCCGGACCGCCGCGCTCTTGGTCAGCGGCTTCGGTACGGCGTAGATCTTGCGACCCTGGAGGGACACCGCCCAGCCGCGGCCGTCCGCCCAGTCCGCGAGATCCTTCACCCAGGTCTCGGGCAGGCGCTCCCGGTCGACGACGAGATACGCGAACAGATCCTCGGCGATACGCTCCTTCAGCAGCCAGGACGGGTCGGCGGCGGCCAGCAGATGAGCGCGTACCTCCGTCAGCGATGCGCATTCGGCGGCCAGCCGGGCGGCGACCGTCCGCTGCCAGTCGCGGTCCGACTCGCCGTCGACGAGCAGATGCCCACCGTTGGCACACACCGCGAACTCGGGGGCAGGGCCCGGCAGATGGATGCGCCCGTACTGCTCGCGGGTGCGGGTGGTGGCCGGTACGAAGGTCCCGGACCGCGCCAGGTCCTCCAGCAGCCCGGCCGCGGTCTCGGTCATGTACGACAGCGGCTTCTGCCCGTACACCTCGACACACAGCAGGCGCGGCGCCCGCGCATCGGGCATGGTCAGCGCGAGCGCGGCCGCGGAGTAGATCAGCGTACGGTCGAGATCACTGGCTATCAGGGTGTTCACTGCGCGGCCACCGCCCTGCCGTCGGCGCCGGTCGCGCCGCGGGTGTAGCGCGGGTGGATCAGTCCGACGCAGCTGTACGGCAGGCCGTCGGTCTCCTCCACCGGGACGCCGCGCTGCTCGGCCAGCAGCCGTATGTGTTCCAGGTCCGCGCCCGCGCCCTTGCGCGCGAGGATCTTCCAGGGCACGCGGCGCAGCAGGACGCGGGTGGTCTCGCCGACGCCCGGCTTCACGAGGTTGACGTCGTGGATGCCGTACTCCTCGCTGATCCGCTCCACCGCTGCCCAGCCCTCCCAGGTGGGCGCGCGGTCGGCGGCGAGCAGCGCCGCGGCGTCGGCGCGGGCGTCCGCCGCGACCTCGTCGAAGCGGGCCGCAATCGTGTCGAGGAAGTGCCGCGAGACGTCCGTGTCCGCCAGCTCGCGGTAGAACTTCGCGCCGTGGAAGTCGTCCGGGCCCACCAGGTCGGCGCGGAGCACCGTACGGGATATCAGGCCGGAGACCGTGGAGTTCAGGCAGGCGGAGGGGATGAGGAAGTCGTCGCGGGTGCCGTAGGTGTCCACGCAGCCGCCGGGGTCGGCGAGCACCGCGATCCGCGGGTCGAAGGCCGCGCCGGGGAAGTCCCGGAGCGCCTGCGCCAGTTCGCGGGTGATCGCGCCCTTGCCGGTCCAGCCGTCGACGAAGACCACGTCGGCCGGGTCGTGGTGGGCGGCGAGCCAGCGCAGCGCGGTGGTGTCGATGCCGCGGCCGCGGACGATCGATATGGCGTAATGCGGCAGGTCGAGGCCGTGTGCGTGCTGTGCCCAGCGGCGCATCAGGACGCCGACGGGGGTGCCGGCGCGGGCGAGGGAGACCAGGACCGGGCGGGGTGACCGCTCGGCGAGCACCGTTTCGGTGACGGCGCCGACGGCCCGCGCGATGCGGGCCGCCGAGGTCTCCAGCGCGGCGCGGAAGAGCGCTTGGTACTCCGCGCTGGGCTGGTACTCCACCGGCAGCGACTCGGCGTAGTGCGCGCCGCCGCGCTGGATCGCCTCCTCGCGCTCCTCGGTGGGGGCTTCGAGGGTGACGTCGGAGAGGTCCTGGAGCAGCCAGCCGACGTCCTCGGGGGCGTACGAGGAGAAGGCGGGACCGCGCAGCGGTCCGGCGCCCGGTCTGTACGCGGGGACGACGCCGAGCAGGACCTGGTCCGTGTGCGCGGCGAGGGAGGCCAGCAGGCCGCCCGGCGCGTGCAGTTCGGGGGTGTCGCCGGCCGAGTCGACCAGCGCGACGACCGCGTCGAAGCGGCGGCCGGGGTCCGTGCCGGGCGCGACGTTGTACGCGTACCGCTCGCCCGGGCCGTCCGCCGGGCGGTCGTGCGCCGGGAAGGCGAGCTTCGTACGGATCGCGTACCCGGGGTCGTCCACGGCGAGCACCGGGGAGCGCGTCGTGGTGGAGAAGCGGACCTCGGCGGGCAGCGCCTCGTCCAGCGCGCAGGCCAGCCGCAGCGGCGCGTACATCAGCTCTTCGTTGCCGAGGACGAGAACGCGGGCCTCCTCGCGGAGCCCGCGCTCGCCCAGCGCGGCGGCGATCCGGGCCGCCATGCCGGGCAGTGCGGCCTCCAGCCGGGCGCGGTGCTCCGGGGTGAAGCCGTGCCGTCCGCCGTCCGGGAGATCTGCGGGCCACTCCAGGGCGACCCGGGCAGCCCCGGACCGGGCGGCGGGGACAGTGGGAGCGGGCTCCGTGCCGTACTCCGCCACCAGCGCCTGGCCGCGCTCCAGTACGTCCGCCGGGAGCGCGGCCGTGCCGGCGGCCAGCGCGACCAGGTCGACGCGCGCCCCCAGCTCGGCGGCGAACTTCTCCAGGTGGGCGCGGTCCGCCGCGGAGCGCATGTCGGTCAGGGCCACGATCACGTACCGCGGGCGGGGGTAACGGGCGTGCAGGGCCGCGATGGTGTTGAGGACCGTGCGCCCGGTGGAGAACTCGTCGTCGACCAGGACCAGCGGGCCGTCCCCGGTGAGCAGGGCGCGGTCCTCGGGGAGCAGCAGATGCGAGGTGGCGTGGCTGTGCTCCTCCTCGAAGCCGCCGGCCTGCTCGACACCGGGCACGGGGCGCCGGGTGGAGTGGATGTACGTCGCGAGCGCCAGGCCGTCGGCGACGCTGTGCCCGAGTCCGGTGGCGGTCTCGGCGTACCCGAGGACCACGGCCCGCGCGGCGGCCTCGTCGCCCAGCAGCGCGCGGACCCGGCGGCCGAGGCCGTGCCCCGCTTCGTACACCACGGCGGGCCGCTGCGGCACGTGCTTGCCGAGCACCTGCGACACGAGCAGATGGGCCCGCTTGGGGTTGCGCCGCAGCGCGAGCCCCAGCAGCTCGGACAGCCCGTCCGCGCCGTTCAGTTCGACCCCTAGCCGCTCCGCGACCCATGTGCCGGTCCACACCACTGTGCTGTTCCTCTTCTCAGGCGTGTTCTCAGGCGTGCTCTCAGGCATGCGGCACGCTCGCCGCCAGCAGTTCCACGAAGCTGACGCCCTCGCGCGCCACGCCGAAGACCTCGGCGCGCAGCAGCGTGCGCTCCGCCCAGGCGCGGTGCGGCTTCACCTCGTTCATCTTGTTCGTGTAGGCGGAGCGCAGGACGCCGCCGCCGTCGCGCTCGGGGCGCAGGATGTCGGCCGCGTCGCTGAACTCCTCGTGGCTGACGACCGACAGGGCGTGCACCGGAGGGACGTGCGAGGGGTGGATGCAGGTCTTGCCCTGCAGGCCGTTCGCCCGGTCCAGCTCGATCTCGCGCAGCAGGCCGTCCATGGCGTGCTCGATGAGGGACGTGCGCAGCTCCTCGGCGCGGCCCCGGAAGGGGCTCTGCCGCAGCTGCGGCTTGAACATCCGCTCGTGCAGCCGGAAGTACTCCCAGACCGGCCCGGTGACCGTGAAGCCGCTGCCGTCCGCACGCCCCAGGACGTTGACGACATCGGCGATCACGGACGCGACGATCCGTACGTCGTACGCGGTCATGTCCGGCGCGCGGCGCAGGCCGTACGCCGAGCAGAAGTCCGTGACGCCGAGGCGCAGCGCGAGGACGCGGTCGCGGTAGGCGTCGACGGTGCGGGCGATGCCCTGCAGGGTCTCCGTACGGCTCTCCAGGTGGAGCAGCTCGGGGGACTCCAGCACCGGCATCGCGAACAGCCGCCGACCGCAGGCCGCTTCGGCGGTGGCGAGGGCCTCCAGGAACGGCACGCCGCGCAGCGCGGTGAACTTCGGCAGCACGAATCCGGAGAGCAGCCGGACGGCCGGGCCGAGCCGCCGGACCAGGTCCGGTATCTGGTCGGGGGTGCGGACGCGGACGAAGAGAAGGGGAAGCGGACTTTCAGCTTCTTTGGTGTTCTTGGCTGTCATTTCGGCCAGCTCGGTGAACTGCCGTACGAGATTCTCCTCGCCGGCCGCCACGTCGCCGTCGCCGATGGAGTCCTCCAGGCACAGCACCATCGACACGACGCCGCGCGCGGCCTGCTTGAGCACGTCGGCGGCGAGCTGTGGCCTGGTCGCGGGGCTGTAGAGGGTGGCGCCGAGCGCGACGGCGAGCAGCCGCTGCGGGGAGTCGGCGGTGAACTCCGTGGGCTCTTGGTGGAACAGCGTCGCGCGGAGGCCCGGCGGCAGGTGTCCGAAATGACGCATACAACTCCCCGAGTGCGGGCGGGATTCGGCCACCCCTGCGGTGCTTTCCCCGGCTTCCGGTGTCTGGATCCGGTCGGTAATCGTACGTGTGGACCCCTATGGAAAGTTCCCACGCAGGTGAAATTCACGTGTCACGCGCCCGGCGGGAGGGGGCCGCGCGCCGGGCCGGAGCCGCCGTTTCGCCGCGCAGGCGCGCCCCCGCGTTGTCCGTCGCCCCGCTCAGCAGGCAGGATGACGTCATGACGCACGCCATGCAGAAGGGGTCGAACGTACCCCTGGACGCCACTGCCGTACGCGCCGTCCTGCGCTGGACGCCGGGCACGGGAGTGCCCGACGTGGACGCCTCCGCACTGCTGCTGGGCGCCGACGGACGGGTGCGCTCGGACGCGGACTTCGTGTTCTACAACCAGCCGCGGCACCCCAGCGGGGCGGTGCGTCATCTCCCCAAGAAGCGGCTGCCCGACGCGCTGACCGACACCGTCGAGGCGGATCTCGCGGCGCTGGACCCGTCGGTGGACCGGGTGGTGGTGGCCGCGTCCTCGGACGGCGACCCGTTCGGGCAGGTACCGGATCTACGAGTGGTGCTGTACGACGCGACCGGGAGCGACGGGGAACCACTGGCAGTGTTCGAGGTGGAGCCGGAGACCGGCGACGAGACCGCGCTGATCTGCGGCGAGCTGTACCGGCGGGCGGACGCCTGGAAGTTCCGCGCGCTGGGCCAGGGGTACGACAGCGGCCTGGTGGGGCTGGCGACCGAGTTCGGGATCTCGGTGGACGACGGCGAGGACGCGGCGGACGACGCCGCTGAGCCCCTCGGCGCCGCACAGGGGACCGACGGGGCGACGGTGGCGCGGGGAGCCGTGCCGGGCGCCGACGACGCGACGCAGGCGGTGCCCGGGCCGCCGTCGGCCGGCTCCGAGGACGTCACGCGTGCCGTGCCGGAGCCGGTGCCGTTCCCCGAACCGGCCGCCGGGGTCACGGAGCCCGTCGCCGCGGCGTTCGCGCCGCCGACGCAGCCCACCGGCGCTCCGGCGCCCGGCCCGGGCGGCTACGGCTACCCGGAGAACGTGCCCCCGCCGCCGCCCATGCCGCCCGGCCCGCCCGCGTACGGCTATCCGGGCCCGCAGCCGGGCCCCGGCCAGGCACAGCCCGGCTACGGCTACCCGCAGCAGCAGACCGCGGCCACCGGCTACGGCTACCCGCCGCCCGCGCCCGCACCCGGTGGACAGCCCACCGGTCCGGTGCCGGAGCACGGGCCGCTGGTACTGCCGCCGCAGGGACCCCAGTTCCAGCGCCGCTGAGGCAGGGCGGACGCGGCACGGCGCGCGCCGCCCGCCCGCTTCACGTGCGGGCGGGCGCGCCCGGCGTTCACACCTGGCTCTTGTAGCCGCGCCCCCACTGCAGGCCCCAGCCGTACAGCCGGTCCAGCTCGGCCTGGAAGCCGTAGACGTACTTCACCTCGCGGCGCACGGTCAGCTCGCCCTTGACGTTCTCCAGCATGAAGACCGCGCACGAACGGGCCTGCGGCGCCCGCTCGTCCAGGCCGATCTCCACCCGCGGCCCGCTGCTCGGGTAGAGCGTGATGATGGCGTGCGTGCGGTCGAAGGCGGGAGTGCCGTCGTAGATGTAGACGAAGATCAGCAGGCGCTTGAACTCGTCCTGGTGGTCGAGGTTGATGTAGAGCGTCTCGCCCGACCCCGAGCCGAACCGGTCGTCGCCGCTGAGCTGGACGTACGGCGGGCTGTTGAGCTCGCCGAGGAAGTTGCCCAGCGGCTGTACGACACCCTTCGTGCCGTCCTTGAGCTCGTACATGCACGCCAGGTCGAGGTCGATCTTCACGACCGCCGGCCCCTGCGCCTGCACCACTTCGGGCTTGAAGATCCGGCCCGGATGCCGCCACAGGCTCTGCCGCTTGTTGGCGTACTCCGCGAAGTCCGTGGTGCGCATCTGCCAGGAGAGGTTGACCCGGAGGTTACCGCTGGCGGCGCCCTGTTTGGTCAGCGAGACCACGGGATCGCGTTTGGTCAGTTTGACGACGTACGACGCCCCGCCGTTGTCGAACTGCGGCGCTCCGCCGCGTCGCCAGTTCCCCAAGAACGACACTTCGCCCCACCCCATAGATCACACCGGATACAGCCGCGGGGCGGCCGGAGGCATCGTGCCTCGTGGCCGCCCCGCAGAGAAGCGTTCCTCAATCAGACCGGGGTCACACCCCCGAGCTGACCTCGGGTTTCGAAGAAGATCCCGCACTCGGCGGCCCTTCGGTCCGATTCTTGCGTACCGAGGAGAAGAAGGACAGCGCGATCAGGAGGACGCCGATCCCGCCCGTGATGACCTCGTTGATCTCGTACTTGATGGTGACGAGGAGGAGCACCGCCAGCGCGCCGATGGCGTAGTGCGCGCCGTGCTCCAGGTAGACGTACTCGTCCAGGGTGCCCCTGTTGACGAGGAAGACGGTCAGCGACCGGATGTACATCGCGCCGATGCCCAGACCCAGCGCCATCTCGAAGATGTCGTTGGTGATGGCGAAGGCGCCGATGACGCCGTCGAAGGAGAAGGACGCGTCGATGACCTCGAGGTAGAGGAACATGAAGAACGCAGCCTTGCCGGCCAGGCCGACGACCGCGCCGTTGCCGCTCTTCTTGGCGGGCGCGGTCTCCGCGCCCTCGTCCGCGTCTTCCTCGGCGTCCTCCAGCTTGTTCTCGAAGTAGCCGGAGATGCCGCCGACGAGGAGGTACGTGAGCAGGCCTGCGACGCCGGAGAGCAGCACCGTGGCGCTCTTGTCACCGGCACCGTGCGCCGCGTTGGTGGCCACGGTCATGGCCGTGACCAGCAGCACGACCAGCGCGACGATGATCGAGAGGGTCTCGAGCCTGCCGAGCTTGGCCAGCGGCTTCTCCAGCCAGGTCAGCCACTTGTGCTCCCGCTCCTCGAAGATGAAGTCGAGGAAGATCATGAGCAGGAACATGCCGCCGAAGGACGCGATGGCCGGGTGGGCGGCGGTGACGAGATGCTCGTACTGCGCCTTGTCGTTGATGGCGAGGTTGACGGCCTCGATCGGGCCCAGCTTGGCCGTGACGGCCACGATGACGACCGGGAAGACCAGCCGCATGCCGAACACGGCGATCAGGATGCCGATGGTCAGGAAGATCTTCTGCCAGAAGGCATTCATCTTCCGCAGGATGCCCGCATTGATGACGGCGTTGTCGAACGAGAGCGAGATCTCCAGGATCGAGAGGATCCCGACGATCGCGAGCCCCCGCCACCCCCAGAGGACGCCGGCCAAGGCCAAGCCCGCCACCGTGACGGCGAATGACCAGCCAAAGGTTTTCAGGAGCACTTCCTACCCAATCCCTTGTTGTATGGGGTCCCCCGCGCACGGGCGGACGGCGCTTTACGAAACGTTGACCCCGAAGTCTAGAGCGATGCCTCGCAAGCCCGACGCGTACCCCTGCCCGACTGCCCTGAACTTCCACTCCCCGCCGTACCGGTAAACCTCACCGAAGATCATCGCGGTCTCCGTGGAGGCGTCCTCGCTGAGGTCGTAGCGCGCCAGCTCGGTGCCGTCGGCCTGGTTCACCACCCGGATGAAAGCGTTGCTGACCTGCCCGAAGCTCTGGCCGCGCGCATCGGCGTCATGGATCGAGACCGGGAAGACGATCTTTTCCACCCGGTCCGGGACCTTGGAGAGGTCCACGAGCAGCGACTCGTCGTCGCCCTCACCCTCGCCGGTGAGGTTGTCGCCAGTGTGCTCGACGGAGCCGTCCGGGCTCTTGAGGTTGTTGTAGAAGACGAAGTACTCGTCCCCGAGCACCCGGCCGCTGGTGCACAGCAGGGCGCTGGCGTCCAGGTCGAACGGCGCGCCGGTCGTGGAACGCGCGTCCCAGCCGAGGCCGACCATGACCTGCGTGAGATTGGGAGCGGCCTTCGAGAGGGAGACGTTTCCCCCCTTGGCGAGTGTGACGCTCATGTTCTTCGCTTCCTCCCCGGTGTCGGTGCTCTGCTCTCAAGCGCGCCCGGCGCCGCACTCCCCAGGGGGCGTACGGCGCCGGGCAAATGTGCGTCCTCGGTCAGACGTTCACGCCGAAGTCCTGCGCGATGCCGCGCAGGCCGGAGGCGTAACCCTGGCCGATGGCCCGGAACTTCCACTCCGCGCCGTTGCGGTACAGCTCGCCGAAGACCATGGCGGTCTCGGTCGAGGCGTCCTCGCTCAGGTCGTAGCGCGCAAGCTCGGTGCCGTCGGCCTGGTTCACCACGCGGATGAAGGCGTTGCGCACCTGGCCGAAGCTCTGCTGCCGGGTCTCGGCGTCGTAGATCGACACCGGGAACACGATCTTGGCGACATCGGCCGGCACACCGGCCAGATTCACCTTGATCTGCTCGTCGTCACCCTCGCCCTCACCGGTGATGTTGTCCCCGGTGTGCTCGACCGACCCGTCCGGGCTCTTCAGGTTGTTGAAGAACACGAAGTTCTGGTCGTTGCCGACCTTGCCCTGGTCGTTGGCCAGCAGCGCGCTGGCGTCGAGGTCGAAGTCGGTACCGGTGGTGGTACGCGCGTCCCAGCCCAGACCGACGATGACCGCGGTCAGATTGGGGGCTTCCTTCGTCAGCGAGACGTTGCCGCCCTTGCTGAGGCTGACTCCCACGAGTCCTCCCATAGTTCGAGGGGTACGCATTCGCCCCCGTCGTGCATGGCATCAGAACAACGAATTGATCCTAGTGACCGGTTCCCGCCGATGACGCGTTGTCGGCCCGGAGGGGTGTCGAATCAGCAGATGCCGGCTCGCAGGTGCCGATTCAGAGGGCGCCGAGTGCCTTGGCGTACTCGTTCAGGTCACGCGCGTCGGGCAGGCCGTTGACGACCGTCCAGCGGACCACGCCCTCCTTGTCGATGATGAAGGTGCCGCGCACCGCGCAGCCCTTCTCCTCGTCGAAGACGCCGTACGCGCGGGAAACCTCGCCGTGCGGCCAGAAGTCCGACAGCAGCGGGTACTCCAGGCCCTCCTGCTCGGCGAAGACGCGCAGCGAGAACGGGGAGTCATTCGAAACGGCGAGCAGCTGCACGTCGTCGTTGACGAACGTGGGCAGCTCGTCGCGCAGGGCGCACAGCTCGCCGGTGCACACGCCGGTGAAGGCGAAGGGGTAGAAGAGCAGCACGACGTTCTTCTCGCCGCGGAAGTCGGAGAGCTTGACGGTCTCCCCGTGCTGGTTCTTCAGCTCGAACTCCGGAGCCTTCGCGCCGACCTCGATCGCCATGGGTTCTGTTTCCCTTCGCAGGTGCTGGACAGATACCCGCCAACCCTACGTGGCGACCCTCGTCCGGAGACGCGTCGAGCCCCCTTCCGGACGGCCTTCCCGGGGCACGGGGGCCGGGGGAAAGCTGCGGAAGGGGGCTCGGGACGTGCCGGCGGACGGCTCAGCGCTTGCCGGACTTGGCGGTCTTCGGCGTGACCAGCCGGCTGCCGCTCCAGTCCTTGCCCGCGTTGATGCTCCTGGTCTGAGACAGACCCGCTGTTTGCGCGGCCTCGTTGATGTCGCTCGGCTCGATGTAGCCGTCACGGCCGGTCTTGGGCGTCATCAACCAGATCTCGCCGCCCTCATCGATCAGACCGATGGCATCCACCAGCGCGTCCGTGAGGTCGCCGTCGTCATCGCGGAACCACAGCACGACGACGTCGGCGACGTCGTCGTAGTCCTCGTCAACGATCTCCTGGCCGATCACGGCCTCAATGGCTTCACGGAGCTCCTGCTCGACGTCATCGTCGTAGCCGATCTCCTGGACCACCTGTCCGGGCTCGAACCCCAGCCTGACGGCCGGGTTGGTCCGCTCCTCCGCGTGGTCCGCGGTCGCGCTCACGGATTGCCTCCTGTCATGTCTTGTGGATATGCCATACCCCTCGCGCGTGCGCGGGGCATTGGGCGTAGTCCACACGGGCGGGGCGAATCGCGCAAGTACCCGGCCCTCCGGACCGCCAAAACGGTGACGGATACGGCCGTCTCGCCGCAACTGCGACCTCTTCTACCCCGTGCTGCGGTGATTCACGCCACAGCGTCGTGCCTGCCTTGTGGGGTACACGCGCGCGACCGGGCCCGGCGAGGGGCACGGACAGCCCGCATGCGGGTGTTCGATAACCGTACGGCCGGACGCCGGGGGCGCGCGACATGGGCGTATGGTTGCGATTTGGTCTCCCCGGGGGCGCGCCCGCGGGCGGCCGTCCACCAGGGGCGGTTACCAGCAGGTAGAGATGACGTATCCGCGTGCCTCGGTACACGATGGAAGACGGCGCGACACCAGCAGAGACAGAAATCTGACCTCGTACTCGGCACTGCATGGACCTCACATGCGCGCAAAGTACGACACGACCAGAACAGTGAAGGAACAGCGTGGCTTCCGGATCCGATCGCAACCCGATCATCATTGGCGGCCTTCCCAGCCAGGTCCCGGACTTCGATCCTGAAGAGACCCAGGAATGGCTCGACTCGCTCGACGCAGCCGTCGATGAGCGAGGCCGGGAACGTGCCCGCTACCTCATGCTCCGCCTCATCGAGCGGGCCCGCGAGAAGCGCGTGGCCGTGCCGGAGATGCGCAGCACGGACTACGTCAACACCATCGCGACCAAGGACGAGCCGTTCTTCCCCGGCAACGAGGAGATCGAGCGCAAGGTCCTGAACGCGACCCGCTGGAACGCGGCCGTCATGGTCTCCCGGGCCCAGCGTCCCGGTATCGGTGTCGGCGGCCACATCGCCACCTTCGCCTCCTCCGCCTCCCTGTACGACGTGGGCTTCAACCACTTCTTCCGGGGCAAGGACGACGGCAAGGGCGGCGACCAGATCTTCTTCCAGGGCCACGCCTCCCCCGGCGTGTACGCCCGCGCGTACCTCCTGGACCGGCTCAGCTCCGACCAGCTCGACGCCTTCCGCCAGGAGAAGTCCAAGGCCCCCAACGGCCTGTCCAGCTACCCGCACCCGCGGCTGATGCCGGACTTCTGGGAGTTCCCGACCGTCTCGATGGGCCTCGGCCCGCTCGGCGCGATCTACCAGGCCCGGATGAACCGCTACATGGAGGCGCGCGGCATCGCCGACACCTCCGACAGCCATGTGTGGGCGTTCCTCGGCGACGGCGAGATGGACGAGCCGGAGTCGCTCGGCCAGCTGTCCATCGCCGCGCGTGAGGGCCTGGACAACCTCACCTTCGTCGTCAACTGCAACCTGCAGCGCCTGGACGGTCCGGTCCGCGGCAACGGCAAGATCATGCAGGAGCTGGAGTCGCAGTTCCGCGGCGCCGGCTGGAACGTGATCAAGCTGGTCTGGGACCGCTCCTGGGACCCGCTGCTCGCCCAGGACCGCGACGGCGTGCTGGTCAACAAGCTGAACACCACGCCGGACGGCCAGTTCCAGACGTACGCCACCGAGACCGGTGCGTACATCCGCGAGCACTTCTTCGGTGACGACCACCGGCTGCGCAAGATGGTCGAGAACATGACCGACGACCAGATCCTGCACCTGGGCCGCGGCGGTCACGACCACAAGAAGATCTACGCGGCGTACGCGGCGGCCAAGGCGCACAAGGGCCAGCCGACCGTGATCCTCGCGCAGACCGTCAAGGGCTGGACGCTCGGCCCGAACTTCGAGGGCCGCAACGCGACCCACCAGATGAAGAAGCTGACGGTCGACGACCTGAAGATGTTCCGCGACCGGCTGCACCTGCCGATCCCGGACAAGGACCTGGAGGACGGCAACCCGCCGTACTACCACCCGGGCCGGGACTCCGAAGAGATCCAGTACATGCACGACCGCCGCAAGGCGAACGGCGGGTACGTCCCGACCCGTGTCGTGCGCGCGAAGCCGCTGCAGCTCCCGGGCGACAAGGCCTACGCGACCGCCAAGAAGGGCTCGGGCCAGCAGAAGATCGCCACGACCATGGCGTTCGTCCGCGTCCTGAAGGACCTGATGCGGGACAAGGAGATCGGCAAGCGCTTCGTGCCGATCGCGCCGGACGAGTACCGCACCTTCGGCATGGACGCGTTCTTCCCGACCTCGAAGATCTACAACCCGCTGGGCCAGATCTACGAGTCGGTCGACCGCGAGCTGCTGCTGGCGTACAAGGAGTCACCGACCGGCCAGATGCTGCACGACGGCATCACCGAGGCCGGCTGCACGGCGTCGCTGATCGCGGCGGGCTCGGCCTACGCCACGCACGGCGAGCCGCTGATCCCGGTGTACGTCTTCTACTCGATGTTCGGTTTCCAGCGGACCGGCGACCAGTTCTGGCAGATGGCCGACCAGCTGGCGCGCGGTTTCGTCCTGGGTGCGACCGCCGGCCGTACGACCCTGACCGGTGAGGGTCTGCAGCACGCCGACGGCCACTCCCAGCTGCTCGCCTCGACCAACCCGGCGTGCGTCGCCTACGACCCGGCCTACGGGTTCGAGATCGCGCACATCGTCCGGGACGGTCTGCGCCGCATGTACGGCGAGAACAGCGAGGACATCTTCTACTACCTCACGGTCTACAACGAGCCGATCGTCCACCCGGCCGAGCCGGAGGACGTGGACGTCGAGGGCATCCTCGCCGGTATCCACAAGGTCGCGACCGGCTCCGAGGGCTCCATCCCGGCGCAGATCATGGCGTCCGGCGTGGCCGTGCCGTGGGCGATCGAGGCCCAGAAGATCCTCGCCGAGGAGTGGAACGTCAAGGCGGACGTCTGGTCGGCGACCTCCTGGAACGAGCTGCGCCGCGAGGCCGTCGAGGTGGAGGAGCACAACCTCCTGCACCCGGAGGAGGAGCAGCGCGTCCCGTACGTGACGCGGAAGCTCTCCGGCTCCGAGGGTCCGTTCGTGGCCGTGTCCGACTGGATGCGTGCGGTTCCGGACCAGATCGCGCGCTGGGTGCCCGGTACGTACCAGTCGCTGGGTGCGGACGGCTTCGGCTTCGCCGACACCCGTGGCGCGGCGCGCCGCTTCTTCCACATCGACGCGCAGTCGATCGTGCTGGGCGTGCTCACCGAGCTCGCCAAGGAAGGCAAGATCGACCGCTCGGACCTGAAGAAGGCCGTGGACCGGTACCAGCTGCTGGACGTCTCGGCGGCGGAGGCCGGCGAGGCGGGCGGCGACGCGTAACCGCTCCGCGGTGGTTTTTCCGGTGTAAAGGGCCCGGGCAGCATGGCTGCCCGGGCCCTTCACCGTTCCGGCGGGCCGGACTCAGCGCTCCGCGATCTTGAACGCCCGTACCGCGTACGGCGAGTCCGGTACATACGTCCCGCCGCCCGGATACGTGTCGAACTCACCGGTCTCGGCGCACTCGGCGCTCTGGAAGGCGGTCACGGGCCGTCCCGTGCGGTTCACGAAGGAGCGCGCGGGGCGGCCGTCCGGCAGCGGCACACAGCTCTCGATGTCGGTGTCCGAGAGCTCATGGGTCTCGCGCGGCCCTTCGTACCCCGTCTTCGGCCAGAGACAGAGCTGCCCGGCGGCACAGCCCCCTGAGGCCGCGTCCGCGGCGAAGGGCGTGCTGAACAGTGCGGCCGTACCGAGCGCGGCCACGAGAAGTGTCGTACGCATGAGGGTCCCCCCGAATCGTGATCGTGTGACGATCGTTCCGGGGCCAAGCTGTCGGTCCCACCAGTACGTGGCGAACGCATCCGGGCCCCGCCCACCCGGATGAGGGAAGACGAGACCCGGAGATTGCCGCCCCTTCAGGGGCGCGGGGAACTGCGCGAGCAACCACAACGGCGCCGCACACGGGGCACCGGCCTAGATGTGTCCGACCCCCGCGCCCTCAGGCGCATTCGCACCGCGCTTGGTCAGGACCGCCACCGCCGCCGCGACAATCGCGACACCACAGGCGACCGTGAACGCGAGCCCCATGCCGGAGATGAACGTGTCGTGCGCGACCGCGGTGATCTTCTCGGCGAAGGGTGCCGGGGTGCCCTTGGGGACCGGCGCCATGCCGACGGCGACCGCGTCGGCGGCCTTGTCCAGCTGGGTCGCCGGGATGGGCGGCAGGTGCGCGGCGTTCCAGTTGTCCGGCAGTTCGCCGGTCACCCGGGAGGACATCACCGCGCCCAGTACGGCCGTACCGAGGCTGCCGCCGACCTGCATAGCGGCCTGCTGGAGGCCGCCCGCGACGCCGGAGAGCTCCATGGGCGCGTTGCCGACGATGACCTCGGTGGCACCGACCATGACGGGCGCGAGGCCGAGGCCCAGCAGGGCGAACCAGAGCGACATCGCGCCGGTACCGGTGCCGGTGTCCAGCGTGGACATGCCGTACATCGCGACGGCGGTGAGGACCATGCCGCCGACCAGCGGCACCCGCGGCCCGAACTTGGTGATCATGGCGCCGGCGAGCGGGGAGCCGACGATCATCATGCCGGTGAGCGGGAGCAGGTGCAGACCGCTGTCCACCGGGCTCATCCCGTGGACGTTCTGCAGGTAGAAGGTGACGAAGAACAGGCCGCCCATGAAGGCGAAGGCCATCAGCACCATCAGGACCGTGCCGGCGGTGAGCGGTACGGAGCGGAACATCCGCAGCGGGATGAGCGGCTCGCGGACCTTGGACTCCAGCACGGCGAAGAGCGCGAAGAGCACGATCGAGCCGATCAGGAAGCCCCAGGTCCTGGTGTCTCCCCAGCCCCACTCGCCCGCCTTGATGAGCGCCCAGATCAGGCAGAACATCGCGCCGGACAGCAGCACGATGCCGGGGATGTCGAACGAGCGCGGGGCGTTCTTCGCGCGGTGGTCCTTGAGAATCACCAGGCCGAGGAGGAGGGCCACGACGCCGACGGGCACGTTGATGAAGAAGACGGACTGCCAGTTGACGTGCTCGACGAGCAGGCCGCCGACGATCGGGCCGCCGGCGGTGGACGCGCCGATGACCATGCCCCAGATGCCGATGGCCATGTTGAGCTTCTCGGCCGGGAAGGTCGCGCGCAGCAGGCCGAGCGCGGCCGGCATCAGCAGCGCGCCGAAGAGGCCCTGCAGTACGCGGAAGACGATGACCAGCGACACCTCGCTGGACAGGCCGATGGCTCCGGAGGCGAGCGCGAAGCCGACCACGCCGATGAGGAAGGTCTGCCGGTGGCCGAAGCGGTCACCGAGCTTGCCGGCCGTGATCAGCGCGACGGCGAGCGCGAGGAGGTACCCGTTGGTGATCCATTGGACGTCGGCGAGCGAGGCGCCGAGGTCCTGCTGGATGGCGGGGTTGGCGATGGCGACGATGGTGCCGTCGAGCGCCACCATCATCACGCCGATCGCGACGGAGAAGAGGGTCAGCCAGGGATGGCCACGCAGGCCCCTGCGCGGTTCCGGGGTCGGTATGTCCGGTATCGCCTCGACTACCGGGGTCTGTGAGCTCATGCCCCGACAATAATGTCAGCCACTGACAGTTGACAAAGCGTTTCGTTCGTCAGTAACTGTCAGTTAGCTCACAGGTATCGTGAGCAGCAGTGATCCACCAAGGAGGGCGGCGCATGAGGGCCGAGATGACGCCGCGTGAGGGGCTGCGGTGCGGGCTGCGCGAGCGGAAGAAGCGGCGTACGCACGACGCGCTGATCCGCGCGGCGCTGGAGCTGTGCACGCAGCAGGGGTACGACCGCACGACGATCGACGAGATCGCCGAGGCGGTCGACGTCTCCCAGCGGACGTTCTTCCGGTACTTCACCACCAAGGAAGACGTGGTCTTCGCCGTCCAGGAGATAGTGGAGGCGCGCTTCCTGGAGGCCCTGCGGGCCCGCCCGGCCGCCGAGGCCCCGCTGGAGGCACTCCGCAACGCCGTCCTGCTGGCCTGGGACGACCTCGGTCAGGTGATCGAGTCGATCATCCCGGTCGAGCTGCACATGCGGACGTACCAGATGATCGAGTCGACACCCGCGCTGGTCGCCGCGCATCTGCGGCGCAGCTCCGACCTGGAGGAGCTGATCGCCACGGTCATCGCCCGGCGCGAGGGCCTGGACGTGGAGACCGACCCGCGGCCGCGCATCGTGGTGGCGGCGTTCAGCGGCGTGATGCGGCTGGCCGGGCGGCTGTGGGGCGAGGCCGGGGAGTGCAGCGTGGAGTCCATCCGCGCGACCACCGAGCAGCATCTGGACGGCATCGTTCCGGCGATCGCGGGCGAGTGGCGGAAAACCGCCCCTTAGCACGACCAGCTGAGCATGTCACCGCACGCGTGAGCAGGACAAATGGGCGCCAAGTGTCCGTTGTGACCCTAATGACCCACACTGAAACGTGAGTTGCCTCACCCAATCCACGGCCGCCGCACGCCGTCTCCTAGGCTGTCCCGCGGTGACTTCCTTCTCCGAGCTCGGCGCTCCCCCCGGTTTTCTGCAGTCCTCCGCCTGGCGTGCGGCACTCGCCCTGGTGGTGGTGTTCGTGATGCTCGCGGTGACCGGCTGGACGGGCATCAGAGGCACCAAGGGAGACACCAATCCGCTGGCCAGCTCGCGGGCCGCCTGGGCGGGGGCCACCTTCCACGGCCACCGGCTGCCCGACCCGGCCGCGGGACCGCACCGCATCGCCAAGTTCTTCGCCGGGCTGCGCAAGGCCGACCGGCTGCGGCTGGCCGACCGCTATCCGCTCGCCGTCGGCAACATGGCCGGCGCCCCCGCCACGCTGCGCTACCAGGCCAACCGCAAGGCCATGGACCAGGCGCGCGACGAGGCCGCGCGGCGCTCGCACGACGCGCGGCTGACACCGGAGGGGCGCCAGGACGCCGGCCGGCTGATGCACCGCCTCGACTCGATGATGCGGCCCGGGCGGCAGATCCTCTCCTTCGATCCGGCCGCCGGCGGCCGCGCCGCCGAGGTCTTCGGCGATCTCACGCACGCCCGCCGGGTGTCGGTCGTGGTGCCCGGCGTGGACACCAATCTGGTGAACTTCGAGCGGACCCAGCAGGCCGTCCGGGCCCCGGTGGGCATGGCGTCCTCGCTGTACGACGCGGAGCGCGCGGTGCGTCCCGACGCCCGCACCGCCGTGATCGCCTGGGCCGACTACACCGCGCCCGCCGGTGTCGGCGTGGACGCGGCGGCCGGCCAGATGGCACAGGCGGGCGCACAGCGCCTGGAGTCGATGATCGGCGCGCTGCCGACGGGCGCCGACGTCTCACTGTTCTGCCACAGCTACGGCTCTGTGGTGTGCGGGGTGGCGGCCCGCGAGCTGCCCTCCCGGGTCGGCGACATCGTGGTGGCGGGCAGCCCCGGCATGCGCGCCCGGAACACCGCCGCGCTGCACACCACCGCCCGGGTCTGGGCGATGCGGGACTCCGAGGACTGGATCCAGGACGTGCCGAACCTGGAGCTGGGCGGGCTGGGGCACGGCGCCGACCCGGTGGACCCGGCGTTCGGCTCCCGGGTGCTGTCCGCGGCGGGCGCGGACGGGCACGCGGGGTACTTCGCCCGCGGGACGCAGAGTCTGACCAACTTCGCTCTCGTCGGGGTCGGCGCGGTCGCGGGCGTGAGCTGCGCGACCGACGACGGGGACTGCGCGGCCGACCTGGCGTGAGGGCCGGCCCGGCACTGTACGGGACCGGCGAACGGCCGGCGCCGCGCAAACGGGCCGGACAACGAGGCCGGGGAACGGCGTGACGCGCGTAGCACGGTGCTGTACGGAAGGGGGACGGGCGGGCCGCCCGCCGCTTACGATGAACCGCATGGGTGATGTGCTGGCCGGTTTTCATGCCGTCTGGGAGTTCGACACGGACTCCGTGCTCATCCGCTTCGAACGGGGGATCCGCAAGCCCAAGCTGTTCCAGGCGCTCGGCGAGCGCCGCATCCCCTACGAAGCGCTGAGCTCGGTGCGGCTCTCGCGGGGCAGGCGCGGGACGGTGGTCCTGCATGCCCGGCCCCGGCCGGGCGCCGACCCGCTGATGGATGCCGCCGACGGCCAGCTCAAGGACGACGCCGACCCGTACCGCCTGGTGCTCCCCGCCGACCGCGCCGACCGGGCGGAGTACTACCGCGACCGGCTCACCGGCCTCCTCGGCCCGGACGCGGCCGCCGAGCAGCACCTCGTGGCGGCCCCGGAGCCGCCGCTGACCTTCAAGGCGTACGACGGCAAGGCGTCCTTCGACGGCAGCTCGGTGGCGTTCCGCTGGTTCTGGACCGGCGCCTCGTCCGCGAAGTGGAAGTCCGGTGACCAGAGCTTTCCGGTCGACGGGCTGTCCGGCGTGGTGTGGCGCTCCCCGGAGAACGGCAGCTCGGCGCCCACGCCGCCCGGCGCGTGGCACAACGGCTATCTGCGCCTGCTGGCGCACGGGGCCGAAGAGGAGAGCCGGGACGGCGCCGAACAGGACCCGGCCTCAGTGATCTTCGGCCTCGGCTACGGCCCGGTCCACGAGTCGCTGCCGTTCGCCGCGGCCGTCCTGCAGGCCGTACGGTCCGCGGGCCCGGCTCCCGCGCCCGCGCCGCAGTGCCGTCCCCTGGAGCCGCACCGCGGCCCCGCCGACATCGCCGACCGCATACGCCAGCTCGGCGAGCTGCACGACGCGGGGCTGCTGACGGACGCCGAATTCAGCGCGAAGAAGGCCGAGCTACTGGCGGAGCTGTAGGGCTTCGTACGGTGATGTGATGAGGCTCCGTACGGCGGCCTGATACCCGGGTATGACCTCGTACTGACGACCGCAGTATGACGCCCCGCCGGGGCCCGGCCCCATACGCTGATCCGGCGATGTCCACGTCCTCCCCTTCCCCCGAGCCCCTCTTCGGCGCGGACCGGCCCCGCTGGCTGCGGTGGCTGCCGTACGTCGTCGCCTTCGTGTTCACCGTCTCGCTGCTGCCGAGCACCATCCTCGTGCTGGGCAGCGACTACGGCATGAACAGCGGTCTGGCCGGTGCGCTCGGCGTCGCCCAGACCCTCCCGCTGCTGCTGGCGGTCAGCCGCCCGCTGCAGGCATGGGGGGTGATCTACGCGGCCGACCTGGCCGCCGCGCTGGCCCTGGCGACCGTCCCCGCCGCCCCGGGCACCATCTGGCCCTGGCCGCCGCCCACGATCGTGGGGTACCTCGCCCTGTCGCTCGCCCTCGGGCTGCGCGAGCGGCGCCGTGTGCTGCTGGCCGTGTGGCTCGCCACCGGCGCGGCCGGCATCCTCTTCGGCTTCCTCCGGCCCGCCCGCTCCGACGCCACCTGGCTGCTGCTCTTCGTACTCTCCGGCGTGGTGCTGCTGCTGGCGGGCGCACTGCGGGAACGCGGCGACGCGCGGCGGCAGTTGGCGGCACAGGAAACGATCAGCGAGGCGGAGCGCGCCCGGCGCACGCTGCTGGAGGAGCGCACCCGCATCGCCCGCGAGCTGCACGACGTCGTCGCGCACCACATGTCGGTGATCACGGTGCAGGCGGACAGCGCGCCGTACCGCCTCCAGGGGCTCCCGCCGGAAGCCGCCGAGGAGTTCGGGACGATCGCCGCGACGGCGCGCGAGTCGCTGGGCGAGATGCGCCGGCTGCTGGGCGTGCTGCGCAGCGAGGAGAGCGAACAGCACGGCGGTCCCGAGAAGGCGCCGCAGCCGGGCCTGGATCAGCTGGAGCGGCTGGTGGAGGGGACCGTACGCGCCGGTGTGCCGGTGGAATTGACGCTCTCTCGGGCGCTCGGCGAACTCCCGCCCGCCGTCGGCCTGTCGGGGTACCGGATCGTGCAGGAGGCGCTGTCGAACGTCGTACGGCACGCGCCCGGCGCGCGCACCCGCGTCTCGGTCGCGCCGGACCGCACCGGCCTGACGGTCCTGGTCGTCAACGACCCGCCGCCGCACGCCGCCGAGCCACTGGAGACGACCGGAACGGGCCATGGACTGGTCGGAATGCGCGAGCGGGTACGCCTGTTGGGCGGCACCCTGGACACCGGTCCCCTGCCGGACGGGGGTTACCGTGTCGCCGCCCGGCTCCCGCTCACGGAGCCCCCGACGGGGAAGGACCCGACGCGCGCATGACCACCCGCGTGATCATCGTTGACGACCAGGCCATGGTGCGGGCGGGCTTCGCCGCGCTGCTCGCCGCGCAGAGCGACATCGACGTCGTCGGCGACGCGGCAGACGGGGTGGACGGGGTGGAGCTGAGCCGCCGCACCCACCCCGACGTGGTGCTGATGGACGTCCGGATGCCGGAGATGGACGGCCTGGAGGCGGCCAGGCAGCTGCTGTCCCCGCCCCCGGGCGTCGCGCACCGCCCGAAGGTGCTGATGCTCACCACCTTCGACGTCGACGACTACGTATACGAAGCGCTGCGCGCCGGCGCGTCCGGCTTCCTGCTGAAGGACGCGCCGCCGGCCGATCTGATCTCCGCGGTACGGATCGTGGCGGCGGGCGAGGCGCTGCTCGCCCCCTCGGTGACCCGCCGCCTGATCGCCGACTTCGCGCGGCAGCGGCCTGCACCCCGCAAGGACCGCACCGCGCTGCGCCTGAACGGGCTCACCGCGCGCGAGACCGAGGTGCTGGAGCTGATCGCGCGCGGCCTGTCCAACCAGGAGATCGCGGCCGAACTGGTGCTGGCCGAGCAGACGGTGAAGACCCACATCGGGCGGGTGCTGGCCAAGCTGGACCTGCGCGACCGCGCTCAGGCCGTGATCTTCGCGTACGAGTCGGGGCTGGTGACGCCGGGCGCCCCATAGGGGCGCGGGGAGCGTCGATATGCGGCTCCGCCGCGTGGGCGCGCCCAGCCACCACGGCGCCGCACCCGGCCGTGGCGGCCCACCCCCTACCCCGGTATCACCGCGCAGTTGGCTCCATGGTGTGACGCCGCACCACCGGCCCCCTCCCTACGTTTCCCTCCGCCACGCCGCCTGGAGAGGGAGACCAAGGATGCCGCCGCGCACCGCTGCGCCACGTACCACCGCGCCACAGGCCGGTACGCGGTCCGGCACACGGACCGGTAACCGGCGGCGCCGCGGGATCGCCGCCCTCCTCGTGGCGGCCGCGCTCGTCGCCGCCACCGGCGGCTGGGCCGTCGGCAGCGAGCAGACCGCCGTCACCGGACCCGCGCCGGGCGCCGCCGCCTGGCGCGCCGACCACACGCTCGGCCGGCCGCTGCCCGACCCGGCGACCGCCTCGCCCGCCGCCGTCGCCCGCTTCTTCGCCGGTCTGACCGAGGCGGAGCGGCAACGGCTCGCCGAGCGGCACCCGATGACCGTGGGCACCTTGGACGGCGCGCCCGTACGGCTGCGCTACCGCGCGAACGCCCGCGCCCTGCGGGCCGAACGCGCCCGACTGTACGCCCGCGCAAACGACCCCGCCCGCGCCGCCGAAGAGCGCAGCCGGGCCCGCGCGCTGGCCGCCCGCTGCACCGAACTCCTCGCCCCCGGGCGGCAGATCCTCTTCTTCGACCCGCGCGGCCGGGGCCAGGTCGCCGAGGTGTACGGAGACCTCGGCGCGGCCCGGCGCACGGCGGTGATCGTGCCCGGCTCGGACATCGACCTCGGCTCGTTCGACCGCGAGCGGGACCGGTACGGCACCCCGACCGCCATGGCGGCCTCGCTGCGCGCCCGGATGTCCGCCGAGGACCCGGCGACGCCCACCGCGGTGATCGCCTGGGCCGGTTACACCACGCCGGTCGGGCTCGGCCCGGACGCCGCGACGGGGCGGCTCGCGGAGGCCGGCGCGCCGCGGCTGGCCCGGCTGCTGACGGGGCTCGCCGCGACCGGCGCCCCGGCGCCCGCCCTGCTCTGCCACAGCTACGGCTCGGTCGTGTGCGGCCTGGCGTCGCCCCGCGCCGGACGGAGCGCGGTCGGCGACGTGATCCTCTTCGGCTCGCCGGGGGCGCGTACGGAGCGCGCCGCCGACCTGCACGCCGGCGGGCGGGTGTGGGCGGCCCGGGACGCCTCGGACTGGATCGGCAACATCCCGAACGTCGAGGTGCTGGGCCTGGGCCATGGCACCGACCCGACCGACCCCGCGTTCGGCGCGCGCCGCGTCGCTGCCGACCGCGCCGAGGGCCACACCGGCTACCTCGTCCCCGGCACCGACTCCCTGGACGGCTTCGCCGACATCGTGCTCGGCCGCCCCTCCCGCGTGCGCTGAGCACGCCCTCGGCCAAGGAGACCGCCATGACCACCGCGTTACCGAACCCCGGAGAGCAGCACGGCCCGCTCCGCAGGGCCGTGGCCGCCGTCGAGCGCCGCACCCCCGCACACCGCGACCGCGGGATCGACGGGCTGCGAGCGCTCGCGCTGCTCGCCGTGCCGACCGGGCACTGGCTGGCCGGCGGCTTCACCCGGGACGCCGACGGCGCACTGCACAACGCCAGCGCGCTGTCCGCACTCGGCTTCCTCGCGCCGGTGAGCTGGGTGCTCCAGCTACTGGGGATCTTCTTCCTGGTCGGCGGGTACTCCTCGGTGCTGTCCTACCGGCGCGCGAGCGGGCGCGGGGAGTCCACCGCGCGCTGGCTGAGCGGCCGGCTGGCCCGCCTGGGCCGCCCGGCGCTCGCCGTAACGGCCATATGGGCGCTGCTGATCGGGGTACTGTCCGCCGTCGGGGTGCCGGAGGCGACGCTGCGGACGGGGGCGACGCTGGTCGTGCAGCCGTTGTGGTTCGTGGGCGTGTACGCCGGGGTCACGGCGCTCACGCCGTACTGCGTGCGCGCCGCGCGCCGGCTCGGACCATGGTCGGCCGCGCCGCTGTTCGCGGCCGTCGCGGTGGTCGACTTCCTGCGGTACGGCCCGTACGCCGCCGCCGTACCGTCCTGGCTCGCGCTGCTCAACCTGCTCCCCGGCTGGCTGTTCGCGTACCAACTCGGCGTCTGCTGGGGCGAAGGAGCCACCCCCACGCCGTCCGGACAGCGGCAGCGGGGAAGGCTCGGCAGGCGCGCCGCGTGGACGCTGCTGACCGGCGGCGCGGCCGTGTTCGCCGTCCTCCTCCTGGTCTTCCACTACCCCGCGAGCATGGTCGGCGTCCCGGGCACCGCCCGGACGAACTCGCACCCGCCGTCGCTGCTGGTCCCGGCGCTGGCGGCGATACAGTGCGGGGCCGCCGTCCTGCTGCGGGACCGGATCGCCGCGCTGCTGCGCCGGCCGGCGCTGTGGGCGCCGGTCGTGGTCGTCAACCTCTGCGCGATGACCGTCTTCTGCTGGCACCAGACCGCGATGCTGGCGGTAGCGGTGCCGTCGTCGTACTTCGGCCCGCTCCCCGGCCTGACCACGCCGCCCGACTCAGCGGCCTGGCTGCTCACCCGCCTGGTCTGGCTCCCCCTCTTCGCCCTGACGCTGGCCGCCCTCACCCTCGTCACCCGCCGCTTCGAAGCCCCTTGGAGCGCGAGCCGCGCCCTGCGCGCCACCACCGCGGCCCTCTCCGCCAGCTTCGCCCTCTTCGCCCTGGGTATGGGATGAGTGGGGCCCTCCCCCACGCCCCAAGTAGGCGCCCCGCCCCCGCCCCAAACCACCCGCACGTGCCCCGCCCCCGCCCCGCTCTCTCCGCAGGCAGGGCTCAGCCACGTCAGAGCTCACCCTCCGATCCCAGGCGGGCGTCGGCGTACAGGTCGATCTTGTAGTCCAGGACGGCCAGCGTGTCGCGCAGTTCGTCGATCCGCTGCCGGACGTCCTCACGGTGTGCCGTGAGGAGCCGCTCCCGTGCGGCGAAGGTCGCCGGGCCTTCGCGGACCAGTTCGGCGTAGCGGACCATGTCGGCGACCGGCATGCCGGTCAGCCGTAGCTTGCCCACCAGGGACAGCCAGTCCAGGTCACGGTTGGTGAAGCGGCGCTGCCCGGTGTGGGTGCGGTCGACGTGCGGCATCAGGCCGATGCGTTCGTACCAGCGCAGGGTGTGGGCGCTGAGCCCGGTGAGGCCGACGACCTCGCTGATCGTGTACTGGTCCTGGCCGTCCGGCCGCCGTGGACCGTCCCGCAGGCCGGCGCAGTTGCGCGGCTTCGCCGGGGCCGTGACCGGAGCGCTCTCCATGACCGTCATGCCGTCTCTCCCGTTCGCCGTTTCGCTCACGCCGCTGACAACGCTAAAGAGCTGGAGTGCACTCCAAGCAAGCGAAGACTTGGCGCAATCTTGAGGAAGTTACGCTGGGCGCCATGGAGAGCCTGCGGATGATCGAGAACTGGCCGGTGCCCACTGCTGCGGCGGTCGTCGTACGAGCCGACGGCACGGTGGCCGGTGCGCACGGGCCGCAGGAGCACCGCTTCGCGCTGGCCTCCGTGACCAAGCCGCTGGCCGCGTACGCGGCGCTGCTCGCGGTGGAGGAGGGCGCGGTCGAGCTGGACGAGCCGGCAGGCCCGGACGGCGCCACGGTACGGCATCTGCTCGCGCACACGTCCGGGCTGGCGTTCGACGAGGACCGGGTGATGGCCGCGCCCGGTTCGCGGCGGATCTACTCCAACGCCGGTTTCGAGGCGCTGGGCGAGCACCTCACGAAGGCCACGGACATCCCCTTCCCGCAGTACCTGAAGGAGGCCGTGCTCGATCCGCTGGGCATGACGGCGACCGAGCTGCCGGAGGGCGGTTCGCCGGCCAAGGACGGCGTGTCGACCGCCGCCGACCTGGCGCGCTTCGGCGCCGAGCTGCTGGCGCCGCGGCTGCTGGCGCGCGAGACGCTGGACGCGGCGACGTCGGTGGTCTTCCCGGGGCTGTCGGGCGTGCTGCCGGGGTACGGCAACCAGAAGCCGAACGACTGGGGGCTGGGCTTCGAGATCCGGGACGGAAAGGCGCCGCACTGGACGGGCGCCGGGTCCTCGCCGCGTACATTCGGGCACTTCGGACAGGCCGGAACGTTCCTGTGGGTGGACCCGGACGCGGGCGCCGCCTGCGCCGCGCTCGCGGACCGCGCGTTCGGGCCGTGGGCGATCGAGGCGTGGCCGCCCTTCACGGACGCGGTACTGGCGGACCTGCGGGCGGCCTGAGGCCGGGGCACACACCTCAGCCGTACGTGGGCTCCTCCCGCATCTCCCACATCAGGAGCTCCGCCGCCGACTCCGCGGTCAGCTCCAGCTCCTTGGCGTCGGTGACGCGCGCCGCGTCGCCCGCCTCCAGCAGCGCCGGGCCGCCGTCGGTGAGCGCGTCGCCGAGGCGTACCGCGCCGCGTACGACGTGCACGTAGATCCGCGCGCCGTCCGGTACGGCCGTACGGTCGCCCGCGGCGAGCCGCCGTACGTGCAGCATCGCGTCGGCGCGCGGCACGGCGTACGGGGTGCCGTCGGCGATGCCGCGCACCACTTCGTAGTCGGGCTCGCCGCCGGAGGCGGTGGGGGCCAGCCACATCTGGACGAAGCGCAGCGGTGCGTCGGAGTCGTTGCGTTCGACGTGCCGTACGCCGGCGGCGGAGCTGAGCCGCTGGACGTCGCCGGGCCGTACGAGCGTCTCGTGCCCGGTGGTGTCGCGGTGGGTCAGTTCGCCCTCGACGACCCAGGTGATGATCTCGGTGTTGCTGTGCGGGTGTTCGTCGAAGCCGGCGCCGGGTGCGAGGCGCTCCTCGTTGCAGGCGATCATCGCGCCGAAGCGGATGTTGTCGGGGTCGTAGTGCGGTCCGAAGGAGAAGGCGTGCCGCGTGTCGATGCCGGCGTCGGCGTCCCCGCCCCGGTACCGCTCGTCGCTTCTCCGTACCTCGATCACCCGTGTCCGCCTTTCCTGGCTTTCCTGATCCGAGCCGGCCGGCCCCGGTCGAGGCCCCGGCCGGGGGCCCGCGGGGGCAGCCCCCGGGCAACACAGCATTCAGCCACCGTAGCCCCACCGCGCCACCACCCCGCCCCGATAAGGCAGGCTTGTGCCCGTGTCTGAACCCGCATCGCACGACGCCCACCCGCACTCCGCGACCCTGCGCCGCCTGGAGAAGTCCTCCGGCAAGCTCGCGGCCCATGCCATCGCCCGCATGGACGAGACACTGCCGTGGTACCGGGCGATGCCGCCGGAGAACCGGTCGTGGATCGGTCTGGTGGCGCAGGCGGGCATCGCGGCCTTCACCGAGTGGTTCCGGCATCCGGAGACGCCGCAGGCGATCTCCACGGACGTCTTCGGTACGGCGCCGCGCGAGCTGACGCGGGCGATCACGCTGCGGCAGACCGTGGAGATGGTCCGCACCACGATCGAGGTCATGGAGACGGCGATCGACGATGTCGCCGCTCCGGGTGACGAATCGGTGCTGCGCGAGGCGCTGCTGGTGTACGCGCGGGAGATCGCCTTCGCGACCGCACAGGTCTACGCGCAGGCCGCGGAGGCCCGGGGCGCCTGGGACGCGCGGCTGGAGTCGCTGGTCGTCAACGCCGTGCTGTCCGGTGAGGCGGACGAGGGCGCGGTGTCCCGGGCCGCGGCGCTGGGCTGGAACTCCCCGGAGCATGTCGCGGTGGTGCTCGGTACGGCCCCGGACGGGGACAGCGAGCTGACGGTCGAGGCGATCCGGCGGGCTGCGCGGCACGCGAAGCTGCAGGTGCTGACGGGCGTGCTCGGGACCCGGCTGGTGGTGATCGCGGGCGGTTCGGACGAGCCGCTGAAGGCGGCGAAAGCACTGATCGGGCCGTTCGCGGCGGGTCCCGTGGTGGCGGGCCCGGTGGTCTCGGACCTGCTGGCGGCGACGCGGTCGGCGCAGGCAGCGGCGGCGGGCCTGAAGGCGTGCGCGGCGTGGCCGGACGCGCCGCGGCCGGTACTGGCGGACGATCTGCTGCCGGAGCGCGCGATGGCCGGGGACCCGGCAGCGCGCGATCAGCTGGTGGAGGAGATCTACAGACCACTGGAGGAAGCAGGCAGCGCCCTCCTCGAAACCTTGAGCGTCTATCTGGAGCAGGCGAGCAGCCTGGAGGGGGCGGCGCGGATGCTCTTCGTCCACCCCAACACCGTGCGCTACCGGCTCCGACGTGTGACCGACGTCACCGGATGGTCGCCGTCCGATGTCCGCTCGGCGTTCACCTTGCGTATCGCCCTCATCCTGGGGCGTCTGGCCGACGGTGAGGCGCAACCCTAAGCTTTTGTCGGACACCCACAATTACCCCGATGGTTCTTCGTCCCTGTCCCCACGGGCGGGCGGGACCTCCCACAAGAGAGAGTGTGAGAGTGCTCGTACTCGTCGCTCCCGGCCAAGGCGCTCAGACGCCCGGCTTCCTGACTCCCTGGCTCGACCTTCCCGGCGTCGAGGACCGGCTGCGTGCCTGGTCCGACGCCATCGACCTCGACCTGGTCCACTACGGCACGAAGGCGGACGCGGAGGAAATCCGTGACACCGCCGTCGCCCAGCCGCTGCTGGTCGCCTCCGCTCTGGTCTCCGCGCGGCAGCTCTTCGCCACGCCGGAGGACTTCGCGTCGCTCGTCGGCGCCGCGGCCGGCCACAGCGTCGGTGAGCTCGCTGCCGCCGCGCTGACCGGTGTACTGCCGGACGAGGCCGCCATGGGTCTCGTACGCAAGCGCGGTCTGGCCATGGCCGAGGCCGCGGCCGTCACCGAGACCGGCATGTCGGCCCTGCTGGGCGGCGAGCCGGAGACGGTCCTGCCGCATCTGGAGAAGCTGGGCCTGACCCCGGCGAACGTGAACGGCGCGGGCCAGATCGTGGCCGCCGGCACCGCCGCGCAGCTGGCGGCGCTCGCCGAGGACAAGCCGGAGGGCACCCGGCGGGTCGTCCCGCTGAAGGTGGCCGGCGCGTTCCACACGGTGCACATGGCCCCGGCGGTCGCGACGCTGGAGTCCGCGGTGGCCGAGCTGTCCCCCGCCGCTCCGCACACCCGGTACGTCTCGAACAAGGACGGCCAGGTCGTCACCGGCGGCCAGGAGGTCGTGCAGCGGCTGGTGGGCCAGGTGGCCAACCCGGTCCGCTGGGACCTGTGCATGGAGACCTTCAAGGAACTGGGCGTCACCGCGATGATCGAGGCGGCCCCGGGCGGGACCCTGGTGGGCCTCGCCAAGCGCGCGCTGCCCGGTGTGAAGACCCTCGCGCTGAAGACCCCGGATGATCTCGACGCGGCGCGCGAGCTGATCGCCGAGCACGCTGCGCCGGCCGAATAGGAGCCACGAGAGCATGACGTCGAAGATCAAACCCGCGAAGGGCGCCCCGTACGCGCGGATCATGGGCGTGGGCGGCTACCGCCCCGTCAATGTCGTGCCGAACGAGGAGATCCTCAAGTACATCGACTCGTCCGACGAATGGATCCGGTCGCGCTCAGGCATCGCCACGCGCCACTGGGCCGGTCCCGAGGAGACCGTCGCGGCGATGTCGGTGGAGGCTGCCGGCAAGGCGATCGCCGACGCCGGTATCACGCCGGAGCAGATCGGCGGCGTGATCGTCTCGACGGTCTCGCACTTCAAGCAGACCCCGGCGGTCGCGACGGAGATCGCGCACCGGATAGGGGCGGGCAAGCCGGCCGCGTTCGACATCTCGGCGGGCTGCGCGGGCTTCGGTTACGGCCTGACCCTGGCCAAGGGCATGATCACCGACGGCTCCGCGGAGTACGTGCTGGTCATCGGCGTGGAGCGGCTCTCGGACCTGACCGACCTGGAGGACCGCGCGACGGCCTTCCTCTTCGGTGACGGCGCCGGTGCCGTGGTCGTGGGCCCCGCCCAGGAGCCGGCCATCGGCCCGACGGTCTGGGGCTCGGAGGGCGACAAGTCCGAGACCATCAAGCAGACCCTGAGCTGGGACGTCTACCGCCGCACCCCGGTGCCCGGCGGCAACGGCCCCGCCGATCAGCTCGCCCTGGACGAGATCCGCTACCCGGCGATCACCCAGGAGGGCCAGGCGGTCTTCCGCTGGGCGGTCTTCGAGATGGCCAAGGTCGCCCAGGAGGCCCTGGACGTGGCCGGCGTCAGCCCGGAGGACCTGGACGTCTTCATCCCGCACCAGGCCAACATGCGGATCATCGACTCGATGGTGAAGACGCTCAAGCTGCCCGAGTCGGTCACGGTCGCCCGTGACGTGGAGACCACCGGCAACACCTCGGCCGCCTCGATTCCGCTCGCGATGGAGCGGCTGCTGGCGACCGGTCAGGCCAAGAGCGGCGACACCGCGCTCGTCATCGGGTTCGGGGCGGGTCTCGTGTACGCCGCCACGGTCGTTACTCTCCCCTAGGCAAGATCTACGCAGCACCGACGTCTCCGGACGACCCGGCGGCTGTACTGGAACTTCACCGCAACGCACAGTTTCACTCGAAATACACCGAAGGAGCCATCATGGCCGCCACTCAGGAAGAGATCGTCGCCGGTCTCGCCGAAATCGTGAACGAGATCGCCGGGATCCCCGTTGAGGACGTCCAGCTGGACAAGTCCTTCACCGATGACCTGGACGTCGACTCGCTGTCCATGGTCGAGGTCGTCGTCGCCGCCGAGGAGCGCTTCGACGTCAAGATCCCCGACGACGACGTCAAGAACCTCAAGACGGTCGGCGACGCCACCAAGTACATCCTCGAGCACCAGGGCTGATCCAGCCCCGCATGTCGCCACCCCGCGGTGGCGCCGTCGATTCTCGACCCCTCTACCTGTGGAGACAAGAATTCCCGTGAACGCGACCAATCGCACCGTGGTCGTCACCGGTATCGGCGCAACCACACCGCTGGGTGGCGACTCCGCTTCGACCTGGGAAGGTCTGATGGCGGGCCGCTCCGGCGTGCGACCCCTGGACGACGAACGCTTTGCCGACCTGCCCGTCCGGATGGCCGCCACCGCGGCCGTCGAGCCGGAAGAGGTCCTGCCGCGCCCCGTCGCCCGCAAGCTCGACCGCTCCGCGCAGTTCGCGCTGATCGCGGCGCGTGAGGCATGGGCCGACGCCGGTTACACCGGCCCGGCCGGCGAGGACACCGCCGAGGACGGCTCGGCCCTGATCGACCCGGACCGTCTGGGCACCGTGATCGCCTCCGGCATCGGCGGCGTGACCACCCTGCTCGACCAGTACGACGTGCTGAAGGAGAAGGGCGTACGCCGCGTCTCCCCGCACACCGTGCCCATGCTCATGCCCAACGGCCCGTCCGCCAACGTCGGCCTGGAGGTCGGCGCGCAGGCGGGCGTGCACACCCCCGTGAGCGCCTGCGCCTCCGGCGCCGAGGCCATCGGGTACGCCGTCGAGATGATCCGCACCGGCCGTGCCGATGTGGTCGTCGCGGGCGGCACCGAGGCGGCGATCCACCCGCTGCCCATCGTCGCCTTCGCGAACATGATGGCGATGTCGAAGAACAACGACGAGCCGCAGAAGGCTTCCCGTCCGTACGACACCGCCCGGGACGGCTTCGTCCTCGGTGAGGGTGCGGGCGTGGTGATCCTGGAGTCGGCGGAGCACGCGGCCAAGCGCGGCGCCAAGGTGTACTGCGAGGTGCTGGGCCAGGGTCTGTCCGCGGACAGCCACCACATCGCGCAGCCCGAGCCGACCGGCCGGGGCATCGCGGCGGCCGTGCAGAACCTGCTGGACGCCACCGACCTCAAGCCGGCCGAGCTGGTGCACCTCAACGCGCACGCCACGTCCACCCCGCAGGGTGACGTCGCCGAGATCAAGGCGCTGCGCCGGGTGCTGGGCGACGATGTGGACCACATCGCGATCTCCGGTACCAAGTCGATGACCGGCCACCTGCTGGGCGGCGCGGGCGGCGTCGAGACCGTCGCGACGGTCCTCGCCCTGCACCACCGCCAGGCCCCGCCGACCATCAACGTCGAGAACCTCGACGACGAGGTCGACGCGGACATCGTCCGCGACGAGCCCCGCCAGCTGCCCGAGGGCACCATCGCGGCGATCAACAACTCGTTCGGCTTCGGCGGCCACAACGTGGTACTCGCCTTCCGCACTGCCTAATGCGCCTAAACCGGCGCCGCTCTCGCGGACCCCATGCTCGCCGCTCGGGTTCCTCAATTGATGGTTGCGGTCTTCGCCGGTGAAAAGGCCCGCCCGGACATCGTCCGGGCGGGCCTTCGCGTTAGCCAGGCCGGCCGCTCAGTCCGTGAAGCTCGCGAAATAGGCGGCGGCGCCGTCCTTGTCGCCGTGGCCCGCCTCCTCCGCCCTGCGGAAGCGTTCGGCGGCCGCTGCGGCCAGATCCATCCGTACGCCGGCGCCCTCCGCGGCCGCCGCGATCAGGGACGCGTCCTTGCGGCCCGCGGAGACCGTGAAGCTCGCCGGGTAGTCGCCGGAGAGGATGAGCTGGGACTTCATCTGAAGGTACGGCAGGTCGAGGGGGCCGCCGGCCACCGCGTCCAGGAAGTGACGCGGGTCCACGTCCAGGCCCTCGGCGAGCGCCAGCGCCTCGCCCGCGCCGTTGATGATCGTCAGCACCCAGCTGTTGGCGACGAGCTTGAGGCGGCTGGCGGCGCCGCTCGCGCCGTCCTCACCGGCCCACAGCGTGCGCTGCCCGACGATCCCGAAGACCTCCTCGGCGGCCTCCCGTACGTCCTGCGGTCCCGCCGCGAGGACGGTCAGGGCCCCGTTCTCGGCGGGCTGCTTGGTGCCGAGGACCGGGGCGTCGACGAAGGCCAGGCCGTGTGCGGTCGCGAACTGGGCCAGCGGGGCGAGCGCCTCGGTACCGACCGTGCTCATCTGCAGCCAGAGCTGCCCGGGGCGCAGCGCGGGCTCGGCCTGACGGACCGCGTCCAGCGCGGCGGGCCCGTCGTGCACCATCGTGAGCAGGATGTCCGCGCCGTCCACCGCGGCGGCGGGGGTGTCGGCCACCCGCGCACCGTCCGCGGCCAGCGGTTCCGCCTTGGCGCGGGTGCGGTTCCATACGCGGACGTCGAGGCCGGCGCGCGCGAGGTTACGGGCCATCGCGGCGCCCATGATTCCGGTGCCGAGTACGGCCACTGAGGTCTTGTCAGCCATGAACGGCACGCTACGGCTTCGAGTGAACTCGAAGACAAGCGCGCCGCGCCCTCACACGACCTGGTGCAGCCAGCGGACCGGGGCGCCCTCGCCCGCGTACCGGAAGGGCTCCAACTCGTCGTCCCAGGGCTTGCCGAGGAGCTTGGCGACCTCGGCGGCCAGGTCGGTCTCGCCGCGCGCGGAGCGCGCCACCGCGGCCCGCAGCCGGTCCTCGGGGATCAGGATGTCGCCGTGGATGCCCGTGACGGCGTGGAAGATACCCAGGTCGGGCGTGGAGCTGTAGCGCTCGCCCTCGGCGGCCGCGCACGGCTCGGCGGTCACCTCGAAGCGCAGGAGGTGCCAGCCGCGCAGCGCGGAGGCGAGTTTGGAGGCGGTGCCGGACTCGCCCTGCCAGGAGAACTCCGCGCGCCAGGTGCCGGGCGAGGCGGGCTGCCGGATCCAGTCGAGATTGACGCGCACGCCGAGGACGCCCGCGACGGCCCATTCGACGTGCGGGCACAGCGCGCGCGGAGCGGAGTGGACGTACAGAACTCCACGTGTCGTCACCGGGACCTCCAGTACGGTTCGAGGTTCGCCTTCCCCAGCGGCCTCGTGCCCGTTCCGGTCGCGGCCGGGACAGCTGCTGACATTCTGCCCCAATGATCACTTCGGCACCAGCACGCGAGGTTACCTACAGTAAACACCATGGGGCTCAATTCGCCACAAAAGGGACAGGAAATGACGTGTTGTAATTTGTTCGTACGGGAGTGCGCTACTCCTCCAGGTCGCCGCCCGACGGCCACGGGGCAAAGCTATCGCGCTGCGACCACCGAGGAGTGACGTACCGTCGCTCACGGAAGAGATATCACTCGCACGTCGGAGGGGGACAGGGGATGGCAAAGATCAACTGGGCCGCCGGACGCCCCCGCCGGCGGCCGGTCACGGTGCCCGCGGTGCTCGCCGCCGTCCTGCTCCTCACCGTGCCGGCCTGCGGTTCCGGCGACGGCGGGGACAACTCCCCGGCCTCGCGCGGCCGCACGGAATCCGCCCGTCCGCACCCGGCTCCCCCACCGGTTTGGGACACCCGTCCGGATTCGGTGGCCGCGCTGGGTGACTCGATAACGGCCGGCTTCGACGCCTGCGGACTGCTGGCCGACTGCTCCGCCGCCTCCTGGGCCACGGGCACGGATCCGGCCGTCCGCAGCCTGGCCGAACGCCTCTTGTCGGACCCGTCCGGGCATGCCTGGAACTACGCCCGCACCGGAGCGCTCATGGCCGATCTGCCCCGCCAGATCGACCGAGCGATTCCGCACAAACCCCAACTTGTCACGATCCTGATCGGCGCCAACGACGCCTGCCGGAACAACGCCTCCGCCATGACACCCACGGCTGAATTCCGCGCCGGTTTCCGGACGTCCTTGAAGAAGCTGCGCCGGGCGCTGCCCCGTACGCAGGTCTACGTCGCCGCGGTGCCCGACCTGATGCGGCTGTGGTCGCAGGGCCGCCGGAACCCGGTGGGCAAGCAGGTGTGGAAGCTCGGCATCTGCCAGTCGATGCTGCACGGCGCGGACGACGTCTCGCGCGCCGCCAGTGATCGCAGGGAGAGTGTGCGGGACCGGGTGGTGGCCTACAACACGGCGCTGCGCGAGGTGTGCGAACAGGACCGTCGCTGCCGGTTCGACCAGGCGGTTTTCGACTACCGCTTCACCGGCAGGGAGTTGAGCGAGTGGGACTGGTTCCACCCGAGCAAGCGCGGCCAGCGGGAACTGGCCGGAATGGCCTACCGCACCGTCACCCGCCCCGAAGGCCGCGGCTGACCGCGCGCTGCCTTCGGGGCGCGCGGGCATAGGCTCGCCGGCATGAGCGCGACCCACGTCGCCGAAGAGCCCTTCGGCACCTTGAAAAACGGCAGTATCGTCCACCGCTGGACACTCGAAGCAGGCGCAGTCCGAGTACGGATCCTGACGTACGGCGGCATCGTGCAGAGCATCGAGACACCTGACCGGCACGGCGCGCGCGGCGAGATCGCGCTCGGCTTCCCGGACGCGGCCGGGTACGAGGCGCACGGCGAGTCGTACTTCGGGGCGCTGGTCGGCCGGTACGCGGGCCGTATCGGGGGCGCCGCGTTCACCCTCGAAGGGCGGCGGTACGCGCTGCCCGCCAATGACGGCCCGAACTGCCTGCACGGAGGCGTCGCGAACTTCTCCACTGCTCTGTGGGACGCCGCACCGTGCCCAGGAGGGGTGGAGCTGCGCCGCACCAGTAGGGACGGCGAGGAGGGCTTCCCCGGGGCGCTGGACGTCCGCGTCCGGTACACCCTCTCCGCGGCCGGCGAGCTGGCCTGCGACTACCTCGCCACCACGGACGCACCGACCGTCCTGAACCTCACCAACCACTCGTACTTCGACCTCAGCGGCGACGGCAGCGGCGGCGCGGAGACGCACCGGCTGCGGATGGCCGCCGACCACTACCTCCCCGTCGACACGACCGGCATCCCGGCCGGCGCCCCGGCCCCCGTCGCCGGCACCCGCTTCGACTTCCGGGCACGCCGCACGGTCGGCCGCGGTTACGACCACACGTTCGTGCTCGGCAACGGCTCCGGGACGATCGGCGCCCCCGAGGACCGCGCCCCGGAACCGCGTCCGGTGGCCGAGCTGAGCGACCCCGCCTCCGGCCGCGTCCTGCGCCTGTCGACCACCCAACCGGGCATCCAGCTCTACACGGCCGAGCACTTGGACGGCTCACTGACGGGCACCACGGGCCGCCCCCTCCTGCCGGGCGGCGGAATCGCCCTGGAAACCCAGCACTTCCCCGACTCCCCCAACCGCCCGGACTTCCCCAGCACGGTGCTGCGGCCGGGCGAGGTGTTCCGGTCGCGGACGGTGTACGGGTTCGGGGTGGAGTAGGGCCACCGGGCGGGCGGGTGCCGGCCAATGGGCTGCTGCCGGGCGGCCGGCCCACGGGCTGTTGTCGGGCGGCCGGTCCTGGCCGGCTGCCCTCTACCGTCCCAGCCACCCCTCCCGCTTTACTCGCCCCATGAGACCCATACGTACCAAACTCCTCGCTCTCGGAGCGGCGCTGACCGCCGCGCTCCCCCTGGCCCTGACCGCCCCCGCGGCCGCCCGCGACCGTGCGGCGGACGCGGACCGGTCCCCGGTCGCCGTGGAGGAGCAGCGGCTGTCACTGGCCGCGCCGCGGGAGATCCTGCGCCGCAGCGGTTTCGACGAGATCGGCCCGGAGTTCGCCCGGGGACTGGCCGCGACGCACTCCGAGAAGGCGGCGAAACGGTACGTCGAACGGTCCGCGCGTGCCCTGTGGGAGCGGGCCGTGGCCCGGGCCCAGGGACGCGGCCCGGCGGGCGGCGACCTCAGCCGGGACGACGACCGACCGCTGTACTGGGCGCGCCTGGAGATGACCCGGGCACTGCACGAGTGGCAGCCGTCCTTCAGTCTCTCCGCCGAGCGACGCGCGGCGCTGTACGGAGCGCTGGAACGCGCATCCCGAGGCGAGAACTCGATCGACCTGCCCGCAGGCCGGCACGTCACACGCGTCCTCGTAACCGGCTTCGACCCCTTCCAACTGGACGCCGACCCGCGCCGCAGCAACCCCTCGGGCGCGTCGGCACTCGCCCTGGACGGGACGACGCTGCGTACGTCGTCGGGGCGGACCGTGCGCGTCGAGACGGCAGTCTTCCCGGTCCGCTGGTCGGATTTCGCCGCGGGAACCGTGGAACGCACCCTGCTGCCGCACTTCCGCCCGGGCCCGCGCCAGGTCGACCTCTTCACCACCGTCAGCCAGGGCCGCCCCGGCCGCTTCGACGTGGAACGCACCAACGGGGCCTGGCGCGGCGGCTACCCGGACAACGCCCGCGAGTCCCGCACGGAGACGGTGCCCATCCCGGCCGGCGTACCGACGGTCCGCCCGCAGCCCCAGTGGACACACACGACGCTGCCCTACGAGACGCTCACGGACGACGGAACCGGCCCGTATCCGGTACACGACAACACCGAGGTCACCGAGATCCCGGCGGACGGCACCGCCCCGGTGAAGCGCCCGAACGGCCCGACCCCGGGCTCCACAGCCCGCGCAGGCGGTGGCGGCGACTACCTCTCCAACGAGATCGCCTACCGAGCCACCCTGCTGCGTGACGCGGTGGCCCCCTCCCTACCGGGCGGCCACCTCCACACCCCAGTACTGGAATTCGCCCCCACCAACACCGACCCCAAAACCGGCACGATCACCGATCCGACCTTCGTCCGCAACCGCCTGGCCATCGTCGGACAGCTGCGCGAGCTGGTGCGGACGGCGGTCGCGGTCGGCGGATGACCGACCGCGGCCACGCCGCCCGGAGTCAGCCTTCCGGCAGCTCATCCGCCGTCGGATAAGACGGCTGCGCACCCGGCTTGGTGACTGCGGCGGCGCCCACGCGTACGGCGTAGCGCGCGGCCGCTGCCAAGGACTCGCCGCGAGCGAGGCGCACGGCGAGCGCGCCGGTGAAGGCGTCGCCCGCCCCCGTCGTGTCCACGGCCGTCACCTTGACCCCCGGTACGGCCGCCGCGTCCTCCGCGTCCAGGACGTACGCGCCGTCGCCGCCGAGCGTGACGACGACCGAACGGGCGCCGAGTTCGCGCAGGGCGCGGGCCCAGTCCGCCGGGTCGCCGTTCGCCGCGCCGGAGAGCCGGCGGGCCTCGTGCTCGTTGACCACCAGCGGGTCGGCGGCGGCGAGCAGTTCGGGGGCGAGGCTCTCGGGTGCCGGGGAGGGGTTGAGGACGACACGGGTGCCGGCCTCGCGCGCCGCGGCGGCCGCGGCCTCCACGGACTCCATCGGGATCTCCAGCTGGAGGGAGACCACGGCGGCGCCCGCGATCACCGCGTGCGCCGCGGCGACGTCCTTCGGGGTGAGGGCCGCGTTGGCACCGGGCGAAACGACGATGCTGTTGTCGCCGTCCGTGCCGACGATGATCATCGCGGTGCCGGTGCGGGCCTCCGGGTCGGTGATGACGTGCCGTACATCGGTACCGGCCGCGCGCTGGGCGTTCAGCAGCAGCTCGCCGTACGCGTCCCCGCCGATCCGCGCCAGCAGCGCGACCCGGCCGCCGAGCCGGGCAGCGGCGGCGGCCTGGTTGGCGCCCTTGCCGCCCGCCGACTCGACCAGGTCCGTACCGAGCACGGTCTCGCCCGCGTCCGGCCGCCGGTCCACCCGGACCGTCAGGTCGGCGTTGGCCGAGCCCACCACCAGCACGTCGTGGTCGTAACCGTCGCCGTAGCCGTCACTGTGGTCGTCGTTGTGTGCGTCCACGTCCGCCGTTTCCATTCTTCGTTCACTGCCGGGCGGCGGTGTGCCACCGCCCGGTGTCCTGCTGCCGTCGCCGCGGTCATCCGTCGTACCGCACTACGGTCATCCGTCGTTACCGCGCTGCGGTCAACCCTCGTACCGCGCCGCGGTCATCCCTCGTACCGTGCCGCGTTCTTCTGCGTCACCAGTACCACCGGCACCTTCACCTGCTTCGGCAGCGGCTGGTGCCGGGCGGCCTTGAGCGCCCAGTCCACGGCCTGCTTGCCGAGCAGCTTCGGCTGCTGCGCGACGGTCGCCGTCAGCGTCCCATTCCGTACCGCCTTGACGCCGTCCGGCGTGCCGTCGAAGGCCACGACCTTGACTGCCTTGCCCGACTTCGCGCCGAGCGCCTTCGACGCGCCGAGCGCCATCTCGTCGTTGGCGGCGAAGACGCCGGCGATGTCGCGGTGCGCCTGGAGCATATTGGACATCACGTCCATGCCCTTGGTGCGGTCGAAGTCGGCGGGCTGCCGCGCGACGACCTGGATACCGGGGTACTTCTTGATGCCCTCCTCGAAGCCCTGGCCGCGCTCGCGCGCCGCCGAGGTGCCCGGCTGGCCTTCGAGGAACGCCACCTTGCCCTTGCCGCCGAGCGATTCGGCGAGCGTCTTCGCGGCGAGCCGGCCGCCCGCGACGTTGTCGGAGGCGATGGTCGAGCCGACCTTTCCGCCGTTGACGCCGCGGTCCAGGGAGATGACGGGGACGTCCGCGCGGTTGGCGACGCCGACGGCCGGTACGGCGGCGTCGGAGTCGACCGGGTTGATGATCGCGGCCTTGACGTTCTGGCTGGTGAACGTCTCCATCTGGTTGATCTGCTGGGTGGGGTCGTTCTGCGCGTCGGTGATGTTGATCTTCAGTCCGCGCGCCTCGGCCTCGGCCTGCGCGCCTTCCTTGATACCCACGAAGAACGGGTTGTTCATGGTCGACAGGGCGAGGCCGAGGTCGGTGTTCCCGCCGCGGTCGCAGCCACTGAGGGCGAGGGCCGCCAGTACCGAAGCCGTCGCGGCAAGGGCGCCCGTGCGCATCCGCCGCCCCCTCACCGCGCGCTCCGCCGCCGCAGCGTGTCCAGCAGGACCGCGAGGGCGATGACCAGGCCGGTGGCGACCTGCTGCCAGAACGCGGAGACGCTCAGCAGGTTCAGGCCGTTGCGCAGCACCGCGAGGATCAGCGCGCCGATGAGCGTGCCGGACGCCTTGCCGGAGCCGCCGGAGAGGCTGGCGCCGCCGATGACGACGGCCGCGATGGCGTCCAGTTCGTAACCGGTGGCGGCCTGCGGCTGGGCGGAGGTGAGCCGCGCCGCGAGGACGATGCCCGCGACGGCGGCGAACAGCCCGGACAGCGCGTAGATGACGAGCTTGCGCTGCTTGACGTTGATACCGGAGAGCCGGGCGGCCTCCTCGTTGCCGCCGATGGCGAACATCGCGCGGCCGGTGTACGTGCGGGCCAGTATCAGCGCCGCGATCAGCCCCATCACGATCATGACGAGCACGGGCACCGGCAGCCAGCCGCCGAGCGTGTCGCCGAGCTTGCTGATCGAGGCGGGGAACGCGATCGGCGAGCCGCCGGATATCACCAGCGCGAGGCCGCGGCCGACGGACAGCATCGCGAGCGTGGCGATGAAGGCGGGCAGCTTGCCGTACGCGACGAGCGCGCCGGAGAGCAGGCCCGCCGCCGCGCCGACCACCAGCCCGAGCAGTACGGCGACGATCACCGGCAGGCCCTCGGTGGTGGCCGCCCAGGCGACGACCGTCGCCGAGAGGGCCGCGACCGAGCCGACGGACAGGTCGATGCCGGCCGAGACGATCACGAAGGTGACGCCGAAGGCCAGGATCGCGGTGACCGACGCCTGCACGCCGACGTTGAGGAGGTTCTGCCCGTTCAGGAAGTCCCTGGAGAGCACCGCCATCACCACGACCAGCGCGATCAGGCCGCCCAGCGGCCCGTTCCGCAGCACCGCGCGGGAGAACCACGGCCCGAAACCGTCCCGGTCCGGTGCCTCACCCACCGCCTCGGCGGCGGCTCCCGTCTTCACCTCAGCGGACATCGGAGCCCTCCATCGCGCTCTCGTCGTTGTTCGTCGTGCTCTCGGGGGCGGCCTGGAGCGCCAGCTCCATCACCGCGTCCTGGGTGGCCTCGGCGGCCGACAGCTCACCGGCCAGCCGGCCCTGGGACATCACCAGCACCCGGTCGCTCATGCCGAGCACCTCGGGCAGATCGCTGGAGATCATCAGGACGGCCCGGCCGGACGCCGTCAGTTCGTTGATCAGCTGGTAGATCTCGACCTTCGCGCCGACGTCGATGCCGCGCGTCGGCTCGTCGAGGATCAGCAGCCGGGTGTCGGTCAGCAGCCACTTGCCGATGACGATCTTCTGCTGATTGCCGCCGGAGAGGGTGCGGGCGCTCTGCCCGAGCCCACTCATCCGTACCTTCAACTGGCCCGCCACCCGGGCCGCCTCGCGCCGCTGCGCACCGCGGTCCACCAGGCCACCGCGGGTGTCCCGGTCCAGCCGGGCGAGGGTGAGGTTGTCCTGCAGCGAGGCGTCCAGTACGAGCCCTTGGCCCTTGCGGTCCTCGGGCACCAGCCCGAGCCCGGCACGCATGGCGGCACGCACGTCGCCGCGGGCCAGCTCCGTACCGTCGATCTCGACCGTGCCGGCGTCGTAGGCATCCACGCCGAAGATCGCCCGGGCGACCTCGGTACGGCCCGCGCCCACCAGCCCGGCGAGGCCGACGACCTCCCCGGCCCGCACCTCGAAGCCGACGTCCTGGAACACCGGCAGGCCCTTGGGGCCGTTACGGGTCAGCCCGCGCACCCGCAGCAGGGGCGCGCCCGGCTCCTCGGGGCGCTGCCGCGGGTACTGCTCGGCGATGTCCCGGCCGACCATGAGGCGGATCAGCTCGTCCTCGTCGGTGGACGCGGGCACCTCGTCGACGGACCGGCCGTCGCGCAGCACGGTGACCCGGTCGCCGAGCGCGCCGATCTCCTCCAGATGGTGGGTGATGAAGATGATGCCGACGCCGGACTCGCGCAGCTCGCGGACGAGCCCGAAGAGCGTGTCCACCTCCTCGGAGGTGAGAACGGCTGTGGGCTCATCCATGATCAGTATTCGCGCTTCAAGACTCAGTGCCTTGGCGATTTCGACCATCTGGAGCCGGGCGATGCCCAGTTCGGCGACGGGCGTGTTCGGGGAGACGTCCAGCCGTACCCGCTTCAGCAGTTCGGCGGCGCGGGCCCGCATGGTCTTCCTGTCGACCAGGCCGAGCGCGGTGCGCGGCTGCCGGCCGAGGAAGATGTTCTCGGCGACGGTGAGACCGGGGACGAGGTTGAACTCCTGGTAGATGGTGGCGATGCCGAGCCGTTCGGCGTCCTGGGCCGAGCGGATGGCGACTTCGTCGCCGCCGACCACGATGCGCCCCGTATCCGGGCGGTGCGCGCCGGAGAGCATCTTGATCAGGGTGCTCTTGCCCGCGCCGTTCTCGCCGAGGAGTACGTGTACCTCGCCGGCGCGCAGGCTCATGTCCACGCCGTCCAGGGCGCGCACACCGGGGAACGACTTCGTCACCCCCTCCACGCGCAGCAGTTCGCGGCCGCCCGGAACGTCGTCGTTGACGCCGGTCATGCGCTGCCCCTCTCGTTGTCGTGATGACCTCGGTCGTGGTGGCTTCGGTGGCTGTGGGGGCCGGCCTCGCCGCAGGAGCGGCGCGGTACGAGGCGGGCCGGGAGCAGTACGGACTCGGCCGGCCTGCCCTCGATCCGCTCCAGCAGGGTGTGCACGGCAGCCCGGCCCAGCTCGCGGGTGGGCTGCGCGATGGCGGTCAGCGGCGGGTCGGTGTGCCGGAACCACGGCACGTCGTCGTAGACCACCAGCGCCACGTCGTCCGGTACGCGCAGACCGCGCGCCCGGATCTCGTCCATCGCCCCGAGCGCCATCAGGTTGTCCGTGGCGAGCACCGCGTCCGGCGGCTCGGGGAGGTCCAGGAAGCCGCGCATGACCCGGCGGCCGCCGGTGGGCTGGAGGTCGGGCGTGGAGCCGACCCGCTCGTCGGGCAGCTCGATGCCGTACGGGCGCAGCGCCTCCCGGAAGAACCGCAGCCGGTCCGCGCCGGTGCGGGTGCCGGCCGGCGCGACGATGATCGCGGGGCGGCGGCGGCCGAGCGCGGCGAAGTGCGCGGCGAGGTCGGCCAGCGCCGCCCGGCCGTCGGCCCGTACGCAGGGCACGTCGAGCCCGTCGACGGCGCGATCGAGCAGGACCAGCGGGGTACCGGCCGCGGCGATCTCGCGCAGTACGGGCGAACCGGTGCCGGCCGAGCTGACCAGCAGGCCGTCGATCCGCCGGTCGATGAGCGTACGGATGTGGTCGTCCTGCTGCTGCGGGCTCTCGCCGGCGTTGCCGATGACCAGGCTGTAGCCGAGGCTGCGGGCCTCGTCCTCCACGGCGTCGGCAAGTTCGGTGAAGAACGGGTTGGTGAGGTCGCCGATGAGCAGACCGAGCGCGCCGGTACGGGCGGTGCGCAGGGCGCGGGCGACGTTGTTGGGCCGGTAGCCGAGCTCGGCGACGGCGGCGAGCACGCGGTCGCGGGTGGCCGCGACGGGCGAGAGGCCGTTGAGCACGCGGGAGACGGTGGCCACGGAGACGCCGGCCCGCTCGGCAACGTCCTTGATGTTCGCCATGGCGCCCTCGCCCTCCCGCTCTCGTCCAGTTGTCGCGTGTAATCGATTACTCGCGTTGCAGTGGGGCTACGTAATCGATTACACGGGCGTGGCGTCAAGGTTTCGTAAGTGTCGGCTGCGTCACATGAGGCTGAGGGTGGGGGCTGCCGTGCTGGGCGAAAACGGCGAGCGGTGCGGGCGGGAACGGGGCCGCTGTGCAGACGGCGAAGGGCCGCACCCCGGCGGGGGTGCGGCCCTTCTTGCGGCGTGCGCCGCATCGTCACGGGTCAGGCGACGGTCAGCGCGACCTCGATGTTGCCGCGGGTGGCGTTCGAGTACGGGCAGACCTGGTGCGCCTTCTCCACCAGCGCCTTCGCGGTGTCCGCGTCGACGTTCGGTATCGAGGCCGAGATCTCGACCTTGAGGCCGAAGCCGCCGGCCGGGGTCTTGCCTATGCCGACCTTGGCGGTCACCTGCGAGCCGGAGACGTCCGCCTTCTCCTGGCGGGCCACGACGCTCAGCGCGCCCTGGAAGCAGGCGCTGTACCCGGCGGCGAAAAGCTGCTCGGGGTTGGTGCCGGCGCCGCTGCCGCCCTGCTCCTTGGGCGGGTTGACGACGACGTCGAGCTTGCCGTCGTCGGAGGCGACACGGCCGTCACGGCCGTTCTCCGCCGTGGCGACAGCGGTGTAGACGACGTCGACGGGCTGGATGGACATACGGATTCCTCCTGTACGTACGCCGCGACTCGCGCCCACGATCGCGGCGGCTTGCCCCCGAGCCTAACGGGCGGCCACAAGGGGGCCGCGAGCAAGGGGGCTTGACGATTTCCTCAGCCACCGGTAGGGCGATGGCGATCTCCGGCAGCCGCCGGCTACGGAGGCGACCCCCGCAGCCGGCAGGGCAACGGCATCTCCCGCCGCTGCCGGTGGAGCGAGCCGCAGTGATCTCCCGCGGCTGCCGACAGCGCGAAGGGATCCTCCGTAGCTGCCGGCAGCGCGACGGCATCTCCGGCGGCTGCCGGTAGAGCGAGCCGCAGTGATCTCCCGCGGCTGCCGTGGCGTGTCAGGCGGGCAGGCTGACGACCATCTTGCCGGTGTTCTCGCCGCGGAGGAGGCCGAGGAACGCCTCGACGCCGTTCTCGATGCCCTCCACGAACGTCTCGCGGTACTTGAGCTCGCCGGACCGCACCCAGGCGGAGACCTCCTCGACGAACTGCGGCTGGAGGTCATAGTGATCGCCGACGAGCAGGCCCTCCATGCGGAAGCGCTTGGCGATGATCTGCGCCAGATTGCGCGGGGCCGGGGTCGGCTCGGTCGCGTTGTACTGGGAGATCATGCCGCAGACGGCGATGCGGCCGTGCAGGTTCAGCGCCGCGATGGCCGCCTCCAGGTGGTCCCCGCCGACGTTGTCGAAGTAGACGTCGATGCCGTCGGGCGCGGCCTCCTTGAGCTGGTCCTTCACCGGGCCGTTCTTGTAGTTGAACGCCGCGTCGAAGCCGTACTCCTCCAGGAGGACCTTGACCTTCTCGTCCGAACCGGCCGAGCCGATCACCCGGGACGCGCCCTTGAGCTTGGCGATCTGGCCGACCTGACCGCCGACCGCACCCGCAGCGCCGGAGACGAAGACCGCGTCGCCCTCCTTGAAGTCCGCGACCCGGAGCAGACCCGCGTAGGCGGTCAGCCCGGGCATGCCCAGGACGCCGAGGTAGGTGCTCAGCGGGGCGGCCTCGGGGTCGACCTTCACTGCGGACTTCGCGTTGACCGTGGCGTACTGGCGCCAGCCGAGGAAGTGCAGGACGTGGTCGCCGACCTCGAAGCCGTCGGCGTTGGAGGCGATGACCTCGCCGACCGCGCCGCCCTGCATGGGCTTGTCCAGCTCGAACGGCTCGACGTACGACTTCGCCGTGCTCATGCGGCCGCGCATGTACGGGTCGACGGAGAAGTGGATGTTACGGACCAGGACCTGGCCCTCGCCGGGCTCGGCGACCGGCGCCTCACGCAGGGCGAAGTCGGCCGGGGTCGGCCAGCCCTGCGGGCGGGCGACGAGGTGCCATTCGCGGCCGGTCGTGGGGAGTGCAGACATGCCCGGAGCCTCCTGATGCAGCAGATGCTTCATGTACTGAAACAACCATGCTCCTCAATATTTCACGTTGTCAAGCAACCCGGTATCCTCATCCGTATGACGCCTCGCACCGACCCGTTGACCCTCGAGGTCGTGGAACTGATCGGCACCGTCGTCGCCCGTTACCACGAGGAGTACGAGCACGCGGCGGCCGAGCATGCGCTCACGGGTGCCCAGGCCCGGGTGCTGGGACTCCTCGCGCGCGAGCCGCTGCCCATGCGCCGCATCGCGCAGCGCCTGAAGTGCGAGCCGTCGAACGTCACGGGGATCGTGGACCGCCTGGAGTCCCGCGGCCTGGTCGAGCGCCGCCCCGACCCGGCCGACCGCCGCGTGAAGCTCGCCGCGCCGACCGAGGCGGGCCGGAGCACGGCGGAGGAGCTGCGCGCCGCGCTCGGCTTCGCGCGCGAGCCGCTGGGCGGCCTGACGTTCGCCGAGCGGACGGTGCTCAAGGAGCTGCTGCGACGGATGCTGGGGATGGACGCCGACGACGTCACGGACGACACGGCGGGTGCTGCCGGTACCGACCCCGGAGAGGGCGCCGCGCCTCTACGGTGAGGCCATGAGTACCGAAAACAGCCGCACCGCCGTCGATTTCTACTTCGACCCGCTCTGCCCCTTCGCCTGGATCTCCTCCCGCTGGATCCTGGAAGTGGAGCGCCACCGCGACCTGGACCTGCGCTTCCGGGTCATGAGCCTGGCCGTCCTGAACGAAGGCCGCGAGGACCTCCCGGAGCAGTACAAAGAGCTGCTCGAACGGGGCTGGGGCCCGGTCCGCGTCTGCATCGCCGCGGCCCAGCAGCGCGGCGAGGAGGTGCTGCGCGACCTGTACACCGCGCTCGGCACGCGCATCCACAACGAGGGCCGCGGCGAGGAGCTGGACGCCGTGATCGCGGAGGCGCTGGCCGAGGTGGGGCTCCCCGCCGAGCTGGCCGAGGCGGCCCGCAGCACCGCGTACGACAAGGCGCTGCGCGCGAGCCACCACGAAGGCATGGACCCGGTCGGCTACGAGGTCGGCACGCCCACGATCCACATCGACGGCGTGGCCTTCTTCGGCCCCGTACTGTCCGCGATCCCGCGCGGCGAGGAGGCGGTACGGGTCTTCGACGGCGCCCGCCTGCTCGCCGGTTACGACAAGTTCTTCGAGCTGAAGCGGACACGCACCGGGGACCTGGACTTCAGCTGACCCGAAGGGCGTGCGCGGCAGGCGCCCCGTAAGTGCAGCGCCGCTCGCCGCCCCGGGGCGGGCGGCGTCCTCACTCCCTTACCCGCCGGTCCGCTCAAAGGTGACCAGCGGGACGTTCGGCTGCTCCGGGGTGGCGTGCAGCACGGCGACGGCGCCGAGGCCCGCGCCGACGGCCAGCGCGGCGGCGGCCAGACAGGTCAGGGCGGCGGCGAGCAGTCGTGGCATGGCGCGGCGGCCCCTTCGTCGTCGTACCTCACCGCCGTGTGCGGCGCCCAGAGTCTCGGCGGGCGCTGACGGGGTGTCAAGGCGCGCCTACTGCGCCCGGCCCAGGGCCGGGTACGACCGCCGGTACGGTTTCGGCCCGCTTCCGTGCCCGTTCGGCCCACCTCCGGGCACCGGCGCCCGGCCCGGCAGGCGCGCCGCTACGGTGTGCCGCTCGGAGCCCGGCACGGGCTCTCAGGGAGTGCCCCGCGCCTGCCTCACAGGAGTGCCCGTATGCGGAAGACTGCCTCACCCCTGTCGCTGGCCCTGCTCGGCAGCGGCGTGTTCCTGCTGGTCCTGGCGGCGATGCTGACCTGGTACGTCGAGCCGCGGACGAAGCGGACCCCCGTGGACGTCGACGTCACCACGGTGCTCACCGGGACCGGGCGCTACTTCGAGACCGAGGACCTGGAGACCAGAAAGGGCCGTCTCACGATCACCCGGCACGTGCTCGGTGACGTGGCGGACAGCGAGCGCACCGGACGGGCCGTCTGGGACGTGTCCACGACCATCGATACGCCGCGGACGCTGCGCCTGAAGGACCCGCGCAAGGCGCTCCTGTGGACCACCGGACGCTGGGTCACCGACCGGCGAACGAACGAACCGGTGCACTGCTGTGCCGAGTCCCCCACGCGCTACGAGGGCGAGGCGTACCTGAAGTTCCCCTTCGATGTGCAGCGGCGCACCTACCGGTGGTGGGACGACACGCTCCAGGAGGCGGTGCCGCTGCGGTACTCCGGGACGCGGCGGGTGGCGGGGTACCGGGGCTACGTCTTCACCGGTTCGGTGCCGGCGGCCAGGACCGGCACGCGTCAGGTGCCGGGCAAGTTCGTGGGCCGGCCGCGGCAGCCGCAGATCCAGGCCGAGGAGTGGTACGCCAACGCCGGGATCCGGCTGGTCGTCGACCCGCTGACCGGCCGGATCATCGACGCGGTGACCTCGCCGCGCAGGACGCTGCGGCCGCCCGGCGGGCAGCGGGACGTGGTCACGCTGCTGGACGCCCACCGGCTGCGCTTCACGCCCGCCACCCGCCGGGCCCAGGCGGCCCTGGCGGACGCGGACGCCACGAAGCGGGAGCTGGCCGCTGAGACGGTTCCGCAGTGGGCGGCCCGGGCGGGCGGCGTCCTGGCCCTGGCGGGCGCGGTGCTGGTCGCCATCGGGCGGCGGCCGCGGCCGGAAGCTGCCCGTCGTGCGGACGAACCGGAGGGCGCGGGGCCGGAGTTCGTCGCTCCGGTGTCCGGCCAGGAGGAAGGACGCGGCGCGCACTGACCACCCTCGGGCCACCGGCGCTTTCCGGTCGGCTCATTCCGCACGGCTCAGTACGCAGCACGTCCCCCACCCTGGGTACCGCACCCTGAGACGAGTGGGAGCGCAGATGCCCCAGCACGTGCCACCGCTGCCCCACGCCCCTGCCCTGGAGCCTGTAAGCCCCTGGCGCGAGCCACTGCGCCCGCACGCCCGCAGACCGCCCCGTACGGCGCCACAGCCCGTTCCGCGCCGCATCGTCTTCCTCGCCCGCCGGGACCTCGGCAACCCCGCTGCGGGCGGCTCCGAACTGCTCGTCGACCGCCTCGCCGGCGGGCTCACCGCCCTGGGCCACGAGGTCACCCTGCTGTGCGGCGGACCGGTCGCACACCGCGGCTACCGGGTGGTCTCGGCGGGCGGCGACGTGAGCCACTTCCTGCGTGCCCGCGGCCGGTTCGCCCGCCGGGTCGGCGGCTGCGACCTGCTGGTGGAGGTCTGCAACGGTATGCCGTACCTGGCGCCCCTCTGGCACAGCGGCCCGACCCTGTGCCTGGTCAACCACGTCCACACCGACCTGTGGGGGCTGCGCTGCCCGGCCCCCGCCGCCTTCCTGGGCCGCCGTCTGGAGCGGTGGGCGCTGGCCGGCACCCACCGCGGCAACCTGATGGTCGCGGTCTCCGGGTCGACCGCCGAGGCGCTGCACGGCCTCGGTGTGCCGCGGGACCGTGTCCGGCTGGTCCACAACGGCGTCGAGCAGCCGGGTCCGCTGCTCCCGAAGTCCCCCGAACCGCTGTTCCTGGCCATGGGCAGACTCGTCGAGTACAAGCGAATCGGCCTGCTCCTGCGGCTGTGGGAGCGGGTACGGCCGGTCACCGGGGGCCGCCTGGTCATCGTCGGGGACGGGCCCGAGCGGCGCCGCCTGGAGGCCCTGGCGGGCCCCGGCGTCCGCTTCACGGGCCGCGTCACCGAGCGGGAGAAACACGAGCTGCTCTGCCGTTCCTGGCTGTTGCTGCACCCCTCGCTGGTCGAGGGGTGGGGCCTGGTGGTCATGGAGGCCGCGGCCCGGCGCACCCCGGCCGTCGGCTTCGACATACCGGGCCTGCGCGACTCCGTACTGGACGGGGTGTCGGGGCTGCTCGCACGGGGGGAGAGCGCGTTCGCCGCCCACTGGTGCGCGCTCGCCTTCAGCCCGGAGCGCCGCCACGCGCTGGGCCGTGCGGCCGAGTTGCGCGCCGCACGCTTCCGGTGGAGCGCCACGGTCCGCAGCTTCCGCGCGGTGGCCGCGGAGGCCGCGTACACGGCACGGGGACGGTGAAGCGGCGGTGCGCGATCCTTCCCTGCGCAGGTCCCTCGCCCTCCTCCGCGCCTTCCGGCACGAGCAGACCGACCCCGAGGGCTGTTACGGGCTGCTCGCCCGGGACGCGGCCGACCAGCTCGAACGGTACGCGCCGCTGGCCGGGGCCGTGGTGGCCGATGTCGGTGGCGGTGCGGGGCACTTCACCCAGGAGTTCCGCCGTCGCGGCGCGCTCGCGGTGCTCCTCGAACCGGACCCGGCCGAACTGTATGCGCGCGGCGCGCCGCCAGAAGGCGCGGTGCGCGCCGACGGCTACCTGCTGCCGCTCGCGGACGGCGCCGCGGACATCTGCTTCTCCTCCAACGTCCTCGAACACGTCGCCGACCCGCGTACCTTCCTCAGCGAGATGGTGCGGGTCACCCGCCCCGATGGGCTGATCTACGTCGCCTTCACCAACTGGCTGTCCCCCTGGGGCGGCCACGAGACGGCGCCCTGGCACTACCTGGGCGCGCGCCGGGCCCGCGACCGCTACCGGCGGCGCACCGGGCGCAGCCCCAAGCACGTCCTCGGTGAGAACCTCTTCGCTCTCCATGTCGGGCCCACGCTGCGCCAGGTACGGGCCCGCCGGGACATCGAGGTGCTCGCCGCACGGTCCCGCTATGCGCCGTTCCTGGCCGGCGCCGTCGCCCGCCTGCCCGGCGTGCGCGAGGTCGCCACCTGGAACCTCCTTCTCATACTCCGGCGGTTGCCATGACCCAGACGCTCGCCACCTCGCGCTCTCCGGGCTCTCCCGACCCGGGAAGCACCCCGACGCCCGCGCCCGAGGGGCCGCCACCGGAGCGGCCACGGCGGCGGAGCTGGCTGCCGACCTTCTGGGCGGCCGCCTTCGTCGCCTTCCTGGCGCCGTCGCCGGGCCGGATGACCTTCGAGACCAAGCTCGGCGTGGCGCTGGCCCCGTGGCGGTTCCTCGTCGACCTCGGGGACCTGTGGCACGACCGGGCCGGGTTCGGCGGCCTCGCCGACCAGTACATCGGCTACGCCTTCCCGATGCTCCCGTACTACGCGCTGGCCGACCTGGCACACCTGCCGGTCTGGATCGCCGAACGGCTGTGGCTGTCCCTGGTGGTGACCACCGCCTTCTGGGGTGCACTGCGGCTGGCCGAGCGTCTGAAGGTGGGCAGCCCGCCGTCCCGGTTGCTGGGCGCCGCCACGTATGCGCTGTGGCCCGCCTTCACCATCGTCATCGGCTCCACGTCCGCGGCCGCGCTGCCGGGCGCGGTCCTCCCGTGGGTCCTGCTGCCGCTGGCGGACCCGAGCCGCACCGCGCGCCTGGCGGCGGCCCGTTCGGCGCTGCTGATCCCCTTCATGGGCGGCGTCAACGCGGCCTGCACGCTCGCCGCGCTGCTGCCCGCGCTGCTGTACGTGCTCACCCGTACCGGCTCCCGGAGGTGGCGGCTCCTGGCGTGGTGGCTGCCGGGCGTGGTGCTTGCCACTGCATGGTGGTCGATACCGCTGCTCCTTCTGGGCCTGCACGGCGAGAACTTCATGCCGTACATCGAGCAGGCCGACACCACCACCGCCACCATGTCGGCCACCGAACTGCTGCGCGGCGCCGGCAACTGGGTCGCGTACCTGAACTTCGGCGAGCCCTGGCTGCCGGCCGGCTGGACGCTGGCCGCCGGGGCCTTCACGGTGCTCGGCACCGCGCTCGTCGCCGCGCTGGGCCTGGCCGGGCTCGCCCGCCGGGACCTGCCCGAGCGGCGCTGGCTGCTGCTGACCGTGCTGGCCGTCGTGGCGGTCACGCTGGCCGGGTACGGGGGCGCGCTGGGCGGCCCGCTGCACGAGCAGGTGCGCGCCTGGCTGGACGGGCCGCTGCAGCCGTTCCGCAACGTCTACAAGTTCGCGCCCGGCCTCGCCCTCGCGCTGGCGTACGGGCTGGCGCACCTCACGGGCGCGGCATACGGGCCGCGCGAGCGCCGTCCGGTACGCGGCGGCCGCTGGTACGTGCCCCTGATCGTCGCGTTCCTGCTGCTCCCGGCCCTCGCCCTGCCCTACCTGAACGGCACGGTCCTGCAGTCCGGCGCCTTCACGCGACTGCCCGCCCACTGGCAGCGCACCGCCGACTGGCTGAAGGAGCACAGCCCCGACGACCGCGCGCTGGTCGTCCCGGCCACCGCGCACGGCCTGTACACCTGGGGCTCCCCCATCGACCAGCCGCTGGACGTGCTCGCCGAATCCCGGTGGGCGCAGCGCGACTTCGTCCCCTTCGGGACGAAGGGATCGCGGCGCACGATGGACGCCGTCGAGCAGGCCCTGATGACCGGCACCGAAGTGCCGGGCCTGCGCAACTTCCTCAGCAGGGCGGGGCTGTACCACGTGGTGGTGCGCAACGACCTGGACCCCGACCAGATCGGGTACGTCCCCCCGCAGACCGTCCGGCGCACCCTCGTGGCCTCCGGCTACCGCAAGGTGGCCTCCTTCGGGCCGCTGACCACCAGTGGCCGGATCGCGGCCGGCACCCCGGTCCAGGTGCAGGGGCTGTACCCGAGGCAGCGCGCGGTGGAGATCTACGAGCCGGTGGGCACCCCGCGCCCCGGGCCCGTCACCGTAAAGGCCGCGGCCGACACCGCACAGCTCAGCGGCGGCCCCGAAGCGCTGCTGCAGTTCGCCGCCGATCCCCGGCTGCGCGACCGGCCGGCCGTACTGACCGGCGACGCGCACCCCGGTGTCGACACCCCGGCACTCCAGCTCACCGGTGACGGCCTGCGCCGCACCGATACCCGCTTCGGCCTGGTCAACACCAACACGTCCTACACGTACACCGCCGGCGAGCGGAACGGCCCGGACAGCGTGCAGGACCCCGGCCGCCCGCCGCGCCAGATCCTGCCCACCCGCGGCATCGAGCACCAGACCACCGCCGTGCTGCGCGGCGCCCGAACGGTCACCGCGTCCTCCAGCGGCAGCTGGCTCTTCCACCTCCCCCAATACGACCCGGTGCACGCCTTCGACGGCGACCCGGACACCGCCTGGGCGGAGGGCAGCGCGGGCAACCCGGTGGGTCAGTGGCTGCGGATCGCCTTCAGCCGCCCCGTGGACGTCCCCGCGACGCTCTCCCTCACCCCGCTGCCCGGGGACGGACTGCGCGCCGCTCCCACGGCCGTACGCGTCACCACGGACCGCGGCAGCGCTGTCAGCCAGCTGCGCACCGACGGACGGCGACAGTCGGTCAAGGCACCGCCGGGGCGGGCGAAGTGGCTGAAGGTCACCCTCGTGGGGGCGGAACAGCCGCGCCCCGGGGTCTCCGGCGCGGGCATCTCGGAGCTGGACATCCCCGGCGTCCGGGTCACCCGGTTCCTCCGGCTCCCCGCGGACTCCACGTACCCCGACGCGCCCGCCACCACGTACGCGCTGCACCGGGGCAGCGACCCCGGCGGGCTCGCCCCGGGCGCGGCGGAGACCGGGCTGCACCGCCAGTTCCGTACCGGTGCCGACGGCTCGTACCGGGTCTCCGCCGAGGCGCTGGCGGTCCCCGGCCGCGCCCTGGACGCGCTGCTCACGAAGACCGCGCCCGAACAGCGCCGCCGGATCACCGTCACCGCCGACTCCACCAGCACCACAGGGCAGTCGCTCAGCCCGCGCAACCTCGTGGACGGTGATCTGACCACCGCCTGGATCGCCGGGGACAAACCCACGGTCCATCTGCGCTGGCCGGGCAAGAAGAAGATCGACACCATCGTGCTGGGCGCCGCCGGCGGCATCTCTGCGCGCCCCGAACAGGTCCGGATCAACTCGCCCCACGGGGCGGCCACCGCCGGGGTCGACGAGAACGGCACGGCCCGCTTCGACCCGATCACCACCGACCGCCTCGACATCACTGTCTCCCGGGTCGCGCCGCTGACCCTGCACAACCCCGTCGCCGGACAGCCGCTCCAACTGCCCGTGGGGCTCAGCGAGATCTACGTCCCGGCCCTCAAGAAGTACCGCACCCCGCCGCCCAAAGAGGGCGCGCGCTTCTCGCTGCCCTGTGGCCGGGGCCCGGACCTCACCATCGACGGCATCGCGTACGCCACCAAGTCCTCCGGTCTGATCCGCGACCTCGTGGAGCGCCGCCCCGTCAAGGTCGAGCTGTGCCGTGCGGAGGGCGGCCGGGTCGCCCTGCCCGCCGGGCGGCACCGTGTCGAGGCCGGCGACGACGGGCCGCTCGTGCTGACCGACGTGACGCTCCGCCGCGGCACCGCGGCACCGACGGCCGTCGCGCCGCGCCGGGTCATCGCGGGCGCGGACTGGTCGGGCGACAGCCGGGACGCCTACGTGGGCCCCGGTCGCGCGGTCTACCTCCAGACGTACGAGAACGCCAACGAGGGCTGGCGCGCCACCCTGGACGGCCGCCCGCTCACCCCGCTGCGGGTGGACGGCTGGCAGCAGGCGTTCCTGATTCCGCCCGGCGGGGGCGGCACGGTCCACCTGTACTACGCGCCCGCCGCGCAGTACCGGATGGGGCTGATCCTCGGGGCCGTCGGCGTGCTCCTGGTGGCGGCGTGTGCGCTGGTACGGCAGCGCAAGAGGGCGGGCGAGACGCCGGTACCGGTGGCGCCGCCCGCGCCCTCCTGGGTGCTTGGCGTCGTCGTGCTCACCGCCGTACTGGCACTGGCCACCGGACCGTACGCAGCGGCCGTACCGGTGCTCGCGGTGCTCGCCCGCGTCCGTCCGGGCGTCCTCGCGCCGCTCGCTTTCCTCTCGATGGCGGCGGCCGGCGTCGTGGCGTCCTTCGGGGCGGGCCTCCCGGCCGCGCTCGGCCGCGGCCCGTTCAGCGCCCCGGCCCAGGCCCTCGCTCTGCTCGCCCTGACGGCGGCGCTGGTGACGGTGCCACCGGGACGGCTGTGGCCGGCGTCGTGGCGACTGCGACGCAAGCGGCCGGCACCGGAGGAGGGACCGGCCGAGGAAGGCGCGGCCGAGGGGGGAGCCGCTGAGGAGGGCGCACCCGCCCAGGAACCGGCCCCCACGCGGCCGCTCCCGGCCGACGGCGGCGCCCCGCAGGGCTCCGAGGACGACACGGCGGTCCTGCCACCCGTACCGGCGAAGGAACCGCCTCCGGAGACGAAGACACCGCCTCCCGAAGAGCGGACGGCCCATCCCGAGGAGGAGACGCCCCCTCCCGAGGAGCGGACACCGCCCCGCCAGGAGGGGACGCCGCGGCCTCCGCTGCCGCGCCGGAAGAAGCGCGACAGCGAGCCGGACGGCAGCACGCCACGCGAGGAGAAGGACGGGGAGGAACCCAGCCCATGACCCCCATGACCCCAATGCCCGCCATGGCCCCCAAGACGCCCCTGCACCCGCCCAGGGCGCCGCACACCGCCGTTCCACCTCCCCATCCCCCGGTCCCCTTCTCCCTCGTGGACGAGATCTCCCGGCACTGCGCCCAGGAGGCCGAGCCGGAGACCGTGCACGTGGAGGTGCACCTGCCGGGAATCGTGGACCACCCGCGGCTGCGCGCCGCCTTCGGGCGGGCACTGGCGCGGCACCCGAGGGCGCTGCTGCGGCAGGCCCCCGTGCGCTGGTGGCACCGGCGCTACGTATGGGAGCCGACCGGCGCGCCGGGCCCGGCTCCGGTGTCCTTCTCCGGGGCGGACCCGGGGGCGCTGCGCCGCGCCCGGGAACGGGCACTTGCCGAGTGCCCGCCCCTGGACGCGGGCCCGCCCGTACGCCTGGCGGTGATCGAACAGGCCACCGCTACGGGCACCGGCACCGTACTGCTCCTCACCGCCCACCACACCGCGCTGGACGCCCCGTCCTGCCTGCGCCTGCTGGCGACCACCGCCGAGCTGTACGGCGGCGCGGCCAACTCGCCCGCGCCGCCTCCCGTACGCGCCCCGGAGCCTGCCGCCCGACGCACCCGGAGGAGCGGCGCAGCACCCGTAAGCACCGCGCTGCGCCCTCCGGCCCGCATCACCCCCGCCCGTGCCGGCACGGCCCCCGGCAACGGCAACGGCATGGTGCTGACCGAACTTCCCATACCGGACCGCCCGCCCCGCACCCCCGGGACGGCCCGGCCCGCGTACACGGTCAACGACCAACTCCTCGTGGCCGCCTTCCTGATGGTGACCCGCTGGAACCGCCTGCACGGCACCCGCGCCGCTCCCGTGGTGCTCACCATGCCGGTCGACGACCGGCCGCGCGGTACCGGGATGCCGCTCGGCAACGGGACCCGGCTGGTCTCCGTGCGCTTCGGACCGGCGGACCTCCGGGACGCGGCACCGGCCGCCGCCTCGGGGCCGCCGGACCCGGCGGCGGTCGCCCGGCTGCTGCGCCGCACCGCGGCCCGCACCCGCGCCCTCAAGGACACGCCGGGCCGCCAACTGGGGCTCGCGGGCGCCGCCCTGACCGCCCCCGTGCTGCCGGTCGGCATACGGGCCGCCGTCACCCGCCGCGCGCGAGCCGCCGCCGCGCCCTGGACCTCCACCGCCTTGCTCTCCAACATCGGCCGGGTGCCGTACCCGTTCGACTTCGGTGACGCGGGCCGGGCCACCGGGGTGTGGTTCTCGGCGCCGGCCCGCATGCCACGCGGGCTGTCGCTCGCCACCGTCTCCGTCGGCGGCCGGATCCAGCTCACCCTGCGCTGGTCCCGGACGCTGCTGGACGACGCGGCGGGCGCCGCCCTGTGTGCGCTCTTCGGGGAGTCGTTGGCGGCGACCTCCTGGAGGAGCGCATGACTACGACAGGCGCACGGCACGGCCCCGGGGGCCTGCGGTACTTCTACGAGAGCCCGTTGGTGCCCGTCGCGTCCGGGGCCGAACGGGCACGGCGGCAGGCGCTGATGCTCGCGCGGGCGCTCGGCCCGGCCGACGACAGGCGGCCCCCGGCCACGGTCCTCGATGTCGGCTGCGGCGACGGATCGGCGGCGGCCACCGCCGCGCCGTACCTGTCCGGTCACCGCCTCGTGGGCGTCGACTGGTCACAGGACGCGCTGCGCCGCGCGGCGACGCGCATCCCGTATGCCGTGCGCGGCGAACTCACCGGTGCCGGGCTGCCCTTCGGGGACGGCGTGGCCGACGCAGTGCTCTTCAGCGAGGTCATCGAGCACCTCCTGGACCCCGACGCCGCCCTCGACGAGTTGCACCGCGTCCTGCGTCCGGGCGGCCATCTGCTGCTCTCCACGCCCAACCTCGCCGCCTGGTACAACCGCGGCCTGCTGCTGGCCGGCGTGCAGCCGGTGTTCTCGGAGGTGAGCCTGCGCGGCATTCACGGCCGCCCGGGCAGCCAGGTCGTCGGCCATCTGCGGCTCTACACCGCCCGTGCGCTGCGCGGTTTCCTGACGGCTGCCGGGTTCGAGGTCGTCCGGATGGCGGGGGCGCCGTACCACGATGTGCCGCGCCCGCTGCGGCCGCTGGACCGGGCGGCCTGCCGCGTACCGTCGCTGGCGTCCATCCTGCTGGTGCACGCCCGTCGGGCGGGGCGCTAGCCGTGCCGCGCGCGCCGTGGACCGGCACCCGCCGGCGAACGGCGGCCGGCGCCGTCCCGCCACCGCAACTCGTACGAGGGAGCTGGTACATGAAGCCGGACGATCCGCTGCTGCGCATACTCGCCTGTCCGCTCGACAAGGGACCGCTGGCCCTGATCGCCGAGGAGGGCGTGCTCTACAACCCCCGGCTGCGCCGCCGCTATCCGATCCTGGACGGCGTGCCGCAGTTACTGCCCACTTCGGGGGAGCAGGTCTCCCCCGAAGAGCACGAGCGGCTGCTGTCCCGTATGCAAGCGGCGGGCGGGGCACACGGTGCGGCGGGCGCCTCCGAAGGCGGGGCCCGGCCGTGACGCTCGCCGCGCGGTTCGCCCCGCACCTCCCCCCGCGGCTGGTCTCCGCCGCCGCGACGCTGCTCTACCCGCGCTTCGAGCCCGAGCTGCGCCGGCTCTCCGACTTCTGCCGGCCCGGCGGCACCGCCGTGGACGTGGGCGGCTGGTACGGGCCCTGGGCGCGGCATCTGGCGCGCCGCGCCGACCGGGTCGTCACCCTGGAGCCGGTGCCGCACCTGGCGCGGCTCCTGACGGCCGTGACGCCCGACAACGTCGAGGTGGTGCGGGCCGCGGCCGGCGACCGCTCGGGGACCGCCACGCTGTGGCTGGCCTCCGGAGGGCGCGGCGACCGCGGCGTCTCCTCACTGGTGCGCCGCCGGCTGCACCGCAGCGCCCTGGAGGTGCGCTGCGTGGCCCTGGACGATCTGGAGCTGTCCGACGTGACGATCATCAAGATCGATGTGGACGGCGCCGAACCGGAGGTGCTGCGCGGCGCCGAACGCACCGTCGAGCGGTACCGGCCCGCCCTCTTCGTGGAACTGGAGACCCGTATCCAGCCGCTCGGCCCGGTCCTGGAGTGGATCGCCGCGCGCGACTACAGAGGCTGGGTGCTGCCCGGGGACCGCTGGCTCCCCTTGGCCGCCTTCGACCTCCCGGGGCATCAGGCCCGCACGTCCTATGTGGCCGAGCACGGGCTGCTGCGCCGCACCCTGGTGCCGCACCGCCGCTACGTCAACTCCGTGCTCTTCCTGCCGCGCGGCCGCGGCCCCGGTGACCCCACGTACCGTACGAATCCGGCCGCCACCCGCCCCGTACTGCGCGACGATGTGCGGCATGAGCCCTACGGATGAGCCCGGAACCCCACGCGAGCCGCGGAGCCGGCTGCAGGAGCCCGCAGGAGGGCCGCAGGGGCCGCTCGGCGTGCCGGGCCGGCTCGGCTTCCAGCTGGTCCTGCTGCGCCGGATGGCGGACCACCAGCCGGGCCTGGTGGAGGACGCGCTGCGCACTCTGGGCGTGACCCGCCCGGAGATGCGCGAGGCCAACCGCCGCTGGCAGGCGATGAGCCGCTCGCCCCGGTCGCGCGGCGCCCTGCAGCGGTACCGCTCGGTCCTGGGCCCTCCGGAGACCGACACCGCCCGCCGGGTGGGCGACCTGACGTGCCGGGCGCTGACCTGGCCGGTACCTCTCTGGCCCGGTCTGTGCTTCGAGGTGCTGGCCGCACCCGGGGGCGCGGTGTGGAACGAGTGGCTGGTCCGCGCACCGGGTGCGTCGGGTCCGGTACTCCGTACGGCCGACGACCTGGTGCCGTGGTCCTGCACCGTCGACGAGGTCGCACGCGCGTTCCCCCCGGCCCGCCCGATGGAGGGCTCGGCGCCCACCCGCTGGCGGCTGGCTTTCACCGCTCCGGACACCCCCTCCGGCCGCCCCGAGCCACGGGTCGCGGAGTTCACCTGGGGCCTGCTGCAACGGCTGCTGGACTGACCCGGAGCACGGCGCGGCGCCACTCGCACGGCCCCGTTCAGCGGGCAGCCGGACGCGTACGGCAGAAGGATGACGGTCGAGAGGTGTGCTGCCGCTCCTGCCCCTATCGGCCCACCCGCGGAGGAATCCCATGACCACCAGCGTTGGGCAGCTGCGTCGTTGCTCGGTCGCCGTCGACCTCGGCGCGGCGCGCACCCGGGTGTACGTGAAGAACCACGGCCTGATCGTGGACGAACCGACCGTCACAGCCGTCAACAGCCGTACCGGCGCGCTCATAGCCGTCGGCGGCCGCGCCGAGTACATGGCGGGCCGGACCCCCGACCACATCCGGGTGGTCCGCCCGGTCTGCCACGGCACCATCGTGGACATCGAGATGGCCCAACGGCTGCTGCGACAGCTCGTGGGCGACAAACTGCGCCGCGCGTGGCGGCGCAAACCCACCATGCGGGCGGCGGTCTGCCTGCCCGCCGGGAGCGAGCCGCTGACCCAGCGGGCCGCCGTGGAGACGCTCACCGGGCTCGGCGCCCGGCGGGTGGAACTGGTCGACACGATGGTGGCCGCCGCCGTCGGCTGCGGACTGCCGGTCGAACAGCCGGAAGCGACGATGATCGTGGTCTGCGGAGCAGGCACGACACAGGTCGCCGTGTTGTCCCTCGGGTCCATCGTGGCCTCCGAGACCGTCCCCGTAGGCGGCGAGGCCGTCGACCACGCCGTCGTACAGCATCTGCGGCTGCACCACGAGCTGATGGTGGCCAGCCAGAACATCCGTCCGCTGCACCTGGCGCTCGCCGGTGACGACGGCCCCGAAACGGCCCCGGTGGAGGTGCACGGCCGCGACGTGGCCAGCGGCGAGGCCCGCTGCGTCCTGGTGGAGCCCGAACGCGTACGGCGCGCCATCGCCGCCCGGCTCACGGGCGTCCTCGACGGCATCAGTGAGGTGCTGCGGCGCTGCCCGCCCGACCTGGTCGCCGACCTCGCCGAGCGCGGCATCATGCTGGCCGGCGGCAGCGCGCTGATCCCGGGCCTGGAGCCGATGATCCGGCAGGGCACGATGATGCCCGTCCAGGTGGCCGAGCGCCCGGACACCTGCGCCGTACAGGGGCTGGCCGCGATGATCGAGGGCCATGTCTCCCCTCTGGAGCTGGCGCCGCTGACCCCCTGAAGCGCGCACGGCCTCATACAGACGGCGGAGCCCGCGTGCCAGAAGGCGCGCGGGCTCCGTACGTATGCAGCGAGGGCCGGACCCCTTCAGGGGGTCCGGGTGTTCCAGGCCACCACCGCGGGGCGGTCGTGTTCCGTGCCGAGCACGCCGATCGCCCCCGTCTCGAAGGTGAACAGCGCGCCTGCGGACGCCGGCAGCCCCAGCTGCCGGGCCGCCAGCACGCGCAGGAAGTGCGCGTGCCCGACCAGCGCGACGTCCCCGTCGGCCGCGGCCCGGCGCGGCGCCAGCCGGGCCAGTACGCGGTCGGCGCGCGCCCCCACCTGCTCGGGCGTCTCGCCCGGGTGCCCCTCGGGGCCGGGGGCGACGCCGTCGGTGAACAGGAACCACTCGGGGCGGGTCCGGTGGATGTCCGCCGTGCGCACGCCTTCGTAGCCGCCGTAGTCCCACTCCACCAGGTCGCTGTCGACCTCGGCGTCGGTGAGACCGGCCAGCTCGGCGGTCCTGCGGGCCCGGATCATCGGGCTGACCAGCGTCAGCGCGACTTTCCGGGCGGCGAGCAGCGGGCCCAGTTCACGGGCCTGCTCGACGCCGCGCTCGGTGAGGGGAAGATCGGTCCAGCTGGTGTGCTGACCCGAACGGCTCCACTCCGTCTCACCGTGCCGGATCAGCAGGAGTTCACTCACCGCCGCCCTGCTGCTCCTTCTGGGCCTCCTCGACGGACGCGCGGACCTCGTCCATGTCCAGGTTGCGGGCCTGGCCGATGACGTCCTCCAGGGCCTCCTCGGGGAGCGCGCCCGGCTGCGAGAAGACCGCGATGTTGTCCCGGACGATCATCACCGTGGGGATCGACTGGATCTGGAAGGCCGCGGCCAGCTCCGGCTGCGCCTCGGTGTCGACCTTGGCGAAGATCAGGTCCTCGTGCTTCTCGGAGGACTTCTCGAAGACCGGCGAGAACTGCTTGCACGGACCGCACCACTCGGCCCAGAAGTCGATGAGGACGAAGTCGTTCCCGGAGACGATCTCGTCGAAGTTGTCCTTGGTGAGCTCTACCGTGCTCATGTGCTTTCCCTGCTTCCGGTCCGGTCGTCGGTGTTCAGCCGCGTCAACGGGAGACGCGGAGGGGCGTATTCCACCAGGGTGTCCCACATACCGTGCTCCGCATCCCGCGCCACGCGGCCGTCCGGCACCCCTGCCCACGTTGCGCCGTCCTAGACATACGCATTCGGCCCGATCGGGAAAGGGCCGACGCCCGGGCGTGTCGCGCCCCCGACACAGGGGGCGGCCCGTGCCGCAGCACCAGGTGGTGAGCGCCGCGCCCTGGGGTGGTCAGCCCCGCTGCACCCGTAGGCCGTCGAAGACCATCGTGGCCAGCGCGTCGGCCAGTGTCGGTACGGACAGCCCGCCGTCCGGGCGGTACCACTCGATCAAGGAATTGACCGTGCCGAACAGCAGCCGGCTGATCAGCCCCGGGTCGATGTCACCGCGTACCCCGCCCTCGGCCGCCGCCTGCCGCACCAGCTCCGCGACCCGGTGATCGAAGTCACGCCGCCGCTCCAGGGCCCGCTTCTCCGCCTCGCTGTTCCCGTGCACGCGCAGCAGCAGCGTCACGTAGGGCAGCTCGGCGGCCAGGGTCTCGACGCTGCGCCGTACGGTGTGCTCCAGGCGGGCCGTGGCGTCCGCGTGGTCGCCGCACGGCTCGTCGAGTACGGCGAAGAGCGCGTCCAGGGCCCGGCCGACGGCCAGGTCGAGCAGTTCTTCCTTGCCGGACACGTGGTGGTAGATGGAGGACTTGCTGATGCCCAGCCTGCGGGCCAGCTCCTCCATGCCGGTGCCGTCGTAACCGCGCTCATTGAACACCGCGACCGCGACCTCCACGAGGGAGTCGCGGTCGTAGGTGGTCCGGCCCTGCCGTGCCCCCGGGTTCCGGTCGGGTCGTCTGATCATGCCCTCACTGTGACACGGGGTGCGTCCCGGTACGGCCGGCGGGCGCCCCGTACCGGGGCGGGCGGGCATCAGCCCCGTTCGCGCACGTCCACGATGCGCTTGAGCTTGCCGACCGAGCGCTCCAGCGTCTCCGGGTCGACGATGTCGACGCTCACGGTCACCCCGACGCCGTCCTTGACGCCCTTGGCGATCGACGCCGCGGCCGCCGCACGGGCCTCCGTACCGGCATCGGCGCGCGCCTCGACCCGTACGGTCAGATGGTCCATCCGGCCGCGCCGGGAGAGCTGGAGCTGGAAGTGCGGGGCGACCCCGGGGGTGCGCAGCACGATCTCCTCGATCTGGGACGGGAAGAGGTTCACCCCGCGCAGGATGATCATGTCGTCGCAGCGCCCGGTGACCTTCTGGATGCGGCGGAAGTTCGGGCGGGCCGTGCCGGGCAGCAGCCGGGTGAGGTCGCGGGTGCGGTACCGGATGACCGGCAGCGCCTCCTTGGTCAGCGAGGTGAACGTCAGCTCGCCCTCCTCGCCGTCGGGCAGCGCCTCTCCGGTGACCGGGTCGACGACCTCGGGGAAGAAGTGGTCCTCCCAGACGTGCAGCCCGTCCTTGGTGTCCACGCACTCCTGTGCCACGCCCGGGCCGATGACCTCGGACAGGCCGTAGATGTCGACCGCGTGGATGTCCATCCGCTCCTCGATCTCACGGCGCATCTCCTCGGTCCACGGCTCGGCACCGAAGATGCCGATCTCCAGGGAGGTCGTACGGGGGTCGACGCCCTGCCGCTCGAACTCGTCGAGGAGGGTGAGCATGTACGAGGGCGTGACGAGGATGATCTCGGGCCGGAAGTCCTGGATGAGCTGGACCTGACGGGCGGTCATGCCGCCGGAGGCGGGGATCACCGTGCAGCCGGCCCGCTCGGCACCGTAGTGCGCGCCGAGTCCGCCGGTGAACAGGCCGTACCCGTAGGAGTTGTGGACCTTGTGGCCCGGGCGGCCGCCGGCCGCGCGGATCGAGCGGGCGAACACGTCCGCCCACATGTCCAGGTCGGCCTCGGTGTACCCGACGACGGTGGGGCGGCCCGTCGTTCCGCTGGAGGCGTGCAGGCGGCGGACGTCCGCCATGGGCACGGCGAACATCCCGAAGGGGTACGTGTCGCGCAGATCGGCCTTGGTGGTGAAGGGGAAGCGCGCCAGATCCGCCAGGCTGCGGCAGTCCTCGGGGCGGACGCCGGCCGCGTCGAACTTCTTGCGGTACAGCTCCACGTTGTCGTACGCGTGCCGCAGCGTGGCCTGAAGGTTCTTGAGCTGCTGTGCCCGCAGTTCGTCGCGGCTCAGCCGCTCGCCCGCGTCCAGGAGCTCGTCGGGGAGCGGGGTACCGGTCTTCCGGCGCTCGGCCGCCGCGGCCGTCGGATTGCTGACCATGCTGCTCATTCCTCCACACCTCGGATCACGCGGCTTCGCCCCCGGAACTCCGCGATGACTTCCCCGCCCCGCTGGACGCTCACGTCGTATATGCCGCTCCGCCCGTATCGCGTGCGCTCCTCGGCCCGCGCCAGGAGGACGTCGCCCTGCTTGGCCGGGGCCACGAAGGTCACGTCGGCGCCGGCGGCCACGGTCACCGGGCCGTGGCTGTTGCAGGCGCAGGCGAAGGCCGTGTCGGCGAGCAGGAAGAGGTAGCCGCCGTGGGCGATGCCGTGCCCGTTGACCATGGTTTCGCACACGGTCATGCGCAGCAGGGCCGACCCCTCGGCGGCCTCCAGCAGCTCGATGCCGAGCCGCTGCGACGCCTGGTCCGCGGCGAACATCCGCTGCGCGGAACCGGAGTTGTCCACAGGCCATCAACCACCCTTGCTGCCCGACCGAACATTCGGTTAGCGTTACGACGCGGTTAAACAATCAGCATCTGAAGTGCCTGTCAAGAGGTGGACTGCCTTGTCCGAGAGCGTCACTGACCGAGCCACCGACCGATCCTCCGGTCGCGCCACTGATCGAACCGACTTCTTCCCCCGCCACAAGGACCTGCTGGAGCGCGCCGTCGCCGCGGCCGGTGACCGGGACCACTGGTCGCCGCACCCCGAGTCGCCGAGCCCGAAGGTGTACGGCCCGGAGGCGGCGCCCGCCGGCGAGGCCGCCTTCCGCGCCCACCTGGGCTCCGCCTTCAAGCTCCCCGGCCACCCGCAGAGCGGCACGGTCGCCGTCGGTGAGCGCTCTCCGTACGGCCTGCCGCTGGACGTCGACTACCCGCGCATCACGCCCGAGGAGGCGGTGGCCGCGGCGAAGGCGGCGGCTCCTGCCTGGCGCGCGGCCACGCCGGACGTCCGCGCGGGCGTCGCCGCCGAGATCCTGTCCCGGCTGAACGCCGCGAGTTTCGAGATCGCGCACGCGGTGCACCACACGACGGGCCAGCCCTTCGTGATGGCGTTCCAGGCGGGCGGGCCGCACGCGCAGGACCGCGGCCTGGAGGCGGTGGCGTACGCCTGGGCAGAGCAGAAGAAGCTCCCGGCGGTCACGCGCTGGACGAAGCCGCAGCGCAAGGGCGAGCCGCTCGTCATGGAGAAGACCTTCACCCCCGTGGGACGAGGGGTGAACCTGCTCATCGCGTGCAACACCTTCCCCACGTGGAACGGCTATCCGGGCCTCTTCGCCGGCCTGGTCACGGGCAATCCCGTGATCGTCAAGCCGCACGCGGGCGCCGTGCTCCCGCTGGCCATCACGGTCCGGATCGCCCGCGAGGTGCTGGCCGAGGCCGGCTTCGACCCGGACGTGGTCCTCCTCGCCGCCGAGACCGCCGACCAGCGCACCGCCGCCGAGCTGGCGCTCCACCCGGACGTCCGGGTCGTGGACTTCACCGGCTCCAAGGAATTCGGCAACTGGCTGGAGGACCACGCCCGCCAGGCCGTCGTCTACACGGAGAAGGCCGGCCTGAACACCGTCGTGCTGGACTCCACCGACGACTACAAGGGCCTGCTGCGCAACCTCGCCTTCGCCCTCTCCCTGTACAGCGGCCAGATGTGCACCACCCCGCAGAACCTTCTGGTGCCGCGCGACGGCATCCGTACGGACCAGGGCACCCGTACCGCCGCGGAGTTCGGCGAGGACCTGGCGGCCGCGCTGGACAAGCTGCTGGGCGACCCGGAGCGGGCGGCGGGCACGCTCGGCGCGCTCGTCAACGACGGGGTGCGCGCACGCCTGTCCGAGGCGGCGGGCCTGGGCCAGGCTGTGCACCCCTCGGCGACCGTCGACCACCCCGAGTACGACGGCGCCACGCTGAGCACGCCGCACGTCGCGCTGCTGGACGCGGCCGCCGACGCGGGGACTTACACCCGCGAGTGGTTCGGCCCCGTCTCGTTCGTGATCGCCACCGACTCCACGGAGCACAGCCTGCGGCTCTTCACCGAGACGGTCCGGGCGCACGGCGCGCTCACCGCCACCGTGCATGCCACCGGCGAGGACGTCCTGGAGGCCGCCCGGGCCGCCGCTCTGGAGGCCGGCGTCCACCTCTCCGAGAACCTCACCGGCGCGGTCTTCCCCAACCAGACCGCCGCGTTCAGCGACTTCCACGGCAGCGCGGCGAATCCGGCGGCCTCCGCCACGCTCACCGACTCGGCCTTCATCACCGGCCGGTTCGACGTGCTCCAGTCCCGCCGCCACGTGGCCCCCGAAGCGGCCACCGCCACCGAGGAGAGCTGACGTGTCCGACGAGGTCTATCTGGTCGACGGCGCCCGTACGCCGCAGGGCCGGTACGGCGGCGCGCTGGCCTCCGTACGCCCCGACGATCTGGCCGCCCTGGTGGTCGGCGAGGCGGTGCGCCGCGCCGGCGCCCCGGCCGAGGCGGTCGACGAGGTCATACTCGGCGCGGCCAACCAGGCCGGCGAGGACAACCGCGACGTGGCGCGGATGGCCGTACTGCTGGCCGGCCTGCCGCACAGCGTCCCCGGGTACACCGTCAACCGGCTGTGCGCGTCCGGTCTGACCGCCGTCGCCTCGGCCGCGCAGGCCATCAGGGCGGGCGAGGCGGACCTGGTCGTGGCGGGCGGCGTGGAGTCGATGACCCGCGCGCCCTGGGTGATGGCCAAGCCCGGCACCCCCTGGGCGAAGCCGGGCGAGGTGCACGACACGTCGCTGGGCTGGCGGTTCACCAACCCGAAGTTCACCTCCGCCGACCGCGGGACAGCCGGGTCCGGCCCCGAGACGGCCAAGACGACGCTCTCCATGGGCGAGACCGCCGAGGAGGTCGCGGCGCTCGACGGCATCACGCGGGCCGAGTCCGACGCCTTCGCGCTCCGCAGCCATCAGCGGGCGGTCGCCGCGCAGGAGGCCGGGCACTTCGACCGGGAGATCGTTCCGGTACCGGTCAAGGGTGGCCGGCAGGGCGCGGACGGCGAGGTGACCCGTGACGAGGGCCCGCGCCCCGGCACGACCCTCGACAAGCTCGGCACACTGCGGACGATCTTCCGTGCGGACGGCGTCGTCACCGCCGGTTCCTCCTCGCCGCTCTCCGACGGCGCGGCCGCGCTGCTGGTGGCGAGCGCCGAGGCAGTGCGGCGGTACGGCCTGACGCCCCGCGCCCGCATCGTCACCTCCGCCTCGGCGGGCCTCCAGCCGAACCTCATGGGCCTGGGCCCGGTGCCGGCCACGGAGAAGGCGCTGGCCCGCGCGGACTGGAAGATCTCCGACCTGGGCGCGATCGAGCTGAACGAAGCCTTCGCCGCCCAGTCCCTGGCCGTCACCCGGCGGCTCGGCCTGGACGAGGACAAGGTCAACGCCGACGGCGGCGCCATCGCGCTCGGCCACCCCCTCGGCTGTTCCGGCGCCCGCATCCTGCTGACGCTCCTGGGCCGCCTGGAGCGCGAGGACGCCCATCGGGGCCTGGCCACGCTGTGCGTCGGTGTGGGACAGGGGGTCGCGATGCTGGTGGAGCGGATATGAGCGAGCCGACAGGGGCCGGGAGGACCGGCACGGCGGCGACCGCGGACCGTACGGCGGCCGATACGGGCGGCGCAGGCGCCACGACCGCTGCGGTGGTGGACGCGGCGTACGAGACGCTGCGCGTCGAGGAGCGGGACGACCGGGTCGTGGTGACCCTGTACCGGCCCGAGGCGCGCAACGCGATCAGCGGACGGATGATCTCCGAGCTGCACGCCGTCTGCGACCTGCTGGAGCGCGACCCGAGGCTGCTGCTGCTCACCGGGCACGGCGGCGTGTTCGCGGGCGGCGCGGACATCGCCGAGCTGCTGCGCCGCAGCCGGGACGACGCACTGCGCGGCATCAACAGCCGACTGTTCGAGCGGGTACGACGGCTGCCGATGCCGACGCTGGCCGCGGTGGACGGCTGGGCGCTGGGCGGCGGCGCGGAGCTGAGTTACGCCTGCGACCTCCGGATCGCCGGGCCGGACGCGGTGTTCGGGAACCCGGAGCCGGGGCTGGGCATCCTCGCCGCGGCCGGCGCGTCCTGGCGGCTGCCCGAGCTGGTCGGCGAGTCGATCGCCAAGCAAGTGCTGCTCGCCGGGCGGAACTTGGACGCGTCCGCGGCACTCGCCGCGGGCCTGGTCATGGAGGTCGTACCGGCCGACGAGCTGCTGGAGCGGGCACATGCCGTACTGGACCGCATGGCGCGCTCCTCGGCGACAGCACTGCGGCTGACCAAGCTCGTGGTGGACGCGCCCGGCGCGCATCCGGTCGCCGACGACCTCGCCCAGGCGGTGCTCTTCGAGGGGCAGGACAAGAAGGACCGGATGACGCGCTTCTTGGAAAAGAGGGGCTCGGAAAAGAGAGGCCCGGTGCAGAAGGGCCCGGAGAAGAAGGGGGAGCGGTCATGAGCGCGGCAGCGAAGGAGGCCGGGGCGAGCGCCGCTCCGGTGGCGGTGGGTGTGATCGGGGGCGGGCGGATGGGCGCCGGCATAGCCCAGTCGTTCGCGGCGGCCGGCTCGCGGGTCACGGTCGTCGAGAGCGGCGCCGACGCCGCGGCAGCCGCGCTGGACCGGGTGGCGACCGGGCTCGCGCGCGCCGCCGAGCGCGGCAAGCTCGCCGAGCCGGCGGAGACCGTACTGGCCCGGGTCGCCACGGCCGCCTCTCCCGGAGAGCTGCCCGCCGGCATCGAGCTGGTCGTCGAGGCCGTGCCGGAGGACGCCGCGCTCAAGGCGAAGCTGCTGGCCGCGGCCGAGCAGGCGGTCTCCGACGACACCGTGCTGGCGACGAACACCAGCTCCCTGTCGGTCACCGAGCTCGGCGCCGCGCTCCGGCGCCCCGCCCGTTTCCTCGGCATGCACTTCTTCAACCCCGTCCCCGCCTCGGCGCTGATCGAGCTGGTCGTCGCCCCGGAGACCGCGGACGCCACGCTGGAGTCGGCGCTGGCCTGGACGCACGCGCTCGGCAAGACCGACGTCGTGGTCAAGGACTCCCCCGGCTTCGCCAGCAGCCGGCTGGGGCTGGCGCTCGGCCTGGAGGCGGTGCGGATGGTCGAGGAGGGCGTGGCGGAGCCCGCCGCGATCGACGCCGCGATGAGCCTGGGGTACAAGCATCCGATGGGCCCGCTGAGGCTGACCGACCTGGTCGGCCTGGACGTCCGTCTCGCTATAGCGGAGTACTTGCAGGCCACGCTGGGCGAGCGGTTCGCGCCGCCCGCGCTGCTCCGCGAAAAGGTCGCCCGCGGCGAGCTGGGCCGCAAGACGGGGCAGGGGTTCTACACATGGGAGTGAGCTCCTTCGGAGAGCGCCGGCACCGCGGCCGCCCCGTCTTCGAACGCCGCTGAACGATTCACCGCCCCCTCTTGCCATACACGCCGGAATACACGAGACTGAGTAACCGAACGAACGGTCGGTTGGGAAGGATGGACATGCCAAGCTCTGCATCCTCGTCACCGGGCGACACCGCGGCGGCGCCGCCCCGGGAGCCCGATCTCCAGGCGCACTTCGACCGCACGATCGCCCGTGACCAGCGCGTCGAGCCGCGGGACTGGATGCCGGAGGGGTACCGCAGGACGCTGATCCGGCAGATCGCCCAGCACGCCCACTCCGAGATCATCGGCATGCAGCCGGAGGGCGCGTGGATCACACGTGCCCCGTCGCTGCGCCGCAAGGCGATCCTCTTCGCGAAGGTCCAGGACGAGGCCGGCCACGGCCTGTACCTGTACTCCGCGGCCGAGACCCTGGGCGCGGACCGCGACGACCTGACCGACCGGCTGATCGAGGGCCGGCAGAAGTACTCCTCGATCTTCAACTACCCCACCCCGACCTTCGCCGACGTCGGCGTGATCGGCTGGTTCGTGGACGGCGCCGCGATCTGCAACCAGGTCCCGCTGTGCCGCAGTTCGTACGGCCCGTACGCGCGGGCCATGGTGCGGGTCTGCAAGGAGGAGTCGTTCCACCAGCGGCAGGGCTATGAGCTGCTGCGGACGATGATGACGGGCACGCAGGCGCAGCGCGACATGGTGCAGGACGCGGTGGACCGCTGGTGGTGGCCGTCCCTGATGATGTTCGGCCCGCCGGACGACGACTCGCCGAACTCCGCGCAGTCGATGGCCTGGCGCATCAAGCGCCACTCCAACGACGAGCTGCGGCAGAAGTTCGTCGACATGACCGTGCCGCAGGCCGAGAAGCTCGGCGTCACCCTCCCCGACCCCGAGCTGAAGTGGAACGAGGAGCGCGGTCACCACGACTTCGGCACCCCCGACTTCAGCGAGCTGATGCGGGTCATCAAGGGCGACGGGCCGTGCAACGCCGAGCGGATGGCCCGGCGCCGTACGGCCCACGAGGAAGGCGCCTGGGTGCGCGAAGCAGCGGCGGCCCATGCGGCCAAGCAGGCCCGCCGGGAAGAGAAGGAGCGCGCGGCATGAGCGAGACCCGAGGCCAGGCCCACGACCACCCCAAGGGCCAGTGGCCGCTGTACGAGATCTTCGTACGCAGCAAGCGCGGCCTGAACCATGTGCACGTCGGGTCGCTCCGCGCCGCCGACGACCGGATGGCGCTCACGCACGCCCGCGACCTCTACACCCGGCGCAACGAAGGCGTCTCCCTCTGGGCCGTGCGCAGCGAGCACATCGTCGCGTCCACGCCCGACGAGAAGGACCCGTTCTTCGAGCCCAGCGGCGACAAGGTCTACCGCCACCCGACCTTCTACGACATCCCGGCGGACGTCCCGCACATCTAGCCCGCCGGCCCGCGATCAGGATCCGACCAGGAGCAGCAGGACCAGCAGGAACAGGACCAGGAGCAGCTAGGAATGGCAGCCGACATGAGTGACGCCCGCGAAGCGGCCGACGATCACGTGTACCTCTCGCTGGCCGACGGCGACGAGGGCGACGCCCGCTGGGCCTTCGGCACGGGCTTCGCCGACCCGCTGCACGGCGTGCCGACGGCGCTGCCCGAGGGCGTGGACGCGGCCGCGCTGGCCGCGGTCTGCGTGGCCCTCGGGGACGACGCGCTGATCGGCGCGCAGCGGCTCGCCGAGTGGTGCACCCGCGCCCCCGAGCTGGAGGAGGAGATGGCGCTCGCCAACATCGGCCTCGACCTGCTCGGCCAGGCCCGGCTGCTGTACTCCCGCGCCGGGCAGGCCGACGGCACGGGCCGCGGCGAGGACGCGTACGCCTACTTCCGCGACGCGGCGGACTTCCGCAACGTACGCCTGGCGGAGCTGCCCCGCGGCGACTTCGCGTGCTGCGTCGGACGGCTGCTGACGCTGTCCGCGTGGCGGCTGGCCCTGTTCGAGCGGCTGGCCGGCTGTGCCGACCCGGTGCTGGCGGCGGTGGCCGCGAAGGGCGTCAAGGAGCTGACGTACCACCGGCAGTACGCGGCGGAGTGGGTCGTCCGGCTCGGCGACGGCACGGAGGAGTCGCACCGCCGGATGCAGGCCGCCTGGACGGAGCTCGCCCCCTGGCTGGACGAGCTGTACGCGGACCGGACCGCCGAGGGCTTCGGCGCGCCCGCCGAGGAGGTCGCCGAGGCCACCCGCGCGGTGCTCGCACAGGTGGCCGAGGCCGCCGGGCTGAGTACTCCCGCGCAGGTCACGGCCGTACCGGGCGCGGGCCGGGACGGTGACCGCACGGAGCACCTGGCGCCGCTCCTCGACGAGCTGCAGGGCCTCGCCCGCGCCCACCCGGAAGCCGCGTGGTGACGATGGCCGCGACTCTGCACGCCCTCCACGACGACGGCGCCGCGCCGGAGACCGCCGCGACCCGCGCCCGGCGGATCGCCTCCGAGGTCGTCGACCCCGAGCTGCCCATGGTCACCCTCGCCGAGCTGGGCGTCCTGCGCGGCGTCGAGGTGGCGCCGGACGGCTCGGTCACCGCGACCATGACCCCGACCTACTCGGGCTGCCCGGCCATGGCCGAGATGCGGGCCACGCTCGCGGCCCGGCTGCGCGCCGCCGGGTACGCGGATGTCCGTATCGAAACGGTGCTGGACCCGCCGTGGACGACGGACTGGATCTCCGAGGAGGGCCGCCGCAAGCTCGCCGAGCACGGCATCGCGCCGCCCGGCCCCGCCCCGCGCCGCACCGGAGGCCCGGTCCTGCTGGACCTGTCACCGACCCGCCGGGCCGTGCCCTGCCCGCGCTGCGGCTCCGCCGACACCGAGGAGCTCTCCCGCTTCGGCGCCACCTCCTGCCGGGCGCTGCGCCGCTGCCGCAGCTGCCGGGAACCGTACGAGCACGTCAAGGAGATCTGATGACCGCCCCCACCGCGCCCGCCTCGCCCGCCCCGGCGGCGGCCCCGGCCCGCCGGCGTCCGGCGTTCCACTCCCTCCGCGTCGCCGCGGTCGAGCCGCTGACCGACGACTCCGCCGCCGTCGGCTTCGACGTGCCGGAGGAGCTGGCCGAGGAGTTCGCGTTCGCGCCCGGCCAGGCGCTCACCCTCCGCCGGGAGATCGAGGGCCGCGACGAGCGCCGCTCGTACAGCATCTGCGCCCCCGCCGGCGACGCCCCGCGCATCGGCGTCCGCGTCGTGCCCGGCGGCCTGTTCTCGTCCTGGCTGGTCAACGACGTAAGGCCCGGGGACACCGTCGAGGTGATGGCGCCCACCGGCTTCTTCACCCCCGACCTCACCGTCCCCGGCCACCATGTCCTGATCGCGGCCGGCTCCGGGATCACGCCGATGCTCTCCATCGCCGGGTCCGTGCTGGCCGCCGACGACAGCTCGCGCGTCACGCTCTTCTACGGCAACCGCCGCACGGCCACGGTGATGTTCGCGGACGAGCTGGCCGACCTGAAGGATCGTTACCCCACCCGCTTCCAGCTCGGCCACGTCCTCTCCCGGGAACCGCGCGAGGCCGAACTGCTCTCCGGGCGCCTGGACGCCGACCGGCTGTCCGCGCTCATCGGCTCGCTGGTCGACGTGGCGGACGCCGACCACTGGTGGCTGTGCGGTCCGCACGGCATGGTCCGCGACGCGCAGCAGGTACTGGCCGGTCTCGGCGTGCCCGAGGACCGCGTGCACCAGGAGCTGTTCTACGCCGACGACGAGCCGGTGCACGAGGCCCGGCACGAAGAGCCCGCGGCCGACGGCCCGGTCAGCGAGGTCACGATCACCCTCGACGGCCGGACGACGACCCAGCCGCTCCCCCGCGACCGCGCCATACTGGACGGCGCCCAGCAGGCCCGCCCGGACGTCCCGTTCGCCTGCAAGGGCGGCGTCTGCGGCACCTGCCGCGCGCTGATCCGCGACGGCGAGGCCGACATGCGCCGCAACTTCGCCCTGGAGACCTCCGAGGTCGAGGCCGGCTACGTCCTCACCTGCCAGAGCTTCCCGGCCTCCGAGACCCTGACGGTCGACTTCGACAGCTGACGGCCCGGCCGTCGTCGGCGGCACAGGCGTCACAGGCCCTCACGAGCGCTCACTGGCCCTCGCCAGGCGCTCGCGGGCGCTCACGGGCTCTCACAGGCCTCACGAGCGCTCACGGCGACCGGTAGTACTCGGCGAGCTGGAGGGCCAGCTCCAGACACGCGGCCGGTCCGCCGGTCCCGCCGGGCGGTCCGGCCGCACCGCCCGCCGCCGGTCCGCCGCCGGGTTCGAGGTGGAGGCCCCCGGCGTACGTACCCGACGCACGGTGCGCCTCGGCGAACGCCCTGGCCTCCGCCAGCACCGCGTCGAGGTCCCAGCGCGGCCCGCCGTCCGGCGCGTGCACGGCGTTGCCGTGCCAGGGGTCGCAGGCCCAGACGACCAGGGCACCGGACGCGGCGACCTTGCCCAGCAGGACGGGCAGTACGTCGTGCACGGCGTCGGCGCCGAGCCGGGTGAGGAAGGTGAGCCGGCCCGCGGACCGCTGCGGGTCCAGGCGGTCCACCAGCGCCAGCAGGACGTCGCTGGTGGTGTCCGGCCCCAGCGTCACCCCCACCGGTCCCCCGGCCCGCGCCACCCGCGCCACGACGCTGTCGTCACGGGCCGTCGTCCGGGCGTCCAGCCAGGTCAGATGCCCGGCGGCGTCCGTACGGCCGGCGAAGAGATCCGTCATCGGGGCCGGGTCCGTGCGGACACCGTGGGCGCGGATGAAGCGCAGCGCCGCGTCGATCTCGCGGATCAGCGGCGCGTAGTGGTCGCGCCGCGGTGAGCTCGCCACGAACCGCTGGTTCGCCGCATGCGCCTCCCGCACGCCCGGCCGCCCGTCACGCGTCAGCGCTCGCGCCAGGTTCAGCGTGGCAGCCGGCTCCTCGTCAGCGGCGTCGCTGTGCAGCAGCCGTACGACGGGGACCCCGGCGGCGTACGACAGCACGAGGGCGGCCTGCGACAGCACCGACAGCAGGCTCCCGAGGCGCGCGGCCACGGGCGGGCCACCGGGCCACGCCCGGTCGGCGGCCTGGATCAGCAGCGCCTCCCCGCGTGCGACGGCGGACAGGTGCTCCTGGAGCCGGGCGCGCTCGCCGGGGAGGACGAGCGCCGGGCCGGCCACCGGCGCGGGCCGCGCCGCCGCCCCGTCACGCGGTGACAATGCTGATCTTTTCCGCGACGCGGTCGCACAGGTCCACGGCTGCCGCGGTGTCCGCGGCGGTGACCAGGATCTGTCCGACCCGGTCCCAGCTGGCCTGCAGCGGCGGGACGGTGTCGCCGACCCGGACGCCGACCGAGATGTCCAGTACGCCGTCCAGCGCCCGCGCCGCCTCGACTCCGTGGATCTCCACGACCGTGCCGGGGGCGCTGGTCAGGAACCGGGTGGCGGCCGCGGCACGGGGGCGCGGGCGACCGGGCAGGGCCTCGCCCTGCCCGCTCAGCCAGGCGAGGGCACGGCCCTCCAGGTCGATGCCGTAGGCCGCCTCGACCAGTTCGGAGATCCGGTCGCCACCGGTCCGGTCGTGCGACTCGATCACCTTCGGGCCGCGGGACGAGAGACGTACCTCGGTGTGGGCCGGTCCGTGGCGCAGGCCGACGGCGTCCAGGAACGCGGTGACGCAGCCGGTGATCTCCGCCTCCGCACCGGCGGCCAGCCGGGCCGGCAGGGCGTGTCCCAGCTCCACGAACTCCGTGTGCGTGCGCTTCTCCGTGATGGCCACCACGGTGTGCCGGCCGCCAAAACTGAGCGACTCGACGCTGTACTCGGGGCCGTCGAGGTATTCCTCCATCAAGAAGCGCTCGAGGCGGAAGAAATTGGCGAACTGATGCTCCGAGCTGCTGCGCAGCCCCTCCAGCCGGTCCAGTACCGCATCGATGGCCGCGGGGCCGTCCACCCGCAGCACGCCCAGGCTCGCGGCGGCGTCGACGGGCTTGAGGATGAAGGGGAAGCCGTGTGCCCGGCCGAACTCCACCAGGCTCTCCCGGCCGCCGGCCTCCGCTGCCGCCACCGCCAGCGGCCCGGCCCCGGCGAGGTGGCGGCGCATGGCCCACTTGTCCCGCAGGAGGACGCTCACCCGGCTGGGGTTGCCGTCGAAGCCGAGCAGTTCGTTGACCAGGCCGACCGGCTCCAGCGCGGGTTCGAGGGTGGAGAACGCGCAGGTGAATCCGTACGCCTCGTGAGCCGCGGCCACCAGCGGCCGCAGCTCGCGCCAGTCCGTGTAGTCCACGAGCAGCGCCTTGTCGCACCACGCGGCCTCTTCGGCACGGAAGTACTGCGGCTGCTGTACGTACACGACGTGCAGGCCGAGCGCCTTGGCCTTGCGCAGGACGTCGGTGCGCCCGCCGATCACCAGGACACCTCCCGGCGAGGCGCCGGACGGCGGTGCGGTCGGCGGGGAGGAGAGCACGGCAGGGGTCTGGGACATGAGTGAGGACGCTCCTTGGACTGGTCGCAACCGCGCCGGCGGCAGCGGAGGTTCAGCCGGACGCCGGCACGTCGGACGCGGCCGGGCCGGCCGGCCGGTCCGCCGCCACGGGCGGCTCATCCGACGGCTCGGGCTCCGGCTTGCGGGTGCGCTCCGCCCAGCGGACGGCCGGCGCCATCGCCACGCTCGCGATCAGCAGCGCGGCGCCGAGCACCAGCCATCCGAGCGGCCCGCCGTAGATGATGAGGAAGGTGAGCACGATCGGGCCGAGGATCTCCGCGCCGGTCATCCCGATGCCGAAGAACCCTTGGTACTGGCCGTACTTGCCGGGCGGTGCGAGCCCGAAGCTGATCTCCCACGTACCCGCCGACTGCATCATCTCGCCCCACGTCAGCAGGGCGTAGGCCACGAGCATCACGGCGCCGGCCAGCCACGCGGAGTCCCCCGCGGCCGACAGCGCGAACACCGCGCAGGCCGCCAGCATGAAGAAACCGGAGCGCAGCACGAAGCGGGTCGCACCCGCCAGGTCCGTGACGCCGCGGGCCACCCGGACCTGCAGCAGCACCACGGACACCGTGTTGAGCACGAACATCGCCGAGACCAGCCACTTGGGGGCCGTGGTGTACTGCACGATCCACAGCGGCAGCGCCACGTCGATCAGCGGGCCGTGCAGCACCAGGATCAGGTTGAGCAGGGTGATGACGGCGTACGGGCGGTCCCGCAACACGGCGAGCCGGGGTTCGCCCTCCTCCGCCGCGGCCGGCGGCACGGCGGGCAGCCGGCCGAGGACGAAGGAGGAGGCGAAGAAGAGCAACGCGTTCGCGGCGAAGGCCGTCATGTAGGCGGCACGGTTGTCGAAGACCAGGGCCAGACCGCCGAACGCCGCTCCGATGGAGAGCCCCGTGTTGTACGTGGCCTTCATGTAGGCGCGGGTCTCGGTGATCCGCTCCTTGTCCACCAGCCCCGCCATCAGGGCTTGTTGTGCCGCCGACCCGCCGTGCTGGCAGATCGCGTACACACACGCCGTCAGGATGAACAGCGGCAGCGAGTGGATGAAGAGGTACGAGCCGGTGGCGAGCCCCGCCACGGCGAACAGCAGCACGGCCGTGCCCCGGGGGCCCTTGCGGTCGGCGACGTGCCCCAGGGGCACGCCCACGACCATGCCGAGCGTCCAGGCGACGGAGAGGCCCACGCCGAACTCGGCCGGGGACAGGCCGACGACGCGGGTGAAGTACAGCGCCGCGCAGACGTAGTACAGGCCGTCACCGACGCGGGCGACGAGCTGCGCGAGGGCGAGGGTGCGCGGCGGGCCGGGCGGCGGCAGCATGGTCGTCAGCACGTGGCACCTCCCGACGGCCGGTCCTGCCGCGGCGCCGGCTGCGGAAGCTCCGGCTGCGGCAGCTGCGCGAACAGGCCGGCGCACAGCTCGCCGTACGGCCCCAGCCGCTTGCCGAACATCTCGCGGATGCGGCCCACCTCCCGGGCGAACTCCGCCTCCGCCGCGCGGGCGGCAGCGGGTTCGGCGAGCCGGGCGGGGTCGGCGAGCCGGTCGAGCCGTTCCAGCCCCGAGGCGAGCGCCTGCCGCGCTTCCCGGGCCATTGGGTTGCCGGCCTGGACGTCCCAGTAGACCTCGGGCGTGCCGGCCGCGATACGGGCGAGCAGGGCCAGCAGTGTGGTGTGCGGGGGCGGGGCGAGCGCGCTCAGCGTCTCGATGTCCACGTCCAGTTCGGCCAGCGCGGCGCCGAAGGAGAGGACCGCGGCGTGGGTCAGCGCCTGGGACGCGGCGGCGAGCCGGTCGTGCTCGGCCGCCTCGACCGTCACCACGCGGCCGCCGCCCTGCCGCACGATGTCCAGCAGCCGGGCCGCCAACGGGCCGTCCCGGTGGACCACCGCGGCGACCGGCCGCCCGGGAAGACCGAGGGACGGAGCGAACATCGGGTTCAGGCCCACTGCTTGGTGTCCGGGGGCGGCCCGCCGCACGGCCTGGCTGAAGGACGACTTCACCGACAGCGTCTCGGCGAGCAGGGCGTCCGGCCGTACGGCGTCCGCCAGCACCGCCACCGCGTCCAGCGCCACCCGCTCGGGCAGCGCCAGCAGGACCAGGTCGGCACCGGCCAGTTCCGCACGTACCGCCGCGTCGGGGGCGGTGATGTCGCCGCGCAGCTGCCGGGGCGGTGGCCCGGTGGTGCCGGCCTGCTCGCCCGGCGGGGCGGTGTCGACCGTGCACACCTCGGCGCCGGCCGCGGCCAGGAGCTCGGCGAACATCCGGCCCACCGCCCCGGCGCCGCCCGCGACCACACACCGCAGCCGTCCTTCAGCGTCCGTCATCAGTGCTGTTCCCTGCTTTCCAGTACGCGCCCGGCCGTCCCGGCGGCCGCGCTTTCCGGTGCGGGCTCGCGGGGCGCCGCGAGAGCGGCGACCACCGCCCGGGACTTGACCATGGTTTCCTCGAATTCCTCGTCCGGGTCGGACAGGGCGACGATCGCACCGCCCACACCGAAGGTGGCCCGGTCACCGTCGACGACCAGGGTGCGGATGACGATGCTCAGATCGGCGGCTCCGGAGAGCGAGAACCAGCCGAGTGCCCCCGAGTACACCCCTCGTGGCCCCTCCTCGAGCCGGTCGATGATCTCCATGGTGCGGATCTTGGGCGCGCCGGTCATCGAGCCGCCGGGGAAGGACGCCCGGACGCAGTCCACCGCGGACCGGTCCGCGCGCAGTGTGCCCCGGATCGTGGAGACCAGCTGGTGCACCTGCGCGTAGCTCTCCACGGCGAAGAGCTTGGGCACGTGCACGGAGCCGATGTCGCAGACCGTGTTGAGGTCGTTGCGGACCAGGTCCACGATCATCAGGTTCTCGGCGCGGTCCTTCTCCTGGCCCAGCAGGTCCGCACGGAGCGCCGCGTCCTCGGCGGCCGTCGCGCCGCGCGGCCGGGTGCCCTTGATGGGCTTGGACTCCGCGCACCCGTCGGCACCGATGCTCAGGAACCGCTCGGGGGACGCGCTGAGTACCGCGGTACCGGGGAAGTCGAGCAGCGCTCCGTACGGTACGGGGCTGATCCGGCGCAGCCGGGTGTAGGTCTCCAGCGCGTCGGCCGGGGCGGGCACGGTGGCGGTGTTGGTCAGGCACACCTCATAGCTCTCGCCGTCCCTGATCTCGTCCAGGCAGGCACCGATGCGCTTGAGGTAGGCGTCCTTGCCGTGGCGCAGCGCGGTGGACTCGACCGATGCCGTGTGGCGTACGGGCACCACCGGGGTGCCGGCGGGTTCCTCGGCCAGCCGGTGCACGGCGTCGGCCGTGGCGTCCAGCCAGGCCGTACTCCCCCGCTCGCCGGTGTCCGGCTCCAGCGCGAGGAGGTAGCAGGCGCCCTCCAGGTGGTCGAGGACGAGCGCGCGGTCGGCGAAGAGCAGGGCCGCGTCGGGCGTGGCCGCGTCGTACGCGGCGGCACCGCCGGTCTCCGCCTTGAGCTCGTAGCCGAGGTAGCCGACGTAGCCGAGGTTGAAGTCGAAGGGCAGCCCCTCGGGCACCGGGAGGGTCCGCAGCCGCAGCTGTTCGTCGAGGTGGTCGAAGAACCGCCGGCGGACGCGGCGCGGCGGGTGGCCGGGGCGCTGCACGGTGACCGTGCCGTCGGCGACGCTGTAGGTGAGGTACTCCGCCAGCGGGCCGGTGCCGTCGCCCATGAAGGAGAAGCGGGAGACTCCTTCGATGACGGCGCTGCTGTCCAGCCAGAAGCTGTGCGGCGCAGCGGCGAACAGGGTGCGGTAGGCGGCCTGCGCGTCGGGCAGCACCGGGAGCTTCCGCACCCGCAGGCGGTACGGAGAGGCGGCGGGCGCGGGCACGGGCTGCCGGCCCGGCCGCTGCGGTCTTCGCGCCGGCCGCGTCGCCGCGGTACGGGAGCGTTCCCGGGTGAGGTCGCGGAAGTTGGCCAGCAGCTCCCTGCCGTACGTACTGGATATCGACTCCGGGTGGAACTGCACGCCCCACAGCGGTGCGGTGCGGTGCCGTACCCCCATCAGGACGCCGTCCTCGGTCCAGGCGATGGCCTCCAGCTCCGCGGGGAGTCCGGTGACCGCGAGCGAGTGGTAGCGCACGACGGGGAAGGTGGAGGGCAGGCCGGCGAAGATGTCCTGACCGCTGTGGCGGACGTCGGAGAGCCGGCCGTGCATGGGCTCGGGCGCGTGCCCGACCTCGGCACCGGCCAGGTGGCAGATGGCCTGGTGGCCGAGGCAGACACCGAGCACGGGCAGCCCGCTCTCGCGGATGGCCCGGGCGCTGATGCCCAGGTCGGCCGCGCGTTCGGGCGTTCCCGGGCCGGGCGAGACGACGATGTTGTCCACGTCCGCGAACGGGATGCCGGCCCAGTCGACGTCGTTGCGCACGACCACGGGCGGCTCTCCGTTCACCTCCCCGAGGAGTTGGTGGAGGTTGTAGGTGAAGGAGTCGTAGTTGTCGATGATGAGTGTGCGCATCGTGTGCGAGTTCTCCCAGTCGTGTGGCAGGGTCGCTGCCTACTTCGGTTCCTCACCCGCGATCACCAGGTCCTCGACGCGGCAGGTCTCGGCGATGATCAGATCGTAGAAACGCCGGATGAACGTCCGGTCGATCCCGTGCTCTTCGGCGAACCGCGCGGCTCGGTCCTGGACGGCGCCGATGCGGTGCGGCTGCATCATGGGGATGTCGTGCGCCCGCTTGTGCTCCGCGATCCGCACGCAGATCTCGATCCGTTCCCGCAGGGCGTCGCGCAGGCGGGTGTCGGTGGCATCGAGCTCGGCGCGCAGCGCCTCCAGGGTGTCCGAGGCGGGCTGGGACGTTGCCGGATCGTGCGTCACGGAGTCTCCTTGCTGAGGTGTCGAACGCTTGGCTATGGGGTGGGACGTTCCGGGCGGCGGCCCGGCGGCCCGGCCGGCCGGAACGTCCCGCCGGCGGTCAGCCGGTGCGGCGAGCCGTCGCGTGCAGCGGCCGGCCGTCCTGGTCCAGGTGGTCGGCGACGTCGGTGAACTCCCCCGACCCGCGGAGCAGCGCGGGGACCGTCTCCTCGTGGAAGTGGCCGTGCTCGATGACCAGCGCGCCGTGCGGGCGCAGCAGCCGGCCCGCCAGCCGCACCACGCCGCGGATCACGTCGAGGCCGTCACCGCCGCTGAAGATCGCCTGCCGCGGGTGGTGCTCGCCGTACTCGGGCAGCAGTTCGGTGCCCTCGGGCACGAAGGGCGGATTGGCCGTGACCAGGTCCACCCTGCCGGTCAGCGCTGCCAGCAGGTCCGGGTCGGTGACGTCCCCCTGGTGCAGGCGGACGGGGGTGTCGCCGGCCTCGGCCCGCCGGGCGGCGTTGCGCCGCGCCCAGTCGAGCGCATACGGGTCCAGCTCGACCGCGTGCACCTGTGCATCGGGCCGGGCGTGCGCCAGCGCCAGGGCGATCGCCCCGGAGCCCGTGCAGAGATCGACGATCACCGGCCGGGCGACCGGCGACAGGGCGTCCAAGGCGTGCGAGAGCACCCTCTCGCTGTGCACCCGCGGCACGAAGACACCCGGCGAGACTGCCACCTCGATGCCGCCGAGGACCGCGCGGCCGGTGAGGTGGCCCAGCGGGATGCGTTCCGCCCGCCGGGCCACCAGCGCGGCCAGCTCCTCGGCCTGCTTCTCGTCCGCTTCCGCGGCCGACCGCGGCCGGCCCGCGCCAGTACCGAGCACATGGGCGACCAGCGCCGCCGCGTCCCCTCGCGGATCCGGCACCCCCGCGGCGGCCAGTGTGCGCGCCGCCGCGTCGGCGAGGGCGCCCGCGGAACGCGGCGCCGCCCCGTCACTCACCGGCACGGCTCGCCGCGTAGTAGTCGCGCAGGGACTGGATGAGGTCCGGCCGCAGCCGGGAGGCGGCGAGCAGCTCCGGCGGCGGGGTGAACTCGGGGTCGAGCTCCTCGGCGAACTGGCTGTAGCCCTTCCGGAGGTAGTCCTCCATGATGTACGGCCACTCGATCGGGATGTTCCAGTCGTACTCGTAGCCGGTGGCGAGCATGTGCGTCACCGCCGTCTCGATGCTCTCCTCGCGGGTCAGCGCCTGGATCGGCGCCCGCCGGGGACGGAACATCTCCAGGTCGAGCTGCGGGGTCTCGCCCAGGATCCGCCGGGCCATCTCCTCGGCGAGCAGCGGGGACTGGTGCAGGCCGTCGCGGTAGGTGCCGGTCATCAGCCACAGTCCGCCGGGGCCGGCCTCGCCCAGCAGCGGGAAGCCGTCCAGGGGCACCGGCCGGTTGCCGACCTGGAGGCGCTCCAGGCCGCTCTCGGACAGGTCACGGCGCACCTGGTGGGTGGCACAGCCGAGCAGGAACAGCACATCGCTGAGGAGCGGTGTGGTGCGCGGCGTGGTGGAGATGATGTTGGTCGCCCCGATGTAGACCCGGCCCTGCGAGCGGGGCACGACGTGCAGTCCGCACGCGAAAGCGCGATTGGGAGTGCGAATGACGCTGTCCGGCGTCGTACCGTCCTCGGTCCCGACGAGCGCGGACACTCCGTATCCGCTGACCATGGGCGGAATACCGGCGGATATTTCGGGGACGGTGTCCAGGATGTGCTGAGTGGCCGCACCGGCGGCCAGTACGACATTGCCCGCCTGCAGCTCGCCACCGGATTTCAGCGTGACGCCGGTGGCTCTTTCCGCATTCTTCAGCAGCCCGCTGACGCTTTCGGGTACGACCGTGCCGCCGGCTTTGGTGAAGGCGGCCTGCAGTCGGTCCAGCAGCGCGTGGGAATTCACCGCGTGTTCATTGGTAATGAACATCGCCAGCTGCGGACGCGATCCCGGGTCCGGGTCCAGCCAAGCGATGTCCGACGGCGAAATGTCTTCGTACTTCTCACCGTACTCGTCCATCGCGGTGCGCATGGCCGCGTAATTGTCGTCGTCGATCTGCGGGATTCCGACGGTGTTCAGCATGACGATCGTGCCGTCGGCGCTGCGGATCTCGTCGCCGCCGACCTCGTCGTACAGCCGCGCCAGCCAGCCGTCCCAGAGCTTGGTCGCCCTGACGTCCATGTCCAGCTTGGTGCGCCCGTGCTCGCTCTTGAGCAGGGTCGTGGTCACCTCGCCGAAGCAGCCGAGCATCGCCCCCGCGGCGACCGAGGCGGCGGCCGGCCGGTGCGGCTCCCCCACGAGTGCGACGCGGAGTCCGCGCCGGGCAAGGACGAGAGCGAGCGACGAACCGAGCGCGCCGTTGCCGACGACCACGGCATCGAACGTGCTGCTTTCAACCTCAAGTGAAGACATAGCGGTACCCACTCCCCAGACCAAGTGCATCCACGAAAAGAAGAATTCCAGGAACGACTGGGCGTTCCAGAGGCCGCGCAGCGGTCAGCAAGCAGGCGTGAGTCATTGGAATTCACGTCCGCGCACATAGCGCAGCGGTAAGGAATACGGAAGCAGCGGACGGCCATTCAAAGAGCCGTCTTCCCCGGGTCACACCCCGGGGCTCGGTCAGACGCTTGCCCGTAGCGAAAAATTCATGAGGCGTAGGCCGGTCACGCCCCGTGCATCCCCCTCGTTCCCCCCGGCGAGTCCGGCTTCCCGACTCGCCTCAGCCGGAGAAATAGTGCAAGTGCCGCCACGCAACTGTCAACCTTCACTCCGCTATTTCTCCCGAAAACCCCGCCGCCTCGGCAAATCGATGCGGAATGGATAGTTCGGAATTAGGAATTCCAGTCGGGCGGACGGCCTCCGGACCGACGCCCCGGCAACGACGAAGGGCCGCCACGCGACATGCGTGGCGGCCCTTCGATGTGCTGCGCTCGCTGGTCAGATCGTTTCTGCTCAGCGCGCGGTGGTGGGGCGGGTGGGACTCGAACCCACGGCCGACGGATTATGAGTCCGCTGCTCTAACCGGCTGAGCTACCGCCCCCGTAACGGCGCGCCGCGCACATTTGTGCGCGCCGTCTGCCGCAGCATAGCCGCTCATACGATCTGCTGCCCGTGAGGGTGGGTGTCGAGCGCGGAGCGGCCGGCTGCGTGCGATCGTGAAGACTACGATCACCCACCGTTCGGTTCCACCCAGAGGATCACTCTTTGGAGTGGTCCGGGTGTTCGATTCGCGGCGGGCGCCCGGCGGCCGCGCCGGACACGAACCGGACGCGGAACCGGACATGAAAAAGGACCCCTCGCGGGGTCCTCTTCCTCCTGCTCCCCCGACTGGACTCGAACCAGTAACCCTCCGGTTAACAGCCGAATGCTCTGCCAATTGAGCTACAGGGGACTGCGCTCCCCCGACTGGACTCGAACCAGTAACCTGCCGGTTAACAGCCGGCTGCTCTGCCAATTGAGCTACAGGGGATTGCTCTGTGTGCCTCGAATGCACCCCGGTCCGGGCTCCCGGACGGCGTGCGCTCGCTGCGACACATACATTAGCGCAAGCAGGGGGGTGCTTTGCCAATCGGTATGCCCATGGGTGATCACCCGGGCCCCGGGTACCGGTGAGAGCAGTACAGCCAGCGGCTCGCCGCTTCGGCGGGAGGCACCCCGGAGCGGGACCGACAGACAGAGAGGTGGAGCGATGCGCTACCGGCTCACGTTCATCGCGGGACTGGCCATCGGATACGTGCTCGGCACCCGGGCCGGGCGGGAGCGGTACGAACAGCTGCGCAAGAGTGCGCAGCGGGTCGCGCAGAACCCCGCCGTCCGGAACACCGCCGAGTCCGCCGCGCAGACCGGCCGGCAGGCCGCGAACAAGGCGTACGACGCGGTTTCGGCCAAGGTTGGCGACAAGATCCCGAACTCCGTTTCGGACCGCGTCCGTTCGCTGCGCGAGCAGCGTTCCGGCACAGAGGACGACTGGGGCACCAGCAACACCTAGCGTGCCGCGCCCGCCGGACCGCCGGTCTCTGTGGGTCGCCACTGTGCGGCCCACGGAGACCGGCTTTCCGTAGCGGCCCCCGGATGCGGCATCATCAGGCCCTATGGGGATAGTCGCCGGGTTGGACAGCTCGTCCGCAAGTACACGCATCGTCGTCTGCGACACCGAAACGGGTGCCGTCGTCAGGCAGGGGTACGCCCCGCATCCTGACGGGAAGGGGCCCGATGTCGATCCGCAGATGTGGCTGATGTCACTCGGTGAGGCGGCCGCCGACGGGCTCCTGGAGGGCGTGCAGGCGATCGGCGTCTCGGCGCAGCAGCACGGCCTGCTCCCGCTGGACGCCGACGGTGCGCTGATCCGGCCGGCGCTCATGGGCAACGACAAGCGGGCGCAGAGCGCAGCGGCCGATCTGATCGACGCGCTCGGAGGGCGCTCGGCGTGGGCGGAGGGCGTGGGTTCCGTACCGCACGCCGCGCAGCCGGTGGCGAAGCTGCGCTGGCTGGCGCGCGCGGAGCCCGAGCACGCCGCCCGCGTCGCCGAGATCATGCAGCCGCACGACTGGCTGGTCTGGCAGCTCCTGGGGCGGCCCGCGCGGCGCACGACGGACCGCGGCGGCGCCTCGGGCACCGGCTTCTGGTCGGCGGCGAGCGGCGCGTACCGCCCGGACCTGGTCGAGCTGGCGCTCGGCCACCAGGTGCGGCTCCCCGAGGTGCTGGGCCCGGCCGACGCGGCCGGGGTGACGCCCGAGGGGCTGCTGATCTCCGCCGGTACGGGCGAGACGATGGCCGCCGCCTTCGGGCTGGGCGTGGGGACCGGGGACGCCGTGGTGTCGCTGGGCGCCTCCGGGTCGGTCTTCGGCATCCACCACGAGGCGCTGGCGGACTCCACCGGCACGATCACCTCCTTCGCCGACGCCACCGGCATGCATCTGCCGGTCGTCCACACCAGCAACGCCGTACGGGTGCTGCGCGGCATGGCCGAGGCGCTGGGGACGGATCTGGAGGGCCTGTCGGACCTGGCGCTGAAGTCGACGCCGGGCTCGTACGGGATGGTGATGCTGCCGTACCTGGAGGGCGAGCGGACGCCTCATCTGCCGCACACGGCGGGCTCCCTGCACGGACTGCGGCGGGAGAGCATGAAGCCCGAGCACATGGCGCGCGCCGCCGTCGAGGGCATGCTGTGCGGCCTCGCGGACGCGCTGGACGTACTGCGCGGGCGGGGCGTCCCGGTGCGCAGAGTGTTCCTGCTGGGTGCCGCGGCCGAGCTGGGTGCCGTACAGGCCGCCGCGCCCGCGCTGCTGGGCGCGCAGGTCGTGGTGCCGCAGCCGGCGGACTACGCGGCGGTGGGTGCCGCCCGGCAGGCGGCGTGGGCGCTGGGCGTCGCGCACGGTACGCACACGGCCCAGGAGCCGCCGCGCTGGCCGGCCGCGGCCTGCCAGGTCTTCGAGCCGGGCGAGGAGCTGGCCGTGGGGCAGGCGGTGCGGCAGCAGTACACGTCGGTACGGGAGGAGACCCACCCGGGCGCGTTCGCGGCGGCGACGGGCGGCCACGAGGCGGCCCCGAGCCCTGTGGGGAGCCCTGCAGCGAGCCAGGAGGCGGCCGAGGGCTGAGGGCCGCGGCGGGCGCCCCGCCCACGGTCCGGCCTCAGTCGAGGTAGCCGCGCAGCTGGTCGGCGAAGGCGTGGTCGCGGAGCTTGTTCAGGGTCTTGGACTCGATCTGGCGGATGCGCTCGCGGGTGACGCCGAAGATGCGCCCTATCTCCTCCAGCGTGCGCGGCCGCCCGTCGGCCAGGCCGTAGCGGAGCTGGACGACCTTGCGCTCGCGCTCGCCGAGCGTGGAGAGCACCGCTTCGAGGTGCTCGCGCAGCAGCAGGAAGGCGGCGGACTCCACGGGGGACGCGGCGTCGCCGTCCTCGATGAGGTCGCCGAGCGCGACGTCGTCCTCCTCGCCGACCGGGGCGTGCAGCGAGACCGGCTCCTGGGCGAGCCGCAGCACCTCGCTGACCCGCTCCTCGGGCAGGTCGAGCTGGGCGGCGACCTCCTGGGGCGTCGGTTCGTAGCCGCGCTCCTGGAGCATCCGGCGCTGGACCCGTACGACGCGGTTGATCAGCTCGACGACGTGCACCGGGACCCGGATCGTGCGGGCCTGGTCGGCGAGCGCGCGGGACATGGCCTGGCGGATCCACCACGTCGCGTACGTGGAGAACTTGTAGCCGCGGGCGTAGTCGAACTTCTCGACCGCGCGGATCAGTCCGAGGTTTCCCTCCTGGACGAGGTCGAGCATGGTCAGGCCGCGGCCGACGTACCGCTTGGCGACCGAGACGACCAGGCGCAGGTTGGCCTCGATCAGGCGGCGCTTGGCCATCCGGCCCAGTACCACCAGCTTGTCGAGGTCGACGGCGAGCTGGGAGTCCAGGTCGGGGGTGCCTGCGAGCTTCGCCTCGGCGAACAGGCCGGCTTCCACGCGGCGGGCCAGCTCGACCTCCTCGGCCGCGCTGAGCAGCGGGATGCGGCCGATCTCCCGGAGGTACTGCCGGAAGAGGTCGGAGGACGGGCCGCCCGCCTCGGGCCTGGCCTGCCGCTCCGGCGGCGGCTCCGGTGCCGGGTCCGGCTCTTCGGACAGCATCTCGGGGGCGGGCGGCTCGGCCTGCTGGGGCACGGTGGCGGCCGCGGCGTGCGGCGCGTCGGCGAGGCTCCGTGTCTGCACGGGGGCGACCTCCAGGGTGATCGCTGCTGAGGCGGCACAAAGGTCGGGTACGGCTGCGGCCGAGCCGCCGTCCGTCCCGTACAGCAGAAGCGGGTTGGCGTCGGACTCCGGGTCTGTACGTCCGGATCCGTCGCGCTCCGAGGACTCAGGCACCGTTCCTCAGTGTGGAGTACGACACACTCCCGCCACGAGGGGCGTGCGGCGACTTTTTGCCTTCAGTGGGTGACCAAGTGGTTACGCAGACAGTCCGGCCACCCCCGCCGAGCAGCGCCGCGCGTGCCTCAGAGGGCCGCGGCGCCGCGCTCGCGGAGGGCCTGGGCGTACTGCTCCAGCACCCAGAGCTCGTTCTGCAGGGCGGTGTACTGCTCGCCACCCGTACGCGGGTCGTGGCGCTGCAGCGCGCCGTGGATCTCGGCACAGCGCTGCCGGACGGCGGCCAGCCGGACGGCGACGAGCTGCACGCCCGCGTACATCTCGTCCGGGTCGCGGCGGGTGTGCAGCGGCTCGACGGCCAGCTCCGTGACCATCGAGCGGACCGTGTCGTCGGGCGCGGCCTCGCGGACGCGGGTGAGGAAGCCGGCGTCCGCCGCGGCCGTGCCGCCGGCGTCCTCGATGCAGCGCCGGACCACGGCGTACGGCGGCGCGGTGAACTCGTCGATGCCGTACGCGTCGAACGTCGGGGCGACCAGGTCGGGGCGCTGCAGGGCGAGCTTGAGCAGCTCGCGCTCGACGCGGTGCGCCGGGCTGCGGAGGTTCAGCGCGGGGCCCCGGGGGGCCTCGGGGGCCGCGGGCCGGGCGGGCTCGGCGCCGCGCCGCTGCGGCCTGCCCTGGGCCTCTCTCGGGTCCCTGCCGCGCTCGCGGGCCCAGCGGGCGAGCTGGGAGACGCGGCGGACGACGAACTGGGTGTCCAGGATGCCGAGCAGGCCGGCGAGCTGGACGGCCGTCTCGTGCTGGATGGAGCTGTTCTTGATGTTGGCGACGATGGGCGCCGCCTCGTCCAGCGCGGCGGCGCGGCCGACCGGGGTGGCCAGATTGTGCCGCGCGACGAGCTGGCGCAGCGCGAACTCGAAGAGCGGCGTACGGGACTCCACCAGGTCGGCGACGGCCTCGTCCCCCTTGGCCAGGCGCAGCTCACAGGGGTCCATGCCGCCGGGCGTGATCGCGATGGAGGTCTCGGCGGCGAACTTCTGGTCGTCCTCGAACGCCCGCAGCGCCGCCTTCTGGCCCGCCGCGTCGCCGTCGAAGGTGAAGACGACCTCGGAGCCGCTGTTGTCCATCAGCAGCCGGCGGAGGATCTTGATGTGGCCCTCGCCGAAGGACGTGCCGCAGGTCGCGATGGCGCTGCGGACACCGGCGAGGTGGCAGGCCATGACGTCGGTGTACCCCTCGACCACCACCGCGCGGTTCCCCTTGGCGATCTCCTTCTTGGCGAGGTCGATGCCGTACAGCACATGGGACTTGCGGTAGATCGGCGTCTCGGGAGTGTTGAGGTACTTCGGGCCGTTGTCGTCGTCCCGGAGCTTGCGGGCGCCAAAGCCGACGACCTCCCCCGCGATGTCGCGGATGGGCCACATCAGGCGGCCGCGGAAGCGGTCGATGGGGCCGCGGCGGCCGTCCTGGGAGAGGCCGGAGAGGATCAGCTCCTTGTCCGTGAAGCCGCGGCCGCGCAGGAAGCGGGTGAGGTGGTCCCAGCCGGCCGGGCTGTACCCCACACCGAAGTGCTGGGCCGCGGCCTGGTCGAAGCCGCGCTCGGCGAGGAACTTCCGGCCGATCTCGGCCTCGGGGCTGTCGAGCTGGTCGATGTAGAACTGCGCGGCCACCTTGTGCGCCTCGACGAGGCGGGTGCGCTCGCCCTGCTGGCGTCCGGGGGCGTACCCGCCCTCTTCGTACCGCAGCGTGATGCCCGCCTGGGAGGCGAGCCGCTCGATGGTCTCGGCGAAGGAGAGGTGGTCGACCTTCATGATGAAGTCGACGGTGTCGCCGCCCTCCTGGCAGCCGAAGCAGTGGTACAGCCCCTTGCTGGGGCTGACGTGGAAGGAGGGGGACTTCTCGTCGTGGAAGGGGCACAGGCCCTTCAGATTGCCGCCGCCGGCGTTCCTGAGCTGGAGGTACTCGGACACGACGGCGTCGATCGGGACCGCGTCCCGCACCGCCCGCACGTCGTCATCGTTGATCCTGCCTGCCACGCGAGAATTCTACGGGGAACCAGTGACAGTCCCGGGTTCGCGTCTCACCCCGCGGCGATCTTGAAGACGAAGCGGTGATGCGCGCCACTCGGCACGATCTCGAAGGTCGCGCCGTCCGTGGTGAAGCCCATCCGCTCGTAGAAGCCGCGCGCGGAGATCCGCCCGTTGCACCACACCAGCTCCGCGCCGCGGCGGGCCGCCTCCTCGATGCCCGCGCGCAGTACGGCGGCCCCGAAGCCCCGGCCGCGCGCCTCGGGCGAGCTGGCCATGCCGCGGAAGCGGTACGCGGGGACGGCCTCCTCGCCCGGCACCGGGTCCGGGAAGAAGGTCGCGCAGGCCGCCAGGGTGTCCCCGTCGTACGCCGCCATGTGGAAGACACCGGGGTCCGCGTCCTCCGGGTACAGCGCGGCCTCGGCGGGCAGCCCGGGGCGGAGCACCGACCTGCGCAGGTCGAAGATCTCCGCCCGCGGGACCGTCGTCGTACGGATCGCCATGGGGCGCACGCTACGCGAGGAACGACTCCAGCGGCACCGCCGGATCGGCCAGCGCCTCCGCGTCCAGGGCGCGCCCGGAGCGGATCATGGCCTGCAGCGGCTCGGTGACGTCCCACACATTGACGTTCATCGCGGCCAGCAGCCGGCCGCCGGCGTCCAGCCAGCAGGCGATGAACTCGCGCTTGCCGACGTCGCCCCGGAGCACGACCTGCTCGTAGGAGCCCGGTGGCGCGTATCCCGAGTACTCCAGGCCGATGTCGTACTGGTCGGAGAAGAAGTACGGGATGCGGTCGTAGCTGACCTCCTGGCCGAGCATGGCGCGGGCCGCCGCGGGGCCGCCGTTGAGCGCGTTGGCCCAGTGCTCCACGCGCAGCCGGGTGTCCAGGACCGGGTGCGCGGCCGCGGCCACGTCGCCGGCCGCGAAGATGTGCGGGTCCGACGTGCGCAGCGAGGCGTCCACGGCGATGCCGCCGCCCTGCGCGCGGTCCGCGAGGGCCAGCCCGGCCTGCTCGGCGAGGGCGGTGCGCGGCGCGGCGCCGATCGCGGCGAGCACGTCGTGCGCCGGGTGCTCCTCGCCGTCGTCGGTCTGCGCGGCCAGGACGACGCCGCCCTGCCCGGCGATCTCGGTGAGCGTGGCGCCGAAGTGGAAGCGGACGCCGTGCTCGCGGTGCAGCTCGGTGAAGAGCCCGCCGACCTCGGGGCCGAGGACGCCGTGCAGCGGGGTCGGCGAGGGCTCCACGATGGTGACCTCGGCGCCGTAGGAGCGGGCGGCCGCGGCGACCTCCAGGCCGATCCAGCCGGCGCCGGCGATCACGAGGTGGCCGTTGTCCCGGCCGAGGGAGGCCAGCACGCCGCGCAGCCGTTCGGCGTGCGCGAGGCGGCGCAGGTGGTGGACGCCGGCCAGGTCGGTGCCGGGGATGTCCAGGCGGCGCGGCTCGGCGCCGGTGGCCAGCAGCAGCTTGTCGTACGCGATGAGGGTGCCGTCACCGAGCCGTACCGTACGGGCGACCGGGTCCAGGGCCACGGCGGGCTGGCCGAGGTGCAGCTCGATGTCGTGGTTCGCGTACCACGTCGGCTCGTGCACGAAGACGCTGTCCCGTTCGGCCTTGCCGATCAGGAAGTCCTTGGAGAGCGGCGGCCGTTCGTACGGGTGGTCGCGCTCGTCACAGATGAGGATCACCCGGCCGCCGAACCCCTCCGACCGGAGGGTCTCGGCTGCCTTTGCCCCGGCCAGGCCACCGCCGACGATGACGAACGTCTGGTGTGCGTCGACCACTTGCTTCCTCCTCGCTGCGGCGCAGTGCGTCTGCGCCTTGAACGCCCCCCGTTCGGCCCCCGTTTGCGCCCCCGTTCGAAAAGCCATACCCCCGTTCGAGCCCATCAGCACGGCACGGCAGAGTTCGAGCGTCCCGCACAGAGCGTGATGGGGGAAGAGGGTAGGCCCTTGCTACGTCACCCTTAGTTGTCACGCGCGGGCGGACGACGCCGTTCTGTGTGACCTGGGGGGCGGGTGAGGCGGGCGTGCAGGGTGCGCGCCGAGGCGTCCGTGAGGGCCGCGATCTGGTCGATGACGGCGCGCATTCGTGCGGTGTCGTCCCCGGCGCCGTCGAAGAGCGAACGGAACTGCGGGTCGAGGCCGTCCGGGGCGCGCGCGAGCAGCGCCTCGGCCAGCTCCGCGATGATCACCCGCTGTTCGGCCCGCAGCGCCTCCTGGTCGGGGCGCTGCATCACGTACCGGTCGGCGACCGCCTTCAGTACGGCGCATTCGAGGCGGGCCTCCTCGGGGACGACCAGCTCGGCCCGGTACCGGGTGAGCCGCCCCGTACCGTACGCGTCGCGGGTGGCGGCTTCGGCGGCGAGACAGAACCGGCCGATCAGCTGGCTCGTGGCGTCCTTCAGGCGCGCCTGGGCGACCGCGGAGCCGTCGTAGCCGTGCGGCCACCACTCCTGCTCCAGCAGCCGGTCCAGGGCCGCGCCCAGCTCCGCGTCGCCGGCGCCGGGCGCGTACCGGTCGGCGGCCACCGCGAAGATCTCGGCGCGCTCGGGGGCCGCGTACAGCACGGCCGGGTCCAGGTGCCCGGCGTGCAGCCCGTCCTCCACGTCGTGCACCGAGTACGCCACGTCGTCGGACCAGTCCATGACCTGTGCCTCGAAGCTGCGCGCGCCTTCGGGGGCGCCCTGCCGCAGCCACCGGAAGACGGGCAGGTCGTCCGCGTAAACCCCGAACTTGCGCGAACGCGGGTCCTCGGGGTGCCCGCCGCGCCCCCAGGGGTACTTGGTCGCCGCGTCCAGGGCGGCGCGCGTGAGGTTGAGGCCGACGCTGACGACGCGGCCGTCGTCGGCGGTGATGAACCGTTTCGGCTCGAGCCGGGCCAGCAGCCGCAGGGACTGCGCGTTGCCCTCGAAGCCGCCGCAGGGCGCGGCGACTTCGTTCAGCGCCTGCTCGCCGTTGTGCCCGAAGGGCGGGTGGCCCAGGTCGTGCGCCAGGCAGGCGGTCTCGACCAGGTCCGGGTCGCAGCCGAGTGCCGCGCCCAGCTCCCGCCCCACCTGCGCGCACTCCAGGGAGTGCGTGAGCCGGGTGCGCGGGGTCGCGTCCCAGGCGTGCGCGCCGGTACCGGACGCGGCGACGCCGGGCGTGACGACCTGGGTCTTGCCGGCCAGTCTGCGCAGCGCGGCGGAGTGCAGCACCCGCGCGCGGTCCCGCTGGAACGCCGTACGGCCGGGACGCTTGTCCGGCTCGGCACCCCAGCGCTCGATGTCGGCGTCGTCGTACGCGGCGCCGTACCGGTCACCGTTGTACAGATCGTTGTCGTACGAGGTGCCCACGGGCCGCCCGGCACGGTGCGCCGCGCGGCCTGCCCGTGGTTCTGGTGAGTTGGGGGTCGTACCCGTCATACCGCGACGGTAGCCGCACCGGCCCCCTCTCGGTCGGAAGCGGTACGCGAGCGGAGCGACTGGTCGTAGCGGTGCAGGACGAGCCGGGCGAGGGCCGGGTGGTCGCCGAGGGGTGCGGCGGCGGGCCCGAGGACGGCGGCGGAGGCGGTGGCGAAGCGGCCGGGCGCGGTGAAGTACGAGGCGAGGACGGGGCGCAGGCCGCGCGTCCGCAGGGCCGCGGCGGCCTCCTCCACGGTGGCCCCTGCGCCCGCCGCGTAGCCCGGTACGACGGGCACGCCGCCCAGCCGTACGGAGAGCAGCCGGGCGGTGCGTTCGGTGTCGGTGGCCGATTCCGGGTCCCGCGAGCCGGCCGCGGCCAGGACTATCCCCGTGCCGGGCGCCTCCGGCCGCGTCCCGCCCTCCGCCAGCCGGTCGTGCAGTGCCTCGGCGAGGAGGGAGTGCGGCCCGAGCGGCGCCGCGATACGGGCTCTGGTCCGTGGCGCGGCGCCGGCCATCGCCGGTATGTCCGACTTGGTGTGGTAGCCGCGGCTCAGCAGCAGCGGCACGAGGACCGCGTCGCCGTCCAGCCCGGCCAGCGTGTCGGGCAGCAGCGGCTCGTTCAGTTCGATGTGCCCGAGGCGTACCGGGAGGCCGGGGCGCAGGGTGCGTACCCGGTCCAGCAGCGCGGTGACGGTCTCCAGGGCGCGGGGATCACGGCTTCCGTGGGCGACCGCGACGAGCGTCGGCGGCGTCGGTGTACTGGCGGGGCCGCACGGCAGGGTGCGGCGGCTGTGGAGTCTGACCCGGCTGAGCTGGGTGCTGAGCTGTGTGGTGATCTCTGTCATGAGCTGCGCCGTACTGTCGAAGGGAACCGCTGCGGGAAGGTGCGCGTTCGACGCCGTCATGGAGGGAGCCTGGCAGCGGAGAGTTGCCGCAGCGTTGCGCAGGGGTGACGAGTCGTTTCTCCGCCCTCACGGGTTCGGCCGCGCTTCGGGGAGGGACCCGTGCCGGGCATGTAACACCAGGGGGCGGCGGCGGAAACGCGCGCGTTGCACCGTGACCGTATGAACGCCGACGTCACGACCGGCACGGTCGACACGCACTGTCCGTACTGCTCCCTGCAGTGCGGAATGTCGCTGCGCCCGGAGCAGGGCACGGTACAGGTGGTCGAGCGCCCGGACTTCCCCGTGAACCGGGGGGCGCTGTGCGGCAAGGGCCGTACCGCCGCCGAGGTGCTCGACCAGCGGGTACGGCTGACGGAACCGCTGGTCAGGGACGGTGGGACGCTGCGCCCCGCCACCTGGGACGAGGCCCTGGACCGGGTCGCCGCGGGACTGGACAGCGCGCGGACCGTATACGGGAACGACGCGGTGGGCGTCTTCGGGGGCGGCGGCCTGACCAATGAGAAGGCGTACGCGCTGGGCAAGTTCGCGCGGGTCGCGCTCGGCACCTCGCAGATCGACTACAACGGCCGGTTCTGCATGTCCTCGGCGGCCGCGGCGCACGGGCGCGCGTTCGGCCTCGACCGCGGCATGCCCTTCCCGCTGGCGGACGTGGCCCGTACGGGGTGCGTGATCCTGGTGGGCTCCAACCTCGCCGAGACCATGCCGCCCGCGCTGCGCTACCTGACCGAACTGCGCGAGAACGGCGGCAAGCTGATCGTCGTCGACCCGCGCCGCACGAAGACGGCCGAGGCGGCCGACCTGCACCTCGCCCCGCGCCCCGGGACCGACCTCGCGCTGGCCCTCGGGTTGCTGCACCTCGTCGTCGCCCAGGGCCGTACGGACGAGGCGTTCATCGCGGAGCGCACCACCGGCTGGCCCGAGGCGCGGGCCGCCGCGATGGCCCACTGGCCGGAGCTGGTGGAGCGGATCACGGGCGTGCCGGTGCCGGAACTGCGCGAGGCCGTCGCGCTGTTCTGCGACGCCGCCTCCTCCATGGTGCTCACCGCGCGCGGCCCCGAACAGCAGGCCAAGGGCACCGACACGGTGGGCGCGTGGATCAATCTGTGCCTGGCCACGGGCCGGGCCGGCCGGGAGCTGTCCGGGTACGGCTGCCTGACCGGCCAGGGCAACGGCCAGGGCGGCCGCGAGCACGGTCAGAAGGCCGACCAGCTCCCCGGCTACCGCAAGCTCGACGACCCGGCCGCCAGGGAGCACGTGGCGGCCGTCTGGGGCGTCTCCCCGGACAGCCTGCCGGGCCCCGGCCGCAGCGCGTACGAACTGCTGGACGCGCTCGGCACCGATGTACGCGCGCTGCTCCTGATGGGCTCCAACCCGGTCGTCTCCGCGCCGCGCGCAGCCCACGTGGAGGAGCGCATCCGTTCGCTGGACTTCCTGGCCGTCGCGGACGTGGTCCTCTCGGAGACAGCGGCGCTGGCCGACGTCGTGCTGCCGGTGACGCAGTGGGCGGAGGAGACCGGCACGACGACGAACCTGGAGGGCCGCGTACTGCTGCGCCGCCGCGCCCTGGACCCGCCGCCCGGTGTCCGCTCGGACCTGGCGGTGCTGAACGGGCTGGCGGCGCGGCTGGGCCACGAGAAGGGCTTCCCCGCCGATCCGGAGGAGGTCTTCGAGGAGCTGCGCCGTGCCTCGGAGGGCGGCGCGGCGGACTACTCCGGGATCAGCTACCGCCGCATCGCCTCGGAGGACGGCGTCTTCTGGCCGTGCCCCGAAGAGACGCACCCGGGAACCCCTCGCCTCTTCCTGGACCGGTTCGCCACTCCGGACGGCCGGGCCCGCTTCGTACCGGTCTCGCACCGCGCGTCCGCGGAGGAGGCCGACGCCGAGTACCCGGTACTGCTGACCACCGGGCGGGTGCTGGCGCAGTACCAGTCGGGCGCGCAGACCCGGCGCGTGGCGGAGCTGAACGCCGCGGCGCCCGGCCCCTTCGTGCAGATCCACCCGCTTCTCGCGGAGCGGTACGGGATCGGGGAGGGCGACCGGGTCGCGGTGGAGTCCCGGCGCGGCCGGGCCGTGGCCCCCGCCCGGCTGACCGGCACCATCCGCTCCGACACGGTCTTCATGCCGTTCCACTGGCCGGGCGAGGGCCGCGCCAACACCCTCACCAATCCGGCCCTGGACCCCACCTCCCGGATGCCGGAGTTCAAGGTCTGCGCGGTCCGGCTGTCCCGGGTCGCCGATTAACGGCACAGCACCCAACGGCACAGCACCGCTCACCGGCCGTGCGCGTCGACCTCCTTCAGGTACGCGGCGCGCGTCGCCTCGTCCAGGAACGACGCCGTGAACGAATTACGGGCCAGCGTGCGCAGCGTCTCCTGGTCCAGCCGCAGCGCGTCCCGTACGGCCGTGAAGTTGTCGTGCGCGTACCCGCCGAAGTAGGCCGGGTCGTCGGAGTTGACGGTCACCAGCAGGCCCGCGTCCAGCATGGCGGGCAGCGGGTGGTCGGCCAGGTCGTCGATCACCCGCAGCCGGACGTTGGACAGCGGGCAGACGGTGAGCGGCACCTGCTCGACGGCCAGCCGCGCCACCAGGTCCGCGTCCTCCATGCACCGCACCCCGTGGTCGACCCGGTCCACCCCGAGCACGTCCAGCGCCTCCCACACGTACGCGGGCGGCCCCTCCTCACCGGCGTGCGCCACGCACTTCAGCCCGGCCTCCCGCGCGAGCGCGTACACCTCGCGGAACTTCGACGGCGGGTTGCCGACCTCGGCGGAGTCCAGCCCGACCGCGGTGATCCGGTCCAGGTACGGGCGCGCCGCCTCGAAGGTCTCCAGCGCCGACTCCGCGCTCTCGTCCCGCAGGAAGCACATGATGAGCCGGGTCGTGATGCCGTAGGTCTCCTGGGCGGCGTCCAGGGCCCGTCCCAGGCCCTCGATGACGGTCCCGATGGGCACGCCGCGCGCGGTGTGCGCCTGCGGATCGAAAAAGATCTCCGCGTGCCGCACGCCCTGCTCCTTGGCGCGCGCGAGATAGGCGTTCGCAAGATCGGCGAAGTCCTCCTCGGTCCGCAGCACGGCCATCAGCGCGTAGTACAGATCCAGGAACGACTGCAGATCGCTGAACGAGTACGCGCGCCGCAGCTCCTCCTCGGAGGCGTACGGCAGCTCGACACCGTTGCGCTCGGCAAGCGCGAACGCCAGCTCGGGCTCCAGCGTGCCCTCGATGTGCAGATGCAGCTCGGCCTTGGGGATCGGGGGGTGAGCGGTGGTCATGTCGGCTCAGGCACCTTCCTGTGCGGTGGCGGCGAAGGCGCGGCCTTCGTTGGCGGCGACGCCGGGGCCTACAGGGCCCGCGGCACGTCGGCCGGTGGCGAGCCAGTCGCCACCGGGGACCGGGGTGCCGGCGGCGCGGAGGCGGTCGGCCAGGGGTTCGGCGGCGAGGTACACCCAGGCGCGGATCGTGCTGCCGTCCGGCAGGACCGCCTCGCACACGACCCGGTCGTAGTCGTTGTCCGGCGCGCCCGGGGTGTAGCCCTCCAGCCGGTCCAGGACCGCCAGCACCTCGTCGTACGCGCCTTCGGCGGGCGTGATGACGTGGCCGTGGACCACCGCGTCCGAGGAGCCCGTGATTGCGTACGGATAGCCGGGCCCGTCGTACAGCAGCGCCCCGTGGATCAGCGCCGGCTGCTCCGCCGCGGTGCGGCCACGCAGCGCCCAGGCGTGATTGGCCTCTCCGGGGCGCAGCGTCCCGTAGACGAAGAAGGGCAGCCGCTCGGCGGGCCGGTCACTCATGGGTCGTTCTCCTCGTGTTCGTTCTTCCCACTTGCAACCATGCCAGGCCGCTGCGCTCCGCTGACGGGGAGGTCGGGAAGACGACGAGGAAACCGCTACCGACGAGGAAACCGCTACCGCGTCTCCTCCTGGATCCACGCCAGGTAGTCGGCGGCGCCGTGGACGATCGGGGTCGCGATGATCTCCGGGGTGTCGTAGTCGTGGGCACCGCGGAGGTACTCCTCCAGCTCCTGGTAGCGGCTGCCGGTCGTCTTGAGGAGTACCTGCCACTCCTCGCTGGTCTCGATGCCGCCGTCCCAGCGGTACACCGAGGTGACCGGCGCGCTGACCTGGGCGCACGCCGCCAGGCGCGCCTCGATCGCGCCGCGGGCCAGCGCCTCGGCCTTCTGCGCCGCGTCGGTCGTCGTCAGCACGGTCAGGAATGCGGGCGGTGCGGTCTGCTCGGGCAGGTCGGTCACGGGAACGGTCCTTTTGGGTCGCGGACGGGCGGGTACCTGATCCTTCCGCATCCACGGGTACCACGGCGCGCCGATGACTTGCGGCGCCCGGCGCACCCGCGAGGATGGGGACAGGAGCACGCCACCGGACCGCCGCACGTCCGCGACCGAAGGGCCCCCTCATGGACGACCTCACCGCCCTCGCCCGCCAGCAGCTCGACGACGCCAAGGCCGACCCGCACGGCCGCAGCGCGCGGCTCTTCCTGCACGACGGGCCGCTGCGGCAGACCGTGATCGCGCTGGTCGGCGGCGCCTCGCTGGACGAGCACGTCTCGCCGCCGGCCGGCAGCATGCAGATCCTGCACGGGCACGTGCAGATCACGACGGACCACGGCAAGCAGGACATGATCGCCGGGCAGGTCGCACAGATCCCGCGCGAGAAGCACGGGGTGACGGCCGTGGAGAACTCCGCCGTACTGCTGACCTCGGTGACGCACGTCGACGGGATGTGAGCACGGCGCGCATCGACGGCATGTGAGCACGGCGGGCGGCACAACCTTCGCCCCGTTCCGGCGGTCTTACTGACGAGAGTTCCGTTACGGGGGAAAGGTCTCGTCCATGCGCATCCGTTCCGTACGCCGCCGATCCGTCCGCCGCCGTGCCGCGCTCACCGCCGCCGCGGCCGTGCTGGCCGCCACCGCCGTCGGCGCGACCGCGGCCGTCGCCGCCCCGGCCGCCACCGCACCGCCGCGCTTCCTCGCGCCGGGCGAGCTCCCGCCGCACGCGTCCTCGCCCTGGTACGCCTCGAAGGTCACGCCAGGGCTGCCGGACCCGGAGCCGTTCTGCCTCGACGGGGGCGTGGTGCCCGGCGGCGCCGGCACGTACCACCGGAGCTTCCACACCGAGTACGACACGGGCGCTGTGCAGGTCAGCGTGGTGACGTCCAGCGACGACAGCGCGCAACGGCTGGCCGCGAAGCTGCGCCAGAAGGTCGCGCGCTGCGCCGGCGACTGGCTGCACGACAAGCCCGGCGGCACCGCGTCCTGGAAGGACTACGGCACGGTCACCGCGGCGGACGGCGGCCGGGTGTACGGCATCCACACCTCGATCCCCGAGTCCGAGCCGGGCATCCACCTCTTCGGCGTGGGCCGCTCGGGCCGTACGGTCACGGTCGTGCAGTGGGGCGAGATGGGCACCTTCGAGCACGCGCCGGTACCGGCCTTCAAGGCCACCCTCCGTCAGGCCCTCAACAAGCTCTGAGCCCACAAGCTCTGAGCGCCTGCCGGATCCGGAAACCGCGGCTCAGGCCAGCCACTGGTCGTACGCCATCGAGCACAGCAGCCCCGCGACGACCACGACCAGCACGCCGCGCACGAATCCGGCGCCCTTCTTCAGCGCCATCCGGGCGCCGGCCGTGCTGCCCGCGAGGTTGAACGCCGCGAGCAGCGCGCCCAGCCCCCACAGCACGGTGCCCTGGTACGCGAACATCGCCAGGGCACCGAGGTTGGTGCAGACGTTGACGACCTTCGCCGTGGCCGACGCGGTCACCAGGTCCATGTGCAGGATCGCCGCCAGCGCGATGACCAGGAACGCGCCGGTGCCGGGCCCGACCAGCCCGTCGTAGAAGCCGATGCCGAGCCCGGCGATCAGCACGGCGGCGATCACCCGCTGCCGGGTCACCGGGCCCGAGGGCGCGGGCGCGGTCCCGAAGGACGGCCGGAGCAGCACGAACGCGAGCACACCGACCAGCACGATCATGATCAGCGGGCGCAGCACCGCGCTGTCCAGCCCGGCCGCGAGAAAGGCACCACCCAGCGAACCGCCCGCCGCCGCCAGCCCGATGCGCACCGCGGACGGGACGTCCAGCGGCGTCTTGCGGACGTACGTGATGGCCGCGCCCGTAGTGCCGACCACCGCCGCCGACTTGTTGGTACCGAGCACAAAGGCGACCGGTACGTGCGGGAGACCGACGAGCAGCGCGGGCAGCAGGATCAGCCCGCCACCGCCCACCACGGCGTCGATCCAGCCGGCGGCCAGCGCGGTCAGGCAGAGCAGGAGCAGGGTGGTCATGGATATGTCAGGCACCAGGTGATCTTATGGACCACCGGCCGTTCCGGGGTGGCGAGTTGTGGACCTGGGGGATCTAAGGTGTCACCTTCTCGGTCGTGAACGGTCGAGCTTGTGCACTCGGTCGTTCACACCTCGTCGCGCTCCCGACTGCCCCCTACGACAGGACGGTCACGGGTCGCATCCACCCAGTCCCTTGGCTCAAGGGACGGATGCGGGTGCGGTGACGAACACCCACGCCGAGCGTGCGCGGTCGCGCACATTGACCCCGGCGACGACATCGGCCGGGCCAACGAGCCCGCACCGACGACAGCGGAAATGGTCCCGATCGGGCCGGTTGGCCCGCCCGGTATGCCCGCAGCGCGGACAGCGCTGCGAGGTGTAGGCCGCATCCACCTCCAGGAAGGGCACCCCGGCCATACGGGCCTTGTACGCGAGATGCTGCCCGAGCTGGCGGAAGGGCCAGGACGAGAGCGTGCCCCGCTGGTCGCGGCGTAGCCGTACCCGGTCGCGGATGCCGCCGAGTTCCTCGACGGCGATCCCGCGCCCGGTGCGTTGCGCGACGGACACGATCTCCTTGCTGATGACGTGGTTCACCTGCGTGGCATGGCGCTTCTCCTTGCATGCGCGGCGGGCCAGCCGCCGGGTGGCCGAACGAGTGCGCTTGGCCTGCAGTTCGGCACGTTTGCGGGCCTGCCAGCGCCGGTAGCGGCCCAGACGGCGACCCTGGTAATTCGTACCCCCGCTGGTGGTGGCCAAGTTCACGATGCCGCGGTCCACCCCGATCCAGTCCACCGGCTCGTACACCGGCGGGTCGGGCAACTCACAGGTGGCAATCAGGAACCACTTGCCGTCACGCCGGATCAGGTCGCTCTCGCCCTTGCGATGAGCGACCAGCACCTTGAGCTGGCCGGGCGAGCAGGCGAACCGGACCGCCTTCAGCCGCCCGTCCACCGTCCAGATGGACACCGTGCGCGCGTCGTACTGCCACGACAGGCAGCGGTCATCGAACGGCTGCGCCGCCTCCGGACGGAAGGCGATGGGGGCACCGACCGCCCGGCGGTGCCGCTTGGATGTGGGCGGGCCGAGGTTGCCCGCCTTCAGGTTGGCCTTCAGGGCCGAGTAGGCGTCCACGACCTTCTTCACCGCCCGTACCGCCGGCTGCGCCGACAGCCCGAACGTCGCCTTCAGGTCCCCGTACACCTGTTTCTGCAGACCGTTGCGGTCCTTCAGTCCCTTGGCGAAGGCGACGGCGGAGGCATGGGTGGCGGCCCGGTTGCAGGCGCGCAGAGTCGCCTCCAGCGCCGCCGCCTGCTCGGGCGTCGGCAGCAGCTTCACCTGCACCACCAGCTTCATGACATCGGACCGTAGTACGGCAACCGCACACGCGACCGCCACGTCCTCCACGATCATCAGACCCAGCGACTTCCTGGACGGTTGTTCGCAGTTCCCAGCTCCGACGGGCAGACGCGGCGAACGCTTTGCGTTTGCGGGAGAGCGGATGCCGCGACGCTCGCATCGCTGGGACGAGAGGCGTTTCCTCAGCAAGACGCACCGGCTTCCGGCAACAGCCAGGTGACCTGGTGAAGCTGCTTGCCTCCATGCAGAAAAGGACCTGGACGGGCCTGCCAGGTTCGTCGCTCCGCTAGCCTCTGATCGACAACAGCGAAGCCCCGTCAATGACATCTCATCAACGGGGCGACCTGCAAAAACCAACCCGGCTCGCGTCGAACCGCTGATACGTGAATGCCAGGGCATCCTCGCCAGAGACAGGTAAGTCATGGACTCCGAGATATTTTCCCCGGCCCAGACCTTCTCCCTGGGTGGCGGGCTGCCGGTGCGGCGGCTCGGGTACGGCACGGCGCAGCTCGCGGGACCGGGGTACTGGGGTCCACGGCACGCCGACCCGCGGGACGCGGTGGCGGTGCTGCGGCGCGCGGTCGAGCGCGGCGTGAACTTGATCGACACCGCCGACAACTACGGCCCCGCCGTGGCCGAGGAGTTGGTCGCCGAGGCGCTGCACCCGTATCCCGAGGACCTGGTGATCGCCACCAAGGGCGGCGTGGTCCGTACGAGCACGGACGCCTGGCACATCGACGGGCGGCCCGAGTCGCTGCGCGCCATGTGCGACGCGAGCCTGCGGCGGCTGCGCCGGGAGACCATCGACCTGTATCAGCTGCACCGGCTGGACCCGAAGGTGCCGCTCGCCGACCAGATCGGCACGCTGCTGGAGCTGCGGGACGCGGGCAAGATCCGGTACCTGGGCCTGGACACGGTCCGCCCGGCGGAGCTGACCGCCGCGCTGGCGCTGGCCCCGATCGCCTCCGTGCAGAACCGCTACAACCTCCTCGACCGCGGCTCGGAGGAGCTGCTGGGGCTGTGCGAGCGGCACGGGATCGCGTTCCTGCCGTGGTTCCCGCTCGGCAACGGCGGGCTGACCGGCGGCGCCGCGCGCGCCCTGGACCTGGTCGCGGAGCGGCACGGCGCGAGTCACGGCCGGATCGCGCTGGCCTGGCTGCTGCACCGCTCCCCCGTCCTGCTGCCCACGCCCGGTACGGGGTCGCTCGCGCACCTGGAGGAGAACCTCGCGGCCGCGGACCTGGTCCTCAGCCCGGCCGACATGAAGCTGCTGGAGGACGCGGCGGACCGCTAGCCACCGACCAGGGCGGCGGACCGCTGGCCACCGGCCGGAGTGGCCGACCGCCAGCCACCGACCAGGACCGCGGACCGCGGAGATCTCACTCCGCCCAAGGATCCACCGGCACCACATCCACCCCCCGCCCCCGGTCATCCAGCGCCCGCCCCATCAGCTTGGACTGCTTCAGGACGATCGCCCGGTCGTGGAGCTGGAGGTGCGGCAGCCGCTCGCCGAGCTGGATCTCCAGCCGCTGCACGTCCTGGGTGGACTGCAGCCAGAGCGTGAACAGCAGGTTCTGCCGGCCGGTGACGGCCGCGCAGAGCCGCACCTCGGGCAGGCCCAGCAGGACCCGCGCGGTCTCCGTCAGATGGGTGGCCGGCACGCTCGCCCACAGGGTCGCCGAGACCGGCCACTCGGTCAGCTCGCGGGCCACCTCGCAGCGCACCGCGATGTCCCGGTCCGCGAGCAGCCGACCGAGCCGGCGCCGCACCGTGGGCGCGCTCAGCCCGACCGCGCGCCCGAGCTCCACGGCGCTCCCCCGGCCGTCCCGCGACAGCTCGGTGATCAGCGCCCTGTCCTGCGCGTCCAGCGGCGCGGCGGCGCCCTGCGGCGCCTCGGCGGTGCGCAGCGCCTCGCGCTGCCGGGCGTCCAGGGCCCGCAGCCGCCAGCGGCTGCCCTCGCCGTAGACGCGGGTGGCGATGGCGGCGCGGGTGGCGGTGACGCCCGGCAGCTCGGCGATGCGCCGCAGCAGCAGTCCGGAGAGGGCGGCGAGGCCCGGTACGAAGACGGTGATGACCAGGTCCCGGCCGCCGGCCATCTGCTCGACGGTGACCACCTGCGGCAGCCGTACGAGCGTCTCGGTGACCGCCTCGACGCTGCCTGCCACACAGTCGATCTCGACGAACGCCACGCACATCCGGTCCAGCCGCCGCGCCCCCGGATAGGCGGTGACCCAGGCCAGCCCGGCCTGCTCCAGGCGGCTCCAGCGGCGGGCCGCGGTGACCGGATCGATGCCCAGTACCGGGGCGAGCGTCTGCCACGAGGCGCGCGGCGCGATCTGCAGGGCGTGGACGAGCTGGGCGTCGAGCCCGCTCAGGCTGGTAGGCGCGTTTTCCTGCATTGGTCACCGCTTCCTCGAAGCTTTCCTGCGTTCTGAGGGTAATCCGTTTCTCTCCGTTCGGTCGCTGGCCAGCATGGCGACTCATTCGAGCCATTCGGCACCGCCTAAAACCGGACGTTCGGTCGTCCGGGCCTACGAGACGAGGTCGGCGATGACATCAGCGGTCGCGGCGAGAGCCGCGGACACTCCACGCACGGCGCACGGCAATGGACGCAAGGCGCTGCTCGCCGCCACTGTCGGCGGTGTCGTGGAGTCCTTCGACTGGGCCATCTACGCCGTACTGGCGCCGTATTTCGCCGCGGCGATGTTCCCCGGTGACGACCCGGTGACCAAGCTGCTCGCTGCCTACGTGGGCTTCGCGGTCGGCTTCGTCGTACGGCCCTTCGGCAGTTACGTCGTGGGCCGGTTCGCCGACTCGCGCGGCCGCCGGTTCGCCCTCACCCTCAGCATGACGATCATCTCCGGCGCCAGCGTGCTGATCGCGGTGCTGCCCACGGCCGCGCTGATCGGCGCCGCCGCTCCCGTACTGCTGATCGTGCTGCGGCTGGTCCAGGGCCTGTCGATGGGCGGCGAGAACCCCAGCGCCGCCGCGTACGTCACCGAGACAGCCCCGCGCCACCTGCGCTTCCTGTACAGCTCGATCTCGTACTCGGGCGTGGTGATCGGCAACATCCTCTCCTTCGGCGTGCTGACGCTGCTGCTGGTCACGTTCGGCGAGGACGGCGTGCGCGGTGGCGGCTGGCGGATCGGCTTCCTGGTCGCGGCGGCGCTCGGCCTGCTGGCGCTGTGGATCCGGCGCGGCGTCGAGGAGAGCGCCGAGTTCGAGGCCGACGCGGCGGGCCCGACGGCCGCCGAGCGCCGTGCGCTGTACCGGTCGAACCTGCGCAACATGGCGGCCGTCTTCCTGATCTCGATCGGCGCGACCGTCGGGTACTACTACGGCACCACCTACCTCCCCCAGTACGCGCAGCAGCTCGGCGTCGTCTCCGGCACCGAGTCGGCCGCCTCGATGCTGGGCCCGCTGGTGCTGCTGGTCGCGTCCATGGTCGTGGTCGGCCGGCTCGCCGACCGGCTGGGCGCGCTGCGCACCCTGCGGTGCGGACTGGCCCTGCTGGCCCTGGCCACCGTGCCGCTGATGCTGGCGCTGGCGCACGGTGCCGTGCCGATGTGGCTGGTCACGGTGGTCTACCTGGCGCTGATCGCGGCGCCCATCGGCCTCACCAACGTGCTGTTCGCGCAGCTCTTCCCGGTCGCGGTGCGGGTGGTCGCGATGGGCGTGCCGTACACGATCGCGATCGGGCTGTTCGGCGGCACGTTCCCGCTGCTCGCCCAGGCCATGGCGAAGGCCGGGCACCTGACGCTGGTGCCCTGGTGGGCCGCCGGGGCCGCCGCCGTCTCCCTCGCCGGCACCTTCCTGATCCGCCCGCTCAAGACCTCCGGCCGCTGATCTCTCCATCCCCACGTGAAGGAGCACAAATGAATCTGCGGGACGACGCCCGCGCCCTCTCCGGCGATCTCGTACAGCTGCGCCGCACGCTGCACCGCATCCCCGAGGTCGGCCTCGACCTGCCGCGCACCCAGGAGACGGTGCTGACGGCGCTGGACGGCCTCCCGCTGGAGATCAGCACGGGCAGCGGCCTCAGCTCGGTGACGGCGGTACTGCGCGGCGCGCAGCCGGGCCCGACCGTGCTGCTGCGCGGTGACATGGACGCGCTGCCGGTCGCCGAGAAGACCGGCCTGGACTTCGCCGCCGACACCGGCCGGATGCACGCCTGCGGTCACGACCTGCACACCACCATGCTCACCGGCGCCGCCAAGCTGCTCTCGGCGCACCGCGACCGCCTCGCGGGCGACGTGGTCTTCATGTTCCAGCCCGGCGAGGAGGGCTTCGACGGCGCCGGGCAGATGCTGGCCGAAGGCGTACTGGACGCCTCCGGCACCCGCCCGGACGCCGCGTACGCGATCCACGTGATGTCCGCGGGCCTGCAGAGCGGCGTCTTCGGGACCCGCGGCGGCCCGGCGCTCGCCGCGTCCAACGTCCTGAAGGTGACCGTCCACGGCGAGGGCGGCCACGGCTCGATGCCGCACCGCGCCAAGGACCCGGTGCAGGCCGCCTGCGCCATGGTCACCGCGCTCCAGGCGTGGATCACCCGCACCTTCGACATCTTCGACCCGGTCGTGCTGACGGTGGGCACCTTCCACGCCGGTACCCAGCAGAACGTCATCCCGGACACCGCCACCTTCCACGCGACCGTCCGCAGCTTCTCGCCCGCCGCGCAGCGCAAGGTCAGGGAGGGCTCGCCGGAGGTCTGCCGGGGCATCGCGCAGGCGTACGGCGTCGAGGTGGACGCGGAATTCGTCGAGCAGTACCCGGTGACCGTCAACGATCACGCCGAGGCGGACTTCGTGGCGCACACCGTGCGGGAGGCGCTCGGCGAGGAGTTCTACGCGCCGCTGCCGCAGCCGCTGCACGGCTCGGAGGACTTCTCCCGGGTGATCGCCGAGGTGCCCGGCGCGATGCTGACGCTGGGCTCGCCGCCGCCCGGCGCCGACCCGGAGACCTCCCCGAACAACCACTCCCCGCTCGCCGTCTTCGACGACGCGGTGCTGGCGGACGGCGCCGCGGTCTACGCCGAGCTGGCCGCCCGCCGCCTCGCCAAGGCCGCCTAGGACAGTCCGAGCACGCCACCGCTCTCCTCACACGGCACCCCGCCGTGTGAGGAGAGCAGCGTTCCCTGGGGGAAACGACCGGGATGCGGCCGGGTAACAGCCGCGTCGCACGCTGCTGTGCATGACCTCGAAACAGCGCGTGGTGGTGATCGGCGGCGGGATGGCCGCCGCCCGGCTCGCGCGGCAGCTCGGCCCCGGCGACAGCCAGGGCGACGCGCGGTACACAGTGACCGTGATCGGCGAGGAGCCGCACGCGCCGTACAACCGCGTGCTGCTCGCCGAGGTCCTGGCGGGCCGCTACACCCCCGAGGTGATCGCACTGCCCGCGGTCCCCGGGGCCCGCTGGCTCAGCGGCGTACGAGCGGTCCGCGTCGACCGGGACGTCCGGCAGGTGCACTGCGACGACGGCCGCGCCGTCCCGTACGACCTCCTCGTCCTGGCCACCGGCTCCAACCCCGTACTGCCCCCGCTGCGCGGCCTCTTCGCGCCCGGCGCCAATGAACTCCCCCGCGGCGTCCACCCGTTCCGCACCCTGGACGACTGCGCGGCGCTCGCCGCCGCCGAGGGCCGCCGCGCGGTCGTCATCGGCGGCGGACTGCTCGGCGTCTCGGCCGCCCGGGCACTCGCCGAGCGCGGCGCCCAGGTCGTACTGGCCCACCAGGGCGAGCACCTGATGGAGCGTCAGCTCGACGACGCGGCGGGCGAGCTGCTCCGCAGCCACCTCCACGACCTCGGCGTCGAGGTGCACACCGAGTGCCGCGTCCGGGGCCTGCGCACCGGCGACGGCGCGGTCCGTGCGGTCGAGCTGGCCGACGGTTACGCGCTCGACGCCGACCTGGTCGTCCTGGCCTGCGGGGTACGTCCCCGTACGGGCCTCGCCGCGGCCGCCGGGCTCACCGTCCGCCGCGGCATCGTCGTCGACGACGCGCTGCGCACCGACGACCCCCACGTCTTCGCGATCGGCGACTGCGCCGAGCACGACGGCGTGACCTACGGGCTGGCCGGACCGGCGCTGGAACAGGCCGATCTGCTGGCGGCGCGGCTGCTCGACGACGCCGCGGGCTCCTACCGCGGTACGCGGGCCCTGACCCGGCTCACCCTGGGCAGCCCCTCCCCCGCGTCCCCCGTCCTCGACCTCGCCGCCTTCGGCGAAACCACCCCCGCCCCCGGCGACGACGTCATCCGCCTCAGCGACGCCACCCGCAGCGCGTACCGCCGGGTCGTCGTCCGCGGTGACCGGCTGGTCGGCGGCATTCTTCTCGGCGATCTCGGCACCGTCGGCGCGCTCGCCCGTACCTGGGAGGGCGACGAACCACTGCCCGCCGCTCCCGTGCTCCACCTGCTCACCAACGATGGAGGCCACTGACCATGACTGCCACTCCCACGATCGTGCTCATCGGCCATGGGATGGTCGGCCAGCGCTTCCTGGAGGCCCTCGCCGACCGGGGTCTGACCGGTGCCGCCGCACGCGTCGTCGTCCTGTGCGAGGAGCCCCGCCCGGCGTACGACCGGGTCCAGCTCACCTCGTACTTCTCCGGCCGCAGCCCCGAGGACCTCTCCCTGGTCGAGGCGGACTTCATCGAGAAGCACGGCATCGAACTGCGGCTGGGCGACCCGGCCGAGACGATCGACCGCGCCACCCGCACGGTGACCGCCCGCTCCGGCTTCACCGTCCAGTACGACCAGCTCGTCCTGGCCACCGGCTCCTACCCCTTCGTCCCGCCGGTCCCCGGCAAGGACAGCGCGGGCTGCTTCGTCTACCGGACGATCGAGGACCTGCTGGAGATCGAGGAGTACGCCAAGAATGTGACCTCCGGCTCGGTCGTCGGCGGCGGCCTGCTCGGCCTGGAGGCGGCCGGCGCGCTCAAGGGCCTGGGTCTGGACACGCACGTCGTGGAGTTCGCGCCCCGGCTGATGCCCGTCCAGGTCGACGACGGCGGCGGCGAGGCGCTGCGCCGCACCATCGAGGACATGGGCGTCACCGTGCACACCGGCGTCGGCGGCAAGGAGATCACCGCGGGCGAGGACGGCGCGGTGACCGGCATGGAGCTGTCCGACGGCTCCCGCATCGACACCGACATGGTGATCTTCTCGGCCGGTGTCCGGCCGCGCGACCAGCTCGCCCGCGACTGCGGCCTGGAGGTCGGCGAGCGCGGCGGCATCAAGGTCGACGAGCAGTGCCGTACGACGACCGACCCGGCGGTCTTCGCGATCGGCGAGTGCGCGCTGGCCGTCGACGGCCGGGTGTACGGCCTGGTCGCGCCCGGTTACGAGATGGCCGAGACCGCCGCGTCCGCCATCGCGGCGCAGGAGACGGCCGGCTTCACCGGCGCCGACACCTCCACCAAGCTCAAGCTGCTCGGCGTGGACGTGGCGTCCTTCGGTGACGCGCACGGCACCGCCGAGGGCTGCCTGGACGTGGTGTACGCCGACTCCCGCTCCGGCGTCTACAAGAAGCTGGTCATCGGCCAGGACGGCACGCTGCTCGGCGGCGTCCTGGTCGGCGACGCCGAGGCGTACGGCACGCTCCGCCCGCTCACCGGCAGCGTCCCGCCCGTCTCCCCCGAACAGCTCGTCCTCCCCGCCGGCACCGGCGGTCCGGTCTCGATCGGCCCCTCCGCGCTCCCCGACGAAGCGGTCATCTGCAACTGCCACAACGTCACCAAGGGCACCATCCGCGCCGCCGTCACCGAGCACTCCTGCGGCACGGTCCCCGAGGTCAAGAAGTGCACCAAGGCCGGCACCGGCTGCGGCTCCTGCGTGAAGGCGCTGACCACCCTGGTCAACGACGAGCTGGAGCTCAACGGCGTCACCGTCGACAAGGGCCTGTGCGGCTGCTTCCCGCACACCCGCGCCGAGCTGTACGAGATCGTCCGCACCCTGCGCCTCACCTCGTACGAGGACCTGCTCGCCTCGCACGGCCGGGAAGCGGCGAAGGACGGCGACGGCTGCGAGGTCTGCAAGCCGGCCGTCGGCTCGATCATCGCCTCGCTCGCGCCCACCCTCGGGGCCAGCGGTTACGTCCTGGACGGCGAGCAGGCGGCGCTGCAGGACACCAACGACCACTTCCTCGCCAACCTCCAGCGCAACGGCTCGTACTCGATCGTGCCGCGCATCCCCGGCGGCGAGATCACCCCCGAGAAGCTGATCGTCATCGGTGAGGTGGCACGGGACTTCGGGCTGTACACGAAGATCACCGGCGGCCAGCGGATCGACATGTTCGGCGCGCGGGTGGACCAACTGCCGCGGATCTGGGCCCGGTTGGTCGACGCCGGATTCGAGTCCGGCCACGCGTACGGCAAGGCGCTGCGCACCGTGAAGTCCTGCGTGGGCCAGACCTGGTGCCGCTACGGCGTCCAGGACTCCGTCCGCATGGCCATCGACCTGGAACTGCGCTACCGGGGCCTGCGCTCCCCGCACAAGCTCAAGTCCGCGGTCTCCGGCTGCGCCCGCGAGTGCGCCGAGGCCCGCGGCAAGGACTTCGGCGTCATCGCCACCTCCAACGGCTGGAACCTCTACGTCGGCGGCAACGGCGGCGCCGACCCGCGCCACGCCGACCTCCTGGCCCAGGACCTCTCCGACGCCGAGCTGATCCGCCTGATCGACCGCTTCCTGATGTTCTACATCCGCACCGCCGACCGCCTGGAGCGCACCTCCGCCTGGCTGGAGCGCATCGAAGGCGGCCTGGACCACGTCCGCGACGTCGTCGTCCACGACTCCCTCGGCCTCTGCGACGAGCTGGAGGCCCTGATGGCCGACCACGTCGCCCACTACCGCGACGAATGGGCCGAGACCCTCGACGACCCCGAGCGCCTCGCCCGCTTCGTCTCCTTCGTCAACGCGCCGGACGCGCCCGACCCGTCCGTCCGCTTCGTCCCCGAGCGGGACCAGATGAAGCCGGACCTGGACCTGCTGGCCGGCCCCACGCTCCCCGTACGCACCCTGGAAGGGACTGTCGCCCGATGACCGAGACCCTCGAACGCCCGCTGACCACCGGCACGATCGAACTGCGCACCGACCGCGGCTGGCTCGCCGTCTGCGCCCCCTCCGGGCTCGTCCCCGGTCGCGGCGTGGCCGTGCTGCTGCCCGACGGCGGCCAGGCCGCGGTCTTCCTGGACCGCGCGGGCCGTCCGTACGCGATCGGCAACCGCGACCCGTTCACCGGCGCCTATGTCCTCTCCCGCGGCCTCACCGGCTCCGCCGACGGCCGCCCGTACGTGGCCTCCCCGCTCCTGAAGCAGCGCTTCGACCTGGAGACGGGCGCCTGCCTGGACGACGCGTCGGTCTCGGTCCCGGTGTACGAGACGCGCGTGGCCCCGGAGGCAGCCGCGGCCGCCTGATCCGCCCGGCCCTCGACCCGGCGCCGCCACCCCATACCCGGCCGCCCCGCCCGCGCCTTCCCTGCCCTGCCCGGCGCGCGGCGGGGCGGTCGCATGCGGCCCGCCGTCCCCATCGGCGTACGCTGGCCACAACGCTCTACCGACGAGTGCAGACATGTCCTGCGTACCGAAAGGTTCAGGCAATGGCCCGCCGCTGGAACACGTCCCACATTCCCGATCTGACCGACAAGCTGGCCGTCGTCACCGGGGCCAACAGCGGCCTCGGCTATGTCACGGCCCGGGAACTCGCCCGCCGCGGGGCCAGGGTGATCCTCGCCTGCCGCGACAAGGACCGCGGCGCCGCGGCCGCCGCCCACCTGCACGCCGAGGTCCCCGCGTCGGACATCGAGCTCCGCACGCTAGACCTCGCCGACCTGGCCTCCGTACGCACCTTCGCGGCGGAGCTGGCCCCCACGCGCCTCGACCTGCTCATCAACAACGCCGGCGTGATGGCCCTCCCGCACCGCCGCACGGCCGACGGCTTCGAGATGCAGTTCGGCACCAACCACCTCGGCCACTTCGCACTGACCGGCCTGCTCCTCCCCGCGCTGCTCGCCACCCCCGGCGCCCGCGTCGTCACGGTCTCCAGCGGCCTCCACACCCTCGCCAACGTCGACCTCACCGACCTCAACTACGAGCACCGCCGCTACCGCCGCTGGATCGCCTACGGCCGCTCCAAGTCGGCCAACCTGCTCTTCACGCACGAGCTGGCGGGCCGCCTCGCCCGCGCGGGCGCCGACGTACTGTCCGTCGCCGCCCACCCCGGCTACGCCGCCACCAATCTCCAGACCGCGGGCGTCCGCATGGAGGGCCGCACCCGCGCCGAGCGCGTCGTCGCCCTCGGCAACCGCGTCCTCGCCCAGCCCGCCGAGAGCGGCGCGCTCCCGGTCCTGTGCGCGGCCACGGCCCCGCACATGAAGCCGGACGCGTTCCTCGGTCCGCAGGGCGGCCTCCGCGGTGCCCCCGGGCTGTCCTTCCGCGCCCCGTGGACGCAGGACGACACCACGTCGGACGCCCTGTGGACGGCTTCAGAACAACTGACGGGCGTGACCTACGACTTCACTGCTGCGGCGCGGGCCTGACGTCTTCCGGCTTCACGTTCTGGTTCACGTGGAAGAGGTTGTCCGGGTCGTACTCGCGCTTGATCCGCGCCAGCCGGTCGTAGTGGTCGCCGTAGGTGGCCCGGACCCGGTCCTCCCCTTCCCCCTCGCCGAGGAAGTTCACATAGCCGCCGCCCATCGAGTGCGGCTGCAGCGCCTCCCAGTAACCGACGCTCCACTCCTTGATCGTCTGCGCCTTGGCCGGGTCGGGATCGATCCCCGCGAAGACGCCGGACCAGACGGCGTCCCGGTAGTTCCACGCGGTCTCGTCCTTCCCGACCCGGTGCGCGGCCCCGTCGACCGGATACAGATGCATGGTCGACAGCCCGTCCGGCAGCCGTTCCGCGTGCGTGACGTGCGCGTCGAGCGCGGCGTCCGAAATCCGGTCGAAGAAGTTCCCGCGCCAGTACCACTGCAGTCCGGGCGGCAGCAGCGGGTCGAACATGGACTGCAGCTCCGGATACGGCATCGGCGCCGCGAAATGGAATGCGGGCTTTCCGGGCTCCTGTACGGCGGCGAGCGCATCGCCCAGCCGCTCCATTTCACCCGTCCAGCACCACACCACGCCGCACATCTTCCGCCCGTGGATTTCCTCGGGGAAGGGCGGCCCCGGCGGCACATTCAGCACCGCGAAGAAGCCGTACAGATCCTCTGCCTGCCGCGGCAGGAATTCCCGGTACCAGGCCAGCACTTCACGCGTACGCTCGACCGGCCACACAGTGATCCCGACCCCCACCGTGCTCACCGGATGCAGCCGGTAGGTGAAGGACGTCACCACGCCGAAATTCCCACCGCCGCCGCGCAGCGCCCAGAACAGATCAGGGTGGTTTTCCCCGTCCACGGTCACGAAACTGCCATCAGCGAGCACGACATCCGCGGCCAGCAGATTGTCCACGGTCAGGCCGTACTTCCGCGTGAGATACCCGTGCCCGCCGCCGAGCGTCAGCCCGCCGAGGCCTGTGGAGGACACGGTGCCGGAGGGCACGGCGAGGCCGAAGGCGTGGGTGGCGTGGTCGAGGTCGGCCTGCAGCCCCCCGCCCCCGACCTGCGCGGTCCGTGCCCGCGGATCGACCCGCACCCAGCGCATCGGCGCCAGGTCGAGGGTGACACCCCCGTCCACGATCCCGAGTCCGGGCCCGCTGTGTCCCCCGCCCCGCACGGCGAGTTCGAGCCCCTTCTCGCGGACGGCCCGCACCGCGCTCATGACGTCGGCGGCGTCCGAGCACCGCACGACCGCACCGGGACGCTTGTCCAGCATCCCGTTGTACACCTTGCGGGCGTCGTCGTATCCGGAATCCTCCGGCCCGATAACAGGCCCCCGCACCGCATTCCTCAGCGCTTCCAGAGTTTCCGCGTTCATGGCCTCAGATTACCGGCATGCCCGGCAATTCGAGCTCGGCAAGCAGTGTTTTACCAAGGGGACTTCGGGGGCGAATGGTCCAGCGGTCGGCGAGAGTCGATACGAGGTGAAGACCGCGACCGGATTCGGAGTACGGGGAAGGGACTGGAAGCATCTCGGGATTCGGTGGGCGGCATTCGGTACGGGTGTCGCCCACTTCGATGCGGAGGGTCGCGGGATTCGCGGGATTCGCATTGGACTGGAGGAGCGTGAGGGAGAGTTCGAAGTCCCGGCCGGGGATGCGGCCGTGAGTGACCGCATTGGTGGCGAGTTCGGCGACGATCAGGGTCGCGGAGAAAGCCGCGTCACTCCCGTACGGGATGCCCCATTCGACGAGCCGCCGTTCCGCCAGGAGACGGGCCAGCCGGGCGCCACGGGGTGTGGAGCTGAAGCGCTGCGTGAACATACGTACGGTAACGGGCGAGCGGGGCAGCCGATGAGCCGGCGAAATGGCCATGGGCCAACGATTGCGCCTGGTCAGCCGCTTCGGTAGGCGCGGAACTCGTACGCCGGGTCAGCGTACGAGTCCGGAGTATGGACAGTACGCATCACAGCGCGTAACCATGTGCGCGTCGGGCGGGGAGTCGGGCGGGGCAGCACCGGAGGTGACCGGGCATGGTGATGGCGTACGGGATGAACGGCGAGGGCGGCGGGTGCGGTGGGGAACCGGAGTCGTCGGACAGCCTGAAGGGATTCGGCGCGGTGGCCAAGGCGTTCCGAGAACGCGCCGGCCTGACGCAGGAAGAGCTGGCCCCACTGGTGCGGTACGCGCCGCATACGGTGGCGTCGATCGAGCAGGGGCGGCGGTTTCCTCCGGACGACTTTGTGGACCGGGCAGAGGAAGTCCTCGACGCCTTCGGCGCGTTGAGAGCCGCCTCGCGGCACCTCTCCCGGCAGCCGGGCCTCGCCGCGTGGTTCCGCCAGTGGGCGAAGCTGGAGGAACAGGCGGTGAGTCTGTGCACGTATGAGTGCCGGGTGGTGCCGGGGCTGCTCCAGACGCCGGCGTACGCGAAAGCGGTGACCTTGAGCGTGCCACCGCTGAAAGACGACGAGCAGGTGGAGCGACAAGTGGCCGCCCGCCTCGCGCGACAGGAGCTGTTGCGGCGCAAGCAGCCCATCGCGCTCAGCTTCATCATCGAGCAGGCCGTCATCGAACGCGGCACCGGCGGGGTGGAAGTGACCCGCGAGCTGATCGACCGCCTGCTGTGCATCGGCGAGTTGAACCACGTCGAGCTGCAGATCATGCCGCTCCATCAGCCGGAGCACGCCGGTTTCGACGGCCCCATGCAGCTTCTCGAAACCCCGGAAAACAAGTGGCTGGGCTATGCCGAGGGCCAGCGAGGCGGGATGCTGGTCTCCGAGCCCAAAGAGGTCAGCATCCTGTATCAGCGGTATGCCAAGATGCGCTCACAGGCTCTCACCCCCGAGGACTCGGCGAGCCTGTTGAAGCGAATGCGAGGAGCGCTATGAGCATCACCGAACTGGCGTGGTTCAAGAGCAGCTACAGCGGCTCCCAAGGCGACAGCTGCATCGAAGTCGCGCTCTCCTGGCGGAAGTCCACCTACAGCGGCTCCGACGGTGACAGCTGCGTCGAGGTCGCGGCCTGCCCCGACACCGTCCACATCCGGGACTCCAAGGACGCAGAGGGGCCGCAGTTGACCGTGACGGCGCGCGCATGGGCGGAATTCGTCGCTTACGCGACTACTTAAGCGCACCGCGCGTCAGGCCCAGCTCGCGGGCCAGCGCTTCCTCCGCCCACTCCAACATCGACGCGCGGGAGAGCGGCCCCTCGTAGGACGTCATCTGCACGGCCAAACCGTCCAGCAGCGCCGTCAGGCGCCACGCCGACGCCGCGGGGTCGGGGCAGTCGAATTCACCCGCCGCCGCGCCCTCGGCCATGACCTCCGCGAGGGCCGCCTTCCATTGCTGGTCCAGGCCCCCGGCCGTCTCCCGTAGAACGGGATCGCGCAGGGCCGCAGCCCACCCCTCGATCCACAGCCGCCACCCCTTCGCCTGCCCGGTAGGCGCATACCACCGCACCGCCGCGCGCAGCCGCCGCACCGCCGTCGTGCGGCGGCCGAGGAGGCGCCGCAGGTGGGTGAGGTCGGCCTCCGCGGCGTGCGCAAACGCCGCCGCGACAAGCTTCTCCTTGGTCGAGAAGTGGTACAGGACGAGCGCGTTGGAGACGCCCAGCGCCGAGGCCACGTCGGAGACGCGGACCGCCGCGACACCACGGGCCTCGATCTGCTCAATCGCGGCGCGCAGCAGCTCTTCGCGCCGCTCCGCCACGTTCAACCGGACTCTTGCCACGCCGTCAGCCTACAGGCGGCGGGCGTGCGAGAACCCTTGACACCGCCCGGCTACGGGGCCACAGTCCCTTCCCATTACTGACTGCGCGTTCAGTTAGTTGGAGTGCCGCTTCGCCATCCCGCCCGCGTCGTCCCAGGGAGTCCGCCGTGAGAGACACAGAGACGCCAAGAGAGACGCCACCGTCGTCCGCTCCACCGGGCCGCAAAGGCCCATCCGCGCCCGACCTCTCAGACGGCTGGGGCGAGCAGCGCGGCCGGCTGCGGAAGGATCTGCGGCGGCTGGACGTGCTGTTCTTCCTGATCTGCACGCTGGTCGGGCTGGACACGATCGGCTCGGTCGCGGCGCAGGGCCCCCAGGGCCTGACCTGGATGGCGATCCTCGCCCTCGCCTTCTTCCTGCCGTACGGCCTGCTGGTCGCCGAGCTGGGCTCCGCATTCCCCGTACAGGGCGGCCCGTACGTCTGGACCCGACTCGCTTTCGGACGCCTGACGGCCGGCCTCAACCAAATCCTCTACTGGATTTCCAACCCGGTATGGGTAGGCGGCAGCCTGTGCATCATCGCTCTCACCACGTGGGAGGAATTCTTCACCGCACTTCCCGGGGTGTGGAAGTACGCGGCCGGGCTGGTCTTCATCTGGGGTGGGGCACTCGCCGTCGTCCAGGCCGTACGGTTCGGCAAATGGGTGCCGATCGCGGGTGCCATCGCCCGAATCGTGCTGCTGGGCTTCTTCCTGATCTCCGTGGTCATCTTCGCGCTCAAGCACGGCGTACACGCACTGCCCGCAAGCGAATTCACCCCCACCTATGCGGGATTCATCGCACTCGTCCCCGTGCTCATCTTCAACTACGTGGGATTCGAGCTGCCGAGCTCGGCGGCCGAGGAAATGACCAACCCCCGCCGGGACATCCCCCTCTCGATCCTGCGCTCGGGCCTGGCATCAATCATCTTGTACGGCGGCCCCATTCTCGGAATCCTCTTCGTCCTCCCGAGCAAGGAGATCGGCAGCCTCGGCGGCTTCATCGACGCGTGCAAGGCCGTCTTCACGGTGTACGGGGGCAATATCGCCGCCGACGGCACCGTCACGCTGAGCGGCGCGGGCTCGGTCTTCGGCGGCATCGCGGCGGCCGGACTCATCATCGGCCTGCTGACCAGCGGCGTCACCTGGGCGATGGGCGCGCACCGGGCACAGGCGGTGGCCTGCGCGGACGGCGTGGGCCCGGCCTGGCTCGGCAAAATCGACGAAAAGCGCGGCACCCCGGTCCGGGTGAATCTCCTGTCGGCGGTCCTCGCTTCCATCCTCTTCGTCCTCGCCCTGAACCTCACCGAAGGCGACGGCGAGAAATACTTCGCAGCGGGCCTGGGCCTGACAATCTCCACCACATTCATCTCCTACGTCATCACCTTCCCGAGCCTCCTGGTACTCCGCCGGAAATACCCGGACACCCCACGCCCGTACGCCGTACCGGGCGGCCGCGTCGGCGCATGGGTGGTAACCACACTCGCAACGGGCCTGGTCGCCTTCACAGTCGTGGTCCTGATCTGGCCCGGCTTCGGAGTCGGCTGGTTCGGCACGGCGGGGGACTCGGCCGATTCCCTCCCCCCGTCATTCGCGGACCAACGCCTCGCCTACACCCTCAGCCAGGTACTGCCGCTGGCCCTGTTCCTGGTCATCGGGTTGGTCTTCTACGCCCTGGGGAGGAAGACGCGACGAGCGAAGGGGTGAACTCGGCGCCGGAGGGGCCGTCCGCGGTGTGCGGGCGGCCCCTCCGTGGTTGCGCGTCAGCCCAGTACAGCGGCGGCGTCCAGGGCCACCGCGCCGCCCGGGTGGACGAGTAGCGGATTGATTTCGATGTCGGTGAGTTCGGGGTGTTCGGCGGCGGCGTGGGCGAGGGCGCAGAGGGCGGCCGACGCGGCGTCGAGGTCGACGGCGGGGGCGCCGCGCCAGCCGGTGAGCAGAGGGGCGTGGCGTAGGAAGAGCAGGAGGTCGCGGGCGTGGTCGGGGGTGAGGGGGGCCAGGGCGAGGGCGGTGTCGGCGAGGAGTTCGGCGCGTACGCCGCCGATGCCGGCCATGAGGACCGGGCCGAAGGCGGGGTCGCGCCGTACGCCGGCGATCAGTTCGACCGCGTACGGGGGTGTGGCCATGGCCTCGACGGCATACCGGGTCGCGCCGGTGGCCGCGCGCATACGGGCGAAGGCGCTCCGCAGCGCCGGCTCGTCGGCGAGGCCGAGTGCCACCCCGCCCGCCTCCGTCTTGTGGGCCAGGCCCATCGCCTTCAGGACGAGCGGGTAGCCGACGCGGTCCGCGGCCGCCGCGGCCTCGTCGGCGGTGCGGACGAACTCGGCGGCGGGGAACGTCAGTCCGTAGGAGCACAGGAGGTCGCGGGTGGTCTCGTAGTCGCCGTCGGGGACGCGGTGCGGGGACGGGGGCGGGAGCGGCGGGGGTGGCCTGAGGCGTGCGGCGCGGAGGCGCGCGGTGCCGGAAAGGGCGGTCGCGGCCTGCTCGATGCGTTCGTAGACCGGAACGCCGCGCTCCCGCAGGACGCCGAGGGCCGGGGTGTCGCGGGCCATGGTGTGGACGAGGAGCGGGCGACCGGACGACTCGGCGGCGTCGGCGAGTTCGGCCGCCACCTCCGTCTCGCGCGCCGCCTGGGCCGGATTCCCGGTCGCATAGTCGCCGAAGTAGCCGGTGAGGACCACGGCGTCGGCTTCGCCGCAGGTCAGCAGCGTATGGGCGAGGCGCGCGTAGGTGCGGAGGTCGGCCTCGCCGGCGCCTGCGAGGTCTACGGGGTTGCCGGAGGCGGCACCGGGCGGGAGGTGGGCGGCGACGGCTGCCGCGGTGGCGGCGGAGAAAGCCGGTACGTCCAGGCTGCGGACGGCGCAGGCGTCGGCAGCGAGGGCGCCTTGGCCTCCGCTGTCGGCGAGAACAGCGACGGCGGGGGCTTTTAGGGGCGCGGGGAACTGCGCGACCGGCCACGACGGTGGGAAAGCCGCCCGCGGCGGGTCAGGGGCTGCCCCTGCGGCGCGCCCGCGCACAGCCAACAGGCACACCGCCGTATCCACCACCTCCCCCGCCGTATCCAGCAGCAGCGCCCCCGCATCGCGGCACACCGCGGCAACCGTGGCGCGGGCGCTGACCAGCGCACCCGTGTGGGAGGCCGCAGCGCGGCCCGACGCGGTGCTACCGCCCACGGTCAGCAGCAGGACCGGTTTCCCGGCCGCATGCGCCGCGGCCAGCGCGCGGCCCAGGCGGCGGCCGTCGCGAAAGTCCTCCACATACGCGGCGACGACGCGCGTCTGCTCATGGCGCACCAGCGCCAACAGCGCGTCCGTGGCGTCGATGTCCCGCTGGTTGCCGAGCGAGACGAAGCGGGAGAAGCCCTGCCCGGCGCGGGCCAGCAGGCGGCCGATCTCCAGCGCGAGATTGCCGCTCTGGGAGACCAGGCCGACCTGCCCGGCCGGGAAGTCGCCCCAGCTCAGGCGGAGGTCGCTGGTGGTGTCGACGACGCCCATGCAGTTCGGGCCGAGCAGCCGGGCGCCGTGCGCGGTGACCTCGGACGCCAGCGCCCGTTCCGCGGCGGCGCCCGTGCCGCCGGAGGTGATCACGGTGAAGCAGCGGGCGCCGGCCGCCAGGCCCTCGGCGACCACCGCCCGCACCTGGGGCGGCGGCACGGCCACCACCACCTGCTCCGGCACGCTCGGCAGGGCGCCGAGGTCCGGCAGGAAGGGCACGCCGTCCAGCGCGCCACCGCGCCGGTTGACCAGGTGCACCACACGGCGCCCGCGCCCCGCGAGCGCCCCGGAAGCGAGCCAGTACCCCCACTTCTCGGGATTGGCCGAGGCCCCGACCACGGCCACGGACCGCGGGTCGAAGAGCGAGCCCAGCGGGTCGGGCTCCAGGGCCGTCGGAGCCGAGTCCAGCGGCTCGGACCCGGGCGTCATCGGTACCACCCGAACCGCTCCGCGATCACCGGCAGCCGGTCCGCCACGATGCCGTGCGCGGCGGCGCGCGGCGTGCAGCCGACCGCCTCGGCGCGCGCCAGCATCTGGTCGATCAGGGCCCGCATCGACCGCCGTGTGTACGCGAACGCCTCGTCCGCGTCGGCACCGATGTCCCCGAAGAGCGTCCACCACCACCAGGCGTTCGTACCGGAGTTGACGACGACGTCCGGCAGCACCGTCACCCCGCGGGCGGTGAGTAGCGCCTCGGCCTCCTCCCGTACCGGCATGTTCGCCGCCTCGACCACCCAACGCGCGGCGATGGCCGCCTGGTTCCCGGCGTCGATCGCGTACGAGACGGCCGCCGGTACCAGGATCTCCGCCTCGGCCGACAGCCAGGCGTCACCCGGCAGTTCGCGGTCCTCGGACCGCAACGCCGCGCGGTCCACCGTGCCGTGCGCGTCGCGCGCGGCGAGCAGCGCCTCGACGTCCAGCCCCTCCGGGTTGGCCATGGTCCCCTTGACGTCGGCGACCGCGACGACCCGCAGCCCGGCGCGGGCCAGGAAGCGCGCGGTCGCGCCGCCCATGGTGCCCAGCCCCTGCACGGCGACCCGGGTACCGGCGTACGGGACGCCCGCCCGGTCCAGCGCCGCGAGCGCGGCCTCCGCGACACCGCAGCCGCCCACCAGTTCGTCCAGCCCGATGCCGTCCACGTCGATGGCGAAGGCGTCGGCGAGCCGCTGCCGGGCGGCCGTCTCGTCGTCCAGCAGCGGGTACACCGCCTGGATGGAGGAGACCAGCCCGGCCTCGTCCGCCGCCTTGTCGACCAGGTCCTGCGTCAACCCGAGGTCCTCACCGGTCGTCCAGAAGTGCTCGATGTACGGGCGCATGGCGCGCAAGTAGCGCACGAGTACGCCGTACGCCTCCGGCGCGCGCGGGTCGCAGTCGATGCCGCCCTTCGCGCCGCCGAGCGGGACGTACCGGCCCTCGGGGTTGTAGTGCAGCGCCTCCTTCATGGTCATGCCGCGGGCGAGCCCGGTCACCTCGTCGAGGGTGCAGCCGGCCCGCATCCGCAGGCCGCCGCTGGAAACGCCGCGCACGAGCCGGTCGATGACCAGGTAACCCCGGTGACCGGTCTCGTGATCGGTCCAGGTCAGGGACGTCAGGGGGGCAGCAGCAGGCTGGCTCATCGGGTGGGCTCCTCGGGGACGGTGATGACGGTGGGGCCGGGGGTGGTGAGTGCCTTGCCGAGGGCGTCGGCGAGTTCGGCGGCGGTCGCGGCGCGTACGCCATGGCCGCCGTACGCACGGGCCAGCGCGGGCAGATCGACCGGCGGTACACCGCTCGGCGGCAGATCGACGGCGACCGGACGGTCGCCCCGCGCCACCATCTCGTCGCGGATCTCGCCGTACCCCCCGTTGTCGAACACGACTACAGGGAGCGGCAGTCGGGTCTGTACGGCGGTGGCCAGCTCCTGTACGGAGAACTGCAGCCCACCGTCGCCGCTCAGCGCGACCACCTGCCGCCCCGGGTCCGCGGCCTTGGCCCCGATGGCGGCGGGCAGCGCGTACCCGAGGGTGCCGAAGCCGGTCGGGTGCAGGTAGCGGCCCTCGGGGCCGAGCGGGAGGTGCGGGATCGCGCCGTAGTAGCAGCACTGGGCGCTGTCGGAGGTGAGCACGGCGTCCGGGTCCAGTACCTCGCGGAGCACCCGGAGGTACGGCAGCCACCGCGCGTCCCGCTCGGCCGTCTCCGCGTCCCGCTCGGCACGAAGCGCCGCGGCCGTACGCGTGGCCGCGCTCGTGTCCCGCTCGCTCCCCGCCTCCTCGATCAGCGCCCGTATCTCCTCGATCAGGGCCCGCACCGTCTCCCGCGCCTCCCCCACCAGCGCGACGTCGGCCGGGAGCACCCCGTACATCTGCGCCGGATCGATGTCCGCGCGGATCAGCGGGCCACCGAGGGCGAGCGGCTCGGCAGTCCATACATCCGATTCGGCGAGCTCCGTGCCGACCGCGAGCACCGCGTCACAGTCCTCCGCCAGCCGGCGCTGCACAGCAGGGCTGTGCAGCGAGACGCCCAGGGAGAGGGGGTGGGTCTCGGGGACGATGCCCTTGCCGTTGGCGGTGGTCACCACGAGGGCGCCCAACTGCTCTGCCAGCGCTCGGCATTCGGGTGCAGCGGCCCGCGCGCCGCCCCCGAGGACGAGCGCGGGGCGTTGGGCCGTACGCAGCGTCTCCGCGGCTTCTGCCACCGGGCCGACATCGGCGCCCACCGTCACGCAGGGCGGCGCGAGCCGTACCGGACCGGGTGCCTCCGCCGCCGTCAGCAGGTCCAGCGGCACCTCGATGTGCACCGGTCGTGGCCGTCCCGTACGGAAGAGCGTGAACGCGCGGGCGACCGCCGCGCCGATCTCCGCCACCGTCGACACCCGGTGGCTGACCGCCGCGACCGCCCGCAGCGCGTCCGTCTGGCTGCGCATCTCGTGCAGCAGCCCGGTGGACTGCCGCGGGTGGCGCAGCGGCATTCCGGGCGAGACGACGAGCAGCGGGACGCTGTCGGAGTACGCCTGGCCGACCGCCGCCGCGATGTTGAGGAGCGCGGGGCCGGTGGTGGTGAGCGCGACGCCGGGGCAGCCGGTGACGCGGGCGTACGCGTCGGCGGCGTAGCCCGCGCCCTGCTCGTGCCGGGGGTTGAGGTGCGCGATGCCGTACGCGTCGAGGTGGCGGTAGATCTCCAGGTTGTGCGTGCCGGGGATGCCGAACGCCTGCGTGACGCCGTGCGCGGCGAGTGCGCGTACGACGGCCCGGCCTCCCGTCATGGCCGCCGTCATCACATCCCCCGCGCGATGACGAGCCGCATGATGTCCGAGGTGCCTTCCTCGATCTCCTCCAGCTTGGCGTCGCGCATCCACTGCTCGACCGGGTACTCGCGCGAGTAACCCCAGCCGCCCAGCGTCTGGACCGCGGCCCACGTGCAGTACGCGGCGGTCTCCGAGGCGGTGAGCTTGGCCATCGCGGCCTCGCTGGTCGCGTCCAGCCCGGCGTCCAGCCGCTTGGCCGCGCGCCAGGTCATCAGCCGGGCCTGCTCGACCCGCGTGCGCATGTCCGCGAGGCGGAAGGCAACGGCCTGGTGCTCGATGATCGGCTTGCCGAACTGCTGCCGGGTGGTGGCGTAGTCGCGGGCGTACTCGTACGCGGCGCGGGCGATACCGGTCGCGGCCGCGCCCAGGATCGCGCGCGAGATGTCGAACGTACGCATGAGGCCGTGGAAGCCCTGGCCCTCATCGCCGAGCCGGTTCTCCTCCGGTACGAACGCGTCGCGGAAGAAGATCTCGCGGCAGACGATCGCGCGCTGCCCCATCTTCCGCATGGGCGCGCCGAATTCGACGCCCTCGGTGTCCTTGCGCAGCAGGAAGGCGGTGACGCCGCGGGCGCGCAGCGCGGGGTCGGTCTTGGCGAAGACGACGTACTGGTCGGCCTCGCCGGCGTTGGAGATCCACGCCTTCTGGCCGTTGATCCGGTACCCGCCGGGGGTGCGGGTCGCGGTGGTGGTGATCGAGGCGGCGTCGGAGCCGGCGCCGGGCTCGGTGGTGGCCAGGGCGGTCATGGGGGTGTCGGGGCCGGTGAGCGGGGTGAGCCAGGTCCGCTGCTGCTCCTTGGTGCCGAGCTCCATTACCGGGTCGGCGAAGAAGCCGTTGGAGCAGAGGAGGTTGCCGATGCCGAGGTCGCCCGCGCACAGCTCCTCCTGCACGAGTGCCTGCGTGAAGACGTCGGTGAAGCCGCCGCCCCCGTACTCGGCGGGGAGCATGAAGCCGGTGATGCCGACCTCGGCGGCCTTGCGCCACAGGTCCCAGGGGGTGCTGGTGTCGGCCTCGTCCACGTCGCGGGCGCGCGGCCGGATCTCGTCGCGGGCGAACGCGCGGGTGAGGTCGATGATGTCCCGCTGCTCGGGGCTCAGCGGGACCAGCTCGGTGGGCAGCTCTGACATGGGCTCTCCCTGTGCGGCAACGGCGCGCTTACTGAATCGTGATTCAGTATTTGGAGCCGGAGCCGGGCATGTCAATGAGCCCGCCGACTGAATCGTCGGTCAGCGAGCTCGGCTCAGGAGAGCGGTGTGTGGTGTCAGCCGTGACTGCCGAGGCGCCGGTCCAGTGCGCGGTCGGCACGGTCCAGCGCTTCCGCGGTGTCCCGGCGGGCGGCGGCCGCGTCGGGCAGGCCGAGCGCGACGGCGATCTCGTCCCAGTCGTGCCCGGAGGACAGCAGCGCGCGCACGGCGGCACCGAGCGCGGAATCGGCGGCGGCGCGCACCCGCCCGATCTCGGCAAGGGTGGCCAGCAGATCGGGAGCCGTGCGCGCGGCGGCGCTGTGCTGCTGAACGAGCCCCAGCGACTGGTCGGTGGTGACCCACCAGTCGCCGGCGGTGGCGGCGGGGAGTTCCGGTGTCAGGGTCATGGGGTCAGGGTAGCGAGGGCGGACCGCAGAATGGGTCGGCTGGTCCACTGAGCGGACCTGGGCCAGTAACGTTCCTGCCCGTAGCTCCCCTTGCCATCACAACGCTTCAGGAACTCAGAACGTCCCAGCTTCTGCCAGGTTGCTCAGGGTTTGTTCCAGCGTCGCGCCGAGGGCGGACTTCGTATTCCGAGCCTGTGGAGTGTCCACGTAGATGGAGTTCATGTGGAGGCCGGCGTCGTTGCGGTGGAACCAGAAACAGATGCCGTTGCTGCGCGAGGCCCACAGGTGCTTTTTCGCGTTGCGGGCGGCGTGCTGCTCCGCGCCCGGTGCCTTGCGGAAATCCAGGTACGAGAAGAAGTTCACGGCATACGGCCAGTAGCGGAGCGCGGTGTACTCGCGCGGCGCGAGCAGCCGCCATGCCTGGACGAACGGCACGTCGGCATGGCGCTGCATTTCCGCGAAGGCGCTCCGTACACCGGTCATCACGTCCGCGAAATCCGCGCCCTCCGGCACCGGAAATTCCATCGGCATGGTGTTGATGAACCAGCCCATGGTGTGCGCATAGGCGCCCCGGCCGCGTTCATTGACCGGCATGAGGCCCCGGTAGACCGACGGCCCGCCCTCTTTTCGGAGGGACACTCCGACCGCGGCCAGCAGCCCCATGAACAGGCGTCCGTCGACGGCCCGGCACTGGTCGTCCAGCGCCGCGGCCCCGTCCGCCGGCAGAAGCGTTTCCGTTTCGTTGACCGTCGGATACAGGCAGCCCGGCTCGACGCCGAGGTCGAGCGGGAACGGCGGGAAGAAGTTCCCGCCCCGCGCCATGAACCCCTTCCAGTGGTCCAGCCGCTCGTCCTCCGCGACCATGGTCCCGTTGCGGCTGCGCTGCTCGCGGCTGAAGTCGACATAGCTGCCCACCTCGGAGAAGTCCGGCTCCTCGCCGCCGGCGTAGGCCGCGTACGCGCTGGCGATGTCGTGCACCGCGATCGGCGTCGACAGCCCGTCGGTCACCAGGTGGTCGCAGGCGAAGTACACCGTGGTGGAGTCGTCCCTGACCACCGCGCCCATGATGATCAGCGGCCAGGACAGCGTGTCGACCCGCTGGAAGAACTCGTGCAGATACGTGCGGATTCCGGCGGCGGAGCCGACCGGCCCCACGTCGACCGTTTTGAGTTCGATGTCCTCCGGCGCCAGCGCGTCGCAGGACAGGTCGCCGGCGAGCTGCTGGAATGTGCAGCGCAACACCTCGTGCCGGCGCACGAAATGCAGCAGCGCGGATTCCAGCGCGCCCCGGTCCAGCGGCCCGGAGATCTCGAACGACCCGGCCACGTAAGCCGATACGGAATCGTTCGTGCTGCGCGAGTCCTGGGCGACCGCGAAATGTTTCGCCTGGTTGTACGTGGTGGTCTCGTGCGCCGGGCCGGATTCGGCCGAGCCGTGCATTCTCGTTTCCACCACCGACCACTCAAAGACGTGTCCCGGGGCGATCTCCACATCTTCGATGGGTACCTGAAGCACTATGGCTCTTTTCGTTGCCTGTCAGTTGCCATGCCGCTCGCGCGGCCGGGGCGGGCGGCATCGGCGGCCACGACCCGGCCCCGCTCCTTCACCCAACGAGTCGGAATGCCGACAGAAACGGGGGTCATGACAAGCGCCCGGACGAGGGCCGCCCGAACAAGGGCTCTAACACGGGCTCCAACAAGAGCTCCCAAAAGGGCCGGACGGGCTCAGCCCTCGACGCGCTCCACCTTGTCGATGAGCAGGGCGTACGCCAGCAGGCCGACCAGGACGACGATCGCGATGTAGCCGAGCGCCCAGGCGAAGGAGCCGGTGCGGTCCACGATCACGCCGATGACCAGCGGAGTCAGTACGCCGCCCGCGTTCGCGGCGAAGCTGAAGACGCCGCCGCCGGTGCCGGTGAGCCGGCGCGGCACGGCGTCGGAGAACAGGGCCCAGCTGTTCTGCATCAGGCCCTGCGCGAAGAACGCGATGGACATGAACGTGATCACCAGCGGTACGGAGTTGGTGAAGTTCGCACAGACGATGATCGAGGCGAGTACGAATCCGATCATCACGGGGGCCTTGCGGGCGAACGTCCGGGAGAACCGTCCGGAGTTCAGCATCCGGTCGGACCAGGCGCCGCCCGCCATCGTGCCGACCAGTGCCGCGAGGTACGGCGCCGAGGCCCAGAAGCCGGCCTTGATGATGCCCAGGTGCTTCTCCTCGACCAGGTAGCTGGGGAACCAGGTGAGGAAGAAGAAGAGCACCGAGGCGCTGGCGAACTGGCCGATGTACATGCCCCACAGCCGCCGGTTGCTCAGCAGGACCCGCAGGTCGGACCAGACGCTGGTGTCCAGCACCGCCGCCTGCTCCTTGGCCGCGGCGATCTCCTCGGCGGACTCCAGTTCGTCGGGCTGCCGGATGTGCGCCAGCTCCGCCGCGCTCACCTTCGGGCTGTGCTCGGGGCGGTCGTAGACCTTGGCGAACCAGACCACGGAGAAGAGCAGGCCGACGGCGCCGGTGATCACGAAGACCGAGCGCCAGCCGAAGTGCACGGTGAGCACGGAGAGGACGGGCGCGGCGACGGCCAGGCCGATGTACTCGCCGGAGGTGTACGTGGCGGTGGCGCGGCCGCGCTCGCGGCCCGGGAACCAGTTCACGACCAGGCGGTTGTTGGACGGGAAGGCGGGCGCCTCGAAGGCGCCGAGCGCGACGCGGATGCCGACCAGCGGGACGAAGCTGCGCGCCGCCGCGACCACGATGGTCGCCAGCGACCAGCCCACCAGCGCGTACCCGAAGGCGAGCTTGGCGCCGATCCGGTCGATGAGCCGGCCGGCCGGGACCTGGAGCAGCAGATACGCCCAGCCGAAGGAGGAGAGCAGCAGGCCCTGCTGGGTGCCGGAGAGGTGCAGCTCGTCCTTGATGTGCGGGAGCGCGACCGAGAGGTTCGTGCGGTCCAGGTAGTTGATCGCCGTGATGACGAAGAGGCAGGCGAGCAGCCCGTACCGGGCGCGGCTGAGCGCGGGGCGGGCGGAATCGTCCACGACGGGCGGCGCTGGGCGCACGGTCGCGCTCATACGGAGACTCCTTCGTCTGGTCCGCTGTACGGACCACTCGGTCCGAACTGCGGCGACGATAGAACGTGTGCTGACTATCTACAAGAGTTTCCGGTGAGTAACCGCAGGATTGCGTGACCCCTGGTCCGCACAGCGGACCCCGTCCCATACTGGGCGCCATGAGCGAGAGCGAGCGCGGCGGCATGCGGACGGTTCAGCGGGCCATCGACATCCTGGGGCTCTTCGGTGAGGAGCGCCCCGCACTGACCCTCCGGGAGATCGTCACGGGCAGCGGGCTGCCCAAGACCACCGCGCTCCGCCTGCTGCAGACGCTCCGCATGAACGGCCTGCTGTGGCTGGACGAGCACGGCAGATACACGGCGGGCCCGACCTTCCTGCGCTGGGTCCGGCTGGCGGACCAGGGCTGGCGGCTGCCGGCCACCGCCCGGCGTGCGCTGCGCGAGCTGGCCGCCGAGCACCGGGAGACGGTGCACCTGTACGTACGGCGCGACGTGCACCGGATCTGCATCGCGCAGGAGGAGGGGCCGCAGGCGCTGCGGCACGTCGTACGGGTCGGGGACGAACTGCCGCTGTGGGCCGGCGGGCCGTCGAAGATCCTGCTGATCGACGCGGACGCGGCGCTGGTCGAGCGGGTCGCGCGGCGCTCCCCGCACGGCACGAAGCATGCCCGGACGCTGACGGAATGGGCGGCCGAGGCGGAGCGCACCGGGTTCGCGGTCAGCCACGGCGAGCACGAGGAGGGGCTGTCGTCGGTGGCCGTGCCGGTGCGCTCGCGAGGCGGCGAGGTGGTCGCCACGCTGTCCTTCGGGGGCCCGTCGGCGCGCTTCACCGCCGAGCGGGTGCCGCTCTTCGTCGCGTCCCTGACGGCCGCGGCCCGCACGGTGGCCGGCGGCCTGCCCGTCACGGGCTGAGCTACCCCCGCAGCTCCTCCGCCGCGTCCGCGACCCTGCCGATCAGGCGCAGCAGCGTCTCCTGCTCGTCCTCGTCCAGCGGGGCGAGGAAGACCCGGTTCATACGGGTCGTGCGGGTGACGAGCTTGCGGTGCAGGCGGGCGCCCTCGGCGGAGAGCTTGAGTACGTTGCGGCGGCCGTCGTGCGGGTCGCGCACCCGCTCGACCAGCTCGCGGCGGACCAGCCGGGCGACCACGTCGGCAATGGTCGAGCGGTCCAGGTGAACGTGCTCGCTCAGCGTGCGCTGGTCGATGTCCGGCTTCTCGACCAGCGCGTTGAGCACGGCGAACTGCGGCGAGGTGATCTCCTCGGACACCATCGCGCCCCACAGCAGCGAATGCGCCTGCTGCAGGCGGCGGGCCAGATGCCCGGGATGGGTGTTCAGGTCGACCGCAGCCATCGGACCTCCAGCAAGCGAACCATCAGCGAACCATTGACGAATCAGAACCTTGATGGAAGTCTACGGCCCACTGAAGAATTAGTCAGTGCACTGAGCATTTTCCACTAGCGGAGTGATGATGGCCGAGATTCGCAGCCTCCACGACGCCGTGGCGGACCTCATCCACGACGGGGACACCGTCGCCATGGAGGGCTTCACCCACCTGATCCCGTTCGCCGCCGCGCACGAGATCATCCGCCAGGGCATCACCGACCTGACCCTCGCCCGGATGACGCCGGACGTCATCTACGACCAGCTCATCGGCGCGGGGCTGGTGAAGAAGCTGGTCTTCTCCTGGGGCGGCAACCCGGGCGTCGGCTCGCTGCACCGCTTCCGCGACGCCGTCGAGAACGGCTGGCCGCGCCCCCTGGAGCTGGACGAGCACAGCCACGCCGGCATGGCCAACCGTTACGTCGCGGGCGCCTCCAAGCTCCCGTTCGCCGTCCTGCGCGGCTACCGCGGCAGCGACATCCCCAGCCGTACGGACACCGTCTCGACCGTGACCTGCCCGTTCACCGGCGAGAAGCTGGCGGCCGTCGCCGCGCTCAACCCCGACGTCACCGTCATCCACGCCCAGCAGGCCGACCGCGCGGGCAACGTGCAGATGTGGGGCCTGACCGGCGTGCAGAAGGAGGCCGCGCTCGCCGCGAGCCGGGTGCTGGTCACCGTCGAGGAGGTCGTGGACACCCTGGAGCCGCGCCCCGGCGGCGTCGTCCTGCCGACCTGGGTGCTGGACGCGGTCGTGCCCGTCCCCGGCGGCGCCCACCCCTCGTACGCCACCGGCTACACCGTCCGCGACAACGCCTTCTACCAGGCGTGGGACCCCATCGCGCGGGACCGCGACGCCTTCACCCAGTGGATCGAGACGCACGTGCGCGGCGCGCAGGCGCCCGTGGCCGACGCCGAAGGAGCGAACGCCTGATGTCCGAAGCGCCCGTCACCGAGGCTGAGTTCACCCAGTTCACCCAGTTCACCCGCGACGAGCTGATGGAGGTCAACGCGGCCCGCGCGCTGGCCGGTGCGAAGACCTGCTTCGTCGGCATCGGCCTGCCCAGCACCGCCGCCAACCTGGCCCGCGCCACCGTCAATCCGGACCTGGTCCTCATCTACGAGTCCGGCACGATCGGCTCCAAGCCGACCGCGCTCCCCCTGTCCATCGGCGACGGCGAACTGGCCGAGACCGCCGACGCGGTGGTCCCGGTACCGGAGATGTTCAACTACTGGCTGCAGGGCGGCCGGATCGACGTCGGCTTCCTCGGCGCCGCCCAGGTCGACCGGTACGCCAACATCAACACCACCGTGGTCAACCGCGGCCCGGACAAGCCCGAGGGCCGCCTTCCCGGCGCGGGCGGCGCCCCGGAGATCGCCTCCAACTGCGGCAAGGTCCTGATGGTGCTGCGCCACTCCACCCGTAACTTCGTACGGGCACTGGACTTCGTCACCACCCTCGGGCACGGCTCCGGGCCCAAGGACCGCGCCGCGCTCGGCATGCCGGGCGCCGGACCCACCGCCGTCATCACCGACCTCGGCGTGCTGCGCCCGGACCCGGAGACCGCCGAGCTGGTCCTCACCGAGCTGCACCCCGGCGTCACCGTCGAGCAGGTACGGGAAGCCACCGGCTGGGAGCTGCGGGTCGCGGACGAGGTGGGCACCACCGCCCCGCCCACCACCGAGGAGCTGGCCGCGCTGCGCGCACTCAAGGCAGCAGGGAAGAGGTAGGAGACCACCATGGCACTCACCCAGCACGACATCGACCGTGAAGTGGCCGAGCTCCAGGACGCGTACGACAAGGCGCGGGCCGGCGGCGCGCCCGCCGCGCACCACCCGCCGCGCGACTACGCCCCGTACCGCTCCAGCGCGCTGCGCCACCCCAAGCAGCCGCTCGTCGCGGTGCACGGCGACCCGGAGACCGTCGAGCTGTCCGGACCCGCCTTCGGGAACACCGACGTCACCGCCCTGGACAACGACCTCACCAGGCAGCACACGGGCGAGCCGCTCGGCGAGCGGATCACCGTCTCCGGACGGCTGCTGGACGGCCGCGGCCGTCCCGTGCGCGGCCAGCTCGTCGAGGTGTGGCAGGCCAACGCCTCGGGCCGGTACGCCCACCAGCGCGATGACCATCCCGCGCCGCTGGACCCCAACTTCACCGGTGTGGGACGGGTGCTGACCGGCGACGACGGCAGCTACTCCTTCACCACCATCAAGCCCGGGGCCTACCCCTGGCGCAACCACACCAACGCCTGGCGTCCGGCGCACATCCACTTCTCGCTCTTCGGCGACGCGTTCACCCAGCGCCTGGTCACGCAGATGTACTTCCCGAACGACCCGCTGTTCCCGTACGACCCGATCCTGCGCTCGGTGACCGACGAGTCGGCCCGGCAGCGGCTGATCGCCAGCTACGACCACGATCTGTCCCAGCCGGAGTTCTCGCTGGGCTACCGCTGGGACATCGTCCTGGACGGTCCGTCCGCCACCTGGATCGAGGAGGGCCGCTGATGTCCGAGCAGCACACCCCCACTCTTCCCCCCACCCCCTCGCACACGGTGGGCCCCTTCTACGGGTACGCGCTCCCCTTCCCCGACGGCGGCGAGATCGCCCCCGCCGGGCACCCGGACACGATCACCGTGCACGGATACGTGTACGACGGCGCGGGCGAGCCGATCCCGGACGCGCTGCTGGAGTTCTGGCAGGCAGCGCCCGACGGCTCGCTCACCGGAGCGCCCGGCTCGCTCCGCCGCGACCCGGTGACCGGCGGCTACTACGGCCGCAACGGCGTGGACTTCACCGGTTTCGGCCGGGTGCCCACCGACGCCGACGGCCACTACGCGGTCCGCACGCTGCCGCCGGGCGGCGCGCCTTACCTCTCCGTCTGCGTCTTCGCGCGCGGCCTGCTGCACCACCTCTTCACCCGCGCCTACCTCGACGAACCCGCCGGCGACACGCTGCTGTCGGGTCTGGAGCCCGCGCGGCGGGAGACTCTTCTCGCCAGGGCCGAGGCGGACAAGCACCGCACGTACCGCTTCGACATCCACCTCCAGGGCGACAAGGAGACGGTCTTCCTTGCCTTCGACTGACCCCATCGAGGGATCCGTGGCCGGGCCGGACGACGTGGGGCTGCTGGCCCCCGTCCGGGCCGGCTCGGCGGCCGAGCCCGCGACCGGGGACGCCGCGTTCCTCCAGGCCATGCTGGATGCGGAGGCCGCGCTCACCCGGGCGCAGGCCGCGCTCGGCGAGGCCCCGGCGGCCGCGGCCGAGGCCGTGACGGCCGCAGCCCGCGCGGACCGCTTTGACGTCCGCGACCTGGCGCTGCGTGCCCGCTCCGGCGGCAACCCGGTGATCCCGCTGGTCGCGGACCTCACCGCGGCCGTGAAGGAGGCGGCGCCGGACGCCGCCGCGTACGTCCACCGGGGCGCCACCAGCCAGGACATCTGGGACACCGCCGCGATGCTGGTCGCGCGGCGGACGGTGGCGCTGGTACTGGGTGACCTGGAGCGCACGGCGACCGCGCTGTACGGGCTGGCGGACGCGCACCGCGAGACGGTCATGCCGGGCCGCACCCTCACCCAGCACGCCGTGCCGACCACCTTCGGGCTGAAGGCGGCGGGCTGGCGGGCGCTGGTCCTGGACGCGTACGAGCGGCTGGCCGCGGTCCGGCTGCCGGCCCAGCTCGGCGGCGCGGCCGGGACGCTGGCCGCGTTCGGCGCGCTGTCGGAGACGTTCGCCCCCGAGGACGGGGAGCGGCTGATCGCCGCGTACGCGGCGGAGGCCGGGCTCGACGAGCCGACGCTGCCCTGGCACACCCTGCGCACGCCCGTCGCCGACCTGGCGGCCGCGCTCGCCTTCGCCACCGGCGCGCTCGGCAAGATCGCCGCGGATGTACTCGTGCTCTCCCGTACCGAGTGCGGCGAGGTCGCCGAGGGCAGCGGCGGCGGTTCGTCCGCGATGCCGCACAAGGCCAACCCGGTACGCGCCACGCTGCTCGCCGCCGCCACCCGGCAGGCGCCCGGACTCGCCGCGACCGTACTGGGCTCGCTGGCCGCCGAGGACGAGCGCCCGGCCGGCGCCTGGCACGCCGAATGGCAGCCGCTGCGCGAGCTGCTGCGGCTGGCCGGCGGCGCCGCCGAGCAGGCCGCCGGGCTGGCGGAGGGCCTGCGCGTCTTCCCCGACCGGATGCGCGCGAACCTGATGCGGACCAAGGGGCTGATGGCCGCCGAGCGGCTGTCCGCCGCGCTCGCGCCGGTACTCGGACGGCAGGCCGCCAAGGCCGCGCTGACCCGCGCCTCCCGCACCGCCGTCGAGGAGGACCGCACGCTGGCCGACGTGCTGCGCGCCGACCCGGAAGTGGCCGGCGCGCTGTCCCCGGAGGAGCTGACCGCACTGGCCGACCCGGCCGCCTACACCGGCTCCGCCGCCGCCCTCACCGACCGCGCCCTGCGCCGGCCGGGACCGACGGACGCCTGACCGCCGCCCCGCCGGGCACCCGTTCCCCATCCGTACCCGTAACTCCCCCGAGGAGGCCCCCACATGACCGAGCTCCCCCACCACCGGCTCGACGGACCGCAGGACGCCCCGCCGCTGATCCTCGGCCCGTCCATCGGCACCTCGCTCGACGTCTGGGAGCCGCAGCTGGCCGCCCTGACCCGGACGCACCGCGTGCTGCGCTGGGACCTGCCGGGGCACGGCGGTTCGGCGGCCGGGCTGGTGCCCGCCGAGGCCACCATGGCCGACATCGCCCGGCTCGTGCTGGGGCTGGCCGACGCGCAGGGCTGGGACACCTTCGCGTACGCCGGGATCTCCATCGGCGGCGCGGTCGGCCTGACGCTCGCCGCCGACCACCCCGAGCGGCTGACCCGGCTCGCAGTGGTGTGCTCCTCGGCCCACTTCGGCGGCTCGGACACCTGGCGGGAGCGGGCCGCGCTGGTCCGCAAGGACGGTACGGAGGCAATGGCGGCCAGCCGTCCGGGCACCTGGTTCGCGCCCGAGTTCGCCGCGGCGCACCGCGGCCAGGAGCTGATCAAGGACCTGCTGGACACCGACCCGGCCGGGTACGCCGCCTGCTGCGAGGCGCTCGCCTCGTACGACGTCCGGGACCGGCTCTCCGGCATCACCGTGCCCACGCTGGTCGTCGCCGGCCGCGAGGACCCGGCGACGCCGCCCGCGCACGCCCGCGAGATCGCCGACGGCATCCCCGGCGCGAGCCTGACCGAGGTCGCGGACGCCCACCACCTCGCGGGCGTGGACCGGCCGGGCCCGGTGACCGCCGCGCTGGCCGCGCACTTCGCGCCGAGTGCGGACGCGGGCGCCGAGACGGACGGGGTGCCGTCCGACGACGCGGGCCGGCACGCCGCCGGCATGGCCGTCCGCCGCGCCGTCCTCGGTGACGCGCACGTCGACCGCGCCGAGGCGAAGAAGACCCAGTTCACCACCCGCTTCCAGGACTTCATCACCCGCTACGCCTGGGGCGAGATCTGGACCGGCGACACCCTGGACCGCCGCACCCGCAGCTGCATCACGCTCACCGCACTGGTCGCCCACGGCCACCACGCCGAACTGGCCATGCACGTACGGGCCGCGGTACGCAACGGCCTCACCCCCGAGGAGATCGGCGAGGTCCTGATGCAGAGCGCGGTCTACTGCGGTGTCCCGGCCGCCAACGCCGCGTTCGGCATCGCCCAGGAGGTGCTGGCCGAACTGGAGTGACCTGCGTGGCGGGGGCGCGATGCCCCGGCCATGTCCCCCGGCCGGAATGATCTGTTGCGCGTTTCACGTGGTTGCCATGCGTGCATCACACCGGTGCGGCAGAGTGGTCGCCGCACCGGGTCGATCATCGACGAGCGCTGGGGGACAGCAGGCATGACGGACATCGGCAGACGGCGGCTGTTGGCGGCCGGCGGCGGTATCGCGCTCACCGGCGCACTGGCGGCCTGCGGCTCCAACACCGGCCGGAGCGGCGGAGGTTCGGGCCCGGCGCTGAGCCAGTGGTACCACCAGTACGGCGAGGCCGGCACCGAGCAGGCGGTGAAACGGTACGCCGATGCGTACGACAAGGCGCAGGTCACCGTCCAGTGGCGGCCCGGCGACTACGACCGGCAGACCGCCGCCGCCCTGCTGACCGACTCGGGCCCGGACGTCTTCGAGGTCAACGGCCCGACGCTGGACCAGATCCGCGGCGGCCAGGTCGTCGATCTGACCGACGCTGTCGAGCCCGTCAAGGACGACTTCAACCAGGCCGTCCTCGCGCCGAAGATCTGGCAGGACAAGATCTGGTCGATCCCGCAGGTCATCGACATGCAGCTGCTCTACTACCGCAAGAGCATGCTGGCGGACGCCGGGGTGCAGCCGCCCCGCACACTCGACGAACTGGTCGACGTCGCCCGCGAGTTGACCGCCAAGGGCAAGAAGGACAAGGTCAAGGGGCTGTTCCTGGGGAACGACGGCGGCGCGGGCGCGCTCGGCGGCACCCCGCTGTACGCCGCCGGGCTGTCCATCGTCACCGAGGACGGCAAGGTCGGTTTCGACGACCCGGCCGCGGCCCGCACGCTCGGGAAGATCCACGAGCTGTACGCCGACAAGTCCCTGCTCCTCGGCGCGCCCACCGACTGGTCCGACCCGGACGCGCTCACCCAGGGCCTGACCGCGATGCAGTGGTCGGGGCTGTGGGCGCTGCCGGAGGTGAAGAAGGCGCTGGGGGACGACTTCGGGGTGCTGCCGTTCCCGAAGGACGGCTCCGGCGGCAAGAACGCCGTGCCGGTCGGCGCGTACGGCTCGGCGGTCAGCGCGCGCAGCAAGCACAAGAAGGAGGCGGTGGCCTTCGCGAAGTGGCTGTGGATCGACCGCACGGACTACCAGCGCGACTTCGCGCTCTCCTACGGCTTCCACATCCCGGCCCGGCTCTCCCTCGCCGAGAAGGCGAAGGAGCTGCGTTCGGGCGCGGCCGCCGACGCCGTCTCGTACGCCACCGACCTCGGCCACTCCGAGCCGCTGCTGTGGACCACCGCAGCCAAGACCGCCTACCAGGACGCGGTCAGCCGCATCATCAAGGACGGCGCGAACCCGGAGAGCGAGCTGAAGACGGTCGTACGGAAGACCAAGGCCGAGCTGGACCGGGTCAAGAAGAAGTGATCCGCACGCTGCTGGGACCCCAGAACCGCAATCTGTGGTTCTGGGTGTTCGTCGGTCCGTTCGCGGTCGGGCTGGCCCTGTTCACGTACGTACCGCTGCTGTGGAGCGTCTGGCTCAGCTTCTTCGACGCGCACAACACCGTGACGCCGACGAAGTTCGTCGGGCTGGACAACTACGTCTCGATGCTGGGCGACGGCGCGTTCCTCAGCAGCCTGGGGACGTTCCTGCTGTTCTCGGCGTTCATCGTGCCGGCGACGTATGTGCTGTCGCTGGGGCTGGCGCTGATGGTGAACCGGGTGCGGTTCGCGCAGGCGTTCTTCCGGTCGGTCTTCTTCCTGCCCACCGCCTGCAGCTATGTCGTCGCGTCGCTGGTGTGGAAGCTGTCGATCTTCAACGGGGTGCGGTTCGGGCTGGCCAACACCGTGCTGGGGTGGTTCGGCGCGGACCAGACGGCGTGGCTTTCGACGACCGATCCGCCCTGGTACTGGCTGGTGATCGTCACCGTACGGCTCTGGCTGCAGGCCGGCTTCTACATGATCCTCTTCCTGGCCGGGCTGCAGCGGATCTCGCCACGGCTGTACGAGGCCGCCGCGGTGGACGGTGCCAAGCCCGGCTGGCAGACCTTCCGGCACATCACCTTCCCGCAGCTCCGTGCGACTTCGGTGGCCGTCGTCCTGCTCCTCGTGATCAACGCCTTCCAGGCGTTCGACGAGTTCTACAACCTGCTCTCCGACGCCCGCGGCTATCCGCCGTACGCCCGGCCGCCGCTGGTCTACCTGTACTACATCGCGCTCGGCAGCGAGCAGAACCTCGGGCTCGGCAGCGCGGGCGCGGTGATCCTCGCGCTGATCATCGCGGTGGCGACCATCGTCCAGGCCCGCTGGTTCGGGCTGGGCCGCAAGGAGGACTGACCGGTGGACCAGGCACTCATCCGGGCGGGCCGGGCCCTGCGGCTGGTCCTGCTGATCGCCCTCGCGCTGCTCTTCCTGATCCCGTTCTACCTGCTGCTGCGCAACGGGCTGGCGACCGAGGCGGACATCACCGCGCCGGACTGGACGTTCTTCCCGCGCTCGCTGCAGTGGGGCAACATCGCCGAGCTGTTCGCGGACCCGAATCTGCCGATGGCGCGGGCGCTGCTGAACTCCACGGTGATCGCGGTGGCCACGACGCTCGGCACGCTGCTGCTGGCCTCGCTGGCCGGATACGGCCTGGCCCGCATCCCGTACCGGCACGCGAACGCGGTCTTCTACGCGATCCTCGGCACGCTCATGGTCCCGGCCGCGGTGACTTTCGTACCGAGCTTTGTGCTGGTCTCGTCGCTGGGGTGGATCTCCACCCTCCGCGGGCTGATCATCCCGACCCTCTTCTCCGCCTTCGCGTGCTTCATCTTCCGGCAGTACTTCCTCGGCTTCCCGCGCGAGCTGGAGGACGCGGCGCGGGTGGACGGGCTGGGGTACTGGCGGACGTACTGGCGGGTGGTGGTGCCGAACTCCCGGCCGGTGTTCGCGGCGGTCGGCACCATCGTCTTCATCGGGGCGTGGAACGCCTTCCTGTGGCCGCTGGTGATCGGCCAGGACCGGGAGGCGTGGACGGTGCAGGTGGCGCTGTCGACGTTCACCACCGCGCAGAACGTCAATCTGCACGAACTGTTCCTCGCGGCCGCGGTCTCGATCCTGCCGCTGATCCTGGTGTTCTTCCTGCTGCAGCGGTACATCGTGGCCGGGGTGGAGCGGACAGGCATCGACGATTGATGTACGGTGCCAACATGATGGCGCGACCGACCTCCCGTGAGCAGGAGCCGCAGTTCTGCGGCCCCCGCGGTGAGTGCGCGCCCCGCGGTCTCAGCTTCCTGAGCCGCCGTGGCCGGGTGGGTTCTCCCCCGGTCTGTTCCTGCCGCTGAGCCCGTTCGCTCCGGTTTTCTCCCCCCTTTTCCCTTTGCTCGCCTTTCTCCTTCCTGCACACCTCTGTCTCTTCAGGAGGATCAGATGACGGCCATCGCCGTACCCACCGCCCCTGCCCTGCGCGACCACCGCATCCCCGCCGACGGCCTCTACGAAGGCGTACGCGTCCTGAACCGGCTGCCCGAAGGCTGGGAGGACCGGCCGTACGAGCGCTTCGAGGTCGTGCCGCAGGGCCGCACCATCGGCGCCGAGATCCGCGGTGTGGACCTGTCCCGCCCGCTGGGCGACGCGCTCCGCGCCGAGCTGAACCGGGCCCTGCTGGAGTGGAAGGTGCTCTTCTTCCGCGGCGCGCACCTGCCCTCCGGCGCGCAGGCCGCGTTCGCCCGCAACTGGGGTGAGCTGGAGACCAATCCGCTGCTGGCGCGCGGGGACAGCGAGGAGGTGGTGCGGTTCGACAAGAAGGACCCCACGGCACCCACCTTCGAGAACGTCTGGCACACGGACGTGACCTTCCGGGAGCGGCCGGCGCTGGGCGCGGTGCTCCAGTTGCGCGAGGTGCCGCCGTTCGGCGGGGACACGATGTGGGCCGACATGGCGGCCGCGTACGACAACCTGCCGCAGGAGGTGAAGAACCGCATCGACGGTGCCCGCGCCGTGCACGACTTCATCCCCGGCTTCTCGCGCTTCTACCCGGCCGAGCGGCTCGCCCCGCTCCAGGAGCAGTTCCCGCCGGTCGAGCACCCGGTGGTGCGCCGCCATCCGGAGACGGGCCGGAAGATGCTCTTCGTCAACACCTCCTTCACCACCCGCATCGTGGGCTGGGACCGGGCGGAGAGCGACCGCATGCTGCGGCTGCTGTTCCAGCAGGCCCATGTGCCGGAGTACCAGGTGCGGTTCCGCTGGCAGGCGGGCGACGTGGCGTTCTGGGACAACCGGGCGACGCAGCACTACGCGGTGGCGGACTACGCCCCGCACGGGCGGGTCGCGGAGCGGGTCGCCATCGCGGGTGACCGGCCGCAGTAGGACTGTCCGGCCTCCCGTTACCGCTTGTTGAGGCCACGTCAACTCGGGCCTCCTACGGTGCACTGCGCGTCTCCCCGGCCGCCACCCGGCGGCCGGGGCTCTCACGACACACGTGGAGTGACCGTGGAACGTCGTACCTTCCTGCGCGGAGCCGTCATCGGCGCCTCGGCGGCCGCCTTCGCCGGCACCCTGATGCCCGGTGCCGCATACGCCGCCCCCGCCCAGCCGGGCTCCGGCCCGTACGGCGCGCTCGGCGCCGCGGACGCCAACGGCATCCAGCTGCCCGCCGGCTTCACCAGCCGCATCATCGCCCGGTCCGGCCGACAGGTCGGCAGCACCGGCTACACCTGGCACAACGCCCCCGACGGCGGTGCCTGCTTCGCCGACAGCACGGGCTGGATCTATGTCTCCAACTCGGAGATCAACCCGGGCGGTGGCGTCAGCGCGGTGAAGTTCGGCGCGACCGGTGCGATCACCGGCGCGTACCGCATCCTGTCCAACACCCGGCAGAACTGCGCGGGCGGCAGAACCCCGTGGAACACCTGGCTCTCCTGCGAGGAGGTCTCGCTCGGCGCGGTGTACGAGACGGATCCGTTCGGGGCGAAGGCGGCCGTCCGCCGGGACGCGCTGGGGAAGTTCAAGCACGAGGCGGCCGCGGCCGACCCGGTGCGCAAGGTGATCTATCTGACCGAGGACGAGTCGGACGGCTGTCTGTACCGCTTCGTGCCGGCCACGTGGGGCGATCTGTCGGCCGGCCAGCTCCAGGTGCTGGTCGCCGGCTCCGCCACATCCGGCTCCTTCAGCTGGGCGAACGTGCCCGACCCGGACGGTTCGCCCGCCACCACCCGTACCCAGGTCTCCGGCGCCAAGCACTTCAACGGCGGCGAGGGCTGCCACTACGCCAACGACACGGTGTGGTTCACCACCAAGGGCGACAACCGCCTCTGGCAGCTGAACCTGGCGGACAACACGTACGAGCTGGCGTACGACGACTCGCTGGTCAGCGGCGGGAACGCGCCGCTGACCGGGGTCGACAACGTCACCGGCGCGTCCTCCGGCGACCTCTACGTCGCCGAGGACGGCGGCAACATGGAGATCTGCGTCATCACGCCGGACGACGTCGTGGCGCCGTTCCTGCGCGTCAACGGCCACTCGGGCTCGGAGATCACCGGCCCGGCCTTCTCGCCGGACGGCAAGCGGCTGTACTTCTCCAGCCAGCGCGGCACGACCGGCAGCTCGTCCGGTGGCATCACCTACGAGGTCACGGGGCCGTTCCGGGCGTAGCCGCCGATACCCGCTCCGCCGGGGCGCCGCCGCGGATGAGGGCGGCGCCCAGCGGGGTGAGGGTGTGCAGGACGGCGTTGCCCTGGCGCAGGGTGACCAGCAGTCCGGCCTCCCGCAGCACGGTCGCGTGCTGGCTCGCGGAGGCCAGCGACACCTCGGCGCGCCGGGCCAGTTCGCTGGTGGTGCAGCCGCCGCCGATGCCCCGCAGGATCGCGGAGCGGGTGCGGCCGACGAGCTTGCCGAGCGAGCGGCCCGGTGCCGCGGGGGCCGTGGGCCGTGGCGCCTGGTGCTCGACGGGGTAGACCAGGACCGGCGTGAGCTCCGGGTCGAGCAGGGTGACCGGGGTGCGGCGGCAGAAGAACGACGGGACCAGCAGCAGCCCGCGCCCGTCCAGGTACAGATCGCGGTCGACCGGGTAATCCGCCTCCAGGACGGGCGGCCGCCAGCGCATCATCGGCGGCAGCGAGCCGAGCAGCCGGTCGGCGCCGCCGTCCAGCAGGGCCCGGCCGCGCGTCGCCCGGTCCGCTTCGATACGGGCCTGGAGATGCGGCCAGTACGGCGCGATGGCCGCGTCGTGGTAGTGCCGCAGCACGCCGGCCAGCCGGTGCAGCGGCCGGGTGTCGCCCTGGGCGAGGTCGCGCACCCACGGCTGGGGCGGGCGGCCCTCGGTCAGCCGGGTGAGATCCCGGTGCAGTCGCGGGGCCGGTGTCGCCTTGAGCGCGGCGAGTGCGTCATCGATTCCGAGCAGTCCCTCGGGGGGCGTCAGGAAATCGGGAAAATATCCCTTGGTTGGGATCAGCGGGGCGAGATAACGTGTTTCACCATTCAACCGGGAGCGGGTTTCCGTACGCCATTCGTTGAGGGTCGTACCACCCTGCCGGTCGCGCAGCCGGTGAAAACTTAAAACGGTCTCCCACAGCACATCAGGGCGTGCGGCAATCCGCACGCGGGCCAGATCCGGTCCACTGAAATGGACGCGCAGCACCGAAACCCCACCATCGCCATCCGTTGTCGGCCCCCGAGCACCCGAGTATGCACACGGCCACGCGGGGTCACCACGCCCTTTTGGCCAGTCTTGAAAAGGGTCGCGTCGGAGCCGAACTCCCGGAATGCTGTTGCTCAATTCGGTGGCGATACGGATGGCACGGATTGCTCGGACCCGTGGGGGGTGACGAGTCATCACCGGCCGTCCCGCTACCCGCCGAAGGCCGCCGCCCGGGCCGAGCTGGCGGCGGCAGCTCCCGAGGGGGGAGTCCGGAAAAGGCGAGGGCGGCACCTCCGCACAGGTGCCGCCCTCGTTTCAGCGAGCCGGAGCCGCCCAACGGGCTGAGGGTCGGGGGCCCATACAGCGGCTCCGGTCGTCTGCAGGCCGGGTGACCGGCCGTTGTACCGCCTGCCGACCGGAGTTTCGTGCACCGGCCGGCAGACGTGCTCAGGGGGTCAGCGGCTGTCGCTGCCCTTGGACTCCGCCGCCGCGCGGCCCGCCTCCAGGCGCGCCACGGGGATGCGGAACGGCGAGCAGGACACGTAGTCCAGGCCCACCTCGTGGAAGAAGTGCACCGACTCGGGGTCGCCGCCGTGCTCGCCGCACACGCCGAGCTTGAGGTCGGGGCGGGTGGCCCGGCCGGCCTCGGCGGCGTTGCGTACGAGCGAGCCCACGCCGTCCTTGTCGATCGTCTCGAACGGGCTGACGCCGAAGATGCCCTTCTCCAGGTACGCGGTGAAGAAGCTGGCCTCCACGTCGTCCCGGGAGAAGCCCCACACGGTCTGCGTGAGGTCGTTCGTGCCGAAGGAGAAGAAGTCGGCGGACTCGGCGATCTGCCCGGCGGTGAGGGCCGCACGGGGCAGCTCGATCATCGTGCCGAGGGTGAGCCCCAGGTCCACACCGCGGGCGCGCTCGACCTCGGCGATGATCTGCTCGGCCTCCTCGCGGACGATCTCCAGCTCCTGGACGGTGCCCACCAGCGGGATCATGATCTCCGCACGCGGGTCGCCGTTGGCGGCCCGGCGCTCGGCGGCGGCCTCCGCGATCGCCCGTACCTGCATGGCGAACAGGCCGGGGATGACCAGGCCGAGGCGGACGCCGCGCAGACCCAGCATCGGGTTCTGCTCGTGCAGCCGGTGCACGGCCTGGAGCAGGCGCAGGTCGTTCTCGTTGGAGTCCTTGCGGGACTCGGCGAGCGCGACGCGCACCGACAGCTCGGTGATGTCGGGCAGGAACTCGTGCAGCGGCGGGTCCAGCAGCCGCACCGTCACCGGCAGCCCGTCCATCGACTCGAAGAGCTCGACGAAGTCGCCCTTCTGCAGCGGCAGCAGCTCCGAGAGCGCGGCCTCGCGCTCCTCGCCGGTGTCGGCGAGGATCAGCCGCTCGACCATCTCGCGCCGCTCACCGAGGAACATGTGCTCGGTGCGGCACAGGCCGATGCCCTGGGCGCCGAACCGGCGGGCGCGCGCGGCGTCCTCGGCGTTGTCGGCGTTGGCGCGTACCCGCAGCCGGCGCACCCGGTCCGCGTACGCCATGACCCGGTGCACGGCCTTGACCAGCTCGTCGGCGTCATCGGCACCGGCGTGCATCCGGCCCTCGAAGTACTCCACGACCGGGGACGGGACGACCGGGACCTCACCGAGGTAGACCTTGCCGGTCGAGCCGTCGATGGAGACGACGTCGCCCTCCTCGATGACCACGCCGCCGGGCGCGGTCAGGCAGCGCCGCTTGGTGTCGACCTCCAGCTCCTCGGCGCCGCAGACACAGGTCTTGCCCATGCCGCGGGCGACGACGGCCGCGTGCGAGGTCTTGCCGCCGCGCGAGGTGAGGATGCCCTCGGCGGCGATCATGCCGTTGAGGTCGTCGGGGTTGGTCTCGCGGCGGATGAGGATGACCTTCTCGCCCGAACGCGACCACTTCACGGCGGTGTACGAGTCGAAGACGGCCTTGCCGACGGCCGCGCCCGGCGAGGCGGCGATGCCCCGGCCCAGCAGCTCGGTCTTCGCCTTCTCGTCGAAGCGGGGGAACATCAGCTGCGCGAGCTGCGCGCCGTTGACCCGCTGCAGCGCCTCGGCCTCGTCGATCAGGCCCTGGTCGACGAGCTGCGTGGCGATACGGAAGGCCGCGCCCGCGGTCCGCTTGCCGACGCGGGTCTGCAGCATCCAGAGCTTGCCGCGCTCGATGGTGAACTCGATGTCGCACAGGTCCTTGTAGTGCGTCTCGAGCGTCTCCATGATCTGCATCAGCTCGTCGTACGACTTCTTGTCGAGCTGCTCCAGGTCCGCGAGCGGAACGGTGTTGCGGATACCGGCGACAACGTCCTCGCCCTGCGCGTTCTGCAGGTAGTCGCCGTACACGCCCTGGTGGCCGCTGGCCGGGTCGCGGGTGAAGGCGACGCCGGTACCGGAGTCCGGGCCGAGGTTGCCGAAGACCATTGAGCAGACGTTGACCGCCGTGCCGAGGTCGCCCGGGATGCGCTCCTGGCGCCGGTACAGCTTCGCCCGGTCGGTGTTCCACGAGTCGAAGACCGCGCGCACCGCGAGGTCCATCTGCTCGCGCGGGTCCTGCGGGAAGTCGCGGCCCGTCTCCTTGGAGACGATCTCCTTGAACTGGCCGACCAGCTTCTTCATGTCGGCCGCGTCCAGCTCGACGTCGACCTTGACGCCCTTGGCCTGCTTGGCCTCCTCCAGCGCCTCTTCGAAGAGGTCACCGTCCACGCCGAGCACGGTCTTGCCGAACATCTGGATGAGGCGGCGGTACGAGTCCCACGCGAAGCGCTCGGAACCGGCCTGCTGCGCGAGGCCGTTCACCGACTCGTCCGAGAGCCCGATGTTCAGCACGGTGTCCATCATGCCGGGCATCGAGAACTTCGCCCCGGAACGGACCGATACGAGCAGCGGGTTGTCCGCCTGCCCGAGCTTCTTGCCCATCTGGCGCTCCAGCGCGTCCAGATGCGCGGTGACCTCGGCACGCAGTGCCGCCGGCTCCTCGCCGTTCTCCAGGTACTCCTTGCACGCCTCGGTGGTGATGGTGAAACCGGGCGGGACGGGAAGTCCCAGATTGGTCATCTCGGCGAGGTTCGCACCCTTCCCGCCGAGCAGATCCTTCAGGTCCTTGTTGCCCTCGGTGAAGTCGTAGACGAACTTCACCGCGTCGGCGGACGGGGATACGTGGGGATCTTGTGTTTCCGACACGGGACTGACTCCTCGCGGACGGGCTGCCCTGACGGCGAGGAACATACCCAGATCGAAGGCGCCTGGGTACGTCCACTCGGTCGACATGCGCCCGTAACCCGGCGTCAGCCAACAGATCGAAAGTCGAGTGTCCCGACCGCATGCATTCACCTTATGAAGGCATGACTCCGGAAGGTGCGGGCGATCATGGCTGGTTCTGCACGGAGCGCGACGGCTGCCTTGATCATCTGAACTCAAGAGCCGTGGCACCCAGTGCCAGCTTTGGAGACATAGAACCCCGATGAATCGCTCATCTGAGCGCGACCCTTATCAAGGGTGGCGAGAATCACGCGCCGCGAGGCCCGCCGATCCCACGATTCGGACCCGTCGACGGACATGTAACGCCGCTGTCATCACGCCGCCGCAACCCGCTCCAGGAAGGCGTCCACGAGCGCGTACGCCCGCTCCCGCGCCTCGGGAAGCGCCGCCCGCACCTCCTTGACCAGCGCGTCGGGGTCGGCACCGAGCGACTCCGCGACACCCGTGTCATCGCCGTCGAACCAGGCCCGCAGCACCCCGGGCGTCAGCTCCGGATGGAACTGCACCCCCAGCGACCGCCCGCAGACGAACGCCTGCGACGCGACCTCGTTGCGCGCGAGTTCGCGGAGCGGCAGACCGGCGCCGCCCTCGTCCGGCACGGCCTCCGGGAGCAGCCACCGGTCCCCGTGGAACTGGAACCACGGCCCCGGCCCGACCAGCCCCGGCTCGTCCACCTCGACCTCCGTCCAGCCGAGCTCGAAGCGTGGAGCGCGCTCAATCGAGCCCCCGAGCGAAGCGGCCAGCAGCTGCCCGCCGAAGCAGATGCCGAGCACGGGTATCCCCAGCCGCCGCGCGTCCCGCAGCAGGTCCAGCTCGGCCCGTATCCACTCATTCATGCGGTTCACCGACCAGGGCGCGCCGAGCGACAGGATCAGGTCATATTCGGCGACCGCCGGAAATCGGGGCTCGACGTCCGGAGTCGCATACCGCTCGGCGGGGACCACGAGCAGTTCGTCGAGCGCGTATCCGCGCTGCGCCAGCCGGTCGCCGACATGGCCGGCGGCGGAGAGGTGGTCGTGGGCGATGACCAGGGCGCGCTTCGTCATGGAGACCTCGTTCGGTTCGGTACCTGCGGCCACGCGCCGTTCCGGCGCCGGCCTCTTGTGTCGTTTGATCTCAAACAATAACGTCGGACGGCATCGGAGAGCCCTCGTCGACCGACCTGGAGGCACTGTGCCGTCCCCCCGCATGCTGCTCGTCCTCAGCGAGAACTGGACCATGACCGGCGGCCGCTGCGACCTGGAAGCCCTGGTCCGCTGGGCCCGCGAGGCCGAGGACGCGGGCTTTGACTCGGTCATGCTCAGCGAGCACCTCGTCCTCGGCCCCGACTCCGGCGCACTCGGCGTGATGCCCAACCCCCGCGAGTACGCCCTCCCGGGCAACCAGGACCCGCACACGCCCTGGCCCAACTCGGTCGTCCTGCTCAGCGCGATCGCGGCCGTGACGTCACGCCTGCGGCTGGTCGCCGGTGCGATCCTGGCGCCGCTGCGCCACCCGCTCGTACTCGCCAAGGAGCTGGCCACCCTGGACCTGCTCAGCAAGGGGCGGCTGGTCGTCCTGCCGACGGTGAGCTGGAGCCGGGACGAGTACGCGGCGCTGGACGTCCCGTTCGGGAAGCGCGGCAAGCTGCTCGACGAGCACCTTGAGGCGTGGGAACGGCTCTGGCGCCCCTCCCCCGCGACGTACGAGGGCGAGCACTACGCCTTCTCCGACGTCTATCTGGAGCCCAAGCCGTACCGGCCCGGCGGCCCGGAGCTGTGGTTCGGGGGCGGCTCGCTGCACGGTCCGCTGCTGCGGCGCCTGGTCCGGTACGGCCACGGCTTCAACCCGCTGGGCCGGCCGGCCCCCGAGGAGCTGGAGAAGCTGCGCGCGGCGATGGCGGAGGCCGGGCGCTCGATGGACGAGCTGGAGATGATCGGCGGTACGCGGGCGGTCTTCCCCGGTCCGGACGCGGTAGCGGACCTGGGCCGCGCGCTGGAGAGCGTGCCGGAGCAGATGACGCAGGGCTTCGGCACGTTCTGCATCAAGCCGTCGCAGTTCACCGACGACCCGCAGGACGTCGGCCGCTTCTGCCGCGAGGTGATGCGGCGGGTGGAGCGGCTGACGTCCTGAGGGGCCGTGTGCTTGTGCTTCGAGCGGCTGCGGCTCAGTGGCCGCGGGCGATCCATTCCTCCAGGTGCGGGGCCTCGTCGCCGATGGTGGTGCTGTCGCCGTGGCCGGTGAACACCTTCGTCTCCGGCGGCAGGGTCAGCAGCCGCTTCCGGATCGACTCGACGATGGTCGGGAAGTCCGAGAACGACCGCCCGGTCGCGCCGGGGCCGCCCGCGAACAGGGTGTCCCCGGTGAACACGGCCCCCAGCGCCGGCGCGTACAGGCACACCGCGCCGGGCGCGTGCCCCGGCGTGTGCAGCACGGTCAGCTCCGTACCGGCGACCGTGAAGACCTGTCCGTCCTCCAGCTCGCCGTCCGGCAGCCGCTCGGGGTGGGTCAGCTTCCACAGCGGCCAGTCGTCCGGGTGCAGCAGGACCGGGGAGGCGGCCCGGTCCGCGAGTTCCGGCGCGGCGTCGATGTGGTCGTTGTGCGCGTGCGTGGAGATGATCGCCAGCAGCCGACGGTCCCCGACGGCCTGCAGGATGGCCTCGGCATCGTGCGCGGCGTCGATGACGACTGCTTCGTTGTCGTCCCCGATGATCCACACGTTGTTGTCGACGTCCCAGGTACCGCCGTCGAGGGAGAACGTCCCGGAGGTGACGAGGTGCTCGATGCGTGCCGCCATCACAGCACCACCACCGAGCGAAGCACGTCGCCTTCGTGCATCCGCGCGAACGCCTTCTCCACGTCCCCGATCCCGATCGTCTCGGTCACGAACGCGCCGAGGTCGATCCGCCCCTGCTGGTGCAGGTCGACGAGCATCGGGAAGTCGCGGGACGGCAGACAGTCGCCGTACCAGGAGGACTTGAGCGCTCCGCCGCGCCCGAAGACATCCAGCAGCGGCAACTCCAGGTTCATCTCCGGCGTCGGCACGCCGACCAGGACCACCGTCCCGGCCAGGTCGCGGGCGTAGAACGCCTGCTTGTACGTCTCCGGGCGACCGACCGCCTCGATGACGACATCGGCGCCGAAGCCACCGGTCAGCTCGCGGATCGCCTCGATCGGGTCCACGGCCTTGGAGTTCACCGTGTGCGTGGCGCCGATCGTCTCGGCGGTCGCCAGCTTCCGGTCGTCGATGTCCACCGCGATGATCTTCGCGGCGCCCGCCAGCCGGGCTCCGGCGATCGCCGCGTCACCGACGCCACCGCAGCCGATCACGGCGACCGAGTCGCCCCGCCCGACGTTGCCGGTGTTGATCGCGGCACCGATGCCGGCCATCACACCGCAGCCCAGCAGTCCTGCCACGGCCGGCGAAACGGCCGGATCCACCTTCGTGCACTGCCCCGCCGCCACCAGCGTCTTCTCCGCGAACGCACCAATACCGAGGGCCGGCGACAGCTCCGTACCGTCCGTCAAGGTCATCTTCTGCTTGGCGTTGTGCGTATCGAAGCAGTACTGCGGACGCCCCCGCAGACACGCCCGGCACTGCCCGCACACCGCACGCCAGTTGAGGATGACGAAATCGCCGGGCTCGACGTCCGAAACGCCCTCGCCGACCGACTCCACGACACCAGCGGCCTCATGCCCCAGCAGGAACGGGAACTCGTCGTTGATCCCGCCCTGCTTGTAATGCAGGTCCGTATGGCACACACCGCACGCCTGGATCTGCACGACCGCCTCACCGGGACCGGGGTCCGGGATCACGATCGTCTCCACCCGTACCGGCTCGTTCTTCCCCGGTGCGATGACTCCGCGTACTTCCTGCGCCATGGGAGCAGCCTTTCGCCACGTCAGTTCGCTGGGACGGGACTCCTGTCCTGCCCGCCCCCGGGACCACCCTCGCGCTCGCGCGGGTACCGCGTCCAACATCCAGTTCTGATCACATTCATCGCTGACTGTGCTCAATAGAAGGGTGCTCAAGGGAAGCGTGGTGCTCAAGGGAAGGCTGGTGCTCAATGGAAGCCAGCAGCGCCTGGGCCGCGGGCGAGAGCCGGCCGCTGCGGGGCACGGCGATGCCCACGTTCCACACCGTGTCGGCGGCGAGCGGTACCGAGGCGAGCCCGCGCGCCTGGTCCTTGTGCGTGACCGGGCGGGGCACCACCGCCACGCCCATCCCCCGCGCCACCAGGTCGAGGAGCGTGTAGACGTCGTTGACCTCCATCGCCACCGTGCGGCGCGTGCCCGCGGCGGCGAACAGCGCGTCGGCGGCCCGCCGGGCGCCCCAGTCGCGATGCAGGTCGACGAAGACCTCGCCGGCGAGCGCTTGAGGAGCGAGCGGGTCGCTGCCGGCGGCGAGCGGATGGTCCGGGCGGCACAGCAGCATCATCGGCTCGGTCGCCACGGGCCGGATGCGCACGCCCTCCTCATGCCCCTCGTACACGACGAACGCCAGGTCCAGGGCGCCGCGGCGGACCTCCCCCAGCAGGTGCGCCGAGCCGGACTGGACCATGTGGACCTCGACGCCCGGGTGGCGTCCGCGCAGGTCGGCCAGGAGCGAGACCGGGTCGACGATGCCCATGCACTGCTCGGTACCGACGGCGAGGGTGCCGGTGAACAGCCCGCGTACGGCCGCGACCGCCTCCCGCGCCGCCGCCGCACCGGCCAGCGTGCGGCGCGCCTCCACGAGGAAGGCCCGGCCCGCGGCGGTGAGCTGGACGCGGCGGGTGGTGCGGGCGAAGAGGTCGGCGCCGAGCTCACGCTCCAGAGCGCGTACCGAGGCGGACAGTCCGGACTGGGCGATGTGCAGCCGTTCGGCGGCGCGCGTGAAGTGCTGTTCCTCGGAGACCGCGACGAAGTGTTCCAGGTGCCTGAGTTCCACGATTAAGCACTGTAGGTGCTAGGGCCGTATGGCGGAACGGGTTGCGCATGACGCAGCGTACGACACTCGGCGCCCCACCAAAATCCCCCCGCCCTCTTGCGCCTCCCCCACACTTCCACATTAAGTTTGACCCCAAACGACTAGCCCAGTCAGCTGTCTCCGTCCTTCCTAAGGGGCTGCCGTGCCCGATCCCGCCGCTCCCGCCGACCTCACCGCTCCCGCCGATCTCGTCCTGCTCAACGGCCACGTCCTCACCCTCGACGCCGCGTTCCGTACGGCCGAGGCGGTCGCCGTGCGCGGCGGCGTCATCGCCGCCACCGGGACCACCGCCGAACTGCGCCCGCTCATCGGCCCGCGTACGGAGGTCGTCGACCTCGCCGGCGGCACCGTCCTCCCCGGCATCAACGACTCGCACCTCCACGGCTGCGCGTTCGGCGCCACCCGCCCGCCGCTCGCCGTCGACGTCTCGACCCCGGCCGTCTCCTCGATCGCGGACATCCGCGCGGCCGTACGCGCCCAGGCGGACCGGCAGCCGCCCGGGACCTGGATCTTCGGCAACGGCTGGGACATCGGCTACCTCGACGAGTGCCGCAAGGACCGCGCCCGCACGCCCACCCGCTGGGACCTGGACGAGATATCCCCCGACCACCCCGTTCTCCTGTACGAGTTCTCCGGGCACACCGCCTGGCTCAACTCCCGCGCCCTGCAGGCGGCGGGCATCACCGAGGACACCGGCGTACCGCCCGGCGGCGTCATCGAGCGCCGCGCCGACGGCGCCCTCACCGGCATCCTCCGCGAGAGCGCCCAGGAGCTGGTCAACACCGTCATCCCGCCCATGACCGAGGCGGCGCGCGAGGCCGCGATCCGGGCCGCGATCGACGTCTGCCACACCGAGGGCATCACCAGCTTCACCGAGCCGGGCCTCGGCCCCGGCGGCAAGAGCCTCTTCCTGGGCTCCGCCGACACCGCCACGCTGGAGGTGTACGCGCGTATGGCACGCGAGGGCGAACTCCGGGCCCGCGTCAGCGTCCTGCTCCTCCCCCTCGAAATGGGCGGCGCGGCCGCCGACCTCCCCGACCGCCTGGCCGCCCTCGAAGGACTCTGCGCCGGCGCCGACCCCCGCCTCCTCTCCGTCCTCGGCGTCAAGCTCTTCGCCGACGGGGTACCGCCCAGCCGTACGGCCTGGATGTCCGAGGAGTACGCGAACGGCGGCGGCCACGGCGGCCTCTGCCTGCACGGCCACACCGACACCCAGCGCGTCGGCGAACTCAACGCGATCGTCCGGCACGTCCACGCCGCGGGTCACCAACTCGGCGTCCACATCACCGGCGACGCGGGCATCGACGCCGTCGTGGACGCCTTCGCCGCCGCCCAGCTCGACCACCCGCGCCCGGACGCCCGCCACTACATCATCCATGGCGACTTCGCGTCCCCCGGCGCCCTGGCCACCCTCGCGAAGCACGGCTGGGGCGCCAACATGAACCCCGGCGTCAAGGACGCCATCGCCGACCTAATGGACGGCATCGTCGGCCCGGAACGCTCGGCGTACCAATGGCCCGTACGCAGCGCCGTCGACGCCGGCGTCCCCGTCACCGCCAGCTCCGACGCCCCCATCACCTACCCGAACTGGCGCGCCGGCGTCTCCTCCATGCTGCTCCGCCGCTCCAAGGCCACCGGCCGCCCCAGCGGCCCCGACCAGTGCGTAGACCTCCAAACGGCCCTCCGCGCCTACACCACCCACGCCGCCCACCAGGACTTCGCCGAATCCTGGAAAGGCACCCTCACCCCCGGCAAAGCCGCCGACCTCTGCGTCCTCGCAGGCGACCTCCTCCACACACCCCCAGAAGACATCCCGTCCCTCCCCATCACCATGACCGTCTTCAACGGCGAAATCGTCCACGACACCCGCTGACCGCCCAGCGGCAGCACCACCAGACAAGGAGGCCGCAATGGGCCCCACGCTCGACAGCAGTTACGAGGACTGGGTACGGGTCGCCGAGGGGGTCGTGCCGCCGGGGCGGCATCGGGTCGGGGGGCGGGAGGAGGGCGGGTCCGGGGCCGTGTTCGGCGTGGTCTCGCCGCGGGACGGTACGGAGCTCGCCGAGGTCGCCGACGCCGGGGCGAAGGAGGTGGATCTTGCCGTTGCCGCGGCTCGGCGGGCGTTCGACTCCGGGCCCTGGCCACGGCTCGCTCCGGCCGATCGGGGGCGTGTGCTGCTGCGGATCGCCGATCTCGTGGAAGAGCACCGGTCCGAGATCGCGGCGCTGATTTCGCTGGAGAACGGAAAGCCCGTCGCCGAGTCGTATGGCATCGAACTGCGGGCCGTTGCCGGGACGTTCCGGTGGTACGGGCAGCTCGCGGACAAGGTGTGCGATGAGGTGCCGCACACCGATCCCGGTGCGCTGGCGCTCGTCACGCGGGAGCCGGCCGGGGTGGTCGGGGCTGTCGTGCCGTGGAACTTTCCGCTCACGCTCGCCGCCTGGAAGATCGCCCCGGCGCTGGCCGCCGGCTGCACGGTCGTACTCAAGCCCTCCGAGCTGACCCCGCTCTCCACCCTGCTGCTGGGGCGGCTCGTCGACGAGGCCATGGAGGAGGCGGGGGTGCCGGGCGGCGTGCTGAACGTCGTCGCGGGCGACGGGCCGACCGCGGGCCGTGCGCTCGGCCTGCACCCGGACGTCGACGTGCTCGCCTTCACCGGCTCCACCGCCGTCGGCCGCCACTACCTGCGGTACGCCGCCGACTCCAACCTCAAGCGGGTCTGGCTGGAGCTGGGCGGCAAGTCGCCCAACATCGTGCTGCCCGACGCGCCGGACCTGGACGCCGCTGCCGCCACCGCCGCCTGGGGGATCTTCTTCAACCAGGGCGAGATGTGCACCGCGCCCTCCCGGCTGCTCGTGCACTCCTCGGTCGCGGAGCGGGTGACGGACGCGGTGGTCGAGCGCGCCGAAGCGCTGCGGGTCGGCGATCCGCTCGATCCGGCGACCGAGATGGGCGCGCTGGCGGGGGCCGCCCGGCTGGCCGCCGTACGCGGGCACATCGACGCGGCCCGCGCGGCCGGCGCCCGACTCCGTACCGGTGGCGCGCCGCTCGACCCGGCGCCCGTGCCCGGCGGTACGTACCTCCGGCCCACCGTCTTCGACCGGGTCACCCCCGACATGGCGGTGGCCCGCGAGGAGATCTTCGGGCCCGTGCTGTCCGTCCTCACCTTCGACACCGTCGAGGAGGCGGTGGCGCTGGCCAATGACACCGAGTACGGCCTGGCCGCCGGGGTGTGGACCGGCGATCTCCGCACCGCGCACACCGTCTCGCGCGCCCTGCGCGCCGGCACGGTCTGGGTCAACTGCTACGAGGAGGGCGATCTGACCGTCCCCTTCGGCGGCTACAAGCAGTCCGGCAACGGCCGCGACAAGTCCGCGCACGCGCTGGAGAAGTACACCGAACTCAAGACGACCTGGATTCAGTTGTGAGTACTCGCACGCATACGCCCACTCGTCCGCTGATCGCGTTGCCGCAGCGGTTCTCCGCTTCCACGTCCGCGCTGCGGTACGAGGCCGTGGTCACCGCGCGGGCGCTCGCCGATGCCGTACTGCGGGCCGGTGGCGAGCCGTTCATGATGCATCCGTACGCGCCCGAGGGGCGGGTGGACGAGGCGGAGGTCGCCGACCGGCTGGCGCGCTGCGACGGGGTGCTGCTGCCGGGCGGCGGGGATCTGACACCTCGGTGGTATTCGGAGGCGTCGGTGCACGAGAGCGTGTACGACGTGGACGAGGAGCAGGACGCGTTCGACCTGGCGGTCGCCCGGCACGCGCTGGCGGCCGGGCTGCCCGTGCTCGCCGTCTGCCGCGGGCTGCAGGCCGTGAACGTCGCGCTGGGCGGCACGCTGCGGCAGGACATGGGCGGCCCTGACCGGGAGCACCGGCACGTCGTGCATCCCGTACGGCTGGAGAGCGGGTCGGCCGTGGCCCGTGCGGCCGGTACCGAGCGGGTGGACGCGTCCTGCTTCCACCACCAGTGCGTGGACCGGCTGGGCGACGGGCTGGTGGTGACCGGCCGGGCGGCGGACGGGACGGTCGAGGCGCTGGAACTGCCGGACGGGCGGGGCTGGTTCGCCGCCGTGCAGTGGCACCCGGAGGACACGGCGGCGAAGGACCCGGCACAGCAAGGGCTGTTCGACGCGCTGGTGGCGGCCGCCTCGTAGCGCGCTACCCCCGCGCCCGCCGCCCACTTCTCCGTGGCCTCGGGTCCGCCCCGCCCAGCAGATCCAGGCGGCGCTGTTCGCCGTCCGTCTCGACGCGGACGACGATCCGGCGCAGCAGGTCGGCCAGTTGGCGGGCCTCGGCGTCGCTGAGGTCGTCGGTGACGAAGGCCTCCTCGGCGTTGAACTGGGGAAAGAGCTCCGCCATCAGTTCCTCGCCCGCCGGGGTGAGGGAGAGCAGTGCGAGGCGGCCGTCGGTCGGGTGGCCGCTGCGTTCCATGAGGCCGCGGCTCTGGAGCGTGCGGGCGACGCCGGTGAGCGTGCCCTTGGAGATGCCGGCCTCCTCGGCGACCCGCCGGGTCTCCATCTCGCCCCAGATCCACACCACCCACAGCACCACGAAGGAGGTCCAGGTCAGCTCGGCGCCGCGCAGTACCGAGTTCTCGAAGTGCTGCCGGACCGCGGCGGCGGCGCGGTAGATGTTGCCCACCGCGGCCATCTGCGCGTGCCGGATGGGCGTTTCACCGAGCTTGGCCTGTACCGCCTTCTCCGTGTCCCCGATGGAACGGTGGCCGGTCACCACAGCTTCTCCCGCATCTCCCCACACCTTCCTGCGAACCCGCCCGGACCCTTGCCGGGGGTCGTTTGTGGTCGTACGATCTCCCGCATCTGAACCCGTACGGGCTCAAACGATATCGCGGCGACGCCTGCTCCCCCGCCGCCCTCCCGTACGCCCGCGCCGCACGCACGCTCGCGCCCCATCATCCCCGCCCCAGGAGCCCGGCATGGCCATCGACCCACGCGCTCCCGCCGCCCGCCCGTCGGGCGCGGCACCGCCCGCGACCCCCTCGCCCCGCATCGGCGTCCCCGGCATCGTCTTCTTCATCATCGCCGCCTCGGCGCCGCTCACCGTCGCGGCCGGCGGCATCCCGCAGTCCCTCGGCGTCACCGGCGTCCTCGGCATCCCGCTGCTCTACCTGCTGATCGCGGCCCTGCTCGCGGTCTTCAGCGTGGGCTACGCCGCGATGAGCCGGCACATCACCGGCGCCGGCGCCTTCTACGCGTACGCGGCGCACGGCATCGGCCGCACCGCGGGCGTCGCCGCCGCCTTCGTCGCGCTGGTCTCGTACAACGCGATGCAGGTCGGCATCGCCGGGCTCTTCGGCGCCACCACCGCCGACTTCCTCAAGGCCCGCACCGGCCTGGACGTCCCCTGGTGGGCACTGGTGCTGGCCGCGACGGCGCTGGTCGGGGCGCTGGGCTACCGGCGGATCGACGTGGGCGTGAAAGTACTCGCCGTACTGATCGTCATCGAGTCCGGGACCGTGCTGGTCTTCGACATCGCACAGTTCGGGCACGCCCCGCAGGGCGTCTCGCTCGCCCCGCTCACCTGGCACGCCGCCACCGACGGTGCGCTCGGCGTCGCGCTGTGCTGCATCTTCGCCGCCTTCATGGGCTTCGAGTCGGCCGCGCTGTACGGCGAGGAGTGCAAGGACCCGCGGCGCACGATCGGCCGCGCGACCTACACCGCGGTCGCGCTCATCGGCGTCTTCTACGCCGGCACGGCCTGGGCGATGATCAGCGGCGCCGGGGACGGGCGCGCGGTGCGCTACGCCGCCGCGCACGGCCCGGAGATGATGTTCGCGCTCGGTGCGGACAGCCTCGGCCCGCTCTTCTCCGACCTGGCACAACTCTTCCTGATCACCTCCCTGATCGCCGCGCTGCTCTCCTTCCACAACGCGGTGGCCCGGTACGTGCGTTCCCTGGGCCGGGAGGGCGTACTGCCGCGCGGGCTCGGCGCACTGCACCCCCGGTACGCCTCCCCCGCCCGCGGCTCGCTCGTACAGACCGCGGTAACAGTGGCCGTGACCGCCCTCTTCGCGCTCGCCGGGCGCGACCCGGTGGACGACGTCTTCACCTGGCTCACCAACCTCGGCGCGCTGGGCGTCATCCTGCTGCTGCTCGTCACATCGGTGGCGGTGATCTGCTACTTCGCGCGCCGGGGCGGCCGCAGTACGGACGGCCGTACGGAGGAAGGGACGTGGCAGCGACTGATCGCGCCCGCGCTCTCGGCCGTCGCCCTCGCCGTGATCTTCTACCTCGCGCTCACCACGTTCCAGGTCCAGCTCGGCGTCGGCCCCGGCAACCCACTGCGCTGGATCCTCCCCTGCCTGGTCATCGTGGCCGCCGTGCTGGGCATCGCCTGGGCCCGTTACCTGCGTGCCGCGCGCCCCGCCGCGTACGCCACGATCGGCACCTGCGCCACGGACGACAGGCCCTGATCACAGCCCCCTTCCCCTTCCCCTCCGAGGAGTTCACCTGTGCCCGAGAAGCCGACTGCCGGAGGGCCGCTGTCCCGCCGCCGCCTCCTCGCCGCCACCGGCGCCGCCACGCTCGCCGGCGGAACCGCAGCCCTGGGAGCGACCCCTGCGTCCGCCACGTCCCGCATCCGCCCGCTCGACGGCCCCCGCCTCGTCCTCCTCGGTACCGCGGCGGGCCCGCCCCCGGAGAGGACCCGGCGCGGCATCGCCAGCGCGCTCGTCGTCGACGGTCGTACGTATGTGATCGACTGCGGCCGCTCGGCCGTGACCCAGTACCAGCTCGCCGGCCTGAAGCTGGCGGACCTCACGTCGATCTTCCTGACGCATCTGCACGCCGACCACATCGCCGACTACTACAACTTCTTCCTGCTCGGCGCGCAGCTCTCCAACGACGAGGACGACCTGATCACCGAGCCGGTGGACGTGTACGGGCCGGGCCCGGCCGGCGCCCTGCCGCCCGCCTTCGACAACGACGACCCGCCGGTCGTCGCGCCGCACCACCCCACCCCGGGCCTGAAGCGGCTGACGGAGAAGCAGATCGAGGCGTTCGCGTACAGCACCAACGTCTTCATCCGGGACTCCGGCATCGCGGACCCCCGCACCCTCGTCCGCACCCACGAGATCGAGCTGCCGGAGGGCACGGGCGCGCACCCGCTCGGCCCGACCGCGCCGCCGATGGAGCCGTTCGAGGTGGCGGACGACGGGACGGTCCGGGTGACGGCGATCCTGGTGGACCACGGGCCGGTGTTCCCGTCGTACGCGTTCCGGTTCGACACCGCGTACGGGTCGGTGGTCTTCTCCGGCGACACGGTCAAGCACGACAACGTCGTACGGATCGCCCGGGGCGCCGACCTCCTCGTGCACGAGGTGATGGACGCGGACTTCTACCGCAAGGCCGGGCTGCCGCCGGCCTATCTGGACCACATGCTGCAGTCGCACACCGACGTCACCGAGGTCGGCCCGATCGCCGAGGCCGCGGGCGTCGACACCCTCGTACTGAGCCACATCTGCCCCGCCGACCCGAAAAACGTCTCCTCGGCGGAGTGGCGCCGCCGCGCGGGCAAGGGCTTCTCGGGCCGGGTCATCGCGGGCGAGGACCTGCAGCAGATACCGCTGCGGAGGCGGTGACCGCACCGCGGCGGCCCGGCCGCGTCAGCCGCCCGACGTGTCCAGCTCCGCGTCCGCGCCCACGCCCGCGCAGTCGTACGGGTCGTCCAGCCAGCCGTCCGGGAGGACGACCTTGTTGCGGCCCGAGGTGCGGCCGCGGGGGCCGTCGGCGCCGGCCGGCCAGGGCTGGTCGAGGTCCAGCTCGGCGAGGTGGTCGGCGAGCTCGGCGAGGGAGGAGGAGACGGCGAGCTTGCGGCGCATCTCCGAGCCGACGGCGAAGCCCTTGGTGTACCAGGCGACGTGCTTGCGGAAGTCGATCACGCCGCGCGCCTCGTCGCCCAGCCACTCGCCGAGGAGCGTCGCGTGCCGGACCATGACCTCGGCGACCTCCTTCATGGTCGGCCGCGCGTAGTCCTCCTCGCGGCCCTCGAAGGCGGCCACCAGGTCGCCGAAGAGCCAGGGGCGGCCGAGGCAGCCGCGGCCGACGACCACGCCGTCGCAGCCGGTCTCGCGCATCATCCGCAGCGCGTCGTCGGCGGACCAGATGTCGCCGTTGCCGAGCACGGGGATGTCGCTGACCGCGCCGACGTGCTCCTTCAGGCGCGCGATGGCGTCCCAGTCGGCGGTGCCGCCGTAGTGCTGGGCGGCAGTGCGGCCGTGCAGCGCGACCGCCGTCACGCCCTCCTCGACGGCGATCCGGCCGGCGTCGAGGTAGGTCATGTGGTCGTCGTCGATGCCCTTGCGCATCTTGATCGTGACGGGCAGCGAGCCGGCGTTGCCGACCGCCTCGCGCAGGATCGAGCGCAGCAGATTGCGCTTGTACGGGAGGGCCGAGCCGCCGCCCTTGCGCGTCACCTTCGGGACCGGGCAGCCGAAGTTCAGGTCGATGTGGTCGGCCAGGTCCTCCTCCGCGATCATGCGGACGGCCTTGCCGACGGTGTCCGGGTCGACCCCGTACAGCTGGATCGAGCGCGGCTTCTCGCTCGCGTCGAAGTGGATCAGCTGCATGGTCTTCTCGTTGCGCTCGACCAGCGCCCGCGTCGTGATCATCTCGCTGACGAAGAGGCCCTTGCCGCCCGAGAACTCCCGGCACAGGGTCCGGAAGGGCGCGTTGGTGATCCCGGCCATCGGCGCGAGGACCACCGGGGGCTGCACACTGTGCGGGCCGATCTGCAGCGAGGACATGTGAGCGGATTCCTTCGACGGGTACGAGGGGTACGGCCTCCCATTGTCCCGCACCCGGGAAGTGAGTCGTCCCTGCGGCCGCCCGCGCCCCGTCAGGGGCGCGGGGAACTGCGCGAGCAACCACGACGGCGGGTCGGTCGGCAACGGCCGCAAACCCCTACGGCGAGCCGCCGCAGTCGGCCTCGGCCCCCTCCGCGGCCTTCGCCGCCACCGCCAGCTCCCGCAGCCGTTCCAGCCGCTCCCGCGACGCCTCGTCCTGCGGCGAGTACACCGTCACCCGGATGCCCTCCCGCGCGCCGACGTACATCGGGGTGTTGGCCACCCGCACCAGCCCGACCTCCGGGCTCTCGAACGTCTTGGTCTTCGCCCGGGCGCACAGCACCTCGTGCCGGTCCCAGAGCTCCCGGAACTCCGGCGAGGCCTGCTGCAGCCGCTTGAGCAGCGCCTTCCAGGCGGGCTCCGCGACATGCTCGGCCATCGCGGCACGGAAACGGGCCGTCATCTGGCTGAGCGTCTTCTCGAGGTCGGGCACGGCGGCCCGCCACTCGGGGTGCGTGAAGGTGAGCCACAGACAGTTGCGGTCCTGCGGCTCCAGCGCGTCGAGGTCGGTCAGCAGCCGCCCGTACGTGCGGTTGTACGCGAGGATGTCGTACCGCCGGTTCTGCACGCAGGCCGGGAACGGCTCCAGCTGCGCCAGCACCTGCCGCAGCTCCGGCGAGACCACCGCGCACTCGCCGCCGGGCGCCGGGTCGACCGCGTCGGCGAGCGCGAAGAGATGCGTACGCTCGCTGGCATCGAAGAGCAGCGCCCGCGCCACCGCGTCCAGCACCTGCGCCGAGACATGGATGTCCCGGGCCTGTTCGAGCCAGGTGTACCAAGTGACCCCGACCGCGGCGAGCTGCGCGACCTCCTCGCGGCGCAGCCCGGGGGTGCGCCGCCGCGGGCCGCGCGGCAGGCCGACCCGCTCGGGCGTGATGCGTTCGCGGCGGCTGCGCAGGAACGCGGCCAGCTCGTGCCGGCGGACCCGGGCGGCGTCGCGGGCGGGCGCGGGGAGGGCGGTGACGGTCATGCGTCCAGGGTGGCGCACCGCCGAGCCGGTTGCCAGGTAGTGCCGGTACCAGGATGAGCACACTCTGGTACCCGGCTGGGCGCTGCCGGATCGTCGCAGTGTGAGCACCACGACAACCACACCGGATCCCATCGCCCCCGACCAGAACCACACACCCGGAAGGGCCGCCCCCGCCGCCCATCTGTCCGCGTTCGGCCTGGCCACCCTCCTCCTGGGCGCCGCGCTGCCCATCACCGACTTCTTCATCGTGAACGTCGCGCTGCCCTCCATCGAGCACGATCTGCGGGCCGGGCCCGCCATGGTGGAGATGGTCGCGGCGGCCTACGCCATGGCGTACGCCGTGCTGCTCGTCCTCGGCGGCCGGCTCGGCGACACGTACGGCAGGCGGCGGCTCTTCCTGTGGGGCGCGGCCGCCTTCGGCCTGACCTCGCTGGCCTGCGGCCTGGCGCCGGACGCCTGGACGCTGGTCGCGGCGCGGGCCGCGCAGGGCGCGGCGTCCGCGGTGATGCTGCCGCAGGTGCTGGCCACCATCCACGCGACCACGTCCGGCGAGCGGCGCGGCCGGGCGCTCGGCCTGTACGGCGCGATGGGCGGCGCCGCCGCAGTGGCCGGGCAACTGCTCGGCGGGCTGCTGGTCTCCGCCGATCTGCTGGGCACCGGCTGGCGCGCGATCTTCCTGGTGAACGTGCCGGTGGTGGCGGCCGTCCTGGTGCTGGGCCGGTTCTCGGTACCGGACAGCCGGGCGGCGCGCCCGTCCCGCGGCGACCGGGCCGGCACGGTCCTCTTCGCGCTCGCCCTGGTCGCGCTGCTGCTGCCGCTGACCGAGGGCCGGGCGGCCGGCGGCCCACTGTGGTCCTGGCTGCTGCTGGCCGCCGCACCCCTGCTGGCCTGGGCGTTCTACGCGGTCGAGCGGCGGGCCGAGCGCAGCGGCGGTGCCCCGCTGCTGCCGCCGTCCCTGCTGCGCGAGCCGGGGGTGCGGCGCGGGCTGGCCGTCGCCGTGCCGCTCTTCGCCGGGTTCGGCGGCTTCATGTTCGTGCTGGCGATTTCGCTCCAGCAGGGGCTGGGGCTGTCGCCCGTGGTGGCGGGCGCCGCGGTGGCACCGATGAGCGTGGCGTACCTGCTCACGTCCCTGTGGGGTCCCCGGCTGGCACCCCGGCTGGGCAGCCGGGTGCTGACGGCCGGCGCGGTGGTCCACGCCGTGGGGCTGGCCCTGCTCGCCGGGACCGTCCTCACCCGCTGGCCGGACCTGGACCCGGTCTCCCTGGCCCCCGCGATGGCCGTCATCGGCGCCGGCCAGGGCTTCCAGCTCCCGACGTACTTCCGGGTGATGCTCGCCTCCGTACCGCCGGAGCGCGCGGGCGCGGGCAGCGGCCTCTCGGTCACCGCCCAGCAGACCTGCCTCGCCCTCGGCGTCGCGACGATCGGCTCGGTGTACTTGGCCCTCGTCCCGTCGGCCGGCGTACGCAACGCCCTGCTCATCGCACTCGCCGTCCAGTTCGCCGGCCTCCTGGCCATGACGGCCCTGTCCCTGCGCCTGCCGCGCGCCCTGCACTGAAAAACGCAGTTCCCCGCGCCCCTTGAGGGGCGCGGGGAACTGCGCGCTCAGTCAGAGCGGCGGGCCACCTCCGCTACGGAGGCGCGGCCCCACCCCGGGGGCCCGGAAAACCGCTGGGTCAGCAGCCCAGCAGACGCCCACCCAGGTAAGACTGGATCTGATCCAGAGAGACCCGCTCCTGCTTCATCGTGTCGCGCTCGCGCACGGTCACGGCATTGTCGTCGAGGGTGTCGAAGTCGACCGTGACGCAGAACGGCGTGCCGATCTCGTCCTGGCGGCGGTAGCGGCGGCCGATCGCGCCCGCGTCGTCGAAGTCGATGTTCCAGTTCTTGCGCAGGTCCGCCGCGAGGCCCTTGGCCTTCGGGGAGAGCTGCGGGTTCCGGGACAGCGGCAGGACGGCGACCTTGACCGGCGACAGGCGCGGGTCGAGGCGCAGGACGGTGCGCTTCTCCATCTTGCCCTTGGCGTTGGGCGCCTCGTCCTCGGTGAACGCGTCGAGCATGAAGGCGAGCATCGCGCGGCCGACACCGGCCGCGGGCTCGATGACGTACGGGACGTACCGCTCGCCGGCCTCCTGGTCGAAGTACGACAGGTCCTGGCCGGACGCCTTGGAGTGCGAGGAGAGGTCGTAGTCCGTGCGGTTCGCGACACCCTCCAGCTCGCCCCACTCCGAGCCGCCGAACTGGAAGCGGTACTCGATGTCAGCGGTGCGCTTGGAGTAGTGCGAGAGCTTCTCGGCGGGGTGCTCGTACCAGCGGATGTTCTCCTCGCGGATGCCGAGGTCGCGGTACCAGTTCCAGCGTTGCTCCATCCAGTACTCGTGCCACTGCTCGTCCTCGCCCGGCTTGACGAAGAACTCCATCTCCATCTGCTCGAACTCGCGGGTGCGGAAGATGAAGTTGCCCGGCGTGATCTCGTTCCGGAACGACTTGCCCATCTGGGCGATGCCGAACGGGGGCTTCTTCCGCGAGGTCTGCTGGACCTGGGCGAAGTTGGTGAAGATGCCCTGGGCGGTCTCGGGGCGGAGGTACGCGACCGAGCCGGAGTCCTGGGTCGGGCCGAGGTGCGTGGAGAGCAGGCCGGAGAACTGCTTGGGCTCGGTGAAGCCGCCCTTGTTGCCGCAGTGCGGGCAGTTGATGTCGGCCATGCCGTTGGCGGGCAGGTGGCCGTGCTTGGCCTCGTACGCCTCTTCCAGGTGGTCCGCGCGGAACCGCTTGTGGCAGGAGGTGCACTCGGTCAGCGGGTCGGTGAAGGTCGCGACGTGACCGGACGCGACCCAGACCTCGGAAGCCAGGATGACGGACGAGTCGAGACCGACCACGTCGTCGCGGGAGGTGACCATGTTGCGCCACCACTGGCGCTTGATGTTCTCCTTGAGCTCGACTCCCAGCGGCCCGTAATCCCAGGCGGCTCGCTGGCCGCCGTAGATCTCGCTACACGGGTATACGAAGCCACGGCGCTTGCTCAGGCTGACGATGGTGTCGATCTTGTCGGCGGCCACGGTGCTCTCTTCATTGCGACGACGAACAGCGAATGACTCAGGTTACCGGCGGCCATGCCCCCCGGATCAAATCGGTTCCCGCCGCTGTCCCCCTCTCACCTGGTTTGTTGACAATCGTTTCCAGCCTAGTTGAAAATGACTGTCATGAACGTACGCCGTCACATATCCACCGCCGCCCTCGCCGGCTCCGCCGTCCTGGGCCTGCTCGCCGTCTCCGCCTGCTCCACCTCCGGTGCGGCGGACAAGGAGGACGGCAAGCTCGCCGTGACGGCGTCCTTCTACCCGATGCAGTTCCTCGCCGAGAAGATCGGCGGCAAGCACGTCTCGGTGACCAGCCTCACCGCCCCCGGCACCGAGCCGCACGACCTGGAGCTCAGCCCGAAGCAGACCGCCCAGCTCGGCGAGTCCGACGCCATCGTGTACCTCAAGGGCGTCCAGCCGGCCGTGGACGAGGCCGTCAAGCAGTCCGGCGTGAAGCACACCGCCGACGCCGCCTCCTTCACGAAGCTGGAGAGCCACGGCGCCGAGGTCGGCGGGCACGACCACGGGGGCCACGAGGGCGAGTCCGCGGAAGAGCACGCCGAGCACTCCGAGCACGAAGGCCACGAAGGCGAAGAGTCCGGCCTCGACCCGCACATCTGGCTCGACCCCGTGAAGTACGCCGAGGCCGCCAAGGGCGTCGAGAAGACCCTCGCCGCGGCGGACCCCAAGCACAAGGCCGACTACGAGAAGAACACCGCCGCCCTGGTGAAGCAGCTCGACGAGCTGAACCAGGAGTACAAGGACGGGCTGAAGAACCGTAAGTCGGACACCTTCATCACCACTCACGCCGCCTTCGGCTACCTCGCCGAGCGCTACGGCCTGACCGAGGAGGCCATCAGCGGCCTGGACCCGGAGGCCACCGACGTCAGCGGCAGCCGCGTGAAGGAGCTGCAGGGGCTCGCCAAGAAGCACAACGTGGACACCGTCTTCTTCGAGACGCTGACCAGCCCCGACATGGCCAAGACGCTGGCCAAGGACGTGCACGCCAAGACCGACGTGCTCGACCCCATCGAGGGCATCACCAAGAAGTCCCGCGGCGACGACTACCTCGCCGTCATGGAGTCCAACCTCAAGGCACTGCAGAAGGCACTGGGCGCCAAGTGACCGTGCCCCACGCCAGGGAAGGAGCTGCCATGAGCGGTACGGACAGCGTTACGGGCGGGGCCCCCGCTGTCGTCTCGCTGCGCGGTGCGAGCGCCGCGCTGGGCGCCCGCCCCGTGCTGCGCGGCATCGACCTGACCGTGCGGCGCGGCGAGGTCGTCGCGCTGCTCGGCGCGAACGGCTCCGGCAAGTCCACGGCCGTGCGCGCGGTGGTCGGCCAGGTGCCGCTCAGCTCCGGCGAGCTGGAGCTGTTCGGTACGCCCGCGCGCCGCTTCAAGGACTGGGCGCGCATCGGCTACGTACCGCAGCGCACCACCGCGGCCGGCGGGGTGCCCGCCACGGTCCGCGAGGTCGTGGCGGCGGGCCGGCTGGCCCGTACGAAGCTGAAGTGGCCTGGCAAGGCGGACCGGGCGGCCGTGACGGCGGCCCTGGAGAAGGTCGGCATGGCCGACCGTGCCAAGGACTCGGTCGGCGCGCTCTCCGGCGGCCAGCACCAGCGCGTACTGATAGCCCGCGCGCTGGTCGCCGAGCCCGAGCTCCTGATCATGGACGAGCCGATGGCCGGGGTGGACCTCGCCAGCCAGGAGGTGCTGGCGCAGACGCTGCGCGCGCAGGTCGACGCCGGGGCCACGGTCCTGCTCGTGCTGCACGAGCTGGGCCCCCTGGAGCCGCTGATCGACCGTGCCGTGGTGCTGCGGGACGGCTGCGTCGTCCACGACGGGCCGCCCCCGGAGGCGGTCGGCCAGCACGCGCTGCCCGGCCACGATCACGTACACCCGCACGCGGACGCGGCCCACGAGCCCGTCCGGACAGGACTGCTGACCTGAGATGGACATCCTCACCTACGCCTTCATGCAGCGGGCGCTGATCGCCGCGGCCCTCGTCGGCATCACCGCGCCCGCCGTCGGCATCTATCTCGTGCAGCGCCGCCAGGCGATCATGGGCGACGGCATCGGGCACGTGGCGCTGACCGGTGTCGCGCTCGGCGTCCTGCTCAACACCTCGCCGGTGTGGATGGCCGTGCTGGTCGCCACCATCGGCGCGGTGATCATGGAGCTGGTCCGCTCGTACGGCAAGACCCGCGGCGACATCGCGCTCGCCATGCTCTTCTACGGCGGCATGGCCGGCGGCGTAATGATCATCAACCTCGCCCCCGGTGGCTCCACCGCGAACCTCACGAGCTACCTCTTCGGTTCCATCACCAGCGTCTCCCCCGAGGACGTCACGGTCACCGCGATCCTGGCCGCCTTCGTGCTGGTGATCACGCTCGGGCTGCGCCGCCAGCTCTTCGCGATCTGCCAGGACGAGGAGTTCGCCCGCGTCACCGGCCTGCCCGTACGCGTACTGAACCTCCTCCTCGCGGTCACCGCCGCCGTCACCGTCACGGTCGCCATGCGCGCCGTCGGCCTGCTGCTGGTCAGCGCGCTGCTGGTGGTGCCGGTCGCGGCCGCCCAGCAGGCCACCCGCGGCTTCGCCGCGACCCTCGCCATCGCGGTGGCGATCGGCGTGATCGTCACCCTCTCCGGTACGGCCGTGTCGTTCTACGTGGACGTGCCGCCGGGCGCGAGCATCGTGCTGCTGGCCATCGCGGTCTTCGCCGTCTTCTCGCTGATCGCCGCACCACTGGCGAAAAAACGCGCGCGATCGGCCGCCCGGGCCGAGGAGGGGTGCACCCTGGAGGTGCCGGGAGCCGTACCGGGGGCGCGGAAGCCGGCGGACGACGTCAGCGTGAGCAAGCCTTGAGCGTACGGGTGTAAGCGTCCCACCCGGCCTCCGGTCATCACCTGGCACAATGGCCGGACGTTCCGCAGGGGGATGTTCTACGCCTAAGGGAGGCAACGGTGGCGACGAGCGCGGGATCTCCGGTGCGCGGCCGGTCGACGCGGCAGCGAGCCGCCGTGGCCGCGGCTCTCGACGAGGTCGACGAGTTCCGCAGCGCGCAGGAACTGCACGACATGCTCAAGCACCGGGGCGACTCGGTGGGGCTCACCACGGTCTACCGCACGCTGCAGTCGCTGGCCGACGCCGGCGAGGTGGACGTGCTCCGCACCAATGAGGGCGAGGCCGTCTACCGCCGGTGCAGCACCGACGACCACCATCACCACCTGGTCTGCCGCACCTGCGGCAAGGCCGTGGAGGTCGAGGGTCCGGCGGTGGAGAAGTGGGCCGATCAGATCGCGGCGGAGCACGGCTTCCGTGACGTCGCGCACACGATCGAGATCTTCGGCACGTGCGGGGAGTGCGTGAAGGCCGCACAGGCGTCCTAGGGGCGCCGTCAGAACGACGAAGGGCCCGGTGGCCGCGCAGGCGGCTACCGGGCCCTTCAGCGTCCGCTCAGCCCTTCTGCGGCGCGTCCTGGACCTCGTTCGGCTGGGCGCCGCCGAAGCGCCGGTCGCGCTTGGCGTACGCCATGCACGCGTCCCACAGGTTCCGCCGGTCGAAGTCCGGCCACAGCACGTCCTGGAAGACCATCTCGGCGTACGCGCTCTGCCAGATCAGGTAGTTCGACGTGCGCTGCTCACCGGACGGCCGCAGGAACATGTCCACGTCCGGCATGTCCGGGTAGTACAGGTACTTCGCGAAGGTCTTCTCGCTCACCTTCGACGGGTCCAGCCGGCCCGCCTTCACGTCCTCGGCCAGCGCCTGCGCCGCGTCCGCGATCTCCGCGCGGCCGCCGTAGTTCATGCAGAAGTACAGCGTCAGCTTGTCGTTGTCCTGCGTCTGCTCCTGGGCGACCTGGAGCTCCTTGGCCACCGACTTCCACAGCTTGGGCATCCGCCCCACCCAGCGCACCCGGATACCGAGCGCGTCGAGCTGGTCACGCGTCTTGCGGATGAAGTCGCGGTTGAAGTTCATCAGGAAGCGCACCTCGTCGGGCGACCGCTTCCAGTTCTCGGTGGAGAAGGCGTACAGCGAGATGGCCTTCACGCCCATCTCGATCGCGCCCTGCAGCACGTCCAGCACCTGCTCGGCGCCGACCTTGTGCCCCTCGGTGCGCGGCAGCCCGCGCTCCTTCGCCCAGCGCCCGTTGCCGTCCATCACGATGGCCACGTGCTCGGGGACCAGCTCACCGGGGATCTTCGGCGGCCGCGCACCGGACGGGTGCGGCTCCGGCGCCTGGTACTCCCGCCGCGAACGGCCCAGAATCCCACGTCGTGCCATGCGTGCCACGTCTCCTAGCTCTTTGGGTGGTTACTTCGCTACGCGGCTATTTCTCCACGTAGCGGAGCGAGCGCAGTCCTCGCTCCAGGTGCCACTGCAGATACGCCGCGACCAGCCCGCTGCCCTCCCGGACGTGCCGGGCCTCGGCCGCGTCCGCCGTCCGCCAGTCCCCCGTCAGCAACGCGCTGAGCAGCGCGATCGACTCAGAGGAGGGTACGACGCTGCCGGGCACTCGGCACTCCCCGCATATGACTCCGCCCGCGCCGACCGAGAAGAACCGGTTCGGACCGGGCATTCCGCACCGCGCGCAGTCGTCAAAACTGGGTGCGTAGCCGTTCACGGCGAGCGAGCGCAGCAGAAAGGCGTCCAGCACGAGATGCGCGGCGTGCTCCCCGGAGGCGAGCGTCCGCAGCCCGCCCACCAGCAGCAGATACTGCTGCACCGCCGGCTCGCCCTCGTGGTCGGTGAACCGCTCCGCCGTCTCCAGCATCGCGGTCCCCGCGGTGTACCGGTCGTAGTCGCGGACGATGCCGCCACCGTACGCGGCGATCGTCTCGCTCTGTGTGCACAGCGGCAGCCCGCGCCCGACCAGCTCGCTGCCGCGCGCGAAGAACTGCACGTCCACGTGCGAGAACGGCTCCAGCCGCGCGCCGAACTTCGACTTCGTGCGCCGGACACCGCGGGCCACGGCCCGTACCCGGCCGTGGCCGCGGGTCAGCAGCGTGATGATGCGGTCCGCCTCACCCAGCTTCTGGGTGCGCAGCACGACGCCGTCATCACGGAACAGACTCATGCAGCCATTGTCCCGTACGGCCGTGCCGTGCGGGGACGGTCCCCCGTTGCTCCCCGTCGGCCGCCGTCAGCCCACCTCGCCGCGGCTGCGGGCGTTCACATACGCCGTGGCCGCGCTCAGCCGCTCACTCGCCGTCGCGATCCGGACGGCCTCGGGCGCGCAGTCCCACTCCCGCCCGCCGCCCACCGGCCGCAGCTGCAGATACGGCCCCTCGCTCCCCATCACCATTCCGACCTTGCCCGTCCGCGTGTCCACGACGTACGAACCCACCGCGGCGCTCATCGTTCCTCGCTCGCCTTCCTCGCCTCGAATTCGGCATTGGCCCGCGGTCTTTCGCGCACACTGCTTTCCGCCGCCGACCGCATGCCCCACTTTCCCGAAACGGACTTTTCCGCCGGGAGATTTTCGCCGTTCACATCCTTGACACGCGCCTGCGCGCCTAAAATCGACAGCGGCGTACGTGCATCAAGTGCGCGTGCCAGTAAGGGTGTTGGTGAAAGCAGGCGGCAATTTCGCCCGCGCGTACGAGGAAGTACGAGGAATCGACAACCGGTGCGCGCCGGCCCTAAGAAGGCGTGCGCGCGGCGGCGGCGAGAAGCCGGTCCGTGTCCGTCGCGTCGAGCGACAGCGCCGTGCCGACCGTCGTGAGGACTTCGCGCTCCGGGCCCGTGTAGGGGCCGTCCGCAAGGGCGATACGCGCGCCCTGAAGGAGCAGCGACTCACGCCCCGCGGGGGCGAGATGCGGAGCCAGCGGCTCCAGCGCTTCGTGGAGCTCTATGGCGAGCGCCGTGCCGCACGGGTCGAGGCCGTCGCGGCCGTCGTGGTAGGTGCCGGGGAGCCGCCCCGTGTCCGCGGCGAGCGCGGCCAGCAGGGAGAGCAGCTGCTCCTCCGTGCACTCGGTGAAGCCGGAGGCCCGTACCGCCGCGACCGCCTGCTCGCGGACCGTGCGCGAGGCCGTGCCGCCCGCCGCCAGCAGCGCGAGCGTCACCGTGTGCACGGCGTCCCGGAGCATCGCGGAGAAGCGGGTCGTGGTGGGGTGGTCGAGGGCGTCGAGGCCGAAGTGGCCCGTACAGGAGGAACATTCGAGGACGGGGCCCGCCGTGCCGCGCGGAAGGACGGGGACGCCGAGGAGCGTGAGCCGGCGCCTGCCCGTACGGCGGCGGTAGTTACGGTCGCCACCGCACTCGGGGCAGAAGAACTCGCCGTCGGCGAGGGTGCGCCATGACGTGCGCACGCCCACCATGCCCAGCTTGTGCATCACGTCCAGACCTCCATACCGCGCCGGCCACGCTGCCACGCTGACGTGATGTTAGCCACATCCACGATGCCGCGTCAGCATGTCGTACCGGACAATGCGGAAGGCCCCGCCCCTCTTTTCGCAGAGGAGCGGGGCCTTGCGCGGGCGTCGCGCGGGAGCGGTGAACCGCCCGTGGGTACGTTCCCGTACCCGGCCAGCGGGTTTACCGACCCCATCCGTCCGGGTGTCAGCGGCTCGCGCGGTTGACGGCGGAGACGACGGCCTTGAGCGAGGCGCGCGTCGTGTTCGCGTCGATGCCGATGCCCCACAGGACCTTGTCGCCGATCGCGCACTCGATGTACGAGGCGGCCTGCGCGGAGGCGCCCTCGCTCATGGTGTGCTCCTGGTAGTCCAGCAGGCGTACGTCGACGCCGATGCCCTGCAGCGCGTCGAAGAACGCGGAGATCGGACCGTTGCCGGAGCCGGTCAGGACGGTGTCCTGGCCGTCGACGACCGCCTCGACCGTGAGCGCGTCGATGCCGTCCCGGTCCGTCGTGGTCTGGCCGTTCTTGACCTGGATACGGCCCCACGGGTTCTCGGGGTTGGGCAGGTACTCGTCCTGGAAGGTGGACCAGATGGCCGCCGGGGTGACCTCGCCGCCCTCGGAGTCGGTCTTCTCCTGGATGGTCCGGGAGAACTCGATCTGCATCCGGCGCGGCAGTTCCAGCTTGTGGTCGTTCTTCAGGACGTACGCGATACCGCCCTTGCCGGACTGGGAGTTGACCCGGATGACGGCCTCGTAGGAGCGGCCGACGTCCTTCGGGTCGATGGGCAGGTACGGGACCGCCCACTCGATGTCGTCCACCGTCTTGCCCGCGGCGGCCGCGTCGGCCTCCATGGCGTCGAAGCCCTTCTTGATGGCGTCCTGGTGGGAGCCGGAGAAGGCGGTGTAGACCAGGTCGCCCGCGTAGGGGTGGCGCGGGTGGACCTCCATCTGGTTGCAGTACTCGGAGGTGCGGCGGATCTCGTCGATCTGGGAGAAGTCGATCATCGGGTCGACGCCCTGCGAGAACAGGTTCATGCCCAGCGTGACCAGGTCGACGTTGCCGGTGCGCTCGCCCTGGCCGAACAGGCAGCCCTCGACGCGGTCGGCGCCGGCCATGACCGCCAGCTCGGCGGCGGCGACGGCGGTGCCGCGGTCGTTGTGCGGGTGGGTCGACAGGCAGACGTACTCACGGCGGGACAGCCTGCGCGACATCCACTCGAAGCGGTCCGCGTGGGTGGACGGCGTGGAGCGCTCGACCGTGGCGGGCAGGTTCAGGATGATCTCGCGGCCCTCCTCGGGCTGCCAGACGTCCATGACCGCCTCGCAGACCTCCAGAGCGAAGTCCAGCTCGGTGTCGGTGAAGATCTCGGGGCTGTACTGGTAGCCGAAGATCGTCTCGTCGCCCAGGATCTTCTCGGCGTACTCCATGACCAGCCGCGTGCCGTCCACGGCGATCTGCTTGACCTCTTCCTTGGAGCCGCGGAAGACGACCCGGCGGAAGGTGGGCGCCGTGGCGTTGTACAGGTGCACCGTCGCGCGGTGCGCGCCGCGCAGCGACTCGACGGTCTTCTCGATCAGCTCTTCGCGGGCCTGCGTCAGGACGGAGATCGTCACGTCCTCGGGGATCGCGCCCTCTTCGATGATGGAGCGTACGAAGTTGAAGTCGGTCTCACCGGAGGAGGGGAAGCCGACCTCGATCTCCTTGTAGCCCATCTTGACCAGCAGGTCGAACATCTCGCGCTTGCGGGCGGGCGACATCGGGTCGATCAGCGCCTGGTTGCCGTCGCGCAGGTCGGTCGAGAGCCAGCGGGGCGCCTTCGTGATGCGCTTCTCGGGCCACGTACGGTCCGGAATCTCCACGGCCTCGTACTGGCCGTACTTGTGGACCGGCATTCCGGAGGGCTTCTGCGCCACGGTCGCGGCGGTGATGGGCGTGGGGCGACCGATGGAATTCGCGGGGTTCGACATGTGCGTTGGGCCTCTCGTATGTCCTTGAGGGACGGCCGACGGGGCGGTAAACCGCAACACCGAACTCCGCGGGGAGGGGGTCGGCCTACGACTACAGGCCCTCGCCGCGGCAGCTAAGGAGAAGCAGCCCGAAACGCATGATGCTCTGCACCCTAGCGGAGACCCGTGTCATATGGATGTCCCGTATCAGTATGCGGGACCGGAGATCCCTCGTGGCTGTTTAGCGAGCAAGCACACATTCGCGGGAATCTCCGCAGCGGGGAGTGACACGGCACACACACGGTGCCACGCTCGCCGCATGGACGCCACTTCCCGGAACCCCCGGAACCACAGTCATGCTGCCGGCCAGGTCTTCTGCGGAATCATCCCGCCGCATCTCCTCGACCACCTCTCCCGCGCGGAGAGCTCCACGATCTCCGGCCGGGCGCGCCGCACCCTCGAGCACGACGCCCTGCAGCGCACCCGCCGCCGCCTCACCACCGTCCGCGGCCTCGCCGCGCCGGCCGAAGCCCGGGCCGGCAGCGACAAGCCGCAGCGCACGATCTATGACGCGGAACACACCGAGACCCTGCCCGGCACGAAAGTCCGCGGCGAGTCCGACCCGGCGGGCCAGGACGCCTCCGTCAACCGCGCCTTCGCCGGCCTCGGCCACACCTTCGACCTGTACTCCAAGATCTACAGCCGGCGCTCCATCGACGGCATGGGTCTGCCGCTGGACGCCACGGTCCACTACGGCAGGGAGTACGGCAACGCCTTCTGGGACGGCGAGCGGATGGTCTTCGGGGACGGCGACGGCGAGCTGTTCCTGGACTTCACCACCTCCGTGGACGTCATCGGACACGAACTGACCCACGGCGTCACCCAGTACACCGCCAACCTGGAGTACCTCGGCCAGTCCGGCGCGCTGAACGAGTCCGTCTCGGACGTCTTCGGCTCGCTGATCAAGCAGTACTCCCTCCAGCAGAGCGCGGAGCAGGCGGACTGGCTGATCGGCGACGGGCTGCTCGGCCCGGACGTCGACAAGGGGACCGCGCTGCGCTCGATGAAGGCGCCCGGCACGGCGTACGACGACGATGTTCTCGGCAAGGACCCGCAGCCCGCCACGATGGACGGGTACGTGAACACCTCGCAGGACAACGGCGGGGTGCACATCAACTCCGGCATCCCCAACCACGCCTTCTACCTCGCGGCGGTCGCCCTGGGCGGCAACGCCTGGGAGCGGGCCGGGCAGATCTGGTACGACGTGCTGACCGGCGACGGGCTCGCCAAGGACGCCCAGTTCGCGGACTTCGCGAGGCTCACGATCGACGCGGCCAAGGCCCGCTACGGCGACCAGGGCGAGGAACACCAGGCACTGCTGAAAGCCTGGTCCCAGGTGGGCGTCACCAACAACCAGGGGCAGTGACCCGCGGCGGTCATTGGCCCGCGGCGGTCATTGACCGTCGGCATGCCGAGGAGAAGGCTGCGGCCATGCGGATTCAGGTGAGGCGCACCGGCGGTTTCGCCGGCATCGAGAAGCACGCCGAGATCGACACCGCTGACCGGGCCGATGCCGCCCAGTGGGACGACCTGGTCGAGCGGGCGCTGGCCGACGGGCGGGACACCCCGCCCGTCGGGGTGCCGGACGGGTTCATGTACCAGATCACCGTCGACGGCCGGACCGTGTACTGCGCGGACCCCCGGCTGACCGAGCACCAGCGCAAGCTGATCACTCGGGTACTGAAGGAAGGGGCGTAGGGCACCCGCCCTGGCCCCCTGCGACGCGTGTCAAGGGCGCGGGTGGGCGGCTCCGCCCGCGCCCTTGACACGTCACTGACGGGTCGGCGGCCACCCGGATGAGGAACTGACCGCGCTGCTCCCGGTACCGGTGGCGGAGGATCGGAAGATGATCTCCCAGCACCTGGACCGGTACGGCGTCGAGGACGCGCTGGCCGAGCCCGTCGTGCCGGTCGGGCGCGGCTGGACGGCGGCGCTGGTGGTGGCCAGTGGGGCGATCTGGGTCGGCTGGTTCGGGCCGCTGCAGATCCTGCTCGCCCTCCAGGCCGCCGAGCTGGCCCCGGCGGGCACCTCGAAGGAGACCGTACTGGCCTGGGTGACCGGCTGCGGCGCGGCCGTCGCGCTGTTCGCCACGCCGCTCTTCGGCGCGGCCTCGGACCGTACGTCCTCGCGCTTCGGCCGCCGTGCTCCATGGATCGCGGGCGGCGTCCCGGCCGGCGCCGGCGCGCTCGCGCTGCTGGCCACGGCGGACGGCGTGCCGTCCCTGCTGCTGGGCTGGTGCCTGGTCCAGCTCGCGCTGAGCGCCGCGTACGCCGCCCTCACCGCGGCGGTGCCGGACCGGGTGCCGCGGCGGCAGCGCGGGGCGGTCGGCGGCTGGCTGGGCGCGGCACAGATCCTGGGCGTACTGGCGGGCACGGGCCTGGCGACCGCGGCCGGCGGCATCGCGGCGGGCTATCTGGCCTGCGCCGCGTTCACGGTCCTGGCCACGCTCCCGTACGTCCTGCTCCACCGCGACCCGGTGCTGCCCGCCGACCGGCGCCCGCCGTTCGACCCGCGCGCCTTCCTGACCGCCTTCTGGATCAGCCCGCGCCGCCATCCGGACCTGGCCTGGGCCTGGCTGACCCGCTTCCTGGTCAACCTCGGGAACTCGATCGCGCTGCTGTACCTGCTGTACTACCTGCGGGACGCGCTGCACCACCCCGACCCGGCGACCGGGGTGCTGATCCTCACCGCGGTGAACAGTGCGCTGCTGCTGGCGACGGTCGTCGCCGCCGGCTTCTGGTCGGACCGCATCGGCCGCCGCAAACCGTTCGTCCTGTGGGCCGGCGTCCTGATGGCGGCGGCCACCGCGGTACTCGCCTGCTGGCAGAGCTGGCCCGGGGCGCTGGTGGCGGCGGGCACGCTGGGCATCGGCTTCGGCGTCTTCATGTCCGTCGACTTCGCGCTGATGACGGACGTCCTGCCGGCCGCGGCCCACCGCGGCAAGGACCTCGGCGTCATCAACATCGCCAACTCCCTGCCCCAGGTCGCCGCCCCGGCCCTGGCGGCGCCGGTGGTCCGCCACCTGGGCGGCTACCCGGTCCTGTACCTCCTGGCCGCGGCCATCGCCCTGGCGGGCGCACTCCTCGTACGCCGCATCCGAGGAGTGGGCTAGGGGACGGCTAGAAGCCCAGCTTGCGGAGCTGCTTCGGGTCCCGCTGCCAGTCCTTGGCGACCTTCACATGGAGATCCAGATACACGGGCGTGCCGAGCAGCGCCTCAATGTGCTTCCGCGACTTCATCCCGACCTCCTTCAGGCGCTTGCCCTTGGGGCCGATGATGATGCCCTTCTGGCTGGGCCGCTCGATGTAGACGATCGCGTGCACGTCCAGCAGCGGCTTCTCGGCGGGCCGGTCCTCGCGCGGCAGCATCTCCTCGACGACGACCGCGATGGAGTGCGGCAGCTCGTCCCGCACGCCCTCCAGCGCCGCCTCGCGGATCAGCTCGGCGACCATGACCTGCTCGGGCTCGTCGGTGAGGTCGCCCTCCGGGTACAGCGGCGGGCTCTCCGGCAGCATCGGCACGAGCAGATCGGCCAGCAGCCCCACCTGGCTGTCGCCGACCGCCGACACCGGAATGATCTCGGCCCACTCGATCCCGAGCTCTTGGCCCAGCTTGTCGATGGCGATCAGCTGCTCGGCGAGCGCCTTGGAGTCCACGAGGTCGCTCTTGGTCACGATGGCGACCTTCGGCGTCTTCTTGATCCCCGCCAGCTCACCCGCGATGAACCGGTCGCCCGGCCCGAGCTTCTGATCGGCGGGCAGACAGAAGCCGATCACATCGACCTCGGCCCACGTGGTCCGCACCACATCGTTGAGCCGCTCGCCCAGCAGCGTGCGCGGCTTGTGCAGACCGGGGGTGTCCACCAGCACGAGCTGGGCGTCCGGGCGGTGCACGATGCCGCGGACGGTGTGCCGGGTGGTCTGCGGCCGGTTGGAGGTGATGGCCACCTTCGTACCGACGAGAGCGTTCGTCAGGGTGGACTTGCCCGCGTTCGGGCGGCCGACGAAGCACGCGAAGCCGGCGCGGTGCGGGGCGGAGGAGTCTGTACGAACGCTCATGCCGCCCATTCTCCCCGATCGCGGGCATGACACCGACCACCGGCCCGGCCGGGCCGGTGGGTCAGCGGTATCTCAGCGGTATCTCTGTGGTGCTGCGGTGCTCAGCCCGCCTTGACGGTCTCGCGCAGGACACCGTCGGTGCCCGCGACCAGTACGGGGGTCTCCGCACCGCCCAGGTCGCGGACGGCCGCGCGGTCCGCGTCGGCCGCGGTCGCCGCCTCGGTGACCACCGCGGCGGCCTCCAGGGACTGCGCGCCGCTGGCGACGGCCATCGCGACGGCGGTCTGCAGGGCGCTCAGCTTGAGGGAGTCGAGGGTCACGGTCCCCGCGACGTACGTCCGCCCGGTCTCGTCCCGAACGGCGGCCCCCTCGGCAACACCGTTACGGGCACGCGCCGAACGGGCAAGCGTAATGATCTTGCGGTCTTCCGGATCCATCGCTTCGCTCATACGGCCGAGGATATGCGTTCACCACGCCCGCACGCGCAGCGGTATCCGCCCGCCTACGCTGGAAAGCGGGCAGCCGTACACGGAGGCGATCCGCATGGGTATCTACTCAGAACGCATCCTCCCGCGCATCAACGACGTCGCCTGCGGAATGAAACCCACCAAACCGCTGCGGCGCCAGGTCTGCGCACCCCTCAAGGGCGACATCATCGAGATCGGCTTCGGCACGGGCCACAACGTGCCCTTCTACCCGCCGGCCGTCAGCAGCGTGGCCGCCATCGAGCCCTCCGACCTCGGCTGGCAACTCGCGGGGACCCGCCTGCGAGCAACCCGTACGCCCGTCCACCGAGCCGGCCTCGACGGCCAGTCCCTCCCCTTCGAGGACAACAGCTTCGACGCCGCCCTCTCGACCTGGACGCTGTGCACCATCCCCGACGCCGAGGCCGCCCTCCGCGAGGTCCGGCGCGTCCTCAAGCCGGGCGGCACCCTGCGCTTCCTCGAACACGGCCTGGCCCCGGAGACGGATCAGTCCGTACGCCGGTGGCAGCGCCGCCTGGATCCCGTCAACGCACGCCTCTTCGGCGGCTGCCACCTCACCCGGCCGGTGGCCGACATGCTGAAGTCAACAGGCTTCACGATCACCGAACTCGAGACGTTCTACGAGAAGGGCGCTCCCAAGCCCATCGGCGCCGACTCGCTGGGCACAGCGGTGGCGCGCTAGTCCTCGTCGCTCCCGGCACCCTCGGTGCCGACCGGCTCCACCAGCACAGTCACGATCTTGTTCCGACGCCCCGCCGGCGACTCCGCGGTCAGCCGCAGCGCCTTGAGGGACGGGTCCACGGCGTCCTCGGAGAGATCGACCTCCGCCTGCGCCCCTGCGATCGGCACCCGCCCCAGCCGCTTGGCCAGCAGCCCGCCGACCGTCTCCACGTCCTCGTCGTCCAGCTCCAGGCCGTACAGCTCGCCGAGGTCGCCGATGTCGAGGCGGGCCGTGACCCGGTACCGCCCGTCGCCCAGCTCCTGCACGGGCGGCAGCTCGCGGTCGTACTCGTCGGTGATCTCCCCGACGATCTCTTCGAGGATGTCCTCGATGGTGACGATGCCGGCCGTGCCGCCGTACTCGTCGATCACCACGGCAACGTGATTGCGGTCCCGCTGCATCTCCCGCAGCAGATCACCCGCGTTCTTCGTGTCCGGCACGAACGCCGCGGGCCGCATCGCCGTCGAGACCAGCTCCGTCTCCGCGTCCCGGCTGATGTGCACCTTCCGGGCGAGGTCCTTCACGTACACCACACCCACCACATCGTCCTCGCTCTCCCCCGTCACGGGGATGCGCGAGAAACCGGAGCGCAGCGCGAGCGTGAGCGCCTGGCGGATGGTCTTGAAACGCTCGACCGAGACCAGGTCGGTCCGCGGCACCATCACCTCGCGCACGAGCGTGTCGCCGAGCTGGAAGACCGAGTGCACCATGCGGCGCTCCTCGTCCTCGATCAGCGACTCCTGCTCCGCGAGGTCGACCATCGCGCGCAGCTCGGCCTCGGAGGCGAACGGTCCCTTGCGGAAGCCCTTGCCGGGCGTGAGGGCGTTGCCGAGGAGGATCAGGAGCTGCGGGATCGGGCCCATGATGCGGGCCAGCGGCAGCAGGACGTACGCCGCTGCCGTCGCCGTGTTCAGCGGGTGCTGCCGTCCGATCGTCCGCGGCGAGACGCCCACCGCCACGTAAGAGACGAGCACCATCACCGCGATGGCGACGGTCAGCGCCTCCCACGTCTCCGCGAACCGCTGCACGCACGCGTACGTGACGACGACGGCCGCGGCCATCTCGCAGCCGACCCGCACCAGCAGTGCGACGTTCAGATAGCGGGTGGGGTCGGCGGCGACGGCGGCGAGCTTGGTGCTGCCGCGCCGCCCCGACCGTACGGCCTCCTCGGCGCGGAAGCTGGTCGTGCGGGCGAGGCCCGTCTCCGCGCAGGCGGCGAGCCAGGCGACCACGACGAGGAGGACCGCGACGGCGATCAGCTGGACGGACACCGCGTCACCGGGTGGTGGGTGCCGGGGACGGGCCCTCGATACCGCGCTCGGCCCGCCAGCCGTCGATGATCGCGGCCTGCAGGCCGAACATCTCGGCCTTCTCGTCCGGCTCCTCGTGGTCGTACCCGAGGAGGTGGAGGACGCCGTGGACGGTGAGCAGCTGCAGCTCCTCGTCCATGGAGTGCCCGGTCGGCGCCTCCTCGCCCTGCTTCGTGGCGACCTCGGGGCAGAGCACGATGTCGCCGAGCAGCCCCTGCGGGGGCTCCTCCTCGTCCTTGGCCGGCGGGCGCAGCTCGTCCATCGGGAAGGACATCACGTCGGTCGGGCCGGGGAGGTCCATCCACTGGATGTGGAGCTGCTCCATGGCGTCGGCGTCGACGACGATGACCGAGAGCTCGGACAGCGGGTGGATGCGCATCCGGGCGAGCGCGTAGCGGGCGACATCCAGGATCGCCTGCTCGTCGATGTCCGTACCGGACTCGTTGTTGACGTCGATTGCCATCGTTGTTGTGCTCAGTGCTTTCCGTTGCGGCTGCGGCTGTCGTGCTGGCCGGAGCGACCGTCGTTCTGGCCATTGCGGCTGTCGTACTTCTCGTACGCGTCGACGATACGGCCCACGAGCTTGTGCCGGACGACGTCGGTGCTGGTGAGGCGCGAGAAATGGACGTCGTCGACGCCCTCCAGGATCTCCTGCACCTGGCGCAGACCGCTCTTCGTGCCGCCGGGCAGGTCGATCTGCGTCACATCACCCGTGATCACGATCTTCGAGTCGAAGCCGAGGCGGGTGAGGAACATCTTCATCTGCTCGGGGCTGGTGTTCTGCGCCTCGTCGAGAATGATGAACGCGTCGTTCAGCGTCCGGCCTCGCATGTACGCCAGCGGCGCGACCTCGATCGTCCCCGCGGCCATCAGGCGCGGGATGGAGTCGGGGTCGAGCATGTCGTGCAGCGCGTCGTAGAGCGGGCGCAGATACGGGTCGATCTTCTCGTAGAGCGTGCCGGGCAGGAAGCCCAGGCGCTCGCCCGCCTCGACCGCGGGCCGGGTCAGGATGATGCGGTTGACCTGCTTGGACTGCAGGGCCTGCACCGCCTTGGCCATGGCGAGGTAGGTCTTGCCCGTACCGGCGGGGCCGATGCCGAAGACGACCGTGTGCTGGTCGATGGCGTCGACGTACCGCTTCTGGTTCAGCGTCTTCGGGCGGATCGTGCGGCCCCGGTTGGAGAGGATGTTCTGGGTGAGCACCTCTGCGGGGGTCTCGCTCGTCCCGCCCTCGCCGTTCTCCGCCGAGCGCAGCATGGCGATCGAGCGTTCCACTGCGTCCTCCGTCATCGGCTGTCCGGTGCGGAGCACCAGCATCATCTCGTCGAACAGGCGCTGGATGAGCGCGACGTCCTCGGGATTTCCGACGGCGCTGACCTCATTGCCACGGACGTGGATGTCGGCCGCCGGGAAGGCGTTCTCGATCACGCGCAGCAACGCGTCTCCCGACCCCAGGACCGTGACCATGGGGTGCTTGGGCGGGACGGTGAACTGGGCGCGCGCCTGCTGATTCGTGGGTGTCTGCGTCATGGGCCGGCTCTGTGGCCTGCTGATCCCCATTTCTACGTAGCGATGCCTGCGGCTCTCCTGAGCACGTCCAGGGTACGACGCACCACCGACATCGACGGAGAACTTTTCGAGGAGGGCCGGTGGAGGGGGCGGCTCCGCCCCCACCCTCGCGTGGAACCGTCAGCCGGAGCGGCGGAAGCCGATCGTGGGGAGGGCGCGGGCCAGCGGCCACTGGCGGTAGGCGGCGGGCAGTACGCCCTCCAGGAACGCGTAGCGCTCCCGCAGCGGGAGCCCGCCGCCCGGTGCCACGAGCCCCGCCACGGCCTCCGTGTGGTCGTCCCGTACCTGCTGCCACCACGCGGCGATCTCCGACCAGCCGGGCGCGGACAGCGAGCCGCCGAACTCCTGCACCGACAGCGCCGCCGTCAGGCCCGCGAACGCCAGCCGGTCGGCCAGCGGCCAGCCCGCGAGCGTGCCCGTGACGAAGCCCGCCACGAAGACGTCGCCCGCGCCCGTGGGGTCCAGCGCCTCCACCGCGATCGCCGGGACCTCGGCGCTCTCGCCGGTACGCGCGTCCACCGCGCACGCGCCCCGCGCGCCCATGGTGACCACGGCGACCGGCACCAGGTCGGCGAGCTTGCGGGCGGCGGCCTGCGGCGAGTCCGTACGCGTGTACCGCATCGCCTCCTCGGCGTTCGGCAGGAACGCCTCGCAGTGTTCGAGGTCGGCGAGATCGGCGGGGTCCCAGCGCCCGGTGTCGTCCCAGCCCACGTCCGCGAAGATCCGGGCGCCGCGGCCGGCCGCGCAGCCCAGCCAGCCCTCCCGCCGCCCCGGCACCAGCGAGGCGACGCAGGCGCGCGAGGCGGGCGGGCACCCCGGCGCGTGCGCCCCGTCGAAGGCGGACTCCGGCGGCGGCGCCTCGTGCCCGTGCGACACCATCGTGCGCTCGCCCTCGTACGCCATGGAGACGGTCACCGGCGAGTGCCACCCGGGCACCTTCCGCGACATCGACAGGTCGATGCCCTCCCCCCGGCGCAGCGCGTCCCAGCAGTACTCGCCGTACATGTCGTCCCCGAAGGCCGCCGCCAGCGAGGTGTGCAGCCCCAGCCGGGCCAGCGCGGTCGCCATGTTCGCGACGCCCCCGGGGCTCGACCCCATGCCGCGCGCCCAGGACTCGGTGCCGCGGACCGGCGCCGAGTCCAGCCCGGTGAAGATGATGTCGAGGAAGACCGTGCCGGTGAGATAGACGTCCGTGGCCGGGTCCCGCGGCCCCCGAAGGGCGGCGAGCGGGTCGAGCACCGCCGGTGTGGGACTCATGGGGGCGAACTGTTCTCCGCTGTGAGCGCTCACCTTGCCTGCCCCTTTCGTCCGTGCACGTCACGCCAGTGTGCCGGATCAGGGGTGGTCATGGCTGCGAGCGGGGCGGCTTCCGGCGCACCTTCGTGCGGTACGTTCCGGCCCATGAGGCTCACGATTCTCGGTGGTGGCGGCTTCCGGGTGCCGCTGGTCCACCGCGCGTTGCTCGACGACCCCGCGCGCGCCGTGACGGAGGTGACGCTGTACGACACCGACGCGGACCGGCTGCGGGTCATCGCGGCCGTACTGGAGCGGCAGGCGGCGGGCCGGGAGCGGCCGGTCCGGGTACGGCTGGCGACGGACCTCGACGACGCCCTGCGCGGCGCGGACTTCGTGTTCTCCGCGATCCGGGTCGGCGGCACCACTGGACGCGTCGCGGACGAGCGGATTCCGCTCGCCGAGGGCGTGCTCGGCCAGGAGACGGTGGGCGCGGGCGGCGTGCTCTACGGGCTGCGCACCATCCCCGTGGCGCTGCGCATCGCCGAGCGGGCCGCGGAGCTGGCCCCGGACGCCTGGGTCATCAACTTCACCAACCCGGCCGGAATGGTCACCGAGGCGATGGCGGAGGTGCTGGGCGAGCGGGTGATCGGCATCTGTGACTCGCCGGTGGGCCTGGTGCGCCGGGCCGCGCGGGCGGCGGGCGCCGACCCGGATGCGGTGACGTACGACTACGTGGGGCTGAACCACCTCGGGTGGCTGCGGTCGCTGTCCTACGAGGGCCGCGACCTGCTCCCGGGGCTGCTCGCCGACCCCGAAGCGCTCGGCTCGTTCGAGGAGGGCCGGCTCTTCGGGGCCGAGTGGCTGCACGCCCTCGGGGCGCTGCCCAACGAGTACCTGCATTACTACTACTTCCGCCGCGAGACGCTCGCCTCCGTACGGGAGGCGGACGAGACCCGCGGTGCCTTCCTCGACCGGCAGCAGGGCGGCTTCTTCGAGGCGGCGGCCCGGCGCCCGGAGGAGGCGTACGCGCTGTGGGAGCGCACGCGCCTGGAGCGCGAGGAGACGTACATGGCGGAGAGCCGGGAGGCGAGCGGCGGCTGGCAGCGCGACAGCTGCGACCTGGAGGGCGGCGGGTACGACCGGGTGGCGCTGGCCCTGATGCACGCGATCGCGGGCGACCGGCGGGCCCGGCTGATCCTGAATGTGCGCAACGGTACGACGGTTCCGGCGCTCGCCCCCGAGGCCATCATCGAGACGGTGTGCGAGGTGGGCGCGGACGGCGCCCGGCCGCTGCCGTGCGCCCCGCTCCGCAACGACCAACTGGGGCTGATGCTCCAGCTGAAGGCGGTGGAACGGGCCACGGTGGAGGCCGCCGTCTTCAAGGAGCGCGACGCGGCCCTACGGGCGCTCGCGCTGCACCCTCTGGTGGACTCACCGGCGGTGGCCGCCCGCATCCTGGAGCGGGCGGCGGACTGAACGTTCCGCCCGGCGGGCGCGGTTCGGCGGCCGGGCGGGCTCAGCGGCTGACGGACTCCGCCAGGGCGGCCAGGCGGCGCTGTACGTCGTCGCGGGCGCCGCTCCTGCCGGGCACCCGGCTCCGGAGGTTCGCCAGCTCCTCGCCCAGCTTCCGGGCCTCCTCGCCGTTGCTGATCTGGTGCCAGCAGTGGTGGGCACGGTCGACGGCGGCGGTGACCTCGGGGTCCGTCTCGCTCTGCCCGCCGGCCAGCCGGACGTGCGCGGACCGCATCCACAGCCCGCTCGCCCGCACCGGCTCGTCGGCCTGCCGGGCCAGCTCCGCCTGTACCTCGATCCAGTGCACCGCCTCGGGTGACACCGGCCCGTGGCTCCGGAGGGCGGCCTGCTCCCAGGCCGCGGCCATCGCGGCGGCCTCCCCGTGCCGCCCGGCCGCGGCAGCGGCGAACACGGCGTGATGCGGGTCGACGGCAGGCGCCGCACCGGGCACCGGGGGTATGGCGGCCACTACGGGAATCGGCGGCTGGGCGGGCTGCGTGGGCTGCGCCGGCACGGGAGCGGGCGCGGGCTCAGGAGCCGGGGCGGGCTCGGGCGTGGCAGCCGGAGCGGGAGCGGGCGCGAGCCTCGGATCAGACGCGGGCTCGGGCGCCGGGGTGGGCGCGGGCGCCACAGCGGGCGCAGACGCCCGAGCAGGAGCCGGTGCAGACGCCGGTGCAGGCGCCGGAGCGGAAGCCGGTGCAGGCGCGGGCGTGGGCGCCGGAGCAGACACGGGCGCGGACGTATGCGCGGCAGCCGGTACAGCCACACCCCCAGCAACCGGCCCAGGACCCGGACTCGGCGCCGGTACCGGTACCGGCGCCTCCCTCCACGCCATCGGCCGCTCCGGCGCCAGCCACAACGTCACCCCACCGTCCAGCCCCGCCTCACGCAGCGCCCAGTCGTGCAACTCCTCCGTACTGGGCCGCACCGCCGCCGTCCCCGTCTCCCCCACCGCCCGCAACACCCTCGTCAGAGCATGCGTGTACGCCGGCGCGAGCCGGTTCCGCTTGTCGCTCCGCTGCACCGTGCCGTACAGCAGGAACGGTCCGCCCAGCGACAGCTTCCCGCTGCCCAGGTCATGCCAGACCTCCGGCCCCGCCGCCAGGTCCGCCAGCACCGTCGTACTGCCCGGCGGCCGATGCTGCAGCTCCGCGGCGAGCCAGTGCCACGGCAGCGCCGTGTACCGGACCGTGCGGGGCACGGTCCGGGCCAGCGCCAGATGCGGTTTGCCCTGCCGCGCGTCGACCTGGAGGTGCCCCGCGACGTAGATCAGCAGCGGCCCGTCGACGGCGGCCGCGGTGCGGATGTGGGTCAGCACCGTATTCGGGTCGTCCGGGTTCGCCAGCTGTACGGCGCTGGCGTACGGAGCGCCCACGAGCCGCGCCGGCGGGACGGCCGCCAGCTGCGGCAGCGCGGCGGTCGCCGACAGCGGCCGACGCACCGGCGGATCGGCGGCAATCAGCAGGGCGTAGCCAGGAGCGGTCGGTGCGGTGCTGGTTGCCATACCGAGCACGGTAACCGGCCGCACTCCTGGTACGCATGGGATAGCGGCGCAAAGGTTCGAAAACCGGTAGCAAGTGACGCCGGTGCGGCCCCCTTTCAGTGGCCGCGCGCGATCCACTCCTCCAAATGCGGCGCCTCGTCCCCGATGGTCGTCGGGTCGCCGTGCCCGGTGAGTACCTTCGTCTGCGGCGGCAGGGTCAGCAGCCGCTTCCGGATCGACTCGACGATGGTCGGGAAGTCCGAGAACGACCGCCCGGTCGCGCCGGGCCCGCCCTGGAAGAGCGTGTCCCCGCTGAAGACGACCCCGAGATCCGGCGCGTGGAAGCAGACCGCGCCGGGCGCGTGCCCCGGCGTGTGCAGCACGGTCAGATCCGTACCGGCGATGGTCAGCACCTGCCCGTCCGTCAGCTCCCGGTCCGGGGGGCTGCCCGGATAGGTCAGCTTCCACAGCGGCAGGTCGTCGGGGTGGAGATGGATCATGGCGCCGGTACGGGACGCCAGCGCGGGCGCCGCGTCGATGTGGTCGTCGTGCGCGTGCGTACAGAGCACGGCACGCAGCCGCCGCCCGCCGAGCGCCGCGAGGATGGCATCGGCGTCGTGCGCGGCATCGATGACCACCGCTTCCTCGTCGTCCCCGACGATCCACACATTGTTGTCCACCTCCCACGTCCCGCCGTCCAGCGAGAACGTCCCGGAGGTGACCAGGTGCTCGATGCGCGCCGCCATCACAGCACCACCACCGAACGCAGCACATCGCCCTCATGCATCCGCGCGAACGCCTTCTCCACGTCCCCGATCCCGATCGTCTCCGTCACGAACGCCCCCAGATCCAGCCGCCCCTGCTGATGCAGATCAACGAGCATCGGGAAGTCACGGGACGGCAGACAGTCGCCGTACCAGGACGACTTGAGCGCCCCGCCCCGCCCGAAGACATCCAGCAACGGCAACTCCAGCTTCATCTCCGGCGTCGGCACGCCCACCAGCACGACAGTGCCCGCCAGGTCGCGGGCGTAGAACGCCTGCTTGTACGTCTCGGGACGGCCGACCGCCTCGATGACCACGTCCGCGCCGAAGCCACCGGTCAGCTCGCGGATCGCCTCCACCGGATCGGCGACCTTGGAATTCACCGAGTGCGTGGCGCCGATGGACAACGCCTTCTCCAGCTTCCGGTCGTCGATGTCCACCGCGATGATCTTCGCAGCGCCAGCGAGCCGGGCCCCCGCGATCGCCGCATCACCAACACCCCCGCAGCCGATCACGGCAACAGAGTCGCCCCGACCCACATTGCCGGTGTTGATCGCAGCCCCGATACCGGCCATCACACCGCACCCCAGCAACCCCGCCACCGCGGGCGACACCGCCGGATCCACCTTCGTGCACTGCCCCGCCGCCACCAGCGTCTTCTCCGCGAACGCACCAATACCGAGGGCCGGCGACAGCTCCGTACCGTCCGTCAGCGTCATCTTCTGCCGCGCATTGTGCGTATCGAACCAGTACTGCGGACGCCCCCGCAGACACGCCCGGCACTGCCCGCACACCGCACGCCAATTCAGAATGACGAAATCGCCGGGCGAGACGTCCGAAACGCCCTCCCCCACCGACTCCACGACACCAGCGGCCTCATGCCCCAGCAGGAACGGGAACTCATCATTGATCCCGCCCTGCTTGTAATGCAGGTCCGTATGGCACACACCGCACGCCTGGACCTGGACCACGGCCTCGCCGGGGCCCGGGTCCGGCACGACGATCGTCTCGACGCGCACCGGCTGGTCCTTGCCGGGTGCGATGACTCCGCGTACTTGCTGTGCCATGGGGGCGGCCCCTCTCGATGATCACGTACGGGACGGACCCATACCGTACGCGTTCCGCGCATTCCCGCCCAGAGGGCGACACCCCGGCTCCCGGCGCCGGGCGGCGCTCGCCGCCGCGCTCGCGGTTACCAGCGCGGCACGGCCGGCGTCGTCCACTCCGGGTCGGCGATCCGCATCGCCGCCGCGTCGTCCCGGTCGCGCTGACTGCCGTCGTCGTCCAGCCAGCGCCGGTGCAGCGCGGCGAGGCGGTCGCGGTCGAGTTCGACGCCCAGTCCCGGGCTGTCGGTGACCGCGACGGCGCCGCCGTCGAAGGCGATCCGCTCGGTGAGGACGTCCTCGGTCTGCCAGGGGTAGTGCGTGTCGCAGGCGTACCTCAGATCCGGGACGGTGGCCGCGACCTGCGTCATCGCGGCGAGGCTGATGCCCAGATGGGTGTTGGAGTGCATGGAGACGCCGACGCCGAACGTACGGCAGATCGCGGCCAGTTCGCGGGTGTTGCGCAGGCCGCCCCAGTAGTGGTGGTCGGAGAGGACGACCTGGACGGCGCCGCGGGTGAACGCCTCGGCGATCTCGTCGAAGGTCGTCACGCACATGTTGGTGGCGAGCGGAATCTCCGTACGGGCCGCCACCTGGGCCATCCGGTCCGTGCCGCTCGCCGGGTCCTCCAGGTACTCCAGTACGTCCTTGAGCTCCTCGGCGACCTGCAGCGAGGTCTCCACCGACCAGGCGCCGTTGGGGTCCAACCGGAGCGGCTGTCCGGGGAACTCCTTGGCCAGCGCGCGGACCGCGGCGATCTCCTCGGCCGGCTCGTGGACCCCGCCCTTGAGCTTGAACGAGCGGAAGCCGTAGGTGTCGGCGAGGCGGCGGGCCTGCGCGACCACGCCCGCCGGGTCGGTGGCCGCCGCCCAGTCGTCGGGCTCGCCGCGGCCGCCCGGGTGCTCGGCCCAGCGGTAGAAGAGGTACGCGCTGTAGTCGACGCGGTCGCGTACCTTGCCGCCGAGCAGGGCGTGCACGGGGAGTCCGGTGGCCCGGCCCCAGGCGTCCAGGCAGGCGACCTCGAAGCCGGAGAGGACGGAGAGGCGCAGCTTGTCGGCGGTCTGGACGCCGCGCAGCCCGCCGACGTCGACCGCGCCCGCGGCGGTGGCGCCCGGCGAGTCACCGCAGACCTCGGCGGCCACTACGGGAAGCGCGTTCAGATCCGTGACCGAGCGGCCGATGAGCGCACCGGCCAACGGCCGGGCGATGTCGAGGTACTTGGTGTCGCCGTAGGTCTCGCCGAGGCCGGTCGCGCCGCCCTCGGTGACCACCTCGACGATCAGCCGGGGGGTGTAGGGCTGGTGCACGCCCTGGGTGTTCAGCAGCGGCGGGTCGGCGACGAGGATCGGGGTGAGCCGGACTTCGGCGATCGTCAGTTCCGTGCGGGACATCGTGAGTTCCGTACGGGTCATCGGGTGGCTCCTACCAGGCCGAGGCCGCGCTCCAGGAGCGCCGCGAGGTCGGTGAGGTCGGCGGGGGTCGGGTCGGTGAGCGGGGCGCGCACGGGGCCGACGGGCAGCCCGCGCAGCCGGGCCGCCGCCTTGACCAGCGACACCGCGTATCCCGGCACCCGGTCGCGGAGCTCCACAAAGGGGATGTAGAAGCCGGTCAGGAGCTTCTCGACGGTGGTGTCGTCGTGCGCGCCGAGCGCCGCGAAGAAGGCACCGGCGATCTCGGGCGCGAAGGCGTGCACGGCGGAGGAGTACGCGGTGATGCCCAGGCTCGCGTAGGCGCGGGCCTGCAGTTCGGCGGTGGCGGCGCCGTTGAAGAACAGGAAGCCGTCGGGCGCGGCGAGCTTGCCGCGCTGCAGCCGGTCCAGGTCGCTGTGGCCGTCCTTGAGCCCGATGACGCCGGGGATCTCGGCGATCCGGCGGACGCTGTCGGCGGTGAAGGTGACGTGGTCGCGCTGGTAGGCGATCAGCGGCAGGCGGGTGCGGGCCGCGACCTCGCGCACCTGGGCGACCAGGCCGTCCTGCGGGGCCCTGACGAGGTAGTGCGGCATCAGCAGGGCCGCGTCGGCCCCGGCGTCCTCGGCGATCCTGGCGAACCGGGCTGCCTGCGCCCAGCCGTAGCCCACGCCGGCGACGACCGGCAGCCGCCCGTCCGCCACCTCGACGGCGGCCCTGATCACCCGGCCGTACTCGTCCTCGTCCAGCGAGAAGAACTCGCCCGTGCCGCAGGCCGGGAAGAGCGCGCCGGGCCCGGCGGCGATCCGGCTCGCGAGGTAGTCGCGGTACGCGGGCAGGTCCAGCGCGCCGTCGTCGGCGAAGGAGGTGAGGGGGAAGGACAGTACGCCGCGAGCCATGCCCGCGCGCAGCCGTTCGATGACCGTCATGGGCCTGTCTCCATATGTAGATGGCGTCCACGGATGAGAATGGAGGCTAGAGACAGGCATATCGGCCGTCAAGAGTGCAGACAGTCCGGTACGGGTACCGACAGACACTCCGTACAGACACTCACCGGCACTCCGTACGCCTGGAAATGCTTTGCCAACGATTTAATCTCCGCGCGTAGATACGCAGAAGCAACGCCTGCTAGATCTACCGGGGTCCCTCTTTCCGCCCCTACTCCGCAGGAGATCCACATGCGCTTCCGTGCGCGCCTGGGCGCCGTCGCCGCCGCGGCTGCCGTCGCCGCCACCACCGCGTTCGGCGTCGGCCAGGCCACCGCCGAACACTCCGTCCCGCGCTCGGACAAGGAGATACCGAACCTCACCCAGGTCCAGGACAAGATCAAGGCGTACTACGGCGACACCGTCACCGCCGACGGCGAGCACTACGCCTCGCCGAAGAGCAACTACGCCCGCCAGGTGCACGGCATCGAGGCGAAGGCACAGCGGTACCTGGACGACGCCGCCCGGAACCACCACGGCTCCGGCAAGCCCGCCATCGTCCTCGACATGGACGACACCACCCTGCTCACCTACAACTTCGAGCTGCAGATCGGCTTCGCCTTCAACGAGAAGGCCCAGGACGCGTACCTGAAGAGCCACGACATGGAGCCGGTCTTCGGGATGGACGCGCTGGTGAACCACGCCCGCGCCAAGGGCTACGAGGTCTTCTTCGTGACCGGCCGCAAGGAGGCCCAGCGCGACTGGAGCGTCCGCAACCTGAAGAACGTCGGCTACGACGTCCCGCTCGACCGCCGACACGTCTACCTCAAGAACAAGGAAAACCCGCCGTCGTACCTGTCCTGCGGCACCGGCTGCTCGACCATCGAGTACAAGTCGGGCACCCGCAAGCACATCGAGTCCCAGGGGTACGACATCGTCGCCAACTTCGGTGACCAGCACTCCGACCTGCAGGGCGGCTACGCGGACCGCACCTTCAAGCTGCCGAACCCGATGTACTACCTGCCGTAACGGGCACCGCTGGCATCCCCGGCAGTGCTCAGCGCCGCTTCGGAAGCGGTACCCGCAACAGGTCCCGGGCCACCGTCAGTTCGCCGTCGTAGCCCGCCTCCCGGGCCTCCCGCTCGAACTCCGACGGGTCGCTGTACCGCTGCGAGAAGTGCGTGAGCACCAGGTGCCGGACGCCGGCGTTGCGCGCGACCATGGCCGCCTGGCCCGCCGTCAGGTGGCCGTGCTCGGCGGCCAGCTGCCGGTCGCCGTCCAGGAACGTGGACTCGATGACGAGCATGTCGCAGCCCGCCGCGAGCTCGTGCGCGCCGGCGCACAGCCGGGTGTCCATCACGAACGCGAACGACTGGCCCGGCCGTACCTCGCTGACCTCCTCCAGGGTGACCGCCCGGCCGTCTTCTCGGACGATCGCGCCCTCCCGGCTCAGCCGGCCCACCTCGGGGCCGGAAATGCCGTGTTCGGCCAGCCGCTCGGGCAGCATCCGCCGCCCGTCCGGCTCCTGGAGGCGGTAGCCGTAGGACTCGACGGGGTGCGAGAGCCGGCGCGCGGTGAGGGTGTACGCGGGCGTGTCGGCGATCGCGCCGCCGTCGCCGGACACCGGCTCCTGCCGCAGCTTCACGGTCTCCCGGTACGCCGTCGAATAACGCAGCCGCTCGAAGAAGTGCGTCCCGCTCGCGGGGTAGTGGGCGGTGACCGGATGCGGCACCCGGTCGAGGTTGATCCGCTGGATCACCCCGGCCAGGCCCAGGCTGTGGTCGCCGTGGAAGTGCGTGACACACAGCCGGTTGACGTCGTGCGCGGCCACCCCGGCGCGCAGCATCTGCCGCTGCGTCCCCTCGCCGGGGTCGAAGAGCAGCCCCGCGCCGTCCCAGCGCAGCAGGTAGCCGTTGTGGTTGCGGTGCCGGGTGGGTACCTGGCTGGCGGTACCGAGGACGACCAGTTCGCGTACGGACAAGGCGCTGACTATCCGGGGGGCCAGTTGAGGCCGCGGCCGCCGAGGACGTGGGCGTGCGCGTGGAAGACGGTCTGGCCCGCGCCGGTACCGGTGTTGAAGACGATGCGGAAGCCGGTGCCGTCGACCTTGTCCTCCTCGGCGACCTTGCGCGCCTCGCACAGCACGTCGGCGGCGACCTGCGGCTCGGCGGCGGCCAGGGACGCGGCGTCCGGGTGGTGGACCTTGGGGATCACCAGGACGTGGGTGGGCGCCTGGGGGTTGATGTCGCGGAAGGCGACGGTCGTCTCGGTCTCTCGGACGATCGTCGCGGGCACGTCGCCCGCCACGATCTTGCAGAACAGGCAGTCGGCCTGCGGTTCTCCCGCCACCGGGTGCGCTCCTCACGGGTCGTCGGCTCGTACGACCCTGATCGTACCGATCGGGAGCGCGGCGGCGGCTACTGGCGTGCCGCGCGGTCGCCGTGGGCGTCGCCGTTGTCGTCCTTGCCGTCGTGCCACTTGCCGTCGTCGCCGTGCTCGCCGTCCGGGCAGTCGTCGTGGTTACCGTCGTCGTGGTGACCGTCGTCGTGGTTACCGTCGTCGTGGCTGCCGTCGTCCTGCCACTTACCGTCGTCGTGCCACTTACCGTCTTCCTGCCACTTGCCGTCGTCGTGGCCGTCGCCGTTCTGACCGCCACCCCCGCCGTTCTCGTTCCCGCCCTCGTCGCTCCCGGACCCCGGGTTATCGGAGTTACCAGGATTGCCGGAGTCATCAGGGTTGCCAGGGTTATCAGGGCTATCGGGGTTACCCGGGTTGTCGGCGTCCGGTGAGGCGTCCGCCGCAGGCGCATCGCAGTTGCCGATGGTGTTCGTGCGGAAGACCACCCGGTCGCCGACCCGGGCGGTCAGGTTGTTCCCCTCCACGCACCGGCCGCTGACCTCCCTGGTCACCGGCCCCCGGATGGTGATCCGCTCGCCGCTCACCGTCTCACCCTGGCAGTCGACCCGGGCGCGGTCGCCCGCGGCGGCCGGGGTGGCGGCGGCCGTTCCCGTCGGTGCCGGCCGGCCGCCGTTCGGGGCCGACGCCGTGCAGCTCAGCCACCGCACGTCGACGCTTTCCCACTCCAGTGCCCGGGTCCCCTGGCGGTCAGTGGTCACCGCTATCGCCGAGGTGTTGGAGTAGCTCGATGGCTCACATGCCGCTGTTCCGGCAGCCACCGCACCCGCGGCACCCGCCGCTGCCAACGCCCGTAACCAACGGCCCCGCACGCGTCCCTTCATGCCCCGCAGCGTGCCATTGCCGCCGTACGGCCCGACAGGCCCGCTCCGGCCAACTCCGCGCGGCGCTCCCCCGGCCGCGCCGATCATCACTAGCCTGGGCCCCGAAGAACCAGGTTCCGCCACATACGGGAGTGACCCACATGGCAGCGACGCGCACGGCCAGGACCCACTGGGAAGGCAACCTGATGGAGGGCAAGGGCCAGGTGACCCTCGCCTCCTCCAACATCGGTACGTACGACGTGAACTGGCCGGCCCGCACCGAGCAGCCGAACGGCACGACCAGCCCCGAGGAGCTGATCGCGGCGGCCCATTCCTCCTGCTACTCCATGGCGTTCTCGCACGCTCTGGCCGGTCAGGGCTACACCGTGGAGACGCTCGACACCCAGGCCGACGTCACGTTCCAGCCGGGTGAGGGCATCACCACCATCGCGCTGACCGTGAAGGCCGGCGTCCCCGGCCTCTCGGAGGCGGACTTCCAGGCGGCCGCCGAGGACGCCAAGAAGAACTGCCCGGTCAGCCAGGCCCTGGCGGCCGTCAAGAACATCACGATCGACGCGACCCTGATCTGACCCCGTACCGGCCGGGCGCTCAGCCCCACCGGGCGCTCGGCCCCACCGGCCGGGCTCAGTCCCAGCGGCCGGTACGCCCCAGCAGCAGCGCGGCCGCGGCCGTGCCGGCGGTGGAGGTGCGCAGTACGCTCGCCCCCAGCCGGTACGGCTTCGCGCCGGCCGCCGCGAACAGCTCCAACTCCTCCGGCGAGACGCCGCCCTCGGGGCCGACGACGAGCACGATGCCGCCGTCGGCGGGGAGTTCGGCGCGGGCCAGCGGCTCGCTGCCCTCCTCGTGCAGTACGGCGGCAAATTCGGCGCCGGACAGCAGCGCGGCCACGTCCTTCGTCGAGGCCGCATCCGCGACCTCAGGGAACGTCAGCCGGCGGGCCTGCTTCCCGGCCTCGCGCGCCGTATTGCGCCACTTCGTCAGCGACTTGGCGCCCCGCTCGCCCTTCCACTGCGTCACACAACGCGACGCCTGCCACGGCACGATCGCGTCCACGCCGGTCTCGGTCATGGTCTCCACGGCCAGTTCGCCGCGGTCGCCCTTGGGCAGCGCCTGTACGACGGTGATGCGCGGCCGCGGCGCCTCCTCGGTCCGTACCTCCGTCACGGCCACATCGAGGCGGTCCTTGCCCTCGACCGCGGCGACCGTCCCGTACGCGCCGGTGCCCGCGCCGTCCGTCAGCACGATCTCCTCGCCGGCGCGCAGCCGCCGTACCGACACCGCGTGCCGCCCCTCGGGGCCGTCCAGGGTGAGGGTCGCGCCGGGCGCGGCGCCGGCCAGCGAGTCGACGAGGAAGACCGGGGCGGTCACGAGGTACTCCCGAGGGGTCCGGTTCCGGCGGCGCCGGAGGGGTTCAACAGGTCGCGTGCGGCGGCCAGTTCGGCCACCAGTACCTCCGTCAGCTCGGCCGCGGGCAGCTGCCGGGCCAGCCGGTGGCCCTGGCCCGCCCACAGGCTCATGGCCTGCGGGTCGCCGGCCTTGGCGGCGGCCTTGCGTACCGGGGAGGTGAGGTAGTGGACGGCCGGGTAGGCGGCCGGAGCGTACGGGCCGTGCTCGCGCAGGAAACGGTTCGCCAGGCCGCGGGCCGGGCGTCCCGAGAACGCCCGGGTGAGCTCGGTACGGGTGAACAGCGGGTCGGTCAGCGCCTGCTTGTGCAGCGGGTGGGCGCCGGACTCGGGGCAGGCCAGGAAGGCCGTGCCGAGCTGGGCCGCGGCCGCGCCCGCGGCCAGTACGGCGGCGATCTGCGCGCCGCGCATCAGCCCGCCCGCGGCGATCACCGGGAGCCGGACGGCCTCCCGGACCTCGGCGATCAGCGTGAGCAGGCCGACGCCCGCTCCCCTACCGTCGCTCTGCTGGTCGTCGCGGTGCGTGCCCTGGTGGCCGCCCGCCTCTATGCCCTGGACGCACACGGCGTGGGCGCCCGCCTCCTGCGCGGCCCGCGCCTCGGCGGCCGTGGTGACGGTGACGACGGTGTACGTGCCGGCCCTGTCGAGGGCCTGCAGGGTCTTGCGGTCGGGGCAGCCGAAGGTGAAGGAGACCACCGGTACGGGGTCCTCGCGGAGGATCGCGAGCTTGGCGTCGTACCCGTCGTCGGCGGAGCCCGCGGTGTCGCCGAGCTCGGTCTCGTACCAGGTGGCCTCGCCCGCGAGCTGTTCGCGGTAGACCTCGACGGCGGCGGCGTCGGCGAGCTCCGGCTGCGGCATGAAGAGGTTCACGCCGAAGGGGCGGTCGGTCAGCCCGCGTACCTGCTTGATCTCCTGGTACATGCCGTCGGCCGTCTTGTATCCGGCCGCGAGGAAGCCGAGGCCGCCGGCCGCACTGACGGCGGCGGCCAGCTCGGGGCACGAGGCGCCACCCGCCATGGGGGCCTGCACGATCGGGTGGCGGCACAGATCGGTCAGCGCGGTGGGCATGCCCACATCGTGTCACGCGTCACGGCCGCCCCCTCAATCGGGGCGACCGTGACGGTACGCATATTCCGGAGCGATTCACCATCCGTAAGGACGGCCCCGCCCCTCTGCCTCATCGTCCGTTGGCTGTATCTCCCGGGGGACAACCCCCGGACCCCCGGCCGTGCTGCTCATCGTCCGTTGAAGGCATCTTTCAACCGCGAGAACAGCCCCTGCTGGCCCGGCTGGAACTGGCCCGTCGGGCGCTCCTCGCCGCGGAGCTTGGCGAGCCGGCGCAGCAGCTCCTCCTGCTCCGGGTCGAGCTTGCCCGGGGTCTGGACCTCGACGTGGACGACCAGGTCGCCGCGGCCGCCGCCGCGCAGATGCGTGATGCCGCAGCCGTGCAGCGGGATGGACTGGCCGGACTGGGTGCCGGGCCGGATGTCGACGTCCCGTACCCCGTCCAGCGTCTCCAGCGGGCACTTCGTGCCCAGTGCCGCCGCGGTCATCGGGATCGTGACCGTGCAGTGCAGGTCGTCGCCGCGCCGCTGGAAGACCGGGTGCGCGACCTCGTGGATCTCGACGTACAGGTCGCCGGCGGGACCGCCGCCGGGGCCGACCTCGCCCTCGCCCGCGAGCTGGATCCGGGTGCCGTTGTCGACACCGGCCGGGATCTTGACCGTGAGCGTACGACGGGACCGGATGCGGCCGTCGCCGGCGCACTCGGGGCACGGGGTCGGCACGACCGTGCCGAAGCCCTGGCACTGCGGGCACGGCCGCGAGGTCATGACCTGGCCCAGGAAGGACCGGGTGACCTGCGAGACCTCACCGCGGCCGCGGCACATGTCACAGGTCTGCGCGGAGGTGCCGGGCGCGGCGCCCTCGCCCGTACAGGTCGTACACACGATCGCGGTGTCGACCTGGATGTCCTTGGTCGTACCGAACGCGGCCTCGTGCAGCTCCACGTCCAGCCGGATCATGGCGTCCTGGCCGCGGCGGGTGCGCGAGCGCGGCCCGCGCTGCGACGCCGTGCCGAAGAACGCGTCCATGATGTCGGAGAAGTTCCCGAAGCCCGCGCCGAAGCCGGCCCCGCCGGCGCCGCCGCCTTGGGACATCGGGTCGCCGCCGAGGTCGTAGACCTGCTTCTTCTGCGGGTCCGACAGCACCTCGTAAGCGGCGTTGATCTCCTTGAACCGCTCCTGGGTCTTGGGATCCGGGTTCACGTCCGGGTGCAGCTCGCGCGCCAGCCGCCGGAAAGCCTTCTTGATCTGGTCCTGCGAGGCGTCGCGGCTGACACCGAGGACCGCGTAATAGTCCGTGGCCACTTACGACTCCGCCAGGATCTGTCCGACGTAACGTGCCACTGCGCGTACCGCTCCCATCGTTCCGGGGTAGTCCATGCGGGTCGGTCCGACCACGCCGAGTTTGGCGACTGCCTCGTCGCCCGAACCGTAGCCGACTGCGACGACCGATGTGGAAGTGAGGCCCTCGTGAGCGTTCTCGTGCCCGATGCGCACGGTCATGCTCGAATCCTTGGCCTCTCCCAGCAGCTTGAGGAGCACGACCTGCTCCTCGAGTGCCTCCAGCACCGGCCGGATCGTCAGCGGGAAATCATGTCCGAAGCGCGTGAGATTGGCGGTACCGCCGATCATCAGCCGCTCTTCGGTCTCCTCCACCAGAGTCTCCAGCAACACCGACAGCACTGTCGAGACCGTGCCGCGGTCCTCCGCCTCGAAGGACTCGGGAAGGTCCTGCACCAGCTGCGGCACATCGGTGAACCGGCGCCCCACGACCCTGCTGTTGAGCCGGGCCCGCAGGTCCGCCAGGGACGTTTCGCCGAACGGCGCCGGGCAGTCGATCATGCGCTGCTCGACCCGCCCGGTGTCCGTGATCAGGACGAGCATCAGCCGGGCCGGGGCCAGCGACAGCAGCTCGACGTGCCGGACGGTGGACCGGGTCAGCGAGGGGTACTGGACCACCGCGACCTGCCGGGTGAGCTGCGCGAGCAGCCGTACCGTACGGGCCACGACGTCGTCGAGGTCCACCGCGCTGTCGAGGAAGCTGTGGATCGCCCGGCGCTCGGGGCCGGAGAGCGGCTTTACGGCCGCCAGCTTGTCGACGAAGAGGCGGTAGCCCTTGTCGGTGGGGATGCGTCCGGCGCTCGTGTGAGGCTGGGCGATGAAGCCCTCCTCCTCCAGCACCGCCATGTCATTACGGACCGTGGCCGGCGAGACACCGAGCCGGTGGCGCTCCGTGAGCGCCTTGGAGCCGACCGGCTCCTCGGTGCCCACGTAGTCCTGGACGATGGCACGCAGCACTTCGAGTCTGCGTTCGCTGAGCATCGCGCACACCTCCAGTCCCGCGCTCTCCCCTGGGCCTCCGCGGCCGCCTGTCCGGCCGGGGTCCGGCCGACTGTCCCTGGCACTCGACCGGTCCGAGTGCCAAACCCTGACCAGTGTACGGCCGGGTAGCACGGGCAGGGCAAGGCCGGGCACCGCGGCGCGCGGCCCGGCGGGCCACCGTATCGCGCCGCGGCGGCTCCGTGTCCCCGGGATACGCCCAGGTCAGCCGGTCGGCCGCGCGCGTTTTCGCGGTATACGGGCTAGCGTCGCGGTATGCGCACGAGTTGGGAAGAGGCAGGGTGGGAGCGGCTCGCCGACGGGGTCGCCCGGCGCCGGCTGCCGCACTGGGACGCCACGGTCGGTGTCGTGGCCGGGACCACCGGCGTTCTTCTGGTCGACACCGGGTCCGGGCTGGCCGAGGGCTCCGAGCTGCGCCGCCAGGTGCGTGGCGTACTGGGCCGTGAGGTGTCCCACATCGCCCTCACCCACCCGCACTTCGATCATGTACTGGGCACGGCGGCGTTCGCGGGTGTGACGGTCTTCGGCGCGACCGGCATGGCCGAGCTGCTGCGCCGCGAGCCGGAGGCGCTGCTCTCCGACGCGGTACGGCACGGGGCCGACCCGGACGCGGCGGCCGACGCGGTGGACACCCTGGTGGTCCCGCAGCACACGGTCTGCGGCGAACGCACCCTGGACCTGGGCGACCGGCACGTCCTGCTGGCGAACGTCGGTCCCGGGCACAGCGCGCACGACCTGGCGGTGTGCGTGCAGGGCGGCGCGGGCGGACCCGAGGTGGTGTTCTGCGGCGATCTCGTCGAGGAGTCGGGCGAGCCGCAGGCCGGCCCCGACGCGCTCCCCGCCTGCTGGCCGGCCGCGCTGGACCGGCTCCTCTCCCTCGGCGGCGAGGACGCCCGCTACGTCCCCGGCCACGGCGCCGTCGTGGATGCCCGCTTCGTCCGCACCCAGCGCGACGACCTGGCCCGCCGCTTCGGCGTGTCGCCCGAATAGCCCCCACGGACGCCTCGCTCCCCGCATATCGTCTGTCGAATGCGCAGCAGAGAGTACGGGCCGGACCTCACCCCTCCTTGGAAGAAGCAGAAGCCCGCCCCCGAGGTCCCCGCGGAGCCCGACCTGGTCGTCGAAGAGATCACCACCGGCTACTGCGGTGCCGTCATCCGCTGCGAGAAGACGGCCGAGGGGCCGACGGTCACCCTGGAGGACCGCTTCGGCAAGCACCGCGTCTTCCCGATGACGCCCCGCGGCTTCCTGCTCGAAGGCAAGGTCGTCACCCTCGTACGGCCGTCTGCGCAGCCCCGGCAGCAGGGCCCGGCCCGTACCGCCTCCGGCTCCCTCGCCGTCCCCGGCGCCCGCGCCCGGGTCGCCCGCGCCGGGCGCATCTACGTGGAGGGCCGCCACGACGCCGAGCTGGTCGAACGCGTCTGGGGCGACGACCTCCGCATCGAAGGCGTCGTCGTCGAGTACCTCGAAGGCATCGACGACCTCCCCGCGATCGTCCGCTCCTTCTCCCCCGGCCCCGACGCCCGCCTCGGCGTCCTCGTCGACCACCTGGTCCCCGGCTCCAAGGAGTCCCGCATCGCGGCCTCGGTCACGGACGCGAACGTCCTGATCGTCGGCCACCCCTACATCGACATCTGGGAAGCCGTGAAGCCGTCGTCGGTGGGCATTGCGGAATGGCCGTCGGTGCCACGCGGCCAGGACTGGAAGACGGGGGTCTGCCGGTCCCTCGGCTGGCCGGAGAACACTGGCGCGGCCTGGCAGCGCATCCTCGGCTCGGTCCACTCGTACAAGGACCTGGAGCCGGCGCTGCTGGGACGGGTGGAGGAACTGATCGATTTCGTTACGGCCGGGAGTGCGGCCTGACGCCCTTGTATGTGTCGAACTCGCTGGTGTCCAGCTCGGCGCCGAGCAAGGGTAGCGGAAGGGATTCACCGAACTTCGTGATCTGCTGGGTCCGGTAGTCCGCTTCGTCCCCAGCGCCGACAGGCTGAGTGAGCAGAACGCACTGGGCGACGATGGGGTCGATGATCAAGTACGCGGGCACCTTGCCCGCAGCGTAGATCGAGCGCTTGATTCCGTAGTCATGATCGACGCTGGTCTTGGAAACGACCTCGACGACCGTCGCGATCACCCCGGACGGGATCGGCCCCGTCTCCGGGCGAGCATCGCGCGCCAGCACCACCAGGTCCGGGACAGGCTCACTCGCTTCGCACGGGACCGTGATGTCCTGTGTCTGGAGACGCATCCATGCGCGCCGGGGGATCTGGTCCTGTACCGACTCGACGATCTCGTTGTGCACGAGGTCGGGCGCCGCCATCATCACGATGTTCCCCCTGAGAAGCTCAACTTTGACGCCCTCGGGAACCTCCAGGTTCTGGAAGATCTGGGTCATCCGGTGATCGTCCACAACGGTCATCTCCGTGGCCCTCCACATCGCGCCGCGTTCTTGCGACGGCAGCCTAAGGACAGCGTAGGCAGGTCCCCCTCGTAACCGCAGGGGTTCACCCGGGCGAGTGATCAGTCCACCAAGTCCCGCACCACCGCGTCCGCCAGTAGTCGCCCACGCAGGGTCAGGACCGCCCGCCCGGCCTCGTACGGGCCGGGGTCCAGCAGGCCGTCCGCGAGCGCCTTCTCGGCCGCCGCGAGGCCGGTCGGCCGCAGGAGGGACAGCGGGCACCCCGCCGCCAGCCGCAGCTCCAGGAGGATGCGTTCGACGCGGCGGTCCTCCTCGGAGAGGAGCTCGCGGCCCGCGCCCGGGGAGCGGCCCTCGGTCAGGGCCTGGGCGTACGCGGCCGGGTGCTTCGCGTTCCACCAGCGGACGCCGCCGACGTGGCTGTGCGCGCCGGGGCCCGCGCCCCACCAGTCGGCGCCGGTCCAGTACAGCTCGTTGTGGCGGCAGCGGGCGGGCTGCGACGTGGCCCAGTTGGAGACCTCGTACCAGGCGAAGCCCGCGGCGGTGAGGGTTTCCTCGGCGATGAGGTAGCGGTCGGCGTGCTCGTCGTCGTCGGTCATCGGGACCTCGCCGCGGCGGATGCGGCGGGCGAGCTGGGTGCCCTCCTCGACGATCAGCGCGTACGCGGAGACGTGGTCGGGGCCCGCGCCGACCGCCGCGTCCAGGGAGGCGCGCCAGTCGTCGTCGGTCTCGCCGGGCGTGCCGTAGATCAGGTCGAGGTTGACGTGGTCGAAGCCGGCGGCGCGGGCCTCGGCGACGCACGCTTCGGGGCGCCCGGGGGTGTGCGTACGGTCGAGGATCTTCAGGACGTGCTGCCGGGCGCTCTGCATGCCGAAGGAGACACGGTTGAAGCCGCCGGAGCGCAGCTCCGCCAGATACCGGGGGTCGACGGACTCCGGGTTCGCCTCCGTGGTGATCTCCGCGTCCGGTGTGAAGCCGAATTCGTCGCGGATGGCGGCGAGCATGCGGGAGAGGTCGGCGGCGGGCAGCAGCGTGGGCGTGCCGCCGCCGACGAAGACCGTCTCGACGCGGCGCGGGTCGTCGCCCATGACCTTGCGGGCGAGCCGGATCTCCTCGATGAGGGTGTCGGCGTAGTTCTCGCGGGAGGCGAGCACCCCGCCGGAGCCGCGCAGCTCGGTGGCGGTGTAGGTGTTGAAGTCGCAGTATCCGCAGCGCGTCGCGCAGTACGGCACGTGCAGATAGAACCCGAGGGGCCGCTCGCCCGCTCCGTCCAGGGCGGAGGCGGGCAGCGCCCCGTCCTCGGGCATGGGCTCACCGTCGGGGAGTGCAGAAGGCATACCGCCATTGTCCGGCACGCGGGGAGTGATCCCCTCCGCGGCCGCCCACGGGTGTCCCGGCCGTCCGGCTACGGGCCCGGTACCGCCTGCAGCACCAGCAGCGCCAGGTCGTCGTCCGGCGGGGCCGTGCCGAAGGCGTGCACGCGGCGCCTCAGGTGCTCGGCGACGCCGTCGGCGCCCAGCCCCGCGCACTCGGCCAGGGCCTGCGCGAGGCCGTCCTCGTCGTCGAAGAGCCGGCCGCCCGAGCGGCGCTCGGTCACGCCGTCGGTCACGCACAGCAGCGTCTCGCCGGGCGCGAGGTCGAAGGACTCGCTCTCGTACTCGGTCTCCTCCATGACGCCGAGCAGCATCTGCGGCGCGGCGACCGCCCGCACCGTGCCGTCCGTGCCGAGCACCAGCGGCAGCGGGTGCCCGGCACTGGCCAGCGTGCAGCGGGCGCCGCCGGTGCCGTCCGCGTGCGGGACGATCTCGCCGTACAGGAGGGAGAGGAACCGTGCCTGCTCTTCCTCCTCGCGGTAGCCGGGCTGGAGCTCCGCCTCGGAGCCGGCCGCCACCACCGCGGCGGCCACCGCGGCGACGGAGTCGGCGGCCTCCCGCGCGACCGTGCGGTTCAGCCGGTCCAGCACGTCGCCGACGCCGTACCCCTCGCGGGCCAGCAGCCGCAGCACCGGGCGGGCCAGGCCGGTGACGGCCGCCGCCTCCGGGCCGCTGCCGCAGACGTCGCCGAGCATGAAGCACCAGCGGCCCTCGCCCGCCCGGAAGAGGTCCCAGAAGTCGCCGCCCGCCCAGGCGCCCTCGCGCGGTTCGTACACCACGGCCGAGGCCACGCCCGGCACGTCGGGGCGGCGGCCGGGCAGCAGCCGGCGCTGCAGCACCCGGCTGATGCGTTCCTGGCGGCTGTAGGCGTCCGCGGTGGCGATGGCCCGGGCCACCCGCCCGGCCAGGTCCTCGATGAGCGAGACGACCTCGTCGGGGAAGCGGAGCAGTCCGGCCCGGCCGATCAGGAGCGTGCCGTGCCGGCGCACGCCGGAGATCAGCGGGCAGGCCAGGGCCGCGCCGCCGGGGCCGAACCCGCTGGGCTCGCCCGGCCACGGCCAGGGGCCCGCGCCGGTGGGGTGGCCGTCGCCGCCGCGCCCGGTCAGTACCGGCGGGTCCTTCTCCAGCAGTTCGCGCAGCCCGTCGATGCGAGACTCCGTGGCGTGCCAGACGCGGGCCAGCCGGGGCGCGCCGAACTCCCCGCCGTCGTCCAGCCACACCGCGCACCAGTCGGCCATCCGCGGCACGATGAGCTGTGCGACCAGCGCGGCCACCTGGTCCGCGTCGAGCTGCCCGCTGAGCAGGTCGGACGCCTCGGCGAGGAAGGACAGCGCGCCGTGGTGGAGCCGCTCCACCTCGCAGCGGCGCAGCGCGACACGCTGCGGCCCCGGCGGCATCAGCTCGGTGGCCGGCGGCCCGCCCGGCGCCCTGCGGTCCGCGTGGAAGATCTCCACCGGCGGTCCGTACACCGCATCCGGCCCGTCCGCCGTCACCCGGAACCACACGGTCTTCAGGGTGCGCCGGTACGTGATGCCCCAGGAGTCGGCGATCGCGCCGACCAGTTGCAGGCCGCGGCCCGCCCCCTCGGCCGTCACGGCGTCGTGGCGGCCGCGCACCGGGCGGGCCGGGTGGTGGTCGGAGACCTCCACGGTCACGGCGGTGTGCGGGCCGTCCTCGTCCAGCCGGCACTGCAGCTCGACGGCGGTGCCGGCGTGCACGACGGCGTTGGTGACCAGCTCGCTGACGAGCAGTTCGGCCGCGTCGGTGAGGCGCGCGGTGAGGTACTCGGCGCCGGGCAGCCCGCGGGTGACCCAGTCGGCGAGCGTCGCGCGGACGAACTGGCGGGCGGCACCGGCGGCGATGGGCGTGCCGGGCAGTCCGACGGCGCGGAAACCGTCGGTTCCGTATGCATCGTCGGCGGGTTGTGCTCCCTCGGCGGGGCGGCCGTCGGCGGGCGGACCGCTCTCCTGGGCGGGGACGGCGTCGGACCGGGCCGTGGCCGGCCTGCGCACCACGTCGGTTTCCGACGGAGTTGTCGTCCTCATTGAGCACTCCCGAGCAGTTCCGCAATCGCGCCGAATGCGCCATCGCCAGAGTGACAGACTGAGCCCACCCATTCGCACCGAGTTACTGAAGTGGGTCACTATGTCGGTGGATTCCGCAGTGCCCCGCGATGCGCGGGAGGCAGGGACCGGCTGGGTGCGGGCGGCTGATCTCAGGCCGCTGCTGACCGCGCTCGTGTCGATGTCCTCCGGTGACTTCCGCACGCGGCTCCCCGTGGCGTACGACGGCGTCCTCGCCGATCTGCACGGGGCCTTCAACGACATCGTCCTGCGGGCGCGGCATCACTCCGACGAGCTGGTGCGGCTGCGCTCGGAGCTGATCCGGCAGGGCCGGCTGGACGAGCGGATGACGGCCAGTCCCGGCTCGGGCACGTGGGCTTCCTCGGTGCTCGCGACCAACGACATCATCGAGGCGCTGGTGGTCCCGGCGGCCCAGGCGACGCAGGTGCTGAACGCGGTGGCGGGCGGCGACCTGACCCAGCGCGTGGAGCTGCACGACGGGCACCGCAGACTGCGCGGCGACCGCTGCGGGCTGGGCCGCGCGGTGAACTCGATGGTCGATCAGTTGTCGCTGTTCACCGGCGAGGTCACGCGGGTGGCCCGCGAGTCGGGCAACGAAGGGCGGCTCGGCGGCCGGGCCAAGGTGGCGGGGCTGTCCGGGAGTTGGCGGGATGTGACGGAGGCGGTCAATACGATGGCCGCCCGGCTGACCGCGCAGGTGCGGGACATCGCGGCGGTGACGACGGCGGTGGCGCGCGGCGATCTGACGCGCCAGGTGACGGTGGAGGCGACCGGCGAGCTGCTGGAGCTGAAGCTGACGGTCAACACGATGGTCGACCAGCTCTCGGCGTTCGCCGACGAGGTCACCCGGGTCGCCAGGGAGGTCGGTACGGAGGGGCGGCTGGGCGGCCGGGCACAGGTGCCGGGCGTCTCCGGGGTCTGGAAGGACCTCACCGACAACGTCAATTTCATGGCCTCCAACCTCACCTCGCAGGTACGCAACATCGCCCAGGTCACCACCGCGGTGGCCAACGGCGACCTCAGCCAGAAGATCACGGTCGACGCGCGCGGCGAGATCCTGGAGCTGAAGGAGACCGTGAACACGATGGTCGACCAGCTCTCCGCGTTCGCCGACGAGGTCACCCGGGTCGCCAGGGAGGTCGGTACGGACGGGCGGCTGGGCGGCCGGGCGCAGGTGCGCGGGGTGTCGGGGATGTGGAAGGACCTCACCGACAGCGTCAACTTCATGGCGGACAACCTCACCACGCAGGTGCGCAACATCGCCCTGGTGGCGACCGCGGTGAAGGAGGGCGACCTCGGCCGGAAGATCACGGTCGAGGCCAAGGGCGAGGTCCTGGAGCTGAAGACGACGATCAACACGATGGTCGACCAGCTCTCCGCGTTCGCCGACGAGGTCACCCGGGTCGCCAGGGAGGTCGGTACGGAGGGCAACCTCGGCGGCCAGGCCCAGGTCCGCGGCGTCTCCGGAGTCTGGAAGGACCTCACGGACAGCGTCAACTTCATGGCCTCCAACCTCACCTCACAGGTACGCAACATCGCCCAGGTCACCACCGCGGTCGCCGACGGCGACCTGTCGAAGAAGATCTCGGTGGCCGCGCGCGGCGAGATCCTGGAGGTGAAGGACACCGTCAACGGCATGGTCGACCAGCTACGGGCGTTCGCCGACGAGGTGACCCGGGTGGCCCGTGAGGTCGGTACGGAGGGCGACCTCGGCGGCCGGGCCCAGGTGCGCGGCGCGTCCGGCGTCTGGAAGGACCTCACCGACAACGTCAACTTCATGGCGTCGAACCTCACGACGCAGGTACGCAACATCGCCCTCGTCGCCACCGCCGTCGCCCAGGGCGACCTGTCACAGAAGATCGACGTGGACGCGCGCGGCGAGATCCTGGAGCTCAAGACCACCCTCAACACCATGGTGGACACGCTGTCCTCGTTCGCCTCCGAGGTGACCCGGGTGGCCCGCGAGGTCGGCAGCGAGGGCCAGCTCGGCGGCCAGGCCCGCGTCGAGGGCGTCTACGGCACCTGGAAGTCCCTGACGACCAGCGTGAACGAGCTCGCGTCGAACCTCACCACACAGGTCCGGGCGATCGCCGAGGTGACCAGCGCGGTGGCCTCCGGCGACATGACGCGCAACGTCACGGTCGAGGCCCGCGGCGAGGTCGACGAGCTGAAGAACAACATCAACATGATGGTCTCCAACCTCCGCGAGACCACCCGCGCCAAGGACTGGCTGGACGCCAACCTCGCCCGGCTGGCGGGCCTGATGCAGGGCCACCGCGATCTGGTGGAGGTCGCCGACCTGATCCTGCGCGAGCTGACGCCGCTGGTGAACGCGCAGTACGGCGCGTTCTTCCTGGCCAGCGCCGAGACCGACGAGCTGCGGCTGGACTTCATCGCGGGGTACGGCTCCGCGCACGACGCCAGCATCGCCGTCCCCGGCTCGCACGGCCACGGCCTGGTCCGCCAGGCCGCCATCGAGAAGAAGCGCATCCTGATGGAGGAGGTGCCGCCCGACTACATCAAGGTCGACTCCGGGCTCGGCGAGGCGGCCCCGAACACCGTCGTGATCATCCCCGTGCTCTTCGAGGACCGGATCCTCGGCGTGATCGAGCTGGCGTCCTTCTCCCGCTTCTCCGACGTCCACCTCGCCTTCTTCGACCAGTTCGTGAACACCATCGGCGTCGCCATCAACACCATCGTCGCCAATTCCCGTACGGAGTCGCTGCTGAGCGAGTCCCAGCGGCTGGCCGGCCAGCTCCAGGAGCGCACGGGCGAGCTGCAGCGCCGCCAGGCCGAGCTGCAGCGCTCCAACGCCGCGCTGGAGGAGAAGGCCGCGCTGCTGGCCAGCTCCTCGCGGTACAAGACGGAGTTCCTGGCGAACATGTCGCACGAGCTGCGCAATCCGCTGAACTCCCTGCTGATCCTCGCCCAGATGCTCATCGACAACGAGCACGGCCACCTCAGCCGGCACGAGGTGGAGAGCGCGGCGATGATCCACCGCTCCGGCTCCGAACTCCTCCAGCTCATCAACGACATCCTCGACCTGTCCAAGATCGAAGCCGGCCGGATGGACGTCTTTCCGTCCCGGGTACCGCTGATCAAGCTGCTCAACTACGTCCACGACACCTTCCGCCCGCTGACCCTGGACCGCGGCCTGGCCTTCGAGGTCTCGGTCACCGACACGGTGCCCAAGGACCTGTACAGCGACGAGAAGCGGATCAAACAGGTGCTGCGGAACCTCCTCTCCAACGCCCTGAAGTTCACCTCCAAGGGCAAGATCGACCTGCGGGTGGACCGGGAGGACGAGGAGACCGTCACCTTCACCGTCACCGACACCGGCATCGGCATCGCCGCCGAGAAACTGCCGGTCATCTTCGAGGCGTTCCAGCAGGCGGACGGCACGACCAACCGAAAGTACGGCGGTACGGGCCTCGGCCTGTCCATCAGCCGGGAGATCGCGGGCCTGCTCGGCGGCGCGCTCACGGCACAGAGCGAGCCCGGCGCCGGCTCCACCTTCGCCTTCCGCATCCCCGTCCGCTGCCACAGCACGGCGGAGCCCTCCGAGCAGCCGCCCGACGACGACGGCGCGGACACCGACGAGGACGCGGCCCCCGCCGCCGCTCCGGAGCTCACCCGGTCGCCGGTCCCCGCGCCCGCCGCCTCCCCGGAGGAAAGCGCCTGGCCCGCCGTGTCCAATGTGGAGCAGTGGGCCAAGGGCGCCACCGGCGAACTGCTCTCGGGAGCCCAGGCCCTGGTCGTCGACGACGACATCCGCAACGCCTTCGCGCTGACGAACGTCCTCAGCCGGGTCGGTATGCGGGTGATCTACGCCGAGCACGGCCGGGAGGCCATCGAGATGCTCGGCAAGAACCCGGGCATCGACTTCGTGCTGATGGACATCATGATGCCGGAGATGGACGGGTACGAAACGATCCGCGCCATCCGCCGCACCCCCCGGTACGCCGATCTGCCGGTCGTCGTCCTGACGGCCAAGGCCATGCCGGGCGACCGCGAGAAATCCCTGGAGACCGGCGCCAACGAGTACCTTCCCAAACCACTGGACGTGGACCGGCTGCTGAACGTCGCCGTCGATCTGCTCTCCCAGTACCGGGCCCCCGCCTCCGCCCCTGACGGCGGCGCCCCGACCAGCCATGGGCACGCAGCCGACGCCGACCACGACGAGACCGGCCGGGCCGGCACTTCGTAGGGGCACACCAGTTCAGAGGCCACTCATGATCCACGTCACCCGCAATGACCGCGACGACCGGGCAGGAATCCTCCTCGTCGACGACATGGAGGAGAACCTCGCCGCGCTGGAAGCCGTCCTGCGCTCCCTCGGTGAACCGCTCGTCCGCGCGCGGTCGGGCGAGGAAGCGATGAAGGCGCTGCTCCGCCAGGACTTCGCGGTGGTCCTCCTGGACATCCTGATGCCCGGCATGGACGGCTTCGAGACCGCGAGCAACATCAAGCGGCTCGACCAGGCGAAACACATCCCGATCATCTTCCTGACCGGCACGGACGCCGACTCCGGCTACGCCTTCCGCGGCTACTCCACGGGCGCCGCGGACTATCTCACCAAGCCCTTCGACCCCTGGGTGCTGCGCGCCAAGGTCAAGGTCTTCCTGGAACTGCACCAGAAGAACCGGCAGTTGCGCCGGATGCGGCAGCAGGACCGGGACCGCCTCGACGAACTGGCGGACCGCATCGCCCTCATGGAGCAGACGCTGGCGGCCGGCGACGACGTCGAGGCGGGCGAACTGCGCGCCCGGATGTCCGCGCTGGAGGAAACGGTACGGGCGCTGCGCCACGGCCGGGCCTGACGCCTGCCGGGTCCGTACGTCCGCATGGAGAACGTACGGACCCGGCGGCCGGCGTTCAGGACTCGCGCGTCCCCGCGTACATGTCGTCCAGCAGGTCCTTGAAGGTCCGCTCGACGACCGGGCGCTTGACCTTCAGGCTGGGCGTGACCTCACCGTGCTCGATGTCCAGGTCACGGGGCAGAATGCGGAACTTGCGGATCTGCTGCCAGCGCTGCAGCCCCTCGTTGACCCGCTCGACGTAGCCGTCGATCAGCGCGCGGACCTGCTCGGTGGCGACCACCGCGGCGTAGTCCTTGCCCGCCAGGCCGTGCTCCTTGGCCCAGGTCAGGATGGTCGGCTCGTCCAGCGCGATCAGCGCCGTGCAGAAGTTCCGGTTGGCGCCGTGCACCAGGACGTTGGAGACGAACGGGCAGACCGCCTTGAACTGGCCCTCGACCTCGGCGGGCGCGATGTACTTGCCGCCCGAGGTCTTGATCAGGTCCTTCTTGCGGTCGGTGATCCGCAGATAGCCGTCGGCGGACAGCTCGCCGATGTCGCCGGTGTGGAACCAGCCGTCCGACTCCAGCACCTCGGCCGTCTTCTCCGGCAGCCCGTGGTAGCCCTGCATGATGCCGGGGCCGCGCAGCAGGATCTCGCCGTCCTCGGCGATCCGGACCTCGGTACCGGGCAGCGGCTTGCCGACCGTGCCGGTGCGGTACGCCTCGCCGGGGTTCACGAAGCTGGCCGCGCTGGACTCGGTCAGGCCGTAGCCCTCCAGGATGTGGATGCCGGCGCCGGCGAAGAAGTACCCGATCTCGGGGGCGAGCGCCGCCGAGCCGGAGACCGCGGCGCGCAGCCGCCCGCCGAACGCCTCGCGCAGCTTGGCGTAGACGAGCGCGTCGGCGACCTTGTGCTTGGCGGCGAGCCCGAACGGCACCGAGGCCGTCCCGGTCCGCCGGAAGTTCTCCTGGGAGACCTTGGCGTACTCCCGCGCCACCCCGGCCGCCCACTGGAAGATCTTGTACTTCGCCGCGCCGCCCTCCCGGGCCTTGGCGGCGACGCCGTTGTAGACCTTCTCGAAGATCCGCGGCACGGCGGCCATGTACGTCGGCCGCACGACCGGCAGATTCTCGATGATCTTGTCGACCCGGCCGTCCACGGCGATGACATGGCCCTGGGAGATCTGACCGGCGGTGAGCACCTTGCCGAAGACATGCGCGAGCGGCAGCCAGAGGTACTGCACGTCGTCCTCGTTCACCAGCCCGGTGGCCTGGATCGCGCGGGCCATGTACGCCCAGCAGTCGTGCGGCAGCCGCACACCCTTGGGCCGACCCGTCGTACCGGAGGTGTAGATCAGCGTGGCCAGCTGGTCGGCGCGGAGCGCCGCGACCCGCTCCTTCACACAGCTGGGGTGCTTCTCGAGGTACGCGGCACCGCGCTTCTCCAGCTCGGCGAGCGAGAGCACCCAGTCCTCGGGGTCACCCTCGGCCGGTACGGCATCCGCTTCCTGGATGACGATGACGTGTGCGAGGTCCGGCAGGTCGGCGCGGCACTCGCGCGCCTTGGCGAGCTGCGCGGCGTCCTCGGCGATCATGATGCGGCTGCCGGAGTCGGCGAGGATGTACGCCGTCTCGTCCGCGTTCGTGCTGGGGTACACGGTCGTGGTGGCCGCGCCCGAGCACAGCACGCCGAGGTCGGCGAGGATCCACTCCACCCGCGTACTGGAGGCCAGCGCCACCCGCTCCTCGGGGGCCACGCCCAGCTCGATCAGGCCCGCGGCGGTGGCGTACACCCGCTGTGCCGCCTCGGCCCAGGTCAGCGACTTCCAGTCGTCCGGACCCTGGCCCGAGGCAGGCGGGACGGGATACCGGTACGCCTCCCCCTCAGGGGTTGCGGCAACCCGCTCCAGGAAGAGCGTCGCCACGGAAGGTGGCCGGTTCTCGATCAACGACTGGCTGTCCGTCACGTGTTCCTCCGGGGCCCGCTTCATTGCTGGTGACTCGCGAGTAACCTTCGAGCAGGGATCAGACTAGAGCGCACCGCGCTCCCATGTAAGGGCCTGCAGCACACTCATTCACCTTGTGACCGATCGGTGTGCGCGGGGCTCCGCTGCGCGTCCGCGCATGGTCCTCAGAAGCCCGTCTTCCCCCGCACGGGGCGCCCGAACCGCGGTACGGCGGCGACCGCGCCGGTACGCGAAAGGCGCCCGTCCCCGGCTGGGAACGGGCGCCTCGCGTCGCCCGACGGCGCGCCGCCGCCTCGCGACGGTCACCGTCCGGCGTTACTTCTTGCTCTTGGAGTCACCATCGGAGTCCGAGGACAGGACCGCGATGAAGGCCTCTTGCGGAACCTCCACACTTCCCACCATCTTCATCCGCTTCTTGCCTTCCTTCTGCTTCTCCAGCAGCTTCCGCTTACGGGAGATGTCACCGCCGTAGCACTTGGCGAGGACGTCCTTGCGGATGGCGCGGATGGTCTCGCGGGCGATCACCCGGCTGCCGATGGCGGCCTGGACCGGCACCTCGAACGCCTGCCGCGGGATCAGCTCGCGCAGCTTGGCGACGAGCCGGACGCCGTACGCGTACGCCTTGTCCTTGTGGCAGATCGCGGAGAACGCGTCGACCTGGTCGCCGTGCAGCAGGATGTCGACCTTGACCAGGTCGGCGATCTGCTCGCCGGTGGGCTCGTAGTCCAGCGACGCGTAACCGCGGGTCTTGGACTTGAGCTGGTCGAAGAAGTCGAAGACGACCTCGGCGAGCGGCAGCGTGTACCGGATCTCCACCCGGTCCTCGGAGAGGTAGTCCATGCCGAGCAGATTGCCGCGGCGGTTCTGGCACAGCTCCATGACCGCGCCGATGAAGTCGCTCGGCGTGAGGATCGTGGCCCGCACGACCGGCTCGCGCACCTCGGCGATCTTGCCGGTGGGGAACTCGCTGGGGTTGGTCACCTCGTGCTCGGTGCCGTCCTCCATGGTCACGCCGTAGATCACGTTCGGCGCGGTGGCGATCAGGTCCAGCCCGAATTCGCGCTCCAGCCGCTCCCGGATGACCTCCAGGTGCAGCAGGCCGAGGAAGCCCACACGGAAACCGAAGCCCAGCGCGGCCGAGGTCTCCGGCTCGTACACCAGCGCCGCGTCGTTCAGCTGCAGCTTGTCCAGCGCCTCGCGCAGCTCCGGGTAGTCCGAGCCGTCCAGCGGGTACAGGCCCGAGAAGACCATGGGCTTCGGGTCCTTGTAGCCGCCGAGCGCCTCCGTGGCCCCCTTGTTCAGCTGGGTGATCGTGTCACCCACCTTCGACTGCCGGACGTCCTTCACACCGGTGATGAGGTAGCCCACCTCACCGACGGACAGACCGTCGGCCGGGGTCATCTCCGGCGAGTTCGTCCCGATCTCCAGCAGCTCGTGCGCGGCGCCGGTGGACATCATCCTGATGCGCTCGCGCTTGCCGAGCGTGCCGTCGACGACCTTCACATACGTGACGACACCGCGGTACGCGTCGTACACCGAGTCGAAGATCATCGCGCGGGCCGGCGCGTCCTTCACGCCGACCGGCGGCGGCACGTCCCGCACGACCTTGTCCAGCAGCTCGTCCACGCCCACGCCGGTCTTCGCGGAGACCTTCAGGACGTCCTCGGGCTCACAGCCCACGAGGTTCGCCAGCTCCGCCGCGAACTTCTCCGGCTGCGCGGCCGGCAGGTCGATCTTGTTGAGCACCGGGATGATCTGGAGGTCGTGCTCCATCGCCAGGTACAGGTTGGCGAGCGTCTGCGCCTCGATGCCCTGAGCTGCGTCGACGAGCAGAATGCAGCCTTCGCACGCGGCGAGCGACCGCGAGACCTCATACGTGAAGTCGACGTGTCCCGGGGTGTCGATCATGTTGAGGATGTGGGTCGCCCCACCCTCCTCGTCCGTACGGGCCCAGGGCAGGCGGACCGCCTGCGACTTGATCGTGATGCCCCGCTCGCGCTCGATGTCCATGCGGTCGAGGTACTGCGCGCGCATCTGCCTCTGCTCCACGACTCCCGTCAGCTGGAGCATCCGGTCGGCAAGCGTCGACTTGCCGTGGTCGATGTGCGCGATGATGCAAAAGTTACGGAGGAGAGCCGGGTCGGTACGGCTCGGCTCCGGCACGTTCGTAGGGGTCGCGGGCACGCAGAGGTCCATTCAGAGAACGCGGGTCAGAAAACGCGGTAGGCGGGACTCGGGTATTTCGTCCTCCCTATCGTCCCATGAGCTGCGGCCTCAAACTGTTCGGGAGTCCGGGGGCCCGGCTGTGGCGGTTGGGGCGGTCCGGTCGTGGCGGTGCTGCGGTCCGGTTTTGGGTGGCCGTTCCCCCTGCTGGTAGCCTGGTCCACTGTGTTTCGTGCGCTCTCGTGCACGCGACACGCAGAAAGCCCGGGACGGACGAGCTGCGGCTCGGCCCCCCGGAATCCAACGAACCTGAAAAGGCTCTTTCGTGGCGAACATCAAGTCCCAGATGAAGCGGATCAAGACCAACGAGAAGGCTCGTCAGCGCAACAAGGCTGTCAAGTCGACTCTGAAGACCGCGATCCGTCGCACCCGCGAGGCCGTGGAGGCCGGTGACCTGCAGAAGGCCACCACCGCCCAGGCCGAGGCGGCCAAGAAGCTCGACAAGGCCGTCAGCAAGGGCGTCATCCACAAGAACGCCGCCGCCAACAAGAAGTCGGCGCTGGCGAAGAAGGTCGCGTCCCTCAAGGGCTGACCTTCTGACGTTCTGCCGATACCTCCACAGAGGTCTCGCGGCCGCCGTCACGGGCCTGCCCCGTACGGCAGCCAACACGCTTCATCGCCGGTGAGGACCCAGCGGCCCCTCTCTCCGCTCCTCCCCGGCCCCCGCGCCGCACGCGGCCTGCGTTCGCCACGCGGGTGCGGCGCACCCAGCTTGATCCCGAGGACCCCGCTTCCGCCCTTCCCCAGGGCGGGGCGGGGTCTTCGGCTTGTGGGGCCCGGAATGGGTTACGTTCTGGTCTTCGTGGACGGGGCATCGGTGGCTGATTCCCGTCGGCTACGCTGCCGCCCATGTCCAACTCGGGGGAACAGCCCAATCCGTACGCCCAGCAGCCGCACCAGCCGCCGCAGGGGCCACCGCCGCCTCCGGCGGGGCCGCAGCCGGGGAATCCGTACGGTCAGGTGCCCCCGCAGCAGAACCCGTACGGCCGGCCCCAGCCACCGGCCGGCTACGGCTACCCGGCGGCCGCGCCGCACGGCGCACCGGGGCCGACCATGCCGGGCGCCGGCCCTGCTGGCCCTGCCGGCTACGCCGGCTACGGCGGCGGTCCGGGCGGCTCCGGCGGAACCAGCGGCGCCAAGGGCATGCCCTCCTGGCTGTGGGCCATCGGCGGAGCCGTGGTCGCCTCCGCCGTCTGGGCCGGCGTGCTCGCCGCGACCGGCGGCCTCGGCGAACCCAGCCCTGACCTGCGCGGCTACCGCTACCAGTCCGACCTCTGCCGGTCGGTCTCGTGGACGCCGTTCGAGGACGCGCGCTTCAGGATGGAGGACAGCAGCACCTCGGACAGCGCGGGCGAGAACCCCGAGCCCAGCGGCCACCAGGACCCCGCACTGGACTCCATGTGGTGCAATGCCGACCTGGTACCGGAGGACGCGGGCGACGACGACTACTCCTCCACGCTCGTCCACGCCAGGGCGTTCCTGCACAAGAAGACCGACCCGGCACCGGAGTTCGCGGCGCAGTACCGCTCGTACGAACAGGAACAGTCCTCGACCGACTACAAGGTCGAGCCCGTACGGGGCATCGGTGACGAGGCATACCTGGTGACCCGCGAGGAAACCGCCGACAGCAAGGGCTCGTACGTGGTCCTCGGCGTCCGCGACGGCTGGCTGACGTACGAGACCACCTGGTCCAGCTACTCCAGCAGCAACACCGCCACCAGCCCCGGCTCCGCCGAGGTGGCCGACATGCTCCGCACCAGCGCGAAGGAGACGCTGGGGAGGATGAAGGGCTGAGGCACTGCCTGCCTCGTGCCTGCCCCGTCGCGACCTGCCTCGTGCCGGCCCCGCCACGACGGGGCGGGTACCTTCGCACTGCCCGCCGGCTGAGCCGGCTCAGCGTCGCGAACGCGCCGCCCGGGCGATCGTCACGACCGCCTTCTCCAACGCGTACTCCGGGTCGTCCCCGCCGCCCTTCACCCCCGCGTCCGCCTCGGCGACCGCGCGCAGGGCCACCGCCACGCCATCCGCCGACCAGCCCCGCATCTGCTGCCGTACCCGGTCGATCTTCCACGGCGGCATCCCCAGCTCCCGCGCGAGATCGCCCGGCCGGGCGCCCCGCGGCGCGGAGGCGAGCTTGCCGATCGCGCGGACGCCCTGCGCCAGCGCACTCGTGATCATGACGGGCGCGACCCCGGTCGAGACCGCCCACCGCAGCGCCTCGAGCGCCTCGGCCGCGCGCCCCTCGACCGCCCGGTCGGCCACGGTGAAGCTGGAAGCCTCGGCGCGACCGGTGTAGTACCGCGCGACCACCGCGTCATCGATCGTGCCCTCGACATCCGCCGCGAGCTGCGCACACGCCGAGGCCAGCTCCCGCAGGTCGCTGCCGATCGCGTCCACCAGCGCCTGGCACGCCTCCGGCGTCGCCGACCGCCCCGCCGTACGGAACTCCCCCCGCACGAACGACAGCCGGTCGGCCGGCTTGGTCATCTTCGGGCAGGCGACCTCTCGCGCCCCGACCTTGCGCGCGGCGTCCAGCAGTCCCTTGCCCTTCGCGCCGCCCGCGTGCAGCAGCACCAGCGTGATCTCCTCGGCCGGCGCGCCGAGATACGCCTTGACGTCCTTGACCGTGTCCGCGGACAGGTCCTGCGCATTGCGCACGACCACGACCTTCCGCTCCGCGAACAGCGACGGACTGGTCAGCTCGGCCAACGTGCCCGGCTGCAGCTGATCGGGGGTGAGGTCACGCACGTCGGTGTCCGCGTCGGCGGCCCGCGCCGCCGCCACCACCTGCTGCACCGCGCGGTCGAGCAGCAGCTCTTCCTGCCCCACGGCGATCGTGAGGGGCGCGAGCGGGTCGTCGTTTGCTGTCTTCCTGGCCATCGCGAACAGCATCCCACGCCCCACTGACACACCGGCCGCCGCCGGTGCACGACCGCTGTCGGAGAATGGCCGGGTGAGCGATGTTCGACATGTACTGGTGCTGCCCGACCGGGACGCCGCTGAGGAAGTGGCCGAGGTGCTGACCGAGGAGTACGGCGTGGCCCACCAACCGCAGCTCGTACGGGACGCCCTGGCCGGCGAGGACGACGCCGAGGACGCCCAGTGGCTCGTCGTCCTGGAAGACCCGGAAGCCACGTACGACCCGGCCACCCTCGACACCCTGGCCGCCGAGCACGAAGGCTGGCTGGAACCGGCCCGCCCCTGACCACTCCACGGCGACCCCCGTCGGCCCCGTCCGGCCCCGTCCGGCCCGGCTCCGGCTCCGGCTGGGCCTCAGCAGGCGGGCGGCGGGCGGCGGCCCCCATCCGGCGGGTGGCGGTTCCTGGCCGTCCCGAGCGTGGTTCCGCGAGCCCTAGCCCGGTGCACTGCCTTCCGCCGGCTCAGTCGGCGATATCGGCGGACTCGGCGGTGTCGGGGCCCGGTCGAGGGTCATGCCGAAGTGCGTGCGATACGCAGCGAGTACCTCCGCCTCGGGAATCTCGCGCTCCCTCCGGCTCCCGTCGGGTGCGGTGATCACGAGCGTCCGGCCGGAGAGTGTGATCCGGCCGCCGTCTTCGGTGAGCCGCGAGCAGACCAGCGACTGCGTGAAGTGCGACTTCGGCGACGTGGTCTGCCACCAGCAGCCCGCCTCGAAGTCGGCGAGCGCCCGTGGCCGCAGTTCGAGGCGGTACTGCGGCGCCCCGTCCCGCAGTACGTCGAGATCACCCTCCGCCGTCTCCACGACCCGGAAGACCCCGCCCGGCTCGGCCTGCTCCTCCGCCGTGTCCAGCCGCAGCGGATAGTGACTGTGCCGCCCGAACCCGACATCGGCCAGCAGCGGCCCGTCAGGCGTACGAACACGCACGGCCGCGTGGTCGTACGGGATCCCCAGCCGCCCGTCCTCCCCGTAGACCCGCCCGGACAGCAGCTCGGCGTCGTACCCGAGCGCCGTCAGCAGGAACGCGAACGAGCCATTGAGTTCGTAGCAGAAACCACCCCGACGGTCCCGTACGACCTTGTCCAGCAACGCCTGCTCGGTGAGGACGATCTCCTCGCCGAGGTGGATGGACAGGTTCTCGAACGGCACCGTACGCAGATGCTGGAGGTGCAGCCGCCGCAACGTTTCGACATCGGGCACGGCCGGCCGCTCGCCCCCGATCCGCCGGAGATAGGCGTCGACGGCCTCGGCACCGGCAGCGGCCCCGGCCCCAGCGGCGCCCCCGTCGCGCTGCACGGTCGCGGCGGCCTCGGTGCGCCTGGCGGCCTCGGCGTGCCTGGCGGTCTCGGTGTCCATCAGCTGCCCGTCCTTTCCATCGCGAACCACCGGCGAGTACGGTCCGCCGCCGTGGCCGGAGCCGCAGCGAGGATGTCGGCCAGGGTCTGCGCGGCCAGCTCGCGGCGCCAGGCCAGCTCCGCGCGACGCATCGCCGTGGCGATGCCGCACGGCGCCCGGAAGTCGCGCCCCGGCCCCTCCGCACCCGCGCCCTGCTGCCGGATCTCCGTGCAGCGGAACGCCTCCTCCGGCCCCTCGATCGCGGCGACCACGTCCATGAGCGTGATCGCCTCCGGTGGCCGGGCGAGCCGGAACCCACCGCGGGCCCCCGGCGTCGAGCTGAGGATTCCGGCCCGTACGAGCGCCTGAAGGCGCTTATTGAGGTACGCGGCCGGCAAGTCGAAGGCCGCGGCCAGCCTCGCCGTGGACACCGGCCGCTCGTCCCCGAGCCAGGCCAGCGTCACGCAGCAGTGCAGCCCCCACTCGACGCCTTCACCCATTCTCATAATCTGGAGTTTACAGATCCGGGTTCTTCGGGTTCTCCGAGTCCTTCGGGTTCTCCGGGGCCTCCGAGTCCTCTCGGCTCTGACGGCTGTCGGCTGAACCTCTGGTGAAGGCTTGCCGAAGCGTGCTCGGCCACGGCGAGGGCTCCCTAGATTGCGGGCATCACCGTACTTGCCCTCAGTCCCACAGAGCGCAGCCGTCCCCTCTCCGATCTCCCCTGCGAGGTTGCCGTGGCCATGCCGGAAACCGAGACCGTCCTGGCCCTGGCCGGACTCGCGGTCACCGCCGTGATCTGGGCCGTGGAGCGCTTCCTGCCCGGCCGCAAGCGCATCGGCTACCGCGTCCAGATGGACACCCCGATCGGCATGAACCCCCAGGACGCCCACAGCCTCGTGCAGTTGCGGCTCCTGAGACAGGAACAGGAGATCTCCGACGCCACGCTGGCCCTGCTGCGGATCGAGAACGACGGCAGCAAGGACATCGTCCGGCAGGACTACCAGGAACCGCTGACGGTGGAGTTCACCGGCCGCACGGTCATCGGCGTCGAGGTACCGGACGCCAACCCGACCGACCTGATCAGCATGCTGACCCGGCCCGGCGCCGGCCTGCGCTACAGCGGCAACCGCCTGCACATACCGAAGGTCCCGCTCAACACCCGCAACCACTTCAAGCTGCTGGTACTGCTCTCCGGAACGGACGAGACCCCCGCGGGCCGCGGCCGGACGCGGGCCGGCGGTGAGGTGATCGTCGGCGGCTTCCTCAGCGGCGGCCGGATCCGCCGGAACACCCAACGCTGGGGTCCGCGCAAGTCGAGCCTCGCCCTCGGCGGCCTCTTCATCGTGCTGGTCGGGCTGCTGGGCGGACTGCTGCTCAACACCCCGGCACCGCCCGCCCGCGCCGAGTGCGCCACCGGGCGGCTGACCATCGACGGGTCCACCGCGTTCGCTCCCCCGATGCAGGAGATCGCCCGCCAGTATCAGGCGCGCTGCCCGGGTGCCGTGATCGACGTCGCCCGGAGCGGCAGCCTCTCCGGCCTCGCCAACCTGAACCGGGCCGGGCGCGCCACCCGCTCCGGCAGCCCGTCCTTCCTCGCCATGTCCGACGTCCCCGCCCCCTCGATCTACGGGCGGCTGCAGGGCGAGCGGGTGGGCGTCATCCTGCTGAGCCTGGTCGTCAACGAGCGCACCGGCGTCGACAACCTCACCGTCGACCAGGTGCGGAAGATCTACGACGGCACGTACACCAACTGGCGGGACGTGGGCGGCAACGACCTCGCCATCCACGTCGTCGGCCGCGACGCCGGCTCCGGGACCCGGCGGGCCTTCGAGACGACCGTGCTGCACCGTTCGGAGCCGGGCGTGGTGTCGTCGTACGACTGCACCGGCAAGGACCGGGACGAGCGGGCCCGCGTCACCCGCTGCGAGGTGAACAGCACCACCGGACTGCTGGACGCGGTCGACCGCGTGGAGGGCGCGGTCGGTTACGCCGAGACCTACGCGGCGGCCAAGCGACCGCACGTCATCGCCATCCGGCTGAACGGGCACGAGCCCGACATCGAGTGGGGACAGCAACATGAATACCCCTTCTGGACCGTTGAGTTCCTGTACTCCTACGGGCACCCGGCGGACGGCTCCCTCGCCGCGAAGTTCCTGACCTACCTGAACTCCGACACAGCGAAGAACGTCATGCGGATGTACAAACACGTGCCCTGCGCCGACGACCGAAGCCTGTCGGCCTCGGTATGCCGTCCCTGACACCCGCCCGCCGCCTGCGGCGGCCATTGCTGGTGGCGGCCGCGAGCCCGCTGGTGGCGCTGCCCGTCACGGCGATCGCGCCATCGGTGTCCGTACGCAGCACCCTCGCCCCCTGTATGCGCAGCGCGGCGACCGTGCTCGGAGCGGGATGTCCGTAAGGGTTCCCGGCACCGGAACTGATCACGGCGAGCCGGGGCGCCAGCGCGCGGAGGAGCGCCGGATCCTGATAGGCGGAGCCGTGGTGGGCGACCTTGAGCACGTCGATCGCGCGAAGCCCGGGGTGGGCGGCCAGCAGCGCCTGCTGAGCGGGCGGTTCGAGGTCGCCGAGGAGGAGTACGGTCAGTCCTGCCGTACGGACGAGGAGTGTGACGCTGGCGTTGTTGGGCCCTTCGGGCATGAAGCCGGCCGTGGGCCAGAGGACCTCCCAGGACACCGGCCCCGTCCGGCGTCGCTCACCCGGTGTCGCCCGGACCACCGGCACTTCCTGTGCGGCCGCAGCCTTGCGTACGAACGCCGCCTGATCCGGCGGGTCCTCGCGAGTCGTGGTCTCCAGCGCGCCGACGCTGCGGCCCCGGAGTGCACCGGAAAGGCCGTCCACATGATCGGCGTGAAAGTGCGTCAGGACGAGGAGCGGGATGCGGCGCACGCCCAGTTCCTGCAGGCAGCGGTCCATGGCCCGCGGGTCGGGCCCGGTGTCCACGACCAGCGCGCTGCCGGGGCCGGTGGCGACGACGAGGCCGTCTCCCTGGCCGACGTCGCACACGGCCAGCCGCCAGCCGGGCGGTGGCCAGCCGGTGACGATCCGGGTCAGGGGAACCGGCCGGACGACGAGCACGACCAGGAGCAGGGCACAGACGACGCACAACCAGCGGTACCGCAGCAGGACCCGGGCGACCGGCACCAGGGCGGCGATGGCCGCGGCCAGCAGAAAGCCCCCAGCCCAGCCACCGGGCCAGCCGAACTCGGCACCGGGCAGCCCCGCTCCCGTGCGCGCGATGGCCGCGATCCACTCGGCCGGCCACCCCCCGCACCAGGCGAAAGCGGTGGCGAGCGGCGGTAGGAGAGGCGCGGTGGCCAGGGCCGCGAATCCCAGCACCGTCGCGGGCGCCACGGCCAGCTCCGCGAGCAGGTTGCACGGGATGGCCACCAGGCCGACGCGGGCGGCGAGCACCGCGATGACCGGCGCGCACACGGCCTGCGCGGCGGCGGCCGCGGCGATCACCTCGGCGAGCCGGGGCGGTACGCGCCGCCGCTGCAGGGCGGCGCTCCAGCGTGGGGCAAGAGTGAGCAGCGCGCCGGTGGCCAGGACGGAGAGCAGGAAGCCGTAACTCCTGGCCAGCCAGGGATCGTAGAGAACCAGCAGCAGCACGGCGGCGGCGAGCGCGGGGAGCAGCGTACGGCGGCGCCCCGAACCGATGGCCAGCAGCGTGATCAGCCCGCAGGCGGCGGCGCGCAGCACGCTGGGATCGGGGCGGCACACGACGACGAAGGCGATCGCCACCGCGCCGCCGATCACCGCCGTGGTCCGCAACGACAGGCCCAAGCGGGGCGCGAGGCCCCGGCGTTCAGCACGTACGGCGAGATGCGGCGGGCCGATGAGCAGGACCAGCACGATGGTCAGGTTGCTGCCGGAGACGGCGAGCAGATGCGTCAGGTCGGTGGCCCGGAAGGCATCGTCGAGCTCCGGCGTCAGACGGGAGGTGTCACCGACGACGAGCCCGGGCAGCAGGGCGCGTGCGTCGGGCCGCAGGCCGTCGGACACCTCGCGCAGCCCTTCCCGGAGCGAGCCCGCGAGCTGCTGGAGAGACGTGGGGCCACCGATGCGCCGCGGCGGCGAGTCGGCCGCATCGGCCGCTACGCGCAGTACGGCGGCCACACGGCCGGTGGGCGGCAACGGCGGCGCGAGCCGTGCCTCGACCCGGATGCGCGTGGAAGGGAGCAGCGCCCGCCAGGCGTCGCCGGCTGCGCTGTCGGGGGCTTGCGTGGTCGAGTGGGCGCGCTCTCGCCCGTCTCCTGTATCGGGCGTGCGGTCCGGCTGAGGCCGGTGCTGGGGAACGATGACCAGGACGGGGGTGCGGACGGCGGTCACCGTACCGTCCGGTCCGGTGATGCGGCGTACCTCGGCGCGGAAAACGACGGCGGCCGGCATACGTTGCGCGCCGCGTACCCGCTGCCGGGCGAGGTGCGGATCCTCGGTCACCTCCAACTCGACGGTGGCTTGCGCGTACTGATGCGCCAGCCGCGGCACCGGGCCGCGCCGCAGATCCGCCCCCTGGAGCGCTGCCGAGGCAGCACCGCCCACCGCACAGAGCAGCACCGCGGCCGCCGCGACGAGGGTCCCCGCCTCCCACGCCGTACGCCGTCGACGCCACCCGCCGCGGGGAAGACCGCTGCCGGCATGCGGGCCAGGATCCGGGGAGACGGCTGGTCCGGCCGCGTGGCGGGGTACGGCCCGGAGGACGGCGAGGCCGGCCAGTACGAGGGCAGCGGCACAGAGCAGGAGCAGCGGGCCGACGGGCGCGTCCAGAGCCAGCGCCGCGGCTCCCCAGGCGGCCAGTGCCGGCCCAACCAGCCGCAGGTCGGCCGGCCCCTCCTCCTGCGGGGCGCCAGGGCCTGCCGGCGGCTGCGGGGCGCCCGGCATCTGCCGTGAGCCGGCCTGTTCTCCCTCGGGGCCGTTCGCCGACTGCACGGCCGCCGAGCCGTACGAGGAGGCCGGAGCGCTGGGGGTGGTCATGGCTGCACCAGGGGGCGCAAGTCGGCGAATCGTCGATCACCGATTCCGTTCACTTCTTGCAGCTGGTCGACCGAGGTGAAGCCGCCGTGCTGGGTGCGGAAGTCGATGATGTGCTGGGCGAGGACGGGTCCGACGCCCGGGAGGGTGTCGAGCTGGTCGGCGGTGGCGGAGTTCAGGCTGACCGGGCCGGCCGGTGCGCCACCGGCCGCAGCGGAGCCGCCCGAGGCACCCCCGCCTGCGGTACCGGGAGCGGCGGCAGCGGCGCCGCCCGATGCCGCCGGGACGGCGGCCGGAGCGCCGACGACGATCTGCTCGCCGTCCGCCAGGAGGCGAGCGCGGTTCAACGTGCGGGTGTTCGTCCCGGGCAGCACCCCGCCCGCGGCACGCAGCGCATCGGCGACGCGGGCGCCCGGGGGGAGGCGGTGGATGCCGGGGCGGCGCACCTTGCCCGCGACGTCCACGACAATCCGGCGGTCCGAGGCACTGGATACCGCACCGGCCGCCGCGCCTGCCGTGGTTCCGCCCGCTGTGGCACCGCTCGGTCCGGCAAGCCCTGCCGGCCCTGCCCGCTCCGCCTCGGTCGGCGCGCTGCCCGGTGCGGCTGCCGAGGCGTGCTGTGCGGTCGGCACCCGTACGGTCTGGGGCCGCGCGTTCCAGAAATGGTGGACCGCGAAGGCCACGGCGATCAGCAGCACGACGGCGAGTGCGCCGAGCGCCTTCGGGTCCGTGCCGCACCGCAACTGGATCCACAACGGCAGTCGCTCTTGCAGCGCCACCCGCCAACGGGCCATCGGCATCGGGCCAGTACCCAAGGAATCGGGTGGAGCAGCAGGCGGATCAGGTGGATGCGGCGGTGGCCGGCCGGTAGCCGGTTCGGAGCCGGAAGCAGCGGCAGAGGAATGCGCGGAGATGCGAGATCGCGGAGTCATGTCGACGACGCTAGAGCGACTTCGCGAATCCCGCTGATCACCACCAAATTCCGTGGATAACCGCCGAGTTGTGGATAACCCGGCCACCCGGACGAGGGATTCAGAACAGCGAAAACACCGTCACAGCGGCCTCAGACCACCGCCCCACCGCCCTACCGCGGCGACAGCACAACCCCCAGCAGCCCCGGCCCCGTATGCGCGCCGATCACCGCGCCCACCTCGCTGACGTGCAGGTCCATCAGGCCCGGCACGCGGGCGCGGAGGCGATCGGCCAGGGCGTCGGCGCGCTCGGTCGCCGCCAGGTGGTGCACCGCGACATCGACCGGGTCCGTGCCCGCCCGGTCCGCCACGATCTCTTCCAGGCGCGCGATGGCCTTGGAAGCCGTACGGACCTTCTCCCGCAGTTCGATGCGTCCGTCGGAGAGTTGGAGCAGTGGCTTGACCGCGAGCGCGGAGCCCAGCAGGGCCTGTGCCGCGCCGATGCGGCCGCCGCGGCGCAGGTACTCCAGGGTGTCGACGTAGAAGTACGCGGAGGTGCCCTCGGCGCGCTTCTCGGCCGCGGCCACCGCCTCGTCGACGTCCCCGCCGGACTGTGCGACCTCCGCGGCCGCGAGGGCGCAGAAGCCCAGTGCCATGGCGACCATGCCGGTGTCCACCACGCGCACGGGGACCGGCGCCTCCTTGGCCGCCAGTACGGCCGCGTCGTACGTCCCAGAGAACTCCGAGGAGAGGTGGAGCGAGACGATGCCGTCGGCGCCCGCGGCCGCGACCTCGCGGTAGGTCTCGGCGAACGCCTCGGGAGCGGGCCGGGAGGTGGTGACGTACTTGCGTTTCTGCAGCGCCTGGGCGACCGACCTGGCCGAGATCTCCGTTCCCTCTTCCAGGGCCTCGTCGCCGAGGACCACGGTCAGCGGCACCGCCGTGATGCGGTGGCGTTCCAGCGCCGTCCGCGGCAGGTAGGCCGTTGAATCGGTGACGATCGCGACATGGCGGGACATGACTGGGAGGTTATCCAGAGAACCCGGTGCCCGACAGTGCGGGCCCCGCCTCAAGATCTTCCCCGATCACCCGGTGATGCGCCACAGCCGACTTCGCGCCATCTGCGAGCTCACCTGTCGGCGATCCGGCAGGTCCCCGGCCCGCAGCCGGCCGCATCGAACACCGCTCTCCGGCCACGTCAGCCCGCGCTCTCCGGACGGGCCGTCTTCTGCCACGAGTACGGCGTCCGTATGCGCGGGTCCGGGGCGTCGATGGCCTGCGGGCCCTCGGGAGCAGCGGCAGTATCGGGCTGCTGCTCCGACGGCGGCGGCCATGCGGCGAGCGGGTCCGGCACGGCGTCCGTACCCGGCCCGGGCGTGGTTTCGTGCGGCCCCGGCGCCGACGTCCAGTGCCGCAATGCGCCCGCCTCCACGTCGATCTGTCCGGCCAGCGCCGCCAGGTCGTCGTCGGCGAACTTCTGGGCGCGGTCCTGGGCAGCCCAGCGCAGCGAGTCCGAGGAGTGCGTGATCCGCTCCAGGCGCTCACGCAGCTCGGGGAGACGGTCGGTGATCCGGGTCCGGTCCGGCTCGCGCTCCAGGCGCTTGAGGTCGGCGTCCAGCTCGTGGCCGTGCGCGCTGAGCCGCGCGAAGAGATTCAGCGCCTCGCTCAGCGACTGGTCCTCGGGGGCGGCCGCACGCAGCGCTTCCTGGGTGGCGCGCATCGAGGTGCGCAGGGAGAGCCGCATCTGGGCCAGCTGTCCGGCCGGGCCGGTCTGGGTGTACTGCCGGGCGCGCAGGGTGGTGTCCTCGACCGTGCGGCGGGCCTGGGCGACCGTACGGTCCACGCCGCGCTTGGTCGCCGAGACGGCCTTGACCGTCACGAACACGCCGGCCGCGACGAACAGCACGAACAGCAGGGCGAGGATCGCGAGCACAGCGGTCATGGGCTTACCTCATGTGGGCTCGGTCGGACCGACGGACGGACTGCTTCCTTCTCCCACCGTAAACGCCTCGGGCAGGTCGGGGGTTCCCACGAGAACCCCCAACCTGCCCGTAGTGGTCACCCCCCACGCGCGCCCGCCGGGCGAGCGCGCGTGGGAACCGGATCAGGCCGGAACGATGTTGACCAGCTTCGGAGCCCGCACGATCACCTTGCGGATGCCCGCACCGCCCAGCGCCGTCACGACCGCCGGCTCGGCCAGCGCCGCCGCCTCCAGGTCCGCGTCCGAGATGGCCGGCGAGACCTCCAGGCGGGCCTTGACCTTGCCCTTGATCTGCACGACGCAGGTCACGGTCTCGTCGACGACGTACGCCGGGTCGGCCACCGGGAAGTCCGCGTGCACCACGGAGTCGGTGTGGCCCAGCTTGCGCCACAGCTCCTCACCGATGTGCGGGGCCAGCGGCGCGACCAGCAGGACCAGCTGCTCGGCGACCACGCGCGGCACACTGCCGCCGGCCTTCGTCAGGTGGTTGTTCAGCTCCGTGACCTTGGCGATCGCGGTGTTGAAGCGCATCCCGGCCATGTCCTGGCCGACGCCGTCGATGGCCTTGTGCAGGGCACGCAGGGTGTCCTCGTCCGGCTCCGCGTCCGTGACGGTGACCTCGCCGGTGGCCTCGTCCACGATGTTGCGCCACAGGCGCTGCAGCAGGCGGTACTGGCCGACGACGGCGCGGGTGTCCCAGGGGCGCGAGACGTCCAGCGGGCCCATCGCCATCTCGTACAGCCGCAGCGTGTCCGCGCCGTACTCCTGGCAGATCTCGTCCGGGGTGACGGCGTTCTTCAGGGACTTGCCCATCTTGCCCAGGACGCGGCTGACCTTCTCGCCCTGGTAGTAGTACCCGCCGTCGCGCTCCTCGACCTCGGCCGCCGGGACGGCGATGCCGCGCTTGTCCCGGTAGACGAACGCCTGGATCATGCCCTGGTTGTACAGCTTGTGGAACGGCTCGGCCGAGGAGATGTGCCCCAGGTCGTGCAGCACCTTGGACCAGAAGCGGGCGTACAGCAGGTGCAGCACGGCGTGCTCGGCGCCGCCCACGTACAGGTCGACACCGCCGTGCGGCTGCCCCTCGCGCGGGCCCATCCAGTACTGCTCGACGGTCGGGTCGACCAGCTTCTCGTCGTTGTTCGGGTCCAGGTAGCGCAGCTCGTACCAGCAGGAGCCGGCCCAGTTGGGCATGGTGTTGGTCTCGCGGCGGTAGCGCCGCACGCCCCGGCCGTCGCCCAGGTCCAGCTCGACGTTGACCCAGTCCTCGTTGCGGGACAGCGGGGTCTCCGGGGAGGTGTCCGCGTCGTCCGCGTCGAAGGTGCGCGGCGAGTAGTCCTCGACCTCGGGCAGCTCCAGCGGCAGCATCGACTCGGGCAGCGCGTGCGCCACGCCGTCCTCGTCGTACACGATCGGGAAGGGCTCGCCCCAGTAGCGCTGCCGGCTGAACAGCCAGTCGCGCAGCCGGAAGTTGACGGTGCCCTCGCCGATGCCCTGCTGGGCCAGCCATTCGGTGATCTTCGCCTTGGCCTCGGTGACGCCCAGGCCGTCCAGCGAGATGGTGTCGTCCGAGGAGTTGACGATCTTCGCGTCGTACGAGGAGAACGCGTCGTCCCAGGTCGACGGGTCGGTGCCGCGGCCGTCCGAGGGCTCGACGACGCAGCGCATGGGCAGCTCGAAGGCGCGCGCGAAGGCGAAGTCACGGGAGTCGTGCGCCGGGACGGCCATGATCGCGCCGGTGCCGTAGCCCATCAGGACGTAGTCGGCGATGAAGACCGGGACGCGGTCGCCGCTGACCGGGTTGATCGCGTACGCGCCGGTGAAGACGCCGGTCTTGTCCTTGGCCTCGGCCTGGCGCTCGACATCCGACTTCGAAGCGGCCTGCTTGCGGTACGCGGCGACGGCCTCGGCCGGGGTGTCGTAGCCACCGGTCCACACGTCGTGCGTGCCCTCGGGCCACGCGTCCGGGACGATCGAGTCCTCACCGGAGACCAGATCGTGCTCCGGGGCCAGCACCATGTAGGTCGCGCCGAACAGGGTGTCCTGGCGGGTGGTGAAGACCGTGATGCGCCGGTCACCCACGGGGAAGTCGACCCGCGCGCCCTCGGAGCGGCCGATCCAGTTGCGCTGCTGCAGCTTGATCGCCTCGGGCCAGTCCAGCCCGTCCAGGTCCTCCAGCAGGCGGTCCGCGTAGGCCGTGATGCGCATGTTCCACTGGCGCAGCTTGGCCTTGAAGACGGGGAAGTTCCCGCGCTCGGAGCGGCCCTCGGCGGTGACCTCTTCGTTGGCCAGCACGGTGCCCAGGCCCGGGCACCAGTTGACGGGCGCGTCCGAGGCGTACGCCAGGCGGTACTCGCCCAGGACGTTGGCGCGCTCCAGGGCGCTCAGGTCGGCCCACGCGCGGCCGTCGGGCGTCTCGCGCTCCCCCGCCTCGAACTGGGCGACCAGCTCGTCGATCGGGCGCGCCTTCTTGGCGTCGGTGTCGTACCAGGAGTTGAAGATCTGCAGGAAGATCCACTGGGTCCACTTGTAGTACGCCGGGTCGATCGTCTCGATCGAGCGGCGCTGGTCGTGGCCCAGGCCCAGGCGGCGCAGCTGCGCCTTCATGTTGACGATGTTGGCCTCGGTGGAGACCCGCGGGTGGGTGCCCGTCTGGACGGCGTACTGCTCGGCGGGCAGGCCGAAGGCGTCGAAGCCCAGGGTGTGCAGGACGTTGTGGCCCGTCATGCGGTGGAAGCGGGCGTAGACGTCGGTGGCGATGTAGCCCAGGGGGTGGCCGACGTGCAGGCCCGCACCCGAGGGGTACGGGAACATGTCCATGATGAACTTCTTGGGCTTGGCCACCTGCTCCGGGGCGCCGGCCAGGTCACCACTGGGGTTCGGCGCCTCGTACGTGCCGTTTTCGTCCCAGAAGTCCTGCCAGCGTGCCTCGATGTCCGCGGCCAGCGCGGCCGTATAGCGGTGCGGGGCCGCCGCCTCGGCGGCCGTGGTCGTCTCGCTCATCGTCCTCAAAGCTCCATCGATCGTCTCTGCCTGCGGAAACGCACCCCTTGCGGGCACCTTCTTGCCGGCTGGCGCCTGAAACAAAAAGGCCCCTCGCACAGGAGGGGACGCCGCGCCGATGCCGACCTGGACCCGCAGTCCGTGATCCGGTCGGTACTGATCAGCGCGGCCCGCTAAGCAGAAGGCGTACGGCACGCATGGCGCCAGGGTACCGCAGCGCACCAGGGGCCCGCGCCGAGGATTCCCCCGCGCGGCCCCCGTCCCACATACCGGGACGAGCGTGCGCCCCGGTATGCGCGGCGCTCAACGCCCGTAGGAGTCCGCGTAGCCCCGGCCCGGTGAGCTCACGCCCGCACAAGAAGGGCGACCGATCGGGTGTACGGGGCGCGAACGGACCGACGTTAGCAGCGGGTCACGCCGTGCGGGCGGGATACGCGAAGGCCGCCGCGGGCCCCGGTGGCGGGCCCCTAGCTTGCCGGGCATGCAACCGCTCACGGGCTCGGCGGCGCGCCGAGCGGCCCGCGCCCGCCGCCCCCGCCGTTTACGCCTCCCCCACCGCCTCAAGAGGCCACGCCCCGCGCTCACCACCGGGGCCGGCGCCGTACTGGTCCTCCCCCTCCTCGCCGCGGCCCCCGCCTTCCGTGCGTTCTTCGACCACACCGCCGGGGTGCTCACGCTCGTCTCGCTCACCGCAGCCGTGGTGTGGGGCCTGCTCGCGGCCGGCCGCACCGTACTGGCGCCGCGCAGCAGGCTCCTGGCACAGGGCATCCACCGGGCGCTCGCCACCGCCTCGCTCGGCTTCCTGGTACTGCACATCGCGGTCAAGGTGGCCGAGGCGCACGCCCTGTTCTCGGATGCGTTCCTGCCCTTCGCCTCCGTAGTGCTCAGCGGGCCCGTCGCTCCTGGCACCGCGCCGCTCATCGGGTTCGGCACGCTGGCCGGGCTGCTGATGGTGCTGGCCGCCGCGACCGGCGCACTGCGCAGTTCCTTCGCCGGGCGCGGGCGCGTCTCCGGGCGCTGGCGCGCCCTGCACACCAGCGCGTACGCCGCGTGGTGCCTGGCCCTCCTGCACGGCCTCAAGTCCGGCCGCGCGCCTTCGGGGTGGGTCACCACCGGGTACGTACTCGCTCTGGCGGCGGTCATGACCGCGCTGCTGGCCCGTCTGTTGTTCACCCCGTGCGCGGAGTTCCCGTACTTCGCGCTGCGCCGGGAACTGCCGTTCTCGCTGCCCTTCCGGTCCCGAAGGCGGGACCGGAAGCAGGCGCTGCACAGGGCAGCGGACCGCACGGACACTCGCTCCGCTTCGGAGATGCCCGGGGTGACTGCCCCTGATGGCGCCCCCACGGGCGACGGTCCGCCTACGGGGCCGCGGCCCGTCCCGGACGTCCTTACGGGGGCGGCGAGCAGCGCTGCTCCAGGGGCTGCGCGGTACACGCCACCTTCTTGGGCTCTGCCCGACGCTCCTACAGAGACGCTCCCGCACGTCACCGACGCACCGCCCCTCGCCCTCGGAGCGGACGGGGCGCCCACGGAACGCATCCCCTTCGCCGGCTTCGACACCGTCCCCGAGTGGGGCGGCCCGCCCACTCTGGTGCAGCCCCGGCCCTCCGGCGCTCACCCCGAGGGGGCGCCCCTCCCCCAGGCCCCGAACGGCCGGACACCATGACCGGTACCGCGCTGGTCCCGTATACGGGCGGTGGACCGCTGCCCGATGTGCCCGCCGTGCGCGTACTCGGGCTGCCACGACTGTGCGCCGGATTCGACGAGGCGGAACGGCTGGACCGCAAGCGGCACCTGCTCCTCCACGGCTCCCTGCCCGCGCTCTCCGGCGAGCAGCTGGCCGCCGTCGCCGAGGCCGTGGCGCTGCGGGGCCGGGGCGGCGCCGGATTCCCGCTCGCGCGCAAGCTGACGGCCGTCGCGGAGGCCGCGGCCCGCCGCGGGGTTCGCCCCGTCGTCGTGGTCAACGGCTGCGAGGGCGAACCCGCCTGCCGCAAGGACACCGTGCTGCTGTGCCGTGCGCCACACCTCGTCCTGGACGGCGCGCTGCTGGCCGCCGCGGCACTCGGCGCACGCCTCCTGGTCATCGGCGTGACGAAGGCCACGACGGACAACTCCGTACGGGAAGCCCTCGCCGAGCGCGGGCTGGGGCGCAGACGGCGCGGGCGTGCGCTGCGCGCACAGGTCGTGCGCTCGCCCGAGCGCCTGGTGTCCGGGGAGGCGTCCGCGCTGATCCGGGCCGCCGAGGGCGGGCCCCCGGTACCACCGGGCCGCCGGGCACGCGCCGCCGAATCGGGCCTGGGCGGCGCACCCACGCTGCTCTCCAACGCAGAGACCTTCGCCCAACTCGCCGTCGCCGCCCGCCTCGGTCCCGACCGTTACGCCTCCACGGGCCTCCCCGGCGAACCGGGCACGCTCCTGCTGACGGTCTCCGGCGCGGTCCCCGCCCCCACGGTCGTCGAGGCCCCCTCCGGAGTACCGCTGCCGTACGTACTGCAGGCGTGCGGCGCGGAACCGGCACCGTCCGGCGTACTGGTCGGCGGCTACCACGGCGCCTGGCTGGACGCGGCCACCGCATACGGGACGCCGCTCTCGCGCGAGGCGCTGGCGGCCCGCGGCGGGGCGCTGGGCGCCGGGGCGGTGCTGCCGCTGTCCACCCGGACGTGTCCGCTGGGCGAGGCGCTGCGCATCGCCCGGTGGCTGGCGGCGGAGTCGGCGGGGCAGTGCGGCCCCTGCCGACTGGGGCTGCCGTCGCTCGCGGAGATGTTCGCGGACGCGCTGGGCGGTGGCGGGCAGCCGGCCTTGGAAGCGGTACGGGAAAGCGCGCGCGGCGTACGGGGGCGGGGCGCGTGCAAACACCCGGACGGCGCGGCGCGGTTCGTGCTGTCGGCGCTCGCCGCGTTCCCCGACGACCTGGCCGCGCACGTCCTGGGCAACGGCTGCGGGCGGCCCACGGCCGAGCTGCTGCCCCTGCCGCCCGAGGAGGGCGCAGGTGCGGCGAACGGCGGCGGAGAGGATGCCGGGGCCGTCGGTGCCGCCGGGGAGCGGCTGGCGGTGGACTGGACGCTGTGCGAGGGGCACGGGCTGTGCGCGGGGCTGCTGCCCGAGGCCGTACGGCTCGACCGGGACGGCTTCCCCGTACTGTCCGACGACGTACTGCCGGGCGCGCTGCGGGCCCGCGCGCAACGTGCCGTACGCCGCTGCCCGGCCCTCGCCCTCCGACTCGAGGAGTCCTGACGGCCGGCGGCGCCCATGCCCTGCCCCTGTCCGCGGCCCCGGCGGCACACGACAGAGGGCCCGTCCTCTTCGGACGGGCCCTCTGTTCACTGTGGAGCTAAGGAGAATTGAACTCCTGACCTCCTGCATGCCATGCAGGCGCTCTACCAACTGAGCTATAGCCCCGTGTTCTGTTGTCGTCTCCGGAAGTTTTCCTCGGGGGTTTCCCTCGCGGCGACATCGACTACATTACACGGCTGCCCCGGGCTTCTGCCAAATCGCTTTCCCGATGCCCACCGGCGGCAGCCCGCCGGAGACCTCCGAGGCGCCTGAGCAGCAGCCGCGACGCACCCGGCACCGCCCCCGGCGAGGCAGTCGGCAGCGGTACTGTCGACAATCCGTGCTCGAAGGAAACCGGGGGCCTGGACGTGACCGCGCTGAAGCTCGACCAGCCCGTCGGACGCCGCGGCCCGTTCTCCCGTGCGGGCCTCCACCGCCGCGTCCTGGCGGCCGCGCTGGCCTGTGTGCTGTCCTTCACGACCTTCTGGATCGCCCAGCGACTGGCCGGCGTCACCATGCTCGACCTCATGGTCTACCGCGCCGAGGGCTGGACCGCCCGCACCGGCGGCGACCTCTACGACATGCTGGCCACCTCCGCGCGGCTGCCCAACACCTACCCGCCCTTCGCCTCCCTGCTGTTCCTGCCGCTGACCTTCCTCGGCGTACCGGAGATGCGGACGCTCGCCACACTCGGCAACCTGCTGCTCCTGGTCGCCGTGGTGCACCTCACCCTGCGCCTGACCGGCCTGCCGTCGCTCGCGCGCGGGAAGCGCGCCCCGCGGGCGCAGCAGGCCACCGCGACGCTCGCCCTCTCCGCGCTACTGGTCTGGTGCGAGCCCGTGTGGACCACGCTGCGCTACGGGCAGATCAACCTCCTCCTCGCCGTCCTCGTGCTCTGGGACGTCACCCGCCGCGACACCAACCGCTGGGCCGGCATCGGCATCGGCATCGCCGCCGGAATCAAGCTCACGCCCGCCCTCTTCGCCGTGTGGCTCGCGCTGGCCGGGCTGCTGCGCGCCCGCCGGCTGTACCAGCCCGGGCAGGGACTGCGCGGCACCTGGAACCCCTGGCTGCGCCAGGCGTGCGCGGCGGTCCTGTCCTTCCTCGGCACCGTCCTCCTCTCCGCCCTGGTCCTGCCTCGTGACTCGGCCCGCTTCTGGACCGAGATCGTCTTCGCCTCCGACCGGCCGGGCGACGTGGAAATCACTGCCAACCAGTCGCTGCGCGGCGTCCTCGCCCGGCTGCTGCACACCCCCGACACCGGACTGTGGTGGCCCGCCGCCGCGGCCGTGGCGGCGCTCGCGGGGCTGGCCCTCGCCACCACCGCCCTGCTCCGCGGCGAGCGCGCCTGGGCGGCCGTGGCCTGCGCCACCACCGCACTGCTGGTCAGCCCGATCTCCTGGTCGCACCACTGGGTGTGGGCCGTACCGATGCTGATCCTGCTCGGCACCGAAGCGGTGCGCCGCGGCGGCCTGGCCACCCGGACGGGCCGCCGGCTGTGGGCCGCCACCGGAGCCCTCGGACTGCTCTTCGCCTCCTTCGCTCTGTGGTGGGTGCCACACCGCCCGCACAGCCACGCGGAACTGCACCAGAACGGCGGTCAGATGCTGCTCTCGGGCGTCTACCCGATCGCCGGTGTCGCGCTCCTGCTGCTGGCCGCCGCCCACCTGCGCCGGACCGGCGCGCCCGGTGTCAGTGAGCCGGGTGGCAATGAGTCCGGTGTCAGTGCTCCCCGTGGTCGTGACCACCGCCCGGATGGCCGTGACCACCACCGGGCTGATGGTGATGGAACGCCAGCACCTCCGGAGGCATCACCACGAACGGACGCATCATCCCCATGTCTTCGTGTTCCAGCAGATGGCAGTGGTACATGAAGCGGCCCTTGGCGCCGTGGAACCGGCCGATCACGTTCACCATCTGCCCCGGCGGCACCTGTATGACGTCCTTCCAGCCCTGATCACCGGGGGCTATCGGCAGCCGGCCACCGTACTCCAGCGGACTGCGGGTGCCCCCGAGCGCGTTGTCGTACGGACTGTCCGGCACCGCCGGGTACCGGTCGCGGCTGAGCACCTGGAAGTCGATCAGGTGGATGTGCATCGGATGCATCCCGGCGCCGCCGAGGTTCAGGAAGCTCCACTGCTCCCAGTCGTCGTGCCGGACCATGAAGCCGAGGGCGTCGTCGAACATCCGGGCGCCGCGCTGGTACGTACGCGTCGTGCCGTCGGCCCCCTTGACCTGGAGGATCCCCTCGGACGGGATGGTGACGTCCGCCGGGTCGACCTCGTGCAGCTCCCACATCTCCGGGTGGCCGTTGCCGATCGGGCCCGGCGGGGTGAGCGCTATGAGGCGGTGCTCGTGCTTCGGCGCGGTGTCATGGGTGATCCGCTCGAACGTCGACGAGATCACCGCGGGCAGTACGAAGGAATCGGCCACCTTCTTCGAACCGACCCGGAACTGCATCACCTGCGGATACGCCACGCCCCCCGCGGCGTTCACCAGCCGCAGCCGCCGCCCGCGCAGCCGGCCGAAGTCGATCAGCAGATCCATCCGCTCGGCCGCGGCCACCGACAGGGTCCCGTCGACGGGCAACGGCCGCGGCAGCAGGCCACCGTCCGACCCGATCTGATGCACCGCGCCGGTGACGGGGCGGCCCGTCTCCTCGTCCACCAGCTGCAGGGCGTACGTCCGGGCGTTGGAGGCGTTGAGCAAGCGGAAGCGGTACCACCTGGCATCGACGTCCAAGTGGGGCCAGATCGTGCCGTTCACGAGCGTGTAGGGGCCCGAGAACGGGATGGTGAGGTTCTTGCCGTCGTTGTCCTTGCCGACTATCAGGGTCTTGTGGAGCAGCCGGCCGGTCAGCCGGCCTTCGGCGTCCGTGTCGAGATTGCGGTCCTGGATGATGAGCGGGATCTCCCGCCCGCCCGAGGGGAGCCGGAGCGCGTCCTCCTCGTCGTCCCGCACCAGATACATGCCGGCCAGGCCCGAGAAGACGTTCCACCGGGTGATGTCCATGGCGTGGTCGTGGTACCACCACGTCGTCGCACGGTGGTCGTTGGGATACTCCGAGAGCTGCGCGTCACCGGGCGATACCGCGTTCTCCGACCAGCCGTCGTTGCCGCCGCCGGTCACCGCGCCGTGCAGGTGGGTGACCAGCCAGGGCGGGAGGGCGGCCACGCCGGCAATGGGCTCGGCGCCGCCGCGGCCCGGTTCGTTCAGCGGCGCGGGCACCTCGGGCGTCGCCACCACTTCCACGGCGGTCACCGGGAAGGCACCCGTGATGCGGTTCGTCCAGGACACCCGGAGGCGCCGGCCGCGGCGCACCTCGATGGTCGGGCCCGGGAAGTGCCCTTCGTACGCCCAGACTTTGGTGGGCGGCAGCTCGGAATGCAGCCGCACCCAGCTGGTCTTCTGCTCGATGGTGATGCCGCGCAGGGCTTCCGCGCGGCCCGGTTTGATGACAGGCGGCACGCGCAACGCGTCGACGAACGGCGTGAGTCCGGCCGCCGTGGCCTGTCCGTCCCGCTCCGCGATGGTCTCGATCCGCGGTGCGTCCCCCACAACTGTGTCTGTCACTTGCGACCCCCGTCGCTTCCCCCGTGCCGTCGACCGTTTCGCGGCGGCAACTCTGAGTCCTACAACGCCTCACGGTACGACCGGAGTTCCATCCCTCTCGTGAATTTTACGGCCAATCATCCGCAGTCCGCACATAGAGGAGCGGACCGGTCCGGTCCGGGGCGTCAGAACTGAAAGTAGCTCAGGAAGCGGAAAATGCGCCGAGGTTGTGGAGAAACGGTTATTCAGGGATCGACTGCCGTTCTCGGGCGCGGTTGTGCGCCCTCACAGCGCGGGGTGACGGCCCCTCAACGGCCCGGCAAACAGGGCCGGTTCTCAGGCGGTGGCGAAGGAGTAGAAACGCTTCAGCGTGCAGTGTTCGTCGAGCAGGCGGCCGTAGATGGGCTCGCCGTCCAGCTCACGGTAGGTCTCGATGGGGTCGCCTTTTATGATCAGCGCCCGGGCGCATTCCTCGCACCAGTACTGGAATTCGGGGTTCAGCGGCTCCATGTCGCGCACGACGGGCGTACCGCTGCCGCACCAGTCGCACTTCCGGCTGTGTGCCCCCATCAGTCAGCTCCAGCTGTGGCCGCAGGCCGTGCAGACGAACGAGACGCCGCCGTTGTCACCCAGCATCTGCGCCACGTGAGGCGAGCCGCAGGAAGGGCATTGCAGTGCGGAGGCGGCGACGCCGAGCAGGTCGCGGACCTCCTCGATGATGCTCGTGGGCATCGCGTTCTCTCCTCCCCTGCCGGCGCCGTCCGATTCTGCCACGGACCACCGACCAGGTCAGGCCCGCAGCCCTACGCGCACGGACGGGCTGCCCGCTACCGCCGCGCAGCCGAGCACGAGGCGTTGCGCGGGCGCTCACCCCGGCGCGCACAGCGACGCACGCGCCCCGAAAGCCCCGAAACAGCAGTGATCCCGCCTCCTGGTGAGGCGGAGAACATTCTCTCCGTCTCCGCCAGAGGGCGGGATCATCCGGGTTGTGGAGCTAAGGAGAATTGAACTCCTGACCTCCTGCATGCCATGCAGGCGCTCTACCAACTGAGCTATAGCCCCGGGTCTTGTTCCGCTCCTCCGGGTTTCCCCCGGCGGCGCCGCGAACAAGAAGAACTTTAGCCTGCGACCTGCCCAGATGTGAAATCCGGGTCCGGCCGGCCGCCGGACGGCCCCCGGAGAGCCGTCGCGGACCGGCCCGCGGCGTCAGTCGTCGTCGCCCAGCACCGGCTCGGGCAGCGTGCCGGCGTTGTGCTCCAGCAGGCGCCAGCCACGGGCGCCCTCCCCCAGGACGGACCAGCAGCAGTTCGACAGGCCGCCCAGGCCCTCCCAGTGGTGCGGCTCCAGGCCCAGCAGCCGCCCGATCGTCGTACGGATCGTGCCGCCGTGGCTGACCACGACCAGGGTGCCGCCGTCGGGCAGCTTGTCGGCGGCCAGCTGCACGACCGGCGCCGCGCGGTCCGCGACCTCGGTCTCCAGCTCACCACCACCGCGGCGCACCGGCTCGCCGCGCTTCCAGGCGGCGTACTGCTCGGCGTACTGCGCCACGATCTCCTCGTGGGTCAGGCCCTGCCAGGCACCCGCGTACGTCTCGCGCAGCGCCTCGTCGTGCGTCACGTCCAGGCGTGTGACGGCCGACAGCTCGGCGGCCGTCCGCGCCGCCCGCTGCAGGTCCGAAGCGATGATCGCGTCCGGCTGCAGGGCGGCGAGCAGCCGCGCGGCGCGGCGGGCCTGCTCGACGCCCGCCTCGGTCAGCTCGATGTCCGTGGTGCCCTGGAAGCGGCGCTCCAGATTCCAGGCGGTCTGGCCGTGCCGCCACAGGACGATCCTGCGGCCACGGCCCCCCTTCGTGCCGTTCAGTGCAGCTCTCCGTCCTGCTCGGCGGCGGTTTCCTCGGCGTGCGCGGCCGCCTTGCCGCGGGTCGCCTTGGCGTCCTCGGGCAGCTCCATCTCGGGGCAGTCCTTCCAGAGGCGCTCCAGAGCGTAGAAGACGCGCTCCTCGCTGTGCTGGACGTGGACGACGATGTCGACGTAGTCCAGGAGCACCCAGCGGGCCTCGCGGTCGCCTTCGCGGCGCACCGGCTTGGCGCCCAGTTCCTTGCTCAGCCGCTCTTCGATCTCGTCGACGATCGACTTGACCTGGCGGTCGTTGGGCGCCGACGCCAGCAGGAAGGCGTCGGTGATCGAGAGGACGTCGCTGACGTCGTACGCGATGATGTCGTGCGCGAGCTTGTCGGCGGCCGCCTGCGCGGCGGCGTTGATGAGCTCGGTGGAGCGGTCCGTGGCGGTCACAAGCCAAACTTCCGGGTCGGTGGCGGCGCTGCCCGGCCCGCCCGCGGGAAGCCCCGCCGGCCGCGGCCGAGTCAGCGGTCAAGTACCCCTCAAGGGTCTCACGGACCGCTGACACCCCGGCGGGCTTGTGGACAAGGGGGTATCCGGGCTGGTCAGGGAGGGTGACGGGCCGGCGGCGGAGGCGGCGCGACGCGAGCGGCGGGCGGAGCCTTGGCCAAAGCTCCGCCCGCCGCTCGCACCCCAAGGGCCGGTCACCCCTTGTAGTCGTGCCCCAGCATCACCGTGATGTCCGCGTTCGAGGCGACCTTGCCCTTCCGCACGGCGCTCGACGGCAGGCCCAGCGTCTTCGCGACCTCCGCGGCGCGCGCCCGGTGGGCCGCGTCCCCGTACGTCACCTGCGACGCCGACAGCGAGCCCGCGGCGGTGCCGCCGTCCACGAACGAGTATCCGCCGTTGACCAGCGCGGCCTGTGCCTGTCCGACCGCCTTCTGGCTGCCCGAGGCGTTGCGGACACTGACCCGCGCGGTCGCGCTCGGGTCGGTCTTCTTGACCTTGCCGCCCAGGACGTCCTTGACCACCTCGGAGGCGGTCTGCGCGCTGAGCGTGCCGTCCTGCTGCACGGGCAGCACCGTCGTACGGTACGCACCGGTCTTGGCGAGCTCCGCGCGCTCCGCGAGCGAGCTGCCCAGCTGGCCCTCGGTGAGCGGCGGGTCCAGGACCTGGAACAGAGACTTCACCGTCGCGGTCGCGCCGCCCGCGTCACTGGACACGCGCTTCAGGGTGGCCTGCATCACCTGCCCGAAGCGCGCCAGCTGCTTGGTCTGCAGCTCGCCCGGACCCCGGTAGGTGGCGTACGCGACGGCCGCCTGGCCGTTCAGTACGCGCCCCTTACCCGCCTTGACCAGCGGGCCGTCGCCCTTCTTGGCGCCCGGCACGGTGGTGTCGGCGTCGACGGTGATGCCGCCGACCGTCTCGACGAGGTTCTCCAGGTACGGCGTGTCCAGCCGCCAGCTCGCCTTGATGTCGGCGCCGAGGAGCGTATTGAGGGAGTCGCGGGTGGGCTCCGCGCCGGCGTCCTTCACGGACTTGCCCAACGTGGTGGCCTGACCGTCGTCCCCCGTGATGGCGAGGTTGTTGGGGAGGAGGACGGTGGTGCCCTTGTGGGTGGTCTCGTTGTCCACAAGCAGCGCCGTCGAGCTCTCGTCCGTACCGGTCCTGCGGAGGTGCACGAGCAGCACGTCGCGCTTCTGGCCCGCGGCGGCCGCCTCGTCCCCGGAGGCCGCCCCGCCCAGCCCGGGCAGCTTGCCTGCCCACCACAGGTAGCCGACGCCACCCGCGACCAGGAGGACGAGCACCACGATCAGCGCAATGATGCGGCTGCGGCCGCGGCGCTTGGCCTCCTCGCGCCGCTCGGTGCGGCTCTCGGTGAACTTCAGCCAGTCGATGACGTCTTCGGAGTCCTCGTCCTGCTCCTCGATGAACGAGAACTGTTCGGTGCGGTACTCCTCGCCGGAGGGGCGGTCGGCCCCGCCGGCCCGCTCGCCCCCGGCGGCCCTGTCGTCCGCGACCGGCGCCTCGTACGAGGGCGGAGCGGACGCCGGCTCGTACGGAGGCGCAGCCCCGTAAGGCGACGCGGAGGGCTCGGAACCGTACTGGGGCCGCGGCTCCTCATACGGAGGCTGCGGCGGCGCGTACTCCTGCTGCCCGTACTGCGCCTGCTGCGGGATCCACCCCTGCTGCTGGGTCTGCTGCGCAGCCTGGTGCTGCGACGGCCGGCCGTAGGGGTCGTGGCCCGGGGCATAGCCCTGCCCGTACTCCTGGCCGTAGCCCTGTTCGGGTGCCTGGCCGCTGTAGCCCTGGCCGTACCCCTGGGGGTGCTGCGTGCCGTACGGGTCGTACTGCGGCGGCGCTTCCTGGTACACCGGCTGCCCGTAGGCGTCGTAGACGTACCCCGGTCCACCGTGCTGCCCCTGAGCCCCCTCGTAGGGGTCCTGGGCATACGGGTCCCGTGGCGGGTACGGATCCTGTCGGTCGTTCACCGGTGCCCTCTTTCCGTCGGCCCCGTCGGCGGTCGTCGTCAGCGGTCGTCGTCGTGGTCGTGGCGGTGGTGATGCCGGTCGTCCCGGTAGAGGCGGCGCTTGTCGATGTAGCGCACCACACCGTCAGGCACCAGGTACCAGACCGGTTCCCCCTGGGCGACGCGCGACCGGCAGTCGGTCGAGGAGATGGCCAGCGCCGGCACCTCCACCAGGGAGACCCCGCCCTCGGGGAGACCGGGATCGGCCAGTACGTGACCGGGCCTGGTCACCCCGATGAAGTGGGCGAGCGAGAACAGCTCCTCGGCGTCCCGCCAGGTCAGGATCTGGCCCAGCGCGTCGGCGCCGGTGATGAAGAAGAGATCCGCATCCGTGTGCTCGGCGCGCAGATCCCGAAGGGTGTCGATGGTGTACGTCTTGCCGCCGCGGTCGATGTCGATGCGGCTGACGGAGAACTGGGGATTGGACGCGGTCGCGATGACCGTCATCAAATACCGGTCCTCGGCCGGGGACACCGCCTTGTGGCTCTTCTGCCACGGCTGTCCCGTCGGTACGAAGATGACCTCATCGAGGTGGAACTGGCTGGCCACCTCGCTGGCGGCGACCAGGTGACCATGGTGGATCGGGTCGAACGTCCCGCCCATCACTCCGAGCCGCCGCTTCACGGGCCCTGTCTGCTCTCCCATGCGTGCAGACCCTACTGGGCGCCGCGTATCGAGGGGATAGCGGTGCCCCGCCTCAGCGGTCCCGGTTGAAGCGCGTGGTGATCCACAGCAGGAGCAGCAGCACGATCAGGGCGCCGCCGCCCGTCACGTAAGGGCTGAGGCTCTCGTGGTTGCCGCCGTGCTCGCCGCCCTCGGCGAGGGCGACCAGGGACTGTGCGGTGGTGTGCAGGCTCATCGTCGGCAGAACCAATCCGGGCTGATGCGGGCAGGGACTTCGCCCACATCGTAAGCGTGGGCCCGTCCGGAGCTCACCCCGACTCCGCCGGAACGGTCCGTCAGGGGACCTTTCCGGTGGATTCCACCACCGTCCGTGGGGCCGCCGACGGGCCCCGAGGCACGGCCGCGTGCGGGCCCTCAGCGCCCCCAGTACCGCCCGCGCAGCCCCTCAGTCCTGGTCCCCGCCGTAGCCGCGCAGCAGGAACCACGCCATGAAGATCGCGCCGAGCACACCGACGATGATCACGGCGCGCAGGATCCAGCCCGGGCCGTCGGCGTTGGAGGTCTGCAGGGCGAGCAGCATGCTCGGGTCCACCATGAGGGGTCGGCTCCTTTGTGGGGGGTCTGTGCGGCCCGCTACGCATCACGCGCCACGGACCTCGGGCGCGCCCGGCCGCGGCCGGCGCCCCCTGCCGCGAGCGGCTGTCCTTGCGGGCATCTGCGGCGATTCGTTCCTTCGCCAGCGTACGCCGGGCATCCAAAGCACTGTCAGTGGCGTCCTCTACTCTGAATTCACGCAGTCGAATCAGGGGGAGGCTCCAATGACGGATGGCCCGAGCGGCAGCGAGCGCGTACCGAGCAGGGACCGCAGGCGGTTCCCGGGGATCTCTTCCCGGGCGTACGAGCACCCCGCGGACCGGTCCGCTCTGGTTGCCCTGCGCAAGCTGAGCGGGTTCGACACCGTCTTCAAGGCGCTGAGCGGCCTGCTGCCCGAGCGCAGCCTGCGGCTGATGTACCTCTCGGATTCGGTGCGCGTCAGCGACCAGCAGTTCTCGCACCTCAACGACATGCTGCGGGACGCCTGTTACATCCTGGACCTGGAGAAGGTCCCGCCGATGTACGTCAATCAGGACCCGCAGCCCAACGCCATGTGCATCGGCCTGGACGAGCCGGTGATCGTGCTGACCACGGGCCTCGTCGAACTGCTCGACGAGGAGGAGATGCGCGCGGTCGTCGGCCACGAGGTCGGGCACGCGCTCTCCGGACACGCGGTGTACCGGACGATACTGCTGTTCCTGACGAACCTCGCCCTGAAGGTCGCGTGGATCCCGCTGGGCAATATGGCGATCATGGCCATAGTGACCGGACTGCGCGAGTGGTTCCGCAAGTCCGAGCTGTCGGCGGACCGCGCGGGGCTGCTGACCGGCCAGGACCTGCACGCTTCGATGCGCGGCCTCATGAAGCTCGCGGGCGGCAACCACCTCCACGAGATGAACGTCGACGCGTTCCTCGCCCAGGCGGACGAGTACGAGCGCGGCGGTGACCTGCGCGACTCCGTCCTGAAGATCCTGAACGTGCTGCCGCGCAGCCACCCGTTCACGACCGTGCGCGCCGCCGAGCTCAAGAAGTGGGCCGCCTCGCGCGACTACCAGCGCATCATGGACGGTCACTACCCGCGCCGCGACGAGGACAAGGACACCTCCGTCTCCGACTCCTTCAAGGATTCCGCGACCCACTACGCCGACTCGGTGCGCAACAGCAAGGACCCGCTGATGGGCCTCGTGCGCGACATCGCGGGCGGCGCCGGTGACCTGGGCGGCAAGCTCCGCGACACGGTGTTCGGCAGCGGCCGCGCCGGCGGCGCGGGCCGGCAGGACCCGGGACAGTCGGACTCCGAGCGCCCGGGCTCCGACGGCCCGGACTCGTCGCCGGGCCGGTGACCAGGCAGGGGGTCTGCCTCCCGCCTGCCCCCGCTCGCGATGTCCGGCCTAAGGCAGCGGGCTCGGCTCCGCCGACGGGGCCATGACGCCACAGAGCGAGGCGTTCGTACTGCCGTGGGCGTACGGGTCGGTGCCCTGCGGGCGGCCGTTACCGGCCCGCTCGCCCGCCAGCAGCGGCCGCAGCGCGCTCTCCGGCCCGGAGCTGCACGACATCGGACCCGCCTGGAGATAGCTCGACTGCACCTCCAGGCGGCGGTCGCGCAGGTCGTCCCGGTCGAAGCGGAAGTGCAGTTCACGACGCACGGTGAACAGTGACGCACCGTCGGCACGCTGCTGCGCCGCCGACTGCGCCTTGCCACCGGTCCCAGAGGCCGCACTGGCTGACGCACTGACTGCCGTACTGACTGACGTACCGACAGCTCCGGCCGTGCTGCCGGTCGCGCTCCCCGCCGGCCTCTCGGCTGCGGCCGGAGCGGTGTTCCCGGAGCCGCCCGCAGCGGGCCTGCCGTCGGGCGGCCGCATCGCGTACACGAAGGTGTAGTCCGCGGTGACCTCCAGGGCGTTACCGGCTGCGGCCGACTCCACCGCCAGAGTGCCGTCGACCCGTACGCGCGGATCGGCGAGCCGGGCCTGCGAGGGGTCGAAGCGGACGAGCCAGCCGGTCGCGGCATGCCGCCCGTTGTCGGACGGCCGCCGCAGGCTCCGGTCGAACTGGTCGAGCTGCGAGGTGTCCAGCAGCAGCCGCACGCCCCGCGCGGGCCCGCCGGACAGCGTGTCCGGATCCAGCGAGGAACGCACGACGTACTCCTTCGCCGTGGTCAGGGCGGTCATGACCTGGCTGTCGGAGAACTCGCCGGTGCGCCGCACGACGGGGAGGTTGACGCCCGCCGCGCCGATCCGGAAACCGGCCGCCGGACTGCGGTCGAAGAGGTCACCCGGGCGCCCGCCGGGCACCGTGCCCACCGGGGCGAGCGGAATGACCGTACTGCGCAACGGCGGCGCGGGGGTGGGCTCAGGCGCACGGTACGGATGGCGAACACCCATGTAGATCGCGGTACCGAAGGCCAGCGCGATCAGGAGGACCAGGATCAGCGCCTGGCGTGACCCGCCGAAACGGGACCAGGCATGCCGACTGCGCACCGCGCGTGCGTGGTCCCCCATGCGCTCCTGGGCGGAGAACTCCTGCAAACGCGCAGCGCGTACAAACGATTCGTCGAACACGACGGATCGGTATTCGTCCTCCCCTCCACCCGGGGCGCCCTCGGGGGTCCCTTCGGGAGGGTCACCTGGCCCGGTCATACAACAAGAGTAGGTCGGCGGCGGCCGAGGTAAACGCCCAGGTGTGCGCCAACTTCCCCATGCAGGTCAGGCACGGCGCACAGATGGCTCAAGCGGGCGCGGACCGCTCCGGCGCGCGCGGGTGGATCAGCCGATGGATCACGGCGTGCGCGGCACGGCGGGCGCCGAGGGCGGGCCGGAGTCGGCGGACGCCGAGGGCGGTACGACGGGAGGCGCCGGGTTGCCGCGCTCGGCACTCGAGGCGGGCGCCTGCCCGATGTGCGCGGTGGGCGGCCTGCCGTCGACGCCCGTCGTGGCGGGCGGCGGGGCCGGGCTCTGAGTACGGCCCGAAGCGCCTCGGTAGACGGCCGTGAAGGCCAGCACGACCATGCCGATGCCCATGAGGACGGCGAGCACCCAGGCGATGGGCCGGTGCCAGCGGGCCGCGCCGCGGTACGGGCGCAGAGCGCCGCCGTACGGTCCGTACGGCCCGTAGGCCGAGATGTCCGAGACATCGTCCGGGTAATGGCCGTTCGGCGCTTCTGCGGGCCCTCCAGGCCCTTCTCGGCCGTCCCTGCCCTGTCGGCCCTGTCGGCCGCCGTCGAAGTCCCCGTCCCGGTCCGTGGCCGGCAGCGAGTGGCCGCGCCCGGCTTCCGACTCGGCGCGGGCCTGCGCGGCGGCGACCATCCGCTCCACGGCGGTCGGCTCATGAACGAGAGCGGACCGGACGAATTCCTCGTCGAAGACCACGGCGGCGAACTCGTCACCCTCGCCCTCGTAGGGCGAGCGCGCGTCCGCCTCTCCGCGGTTCCCGTTGTGGTGCTCGTCGGGCTCGCCGCCGTCCGGGAACGGCCCGGCCCCCACGTCGTCCGGCACGTGTCCAGATTAGCCGGAAGCGGCCAATCTGGGCAGTGTGAAAGGGAATTCGGCCACAGGGGCTGAGGATGGCTCAAGTGGCGCTGCCCGCCCCGCCCCCAAGGGCCGCGCCACGAGGCTCACTTCGCCGGCCCGTACGCACCCTTCGCCCGTACACGCCCTTCGCCAGCCCCGTACGCGCCCTTCACCGGCCCCGTAGGTGGCCGCAGTCCCGTACGTGTCCGTCCGATCCCGCCGTCAGTCCCGTACGTGTCCGTCGTCAGTCCCGTACGTGTCCGTCGCCCGTGACGATGTACTTCGTGGAGGTCAGCTCCGGCAGGCCCATCGGGCCGCGCGCGTGCAGCTTCTGAGTGGAGATGCCGATCTCGGCACCGAAACCGAACTGGCTGCCGTCCGTGAAGCGGGTCGAGGCGTTGACCGCGACCGTGGTGGAGTCCACCAGCTGGGTGAAGCGACGGGCGGCGCCCTGCGAGGTGGTCACGATGGCCTCCGTGTGACCGGAGGACCAGCGGCGGATGTGCGCGACAGCGGCGTCCAGGTCGGGCACCACGGCGGCGGCGATGTCGTACGAGAGGTACTCCGTCGCCCAGTCCTCGTCCGTGGCGGGCGCGACCATCCCGGGCCCGGCCTTCTGCCAGGTCTCGTCGCCGTGCACCATCACGCCTGCCTCCGTGAGGGCGGCCAGCGCGCGCGGCAGGAAGGTGTCCGCGATGCCGGCGTGCACGAGGACGGTCTCGGCGGCGTTGCACACACTCGGGCGCTGCGCCTTGGAGTTGATGAGGATCTTGAGCGCCGTCTCGATGTCGGCGTCCTTGTCGACGTACACGTGGCAGTTGCCGGTGCCGGTCTCGATGACCGGGACGGTGGACTCCTCCACGACCGTACGGATGAGCGAGGCGCCGCCGCGCGGGATCAGCACGTCGACCAGGCCGCGGGCGCGCATGAGCTCCTTCACGGAGTCCCGGCTCTCGCCCGGCACCAGCTGGACGGCGTCGGCGGGCAGCCCGGCCTCCGCCACAGCGTCGCGCAGGACGGCGACCAGCGCGGTGTTCGAGGCGTACGCGGAGGACGAGCCGCGCAGCAGGACGGCGTTACCCGACTTCAGGCAGAGCGCGGCGGCGTCGACCGTGACGTTCGGGCGGGCCTCGTAGATGATCCCGACGACGCCGAGCGGGACCCGGACCTGGCGCAGGTCCAGGCCGTTGGGCAGGGTCGAGCCGCGGACGACCTCGCCGACCGGGTCGGGCAGCGCCACGACGTGCCGCACGTCGGCGGCGATGGCGGCGATCCGCTCGGGGGTGAGGGTGAGCCGGTCCACGATGGCGTCGCTCGTACCAGCCGCGCGCGCCTTGGCGGTGTCCTCGGCGTTGGCGGCGACGATCTCGTCGGTCCTGGCCACCAGCGCGTCGGCGACGGCCAGCAGCGCGCCGTCCCGGGCCGTGCGCGGCAGCGGGGCGAGCGTGGCGGCCGCCTCCCTGGCGCGACGGGCGGTGTCGAGGACGGGCGAGTTCTGGGCGGTCTGCGTGGCGTCGGATGCGCTGGTCATGGCCCGCAGCCTAGCTGGGCCGGGCTCGGCGCCCGGCCCGCATTTCACAGTGCGGGACGCGGTGGGGGCGGGGGTGGACACCCGGCGGTGGGGCGGTCGCACATTCACCGGCGCGCGGGCACCGCCGGCGCGGGGCCCCGGGTCAGCTGCACACGGGCCCGCCATACGGGCGGCCGTCGCCGGCGCCGTCGCCGCGGGGGGCGCGGGGGGGGCGAGGGCTGGAGTGGCCGCGGGAGGTGTCACTCGCGCCGCCCTGAACCCCGGATCTCGTCGGGAATCCTCGGATCTTGTCGGGAATCCCCGGATCTCGTCGGGGCCGGTTCGCCGCCGCCTCCTTCTTCCTTCTTCGGCAACGATTACTGAGAGTGGTTCGTTTCTCGTTTTTGTTGCCTGATGTGATGAGTTTCGGGAGGGGAGGCGGGGCGAATAGGGGCGGTCAGTAGGGGTGGACGCCTACTGGGGAGGCGGGGGGTGGGCCGTAGCCCTCGGCGATGCGTTGGTGGTAGGTCTCGCGGTCGATGACTTCCAGGCCGACGATCTCCCAGGGGGGCAGCTTCGCCGAGGAGCGGTGTTCGCCCCACAGGCGCAGGGCCACCGCCGCCGCGTCGTGCAGGTCCCTGGCCTCCTCCCAGTAACGGATCTCCGCATGATCGTTGGCGTACCTGCTGGTCAGCAGAAAGGGGTGGTCGTGGGCCAGCTGTTCCAGGGCCCGCCGGACCTCCTTCAGCGGCGCCTCCTTGCCGGAGACGCTGAGGGTCACGTGCCAGAGCCGGGACACCTCCCGCTCGCGCGGGAGCGGTGCCTCTTTGAGCCGCCCGCCCGGCTGCGCACCTTCGCCCGGCTGTGGCCGGCCGCCCGGTTGTGCCCGTTCGTCGTGGTCCGTTCCGGCGGTCTCCTCACCGGTCTGGATGCTGGTCCCCACGCTGGTCAGCGTCCGCTCCGCCGTCCCTCGGGGCAGCGCCCCTCGGCGCCCTCGTCTCACCGGCGGCCTCCTGTTATGCGTATCGCTCCGCTCGCGCGTGGCGGAGCCGATCGGTGCTGTCTCACATCGGCGTAGCGCGCTCGTACTGCGCCGGGAGCGCCGCTCCCCTACAGCGCCCCTGCAACAAAGTTGACCAGCCCGCGGGCCTTCGCGGGGGCGTTTTCGAGAAGGTCTCCGTTGAAAGGCTGGTCTTTCGGCCGTGCTGCCGGATGCCGCACGGATGCCGTATGGGCCCCGTACAGATCCTGTACGGATCTCGTACAGATCCGGCACGGGCGCCGTACGGATCCCATGTGGGCCCCCACCGGCCCTCGCGGCGAGTTCCCCTGGACCGCCGCGCCAAGCCCCCAGCACCTCACGTCGAGCGCCTTCTCATCGGCCAGCGGCCCGCCACGACCACAGGCCCTCGCCTCGAGCGCCTTCAGCGGCCCGTCACGACCACCAAGTCGTCCCGGTGGACCACCTCGCGCTCGTACGCCGGGCCCAGTTCGCGGGCGAGGTCGCGGGTGGAGCGGCCGATCAGGTGGGGGATTTCGCGGGCGTCGAAGTTGACGAGGCCGCGGGCGATGGGGGTGCCGGCGGTGTTGCGGAGTTCGACCGGTTCGCCGGCGCTGAAGCTGCCCTCGACGGCGGCGATGCCGGCCGGGAGGAGGGAGGAGTGCCGTTCGACGATGGCTTCGACAGCGCCGTCGTCGAGGATGAGCGCGCCGCGCGGGGTGGAGGCGTGCGCGAGCCAGAGGAGCCGGTCGGCGGAGCGGCGTCCGGTGCGGAGGAAGTGGGTGCCGGTGGGGCCGCCGGCGAGGGCTTCGGAGGCGTGTACGGCGGAGGTGAGGACGACCGGGACGCCGGCGGCCGCGGCGATGCGGGCGGCCTCGACCTTGGTGACCATGCCGCCGGTGCCGACGCCGGCCTTGCCCGCGCTGCCGATGGAGATGCCTTCGAGGTCGGCGGGCCCGCTGACCTCCGCTATGCGCGAGGTCCCGGGCAGGGACGGGTCGCCGTCGTACAGGCCGTCCACGTCCGACAGCAGTACCAGCAGGTCGGCGCGGACCAGGTGGGCGACGAGGGCCGCCAGCCGGTCGTTGTCGCCGAAGCGGATCTCGTCGGTGGCGACCGTGTCGTTCTCGTTGACGATCGGTACGGCGCCCATGGCGAGGAGTTGGTCGAGGGTGCGGTAGGCGTTGCGGTAGTGGGTGCGGCGGCTGGTGTCGTCGGAGGTGAGGAGGACCTGGCCGACGCGGCGGCCGTAGCGCGCGAAGGAGGCGGTGTAGCGGGCGACGAGGAGGCCCTGGCCGACGCTGGCGGCCGCCTGCTGGCGGGCCAGGTCGCGGGGGCGCTTCTCCAGGCCGAGGGGGGCGAGGCCGGCGGCGATGGCGCCGGAGGAGACCAGGACGATCTCCTTGTCCTGGTGCTTGGCGAGGACGTCGACGAGGGCGTCCACGCGGTCGGCGTCCAGTCCGCCGGCCGCGGTGGTGAGCGAGGACGAGCCGACCTTCACGACAATCCGGCGGGCGTCGGTGACGTCCTTCCGGGCGTCCGACACGTTCGGCCGGGGGCCCGTGCCGCCCTGCCGCGCATTCGTCACCTGCGTCACGTTCGTCACGTCCGGGCGGGCGTCCGCCCCGTCCCGTCGCCCGTCTGCCGCCTGCCCTGCGCTTGTCACCATTACCCCTGTACTCGCTGCTCGCCCGTGCGCGCCCTTGGTCGCCGTACTGGCCGTGCCCGTCGCCGTATGGCCCAGTGGATGCTGCCGTACGGCCTACGGACAGTGATGCCGTACGGCGTACTGACATGAACGCCCGTACGGGGGAAATCTACGGCAGACGGAGCATCGGGCGCCTGTGCATATCGTCTGCCGGACAGGTGGGGCGTACGACTGTGGTCCCTGTGATCATGGTTATGGGCAACCTACGCAAGACGGAAAAGGGCTGCATTTGGTTCCGAGCGAATCGTCCTGGTTCGTGGTGATGCGAGCCACAGCAGATTGTCACCGGGGCAGCCAAAGTCATACGGTCGGTTGTCGACCTGTCCCTTCCTGCCGCCCGGACGGCCCGCAGGGAGTGTTCAGGGAGTGTCGCCCGGGTCACACCTGCCCCGGGCCCCGGCCGCCCCACCGGCCCCCCACCTGACCGACTTGCCGCCAGGAGCCCCGCCCGTGCCTTCAGCCGGATTCGCCAACCGACGAGCTCTCAAGCTCGTGGCCCTGCTCGCGATGCTCATCGCGTTCGTGGCCCAGCTCGTCGGTGCCCTGCTGCCCGTGGTCCCGTTGTTCATCGCCGCGTCCGTGGTGAACCTCGGCCTCGACCTCTATCTGCAGCACAAGCAGCCCGGGCTGCTCTCCCTGCTGGGAAAGATCCGGCTGGACATCACCGTCCGCCAGCTCATCCGCGACATGCTGATCCTGGTCGGACTGCTGCACATCCCCGGCATCAACCCGCTCAAGGAGCAGGCCCCCCTCACGATCGGCCTGCTCGTCTTCTATGTGGCGCACTTCGCGTGCCAGGCGGCGGCCGTACTGGTCCGCCGCACCCGTACGCTGCCGTTCCTCACCCGGAACATCGACTCCTCCGCGCTGCGCCTGACCAAGGCCCCGCCGCGTCTCCTGGCCCGCCAGACCGGCCGCCGTCTGCTGCGTTTCTCCGTGCCGACCACGCTCGGCATGATGGCCACCGCGATCACCCGGGACGCCCTGTGGGGCGGCATCGGCCTGGCCGTCTCCCTGGTCCTCGCCATCGGCGGCACGGTGTACCTCGCGACGTGGCTGCTCCCCAAGAAGCGCGCGGTCAACAGCGAGCGGGCCCTGGAGTGGCTGGACGAGTGGCTGCAGGAGTACCGGCCGACCGTCGGCATGTACTTCTCCGGCGGCACGACCTCCGCGTACCAGGCCAACATGTGGCTGAGCACGCTCGCCGAGCTGGACGGCAAGCCGATCATCGTGCTGCGTGAGCGCTTCATGGTGCAGAAGATCGACGCGACGGACATCCCGATCGTCTGCATCCCCAAGGTCGCGAACCTGATGCGGCTGGAGCACTCGGCGCTGAAGGTGCTGCTGCACCCCGCGAACTCCGGCAAGACCTCGCAGATCCTGCGCATCCCCTCCATCAAGCACGCGTTCATCAACCACGGCGAGAGCGACAAGCTCTCCTCCTGCAACCCGTACGCCAAGGCGTACGACGAGGTGTGGGTGGCCGGTCCGGCGGCGCGCGACCGTTACCAGCTCGCCGACATCGGCGTGGAGGACAAGGACGTCGTCGAGGTGGGCCGCCCGCAGCTGTCGCCCATCAAGGCGTACGAGGGCGCGCCCAAGGGCGAGTACACGACCGTGCTGTACGCGCCGACGTGGGAGGGCTGGGACGGCAACCCCGGCAACACGTCCGTGATCCTGGCCGGCGAGAACATCGTGCGCGAGCTGCTCGCCGACCCGAAGGTGCGGCTGCTGTACAAGCCGCACCCGATGACCGGTTCGGTCGACCCGGCGGCGGGTGCCGCCAACAGCCGTATCCAGGCGATGATCGCCGAGGCGAACGCGCAGCGTGACGGGGTCCGTCCGGGCCCGGAGGCCGCTGCCGAGCTGGAGGCCCGCCTCGCCGATCTGTCCGCGCTGACCACCTCGGGCTTCCGCCGCAGCGCGGACGAGCTGGAGCGGATGCTGGTCCAGGGCGCGCCTGAGGAGGGCCGTGCCGCGGCCGTGGCGGCCGCGACCGACGCCTGGGTCGAGGCGTACTGGGCGTCGTTCCCGGAGTGGGAGCACCGCATCATCACGTCCTCCCGCCCGGCGATCTTCGCCTGCTTCAACCAGGCGGACGTCCTCATCAGCGATGTCTCCAGCGTGGTCTCGGACTACCTGAGCAGCGAGAAGCCGTACGCGGTCGCGAACACCTCCGGGATGACCGAGGAGGAGTTCCGTACGAACTTCCCGACGGTGCGCGCCGCGACGATTCTCACGCCCGAGGCGGACGGCGTCGCCGGGCTGCTGGAGACGGTGCGGAACCCGGAGCGGGACACGCTCGTTCAGGCCCGTAAGGAGCTGAAGGAGCACCTGCTCGGCCCGTCGGACCCGCCGTCGCTGGCCCGCTTCAACGCGGCCGCGCTTGCGCTGCACGCCGCGGCCGAGGAGCGGCAGATCCGGATGGAGGCCCGTCTGGCGGGCGTCCCGGGCCAGCGCGACGAGGGCACGGAGGCGCACGAGGCCGTGGAGGCGGCCGAGGAGATGGAGCTGGACCCGTCGGAGTCGACGGACCCGGCCGAGCCGTCCACGGAGCCGGCGGAGGCCGCCGAGGCCGCGGACGCGGCGGAGGCCGGCGAGCAGCCCGGCTCGGGGGCGCGCGCGGCGGTCTGACGCCGCCGGAAGCACGACACGGGAAGGCCCCGCGAGGTGATCCTCGCGGGGCCTTCCCGTTGCCGGATGCGGGGCCTTCCCGTACCGGGCGGAGTGCGGTCAGCCGGGGCAGACCCGGTGGGGCATCTCGGCGGGCACCGTGTCCCGTTCCGCCGCGGCGAACTCCTGGCTCCCGACGACCCGGCAGAGCGACCGTCGCCAGCGGTCCGGGTCGAGGTGGACTACGCGGAGATCGAGCCGGAGGGGGGTGGCGGCGCCGAGGGTGTCGCCGACGCGCCCCGACACCAGCAGGTTCTTTCCGTCCGGGGTCAGCCCTTCGAACGTGGTGGGCTTCCCGAAGTCGTACGACTGCTCGTAATCCTTCTTGCCCGCGACGTAGACGCGCACGGAGTCCCCCTGGGCGACGAGGTAGCGCCGGCTGCCGTCGAGGAAGGACGTCACGAATCCACCGCCGTTGCTGTCGTGCGCGAGCGGCCCGATCGGCCCCAGGGTGCGCCGTTCCTTTCCGTCCGGAGGCACGGACCACAGTTCGAGGAACGATCCGGCGGTGTACACGGCCGCGTACCGGCCGCTCGCGTCGACGGTCACCGACATGACGTCCTTCGTCACCCGGAAACCCAGCTCCTTCACCTCGCGTCCCGTGCTCAGGTCCACGACGTGCACGTCGGGGTCGTTCTCGACCTTGACCAGTACGTGGTCCTTCCGGGGGTACGAGGTCACCGAGTAGCCGGAGTCGGGCGGGTCCTCGTCCGGGTCGAACGGCTCGGGCCCGGTGTCGGAGAGCTTCAGGTCGCGGAGGTCGAGCGTCGACAGCTTGCGCCCGGTCCGGGGGCCCCACGTGTTCAGCCGGCTCCCGACCCGGGTCAGCAGCTTGCCGCTGCTGAGGAAGGAGTAGTCCGGCGCCTCACGGGAACCGAACTCCGTTGCCCGTGCCAGCGGAAGCTGGATCGACGCCACCTCGCGCAGTGAAGGCAGTGCGCGGACGAGGATCCGTCCGTACGTCACCGCCTCGGCGACCAGCTTCCCGCCGGCTCCGACCATGAGCGGGAGCTCCTCGCCCTCGCCCGCCCACACCGGATCCCGGCCGGTGTCCTTCTCGGTCAGGGGCCGGCTCTTGGTGAGGACCCGCATCCGCCGGGTGGGGTCGACGACGACGGTGCGCTGGTCCTTCTCCCTGCCCTCCCGGCCGATCAGCCGGCGTCCGTCCCCGCTCAGTACCGGTCTGGCGAGCTGGGGCCGCAGCCGCGTGTCCAGGGGCCGGGCGGCGACCTGGTTGCCCCGCACCGTGATCAGCGTCGGCTCACCGGGCCCGCCGTACAGCCGGGGATCGGTCACCTTGTCGTCCTCGGAGAACCCTCCGGTGGCGGAGAGCAGCTTTCCGCTCCGCACGTCGATCAGCACCCGCACGCCCTCGTCGTACTGGAGGGCCATCCGGCTCCCCGTGCGGTCGATGGCCATCGGTCCGCAGCCGAACATGTTGGCGTCACTGAAGCGGCCGACCTCCCGGCCGTCCCTGACCCGTACCGCGCGGTAGACACCGGGCTCGCCGCCGGGTTCTCCCTTGCACATCACCGCCGTCGAGCCGTCGGCCGACACCACGGCCGGGCCGCTGCTGGTGCCGGTCGACTCACCCAGCTTCCGGGTCTTGCCCGTTCGGAGGTCCACCGCCCGCACGCGGTGCGACGCGTCGAAATCGGCGTCGGGATCGGCTTCCTCGTCCATCACCAGGGTGTCGTCTCCCGAAGCGAACGAGATGGAGGCGGCCCGGGGCGTCGAGGCCGGCAGCCGCCGGTACTCACGAGTCTCCAGGTCCCACAGGGCGATCCGCCCGCTCCGGGTGACGGCCGCGACGCGCCTGCCGTCCGGTGACATGGCGGCGACGCGGTTCATGATCGTGATGTCCGGGCCCTTGATGTCGTACGGCCGGTCCTCGCCGCCCCGGACGACATGGGCGGGGCCGAGCAGCCCCTCGGTGTCCGGCCGTACCTCGCGCCAGATCAGCGAGTTCTTGGACGTCGTGTAGGCGATCCGCTTCCCGTCCGGGCTGATCAGCGGGTAGATCACGTACGGATCGGCGGCGATGTGAGCCCGGCGAACGCGCCCGTCCGTTCCGCGGACGAAGAGCGTCGCCCGCCCCAGTTCGGTGGTGGCGAAGACGACCCGCCCGTCCGCGCTGGTCGCCGCGGCGTCGATGTTCCCCTGTGTGCCGGAGACCGCCCACTCCACGCCGCTGAACGCCTCGTACCGCTGCAGCAGTTGGTCGCGGGCCTCCTCCGTCGGCGCGGTCCGGTACGCGGCCATCGCCACCCTGGCGGCCAGTGTCGGGTCCCGTTCCACGAGGTCGGCGGAGATGACGGCCAGCCGGCGGGAGCGCGCGTCCGCGTCCCGCTCCGCCTTGGCCTTCGACTGGACGACGAAGCCCGTGCCGAACGTCACCAGGAGCGCCATCACCAGGGCCGCCGCGCCCCAGGCAGCCCGCCTGTTCCGCGTCGTCCGTTCCTGCTGGCGCCGCCCCCGGTCGAGGAAGTCCAGTTCCGCCGTCGTCAGCTCCTGCCGCCGGGACGCCAGCCAAGGGCGGGCCAGGCGCAGTTCGTCATCGCCGGGCAGCCGGTCGGTGCGCTGCCCGGCGGACTCCCAGCGCTCGATGTCCCGGCGCAGCCCCGCCCGCCACGTCAGGAACGCGCGGTCGTCCTCGACGCGCTCCGCGAGCCGGGGCCAGGCGCCGATCAGCGCCTCGTGCGCGAGTTCGACGGTCTCCCTGCGCTCGGTGTCGCTCGCCAGGACAAGCAGCCGGCGCCGTGCGAGTGACTGGGCGAGCCGCCACTGGTCCTCGCCCGCCTCCGCCCGGGGGAGGACGTTGCGCAGCGGCCCCTCGCCGCCGGGGCGCAGCCGCACCAGGCCGGTCAGGAGCCGCCGCCCCGCCGCCGCGTCGGCCTCCGGTACGCACTCGCGCCAGATGCTCTCCGCCTGGCGCCCCAACGCGCCCTGCACGCCGCCGAGTTCCTGGTACGCCTCGAAGCGCAGCCGCCCGTGTTCCTGGGTCTGCCACAGCCGGTCGAGCACGAAGCCCAGCAGCGGCAGTGCTCCCGGTTCGCCGCCCGCGTCGTCCAGCATGGTGTCGACGAGCCCCGGGTCGTACGTCACCGCCGCGACCGACTCGACCGGCCGGACGATCACCGCGCGCAGCTGCTCGCGGGTCATCGGCGCGAGGGCGTAGACGGTACGGCTGAGGGCGGGCCCGACACCCGGATGGGACAGCGCCGCCTCCAGGAAGTCCGCGCGCAGGGTGACCAGTACGCGCAGCTCCTCGGGCGGTTCGGCGGGCAGCAGTACGTCGGCCGCGGTGTCGGCCTCCCGCCCGCCGCCCGCGAACAGTTCCTCGCCCTGGTCGAGGACGACCAGCAGCCGCCGGGCGCCGCCGCCCGACTCGGCCAGCGCCAGCCGGATCGTTTCCGCAAGACCGCCGGGCTCGGTCATCAGCGGTTCCAGCTCACGGGCCCGGGCGAGCCTGTCGGTGCCCCGCAGCCCGGGGTGGAGCAGCGCCACCAGCTCGGTCGCGAGCGTGGTCAGCAGGGAGCGCCCGGCGGCGGGGCGTACGACAACGGCCTCGAAGCCGTCCGTGCGCAGCTGCGGCACCACTCCGGCCAGGGCCAGTGAGGACTTCCCGCTGCCCGAGGCACCGACCATGGTCACGCAGGGGTGTGCCCGTACGAGCCGGGCCACCTCCGCCGCCTCCTCCTCCCGCCCGAAGAAGACCTCGGCGTCGTCCTCCCGGAAGGCCGCGAGGCCCCGGAACGGTGACACGGGGCGCAGTACCTCGGCGAGCTCCGGCAGCGCCCCGGCGATCGTGCGCGTCGGAAGGAGGAAGCTCTGCCGCCGCTCGCCGGTGATCTGGGCCCGCGCCACCATCCCGACGACAGCCCCGAGTTCCTCGTCCCATACCGGGCTGCCGCTGAAGCCGCCCAGCACGGGGGCGGACTCGCCGTCGGCCGCGGAGAACTGCACCCAGCCCTCGGCCGTCCTGCCGAGCAGCCGCCCCCGGTGCCAGACCCCTCCGGGCGAGGTCACCGGGAAGCCGGCGGCCCGTACGGCGTGCTCCCACACGCTTCCGGCGTCCGCCATCCGTACCGGCCGCGCGTGGGGAATCTCCGACCGGAGCCGCAGCACGGCGATGTCGCCGCTGCCGTCGGCCGCGGCGGGCAGCCAGTGCGCCACGTCGGCCCCGGCGCTCCCGCCGCCGCCCAGCGGCAGGTCCACCGTGAGGTGCACGCCCTCGGGCGGCGCCGCGTCGCGCGGCAGCGACAGCGCGTCGCACACGACGTGCGCGCAGGTCACCGCGAGGTCGGGCGCGATGAGGAAGCCGGCTCCGCCGATGGCGCCGTCCGGCGCGCGCACGCGGAGGACCGCAGCCCCCAGTACCTCTTCGGGGCTGCGTAACCCCGCCATTGCGATTCCCCCTCGCGCTCCCTGAGCTTCCCCGGGCGTCAACTCCTCATCAAAGTATGACCAGTTCCACTACGGGCACACCAGGCGCACGTACGCCACGAGGTCGGCGAACGCGCCGGGGGTGACGGTGACGACGGGCCCGTCGGGGTTCTTGGAGTCCCGGATGGCGACGAGGGCGGGGAGGAGTTCGGCGACCTCGACGCACTCGCCGCCTTCGTTGGTGCTGTAGCTGGACTTACGCCACCGGACGCGGTCCAGGTTCGCGGGCGTGGCCATAGCGCTCCTCCATCACACGGGCAATCAGCTCTGCCGAGAGATTCGGCGCCAGGGCTGCAGATTGCAGATGATCGTAGCGGAGCGAGCAATCCTCGGCGGATTCAGGATTGGCGGTCGGCTCGGCACCGCCGTAGCCCTCGGCGTAGACGATATCCGCCTGGTCTCTGTACGAGAACAGGGAGAACGCACCGACGAGACCCGCGTGTGCACCGGCCGAGTACGGCAGAACCTGGATGTGCACATGGCGGGAGTCGCGGTAACTCAACAGGTGCGCCAGTTGCTTTCGCATCACCTCTCGGCCGCCGATTTCCTGGTAGAGAACGCCCTCGCCCATGACGACCCAGAGCAATGGCGGCTTCGCGCCCTCCAGAATGCGCTGCCGCGCCAGCCATGCCTCCACGCGGTCGTCGAGACCTTCCTTGTCGAGTACGCCGAGCACGGCCCGTGCGTACTCCGGGGTCTGCAGAAGCCCGTAGACCACCTGGGGCTGGAAAGCGAGGATGCGCCTGGCGGACGACTGGAGTTCGGTTACGCGCCGGTGCTTGTACGGCAGCTTGCTCCGGCGTACCAGATCCCATAGGCGCACCAACGCGCCCTTCGCGCCCAACGTCTCGTCGAGCCGCGGGATGTGTTCATCCTTGGGCATCTTCGCGGCCGTTTCGATCTGGCCGATCATCGAGCCGGTCAAGTACACCAGCTTGCCGAGCTGTTCGAGTGTCAGGCCGGCTTCCTCGCGCAGTCTCCGGAGCTCCGCTCCGAAGTAGTCGAGCGGAGATGCTCCCGGATCGAGCGACTTGCAATTGGCCATGGGAGCCCCCTCGCTCAACCAGCGCAACCAGTCGTCCAGTTGTATTCACGACGTAGCTGAGCGTAATCGACGCAGCGCACGATGGGACTGTGAATGACACTTCCGACACCGACACCTACGCCTTCCCGACGCGGGAGTACCGCATCTCCCTCCGCGTCGGCACGCACAGCCCCCGGCACGTGCGGCGCGTCGTGCGCGCGCTCGTGCGGCTGTGGGGGCTGGCGCATCTCGCCGACGCCGCCGAGCTCGCCGTGACGGAGCTGCTGGTCAATGTGTACCGGCATGTACCGGACCGGCGGTGCACCGTCGCCGTGCGGCGACACCAGGACGGCGGGGACGGCGGCGACGGGGTGGTGGTCGCCGTCCATGACGACCATCCCGTACTGCCCGCAGCGCAGGACGCCGGCCCGTGGGAGGAACGCGGGCGCGGGCTCGCGCTCGTCGCGGCGGCCGCGGACAAGTGGGGCGTGGCACCGGACGACGAAGGCCCGCAGCGCACCACCGGGAAAACCGTGTGGTGCGAGCTGCGGGCCTGACCAGTCGGGCTGCGGGCCTGACGGAACAACAGGCGGCGAAGCCGCCTCAGCCCAGCGGGTTGAAGCCGTCGTACTCGGCCTCCGCCTCGTCCCGCTCCGCGTCGCGGTCCCGGCGGCGCTGTGCGGCCGGGCGGGGGGCCTCCAGGCGGTGGTCCTCGCCGCGGCGGCCGAGCATCTCCGCGCCGGCCATCATCGTCGGCTCCCAGTCGAAGACGACCGCGTTGTCCTCGGGGCCGATGGCGACGCCGTCACCCGCGCGCGCACCGGCCTTGAGCAGCGCGTCCTCGACGCCGAGGCGGTTGAGGCGGTCGGCGAGGTAGCCCACGGCCTCGTCGTTGTTGAAGTCGGTCTGGCGCACCCAGCGCTCCGGCTTGTCGCCGCGGACGCGGAAGAGGTTCTCTCCCTCGGGGGTGACGGTGAAGCCGGTGTCGTTGACGGCCTGGGGGCGGATGACGACGCGGGTCGCCTCCTGGACCGGCTTCGCCGCGCGGGCCTGCGCGACGATCTCGGCGAGGGCGTAGGAGAGCTCCTTGAGGCCCATGTGGGCCACCGCGGAGACCTCGAAGACGCGGTAGCCGCGGGCCTCCAGGTCGGGGCGGATCATGTCCGCGAGGTCCTTGCCGTCCGGGATGTCGATCTTGTTGAGGACGACGACGCGGGGCCGGTTCTCCAGGCCGCCGTACTGCGCCAGCTCCTCCTCGATGATGTCGAGGTCGGAGACCGGGTCGCGGTCGGATTCGAGGGTGGCCGTGTCCAGGACGTGGACGAGGACCTCGCAGCGCTCCACGTGCCGCAGGAACTCCAGGCCGAGGCCCTTGCCCTGGCTGGCGCCGGGGATGAGGCCCGGGACGTCCGCGATCGTGTAGACCGTCGAACCGGCCGTCACCACGCCGAGGTTGGGGACCAGGGTGGTGAAGGGGTAGTCGGCGATCTTCGGCTTGGCGGCGGACAGTACCGAGATGAGGGACGACTTGCCGGCGCTGGGGTAGCCGACGAGGGCGACGTCCGCGACCGTCTTCAGCTCCAGGACGATGTCCCGCTCCTCGCCCGGCTCGCCGAGCAGCGCGAAGCCGGGGGCCTTGCGGCGGGCGGAGGCCAGCGCCGCGTTGCCGAGGCCGCCGCGGCCGCCCTGGCCCGCGACGAAGGTGGTGCCCTGGCCGACCAGGTCCGCGAGGACGTTGCCCTTGCCGTCGAGGATGACCGTGCCGTCCGGGACCGGCAGGACGAGGTCCTGGCCGTTCTTGCCGGAGCGGTGGTCGCCCGCGCCGGGCGCGCCGTTGGTGGCCTTGCGGTGCGGGTGGTGGTGATAGTCCAGGAGGGTGGTGACGTCCTGGTCGACGACCAGGATCACATCGCCGCCACGGCCGCCGTTGCCGCCGTCGGGGCCGCCGAGCGGCTTGAACTTCTCCCGGAAGACGGAGGCACAGCCGTGGCCTCCGTTACCCGCGGCGACGTGCAGCTCGACGCGGTCCACGAAGGTGGTCATGAGGGGTGCCTCCAGATACGGCGGGGACGTACGCGGTGACGTACGGAGTTACGGGGTTCCCGTACAGAGTTACGTACGGAATTGTCTCTTCGTTAACACGCGAAAGGCGGACCCGCTTCCCGTACGGGAAGGGGATCCGCCCTCGCGAAGAACCGTTGAACGGTTCCGCGGTGTCTTACGACCTGGTGGGTCAGACGCCCGGAACGATGTTCACGACCTTGCGGCCGCGGTGGGTACCGAACTCCACCGCACCGGCCTGGAGCGCGAACAGCGTGTCGTCGCCGCCGCGGCCGACGCCGGTGCCCGGGTGGAAGTGGGTGCCGCGCTGGCGGACGATGATCTCACCGGCGAGGACGGCCTGGCCGCCGAAGCGCTTGACGCCGAGCCGCTGAGCGTTGGAATCGCGACCGTTCCGAGTGGACGATGCGCCCTTCTTGTGTGCCATGTCTCCTCAGTCCCTTACTTCGCCGGAGCGTCGATGCCGGTGATCTTCAGCGCGGTGTGCAGCTGACGGTGGCCGATCCGCTTCTTGTAACCGGTCTTGTTCTTGTACTTCTGGATGCGGATCTTGTCGCCCTTGTGGTGGTCCACGACCTCGGCCTGGACCTTCACGCCGGCGAGCACCCACGGGTCGCTCGTGACGGACTCGCCGTCGACGACCAGCAGCGTGGAGAGCTCGACGGAGTCGCCGACCTTGCTGGTGGAAATGCGGTCAACCTCGATGACGTCGCCGACAGCAACCTTCTGCTGACGGCCGCCGGTGCGCACGATCGCGTACACGCGGAACTCTCTCTCGCTAGAAACGGGGACCACTGATGCCAGCCGCCCGGGAGCCCTTGCGGGCCCGGCTTCCGACGCGATCCGCATGACGCGATCCGCACTGGACGAGCGGCCTCCCCCGGCGAACCGGGAGGTGTTTGCTCAGGTGGTTGGCGTACACAGACGCCGAAGGTCAAGGTTACGGGGCCTTGACCAGGGGGTCAAACCGGGCCCCGGGCCGTGACGTACGGCCCGGGGCGCCGGGTACTGCTCAGTCCTCCGCGGGGGCGGAGACCGACGAAGGAGCGGACTGCTCGGCGGCCGCGGTCTTCTTGGCCGCCGTCTTCTTCGCAGTCGTCTTCTTCGCCGCGGTCTTCTTCGCGGTGGTCTTCTTGGCCGCCGCCTTCTTGGCGGTGGTCTTCTCCGCGGTCTTCTCGGCGGTCTTCCCGGCCGGGGCCTCGTCGGCGGTGGCCTGCTCGGCCTCCGCCTTCTCGGCCGCAGCCTTCTTCGCCGTCTTCTTGGCCGGGGCCTTCTTCGCGGCGGCCTTCTTGGTCGTCGCCTTCTTGGCCGTGGCCTTCTTCGCGGTGCTCTTCTTGGCCGTCTTCTTGGCGGGCTCCTTGGCCTCGGTCGCCGCCTCGGGCTCCGCGGCCTCGGCCTCGGGGGCCTGCGGCTCCGTGGGGGCCTCGTGCGGGGCGCCGGTGGCCACCTCGGGGGTCGCCTCCGCCGCCGCCTCGGCAGCGGCCTCGGGGGCCGCCTCGCCGCCGGCCTCGGTGGGCGCGGCGGGCTCGGCGCCGGCCGGGGCCGACACCGCGCGGGTCACCCGGCGGCGGGCACGGGCCGGACGGGCCGCGGGCTGCGGCTCGGGCTGCGGCTCCGGCTCGGCGGCGGGCTGCTCGGCGGCCACGGGCTCCTCGGCCTGCGCCGGCTGCTCGGCCTGCGCCGGTACCGGCTCCTGGTCCGCCGCGGCGGACTCAGGGGCGGACTCGGCAGCGGGCACCACGATCGCGGCGCTGTCGTCGGCGGCCTTCGGGGAGCCCGCCGGAGCGGACACCTTCCGGCTCGCGCGGCGACGGCCACGCCCACGGCCGCGGTCGGCGGCCGCCTCGGCCTCGGCCGGGCTGGAGAACCACTCGTCGGCGTCGGCGACCGCGGGGGCCAGCTCCGCCTCGGTGACGGGCGCGGGCTCCAGCTCGGGCGCCGGGGCGGCCTGCTCCGCGGCCTTCTCGGGCTGGTGGTCGTGCTTCTCGCCGTTGCCGCCCTTGCCCTTCTTCTTCCGCTTGCCGCCACCGCCGGTGCTCGTGGCCTGGTCCATGTGGACGATCACGCCACGGCCGTTGCAGTGCACGCACGGCTCGGAGAAGGACTCCAGGAGGCCCTGGCCGACCCGCTTACGCGTCATCTGGACCAGGCCCAGCGAGGTCACCTCGGCGACCTGGTGCTTCGTACGGTCCCGGCCCAGGCACTCCAGCATCCGCCGCAGCACGAGGTCCCGGTTGGACTCCAGCACCATGTCGATGAAGTCGATGACGACGATGCCGCCGAGGTCCCGCAGGCGCAGCTGGCGGACGATCTCCTCGGCCGCCTCCAGGTTGTTTCTGGTGACGGTCTCTTCGAGGTTGCCGCCCTGGCCGGTGAACTTGCCGGTGTTGACATCGATCACGACCATGGCCTCGGTCTTGTCGATCACCAGCGAGCCGCCGGACGGCAGCCAGACCTTGCGGTCCAGCGCCTTCATGAGCTGCTCGTCGATCCGGTACGTCGCGAAGACGTCGACGTCCGAGGTCCACTTCTGGAGCCGGTCGCCGAGGTCCGGCGCGACGTGCGAGACGTAACCGGAGATCGTCTGCCAGGCGTCCTCGCCGCTGACGATGACCTTGGAGAAGTCCTCGTTGAAGATGTCGCGCACGACGCGGACGGTCATGTCCGGCTCGCCGTACAGCAGGGTCGGGGCGTTGCCGCTCTTCGCCTTCTTCTGGATCTCCTCCCACTGCGCCTGGAGGCGCTCCACGTCGCGGCGCAGCTCGTCCTCGCTCGCGCCCTCGGCGGCGGTGCGCACGATGACGCCCGCGTCCTCGGGGACGATCTTCTTGAGGATCTGCTTCAGGCGCGACCGCTCGGTGTCGGGGAGCTTGCGGCTGATGCCGGTCATCGAGCCCTCGGGCACGTAGACCAGGTACCGGCCGGGCAGGGAGACCTGGCTGGTGAGGCGGGCGCCCTTGTGGCCGATCGGGTCCTTGGTGACCTGGACCAGGACCGACTGGCCGGACTTCAGGGCGGTCTCGATGCGGCGCGGGCCGTGGCCCATGCCGAGCGCCTCGAAGTTGACCTCACCGGCGTACAGGACGGCGTTGCGGCCCTTGCCGATGTCGACGAAGGCGGCCTCCATCGACGGCAGGACGTTCTGGACCTTGCCCAGGTAGACGTTGCCGACGTACGAGGTCGACTGCTCCTTGTTGACGTAGTGCTCGACGAGCACGTCGTCCTCGAGGACGCCGATCTGGGTGCGCTCGCCGCTCTGGCGGACGACCATCACGCGCTCGACGGCCTCGCGGCGCGCCAGGAACTCCGCCTCGGTGATGATCGGCACCCGACGGCGGCCCTGCTCGCGGCCTTCGCGGCGGCGCTGCTTCTTGGCCTCCATACGGGTCGAGCCCTTGATGGACTGGACCTCGTCGAAGCCGGTACCGGGCTCGCGCTCTTCCTTCTTGCGCGGCTCGCGGACCTTGACGACCGTACGCTCCGGGTCGTCGCCGTTCGTGCCGGGCTCGGCCCCGTCACCGCTGCGACGGCGGCGACGGCGGCGGCGACGGCTGCTGCTGGAGCCGCCGGACGGCTGCTCGTCGGCGTCCCCGGCCTCCGGCTCCTCGGCCTCGGCAGGCTCCTCGGCGGGCTGCTCCTCGACGGCCTCGGACCCGTCGCGGGGCTCAGCGGACTCGCCGGCCTCGTCCGTGCCGTCGGTCTCCGCGGCGTCGCCACGGCGACGGCGGCGGCCACCGCGACGGCGACGGCGCGAGGGACGGTCGCCCTGCTCCTCGTCGCCCTGCGCGGCCTCGGCCTCGGGCTCTTCCTCGGTCTCTGCGGTCTCCTCCTCGGCGGGGGCGACCTGCTGGGGCTCGGCCTCCGCGGCCGCACCGCGACGACGGCGGCGGCGCGCCGGGCGCTCCTCGGCCTCCGCGGGCTCCTCCTCGACGGGGGCGGCCGCAGCGGCGGCGGCAGCGGTCTCCGGGGTCTGGAACATCGGCTCGGTGAAGACCGGGGCCTGGAAGACGGCGCTCGGCGGCTGGGCGGAGCGGCGGCGGCCACGCGCCGGGGCCGCCTCGGCGGCGGGCTCCTCGGTGGCGGCCCGGTCCTGCGCGGCCGGGGCCTGGGCGGGCTGGGCGAACGCGGGCGCGGCGGGGCGCTCGGCGCGGCGGCGCGCACGCCGGCGCGGGCCCTCGGTGGGCTCCTCGGCCTGCTCGGCGGCGGGTGCTTCCTGTACGGGCTGCTCGGCGGCCTCCGCCGCCTCGCCCTGCGGGCTCTCGGCCGGGCGCTCCGCGCGGCGGCGGGTGCGGCGGCGCGGGGCCTGCTCGGCGACCGGGGCCGGCGGGGCCGTCTCGGCGGCGACCGCCTGCGCGGCGGCCGCGACCGGCTGCTCGTCCTCGTCCGCGGCGACCGGGGCCTGGGTGGCGGGCGTGCCCTCCGGAGCCGATGCCTTACGGGTGGCTCGGCGGCGGGTACGGGCGGGCCTGGCGGGCTGCGGCTCGGCCTCGGCGGACACCGTGGCGGCCTCCTCGGCGCTCGCCTCCTCCGCCGCTGCCTCGGCGGCGGCCTCGATCTGGTCCTCGTCCTCGTCCTCGGCGGCGACCTCCGCGACGGCGAGGGCCGGCTCCGGGGTCACCGGCGGGGGGGCCTCGGCGGGCTGCGGCGAACCGGCGGGCGCGGACGCCCGGCGGGTGGCCCGGCGACGCGTACGGGCGGGCCTGGCCTCTGCTGCGGGGGCCTGCTCTTCCGCGGCGGCCTGCGGCTGCTCGGCGGCCTCCTGCACGGGCTGCGGCTGCTCAGCGGCGGCCTGCGGCTCTTCAGCGGCGGCCTGCTCCTCCGCCGGGGCCGGCGTACCGGCCGGAGCGGTGACCTTGCGGGTCACGCGGCGGCGCGAACGGGCCGGGCGGGACTCCGCGGCGGCGGTGGCGGCCCGCGCGGGGGCCTCGGCGGCAGCGGCCTCGGCGGCGGCCGTCTCGGCAGCGGCGGCGGACTCGGCCTGCGCCTCGTCGTCGGCGGCCACGGCGACCGGCTCCGCGACGACGGCCCGCTCGGCCACCGGCGCGCCGGTCTCGTCGGGCTGCGGCGTGCCGGCCGGGGCCGAGACGCGGCGGGTGGCACGGCGGCGGGGGCGCGCGGGCGCGGCCTCGTCACCGGTCACGACGGCCGGCTGCTCGGCAGCGGCCTGCGGGGTGCTCTCGGCCGGCGCGGCGGGCGCGGCGGCGTCCTCGGCGGCCGGTGCCTCGGCAGCGGCCGTCTCAGTGGTGGTGCGCGGTGACCCGGCCGGGGCCGACGTACGGCGGGTGGCGCGGCGGCGCGGGCGCGCCGGGGCGGCCTCGTCACCGGTCACGACCGTGCCGGCAGCGGGCTCCTGGGGAGCGGCTGCGGCACCGGGCCCGTCGGCCGGCTGTACGGCCGTCGCCTCGGGGGCGGCGGCGCCTCCCACCGGCGGCCCCGCGGGCCGGGACGCCGCACGGCGCCTGCGGCGCGGCGGCAGGGTGTCACTCGGTGTGCTGTTGTCGGAGCGGCTGTTCGCCGGCTCCGCGGATTCCGTGGGCTCAATGGGTTCGAGCATGCGGGCGGTTCTCCCGTCACGCTCCCGGGCGCCGCGTCCGGTTCCGGCCGCGGCCCGCGTCCAGCGCGGTGCCGCGGTCCGGGGCGCGGGCGCCACACGGGAGCTTTAGTCTCGCTCGCCGGGCCCTTGTGTCCGGGACCGGCGAAAGTCTCCTGGTCAGTTCGTTCGCCGGACCGGGGTGGCTCCCTGGCTGATCGGCGACGCGACGACGGCTCCTACGCTGCGCCGTCCGCCGCTCCACCGCCTGCGGGCGGTGCCTGCGTCGCGGCGGTCAGCCCGGCGGCCGTGGGTGGGGCGGCCGTGGCTGCTGCGTCGCGGTCGGGCGCGAGCGGGTCGGTCACCGCGCCGGTCTCCTCATCGAGCAGCCCCTGCGCCAGCCTGGTCACCGCTGCGGGGACCGGCGGCGCCAGGTCGGCCGTAGCTCGGAGGCCGGACAGGACGTCGTCGGGTCGTACGGCAGGTGTCAGATGCCGAACAACCAGCCGCAGTATCGCACAGGGACCAGCGCCGGGCCTATCGGCCTCGCACGCACCCGCCTGCAGATCCGCGACCGCAGCCCGCGCGTCGAAGGTACGGATGCCCTTCTTCGTCGCGCGCTCGACCGGCACTTCTTCCGCCGCGAGGAACGCCGCGACGGCCCGCTCCGCGTCCGCGACGGCCACGCCGTCCAGGCGCAGCTCCCACACCGATGCCTGCAGCCGGTCGGCGAGCCCGGAGGTGTGCGCCTCCACGGCGTCGGTCACATCGAGGCCGTCCGGCAGCGACTCGTCCAGCAGCGCACGCAGCACCGCCGGGTCCCGTCGCTCGGTGAGGGCGATCTCCAGGTACTCGGCCTCGCTGCCGGTGCCCGTGGGCGCGGCATTGGCGTACGACACCTTGGGATGCGGGGTGAATCCCGCGGAGTACGCCATGGGCACCTCGGCACGGCGCAGCGCGCGCTCGAAAGCGCGCTGGAAGTCACGGTGGCTGGTGAACCGGAGGCGGCCGCGCTTGGTGTAGCGCAGTCGGATGCGCTGCACCGCCGGTGCGGGCGGCGGGCCTTCGGGCTGTCGCTTGCCCAGTGTCGTCAGTCCTTCGTGAGTGGGGTCGTACTGCTACCTAGAGTACGTGCCTGCCGGGCCGTCGGTTCCCGCCGGGGTGTGCGGCGTCACCCGAAGAGCGCGAGCCGCACCTCCCGGGCGGCGGTGCGCGCGGCGGACAGCGCGGCCCGCACCGGCCGCCAGAGGACCGCCCGGATCGCATGCCCCACAGGGGTGAGGATCCAGCGGTACACCCAGCGCAGCGGCGCGACGACCAGCCACCGCCACAGGGCGGCGATGCCCCGGCCGACCGCCCGGGAAACGTACCCGGCGATCCGCCACGCCCACGCGACGGCCGCGCCGACCGCCCGCAGGACGGGCCACAGCACGTACTCCCACACGGCCACGGCCGGCACCACGAGCAGATAGTGGGCGAGCCAGGCGAGCGCATGCCCGACCGGCGTCAGCACCCACCGGTAACACCACCGGACCGGCACCACCAGCAGGTAGTACGCCAGCCAGGCCAGCGCCCGCCCGACCGGCGTCAGGATCCAGCGGTAGAACCAGACCGCCGGCACCACGATCAGATACCGGATCAGAAAGACCAGCGGCACCACGATCAGGTACTGGACCAGCCAGCCGATCGCCCGCCCGACCGGGGCGAGAATCCACCGGTACACCCAGCGCCCGACCGGCGCCAGCACATGACGCCCGATCCAGCACAAGGCATCCCACAACAGCCGCAACGGAACGACGACGATCAACACAGGGATCTTGATCACCTGCGCGAGGCAGCACCCGCCGCCCGGCTCCCACTCCCGCTCTCGCGTATTCGGTGCCTTATGAGTGCCGTCGTACGCCATGCCCTGCTTCCCCCGGTACCGCAATGTCCTGCTATGTCCTGTCGCTCACGTGCTCCGCCCGCGTCGGCACCCAGTAGCGCAGCTTTCCGCCGCGCTCGTCCTCGAAGATCCCGCCACAGGCCTCGATGACCTTACGTGACGCGATGTTGGTGGTGTCACACGTGACCAGCGCGGACCTGATGCCGAGCGCGTGGGCCAGCGGCAGGGCCGCGCGCAGCATGGCGGTGGCGTGGCCACGGCGGCGGGCGCTGGGCCGCACGTCGTAGCCGATGTGCCCGCCGAGCTCCAGCAGGAAGTCGTTCAGCTCGTGCCGCAGCCCGAGGCGACCGAGGTAGGTGTCGCCGTCGACGTACCAGAGGTTGGTGCACGGCACATAGCCCATCGGCCGCACGACCTCTTCGCGGGTCATCGAGCGCAGCCAGTCGGTGTACCGGGAGAAGACGACCGGGTCGTCCCACTCCCCCGCGAACTCACGGATCTCCCGCCCGACGGCCGAATCGTCACCGTCCTCCCCCCGCCCCTCGGCCCGAAGCTCCTTCATCGCCTCCAGAAACGACGCCTGGACACGCAACGTGGGTGCGATCAGCTGTGGCATCGCAACAGTGTGCGACGCACGCTTCGGCCCGGCCACCGGATTCCGGTAGCCGGGCCGAACTGCCTTGTGTCAGCGGGTCACTTCACGACCGTGAGCGGGAGCAGCTTCTTCCCGGTCGGGCCGATCTGGATCTCCGTGTCCATCTGCGGGCACACCCCGCAGTCGAAGCAAGGGGTCCAGCGGCAGTCGTCGACCTCGGTTTCGTCGAGGGCGTCCTGCCAGTCCTCCCAGAGCCAGTCCTTGTCCAGGCCGGAGTCCAGGTGGTCCCAGGGGAGGACCTCTTCGTAGGTGCGCTCGCGGGTGGTGTACCAGGCGACGTCGACGCCGTAGTCGGGGAGGGTCTTCTCCGCGGCCTGCATCCAGCGGTCGTAGGAGAAGTGTTCGCGCCAGCCGTCGAAGCGGCCGCCGTCCTCGTAGACCGCGCGGATCACGGCGCCGACGCGGCGGTCGCCGCGGGAGAGGAGACCCTCGACGATGCCGGGCTTGCCGTCGTGGTAACGGAAGCCGATCGAGCGGCCGTACTTCTTGTCGCCGCGGATCTTGTCGCGGAGCTTCTCCAGGCGGGCGTCGGTCTCCTCCGCCGAGAGCTGCGGGGCCCACTGGAAGGGGGTGTGCGGCTTGGGGACGAAGCCGCCGATGGAGACCGTGCAGCGGATGTCGTTCTGGCCGGATACCCGGCGGCCCTCGGCGATGACGTTGACCGCCATGTCGCCGATCTGCAGCACGTCCTCGTCGGTCTCGGTCGGCAGGCCGCACATGAAGTACAGCTTCACCTGCCGCCAGCCGTTGCCGTAGGCCGTGGAGACCGTACGGATCAGGTCCTCCTCCGAGACCATCTTGTTGATGACCTTGCGGATGCGTTCCGAGCCGCCTTCCGGCGCGAACGTCAGGCCCGAGCGGCGGCCGTTGCGGGTCAGCTCGTTGGCCAGGTCGATGTTGAACGCGTCGACGCGGGTGGAGGGGAGGGAGAGGCCGATCTTGTCCTCTTCGTACCGGTCGGCGAGGCCCTTCGCGATGTCGCCGATCTCGGTGTGGTCCGCGGAGGACAGCGACAGCAGGCCGACCTCCTCGAATCCCGTGGCCTTCAGGCCCTTGTCCACCATGTCGCCGATGCCGGTGATGCTTCGCTCCCGTACGGGACGCGTGATCATGCCGGCCTGGCAGAAACGGCAGCCGCGGGTGCAGCCACGGAAGATCTCGACCGACATCCGTTCGTGGACGGTCTCGGCCAGGGGGACGAGCGGCTGCTTCGGGTAGGGCCACTCGTCGAGGTCCATGACGGTGTGCTTGGACACGCGCCACGGGACGCCGGAGCGGTTCGGCACGACGCGGCTGATGCGGCCGTCGGCGAGGTACTCCACGTCGTAGAACTTGGGGACGTAGACGCTGCCGGTCTTCGCGAGGCGGAAGAGCAGCTCGTCGCGGCCGCCGGGGCGGCCCTCGGCCTTCCACGCCCGGATGATCTCGGTGATCTCCAGGACGGCCTGCTCGCCGTCGCCGACCACCGCGCAGTCCAGGAAGTCCGCGATCGGCTCGGGATTGAAGGCGGCGTGGCCGCCCGCGAGGATCAGCGGGTGGTCCTCTGTGCGGTCCTTGGCGTACATGGGGATGTTCGCCAGGTCCAGCGCGGTGAGCAGGTTCGTGTAGCCCAGCTCGGTGGAGAAGGAGACGCCGAGCACGTCGAACGCGTCGATGGGGCGGTGCGCGTCGACCGTGAACTGCGGCACACCGTGCTCGCGCATCAGCGCTTCGAGGTCGGGCCAGACGCTGTAGGTGCGCTCGGCGAGCACGCCGTCGCGCTCGTTCAGGACCTCGTACAGGATCTGGACGCCCTGGTTGGGCAGTCCGACCTCGTACGCGTCGGGGTACATGAGCGCCCAGCGCACGTCGCAGGAGTCCCATGGCTTCACCGTGGAGTTGAGTTCTCCACCGACGTACTGGATGGGCTTCTGCACATGCGGGAGCAGGGCCTCGAGCTGTGGGAAGACCGACTCGGCAGACATCTCACGGACCTTCGTAGCTGACAGGGGTGACCCTCAAGCCTAACGCGGCTGAGAGGCACCCCCTGCCAGCAGCGAGGAGCATCCCCGCGTCGGCGGGGACCACAGCGCCCAGCGCGCCTCGCAAGCGTCGCAGTCCGGGCCAACCCCACTGGTGCGGGGAATCACACCCGGCTCAACGACCGCCGGCAGGCGTGGTCACGTGCAGGTCCGGCGCAGCGACCGTGGCCCACAAGACCGGCAGCTCGGCCTCCAAGGCCGTCGCGCGGGCCTCCTCGCGGGCGTACAGGACGCCGTACGCGAAGGCGTTCTCGCCCGCCGCGTGGGCCTGGGCGGCCAGCTCGCGCAGTGCTTCGCGGGCGACCACGCCGTCCTGGTGGTCGCCGAGCAGTTCCTGCAGTTCCGTCATGCGGGCGGCGAGCTCCTTCGCGGGGCGGCCCAGCTCGGGGCGTGCCGCCTCCGCCGCGTAGCGGGTGCGCTTGGCGGCCTTGCGGGCCTCGTGGAGGGCGAGGTCCCGGTCGGGGCCGGGCGGCGCGGCCAGTGCGGTCGCGACGTGGCCGGCCAGCCGCCGGAAGTCCCGCTCGACCGCTTTGGGCAGTACCTGAGCGGCCGGGCGGGTCGCGGCGCGGGCCCGGGGCGGGTCGGTGACCAGCGCGTCCAGGGAGTTCAGGAGGGTGAGGTAGCGGTCGCCGTCGAGGACGGCGATGAGGTGTTTCCGGGAGCCTTTGCGGTGGGCCTGGGTCCAGGTGCGCAGTCGGGTGCGTACGGGGCCGGGGCGCAGCTCCTTGGGGAGCGCGGCGAGGGCTTCCTGGATGCGGGCGGTGAGCACCTCGGAGTCGCGGCCGATGCCCAGCTCGGCGGCGAGCCATTTCAGTTCGGCGCTGAGGGGGTCGGTGGCGGTCCGGTCCAGGACGGTGGCGTACGAGCGGAGGGCGCTGCGGAGGCGGCGGGTGGCGACGCGCATCTGGTGGACGGAGTCGGGGAGGTCGCGGCGGACGGCGGGGTCGAGTTCGGTGATCGCGCGGACCTGGCGGGTGAGGTAGCGGAGGATGATCTCTTCGGCGGTGGGCGGCTCGCTGCGCCGGTCTCCTTCTGTCGTCCTGGTGGCTGCCTTCCGTTCGGCCTTGGGGGCCGTGTCGCGGAGCGCGCGGGCGGCTTTGGAGGCCGTGGTGGCGGGGCGCAGCCCGGCGCGCAGGAGCCGGTCCTCGACCGCGTCCAGGAGGGTCATGTCCCCGCCCGCCGTCAGCTCGACCTCGATCTCGGCCCATTCGGCGGTGCGGCCGGGGCCGGCCGGGCGGGTGGCGTGCACCCGGTCGGCGGCGATCTCCGCGAGGGCCGTGCCGTCGGCGGCCAGCAGCTGCCGGGTCTCGCGGCGGGTCTCGATCCGTACGAGGGGCAGCAGCTCGGCGTCGCGGACGCGGGAGCGGAGGAGGCCGCGCAGGGCGCGGGGGACGGTGTCGGAGAGCGGGGCGCGGATCTCGTCGCGTACGTGTGCGGCGACGGGCAGTTTCAGGTGCCAGCCGGCGTCGTCGCCGCCGGTGCGGCGGCGCAGGGTGATGCCGTCGCGGGCCAGCCGCCGGTCGGCGGTGTCGTAGTAGGTGGCGTCGAGGGTGGCCGTGCCGCGGTCCGTGACGGACGCGACCCGGTCGACGCCGGTGAGGTCGGGGAGGGCGTCGGGCGGCAGGCCCGCGCCGTTGGCTTCGTACTTCCGCTCGATCTCGCGCACGGTGTCCGCCATGGGGCGAACGTACTGGCCTGTCCTGCTTTTGGGGAGCCCCACGGCGCCTCCAGGCGCAGTGCGGGCGGCGCCCGGAGGCTCCCCGCCCGCACTACGCCCAGAGGCGCTCCGCTCACTCCACGACGCTCACTCCACGACGATGAGCAGGTCGCCGCCCTCGACCTGGGCGATCGGGGAGATGGCGATGCGGGTGACCGTGCCGCCGGTGGGTGCGGTGATCGCGGCCTCCATCTTCATGGCCTCGATGGTGCCGATGGTGGCGCCCGCCTCGACCTTTTGGCCCTCCTCGACGGCGAGGGTGACGACGCCGGCGAACGGGGCGGGCAGGTGGCCGGGGTTGTTCTTGTCGGCCTTCTCGGCGGTCGGCACCTCGCTGGCCACCGACCGGTCGCGGACCTGGATGGGCCGCAGCTGGCCGTTGAGGATGCACATCACGGTGCGCATGCCGCGCTCGTCGGCCTCGGAGATCGCCTCCAGGCCGATGAGCAGCTGGACGCCGGGGGCGAGCCGGACGACGTGTTCCTCGCCGTGGTGCAGCCCGTAGAAGAACAGGTCGCTGGAGAGCGGGGAGGTGTCGCCGTAGCGCTCGCGGTGGGTCGTGAAGTCCTTGGCCGGGCCGGGGAAGAGCAGCTCGTTGAGGACTTCCTGGCGCTCCGCGGAGGTCCCGGAGAGGCGCTTGGACTCGTCGGCGGACAGTTCGGTGATGCCGGGGGCCTCGGCGCGGCCTTCGAGGGCGCGGCTGCGGAGCGGCTCGGGCCAGCCGCCGGCCGGTTCGCCCAGCTCGCCGCGGAGGAAGCCGATGACGGAGCCGGGGATGTCGAAGCGGGCGGGGTCGGCGGCGAACTCCTCGGTGGAGACCCCGGCGCCGACCAGGGCGAGCGCGAGGTCGCCGACGACCTTGGAGCTGGGGGTGACCTTGACGAGGCGGCCGAGGAGGCGGTCGGCGCCCGCGTAGGCGTTCTCGATCTGCTCGAAGCGGTCGCCGAGGCCGAGGGCGATGGCCTGCTGGCGGAGGTTGGAGAGCTGGCCGCCGGGGATCTCGTGCGCGTATACGCGTCCGGTGGGGGCGGGCAGGCCCGCCTCGAAGGGCGCGTAGACCTTGCGTACGGCTTCCCAGTACGGCTCCAGGGCGCAGACCGCGTCGAGGTCGATGCCGGTGTCGCGGTCGGTGTGGGCCGCGGCGGCGACGATCGCGGAGAGGGCGGGCTGGCTGGTGGTACCGGCCAGGGCGGCGGAGGCGCCGTCGACGGCGTCCGCGCCGGCCTCCCAGCCCGCGAGGTACGTGGCGAGCTGGCCGCCGGGGGTGTCGTGGGTGTGGATGTGGACGGGCAGGTCGAAGTTCTGGCGGAGGGCCGTGACCAGCTTCTTCGCGGCGGGCGCGCGGAGCAGCCCCGCCATGTCCTTGATGGCGAGGACATGGGCGCCCGCGTCGACCATCTGCTCGGCGAGGCGGAGGTAGTAGTCGAGGGTGTAGAGCTTCTCGCCGGGGTTGGCGAGGTCGCCGGTGTAGCTCATGGCGACCTCGGCGATCGCGGTGCCGGTCTCGCGCACGGCGTCGATCGCGGGGCGCATCTGGTCGACGTTGTTGAGCGCGTCGAAGATGCGGAAGATGTCGATGCCGGTGTCGGCGGCCTCCTGCACGAAGGAGCGGGTGACCTGCTCGGGGTACGGGGTGTAGCCGACGGTGTTGCGGCCGCGCAGCAGCATCTGGAGGCAGATGTTGGGGACGGCTTCGCGCAGCGCCGCCAGCCGCTCCCACGGGTCCTCGTACAGGAAGCGCAGCGCCACGTCGTACGTCGCGCCGCCCCACGCTTCGAGGGAGAGCAGCCCGGGGGTGGTGCGGGCGACGTGTCCCGCGACCTCCAGCAGGTCCTTGGTGCGGACGCGGGTGGCCAGCAGGGACTGGTGGGCGTCGCGGAAGGTGGTGTCGGTGACGCCGAGCGCGGGCCGGGCGCGCAGGTCGGCGGCGAAGCCCTCGGGGCCGAGCTGCCGGAGCCGCTGCCGGGAGCCGTCGGGGATCGGCGCGGAGGTGTCGATCGCGGGCAGCTTCTCGTGCGGCGCGACGGTGGCGGGGCGGTCGCCGTGCGGCTTGTTGACCGTGACGTCGGCGAGGTATTCGAGGATGCGGGTGCCGCGGTCGGCGGAGCCGCGCTGGGTGAGCAGTTCGGGGTGCTGCTCGATGAAGGAGGTGGTGACCTTCCCCGCGCGGAAGTCCGGGGTGTCCAGTACCGCCTGCAGGAACGGGATGTTGGTGGCGACGCCGCGGATGCGGAACTCGGTGACGGCGCGCCGCGCGCGGCCGACGGCGGTGGCGAAGTCGCGGCCCCGGCAGGTGAGCTTGACCAGCATCGAGTCGAAGTGCGCGCCGACCTCGGCGCCGAGGTTGGTGCCGCCGTCCAGGCGGACGCCCGCGCCGCCCGGGGAGCGGTAGGCGGTGATCCGGCCGGTGTCGGGCCGGAAGCCGTTGGCGGGGTCCTCGGTGGTGATGCGGCACTGCAGCGCCGAGCCGCGCAGCACGATCTTCTCCTGGCTGAGCCCGAGGTCGGCCAGCGATTCACCGGCGGCGATGCGCAGCTGCGACTGTACGAGGTCGACGTCCGTCACTTCTTCGGTGACGGTGTGCTCGACCTGGATGCGCGGGTTCATCTCGATGAAGACGTGGTTGCCGCGCGCGTCGACGAGGAATTCGACGGTACCGGCGCAGGTGTAGCCGATCTGCCGGGCGAAGGCGACGGCGTCGGCGCAGATGCGTTCGCGCAGCTCGGCGGGGAGGTTGGGAGCCGGGGCCAGCTCGATGACCTTCTGGTGGCGGCGCTGGACGCTGCAGTCCCGCTCGTACAGGTGGATCACGTTGCCGTGGGTGTCGGCGAGGATCTGCACCTCGATGTGGCGCGGGTCGACGACGGCCTGCTCCAGGAAGACGGTCGGGTCGCCGAAGGCCGACTCGGCCTCGCGGGCCGCCGCCTCGACGGCCTCGCGCAGCTGGGCGCGCTCGGCGACCCGGCGCATGCCGCGCCCGCCGCCGCCGGCCACCGCCTTCACGAAGACCGGGAACTCCATGTCCTCGGCCGCCGCCAGCAGCTCCTCGACGTCGGAGGAGGGCGCGGAGGAGGCGAGGACGGGCAGCCCGGCGGCCTTGGCGGCGGCGATGGCCCGCGCCTTGTTGCCGGTGAGCTCCAGTACTTCGGTGGAGGGGCCGACGAAGGTGATGCCGTGCTCGGCGCAGGCGGCGGCCAGGTCGGGGTTCTCGGAGAGAAAGCCGTACCCGGGGTAGACGGCGTCGGCGCCGGCCTGGCGTGCCGCGCGGACGACCTCCTCGACCGAGAGGTACGCGCGCACGGGGTGGCCGGGCTCGCCGATCTGGTAGGCCTCGTCCGCCTTGAGGCGGTGGCCGGAGTTGCGATCCTCGTGGGGGAACACCGCTACGGTCTGCGCGCCCAGCTCATAGGCGGCGCGGAAGGCGCGGATGGCGATTTCGCCACGGTTGGCGACCAGGACCTTCGAGAACATGGGAGCTGACTTCTCCTGACGGGGCGGCTTGGGGGCGCCTGCGTACGGATACGGAACTCTGTCTCGGGATACGGACTGTTGTCTCGCTGAAGCTGTGCGCGACAGCATGCCGTCCGGGCGGCGTTACCGCCACGTAAGACCTGTCACAGTCCGTGTCCGTGTGCACGGGGTAGACGTACCGGAACGGGTGTGGTCCGGCCCCCTGGCGGGGAACCGGACCACGGTGGTGCCGACGACGGGCCGGGCGGCGTCAGGCGGAGACGGGCCGCTGCACTCTGATCGACTGCAGCAGTCCGATGGCGATCCATACGGCGAACATCGAGGTGCCGCCGTAGGAGACGAAGGGCAGCGGCAGGCCGGTGACCGGCATGATCCCCAGCGTCATCCCGATGTTCTCGAACGCCTGGAACGCGAACCAGGCGATGATGCCGGAGGCGACGACCGTGCTGTACAGCTCGGAGGACTCCCGGGCGATCCGGCAGGCGCGCCAGAGCACCACGCCCAGCAGGAAGATGATCAGGCCCGCGCCGAGGAAGCCCAGCTCCTCACCGGCGACCGTGAAGATGAAGTCGGTCTGCTGCTCGGGCACGAACTGGCCGGTGGTCTGGCTGCCCTGGAACAGGCCCGCGCCGAACAGCCCGCCGGAGCCGATCGCGATGCGCGCCTGGTTGGTGTTGTAGCCGACGCCCGCCGGGTCCAGGCTCGGATTGGCGAAGGCCGCGAACCGGGCGATCTGGTAGTCGTCGAGCAGATGCAGCTGCCAGACGCTCAGACAGCCCACCACGCCGAGGGTCACCAGGCCGATGACCCAGCGGTTGGACGCGCCCGAGGCGAGCAGCACGGCCAGCACGATCGTGCCGAGCACCATCACCGAGCCGAGGTCCGGCATCAGCATGATGACCACTATCGGGACCAGCGCGATGCCGAGAGCCTGGAGGACGGCGCGGTGGCCGGGGTGCTCCCGGTCGCCCGCGTCGACCCGTGCCGCGAGGACCATCGCCATGCCCAGCGTGATGGTGATCTTCGCGAACTCGGCGGGCTGCAGGGAGAGTCCGCCGGGGATGGCGAGCCAGGACCGCGAGCCGTTGATGGTGGCCCCGAGCGGGGTGAGCACCAGCGCGGACAGCAGCAGCGAGAGGCCGTACAGGATGGGGACGGCGCCGCGCAGCGTGCGGTGGCCCAGCCACACCGTGCCGGCCGCGAGCGCGAGGCCGATGCCGGTGTTGAGCAGGTGCTTGAGAACGTAGGAGTACTGGTCGCCGTGGTTCAGCTCGATGCGGTTGCGGGTGGCCGAGAAGACCAGGACCGCGCCGATGAGCGAGAGGGCCAGGCAGGAGAAGAGCAGTATCCAGTCCAGCCGCCGGACGACGGAGTCCCGCGCGGTGAGCTTGGACCAGACGCCGCGGTCGGGGGCGTAGCGCCGGATGGCGTAGCTGCTGCTGGTCACTGGACCGCCCCTTCCGGCTTCTTCTCGTCGTTGACGATCGGCTTGGTCAGCTTGCCGGCGGTGATGTTGCCGTCCCGGTCGATCCTCGGGAGGGTCGCCTGCGGCTTCGGCAGCAGCGCCTTGTCCTTGTGGATCTTGCCCTTGGCGTCCACGCCGTAGATCGCGTCGTAGATCTTGCGGACGGCCGGACCCGAGGCGCCGGAGCCCGTACCACCCTGGGAGATCGTCATGACGATCGTGTAGTCCTTGGTGTACGTGGCGAACCACGACGTCGTCTGCTTGCCGTAGACCTCCGCGGTACCGGTCTTGGCGTGCATCGGGATCTGCTTCTGCGGCCAGCCCTCGAACCGCCAGGCGGCGGTACCGCGAGTGGCCACACCCTCCAGCGCCTTGTCGATCTGCTTCAGCGTCTTCGGCGTGTCGGGCAGCTTGCCGTGCGCCTCCGGCGCGATCTCGCGGACCTTCTTGCCGTCGGCGCTGATGATCGCCTTGCCGATGGTCGGGTCGTACATCGTCCCGCCGTTGGCGAGCGCCGCGTAGATCGTCGCCATCTGGATCGGCGTCACGAGGGTGTCGCCCTGGCCGATGGAGTAGTTGACCGAGTCACCGGCGCGCATCTTCATGCCTTCGAGACAGCTCTCGTAGGCGAGGCGCTGGACGTAGCTGCCGCCCTTCTTGCCGGTCTTGCACCAGGAGTCCTTGTTGGCCTTCCAGAAGTCCTTCTTCCACTGGCGGTCCGGGACCCGGCCCTTGACCTCGTTGGGCAGGTCGATGCCGGTCTCCTTGCCGAGGCCGAACTGGTGCGCGGTCTTGTAGAACCAGTCCTTGGGGTCCTTGGGCTTGTTGCCGCCGTCCTTGACCCACTGCTTGTAGGCCAGGTCGTAGAAGACGGTGTCGCAGGAGACCTCCAGCGCCCGGCCCAGGGTGATCGCACCGTGGCTCTGGGACTCGAAGTTCTTGAAGACCTGCCCGCCGACGTTGTACGAGCTGGAGCAGTTGTACCGGCCGTTGAACTCGTACCCGGCGTTGACCGCGGCCGAGGTCGAGATGACCTTGAAGATCGAGCCGGGGGCCGCCTGGCCCTGGATCGCGCGGTTCAGCAGCGGGTAGTTGGACTTCTTGCCGGTCAGCCTGGCGTAGTCCTTCGCCGAGATGCCGCCGACCCAGGCGTTCGGGTCGTACTCCGGCTGGGAGGCCATGGAGACCACCCTGCCGGTCTTGTTCTCCATGACGACCACGGCACCGGCGTCCGCCTTGTAGTTGGTACCGGTGTTCCGGTCGTGCTGCTTGCGGGCCTCCACCATCGCCTGGTGGAGCTCCTTCTCGGCAACGGCCTGCACACGGGCGTCTATCGAGGTGACGACGTTGTCCCCGGGCCGGGCCGGATCGCTCTTGGCCTTGCCCATGACCCGGCCGAGGTTGTCGACCTGGTAGCGCGTGACGCCGGCCTTGCCGCGCAGCGCGCTGTCGTACGTCCGCTCAAGACCCGAGCGGCCGACCATGTCCGAGCGCAGGAACGGCGAGTTCGTGTGCTCCGCCTTCTTGATCTCCTCGTCGGTGACCGGCGAGAGATAGCCGAGCACCTGGGAGGTCGCGGCCTTGGCGGGGGCCGGGTAGCGGCGTACCGCGGTGGGCTCGGCGGAGATGCCGGGGAAGTCCTCGGAGCTCTCCCGGATCTTCAGGGCCTGCTGGGTGGTGGCCTCGTCCGTGATCGGGATGGGCTGGAAGGGCGAGCCGTTCCAGCAGGGCTGCGGCGTCTTGGAGTCGCAGAGCCGGACCTTGTTCTTGACGTCCGTGTACGACATGCCCAGGACGTGCGCCAGGCGGGTCAGTACGGCCTTGCCCTCGTCGTCCATCTTCATCAGCGCGGTGCGGCTGGCGGAGACGACGAGGCGGGTCTCGTTGTCGGCGAGCGGCACGCCGCGCGCGTCGAGGATCGAGCCGCGCACGGCCGGGTCGACGACCTGCTGGACGTGGTTGCCGCTGGCCTCGGCGGCGTACTCGTCGCCGTTGCGGATCTGGAGGTACCAGAGCCGGCCGCCGAGGGTGAGGAGCAGCGAGAAGACCAGTATCTGGATGGCGACGAGGCGGACGGTGACGCGGGTGGTCCTGCCCGTCTCAGGAATATTGCTCACAGACGCTTGACCCCCTTGATGCGTGCCGACTTCGTGCGGTTCGCCTTGCCGCCGAGCAGGCCGCCGCGCTGGCTGCCGATCCGCGGCGTCCGGCCCCCGCGCCCGGGGCGGCTCATGCGCAGCCCGCTGCCGGTGGAGAGCCAGCCGTACGCGGCCTCGCCCGTCGCCAGGCCACCGGACTGGGTGCCGCCGGAACTGTCGGAGGCCAGCGGATCGTTGTCCGAGCGACGGGCCAGGGCCATCACGAGCGGCACGCTGAAGGGGGCGAGCACGAGGTCGTAGACGATGGCGGTGAACAGCAGGAGGGGGATGCCGACGGTGTTGCCCGCGTTGTCGCCGGCCAGCGAGCCGACGCCGGCGTAGAGCAGGGTCGAGCCGACGGCGGCGCAGACCACGACGGTCAGCGGCAGCGAGGCGGAGCGGTGCCGGCTCTTGTCGGGCCTGGTGAGCCCGGCGGCGTAGCCGATGACGCAGAGCACGAGGGCGTAGCGGCCGATCGCGTGGTCGGAGGGCGGCGCCAGGTCGGCGAGGAGCCCGGCGCCGAAGCCGATGAAGGCCCCGGCGACATGCCCGTACACCATCGACAGGCCGAGGACGACGAGGAGGAGCAGGTCCGGTACTGCTCCGGGGAGGTGCAGTCTGGCGAGCACACCCACCTGGACGACGAGGGCCACGGCCACGAGGGCGGTGGAGAGGAGGATCCGGTTGATGCGCATCGGGCTCAGCTCCTGGTGGCGCCGCTCGGGGAAGGCTTGGGCTTGGCGGTCACGGTGACCGTCGGGGTGGGCTTGGGCTTGGCGGGCTTGGGCGGCAGGACCGTGTCCCGGGGGTTCTCGCGCGGCGGCTGGACGACGACGCCGACGACGTCCAGGCGGGAGAAGCCCGCGAAGGGCTTCACCTGGACCGTCCGGGTGAGGTCGCCGTTGGCACTGCCGACGTGGGTGATGGTGCCGACCGGCACGCCGGGCACGAAGGGCTTGCCCTCGCTGGAGCCGAAGGTGACCATCCGGTCGCCCTTCTTCACGTTCGCCTTGCCGTTGAGGAGCTGGACGCGCAGCGGCCCGCCGCCCTGTCCGTTGGCGAAGCCGATCTCGTTGGTCTTCTCCATACGGGTGCCGACGGTGAAGTCCGGGTCGATGGCGAGCAGGACGGTGGCGGTGTCCTTGCCGACGGTGGTGACCCGGCCGACGAGCCCGTCGCCGTTCAGTACCGTCATGTCGCGGGCGATGCCGTCCTTGGCGCCGGCGTCGATCGTGACGGTCCAGGAGAAGCCCTGGGCGGCTCCTATGGCGATGACCTGGGCGCCCTTGATGCCGTACTGGCCGGCGCCCGCGGTTTTGAGCATCTTGTCCAGCTCCCCGGCGCGCACATGGTCGCGGTCGGAGGAGCCGAGCTTGGCCTTCAGGGCGGCGTTCTCGCGTTCGAGCTGGGCGATGCGACTGTGCCGGCCGTCCGAGTCACGGACGGCGTCGACGGCGTTGCCGACGGGGTCCACGACCGAGGCGACACCGGTCTCGACCGGCCCGAAGGCGGAGGCCGCGACCTGCCGGGCACCCTGCAGCGGGGACTGCTCGCCGCCGCGGATGTCCACCGTGATCAGTGCGAACGCGATCGCGACCAGCAGCACCAGCAGGAGCCGGCTCTCTCGTGTGTCCCTCACGTGCGGCGGCCGTGTCCTTCCTCGTAGGACCGGCCGGCTGCGGGCCCGCGCCGGTCTCGCTGGGGATCTGGGTTGTGCCTGAGTTGAGTTGTACAGCTGGAGTTGGCGCGGGCCGCCGCGCGGCGGGCGGTACCGGAAGTGCCGGTACTGCGGGGCGTCGGGGCGGGGTGCGGGGGGTGAGTACTAAGGGAGGCGAAGTACTACGGGAGTGGATGCTGTCTGTTGTATATCAACGATCTGCTGAATATCAGCGATCTGCCGTACGGGCTGGCAGGCGGCCGTACGGCAGATCGCCGACGGAGGTCATCTGCGCGGCTGCGAGTCGAGGACCTGCTGAAGAGCCTCGAACTCCTCCACGCACTTGCCGGAACCGAGCGCGACGGAGTCGAGCGGGTCCTCGGCGATGTGGATCGGCATGCCGGTCTCGCGGCGGAGCCGCTCGTCCAGGCCGCGGAGCAGGGCGCCGCCACCCGTGAGGACGATGCCGCGGTCCATCACGTCACCGGACAGCTCCGGCGGGCACTTGTCGAGCGTCGTCTTGACCGCGTCGACGATGGAGTTGACCGGCTCCTCGATGGCCTTGCGGACCTCGGCCGCGGAGATGACCACGGTCTTGGGCAGGCCCGAGACCAGGTCGCGGCCGCGGATCTCGGTGTGCTCGTCCTGGTCGAGGTCGTACGCCGAACCGATCGTGATCTTGATGGACTCGGCCGTCCGCTCACCGAGGAGGAGGCTGTACTCCTTCTTGATGTGCTGGATGATCGCGTTGTCCAGCTCGTCGCCGGCCACCCGGATGGACTGTGCCGTGACGATTCCGCCGAGCGAGATGACCGCGACCTCGGTCGTGCCGCCGCCGATGTCCACCACCATGTTGCCGGTGGCCTCGTGGACCGGCAGCCCGGAACCGATGGCCGCGGCCATGGGCTCCTCGATGATGTGCACCTGACGCGCACCGGCCTGCGTCGACGCCTCGATGACCGCACGGCGCTCGACACCTGTGATGCCGGAGGGCACACAGACGACGACCCGCGGCCGGGCGAGGTACCGGCGCTTGTGGATCTTGAGGATGAAGTAGCGGAGCATCCGCTCGGTGATCTCGAAGTCGGCGATCACGCCGTCCTTGAGCGGGCGAACGGCCACGATGTTGCCAGGGGTCCGGCCGATCATCTTCTTGGCCTCTGCGCCCACGGCGAGGATCCCGCCGGTGTTGGTGTTGATGGCCACGACCGACGGTTCGTTCAGAACGATCCCTCGACCCCTGACGTACACCAGCGTGTTGGCGGTGCCGAGGTCGACAGCCATGTCACGGCCGATGAACGACATGTTGTTCCCCATGAGGATACGTCTGGCCTTCCCAACTGGAGCGAATGCTTACTGGAGGTCGGCAGGAGGTGATGCGCTGACGCGCGGAAGCCTTCATGGTAGTCCGGGAAGGCCCGTCCGCTCGAACGCGGTGCGGGGTTCCTCCGCCATTGTCAGCGGAACACGTGCCCGCCCCCCTTAATGGTGACGTCGTGTCGGGGTGATGCGTTCCCCGGTTGGCTGTACGTATGCCGAAGGGCGACCGAATTTCTTCGGTCGCCCCAGGTCGCGCGCGGTTTGTGCCTGATGCCCCGTCAGGACAGGCCAGGGAAGAAAATCTTGATCTCGCGCTCCGCGGACTCCTCGGAGTCGGACGCGTGAATGAGGTTCTCCCGGGTGATTGTGCCGAAGTCGCCCCGAATGGACCCGCTCGGTGCCTTGATCGGGTCGGTAGGACCAGCCAACTGGCGTACGCCCTCGATCACCCGCTCGCCTTCAACGACGAGCGAGACGATCGGACCGGAGGACATGAACTTCACCAGCGGCTCGTAGAAGTCCCGGCCGACGTGCTCGGCGTAGTGCTGCTCCAGGACCGCACGGTCCAGGGTCCGCAGCTCCAGCGCGCTGATCGTCCAGCCGGCCTTGCGCTCGATGCGGCCGAGAATCTCGCCGACCAGGCCGCGCTGCACGGCATCGGGCTTGAGAAGGACGAGGGTGCGCTGGCTCATCGGTGGGGCTCCTTGCAATACAGACAGTTGGGGGTGTGCCGAGGCTACATGGGGCGGGTGACCTGCCGGGGGCCGGGCCTGCGGGGGCTGTGCCGCCGGGCGGCGCCCGGCGGCACAGCCCCCGTACAGGTCAGGCCGGGTCCGGGCCCGCCGCGTCCGCCTGGGCCGCCCAGCGGGCCTTCGCCTCGTCGATCTTGCGGCCGAAGTGGACCGAGGCCCACCACAGGGCCGCGAAGACCACGCCGAGGAAGTACATCGTCGGCACGATCACCCCGCTCGCGATCAGCGCGATCTGCAGCACCCAGCCGAGCGCCACCCCACCGGGCCGCGAAATCATGCCGCACAGCAGCAGCGACAGCAGCATCGCGATGCCGCTGACCGTCCAGACCGTGGCCGTGGACAGATCCGAGGTCTGCATGGCCACCAGCCCGGCGAAGCCGATCACGAAGAACTCGCCGATCAGCGTGCTCGCACACAGGGTGCGCATGTCAGTTCCTCCCCATGAGGAGCCGGGCCTCGCCCACCGTGATCACGGAACCGGTGACCAGCACACCCGCACCGCTGTACTCGCCCTCTTCCTCGGCCAGCGTGATCGCCGCCTCCAGGGCGTCGTCCAGCCGCGGCTCGACCTGCACCCGCTCGGCGCCGAACACCTCGACCGCGAGGGCGGCCAGCTCGTCCGGATCCATCGAACGGGGCGTGGAGTTCCGCGTCACCACGACCTCGGCGAAGATCGGCTCGAACGCCTCCAGCAGCCCGCGCACGTCCTTGTCCCCACTCGCACCGACCACGCCCACAAGTCGGCTGAAACCGAACGCCTCGGTCACCGCTTCGGCAGTCGCGCGAGCGCCCGCGGGGTTGTGCGCCGCGTCCAGCACCACCGTGGGGCTCCGGCGCACGACCTCCATCCGGCCCGGCGAGGACACCGAGGCGAACGCGGAGCGGATCGTGTCGATGTCCAGCGTGCGCGCGTGCTCCGTACCGACCCCGAAGAACGCCTCGACGGCGGCGAGCGCGACGGCCGCGTTGTGCGCCTGGTGCGCGCCGTACAGCGGCAGGAAGACGTCCGTGTACTCGCCGCCCAGACCGCGCAGCGTCAGCAGCTGCCCGCCGACCGCCTGCTCGCGCGCGAGCACCCCGAACTCCATGCCCTCGCGGGCGACCGTGGCGTCCACGTCGACGGCGCGCTTGAGCATCACCGAAGCGGCCTCCACCGGCTGCTGCGCGAGCACGACCGTGGCGTCCTTCTTGATGATCCCGGACTTCTCCCCGGCGATCGCCTCCGGCGTGTCACCGAGCCGGTCGGTGTGATCGAGCGAGATCGGCGTGACCACGGCGACATCCCCGTCGATCACATTGGTGGCATCCCACTTACCCCCCATCCCGACCTCCACGACCGCGATGTCGACGGGCGCGTCCGCGAAGGCCGCGTACGCCATCCCGGTCATCACCTCGAAGAAGGACAGCCGGTAGTCCTCCCGCTCGTCGACCATCTCCACGTACGGCTTGATGTCCTCGTACGTCTCGATGAACTTCTCGGCGGAGATCGGCGCGCCGTCCAGGCTGATCCGCTCGGTGATCGACTGGACGTGCGGGCTGGTGTAGCGCCCGGTACGCAGGTCGAAGGCGGCCAGCAGCGCCTCGATCATGCGGGCCGTGCTGGTCTTGCCGTTCGTGCCGGTGATGTGGATCGAACGGTACGAGCGCTGCGGCTCCCCGAGGATGTCCATCAGCGCCGCGATGCGCTGCACCGAAGGGTCGAGCTTGGTCTCGCCCCAGCGGGTCGCCAGCTCGGCCTCCACGGCACGCAGCGCGCGGTCCACCTCGGGGTCCTCGGGGCGCGCCGGCACATCGCTCGTCGGCGGTCCGGCCTGGGCCCGCAGCGTACGGCTGCCGGCCTCGATCACCGCGAGGTCGGGGTCTCGGTCGGTCTCGGCCTCGATCATCTCGTCGAAGGCGTCGACCTCCGGGCCGGGGATCAGGTCGGGGTCGATCGGGTCGGGGTCGTCGTTCTCGGGGCGCTCGCTCACAGCACCAGTCTAGGAGAACGACCGCATTTCCCTCACAGGGCGTACAACTACAATATGTAATTGACCCAGGGCACTTTCTCACCCCCCGTAATCGTTGCCGTAATAAGAAGTAAGGAGGAGGCGACACACGGCGGACGCGAGTCCCTCCGGGGAGCGGACGGGAGTCCCTCCGGGGCTGAGTACAGCCACCGCACACGGTCTCTTCACTGTTCTTGGCTGTTCTTGGCTGTCGTTACTGTGATCCCGTGACCGCTGCCGACACGGGCCAAGGGCCCGACGCCCTGGACCGCCGGATCATCGCCGCGCTGCAGATCGACGGCCGGGCGTCCTGGCGCCGCATCGCCGCCGCGCTCGGCGAGCCGGAGCGCACCGTCGCGCGCCGCGGCCTGCACCTGCTGGGCAGCGGCCAGGTGACGGTCACCGGGCTGGTCGCCCGCGGCGAGACGGCGATCGTGCGGCTGGGCTGCCCGCCCGGTACGGCGCGGGACGCGGCGCTGGCGATGGCGGACCGCGCCGGCACGGTCTTCAGCTACGTGCTGTCCGGGCCGCCGGACTGCGTGGCGGAGGTGCAGTGCCCGCCGGGCCGGCTGGCCGCACTGATGCTCGACGAGGCCCCGGCCGTGCCGGGCCTGACCGCCCAGCACGTCTCCCCCGTCCTGCGGTACTTCCGTACGGTCCACGACTGGCGCCCCGGCATCCTGGACGAGGCCGAGGCGGCCGCGCTGTCCCGCTTCCCGGCCCGCCCCGAGCAGGCGAGCGCGCCGGCCGAGGAGCTGGGGCCGGAGGAGCGGCGCATCGTGGAGGCGCTGGCCGAGGACGGGCGGCGCACGCACGAGGAGCTGGCCGCGCTGGCCGGGGTGTCCGAGGCGACGGCGCGGCGCCGGGTGGAGGCGCTGACCCGGTCGGGTGCGGTGTCGATACGGGCCGCGGTGGAGCCCGCGCTGCTGGGGCTGCCGGTCGAGGCGCTGCTGTGGATCAGGACCCGGCCGGACGCGGTGGAGACCGTCGGGCGGCTGCTGACCGAGTCGCCGCTGGTGCGGTACGCGGCGGTGGTGATGGGCGAGCACCAGCTGCTGGTGGACGTCACCCAGCCGTCGATGACGGCGCTGCACGCCTTCCTCACCGAGGGGCCGTGGGTGCGGCACGTGGAGGCGGTCAGCTCGCACCTGGTGGTGGCGGCCCTGAAGCGCAGCGCCACACCGACACCGTTGATGCGGGCGCTGCGGGCGGCGGGCTGACGGCAGCGGGCCGGCGGCAGCGAGCTGACGGCAGCGGGCCGACGGCAGCGGGCCGACGGCAGCTCGGGCCCGGGCGGGGCGTTGCGGGTGGCGGGCCGCCCCGGCCGATCGGTATGGCCAGGTGGCCAGTGCGGTGCGGCTGTAAGCGTCACTTGTTGAATGTGGGCGTCTGAAAGATTCATTCGGGCATGACTATTGACCACTTCCTGCACACGACCGCAGGATGAGCGCTCATCCAGCCCAGTTCAGGCCAGCCCAGTTCAGGACGGATGGTCATGCATGACTGACGAGATCACGTACGCGTCCGCCACCGAGCTTGCCGCTCGGATTCGGAAGCGGGAGGTGTCGGCACGGGAGGTCGTGCAGGCTCACCTCGACCGGATCGAGGACGTTAATTCGCAGGTCAATGCGGTGGTTACGGTTGATCACGCGGGGGCGCTGGCCGCTGCTCGCGATGCCGATGAGCGGCTCGTGCGGGGGCGTGAAGTCGGTCCGTTGCACGGGCTGCCGATCGCCTTCAAGGACACGCACCTCACGCGTGGGATGCGCACCACCCACGGTTCGCCGCTCTTCGCCGATCATGTGCCGGACGAGGACGAGCTTCTCGTGGAGCGTGTTCAGGCGGCCGGTGCGATCCGTATCGGTAAGACCAACGTTCCGGAGTTCGCGGCCGGTTCGCACACTTTCAACCCGGTCTTCGGGGCCACCCGTAATCCGTACGATCGCAGTCGGTCCGCCGGTGGGAGCAGTGGTGGCGCGGCCGCCGCACTTGCCGCCGGGTTGCAGCCGCTCGCCGACGGGAGCGACATGGGCGGGTCGCTGCGGAATCCCGCCTCGTTCTGCAATGTGGTCGGGCTGCGGCCCACGCCGGGCCGGGTGCCGAGCCATCCCGCGAGCGACCCGTGGGACACCCTGGCCGTCGCCGGGCCGATGGGCCGTACCGTCGCCGACGTCGCGCTGCTGCTGTCGGTCATGGCCGGGCCCGACCCGCGCTGCCCGCTTTCCCTGGACACCCCGGGCTCGGCCTTCCGCGCTCCGCCGGCGGCGGATCTGCGTGGACTGCGGGTCGCCTGGACGCCGGACCTGGGCGGGCGGGTGCCGGTCGATCCGGAGGTCACGGCCGTACTGGAGCCGCAGGTACGGGTCTTCGAGGAGCTGGGCTGCCGGGTCACGGAGGACTGCCCGGACCTGGACGGCGCCGAGGATGTCTTCCGTACGCGGCGGGCGCAGTTGTTCGCCCAGGGGCTCGGTGAGCTCCTCGATGAGCACCCCGGCGCGCTCAAGCCCAGCCTGGTGTGGAACATCGAGGAGGGCCGGAAGTTGACCGGTCCCGACCTCGCCCGTGCCACTGCCGCGCACGCCCGTATCCATCTGGCGGCGACGGACTTCTTCTCCCGTTACGACGTGCTGCTCGCGCCGGTCAGCCAGGTGGTGCCGTTCGACGCGGAGGTGGAGTACCCGAGGCTGGTCGCGGGCGAGGAGCAGCACACGTATCTGGACTGGATGCGTTCGGCGTACTTCGTGACCGTGCTGGGGGCGCCCGCGCTGTCCGTGCCGGCCGGGTTCACGCCCGGTGGGCTGCCGGTCGGTCTGCAGGTGGTCGCGGCGCCCCGTGCCGAGCTGACGGCCCTGCGCGCCGCGCACGCCTATGAGGCCGCCACGGGCCACGGCCTGCGCCGCCCCGCCCTTCTCCATAGCTGACCCCAGCTCCCCCCACACCGCTGTTCTGTTCCCCTCCCCTCCTCCCCCGGGATCCGACATGAGCCAGCGTCATCTGGTGTACCTCGCCGTGCCCACGGCCGGGTTCTTCGCCACCCCGTATCTGCCCTTCGTCAACACCACCACGTTGTGGCTGGGTCTGCCGGCCGTCCTGGTGTGGAGCGTGCTGTGGACGGTGGGTACCACCGTTGCGCTCGCCCTGTACGAGGTGCGCGCCCCGCACCCCGAGGACGCCGAAGAGGAGGCCGCGGCATGAGTACGACCATGGCGGTCACCCTGGCCGGCATTCTCGCGATCGCCGCCGTGGGTCTGTCCGGTCGCCGCAATACCGGGCACGACCTGGGCGAATGGGCCGTCGGCGGGCGCCGTTTCGGTGCCGTGACGATGTGGTTCCTGCAGGCCGGCGAGTCGTTCACGACGTTCAGCTTCCTGGGGCTGGCGGGGCTGGCCTTCAGTGACGGGGTCGCCGCCACGTATGCGTTGGGGTATCTCTCCCTCTGTCTGATCGGGCAGTACCTGACCGGGCCGCGGCTGTGGCGGCTCGGCAAGGAGAACGGGTACATCACGCAGGCGGACTTCTTCGCCGACCGGTTCAACAGCCCGCTGCTGGGCAAGGTCGTCGCGGTGGTGGGGGCCGTCTTCCTGCTGCCGTACCTGCAGTTGCAGATCACCGGGCTGGGGCTGATCGTGCAGCTGGCCACCGGCAGCGAGTCGGGCGCGACCGGTTCGATGATCCTGGCGACGGTGCTCACCGTCGGTTTCGTCCTGTGGTCGGGGCTCCGGGGTATCGCGCGCGCCGCGTACTTCAAGGACGTGCTGATGGTCGTTGCGCTGCTGGTGCTGGTGATCGCCGTGCCGCTCGCCCTCGACGGCGGGCTCGGCGGGCTCTTCACCGCCGTACGGGAGAGCCGTCCGGATCTGCTCACCCTGCACGGGGGCGGCACCGACGCGACGTGGTTCACCACCGCGATGCTGATCAGCGCGATCGGCGCGGGGCTGAACACCATGCCGCATCTGTGGTCGGCGATCCTGTCCGCGAACAGTTCCCGGGCGCTGCGCCGGAATTACATCTGGCTGCCGCTGTACCAGGTGGCCATCGCCGTGCCGGTGGTGGTCGGCTTCGCCGGGGCGCTGACGTTGAAGCCCGGTACGGACAGCAAGGCGGCGCTGCTCACGGTGGCCGGGGGTGCGCTGCCGGGGTGGCTGGTGGGTGTGGTCGCGGTGGCCGCGGCGGCGACGGCGATGGTGCCGTCGGCGGCGTTGCTGCTCGGTATCTCGACGTTGGTGTCGCGCAATCTGCTGCCGGCGCGGAGCCCGCGCATGACGATGCGGATCAACCATGTGTGCGTGCTGCTGGCGTCCGGGCTGGCGTTGGTGCTGGGGCTGACGCGGCCCGCGCTGTTGGCGAATCTGCTGTTGCTCACGTATGGGGGGTTGGCGCAGCTCGCCCCGGCGACGGTGATGGCGCTGGCCCGGCGCAATCGGCTGGGCGCCGGGCCCGCGCTGCTCGGCATCGTCGCGGGGGTGCTGACGTTGGCCTGGCTGACGTTCGGTGGGGTCGATATCGGCACGGTCGACGCCGGGTTGCTCTCGCTTGTACCGAACGTTGTGGTCACCGTGGGGGCGCAGGTGCTGTGGCGTGGGGGTGCGGGTGGGGCGGAGCGGCTCCCCGCCGGTGGAGGTGCCGCTGCGCCCACCCGTGCCGCCCCTAGCGGCACGACTGCCCGCAGCTAAGGGTTACTTGAGCGCCGCCTTCATCATCGCCTTGGCCACCGGCCCAGCCAGTCCCCCGCCCGAGATGTCGCCGCGGGCCGCGTCGCTGTCCTCGACGACCGTTGCCACGGCGACCTGGTTGCCCTCGGAGTCCTCGGCGTAGGAGACGAACCAGGCGTAGGGCATGCCGCTGTTGTCCACGCCGTGCTGGGCGGTGCCGGTCTTGCCGCCGACCGTGAGGCCGTCGATCTTGGCGCCGGAGCCGGTGCCCTTCTCGACGACGGTCTGCATGGCGGACTGGAGCTGTTCGGCGTTGGCCTTCGACAGCGCGGTCTTGTACGTCTTCGGCTCGTACTGCTGGACGGTGTTGCCGCCGCCGTCGGTGAGCTTGTCGACCTCGTACGGGGTCTTCAGCTCGCCGTCATTGGCGATCGCCGAGACGACCATGGCCATCTGCAGCGGGGTGGCCTGGTCGTCGAACTGGCCGATGCCCGACAGTGCGGTCTGTGCGGAGTCCATGCCGGAGGGGTAAATGCTCTTGGCGGCGCGGACCGGGACGTCGATCTTCGCGTCGTTGAAGCCGAACTTCTCCGCCTGCTCCTTGACCTTCTTCTCGCCCAGGTCGGCGGCGAGCTTGCCGAAGACGTTGTTGCAGGAGTACTGGAGCGCGGTGCGGATCGTGGCGTCCTCGCAGGGCGCGGCGGCGTTCTCGTTGGTCAGGTCGGTGCGGGTGTTCGGCAGCCGGTAGGGGTTGGGGCTGTCGGTGCGCTCGTCGACGGAGGAGTACAGGCCGTTCTCCAGCGCGGCGGCGGCGACGACCAGCTTGAAGGTGGAGCCGGGCGGATAGGTCTGGCGCAGGGCGCGGTTCAGGTGGGGCTGGTCCTTGTCGCCGGTCATCTCCGCCCAGGCCTTCTGGTCGGCGCCGGACTGTCCGGCGAACTTCCCGGGGTCGTAGGAGGGTGTGGAGACCATGCCGAGGATGCGGCCGGTGGCGGGGTCGAGGGCGACGGCGGCGCCGGTCTTGTTGCCGAGCGCTTCGTAGCCGGCCTTCTGGACCTTGGCGTCGAGGGTGGCCGATATGTCGCCGCCCTTGGCGCGCTCGCGGGACACCAGGTTGACCGGGGACTGGAGGCGGCTGTCGGAGCCGTCGAGTACGTCGCCATAGAGGCTCTCCAGCTGGGTGGAGCCGTAGATCTGGGAGGAGTAACCGGTGAGCGGGGCGTACAGCGGGCCGTCGGTGTAGGTCCGCTTGTAGGCGAGGGTGCCGTCGGTCGGCGTGGAGCCGGTGACCGGGTGGCCGTCGACGAGGATGTTGCCGAGCGGGCGGGAGTACTTCTCGATGTTGACCCGCGGATTGTTGTCGTCGTCCGCGAGGGAGTCCGCCTTCGCGCCCTGGATCCAGGTGGCCCAGCCCATCAGGGCGAGGACCAGGGCGAGGCAGAAGACGGAGACGCGTCGCAGGGGCTTGTTCATGGCTTCGAGCGTCGCGCGGCTGGATGAGAGCCGGATGAGAATTCGGTACGCGTATGCCGACAATCAGCATGCTTTGTCCCGACGGCCGGCGCGAGGCCCGGTCCGGGCAGGCGGCATGCGCCAGGCCCCCGCTGCATGCGCGAGGCCCCCGTCCGCAGCGGACGGGGGCCTCGGCAGCGGTCCGGGGGTCAGCCCTTCGGCAGGCGCTCCAGCTGGGCGGTGATGCGGACGATGTCCGCCTCGGCGGTCTCGAGGCGGGTGCGGATCTTGTCCACGACCTTCTCGGGGGCCTTGGCGAGGAACGCTTCGTTGCCGAGCTTGCCGGTGGCCTGCGCCTTCTCCTTCTCGGCGGCGGCGAGGTCCTTGGCCAGGCGCTTGCGCTCGGCCTCGATGTCGATCGCGCCGGAGAGGTCGAGGGCGACGGTCGCGCCGGCCACCGGCAGCGAGGCGGTGGCGGCGAAGTCGTCACCGGCGGGCTGCAGGCGGAGCAGCGAGCGCATCGCGGCCTCGTGCGCGGCGAGTGCCGTGCCCGCGAGGTCGAGCTGGGCCGGGACCCGCTGGCCGGGCTGGAGGCCCTGGTCGGAGCGGAAGCGGCGGACCTCGGTGACGACCTGCTGGACCGTCTCGATCTCCTTCTCCGCGGCCTGGTCGCGGAAGCCGCTGTCGGCGGGCCAGTCGGCGACGACGACGGACTCCTTGCCCGTGAGCGTGGTCCACAGCGCTTCGGTGACAAAGGGCACGATCGGGTGGAGCAGGCGAAGGGTGACGTCGAGGACCTCGCCGAGGACGCGGGCCGAGACCTCGGCGGCACGCCCGCCGCCCATGAAGGTGGTCTTGGACAGCTCGACGTACCAGTCGAAGACCTCGTCCCACGCGAAGTGGTAGAGCGCGTCGGAGAGCTTCGCGAACTGGAAGTCGTCGTAGTACGCGTCGACCTCGGCGACCGTGGCGTTCAGCCGGGAGAGGATCCAGCGGTCCGTCGCCGACATCTCGGCGGGGTCCGGGAGCGGGCCCTCGACGTTCGCGCCGTTCATCAGCGCGAAGCGGGTGGCGTTCCAGATCTTGTTGGCGAAGTTCCGGGACGCCTGGACCCAGTCCTCGCCGATCGGCACGTCCGTACCGGGGTTGGCGCCGCGGGCGAGGGTGAAGCGGACGGCGTCGGAGCCGTACTCGTTCATCCAGTCCAGCGGGTCGACGACGTTGCCGAAGGACTTCGACATCTTCTTGCCGCGCTCGTCGCGGACCAGGCCGGTCAGCGCGATGGTCTTGAACGGCACCTCGCCGTCCATCGCGTACAGGCCGAACATCATCATCCGGGCGACCCAGAAGAAGATGATGTCGTGGCCGGTGACCAGCACGTCGGTGGAGTAGAACTTCTCCAGGTCCGGGGTCTTCTCGGGCCAGCCCAGGGTCGAGAAGGGCCACAGGCCGGAGGAGAACCAGGTGTCCAGGACGTCGGTGTCCTGGGTCCAGCCCTCGCCGGTCGGCGGCTCCTCGTCGGGGCCGACGCAGACGACTTCGCCCTCGGGGCCGTACCAGACCGGGATGCGGTGGCCCCACCAGAGCTGGCGCGAGATGCACCAGTCGTGCATGTTGTCGACCCAGTCGAAGTAGCGCTTCGACATGTCCTCGGGGTGGATCTTCACGCGGCCGTCGCGGACCGCGTCACCGGCGGCCTGCGCGAGCGGGCCGACCTTGACCCACCACTGCATCGACAGTCGCGGCTCGACCGTGGTGCTGCAGCGCGAGCAGTGGCCCACGGAGTGGGTGTACGGGCGCTTCTCGGCGACGATGCGGCCCTGCTCGCGCAGTGCGGCGACGATCGTGGAGCGCGCCTCGAAGCGGTCCAGGCCCTCGAAGGGGCCGTGCACGGTGATCACGCCGCGCTCGTCCATGACGGTCATCGACTCCAGGCCGTGGCGCTGGCCGATGGCGAAGTCGTTGGGGTCGTGGGCGGGGGTCACCTTGACGGCGCCGGTGCCGAACTCCGGGTCGACGTGGGTGTCCGCGACGACGGGGATGGTGCGGTCGGTCAGCGGGAGCTTGATGCGCTTGCCGACGAGGTGGGCGTAGCGCTCGTCGTCGGGGTGGACGGCGACGGCGGTGTCGCCGAGCATCGTCTCGGCGCGGGTGGTGGCCACGACGAGGGTCTCGTCGCCCTCGCCGTACTGGATGGAGACGAGCTCGCCGTCGTCCTCCTGGTACTCCACCTCGATGTCGGAGATGGCGGTCAGGCAGCGCGGGCACCAGTTGATGATGCGCTCGGCGCGGTAGATCAGCTCGTCGTCGTAGAGCCGCTTGAAGATGGTCTGGACGGCCTTGGAGAGGCCCTCGTCCATCGTGAAGCGTTCGCGGGACCAGTCGACGCCGTCGCCGAGGCGGCGCATCTGGCCGAGGATCTTGCCGCCGTACTCTTCCTTCCACTGCCACACGCGGTCGACGAACGCGTCGCGGCCGAGGTCGTGGCGGGACTTGCCCTCCTCGGCGAGCTGCTGCTCGACCTTGTTCTGGGTGGCGATGCCGGCGTGGTCCATGCCGGGCAGCCAGAGCGCCTCGAAGCCCTGCATGCGCTTGCGGCGGGTGAGGGCGTCCATCAGCGTGTGCTGGAAGGCGTGGCCGAGGTGGAGTGAACCCGTGACGTTCGGCGGCGGGATCACGATCGTGTGAGCCGGCTTGTCGCTCTTCGCGTGTGCCTCGAAGTAGCCGCGCTCTACCCAGCGCTCGTACAGCGGCCCCTCTACGTCGGCCGGCGCGTACTGGGTCGGCAGTTCTGCGGGGGTGCTGTTCGGCCCGGAAGCAGGGCTCTTCTGAGGTGTCTCGGTCACGACGCTCAGTGTACGGGCGCGCATGTCGCAGTCTCGAATCGGTTTGGCCCCCGAGGCATCAGTGACGCCTGGTGTCGTACAGGATGTGAGCAACGCATAAAGCTGTCCGTTGTTCTGTTGTCACGAGGGGAAACCGCTCCATGAGCTACAACCAGCCGCCACCCGGCCCTTACGGGCAGCCGCAGCAGCCGGGGCCGTACGGTCAGCCGCAGCCGCCGCAGGGCCCGCAGCCGGGGTACGGCTACCCGCAGCAGGGCGGCCCGGTGCCCCCGCAGCAGGGTTACGGCGGTCAGCCCCAGGCGCCCTACGGACAGCCCCCGCAGCAGCCTTACGGACAGCCGCAGCAGGCTCCCCAGCAGCAGCCTTACGGACAGCAGGCGCCGTACGGGCAGCCGCAGGCCCCGTACGGTCAGCAGCAGCCGGGCCAGTTCCCGCAGCAGGCCCCCTACGGCCAGCAGCCGCAGTACGGCCAGGTTCCGCCGCCCCCGCCCGCCGGCGGCAGCGGCAAGGGCAAGAAGATCGCGCTGATCGTCGGTGCCGTCGTGGTCGTGGCCGCGATCGCGGGCGGCGCGATCGCCGTGTTCGGCGGGGGCGGCGGCCTGGAGAACGACGGCCCGCACAAGCTCACGACGCCGGGCACGGCGGCCGGGTACAAGCTGGTGCCGGGCTCGGGGCGGACCTCCGCCGGCAAGGACGGCATGTCCAAGAACCTGCCGATGAAGGACCCGACCTCGGTACAGGGCGTCTACGCGCCCGGTCTCGAACCGAAGAACGGCCTGGTGCTGCAGGGCTCCTACGGCACGATGGATGACCCGGGCACGGCGCTGGACGCCTTCTTCCTGTACATGCAGAAGCAGGCCACCAAGGACGGCAGCGACGCGGAGCTGGTGGGCGCGCCCGAGGAGTTCACGCCCGAGGGCGGCGAGGGCGCGCTGGTGAAGTGCCAGACGGCCAAGGCCAAGGAGCCGAAGCCGGGCGAGGTCTCGGAGGTGCCGATCTGCGCCTGGGCGGACTACAGCACCTTCGGCGTCGTCATGCCGGGCGAGAAGAACACGGCGCGCGACCTGGAGTCCGCGGCCGATCTGCTCGGCAAGGTCCGCAAGGACGTCCGCGAGAAGAAGTGACCCCGCGGGCCTCGGCCGCGGAGCGGTGACAACAGAGCGGTGACACGAAGAAGGGGGCTCCCGGCCGGTGCCGGGAGCCCCCTCTCGTCTGTCCGCAGTGCGGGCTACGCGCTCTTCTCGTGGTGCTCGCCCGACTCGCCGCCGCGGTTGCGCGGGACCAGCGTCGGGTTCACGTTCGAGTGAACGGCCTCCTCGGTGATGACGACGCGGGCGACGTCCTTGCGGGACGGCACCTCGTACATCACCGACTGGAGCACCTCCTCCATGATCGCGCGCAGACCACGGGCGCCCGTGCCGCGCAGGATCGCCTGGTCGGCGATGGCCTCCAGCGCCGGGCGGTCGAAGTCGAGCTCGACCCCGTCCAGTTCGAAGAGCCGCTGGTACTGCTTGACCAGCGCGTTCTTCGGCTCCATCAGGATCTGCAGGAGCGCCTCGCGGTCGAGGTTGTGCACCGAGGTGATCACGGGGAGGCGGCCGATGAACTCGGGGATCATCCCGAACTTCACCAGGTCCTCCGGCATGACCTCCTGGAACTGGTCCTTGGACTCGATCTCGCGCTTGGAGCGGATCGTCGCGCCGAAGCCGATGCCCTTGGCGCCGGCCCGGGACTCGATGATCTTCTCCAGGCCCGCGAACGCGCCGCCCACGATGAACAGCACGTTCGTCGTGTCGATCTGGATGAATTCCTGGTGCGGGTGCTTCCGGCCGCCCTGCGGCGGGACCGAGGCGGTGGTGCCCTCCAGGATCTTCAGCAGGGCCTGCTGGACGCCCTCGCCGGAGACATCGCGGGTGATCGAGGGGTTCTCGCTCTTGCGGGCGACCTTGTCGATCTCGTCGATGTAGATGATGCCCGTCTCGGCCTTCTTGACGTCGTAGTCGGCGGCCTGGATGAGCTTGAGGAGGATGTTCTCCACGTCCTCGCCGACGTACCCCGCCTCCGTCAGCGCCGTCGCGTCGGCGATGGCGAACGGGACGTTCAGCATCCGGGCGAGCGTCTGCGCGAGCAGCGTCTTGCCGGAGCCGGTCGGGCCGAGCAGCAGGATGTTGGACTTGGACAGTTCGATGCCCTCGTCATTGCCGCGCGCTCCGCCGTTCTCGCCCGCCTGCACCCGCTTGTAGTGGTTGTAGACGGCGACCGAGAGCGCCTTCTTCGCGGCCTCCTGGCCTACGACGTAGCCCTCCAGGAACTCGTAGATCTCCCGGGGCTTGGGCAGTTCCTCCCAACGCACCTCGGAGGTCTCGGCGAGCTCCTCCTCGATGATTTCGTTGCAGAGGTCGATGCACTCGTCGCAGATGTACACACCAGGACCCGCGATGAGCTTCTTCACCTGCTTCTGGCTCTTCCCGCAGAACGAGCACTTGAGCAGGTCGCCGCCGTCACCGATGCGTGCCACGAGGTGCTTCCCCTTCGCCTGGGATCCGCATTGCTCCTACGGACCCGGGTGCTTGCCTATCGACGGTACCTTGCCGGGCCCCCGCTGCGGGCCCCCCTTGAACCGACTCGGCCGACTCGGTACAAGGGGGAGCCACTCCGGCTCAAGTCGCGACCAGCGCGATCAATCGAACGGTCAAACCGAAACGGAACTCTTCCGGGTCGACACGATCTGGTCCACAAGACCGTACGCGAGGGACTCCTCTGCCGTAAGAATCTTGTCGCGCTCAATGTCGTCGCGGATCTTCTCGATCGGCGTGGTGGAGTGCTTGGCCAGCATCTCCTCGAGCTGCGTGCGCATGCGCAGGATCTCGTTGGCGGCGATCTCCAGGTCGGAGACCTGGCCGCGGCCCGTCTCGCTGTACGGCTGGTGGATCAGGATGCGGGCGTTGGGCAGCGCCATCCGCTTGCCGGGGGTGCCGGCCGCGAGCAGCACGGCGGCGGCGGAGGCCGCCTGGCCCATGCACACGGTCTGGATGTCCGGCTTCACGAACTGCATCGTGTCGTAGATCGCGGTGAGCGCCGTGAAGGAGCCGCCGGGCGAGTTGATGTAGATGGAGATGTCGCGGTCGGGGTCCATCGACTCCAGGCACAGGAGCTGCGCCATGACGTCGTTGGCGGACGCGTCGTCGATCTGCACGCCGAGGAAGATCACGCGCTCCTCGAAGAGCTTCGCGTACGGGTCGTACTCCCGGACGCCCTGCGAGGTGCGCTCGACGAAGCGCGGAACGATGTAGCGCGACTCGGCCTGAGGGCCCTCGTACAGGCCGCTGCCGGAGAAGTTGTTCATCTGGGTGTTCACCGTCCTGGTGGCGATCAAGTGGGCTGGGGTCGGCTGCGGGGTGAGTGGACCGGGCCGTCAGGCGCCGGTGCCGCCCCCGCCCGGGACGCCGGCGGCGGAGCCCATGACGTCGTCGATGAGGCCGTACGCCTTGGCCTCGTCGGCCGAGAACCAGCGGTCGCGGTCCGAGTCGCGGGTGATCTGCTCGACGGTCTGGCCGGTGTGGAAGGCGGTCAGCTCCGCCATCCGCTTCTTGGTGTGCAGCAGCCGCTCGGCGTGGATCTTGATGTCCGACGCGGAGCCCGCCAGGCCCGCGGAGGGCTGGTGGATCAGGATCTCGGCGTTCGGCAGCGCGAAGCGCTTGCCCGGGGTGCCGGCACTCAGCAGGAACTGGCCCATCGAGGCCGCGAGGCCCATGGCGATGGTGACCACGTCGTTCTTGATGTACTGCATCGTGTCGTAGATCGCCATGCCGGCCGAGATCGAGCCGCCCGGGGAGTTGATGTAGAGGTAGATGTCCTTCTCCGGCTCCGCGGCCAGGAGGAGCAGCTGCGCGGTGATCTTGTTGGCGATGTCGTCGTCGACCGGCTGGCCGAGGAAGATGATCCGCTCGCCGAGCAGCCGGTTGTAGACCTGGTCGCCGAGGCCACCGAAGGTCGGCTCAGCGGCGGCGGAAGGCATCGGGATCGTCACGTGTCCACCTGCTCGTTGTCGGACGGCTTTTCAGGACCGTCTCAGCGTCGTCGTCTGGGGCGCGGGACCCGGCGCCGTGTTGGTGCCCCGGCGCGGTGTCGGAAAGTCCCCTGCCCACGTATCTACGGACCCTAACGCGCTGGTCGGCGGGCGCCATCCCGCATCGAGAACTGTTCGCTCTGAGCGCAGGTGCCCGGGGGCTGCCGGGGCCGGGGGGACACGCCGGTACGCGACGGGCCCGGACCACGCGCGTGTGCGCGGTCCGGGCCCGTACGCCGACGTGCTGCGGCGGCTGCGGGAGCCGCCTCGGCCGGTCGGAACCGGCCGGGGGACTTACTTGGCCTCGTCCTCGGCCTGCTCGTCCTTGGCCTCGGCGGCCTCGGCGGTGGCCTCCTCGACGGACTCGGCGGCCTGGACGGTCTCGGCCGTCTCGTCCTCGTCGTCCAGGTCGACGACCTCACCGTTGGTGTCCTTGACCGTGGCGGCCTCGACGACGACCGCGAGGGCCTTGCCGCGGGCGACCTCGCCGACGAGCATCGGCACCTGGCCGCCCTCGACGACGGCCTGCGCGAACTGGTCGGGGGACATGCCGGAGGACTGCGCGCGGCGCATGAGGTGCTCGGTGAGCTCCTCCTGGCTGACGTTCAGCTTCTCCTTGTTGACCAGCTCGTCGAGGACGAACTGGGTCTTGATGCCCTTCTCGGCCTGCTCCTTGGTCTCGGCGTCGAACTCTTCCTCGGTCTTGCCCTGGATCTCCAGGTACTTGGCGAGGTCGAGGCCCATCTGGCCGAGCTGGTGGTTCACGAGGTTGTGCTTGCGGGTCTCGATCTCGTCCGCGAGCAGCTTCTCGGGGATCGGGACCTCGACGAGCTCGAGCAGCTCCTCCAGGACCTTCTCCTGGGCCTGGGTGGCCTGGTCGTACTTCTTCATCTGCGCGAGGCGCTTGCGGCTGTCGTCCTTGAGCTCGTCAAGGGTGTCGAACTCGCTCGCGAGCTGCGCGAAGTCGTCGTCCAGCGCGGGCAGTTCCTTGGCCTTGACCTCGGTCACCTTGACAGTGACCTCGGACTCCTTGCCCGCGGCGGAGCCGCCCTTGAGCTCGGAGGTGAAGGTGGCCTCGCCGCCGGCCTCCAGGCCCGTGACGGCCTCGTCGATGCCGTCCAGCAGCTCGCCGGAGCCGATGGTGTAGCTGACGCCCTCGGCGACGCCGTCCTCCAGGACCTCGCCGTCGACCTTGGCCTGCAGGTCGATCGTCACGACGTCGCCCTCGGCGGCGGCGCGCTCGACGACGGAGGTGGAGGCGAAGCGCTCACGGAGCTGCTCGACCGACTTCTCGACGTCCTCGTCCGACACCTCGATGGCGTCGACCTCGACCTCGATGCCGGAGTAGTCCGGGATCTCCAGGGCCGGGCGGATGTCCACCTCGGCGGTGAAGGCCAGCAGCTCGCCGTCCTTCAGCTCGGTGATGTCCACCTCGGGCTGGCCGAGGACGTTGAGCTCACCCTCGTTGACCGCCTCGGTGTAGAACTTCGGGAGCGCGTCGTTGACGGCCTCCTCCAGCACCGCACCGCGGCCGAACCGCTGGTCGATCACGCGGGCCGGGATCTTGCCCTGGCGGAAGCCCTTCACCGTGACCTGCTGGTTGATCTTCTTGTACGCCGCGTCGAGGCTGGGCTTGAGCTCCTCGAAGGGCACCTCGACAGTGAGCCGAACCCGGGTCGGGTTCAGGGTCTCCACGGCGCTCTTCACGGTTCGGTCTCCTTGGGGCTGACTTCTGGGGTTCTGCTGGAAGATCCCCCGGCCTTCGAGACGCGCGTGGCGTATCGGGCCCGGCGGATCGCGCCCGGTAGACCTGAAAAAGAGGGCACACGGACGCGCAGCTTGCATAGTAACCGCAAGCACGACGCGCCCCACAATGCGATCTTGGGAACGCCTGTCCGGGCAGGCCGGACAGGCGGCCCCCAGGGCTGGTGATGCGATCATGAGGATGGCTGGAAAGCCGCATGATGGTCGGGGTGGCCGGATTCGAACCGACGACCTTCCGCTCCCAAAGCGGACGCGCTACCAAGCTGCGCCACACCCCGTCGGTGCGACACGTAGGGTACATGGCCGCAGGCCATGCGGCTGCCAGTTATCCGAGGGACGAGTGGGGTGTGCGGCGGACCGCCTCGACCCGCTACGATGCTCACCGTGCCGGAGGCCGCTCGACGGTCCACGGCGCATGCGGGCGTAGCTCAATGGTAGAGCCCTAGTCTTCCAAACTAGCTACGCGGGTTCGATTCCCGTCGCCCGCTCCACGTCGGAAGGCCCGGCCGCGCGCAGGACAGCGCGGCCGGGCCTTCGGCGTATCCGGGGGCACGCGGCGCCGGGGCGCCCAAGGGGCGTACGCGGGCGGGCCGGCTGGCTAGGGTGCGGGCATGGAGATCTGGGTGAACCCCGCGTGTTCGAAGTGCCGGTCCGCTGTGGAGCTGCTGGACGAGGAGGGCGCGCAGTACACCGTGCGCCGCTACCTGGAGGACCCGCCGAGCGCGGCGGAGCTGCGGGCGGTCCTGGAGCGGCTCGGGCTGGAGCCGTGGGACATCACGCGCACGCAGGAGGCCGCGGCCAAGGAGCTGGGCCTGAAGGACTGGGAGCGGACCGCGGACGCGCGGGAGCGCTGGATCGAGGCGCTGGCCGCGCACCCCAAGCTGATCCAGCGGCCGATCATCACCGCGGACGACGGCAGTGCCGTGGTGGGCCGCAGCGAGGAGTCCGTACGGGACGCGCTGGGCCGCGGCGGGCGCTGAGCGACGCGCGTACGGAGCGAGCGGCGCCGGGCCGCGGGGAGCCGGTCCGGTGCCCGTTCGCGGTGGTCAGAAGGTGATGTTGTTGATCGTGTCCGCGACGGAGTTGAAGAACCTGTTGACGGACGGGGCTATGCCGGTGGACGCGAGGAAGAAGCCGAAGAGTATGGCGACGAGCGCGGGTCCCCACTTCAAGGTCTTGTTGCGGAGCAACACGATCAAGATGATCGCCAACAGCAGCACCACAGACAGCGAAAGTTCCACAACTGATCACACCCTTGGTCGGAATGCCACACCGGCCCTGGAAGCATGCAGCCGCGCACACCCCCGCCAGCACCCATCGTGCCACCAACTGTCTTCCCGGTGGAGACGAGTGACGAATCATCGGCCAAGGCTTTACGCACTTCCCGTGCCCCTATGCCTTCAGGTCAGCTCTCCGGCACCGGCCCGCGCAGGGCATTGAAGCAGTCCCCCGGCGACCCCCGATTCGGCCTGATCATTTCCGTCGGGCGGGATTCCGCTGTCGCGCGTATACCCACCTCACGCCCGCGAATTCGAATTCCGGGGACATGATTTCGTGAGCCGCACCACTCGAACGAACCATCACAGAGTGGGACATTCCCTCCGGGCCGTTCGCGCCGCCTATGCCCCGATTAGTCGGGATGATTCCGTACAGAACGGGCGCTCAGCAGCCAGCAGACGGCCCGGACAAGAACGGCCGGATCTTCTCGCCTACCCGTCATCTCCGCGGGTAGCTGCAGAAATAGCCGGGAAATAAGAAGACGGTTTTACGCAATCTCCGGTTCACCACTAAGGTGCCTCAGATGTTCCACGGCGATCAGCGAAGCCCGCTCCCCCCGGCCAAGGAATCGACCGCCACGGCCGCACCCCCGGCCGAGAAGCCGTCCACTCCTGACGCACCGGCAGGGAAGCCGGCCGGTCCTGCCGCAGCGCAGAAGAAGAAGGCCCGTGATCCTTTCTTCGACAACGCCAAGTACCTGGCGATCGTGCTGGTCGCGATGGGTCACGCCTGGGAGCCGCTGACCGACGGCAGCCGTGCCGCGGAAGCGCTGTACATGGTCGTCTACACGTTTCACATGCCGGCGTTCATCATCATCTCCGGCTACTTCTCGCGCAGTTTCGACATGCGCAAGGACCGGCTGCAGCGGCTGATCACCGGCGTCGCCGTGCCGTACATCCTCTTCGAGGTCGCCTACAGCTTCTTCAAGCGCTGGGCCGACGACGATCCGGGACACCCGATCAGCCTGCTCGACCCGTGGTTCCTGACCTGGTTCCTGGTCGCGCTCTTCATCTGGCGGCTCACCACGCCGCTGTGGAAGATCGTGCGCTGGCCCGTCCCGCTGGCCCTGGTCATCGCGATGCTGGCGTCCGTCTCGCCGGACATCGGCGACGATCTGGACCTCCAGCGCGTCCTGCAGTTCCTGCCGTTCTTCGTCATCGGGCTCTTCATGAAGCCCGAGCACTTCCAGTGGGCGCAGCGCCGCGCGGTGAAGTGGGCCTCGCTCCCGATCTTCGCCTCGGCGCTGGTGATGGCGTACTGGGCCGGGCCCCGGATGACCTCGGCGTGGTTCTACCACCGCGACAGCGCGCAGGAACTGGGCGCGCCCTGGTGGTCGGGCCTGGTGATGACGCTGGCCCTCTTCGGCTGCTCGGCGGTGCTGGTGACCTGCTTCTTCGCGTGGGTGCCGAAGCGGCAGACGTGGTTCACGGTGCTGGGCGCCGGCACGCTGTACGGCTATCTGCTGCACGGCTTCCTGGCAAAGGGCTCGCGCTTCTGGGGCTGGTTCGACGACTACCAGTGGCTGCACACGCCGCTGGGTGAGATCGCGGTGACGGTCATCGCGGGGGCCGTGGTCACCGCGCTGTGCACGCCGCCGGTGCAGCGGGCCTTCCGGTGGGCGATGGAGCCGAGGATGGCCTGGGCGTTCAAGAAGGACCCGGCGGAGACGGCGCGGGCGCGCGGGGCCGGCGGCACGGCGGCGTAACCGGCGCCCGGTACGGGCTCTCAAGGTGCGGGAGCGGCAGTGATGCCGCTCCCGCACCTTTTGCGTTCCGGCGGCTTCCGAGCGGTCCGGGCCCCCTCCAGAAGTCGTTTGGTAAACTAATTACATACGTTCCCTTGACCTTGTCTTGACCATTGCCATTGCCCGAGCCCCACCCGAACCCTGGAGGAGCCATCGGACACGCGGAGACCCTCGTCGCCATGGGCGGTGCCTTTCTGGCCGCCGCCGTCCTCGCCCGCCTCGGCGGCCGCATCGGCCTGCCGACCATCCCCCTCTTCATCCTGGCCGGCATCCTGCTCGGCCCGAACACTCCCGGTTACGTCCTCGTCTCCGACCCGCACGACCTGGAGATGCTCTCCCTGCTCGGCCTGGTGCTGCTGCTCTTCTACCTGGGCCTCGAGTTCCATATGGACGACCTCAAGACGGGCGGCCGCAAGATGGCCCTGGCGGGCGGCGCGTATCTCGCGCTGAACGTCGGCGCCGGTCTCGGCTTCGGCTTCGCGCTCGGCTGGGGCACGGCGGAGGCGCTGGTACTGGCCGGTGTCCTCGGCATCTCGTCCTCGGCGATCGTCACCAAGGTCCTGGTCGACCTGGGCCGGCTCGGCAACCCCGAGACCCGCCCCGTCCTCGGCATCATCGTGGTCGAGGACATCTTCCTCGCGCTGTACCTCGCGGCCCTCCAGCCGGTGATCTCCGGCGCCGACTCGATGGCCGCCGCCGTCGGGGACGCCGGCAAGGCGTTCGGCTTCCTGCTGCTGCTCGCGGCGGCGGCCCGCTGGGGTACGAAGCTGATCGGCCGCCTGATCGCCACCCGTGACAACGAACTGCTGGTCATCTCCTTCCTCGGCGCCGCCGTGCTGGTGGCCGGGGTCTCGGAGTGGTTCGGCGTGGCCGACGCCATCGGCGCGTTCATGGTGGGTCTGATGCTCGGCAGCACGAGCTCCGGCGCGCGGATACGGGAGCTGGTGCATCCGCTGCGGGACGCGTTCGGCGCGATCTTCTTCTTCGCCTTCGGGCTGTCCATCGCCCCGGGCGACCTGCCGACGGTGCTGTGGCCCGTCCTGGCGGCGGTCGCGGTGACGCTGCTGATGAACGTCCTCGCGGGGATCGTCGTCGGCCGTCTCTACCGCTTCGGCCCACGCCCCTCGGCGAACGTCGCCACGTCGCTGCTGGCCCGCGGCGAGTTCGCGCTGATCCTCGCGACGATGGCCGCGACGGCGGGGCTGGACGACCGGCTGTCGCCGTTCATCGCGGGATACGTCCTGATCCTCGCGGTACTGGGGCCGCTCGCCGCGGGGCGCGCGAACTGGCTGGCGCGCATCCTGCCGGGGCGTGCGGCGCGCCAGGACGCGGAGGTACCGGCGGAAGCGGAGCCGGTGGCGGCGAGCCGGGGCGCGTGACCGGCGGCGCGGGTTCGCGGCGGGCGCCCCGGGCGCGGGCGCCCGCGGAGCCCGCGCCCTTCGCGCGCTCTCAGTCCCGGCAGATCAGCAGCAGCGCGCGGTCGTCGTGCACGTCCTTGGCGACCGCCTCGATCAGATGCCAGGCGGCACCGGCGAAGCCGGTAGTCACATAGCGGTCGGCCTCGCCGGTGAGCCGGTCGATGCCCTCGGCGATGTCCCGGTCGGACGCCTCGACCAGCCCGTCGGTGAAGAGCATCAGCACGTCGCCCGGACGCAGCGTGCCCTTGATCGGATCGAAGTGGGCGCCGTCCATGATGCCGAGCAGCGGGCCCTCGGCCGCCTTCTCCTCCCAGCGGCCGCTGCCCGCGCTGAGCTGGAGGGCCGGCGGATGCCCGGCGGAGAACAGCTCGTAGTCCCCGGACTCCAGGTCCAGTACGAGGTGGATGGCGGTCGCGAAGCCCTCGCTCCAGTCCTGGCGGAGCAGATAGCCGTTGGCCGCGGGGAGGAAGCCGTGCGGCGGCAGCGAGCCGAGCAGCCCGCCGAACGCGCCCGACAGCAGCAGCGACCGGGAGGCGGCGCCCATGCCCTTGCCGGAGACGTCCGTGAGGACGACCTCCAGGATGTGGCCGCCGTGGGTGCGCGAGGCGACGACGAAGTCGCCGGAGAAGGACTGGCCGCCGGCCGGGCGCAGCGACATCTCGCGGTGCCAGCCGGGCGGCAGCTCCGGCAGGGCGCTCTGTACGCGGATGCGTTCGCGCAGGTCGAAGAGCATGGTGCCGCCGCGCCGCCACGGCACGCCCACCCGGCTGCGGAACTGTGCGATCAGCAGCCCGAAGAGGCCCACGGCGGCGACCACCAGGACCGTGCCGGGCGTGATCCGGTTCGGGCCCTGCTCGTACGGGCCGAGGACCGCGGCCTCCACGATCAGCGCCACCGCCGCCGTGCCGTACAGGGCCAGCAGGCTGGCGGGGCGCAGCAGCAGGCCGCCCGCGACGATGGGCAGGACCAGGGCTGCCGGGGCGATCCAGTCGGGGTGCCAGACGGTGCCGCCCATGATGGCCGGTACGGAGATCAGCAGGGCGGCCAGCGCGACCCAGTCGGAGCCGTCGCCGCGGAAGTAGTCGACCATGGCCTTGCGCACGCCGATGCGAGCCCGGTGCATCGCCTTGCGCACCCGGGCCGTCAGGGTCTCCGCTGCCGCGCCGCTCGCCATTGCCCCGAGACCATATCCACCCCTTTGGCGGCGCGTCGATTCGCAGCACACCGCCGAGGGCAATTGCCAGGAAAATGTGTTCGAAATCCAGTCGCGTCCGCGAGTCGCCGCCTGCTACGCATGGCGTATGACGACAGAGCTACGGACGCTGCGCGCGGCCGAATGGGACGGCTGGTACGGAAAGTTGGAGCGCGCCTTCGGGGGCGTGGCCGAGGCACCCGAGGAGCGCGGGCTGTACCGGGACCTCACCGAGGTGGACCGGTCGATCGGGGTGTGGGACGGGCCCGAAGTGGTGGGCACGGCGGGCGCGTTCTCCTTCCGGATGACCGTGCCGGGCGGCGCGCAGCTGCCCGCGGCCGGCGTCACGATGGTCAGCGTGCAGCCGACGCACCGGCGGCAGGGGCTGCTGACGGAGATGATGCGGCAGCAGCTCGCCGACGTACGCCGCCGGGAGGAGCCGCTCGCCGTACTGACCGCGTCCGAACCGGTGATCTACGGCCGGTTCGGATACGGCATGGCCACCCGCCAGGCCACGCTGCGGGTGGAGACGAAACGGGTCGCACTGACGCTCCCGGACGGCACGGACGGCGTACGGCTGCGGCTCGTGCCGCTCGCCGAGGCGGTGGCCGACTGCGAGCGGGTGTACGCGGCGGTGGCCGCGGAGCGCCCCGGAATGCTCGCCCGGCAGCCGGGCTGGGAGCGGCTGCCGCTGCTGGACCCGCCTGCCGACCGGGAGGGCGCGGGGGAACTGCTGTGCGTGCTGGCGGAGGTGGCCGGCGAGGTGCGCGGGTACGCGCGGTACGCGGTCAAGGCGGAGTGGAGCTCGCGCGGCCCCGACGGGTCGGTCAAGCTGCGGGACATCGAGGCGCTGGACCCGGTCGTGCGCGCCGCCCTGTGGCGCTATCTGCTCGACATCGACCTGACGTCCGCCCTGGTCAGCCACAACCGCCCGGTCGACGAGCCGCTGCTGTCCATGGTCTCCGACCTGCGGCGGTGCGAGCTGCGGGTGCGGGACGGGCTGTTCCTGCGCCCGGTGGAGGTGGGCGCCGCGCTCTCGGGCCGTACGTACGCGGCACCGGTGGACGTCGTCCTGGACGTCGAGGACACGTTCTGCCCGTGGAACCAGGGCCGCTGGCGGCTGTCCGGCGACGCGAAGGGGGCGTCCTGCGAGCGGACGACGGACGCGGCGGATCTGGCGCTGTCCGTACGGGAGTTGGGCGCGGCGTACCTGGGCGACACGCGGCTCAGCGCGCTGGCGGCGGCGGGGCGGGTCCGCGAGCTGCGGCCGGGGGCCTTGGCCGAGGCGTCTGGAGCCTTCGGCTCCGATGTGGCGCCTTGGCTGCCGCACGGATTTTGAGTGCCCCCGCCCCTTCCCGGCTGTGACATATGCGGCTCCGCCGCGGGGTGGCTCTGCCCCGGCCCCGAATCGCCCTTCGGGCTCGTCCTCAAACGCCGGACGGGCTGGGTTGCTGGCACTGCGGACACCAGAACAGGTTCCGGCCCGCCAGCTCCGCCATGCGGACACTCGTTCCGCAGAGGTGGCACGGTTGCTGCGCGCGGCGATAGACGTATACCTCGCCGCCGTGGTCGTCGACGCGCGGCGGCCGGCCCATGGCCTCGGGTTCGTGTTCCGGCCGCACCGTGTCGATGCGGTTGTTGCGGACGCCCTCGCGCATGAGGGCGACCAGATCCGACCAGATCGCGTCCCATTCGGCGCGCGTCAGATCGCGCCCGAGGCGGTACGGGTCGATTCCGTGCCGGAAGAGGACCTCGGCGCGGTAGACGTTGCCGACGCCGGCGATGACCTTCTGGTCCATCAGCAGCGCGGCCACCGACGTACGGCTGCGGGAGATCCGCCGCCAGGCCCGCTCCCCGTCGTCGTCGGCGCGCAGCGGGTCGGGGCCGAGCCGGTCGTGTATCGCCTGCTTGTCGGCGTCGGTGACCAGCGCGCAGGCCGTGGGCCCGCGCAGATCGGCGTAGTACCGCTCGTTCAGCAGCCGCAGCCGCACCGTGTCGGTGGGCGGCGGCGCCGGCGCCGTGCCGAAGCCGAGCTTGCCGAAGAGCCCGAGGTGGATATGGACCCAGCCGGTCGCGGCGAAGCCGAGGAAGAGGTGCTTGCCGTGCGCCTCCGCGGCCTCCAGGACCTGCCCGTCGACCAGCGCGGCGCCGTCGGCGAACTTGCCCTGCGGGCTGGCCGCACGCACGGCCCGGCCGCCGAACCTCTCGAAGTGGTCGGCGGCCAGCCGGTGGATCGTGTGCCCCTCGGGCATCGAGGAATCAGCCTGCCCCGGTCAGCCCTGCTGCGGGTGGTGCGCCGGGATCGCGGGCAGCTCGCCGGTGGTCTCGTACGTCGAGAGCATCTCGATGCGGCGGGTGTGCCGCTCCTCGTTGCTGTACGGCGTGGCGAGGAACGCCTCGATGAACTTGGTGGCCTCGTCCTGGGTGTGCATCCGCCCGCCGACGGAGATCACGTTGGCGTTGTTGTGCTCACGCCCGAGCTTGGCGGTCTCCTCGCTCCAGGCCAGCACGGCCCGTACGCCCTTGACCTTGTTGGCGGCGATCTGCTCGCCGTTGCCCGAGCCGCCGATCACGACGCCGAGCGCGTCCGGGTCGGCGGCGGTCTTCTCCGCGGCCCGGAGGCAGAACGGCGGGTAGTCGTCCTGGGCGTCGTAGATGTGCGGGCCACAGTCGACGGGCTCGTGGCCATTGGCCTTCAGCCACTCGACGAGGTGGTTCTTCAGTTCGAAACCGGCATGATCGGAGCCGAGGTACACGCGCATGCGACGAGTGTGACACGGCGGGGTCCGGGTAAGCGCCGTTGGGTCTCCCTATGAGTCTGCGAGAGGAAACTCCGACGTTACGTCTCGTACACAAGTTCGTCGTACAAACACACGAAGACGTTAACGATCCGGATTCGACTCTTCCCTTCGCCGGGCTCCCGAGGATCTCATCCAGGGGCTCGACACATCCATGAACCATTACAAGGACGGTGCACATGGGCGCGCACCCGCCGACCACGACCGCCGAGCCGGCCACCGGTGACCCCGCCGACGGCCGGTCGCCGGAGGGCCTGCAGGCAGGGCTCAAGAACCGCCATCTGTCGATGATCGCCATCGGCGGGGTGATCGGCGCCGGCCTCTTCGTGGGCTCCGGCGCCGGCATCGCGGCCGCCGGGCCCGGCATCCTCCTCTCCTACGCGCTGACCGGCCTGCTGGTCGTCCTCGTGATGCGGATGCTCGGCGAGATGGCCGCGGCCTCCCCCACCTCCGGCTCCTTCTCCGCGTACGCGGACCGGGCGCTCGGCCGCTGGGCGGGCTTCACCATCGGCTGGCTGTACTGGTTCTTCTGGTCGGTCGTCCTGGCCGTCGAGGCGACCGCCGCGGCCGCGATCCTCACCAACTGGGTCCCGGCCGTCCCGCAGTGGGGCTGGGCCCTGCTGGTGATGATCGTGCTGACCGGTACGAACCTGATCTCCGTCGGCTCCTTCGGCGAGTTCGAGTTCTGGTTCGCCGGCATCAAGGTCGCCGCGATCGTGATCTTCATCGTGGCGGGCGCGCTGGCCGTCTTCGGGCTGCCGCCGGGCGACGAGGCCGTGGGCCTGTCCAACCTCACCGGCCACGGCGGCTTCCTGCCGAACGGGCCGGGCGCGATCCTCTCCGGGATGCTGCTTGTCGTCTTCTCCTTCATGGGCAGCGAGATCGTCACCCTCGCGGCCAGCGAGTCGCCCAACCCGGTGCAGGCCGTCCGCAAGGCCACGAACAGCGTCATCTGGCGGATCGCGATCTTCTACCTCGGTTCGATCGCGGTGATCGTCACGCTGCTGCCGTGGGACGACAAGGGCGTCGCGGCCAGCCCGTACGTCGCCGTACTGCGCTCCCTGGACATCCCGTACGCGGGCACGGTGATGGACGTGGTCGTGCTGACCGCCGTCCTCTCCTGCCTGAACTCCGGCCTCTACACGGCCTCCCGGATGGCCTTCTCGCTCGGCGAGCGGGGTGACGCGCCGAAGTCCTTCACCCGCCTCAACAAGGGCGGCGTGCCCTCGGTCGCGATCTGGGCCTCGGTCGCGTTCGGCTTCATCGCGACGATCTTCAGCTACACCTCGCCGGACACGATCTTCCAGTTCCTGCTGAACTCGTCGGGCGCGGTGGCGCTCTTCGTATGGCTGGTCATCTGCTTCTCGCAGCTCCGGATGCGCCGCACGATCGAGCGGGACACCCCGGAGCGGCTGACCGTCCGGATGTGGCTGTACCCGTACCTCACGTACGCCACGATCGCCCTGATCCTCTTCGTCGTCGGCTACATGTTCTACAACCCCGAAGGCCGCCAGCAGATGGTCATGTCGGTACTCGTGGGCGCCCTGGTCCTCGCGGTAGGCGTCATACGCGACCGCCGCCGCGCACGCGCCTGACGCCCCGGAAACGACACGGGCCCCGCACCCCCCAGAGGGGTACGGGGCCCGTCGCGTACGCGGCGTCAGCCGCGCCGGCCGACCAGCTTCCAAGCCGTCGGCAGCGCGCCCATGGCGAGCACTGCCTTCAGCGCGTCCCCGACCAGGAACGGCACCAGCCCGGCCGCGACGGCCTGCCCCAGCGACATCCCGGTCGCCATCGCCAGGTACGGCACGCCGATCGCGTAGATCAGCGCCTCGCCGAGCAGCATCGTGCCGGCGGTCCGCAGCACCCCGCGGTCCCCACCGCGCCGCGCCAGCGCACCGACCACCGTCGCGGCCAGCAGCATGCCGAGCACGTACCCGAAGGACGCCCCGCCGGCACCGGCCTCGGCACCCGCGAACCACGGCATACCCGCCATGCCGACCAGTGCGTACAGCGCGAGGGAGAGGAAACCGCGGCCCGCGCCGAGCGAGGCGCCGACGAGCAGCGCGGCGAAGGTCTGCCCGGTCACCGGCACCGGGGAACCCGGCACCGGCACGGCGATCTGGGCGGCGACGCCGGTGAGCGCCGCACCGCCGAGCACCAGCGCGGCGTCACGGACGCGGGCGCGCGGAGCGGTGGCGGCGGGCAGCAGGTCGGCGAGGACCGCGCCCGGGCGGCTGGAGGCGGCGGCAAGGCTCATCGGGACTCCCCGGGGTGAGAGACAACAGGACCAGTGCGAAGCATGCTTCGAACAGCGCTCTGAATCTAGACCAGCGGCGGTCCACTGATCATCGTGCGACGGCGACAAACGCGTCACACCGCACTTGGCGGCTTCCGCACTTCTCCCACCTGGGGCCGGTGATCGGCCGATTGGCCGTTTCTCCAGGTCACGTGATGCTCGTCACGGACTGCAGGCCCACCGCACGGGCATTTTGTGCTAGTGCGGCCCGGCCGGAGACACTGTGGAGTCCCCCCAACGTCTCCTGTGAGAGTACGAGCGCATGCACGAGGCACCGACCACCTCCGGCACCGGCCCGACCGGCGGCGCGGACAGCGGCGAACCCCTGTCCGGCGGACTGAAACAGCGTCACCTGACGATGCTGGGCCTGGGCGGCGTGATCGGCGCGGGCCTGTTCGTGGGCTCCGGCGCCGGCATCAAGGTGGCGGGCCCGGGCATCGCGCTGTCGTATCTGATCGCGGGCGCGCTGGCGATGCTGATCATGCGGATGCTGGGCGAGATGTCCTCGGCGATGCCCGCCTCGGGCGCGTTCTCGGTGCACGCGGAGCGCGCGCTGGGCCGCTGGGCGGGGTTCAGCGTGGGCTGGCTGTACTGGTTCATGCTCGTGGTCGTGCTCGCCGTCGAGGCGACCGGCGCGGCGCAGATCGCCAACGGCTGGGTGCCGGCGGTCCCGCAGTGGGGCTGGGTGCTGATCTTCATGCTCTTCTTCACGGGCGCCAACCTCGCCGCGGTCCGCAACTTCGGCGAGTTCGAGTTCTGGTTCGCCACGCTCAAGGTCGGCGCCATCGTGCTCTTCCTCGTACTGGGGCTGCTGGCGATCCTCGGGGTGCTGCCGGCCTCCGGCGGGTACGACGGGAATCCGGTGGGCCTGGCGCACCTCACCGGCGACGGCGGCTTCCTGCCGAACGGCTGGTCCGGGGTGGTCTCCGGGGTGCTGGCCGTGGTGTTCGCGTTCGGCGGCCTGGAGGTCGTGACGATCGCGGCGGCCGAGTCCGACAATCCGGCGCGCGCGGTGGGCCGCGCGGTGCGCAGCGCGGTCTGGCGGATCCTCTTCTTCTACGTCGGCTCGATGCTGGTCATCGTCACTCTTCTGCCCTGGTCCTCGATCGAGCCGGGCAAGAGCCCGTACGTGGCGGTGCTGGACCGGCTGGGGGTGCCGGGCGCGGGCCAGATCATGAACGTGGTGGTCTTCGTGGCGCTGCTGTCGGCGCTGAACGCCAACCTGTACGGCTCTTCGCGGATGGTGTTCTCGCTGGCCGAGCGGGGTGAGGCGCCGCGCGGGCTGCTGAAGGTGTCGGGCGGCGGGGTGCCGCGCCGGGCCGTGCTGGCCTCGGTCGCCTTCGGCTTCATCTCGGTCCTGCTCAATCTGAAGTGGCCGGATTCTGTCTTCCTGTACTTGCTCAATGCCGTCGGTGCGGTACTGCTCTTCGTCTGGGGCCTGATCGCCGTCTCGCAGCTCCGGCTGCGCCGCCGGCTCGAACGCGAGGCGCCCGAGAAGCTCACGCTCCGTATGTGGGGCTTCCCGTGGCTGACCTGGGTGGCGCTGGCCGGTATGGCGGCCGTGATCGTGCTGATGCTGACCGATGCGACGGCCCGCCCCCAGCTGCTGTGGTCGGCCGGCGCGACCGCGCTGGTACTGCTGATCGCGGGCGCGCGGGAGGTGCGGGACCGGCGCCGGGCAGCGGCGTGACCGGCACCCCCGGGTGAGACGCCGGTCACCCTCCGTCGCTGTCGATCACACGTCGAGCGCGGTCGGTCACGATTCAGTCTGAATATCGAACAACAAGTGCACGGCTGTTGTCCTGAGCGGACGCCCCGCCCAAACTGAGCGGGCTCAAATGGATTCGCCTCAGCTCCGCTCTCACATCTTGGGACAGGTACGACCATGAATCGGACACCTTCGTCCACTGCGCCCGAGCGCGGGCCGGCCCACCAGGCCGCGGGCGCCGGACCGGACGGCGGCACCCCGCTGTCCAACGGGCTCAAGCAGCGCCACCTCTCGATGATCGCCCTGGGCGGCGTGATCGGCGCCGGGCTCTTCGTCGGCTCCGGCGCCGGCATCGCCGCCGCCGGCCCCTCCATCGTCATCGCGTACGCCATATCCGGCTGTCTGGTCATGCTGATCATGCGCATGCTGGGCGAGATGTCCGCGGCCAACCCGGCCTCCGGCTCCTTCTCCGTGCACGCCGAGCGGTCGATCGGCTCCTGGGCCGGCTTCACCGCGGGCTGGATGTTCACCGCGCTGCTGTGCGTGGCCGTCGCCGCCGAGGCGCTGGGCGCCGCCGGCATCATGGTGAGCTGGTTCCCCGGCACCGAGCCGTGGATGTGGGTCCTCCTCTTCATGGTGATCTTCTGCGGCACCAACCTCGCCGCGGTCGCCAACTTCGGCGAGTTCGAGTTCTGGTTCGCCGCCCTCAAGGTCGCCGCGATCGGCATCTTCCTGATCCTCGGCCTGCTCGCCATCTTCGGCCTGCTGCCCGGCACGGACGCGCCGGGCGCCGCGCACCTCACCGGCGACGGCGGCTTCCTGCCCAAGGGCGTGGAGGGGCTGATGGTCGGCCTGCTCGCTTCGGTGTTCGCGTACGGCGGCCTGGAGACGGTGACCATCGCGGCCGCCGAGTCCAAGGACCCGGTGCGCGGCGTGGCGAGCGCGGTGCGCACCGCGATGTGGCGCATCGCCCTCTTCTACGTCGGCTCGATGGCGATCATCGTGACGGTCATCCCGTGGAGCGCGCCGGAGATCGCCAAGGCCGGCCCGTACGTCGCGGTCCTGGACTACCTGAAGATCCCCGCGGCCGGCCAGATCATGAACGTGGTCATCCTGGTCGCGCTGCTCTCCGCGATGAACGCGAACATCTACGGCGGGTCCCGGATGGCGTACTCGCTCACCTCCCGCGGCCAGGGCCCGCGGGTCCTGAGCCGGGTCAGCGGCGGCGTGCCGCGCTTCGCCGTGCTGCTCTGCTCGGCCTTCGGCTTCCTCACCGTGGTGTTCAGCATCGTGTGGCCGGACACCGTCTTCCAGTGGCTGCTGAACATGGTCGGCGCGGCCATCCTGGTGGTCTGGGGCTTCATCTGCGTGGCCCAGCTGCGGATGCGCCGGCAGCTCGAGCGGGAGGCGCCGGAGCGGCTGGTCGTACGGATGTGGGCGTTCCCGTTCCTCACCTGGGTGGCGCTGGCCGGCATCGCGGCCGTGCTGCTGCTGATGCTGCGGGACGAGGCGCAGCGCGTCCAGCTGTACTTCACCGGCGGCTTCGGGCTGGTGCTGGCCGCGATCGGCCTCGTACGGCAGAAGACGCGCGCCCGCGACTGACGCGCGCCACGTCCCCTTGAGGCGGGGCGGGACTCCTACGGGAGTCCCGCCCCGCCTCCGTCTTTGGTACCGGCCCCCGCCCCTTGCCCGGCCTCTCGATCTTGCTGCTGTTAGCCTGCTCTTGCAACTTACTTGCAACTACTGCTTTTGAGCAGCTTGGAGGCTCGGCGCGCATGGCGACCTACACACTTCCTGAACTCCCCTACGACTACTCGGCGCTGGCGCCCGTCATCAGCCCCGAGATCATCGAGCTGCACCACGACAAGCACCACGCGGCCTACGTGAAAGGCGCCAACGACACGCTGGAGCAGCTCGCCGAGGCCCGCGACAAGGACCAGTGGGGCGCGATCAACGGCCTGGAGAAGAACCTGGCCTTCCATCTCTCCGGCCACATCCTGCACAGCATCTACTGGCACAACATGACCGGTGACGGCGGCGGCGAGCCGCTGGAGAAGGACGGCGTGGGCGAGCTGGCCGACGCGATCGCGGAGAGCTTCGGCTCCTTCGAGAAGTTCAAGGCGCAGCTCACCAAGGCGTCGGCGACGACGCAGGGCAGCGGGTGGGGCGTGCTCGCGTACGAGCCGGTCACCGGGCGGCTCATCGTCGAGCAGATCTACGACCACCAGGGCAACGTCGGCCAGGGCTCGGTCCCGATCCTGGTCTTCGACGCCTGGGAGCACGCCTTCTACCTCCAGTACAAGAACCAGAAGGTCGACTTCATCGAGGCCATGTGGCGCGTCGTCAACTGGCAGGACGTCGCCAAGCGGTACGCGTCCGCGAGGGAGCGCGCGAACAACCTGCTGCTGGCGCCGTAGGCGCGGAGGCGCCATAGGCGCCGGAGCGCCGGTGGTCGTCCTGCCTCGTGATCGTCTTCTCACCCTTCACTTGGCAGGCGGATAAAGGGGTCGCCCCCGCGAGGACGTGACTCGCGGGGGCGGTTCTGTATCTGTGACGGCTGCGGGCGCGTTGTGGCTGGGCGCGCAGTTCCCCGCGCCCCTGATGGGGCGCCTAGTCGAAGCTCGGGGCTGCCGTCCTGGTGCGCTTGATTTCGTAGAAGCCCGGGATGGAGGCGACCATCAGGGTGCCGTCCCAGAGCTTGGCGGCTTCCTCGCCCTTGGGGGACGGGGTGACGACCGGGCCGAAGAAGGCGATCTGCTCGCCGTCGGCGCCGGGGACGGCGATGACCGGCGTGCCGACCTCCTGGCCGACCAGGTCGATGCCCTCCTTGTGCGAGGCGCGCAGCCGCTCGTCGTGCGCGTCGGTGTCGGCCGCGTCCGCCAGCTCGGCCGGCAGGCCCGCCTCCTCCAGCGCCGCGAGGATCGTCTCGCGGGTGCGCGGCAGGCCCTGGTTGTGGAAGCGGGTGCCGAGCGCGGTGTAGAGCGGGGCCAGGACCTCGCTGCCGTACTTCTCCTCGGCCGCGATGCAGACCCGTACCGGCGCCCACGCCTCGGTCCGCATCATCTCCTGGTACTGCTCGGGCAGATCGTCGAGCTTGTCCTCGTTGAGCACGGCCAGGCTCATCACGTGCCAGCGCACCTCCACCGGCCGGACCTTCTCCACTTCGAGCATCCAACGGGAGGTCAGCCAGGCCCAGGGGCACAGCGGGTCGAACCAGAAGTCTGCGGGGGTCTTGCCGGTGTCGGACACGAAGGTCTCCTCTACGAGCGGGTCGGTAACCGGTTCAACCGCGGCGGGCCGTGCCATGATTCCCAGTGTTCGATATTCGAGACACAGACGAGGGAGTCGCGTCGTGCCCGGTGAAAACCTGTCCCGAGACGAGGCCCGCGAACGGGCCCGGTTGCTGACCGTCGACGGGTACGAAGTGGCGCTGGACCTGCGGTCCGCCGTGGAGCAGGGTGACGCCTCCCGGACGTTCCGCTCCCGCACGACCCTCCGCTTCCGCTGCGCGGAACCGGGCGCCGACTCCTTCGCGGACCTGGTCGCGCCGTCGGTCACCTCGGTCACCCTGAACGGCCGCGAGCTGGACCCCGCCGTCGTCTTCGACGGCGCCCGGATCGCCCTGCCGGACCTGGCGGCGGAGAACGTCCTCGTCGTGGACGCGCAGTGTGCCTACAGCCGCACCGGCGAGGGCCTGCACCGCTTCGTCGACCCCGAGGACGGCGAGGTCTACCTCTACACGCAGTACGAGCCGGCCGACGCCCGCAGGGTCTTCGCGAACTTCGAACAGCCTGATTTGAAGGCGCCGTTCGACTTCGAGGTGACCGCGCCCGAGGGGTGGGTGGTGCTCAGCAACGGTGTCCAGGAGGGCGCCGCCGAGGGCGGGGTGCACCGTTTCGCGCGTACCGAGCCCATCTCCACGTACATCACGGCCGTGGTCGCGGGCCCGTACCACTACGTCTCCGACACCTACCGGCGTACGTTCGCGGACGGCACCGAGCTGGAGGTGCCGCTCGGCGCGCTCTGCCGCAAGGGGCTGGCCCGGCACTTCGACGCCGACGACGTCTTCACCGTCACCAAGCAGGGCCTGGACTTCTTCCACGACCACTTCGACTACCCGTACCCCTTCGGGAAGTACGACCAGGCGTTCGTGCCGGAGTACAACATCGGCGCGATGGAGAACCCGGGCTGCGTCACCTTCCGCGAGGAGTTCATCTTCCGGGGGAAGGTCACGCAGGCGTCGTACGAGCGCCGGGCCAATGTGATCCTGCACGAGATGGCCCACATGTGGTTCGGCGACCTGGTCACCATGGAGTGGTGGGACGACCTGTGGCTCAAGGAGTCCTTCGCGGACTTCATGGGCGCGCTGTCGCTGGTGGAGGCCACCCGCTTCACCAACGGCTGGATCACCTTCGCCAACGGCCGCAAGGCCTGGGCGTACCGCGCCGACCAGCTGCCCTCCACGCACCCCATCACCGCCGACATCCGCGACCTGGAGGACGCCAAGCTCAACTTCGACGGGATCACCTACGCCAAGGGCGCGTCGGTGCTCAAGCAGCTCGTCGCGTACGTGGGGCGGGACGCCTTCCTGGACGGTGCGCGGCGGTACTTCAAGCGGCACGAGTACGGCAACACCACCCTGGCCGACCTGCTGGCCGTGCTGGAGGAGACCTCGGGCCGCGACCTGGCCGCCTGGTCCCGCTCCTGGCTGCAGACGGCGGGCGTCAACGCGCTCACCCCGCAGGTCACCTACGACGCCCAGGACCGCATCACCGAGCTGGCCGTCCTGCAGGAGGCCTCCCCCGCCCGGCCCGAGCTGCGGCCGCACCGGGTCGCGGTCGGCCTGTACCGCCGGGAGACCGTGTTCGGTAAAGGCGGCGACGGGACGCTGGTCCGGTACGCCCGTGCCGAGCTGGACGTCTCCGGGCAGCGCACCGTCGTCGCGGAGCTGACCGGGGCCGAGCGGCCCGACCTGGTGCTGGTCAACGACGAGGACCTGACGTACTGCAAGGTCCGCTTCGACGAGCGGTCGCTGGCCACCCTGCGCGGCCACCTCGGCGAGATCGCCGACCCGATGGCGCGCGCCCTGTGCTGGTCCGCGCTGTGGGGCCTGACCCGCGACGGGCTGATGCCGGCCCGCGACTACCTCGACATCGTGCTGCGGTTCGCCGGGCGGGAGTCCGACATCGGCGTACTGCAGACGCTGCACGCCCAGGCCCGTACCGCGCTGCACCACTATGCGGCGCCCGACTGGCGGCAGCTCGGCGCGCAGCAGCTCGCCCAGGGCGCCCTGCACGAGCTGCGCGTCGCCGAGCCCGGCAGCGGCCACCAGCTCACCTGGGCCCGCTTCTTCGCCTCCGTCGCCTCCACCGAGGCCGACCTGCAGCTCCTGGGCGGCCTGCTGGACGGCACCGCGAAGATCGACGGGCTGGCGGTGGACCAGGAGCTGCGCTGGGCGTTCCTGGAACCGCTGGCCTCGCACGGCGCCGCCGACGCACAGCGGATCGACGCCGAACTGGCCCGCGACGACACCGCGTCCGGCAAGCGCCACCACGTCCGCTGCCTGGCCGCCCGCCCCGCCGCCGAGGTCAAGGCACGCGCCTGGGCGGACGTGGTGGAGTCCGACGCGCTCTCCAACGCCCTGGTGGAGGCCACGATTTCGGGCTTCGACCAGGCCGGGCAGCGCGATCTGCTCGCTCCGTACGCGCCGAAGTACTTCGACGCGATCGGGCGGGTGTGGAACGAGCGGTCGATCGAGATCGGGATGGCCGTGGTCCGCGGCCTCTTCCCGGCGCTGCAGAGCAGCCAGGAGACGCTGGACGCGGCCGACGCCTGGCTGATCGAGCACGCGGACGCGCCGCCCGCGCTGCGCCGGCTGGTGTCGGAGGCGCGGGACGATCTCGCGCGGGCGCTGCGGGCACAGGCTTGTGACGCAAAGGTCGGCGCGAAGCCGTAACCCTCGGTAGGACCAGCACTTATCGGCCGTCGAACGCCCGTACTTTAGGCCGTGGTTGTGCGGAAACGTCGACGGAACGGTAACAGCGGTTAGGGGGCGGCGCGGGCGCGGGAATGGCGGGGGCATGAACCACAACACCCCACTCTCGCCCCGCCCGCTCCACCACCTCGCCGACGTACGGCACCGCGTCCTGACCGCACGGCAGCTGCGCGAGCACGGCATCGCGCCGTCCGACCTCGCCGAGCGCTGCCGGCCCGGCGGCCCCTGGCAGCAGATCCTGCCGGGCGTCCACCTGCTCCACCCCGGCCCGCCCACCAGCGAGGAGCGGCTGCACGCCGTCCTGCTGTACGCGGCCCGGCGCACGCCGGCGGCAGCCACCGGCCCGGACGGCGAACCGGCCGTCCCGGCCCAGGGCGACGGCGCCGACCGCTACGAACCCGAGGCGATGATCACCGGGCTGGCGGCGCTCGCCCTGCACCGCTTCTCCTCCGCTCCCCCGCTGCTCTCCCTGGACCGCATCGAGGTGCTCCTGCCGCGCTCGCGGCGGCTGCGCTCGGCGGGCTTCGCGCAGGTCGTACGGGCCCAGAACCCGCCGCCCGCGGTCGAGGTCACCGGAGTGCCGGTCGCCCCGGTCCCCAGAGCGCTGGCCGACGCGGTGGCCCGGCTCACCGGCCCGCAGACCGCCAGGGCCGGGCTGGGGGAAGCGGAGATGACCGCGCTGGAGGCGGTCGGCGGGCCGACGGCGATCCGCCGGCTGCTGTCCGAGGCGGTGCGCGGCGGGCACTGCGACCCGACGGCCGTGGTGCGCGAGCTGAGCCGGGCGCGGCTGCTGGGCAGGCCGCAGGTGATGGACGCGGTGGACGGCCTGCTCGCGGAGGGCCGGGCGCTCGCCGAGGGCCTGCTGTACGCGCTGGTGCGCGAGTACCGGCTGCCGGACCCGGTGTGGAACGTGGACCTGCGGCTGCCGGGCGGCCCGTACCTCGGCGGCGTGGACGCGTTCTGGCCGGTACAGGCGGTCGCGCTGACGATCGACGCGCGGTCCCCGAAGTACGCCGACCAGACGCTGTGGCCGGAGCACACCCGCACCCGTGAGCGGCTGGAGCGGCTGGGCATCACGGTCGTGCAGGTGACGCCGAAGAAGCTGCGCGAGGCGCCCGAGCAGCAGGCGGTGGTGGTGCGGACGGCGCTGATGGCGGCGGCGGACCGGGAGCCGAGCGCGTATGTGGCGGTGCTGCCGAAGTAAAGCCGGTGTCTCTCAGCGCGATGCGAAAGGGGCGGGCCACCGGGGCCCGCCCCCGCGGGCGCGAGGTCAGCCGCAGAACTCCGCCTCGACCACCGGCCCGCTGTCGCCGGTCCAGTCCGCGTTGGAGTTGAACGCCGCGGTGTGCCGGCCGTCGCGGGTGCTGACGGCCTCCGAGGACGAGCCGTGGATGCCGCCGCCGTGGCCGTACAGCCGGACCCCGCAGGACAGTTTCTGCGTCATCAGGCCCAGTCCGTACCGGATGTGCGGGGCCTCCTTGCCGACCGGAACCGTCGTGAGCATCTCCTTCAACTGCCGCTGCGGGAACAGCTTTCCGCGCAGCACCGCCGCGTAGAAGCGGTTGAGGTCACCCGCCGTGGAGACCATCTCGCCGGCCGCACCGGCGAGCGAGGGATTGAGCTCGGTCGCGTCGTACACCTCGGTCCCCGGCTTCTCCACCAGCAGCTTGGAGTACGCGATGCCGTGCGGCCCCGGGATGCGCGGGTCGGTGCCGGGCACGACGGTGTCGCGCAGCCCGAGCGGCTTCAGGACGCGCCGCTGGACCTCGGTGGCGTACGGCTTCCCGGTGGCCTTCTCGATGACCATTCCGGCGAGCACGTAGTTGGTGTTGGAGTAGCTCCAGGACGTGCCCGGCTCGAAGGTGGGTTTGCCGTTCATGGCCAGGCGTACGAGCTGCCGCGGCGTCCAGGTGTCGTAACGGTGCTTCAGGAAGCCCGGCCCGGTCACCTTGTCGCGGAACTCCTGCTCCTCGAAGATCTCGCGGATTCCGCTGGTGTGGTTGAGGAGCTGCCGCAGCGTGATGCGGCTGCCGTCGTGGCCGTGCCCCCGGACGACGCCCGGCAGCCACTCCTCGACCGTGTCGTCCAGGTCGAGCCGGCCCTCCGCCTCCAGTTGCAGCAGGACCGTGGCCACGAAGGTCTTGGTGATGCTGCCGACGCGGAAGGCGTCGCCGGCGCCGCGCGGTTCGCCGGTGTCGAGATTCCCGACACCGACGGTGGCCTTCCAGACCCGGCGCCCCTCGCCGACCTGGCCGATCATGCCGGGGACCCCCTTGGCGACCTGGGCCTCCATGGCGGCCTTGGTGCGCGCGTGGCCGTCGTCGGCCGGTCCGGCGGCGGTGGCCGCGGGCGCGGTGAGCAGTACCGTTCCTGCAAGAGCGGCGGCCAGGGCCCCCGCCAGTGCGCTCCGTGCTCTCATCGTCGTTCCCCCTCGCTGCGGCGCGCGGCGCCGCTGCTGACTGCGGTCGGGGGAAGGGACCGCACGGCCCGGCCCGGAGTTGCCGGGCGGGCCGCGGTTGAGCGTCAATCAGCCACGTTTCACGAGGAGTTCGGTGTTGCGGTCGCCCGGCTGCCCGGCCAGGTCGGTGCGGCCCTGCGGCTGATTGGCGGACAGCTCGCGGTAGAGCGAGGCCAGGCCGGTCTGCGAGAGGTCGTGGAAGTCCGTGCGGTGCGGGGCCGCGGACTCCACGAGAGTGGTGAAGAGCGACAGCGTCCCGTCGTGGTTGTCCACGACCTCGATGATGCGCGCGAGCTGCGGGAAGTCGATGTGGGAGGCGGTGGAGACCTCCCAGAAGCCGTCGTGCGCGGTGATGTCGTTCTTGTGGCTGTGGCCGTTGATCCAGGCCAGAACGTTGCGGTGGCCGGACAGCAGCCGTACGAGCTCGTCGCCCCCGTGGCGGCCCTCGTCGGGCCGGGCCGGGTCCGGCCGGGTGTTGTCCATGGTCTTGCTGGTGTGGTGGCTGAAGACCAGGACGTAGGAGTCCTTGTGCTCCTTCAACTGCCGCTCCAGCCAGCGGAGCTGGCCGGTGCCGACGGAGCCGGTGTAGTGGCCGCCGGGGTCGGTGGTGTCCAGACTGATGCCGATCACGTCGTCGGACACCTGGAAGGTGTAGTAGAGCTGGTCGTCGTGGACGTTGGCCTCGGTGAAGCCGTGGCCGTGCGGGCCCGCGCCGGTGTAGGCGGGGTCGAGGTGGGCGCGGACGTACTCGGCGCGGGTGAAGGGCGCCCGCCGCGGGTCCGGCGTCACCTGGCGGGTGTGCCGGCGGTTGGCCTGCATCAGCGCCTTGAAGTCGGCGCCGGTCGGGTCCAGGCCCTTCTTCACGGCCGCCCAGACCTGCTTCGCCTGGTCCGCCGGGAGCGTCTCCAGCTTGCGGTCGCCGGTCGCGATCTCCGTCCAGTACGAGTCGCCGGGCGCGTAGCAGCCGCCGGGCAGCTGATCGTGGTTGCCGACCGTGGTGTACCAGGGGATGTCCAGCCCGGGGCTGTGCACGGTGCGGAGTGCGGCGTCCAGGAAGCCGGGCAGCCGCGGGAAGCCGAGCTGCTTGTCGGCGTCCCGCAGGTCGCTGTCCGGCTGCCAGTACAGCTTCAGGCCGCTGTCCTGCACGCCTTCGTAGTGCCGCGGGTCGCCGGTGTTGGGGACGATGCGGCCGCCGCTCATCGCGCCCAGGAACCACTCCAGCTCGATCTTGGAGTTGTTGTCGGTGTTGTCGCCGGTCGTCATCACGAAGCCGAGCGGGGAGCCGGTGGCCGGGCCGCCCTTGAGCGCGTTGACCCGCTCGATGAGCGAGACCATGCCGGCCACGGACAGCGCCTCCTGCGGGCGCCAGGCGCTCGCGGTCTGCGCGCGCAGGTACTCGTACCGCAGCGGGCTCTGCACGTCGACCAGGTGCAGGTCGGTGAATTGCGCGAAGGACGCGAGGGTGGTGCGCCGCTCGTCCCGGCCGGAGCGGGCGGCGGCCAGCTCGGTACGGACGACACGGGACCAGGCGGGGCCGTCGCCGAGGCGGCGGTAGCCGGTGGTGCCGCGCGGGGCGGCGACGGAGTCGAGGGTGGTGCCGCGGCGGAACGGCACGGGCGGCACGGCCGGCGGGTCGACCGGCTGCGGCGCGAAGGGCGGGGGCCCGGCCTGGGGTGGCACGGCGGTGGCCGTCCGGCCGCTCAGTCCGAGGGTCAGTCCGGCCCCGGCGGCGGCGCCGGCCACTCCGGTGGCGGCGAGGAAGGTACGGCGGTCGAGGGTGGCGGCGGACCGAGTGCGGGACATGCGCGGACTCCCCGAGTGCGAACGCGGTGGTGTCGGGGCGGGCCGGCCGCCCCCTCACCGGGGATGGTTCGCACCGGGGATGGACTGTGCGTGAACATGACCACAACGGGCGCCGCCGATCTCTGCACAGGGATCATCAGGGCGCTCGGCGTGACGCGCCGGCCACCGGACGCTCGGAGATCCGGCGCCCGCGCTTCATGTGACGTTCACGTCATGGGGTACCGGGGAGCGGCCTCGGGCTCCGGCCGGTACTGGGGCCGCGTACGCAGGAGGTGCGCGTCACCACCAGTACAGCGGATACCGGCGGCCGCTCAGCCGGTGCAGGCACAGGCCCACCGTGGTCAGGATCACGGTGGCCGCCAGCAGCAGGGGCAGGAACCGCAGCGGGTCGGGCCCCTGGAAGCCGACGATCACGGACGTGGCGACGCCCGGCGAGTGCGGCGCGCGGGCCAGGGCGGTCGCGCCGAAGGCCAGCGCGCCGGCCGCGGCCGCGCTCCAGACGCCGGGTCCCGCGACGGCCACCACGACGAAGCCGGCGGTGGCGCCCAGCAGATGGCCGCCGATGACGCTGCGCGGCTGCGCGAGCGGCAGCGCCGGGGCGCCGGCGATCAGCGCGGCGCTGGCCGCCAGCGGCGGGATGAGCACCGGGTGCCGGACGAGCACCCCGGTCCCGGCCAGCAGCAGCAGCGCGAGCGCGATGGCGGTGGTCGCGGCCAGCAGGACGAGGGGGCGGGGGCGCGGCGGGGCGGACGAGCGCAGGGCGCGCGCGGCGCGGCCGGGCGCGGGAGCTTCGGCCTCCGGGGCGTCGGCGACGGGGGCAGGGGCGGTCACGGGAGCCTTTCCGGGGGCGGGCTACGCCCCGTTCAGTACCGGTACGTGCGTCTTTCGCGCCGGCACCTCGTTGTGACCTTCGCCTGTCTTCGCACTCTTCTTCGCCTGCGAGATTATGGGAGAGGAGTAGCTGCTCAGAAGTCCTTTGCCCCAGAGGCACACTCCTTGCCCCGCGCTCACTCCCTGAAACGGATTGGACAAGGCGACGGGTGTCACACGCATGATGGAGGGACTTCTGAGCAGGGTTTCCAGTCGGAAATCGTCGCCAGTTCCCTAGAAGGAGTGCCATGAGGATCGGAATCGTCGGAGCCACCGGCCAGGTCGGCGGTGTGATGCGAGGGATTCTCGCCGAGCGGAACTTCCCCGTGGAGCAGCTGCGGCTGTTCGCCTCGGCGCGGTCCGCCGGTCGTACGCTCCCGTGGCAGGACACCGAGATCACGGTCGAGGACGCGGCGACGGCCGACTACTCGGGCCTGGACATCGTCCTCTTCTCCGCGGGCGGCGCGACCGCCAAGGAGCTGGCGCCCAAGGTCGCGGCGGCCGGTCCGGTCGTGATCGACAACTCCTCCGCCCTCCGTCGTGACCCCGAGGTCCCCCTCGTGGTCTCCGAGGTGAACCCGCACGCGGCCGCGGACCGCCCCAAGGGCATCATCGCCAACCCGAACTGCACGACGATGGCCGCGATGCCGGTCCTGCGTCCGCTGCACGACGAGGCCGGCCTCACCGCCCTCGTCGTCGCCACCTACCAGGCGGTCTCCGGCTCCGGCCTCGCCGGTGTCGAGGAGCTGGACGAGCAGGCCCGCAAGGCCATCGACCAGGACGCGACCAAGCTGGCGCACGACGGCTCGTCGATCGACTTCCCCGAGCCGAACAAGTACGTCCGTCCCATCGCCTTCAACGTGCTCCCGATGGCCGGCTCCATCGTCGACGACGGCCTCAACGAGACCGACGAGGAGCAGAAGCTCCGCAACGAGAGCCGCAAGATCCTGGAGATCCCCGAGCTGAAGGTCTCCGGCACCTGCGTGCGCGTCCCGGTCTTCTCCGGCCACTCCCTCCAGGTCAACGCCCGCTTCGAGCGCCCGATCAGCCCCGAGCGGGCGACCGAGCTGCTGGCGGGCGCGCCGGGCGTCGCCCTCTCCGACGTGCCCACCCCGCTGGAGGCCGCCGGCCAGGACCCGTCCTACGTCGGCCGCATCCGCAAGGACGAGACGGTCGAGCACGGCCTGGCGCTCTTCCTCTCCAACGACAACCTCCGCAAGGGCGCGGCCCTCAACGCCGTCCAGATCGCGGAACTGGTCGCGGCGGAGCTGAAGGGCTGACGCCCGGCTTTTCCGACTGCGCGCGAGGCCCGTACGGATCTTCCGTACGGGCCTCGCGCCGTTTCGGCGTTCCGTCAGAGCGCCAGATGCCGCCGCATGGCGGTGTCGACCTCGGCCATTCGCTGCCGCGGGACCGCTCCGATGCGTCTCAGCAGACGCTCCGGGGCTATGGCGCGCACCTGCTCGCACTGCGCCTTGGAGTCCTTCACCAGCCCGCACTCGTCCGCCGGCAGCAGGGCCTGGAAGGGGTAGACCCGGGACGTGTTGGACGTCAACGGCACCACGGTGACCACTCCTCGGCCGGTCCGCTGCACTATCGCGTTGGCGCCATCATTGGAAACGATCACCGACGGACGCGCCTTGTTGGCCTCGCTGCCGCGCACCGGCTCGTAGTCGACCAGATAGATGTCACCGCGCCTCATCGCTCAGCCCGTCCCCCGAGAACCGGTCCCAGAACGCGGCATCGTCGCTCGCGTCCCATTCGGCGAACGCCGCCTCGTAATCGGCCTCCAGCTCGGCGGCGCGCAGCATCTCGATGGCGGCGTGTATCACGGCGGACCGCGACTCGGCCTCAGTTCTCGTGGCGTACTCGTCCACGAAAGCCACGTCCTCCTGCGGCAGGCTCACACTGATCTTCATGCCACCAATGCTACCTGGGTAGGAAGATCCTTACTACCCGAAATACCACTCGTCGTCCAGGGGTCCCGGCGTGGAAGGATGGCGGGAACGTCGCATGCAACGCCGTATACCGGAGGAGATGACCGCGTGCCTGGCACGAATCTGACCCGCGAAGAGGCGCAGGAGCGGGCGCGCCTGCTGACCGTCGACGCGTACGAGATCGATCTGGATCTGAGCGGCGCGCAGGAGGGGGGCGTTTTCCGGTCCGTGACCACGGTGCGTTTCGACGTGGCCGAGGACGGTGCGGATTCGTTCATCGATCTGGTGGCGCCGGCCGTGCACGAGGTCGTGCTGAACGGCGCTCCGCTGGACGCCGCCGCCGTGTTCCAGGACTCGCGGATCGCGCTGACGGGACTGCGGTCCGGGCGCAATGAGCTGAAGGTCGTGGCGGATTGCGCCTACACCAATACGGGTGAGGGGCTGCACCGCTTCGTCGACCCGGTGGACCAGCAGGCTTATCTGTACACGCAGTTCGAGGTGCCGGACGCGCGGCGGGTATTCGCGTCCTTCGAGCAGCCGGACCTCAAGGGCACGTTCCAGTTCACGGTGAAGGCACCCGAGGGCTGGACCGTCGTGTCGAATTCCCCGACGCCGGAGCCCAAGGACAACGTGTGGTCCTTCGAGCCGACGCCGCGGATCTCCAGCTACATCACCGCGCTGATCGTGGGCCCGTACCACGCCGTGCACAGCAGTTACGAGAAGGACGGGAAGCGGGTGCCGCTGGGCATTTACTGCCGGCCCTCGCTCGCCGAATTCCTGGACGCGGAGGAGATTTTCGCGGTCACCCGGCAGGGATTCGACTGGTTCCAGGAGAAGTTCGACTACGAGTACCCGTTCGCGAAGTACGACCAGCTCTTCGTGCCGGAGTTCAACGCGGGCGCGATGGAGAACGCGGGCGCGGTCACCATTCGCGACCAGTACGTGTTCCGGTCGAAGGTGACGGACGCGGCGTACGAGGTGCGCGCGGAGACCATTCTCCACGAGCTCGCACACATGTGGTTCGGCGATCTGGTCACCATGGAGTGGTGGAATGACCTCTGGCTGAACGAGTCGTTCGCGACGTACACGTCCATCGCCTGCCAGGCGTATGCGCCGGGGAGCAAGTGGCCGCATTCCTGGACCACGTTCGCGAATTCCATGAAGACCTGGGCGTACCGGCAGGACCAGCTGCCCAGCACGCACCCGATCATGGCGGAGATCCGCGATCTGGATGATGTGCTGGTCAATTTCGACGGCATCACGTACGCCAAGGGCGCGAGCGTGCTCAAGCAGCTCGTGGCGTATGTCGGGATGGATGAGTTCTTCCGCGGCGTGCAGCAGTACTTCAAGGCGCACGCGTACGGGAACACCCGGCTCTCCGACCTGCTCGGCGCGCTGGAGGAGACCTCGGGCCGGGACCTGAAGACCTGGTCGAAGAAGTGGCTGCAGACGGCCGGCATCAACATCCTCCGCCCGGAGGTCGAGACGGACGCGGCGGGCAACGTCACCTCCCTCGTCATCCGCCAGGAGGCCCCCGCGCTCCCCGAGGGCGCCACCGGCGAGCCCGTCCTGCGCCCGCACCGCATCGCGGTCGGCTGCTACGACCTCAGGGACGGCAAGCTGGTCCGCTCGGACCGGATCGAGCTGGACGTGGACGGCGAGCGCACCGAGGTGCCGTTCCCGGCGAACACCCCGCGCCCGGCGGTCATCCTGCTCAACGAGGACGACCTCTCGTACGCCAAGGTCCGCCTCGACGAGGAGTCGCTGAAGACCGTCACCGCGCACCTCGGCGACTTCTCCGAGTCGCTGCCGCGCGCGCTGTGCTGGGCCTCGGCCTGGGACATGACCCGGGACGGCGAGCTGGCCACCCGTGACTACCTGGAGCTGGTGCTCTCCGGCATCGGCAAGGAGTCCGACATCGGCGTGGTGCAGTCGCTGCACCGCCAGGTGAAGCTGGCGCTGGAGCTGTACGCGGCGCCGGAGTGGCGCGAGACCGGCCTCGCCAAGTGGACCGACGCCTGCCTCAAGCAGCTGCGCGCCGCCGAGTCCGGCAGCGACCACCAGCTCGCGTGGGCCCGCGCGTTCGCCGCGACGGCCCGTACGACCGCGCAGCTGGACCTCCTGCAGAACCTCCTCGACGGCACCGAGGAGATCACCGGCCTCGCCGTCGACACCGAGCTGCGCTGGGCGCTGCTGCAGCGGCTGGCCGCCACCGGCCGCGCGGACGAGAAGGCGATCGCGGCGGAGCTGGAGCGGGACCGGACCTCGGCGGGCGAGCGGTACGCGGCGACCGCCCGCGCGGCCCGCCCGACGGCCGAGGCCAAGGCCGAGGCCTGGGCGTCGGTGGTCGAGTCCGACAAGCTCCCGAACGCCGTGCAGGAGGCCGTCATCGGCGGCTTCGTCCAGACCGACCAGCGCGAGCTGCTGGCCCCGTACACCGGGAAGTACTTCGACGCGCTGAAGAGCGTGTGGGACGCGCGCAGCCACGAGATGGCGCAGCAGATCGCCGTCGGGCTGTACCCGTCGCTCCAGGTCTCGCAGGAGACCCTGGACGCGACGGACGCGTGGCTCGCCTCGGCGAGCCCGAGCGCGGCCCTGCGCCGCCTGGTCACGGAGAACCGGGCGGGCGTCGAGCGGGCCCTGAAGGCGCAGGCAGCCGACGCCGCTGCCGCGGCCTGAGCCGACATAGCGGGGTGCCCGTCCCCTGTGGCTGAGCGCGCAGTTCCCCGCGCCCCTTAAGGGGCGCGGGGAACTGCGCGAGCAACCGAGACGGCGGGACGGTCGCGCAGAAACGGATGGCGCCCCGGCGTCGGCGTGGTGGTACCGCCCGGCGTCGGCGCGCGAATCGCTGCCGTCCGCCGGACGAGTCGGTGCCGCCGGGCCGCTCCCCTCCGGCGGCCCGGCGGAAGGCGGAAGGTCAGCCGTTGAGCTCGTCGAAGCGACGGCCAAGCGCGGCGCGGCCCGCTTCGGTGAGGCTGCCGTGCACCCGCATGCGGGCGAGCCCACCGTCCGGGAACACGTCCAGCCGGACATGCGTGGCGGTCACCGCGGCCGGCAGCACGAAGCGATGCGGAGTATCCGGCTGCAGCTTCGTCTTCGGCAGGATCTCGAACCACGAGGACTCGTCCTCGGGCGTGCCGTCACAGCCGTAAAGCGCCGCCCAGCCCGCGGAGTTGCCCTTGAGGTACGCCGTGTCGATCTCGATCGCGCGGATCTCGCCCTGCGCGGCGAGGCGGAAGCGGACCCAGTCGTTGGTGCCCTTGACGCGGCGGCGGCGGTTCTCCCAGCCGTCGTCCATCTTGCGGGACAGGTCGGGCTGGATGATCTGGGTGGGCGAGGAGTAGAAGCGGTCCGAGGCGTCCTCGACCGCGCCGCCGTTCAGTACGGACGCCAGGTCGATGGTGCCCAGGACGTCCAGCCACGCCGGGTCGGCCACGACCTCGCCGTGCACGCGGAGCCGGGCTATGCCGCCGTCGGGGTGCTGCTTGAGGCGGAGGTGGGTGAAGCGGCGCTCGGCGGTGACCTCGAAGCCGTTGGCGGCGTGGCCGCGAACCGGCGTGCGGGGGACGATCTCCTCCCACTTCACGTCGTCGGCGAGCAGCTCCTCCGGGCTCGGGCTGCCCGGTACGGAGGTGGCCTCGACGGTGACCTGCTGCGGGTAGTTGCCGCGGAAGTGCGCGGTGTCGACGATGACGCCGCGGATCACGCCGGGGACGGCGAGGCGGATCAGCGCCCAGTCGTGCTCGTCGTCGGTCGGGAAGGGGTGGTCACCGTCGGCGCCGCGGCGGCGCCGGGTCTCCCAGCCGTCCATGATCTTGCCCTTGTGCCCGAAGTGCTCCGGGTCGAACACGGCGCGCTCGCGCTTCAGCAGGTTCTCCCGCTCGGCGAAGAACTCGTCGTTCGCGGCGATCACGCCGGCGCCGAAGCGGCGGTCGGCGAGGTCGACGAGCGAGGTGAAGGCGTAGTCCCCGTCGCGGTAGTCGGCGTAGGGGTCGCCACCGCCGTACGGGGCGGCGTCGTTGGCGTGCGGATCAGTGGAGGAGGCGGCCGGGGTGGTGGTCATCTCTGCCCTTCGTCGTCCGGTGGTGGGAGCGCCCGGAAGCGCTCACCACTGACCTTCGCAGAGGCGTTCGGGCAGGTCTATCGAAAGTTTCTGGAGTGGCCTTTAAGCAAACGCGAAAGGTTCGGATACGGGATGGACAGCCGGCTACTGGTCGGACAGTCCCGCCGCCACGTGCCGCAGCGCGGCCAGTACCTTCGCCATCCCCGGCGCGTCCTCAGCGCCCCGGCGCGCCGCCGCGATGACATGGCGGCGCGGCTGATCGGCGTGGAGCACCCGGACCGCCACCCCGGCCCCGCCCCGCTCCGGCCGCATCGCCATGCGCGGGACGAGCGCCACACCCATGCCCGCGGCGACCATCGCCAGGATCGCCGCCCAGTCGGCGGCCGCGTGCGCCTGCTCCGGTACGAATCCGGCGTTCTCGCAGGCCGTGGTGGTGATCTGGGACCACGGCCCGCTGCGCCCGAAGATCCATGGCTCGCCCGCGAGATCGGCCAGCCGCAGCCCCGGCTCGGCGGCCAGCGGGTGGCCGGCCGGCAGCGCCACGTCCAGCGGGTCGGCGAGCAGGGAGAGCCGGGCGAACTTGGGGTCGCGCGGGGTGGGCGCGTGCGCCGCGAGGGAGAGGGCGAGGTCCACGCTGCCCTCCGAGAGCAGCTCGTACGCCTCGGCCGCCTCGGCCTCCCGTACCCGGACGACCAGGCCCGGGTGGGTACGCCGCAGCTGCTCGACGGCCGGCACCACCAGTGCCGGAATCGCCGTGGAGAACGCGCCGACCTGCACCTCGCCGGCCTCGCCCTGCAAGTACCCGAGCAGCTCGGCGTCCGCCCGCTCCAGCTGCGCGAAGACCGCGTCGGCGTGCCGGAGGACGAGATGGGCCGCGTCGGTGAGGCGTACCCGACGGCCGTGCGCCTGGAGCAGGGTCACCCCGAGCTGCTTGGCGAGCCCCGTCAGCTGCTGCGAGACCGCCGAGGGCGTCATGTGCAGCGCCTCGGCGGTCGCGGTCACCGTGCCCAGCTCGCCGAGTGTGCGCAGGATGCGCAGCTTCTTGATGTCCCAGTCGGCCATGCGGGCAGCGTATGCGGTCACCGACCGGCTCTCCTCGGTACACCTGCGGCGAGCACCACGCCGCCCAGGATCAGCGCCATGCACAGGATCTGCACCGGGCCCGTGTGTTCGTCGAGCAGCAGGAGGGAGAGCAGGGCGACGCAGACCGGCTGGAGGTAGTAGACGGCGCCCGCGCGGGCCGCGCCGACCAGCGCGATGGCCTTGTTCCAGGTGAAGAAGGCCACCGCGGAGGAGAAGATCCCGACGTAGAGCAGCGGGCCGACCGTCCCGGGGCGCGGTGTGAAGCCGCCCTGCACGGCGAGGCTGACGGCGTACGCGGGCGCCAGCAGCAGCGTGCCGAACGCGAAGGTCGTGAAGAGGAAGGCCGGGCCGGTGATCTCCGCGGGCTTGCGGCGGACCAGTGCGCTGTACCCGGCGAAGCAGGCCATGGCGGCGAGCATCCACAGGCCGCCGGTGGAGAGGTCGAGCCGGAACACGGCCGTCGGGTCGCCCTTGCCGAGCAGGGTGAGCACGCCCGCGGTCGCGACCAGCATGCCGGCGGCGCGCCGTGCGCCGATCCGCTCACCGCCGCCTCCGAAGCGCCCGAAGAGCACCATCAGCGTCGGCGACGCGGCCATGATCATGCCCATGGTGCCGGCGGGGGTGGTCAGTCCGGCCTGGTTGACCAGCGTGTTGTAGACGGTCACGCCGAGCAGCGAGGCGAGCGTCAGAAAGCGCCAGTGGCGGCGGAGCAGCGCGCGCTGCCGCCAGACCTGCGGGAGCGTCACCGGTGCCACGGCGAGCAGCGCGATCACCCACCGCCAGAACGCGGCCTGTACGGGCGGGACGCTGTCGTGCAGCGCCCGGGACGTGACGAAGCTGCCGGACCAGACGACGGTGGCGGTCAGTGCCAGCGCGAGGCCGGTGAGCGCGGCGCGCCGGGCGGCGGTGGGGCGTACGGACCGGGCTTCGTTCCCGGTCCGTACGGCTGCTTCGTTCTCCAGGACTGTCACGGCTTCCCTTCGGTCGGTGCGATCGCACCTACCGTGACAGCCCGATACTCATCAGGTCCATCGAATGTTCCTGACGATTCCTTTCAGGAGAAGTGAAAGGATGGGCTCAGCCCTGGCGGGCCGCCTTGCGGGCCTCGCGGGCCGCCAGCCGCTCGTCGAACTTGCGGGCCTGGTCGTCCAGACCGCCCATGAAGAGCCCCAGCTCCTCCTGCGCCTTCAGGCCCTCCGGGCCCAGGCCGCTGATCTCCAGGACCTTCAGGAAGCGCAGCACCGGCTGGATCACGTCGTCGTGGTGGATCCGCAGGTTGTAGATCCCGCCGATCGCCATCCGGGCCGCGGCCCGCTCGAAACCGGGCATGCCGTGTCCGGGCATCCGGAAGTTCACGACGACGTCGCGTACGGCGCACATGGTCTGATCGGGGGCCAGCTCGAACGCCGAGCCGAGGAGGTTGCGGTAGAAGACCATGTGCAGGTTCTCGTCCGTGGCGATACGGGCGAGCATCCGGTCACAGACCGGGTCGCCGGAGTGCCGTCCGGTGTTCCGGTGCGAGATGCGGGTCGCCAGCTCCTGGAAGGCCACGTACGCCACGGAGTGCAGCATGCTGTGGTTGTTGTCGGACTCGAAGCCCTCTTCCATGTGCGCCATGCGGAAACGTTCGAGCTGGACCGGGTCGACGGCACGGCTGGTCAGCAGGTAGTCCCGCATGACGATGCCGTGCCGGCCCTCCTCGGCCGTCCAGCGGTGCACCCAGGTGCCCCACGCGCCGTCCCGTCCGAAGAGGGTCGCGATCTCGTGGTGGTAGCTGGGGAGGTTGTCCTCGGTGAGCAGGTTCACGACCAGGGCGGTGCGGCCGATGTCGGTGACCTTGGACTGCTCGGGCGCCCAGGGCTCACCGCCCATCACGCCGTCGAAGTTCCGCCCGTCGCTCCAGGGCACGTACTCGTGCGGCATCCACTCCTTGGCTATCGCCAGGTGGCGGTTGAGTTCCTTCTCGACGACCTCTTCGAGCGCGTAAAGGAGCTGAGCGTCACTCCAGGCGGTCTGGCCGCGCTCTCCGTCTTGGTGGGCGGGGGCGTTGGTCATACGGGGGTCTCCTGGGGACGTGGAGAAAACCTTACGGAACCGTAGGTTACGGCATCGTAGGTTAGTTCTCCGTCAAGACGCATCGCCAGAGCATTCGGGTGAATCGGCGGAAAATGGACCTGCAGAACACGACAAAAGGCGCCGAACGGTTCGTACGAACCGTTCGGCGCCTTGCAGTCTGTGGTGGTGAGCCCGGAGGCCGGGGGGTCAGCTCTTCTGGGTCTTGCGGGACTTGTCGCCCACCATGACCAGGCCGGCGATGACCAGGAAGAGGACGATGGGCAGCGCCACGTAGAGGCCGAGCGTCTCGACAACGCTCAGGCCCGGACCCGGGTCGTCACCGTCGTCGCGGGTGAGCGCGAAAGCAGGGGACGACATCAGCAGCATCAGCGCGGTACCGGCGGTGATCGTTCCGGCGCGCAGGGCGTGGTTCTTGACCTTGTTGCTCACGTACCTCAACGTATCGGACGCCCGTACGGCCCGCGCGCCCGGGGTGCCCTAACGGCTGACCTCTCCGCTGACCTCGCCGTCCGGTACGGCCTCGAACTCGCGCATGAGCGCCCGCAGCCGGGGCGACTCCATGATCTCTTCCAGCGTCATCGGCCGGCCGTCCGGCGCCGCGACCGGCAGCCGCCAGTTGGGGTACTCCACCGACGTACCGGGGAGGTTCTGCGGCCGCCGGTCGCCCACCGCGTCCGGCAGCCACACGCCGACCATCCGGGCCGGGGCCCGCAGCAGGAAGCGGTGCAGCGCCGCGACCGCGGCCTCCTCGTCGGCCGCGGCGTCCCCGGTGGCCGCGCCCTCCGGCAGCAGCCCCAGCGCGACCAGCCACTCCAGCCACGTGGCGACCTCGGCGGCCTCGGCGGCCCGCGCCTCCTCCAGGGAGCCGTCCAGCAGGCCGATGCGGTGCCGCAGCTCCGTGTGCTCGCCGGTCAGCCGCCCGGCCGTGCTGGGCAGGTCGTGCGTGGTCACGGTCGCCAGGCAGTCCGCGCGCCAGTCCTGCGGCGGCAGCGGCGGCTGCCCCTCGGCGGTCCAGTCGCGCTCGAACCACAGGACGGACGTCCCGAGGACGCCGCGCCCCTCCAGCGCCTCGCGCACCCCGTTCTCGACCGTCCCCAGGTCCTCGCCGATGACCGTGGTGCCGGCCCGCGCCGCCTCCAGCGCCAGTACGGAGAGCATCGCCTCGGCGTCGTACCGGACGTAAGCGCCCTCCGTGGGCGGCCGGCCCTCCGGAATCCACCACAGCCGGAACAGGCCCATCACATGATCGATGCGGAGCGCGCCCGCGTGCCGCAGCAGGCCGCGCAGCAGCGCGCGGAAGGCCGCGTACCCGGTCCGCGCGAGCGTGTCGGGGCGCCACGGCGGCAGGCCCCAGTCCTGGCCGCGCGAGTTGAAGGCGTCCGGCGGCGCGCCGACGGACATGCCGGCCGCGAAGGCGTCCTGCCGGGCCCAGGTGTCGGCCCCCGCCGGATGGACGCCGACGGCCAGGTCGTGGACCAGCCCGATGCTCATGCCCGCGTCGCGCGCGGCGCGCTGCGCGGCGCCGAGCTGCTCGTCGGTGAGCCAGGCGGCCCTGCGGTGGAAGTCGACTCGGTCGGCCAGGGCGCGCCGCATCCGCTCCGTACGGGCCGAGCGCGGGTCGCGCAGCCCGTCGGGCCACTTGCGCCAGTCCGGGCCGTGCTCCTCGGCCAGCGCGTACCAGGTGGCGTGGTCCTCCAGGTCGCGGCCCTGGACGGCGCGGAAGGCGTCGTACGCGGCCTGCCGGGACGTGCTCAGCGGCACGGTCCGCAGCAGCTCCAGCGCTTCCTTCTTCAGCTCCCAGACCGCGTCCCGGTCGATCAGCGCACCGTTCTTCAGGACGGCGTCCCGCAGCGCGGCGGCCCTCCCGGCCAGCTCGTCGGCCCGCTGCCGGGCCGCGTCGGAGAGCTGCCCGTATTCGGGCACGTCCGCGATCCGCAGATGTACGGGGTCGGGGAAGCGGCGCGAGGAGGGGCGGTACGGGGAGGGGTCGGTCGGCGGTCCCGGTACGGCCGCGTGCAACGGGTTCAGCTGCACGAAGTCCGCGCCGAGCGTCCGCCCGGACCAGTCGGCGAGCCGGGCCAGGTCGCCGAGGTCGCCCATGCCCCAGGAGCTCTGGGAGAGCAGGGAGTAGAGCTGGACCATGAAGCCGTGGGCGCGGCCGGACGCCGGGGGCATCCGGTCCGGCGCCACGACGAGGTGGGAGTGCGCGGAGCGGCCCTCGGGGGAGTAGGCGCGCAGCAGGTGCACGCCGGGCGGCAGCGGCGCCGCGCGCCCGCCAGGCACCAGGCCCCAGTCCAGCGTCCGCCCGTCCTCGGTGTCGACGCACAGCGTCGTGCCGCCGGGCAGCCCCGCCAGGTCCGGCGGGCGGCCCTCACGGGTGACGAGGGTGGGCGGGAGGAGGGCACGGGCGGGGCCGTACTCGTACGCGTCCAGTGCGTCGCGGACGGCCTGCGGCGTGGAGGCGTCGACCCCCAGCGCGGCGAGCACGGATACGACCGTGTCCTCGGGTACGTGGACGGTGCGGCCCGGCGCGGGCTCGTAGGACGTGGTGACGCCGTGCAGCCGGGCGAGCCGCGCTCGGCCCATCAGACCTCCATGGGCTCCGTGCCGTAGCCGGCGGCGGGCTCACTGGTGAGCGGCAGCCCGGCGGCGATGGGGGTCTCGCTGGTGAGGGGGGTGGTGTCGGCGAGCGGGGGCTCGCTGGTCAAAGGGGGCTCGGAGAAGGTGAACGAGCCGCATCCGTCCAAGCCGCAGTCCGGGTCGGAGACCCCTGCCAGCAGATCCGGCTCGGTCGGTTTGGAGAGGGCGTCGAGAAGAAGCTGAGCGGACGGAGCCACGAGGGCCTCCCGTTCGTCGAGAGTAGGACACGAGGGCCTTACCCAATCCATGCCGTCGCAGACGTATCCGGTCGCTAAACGTGCGCCACCTCACACCCTCGCTCTGACGAACGATTTCGCGGCGTGGGCCGGTCCCCCACGCAGGAGATACCGACTAATCGGACATCATAGCGAAACTCCTGCGGCATTTCCCGCGGACTCGCACCCCCGCGTGTCCCGCCCGTCACACAGGGCAAAGGGGGGCACTTCGGTAACCGTCGTTGACACCTCGACCCCCGAGTGGTGGGCTCACAGCCAATGGCGGCCGCTCCGCCGACCGACCACATGGAGCGGGCCCGGCCAGAGGCCGCAGACCGACGGGGAACGAGGAGAGGCCGTGCGATTCCGGGGCGCCGGCGCCAGTAAACGGAACGGTGCCGGGTCCGGCGCCAGGGTGGCAGGCACGACGGCACTGGCCGCCGCCGTCATAGGGGGACTCTTCGGCGGCGTACCGGCCGCCCAGGCCGCGCCCGACGAACCGGCCGTCGGCGCGCCCGATCAGGCCGCCGACGCGGGAGAGACGCCCGCCGTCTGGCCGCGCCCGCAGTCGCTGCGCTCCCTCGGTACCGCCGTGCCACTGGGCACCACCGCCACCGTCGTCACCGACGGGGACACCGACCCGTACGCCATGGAGGCGCTGCTCAAACTGCTGCGCGGCGCCGGGGTCCGCACGGTCCACGAGGCGGAGCCCGGTGCGCCGCTGCCGTCCGACGGGCCGCTGATCCGCGTCGGCGGGCGGCAGGCGGCCGACGCGCTGCGCGCCCTGCACGCCCCGGCCCGCGGCACGGACCTGCCCTCCGGCGGCTACCGTCTCGCCACCGGCCAGGTCGCGGGCCGCGCCACGGTCGCCATGGAGGGCGCGGGCCCCGACGGCCTCTTCCACGCCGTGCAGACCCTGCGGCAGCTCGTCACGCGCGGCGAGGACGGCGCACCCCGGATCGCCTCCGTCGCCGTGCGCGACTGGCCCGGCACCGCGGTCCGCGGCACGACCGAGGGGTTCTTCGGCGCCCCCTGGTCCCAGGCCGAGCGCCTCGCCCAGCTCGACTTCATGGGCCGTACGAAGCAGAACCGCTACCTCTACGCGGCCGGCGACGACCCCTACCGCCAGGCCCGCTGGCGCGAGCCGTACCCGGCGGCCCAGCGCGCCTACTTCCGCGAGCTGGCCGAGCGGGCCCGCGCCAACCACGTCACGCTGGGCTGGGCCCTCTCCCCCGGCCAGTCCCTGTGCATGTCCTCCGAGGAGGACCTGAAGGCCCTCAAGCGCAAGGTCGACGCGATGTGGGCGCTGGGCGTGCGCAGCTTCCAGCTCCAGTTCCAGGACGTCAGCTACAGCGAGTGGCACTGCGACGCCGACCGGGACGCCTTCGGCAGCGGCCCGGAGGCGGCGGCGCGCGCCCAGGCGAAGGTCGCCGGCGCCCTCGCGGCCCACCTCGCCGACCGCCACCCCGGCGCGGCACCGCTGTCGCTGATGCCGACCGAGTACTACCAGGACGGCTCGACGGCGTACCGCGAGGCGCTGGCGGCCGCGCTCCCGGACCGGGTGGACGTGGCCTGGACCGGCGTCGGCGTCGTGCCGCGCACCATCACCGGCGGCGAACTGGCCAAGGCCCGCGAGGTGTTCGGGCACCGCCTGATCACGATGGACAACTACCCGGTCAACGACTACGCGCAGGACCGGATCTTCCTCGGCCCGTACACCGGGCGCGAGCCCGCCGTCGCCACCGGCTCCGCCGCCCTCCTGGCCAACGCCATGGAACAGCCCACGGCCTCCCGCATCCCCCTCTTCACCGCCGCCGACTACGCCTGGAACCCGCGCGAGTACCGCCCCCAGGAGTCCTGGGAGGCGGCCCTCGACGACCTGGCGGCGGACCAGGCGGACCAGGCGGGCGGCGGGGCCGGCGCGTCCGCCACGGACGCGGACCGGGACCGCCTGGCCCGCATCCGCGCCGCGCTGCACGCCCTCGCCGGCAACGACGCCTCCTCCGTCCTGCACACCGGCGAATCGGGCTACCTCCGCCCCCTCATCGACCGCTTCTGGAAGACCCGCGCCGCCGCGATCGACAGCGGCGACCCGGCCCGCGACAAGGAGTACGCCAAGGCCGCGGCCGCCCTCCGCGCGGCGTTCACCACGATGAGCGAGACGCCCGAGCGGCTGACCGGCGGCCTCGCCACCGAGGTACGCCCCTGGTCCGCGCAGCTCGCACGGTACGGGCGGGCCGGCGTGCAGGCCATCGACATGCTGCGCGCCCAGGCCCGCGGCGACGGCGCGGCCGCGTGGCGGGCCCAGCGCGCGGCGGAGGACCTCCGCGAGGACATCGGCAAGCGGTCGGCGACGGTCGGCAAGGGCGTGCTCGGCCCGTTCCTGGACCGGGCGCTGCGCGAGTCCGACGCCTGGACGGGCGCCGCCTCCGACGCCCCGGAGCCGCACGAGGCCGCCCACGCGACGTCCCTGACCGTGCCCTTCGCGCGCACCCGCACGCTCACCGCGGTCACCGCGCTCACCGACCCCTCCCCGGACGGCGCGCGCGCCTCGGTGGAGGCCCGCGTCCCGGGCAAGGGCTGGCAGCGCCTCGGCCGCCTCGCCGCCTCCGGCTGGACCCAGACCGCCGCCCACGGGCTGCGCGCCGACGCGGTCCGGCTCCGCTGGGGCCACGACGACCCGGCGCCCTCGGTGACGTCCCTCACCCCCTGGTTCGACGACACGGCACCGGCCGGCCTGGAGCTCTCCCGCAAGGAGGTCGACGCCGAGCCGGGCGGCACGGTCGACGTCGACGTCCGCCTCTTCTCCCGGCGCCCCGCCGACGTCCCCGGACGGCTGCGCGTCCAGGCCCCCAAGGGCTTCGCCGTGCACGCCCCCGACCGCCTCACCGCGCCGCGCGGCGGCACCGCGACCGCCCGCGTCCGGCTCGCCGTCCCGAAGACCGCGGGCTCCGCCACGTACGAGATCCCGGTCACCTTCGGTGACGAGCGGCAGACCCTGACCGTCCGTACGTTCCCGCCCACCGGCGGCAAGGACCTGGCCCGCGGCGCGGTGGCGGTTTCGTCGGGCGACGAAACCGCCGACTTTCCGGCCTCGGCGGCCACGGACGGGGACCCGAAGACTCGCTGGTCGTCCCCGGCGGAGGACAACGCCTGGCTCCGGTTCGAGCTGGCCCGGCCGGTCCGGCTCGGGCGCGTGGTCCTGCACTGGCAGGACGCGTATGCGGCGCGCTATCGCGTGCAGGTGTCCCCTGACGGGCGCACGTGGCGCACGGCGGCCACGGTGCGGGACGGGAAGGGCGGCCGTGAATCGGTCCGGATGGACGAGAAGGACGTCCGTTACGTCCGCGTCCAGGGCGAGGAGCGGGCGACCCGGTACGGGTACTCCCTGTGGGGTGTGGAGGCTTACGCGGTCTCGCCGTAGGGCGGACTCCCGGCGGGCGGGTGCGACCACGTCGTGGCTGGTCGCGCAGTTCCCCGCGCCCCTTCAGGGCGCGCCCCGTAAGGGGCGCGGGGAACTGCGCGAGCAACCCACCACGGTGGGTCACCCGGCCGACGGCCGAAGCCCCCCACGGCGGCAGCCCGGCGGCGGGTGGCCGGGGCTCGCCCAGGAGACGCGAATGGCCCGGATCTACGCGGAAACCGCGTCAATACGGGCCATCGCATCCTCCGCGCCATACGGCTGCAGATATGGCAGCCAGCGCGGATCCCTATGCCCCGTGCCGATGATCCGCCAGGCGAGGCCCGACGGCGGCGCGGGCTGATGCCGCAACCGCCAGCCGATCTCGGCGACGTGCCGGTCGGCCTTCACGTGATTGCACCGGCGACACGCGGCGACCACGTTTTCCCAGGTGTGCTGCCCGCCACGGCTGCGCGGGATCACGTGGTCGACGCTGGTTGCGACGCCACCGCAGTACGCACACCGGCCGCCGTCGCGCGCGAAGAGCGCACGGCGGGTCAGGGGAACGGGGCCTCGAAAGGGCACCCGGACGAAACGCTTGAGACGGACCACACTGGGCGCGGGCATCGCGCGGGTCGCACTGTGCATCAGGGCGCCGGAATCCTCGAGGCTGACGGCCTTCTCATTGAGGACGAGGATGAGCGCGCGGCGGAGCGGTACGACGCCGAGCGGCTCGTACGACGCGTTGAGGACCAGGACATGCGGCACGGGTGCCTCCTTGTACGCCGGCGGCGCGTGGCTCGCGCCGGGACGATCTCCCCACAGTGTCCCCCGGTGCCTGGTCGGAGCGCCACCATGACCAGGTAACGGGTCGGAGGTGTTTTCGACCACACTTCTTTACTGCCCAGCATTTCGGCCCGCGCTACTCGAACAGCGGCGCGGACTGCCCGCGTTGCCCCGTTAGTGTGGTTGGTCTGCCCGACGTGCGGTGCGTGCCGCCCGGGTCTGCTGTCCCACACGGAAGGTCCTTGCTGTGTACTGGTCCGCTTCTCCGGTCGCCGCCGCGCCGCCGGATCCGTCCTCCATATCCGAGGCCACGGAGAAGGCCACCGACGCCGCCGGCTGGGTGCAGGAGAACTGGCAGAGCTGGCTCAGCGCCGGTCTGCGCATCATCCTGATCATCGTCATCGCGCTCGTCCTGCGGTCGCTCGTGCGCCGCGCGATCACCAAGTTCGTCGAGCGGATGAACCGCTCCGCGGGAGCCGCGCGCAACGGCGCGCTGGGCGGTCTGCTGGTGAACGCCGAGCGCCGCCGCCAGCGCTCCGAGGCCATCGGTTCGGTCCTCCGCAGCGTCGCGTCTTTCGTGATTCTCGGCACAGCGGCCCTGACGGTTCTCTCCGTCCTCAACATCAACCTCGCCCCGCTGCTGGCCAGCGCGGGTGTGGCGGGCGTCGCAATCGGCTTCGGCGCCCGCAACCTCGTCACGGACTTCCTCTCCGGCGTCTTCATGATCCTGGAGGACCAGTACGGCGTCGGCGACACCATCGACGCGGGCGTCGCCTCCGGCGAGGTCATCGAGGTCGGGCTGCGGGTCACGAAGCTGCGCGGCGCCGACGGCGAGATCTGGTACGTACGCAACGGCGAGGTCAAGCGCATCGGGAACCTCAGCCAGGGCTGGGCCACGGCCAGCGTCGACGTCCAGCTCCGCGCGAGCGAGGACCTGGACCGCGTCCGCGAGGTGATCACTCAGGCGGGCGAGGAGATGGCCAAGTCCGAGCCGTGGAACGAGCGCCTGTGGGAGCCGGTCGAGGTGCTCGGCCTCAGCGAGGTCTTCCTCGAGTCGATGACGATCACGGTCTCTGCCAAGACGATGCCGGGCAAGTCCTTCGCCGTCGAACGCGAACTCCGCTGGCGTATCAAGAAGGCCCTGGACGCGGCGGGCATCCGCATCGTCGGCAACGAGCCGCTGCCGCCGGAGGAGGGCGAAACCGCCGACCCCACGGCCGCCGTCGCCGCGCCGTCCGCCTTCGCGAACCCCCTCTCCCCCCAGTCGGTCGCCAGCAACCCGGTCACGCCGCCGCCGAACATGAGCAAGTAACGCCACGCCCGTACACCGTTGGCCCGCTCCCCCGCCTCACAGGGGGAGCGGGCCAATTGCGTGCGACCCATTGACGGCCCACGCACGGGGACTTACCTTCCTGGAAAGCTGATTGGAAACTTTCTTAACAGATCAGTTTCCGTACAGATCGGTTTCCCTCACAGATGGCGGGTTCGGACATGGCGGGGACGCCTCGGGTGCTGCGGGCGATGAACGACCGGGCCGCGCTGGAACTGCTCGTGGCGCACGGGCCGTTGACGCGCACCCGGATCGGGGAGCTCACCGGGCTGTCCAAGCCCACCGCTTCCCAGCTGCTGGGGCGGCTGGAGGCCGCCGGGCTGGTGCGGACGACCGGGAACGTGACCGGACGGCCCGGGCCCAGCGCGCAGCTGTACGAGGTGAATCCGGCGGCGGCGTACGTGGCCGCGCTGTCCGTGGACCCGGCCGGGGTGACCGCGGTCGTCGCGGACATCACCGGTGCGGTGGTCGGGGAAGAGCGGGTCGCGGCCGACGCCGTCGTCGCCGAGGGCGCCGGAAGTGTCACCGCGCGAGTGGTGGTCGCCGCCGTGGACGGAGCACTGGAGAAGGCCGGGCTGGGCCGGGGGGAGCTGCACGGGGTCGTCATCGGGACGCCGGGCGCGCTGGACCCGCGTACCGGCGAGCTGCGGTACGCGCCGCACCTGCCCGGCTGGCACTCGCGGTCGCTGCTGGGCGAGTTGGGGGACGCGCTGGGCGCACCGGTCGTCATCGAGAACGACGTCAATCTCGCGGCGCTGGCCGAGCAGTACGACGGGTCGGCGCAGGACCACGACGACTTCGTACTGGTGTGGGTCGACGAGGGGGTCGGCGCGGCGATCGTGCTCGGCGGGACGCTGCTGCGCGGGGCGACCGGCGGGGCCGGGGAGATCGGGTACATGCCGCTGCCCGGCGCGCCGCTCGCGCGGGGCGGGCCGGCCGCGGCGGCCGCGCCGGACGCGGGCGGCGGCTTCCAGAGCCTGGTGGGGCAGCCCGCCGTGTTCGGGATCGCCCGCGGCCTGGGGCTGGAGCCGGCCGATGTCACCGAGGCGCTCGCGGACCCGGGCGTCGTGGACGAGGTGGCGCGCCGGCTGGCGACGGGCCTGGCCGCCGTGGTCGCGGTGGTCGATCCCGAGCTGGTGGTGCTGTCGGGGACCGTCGCGCAGGCGGGCGGCGAGCGGCTGCGCGCACGGGTAGAGGAGGAGCTGACCGGCCTCGCGCTCCCCCGCCCGCAGCTGCGGATCAGCGACATCGAGGGCGACCCGATCCTGACGGGCGCCCTGCGGACGGCCCTCGTGCAGGCGCGGGACGCCGTTTTCGACACAGGCTGAAGAACAACCCACTCTCACAGGGGTCGAGGGCTGAGCACTTATGACAGGTATCAAGCTTGCGGTGGTCGGCGGAGGATCGACCTACACCCCCGAACTCATCGATGGTTTCGCGCGGTTGCGGGACGTGCTGCCGGTGGACGAGTTGGTACTCGTCGATCCGGCGGCGGACCGGCTGGAGCTGGTGGGCGGGCTGGCCCGGCGGATCTTCGCCAAGCAGGGGCATCCGGGCCGGATCAGCTGGACGGGCGACCTGGACGTCGGCGTGGACGGCGCGGACGCGGTACTGCTCCAGCTGCGCGTCGGCGGGCAGGCGGCGCGCAACGAGGACGAGACCTGGCCGCTGGAGTGCGGCTGCGTGGGCCAGGAGACGACGGGCGCGGGCGGGCTCGCCAAGGCGCTGCGTACGGTCCCGGTGGTGCTCGACATCGCCGAGCGGGTCCGCCGCCGCACCCCGGACGCCTGGATCGTCGACTTCACCAACCCGGTCGGGATCGTGACGCGGGCGCTGCTCACCGCCGGGCACAAAGCGGTCGGGCTCTGCAACGTGGCGATCGGATTCCAGCGGAAGTTCGCACGGCTGCTGGACGTGGCGCCGCAGGACGTCCAGCTCGAACACGTCGGGCTGAACCACCTGACCTGGGAGCGGGCCGTACGCGTCGGCGGCGAGGACGTACTGCCGAAGCTGATCGCCGAGCACGGGGACGCGATCGCCGCCGATCTGCACATGCCGCGCACCCTGGTCGAGCGCCTCGGCGTGGTGCCCTCGTACTACCTGCGCTACTACTACCAGCACGACGAGGTCGTACGGGAGTTGCGCACCAAGCCGTCGCGCGCCGCGGAGGTCGCCGCGATGGAGCAGGAGCTTCTCGCGCTGTACGGGGACCCGGCGCTGGACGAGAAGCCGGAGCTGCTGGGCAAGCGGGGCGGCGCGTATTACTCGGAGGCGGCCGTCGCCCTCACCTCCTCCCTGCTGCGCGACACGGGGGACGTGCAGGTGGTGAACGCGCTGAACAACGGGACGCTGCCGTTCCTGCCGGACGACGCGGTGATCGAGGTACCGGCCACGGTGGGTGCCCGGGGCGCGGTGCCGGTGCCGGTACGCCCGTTGGAGCCGCTGTACGCCGGTTTGGTCGCAGGCGTCACGGCGTACGAGCATCTGGCGCTGGAGGCGGCCCTGAAGGGCGGCCGGGACCGGGTCTTCGAGGCGCTGCTCGCACACCCCCTCATCGGCCAGCTCGACCACGCGGACCGCCTGACCGACGAGCTGCTCGCACACAACCGGGAGCACCTGGCGTGGGCGTGAACGGGGGAACGGACGGGGGCGGGGCGGGCTCGGCGGACCGGGCGCGGGCCGGCGGCGAGGGGCGCGAGGGCCGGGCGGCGCGCCCAGAGCCGCGCGCCTACGGGGCGAATCGAACTACCCCGTCCCCCCAGCAGGGGGTTACCCAAGGGGGGCGGCGCGAGAACGTCTCGTGCGGGTGCGAGAACGTCCCGTGCGGGGTGGCGCTGCTCGCCGTGGACGCCGGGAACAGCAAGACGGACGTGGCCGTGGTCGGCGCCGACGGGGCGGTGCTCGGCGCGGCCCGCGGTGGCGGCTTCCGGCCGCCTTCCGTCGGCGGTGACCGGGCCGTCGCCGACCTGGCCGTGACCGTGGAACGCGCGCTGGCGCAGGCCGGTCTCCACCGCGTCGCGCACCTCACCGCCTGCCTCGCCAACGCCGACCTCCCCGTGGAGGAGGCACAGCTCACCGAGCTCCTCGCGGCGCGCGGCCGGTCGGACACGGTGACCGTCGCCAACGACACCTTCGCGCTGCTGCGGGCCGGGCTGCCGGACGGCGGCCCGCACACCGGCGTCGCGGTGGTCTGCGGGGCCGGTATCAACTGTTCGGGGCTCGGCCCGGACGGCCGTACCGCGCGCTTCCCCGCCATCGGCCGCCTCTCCGGCGACTGGGGCGGCGGCGGGCACCTCGCCGAGGAGGCGCTGTGGTGGGCGGCGCGGGCCGAGGACGGGCGGGGCGCGCCCAGCGCCCTCGCGGACCGGCTGCCCGCGCACTTCGGGCTGTCCGGGATGCCGGAGCTGATCGAGGCGCTGCACCTGGGGGACGTACCGGCCGAGCGCCGCCATGAACTGGTACCGGTGCTCTTCGCGGTGGCCGCCGAGGGGGACGACGTGGCGCGGGCCCTCGTGGCGCGCCAGGCCGAGGAGATCGTCCTCATGGCCACGGTCGCGCTGCGCCGCCTGGATCTCCTGGACGAGCCGGTACCGGTGGTCCTCGGCGGCGGGGTACTGGCGGCCCGCCACCCGGTGCTGCACGAGGCGGTGCTCGCGCTGCTCGCCGAGCGCGCCCCGAAGGCGGTACCGGAGGTGGTCACCGCTCCCCCGGTACTCGGCGCCGCCCTGCTGGCCCTGGACGAGACGGGCGCGCCTGCCTCCGCGTACGCCCGCCTGCGCGCCCAGTACGCCTGAAGCCGATCACGGCTGACGTCGCTCACGCCCGACAGCCAGTGGCTGGCGCCGGGCGGTCCACACCGTCCGTTCAGTCCGCACAGCGAGGTCGTCGCGGTGCAGGACGCTGTGCGGTCCGTCGCTGTCGATCAGGGCGTCGAGCGTGGCCAGGTCGTCGGCGTCGGCCCGGCCGTCGAGCGCGGTACGCATCCGGCCCAGCACCGCCCGGGCGTACCGGCCGGTGGCCGCGGGCAGCGGCGGGACCAGCTCGACGGTGTACGGCCGCTCGGCCTCGTCGGTGAACCCGGCCCGGGACAGCAGCGGGCCCCAGTCGGCGCCCAGGTGCGGCATCGTCTCGGCGTGAACACTCGCCAGCGCGGCGCGGCAGCGGGCTTCCAGACCCGGGCGCCCGATGCCGAGATCGTGGGGCAGGAAGTACGGGACGCCGGCCATCTCGATCACGGCCAGCAGCCCGCCCGGGGCGAGCGCGGCGAACGCCTCGCGCAGCGCGCGGTCGGGGTCGCTCATGTGGTGCAGGGCCCCCGCCGCCCACACCAGGTCCACGCCTCCGAAGTCCGGCCACGCCGCGTCCAGATCGGCCTCGACGGTGCGCACCCGGTCCGCCACGCCAAGCTCGCGGGCCCGGCCCCGGAGGTGCTGCAGGAGCCGCGGGGAGGCGTCGACGGCGATCGCCTCGGCGTCCTCGAAGCGCCGGAGCAACGCGAAGGTTCCGGTACCGGTCCCGCTGCCCAGGTCCAGAATCCGGCGCACGGGCCGGTCCTCCGCCGATTCCGCGGTCAGGTCCGCCAGCCGGCCGGTCACCTCGGTGAGGTGCGCGTGCAGGACCTCGCCCTCCAGGTCGAGCAGCTCGGCGACGAACGGCTCGCCGTGTTCAGAAGCGTCGTGTGCAGAAGTGTCGTGTTCAGCAGCGTGGTGTTCATGCGCGTGGGGTGCCATGTCTCGACCGTACGACCACCTTGCCGTACCGACATACCATCTTGCCCATGACGCAAGAAGATGAGGATCTGGACGTCCTCGTGCGCAAGCGGATCAGGGGCCTGAGGGTCGCCATGGGCTGGTCGCTCGACGATCTGGCCGCCCGTTGTTACCTGAGTCCCTCGACTCTGAGCCGTATCGAGACGGGTCACCGGCGGATCAGCCTGGATCAGCTCACGGCGATCGCCCGGGCCCTGGGCACCACGCTGGACCAGCTCGTGGAGTCCGCCACCGACGACGTGATCATCAGGCCGCAGCACCACGCGGCACGCGGGCTGACCACCTGGATGCTGAAGCGGGACCCCGGCGTCACCGTCGCCAGGCTGCGCCTCACGGAGCCGGCCCCGACCGGCAGCGGCGCGCTCAAGGCCCACCCGGGGCAGGACTGGTTCACCGTACTGTCCGGGACCGTCGTCCTGCTGCTGGGGGACCGCAGGATCGTCGTCGAGGAGGGGCAGGCGGCCGAGTTCTCCACGATGGTTCCGCACGCGTTCGGCGCGCAGGGCGGCCCGGCGGAGATCCTCGGCATCTTCGACCACGACGGACAGCGCACCCATCTGCGGTCCGCCCACTGAGAGACGAGCCGTCGGCGGCCGGCAGACGACGGCAGGCCGGCAGCCGGCTCAGTCGTCCAGCGGCAGTGCCAGATCCCGTACGTGACCGGCGAGCAGCTCCACCGCGGCGTCCACCGCGGCCGCCTGGTCCCGCTCCCGGATCGCCTCGACGAGGAGGTGGTGCGGGTCGGCAGGGGCGGCCGTCGCGGTGTCCAGGCAGGCGGCGCGGCGGAGCTCCGCGCGGAGGGCGGTGCTCAGCGAGCGGTAGATGTCGGCCAGTACGGGATTGGCGCTCGCCTCGGCGACCAGGACGTGGAAGTCGGCGTCGGCGGCGGTGAAGGCCTCGTCCTCGTGCGCCGCGAGCGCGGCCCGGCGCCGGCCCAGCGCCGCCTCTATGGCGGCGAGCTGGGCGTCCGTGCGGTGCCGTGCGGCCTGCCGTGCCGCGATCACGTCCAGGCCCTGCCGGACCTGTGTGACATGGGTCAGCTCGGCGCGCTCCAGGCGGCGGCGGAGCGCCACCGCGCTGTCGTCGTCGGAGAGGACGAACGTGCCGTCGCCCTGCCGGGTCTCCAGCAGTCCGGAGTGCACGAGGGCGCGGATGGCCTCCCGTACGGAGGCCCGGCTCACCTGGAGCGTCTCGGAGAGGGCGCTTTCGGGCGGGATGCGGCTGCCCACCGGCCAGATCCCCTTGAGGATCTGTTCCCGGATCTCGTCGGTCGCGGTCTCCACCAGCGACACCCTGCGTATCGTCCGCACCGCACCGCTCCATTTCCCAGGTCACCTGACGTCAGGCAACTTTAGCCAGCCCGGCCGGCGCCCGGCTGCCCCTTGGGAGAAGCCGGGGAACCGAACACCGTACGAATGCGTGAAGGGAGGCAACGGGGGCGAGAGGTGCGGGGCGCCGGGCCACGGGGCTCGAACGAGATCCCGATACGAACAAGATCCAGGCAATACCGGTGTGGTGGTCGGCCCCTGCAGCCATACTGCTGGCGGTGCACCCCTGCCCGCGGCGCGGGCCGCGGGGCACGGCCAGCGACCGAGGGGGAGGTTCCGTGTCATATCCGCCGACCGGCAGCGCGGCACCGCCCGCGCCCGCAGCGCCTCCCGGACCGGACACGACCACACCGGGCATGACCGCACCGGAGCCGTCCGCTCCGCCACCGCCCTCCGGCGAGCGCGCCGTATGGACCGAGGCGCTGCGCCGGCTGCGCGCCGCGATGCTCACCGAGCCGGGCCGGCTGCGCTTCATCGGTGCCGTACTGGCCGCGCTGGTCGTGCTGTTCGGCGCCATGACGGCCTGGCAGGTGGCGGACCGGTCGGCCGCCGCCGACGACGTCCTGGGGAGCAGCCAGCCGCTGAGCCGGGACGCGGCCGACATCTACCGCTCGCTCGCGGACGCCGACACCACGGCGGCCGGCGGCTTCCTGGCCGGCGAGCGGGAGAGCGCGGACAGCCGGCGGCGCTACAAGGACGACATCTCCACCGCCGCCAGGCTGCTGGTCCGCGCCTCCGCCAACTCCCGGGGCTCGGAGACGGCCCGGGACCGGATCGAGCGGCTGAACGACGGCCTGCCGCGGTACACGGGCCTGGTGGAGACGGCGCGGATGTACAACCGGCAGGGCCTGCCGGTGGGCGGCGCGTACCTCCAGTACGCCAACAACCTGATGCGCACCCAACTGCTGCCCGCCGCCCAGGAGCTCTACGACGCCGAGACCGCCCGGCTCGACGGCGACTACGAGGACGCCAGGGCCTGGCCCTGGGTCGCGGTGGCCGCCGGTGTGCTGGCGCTCGGCGCGCTCGGCTGGGCGCAGCGGCGCAACTACCGGCGCACGAACCGGGTGTTCAACCAGGGGCTGCTGATCGCCACCACCGCCTCCATAGGCGTCCTGCTGTGGATGACGGCCGGGCACGCCTTCGCGCGTGCGGGGCTCGACGACTCCATCGAGCACGGCGTGAAGTCCCTGCGGGTGCTCAACGAGGCGCGGATCGCGACACTGCAGGCGCGCGGCGACGAGAACCTCACGCTGGTGGCGCGCGGCGGCAAGGTGACCGCGGACCAGCGGGACTTCTACGAGGTCGAGTACGCCTCCGGCATGAAGACGCTGGCGGGTGACGGGAAGGGCGCGGAGGACCGGGCGGGCGGCAAGCTGGCGGAGGCGCTGGCCCTGGCGGACGACGCGGAGGGCCGCGCGCCGGTGCAGGAGGCGCTGGCGAACGTACGGGAGTGGCGCGCGCGGCACGCCGAGGCGCGCGCGGAGAACGACCAGGGCGACTACGAAGGCGCGCTGGCGAAGGTGATCGGGAAGGACCGGCCCACGAAGGAGTCCTTCGACAAGGTGGACGCGGCGCTGAAGCGGGCGCTCGAGCACGAGCAGGCCGAGTTCCACGATGCGGCGCGGGGCGGCCGGCACGCGCTGGACGGGCTCGCCGTGGGAGCGGCGGTGCTGGCCGTGCTGGCGGCGGCCGGTGCGGTGCTGGGCATCGGCCGCAGGCTGTCGGAGTACCGGTGACGAGGGCAGGGATGAGCATGCGCGCGCGAATGGCGGACCTCGGGTCAGCGCTGGCTCCGGTGGCCGCCGGCATGGGCGTGATGGCCGCGGCCGCCGCGGTGCTGGTGCCGGTGCTCAGCAGCGCCCCCGCCGTGCCGCACGACCCGCCGCTCCCCGCGCCGCCCCGCGCCGCGTCGGCCGCGCCCGCCGCCGCGGGCTGCACGGAGGAGAACGCGGCGGAGAGCCTGCGGCCGTCCCCCGCCGACGGCGACGCGGTGAAGCGGATCAAGAAGGCGGGCGTCCTGGTCGTCGGCGTCGACCAGAACAGCTACCGCTGGGGCTACCGGGACCCGGACAACCCGAAGAACCTCATCGGCTTCGACATCGACCTGGCGAAGGCCATCGCCCGGGACATCCTCGGGCCCGACCCGGACATCGTGTACCGCGCCATCCCCACCAACCAGCGCATCGACGCCGTGAAGCAGCGCAAGGTGGACATGGTCGTGCGGACGATGACGATCAACTGCGAGCGCAAGAAGGACGTCGCCTTCTCCACCGCCTACTTCAAGGCCGGCCAGCAGGTGCTCGCGCCCAAGAGGTCGTCGATCGACGCGTTCGACGACTCGCTGCGGGGAAAGAAGATCTGCACGGCGAAGGGATCAACGGGCGAGCAGGAACTGGACGGTGAGGATCACGGCGCGACGGTCATGACCGTGCCGAACCAGCTCGACTGCCTGGTGCGGCTGCAGCTGGGCGAGGCCGACGCCGTCGTGACGGACAGCGCGCTGGCCGCCGGACAGGCCGCGCAGGACCCGGCCGTGGAGCTCAAGGGCGAGCCGTTCAGCACGGACCTGTACGGCGTCGCCATGAACAAGGAGGACGAGGACCTGGTGCGGCGGGTGAACAAGGTGCTGGAGGACTACCGCGCGGGCGGCGCCGACAGCCCCTGGACGACCGCGTACGACAAGTGGCTCAAGGCCGACCTGCCGGGCGTCTCCGGGCCGCCGGCGCCCCAGTACAGCGACTGAAAGGCCCGGCCGGACGGCCGGTCGCCCGCAGCGCACCGCACGCACTCTGGAGAGGTGATCGATGGGGGTCCCTGGACCCGCCCCGGCCATGAGCCGCGACGAGGTGGACCGCGCCCTCGGCAGGCTCGGCGCCGAGCACGAAGCGATCGAGACCTCGCTGCTGGCGCTGCAGGACCATGCCGGCCGCCGCCTCCTGGAGGGCGCCGAGCTGACCGGTGTCACCAAGGACCGCTGGGCGACCGCCGAGCAGCGGATCACGGTGCTCTGGGCGCACTTCGAGGCGTACAGCGCGGCGCTGGAGGCCGCCCGTGAGCTGCGCGCCCGCCGCCGCTGGCTCTCCCCGGAGGACCTGGCCACCCTCACCGACATGCTGCGCGGCAACGGCGTCACGGTCTCCGGCGCCGCCGTCGGCAGCCTCACCGAACTCAGCGAACAGCTCAGCCTGGAGGCGCTGGTCGACCGGATGAACGGGCTGTACGCGCGAGCGCTGGACGTCATCGTCAGCGCCGACTCCGTATGGACCGCGCTGCCCGCCCGGATCGACCTGCTCGCCGCCGAACTGCGCCGCACCCGCTCCCTCGCGCACTCCGTCGGCGTCCGCCCCGGCGAGCACCCCTCCGGTGACGACCTGGAGCAGATCACCGAGGAGCTGACCCGGCTGCGCGCCGAGGTGCTCACCGACCCGCTCGCCTTCTGGGTGCCCGCCACCGACGCCAGCGCCGCGCCCGGCGGCGGCCGTCCGGACACCGAGCGGTACGACCGCGCGGCCCGCGCCCTGGAGGACGTGCGGCGCGAGATCGAGGCGGTCCTCGCGGTGCGGCAGGACGCCGAGCGGCGGCTGATGCTCGTGCGCGACCTGCTCTCGCGCGCGGACCGCACGCTCACCGAGGCGCGGGAGGCGCGCGGCGAGGTGCTGGCGAAGATCGCCGCATCCGAAGTACCGGCCGTCTCGGGCCCGTCGGCCGCCCTCCACGAGCAGCTCGCCACCGCCGCCGAGTACCGCAGACGCGCCCAGTGGCACCTGCTGTCGCCGCTGCTGGAGAGCCTGGAGGAGCGCGCCGAGGACGAGCTGCTGCGCGCCCGCGAGTCGCTGACCGCGGTGACCGCGCCGCTGGCCGTCCGCGCCGAGCTGCGCGGCCGCCTCGACGCGTACAAGGCGAAGACGGCGCGGCACGGCCTGGCCGAGGACCCGCTGCTGATCGAGCGGTACGACATCGCCCGCCGGATGCTGTGGAGCGCGCCCTGCGACCTGCGCGCCGCCGAGCACGCCGTACTGCGCTACCAGCAGGCGGCGGCCGAGGCGCTGGCGGCCGGGCAGCCGGACCGCGAGGGGGAGTCATGACCGGCGAGCCGGGCGAGAAGTACGAGAAGGACGAGAAGTACGAGAAGGACACAGTCTGCCAGCGGCCGGAGTGCGCCGGCCGCTACGAGGACGTCGGCGGCGGCGAACTGTACTGCGACGTCTGCGGGATGGCGCCGGTCGTCTCGGCGACCGGCATGGTGGCCTCGCCGCCGACCGGCGTGGCGGGCGCCGGCCGCGCCGCCTCCGGGTCCAACGGCTCGCAGAACTCCAGCAGCGCCCGTACGTCGGCTTCCTCCCGCTCCTCCGGCTCCCGCCGTTCCGTCTCCGGGCGCCTCTCGCGCTCCCTGTCCGGCCCGTCGACCCGCTCGGTGTCCGTGCGCAGCGGCAGTTCGGGGCAGAGCTCCGGGTCGAGCTCGGGGCCGGGGCGCGGGCGGCTGGGGGCCGGGCTGGTGGCGGTCCCCGACGTGCCGCGGCCCGATCCGCGCACGGTCGTGCTGGAGAACCCGGAGGTTCCCGAGCGCAAGCGGTTCTGCAGCCGCAGCGACTGCGGGGCGCCGGTGGGCCGGGCGCGCAGCGGACGCCCGGGGCGTACGGAAGGTTTCTGCACCAAGTGCGGCCACCCGTACAGCTTTGTGCCCAAGCTGCGGGCCGGCGACGTGGTGCACGGCCAGTACGAGGTCGCGGGCTGTCTGGCGCACGGCGGGCTGGGCTGGATCTATCTCGCGGTGGACCGCGCGGTCTCCGACCGGTGGGTGGTGCTCAAGGGCCTGCTGGACACCGGTGACGAGGAGGCGCTCGCGGTCGCGGTCTCCGAGCGCCGCTTCCTCGCCGAGATCGAGCACTCCAACATCGTCCGCATCTACAACTTCGTCGAACACCTCGACCAGGCGACCGGCAGCCTCGACGGCTACATCGTCATGGAGTACGTCGGCGGCAAGTCCCTCAAGGAGATCGCCAACGAGCGGCGCACGCCCCAGGGGCGGCGCGACCCGCTCCCGGTCGAGCAGGCGTGCGCGTACGGCATCGAGGCGCTGGAGGCCCTCGGCCACCTGCACAGCCGGAACCTGCTGTACTGCGACTTCAAGGTCGACAACGCCATCCAGCAGAACGACCAGCTCAAGCTGATCGACATGGGCGCGGTCCGCAGGATGGACGACCACGAGAGCGCGATCTACGGCACGGTCGGCTATCAGGCGCCCGAGGTCGCCGAGGTCGGACCGTCCGTCGCCTCCGACCTGTACACGGTCGCGCGCACCCTCGCCGTCCTCACCTTCGACTTCCAGGGCTACACGAACGTTTTCGCGGACTCGCTGCCGGACCCCGAGCACATCGAGGTGTTCCGCCGCTACGAGTCCTTCTACCGGCTGCTCGTACGGGCCACCGACCCCGATCCGGCGCGCCGGTTCGCCTCCGCCGAGGAGATGGCCGAGCAGCTGACCGGCGTGCTGCGCGAGGTCGTCGCACTGCAGACCGGCGAGCAGCGGCCCGCGCTGTCCCAGCTGTTCGGGCCCGAACTGCGGGTGGTCGACACCGAGCTGATGCCCGCGGTGGACGGGGACACCTCGCTGCTCGGCGGGCGGGCCGCGCCGCCCCGCCGCTGGGGCCTGCGGAAGCAGACGGTCGCCGCCCTGCCGGGCGAGGGCCCCTCGGCGGGGCTCGTGGGCACGGCACCGGCCACGCCGTCGATCCCGGCGCAGATGTCGTACGAGGTCTCCCCACTGCCCGGGTACGGCAGCCCGGGTCCGGTACTGCGCACCGTGGACACGGCGGCCACCGTGCTCGCGCTCCCCGCGCCGCGGGTCGACCCCGGCGATCCGAACGCCGGTTTCCTGGCCGGTCTGCTGGCCGCGGCGCCCGCGGAGCTGCTCGTCGCGCTGCGCTCCGCGCCCGCCGACTCCCTGGAGCTGCGGCTGCGCGACCTGCGGGCCCGGCTGGAGATGGCCGACGGGTCGGTGGCCCAAAGAGTGCTGCGGGAGATCGAGACCGATCCGCTGGCCGACTGGGCGTCGGACTGGCGGGTGATCTGGTACCGCGGCCTGGTGGCCCTGGCCACGGGCGACAAGGAGACCGCCGCGCTGTCCTTCGACGCGGTGTACGACGCGTTCCCCGGGGAACCCGCGCCCAAGCTGGCGCTGGGCGTCTGCGCCGAGGTACTGGGCCAGCTCGACAACGCCGCCGAGTACTACCACCTGGTGTGGACCACCGACCACAGCTATGTGAGCGCGGCGTTCGGGCTGGCCCGGGTGCGGCTCGCGACCGGTGACCGCAGCGGCGCGGTGCGTGCCCTGGAGGCCGTACCGGAGTCCTCGATCCACTTCACCGCGGCCCGCATCGCCGCGGTGCGGGCCCGGCTCCGGCAGCGCCCGGCGAGCGACCCGCTGCTGCCCGACCTGCAGGCCGCGGCCCGGCAGATCGAGCGGCTGACGGACTTCGGGCTGGACGCGCAGCGCCGCGAGACACTGACGACGGAGGTACTGGGCTGCGCGCTGGACTGGGTACTGTCCGGGCGCGCCGGGGAACGGCCGACGCCCGGGGCCGTCCCCGTCCTGCTCGGCTGCGAGGTGGACGAGCGCGGGCTGCGCTTCGGCCTGGAGCGGTCCTGCCGGCTGCTCGCCAGGCTGGCTCAGCGCGGTGATGAGAGGATCGAACTGGTGGAGCGGGCCAACCGCTTCCGCCCCAGGACGTGGGTGTGAGATGGCAGTGACAGGTCCTTCCCGGTGCCCGGGATGCGCCGAGCCGCTGGAGCCGGGGGACAACTTCTGCGGTGTGTGCGGTGCGGATGTCTCCGCGGCGGCGCCTGACGACGCGGCGGCCGGGGCGTACGGTGCGGCCGGGGGATACGGGGCGGCTCCGCCGCCTGCTCCCGAGAGCCGGCTCCCGGACGGCTCGGGCGGCGCCGGCGGCGCGGACGGCTCCGGCGGTTCGGACGGTTCGGGCGGTTCGGACGCCGAAGCCGCCGCGGTCGGCGCGGACTCCCCGGCCCCGATGACCGACGCCCCGGCCGACCCCCGTGAGTCCTTCGCCGCGAAGACCTGCGTGGCCTGCCGGACCGGCACGGTCGACCAGGACGGCTACTGCGAGCACTGCGGCCACGCCCAGCCCCGCGAGCGCGACCACTTCGAGCGTGAGCTGGAGCGGGTCGCCGCCGTCAGCGACCGCGGCCACCGCCACCACCGCAACGAGGACTTCTTCACCGTCGCCGGCACCGCGCTGTCCGACGGCTCCCCCGCGGTGCTCGCCGTGGTCTGCGACGGCGTCTCCTCCGCGACCCGGCCCGACGAGGCGTCGCAGGCCGCCGCCGAGACGGCCGCCGAGTCGCTGCTGGCGGCGCTGCCCCGGGAGGCCCACCCGCAGCAGGCCATGCACGACGCGATCCTGGCCGCCGCCAAGTCCGTCGACGCGCTCGCCGAGGAGCCCGACCACCCGCGCGACCCGTACCGTCAGCAGAACGCCCCGGCCTGCACGCTCGTCGCGGCCGTCGTGGCGGCCGGGGTGCTGACCGTCGGCTGGGTCGGCGACAGCCGCGCGTACTGGATCCCCGACGACCGCACCGCGCCCGGTGCCCGGCTCACCGAGGACGACTCCTGGGCCGCACAGATGGTGGCGAACAACCTGATGACGGAGGCCGAGGCGTACTCCGACGAACGGGCCCACGCCATCACCGGCTGGCTGGGCGCCGACGCGTACGAACTGCAGCCGCACACCGCCGCGTTCCGGCCGGACCGCCCGGGCGTGGTCGTGGTGTGCACCGACGGCCTGTGGAACTACACCGAGGCGGCGGCCGAACTGGCGGCGCTGCTGCCCCCGGACGCGGGTGAACGCCCGCTGCACAGCGCACGTACCCTCGTTCGCCACGCTCTGGACAGCGGGGGCCACGACAACGTAACAGTGGCCGTGGTGCCGTTCCCGGTACCCGCGCCCGGGGCAGTATCGGCGTGAGTCACCACAGCAACGCGTAACGCAGTCTGCGCAGTCAGCGCAGGAGAACGGTCCGGCACCTGGGGAGGTGCCGACGGGGGGACGGCCTGGGGTACTTCCGCCCGCCCGCACGCCGACGAGCACGACGGAGCGTCAAGGAGCGGAAGAGATGGCCAACTTCTCGAAGTCCACGGTCCCGCAGTTCTCCGTGGAGGTGTACCAGAACGAGTACCTCCCCGAGGGCGGCCGCGAGGTGAACGCCATCGCCACGGTCACCGCCACCGGCGGCGGCACCTCCGGCGGCCGGCCGCTCGCCGACGCCGCCGGGCAGCCCGCGCCCGCGCCGGGCGGCGCCCCGGACGCCGCCGTGGTCATCATGGTCGACTGCTCCGGCTCCATGGAGTACCCGCCCACCAAGATGCGCAACGCCCGCGACGCCACCGCGGCGGCGATCGACACGCTGCGCGACGGGGTGGCCTTCGCGGTGATCGCCGGCACCCACCAGGCCGCCGAGGTCTACCCCGGCGGCGGCCGCCTCGCGCAGGCGTCGCCCGCCACCCGCGCGCTGGCCAAAGAGGCGCTGCGCAGGCTGCGTTCGGGCGGCGGCACGGCGATCGGCACCTGGCTGCGGCTGGCCGACCGGCTGCTGTACTCCGCGGACGTGGCCATCCGGCACGGCATCCTGCTCACCGACGGCCGCAACGAACACGAGTCGCCCGAGGATCTGCGGGCCACCCTGGACGACTGCGCCGGGCGGTTCACCTGCGACGCGCGCGGGGTGGGCACGGACTGGGAGGTCAAGGAGGTCACCGGCATCGCCTCGGCCCTGCTGGGCAGCGCCGACATCGTCGCCGATCCGGCCGGGCTGACCGCGGACTTCACGCGGATGATGGAGACCGCGATGGGCAAGGAGGTCGCGGACGTGGCCCTGCGGGTGTGGACCCCGCAGGGCGCCGAGATCCGGTTCGTGAAGCAGGTCGCGCCGACGGTCGAGGACCTGACCGGCCGGCGCACCGAGGCCGGGCCGCGGGCCGGTGACTACCCGACCGGCTCCTGGGGCGACGAGTCCCGCGACTACCACGTGTGCGTACGCGTCCCGGACGCCGGCGTCGGCCAGGAGATGCTGGCCGCGCGGGTGGCACTGGTGCTGCCTGCGCCCGGCGGCGGTGCGCCCCGGACGCTCGCGCAGGGCCTGGTACGGGCCGTGTGGACGACCGACATGGCCGCATCGACGCAGATCAACCCGCAGGTGGCGCACTACACGGGGCAGGCGGAACTGGCCCGGGCCATCCAGTCGGGGCTGGATGCCCGTAAGGCCGGAGATGTCGACGGCGCGACCGCCAGGCTGGGCCGGGCCGTGCAGCTGGCGAGTGCCTCCGGGAACGAGGACACTGCGAAACTGCTTGCGAAGGTGGTGGACGTCGTGGACGCGGTGACCGGTACTGTGCGGCTGAAGGCGAAGGTCGCGGAAGCGGACGAGATGACGCTCGAAACGCGCTCTACCAAGACCGTTCGCGTCAAAAAGTGACAAACGAGTGACGAGCTAGACGTAAAACCGTTGGAAGACGGTACGGAGGGGGACATACCGACATGCCGACCTGCCCGAACGGCCACCAGTCAGTGGCCGAAGACTGGTGCGAGGTGTGCGGCCACCGCATGGCGGGCACTGTCGCTCCGCCGCCTCCCCCGCCGGCCGGCTTCCCCGGCGCCCCGGCCCAGCAGCCTCCGCAGCAGGGGGGCTACGGCTTCCCGCCGCCCCCGCCCGGCGCGGGTCACGCCCCCGGGCCCGGCACCGGCCAGTCCGAGCCGTGCCCGCAGTGCGGCACGCCGCGCGAGGCGATGGCGCCGTTCTGCGAGGGGTGCCGGTACAACTTCCTGACGCACTCCTCGACCTCCGCGTCGTACGGGGCGCCCGCGCCGCAGTCCTCGCAGCCGCCCGGCTTCCCGGCCCAGCCCGGCCCGCCGGACCAGTACGAGTACCAGAGCTCGCGGCCCTCGCAGATGAACCGGCCCGCCGAGCCGCTGGGCCCCGGGCAGCAGCCGTTCGGCGCCTACGGTGAAGCGGGCCCGCCGCAGCAGCAGCCCCCGGCCCCGTCCCAGGGCGGCGACGACTGGCTGCTGCCGCCGCCCGGCGGCCATCAGGCACCCCCGCCGCAGGCCCCGCCCGGCCAGCAGGGCCCCCCGCCGCAAGCCCCACCCGGACAGCAGTTCCCGCCCGGTCAGCAGGTTCCGCCGGGTCAGCAGGGGCAGGGCCCGTTCGCGCCGCCCGGGCCGCCCCCGCCGTACGAGCAGTCCGCGCCCCCGGCCCCGCCCGGCCAGTACGAGCAGCAGTCCGGCCAGTACGGGCAGCAGCAGCCGCAGCCCCCGTTCCCGCAGCAGCCGCAGCAGCCTCAGCACGGGCAGACCGGCGAGCAGCCGTGGGCCCCGGGCGGCGAGGCGCCGGGGCAGGCGCCCGCCGGTGCCGGCTGGGTCGCGGTGATCGCTCCGGACCGTGAGTACTTCATGGCGATGATGGGCCGCAGCGGCCCCGAGGCGGCGGGCCTGAACCTCCCCGCCTACTCCCCCGAGCAGCAGCTGCCGCTCGACGGTCAGCAGGTCACGATCGGCCGCCGCCGGCACAGCACGGGCGAGTCGCCGGACATCGACCTGGGGCGCCCGCCGGAGGACCCGGGCGTCTCGCACCAGCACGCGATGCTGGTGCAGCAGCCGGGCGGCGGCTGGGCGGTGGTGGACCAGAACTCCACCAACGGCACGACCGTCAACGGCGGCGAGGACCCGATCCAGCCGTACGTCCCGATCCCGCTCCAGGAGGGCGACCGCGTGCACGTCGGCGCCTGGACGACGATCACGGTCCGGCGGGGCTGAGAGCCTGCGCGCCCGGCTGCGGTCAGTCCCGGCCGGGCAGCGGCCACCGGTGGGGGCCGTCGGGGGCGTCCAGCCACGCCCACTGGCGGTCCCCTTCCACCGTCACGCCGAACCGCGAGCGGTGCGGCCGCCGCTCCGCGCGCCACAGCTCGTACGCGCCGCGCGGGCCCAGCCCCCCGGCGCTCAGCGTGCGGAGGAAGTGGAACCGCTCGTCGCGCAGCGCCTCCCGCGGCAGCGCCGCCGTGGCGGCCCACGTCCCGGCGCGCTCCTCGGACGCGGCTCCGTCCTCGCCCCCGTGCTCACCTTCGGGGGCCGCGCTGCGCAGCCGTACGAAGTACGCCGGGGTGGACAGGAACCGTCCCTCCGCACGCCCCTCCCCCGTCACCCGCAACAGCACCAGCCCCGTGGCCAGCGGCGTGAGGATCAGCCCGCCGGTCCTGCCCTGCGCCACCCACGCCGCGGGCACGGACGGCAGCTGGCAGGTCGCCATGATCCGGTCGAACGGCGCCCGCTCCGGGCAGCCCAGCGCCCCGTCCCCGGTGACCACCGGAGGCCGGTACCCGGCCGCCGCCAGATGCTCCCGCGCCGGCCCGGTGATCTCCTCGTCCAGATCGACCGTGGTGACCCGCTCGTCCCCCAGCCGGTGCGAGAGCAGCGCCGCGTTGTAGCCCGTGCCCGCGCCGATCTCCAGTACCGCGTCACCGTCCCCGACGTGCAGCGCGTCCAGCATCTCCGCCATCAGCGACGGCTGGCTGCTCGAGGAGACCAGCTCCCCGTGGCGCACGTGGGTGGCCAGCGGGCTGTCGGCGTACGCCCCGCGCAGCCACTCCGCCCGGCGCTCCGGATCGGGGTGGTCCGCCGTGCGCCGCTCGTACCCGCCGGCCACGCCCACGTAGTACACCGGCACGAACAGATGCCGGGGCACCTCGGCGAACGCCGCCCGCCAGCGCGGATCCGACAGCCCGCCGCCCATCGTGATCAGCCGCACCAGCCCGGCCCGGGCCGCCGCGGCCTCGACGGCGTACGGATCGCTGCGTGGCTCCGTACCGCTCCGTGGCTCCGTACCGCTCCCGCTCATACCTCCACTGTGCTCCTCGCTCGCGGTCCGACGCCTTCCGGTCCTACGTCTCCCGTACTCGGCCGGTACGTCTGAGACCATGGAAGCGTGAACGAGATTCCGCGCGGCACGCTTCAGGAGCAGACCTTCTACGAGCAGGTCGGTGGCGAGGAGACCTTCCGGCGTCTGGTGCACCGCTTCTACCAGGGCGTCGCGGAGGACCCGCTGCTGCGGCCCATGTACCCGGAGGAGGACCTCGGCCCGGCCGAGGAGCGCCTCGCGCTGTTCCTCATGCAGTACTGGGGCGGTCCCCGGACGTACAGCGACAGCCGCGGCCACCCCCGGCTGCGGATGCGGCACATGCCCTTCACCGTCGACCGCGCGGCGCACGACGCCTGGCTGCGGCACATGCGGGACGCCGTGGACTCCCTGGAGCTGGCGCCCGAACACGAGACGCAGCTGTGGAACTACCTGACGTATGCGGCCGCTTCGATGGTCAACAGCGAGGGCTGAGCACGCACGAGGTGACAGAGGCCGGGCCGCCCATGAGGGCGGCCCGGCCTCTTTCATGCCATGCAGGTGCGCGTCAGGCGGGTGTGATCACGCGGGTGTGACCGACAGCCCTTGGAGCCCGCCCGTACGGACCGCGACCGAGCCGAGCGGCGTACGGAGCCGGAGCCAGCCGCCCGCCGCGAGCAGCGTGTACGGCTCGGGGAGCGGGCCGGTGCCCGTGGCACCGACCGGGGTGCGTACCGGGCGCAGGAAGCCCAGCGACTGCGCGGCGTGCACGGCGCGCAGCGGGAGGTGGGTGTCGCCGACCGTGCGCGACCAGATCTCCCGGCCGATCCGGTCCCGCTCCGCCCGGGTCCGCTGCTCGGGCGGCAACGCCCCGTCGCGGGCCCGGAACTCGGCGACCGAGACCGCGAGCATCCGGCCCAGCGCGTCGGGCGCGGGCAGCCCCGGCACCCGGCGCCAGCCGCCCTGCGGCGGCAGCACCCCGGCCCAGGGCGGGCCGGTGACCTCGGCGGGGACGGTGAGCGTGCCGGCCGCCTCGTCGATGCCGTCGAGCAGTTCGCCGGCCGAGACGGTCGCGTCCAGCTCCACCGGCTCGGCGAGGCGCGCCGTACGGATGGCCAGTACCTCGAAGGACGGCGGCCGGCCGAAGACGGCGAGCACGCCGCCGTCCCCGGCACCGCCGGCGGGGGCCGCCTGGAGGCGCACCGCCGCCGCACGGTCGTAATGCAGCAGCCTGGACAGGAAGGCGGCGAGGTCCGCCGCCTCCCCGTCGTCGGCGAGGCGCAGGACCGTCATGCGGCGACGGCCTCCGACTGCTTGTCCGCGCCGTCAGCGTCGTCAGCGTCGTCCATGTACTCCTGCAGGAACGCCTTCTCCTCGGCCGAGATGCGCCGGGGACGTCCCGCTTCGAGGTCGTAGGGCACCACGACGGTCGAGGCGCGCACGTACAGCGTGTCCTCGTCCTTGACCTCGTACGCGATCGTCAGGGACGCCGCGGTGATCCGGGTCACCCAGGACTCGATGGTCACCGGCGCGTGCCGGTGGACCAGCGGGCGGACGTAGTCGATCTCGTGGCGGGCCACGACGGACCCGCCGGAGAACGACGGGCTGCCGTCCCCCGGCGCCAGCCGGAACATGAAGTCGATCCGCGCCTCTTCGAGGTAGCGCAGGAAGACCACGTTGTTGACGTGGCCGAACGCATCCATGTCCGCCCAGCGCAGCGGGCAGGAGTAGACGTGTCGCACGCGATCAGCCTCAGCCTCGGGTCAGCTTCTTGTAGGTGGCACGGTGCGGACGGGCGGCGTCCGGGCCGAGCCGCTCGATCTTGTTCTTCTCGTACGACTCGAAGTTGCCCTCGAACCAGAACCACTTGGACTCGCCCTCGTACGCCAGGATGTGCGTGGCGACTCGGTCCAGGAACCAGCGGTCGTGGGAGACGACCACGGCGCAGCCCGGGAACTCCAGCAGCGCGTTCTCCAGCGAGGACAGGGTCTCGACGTCGAGGTCGTTGGTCGGCTCGTCGAGGAGGAGCAGGTTGCCGCCCTGCTTGAGCGTGAGCGCCAGGTTGAGGCGGTTTCGCTCACCACCGGACAGCACGCCGGCCGGCTTCTGCTGGTCCGGGCCCTTGAAGCCGAACGCGGAGACGTACGCGCGGGACGGCATCTCGACCTGGCCCACGTTGATGTAGTCCAGCTCGTCCGACACCACGGCCCACAGGGTCTTCTTGGGGTCGATGTTGGCGCGGTTCTGGTCCACGTACGAGATCTTGACCGTGTCGCCGACCTTGATCGAACCGGAGTCCGCGGACTCCAGGCCCTGAATCATCTTGAACAGCGTGGTCTTACCGGCGCCGTTCGGGCCGATGACGCCCACGATGCCGTTACGGGGCAGGCTGAACGACAGGTCGTCGATCAGGACCTTCTCGCCGAACGCCTTGCTGAGGTTCTCGACCTCCACGACGACGTTGCCCAGGCGCGGGCCCGGCGGGATCTGGATCTCCTCGAAGTCCAGCTTCCGGGTCTTCTCGGCCTCGGCCGCCATCTCCTCGTACCGGGTCAGACGGGCCTTGGACTTGGCCTGCCGGCCCTTGGCGTTGGAGCGGACCCAGTCCAGCTCTTCCTTCAGACGCTTCGCACGCTTGGCGTCCTTCTGGCCCTCGACCTTCAGGCGCGTGGCCTTCTTGTCCAGGTACGTGGAGTAGTTGCCCTCGTACGGGTGCGCACGGCCGCGGTCCAGCTCCAGGATCCACTCGGCCACGTTGTCGAGGAAGTACCGGTCGTGGGTGACGGCGACGACGGTGCCGGCGTACTTGGCGAGGTGCTGCTCCAGCCACTGCACGGACTCGGCGTCCAGGTGGTTGGTGGGCTCGTCGAGGAGCAGCAGGTCGGGGGCCTCGAGGAGGAGCTTGCAGAGCGCGACGCGGCGCTTCTCACCACCGGAGAGGTTGGTGACTCCCCAGTCGCCGGGCGGGCAGCCCAGCGCGTCCATCGCCTGCTCCAGCTGCGTGTCCAGGTCCCACGCGTTGGCGTGGTCGAGGTCCTCCTGGAGCTTGCCCATCTCCTCCATCAGCGCGTCGGAGTAGTCGGTCGCCATGAGCTCGGCGACCTCGTTGAAGCGCTTGAGCTTGTCGATGACCTCACGGGCGCCGTCCTGGACGTTCTCCAGGACCGTCTTGGACTCGTCCAGCGGCGGCTCCTGCAGGAGCATGCCGACGCTGTAACCGGGCGACAGGAACGCGTCGCCGTTCGACGGCTGCTCCAGGCCCGCCATGATCTTCAGCACCGTGGACTTACCGGCACCGTTGGGGCCCACGACACCGATCTTCGCCCCCGGCAGGAAGTTCAGGGTGACGTCGTCGAGGATCACCTTGTCGCCGTGCGCCTTGCGCGCCTTGCGCATGGTGTAAATGAACTCAGCCAAGAGAAACCGTCCGCCAGTCTGGATCTGTAAGTATCGATGTGCGGCTCCGCCGCGTGTGGGCAGTACTACCCATCTTGCCGTACGGCGGTCCCCGGAAGGAAACGGGTAGCCGCCGAGAGCGACCGGGAGTGAGGCCGCACGCACGGAGAGTGGGGCGGGGCGGCTGGGCCGGCGGACAGCGATGGCCCCGGGGCGCTGGGCGCACTCCGGGGCCATCGGCCTGACTCACTGGCTTACTGACTTACTGCGTCACACCGTCTTCTTCTTGCGGAGGAAGAACACCGCCGCGCCGCCGATCACGACGAGCACGACCGCGACCCCCGCGATCACCGGGGTGGCGCTGCTGGAACCGGTCTCGGCCAGGTCACCGGCCGAGTCGCCGCCCGTACCACCGGCCGAGGCCGGGCTCGGGTGCGCGGACGGAGCCGGGGACGGGCTGCTGCCGCCACCGCTGCCGGCGGTCTTGCAGTCCAGGACGCCGGAGAACGTCTTCGAGAAGCCGCCCGCGCCCTTCACCGTTATCTCGTACGACTGGTCCTCGCCGACCGGCACGGTCACCGTCTCGGACTTGCCGGGCGCGACCTCGTGGTCCTTGCCGGACAGCTGGAAGCCGAACGCCTCGTCACCCTTGTTGCTGACGGTGATGTCGACACCACCCTTGGCACAGTTCTTCTCGGCGGTGACCGCCGGAACCGCGCCCTGCTTCGCCCAGGAGGCGCCGGCCACCGCGGAGACGGTGGACTCGCTGGAGCCCGCGAGGATCTGCGTCTGGCTCTTGGCGTGATCACCGACACCGGTGAACGCCCGGCCGACCGGCACCTTCGTGGCGGCCTGGACGGTCATCGAGGTGGCACCGTCCTCCGCACCGGCCGGCACGTCGAAGAACAGCTGCGAGCCGTTGGTCACCGTGCCGAGCGGCTTGCCGTCCTTGGCGACCGCCTTGCCGGTCTTGTCGACGATCGAGACGCCGGCCGGGGCGTCCGCCGCCGGGGTGACCGTCGCGCTCTGGGCATTGGTGTGCACCGTGACCGGGCCTATGCGGCTGCCGGGCTTGCCGGAGACCGCGGGCGGGTCGAGCGTCAGGGACGCCGTCGGCTCCGCGAGGTCCTGCGCGCTCTTCTGGAGGTAGTCCGCCAACTTCTCCGCCGCGGGGTCGACCGCGTCGACGTCGGCGTGGTCGGAGAAGCGCCAGATCGCGACCTGCGTACCGGCCGCCGCGGTCTTCTCGGTGAGCGTCCCGGAGCCCGCCTTGCCCGCGAGCGCGGCCAGGTCGTTCACCTGCGGGTAGGAGTTCTGCAGGATCCAGCGGATCTTGCCGGCGTCCGCGTTGTTGTGCAGCGACGACTGGCTCCAGGGCACTTCCTGGTACTTGGCCTGGTCCTGCGTCGGGTTGTGAATGTCGATGCAGTACGTCTGGAGTGAGCCGCCCCCGTCGACGGCCATCTCGAAGAGCCCGGCACCGATCTTCTGGTCCCGGCCGTGGTCGTGAATGACGGCCTGGTCGTACGTCGTCAGACCACCGAGCGTGGCGGTCACTCCGCTGTGCCCCGGGGGCGCGTCATCCGCGGCGGCAGGCCCCGCGGTGGCTATCGCACCCGCCGCGACGAGGCCGGAGGCCAGGACCGCGGCGGCAAGGCGGGCCGCACCGCGCCTCTTCACAGAAATCATGGAATTCCCCTCTGGGCGGGGCAGGTCATTGGGAGGTGGCCCCGCCGGAAAGAACGCAAAGAACTCAACAGCCGAACGGAAGGTCGCCGAACGGAACGATCAGTCCCCGTGAGTACTCGTGATGATCAGCCCCCGTGAGTACTCGTGGATCCTAGAGAGCAAGCGCAACACCGTCCCCGGTAGCAACCGTCGGACAGGCGATCCGAATCGCAATCGTTACCGAAGGAAGCCTCGCTGACCTGGGATTATCGACAAATCCCCGGGGGCAATTCAGGACACTGGCACCTTCTCCGGCGAATCACTTCCGGTCATGGAATCATCAATTCCGGTCGTGTGGGCGGCAATCGCTAGCGCTGAATCGCCACTTTCGGTGCCGGAGCGGCGAGTTCCGCTCGTGAAATCGTCAGTTTCCGCGTTGCTCTCGCGAGTTGCGTTGGTTCCGTTGGGAGCGTCGGCCCGTTCGGCCGCGGGCGGACCGACATCGTCGCGCGTGTCAACGCCTTTACCGGGTGGGGCAGTCGCCCAGAGGGACGTGGTGGCTGCCGCGTCGCCCGCCGTCGGCTGTGCCGATCCGAACGGCGCCGAGTCGGACTGTGGCGGGGTGAACTGCGACGGGCCGGACTGCGTCAGCGTCTCTGTACGGGCTCGTGCGGCGCGGCGGAAGGCGGCGGTCCCGCGGGTCAGGTCGTGCCCGATCGTCACGGCATCCACCTCGGCCGCGAACCACCGGCCGCCGCCCCGCTCCGGCGGGTGCTCCCCTTCTCGTACCGTCAACCGGCCCCGTACGACCAGCGGTTCGCCCACCGCCACCGAAGCGGCGAGGTTGTCCGCGAGCGTGCGCCACGCCCGCACGGTGTAGAAACTCGTGGTGCCGTCCGTCCAGCGGCCCTGCTCCCGGTCGAAGCGGCGTGGCGTGCAGGCCATCCGGAACCTCGCCGCTGCCGCGCCGTCCTTTGTATAGCGGTGCTCCACCGCCGTCGCCGCGTTCCCCGTCAGCGTCACCATCGTGTCGGTCATCGTCATCTCCCCCGTTCCTGCTCTTCCCGATCTTCCCGATCTTCCCGATCTCCGTCGGCCCGGTCGTCGATCCCGCCCTCGACCGCGCTTGGAACTCATGCTGCACGAGTTCACAAAAGCTCGTCGGGGGCTGTGGACAACCGCCGGGGACAACCGACGGGCAGGAAGGAATGGGGAAAAGTCGGCCACCCTTATGGGTGATCCGCTCACACCCCCGCCGCCACCGCGTACTGCTCGCGCACCTCCCGGTACCGCAGGAGTTCCGCCGCGACCGGCTCCAGCACCCGGGCCCGGCCGCAGCCGGCCGCCGCGGCCCGCAGCTCCCGTTCGGCGTCCTGCCCGTACCGTCGCGCGGGGCCGCGTGCCGCCACGCCGCACAGCCAGGACAGCGCGGGCCCGCCGACCGTACCGGCCGTGATCAGCACCAGCGCCGGCAGCCAGCCCGGCCCCCTGGCTGCCCACGCCACCCCGCACAGCAGGCCCACCATCCACAGCACACCCAGCGCCTGCAGTGCGACCAGCAGGCCCTGGCCCGCCGCCGCCACGGTCCACCACCGCGGTTTCGCCGGAGGCCCGGCCCGCAGTGCCCTGTCGGCCGCGTCCGCCGCCCGGTCCAGCGCCTCCGGCAGCCCCCGCGCCCCCTTGTCCGCCGCCTCGCGCACGGCCTGCGCCCACGGCACGGGCAGCCCTCGCGCCGCCTCACCGGCCACGGCCCGCACCGCCTGCTCGGTCACGGCACGCGACGCCTGCCCAGGCAAGGCCTGCCCGGGCGAGGTCTGCCCAGGCGAGGCTTGTCCGCACGAGGTCCGGCCGGGCGACGCGCCGTGTCTCGAACTCCGCAGCCGTACCCACGGAGTGGCACAAGCGTGTTCCGCGTGGCGCAGCCAGTCTCGTTCGGCCGCGCGCCCGGCAGCCGTGGCGCCCACGGCCTCGGCGAGCCGTTCCTCGAAGTCCTCCCGCGCCCGTTCGGTCAGCCCGGCGTGCCCCTCCGCCACGTACACGGGTTGCAGGCGTTCCGCCGCGGCATCCACGTCCGCGGCCAGGCGGCGCCCCGCCGCCCCCTGCTCCGCGACGAACTGCCGCAGTGCGTCCCGCAGTTCGTCCACGCCCTCCCCGGTGGCCGCGGACAGCGCGAGTACCGTGGCGCCCGGCTCGTCGTGTTCGCTGAGCGCCAGCCCGTCCTCGTCGAGGAGCCGCCGCAGATCATCCACCACCTGGTCGGCGGCGTCACCGGGCAGCCGGTCCACCTGATTGAGCACGACGAAAGTCACCTCGGCGTAGCCCGCCAAGGGGCGCAGATACCGCTCGTGCAGCACCGCGTCCGCGTACTTCTCCGGGTCCACGACCCAGATGACGGCGTCGACCGCCTTCAGTACCCGGTCCACCTGAGCGCGGTGGCCGGCCGCCGCCGAGTCGTGGTCCGGCAGGTCGAGCAGGACGAGTCCGCGCAGGTCCTCGTCGCCCGCAGGCCCCGAGGCGGGTACGAAGCGCTGCGCTACGGGGATGGCCAGCCGGTGCAGCAGCCCCTCGGCGCCGGCCCGGTCGCCCGGCCACACGCACGCCACGGGCTGCGAGGTGGTCGGGCGGCGCGCCGCCACCTGCGAGCACGGTGCGCCGGCGAGCGCGTTGAAGAGCGACGACTTGCCGCTGCCGGTCGCTCCGGCGACCGCCACGACGGTGTGCTCGCCCGACAGCCGGTACCGCTCGTCCGCCGCGTCCAGTACCTGCCCGGCCTCGTCCAGCGTCCGCCCGTCCAGCCGCGTCCGGGACAGCCCGATCAGCTCCCGCAGCGCGTCGATCCGCGGCTGCAGTTCGTCCTCCACGGTGCGCCGTCCCCGTGGCACGCATCCATAGCCGGCCGCGTCCTCGCCCTCACCGCTCACCATGAAGCCCTCTCTGCAGATACCACTCACACTCCGACGGCGACGCCGCCGCCACGGGCATCTCGGCCATCGACGTCTCCGCCACCGGTGTCTCCATCACCGGCATCTCCATGGCCGGCGTCTCCGTCACCTGGCCATCGCCCCCTCCGGGGCGGGCCCCGACGCCGGCCCCGGTACCGGCTCCCTGCGCAGCGCCGACAGGGCGGCGATCAGCCCCGCCTGCTGCTCTGGGGGCACGGTCAGCTCGTCCAGTGGGGCGAGCCTGCGTTCCCGCTCGCCCGCCAGCGCCCGGTCCAGGTACGTGTCCAGCAGCGCGCCGCCCCGGTCGCGCAGCCGCAGCGCTCCGTGCGCGCCGAGCAGCTCGGCGAGGTTCTCGCCCGCCGTACGGGCCCGGCGGCCGCCCAGCAACATGGTGGCGAGCAGCGCCGCCGCTTCCTCCGGTACGGCGGCCCCTGCCCGTTCCGGCCCGCGTGCTTCCCCCGGTACGCCGCGCACGTCGCGCGTCAGTGCCCGTACGCCGCCGAACACGCCGCGTACGTCCCCGGACGCCTCCCGCGTCGCCCGCACCTCGCGTACCTCGTCCTCCGCGAGCTCCTCCAGGCAGCGCCGCCAGCGCCGCACAAGAATGCCGAGCCGTCCGGCGGCGGTACCGGCCTCTCCATGTCCGGCGTTTCCGGCCTCCCCATACGCAGCGCTTACGGCCGCCCCGGGGGCAGCGATACCGGCCTCCCGGGAGGCAGCGGTACCTGTACCTGTACCTGTACCGGCACTGGTACCGGCGTCCCCCAGTGGGCCGAGCCCTCCCGCCGCCGGCTCCCGCCGCCACGCCTCCGCAATCCGCTCGTCCGCCTCCTCCACCGCGCAGCACAAGAGGGAGGTGAGCCCGCGGGTGAGCGCGTCCAGCAGTTCGTCGGGGCGGCCCCCGAGTGCGTGGTCGCGCCAGTGGGCGCGCGCGTCCCCCGAGAGGACCTCGCCGGCGGCGACAGCGCTCCGTACCCGTACGGCCGCCTTCTCGTACGCGTCGTCGACCCGGTCGGCCAGCCGGACCGCGGCGGCGTGCTGGGCGGCGGACGCCCCGGCCAGCGCCGGCAGCCGGCTGCGCAACGAGGTGACCGCCCCGGCCACGGAACGGGCCACGGCCGCCTCCCGCGCCACGGGCTCCTCGGCGTGGCGCTCCAGCCAGGCGCGGAGCGCGGCTACCGCGGTGGCGGGCAGCAGGCCGCTGCCGCCACCCGCCGATTCCGGCAGCTCGGGGATGGTGAAGCGCGGCACGTCCCCGAGGCCGGCGCGGTTGAGCAGCGCCGCGTACCGGCCCGCGATGTCGGGCGCGATCTGGTGCGGCACCCGGTCGAGCACGGTGACGAGCGTGACGTCGTACTCCTTGGCGGTGCGCAGCAGGTGCCAGGGCACGGCGTCCGCGTACCGCGAGGCCGTCGTGACCAGCACCCACACGTCCGCCGCGCAGATCAGTTCCGCGGCGAGCTCCCGGTTGCGCGCCACGAGGGAGTCGATGTCCGGAGCGTCCAGGAGGGCGAGCCCCCTGGTGACGCCGCAGTCCGTCTCGATACGCAGCGGCGCCGGCCCGTCGCCCGCATCGCCACTGTCCCCTTCGTCCTCATAGAGCTCCGCCCCCTCTTCACTCTCACCCCCGTAGAGGGCGCTCCCATACGCCCCCGCGTGGCCTGTGCCGCTCCCCTGCTCGGGCATCCACACGCGCACGAGGTCGGGGAGAACGCGGGGCCCGGTGAACCAGTGCCGGTCGTCCGGATGGCACACCAGTACGGGCGTACGGGTCGTGGGCCGCAGCACGCCCGCCTCCGTCACATGCCGCCCCACCAGGGAATTGACCAGCGTGGACTTGCCGGCGCCGGTGGACCCGCCGACGACGGCGAGCAGCGGTGCCTGAGGAGCGCGCAAACGGGGCATCACATAGTCGTCGAGGTGAGCGAGCAACTCGGCGCGGTCGCGGCGGGCGCGCGCGACCCCTGGGAGCGGAAGCGGGAAGCGTGCGGCGGCGACGCGGTCACGCAGCACGGAGAGCGCGTCGATGATCCGGGGTCCTACGTCCAAGGTCGCCACATGTGAAGAATGCCCAATTTCGATGGCTTTTTGAAGCGTATAGCCCCATGTGCGCGCCGTACGAACCAGCACAAAATGGGATGTGTGGCGCGTGTGGCGCCCGCGACAGGAGGGGCTCAGGCATAACGAGTGCACAACACCCGTCCCACGAGGCGCCAAAACCGATGCAGAATTCGTACCTGCCTGCGATTATCGGGACCGCTTCACTGAACCTCCACAACGTGCCACGGAGGTGAAGCAACCGGGACGAGGCACGCGGCCCCCTATCCTGGTCCGCGGTCCGTGATCCACGCCCACACCCGGCCCCCGTAGCTCAGTGGATAGAGCAGGTGCCTTCTAAGCACTTGGCCGCAGGTTCGAGTCCTGCCGGGGGCGCTCATCGAGGCCCTCCCCACGGGAGGGTCTTTTTGCTGGTCAGCGTACCTACGACCACCCGCACGGAGGCGCTGGCCACTCCCTCGGTGATCGGTGGGCACCGACACAGATCGGTGGGCACGGACAGACACAGGAACGGACATGACGAACACCACCAACGGTCACCCCCCGGCGCCCGCCCGCACGTTCCCCTTCCGGAGTGCTCCCCTGCCGGCGTCACCCGGCGCACCGGACAGCTGGCCGGATCGTGCGTCCCGGCTGCGGGACCAGGCGGACGCCCTCGGTGCGTTGATCCGTGAGGATCTGTCGCGCGGCCGAGCGATCGTCTTCCTGCTGTGTGCGGGCCTGGTGACGCTCACCGTCGGCATGGTCCCCGCCATGGTGATCGATGCCGCCGGATCCGAGACGGGCGTCTCCACCGACGTCGCGGTGGAGACGGCGCTGGGTGTGGTGATGCTCGCCGTTCTCGCCGTACCCGCCCTCCTCGTTCTGCGTGCGCTGCGCAAGAGGTCCGTTCAACGCTTCGAGCTGCTGCGGCAATGGGCAGCCGTCGACCGCGGTCACGATGCGGAGTTCCCGCTGCGCTACGGCACGCAGGGGTACCCGCACGGCCGCTTCTTCTACGCGGCCCCCGTCCTGCTCGTGACCCTCATCCTCGCGGTGGCCCTCCTCGCCGACCTCTCGGACCCGACCGATCTTGTGCTGCTGCCGTGCCTGGTCGTCGCAGGACTCTTCGCCTGGGCCCCGGTCAAGAAGTACGCGGGGCGCTACAGCTGGTCCTCGCGGGAACGAGCCGTCCGGGCTCGGGCGGACAGGCGGGAGTTGGATCGCGCGCAGCGACGGGACTGCCCTTGATCAAGCTGGGTTCCGTACCCCGTACGCTCGTCCATGGGCTCGTGGCAGGAGGGGACCGCGGTGCCGGGCTTCTTGCTTCGCCACGTCACTCACAAGAAGACGCCGAAGCTGGCCGTCGGGGCGCTCGCCGTTGCCCTTCCTGCCGCGATCGTGCTGGCGATCATCACCCAATCGGCCGGTGACGAGCGGGGGCTGGAGAAGCGGGGCCGGTGGGCCGAGGCCGTCGTGGTCGAGGTCGATGGCGGCAAGACCGACGAGTGCACACTCCGCACCCGCGACGGCCGGGAGATCTCCCCTCGGATGACGGACGGCTGCGACCCTGATTCGGTTGAGCCGGGCGACAAACTGCGCGTGCTGTACGACCCCGAGGGCGCAGCCGCTCCGTTGGAGGACGTGGACACGGAGGTGGACCTGGATGCCGGTGCGTACAGGGGGACAATCGGCGGCCTGGCAGCGCTGACCATCGTGGCGGGAACGTTGGGCTGCGTACGGGTGAGTCGGGGGGGGGGAGAACGCGTAGGACAGTGACAAGGTGACCGAAGGAAGAGATCGAAGGCCCTCCGCTCCGGGGGGCCTTTTTGTTGTTCCGGGGGTGGGCGGCGGCAGACGGGGGAGGTAGTGCGTCCGTGGGTGGGGTCCGGTGGGGGCAGCGGCGTGTGGGGGTGACGGTGGGGCCGGTGTGGGGGTGAATGGGGGGTCGGGCGGGTGCTTCGAGGGTCGGCGGGCTGGAGCGCGGGTCTGGAGCGGGGCGACGCGGGTACTCGCCGTGTCCCGCCGACGGTGGCGGGCCGGCCACCGGTCCGCCACCGGCCCAGCGGCCACCGACCGACCACCGGCTCTAGGCCCCGGCCGCCACCCACCGACGAAAGGCTTGTGAGTATGCGCGCGCTGACCATCCGGCCCTTGCAGCCCCGTTCGCTGGAAGTGCGGGAGGTGGCCGGGCCCGTCGTCGGGGACGGGGAGTTGCTGGTGGATGGGCTTGCCGTTGGGGTGTGCGGTACGGACAAGGAGATCGTGGCCGGGGAGTACGGGGCGGCGCCGCCAGGGAGGGAGCGGCTCGTGCTTGGGCATGAGTCGCTCGGGTGCGTGCGGGAGGCGCCGGCCGGGAGCGGGTTCCGCCGCGGTGACCTGGTCGTGGGCGTGGTCCGGCGGCCCGATCCGGAGCCGTGCGGGGCGTGTGCGCGGGGCGAGTTCGACATGTGCCGGAACGGCCGCTACACCGAGCGGGGCATCAAGGAGCGCGACGGCTACGCGAGCGAGGCGTGGACGGTGGAGCCCGAGTACGCGGTCCGGCTGGACGCCGGGCTGCGGCGGGTGGGGGTGCTCATGGAGCCCACCACCGTGGTGGCCAAGGCGTGGGAACAGGTGGAACGGGTCGGTGGCCGGGCCTGGTTCGATCCCCGGCGGGTGCTGGTGACCGGCGCGGGTCCGATCGGGCTGCTGGCCGCGCTCCTCGGCGTACAGCGGGGTCTCGACGTGCACGTACTGGACCGGGTCACCGACGGCCCGAAGCCCGGGCTGGTGCGCGATCTGGGCGCGACGTACCACGCGGAGGACATCGACCGGGTCACGGAGGCGCTCCGGCCGGATGTCGTCATCGAGGCGACCGGGGCCGGGCGGCTGGTCTTCGACGCGATGGCCGGGACGGCCGCGTACGGGATCGTCTGCCTGACCGGCGTCTCGCCGGCCGGGCGGCAGCTCACGATCGACGCGGGCACCGTCAACCGGGATCTGGTCCTGGAGAACGACGCGGTGGTGGGCTCGGTCAACGCGAATCTGCGGCACTACCGGCAGGCCGCGGAGGCGCTGGCCGCGGCCGACCCCGGCTGGCTGGAGCGCCTGATCACCCGGCGGGTGCCGCTCTCCCGCGCGCCGGAGGCGTTCACCGCGCGGGACGACGACATCAAAGTCATCATCACGATGGACGACCACGATGAATGAGTGATGAGTGGCGGATGAGTGGATGCGTGGGCGGATGAGTGGATCGAGGAGGGCATGACGTCGGTTCCTTCGCCCTCGGAGCGGGGCGACGCGCCCGGGCGGCGGCGTCGGCATCCGGTGCGCCGGCATTCCGTGCGCCGGCATCCGGTGCGCCGGCTGCGGAGTCGGCTGCGGGTGCGGCGGTTCCGGCAGCGCGGTGTCGAGCTGGAGCTGCTCCACCGTTCGATGGCGTTCGGGGCGCTCGGGCTGGTCACGCTCGTGCCGCTGCTGATCGTGGTGGCGGCGGCCTTCCCGGTCCAGCAGCGGGGCTTCGCCCTCTGGCTGGTCGACGGCATGGCGCTGTCGGGGCGTTCGGCGGACGCCGTGCAGAGCGTCTTCACCGCGCCGCGCCAGGCGGTCGCGACGACCGGTGTGTTCAGCCTCGTCGCGCTCGCCGTCTTCGGCCTGACCTTCGCCGGCAGCGTGCAGACCGGGTACGAGAAGACCTGGAGCCTGTCGGTCGGCCCGTGGCACCGGGCCTGGCGGCAGACCGTCTGGCTGGCCGTCCTGATGGCGTACCTCTACGCCGAGGTGCAGTCCCGGGGCACCGTGCCGGAACCGCTGCGGATCGGGCTGAACCTCGTGGCCGGCGTGCTCTTCTTCTGGTGGGGACAGCGGTTCCTGCTCGGCGAGCAGGTCGCGTGGCGGGCGCTGCTGCCGGGTGCCGTCGCGACCATAGCGGGCCTGGTCGGGCTGCGCGCCTTCTCGTACCTGGTGTTCGCGCCGCTCATCGTCACCAACGCGGTCAGTTACGGCGCCGTGGGCACCGTGCTGATAGTGGAGTGCTGGCTGGTCGGGGTCGGCTTCGTGGTCTTCGGCGGCGCGTTGCTGGGGAGGCACTTCCACGACCACCCGGAGCGCCATGTGATCCATTACGTCCACCACCGCGCGCCCCGGCGCACACGGGACGGGGACCCGCCCCCCGACGAGCCCCCGCACCTTCCGTGACCGCCTGCGCCCGCGGCCCGCGACGACCGTCGGCCGCCGGCCGTCAGACGCAGCGCCGCGCACCCGCGCGTCACTTCCCCGGCGCCGCCTTGATGTCCGTGATCTGGCGGGTCTCCAGGGAGCTGCGGACCGCCAGCCGGGACGTGCTCGGGTGGCTGCCCGAGTCCCAGGTGAGGGTGACGATCGTGTACGAGCTGCCGGTACCGGAACCGTCGTACTTGACCGACCACTTGGCGGGGACGTTCTGCGCGCGCAGGACGCCGTCCGCGTGGTTCTTCGCCTCCCAGTCGGCGAGGCGCTTGCGCAGGTCGCTGCGGAGGTAGTGGTTCCGCAGCTCGCGGGCGAGCCGGCCGTCCTCGTCGTAGACGGCGTCGATGTACGCCCCGTAGAAGTTCGCGACCCGGTCCACGGTCGATTCGGGGCTGCCGCCGCGTGCCGGCTGAACCTCCGTCTGCGCAGCCGGCCGGACGGGCGGCGGCGCGGTGGTGGCGCCGAACGCCGGGATGGCCGCGGAGGCGGTGAGGAGCGCGGCGACGGCCGTACCGATGACGGCGGTGCGGCGGCGCGCGGGACGGGTGCTTCGCATGGTGAGTCCTTCCCCCAGGATGAACGGTGGGCCCTGAGTCCGAGGGCCCACTGGATAGGACACTCATATGCCTGGGAAGGGTTGTATTCGACCCGGTGTGTCATCTCCGGTTCCCCGGGACGGCCTCTTCAGCGTGCTCGGTTCGGACGAGTTGGGGAACCAGGCCCGGAGACCGGTCACGCCTCCCCGGCGTCCGGCTCCTGGAACAGCGCAGGCCCCGTAGTCCCCCGCGGAATCAAACACGTCGGCAGCACGACATGCCGCGCCGGATCCGTGGCCGGATCGTCGATGAGGGTGTGGGCCAGGGTGCCCGCCGCGCGGCCGACGTCGACGGCCGGCTGCGCGATGGTCGTGAGGTCCAGCCACTCCGCGTGGTCGTGGTCGTCGAAGCCGAGGACGGAGATCCGGCCGGGCACGTCGATGCCGGAGGAGCGCAGCACCCACAGCACTTCCATGGCGATCTCGTCGGTCTCGGCGAAGACCGCGGTGGGCGGGTCGGCCAGGCAGAGCAGCCGCCCGACCGCCTCCGCGGTGTTGCGCCGGCCGCGCGAGGTGGCGACCACCAGCTCGTCGTCGTACGGGAGTTGTGCCTCGGCCAGCGCCTCGCGGTAGCCGAACAGGCGGGTGCGCGAGCTGCAGGTGAAGCCGGTGTCGGGGGACGCGCGGACGAAGGCGATCCGGCGGTGACCGAGGCCCCGCAGATAGCGGGTGCCGGCGCGGGCCGCGGCGACGTCCTCGACGTACACGCTCGCCCGGCCCGGCGCGTGCTGGCTGACGTACACCACCGGCACGCCCAGACCGTCCAGCCGGGCGAACTCCGCTTCCGTCAGGTCGAAGGAGACGACCAGGAGGGCGTCGGCGTTGCGGCGGGCCGGGAGCCGGTCGAAGAAGGCGGCGCGCTCGGCGAGGTCGGCGGCGCTGTAGACCATCAGGTCCAGGCCCGCGTCGCGCAGCACTTCACTGAGGCCGCGCAGCACCTGGCCGACGAACCACGAGCCGAGGGTGGGCGCGAGCACGGCGACCGTGCCCGTCTTGCCGGTGACCAGGCTGGACGCCTGGCGGGATATGACGAAGGACAGCTCGCGGGCGGCCGCCTCCACCCGTTCCCTGGCCTCGTCCGAAACCGTGGACAGCCCGCGCAGGGTCCGCGAGACCGTGGAGACCGAGACCCCCGCCCGTTCGGCCACGTCGGCCATGGTGGGGTGGCGCTGCGCTGGAGGCATGGTCCGGAACGTAGCACAGGTGTAGGGGACATGAACCCGGTCGATGACAGCGTTACCACCGGGAGATGTCCGGCAATTCGCGCCAACACCACCATTCGCCCCTGCACTTCGGGCGAGAGGTCCGCAGGAGAGCGGCCGTTTCGATGCTGCGCGGTCCATTGACAGCCTCTGGGCCCACTTCTAGCGTGCAAGCATTGTCAGGCAGCAGCGATCCCACCCCTCCATCAGGAGCGCATCGTCATGCCGTTGAGCCGCAGATCCCTCCTTCGCACCACCACCGGGGCCGCCGCCGCGCTGGCCGCCACGACCGGCTGCGGCCGGGCCGTCGCGCGCGGCCCCGATCTCTCCGGAGCCGCAGAGATACCCCGCGGCCCGGTCACCATCCGCTGGTGGGCCGGGCGGGTGGCGGCCCGCGACGGCAGCGACCTGAGGCCCGTGCTGGTCAGGGCATTCCGCCGGAAGTACCGCAACATCGCGGTGCAGTTGATCGCCGCGCCGCCGACCACGGACGTGGCCCGCGCGACCCTCACCACGCAGGTGACGAGCGGCAGCCCGTCCCCCGACGTCTACATGGGCGACATCGCCTGGCCCGCCCAGTTCGCGTACAACTCGCTGGCGCTGCCGCTCGATCCGCTGCTGCCGAAGGGGTACTGGCAGCGCTATCCCGAGGAGCTGGTGCGGGCGCTGACGTACCAGGGCTCGGTGTACGCCTTCCCGCTCTACCTGGACGAGGCGTTCCTCTACTACCGGAAGGACCTGCTGCACAAACACGGGCTGCGGCCGCCCGGTTCGTGGGAGGAGCTGGCGTCCAGTGCCGCGAAGATCCAGCGGGCGGGCGACGCCGACCTCGGGTTCGTCTGGCAGGGCACGGTGTACGAGGGGCTCACCGCGAACGTCGCGGAGCTGGTCGCCGACGCGGGCGGCAGCATCCTCTCCCCCGACGCGCGCACGGTCACCTTCGACAGCCCGGCGGGCGTCCGGGCCGTGTCCTACCTCCGGGAGCTGATCGCGCGCGGCGTCTCCCCGTCCTCGGTGACGACCTTCGTGGAGCAGGACAGCCTGGACGCCTTCACCAGCGGCCGGTCGGTGTTCCTGCGCAACTGGCTGTACGCCTGGGGCGTCGCCGACAACCCGGCGTCCTCGCAGGTGGCGGGCCGGATCGGAGTGATGCGGCGGCCCGGCTTCGAGGACGGCACGGGCGGCCGCAGCTGCCTGGGCGGCTGGTGCAACTACCTCAATCCGCACTCCCGGAACCTCGGCGCAGCGCTGGCGTTCGCCCGCTTCCTCGCCGAGGAGGAGGGGCAGTCGATCCTGGCCCGCGAGGCCGCCGTGCTGCCGCCGCTGCTGTCCCAGCTGCGCGGCAAGGCCGTGGCACGGTCGTCCAACCCGGCGTTCGCGCTGGCCCGTGAGGTGCGGCTGGTCGCCCGGCCGACCCGGACCCCGGAGTACCCGATGGTCAGCAAGGCAGTGTTCACCCGGGTCAACGAGGCGCTCAGCGGCGGCACGAGCGTGCCGCGCGCGCTGGCCCGGGCCCGCGGCGACCTGCGCGCGGCGCTCCGAGGGGAGGCGCTGTGACGGTATCCCCGACGCCTACGGCCGCCCGGCCCGCGCCGCGCCGCCCCGAGCCTGCCACCCGTAAGAACCGAAAGACCCGTCCCCCGGCCGGCATCGCGCGCCGCCGGGCCCGTACCGGCTGGCTCTACACCGCCCCCGCGCTCACCGTGATCGCGCTGGTGACGCTCTTCCCGGTGGTCTACTCCGTCATCCTCAGCTTCAGCGACGTGCGCTTCACCTTCGGCGGCGTCCGCGTCGAGGAGTGGACGCTCGGCAACTACACGACGATGCTGGCGAGCCCGGTGTGGCTGGAGGCGCTGGCCTTCACGGTCGGGTACACGCTGGTGACGGTGGCCGTGGAGATCGCGCTCGGCATCGCGGCCGCGGTGCTGCTGGACCGGCTGGAGGCCGGGCGGGGCTGGATCCTCGCGCTGCTGCTGATCCCCTGGTCGCTGATCACGGTGGTCTCGGCGCAGCTGTGGGACTTCCTCTACGACGCCACGTTCGGCGCGGTGACCTGGCTCTTCGGGCTGGTCCTGGACCAGCCGCCGGTGATCCTCGGCACGCCGGTACCCGCGATCACCGGCATGGCGGTCGCGGACATCTGGAAGACCACGCCGTTCGTCGCGGTGATCATCCTGGCGGGGCTGGTCCGCATCCCGAAGGAGCGGTACGAGGCGGCCGAGATGGACGGCGCCGGGGCCTGGGCCACGTTCTGGAACGTCGTCCTGCCCGCGCTGCGCCCCGTGGTGTCGGTGGCGGTCCTCTTCCGGGTGCTCCAGGCGTTCGGGATCTTCGACCTGCCGTTCGTACTGACGCAGGGCGGCCCCGGAACGGCCACCCAGTCGCTCGCCGTGCTCGGCTACAAGACGCTGTTCCAGAACCTCGACATCGGGATGGGCGCGGCGATCGCCACCAGTACGGGTGTGCTGGTCATCGCGGGCTGTCTGCTGTTCCTGCGGATGTTCCGCAGCCAGGTCGACGAAGGGGGCGCGGCATGAGGCGCGGCCGCCGGCGTACGGGAGTGCGCCGCTATGTGAACGTGGTGAACCTCGGCGCGCTGGTCCTGGTGGCGGTGACCGCGCTGCCGCTGCTGTGGATGGCGGTCACGTCCTTCAAGACGGCGCGGGAGAACGGCAGCCTGCCTCCGACGCCCGTACCGCTCCACCCCACCCTCGAGAACTACCGGCAGGCGCTGGGCTTCGCGGGCTTCGACCGCTATCTGCTCAACAGCGCGGTGGTGGCCGTCAGCGCCACCGCGATCGTCCTGGGGCTCGGGCTGTTCGCCGGGTACGCGCTGGCCCGCACGCCGATGCGTGGCCGCGGCCCCGTGATGACGGGCCTGCTGATGATCTCCGTCTTCCCGACGATCGCCGTGGTCACCCCGCTGTACCTGGTCGAACGCGAGCTGGGCCTGCTCAACAGCTACTGGGGCCTGATCATCCCGTACACCGCCTTCCACCTGCCGTTCGCGATCTGGATCCTGCGGAACTCGCTGCTGTCCATCCCGTACGAGCTGGAGGAGGCGGCGACGGTGGACGGCGCGGGGCCGACCCGGGCGCTGCTGTCGGTGATCCTGCCGCAGGCCCGGCCCGCGCTGTTCACCGCCGGGGTGTTCACCTTCACCGCGACCTGGACGGAGTTCCTGATGGCGCTCACGTTCAACAGCGAGGACGCCTACCGGACCGTGCCGGTGGGCATCGCACTCTTCAGCAGCCAGTACGAGATCCCGTACGGAACGATCTTCGCCGGGGCGATGGCGGCGACCGTGCCGATCGCCCTCCTCGTCCTGATCTTCCGGCGCGCCGTGCTCTCCGGCCTGACCGATGGCGCGGTCAAGGGATGACCGACTCACCTACTGATGTGTCCGATCCGCTTCCCGAAGGAGCATTCGTGACCGACCCCGCCTCCCCCGACCTGTCCTCGCAGGACCCCGACTGGTGGCGGCAGGCCGTCATCTACCAGGTCTATCCGCGCAGCTTCGCCGACAGCGACGGCGACGGCATCGGTGACCTGCCCGGCATCACGAGCCGGCTGACCCATCTGGCCTCGCTCGGCGTGGACGCGCTGTGGCTGAGCCCCTTCTACCCCTCGGAGCTGGCCGACGGCGGGTACGACGTGGCCGACTTCCGGGACGTCGACCCGCGGCTGGGCACGCTCGCCGACTTCGACGCGATGGTCACCGAGGCGCACCGGCTGGGCCTGAAGATCCTGGTGGACCTGGTGCCCAACCACACCTCCGACCAGCACGTCTGGTTCCAGGAGGCACTGGCGTCGCCGCCCGGCTCGGCGGCCCGCGCACGGTATGTCTTCCGCGACGGGCGCGGCGAGCACGGCGAGCTGCCGCCCTCGGACTGGGTCTCCCGGTTCGGCGGCAGCGCCTGGCGGCGGGTGCCGGACGGCCAGTGGTACCTCCATCTCTTCGCGCCCGAGCAGCCGGACCTGGACTGGAGCAACGAGGAGGTGCGCGAGGACTTCCGGCGCACGCTGCGCTTCTGGTCCGACCGCGGGGTGGACGGCTTCCGCATCGACGTGGCGCACGGGCTGGCCAAGGACCTCGCCGAGCCGCTGCGGGACATGGGCGAGAACCAGTTCAAGGGCGACCACGACCTGCTGCCGGACGGCACCCATCCGCACTGGGACCGGGACGAGGTGCACGAGATCTACCGGGACTGGCGCGTCATCATGGACTCCTACACGCCGCCGCGGATGGCGGTCGCCGAGGCATGGGTGAAGAACTCCCGGCGGGTGCTGTACACCCGGCCCGACGAGCTGGGGCAGGCGTTCAACTTCGAGTATCTGCAGGCCGAGTGGTCGGCCGCCGCGCTGCGCAAGGTGATCACCGAGTCGCTGGCCACCGCGGCCGCCGCGGGCGCCTCGGCGACCTGGGTGCTCTCCAACCACGACGTGATCCGGCACGCCTCCCGGCTCGCGCTGCCGCCGGGCACCGACACCGACGCCTGGCTGCTGTCCGGCGGCGCCCGGCCGGCCGAGGACCGGGCGCTGGGGCTGCGCCGGGCGCGCGCCGCGACGCTGCTGATGCTGGCGCTGCCCGGCTCCTCGTACCTCTACCAGGGCGAAGAGCTGGGCCTGCCGGAGGTGGCCGACCTACCGGCCGGGGCGCTGCAGGACCCGGTGTGGGAGCAGACGGGCCACACCCGCAAGGGGCGGGACGGCTGCCGGGTGCCGCTGCCGTGGACCCGGGAGGGCTCCTCGTACGGCTTCGGGCCCGGCGGTGCCTGGCTGCCGCAGCCTCCCTCCTTCGGGGAGCTGTCGGTCGCGGCGCAGCACGGCGAGAAGGACTCGACGCTGGAGCTGTACCGGTCGGCGCTGCGGCTCCGCCGCGAGCTGCAGGGCGACGAGTCGCTGGAGTGGCTCTCGGCTCCGGACGAGGCGACGGAGGACGGCGCCGCGGGGATCGTGCACTTCGCCCGGTCGACCGGCTGGCGCTGCCTGACGAACCTGTCGGGGCGGGCGGTGGCGCTGCCGTCCGGTGAACTACTTCTGGCCAGCAGTTCCTTGACGGACCGACAGCTTCCTCCCGATACCACAGTCTGGCTGCGCGACGGTAACTGACGGGGCGGCAGGTCGGCGGGCCGGGGCGGCCGGGAGGGCCTCCCCCGGCCCGTTTTCGTGCGCTTACCGGCAATTAGCCTGACGTAACGCTGCACGTCAATGCCCCTTTCGAGGGTTACCGTCCAGTGCGCGCGCCCCAGTTGAGGCGAGAATTCCGGTTCGTGTATGACGCTGGTCACGTGATGAGCATTTATGGGTTGTTCCTGATCAACTAGGGGCAGACCCTGACCGCACTCGCGTGCAGGTCCCCACACCCCCCTGGCCGGTTGCTGCATCTCGGCACCGGCCGGTTTCACAACCGGAGATGATTCATGGACAACGACCTCGTCGTCGAAGACGCCACGGCCATCGGCTTCGACGAGGCACAAGTTCCCCTGTATTACTCACGGAAGACCGCGGACATCCTGCATAAGTACGGCCCCGGGCCGCGCGTCCACTTCCACATGGGCATGTTCGAGGCTGACGCGACGCCGAACACCACCGTGTCCCAGCGGGTCATACGCCGCCGCATCCTGGAGTCCCAGGAGGCCGTCCTGAACCACGCGGCGAAGTCCTGGGGCGTGCCCGCCGCGCCGCCCCGCGACCTCCTCGACATCGGCTGCGGCGTCGGCGGCGGCTCGATCTACTGGGCGCAGGAGTACGGCGCCCACGTCAAAGGCCTGACCGTCACCGGCGAACACGTCCCCATCATGCGGGACTTCGTACGGCAGGCAGGCGTCCAGGACCGGGTCACCGCGGCGCTCGGCGACATCCACGACCTGCGCGAGCAGCGTGCCTACGACGCGGCCGTGGCCATCGAGTCCTCCGGGTACATGGACCGCGAGCGGCTGTTCTCCGTCGTGGCCAAGGCGCTGCGCCCGGGCGGCTGGTTCGGCATCCAGGAGCACTTCGTCTGCCGCCCGGAGTGGACCGAGTTCATCGACGGGTACTACAAGACCCGGCTGGGCACCCTCACCGAGTACATCAACGCGGCCCGCGCCGCCGGCTTCGAGCTGGAGCAGGACGAGGACATCACCGACCGCGTCGCGGAGTTCTGGGTGCAGTCCATGGCGTGGACCACCGCGGAGCTGGAGACCGCCGAGCGCACCGGCATCCCCTCCCCCATCCGCCGCGAGCGCCTGATGGAGTCCGAGCGCACGCACGGCAAGCTCTTCCGGATCTGGCGGGACCACGCCGTCGAGACCCGTCTGCTCCTCTTCCGTCTCGGAGATCGCTGACATGAGCACAACCAGCATCACGGCCGACCGCGGCCGTCCGTCGGCCATCGGCTGGCAGCTGCCGCCGTTCTACTGCCCCATCGAGCGCCGTACGGACCTGCACGCGCAGGCGGAGCTGCTGGAGAAGCAGGCCGTCGAGTGGATCGACGACTACGGCCTGTACCCCGACCCCACCGAGCGGGCGTGGGGACTGGCCACCCACAGCGCGGAGTTCACCAGCCGGATCATCCCGCGCGGCGCCGAGGACGCCATGCTGCTCTTCATCCAGTGGAACTACTGGGCGAACGCGGTGGACGACTGGCACGACGACGGCGACAACGCCACCGGTACCGCGAAGATCGCCGACCACAGTGCCCGGCTGATCCGCGCCCTGGAGTACCCCGGCTCCGCCATGCTCCCCTCCAACCCGCTCACCTGGGCCCTGGAGGACCTGGTCGCCCGGACCCGGACGCTGCTTGGCCCGTACCGGCTCAAGCGCTTCATGGACGGCACCCGCGACTGGCTCTTCGGAGCGGGCTGGCAGACCGCCAACGCCGAGCGTGGCATCATGCCCGCGCTGAACGACTTCGCGGCCATGACCGTCTCGACCAACGGGACGCGCTTCACGCTCGCCTGGTGCGACGCCGCCAACGGCATCGACGTACCGCCGGAGGTGCTGTACTCGGCGCCCGTGCAGGCTTTCACGGACGCGGCCGGGTTCGTCGTCAGCAGCGACAACGACCTCTTCTCGTACGCCAAGGAGGACCACCTCGACCAGCCGGAGCAGAACCTGGTCAACGTCATCGCGCACGAGAAGGGCATCACCCCGCTGGAGGCCGTGCCGTACGCGGTCGGCATCCGGGACCGGGTGATGACGCTGTTCCTGCGGCTGCGCGAGCAGTTGGCAAAGGACGCGGACCCGATGCTGGCGCGCTACCTCGAATCGCTCAGCGACTATGTGTCCGGCTGCATCATCTGGCAGAACAACGCGCCCCGCTACGCCAGCCCGCGCAACCGCAACCCGCTGCCCGTGCCCGGCGCCTCGTACCACGTCACCTACCGGGACACCCCCACTGACCCGGCCACGACGCCGCCCGCCATCCCGTCGATCACGTGGTGGTGGGACCAGCTGCGCGGCTGATCCCGCGCGCACGGCAAGTCTCCGGTGTACCTCGGCCGTACGCCGGGAGGACGAGCCATGAAACGGAAAGCGACGAGCCGGCCGTACGGGTGCTCCGTACGGCCGGCTCTCGTGCGCCGTGCCCCAGTAACCGGTCGGTGGCCGCTCAGTGGCCGCCGAACAGCCGGGCGAAGAAGCCGCGCTGCGGACGGTCACCGGCCGGTGCGGGGGCGGCCGACCGGGCGGGCGCGGCCGCGGCCGGCATCGGCTCCGAACGGCGCTGCGCCGGCAGCACCGTGCCCGCGCCGGACGCCTTGCCGCCGCCCGCCGGGCGCGGCGTGAAGGCCACCGGCAGCTCGACCAAGTGCCGGGACATCAGCGAGGAGACGTACCGCAGGTCCTCGGCCCCGACCGCGAGCCGGATGTCCGGCAGGCGGTTGAGCAGCGTGTCGATGCCGGTGTCGGCGATGGCGCGGCCGACGTCCTGGCCCGGGCACTCGTGCGGGCCGCCGCTGAACGCGAGGTGCGAGCGGTTGCCGTGCACGGGCGTGGTGAGGTCGGGCCGGATCTCGGGGTCGACGTTGCCGGCCGCGAGGCCCAGCAGGAGCAGGTCGCCCGACTTGATGTCGCGGCCGCCGAGCGTGGTGTCGCCGGTGGCCCAGCGGCCCAGGATCGTGGTGAGCGGCGGCTCGTCCCACAGCACCTGCTCCAACGCATCCGGCAGCGTCATATGGCCGCCCGAGAGGCTGGCGCGGAAGCGGCGGTCGGTGAGGACCATCTTCAGCGTGTTCGCGATCAGGTTCGAGGTGGTCTCGAACGCGGCGATCAGGACCAGCCGCAGGTGCTGGACGATCTCCTCGTCGGAGAGCTGCGAGCGGTGCTCGATCAGCCAGGTGGCGAGGTCGTGCCCGGACTGCGCGCGGCGCTTGGCCACCAGCTCCCGCAGCGCCGTCATGACGTACTCGTTGCTGGCCACCGCGGTCTCGGTGCCCTTGATCATGTCGCGGGCCGCGTCGACGAGCCGGGGCCCGTACGACTCGGGCATGCCCACCAGCTGCGTCATCACCAGCATCGGCAGATGCTCGGCGAACCGGGAGACCAGGTCGGCCTGGCCCGCGCCCGCGAACTCGTCGATGAGCTGGCCGGCGAAGCGGGTGACGTACCGGCGGATGCCGCGCCGGTCGAAGCGCGCCAGCGACTCGGTGACGGCGTTGCGCAGCCGCTCGTGGTCGGCGCCGTCGACGAAGTTGCACACCGGCTGCCAGGCGGTGACCGGGGTCAGCGGGTGGTCGGCCGGCACCTGTCCCGTACGCAGCGCGCTCCAGCGGCGGGAGTCCCGCGAGAAGCGGGAGGGCGTGCGGGCCACGTCCAGGTTCTCGCGGTGGCCGAGCACCAGCCACGCCGGCAGGTCGCCCTGGAGCAGTACCGGCGCGACCGTGCCGTGCTCGGCGCGCAGCTTCTCGTACAGGCCCGTCGGGTCGGCCTCGGCCTCGGGACCGTACAGCCGGCGCACGCCGTCGGGACCCAGGCCGTGCGCGGGGCACCCGGGCGGCGGAGTGGGGGGCGTGGTCACGATGCCTCCGAGGTGACGGCGAGGTGGTGCAGGTAGTGCATGAGCGTCATCAGGACATCCCGGCTGGACGTGCGCAGCCGGGCGTCGCAGTCCACGATCGGGACCTCCGGGGGGAGGTCGAGCGCTTCGCGGAGCTCCTCGACGTCGTGCTTGGGCGCCTCCGGGAAGGAGTTGATCGCGACGACGAAGGGCACGCCGCGCTCCTCCAGACGGCCGATGACGTCGAAGCTGACCTCCAGGCGGCGGGTGTCGACCAGGACGACCGCGCCCAGCGCGCCGTCGAACAGGCCGTTCCACAGGAACCAGAAGCGCTGCTGGCCGGGCGTGCCGAAGAGGTAGAGCACCAGCTCCTCGTTGAGGCTGATGCGCCCGAAGTCCATCGCGACGGTCGTGGAGGTCTTGCGCTCGATGCCCAGGGTGTCGTCGACGCCGACGCCGGCCTGGGTCATCGTCTCCTCGGTGGTCAGCGGGCGGATCTCGCTGACCGCGCCCACCAGGGTCGTCTTGCCGACCCCGAAGCCGCCCACGATCACCACCTTGACCGCGGCGGTGGCCGAGTCCGGCAGCGCGTCCTCGCTCCGCGGCCCGGCGACCGGTTCCGCGGCGAGCGCCTGCCCTGCCACGGGCTGCTCGGCGAGCGCCTGCCCGGCGGCCGGGTCAGAGCTGTTGAAGTCCATGGATCACCGCCTCGATAAGGGAACGGTCCGGAAGTTCTGCGGGCGGTACGGGCGCGCGCGCCACGACCCGCCCGTCGGCCAGCAGGTCACCCAGGAGCACGGTGACCACGCTGACCGGTAGCTTCAGGTAGGCGGAGAGCTCCGCCACCGACAGCGGGGAGTGGCACAGCCGCATGATCGCGGCGTGCTCGGGCTGGATGCCCGGTCGCGGGGCGGCCTTGGCCACGATCAGCGTGACCAGGTCGAGGGAGAAGGTCTGTGCGGCGGCGCCGGAGCGCCCGCCGGTGATCACGTAGAGCCGTTCGGGGCTCTCGTCCTCCCAATCCTGGCCCGCTCCGCTCACGCGGCCGATCCCTCGCCGCGCGGCGGGCTGCTGAGGTGCTCGCCGATCCGGGCCACCAGGTCGCGCATCTTCATTCCGATCAGTCCGGCGTCCACGCCCTCGTCGGCCAGCACCGCGAGGTAGGCGCCCGCACCGGCCGCCATCAAGTAGAAGAAGCCGCCGTCCAGTTCGATGACGACCATGCGCATCTTGCCGTCGCTGTGCGGGAATTCGGCGGACACCGCGCCGGCCAGGGACTGCAGCCCCGCGCAGGCGGCGGCCAGCCGGTCGGCGGTGTCGGTGTCCGTGCCGTACTGGGCCATCCGCAGGCCGTCCGAGGACAGCACGACGACGTTGCGGGTCTGCGGGACGCTCTCCGCCAGGTCCTTGAGCATCCAGTCCATGTTGGCCCGGTGCTGAATCATGGCAACTCACTCTTTTCCGACGACTCGTCACTCTTCGGCCCGGCGGCCCCGCCCGATTCTCCGGAGAGACCGCTCTGGAAGGCGGCCAGCCACATGCCGGGCTGCACCTCGGGGGCGGGCTCCGACGCGGAGGACCGGTGGTCTGCGGTGTCGGGGGCGGTGGGCGCCTGCGGCGCGGGCTGGGCCGGCGCGGTGGCGCGGGACTTGCGGCGCCGCTGGGGCAGCCCGTTCGCGGTCCGTCCGGTCACCACCGGCACGTCGTCCTGGGTGTCCTCGGGCCGGGGCAGCGCCGCGGGCGCCGAGGGCACGGGGCCGGTGGCCGGGCGCCGCGCCGCCGGGTGCTCGGTGCGCTCGCTCAGCGGCCCGGAGGAGGCGCCGATGCCGTGCGCCCGGCCGGTGGCGGGCGCGGTGGTGATCAGGTCCTGCGGCACGATGAGGACGGCGCGCACGCCGCCGTACGCCGAGGTGCGCAGCGACACCTGGAAGTTGTACGCCTGGGCCAGCCGGCCGACGACCGCGAGGCCGAGCCGCGGGGTCTCCCCCAGGTCGTTGACGTCGATGCCCTCCTGGGCCTGCTGGAGCATCCGCTCGGCCCGCTTGCGGGCCTCCTCGCTCATGCTGACGCCGCCGTCCTCGATCTCGACGGCGATGCCGGACTGCACCTCGACCGCGGTGAGGTGGACGCGGGTCTGCGGCGGGGAGTAGCGGGTGGCGTTGTCCAGCAGCTCGGCGAGCGCGTGGATGAGCGGTTCGACGGCCGTGCCGACGACCGCGACCTCCGAGACGGAGTGCAGCTCGACGCGCTGGTAGTCGATGATCCGGGACATCGCGCCGCGCAGCACGCTGAACAGCGGGACGGCGCGGCTCCACTGGCGGCCGGGGCGGGCGCCGCCCAGTACGGCGATGGAGTCGGCGAGGCGGCCGATCAGCGCGGTGCCGTGGTCCAGCCGGAGCAGGTCGCCGAAGACCTCGTGGTTCTGGCCGTGCCGGTCCTCCATGCCGCGCAGTTCCTGCGCCTGCTGGTGGACGATGGCCTGGACGCGGCGGGCGATGTTCACGAACGCGCGCTGGGCGGACTCGCGCAGGTCCTCCTCGGCGACGACCGCGTCCAGGACGGAGCGCAGCACCGCCTCGTGGGCCGCGGCGAATTCGGGGGTCAGACCGGACTCGCGGGCCTCCTGGGCCAGCCGTTCCGTCATCGAGGCGAGCACGTCCTCGGGGAACTCGTCCTGACCGAGCCGGGTGACGACCTCGGGCAGCAGCCCTTCGGCGAGCCGTACGGTCGCGGCCTCTTGGCGGGCCAGCACCGCGGCCTGCGCGTCGGAGCTGCGGCGCAGCGCCGTCAGCGCCCGGCCGCGGCGGGCGACCTCGGCGGAGAGCAGCGCCACTGCGACGGTGGCGACGCCGCCCGTCCACAGGACCGGCGTCAGCGCGGCGGAGGGGACCAGGACGGCGGCGACGACCGCGGCGATCACGGTGAGTGCCGCCGGCAGTATCCACCCGAGCGCCGAAGCGGGTCGCAGCCCTCCGGGCGACGATCCTTCTCGAACCATCAGCACCCTCAACCAATCGAAAGATACGGGGAAGTCCACGGGCGCAGCGGTGAGGGCAGCGTCAACACACAAGTCACCATGAGTAACTGCCAATACGCTGAGCCGCCTTCAGCATAACCGGACTTGATCACTCCTTGACGCCGGGTCATGTCCCCGCAGGTGAAGGGCTGTAGACCCGCTGAACGGACACCACCGTCCGCCTGGCGCACACCTCACAGGGGCCGCGATGTCACCCTCCGGACGGTGACGAAAACGCCAGCACGCCGTGCGGGCAAGGGAGTTGACCGCACGGCACACTCAGCGGGCGTCAGCTCACAGGCGTACGGTCCGCCGCGGCCGTGTTTTGGCGTCCGCCAGCAGACCGTGCAGGGCGGCGAACTCCTCCACGCACTTGCCGGTGCCCGCCACGACGCAGTGCAACGGGTCGTCGGCGACCACGACGGGCACGCCGGTCTCCTCGCTCAGCAGCCGGTCCAGGCCGCGCAGCAGCGCCCCGCCGCCGGTGAGCGCGATGCCGTGCTCGATGACGTCGCCGGAGAGCTCGGGCGGGCACGCGTCCAGGGTGCGCCGGACGGCCTGGACGATCGCGTCGACGGGCTCGGCGAGCGCCTGCCGGATCTCCTCGGCGGTGATCTCCTGGGACCGCGGCAGGCCGTTGACCTGGTCGCGGCCGCGGACGGTGCAGGCGTCACGGCGTACGGGCACGGCGCGCTCCACCGTCTCGTCCGCGTCGTCGGCGGGCGGCTCCGGTACGCCGGCCTCCTCGGGCGTCCACAGCGCCGAGCCGATCGCGATCTTGAGGTCCTCGGCGGTGCGCTCCCCGATGGCCAGCGCGTGCTTCTTCTTCACGTACGCGGTGATCGCCGCGTCCATCGCGTCGCCCGCGACCCGTACGGACTGGGCGGTGACGAGGCCGCCCATCGAGACCACCGCGACCTCGGTCGTGCCGCCGCCGATGTCCACCACCATGCAGCCCACCGGCTCGGCGACCGGCAGCCCGGCCCCGATCGCGGCCGCCATCGGCTCCTCGATGAGCTGCACCTCGCGGGCGCCCGCGCGCTTGGCGGAGTCGATGACCGCGCGCCGCTCGACGCCGGTGATGCCCGACGGCACGCAGATCACCACCCGCGGCCGGGAGAACCGGCGGCCCGGCAGCGCCTTCTTCATCAGCCCCCGCAGCATCCGCTCGGCGGCGTCGAAGTCGGCGATCACGCCTTCCTGGAGCGGCCGCATCGCGGTGATGCCGGACGGGGTGCGGCCAATGGTGCGCTTGGCCTCCGTGCCGACCGCGACGACGTCGCCCGCCGCGCTCACGGCGACCACGGACGGCTCGTTGAGCACCACGCCCTTGCCGCGGGCGTAGACCAGGGTGTTGGCCGTCCCGAGGTCGATGCCTATGTCGTACGTACCGCCGGAGGAAGTGCTGGCCATGAGGAGTTCGCTCGCTCGCTTTCGGCTCGGACTGCGGACACGCCCGCGGCGCGGCGCACGGAACCCCCCGACATCGCGCCCCAGACGGCAGCAATGACGTCAATAACGGGCAATTACCTACTCTACCGGCGTCGCACAATTGCACGCCGTCCGGCCCGGTTCCGGGCGGACGGGCACTCAGTGACCGGTCCGGTTCAGCGCCTGTGCGAGGTCGTCCAGCGCGTCCACCAGCAGGCCCGCCGCGCGCAGCGCCACGCCCTGCCCTTCCGTCTCCGCGTCCCAGACGGCCAGCCACCTGTGCGGCCCGGACCAGTCCAGGTCACCGCCCTCCCTGATGGCCCGGGCCGCGCGCGCCACCGCGGGCCCGAGCTCGGCGGCGAACGCGTCGGCGCCCGGCGACGGTTCCGCGTCCGGGCCCGGCAGATGAGCCTCCATCAGCATCGCGGCCCGGCCCATGGCATTGAGGGCCGTCTCCGCCGCCTGCGTGGCGCCCTGCGACAGCCCGCGGTGCCGCACCGGCTCCTGCCCGGCGCGCTCCCCGCTCTTCACCCATGCGACGCGCGCCGCCCGCAGATTGAGCAGCGCCTCGCGGACCCGGCGCGGCCGGCGCTCGGCGGGCCGGGCGTAGATCTCCAGGACGGCGACGGCGTACCGGCCGCCCGCCTCCAGCCACTCCGCCAGCCGCTCGCGCAGCCGGGACGTCTCCCAGGCCGGGAAGAGCGCGTACGAGAGCGTCGCCAGCAGCCCGCCGAGCAGGGTGAGGACCACCCGCTCCTGCACGGTCTGCTCCCAGCCGGCGCCCGCGATGCCGAGCAGGAAGACGACGTACGCGGCGACGCACGCCGAGGTGACCGCGACGCCGGTGCGCAGCAGCAGGTACATCAGGAACGCGCACACGATGGCCAGTCCCGCGTCGACGTACCGCCCCGGCTGGAACAGGGCGATCACCCCGCCGCCGACCGCGACGCCGAAGAGGGTGCCGATGAAGCGGGCGATGCCGCGCTGGTACGTCTGCGCGAAGTCGGGCCGCATGATCATCACGGAGGCGAGCGGCGCCCAGTAACCGTGCCCGAAGGGCAGCGCGGTGCCGATGAGGTAGCCGGCCGCGGCCACCGCGGCGACCCGCAGCGCGTGCCGCAGGACGAACGAGGACCAGCGCAGCTCCCGGCGGACGGCCCGCAGCACGACCGGGACCTGGCGGTGGACGGCGGGGCGCAGCAGGTGCGGCCGGTCGCCGTCGGAGACCGGGCCGGTGGGCTCGACCGGCTCCTCGGCGGCCTCCACGGCGTCGGCCAGCAGGCTCAGCAGCCGGGCCGCCGAGCGGCGCGCCGGGCCGGTCAGCATGTCGCCGGACTCCGGTACCTCCAGGGCGTCCAGGGCGTCGGCGGGCAGCCGGACCGGCCGGGCGTGGCGGATGGCGGCGGCCACCGCGTCCAGCACGGTCGCGGCGGCGCCGAGCAGTTCGCGGGCGCGGTCCCGCTCGGGGCCCTCCAGCGGGGCGCCGACGACGGGGTCGGCGAGCGAGGCCAGCGCTGGGCGCACCTGTTCGGCGAGGGTGCGGGGGCCGTGCAGCTGGGCGGGGCGCCGCCGGGCCTGACGCGGCGTCACCCGGGAGGCGAGCCGGGCGTCCATCAGGGGCTGCGGGTCGAAGGGCGCCACCGGATCGTGCCGCAGCCGGCGCGCGTAGTCGGCCTCGGCGGCGAGCGCGTCGGCCAGCGCGTCCCGCTGCCGCCCCCAGCGGCGGATGGGGAAGAGCAGGATGAGCGCGGCCTGTACGCAGCCGCCGGCCGCGATCAGCGCGGCGTGCTCCAGCGCGCCCAGTACGGAGGTCGGCAGGGTGACGGTCACCAGCATCACCGCGACCGTCTGCGTGCCGATCAGCCCGGAGACCGGCCCGACGGCCCAGCACAGCCCCGCGAGCAGGGTCCAGGCAGCGAGCAGCAGCACGAACAGCACGGTGTGGGCCGCGGCCAGATAGCCGAGGAAGGTGGAGACCGACAGGCCGCCCGCGACGGCCAGCGCCAGCAGCGGGCGCGGCCGCCAGCTGCGCTGGAAGGTGGCGATGGCGGCGGAGAAGGCACCGAAGGCGGCGGAGACCGCGAGCACCGGGGAGCCCAGCCACAGGCAGCCCCCGACGACGATGGCGACGCCCACGGCGCCGCGGACCGCGATGAGCGGCGTCAGCTTGGCCCGTTCGACGCTCAGCCCGGAGCGGGCGGTCTGCTTCAGCGCGCTCGTCCAGGTCATAACGAGAGAATACGTGCCGAATACGAGGAAAACGGTCGGCCGGCCAGGCGCGGCACCTCCGTACCGGCCGACCCTCGGACGGCGGCCGGTACGGAGGAAGGGGCGGCCGTCAGCGGCCCGGGCTGCAGTCGATCTGGATGAGCTTGATCGGCTTGCTCGCGTCCAGGCCGACGTACGCGGTGAAGTGCTGGTCCGGGCCGCGGTTCCACTTGGTGGTCACCGTCGCCCAGCCCACGCCCGCGGACTGCGCGGTGGTCACCTTTCCGATGGCGATGTCGCGCGGCTTGTTCTGCGCGCAGAGCAGGACGTCGTACTTCTTGTTCTTCTCGGCGCGCTTCTTCAGCTCGTCGCCGACCATGTTGTCCCGCTCCCACTGGCGGGGTCCGTGGTTGCCGTAGAACCCCTGCAGGAAGTGGTGGACCTGCTCGGCGTTGTAACGGGCCGGGGCCTTCTCCTCGGAGGCCGAGATGGCGGCGGTCACGGCGGGCGCGGCGGGCGCGGACGCCGCGAGGGCCAGGCCGCCACCGAGCAGGGCGGCACAGAGAGCGGAGACGGTGACAGCTCGCGAAGCCTTACGGATCATCGAATGTCCTCTTCTTCCGGAATTCATCCGCATTATGCGGACCTCACCCGAGCAGACACGCCGCAGCGCGTCAGGGTTGCACGACCCGCGGCGCAAGCACCCACCCGGCCCAACCGGGCGCCCGCACAGGAGCAGAAGAGGAAGCCCCTGTCCCCCTTACGACACCACGTCCTTCGTCCGGAAGCCGCGGAAGGCCAGGGCGAAGAGGATCAGTGCGTAGGAGACGGAGACCGCGGCGCCCTGGGCCATGGCGGTCCAGTCCAGCTTCGGCTGCAGCGCGTCCACCCAGGCGAACTGCCAGTGGGCCGGCAGCGCGTCGCGCCAGTTGCCGAGGGCTGTGACCTGGTCCAGGACGTTGCCGACGATGGTCAGGCCGACCGCGCCGCCGACCGCGCCCAGCGGCGCGTCCGTCACCGTCGACAGCCAGAACGCCAGCGCGGCGGTCACCAGCTGCGAGACGAAGAGGTACGCGACGACCAGCGCCAGCCGCGGCACCGCGTCCCCGGCCGGCAGCACCCCGCCGCCCGGCAGCCGCAGCGCGTCCCAGCCGTACGCGTACGTGCCCACGGCCAGCGCGACCAGCGGCAGCAGCACCATCGCCGCCGCGCTGAACACCAGCGCCACGGTCAGCTTGCTCAGCAGCAGCCGGGTCCGCGGCACGGGCGCGGCCAGCAGGTACCGCAGCGAGGACCAGCTCGCCTCCGAGGCGACCGTGTCGCCGCAGAACAGCGCGACCGGCACCACCAGCAGGAAGCCCGCCGAGACGAACAGCGCGGTGGCCGCGAAGTTCGCACCGGAGGCGGTCGCGGTGTCCATCAGGGTGATCCGGTTGTTGCGCCCGGCCGGGTCGCCGCCGAGCGCGAAGGCCGCGACCAGCACGAACGGCAGCGCGGCCAGCACCACGCCGACCACCAGCGTGCGGCGCCGCTTCAGCTGCCGCAGCGCTTCGACGCGCAGCGGCAGGGTGTGCCCCGCGCGGTAGCCGGCCGCGGGCCCGGCCGGGTGTGCTGCGGTACTCATCGGTCCCCTCCGATCAGGGTGAGGAAGGCGTCCTCCAGGCGGCGGTGCGGCCCGACGCGGTCCACCGGTACTTCGAGGCGGAGGAGTTCGGCGAGCAGTCTGTGCGTGCCGGCCGTGCCGTCGAGGCGGACGAGCAGCCCGTCGTCGGCGCGGACGGCGGAGGTGACGAACGGCAGTGCTGCCACCTTCTCCACCACCCCGTCCGGCACCGGCGCAGACGTGCCGACCAGCAGCGTGTCGCCGGTCCCGACGATCTCGGCGACCGGCCCGGCCTGCACCAGCCGGCCGCGGTCCATGACGACCAGATGCGTACAGGTCTGCTCGACCTCCGCCAGCAGATGGCTGGAGACGATCACGGTCCGCCCCTCGGCCGCGTAACGGGTCATCACATCCCGCATCTCGCGGATCTGCGGCGGGTCCAGGCCGTTGGTCGGCTCGTCCAGGATGAGCAGGTCGGGCAGGCCGAGCATGGCCTGCGCGATGGCGAGGCGCTGCCGCATGCCCTGGGAGTACGTACGGACGGCGCGCTGCAGCGCCTCCCCCAGGCCCGCGATCTCCAGCGCCTCGTCGATGTGCGCGTCCTCGGCCGGACGGCCGGTGGCCCGCCAGTACAGATCCAGGTTCTCCCGGCCCGTCAGATGCGGCAGAAAGCCCGCGCCCTCGACGAACGCGCCGACCCGCGAGAGCACCGGGGCACCCGGCCGCACCGCGTGCCCGAAGACCCGGATCTCGCCCTCGTCCGGCGTGATCAGGCCCATCAGCATCCGCAGCGTGGTGGTCTTGCCCGCGCCGTTGGGCCCGAGCAGCCCGAGCACCTGTCCGCGGTCGACGCCGAAGGTCAGCTCCTGGACGGCGTACCGGTCGACGGCACCGTGGTACTTCTTCGTCAGGCCGGTGATCCGCAGCGGCACGTCGGCCAGGTCCGGGTCGGGCGCGGGCGGCGTGGTGCGGCGGCGCCCGGTGAGCAGCAGCGCGGCGGCGATCAGTACGGCCGCGAGCGGCAGGCCCCAGACCCACCAGGGCAGCGGGGTGGCGGCAGTGTGCACGCCGGGCGCGGTCGGCACGCTGAGGGCGTTCTTACCGGCGAGCGCGACCTTGTACACGGCGGGCTCCGCGGGCGAGGCGTACGCCATGTCGGTGGCGGCCACCACCAGCCGCATCCGGTGCCCGGCGGCGAACTCGTGGTCGATGGCCGGGAGCCGGACGGAGACCGTGCGGCCGTCCTTCGCGTCCGTCACCCGCAGCGGCGTCACGAGCTGATGCGGCAGCAACTGGCTGCGCCCGTCCGGCCCGACGTCGTAGACCTTGGCGAACAGCACGGCCTCGCCGCTGTCGCTCGTCACCCGCAGCTTCGCCGTCGGCGAGCCGGTGACCTGCACGGGGCTCTTCAGCGCGCGGGACTCGAAGCGGGCGTACTGGCCGGGGAAGTCCAGCGACGGGCCGTTGCCCAGCGCGCTCAGGCCGCCGAGCGCGGCACCGATGCCGGGGACGGAGGAGATCGCGGGCGGGTCGCCGCCCGCGGGGTTGGCGAGCGTCTGCTCGCGGCCGGCGAGCGGCACGGACCGCGGGTCGCCGCGCAGGCCCGGGTAGCTGTCCCCGCTCGCGCCGCGCAGCCGCGAGGCGCCGTCGCGGGCGTCCAGGCCCCCGGACCGGCTGATCCGGAACGCCGGTCCGGTGTCGGTGCCGCGCTCGCCCTTCAGATAGCGGGCGAACCACGCTTCCGTACGGGCCAGGACGCGGGCTTCCTCACGGGCGCCGCCGTCGTGGCCGCCCTCGATCCAGTCCACCGCGACCGGCGCGCCGTTCTTCTTCAGCGCCTTCGCGATCGCGTCGGCCTGGCCGAGCGGGAAGAGCGAGTCGGACTGGCCCTGGGTGATCAGGGTGGGGACCTTGATGCGGTCGGCGACGGCCTGCGGGCTGCGCCGCTCCAGCATCTTCCGGGCCTCGTCGTCCGGGCGGCCGGAGACCGCCACCCGCTCGTACATCCGGCAGAGCTGCGCCTCGAAGCGGTGACAGGCCACGCCGCGGGCGGGGTTGGGCACGGAGGTGGTGACGGGGGCCGAGCCGGTGGTGAAGAAGTAACCGGCCCACAGTTTCTTGAACACCCCGTCGGGGAACAGCGCGTCGGCGAGGTTCCAGTACGTGATCTGCGGCGCGATGGCGTCCACGCGGCGGTCGTGGCCCGCCGTGAGCAGCGCGATGGCGCCGCCGTACGAGGCGCCCGTCATGCCGACGCGCGGGTCGCCGGGCTTGTCCAGCTGCACGTCGGGACGTTTCGCCAGCCAGTCGATGAGCCCACTGACGTCGGCGACCTCGCCCTCCGGGTCGTTCAGCCCGATCTTGCCGGTGGAGCGGCCGAACCCGCGTGCCGACCAGGTCAGTACGGCGTATCCGGCCCGCGCCAGCTGCTGGGCCTGGTCCTTGGCCGCCGCCTTGCTGGCGCCGAAGCCGTGGCCGAGCAGCACGGCGGGACGGCGGCCGTCCACCGCCGTGCTCGTGAAGTAGGAGGTGTCGATCCGGACGGTGGCCTTGCTGCCGGGCTTCTCGGGCAGCGCCAGGACCTGGTCCTGGCGCTGCACGGAGCCGGCCGAGCCGTCGGAAGCGGCCACCGCCGCCCACGAGCCGCCGCCGAGCAGCACGGCCAGCACGGCCACGAGCGCGACCAGTCGCCGGCCACGCGGCCGGGAAACCTTTACAGCCATGCGGTCACCCTACGGGGGCGGCCTGTCAGCTCCCGGTCAGGTCCGGGGTGACCGTCCGGTCAGCCCTGCGGCGGGGGCCCGAAGCCGCCGGCGGGCGGGGAGGGCGGTACAGGCGGCGCGCCGTACGGGGCCTGCGGCGGTACCGGCGGGGCCTGCGGAGTCTGCGGCGCCTGCGGGGGCATGGCGGGCGGGCCGTAGCCGGGTGCCGGGGCGGTGGGCTGGCCGTAGCCGGGCTGGGGCTGTGCGTATCCGGGCTGGGGCTGCGGCGCGTAGCCGGGCTGGGGCTGGCCGGGCTGCGCGTAGCCCGGCTGCGGCTGCGGCTGGCCGGGCGCTCCGTACGCCGGCATGCCCGGTGTTCCGTACGGCGCCGCGCCGGGCATTCCCGGCATTCCCGGCTGCGCGGGCGGGGTCCATTCCTCGGCTACGGGCGTGCCCGGACGGCCCATCAGGGCCAGGACGGCGATCGAGCCGAGGAGTTCGACGACCACCTGCACACGGGACAGGATGGTCTGGAACGCGGGAGCCTGCCCCAGCTCGAAGAAGTGACCCCCGGCGAGCAGGCCGATCAGGCCGATGAGCGAGATCGGCAGCAGGACCAGCGCGAGCCCGGTGGTGAAGCCGCGCGCCGACACCCCGCGCGTGGCGCAGAGCAGCCCGGCGACCGCGGACATCAGCAGGAACGTGATCGAGTACCAGCCGGGGCCGAGGCTCGTCAGCGCGGAGAGGATGCCGTGGCCCAGGTAGATCACGTCGAGCGAGCCGAGACCGTCCTGCAGCAGTACGGAAACGTTCCACACCGCGGCGCACAGCGCGATCAGCCCGAACACCACCGCGCCTGCCACCGCGGCAGCGGGCAGCGGCCGCATCGGCGGGTCACTGGGGCGCCGCGTCGGCCAGACCCGCAGCCCGGCCAGCACCACGATGCAGGAGACGAGGCCCAGCAGCACCAGCAGGCCGCTGGTGATGAAGACACTCAGGAACGTGTCCGTGTCCGTGCTCACCTCGCCGATGAACCAGCGGTTGTCGCTCGTGTGCTGGCCCGTGCTGACGAACACCTGGATCGCGGCGGTGAACGTCAGTGTCGTCGCCACGGCCAGCAGACCGCCGGCCGCCCGCGCCCCGGTGAACGCCGTCCACACCGCGCCCAGTTGCACGGCCAGGAGTCCCACGGCGTACGGATCGGTGATCGCGCCGTCGGCGTGCGGCCCGAGCCCCGTCCAGGACTCCCACAGCGCCCCGAACCCGAACTCCGCCATGTCCATCGCCAGCCATGTGGCGCTGTTCAGCAGGAAGAGCGTGCAGAACACCCCCGCGGTGATCCGCGCCCCCTTGCTGAGGACCGTAACGTGCGGCATCTTGCCCCCGTCTTTCTTCTGTTTCCTGTTGTGTACTGCCGTGTGTCACGGCCTCGTGCGCGCGGACAGCGCCCGCACCGTAACGGATCTGTACACCGCGCGCGCCCCGCAAGTACAACTGAGGGACGGGCCCGGCGCCGCACCCGGGCCGCAGGGGGGAGGCGGCATGCGCGCCATCGCGATCGTCGGGGCAGGGCAGGCCGGACTGCAGCTGGCCCACGGGCTGCTCGCCGAGGGGTACGACGTCACCGTGGTTTCGGACCGCACGCCGGAGCAGATCCGCGCCGGGCGGGTGATGTCCACTCAGATCATGTTCGGCCCGGCGCTAGGCCTCGAACGTGCGGCGGGCCTGAACGCCTGGGACGGCAAGGCCCCCGGCATCACCGCGCTGCAGGCCACGGTCTGGGACCCGCCGGGCAGGCCCGCGCTGCGCTTCACCGGCCGCTTCGACGAGGAGGCCCAATCCGTCGACCAGCGGGTGAAGATGGCCGACTGGCTCGACCTGTACGAAGCGCGGGGCGGCCGGGTGGAGTACGGCGCCGCCGACGGCAGACGGCTGGCCGCGCTGGCCGCCTCGCACGATCTGACCCTGGTGGCCGCGGGCCGCGGCGACCTCGCCCGGCTCTTCCCCCGGGACCGCGCGCGCTCCCCGTACGACCGGCCGCAGCGCTCTCTGGGCTGCATCTACCTGCACGGCGTCGGGCACCGCCCGGAGTACCCGGCGCCGCACGCCCGCTCCAACCTCTCGCCCGAGGCCGGGGAGATGTTCGTGATCCCCGCGCTCACCACGGGCGGCCTGTGCGACATCGTGTTCTTCGAAGGGGTGCCGGGCGGCCCGTACGACTGCTGGCAGGACCGGCCGGGACCCGCCGCCTGTCTCGCCCGCACGCTGGAGCTGCTGCGGCAGTACGCGCCGGCCGAGTACGAGCTGTGCCGGAACGCGGAGCCGACCGACGCGCGCTGCACGCTCTACGGCGCGGTCACGCCGACGGTGCGGCGGCCCGTCGCCAAGGTGGCCACGGGCCGCTATGTCCTGGGCATGGCGGACACCGTCGTCGTCAACGACCCGGTCACCGGCCAGGGTTCGAACAACGCGGCCCGCTGCGCGGCGCGCTACCTCCGCGCCATCAAGGAGCGCGGCACGGCCCCCTTCGACCGGGCCTGGATGGAGCGCACCTTCGACACGTTCTGGGACCACGCGCAGTACGCCACGGAGTTCACCAACACCATGCTCCAGCCGCCCCCGGAGCACGTACAACGCCTGCTGGCAGCCGCCGCCCGCTGCCCGGCCATCGCCCACCGCTTCGTCAACGGCTACGCCGACCCGGCCGACTTCCGCCACTGGCTGACGGACCCGGAGGCAGCGGCGGCGTACTTGGCGGAGATCCGGGAGCCGTGAGCGCCGGCGCCCGGCCGGGCGGGCCGGGCGGCGCTGACGGCCCCGCCGGTCCGCACCGGCGGGGGCCGTCAGTTCCCGACAGCCGTCAGCTGTTGCTCGGGAAGCCCAGGTTGATGCCGCCGTCGGAGGGGTCCGGCCAGCGGGTGGTGACGACCTTGCCGCGGGTGTAGAAGTGCACGCCGTCGTTGCCGTAGATGTGGTGGTCGCCGAAGAGCGAGTCCTTCCAGCCGCCGAAGGAGTGGTAGCCCACCGGCACCGGGATCGGCACGTTGACGCCAACCATGCCGGCCTCGACCTCCAGCTGGAAGCGGCGGGCCGCGCCGCCGTCCCGGGTGAAGATGGCCGTGCCGTTGCCCCAGGGGGAGTTGTTCATCAGGGCGATGGCCTCGTCGTACGTCTCGACACGCACGACCGACAGCACCGGGCCGAAGATCTCGTCGCGGTAGCAGTCCATCTCGGGCGTGACGTTGTCCAGCAGCGAGACGCCGATCCAGTGGCCGTCCTCGTGGCCCTCGACCGTGAAGCCGGTGCCGTCGAGCGCGACGGTCGCGCCCTGGGCGGCCGCGCCGGTCACGTACGAGGCGACCTTGTCGCGGTGCACCTTGGTGATCAGCGGGCCCATCTCGGAGGCCGGGTCGTCGCCGGGGCCGATGGTCAGCGCGGCGGCCCGCTCCTTGATCTTCTCGATCAGCGGGTCGGCGGTGTCACCGACCGCGACGACCACGGAGATCGCCATGCAGCGCTCGCCGGCCGAGCCGTACGCGGCGTTGATCGCGGAGTCCGCGGCCAGCTCCAGGTCGGCGTCCGGCAGCACCAGCATGTGGTTCTTCGCGCCGCCGAGCGCCTGCACGCGCTTGCCGTTGGCGGTGCCGGTGGTGTGGATGTACTTGGCGATCGGGGTGGAGCCGACGAAGGAGACCGCGGCGATGTCGGGGTGCGCGAGGATGCGGTCCACGGCGGTCTTGTCACCGTTGACGATGTTCAGCACGCCGTCCGGCAGGCCCGCCTCGGCCGCCAGCTCGGCCAGCTTGAAGGCCGCCGAGGGCACCTTCTCGCTGGGCTTGAGCACGAAGGTGTTGCCGCAGGCGATGGCGATGGGGAACATCCACATCGGCACCATGGCCGGGAAGTTGAACGGCGTGATGCCCGCGACGACGCCGAGCGACTGACGGATCGAGGAGACGTCCACGCGGGTGGAGACCTGGGTGGACAGCTCACCCTTGAGCTTCTCGGAGATGCCGCAGGCCAGCTCGACGATCTCCAGGCCGCGGGCCACCTCGCCGAGCGCGTCGGAGTGCACCTTGCCGTGCTCGGCGGTGATCAGCCGCGCGATCTCCTCGCGGTGCGCGTCGACCAGCTCGCGGTACTTGAAGAGGACCGCCGTGCGCTTGGCGAGCGAGCTGGTGCCCCAGGTGCGGAAGGCCTCCTTGGCGGTGGCTACCGCGGTGTCGACCTCGTCGACCGAGGCGAAGGGGACCTGCTTCTCCTGGGCGCCGGTGGCGGGGTTGTAGACCGGACCGAAGTTGCCGGAGGTGCCCTCGACGGGCTTGCCGCCGATCCAGTGGCTGAGGGTCTTCATGTGCGGGGCCTTTCTGGGGACGAAAGCTTCAGCGGAGGTCAGAGGTGGCGGCGGCGTCCGGCCGCCTGGCGGTCGTACTCCTCGCGGGCGAGCAGCGCCGCCTCGCGCGTCGCGGTCTCGGCAACGGGAACATCCCACCAGGCCTGGGCCGCGGGCGCGCCCGGCACAGTGTCAGCCGTTTCGGTCTCGACATAGACACATGTGGGGCGGTCCGAGGCACGCGCCGCGGCGAGCGCGGACCGCAGCTCGGCGACGGTCGCGGCGCGGATCACGTCCATGCCCAGCGAGGCCGCGTTCGCGGCGAGGTCCACCGGGAGCGGCTCGCCGGTGTACGTGCCGTCCTTGGCGCGGAAGCGGTAGGCCGTGCCGAAGCGCTCGGCGCCGGTCTCCTCGGAGAGGCCGCCGATGGAGGCGTAGCCGTGGTTCTGGATGAGGACCACGTTGATGTTGATGCCTTCCTGGACCGCCGTGACGATCTCGGTGGGCATCATCAGATACGTGCCGTCGCCGACCAGCGACCACACCGGGCGGTCCGGGGCGGCCATCCGGACGCCGATCGCGGCCGGGATCTCGTACCCCATGCAGGAGTAGCCGTACTCCAGGTGGTACTGGCGGCGGGACTGGGCGCGCCACAGTTTGTGCAGGTCACCGGGGAGCGAGCCGGCCGCGTTGATGATCACGTCGTCGTCGCCGACGGTCGCGTCCAGCAGTCCGAGCAGCTGCGTCTGGCTGGGCCGCGCGTCCTCCGCACCGGTTCGGTACGCGCCGTCGACCAGGATTTCCCACTCGGCCTTGGCCGCGCCGTACGCCTCCTCGTACGCCTTCTCCACGCGGTGCCCGTCGAGCTCGCGGGTCAGCGCCTCCAGACCCGCGCGGGCGTCGGCGATCAGGGAGAGCGCGCCGAGCTTGTGGGAGTCGAACGAGGCGATGTTGAGGTTGACGAAGCGCACGCTGGGCCGGGCGAAGAGCGTCGCGGAGGCGGTGGTGAAGTCGGTGTAGCGGGTGCCGACGCCGATGATCAGGTCCGCCTCGCGGGCCAGCGCGTCCGCGGTCGCGGTGCCGGTGTGCCCGATGCCGCCCACGTCCGCGGGGTGGTCGTACCGCAGCGAGCCCTTGCCGGCCTGGGTCGAGGCGACGGGGATGCCGGTGGCCTCGGCGAAGGCGCGCAGCGCCTCCTCGGCCTCGGCGTGGTGGACGCCGCCGCCCGCGATCAGCAGCGGGCACTCGGCGGAGCGGATGGCGTGCACGGCCTCGGCGAGCGCGCCGGCGTCCGGCTGCGGCCGGGTGACGTGCCAGACCCGGTCGGCGAAGAACTCCTCGGGCCAGTCGAACGCCTCGGCCTGCACGTCCTGCGGCAGCGCCAGGGTGACCGCACCGGTCTCGACCGGGTCGGCCAGCACCCGCATGGCCTGCAGCGCTGCCGGGATCAGTGCCTCGGGGCGGGTGACCCGGTCGAAGTAGCGGGAGACCGGGCGCAACGCGTCGTTGACCGAGATGTCGCCCGCGTACGGGACTTCGAGCTGCTGGAGCACGGGCTCGGCCGGGCGGGTGGCGAAGGTGTCGCCGGGCAGCAGCAGCACCGGGAGGCGGTTCACCGTGGCCAGCGCTGCACCGGTGACGAGGTTGGTGGCGCCGGGGCCGATGGAGGTCGTGACGGCCTGCGCGGAGAGCCGGTCGGACTGGCGGGCGTACCCCACGGCGGCGTGCACCATGGCCTGCTCGTTGCGCCCCTGGAGGTAGGGCATTCCCGGCGCCTCGGGGGCGGCTCCCCGCTCGTATCCCGCGGGCTGCGACTCCAGCAGTGCCTGGCCGAGTCCGGCGACGTTGCCGTGGCCGAAGATGCCCCAGGTCGCGGCGATGAGACGGTGCCGTACGCCGTCCCGCTCGGTGTACTGGTGCGCGAGGAATTCGACCAGGGCCTGCGCGACCGTGAGGCGGCGCGTCGTCGGGGCGGTCATCGGGCTTCTCCTGCGGGTGCGCTGTAGAGGGGGAGGCGGGGGTCGACGGGCTGCTCGGGCCACGTACCGCGGATCCAGCCGTGGTCCGGGTGGTCGCAGATCAGCCACTCGCGGGCCTCGCCGGGGCCCGCCATGACGTTGAGGTAGTACATGTCGTGGCCGGGCGCGGCGATGGACGGGCCGTGCCAGCCGTCGGGGATGAGGACGACGTCGCCGCTGCGGACCTCGGCGAGCACGTCGGTGTTCTGTCCGTGACCGGAGGGGCTCACGCGCTGGTACCCGAGGCCGGGCCTGCCGTGCGCCTCGGCGATCTCGAAGTAGTAGATCTCCTCCAACTCGGACTCCTCGCCCGGCCGGCACTCGTCGTGCTTGTGCGGCGGATACGAGGACCAGTTGCCGCCCGGCGTGAGCACCTCGACGGCGATGAGCTTGTCGCATTCGAAACCGTAGTCATCATCGCCTCCGGCGGGGGCTGCCGCGGCGAAGTTGTTGACCTGGCGCGAGCAGTTGCCCGTACCCCGCAGCTCGACGGGGACGGACGAGGCCGGGCCGTACCGCGCGGGAAGGCGCTTCGAACAGCGGGCGCCGGTGAGCGCGAAGCGGCCGCCGGACTCGCTGGCGATGCCCACATGCGCGTCGCGCGGGACGTACGCGAAGTCCGTGACGCCGCTGAACACGCTGTCCCGGCCGGTCAGCGCGAACTCCTCGCCGGAGTCGACCGCCACCGTGCAGCCGCCGGAGAGCGGCAGCACGATCCACTCGCTCTCGCCGGTGGCGAAGGAGTGGTGACCGCCGGGCGGGAGCTCGAGCACGCGGAGGGAGGAGTATCCCCAGCCGGCGTTCTTGGGATGGATGTCGAGGGCGTACGGGCCGTCGGCGGCGGTGCCCGCCGGGCGGTGGAAGGTGGATTCGGCGTTCATGACGTCAAGTCTCCTACTGAACACTGACGGTGACAGGACCTGTGGACAACTTCCGCGCCAACCGCGGCTACAGAAGGCTGACGGCGGTATCCACAGCCCCCGCCACATCCCCGTCCACGGGGTAGAGCAGCGAGCGTCCGGCGACCAGTCCCTGCACGGTCGGCAGGTGCAGGGCCTTGCGCCACTTCTCGTACGTCGCGTCCTGGTCGGTTGCCGAGATGTCGCCGCCGAGCAGCACCGTCGGCAGCGTGGAGGTCTCGCAGACCTGCGCCATGTCGTCGGGGTCCTCGGTGACCGGCAGCTTGAGCCAGGTGTACGCGGAGGTGCCGCCGAGTCCGGAGGCGATGGCGACGGACTTGGTCACGGCCTCGGCGCTCAGGTCGTTCTTCACCTTGCCGTCGATCCGGCGGGAGATGAACGGCTCGACGAAGAGCGGCAGTTCCCGCTCGGCCATGGCGTCGATGGCGCGCGCCGTGGACTCCATGGTGTCCAGCGACCCGGCGTCGTCGTAGTCGATGCGCAGCAGCAGCTTGCCGCAGTCGAAGCGGAGCCGTGCGATGTCCTGCGGGCGGTGGCCGGTGAAGCGGTCGTCCATCTCGAAGGACGCGCCGGCGATGCCACCGCGGTTCATCGAGCCCATCACGACCTTGTTCTCCAGCGCCCCCATGAGGAGCAGGTCCTCCAGGATGTCGGCGGTGCCGAGCACGCCGTCCACGCCGGGCCGGGACAGCGCGAGCGAGAGCCGTTCCAGCAGGTCGAAACGGTCCGCCATGGCCAGCTTGTGGTCGCCGACGGCCAGCGCGCCGCGCGCGGGGTGGTCGGCGGCGACGATCATCAGCCGGCCACTGTCGCCGATGAGGGGGCGGCGGGTGCGGCGGGCCGCGGCTTCCGCGACGGCTTCGGGGTGCCGGGCCCGCAGCCGCACGAGGTCGGAGAGCGGTGTGGTCAAGGCGTAACTCACCTTCTTGAGCGCCCGCGATGTCCACGCGGGCGGTGTGCGGCGGTGGTCTCAGCGCTCCGCGAGGAACGCTTCGACCTCGGTGGCGGTCGGCATGGCGGAGGAGCAGGCCAGGCGGGCGGCGACGATGGCGCCGGCGGCGTTGGCGTACCGCATCATCGGTTCCAGCTCCCAGCCGGAGAGCAGGCCGTGCACGAGGGCGCCGCCGAAGGAGTCGCCCGCGCCGAGGCCGTTGACGACCTCGACCGGGGTGGGCGGAACCTCGGCGGTGCGGCCGTCGCGGTGCACGGCGAGCACGCCCTTGGGGCCCTGCTTGATGACGGCCAGCTCGACGCCCATGTCCAGCAGCGCCTGGGCGCACGCCTTCGGGTCGCGCAGGCCGGTGGCAACCTCCGCCTCGTCGACGTTGCCGACCGCGACGGTGGCGTGCGCCAGCGCCGCTTCGTAGTACGGACGGGCGTTGGCCATCGCCTGCGGGCCGGTCTCGCCGCCGTCCCCGGAGGCGCCGCCCTGGCCGCCCCAGAACATCGGCCGCCAGTCCAGGTCGAAGACGGTGATGCCGGACTTGCCGCGCGCCTCCAGGGCGGCGAGCGTCGCGGAGCGGCTGGGCTCCTCGCACAGGCCGGTACCGGTGATCCAGAAGACCTTGGCGGCCCGGATCGCGTCCTGGTCCAGCTCCTCGGGACGGATGACCAGGTCAGGGGCCTTGGGGCGGCGATAGAAGTACAGCGGGAAGTCGTCCGGCGGGAAGATCTCGCAGAAGGTGACCGGGGTCGGGTACTGCGCGACGGGGGTCACCCAGCGGTCGTCCACGCCGAAGTCGCGCAGGGCGTTGTGGATGTACGTGCCGAAGGGGTCGGCACCGGTACGGCTGATCACGGCGGTGCGGCGGCCCTGCCGGGCGGCGGCGACCGCGACGTTGGTGGCCGAGCCGCCCAGGAACTTCCCGAACGTCTCCACCTCGGCCAGCGAGACGCCGGTCTGCAGCGGATAGATGTCCACCCCGATGCGGCCCATGGTGATCAGGTCAAAGCGGCCGGTGTCGATCGGCTCGGTCATGTGCGCCCCTTCGCTACGGCCGGTCTTGGAAAGCTCCGGCCAGGTCGGCTCCGACCACAGGTCTAACGGGGCGACTCACACCCTGTCAACAGTTTGTCCTTACATTCTGACGTCGACGATGCGATGATGGCCGAGTCACCACGCGTTACAAAGTCCTTAAGTCCTTATGTCAGGACGAAGTCTTGACAGGCTCGGCAGGCCGATGAAGGCTGTGCCACCACAACCCCACCCCGTCCCTTCCCGGTCACCGCCGACCGGTGAGAGGAGAGCCGCACCATGCCCGTACCCAGCGCAGATGTGCCCCGTCTGGACCGGCTCCGCGTCGGATCGGCACCCGATTCCTGGGGCGTCTGGTTCCCCGAGGACGACCAGCAGGTCCCTTGGGAACGCTTCCTGGACGAGGTCAGCGAGGCCGGTTACGAATGGATCGAACTGGGGCCTTACGGATACCTCCCCACCGACCCTGCCGTACTCCACGGCGAGATCGCCAAGCGTGACCTGAAAGTGTCGGCCGGCACGATCTTCACCTCGATGCACCGCGGCCCCGACAACTGGGACGCGACCTGGCAGCACGTCAGCGAGGTCGCCACGCTGACCAAGGCGATGGACGCGGGGCACCTCGTCGTGATCCCGTCCTTCTGGCGCGACGACAAGACCGCCGAGCTCATCGAGCCGAGCGAGCTGACCACCGAGCAGTGGAAGCACCTCACCGGCGGCATGGAGCGGCTGGCGAAGCAGGTACGCGACGAGTTCGGCCTGGACATCGTGGTGCACCCGCACGCCGACACCCACATCGACACCGAGGAGCACGTCGAGCGCTTCCTTGACGGCACGGACTCCTCGCTGGTCAACCTCTGTCTGGACACCGGCCACTACGCCTACTGCGGCGGCGACAGCGTCAAGCTGATCAAGACCTACGGCGAGCGGATCGGCTACCTCCACCTCAAGCAGGTCGACCCCGACATCCTGGCCGACGTACAGGCCAACGGCACCCCCTTCGGGCCCGCCGTCAAGCAGGGCGTGATGTGCGAGCCGCCGCTCGGCGTGCCCGCCCTGCCGCCCGTCCTGGAGGCCGCGCAGGCCCTGGACGTGGACCTCTTCGCCATCGTCGAGCAGGACATGTACCCCTGCCCGCCCACCCAGCCGTACCCGATCGCCGAGCGCACCCGCCGCTTCCTGCGCTCCTGCGGCGCGTAACTCCCCCACTCCGCAATGAAGACGAGGAGCACGAACCATGACGCAGCACGGAACGCTCGGGGTCGCGGTCATCGGCACCGGCCGGATGGGCTCGGACCACGTACGCCGCATCAATGACGTCATCAGTGGCGCGCGGGTCGCCGCCGTGGTGGACATCGACGCCGCCCGGGTGAAGGCCATCGCCGACGGCATCGAGGGGTGTACGCCCTACACCGACCCGGTCGCCGCGATGGACGATCCGGCGGTCGGCGCGGTACTGATCGCCTCCCCCGGCCCGGCCCACGAGGCCACGCTGCTCGCCGCGTTCGAGCGGGACCTGCCGGTGCTGTGCGAGAAGCCGCTCACCCCGGATGCCGAGTCCGCGCTCCGTGTCCTGAAGGCCGAGGAGAAGCTGGGCCACCGCCGCGTACAGGTCGGCTTCATGCGCCGCTACGACGCCGACTACATGAAGCTCAAGGCCCAGCTGGACCAGGGCGCCTACGGGCGGCCGCTGATGCTGCACAACAAGCACCGCAACCCCAACTGCCCGCCCGGCTTCACCAACGCGATGATGATCAACGACTCGGCCGTGCACGAGATCGACGTCACCCGCTGGCTGCTGGACGAGGAGATCACTGCCGTCCGCGTGCTCTTCCCTAAGCCCACCGACAAGGCCCCCGAGGGCCTGAGCGACCCGCAGCTCATCCTGTTCGAGACCGCTTCCGGCCAGATCGTCGACACCGAGCTGTTCGTCAACTGCGGCTTCGGCTACCAGGTGATGTGCGAGGCGGTCTGCACCGACGGCACCGCCCGCATCGGCGACAACCACGGCGTCTTCGCCAACACCGCCACCGGCTGGGGCGGCGCCATCGACCCCGGCTTCGAGGACCGCTTCGCCGACGCCTACGACCACCAGGTGCAGCGCTGGGTGGACGCCACCCGCCGCGGCGAGGTCGAGGGCCCGAGCGTCTGGGACGGCTACGCCGCTGCGGCCGTCTGCGAGGCCGGCGTGCGCGCCCAGGAGACCGGCGAGCGCGTCACCGTGGAACTGGCCGAGCGCCCGGCCCTGTACCGCTAGCGCTCCGGGCCCCGGACTCCTCCCTGTACTTCGAAAGGCTGCCCCTCCCGTGAAGATCGCCCTTGACCCGTACATGTTCCGGAACGTCCCGCTGCTCGAACTCCCCGGCCTCGTCGCCGAACTGGGCTTCGAGTGGATCGAGCTGTCGCCGCGCGAGGACTTCACCCCCTTCTTCCTGCATCCGCGCGTGGACGACGGCACCGTGCAGAAGTTCCGCAAGGAGCTGACCGCGGCGGGCGTCGGCATCTCCTCCGTCCTCCCGCTGTACAAGTGGTCCTCGCCGGACGAGGACGAGCGCCAGGCCGCCGTCCGGTACTGGAAGCGGGCCATCCAGATCACCGCCGACCTCGGCGTCTCCGCGATGAACTCGGAGTTCAACGGCCGCCCCGAGAAGGCCGACCGCAGCGAGGGACAGTTCTGGCGCTCCCTGGAGGAGCTGCTGCCGGTCTTCGAACGGGAGAGCATCACGCTCGCCCTGGAGCCGCACCCGGACGACTTCATCGAGGACGGCCACGCCGCCGTCGACATGATCCGCGGCATCAACAGCCCGCTGGTGTCCTTCTTGTACTGCGCGCCGCACACCTTCCATCAGGGCAACGACGCGCCGGGCATCCTGAAGCACGCGGGCGACCTGACCACCGCCGTCCACCTGGCCGACTCCTTCGACCACACCGGCTCCTCCGGGCTGCGCTACATCGTCAACCCGCCGGGCTCGACCGTACGGATCCACCAGCACCTGGACATCGGCCAGGGCGAGGTCGACTTCGACGAGCTCTTCCGGGAGCTGGCCGCCAACGGCTTCGACGGCACGCTGGTCTCCTCGGTCTTCGCCTGGGAGGAACGGGCGAAGGACTCCTCCCGCTTCATGCGGGAGACGATCGGCGAGTACGTCACCCGGTACTGGGGCTGACCTGATGGCCGCCCCGACCGGACCGGGCACCGCCGTGCGCGAGGAGACCCCCGAGGACCCCCGCACGGCCGGCAAGAAGGCCCAGCGCTTCATCGTCGGCATCGCTGCCATAGCCGCCATCGGCGGCGCCCTGTTCGGCTACGACACCGGAGTCGTCTCCGGCGCCCTCCCCTTCATGGAGGAGCACTTCGGCCTCACCTCCCTCGGGGAAGGCGTCATCACCAGCGCCCTGCTGATCGGCGCGGCCTTCGGCTCGCTGGCCGGCGGCCGCATGTCGGACCGGCTCGGCCGCCGCAACTCCCTGCTGTGGGCGGGCGCGGTGTTCATCGGGGGTGCGATAGCCGTCGCGCTCGCGCCCTCGGTCGCCTTCATGGTGGTGGCGCGCTTCGTCCTCGGGCTCGCCGTGGGCAGCGCGTCCGTCATCACCCCGCTGTACCTGTCGGAGATCGCCCCGCCGCACATACGGGGGCGGCTGGTCTCCTTCAATTCCCTGATGATCGTCAGCGGCCAGCTGCTGGCGTACCTGATCAACGCGGTGCTCGCGCACTGGGAGGCGTGGCGCTGGATGCTCGGCCTCGCCGCGCTGCCCGCCGTCGCCCTCTTCATCGGCCTGTTCTTCCTGCCGGACACTCCGCGCTGGTACATCAGCAAGGGGCGCACGGACGAAGCGGGTGCCGTCCTGCGGCGTACCCTGCCGGCCGCTGAAGTGGACGACGAGCTGGCCCGCATCGAGCAGGCCCGTGCCCTGGAGGAGAACGCCCAGCGCGGCGCCTGGCAGGAACTGCGCACCCCCTGGGTGCGCCGCATCCTCCTGGTCGGCATCGGCCTCGCGATCGTCCAGCAGATCACCGGCGTCAACGCGGTCATCTACTTCGCCCCGAAGATCCTGCTGACCACCGGGCTGGGCACGAACGCCGCGATCACCGCGACCATCGCGGTCGGCGCGATCTCCGTGCTCGCCACCGGGGTCGGCATGTCACTGATCGACAAGGTCGGCCGCCGCCCGATGTTGATCTGGGGTCTGACGGGGATGACCGTCTCCCTGGCCCTGCTCGGCGCGTCCTTCCACCTCCCGCAGTCCACCGGGGTCAGCTACCTCGTACTCGGCCTGATGGTGCTCTACATGGCCTTCATGCAGGCCACGCTGAACACCGGGGTGTGGCTGCTGCTCGCCGAGATGTTCCCCCTGAAGGTGCGGGGACTGGCCATGGGCGCGGCGGTGTTCGTGATGTGGCTCGTCAACTTCGGGGTGGCGCTGCTCTTCCCGGTGCTGCTGGACGCGGCCGGCGCCGCCCTCACGTTCTGGCTCTTCGGCGTCATGTGCGTGCTGTCGCTGGTCTTCTGCAAGCGGTACGCGCCGGAGACCAAGGGCATGGCCCTGGAGGATCTGGAACACGAGCTGCGCAAGGCCGCGGCCACAGGGGCGTGACTAGGGGGACCACGGGGTGAGCGGGGCCGGGCGAGGCGATCGCCCGGCCCTGCTCCGTACGAGTTCTCTGTACGAGGGCGCCCTTCTCCGTACGGAAACGGCCGTCCGGGCCGCGTCACCGTCGTCACCGTTACGCGGGTCTTCGGTAACAGGCCCTCAACAGCCTGACCCCGCTGCTCAAGGGCGTCGTTGCACCGGGCACAGGGTGAGTGATCGCCACGCCGTACGCAGTTCCCCCGCGGGCTCTCTTGGAGCCGCCCTGCGTGCGGCCGAGGGAGGTGCGCAGAACATGACCGACCGGAGGCTCTGGTCGTACAAGGAGATCGCCGCACACATCCGGGTCCAGCCGGACACCGTGCGCTCCTACCGCAAGCACGGCCTGCTGCCACCACCCGACCTCGTGGAGGGCGGCAAGCCGTACTGGTTCGCCGACACCGTGCGGGAATGGGTGACCCGCCGCCCCGGCCACCGGGGCCGGCGCGACCGCGAGGACTGAGCCCCAGCCGCCGTCCGCCGACCGTTGTCCCTCGTCCGTTCAAGGCCCCGTACCGCCCCGGTGCGGGGCCTCAGTACGGGGCCGCTGCCGTCCCCCGGACCTCCAAGGTCGGCTCCACGAGCTGCCGTTCGGCGGGGCGGTCCGGGCGGTCCATCCGGTCCAGCAGGCACCGCGCGGCCCGCCGCCCCACCTCGTGACTGGCGTTGTTCACGGTGGTCAGCCACAGGTGCCGGATCCGCGCGAGATACGTGTTGTCGCAGCCGATGAGGGAGAGGTCGCGGGGCACGTCGAGGCCCAGCTCCTGCGCCGCCGAGAGCGCGCCGACGGCCGTGATGTCGTTGAACGCGAAGACGGCGGTGGGGCGTTCGACCCCGCTCGTGCGGCGGCCCGTACTGCCGAGCAGCCGCACCGCCGCCCGGTAACCGCCCTCCTCGGTCGCGTCGCTGGGCGCCATCAGCACCCTGTCGTCCAGCCCGTGTGCGCGCATCGCCGCTTCGTAGCCGCGCCGGCGCAGCTGCCCGACGCTGCCCTGGCCCATGATGTGCGCGATCCGGCGGTGGCCGAGGCCGATGAGGTGCTCGGTCGCGAGCCGGGCGCCGCGCTCGTCGTCGTTGGCGACGGTGTCCACCCGGGGCAGCTTCGGGTCGTGGGTGCCGGCGACGACGGTCGGCAGCCGCCCGGCGGCCTCCGCGAGCGCACCGGTGTCCGGCAGCGTGCCCACCGCGACCAGGCCGTCCACCCGCAGCTCGGCGAACGTACGGGTGAAGTCCTCGCCCGTGTGCCGGTTGAGCCGGCCGTCGGCCATCAGCATCCGCAGGCCGTGCGCGTGCAGTACGGAGTTCAGGCCGTCCAGCAACTCGACGAACCAGGGGTTGCGCATGTCGTTGAGGAGCACGCCGACGGTGTGCGTACGCCGCGCCACGAGGCTGCGCGCCGCGGCGTTGGGCCGGTAGTCCAGCTCCCGTACCGCTTCCAGCACGGCGGCCCGCTTGGCGTCGCTGACCTGCGGCGATCCCTGCAGCACGAGGGAGACCAGCGACTTGGAGACGCCCGCGCGCTCGGCGACGCTGCGGATCGTCGGGGGCCTGGCGGCCGCCCCCTGCGCCATCGCCCGCCCCGCAGACTCCTTGGACCGTTCCATGGCGCGAAATCCTTCCATTCACCGCACGAACCCGTCAACGCACGACCACACTCCCCCTTCCCCAAGGGTTGACACCCCTATGTAAGGACATGCAGGGTTCCTGGACAGCGATTGGACCGTTCCAAGGTGATGGACAAGGGAGTGGCAGCAATGAAGCTCGGCCTCATCGGCACCGGCCGCATCGGCGCGTTCCACGCCGAGACGCTGAAGAGCGTCCCCGGCGTGCACGAGATCGTCGTCGCGGACGCGGACGCCGCCCGCGCCCACGAGCTGGGTGACAAGCTCGGCCTCCAGGCCGCCGACACCCTCAAGGACATGTACGCGGGCGGTCTGGACGGCGTGGTGATCGCCGCCGCCACCAGCGCCCACGCCTCTCTCATCCACCAGGCCCTGGACCACGAGGTCCCGGTCTTCTGCGAGAAGCCGGTGGCGCTCGACGTCCCCGGCACCCTCGCCGTCGTCGAGCGCGCCGCGCACAGCCCCGTCCCCGTACAGATCGGCTTCCAGCGCCGCTTCGACGCGGGCTACAACGCCACCCGCGACGCGCTCCGCTCCGGCGAGCTGGGCTGGCTGCACACCCTCCGCGCCTGTACGTCGGACCAGACGCCGCCCCCCGCCGCGTACATCCCCACCTCCGGTGGCCTCTTCCGCGACTGCTCCATCCACGACTTCGACATCCTGCGCTGGCTGACCGGCCGCGAGGTCGTCTCCGTCTACGCCCAGGGCGCCAACAAGGGCGAGTCCTTCTTCACCGACGGCGACGACGTGGACACCTGCGCGGCGCTGCTCCGCTTCGACGACGACACCCTCGCGACCGTCACCGCCACCCGGTACAACGGCGCGGGCCACGACGTCCGACTGGAGGTGTGCGGCTCCGAGGGCGCCCGCTTCGTCGGCCTGGACGACCGCGCCCCGATGCCCACCGCCGAGGCCCGGCTCTCCTGGCAGCAGGCCACCCCGTACGCGACGTTCATGGAGCGCTTCCACGACGCGTACGTCACCGAGCTGACTGCCTTCACCGAGGTCGCGGCGGGTCGCGCGGAGAACCCCTGCCCGGCCGCCGACGCCCTCGAAGCGCTCTACATCGCGGAGGCGTGCGACCGCTCGCGCCGCACCGGCGAGCCGGTCGCGATCGCCGACGTACGCGCCTGAGCCGCGTCACCACCGTGCTCGGCCTGGAACTGCTCCCCCTGCTCACCCTGGTGGTGGCCGCGCTGCTGGCGGGCTTCTCCAAGACCGCCCTCAGCGGCGTGGCCGCCGTCAGCGTGGCCCTGTTCGCCGCCGTACTCCCCGCCAAGGAGTCCACCGGCGTCCTGCTGCCCCTCCTCCTCGTCGGCGACGTCATCGCCGTACGGACCTACCGCCGCCACGCCGACCTCCCGACCCTGCGCCGCCTCTTCCCGTCGGTCGCCGCGGGCGTCCTCGTGGGCGTCGCGTTCACCGCCGTCGCCGACGACACCCTCATACGCCGCACCATCGGCGCCCTCCTCCTGACCATCACGGCCCACCACCTGTGGCAACGCCGCCCCCGAAAGTCCCCGCCCGGCACTCCCCCCTCGGGCACGGAGGCGGCGGCCACCACCTCACCCTGCCCCGGCACGACCACCGACACAGCAGCCCGCCCCCGTACTTCCCGCTCCCTCCGCACCCCCCTCTACGGCCTCATGGCCGGCTTCGCCACCATGGTCGCCAACGCGGGCGGCCCGGCGATGTCCCTCTACCTGCTCGCCTCAAGGCTCGGCATGCTCGGCTTCCTCGGCACGGCGGCCTGGTTCTTCTTCCTGGTGAACGCCTTCAAGCTGCCCTTCAGCGCCGGCCTCGGCCTGCTCACCCCGCACACCCTCCTGCTCGACGCGGCCCTCCTCCCCGCCCTCCTCCTCGGCGCCCACCTCGGCCGCCGCTGCATCCCCCACCTCAACCAACCCCTCTTCACCCGCCTCACCCTCCTCCTGACCACGGCGGCAGCCATCAACCTGCTCCGTTGAGCGAGCGGCCAGCCGCCGCACCACCACGTGCTGGACCAGGGCCGTCGCACCGCAGACCGCCGTGGAGAGCCCGAGGCTCAGGGCGAGGGCCGGGACGAGGGAGCTGGTGGCCGTGACACCGAGGTAGCCGAGGCCGACCGAGTACGAGGCCCAGAGCGTCTCGGCGATCACGCAGCCGAGGAGGTAACGCCGCACGGGGTACCGGACCACGCCGGTGGCGAGCGCCCCGGCGACCCGCCCCGCCGGGAGGAAGCGGACGCCCGCCACGAAGGGCACGCCGTACCGTTCGATCAGCAGGCTCGTGCGTTCCAGGAACACCCGGCGCCGCGCGCTGTGGCCCATCCACCGCCGCACCGGCCCCCCGAACCTCCGTGCCACCAAATGCAGCACCAGGTCCCCCACCACCGCGCTCCCTGCCACGACCAGGAGGACGAGGGGGAGGTGGAGGGTGCCGTGGGCGGCGAGGACGCCGGACCAGGCGAGCAGGGCGGCGTTGGGCAGGAGTGGTGGCGCGGTGGTCAGTGCCAGCAGCCCGTAGATGGCGAGCGCGTTCACGGCGGCCCCGATCCCTCGGCCCGGCGTTCCTCGTGCCCTTCCAGGCTGACCCCATCACGGCGGCATGGCCAATTCCGTAGGGTTCGGGTGGGTTTTTCGGCGGCGGCGCGGGATACCCGTGCATTCATACCCCCTAGGGGTATACAGTGGAACACAGGACACCAACCGTCACCCCGGCACTAGGAGAATCCCATGTCCGCACCGGCCGACCAGACCGTCACCACCACCTACAAGGTCACCGGCATGACCTGCGGTCACTGTGAGGGCGCCGTGAAGCAGGAGATCTCGGAGATCGCCGGTGTCAGCTCGGTCGAGGCCGTCGCCGCGACCGGACTCGTCACCGTCGTCTCGCAGGCCCCGCTCGACGAGGAGGCCGTGCGCGCCGCCGTCGACGAGGCCGGCTACGAGCTCGTGGGCCAGGCCTGACCCCCATGCCGGACACAGCCGTGCAGGCGCAGGTCGAGCTGGCCATCGGCGGCATGACCTGCGCCTCGTGCGCCGCGCGCGTGGAGAAGAAGCTCAACCGCATGGAGGGCGTCACCGCCACCGTCAACTACGCGACGGAGAAGGCGAGGGTCGCCTATGAGCCGGGCGTCGAGATCGCCGATCTGATCGCCACGGTGGAGCGGACCGGGTATACGGCGCGCGAGCCGGAGCCCGAGCCGGAGCCGGCCGCCCCCGCGCCGGGCGCACACGAGGAGAAGGAAGCCGGAGCCCAGGAGGGGCCCGACGGCGCCCTGGCGGCGCTGCGCCAGCGGCTGATCATCTCGGCCGTGCTCGCCGCGCCCGTGATCGCACTGTCGATGATTCCCGTACTGCAGTTCGACAACTGGCAGTGGCTGTGCCTGACGCTGGCCGCGCCGGTCGTCGTCTGGGGCGCGTACCCCTTCCACCGCGCGGCCTGGACGAACCTGCGGCACGGCGCCGCCACCATGGACACGCTGGTCTCCCTCGGGACGCTGGCCGCGTTCGGCTGGTCGCTGTGGGCGCTGTTCTTCGGGCACGCCGGGATGCCGGGGATGCGGCACGGCTTCGATCTGACGGCCCGGCACGGGGACGGCTCGTCCGCGATCTACCTGGAGGCGGCGGCCGGCGTCACCGCGTTCCTGCTGCTCGGGCGCTATCTGGAGGCCCGGTCCAAGCGGAAGGCGGGCGCCGCGCTGCGCGCGCTGATGGACCTGGGCGCCAAGGACGTGACCGTCCTGCGCAACGGCCGGGAGGTACGGGAGCCGGTGGACCGGCTGACCGTCGGCGACCGGTTCGTCGTGCGGCCCGGGGAGAAGATCGCGACGGACGGGACGGTCGTCGAGGGCACCTCGGCCGTGGACGCCTCGATGCTCACCGGCGAGTCGGTACCGGTCGACGTGGCGCCGGGCGACTCCGTGACCGGCGCGACCGTGAACACCTCGGGGCGGCTCGTCGTCGAGGCCACCCGCATCGGCGCGGACACCCGGCTCGCGCGGATGGCGCAGCTCGTGGAGGACGCGCAGAGCGGCAAGGCCGAAGCGCAGCGGCTCGCGGACCGGATCTCGGCCGTCTTCGTGCCGGTGGTACTGGTGATCGCCCTCGCCACGCTCGTCGTCCGGCTGCTGGTCACGGGCGACGCCACCGCCGCGTTCACCGCCGCGGTCGCCGTATTGATCATCGCCTGCCCGTGTGCGCTGGGGCTGGCCACGCCGACCGCGCTGATGGTCGGTACGGGCCGGGGCGCCCAGCTCGGCATCCTGATCAAGGGCCCGGAGGTACTGGAGTCCACGCGCCGGGTCGACACGGTCGTCCTGGACAAGACCGGCACGGTCACCACCGGGCGGATGAGCCTGTACGAGGCGGTCCCGGCGGCGGACACGGACGAGAAGACCCTGCTGCGGCTCGCCGGCGCCCTGGAGCACGCCTCGGAGCACCCGGTGGCCCGGGCGATCGCGGAGGGCGCACAGGAGCGCGTGGGGGAGCTTCCGGCGGTCGAGCGCTTCGAGAACGTGGCGGGCCTGGGCGTACGCGGCACGGTGGACGGCCACGAGGTCGTCGTGGGCCGCGAGCGCCTGCTGGCCGGCACAGAGGATTCCGCGCTCCCCGCCGAGCTCGCCGACGCCCGGGACCGGGCCGAGGCCGCGGGCCGTACGGCCGTCCTGGTCGCCTGGGACGGGCGGGTGCGCGGCGTGCTGTCCGTCGCCGACACCGTGAAGGACGGCAGTACGGAGGCGGTCGCGCGACTGCGGTCGCTCGGGCTGACCCCGGTACTGCTCACCGGCGACAACAAGGCCGTCGCGGCGAGCGTCGCCCGAGAGGTCGGCATCGATCCCGACCAGGTGTTCGCCGAGGTCATGCCGGAGGACAAGGTCGCGGTGGTACAGCGGCTGCAGGAGCGGGGCCGGTCGGTCGCGATGGTCGGGGACGGCGTGAACGATGCCGCCGCGCTCGCCCGGGCCGACCTGGGCCTGGCCATCGGTACCGGTACCGACGCGGCCATCGAGGCCGCCGACCTCACCCTCGTCCGCGGGGATCTCCGGGTCGCGGCCGACGCCATCCGGCTCGCCCGGCGCACCCTGGGAACGATCAAGGGCAATCTGTTCTGGGCGTTCGGTTACAACGTCGCGGCGATCCCGCTCGCGGTGGCCGGGCTGCTCGATCCGATGATCGCGGGCGCGGCGATGGCGTTCTCGTCGGTCTTCGTGGTGACGAACAGCCTGCGGCTGCGGTCCTTCACATAGGAGACTCTGCGGGGCGGACAGCCCCTGCATGGAACTGCATGGAACGGAGCTCCCGGGATACACGCAGGGCCCGGGAAGTTCCCGTTCTTCGCCGGTAACTGGGTGGGGTTCTTCACCTGATTGGGGACCTTCACACAGTTCTCACAACCCGCACCGTACCCATACACTGGGGCCCCGATCTCCTGACAGGGACCCTTGACCGTATTCGCCCGATATGGCAAGAGACCCAGATCACAGAGGTTCGGACGTAACCATTCGAGGGGGTCGTGAGTCTAACCGTGCAGTACAAGCACCCCGGCGGGGCTTGTACTAGGCAACCGGACCGGTCTTGGGGGACTTCGTCCGGTACGCGTGGCCGGGGCGACGTGCCCGGGGAGCTTTGAGCGGCCCTCCCGTACGTGCGCGTCCCGGCAGCTCGCGCAATGCAGTAGAGCAGGGTGCCCTCAATGGACGCCCGGACGGATCCCGTGGGGGGAATCCGACCCGGGAAAGGGAAGCGCCCCCCGCTCCGGACCCGTGGGGGGATCTGGAGCGAGGGGCGCTTTTCGCCTTTTTGCAGCCGCTTTCGCGGCGCGCGGCGGGCCCTGGCCGGCCCGCACTGCGGGCCGGCGGACGACAAAGCCTGGGGTCAGCGCTGCTCGACCGGCACGAAGTCGCGCTCGACCACGCCGGTGTAGATCTGGCGCGGACGGCCGATGCGGGAGCCGGGCTCCTTGATCATCTCGTGCCACTGGGCGATCCAGCCGGGGAGCCGGCCGAGCGCGAAGAGCACGGTGAACATCTCGGTCGGGAAGCCCATGGCCCGGTAGATCAGGCCGGTGTAGAAGTCCACGTTCGGGTAGAGCTTGCGCTCGACGAAGTAGTCGTCGGCCAGCGCGTGCTCCTCCAACTTCAGGGCGATGTCCAGCAGCTGGTCGGACTTGCCCAGCGCGGAGAGGACGTCGTGCGCCGCCGCCTTGATGATCTTCGCCCGGGGGTCGAAGTTCTTGTAGACGCGGTGCCCGAAGCCCATGAGCTTCACGCCGTCTTCCTTGTTCTTCACCTTGCGGATGAAGGTGTCGACGTCGCCGCCGTCGCGCTGGATGCCTTCCAGCATCTCCAGCACGGACTGGTTCGCACCGCCGTGCAGGGGGCCCCACAGCGCGTTGATGCCGGCCGAGATCGAGGCGAAGAGGTTCGCCTGCGAGGAGCCGACCAGACGCACGGTCGAGGTCGAGCAGTTCTGCTCGTGGTCGGCGTGCAGGATCAGCAGCTTGTCGAGGGCGCTGGTGACGACCGGGTCCAGGTCGTACTCGGCGGCGGGCACCGAGAAGGTCATGCGCAGGAAGTTCTCGACGTAACCGAGGTCGTTGCGCGGGTAGACGACCGGGTGGCCGACGGACTTCTTGTACGCGTACGCCGCGATCGTCGGCAGCTTGGCCAGCAGCCGGATGCTGGAGAGGTAGCGCTGCTGCTCGTCGAACGGGTTGTGGCTGTCCTGGTAGAAGGTGGACAGCGCGCTGACGACCGAGGACAGCATCGCCATCGGGTGGGCGTCCCGCGGGAAGCCGTCGTAGAAGCGCTTGACGTCCTCGTGGAGCAGCGTGTGGTAGGTGATGTCCTCCTTGAAGGAGGACAGCTCGTCGACGGTCGGCAGCTCGCCGTTGATGAGCAGGTACGCGGTCTCGATGAACGTGCTGCGCTCTGCGAGCTGCTCGATCGGGTAGCCGCGGTACCGGAGAATGCCCGCCTCACCGTCGAGATAGGTGACCGCGGATTTATACGCAGCGGTGTTGCCGTAACCGGAATCCAGGGTCACCAGACCGGTCTGTGCGCGCAGCTTCGAGATGTCGAAGCCCTTGTCGCCGACGCTGCTGTCGACGACCGGGTAGGTGTATTCGCCGTCCCCGTAACGCAGTACTACAGAGTTGTCGCTCACGTCATCCCTCACCGACGTTGTGCCTCTTCTTCGAGGTGCCCTGACTGCCTATACCTTCCCCCATTTGGACCTTGGATGTGCACTCGGGGTCGGCCATAGGGCCCTAAGGCGGCACTCAGTGCCGCCCAGCTGCCCATCTTGCGCCCCTTCGCCCCAATGGGGAAAGGGGTGACACCTCACATCGTGCCGCCAAGCCGGTGATCCAGCGCGGTATGCCTGCGACCCGCCGATATCGTCCGCACCGCCTGGCCCAGAGCCTTGCGCGACCCCACCAGCACCACCAATCGCTTTGCCCGGGTAACCGCCGTATAGAGCAGATTGCGCTGGAGCATCATCCACGCCCCCGTCGTGACGGGAATCACCACTGCCGGGTACTCACTTCCCTGCGAACGGTGGATCGTCACGGCGTACGCGTGCGCCAGCTCGTCCAGCTCGTCGAAGTCGTACGGCACCTCCTCGTCCTCGTCGGTCAGCACGGTCAGCCGCTGGTCCTCGACACTCAGGGCCGTGACGACCCCCACCGTGCCGTTGAAGACGCCGTTGCGGCCCTTCTCGTAGTTGTTCCGTATCTGGGTGACCTTGTCGCCCACGCGGAAAACCCGGCCGCCGAAGCGGCGCTCGGGGAGGTCGGGGCGGGCCGGGGTGACCGCCTGCTGCAGCAGGCCGTTCAGCGCCCCCGCGCCGGCCGGACCGCGGTGCATCGGGGCGAGCACCTGTACGTCCCTCCGGGGGTCGAGGCCGAACTTCGCCGGGATACGGCGGGCCGCCACATCGACCGTCAGCCGCCCGGCCTCCTCGGTGTCCTCCTGCGGGAAGAGGAAGAAGTCGGGCATCCCGGTCGTGATCGGCAGCGTCCCGGCGTTGATCCGGTGCGCGTTGGTCACCACACCCGAATGCTGCGCCTGCCGGAAGATCCTGGTCAGCCGTACGGCCGGCACCGGGCTGCCGTCCGCGAGCAGGTCGCGCAGCACCTCCCCGGCGCCCACGGACGGCAGCTGGTCCACATCGCCCACGAGGAGGAGGTGCGCGCCCGGCGGCACGGCCTTGATGAGCTTGTTGGCGAGCAGCAGGTCCAGCATCGACGCCTCGTCGACCACCACGAGGTCGGCGTCCAGCGGGCGGTCCTGGTCGTACGCGGCGTCCCCGCCGGGCTTCAGCTCCAGCAGCCGGTGCACCGTGGCGGCCTCCACGCCGGTCAGCTCGGCCAGCCGCTTGGCGGCCCGCCCGGTCGGCGCCGCGAGCAGCACCTGCGCCTTCTTGGCGCGCGCCAGCTCCACCACCGAGCGGACCGTGAAGGACTTGCCGCAGCCGGGACCGCCGGTGAGCACCGCGACCTTCTCGGTCAGCGCCAGCTTCACCGCCGCCTCCTGCTCGGGCGCCAGCTCCGCTCCCGTACGGTCGGCGAGCCACGCCAGCGCCTTGTCCCAGGGCACGTCGTGGAAGGCCGGCATCCGGTCCTCCGCGGCCCGCAGCAGCCGCCGCAGCCGCCCGGCCAGGGACAGCTCGGCGCGGTGGAAGGGGACGAGGTACACGGCTGTCACGGGCTCGCCGCCGTCCGGGGCGGGGACGGTCTCCCGTACGACGCCCTCCGGGTCCTCGGCCAGCTCCGCCAGGCAGTCGATGACCAGCCCCGTGTCCACCTGAAGCAGCTTCACGGAGTCGGCGATCAACTGCTCCTGGGGCAGGAAGCAGTGCCCCTGGTCGGTGGACTGGGACAGCGCGTACTGCAGGCCTGCCTTCACCCGGTCCGGGCTGTCGTGCGGGATGCCCACCGACTGGGCGATGCGGTCGGCGGTCAGGAAGCCGATGCCCCAGACGTCGGAGGCGAGGCGGTACGGCTGATTCCGTACGACGGAGATGGACGCGTCGCCGTACTTCTTGTAGATCCGCACCGCGATGGAGGTGGACACACCGACGCCCTGGAGGAAGACCATGACCTCTTTGATGGCCTTCTGTTCCTCCCAGGCCGCGCCGATCATCTTCGTCCGCTTCGGCCCGAGGCCGGGCACTTCGATGAGGCGCTTCGGCTCCTTCTCGATGACCTCGAGGGTGTCCGTGCCGAAGTGCTCGGTGATCCGGTCGGCGATCCGCGGGCCGATGCCCTTGATCAGGCCGGAGCCGAGATAGCGGCGGATGCCCTGCACGGTGGCGGGCAGGACCGTGCGGTAGTTCTCGACCGTGAACTGGCGGCCGTACTGGGGGTGGGAGCCCCAGCGGCCCTCCATGCGCAGCGACTCGCCCGGCTGGGCACCGAGCAGCGCCCCGACCACCGTGAGCAGGTCATTGCCGCCGCGGCCGGTGTCGACGCGCGCGACGGTGTAGCCGTTGTCCTCGTTGGCGTACGTGATCCGCTCCAGGACGCCTTCGACGACGGCCTGGCCGGGTGGGTTGTTCGGGCCTCCCCCGCGCGTTCGCTGCATGGAACCGAAGGTACCGCCGGGATCGGACATCGCCGGGGGCCTGTGGACAACCCGGCGGCCGGGCCTGTGGGTTGTCCACAGGCGGGACATCTCGACTGGACATTTCGAGGGGCCCGGCGTACTGCCGGGCCCCTCGGTCCCCCCTCGGGTCCCCCCTTCATCGGCGCCTGACCATCCCCCGGTCTCCCCCGCCACCAGGCGCCGATGTCCAGTACGACCTCCAAAAGGCCGGAACGGTTGCGTGGTTCCGCCCCTCTTTCGGCGCAGTTCGCATCGCGGCCCGCGCCCCTACGCACGGCGCACACGGCGCGTTCAGCGGGGCACCCGGGCTCTCTTGCGCGTGCCCGCCTCACTCTGGGCGCAGCACGTGCTCCCGGTAACGGGCGATCACCTCGGCCAGTACCTCGGCGCCGTCCCGCGCCCACAGGCCCGGGTTGAAGATCTCGACCTCGATGGGCCCGTCGTGCCCCGCCGCCTCGGTCCGTTCGCGGAACCACCGTAGGTCCACGGCCCCGTCCCCGAGCTGCCCGCGGCCGAGCAGTACCCCTTCGGGCAGCGGGGTCACCCAGTCGGCGAGCTGGAACGCCGCGAGCCGCCCGCCGCGCCCCACCCGTTCGATCCCCTCCCCGACCGTGTCGTCCCACCACAGGTGGTACGTGTCCACGACCACCCCCACCTGCTCAACGGGGAACCGCTCTGCAAGGTCCAGCGCCTGGGCGAGCGTGGAGACGACGCAGCGGTCCGACGCGTACATCGGGTGCAGCGGTTCGATCGCCAGCCGTACGCCCCGCTCTGCGGCGTACGGCCCCAGCTCGGCCAGCGCCTCGGCCACCCGCTCCCGCGCCCCGTGCAGGTCCCGGCTGCCGGGCGGCAGACCGCCGGACACCAGGACGAGCGTGTCCGTACCGAGGGTCGCGGCCTCGTCGATCGCCGCCCGGTTGTCGTCGAGCGCGGCGGCGCGCTCCTGGGGGGCGACCGCGGTGAAGAAGCCGCCGCGGCACAGGCTGGTGACGGTCAGCCCCGCCTCCCGCATGAGCTTGGCGGCCGCGTCCACGCCGTACTTCTGTACGGGCTCGCGCCACAGGCCCACGTGGCGCAGCCCGGCCGCCGCGCAGCCGTCCGCCAGCTCGGGCAGCGACCACTGCTTGACCGTCTCCTGGTTGAGACTGAGGCGCGCGAGGTCGTCCTTCGTGTTGCGGCCGGTCATGCGTCTCCTCCGAGTACGGCGGTCAGCTGCGCCATACGGTGCCGGGCCAGTTCGGGGTCCGGGAACAGGCCGAGTCCGCCCGCCAGTTCGTACGCCCGGCGCAGGTGCCGCAGGGAGCGGGCCGACTGCAGGCCGCCCGCCATCGTGAAGTGCGCCTGGTGGCCCGAGAGCCAGGCCAGGAAGACGACGCCGGTCTTGTAGTAGCGGGTCGGCGCTTCGAAGAGGTGCCGGGCCAGCTCCACAGTGGGGTCCAGGACCTTGTGGAACGCGGCGGTGTTCCCGGTGTCCAGCAGGCGCACGGCCTCGGCGGCCAGCGGCGCGAGCGGGTCGAAGACGCCCAGCAGCGCGTGGCTGAAGCCGCGCTGGTCGCCGGCGATCAGTTCGGGGTAGTGGAAGTCGTCGCCCGTGTAGCAGCGCACGCCGTTCGGCAGCCGGCGGCGCAGCGCCACCTCTCGGTCCGCGTCGAGCAGCGACACCTTCACGCCGTCGACCTTGTCCGGGTGCTCGGCGATGATCTGCAGGAACGTCTCGGTGGCCGCGTCGAGACCGTCGCTGCCCCAGTAGCCCTCCAGCGCCGGGTCGAACATCGGGCCGAGCCAGTGCAGGATGACCGGCTCGCTGCTCTGCCGGAGCAGGTGCCCGTACACCTCCGCGTACGCCTCGGGCCCGGCTGCGACCGCCGCCAGCTGCCGCGACGCCATCAGGATCGGCTGTCCGCCGGCCTCCTCCACGAGGGCGAGCTGCTCCTCGTAGGCGGCGCGCACGTCCGGCAGCCCCGCCTCCCCGGGCGGGAGCTGGTCGGTGCCCACGCCGCAGGCGATCCGGCCGCCCACCGCCCTGGCCTCGGCGGCCGACCGCCGGATCAGCTCCGCGGCGGTCGGCCAGTCCAGGCCCATGCCGCGCTGCGCGGTGTCCATGGCCTCGGCGACGCCCAGGCCGTGCGACCACAGGTGGCGCCGGAAGGCGAGGGTGGCGTCCCAGTCCAGCACGGCGGGGCCGTCGGGGGCGGTGTCGGCCTTCGGGTCGGCGACGACGTGCGCGGCGGCGAAGACGGTACGGGAGGTGAAGGGGACCGCCGCACCTACGGGTGCGGCGCTCACAGGCGTTCCTTCAGGCGCGGCGTCGGTTTCGGAAGAGGCGCTCACAGGCTCAGCTCCGGTACGTCCAGGCGGCGTCCTTCTTGCGCCGAGCGGATGCCCAGTTCGGCGAGGTGCACGCCGCGCGCGCCCGCCATGAGGTCCCACCGCCACGGCTCGTCGAGCACCACGTGGCGCAGGAAGAGTGCCCACTGCTCCTTGAAGCCGTTGTCGAACGTCTCGTTGTCGGGCACCTCCTGCCACTGCGCCCTGAAGTCCTCCGTGGCCGGCAGGTCCGGGTTCCAGACCGGCTTGGGAGTCGCGGAACGGTGCTGCACCCGGCAGCGGCGCAGGCCTGCGACCGCCGACCCCTCCGTGCCGTCCACCTGGAACTCCACCAGCTCGTCCCGGTTGACGCGCACCGCCCAGGAGGAGTTGATCTGCGCGACAGCGCCGCCCGCGAGCTCGAAGATCCCGTACGCGGCGTCGTCGGCGGTCGCCTCGTACGGCTTCCCGGCCTCGTCCCAGCGGCGCGGGATGTGGGTGGCCAGCTGGGCCTGGACGGTGCGTACCGGCCCGAACAGCTCGTGCAGTACGTACTCCCAGTGCGGGAACATGTCCGTCGCGATGCCGCCGCCGTCCTCGGCCCGGTAGTTCCACGACGGGCGCTGCGCCTCCTGCCAGTCGCCCTCGAAGACCCAGTAGCCGAACTCGCCCCGTATGGACAGGATGCGCCCGAAGAAGCCGCCCTCGATGAGCCGCTTCAGCTTCAGCAGGCCCGGCAGGAAGATCTTGTCCTGGACGACGCCGTGCTTGATGCCCGCAGCCTGGGCCAGCCGCGCCAGTTCGAGCGCACCGTCGAGCCCGGTGGCGGTGGGCTTCTCCACGTAGAGGTGCTTGCCCGCGGCGATCGCCTTCTTGACGGCCTCCTCGCGGGCGGCGGTGACCTGCGCGTCGAAGTAGATGTCGATGCTGTCGTCGGCCAGCACCGTGTCCAGATCGGTGGACCACTCCGTGAGGCCGTGCCGGTCGGCCATGGCCGCGAGCTTGTGCTCCGCGCGGCCGACCAGGACCGGTTCGGGCCAGATCACCGTGCCCCCGCCCACGTCCAGGCCGCCCTGCTCGCGCAGGGCGAGTATCGAGCGGAGCAGGTGCTGGCGGTAGCCCATGCGCCCGGTCACGCCGTTCATGGCGATCCGTACGGTCTTGCGTGTCACAACCCGACCCCTCACATCAACCGGTGGTACCGGTCGCGGCCCACGTGGTCCGCGAACGGACAAGCGCACGGAAAGCGCCGACGAAGGGCGCGCGGCCCCCAGCGCCCGGAGTTGCTCACCCGGTCACGCATAGAAAGCGCTTTCCATCGCGAGAGAAGCTAGCCTGCGACGCGAGGCGCCACAAGAGGGGCGACGCCGTACGGGGCGCCGCAGGAAGGGGGACGGGGAGCGATATGACCGTGACACTGGCGGACGTCGCCGCGCGGGCGGGAGTCTCGGCGGCGACCGTCTCACGCGTGCTGAACAGCAACTATCCGGTGGCCGAGGCCACCCGCGACCGGGTACTTCGGGCGGTCGCGGAACTGGAGTACGTCGCGAACGGACCGGCCAGTGCGCTCGCCGCGGCCACCTCCGACCTGGTCGGCATCCTCGTCAACGACGTCGCCGACCCGTTCTTCGGAATACTCGCGAGCGCGGTGCAGTCGGAGATGAGCGGCGACAGCACCTCCGGCGGCGAGAAGCTCGCCGTGGTCTGCAACACGGGCGGCTCCCCGGAGCGCGAGCTGACCTACCTCACGCTGCTGCACCGCCAGCGGGCCGGCGCCGTCGTACTGACCGGTGGCGCGACCGAGGACCCCGCTCATACGGCGGCGTTGGCGGCCCGCGTGGCGCGGCTGTCCGCGGCGGGGACCCAGGTAGTGCTGTGCGGGCGGCCGCCGCTGGCGGTGGGGGTGCCGACGGGCGACGGGGGTTCGGCGGAAGGTCCGGCGGGGGCTTCCTCGGCTTCCGGTGCTGATACGGGGCCTGCTCCGCTGACCGTTGCGTTCGACAACCGGGGCGGTGCGCGGTCGCTGACCGAGCACCTGGTCGCCCTCGGCCACCGCCGCATCGGATGCGTCGCGGGACCCGAGGGGCTCACCACCACCCGGCACCGGCTGGAGGGCCACCGTGCCGCCCTCGCGGCGCACGGCATCGAGGACGTACCCGGCCGCACGGTCCACGGCGCCTACGACCGGGCCTCCGGCTACGCGGCAGCCCACGAACTCCTCCGGCAGGACGAGGATCTGACCGCCGTCGTCGCGGCCAATGACACGGTCGCGCTCGGCGTCTGCGCCGCGCTGCGCGAGCACGGGCTGCGGGTCCCCGAGGACGTCTCGGTCGCCGGCTTCGACGATCTGCCCTTCAGCACGGACGCGGTGCCGGCGCTGACGACCGTCCGGCTGCCGCTGACCGAGGCCGGAGCGCGGGCGGGCCGGCTGGCGATGGGGCGGGAGCCGGCGCCGGCGGACGGCGTGGTGCTGCTTTCATCCGAATTGGTGATACGCAAGTCGACGGCTCCGCCCTATTCTTGACTCAGTCAAGGTTTTTGGGGGATGCCATGACCGTCCAGGAATTCCGCCGCTTCAACCGCTTCTACACCAACCTCATCGGCGCGCTCGACTACGGCCGCCATCTCTACAGTCCGTACACGCTCACCGAGGCCCGGCTGCTGTACGAGCTCGCCAACAGCCCTGGTCAGGTGGACGCCGCGGACCTGCGGGTCACCCTCTCCCTGGACGCGGGGTATCTCAGCCGTCTGCTCGGAAAGTTCGAGGAGCGCGAGCTGATCACCACCGGCCGCTCGGAGGAGGACTCGCGACGCCGGCGCGTCATGCTCACCGCGCACGGCCGGGAGGCGGCGACCACCCTGGAGGAGCGGTCGCAGGACAGCGCCGGCCGACTTCTGGAACAGCTGCCCGGACCGGACCGTGCCCGGCTGGTGGAGTCCATGTCGACGATCCGCGAGCTGCTCGGCGACACCGGCCCATCGGATGCCGGCCCGTCGGATGTCGACCGATCGGAAGCCTGTCCGCAGCCCGCGTCCGACGCCCCTTCCGGGTCGGCGTCGGACCAGGTGGCCCTGCGGACCACGCGCCCCGGTGACCTGGGCTGGATGGTGCAGCGCAATGCCGAGCTGTACGCCCGCGAGTACGGTTTCGACCTCTCCTACGAAGCGCTGGTGGCCCACATCGTCGCCGAGTTCGCCGAGCACTTCGACCCGCACTGGGACCGTGCCTGGATCGCCGAGCTGAACGGCAAACCGGCGGGCCAGGTGATGTGCGTACGGGACCGGCCGGACGAGGGGGCGCAGGTCGATGCCGAGGGGGAGAGCGGGGGCACGACCGAGGCGGGAAGCGGGGGCGGGGAAGGTCAGAGCGGTCGGCGGGAGCGGATACAGCGGATACGCACGGCTCGGCTGCGGTTGCTGCTCGTGGAGCCGGAGGCCCGCGGTCATGGCATCGGGGGGCGGCTGGTGGCGGCCTGCACGGACTTCGCCCGGGACGCCGGGTACGAGGAGCTGGTGCTGTGGACCAACAGCGTCCTGACGTCCGCCCGGCGGATCTACGAGCGGGCCGGGTTCGAGCTGGTCGCCGAGCGGCCGCACCACAGTTTCGGACAGGACCTGGTCGGGCAGGACTGGCGACTGCGGCTGTGAGTCGTCGGCCGGGACGGTGAACCGCCGGCTGGGACTGTGAGCCTTGGCTGCGGCAAGGAGCCGTGGGCTGAGACCGTGGCTGCGGCTGTGGCTATGACTGTCACTGTGACGGGGAGTCGCCGGCCGGGGCTGTGGGCCCGGGGGCCCGGTTGCGGGTCGTTGGGTAGTCGTGCGGTGGGGACGGTACGAGGTTCTTCGTGAAGGGCTGGGAAAGGTAGGGCTGTAGGGCTATGCGATTCGCCTTCTCGACGCTGGGCGTGCCCGGTATGCCGGTACGGGACGTGGCCGGGCTTGCCGCCGGTGCCGGGTACCACGGGGTGGAGCTGCGCGCCCATCCGGAGGAACCGGTGCACACGGGGCTCGGTCCCGGTGAACGTGCCGAGGTCGCCAGGGAGTTCGCGGACGCCGGGGTGGAGATCCTCACCATCGCGGGGTACGCGAAGGTCGCCGAGGCTCAGGACGCGGCGGGTGAGGCGGCGGTCGCGGACGAGTTGGCGGGGCTGGTCGGCCTTGCGGCGGATGTGGGCGCCTCGTACGTACGGGTGTTCCCCGGCGCGGGTGACCGGCCGGCCGCGGAGGCCGACGCGGACGCCGCGCGCCGGCTCGGGGCCATCGCGCCGCTCGCCGCGGACCGCGGGGTGTCCGTGCTGCTGGAGACGCACGACTCGCACCGTACGGGGGCCGCGGCGGCGCGTGTGGTCGGGCCGGTGGGGCACGGGTCGGTCGGTGCGCTGTGGGACGTGCTGCACACCTGGCTCGGCGGTGAGGACCCGGCCGCCACGCAGGCCGTGCTCGCTCCCCATCTGGGCTATGTCCAGGTCAAGGACGTCGCCTCGGCCGAGGACAAGACGCCGCTGCCGCTCGGTGCCGGGGTGCTCCCGCTGGCCGGCTGCCTCGGCGCGCTCGTCGGGGACGGTTGGGACGGCTGGCTGTGCTGGGAGTACGAGAAGCGGTGGTACCGCGAGGCCCCCGCACTCCCCGACCTTCTCCGCCCCGGCCGCCAACATCTGGAGCAGCTCCTGACCACGTTGGAGAAGTTGGAGAAGTAAGGGCGAGCCCAGGGAAGGGAGGAGGATGAGCCCGAGGAGGCGAGGATGAGTCCGGGGAAGTGAGGACCTCGGGGCGGCGCTCGGGCGGCTCTTGGGCCCTCGCGGCGGCCCACCGCGCGGCCCTCGCGGCGGTCCACCGCGCGGCCCTCGCGGCGGTCCACCGTGTGCCAGTAGTACCAATCTGTACCAATCTTGCGGGGTGCGGCTGTTCCGGGGAACCCAGGGCGTTGCCGGTCCGTCACAACGACGTACTGCCGGTGAGTCTCCGCAAAGCGGTGTCGGCCTCGCTGCTGGCTGCGTCGCTGACCACCCTCTCCACCGCCTGCGGCCGGCAGCACACCGCCACCGGCGCACCCCCCTCCTCACGCGCCGGTGGCGGATCTCCGCCCGGACCGACCGCCGTTCGGGGACGCCTCCGCCTCAAGCCCGCCTCCCCGTCGCCACGCTCCCGACACCGCCGCGCCCCGCGCCTCACCGTCGCCACGCACCGGCAGCCCCCTCGCCACACCCCGGCACCCCTGCGCCTCCCCGTCGGCACGCCCCGGCGCCCCCGCGCCTCCCCCCTCCCTACCCCCACTCGCGTGATCACCCGGTTGGTGCTGGGGCATTGACCGGCAATTGTTTTCCGGATATCCGTGTCTCCTTGGCAGTTTCCTTCAATACGCCTATATGCCTGGGACTGGGCGGGTGGGAGCGGTCTGTGTCGCGACCCGGCCATCTGGTGCTACCGGCACTGAGGAAGTCGTCGAGGAAGCCTGAGTAAGTCTGAGTAAGTCACCGAGGAAGCCTCCGAGGAGCCCTCCGGAAGGAGCGCACATGCACTCCAGACGTACCGCTCGCCCCAGCCCTGCCGATCACTCCAGAGCCACCGATCACTCTGCCCCCACCGATCACTCCACAGCCACCGATCACTCCGGCCCCGCCGGCCACTCCAGACGTGCCGTCCTGACCGCTGCTGCTGCCGCGGCGACCGCGGTGGCCACCGCCGGTGCCGCCCATGCCGTGCCCGCCGGGCCGGCGCGGGACGTGCGCGACCGCATGCGGGCGCTCATTGGCCGGATGAGCCTGGAGGAGAAGGTCGGGCAGCTCTTCGTGATGCGGGTGTTCGGGCACTCCGCCACCGCGCCCGATCCCGCCGACGTCGAGGCCAACCGCAAGGAGATCGGCGTCTCGAACGCCGCCGAGCTGATCGCGAAGTACCACGTCGGCGGCATCATCTACTTCTCCTGGGCGCACAACACCCGCAATCCGCGCCAGATCGCCGATCTCTCGAACGGTATCCAGAAGGCGGGCGCCGCCCAGCGCGTTCCCGTGCCGCTGCTGATCGCCACCGACCAGGAACACGGGATAGTGGCCCGGATCGGCGCGCCCGCCACCCTCTTCCCCGGGGCGATGGCCCTGGCCGCGGGCGGCTCGCGGGAGGACGTGGAGACGGTCGGCCGGATCTCCGGCGCCGAGCTGTACGCCATGGGCATCCGCCAGGACTACGCTCCCACCGCCGATGTGAACGTCAATCCCGCGAACCCGGTCATCGGCGTGCGGTCGTTCGGCGCCGACCCCAAGGCGGTGGCCCGGTTCGTCGCCGCGGAGGTGAAGGGGTATCAGGGGGCCGGTGTGGCCGCGACCGCCAAGCACTTCCCCGGCCACGGCGACACCGACACCGACAGCCACATCGGGATCCCGTACATCCACCACTCCGCCGAGGAGTGGGAGCGGCTGGACGCGCCGCCCTTCAAGGCGGCCATCGCGGCGGGGATAGATTCGATCATGACGGCGCATATCGTCGTGCCCGCGTTCGACAAGAGTGAGGATCCGGCGACCCTCTCCCGGCCGATCCTCACCGGCATCCTGCGCGAACGCCTCGGCTACGACGGCGTGGTGGTCACCGACTCGCTCGGTATGGAGGGCGTGCGCAAGAAGTACGGGGACGACCGCGTCCCGGTGCTCGCCCTGAAGGCCGGCGTCGATCAGCTGCTGAACCCGCCGGACCTGGAAGCCGCGTACAAGGGCGTGCTCACGGCCGTGGGCAACGGGGAGCTGAGCGAGCGGGAGATCGACGAGAAGCTGCTGCGCATCCTGGTGCTGAAGGAGCGGCGCGGGCTGTTCGCCGGTCCGTACACCTCGCGGCGTGCGGTGGACCGTACGGTCGGCACGCGGCAGCACCTCAGGACCGCCGACAAGATCGCCGACCGCACCACGACGCTGCTGGTCAACGAGGGCGGCCTGCTGCCGCTCTCCCGGCGCAGCGCCCGCCGCGTCCTGGTGGTCGGCGCCGACCCGGCCGCGCCGTCCGGCACCGGCGGCCCGCCCACCGGAGTGCTCGCGCGCACCCTCGGCGAGCTGGGCTTCACCGCCACCGCGCACTCCACGGGCACGGCGCCCACCCAGGCGCAGACCGACGCGGCGGTGGCGGCGCTGGCGGACCACGACGCGGTGGTCGTCGCCACGTACAACGTCACCGCGGGGTCCTCGCAACGGGGGCTGGTGCGGGCCCTGCTGGACACCGGGAAGCCGGTGGTGCAGCTGGCGATCCGGAACCCGTACGACATCGCCCAGCTCGACGGCGTCAAGGCGGCGCTGGCCAGCTACTCGTGGACCGATGTCGAACTGCGCGCCGCCGCCCGGGTGATCGCGGGCCGCCGGGAGCCGAAGGGCAGACTGCCGGTACCGGTCATGCGCGCGGATGCTCCCGGCACGGAACTCTTCCCGATCGGCCACGGCTTGTCGTACTGACCGCATCGGCCACGGCCTGACGTACTGACGCACTCGCCACGACCTGTCGTACTGACCGCACCGGTGCGCCTGTACCGGCGCCCGTACCGGATCTTCCGTACGGCACGTACCGCACGGGCCGTACAGGACCCTCCGTACGGCCCGTACCGCACGGGCCGTACGGCATCCCTCCTACCTCATGCGCAATACGCCGTTCGCGTCTGGCGTGTGCCCGTCACGGCGGGTCACGCTGGGCCGGCATGGCCTGGCATGGCCTGGCATGGCCTGGCATGGCCTGGCATGGACCGGCATGGCGTGAGTGGGGGCGCAGGGGGGACGGTGGGGGTGCGCGGGGCACGGGGCGTGGGGGCGCTGCTGGGCGCCCTGCTGGCGGTCGGCCTGTTGCTGACGGGGTGCCGGCCGTCGACCAGTGCTGAGGCCCGCGACGCCGGTGCCACGTCCCCGACGGGATACGGCGCGGTCTTCCTGGACCGCGGCGAGTGCAGCAGCCGCGGGCGGGCGTCGGCCTTCCGGGAGGTGGCCTGTGCGAGCGGGGCGGCCGCGGCGCGGGTGCTGGCGCGGCACGCCGGGCGGCAGTCCCGGGGGCCGCTCTGTCCTGCCCGTACCGACTTCGTCCTGCACATCAGTCAGCACCGGCCGGACGCCGACGAGGACGGCGACGGCGCGGTCCCGCAGGGGTACGCCTGCATGCGCAACCTGCGCGCGCCGCACCCCGGCGACCCGGGGCAGGGTGGCGGGCCCCGCACCGTGCCCGGCGACTGCGTCTACCTCGCCGCCGGGCTCCAGGCCCGCGAGACGCCCTGCGCCGCAGCCGACGCCAGGGCGAAGCACCGGCCCCAGTACGAGGTGACGGCGACGGTCGGCGACCGGCCGTCCTGCCCGTTCGGCACGGCCCTGTACCTGCGCCTCCCCGATCACTCCACGGGCTGCGCCCGCCGCCTCACGACGGGCTGAGACCGCCCGCCTCCAGGCCTCCAGCCCCTCTTTTCACCCCCCGGTCACCTCTCTTCCTCCCGGCTTCCTTCCGCACGACGACGTTCCGTGATGCCATCCCCGGTGTTCCGATCCCCGCGTCCGCGCCCCCACCCGTCCCCACTCCGTCCCCGCCCCGAAGGAGCCCAGGTGCCGCACCCCCGCACTCCCCTCTCCCCCGCGCTGACCACCACCCTCGTCGTCACCCTCGCCGCGACCTTCGTGATCCCCGGTTCCGCCGCTCACCGGGCCGACGCCGCGGCCCCGGCCGCCTTCTCGCTGCCCAAGAAATTCGACGGCTGGCAGCACGACCGGCTCGCGCCCGGCGTCGACCTGTACCAGGGCATGCTCTCCGGGCGGCCCGGTGCCGATCACTGGACCGTCACCGTGCGGAAGGACGGCGCGGTGCTGCACAGCCGCGAGACGGCCGACGCGCTGGCCGACGGGCTGCGCGGGGCCGGGTTCGCGCCACGTACCGAGGAGGTCCGCTGGCCGGCCGGCTCCGACCGGCGGGGCACGGTCGGGATACGCGTCCGCACCGGCACGTACGGCGGTCAGAACCAGGCCGACAACGCCCGCAAGGAACTGGCCGCCGCGGGCTTCGACGCCGTCAGCGAGTGGACCGGCGGCGACGGCGCGCCCGGTACGGGACTGGCCCGCGTCAAGGTCGCCGTCATCGACCCGCGGGCGTATCGGGGCCGGCTGGACGCCGGTTACGGGACCGCGGTCGCCGGGCGGGAGAAGGTCACCGACATGGCCGCCCGCGCGAACTCGCTGCTGGCGGTGAACGCCGGGTTCTTCGTGATGGAGGACAAGGACGGCGTACCGGGTGCCGCCGCGGGCATCGCCGCGTACAACGGGCGGCTGCAGAGCGCCGCGACGAACGGGCGGATCGCCGCCATCCTTCGCGGCGACGGCCTGCACCCCGAGTTCCGGCACCTGCGTACGGAGTTGACGGTCACGGCGGGCGGTGCCACCGAGCCGCTGGACGGCATCAACCGCGTCCCGGGCAAGGTCCGCAACTGCGGCGGGATCGGCGGCGATGTGCCCACCGAGCGGCCGCAGCACGATGTGACGTGCACCGATCCGGACGAGATCGTGCGCTTCACGCCGGAGCTGGGGGCCGAAACGCCCGCCGGGCCCGGTGTGGAAGCGGTGCTGAACAGCGCGGGACGAGTGCAGGAGCTGCGTCCGCGCGGCGGTCCGGTGCCGAAGGGCGGCACGGTGCTGGCCGGTATCGGCGCGGGCGAGCGGTGGCTGCGTGACCATGCCGCGCCCGGCTCCGCGGTACGGCTGGACGAGAAGATCACCGACACCGACGGCCGCCCCGTCCGCCTCACGGAACAGGACGACATCGTCAACGGCGGCCCGGAGCTGGTGCGCGACGGCAGGGTGGCCGTCGATTACGCCGCCGACGGCATCGAGCACGCCGGTGACCGCTCGTTCGCGTACACCTGGGGCATCAGGCGCAATCCGCGGATGGTCCTCGGCACCGATCGGGCGGGCCGGATCATCCTGCTCACCAGCGCGGGCCGGCAGCCCGGTTACAGCGACGGGCTCGGGCTGAACGAGGCTGCCGCGCTCATCAGGTCGCTCGGCGCCACCCAGGCCATGAACCTCGACGGCGGCGGCTCCGTGGGCATGGCCGTCGACGGCCGGATGATCACTACCCCGTCGGACGCGACGGGTGAACGCGCCGTGGGAGACGCGCTGTTGCTGACGAAATGACACAGCAGTGGGCCCGGGCGACCGACCGCCCGGGCCCACCACTCGGTCAACCGCCCGTCACGGGCGCAGCATCGGCAGCCGCTGCGACTGCTGCTTGTCCAGCTTCTTGTCGTACGGGGCCACCGGGGCCGACTCGCCCGCGGCCGGGGTCACGCCGGCCCACTTCAGGAGGCGGGCCGTGGCCTTGGTGCGGTCGGCTTCCTTCAGCTTGGTGATGTTGGAGCCGTGGTTGCCGCCGGGGACGGTGAAGACGTAGGAGTCCTTCGCGCCCTTGCCGACCTGGAAGTGTTCCGAATTCCACGGGTCGTACTGGCCGTTGACGAACATCATCCGCTCGGCGTGGTGGCGCACCCAGCGGTCGATGTCCGGCATGGCCTTCTTGTCGAAGGACATGGGAATGTCGCGCGGGACGAAGGTGCGGGAGTTGTTGATGCCCGGGTAGCGGAGCAGGTCCGCGACGTTCGGGTAGTCGTAGCCGGGCTCACCGAGCTGGGTGCCGGCCTGGTAGTAGTACGGCAGGTAGGGCTGCATGCCCTGGTCGGTGTAGCTGTCGAAGCCGCCGACCTTGTCCATCCAGGTCCACAGCGCGTCCGTGGTGACGGTGGGCTCGGGGACCTCGGCGCAGGCGGTGGCGGCGGGCTGGTACTGCCAGAAGCCGAAGACCAGGTCGGTCACCATGATTTCGTACGCGCGGTCGGCGTTCCCGGCGAGCTTGAAGGTCCAGCCCTCGGTGGCCGCCTCCTTCTGGAAGCGGTCGACCATCTCGCCGCGGCGCTTCAGCGCCTCGCGCTCGATCGCGGCGAGGTCCTTGCGGCACTCGGCGGTGCCGACGGTGGCGAAGAAGCGGTCGTAGGCCGAGTCCTCGTCGTTGACGACGTCGTTGGGCGCGACGTAGGCGACCGTGCCGTCCATGTCGTGCGGGTAGAAGCGGCGGTAGTACGTCGCGGTCATGCCGCCCTTGCTGCCGCCGGTGGCGATCCAGTTCTTGGTGTAGATCCGGTTCAGCGCCTTGAAGATGCGGTGCTGGTCGGCGGCGGCCTGCTGGATGTCCAGCTGCTTCCAGTCCGCGGGCTCGGGCCGGGACGGGGTGAAGTAGCGGTACTCCATCGAGACCTGGTTGCCGTCGATGAGCTTGGTGGGCTCGCTGCGCGTCGGCTCGGTGTTGACGTTGTACCCGGAGGTGAAGAAGACGGTGGGGCGGGCGGTCGACTTGTGCAGCACGGTGATGCGCTGCTGGAAGGTGCCCTTGCCCGGATCCCGGTGGTCGACCGGCTGGCTGTAGTTCAGGACGAAGAAGCGGTAGCCGTCGACCGGCTTCTCCTGGACGAGGCTCATTCCCGGTATCGCGAGAAGGCGGTCCTTGATGTCCGCTTCCGCGCGGCTGTCCGTGGTCGTCGCGGTCGGCCCGGCGGCGGTGGCCGCCCCTGCCGTGGCCGTGCCGGCGCCGACCGTGCCTATGAGCACGACGAGTGACAGCAGCCATCTGAGCGTTTTGCGCATGCGCCCTCCCCTGGGGTTCGCAAAGGTCGCGCTGAACCTATCGGGGAGGCTCCCCGCCGACCACCCCCCGACCGGCGGTAGCAGGCCAGGGGGGCGTTCAGTGGGCGGCGGGGCGCTCAGAGCTACACCCTGGCCTCTGCCGGCTCGCCGGTGAAGGAGTGCCACAGTTCCGCGTACCGGCCGCCCCGGGCGAGGAGTTCGGCGTGCGTGCCGTCCTCGGCGACGCGGCCGCGGTCCAGTACCACGACCCGGTCGGCGCGGGCCGCCGTGGTGAGGCGGTGGGCGACGACCAGGGTGGTGCGGCGGCCGACGAGCCGGTCCGTCGCGTGGTTGACGACGGACTCGGTGGCCAGGTCGAGCGCCGCGGTCGCCTCGTCGAGCAACAGCACGTCGGGGTCGACCAGTTCGGCGCGGGCGAGCGCGAGGAGCTGGCGCTGGCCCGCGGAGAGGTTGCGGCCGCGCTCGGCGACCTCGTGGAGGTAGCCGCCGTCGAGCGTGGCGATCATGTCGTGCGCGCCCACGGCCCGGGCCGCCGCCTCCACTTCGGCGTCGGTGGCGTCCGGACGGCCGTACGCGATGGCGTCGCGGACCGTGCCGGGGAAGAGGTACGACTCCTGCGGGACGACGCCGAGGCGGTGGCGGTAGCCGGTCAGGTCCAGTTCGCGCAGGTCGGTGCCGTCGACGCGGACGGCGCCGGTGGTCGGGTCGTAGAACCGGGCGACCAGCTTGACCAGCGTGGACTTGCCGGCGCCGGTCTCGCCGACGAACGCGACGGTCTGGCCGGCGGGGATGGTCAGCGCGATGCCGGAGAGGGCCTCGGCCTGCTCGCCGTCGGCGGTCGAGTAGCGGAAGTGGACGTCGTCGAAGGTGATCTCGCCTGCCAACTCCTTTACCGGGCGGGGGTTTTCGGCCGGCGGGGTGGTGGTCGGCTCGCGCAGCAGCTCCTGGATGCGGCCGAGCGACACGGAGGCCTGCTGGTAGCCGTCGAAGACCTGGGAGAGCTGCTGGACGGGCGCGAAGAAGAGGTCGATGTACAGGAGGTACGCGACCAGCGCGCCCGCGGTCAGGGTCCCGGCGCTCACCCGGTTCGCGCCGACGATCAGCACCAGCGCGGCGGCCACGGACGACAGCAGCTGCACGAACGGGAAGTAGACCGAGATCAGGAACTGGCCGCGGGTGCGGGCCTGCCGGTACGCGGCGCTGCGCTCGGTGAAGCGGGCGACGCCGCTGCCCTCGCGGCGGAACGCCTGCACGATGCGCAGCCCGGCGACGCTCTCCTGGAGGTCGCCGTTGACGACGCTGATCCGCTCGCGCGCCAGCTCGTACGCCTTGACGCTCTGCTTGCGGAAGAAGTACGTGCCGATGATCAGCGGTGGCAGCGTGGCGAAGACGACCAGGGCGAGCTGTACGTCGATGGCCAGCAGGGCGACCAGGATGCCGAAGAAGGTGAGGACGGAGACGACGGCGGTGACCAGGCCGGTCTGCAGGAAGGACGAGAGGGCGTCGACGTCCGTCGTCATCCGGGTCATGATCCGGCCGGTCAGCTCGCGCTCGTAGTAGTCCAGGCCGAGGCGCTGGAGCTGGGCGAAGATCTTGACGCGGAGGGAGTACAGGACGCGTTCGCCGGTGCGCCCCGTCATCCGGTTCGAGCCGATCTGGGCGGCCCACTGGGCGAGCACGACGAGCAGGGCGGCGGCGGACGCGGCCCATACGCCGTTGAGCGCGGCGCGCTGGACGCCGTCGTCGATGCCGTGCCGGATCAGTACGGGCAGCAGCAGCCCGGCGACCGCGTCCACGGCGACCAGCAGCAGGGCGATCAACAGCGGGCGGCCGAAGCCGCGCAGCAGGCGGCGCAGGCCGTAGGAGCTCTCCGGCCGGGCGGCCTGGTCCTCGTCGATGTCGGGGGTGTCGGTGGCCGGGGGCAGCGCCGCGACCCTTTCGAGGAGTTCGGGGGTCGCGGGCATACCGGCCAGTGCGCCGGCCATGCCGCCGGGGCGGCCGGCGAGCGCGGCGGCGGAGGCGCCGCCGCCGTCCCGAGACTCCGCGCCGTCGGACACCTCGCCCTTACGCACCCACAGTTCGGGCGTGACGCCGTCGATGACGCGGCGGGGCCGGGTGTCCTCGGCAGTACCGGCGGTGGCCGGGGGCTCCAGCAGCCCGGTGGCCGCCGCCTCGCCGGAGAACGCCCCGGCCGTCGCGATCTGCCCCGCCGGGTCCCGCTCCACGCCGCCCAGCTCGTCCGGGTCGGTGAGCAGCCTGCGGTACAGCTCGCAGCGCTCCTCCAGCTCCTCCCGGGTACCGATGTCCAGCAGCTTGCCGCCGTCGAGGACGGCAACCCGGTCGGCCAGCGCCAGGGTGGAGGCGCGGTGCGCGATCAGCAGGGTTGTACGGCCCGCCATCACACCGCGCAGCGCCTCGTGGATCTCGTGCTCGACCCGGGCGTCGACCGCGGAGGTCGCGTCGTCCAGGACCAGCACGCGCGGGTCGGTGAGGATCGCGCGGGCCAGCGCCACGCGCTGCCGCTGGCCGCCGGACAGGCTCAGCCCCTGCTCGCCGACCTCGGTGTCGTACCCGTCGGGCAGGGCCGAGATGAAGCCGTCGGCCTGGGCGGCGCGGGCCGCGGCCCGGATCTGCTCGTCGGTGGCGTCCGGGGCGCCGTAGGCGATGTTGTCCCGGATCGAGTCGGAGAAGAGGAAGCTGGTCTCGGGGACCAGGCCGATGGCGCCGCGCAGCGAGTCGGCGGTCAGGTCGCGCACGTCCCGGCCGCCGACGAGCACCCGCCCGGCGCTCACGTCGTAGAAGCGCGGCAGCAGCAGCGAGAGGGTGGACTTGCCGCTGCCGGAGGTGCCGACGACGGCGACGGTCTCGCCGGGCTCGATGCGCAGCGAGAAGTCGTCCAGGACCGGGTGCGTGTCCCCCTCGTCTCCGTATCCGAAGGTGACGTGCTCGAACTCCACGGTGGCGGGCGCGTCGGCGGGCAGCGGCACCGCGTCCGGCCGCTCCTCGATGACCGGCTCGGTGTCGATCAGCTCGAAGACCCGCTCCACGCCGGCGCGGGCCTGCTGGCCCACGGTCAGCATCATGGCGAGCATCCGGACGGGGCCGACGAGCTGCGCGAGGTAGGTGGAGAAGGCGACGAAGGTGCCCAGCGAGACCTGGCCGCGGGTGGCCATCCAGCCGCCGAGCGCGAGCATCGCGACCTGGCCGAGGGAGGGGACGGCCTGGAGGGCGGGGGTGTAGCGGGCGTTGAGGCGTACGGTGCGCAGCCGCCCGGCGAAGAGCCGCCGGCTGACCTCGCGGAGCTTGCCGGTCTCCTGCTCCTCCTGGCCGAAGCCCTTCACGACGCGGACGCCGGAGACCGAGCCGTCCACCACGCCCGCCACGGCCGCGGCCTGGCCCTGCGCGTACCAGGTCGCGGGGAAGAGCCGGAGGCGGCTGCGCTTGGCGATCCACCACAGGGCGGGGGCGACGGCGAGGGCGACGACGGTGAGCAGCGGGGAGAGCATCACCATGATCACCAGGGAGATGGCGAACAGCAGGACGTTGCCCAGCATCATCGGCACCATGAACAGCAGCGACTGCACGAGCTGGAGGTCGCTGGTGCCGCGGCCGACGACCTGCCCCGTGCTGAGTTCGTCCTGCCGCCGGCCGTCCAGCCGGGTGATGGCCCGGTACATCCGGGTCCGCAGGTCGTGCTGGACGTCCAGGGCGAGCCGGCCGCCGTAATAGCGGCGGATGTACGTCAGTACGTACACGGCGAGCGCGGCGACGATCAGCAGGGTGGCCCACGGCGCGAGGGACCGCTCGTGCTTGACGATCACATCGTCGATGATCAGCTTCGGTACGAGCGGGACGAGCGCCATGACGGCCATCCCGGCGAGGGAGGAGCCGAGCGCGAGCAGTACATCCTGTTTGTACCGCCAGCACGTGCGTATCAGGCGCCGCGCCCAGCCCTCTTCCGCCGTATCCGTGTCCGCCCGTGCCACGCGACGCCTCCCGCCGGTCGACTTCTTACCGCAAGGCACCAACAGCGGCGGCCGGTGATTTCATCCCATCGCAACATTTCCCGCGGCCGTCGACCCGGACATGCGCTCTACAAGCGGACGGTCATGTCGTACAGCCGGGTGATCTGCTGCGCCCGCTGGTTGTCGTCGCTGACCAGGAGCAGCTTCAGCCGCCCGTGCGTGCGGCCCAGGACGGTCACGCCCTCGATGTTGTCCAGCAGGGGGTTGATCTGCGGCTGCCGGGCGGGCGCGCCGAGGGAGGGACAGCGCGTGAGGTCGGCGAGCAGGGTCTTGGCGGCGGGACGGGTGGCGCCGGTCAGCTTCCCGGTGTCCCGGGTGTCGTCCGCGCGGCGCGGGTCGGCGAGGTAGAGACGGATGGTGTTGCCCTGGGGCTCGAATTTACGTTCGAGTACGAGCAGACGGCCGTCGTCAAGGGCGGTGATCTCGGGGATCGTCATGCCCTGCTCGGCCGGGTACGCGTACTGCCTGCCGAGGGCGTAGCCGCCGTGCGGCTGCCGCTGCCAGGTCTGGAAGCGGTGCAGCGGGCGGCCCTGCGCGTCGGTGCCGTCGCCGGCGAGCGGGCCCTCCATGGAGGCGGTGAGCGTACGGCCGCCGGGGCCCGCGGTCAGCCCCTCGAAGGTCTGGTTGGCGGTGGCCCGCCCGGCCGGGGCGACCCGCAGCCCGTCCGGTACGGGCAGCCGTCCGGTCGGGTGCCCGGCCCGGTCGTACCGGCGGACGGACGGCTCCACCTCGGAGGTGATCAGCCGGCTGCCGTCCTGCTCGACGACCAGCCCCTCGGAGTCCAGCGGCTTGCCGCCCTCGTCGGCGAGCGGGATTCCGCGCAACGGCTCGCGCGTCCGGCCGTCGAGGGTGACCAGCGCGGACCGGTCGGAGAGCGCGAGCAGGTCGCCGTCGGTGTCGCGGGCGAGCGCGGAGAAGTTCCCGACGTAGAGGCCGTCGACGGAGCGCTTGTCGAGGGCGTCGGAGTAGCGGTCGATGGAGACACGCGGGGAACAGGCAGGGCCCGGTGGGGCCGCGGCGGCGGTCGCGGTCGCGGTCGCCGGGAGCGTTCCGGTGACGAGCAGCGTGGCGGCGAGCGCGGCCGGTATGGCGGTGGCGAGACGCACGGCGGATCCTTCCGGTCGACAGGACGGCAACGGGCGGGGCGCCCGGGGGTTCCTTCCCCCGGGCGCCCCGCCCGCACCATGCGTACCGTCCGGTGGAACGGCGGCCGTCACTCCTTGGCGTCGGCCTTGCCGTTGGCCTCGGCCTCGGCCACCCTCAGCTCCGCGATGCCCGGGTGCGTCTTCGCGTCCGCCTTGCCGCGCACGGTCACCCGGACGTACCGGGCCGGGGACTTCCCGTCGTAGCCGGTGCCGGTCCAGTGCCGTCCGTCGCGGGAGACCTGGATCCGGTACGACTCCGGCTTCGTGTCGGTCCAGCGCGGCGTGACCGCGCCGATGCGGCGGACGCTGCCCAGGTCGGCGGTGAGCGTGCCGGTGGCGGCGTCGGGCACCCACGCGGTGGTGGTGTTGCCGTCCAGCGCGGCGCCCGCGTACATCCCGGGCTCCTCCGAGGTGGCCTTCGCCGTGCGGCAGCGGGCCACGTTGGCGGTCGGCTCCTGGTCGGGGCGGCGGGTCTTGAGCGTCAGCGGCGCGCCCTGGCTGACGATCCGCTCGCCCTCCGGCGTCGCGACCGTCATCGGCTCACCGCCGGTCAGCCGCACCTCGGTGTGGTGCGCGCCCAGCGCGACGTCGTACGTCCGGCCCTGCCAGTGCAGGCCGCGCAGGGTGACGCCGTCGGCGAGCTGCGGCGGCAGCGTCGGGTCCAGGGTGATCCGGTCCTCGCCCAGCCGCAGGCCGGTCAGGCCGTGGGTGAAGACCTGGAGGAAGCCGCCCTTGCCGGTCAGGAAGTCCTGCGTGGGCGAGCCGGCGAGCGGGTCATGGGCGCCGGCCTTCTCGCCGCGCGCCTCGGAGAAGAGGTGGAACGGCCCCCGCATGAACGGCCGCACGGACCGCTGCAGGTAGGTGTACATCGCGCAGCCGGGCTCGCCGATCTCGGCGGCGTCGATGGCGTGCACCGAGTCGGTCATCGCCGGGCCGTCGGGGTCGGTGTGCGCGGCGTAGTAGTCCAGTGTCTTCTGCTGTGCCGCGTCGGACATCGGCCACTGCAGCGGGTACTGCAGCAGCACGGTGTCGGCCTGCTTGATGGTGGTGCCCTTGTAGCCGTCGTACTGCTGGAAGACCTGCTGCTTCTTGTCGTACGGGATGCGCAGCTTGTCCGCGATGGTGTTCCAGGAGGCGGGGGCCTGCTTGCCGAGGACGGCGGCGGCGCGGGTGGCGTGCCGGAGCGCGGTGGCGGCGCCCGCGTTGGTGAACACGCCGTCGTCGACGCCGTTGCTGTACTCGTCCGGGCCCGCGACGTTCTTGACGGAGTAGCTGCCGTCACCGTTCTTGGTGACCCGGGAGGCCCAGAACTGCGCGATGCCCTGCATGAGGGGCCAGCCGCGCTCGCGCAGCCAGCCGGTGTCCTTGGTGGCGAGGTAGTACTGCCAGGCGGCCAGCGAGACATCGCCCATCAGGTGGTTCTGGGTCTTGCAGTGCGGCGGGTCCCAGCTGTGGCACTCCTTCCACAGATCGCCCTTGCCCCCGCTGGTCCACGGGAAGAACAGGCCGTCGTAGCCCAGCTTCTTCGCGTTCGCGCGGGCACCGGCCCGGGTCTTGTAGCGGTACTCGACGATCGACCGGGCGAGCTCCGGATGGGCGGCCAGCAGGCCCGGGTACATCCAGGTCTCGGCGTCCCAGAAGATCTCCCCCGCGTAGTTGTCGCTGGTCAGACCGGCCGGGGCGATGCTGTCCGAGGAGCCCTCGCGGGAGTTGGCGAGCAGTCCGTACTGCGCCGAGCGCACCCAGGCCTGAAGGTCGCGCTGCTCGCGGCCGCGCACCTCGATGTCGGAGCGCCACAGGTTCTGCCAGGCGGTGGCGTGGGAGTGGTACAGGCGGTCCCAGCCCTGCGCCGCGGCCTGCTGGGAGGCGCGGGTGGCGGCGGCTCTGGGGTCGTCGGAGGTGAGCGCGGTGTCCACGCCCACGTACTTGGAGACCTCGTACGTCCGGCCCTTGTGCACGGGGAAGCTGACACCCTGATGCGCCGTCAACTTCTCGGGTGCCTTGGCCTTCTGTTCACTTTCCGAACGAATGCCCGGGCCCGTGCGCAGCGTGGACGCGACCGCGCCGGCGGTGCGGGTCCCGTCGGTACGGAAGGTGACGTCCTGCGTCCGGTCCCCGGAGCGGGCGCCGCCACCGGTCTGCGAGATCCGGCGGGCGCCGCGCCCGTCGAGGGTGTCGGTGACGGTCGCCGGGCCGCTCCAGTGCGGGGTCATCCGCAGCCGTACGGCACCGGTGTGCGCCTGCGTGCGGTCCGCGAGCACGTCGAAGACCAGGTCGGTGGCGCGGCCGTCGGCGGCGGTCCAGGTCAGCGACGTACGGACCAGGCCGCAGCGCAGCAGGAGGGACTGCCGGTAGTGCGAGATCCGGCCGGGCTTCGTCGCCGAGCTGAAGGTCTCGGCGCCGGGACCGCCGGTGGCCACGTTCAGCGTGGACCAGGTGGGCAGCGCCGCGATGGCCTGCCGCTTCTTCACCGACTTGGGGCCCTCGGCATACAGGCCGGCGGCGAACGCGCCGTCGTAGCGCGGGGCGTAGAGGGGCCAACCGGTCTTCTCGCCGGGTGCCGCGTAGCCGGTGCCGTTGGGCGGCACGCGCTGCCCGAGGTAGCCGTTGCCGACGTACGGGTGGTGGCTGTCCTCGGGGTCGATGCGGGTGGACGTGGACTTCCAGTCCGCGCCGTCGGTGGCGCACGAGCCGTCGGCGGCGGGGGTGGCGCCCGTCGCCGGGCCCGTGGCGCGGCCGCCGTCGGGCGTCGCGGCCGACGAGACGGGGGGTACGGCCGCGATGAGCGCGCCCGCGAGCAGGGGGACGAGCATCCGCCGGCCGGCACGCGGCTGCGGACGTGGGGAGTACGACATTGTTCTCCGTCGACGGATCGTCGGGCGTCGGGCACGGGGAGGCAGAGAGGCAGATCTGTCGCTGCCCGCAGCGAACCTAAAGTTATGAACAGATCACGTCAACGGTCCACGCGTTTTGTTAACTTTCCGAAGCCAGGGAATCGCCCGGTCGGGTCGGGGAATCCCCCAGATGAGTCGGTGCGAACATCCGCAGCCGGGCCGGGAGCACGACCACGGAGGGCCCGGGGGCCGCCAGCGCGACGGCGAGGTCGTCCCGCAGCCGCTCCGGGGCACTCGTCACCGCCGGCACCCCGAAGGACTCGGCGAGCGCGGCGAAGTCGGGCCGCGCCAGCTCGGTGCCGGTCGCCTGCCCGAACGCGTCCTCCATGTACTCGCGCAGGATGCCGTAGCCCCCGTCGTCCACGATCAGCCAGGTCACCGGCAGGTTGTACTGGCGGGCCGTGGCCAGCTCGGCGAGCGAGTACATGGCGCCGCCGTCGCCGGAGACCGCGAGCACCGGCTGCGTCGGGTCGGCCGCCGCCGCGCCCAGCGCCGCCGGGAAGGCGTAGCCGAGGCCGCCCGCGCCCTGTGCCGAGTGCATGGTGTTGGGGTGGCGGGCGTCGAAGGCCGACCAGGCCCAGTACGCCAGGATCGTCATGTCCCAGAAGGAGGGCGCCCGGGACGGCAGCGCCTCGCGGACGGCGGCCAGTACGTCCTGTTCCAGGGTGAGTTCCTGGGACGCGATCCGCTCCCCCACCCGGTCCAGCAGCGCCCGTACACGCGCGGGCGCCGTGTCGTCCTCGCGCGCGCCGGCCGTCTCCAGCAGCGCCCGGAGCGCGAGGCGCGCGTCCGCGTGGATGCCGAGCGCGGGGTGGTTGGACTCCAGCTTGCCCGCGTCGGCCTCGATCTGGACGACCCGGCCGCGGGGCCTGAACGTGTGGTAATTCGACGAGAGTTCGCCCAGGCCCGAGCCCACCACCAGCAGGACGTCCGCGTCCGCCAGGAAATCCGTGGTGTGGCGGTCCTCCAGCCAGGACTGGAGAGAAAGGGGGTGGGTCCAGGGAAAAGCGCCCTTGCCGCCGAACGTCGTCGCGACCGGCGCCCGGAGCCGCTCGGCCAGCGCCCGCAGCTCGGGCTCGGCCCCGGCCCGTACGACGCCGCCGCCCGCGAGGATCGCCGGGCGTTCGGCCTTCGTCAGCAGGTCGGCGGCCGCGGCGGTCAGCTCGGGGCGCGGAGGCAGCTCCTCGGGGTCCGCGTCCATGCCGGTGACCACCGGGATCGTCGTCGGCGCGAGCAGTACGTCCTGCGGGATCTCCACCCAGACCGGGCCGTGCGGGGCCGTCAGCGCCGACTTCCGGGCCGCGGCGATCGCGGACGGGATCTGCGAATGCGTGCGGGCGGTGTGCACGGACTTCACGACGCCGCGGAAGGCTGCGCTCTGGTCGGGGAGTTCGTGCAGGTAGCCGTGGCGGCCGCCGCCGAGCCCCGCTGTCGGCACCTGGCTGCCGATCGCCAGGACGGCGGCCGAGGCGGCGGCGGCCTCCTGCAGCGCGGCGAGCGTCATGAGGGCGCCGGGGCCGGTGGAGACCATGAGCGGCGCGATACCGCCGGTGCGGCGGGCGTAGGCGTCGGCGGCGAACCCCGCGTTGTTCTCCACGCGCAGTCCGACGTACCGCAGGGGGCTGCGGCCCAGCGCGTCGAAGAGGCCCAGGGCGTGTTGGCCTGGGAGGCCGAAGACGGTCTGCGCGCCTAGCGCTTGCAGCGACTCTACGACCAGGTCGCCCCCTGTGCGTTGGGCGGCGGGGGCCGGGGGGTTCGTGGTGCTCACGGGGGCCTTTCTGCGGGTGCGTGGGAGTGCGCGTGGATCACGGCCTGGCGGCCGCTCGTCCTCAAACGCCGGACGGGCTGGGTTTGGCCGCGTCTGCCTCAAGTGACGGACGGGCTGGGTTTGGCGGGCTCGGCCGGGGTGGCCAGGCGGGCCCGCCACTCGGCCAGTACCGCCGGGTCCGTCGGGCGGCTTGCCAGGCTGACGAGCACGTACGCCGCCAGCGACACCAGCAGCCCGTAGTAGATGGGCTCGTTCGCCAGGACGCCGCGCCAGGCCATCAGGGCGATGACCGTGAAGCCGCCGGCGGCCACGGCGGCAAGCGCGCCCGTGCCCGTGCCGCGCTTCCAGAGGAGGCCGCCGAGGATCGGGACCAGGAGGCCGCCTACCAAGAGGTTGTAGGCGACCGTCAGGGCCTGGACGACGTCGTTGAGGGCGATGGCGATGCAGATGACGGCGATGCCCATGACGAGGATGAAGACGCGGTTGCCGCGTACCTCGTCGTGGCCTTCGGAGCGGTCCCGGCCGCCGCCGACGACCCCGCGGACCCGGGACCAGATGTCGTTGTTGGCCACCGTCGCGCAGGCGATCAGCGCGCCCGAGGACGTGGACATCACGGCGGAGAGCGCCGCCGCAAGTACCAGTCCGCGTACGCCCATCGGCAGGGCGTCCTTGACGATCGTGGCGAACGCGTCGTCGGGGCTGCCGAGATGGGGGTAGAGCACCTTGGCCGCCGTACCGATCACGGCTCCGGCCAGCGCGTACACCAGGCAGTACGTGCCCGCCGCGGTGCCGCCCAGCCGCGCGACGCGGTCGCTGCGGGCCGTGAACACCCGCTGCCAGATGTCCTGGCCGATCAGCATGCCGAAGGAGTAGATGAGGACGTAGGTGAAGACGGTCTGGGCGCCGATGCCGAGCGGGGCGAAGTAGTCGTCGGGGAGTTCGGCCCGCAGCGCGCCGAAGCCGCCCGCCTTGACCACGGCGATGGGCAGCAGGAGGAGCAGTACGCCGATCGTCTTGACCACGAACTGCACCATGTCGGTCAGCGTGATCGACCACATGCCGCCGAGCGTGGAGTACGCGACGACGATCGCCCCGCCGAGGATGATCGACACCGTGCGGTCGAGGCCGAAGAGGACGTCGAAGATGGTGGCGTACGCGATCGTGGACGTGACCGCGAGCATCAGGGTGTACGCCCACATCACGACGCCGGAGATGACGCCGGCCGAGCCGCCGTAGCGCAGGTCGAGCATCTCGGAGACGGTGTAGACCTTCAGCCGGGCGATCCGGGCGGAGAAGAAGAGGCTCAGCGCGAGCAGCCCGAGGCCGATGGTGAAGACCATCCAGGCACCGGAGAGGCCGTACTGGTAGCCGAGGCCGACGCCGCCGATCGTGGAGGCGCCGCCGAGGACGATCGCGGCCATGGTCCCGGAGTACATGAACGGGCCCAGGCGCCGCCCGGCGACCAGGAATTCGCTCTTGGAGCGGGCACGGCGCATGCCCCACCAGCCCATGGCGAGCATGCCGGCCAGATAGAGGACGATCACCGCGTAGTCGACAGCCATGAGCCATCCCTTCGGCAGGGCGGGGGGAGGTGGGGGTGGGACGGGATTTCGTGGGTTGACCTTAGGAAACGGCGTGGCGGCGCAGAAGTGTACGTTTCCTCCACCGTGCCGCTCGGAAATGGAGGGTCCGCACATGGCTGACGCGTCGCACCCCGCGCCGCCGCCCACCCCGGGCGTCCCGCTGTCCGCACTGCTCGCCCGCGCCGACCTCGGGCTGCGGCAGATCGCCGGGCCGCGCGCCGACGCCGACATCCACTGGGTGCACACCTCGGAGATGGCCGACCCGGAGCCGTATCTGCTCGGTGGTGAGCTGCTGCTGACGGCCGGGGTGCACCTGGACGAGGCCGCGGGGTCCGGGGCCTACCTCGACGGGTACGCGGAGCGCACGGTCGCGGCAGGTGCCGTGGCGCTCGGGTTCGGGATCGCGCCGGTGCACGACGCGGTGCCGCGGGCGCTGGTCGCGGCCTGCGACCGGTACGGGCTGCGGCTGCTGGAGGTGCCGGCGGGGACCCCGTTCACGGCGGTGGAGAGCGCCGTGTGGCAGGCCATGACCGAGGCCCGGCATCGCGAGCTGACCCGCATCGGTGACGGCCAGCGTGCCCTTGCCACGGCGGCCGCCGGGCCCGATCCGGTACCGGCCGTGCTGCGCACGCTCGCCCGCCAAGTGGGCGGCTGGGCCGCGGTGTCGGGACCGGGCGGGGACGGCGAACTGGCCGCCGCCGGACCTCGGCCGCCCGCTCCCGCGCGAACGGCGGCGGCCCGGCTCGCACGCCGGGTGGCGACCCAGGGCGGGCCGGCGGCGGCGAGCGACACGGTGGCGGCGGCCCCGAGCGGCGCCGTAGCAGCCCCTGGCGACCCGGCGGCCCCGAGCGACCCCCCGCCCGATCCGCCCGCCACCCATCTCGCCGCATACACGCTCGGCGGCCGCGCCCCCGACCGGACGCGCGCGCTGATCGTCGCCGCGCCACCGCCCGACCCGGCGGCCCGCGCCGTCGTCGGCGTCGCCGCGGTACTGCTGTCACTGCTCACCGGCCCGTACGCGGAGGCCGCCGACGGCGGGCACTCCGCCGCGCTGGTCCGGCTGCTGCTGGGGGACGGGCCCGCCGACGTGGCGCCGCTGCTGAAGCACCCGCACTGGACCGTCGTGCACGCCCGCGCCCGGCGCGGCAACGAAGCCGCGGCCGCCACCCTCGCCGCCGGGCTGGGCACGTCCCTGGTCGCGCCGGGCGACGACGCCGTCCGGGCCCTCGTACCGGCCGGCCGTGAGGTCACCGCGCAGCCGGGCTGGACGCTCGGCGTGAGCGAGCCCGTACCGGTGTCCGCGCTGCCCGCCGGGGACGCGCACGCCGCGGCCGCGCTGCGCCGCGCGGTGGCCGGCCGGACCCCGCTAGTCCGCCACCGCTCCCCCGGCGTCGGCGGCACCGGCGGCGTCGCCGCGCTGGTCCCGCCGGCCGAGGCCCGCGCGCACGCGGCGGCCGTACTGGCACCGCTCGACGGCACCCCGGCGCTCCGCGAGACGCTGCGCACCTGGCTCTCGCTGCACGGCAGCTGGGACCGTACGGCGACGGCGCTCGGCATCCACCGCAACACGGTCCGGCAGCGCATCGCCCGCGCCGCCGCCCTGCTCGGCACCGACCCGGACGACCCGGACATCCGGATGGAGCTGTGGTTCGCGCTCGGCGTCCGCGATTGAACTCCCGGAAACCGACATATCCTTTTCGGCATGACGTCGGCTCCCTTTGCCGACCCTTCCCCGAATTCCACTGGCCCACTTCCGACATCGACGTCATCGGCGGCCAAAAGCGCACTTCACAGCGCATGCGGTAGGCCATTTCCGACGTAATGCACAGGCCATTGAAGGCGACTTGCCTTACGGGCTCCGACCCCGGCACTATTCCCCGCGTCACCCCCCTGTTCTTCCGCGTCCCCCCATTGAAGGGAAGAAAAGTCATGCGTGACTTCATCGAGACCGCCGAGCTTGCCGACGCCGACCTGGACAACATCGCCGGTGGCGTCGCCACCCTCGGCGGCAGCGTCGCCGGTTACAGCGCCGGTGTGACCGTCGACGGCACCGCCGTGGACGCCGTCGAGGGCCTCGCCCAGGGCACCATCGCCAAGGCCTCCGGCCTGGCCGCCGCCACCGGCGTCTGAGCAAAAGCCTGAAACACACCAGGGCCCCGGAACCTCTCGGTTCCGGGGCCCTGGTGTGTTCGCGGTGCGTTCCGCGTGACCCGCGTCAGCCGCGCGCGGCCGCGATCTGCCGGGACATGATCGTGGTCAGCTCGTACGCCGTGTGGGAGGCGGCGACCGAGGTCATCTCCGCGTGGTCGTACGCCGGGGACACCTCGACCAGGTCGGCGGAGACCAGGTTGCAGGAGGCCAGGCCGCGCAGGATCTCCAGCAGCTCGCGCGAGGTCAGGCCGCCGGCCTCGGGGGTACCGGTGCCGGGCGCGTGCGCCGGGTCCAGCACGTCGATGTCGATGGAGATGTACAGCGGGCGGTCACCGATGCGCTGGCGCAGCTGGTCGGCGACCTCGTCCACGCCGCGGCGCATGACGTCCGCCGAGGTGACGATGCCGAAGCCCATCTTCTCGTCGTCGGTGAGGTCCTTCTTGCCGTACAGCGGGCCGCGCGTGCCGACGTGCGAGAGCGCCGAGGTGTCGAGGATGCCCTCCTCGACCGCGCGGCGGAACGGCGTGCCGTGGGTGTACTCCGCGCCGAAGTACGTGTCCCAGGTGTCCAGGTGCGCGTCGAAGTGCAGCAGCGCCACCGGGCCGTGCTTCTTGGCGACCGAGCGGAGCAGCGGCAGCGCGATGGTGTGGTCGCCGCCGAGGGTCATCATGCGGGCGCCGGTGCCGAGCAGGTCGTCCGCCGCTGCCTCGACCGTCTCGACCGCCTCGTTGATGTTGAACGGGTTGGCGGCGATGTCGCCCGCGTCGGCCACCTGGGCCAGCGCGAAGGGCGAGGCGTCCTGCGCCGGGTTGTACGGGCGCAGCAGGCGGGACGCCTCGCGGATGGCGTTGCCGCCGAAGCGGGCGCCGGGGCGGTACGAGACACCGGTGTCGAACGGGACGCCCACGACGGCCACATCGGCGCGGCCGCCGACCTCGTCGATACGCGGCAGCCGGGCGAAGGTCGCCGGGCCTGCGTAACGCGGGACGCGGGAGGAGTCGACGGGACCGACGGGCTCGGGAGATGCGGCAGATGCGGTGGTCATGGCGCTGAGCGTAGAGTCGGCGCGGCGTTCGCCCCATGGACATTTCTGTGAGGTACGGGGCCGTCATTCGACACGGCGTCCAGCCTCCCGGGCCGTAACGGTGGAGACGTTCACTCACCGTCGGGGCCGACGGCGGTGCAGTCGGCCCGCGCGAGATGTCCACGCGGCGGAACTCCCCCGCCCCGCCCTGATCCGCACCGGCACAATGGGCCTCATGCCGATAACCTCCGCTCCCGCCCCCAGCCGCGCCGAACTGGTCGAGCACCTCGTACGCACCCGCATCGCCGGTGACGTCGCCACGCCCCGCGAGAACAACCTCGACCACTACCGCAAGCTCGCCAACGGCGACCGCCACTACTGGTTCGGCCTGGAGCTGGGCGACAGATGGCGGGACGAGCAGGACGTGCTCGCCGTGATGGCCGAGCGCTGCGGCGTCATCGACGACCCGGACCACCGCCACGGCCAGGACACCATCGACCCCGAGCTGACGGTGGACGCGCTGGAGCGGATGGCGGCGGTGCTGCGCAAGGCGGCCGCCGGCCGGCGGCGGGTGCTCCTCGCGACCGGTCACCCGGGCGGGCTGCTGGACGTGCACATCGCCACGGCAGCCGCGCTGCGGGCGGCGGGCTGCGACATCGTGGTCGTCCCGGACGGGCTGACCGCCGACGACGGCGTGGTCTTCCAGTTCGGCCGGGTCGCGATGCTCGAGCGGGGCGCGACCCTGTGGCACACGCACTCGCCGGCTCCGATGGCGGCGATCCTGGACGGCCTGGAGGCGGCGGGCGAGGCGCTGCCGGACCTGGTCGTCGCGGACCACGGCTGGGCGGGCTGCGCGGGGCAGCGCGGCATCGACGCCGTCGGCTACGCGGACTCGAACGACCCGGCGCTCTTCCTGGCCGAGGCGGAGGGCACCGTCCAGGTCACGGTCCCCCTGGACGACCACGTCCGCAGCCCCCGCTACTACGACCCGCTGACGGCCTACCTGCTGCACGCGGCGGGCCTGGCGGACTGACCCGGCAGTACGCCAGATCCGTCACCGGGGCGTGCGGATCACGCCCTCCTGGATCACCGAGACCGCGAGCTGTCCCTCGGCCGTGAAGATGCGGCCCTTGCCCAGGCCCCGGCCGCCCTGCGCGGTCGGTGACTCCTGGTCGTACAGCAGCCATTCATCGGCCCGTACCGGCCGGTGGAACCACATCGCGTGGTCCAGGCTCGCGCCGACCACGTCACCGACCGCCCAGCCGCCGCGCCCGTGGGCGAGCAGCACGGAGTCCAGCAGCGTCATGTCGGAGACGTAGGTGACCAGGCAGATGTCGAGCAGCGGCCGGGGGATGCCGGTGTCACCGTCGAGCTTGCCCTGGGTACGGAACCAGACCTGGGAGCGGGGCTCGCGCACCTCGCCGGCGGTGGCGAACGGCGGCGCGTCCACGTACCGCAGATCGACCGCGGCCCGGGCCTCCAGCAGCCGCTCGGCGACACCCTCGGCCACGAACCGGTCGGCATACCGGGGCAGCATCTCGGCGGCGGTCGGCAGCGTCAGCGGATCCGGCACCCGCGGCATCGGCTCCTGGTGCTCCAGGCCCTCCTCGTGCGCGTGGAAGGACGCGGTGAGGTGGAAGATCTGCTGGCCGTGCTGGACGGCGACGACCCGGCGGGTGGTGAAGGACCGGCCGTCGCGGATGCGGTCGACGGTGTAGACGATCGGCGCGCCGGGGTCCCCGGGGCGCAGGAAGTACGCGTGCAGGGAGTGCGGCGGCCGCTCGGCGGGGACCGTATGCCCCGCCGCGACCAGGGCCTGCGCGGCGACTTGGCCGCCGAAGACCCGGGGCACGACCGCCGCACGGCTCTGACCGCGGTAGATGTCCTCCTCGATCTGCTCCAGCGTGAGCAGATCGAGGAGGGACTGCAGTGCGTCGTTCACGCGGGCAGCCTAGAGGCCCATCGACTTCGCGATGATCGACTTCATGACCTCGTTGGTGCCGCCGTAGATGCGGTTGACGCGGTTGTCCGCGTACAGGCGGGCGATCGGGTACTCGTTCATGTAGCCGTAGCCGCCGTGCAGCTGGAGGCACTTGTCGATGACGCGGTGCGCGACCTCGGTGCAGAACAGCTTGGCGGAGGCGGCCTCGGCCGCGGTCAGCTCGCCCGCGTCCAGGGCCTCCAGGGCGCGGTCGGCGACGGCCTCGGCGGCGTCCACCTCGGCCTGGCAGGCGGCCAGCTCGAACTTGGTGTTCTGGAAGGACGCGACGGTCTTGCCGAAGACGGTGCGCTCCTGCACGTACTGCTGCGCGAACCGGACCGCGGCCTTGGCCTGCGCGTACGCGCCGTAGGCGATGCCCCAGCGCTCGGAGGGCAGGTTCTTGCCGAGGTAGTAGAAGCCCTTGTTCTCCTCGCCGAGCAGGTCCTCGGCGGGCACCTTCACGTCGACGAACGCCAGCTCGGCGGTGTCGGAGGTGCGCAGGCCCAGCTTGTCCAGCTTGCGGCCGACGGAGTAGCCCTCGGACTTGGTGTCGACGGCGAAGAGGGAGATACCGAAGCGGCGGTCGTCCTCCTTCGGGGCCGACGTGCGGGCGCACACGATCACGCGGTCGGCGTGCACGCCGCCGGTGATGAAGGTCTTGGCGCCGTTGAGGACGTAGTGCGTGCCGTCCTCGGAGAGCTTGGCGGTGGTCTTCATGCCCGCGAGGTCGGAGCCGGTGCCCGGCTCGGTCATCGCCAGCGCCCACATCTCCTCGGCGGAGACGAACTTCGGGAGGTAGCGCTTCTTCTGCTCGTCGGTGGCGAGCATCTTGATGTACGGCAGGGCGAGCAGCACGTGCACGCCGGAGCCGCCGAAGGTGACGCCGGCGCGGGCGGTCTCCTCGTACTGGATCGCCTCGAACTTGTGCGACTCCAGGCCCGCGCCGCCGAACTCCTCGGGGACGTTGATGCCGAAGAGGCCCAGGTCGGCGAGCTTGGAGTAGAACTCGCGGGGCACCTGGCCCGCGGCGAACCACTCGTCGTAGACGGGCACGACCTCGCCCTCGATGAAGGCGCGGATGGTGTCCCGGAACGCCTCGTGATCCTCGTCGAATACCGTCCGCTTCACCCTGTGCCTCCCTGGAGCGACCTGAACTACAACGCTGTCTAAGCGCTTGCTCAGCGAAAGCTACCCGGCGGTTATGTTCGCTGTCCAGGGGTCACGTACGACGCAGTCGTCACACCGGCGCCGGAGCCGGCGGCTCAGCCCTCCCGGCCCGCCGCCGCTCCGAACGCGCCCAGCGCCAGCCGCTTCAGCAGCGCCTCCGTGGCTGTGCGGGGCGGCAGGCTGGCGCGCGGGCTCAGGTGCGGGGTGGAGTTCAGCAGGCCGAAGACGGCGTGCACGGCGGCGCGCGCCTCGGCCTCCGTGCAGGCCGGATAGACCTCGCGGACGACCTCCACCCACAGCTCGACGTACTGGCGCTGGAGCTGGCGCACCCGCTTGCGGTCCGCCTCGCGCAGCCGGTCCAGCTCCCGGTCGTGGACGGTGATCAGCGGCCGGTCGTCCAGGGCGAAGTCGATGTGCCCCTCGATGAGCGCGTGCAGCACTTCCTCGGCGCTCTCGCCGCCGTCGGCGACCCGCAGCCGGCCGCCGTCCAGCAGCCGCTCGCTGATGCCGACCAGCAGCTCGGCGAGCATCGCGTCCTTGCCGGCGAAGTGGCGGTACAGGCCGGGACCCGAGATCCCGACCGCGGCTCCGATCTCGTCCACGCCGACGCCGTGGAAGCCGCGCTCGGCGAAGAGCCGCGCGGCCTCTTTGAGGATCTGCTCGCGGCGGCTGACGGTGGTGGGGGCCTTGGTGCTGCTCATGGCTCCAATTGTAGACAGGCGGGTTAGTGGTCGTTAACCTGGAGGCAATCGTGTTAACGACCACTAACAAGGGGCGGGTACGACGATGGAGCAGGCACCCGTACTGGGGAGCGCCGCAGATCCCGCGGCCGACTCCTGGCGGGCCAACGAGGCCGCGCACCGCGAGCTCGTCGGGCAGCTGCGCGAGAAGCTCGCGGCGGCCCGGCTGGGCGGCGGCGAGAAGGCCAGAGCGCGGCACGCCGCGCGCGGCAAGCTGCTGCCCCGGGACCGGGTGGACACCCTGCTGGACCCGGGCTCGCCGTTCCTGGAGATCGCCCCGCTGGCGGCCGACGGGATGTACGGGGGCGCCGCCCCGGCGGCGGGTGTCATCGCGGGAATCGGGCGGGTGAGCGGCCGCGAGGTGGTGATCGTCGCCAATGACGCCACGGTCAAGGGCGGCACGTACTACCCCATGACCGTGAAGAAGCACCTCCGCGCCCAGGAGGTGGCCCTGGAGAATCGTCTCCCCTGTATCTACCTGGTGGACTCCGGCGGCGCCTTCCTGCCGATGCAGGACGAGGTCTTCCCCGACCGCGAGCACTTCGGGCGGATCTTCTACAACCAGGCCCGGATGTCGGGCGCCGGGATTCCGCAGATCGCGGCCGTGCTCGGGTCCTGCACGGCGGGCGGCGCGTACGTCCCCGCGATGAGCGACGAGGCCGTGATCGTCCGCAACCAGGGCACGATCTTCCTCGGCGGTCCGCCGCTGGTGAAGGCCGCGACCGGCGAGGTCGTCACGGCCGAGGAGCTGGGCGGCGGCGAGGTGCACTCCCGTACCTCCGGCGTCACCGACCATCTCGCCGAGGACGACGCGCACGCCCTGCGGATCGTCCGCACGATCGTCGCAACGCTCGGCGAGCGCGCGCCGCTCCCCTGGACCGTACGGACGGTGGAGGAGCCCAAGGCCGACCCGGCCGGGCTGTACGGCATGGTCCCCACCGACTCCCGCACCCCCTACGACGTCCGCGAGGTCATCGCCCGGATCGTGGACGGCTCGCGCTTCGCGGAGTTCAAGGCGGAGTACGGCCAGACGCTGGTCACCGGCTTCGCGCATCTGCACGGCCACCCGGTCGGCATCGTCGCCAACAACGGCATCCTCTTCTCCGAGTCCGCGCAGAAGGGCGCGCACTTCATCGAGCTGTGCGACCAGCGCGGCATCCCGCTGGTCTTCCTGCAGAACATCTCCGGCTTCATGGTCGGCCGGGACTACGAAGCGGGCGGCATCGCCAAGCACGGCGCGAAGATGGTCACGGCGGTGGCCTGCACGCGGGTGCCGAAGCTGACCGTCGTGATCGGCGGTTCGTACGGCGCGGGCAACTACTCCATGTGCGGCCGGGCGTACTCCCCCCGCTTCCTCTGGATGTGGCCCAACGCCAAGATCTCCGTCATGGGCGGCGAGCAGGCGGCGTCCGTCCTCGCCACGGTCAAGCGCGACCAGCTGGAGGCGCGCGGCGAGGAGTGGCCCGCCGAGGAGGAGGACGCCTTCAAGGCCCCGATCCGCGAGCAGTACGAGACGCAGGGCAACGCCTACTACGCGACGGCGCGGCTCTGGGACGACGGCGTGATCGACCCGATGGAGACCCGGCAGGTGCTGGGCCTGACCCTCACCGCCTGCGCCAACGCCCCGCTGACCGACCCCGCCTTCGGCGTCTTCCGGATGTGAGGACCTCCACCATGTTCAGTACTGTTCTGGTCGCCAACCGCGGCGAGATCGCCGTCCGTGTCCTCCGCACCCTCCGCTCCCTGGGCATCCGCTCGGTCGCCGTCTTCAGCGACGCGGACGCGGACGCCCGGCACGTACGGGAGGCCGACACGGCCGTCCGCATCGGCCCGCCGGCCGCCGCCGAAAGCTATCTGCGGATCGACGCGCTGCTGGCCGCCGCCCGGCGCAGCGGCGCGGAGGCGATCCACCCCGGCTACGGCTTCCTCGCCGAGAACGCCGCCTTCGCACGGGCGGTGACCGACGCCGGGCTGGTCTTCATCGGCCCGTCCGCCGAGGCCATCGACCTGATGGGCGACAAGATCCGGGCAAAGGAGACGGTGCGGGCCGCGGGCGTGCCCGTCGTGCCGGGCTCGTCCGGCAGCGGCCTGACCGACGGCGAACTGGCCGCCGCCGCACGGGAGATCGGCATGCCGGTGCTGCTGAAGCCGTCGGCGGGCGGCGGCGGCAAGGGCATGCGGCTGGTGCGCGACGAGGCGCTGCTCGCGGACGAGATCGCGGCGGCGCGGCGCGAGGCCCGCGGCTCCTTCGGCGACGACACGCTGCTGGTCGAGCGCTGGGTCGACCGCCCGCGGCACATCGAGATCCAGGTACTCGCCGACGGCCACGGCAACGTGATCCACCTCGGGGAGCGCGAGTGCTCCCTCCAGCGCCGCCACCAGAAGATCATCGAGGAGGCGCCGAGCGTCCTGCTGGACGAGGCGACCCGCGCGGCGATGGGCGAGGCGGCCGTGGAAGCGGCCCGCTCGTGCGGCTACGTGGGCGCGGGCACGGTCGAGTTCATCGTCCCGGGCGACGACCCCGCCTCGTACTACTTCATGGAGATGAACACCCGGCTCCAGGTCGAGCACCCGGTCACCGAGCTGGTCACCGGGATCGACCTGGTCGAGTGGCAGCTACGGGTCGCGGCGGGCGAGGAACTCCCGTACGGGCAGGACGACATCACCCTCACCGGGCACGCGGTCGAGGCCCGGATCTGCGCCGAAGACCCCTCCCGGGGCTTCCTGCCGTCCGGCGGCACGGTCCTGGCGCTCGGCGAGCCGCAGGGCGACGGGATACGGACGGACTCCGGGCTGTCCGAGGGCACGGAGGTCGGCTCGCTGTACGACCCGATGCTGTCGAAGGTCATCGCGTACGGACCCGACCGCGCGACCGCGCTCCGCAAGCTGCGGGCCGCGCTCGCGGAAACGGTCATCCTCGGGGTGCCCACGAACACCGGCTTCCTGCGCCGGCTGCTGGCCCATCCGGCGGTGGCGGCGGGGGAGCTGGACACGGGCCTGGTGGAGCGCGAGGCGGACGGCCTGGTGAGCCAGGACGTGCCCGAGGAGGTGTACGCGGCGGGCGCGGCCGTACGTGCGGCGGCGCTGGAGCCTTCGGGTGCGGGCTGGACCGACCCGTTCTCCGTGCCCAACGGCTTCCGCCTGGGCGGTGAGCCGTCCCCGCCCGCCTTCTGGCTGCGCGTGCCCGGCCACGACCCCGTACAGGTGTCCGGCAGCGGTCAGGTCACCGAGGACCGGGTCGCGGTCACCGTCGACGGCGTGCGGCACACCTTCGTACGCGCCGGGGACTGGCTCGGCCGCGACGGCGACGCCTGGCACGTACGCGATCACGACCCGGTCGAGGAGACGCTGCGGGGCGCGGCCGGCGCGCACGGCGCCGAGTCGCTCACCGCCCCGATGCCCGGCACGGTCACGGTCGTCAAGGCCGCGGTCGGCGACCACGTCACCGCGGGTCAGGGCCTGCTCGTGGTCGAGGCGATGAAGATGGAGCACGTCATCTCCGCGCCGCACGCGGGCACCGTCGCCGAACTCGATGTGACGCCGGGCAGCACGGTCGCCATGGACCAGGTGCTGGCCATGATCACCCCCGACGAGCCGGAGGACGACCAGCGATGACACCGGGACTGCCCATGTCCGTACCGGCCCCCGGCCTGCCCGCCCGGGTCCGCATCCACGAGGTCGGCGCGCGGGACGGGCTGCAGAACGAGCAGACCGTGATCCCGACCGAGGTCAAGGCGGAGTTCATCCGCCGCCTCGCGGACGCGGGGCTCGACACCATCGAGGCGACCAGCTTCGTGCACCCCAGGTGGGTGCCCCAACTGGCCGACGCGGAGCGGCTGTTCCCGCTGGTGAGCGAGCTCGCTGCCCGGCTCCCGGTCCTCGTACCGAACGAGCGCGGCCTGGACCGCGCGCTGGCCCTCGGTGCCGACCGGATCGCCGTCTTCGGCAGCGCGACCGAGTCCTTCGCCAAGGCCAACCTCAACCGGACGGTGGACGAGGCGCTGGCGATGTTCGCACCGGTCGTCGCGCGCGCCAAGGAGGCGGGCGCGCACGTCCGCGGCTACCTCTCCATGTGCTTCGGCGACCCCTGGGAGGGCCCGGTGCCCATTCCCCAGGTCGTACGGGTCTGCCGCGCGCTGCTGGACCAGGGCTGCGACGAGCTGAGCCTGGGCGACACCATCGGCGTCGCCACGCCGGGCCATGTCACCACCCTGCTCACGGCGCTGAACGAAGCGGGCGTCGGCACCGACGTGCTCGGCGTCCACTTCCACGACACCTACGGCCAGGCGCTCGCCAACACCCTGGCCGCGCTCCAGCACGGCGTCACCACGGTCGACGCCTCCGCGGGCGGCCTCGGCGGCTGCCCGTACGCCAAGTCCGCCACCGGCAACCTCGCCACCGAAGACCTCCTCTGGATGCTGCACGGACTCGGCATCGAGACCGGGGTCGACCTCGGCCGCCTCACCGCCACAAGCGCGTGGATGGCCGAGCGACTGGGCCGGCCGAGCCCGTCCCGCACCGTACGAGCCCTCTCCCACAAGGAGTGACCCCCATGTCCCTGGACCACCGTCTCCCCTCCGAGCTGGAGGAACTGCGCTCCACGGTCGAGGCGTTCGCACACGACGTCGTCGCCCCGAAGATCGGCGAGTACTACGAGAACCACCAGTTCCCGTACGAGATAGTCCGCGAGATGGGCCGGATGGGCCTGTTCGGGCTGCCCTTCCCCGAGGAGTACGGCGGGATGGGCGGCGACTATCTGGCCCTCGGCATCGCCCTGGAGGAGCTGGCGCGGGTCGACTCCTCGGTGGCGATCACGCTGGAGGCCGGCGTCTCGCTCGGCGCGATGCCGCTGTACCACTTCGGCACGGAGGAGCAGAAGCAGACCTGGCTGCCGAAGCTCTGCTCGGGCGAGATGCTGGGCGCGTTCGGGCTGACCGAGCCGGAGGCCGGCTCGGACGCGGGCGGGACCCGCACGACGGCCCGGCTCGACGCGGCGACCGACGAGTGGGTGATCAACGGCAGCAAGTGCTTCATCACCAACTCGGGGACGGACATCACGGGGCTGGTGACGGTCACGGCCGTCACAGGCCACAAGGCTGCGTCTGATTCCTCCGGCGGCCGCCCCCTGATCTCCGCGATCATCGTGCCGTCCGGCACCCCCGGCTTCACGGTCGCGGCGCCGTACTCCAAGGTCGGCTGGAACGCCTCCGACACCCGGGAGCTCTCCTTCACGGACGTGCGCGTACCCGCCGCGAACCTCCTCGGCGAGGAGGGCCGCGGCTACGCCCAGTTCCTGCGCATCCTGGACGAGGGCCGGATCGCCATAGCGGCGCTGGCCACGGGCCTCGCGCAGGGCTGTGTGGACGAGTCGCTGCGGTACGCCAAGGAGCGGAAGTCCTTCGGCAAGCCGATCGGGGAGAACCAGGCCATCCAGTTCAAGCTCGCCGACATGGAGATGCGCGCCCACACCTCCCGGCTGGCCTGGCGCGACGCGGCCTCCCGCCTGGTGCACGGCGAGCGCTTCAAGAAGGAGGCCGCGCTGGCGAAGCTGTACTCCTCGGAGATCGCGGTCACCAACGCCCGCGAGGCCACCCAGATCCACGGCGGCTACGGCTTCATGAACGAGTACCCGGTCGCCCGCATGTGGCGCGACTCCAAGATCCTGGAGATCGGCGAGGGCACGAGCGAGGTCCAGCGGATGCTGATCGCGCGGGAGATGGGGCTGTGATCAGCACCCCGTGAGCCCTCACCCCGTGGGCCACGGCACCTGCGGCGACCTGTAGTAGTCGATGCCCATCGCGTCCCAGCGCGGCCCCTGGGACGCGAGCCGCACCTTGTAGGTGTCCCAGTCGTGCGTGCTCGCCGGGGACCAGCCCAGCTCCGCGATCCCCGGCAGCCGCGGGAAGGCCATGTACTCCACCTGGTCGCTCTCGGAGAGCGTCTCGGACCACATCGGGGCCTCGACGCCGAGGACGGAGCCGGCCGGAGCGCCCGCCAGGTACGTGCCGGGGTCCCAGTCGTACGAGCGCTGCGCCTCGACGTACCCGGCCCAGCTCAGCCCGAGCTCGGTGTCCTTGGTGTACTTCATGTCCAGGTAGGCGCGGTCCGCGGGCGAGAGGATCAGCCGCGTCCCCTTCTTCGCCGCGTCCGCCACCTGCGCCTTCTCGGCCGCGCTCGTCGCGTCGTAGCCCCAGTACTGCGCCACCGCGCCCTTGACCGGCGTCGCGCCGGTCAGCTGGTGCCAGCCGATCACCGTCTTGCCGTACTTCGCGACCACCGGCTGCACCTTGTTCATGAAGGTGACGTAGTCCTCGTGGCTGGTGGAGTGCGCCTCGTCGCCGCCGATGTGGAGGTACGGGCCCGGGGTCATCGCCGCCAGATCGCGGATGACGTCGTCCACGAAGTCGTACGTCACCGGCTTCGGCACGCAGAAGGAGCTGAAGCCGACCTCGGTCCCGGTATAGAGGGGCGGGGCGACGCCGTCGCAGTTCAGCTCGGCGTACGAGGCGAGGGCCGCGTTGGTGTGGCCCGGCATGTCGATCTCGGGAACGACGGTCAGGTAGCGGCTCTGTGCGTACCGGACGATCTCTTTGTAATCGGCCTTCGTGTAGTACCCACCGGGGCCGCCGCCGACCTGGGTGGAGCCGCCGTACGTGGTCAGCCGGGGCCAGGAATCGATCGCGATGCGCCAGCCCTGGTCGTCGGAGAGGTGCAGATGCAGCTTGTTGATCTTGTAGAGGACCAGCTGGTCGATGTACCGCTTGACCTTCTCCACGGAGAAGAAGTGCCGGGAGACGTCCAGCATCGCGCCGCGGTAGGCGTAGCGCGGAGTGTCGGTGATCGTGCCGGCGGCGATCGTCCAGGGCCCGGGCTGCTCCGTACGCCGCTCCGTCGCCGCGGGCAGCAGCTGGCGCAGCGTCTGGACGCCGTGGAAGAGGCCGGCCGGGCGGCTCGCGCTGAGGGTCACCGCGCGGCCGGTGACGGTCAGCCGGTAGCCCTCCTCCCCCAGCCCCTCGGCGCCGAGCCGGAGCACGATGCCGTCGCCGCCCTTGGTCGTGACGGGCAGCCCGTACCCGGTCGACGGCCGCAGCACGTCCGCGAGGTACCCGGCGACCCGCTTCGTGTCACCGGTGGCGCCCGGGACCCGGATCGCCGTCCGGTCCGTGAGGCGGTAGGCGCCCTGGGCCGGCCGCACGGAGGCCGGGGCGGGGACGACGCGGTCGAGGGGCGCGGGGTCCGCGGCGGGCCGTCCGGCGGCGGGCGCGGGGACCGCCGTGCTCAGGCCGGCCGCGGCCACCAGGACGAGGAAACAGAACAGTCTGCGTGGTCTCACAAGTGGCACGAGCGATCCCTTCGGCGAGCTTCGCGCATGAGTCGTGCATGGCATGGAGCAACCGAACGCTCACCTTGAGTACCGTGTGCCCCACACGCGGTCAAGGTGTAGACCACACCCGATTTGTTTAGACCACTCACCCGACGACGCGCCTGCCCGATATCGGGCAGATTTCTTGCGAAAAGCGCCGCGCTCCATGAGTATCGACGGGTGCTCGATCGCCGTCCGTCCCACGAGGACCTCGTAGAACACCTGGTACGCAGTACGCCGCTGCAGCGCGGCGAGGCCGTCCGGGTGATCCAGGACGTGCTCGCGTACTTCGATGAGACGGCCGAGACGTTCGTGCGTCGCAGACACCGCGAACTGCAGGCCCAGGGCCTGCGCAACGACGCCATCTTCGAGCGGATCGCCCACGAGCTGCCGCACCGCGCCGTGGCCCCGCCCGAGCTCTCGATACGCCAGCTGCGCCGCCTCGTCTACGGCTGAGACGCCGAGCACCTACGCACCGTCAATCCGGGAGGGTCAACCCACATGTGTGGAATCGTCGGTTATATCGGCAAACGCGATGTCGCGCCGCTGCTCCTCGAGGGCCTGCAGCGCCTGGAGTACCGCGGTTACGACTCCGCCGGCATCGCCATCCACGCCTCCGGCAAGGCCGGCGGGCTGAAGACCGCCAAGGCCAAGGGCCGGGTCCGGGAGCTGGAGTCGCGCCTGCCGAAGCGGTTCGCCGGCACCACCGGCATCGCCCACACCCGCTGGGCCACCCACGGCGCGCCGAACGACGAGAACGCCCACCCGCACATGGACGCCGAGGGCAAGGTCGCCGTCGTCCACAACGGCATCATCGACAACGCCGCCGAGCTGCGCGCGAAGCTGACCGCCGACGGCGTGGAGTTCGCCTCCGAGACCGACACCGAGGTCCTCGCGCACCTCATCGGCCGCTCGCAGGCCGAGAAGCTGGAGGAGAAGGTCCGCGACGCGCTGCGGCACATCGAGGGCACGTACGGCATCGCCGTACTGCACTCCGACTTCGCCGACCGCATCGTCGTCGCACGCAACGGCTCCCCGGTCGTCCTGGGCATCGGCGAGAAGGAGATGTTCGTCTCCTCCGACGTCGCCGCGCTGGTCTCGCACACCCGCCAGGTCGTCACCCTCGACGACGGCGAGATGGCCACCCTGAAGGCCGACGACTACCGCACGTACACCACCGAGGGCTCGCGCACGACGTCCTCCCCGGAGACCGTCGAGTACGCCGCCGAGTCCTACGACATGGGCGCGCACGACACGTACATGCACAAGGAGATCTCCGAGCAGGCGGACGCGGTGGACCGCGCGCTGCGCGGCCGGATCGACGACCGCTTCTCCACTGTGCACCTGGGCGGCCTCAATCTGGACGCGCGCGAGGCGCGCGGCGTCCGCCGGGTCAAGATCCTGGGCTGCGGCACCTCGTACCACGCGGGCCAGATCGGCGCGCAGATGATCGAGGAGCTGGCCCGCATCCCCTCGGACGCCGAGCCGGCCTCCGAGTTCCGCTACCGCAACCCGGTCGTGGACCCCGACACGCTGTACGTGGCGGTCTCGCAGTCCGGTGAGACCTACGACGTGCTCGCCGCCGTCCAGGAGCTCAAGCGCAAGGGCGCGCGGGTGCTGGGCCTGGTGAACGTCGTCGGCTCGGCGATCGCGCGGGAGACCGACGGCGGCATCTACGTGCACGCGGGCCCGGAGGTCTGCGTGGTCTCCACCAAGTGCTTCACCAACATGGTGGTCTCCTTCGCGCTGCTCGCCCTGCACCTGGGCCGCATCCGGGACCTGTCCGTGGCGGACGGCAAGCGGATCATCGACGGCCTGCGCCGGCTGCCGGCGCAGATCACCGAGATCCTCGAGGGCGAAGCCGAGATCAAGAAGCTCGCCGAACTGTATGCGGATGCGAAGTCGATGATGTTCATCGGGCGGGTCCGCGGCTACCCGGTGGCGCGCGAGGCGTCCCTGAAGCTCAAGGAGGTCTCCTACATCCACGCCGAGGCGTACCCGGCCTCCGAGCTGAAGCACGGACCGCTGGCGCTCATCGAGCCGGCGATGCCGACGGTCGCGATCGTCCCGGACGACGACCTGCTGGAGAAGAACCGCGCGGCGCTGGAGGAGATCAAGGCCCGCAGCGGCCGCATCCTCGCCGTCGCGCACGCCGTGCAGCAGAAGGCGGACCACACGATCGTGGTACCGAAGAACGAGCCCGAGCTCGACCCCATCCTCATGGGCATCCCGCTCCAACTCCTCGCGTACCACACGGCCCTGTCCCTCGGCCGCGACATCGACAAGCCCCGCAACCTGGCCAAGTCGGTGACGGTGGAGTAACCGCAAAAGGGGGCAAAAAGAGGCGGAGCCTCGCGCGCGCCACCATACGTGCGAGGCTCCGCCTCTCCGGTGCCGGCGTCGCCCTAACGCCGGCAGTGATGCCGCCTTCCCGGGAACCGTCACACCCGGGCGGCAGCACGCCGTGTGAAGGTTTGTACCCCTCGCCGACGCACAACCCACCTCTACGAGTCAGTAGATTTGTCGACTACGACCGGGGTATGACGCTCCGTCATGCCGAGGTGACGTCACACGGTGGACGGGGGGTGAGGCCGGATACGTACGGAAGAGGAGGGCCGCCGGCCGTTACGGCACGACGATCACCGGCCGCTGCGCGCGTCGCGCCAGCCGCCCGGCGACCGAGCCGAAGATCCGCCCGACGATGCCGTGCGTCGAGCCCACCACGATCGCGTCGGCCGCGTACTCCCGGCCGACCTCCTCCAACTCGTGACAGATGTCGCCGCCCCGCTCGACCAGGATCCAGGAGAGCTCGGAGAGATGGTCCGCGCAGGCCAGCTCCAGCCCCAGGACCTCCGTGCGGTGGTCGGGGACGTCGACGAAGACCGGCGGCTCGCAGCCCGCCCAGACCGTCGTCGGGAGCCGGTTGGCGACATGCACGATGATCAGGCCGGAGCCGGAGCGCCGGGCCATGCCGATGGCGTAGGCCAGGGCCCGTTCACTGGACACCGAGCCGTCGAAGCCCACCACCACACCGTGCTGGAAGGCGGGGTCGCAGGAGTGGCGTGACTGTTCCGCCGCTTCGAGGTCCGCCATCGGATCGGCGACCTGCTTGCGGTCCGCGGGTTCGGGGAATTCGTGACCGGCCATGAGTGTCTCGGCGAAGGGGAGCCCTCGTACCCAGAGGCGGAGGGGAACGGCGATTGACTTGTTCGGGGAGTTGACTGAGCTGGGCGGAGAGCGGGGCGACGGCGATGGTTCAATGCCGAACAATACGGCCGGGAATCATCTTCCCAACCCCTTACCCCAAGAGTACGGCGCCACTCCTCCCCTGCCCAGGGCCTCCGTAAACGGCGGTTGTCCCTTTTGACCGGACAGCGCCCCCGAACGTTCCCCGGAGCATGCCGGAGCGTCGCGCCGTTGGCAATGGCCCGCCGCCCTTACATACGGACGCCTCGGATCCATACGGACACCTGTGTTCCGGTACAGCCGCCTCTGCTCCGTCCGTACCCCGCGCGGTGACTCCCCGTGGCCGGCCGCGTTGTCCTAGTGGTCCGCGCGGTCGGCGTGGAGCACTCGGAAGGAGACCCCCTTGCCCGGTACGCCGCACCCGCCGACGGACCCCGTGAGCGACGTGGTCCGCTGGGGCGCGTTCAGCTGTGCACTGGTTCCGCTTGTCCTCCTTGTGTGCGGCTCGTCGCCCGTCGGCGCCGGCGGCACCGCCATCGGCCTCGCCGCGGTCACGTGCGCCTGCCGGGCGCTGCTGCGGCAGTCGGAGCGGACCGCCGCCCGGCTGGCCGTCGAGCGGGCCTCCGTGCACCGCGGCAGGCACGGCAGAACGGGCCTGGGGGCGCACCGGGGCGGGCGCCACGGAGGGGGGCGCACGCCGGGGGATTGAGGCGCTTACGCGCGACTCCGGCGGTGCTCGCACGAGTGCCCGCGACCCTTTTCAGCCAACTTCGACCCCCGTCACATCCCTTGGCAAAAGCGACCCGCAACCGGCCTTTGAACAGGCCGGAAAGGACCGCACGGCGTGGTTGTGCCCTACGACGGACGGGCAGGGGCAGGACGCGTACTTCCCAGCGCGGCCCACGAGTGGAACGCTTCGTGATCGAATGCTTCGCGCCAAGTTGCCATATCGACTTACCAGCAGGTGGTGAACTTGGCACTCCATCCTCACGGGACACAGTAGATTCGATCTTGGCAATCACGGCGGGGGAACAGTGCAGGACCGAGAGGGCGAGACGACCGAGGGGGGCTTAGTGCCATGAGCCAGGACTCCGCTGCCGTACCAGATGCCGCACGCAAGCTCGCCGCCCGACGACGCCGCGAAGTAGTCGCGGTGCTCCTCTTCAGTGGCGGCCCCATTTTCGAGAGCTCCATTCCGCTCTCAGTATTCGGCATCGACCGCCAGGACGCGGGCGTGCCGAGGTACCGGTTGCTTGTGTGCGCGGGCGAAGATGCGCCTTTGCGCACGACCGGCGGACTGGAGCTTTCCGCTCCATACGGCCTGGAAGCGATCTCCCGGGCAGGTACCGTCGTGGTGCCCGCCTGGCGTTCGATCACCCAGGCGCCACCACCTGCCGCGCTGGACGCACTCCGGCGCGCGCATGAAGAAGGGGCCCGCATCGTCGGGCTGTGCACGGGCGCGTTCGTGCTGGCGGCCGCAGGGCTGCTGGACGGCCGTCCGGCAACCACACACTGGATGTACGCACCGACGCTCGCGAAGCGTTATCCGTCCGTCCATGTCGATCCCCGGGAACTGTTCGTCGACGACGGCGATGTGCTGACGTCGGCGGGCACGGCCGCCGGTATCGACCTGTGCCTCCACATAGTGCGGACCGACCACGGCGCCGACGCGGCCAACGCGCTCGCCCGCCGGCTGGTCGTGCCGCCCCGGCGCACCGCGTCGGAGTTGGGGCACCAGCGATACCTGGACAGGTCATTACCGGAGGAGATCGGCGCCGACCCGCTGGCCGAGGTCGTCGCCTGGGCGCTGGAGCACCTCCACGAGCAGTTCGACGTGGAGACGCTCGCCGCGCGCGCTTACATGAGCCGCCGGACGTTCGACCGCCGGTTCCGCTCACTTACTGGGAGCGCTCCCCTGCAGTGGCTGATCACTCAGCGTGTACTGCAGGCGCAGCGGCTGCTGGAGACGTCGGACTACTCGGTGGACGAGGTGGCGGGCCGCTGCGGCTTCCGCTCCCCCGTCGCGCTGCGTGGTCATTTCCGGCGGCAGCTGGGGTCCTCCCCCGCGGCCTACCGGGCGGCCTACCGCGCCCGGCGGCCACAGAACGGCACCGGGGAGCCACCAGGGTCCGCGGTCCGTCAGGCCGAACGGCCGGAGCGCCTGGATCGCACGGGAACCCCGGCGGCCGAGCGCTTCGGGGCCCATGCCCCGGTACCGGGTCAGGGCACTCCGTTCGGTGCGCACGAACCGGGCAAACCGGAGTCGGACGCCTACGCGTCCCGGCTCGGTGAGCCCGCCGTCGGCCGCTCCACCGGACGCCCGGTGCTGCCCAGCCAGCGGGAGCGCCCCGTAGGGTGAGACACATGAACGATCGCATGGTGTGGATCGACTGCGAGATGACGGGGCTCTCGCTGGCGAACGACGCGCTCATCGAGGTGGCCGCACTGGTCACCGACTCGGAGCTGAACATCCTGGGCGAGGGGGTGGACATCGTCATCCGTCCCCCCGCCGAGGCCCTGGAGACCATGCCCGAGGTGGTGCGCGCGATGCACACCGCCTCGGGACTGCTGGCGGAGCTGGACGGCGGGACGACCCTCGCCGACGCCGAGCGGCAGGTCATGGACTACATCAAGAGTCATGTACCGGAGCCGGGCAAGGCCCCGCTGTGCGGCAACTCCGTCGGCACGGACCGCGGCTTCCTGCTGCGCGACATGCCGGAGCTGGAGGACTACCTCCACTACCGGATCGTCGATGTCTCGTCGGTCAAGGAGCTGGCGCGGCGCTGGTACCCGAGGGCGTACTTCAACAGCCCGGAGAAGAACGGCAACCACCGGGCGCTCGCCGACATCCGTGAGTCGATCGCGGAGTTGCGGTACTACCGGGAGGCGGTCTTCGTGCCGCAGCCGGGGCCCGACTCCGACACCGCGAAGGCGATCGCGGCCAAGCACGTCCTGCCTGCGGAGAAGCAGCCGGCAGGAGAGTGACGCAGCTCGCTCCCGGCTGGGGGGAAAGCCGGGAGCGAGCACCCCTTCGGACCCTGTACACTTTTCTTCAGCCGGTGGGGAACAAGTCACCACACAGCACCGGTCATGGTGGGTATAGCTCAGCTGGTAGAGCACCTGGTTGTGGTCCAGGATGTCGCGGGTTCAAGTCCCGTTACTCACCCCAACGGTGAAGGCCCGGTCTGCGGAAGCAGACCGGGCCTTCGTCGTGTCCGGGGCCGCCAGGGTGATGAGACAGGCGCTCAGCACCCGGCTGTTCTCAGTAGCCGACGGTGAAGCGCTCGCCGATGTGGCGGGGCTCCTCGACCTCGTCGAGGAGGGCGACCGCGTAGTCCTCGGTGGAAATCCGGCTGGTGCCGTCCGCCGCGGTGACCAGGTCGTCGGTGGCGGTGCGGTAGCTGCCCGTACGGGTGCCGGGCTCGATCAGGGCCGCCGGGCTGAGGCTGGTCCAGCGCACGTCGGTGACCGTGCGGAAGTACTCCAGCGCGTCGCCGTGCGCGTGCATGATCTGCAGCAGGAACTCCGGCAGCCCGTCCGCGTCCCAGACCTGCTTGCCGTCGGGGGTACGGAGCGAACCGGCGCCGCCGACCGCGATCAGCCGCGGCGCTTTGGTGCCCAGCTTCCGCAGGCCGGCCACCAGGGACTCGGCCGAGGGCTGGATGGTGGCGAGGTGGCCGGGCCCGTCACCGCCGCCGACCGCGCTGATCAGTACGTCCTGCCCCTCGGCGGCCGCGGCCACGGCGGCCGGGTCGAGGACGTCGCCGGTGGCCACGGTGAGCTGCGGGTGGGTCTTGGTGATCTTCGCGGGGTCCCGGACCACCGCGGTGACCTGGTGGCCGCGCGCCAGGGCCTCGTCGAGGACGCGGCTGCCGATGGTGCCGTTGGCACCGAAGAGGGCGATCTTGGACATGGGTACTCCAGGTGAGGGGTTGCCGTTTTTCGTCAACGGTCGCGGTGACGTCTTCTACGCTAGGGGTGGTATCCGGGCATTTCGGGGTAGACACAGGACCGGTGATGGTGAAAAATCGACACGACGTGATTCCCGAGGTGACCTTCTCGGCGCCCGCCGGGCGGCCCGCGGGCGTGGAGGTCATGACGCTCGCTGAGCTGCGCGCGCGGGCCGACGCCTGTGCGCTGACCGTGCCGCACCGCCCCGGCTTCCACCACCTCCTCGCGCTGGACGCGGGCCGGCTCTCCCACACCGTCGACTTCCGCGGTTACGAGGTGACGCCGGGCGACTGGCTGTGGGTACGGCCCGGGCAGGTGCAGCACTTCGGGGACCTGGCGGCGGCGGAGGGTGTCCTCGTGCTCTTCGAGTCCGGCTTCCTCGATCCGGCGACGGCCACGGCGGCCCGGCTGGAGGACTGGTACGGCCCGGCCGTGCGGCATCCGGAGGGCGCGGCCGGGGAAGCCGCGCGGGCGGCGCTCGATCATCTGCACCGCGAGTTCGGCGCGCTGTCCGGGCTGCCGCTGGAGGCGCACCTGGAGGTGCTGCGGCATCTGCTGTCGGTACTGGTGCTGCGCGCCGCGCATCTGGTGCGGGACCCGGCGGAGTACGCCGGTGACTGCGCGGCGACGGCGACGTTCCTGCGCTTCCGGGAGGCCGTCGAGCGGGACTTCGCGGCCAGCCGCCGGGTCGCCGACTACGCCCGGGCGCTGGGCTATTCACCGCGTACGCTCTCCCGCGCCACGGAGGCCGCCGCCGGGGTCGGCGCCAAGGAGTTCATCGACCGCAGGGTGGTGCTGGAGGCCAAGCGGCTGCTCGCGCACGGCGACCTGCCGGCCGCCGGGATCGCCCGCCGCCTCGGCTTCGAGGACGCGACGAACTTCAGCAAGTACTTCCTGCACCGGGCGGGCGTCACGCCGATCGCCTTCCGGGAGAGCGTGCGCGGCGGGGCGTGACGGCGGGTCAGGTACGGAGGCTCAGGAGGACTCGCGGACGACCAGTTCCGTCGGCAGGACGAGCTGCGGGCGCTCGCGGGAGCGTTCGGCGATCTCCTCGATCAGTACTCGGGCCATCGCCCGGCCCATCTCCTCGATCGGCTGCCGCACGCTGCTCAGCGGCGGGTCCAGATGGCGCGCGACGGCCGAGTCGTCGAAGCCGACCAGCGCCACGTCCTCCGGGACCCGGCGCCCGCGTTCCCTCAGTACCGACAGCGCCCCGGCCGCCATCACGTCCGAGGCCGCGAAGACCGCGTCCACGTCCGGGCGGCGGTCCAGCAGCGCGGCCATCGCCCGCCGCCCGCCGTCCTCGGTGAAGTCCGCCGGGACGATCAGCGCCTCGTCCGGGTCGTACCCGGTGTCCTCCAGCGCCTGCCGGTAGCCGGCCAGCCGGCACTGGGCCGCGTACATGTCCGGCGGCCCGGCGATCGTGGCGATCGTCCGGCGGCCGCGCTCCAGGAGGTGCCGGGCGGCGGCCCGGGCCCCGCCGGTGTTGTCGGAGTCGACGTACGGCACGGTCTCGCGGGCGGAGCGGCGGCCGCTGAGCACCGCGGGCAGCTCCAGCCGGGACAGCAGGTCGGGCAGCGGGTCGTCCGCGTGCACGGAGACCAGCAGCACGCCGTCCACGCGGTGTGCGGCGAGGTACTGACCGAGCCGCTCCCGCTCCTTGGGCGTGCGGACCAGGATCAGCAGCAGCTGGAGGTCGGTGTCGGCGAGCCCGGCGCCGACCCCGCGGATGATCCCGGAGAAGTACGGCTCGGCGAACAGCCGGGTCTCCGGTTCCGGGATGACGAGCGCGACGGCGTCGGTGCGGTCCGCGGCCAACGCGCGGGCCGCGCCGTGCGGTACGTACTGCAGCTCGGCGATGGCGCGCTCGACGGCGGCGCGCGTGCGGGGGCTCACCCGGGGCGAGCCGTTGACGACCCGGGAGACGGTGCCGCGGCCGACGCCGGCCCGCGCCGCCACCTCCTCCAGCGTGGGGCGTCCGCCGCGCCGACCACCGCGTCCTGCCGCTGCCATGGCTGCCTCCGGACTCCCGGCCGCGAATGTTTCCCGCCATTACACAGCGGAACGCGACGCAACGGCGGAAAGCGGCACCGGATCGGTGCGGTGCGGGACAAGCGGAAGCGCGGGGCGCAGCGGCTGTGGGGTGGGGGTCCGCTGCGCCCCGCCGTGTGGGGGGCCGGGTGGCCTCTGGTACCGGGGTGGGTCAGCCCTGGTAGGCGCCGAGGGCCTTGGTGAAGTCCAACGGCTGCTGGTCGATGGAGCTGCAGGTCGGCTGAGCGGTGCCGGAGGAGCCGCCGTCGCACGCCTTGTCGCGGGTGGCGGACCACATCGACAGCCAGCCGAGGTGCTTGGTGGCGGCGAAGTCCGCGAGCTCCTTGGCGTCGTCCTGCGTGAAGATCTCGGTCGCCACGTCGTTGACGCCGATCATCGGGGTCACGGCGACCGCCTTCCAGGCGTCCGCCTCGCTCAGCCCCAGCGCCTCCTTGACCTGCTTCTGGGTGGCGGTGGCGGCCTGGATCGCGTACTTGCCCATGTCGCCGTCGTACGAGGCCCCGTAGTCCATCGCCATGATGTTGACGGCGGAGATCTTCACCCCGTTCTTCTTGGCGTCGGTGAGGAGGCCCACGCCGTCCTGGGTCAGCCCTTCGGGCATGACGGGGAGGGTGAAGGAGACGTCCAGGTCCGGGTGGTCCTTCTGGAGCTTCGCGATGGCCTGCGCGCGGCGGGTGTTGGCCTCGGCGTTCGGCAGCGCGCCGCCCTCGATGTCGAAGTCGGCCTTCTTGAGGTCGTACGCGTCGACGACCTTGCCGTACGCAGCGGCCAGTTCGTCCGCCGAGCCGCAGGCGAGCCCCAGCTCGGAGCCGGCCGCGCCGCCGAACGAGACGCGTACGTCGCCGCCTTCGGCGCGCAGCTTCGGTATCTGCTGCGCGACCGGATCGCCGTCCAGGGCGCCGCTGCCGCCCCACTTGGGGTCGCAGCCGCCGCCGGAGGTGATGAAGGCGAGGTTGAAGGTCTGCACCCCCGTCTTCTCCGCCGTCCCCACGATGTCGTACGCGGGGCTGAGCGAGGTGTCGACGTACGGGGCGAACGCGCCGCCCGCCGCGGCCCGTTCGGCCGGCGTGGCCTTGCTCGCCTGCGCCGCGCCGGCGACGGCGAACGCTCCGCCCGCGGCGAGCGCTGCGGCGGCGCCCGCGCCGATCAGCTTGGCCGTGCGGCTCGTACGGCGGCGGTGTGCCGGAGAAGTCATCTGCTGCCTGCCTGTTGTCTCGTGGGGGGGGTGTCTCGTGGGGGGTGTCCCGTGGGGGGTGACGTCCCGCACGCTAGCGAGCGGGAAACGGACAATCGGCAGGTTCCGCGCACCGGGCAGCGGACTTATGGGCCGCTTAAGGAAGCGAAAGGGACGGGTTAAGCGGGGGCTCAGCGCCGCGCTCCGAGGCGCCGGGCCGCGGGCATCCGCCGGCGGAGCCGGCCCAGCCGGCGGCGGGCCCGGTGGCGACGGCCGGACGGGCCGCGGCCGCGCCTGTCGTGCAGCGCGAGCCAGATGCGTACCTCGGTACCGCCCAGGACCGAGCGGCCGATCCGGACGTCGCCGCCGGTGGACTCCGCGAGGCGGCGGACGATGTCCAGGCCCAGCCCGGTCGAGCCGTCGCCGCCGTGGCCGTGGCCGCGCCGCAGCGCGGCGGCCGGGTCGGCGATGCCGGGCCCCGCGTCCGACACCAGGACGATCACCGCGTCCTCGGCGTTGTGCACGTCCACGGCGAACGCGGTGCCCTCGGGCGTGTGCCGGAAGACATTGCCGAGCAGCGCGTCCAGCGCGGCGGCCAGCTCGGGGCGCGCGACGGGGACGCGTACGGGACGGTCCGTGCCCGCCACTCGTACCGTGCGCCCCTCGTCCTCCGCGAGCGCCGACCAGAAGCCCATCCGCTCCCGGATCACCTCGGCGGCGTCGCACCCGCCCGCCGCCGCGACCTGCTGGGTCAGCGCCTGCTGCTCGCGCGCGGTCCGGATGATCTGGTCCACCTCGCGCTCCAGCTGGGCGACGGCGGCGCGGGTGTGCTCGGCGGCCGGCCCCTCGCCGAGCGAGGCCGCGTTCAGGCGCAGCACGGTCAGCGGGGTGCGGAGGCGGTGGCTGAGGTCGGCGGCCAGCTCACGTTCGTTGGCGAGCAGCTGGACGACCTGGTCGGCCATGGAGTTGAAGGCCACGGCCGCCGAACGCAGCTCCTTGGGGCCGTCCTCCAGGACCCGTACGCCCAGTTTGCCGTCGCCCAAGTCGTGCGCCGCGCCCGCGAGCCGCTCGGCGGGCCGCACCATCCGGGTACCGAGCCGGTCGGCGACCGCGACCGAGCCGACGATCAGCGCGAGGCCGACCCCGGCGAGCAGGACCCAGGACGTCGTGACGCCGTTGGTGACCGCCGCTTCGGGAACGAAGACCTCGACCACGGCGGTACCGGAGGCGACCGCGGTGGGCTGGAGCAGCGAGGAGCCGCCGCGGACGGTGGCGACGGACGCGCGGCCGTACCGTGCGGCCCGCGCGACGTCCGCCTTCTCCGCCCGGCCCGCGCCGATCACCGCGGGCGCGCCGCCCCGGCCCGTCGGCGGTACGTGGACGCCGAGCTGGCCGCCGGGCCCGGTCTCGGCGCTGGCGACCGCGCGGGTCAGCGCGGCGCGGTCGGTGGTGATGGCGAGTACCGGGCCGATCGCGGCGGCCTGCCGCTCGGCGTTGGCGAACGCGCGGTCCCGGGCCAGCTCCTTGACGACCATGCCGAGCGGGACGGCGAACGCGATCACCACCATGGCCGTGACCGCGAGCGCGACCTTGACCAGCGCCCATCTCACGGCCGGGGCCCGCCCTGCGGCGGCTCCAGCTTCACGCCGACGCCCCGCAGCGTGTGCAGGTAGCGGGGGCTGGCGGCGGTCTCCCCCAGCTTGCGGCGCAGCCAGGACAGGTGGACGTCGATGGTCTGGTCGTCGCCGTAGGACTGCTGCCACACCTCGGCGAGCAGCTCCTTGCGGGGCACGACCACGCCGGGGCGCCCGGCCAGGAACGCCAGCAGGTCGAACTCGCGGCGGGTCAGGTCCAGCGGCGCGCCGTCCAGGTCGGCCCGGCGGCGCAGCGGGTCGACGGTCAGGCCGCCGACCTGGAGTACCCGGGAGGGCGGCGGCCCGCCGGCGGACCCGTGGGCGCGGCGCAGTACGGCGGCCATCCGGGCGGACAGGTGTTCCACGGAGAACGGCTTCGTGAGGTAGTCGTCGGCGCCATCGTTGAGCAATCGAACGATCTCCGCCTCGTCGTCGCGCGCTGTGGCAACGATCACGGGCACATCGGTGATGCCGCGCAGCATCTTCAGCGCCTCGCTGCCGTCCAGGTCGGGCAGCCCGAGGTCCAGGACGACCACGTCGAAGCCGACCTGGGCCACCTCGCGCAGCGCCTCCAGGGCGGTGCCGACGCTGCGCACGGTGTGTGCGGCGTCGGACAGATGCCGGATGAGGGCCGAACGGACGAACTGGTCGTCCTCGACCACGAGCACACGTGCCATGGGACGGCACCGTACGCCATTCGGGTGCGGTTCCTGACCGGCCATTGACGATCGTCGTCCGTTTCGCAAGGCCCTGTCGTCCGTTTCGCACGGCCCTGCGGCGGAGCGTCGTACGCGGCGCCCGGAGTGGTGCAGTATGAACCGGGTGCTACGAGGACTGATTCATGCGGGCGCCTGGACACTGGCGACGGGCGCCGCGGTCACGCTGTCATGGTTCGGCGTGCACACGGTGGTCTCCGGTACGGCGTACGATCCGCCGCGCGCGCTCCCGATCTCCGACAAGGCGCCCAGCGCGCAGCCCGATTCCGCGAGCGGCGCCGCACCCCGTGCGTCCTCCACCCACCGCCCCAAGCCCTCCGGCACGCCGTCGCCCTCCCCCACCCGGCAGGCCACGCGGCCGGCAGAGCCGGCCGCACCGCCGCACACCCCGGCGCCGAGCCGCTCCGCCACCGCCCCCGCGCCGGACGGGGACGCGGGCACGGTCAGGGGCTACCGCACCGACGGCGGCCGGGTCGTCCTGGACCTGAAGTCCTCGCACGCGGAGCTGGTGTCGGCGACCCCCGGACCCGGCTGGCAGATGCAGGTGTGGAAGCAGGACGGCTGGCTCCGGGTCGACTTCACCCGGGGCAATGACCGCACCTCGGTGATCTGCGCCTGGAACGGCCATCCGCCGGTCGTCACCACGGACAACCACGCCCAGTAGGAGCAGCGCCGCGCTATCGGTCGAAGGTGCCCGGCGGCGGCGCGGGCGAGGCGACCGCGGTGGCGTCCGTGACCGGCACCGCGCCCCCTGCGAAGTCCCGCAGCGCGCGCCCGTGTTCGACGCGGCCGGTCTCCGGGTCGGTCGCGGCCCGCCGGGTCAGCTCGGCGACCGGCAGCGGGCCGTCGGCGGCGAGCAGTACGGCGTTCCCGAAGCGCTTGCCGCGCAGCACCGGGGGCGCGGCGGTCAGGCACAGCTCTCCGAAGACCGCGCCCACGGTGGCGATCTGGGCGCGTACGAAGGCCAGCGGCGGGCCGTCCGCGAGGTTGGCCGCGTACCAGCCGCCGGGCGCCAGCGCCCGCGCCGCCTCGGTGACGAACTCCGTACTGGTCAGATGCGCGGGCGTACGGGCGCCGCTGAAGACGTCCGCGATGATCAGGTCGGCCCAGCCGTCCGGGACCTTGGCGAGCCCGGCGCGGGCATCCCCGCCGCGTACCTTGATGCGCGCCCCGGAGTCCAGCGGCAGCTGCTCGCGGACGAACTGCACGAGGGGGGCGTCGATCTCCACGACCTGCTGGGTGGAGCGGGGGCGGGTCGCCGCGACGTAACGCGCCAGGGTGAGCGCGCCGCCTCCGAGGTGCAGCACGCGCAGCGGCTTGCCGGGCGGGGCCGCGAGGTCGGCGATGTGGCCGAGGCGGCGCTGGTAGGAGAAGTCGAGGTACGCCGGGTCGTCGAGGTCCACGAAGGACTGCGGAGCGCCGTCGATCAGCAGCGTCCAGCCGCGCGGCCGGTCCCGGTCGGGCAGCAGCTCGGCGCGGCCGCCGGTCACCTCGGCCGTCACCGGCTCCCGTGCCGTACGCGCCCGCCTGTTCTTCGCCATCCGGCCAGTATCCCCCGAAGGGATCAGGCCGGGCGCGGGCTCCCCCCGGGCGCCGCTCAGCAGCAGCGGTCGACGGCCTCGATCGTGCGGGCCGCCTCGCCGAGCGCGGCGCGCAGCACCGCGGGGTCGGTCGCCGCGGCGAACGCGCCCTCCGGGGGGACCAGCCAGCCCGTACCGGCGACCGGCGGCACGCCGCTCCCCCGCCCGCCGCCGTACGTCTGCGTACAGGCACTGCCGGGCAGGTCCCAGCCGTCGGCCGTGCCCGGGGGCACCAGGAAGCCGAGGGTGTCGCACGCGCCGTCGTGCAGGACCGGGCCGACGCCGTCCCGCAGCCGGAGGATGTCCACCGCCTCCAGGCCCTGCCGGGCCGGCACCGTGACCAGGTCGAGGTCGCGCGGCGGCTCGGCGGTCCCGGTGACGGCCGCCCCGGCACCACCCTGCACACCCGAAGCGGTCTCGACGACACCCTTGCCCCCGCCGGTCTTCAGCACGGAAACCCCTCCTCCTGACGCGCCGCTCCCTACACCTGATGCAACGCGGAAGCGCGTCAACAGCAACGGCGTCAGGACGCTGTAAAGGATGGCACTTCATGGCGGATGCCGGGTGAGATATCCCTTTTGTAAACAAACTCTCCGTATCGAGTACGTCACGCACGGTACCGTCGTGCCGCCGCGCCGCCCAGCGTGCGGCATCGCCGCACGGATGGCATGGAGAGGGTCCGCCATGACGTCACCCACAGGTCCAGCAGCGCCGGCCCGCGACCTGCCGGCCCGTCCGAACACCGCCTTCCGGCAGTTGCGCGGCCGGCTGTCACCCGGCGAGTTCGCGGCCGCCGTACGCCGGGCCGCCCGTGAGATCGGCGAGCAGGTCTCGTGCGACGCGCGCTACGTGGGGCGCGTCGAGGCCGGGGAGATCCGGTGCCCCAACTACGCCTACGAGCGGGTGTTCCGGCACATGTTCCCCGGCCTCACACCGGCCGACATGGGGTTCGCGCCGCGCGAGACGGTACGCGGACGGGGCGCGCGGGCGCACGCGGGCGCCGCGCTCCCGGACCGGCCCGACCACCACGACCCATCCACTCAGCACCACCGCGACACATCCACTCAGAGCTACGAGGAGAGCGACGTGCTGCGTCGCGCGTTCATGACCGGCGGCCCGGCCGCCGCGCTGGGGATCGCCGGCCTGGCGCCCTTCGGTTCCGCAGAGTCCGTACCGCCTCTCCTGGGCGGCGGGAGACGCGCGGGAGGAGCCGAGGCGGCGGCCGTGGAGGACGCGGTGCGCCGCATCCGGCTGCTGGACGACCGGCACGGCGCCGAGGGCATCTACCAGCGCGCGGCGCAGCCGCTGCGCGCCGCCTACGAACTCCTGGACGCCGGCACGCACCGCCAGTCGGTCGCCGACCGGCTGCACGCGGGCGCCGGCGAGCTGGCCATCTCGGTGGGCTGGCTGGCCCACGACTCGGGCCGCTTCGGGGACGCCCGCTCGCACTACGCGGAGGCGCTGGCCACCGCGCGGGTGGCGGGCGACCCGGCCCTGGAGGCGCACGCGTTCTGCAACACCGCGTTCCTCGCCCGGGACGCGGGCCGGCCGCGTGAGGCGGTACGTGCTGCGCAGGCCGCCCAGCACGCCGCGAAGCACCTCTCCTCGCGCCGCCTGCTGTCCCTGCTGGCGCTGCGCGAGGCGGGCGGCTGGGCGGGGCTCGGCGACCGGGCGGGCTGCGAGGAGGCGCTGCTGCGGGCGCACCGGTTCTTCGCCCACGGACCGTCCGACGCCGACCCGGAGTGGATGTCCTTCTACGGGGACGCCGAACTCGCGGGCCTTGAGGCGCAGTGCTGGTCGGCGCTGGGGGAACGGGGGCGCGCGGTGGAGCACGCGCGCCGCGCCGTGGCACTCCAGAACCCGCACTTCACGCGCAACATCGCGCTGTACACGGCGGAGCTGGCGGGTGATCTGGCGGGCAGCAGCGCGCCCGACGAGGCGGCCGCCGCCGGGCTCCGCGCCCTGGCCCTGCTGGACGAGGTCGGCTCGGCCCGCATCCGTACGATGCTGGCCGGCACGGCCAAGGCACTGCGCCCGCAGCGGCGCGCCACGGGCGTCGCCGACTTCCTGGACCGGCATGCGCTGGCGGCCCGGCCGGCCTGAGCACTCGCCCGGGCCGACCACGGGCACTCAGCTCCGTCAGCCCAGGTGGCCCGTGTCGTTCCAGCGTTCGATGGCCGGTGCCCCGTAGGCCCAGCCGAGGACCGACAGGGAGGTCGGGTCGAGGCGGATGCGGGCCCCGAAGGAGATGTCCTCGCCGAGCCAGCGGGCGCACAGCGAGCGCAGGATGTGGCCGTGCGCGAAGACGAGCACGTCCTGGCCGCCCGCGCGCACCTCCTCGATGACGCCGTCCACGCGCTGTGTCACCTGGGCGAGCGTCTCGCCCTCGGGGACGCCGTCCCGCCAGATGAGCCAGTCGGGCCGGTCCGCCTTGATCTCGGCGGGCGTCATCCCCTCGTACGCGCCGTAGTCGATCTCCATGAGCGCGTCCCAGTCCGCCGCGCGGTCCCCGAAGCCGGCCAGCTCGCAGGTCTCCTTGGCGCGGACCAGGGGGCTCGTGCGCACCGCCACGTCCGGGAGCCCGTCCCAGGGTGCGCGGTGCAGCCGCTCGCCGAGCAGCTTGGCGCCGCGCCGGCCCTCTTCGAGGAGCGGGATGTCCGTACGCCCGGTGTGCTTGCCGGACAGGGACCACTCCGTCTGCCCGTGCCGGGCCAGCAGGATGCGCGGTGCCATGGGATTACCTCTCACCGGCGCGAACCCGCTCGCCGCCGGCCTTGCTCGTTCGTGCCGCCGTACGGGGCCGGCGGCAGTACGTCTCGTTCCGTCCGGTCCATCATCGCGCATGCGTTCCACGGGCCACGTGGGCCCCCGCAGGCGCTGCCCCCGCGGAGCACCCCGCAGCGCACATCCTCGAAGCGCGTGGCGTGATCGTTGTCCGTGCGTGCGGTGGTGCGCCTGGTCTTCGCGCGAATGTCGGTGGTGGATGCGAGACTTCCGCAGGTGAACGTTTTCCGCGACAGTCGGCCCGAGCCGGCGGCGGCGCGCGAGGCGCGGCCGCGGCCGGCAGCGGGGCTGCGCGCACGCCTGGCCGAGCTGCGCGGCCCCGGTGTGCCGCCCCGCCCGCTGGACGCCAGGGCGCTCGCCGCGCTGGCCGCGAACCCCGGCTGTCGGCGCCGCGCGCTGCTGGACGGCGCGGGCGTGGACAAGGCCGCGCTCGCCCGGGCGCTGGGCTCGCCGGCGCCCTTCGGACAGTCCCAGTTCGCGATCGCGCGCGGCCATTCCTTCGAGGCGCGGGTCAAGGCCGACGGCGGCGCCGAGCTGATCCGGCTGGCCGCCGAGCATCTCGGGGGCGGTACGGAGGCCCCGGAGCCCGGCGCCGCGGCCACGCCCGACCTGTCGGCGGCCGGGCCCCAGGGACGGGCCGCGCGGACGGCGCTGGCTCTCCGGGAGGCCGCCGCGCGCGGCGGCTGGACGCTTCTGGACCACCCGATGCTCGCGCTGGACGTGGCCGGTTCGCCCGCGTACTTGGAGCCGGATGCCGTGGTCGTCCGCCCGGACGGGGTGTGGAGCGTCATCGAGATCAAGTCGTTCCCGATGATCGACGGGACGGCCGACACGGCCAAGGTGGGCGCGGCGGCGCGCCAGTCGGCGGTGTACGCCCTGGCGCTGGAGCAGGTCGCCGAGCAGGTGGCGCGGCACACCCCCGAGGGCGCCGAGCACGCGCCGCGGGTCGGCGACCGCGCCCTGCTGGTCTGCCCCAAGGACTTCTCGAACCTCCCGGCCGCCGCCCCGGTGGACCTGCGCAAGCAGCTCGCCACCACTCGCCGCCAGCTGGCCCGGCTCACCCGGGTCGACGAGCTGGCCGCCGCGCTCCCCGAGGACACGACTTTCGACCTGCGCCTCGCGGACGACGGCAAGACCGCGACACGTCCGGCCGAGGAGCTGGCCGAGGCCGTGGAGTCGGTCGGCGCGGCGTACGCACCGGAGTGCCTGGCCGCGTGCGAGCTGGCCTTCCACTGCCGCGGCCGGGCCCGCGAGGCCGGCCTGGTGGAGTCGCTGGGCCGCGGCGTGCGCGGCGAGCTGGGCGGGCTGCGCACGGTCGGCGAGGTACTGGCGGCCGCCTCGGGGAACGGCGAACGGACTCCCCCGGACCCGGCCAGTACGTACGCGACCGACGCCGACCCCGCAGCCGAGGCACTGCGCCGCGCCGCCGCCCTGCGCGCCGAAGCGCTGGCCGCGGCCTCCGCTCCGGTACCGGCACAGGCCCCGGCGCCCCGAGAGGAGGCGGAATGTCGCTGATCGACGTGCTGGCCAGGATGGAGGCCGTGGCGGCGGGGCGGGCCACGCCGCTGGCGACCGTGCGGCACCGCCATCTCTCCGAGCGCCCCCTGGTGTTCGTCCCGCTGACGACCGCCGGCGAGACCGGTGCGCCGCTCGGCGCGCTGGTCGGCACGGACCCCGAGGCGCCGCTGCTGCTGACCGTGCCTCAGCCGCGCGACCGTGACCTGCGGTTCGCGTTCTTCGCCGAGCTGGCCGCCGCCGTCCTGCCGTACGTGGACTCCTTCGCCGACGACGTCGAGCCCGCCGAGCGCAAGGAGACCGACCCGCAGACCGGCAAGCGGGTCACGGTCGAGACCGAACTGTGCGCGGACGCCCCGCAGATGATCGTGGCGAGCGCCGCGGGCGTCGACTTCGTACGGCTGCTGGGCCGGTCCATGCGCTTCCGGCGGACGGCCGAGCAGGACCCGGACACCCCGCATCCCGCGCCGCCGCACGTCCCGCTGCTGGGCCGCTGGCTCACGCACTTCGGTGAGCGGGCCCGGGTGCCCGGGTCGAGCCTGCTGCTGCCGATGACCGGTCTGCTCTCCCGCCATTGGGCGACCGGCCAGAGCCTCGCCGAGGACCAGCACCTGGGCGCGCTGCTCGCCTGGATCGACCCGCCGGAGGGCGAGTCGGGCCAGGACGCCGCGCTGCGTGCCGAGACCGCCAGGGACGCGCGCGGGCAGCTGCTGTGCCCGCCGGCCGGACCCGCGACCGACCCGGCGTTCGACAACGGCCTGCTCGCGCCGGCCATCGCGCGGTACGACGCCGGAGTGCCGGGCACGCGCGAGGAGTTCGACGCGCTGGTGGCGAGCGTGCTGCGGCCGACATGGGACGCGGTGTGGCGCGGCATCGGCCTGCTGCGCGCGCTGCCCGAGGGCGCGCGAGTGGCCGACCGCTGGCGGCGGGACCGCTGGTCGTACACCGCGCATCGCGACCGGGTGCGGTCCGGCGAGCCGCCGCAGCCCCGGCTGGACGACGCGGTCACGGCCGCGCAGAAGCTCGCCTCCCGGGAGACCGCGCAGGCCCAGCTGGACGCGCAGGAGGCGCTGGACGACCCGCTGGTGATGGCCGGGCGGCGGCTCACGGGCGAGGCGCTGGAGGGGGAGGTGACCGAGGTGGAGATGGCGATGTCCGAGGGCAAGCGGCCGATGCCCCGGCCGCTGGTCACGCTGCGCACGGGCGACCGGCCGCAGCTGGAGGAGCGGGCGAAGCTGTACCGCCCGCTGGACGGCGGGAAGACGCAGACCGCGGAGTTCGTGGCGTACGTACCGGAGCAGCCGGGCACGCTGGTCGTGCGGCTGACCGGCGGCATGGGGCGCGGGAAGACGCCGGAGCCCGGCTCGGTGCCGGAGAAGGGCGACCGGGTGTGCTGGACGCTCTTCGAGCACGCGCCGCGCGGCGGCCCCGAGCTGCCCGACCCGGAGGACACGCCGTGGACGCACGGCGGACCGCCGCCGGGCAGCGGTGACGGCGGTACGACCGTCCCGGCGCAGGCCGCGGCGCCCGCGCCCGCGCAGGACCCCGCGCCCACGCCCGCACAGATCGCCGCCCCGCTCCCCGACCCCGACCCCGTGACCGCGGAGGACTTCCTGTGAGCCGCGGAATTCCCGCGCCGGCCCGTACGGACTTCGACCCGGGCGCCGCGGCCACCGCCGCGACCGAGGCGATCCTGCGCGACACGCTGCACGGCGACCGGCGCGGCGTCGTCGTGGACTCGCCGCCGGGCGCGGGCAAGTCCACGCTCGTGGTGCGCGCCGCGCGCGAGCTGGCCGCCGCCGGCCGCCCGCTGATGATCGTCGCGCAGACGAACGCGCAGGTCGACGACCTGGTGCTGCGGCTGGCCGAGAAGGACCCGGAGCTGCCCGTCGGCCGGCTGCACAGCAGCGAGCCCGGCGCCTACGACCCGGCGCTGGAGGACGTCCCCTCCGTTCGTACGGCCGCGAAGGTCGCCGACCTCAAGGGCCTCCCGATCGTCGTCGCCACCGCGGCGAAGTGGGCCTACACGAAGGTGGACGAGCCCTGGCCGCACGCGATCGTGGACGAGGCGTACCAAATGCGGTCCGACGCGCTGCTCACTGTTGCGGGGCTGTTCGAGCGTGCCCTGTTCGTCGGCGATCCGGGCCAGCTCGACCCGTTCAGCGTGGTGGGCGCCGACCAGTGGGCGGGCCTGTCGTACGACCCGTCGGCGAGCGCGGTCTCGACCCTCCTCGCGCACAATCCGGACCTCCCGCAGCACCGCCTCCCGGTCTCCTGGCGGCTGCCCGCCTCGGCCGCGCCCCTGGTGTCGCACGCGTTCTATCCGTACACCCCGTTCCGCAGCGGTACCGGCTACGGCGACCGGCGGCTGACGCTGGGCGTGCCGTCGGACGGCTCGGCGGTGGACCGGGTGGTGGACGAGGCGGCGGAGACCGGCTGGGGCCTGCTCGAACTGCCCGCGCGCCGCACGCCGCGCACGGACCCCGAGGCCGTGCAGGCCGTGGCCCAGGTGGTGCGGCGGCTGCTGGACCGCGGCGGCGCGACGGTCAGCGAGCGCGGCCCGGACCCGGCGCCGCTGACGGCCGACCGGATCGCGGTCGGCACGGCACACCGCGACCAGGCGGCTGCGGTGCGCGCCGCGCTGTCCGGGCTGGGCGTCACGGGCGTCGCGGTGGACACGGCGAACCGCCTCCAGGGTCGCGAGTTCGACGTCACGGTCGTCCTGCACCCACTGTCCGGCCGCCCGGACGCGACGGCCTTCCACCTGGAGACGGGCCGCCTGTGCGTACTGGCCTCGCGGCACCGGCACGCGTGCATCGTGGTGTGCCGGGAGGGCGTGACCCAGCTGCTGGACGAGCATCCGTCCACGGAGCCGGTCCAGCTCGGCGTCACGGTGAAGTTCCCGGACGGCTGGGAGGCGAACCACGCGGTGCTGGCGCATCTGGCGGAGCACCGCGTGCCGTGGCGTCCGTAGCGGCGGTGGTCCCGGCTGCCCGGGGCGTACTTGCGCGGCGCGGGACAATGGGACGCGGCAGACGATTCTGGAGGTAGGTACATGTCCGAGCCGCAGTCGGCTCCTGATCCGCGCGGTGCGGCCCCCGCGCCCCGGCGTCTGAAACCGGCGCCGCTGCTGTTCGAGCCGCCCGAGGCCACGGCGGACCCCGAGCACTTCTTCGACCTGGAGTCGATCGAGGATCCGCGCGAGCTGCTGTCCCGCTCCACGGAGCTGGCGCTCGCCTTCCGTGCGGCGGCCGACCGGGCTACGGAGTTCCAGGCGATGGCGGCGGCGCAGCTCGCCGATCCGCGGCGGTTCGACCGGCTGCCGCTGGCGGTGCTCGCGGAGCGGGCGGACTGGACCGAGGACTACGCCCGCAAGATGGTGGAGTTCGGCCGGTCCCTGATGCGGGACGGCGGCACCCGCCCGGACGAGGTCGGATAGACCGCCCGGAGGCGCCGGGCCGGCTCGCGGCTCATGATCCGTACTGCGGTGATCATGGGCCGTTGGCATATGCGGGTAGGAAGATACTCCGTCTCACTCTCCCGTGTCCCGTTTTCCGCCGAACTGCAGAAACGGAACCTCATCTACCGGTAAACCTGTCGGCATGAGCGACTGGCCCCAGCCCCCGGCCCCCGACCGCCACCCCGCGTCCTTCGTCACCCTCGCCGGAGCCGACTGGCTCGCCTCGGCGAGTCCGCACCCCCGCCGGGTGCACCACCTGTGGGCCACCCATCCCACGGCACCGAGCGTGCTGCCCTGCGGCACCGTCTTCGACGTGATCAACGCCCCCGCCCTCTTCGGCCGCCGGATGGCCGACTGCTTATGGGCCGCGGGCCCCGGCTCCGGGCCCGTCGCGATGCACCGCGGGCGGCTGCTGCTGTTCGCCGCGCGCGGCACCGCCCAGCGGCTGCCGGCGCTGCTCTCCTGGGAGGAGTGGGCGCGGTCGGTGCCGCCGATGCTGTGCCATGGCGCGGGGGACGCGGTGAGCATTCCGCCGCTGCATCCACTCCGGGCCGCGCCGGACGCCCCGCCGCCGTCCTCCCGCTGGCTGGTCGCGCCCGACGTGCGGCACCCCTGGCTGCCCGGCCCGGACGTGCTGCTGTGGGCGTGCGTACGAGCGGCCCGCACTGCCCCCGAGGAGAGCCCCGCCACGCCCGACGCCGTACGCCCGGCCACGACGGGCGCCGGCGCCCGCCCCTGAACGCCCGCCCCCTTGAGCACCGGGCGAATCGATTTTTGCCCTCCCCGATCAGGGTGCTAAGGTTTTCCACGTCAGCAGGCGCCGCTAGCTCAGTTGGTTAGAGCAGCTGACTCTTAATCAGCGGGTCCGGGGTTCGAGTCCCTGGCGGCGCACAGACACACGAAGGCCCTCACTCCGGTGAGGGCCTTCGTCGTATGCCGGGACCGGCCGGCCGCGGGCTCACTTGCGCGTGACCCTGACCGTCCAGTCGCCCGTCGCCGTCCGGCCGGTCGCCGCCACCCGTACGCCGTCCCCCGCGTCCAGGCTCTCGCCGACACCCAGCGGTGCGTCCGCGAGCGGCGGGTGGACCGAGGCGCCCCAGCAGGCCGAGGAGTGCGGGTGGCCGTCGACCACCTGTACCGGACCCTCGCTGGAGGGCGTGGCGCTGCGGATGCGGTAGACGAGGACGCCCTCGCGGCAGATGCCGCGGTCGTTGCCGGCCGCGTTCCGCGCCTCCACGGCGATCGCGCCGTCCTCCCCCGTCCGCGCGACGAGCAGTCGCGACCGCTGCCGGTCGCCGGGGCGCACGGGTGCGGAGAGGGGGTGCAGCGTGCGCACCGCGCTCCCGGTCGCGGGGATGCAGTCGACCTGGCGGTGGGAGAGCCAGCCGAGCTTCCACTTGTGCCAGGCGAAGGGCTCGGGAGCCATTCCGAACTGGCTGCCCATGAGGTCCCAGTCCCCCACGTACGTGTCCCAGTCGCCCATGCCGTCGGCCGGCCGGTGGTAGAGGTCCGGCAGGTCGAAGACGTGGCCGGTCTCGTGGGCGAGGACGTTGTGGTCGGGCGGGTTGTTCTCGAAGACCGTGACGAAGCGGTGCAGCGGGGCGCCGTCCGCGGTCAGCGGCTGGTCCAGGTTGACGACCTTGGTCGCGTCGGAGTCGACGCCGGGCGCGTCCGGGTCGGCGACCAGGTAGACCATGTCGTACCGGCCGAAGTCGACCTCCGCGTCGGCCGCGGCGACCGCGTCGTCGAGGTACGCGCTGCGCCCCGCGGCGTCCCAGTCGCGCTGTATCCCGTACGCGGTGGACGTGCGCGGCATCTTCACCCAGTGCCGCTGGACGTGCGGGCGCAGCCGGAACCTGCCGTACGAGGCCGTGTCGAAGAAGCGGCTGGTGGCGGGGAAGTACTCGGTGGCGAGGCGGCGGGGGGCGACGCGCGGCCGGGCGTCGGGGAAGGACAGGAAGACCATGACGGCGTCGAGGGTGCGCAAGGGGCGCGGGTAGGTGCCGTTCCAGGAGTCCAGGCCCTCGGAGTGGTGGACGTCGGCGCGGGGCAGGGCGCAGGAGAGCGTGGCCTCGGAGGCGGTGGCGGGGGCGGCGACGAGGGAGGTGGCGACCAGGGCGACCAGCGAGGTGGCGATCGCGGCGAACCGCCGCAGCCGTCCGCGGTCCACCCCCTGGAGTGTCTGGGAGTGCGGCACATCGACCTCCCGGAACGGATTCGGAACACCCCATCCACCCTGTGGTGGTTCGTTGGGGTTCGTCCTGTTCCATGGGGCCAGTTGAGTGACAGCCGCACCCCGCTCCGTGATCACGGAACGTCACAATCGATCGGTCAGCGCCGACCGTCGAACAGACGCGCACAGAAACCATCAAACATCCGTCATCGATGCCGTTCATCGCGGTGGTGTTGCTGGCTAGGCCGTCCGGGAAACCTCTATGATCGCCACACTTACACCGCGGATTCCCCCCTTCCCGAGTTTCCCGAGATCGACCGACCGGACCAGCGCCAAGCGGGAGCGAGCAGTGAGCGGACACTCCGACGGCACGAGCCGCGCGCCCGGAGCGACACTGCCCTCGGTCACGGAGGGTGACGAATCGGCCAACGAATGCGACGGGGACGCGCCTGCGGGCGCCGAGCACGCCGCCGCCCCGGACGACACCCCGGAAACCACCCCCGGCACCGCCCCCGCCCCCCTCCGCGTCTCCCCCGGCGGCTACCGCGCCGCCTTCGAGGCCGCCCGGCTGCCGATGGCCGTCCTCGGCCGCGACGGGCTGGTGACCGCCGCCAACCCCGCCTTCGGCGAGCTGCTGGGCAAGGACCCGCGCGCGCTGGTCACCGCCTCCGCCGCCGACCTCACCGACCTCGGCGGCGACCCGCACATCTGGAGCGCGTACCGCGACGTGCTCGCCGGCCGCAGCGACCGGCTGCGCTGCACCCGCCGCCTGAAGCACCCCGAGGGCCACTCCCTCTGGGCCGAGGTGAGCGTCGAGCCGCTGCCCGGCGGGGACCGCCTCCTGCTCTCGGTCACGGACGTCAGCGACCGGCACGACCTGCAGGCCCGGCTGCGCCACCTCCAGATGCACGACCCGGTGACCCGGCTGCCGAACCGCGCCCTCTTCTTCGAGCGGCTGGCCGCGGCCCTGGAGTCGGCGACGTACGACCGGGGCGGCACGGGCCGGATCGGCCTCTGCTACCTCGACCTGGACGGCTTCAAGGCGGTCAACGACACCCTCGGGCACCGCGTCGGCGACCGACTGCTGGGCGCCGTGGCACAGCGGCTGACCGGCTGCGGCGAGCGGCCCTCCGGCCGGGCCGGGCGCGGCGGGCAGCTCGTGGCCCGGCTGGGCGGCGACGAATTCGCGCTGCTGGTCGAGGATTCCACCGGTACCGAGCAGCTGGCCGACCTGGCGCAGTCCGTGCTGGACGCGCTGCAGCGGCCGTTCGATCTGGCGGGGCAGCGGCTGTCGGTGTCGGCGAGCATCGGGGTCGTGGAGCGGGCCGCGGCCGGCACGACGGCGACGGGCCTGATGCAGGCCGCCGATACGACGCTGTACTGGGCCAAGGCGGACGGCAAGGCCCGTTGGACGCTCTTCGATCCGGAGCGCAATGCGCACCGGATGACCCGGCAGGCGCTCTCCAGCACGCTGCGCCCGGCCGTGGACCGCGGCGAGTTCACCCTGGAGTACCAGCCGCTGGTCGGACTGGGTGACGGCCGGGCGCAGGGCGTGGAGGCGCTGGTGCGCTGGCGGCACCCGCAATTCGGGATGCTTCCGCCGAATCGGTTCATCGGATTGGCGGAGGAGAACGGCGCGATCGTCGAGCTGGGCCGCTGGGTCCTGGAGCGCGCCTGCCACCAGGCGCGTGCCTGGCAGCTGGCCCGCCCCGAGGAGCCGCCGCTCTTCGTGAGCGTGAATGTGGCCGTCCGTCAGGTCTGGGACTCCGACCTGGTCGCGGACGTGGCCGGGATCCTCGCCGAGACCGGCCTGGCACCCGAGCTGCTGCAACTGGAGCTGACCGAGTCGGCCGTGATGGGCTCGGCGGGCCGCCCCCTGCAGGCGCTTCAGGCGCTCAGCGACATGGGGGTCCGCATCGCCATCGACGACTTCGGCACGGGCTACTCCAACCTGGCGTACCTCAGCCGGCTGCCCGTCTCCGTACTGAAGCTGGACGGCTCCTTCGTCCGCGGCTTCCGCTCCGAGGAGCATCCGAACCCGGCGGACGAGACGATCGTGGAGGCACTGGTCGCGCTGGCCCACCGGCTGGGCCTGACGGTCACGGCGGAGTGCGTGGAGAACGCCGAGCAGGCCGCACGGCTGCGCCGCATCGGCTGCGACACCGGCCAGGGCTGGCTGTACTCCCGCCCGCTGCCGGCCGACCGGGTCCCGGCGCTGCTGACCGGGCCCCCGGAAAACTCTGAAAACCCCGAAGAGGGGAACCGGGGTTGACGGGGCCCGTCACCGCCCCGGCAGCCCCGTCCCCCGTCCAGGGCGCGTCTTTCGGATCATCCCGGGGCCGCCACGCCTGGCACGGCACCTCGCCGCGTTGTCGCATTTCCCACGTACAACCCGGTACGAGGGGCAACGCTCCGCCTTGCGATGCACCGCACCAGACGCGGCGACCTGATCCGGGCTGATCCAAAAGACACGCCCTAGGCCGACGCGCCCGGCAGCCCGTATGCGTCCGCGATCAGCTCGTACGAGCGGAGGCGGGCCGCGCCGCCGTGGGCGTTGGCGGTGATCATCAGCTCGTTGGCGCCGGTGCGCTTGGCGAGGTCGTCGAGGCCCTGGCGGACCGCGTCGGGCGTGCCGTACACGACGTTGCCGAGCCAGCTCTCGACGAAGTCCTCCTCGACCATGCTGTACGGGTGGTTCTCCGCCTCCTCCGGCGTGGGCACGAGGCCGGGGCGGCCGGTGCGCAGCCGGATCATGGAGAGCGCCCCGGCCAGCACCTGGCGGCGGGCCTCCGCCTCGGTCTCGCTCGCCAGCGCGCCGACGCCGATCAGCGCGTACGGCTCGTCCAGGACGGCCGACGGGCGGAAGGTCTCGCGGTACAGGTCCAGCGCGGGGATGGTGTTCTGCGCGGAGAAGTGGTGCGCGAAGGCGAACGGCAGGCCGAGCTGGGCGGCGAGCCGGGCGCTGAAGCCGGAGGAGCCGAGCAGCCAGACCGGCGGGCGGTGCGCGGACTGGACGCCGCCGGGCGAGGTGGCCTGAACGGGGCCCGGTACCGCGTGAATACGGGCATAGGGGTGCCCGTCGGGGAAGTCGTCGTCCAGGAAGCGGATCAGCTCGGCGAGCTGCTGCGGGAAATCGTCCGCGCCTTCGTTGAGCCGTTCGGTGCGGCGCAGCGCGGCGGCGGTGGCGCCGTCGGTGCCCGGCGCGCGGCCGAGGCCGAGGTCGACGCGCCCCGGAGCCATCGCTTCGAGGGTGCCGAACTGCTCGGCGATGACCAGCGGCGCGTGGTTGGGCAGCATCACACCGCCGGAGCCGAGCCGGATGGACTCGGTCTGCGCGGCCAGGTGGGCCAGGATGACGGCCGGCGAGGAGGAGGCGACGCCGGGCATGGAGTGGTGCTCGGCGACCCAGTAACGGTGGTAGCCGCGGCGCTCGGCCGTCTGCGCGATGGCGGCGGCGGTGCGCAGCGCATCGGTGGCGGTGTTGCCGGCGCCGACGGTGAGCAGGTCCAGTACGGACAGCGGTACGGGCGCGGTGCCGTGCGCCGTGCCCCGGATCTCGTTGTCGGTGGCGGGCGTGCCGGAGGCCCGGTCGGGTTCAGGGGCCGGGCCCCGGCTGTCGTCGTGGTGGCCGCTCACGGTGCGGGTCCTCCTAGGTAGCGGGTCTTCCCCGCGACCAACCGGAGTAGAACTCCGTTTATTCCCGGCGGCCCGTTCGCGAGGCCCCGGTCATCCCTCCAGCCGCGGCCCCGCGAAGAGGGTGCCCAGCTCCGGCCGGACGATCTCCCGGTCCAGCAGCCGCAGCCCCTCCCACACGGTGACCTGGTTGGCGGTGAGTACCGGCTTGCGCAGCGCCTCCTCCACGGCGGGGAGGTACGCCGCGGTGTGCAGCGCGGTGTCGGGCAGCAGGACCACCTCGGCGTCCGGATGGTCCCCCGTACGGGCGAGATGCAGTACCTCGTCCAGACCCCACGTACCCACCTCGGCAGCGGTAATGATGCCGCTGCCGCAGGTCGACACGACCTCCGTACCGGCGGACTTCAGGAAGGCACGGAAGTACTCGGCCACGTCCTCCGGATAGGTCGCCGCGATCGCCACCCGCTCGGCACCCAGCGCCTGGATCGCCCGCGCGAAGGCGAAGGAGGTACTGGAGGCGGGCAGCCCGGCGGTGGCCGACAGCTCCCGGACCTGCTCCTGCGCGCCCTCCCAGCCGAAGACGAAGCTGGCGCTCGTGCAGGCCCAGACGACGGCCTCCGCGCCCTGGTCCTTCAGGTCGGCGACCCCGGCGGCCAGCCGCGCCGCCGACCCCATTTCGAGCAGTGCGTCCACCCGGTGCGCGTCCTCACCGATGTCGGTGTGGACCAGCGGCAGCCGGACGCCGCCGCCCAGGAGGGACTCGATACGGGGATAGTCGTCCTCGGCGGAGTAGCCGGGGTAGAGGAAGCCGACCGTGGCCATGCAGTTCTCCCATCCGTCATGCGGGTGCGGGGGTACGGAGCGACGTGCTGTTCAGGTGGCGTACGCGCCGGCGGCCGAGGGGCCGTCAGGCGTCGTACGTATCGTCCGGAAACGGCGGGACGTCGAGGCCCTCGGCCGCTTCGGCCTCCGGTGCCGCGGGCGGCCCGGCGAAGGCCGCCTCGGGCTCCTGCCGGTGCCGCGGCACGGCGTCCGGCGATCCGGACAGCGCCGCGGGGCCGCGTCTCGCGACGGGGTCGAGCAGCGCCTGGTACGGGCCTACCGCGTGGCTGCCGATGGCACGCAGCGCGCCCCACATGGTGACCTGGTTGGCCGACAGGACGGGCATCCGCAGCTCGGCCTCCAGCTGCGGGATCACGTCGTACGTCGGGAGGTTGGTGCAGCTGATGAAGAGCGCGTCGGTCGCGCCCACCACCGCCTGCCGCGCCATGTCGACGACGTCGCGGTAGGGCACCTTCCAGATGTGCCGGGTCAGGCCCAGATAGGCGCGGCCCGTGACCGTGATGCCGGCTTCTGCCAGATAGTCCTCCAGCGAGTCGGTGACGGATTTGGTGTACGGCGTGACCAGGGCGACCCGCCGTGCGCCGATCTCGCACAGCGCGTCCAGCAGCGCCCCCGAAGTGGTCATCGAGGGCACCTCACCGGCCTGCTGCATGGCGGCGCACATGGCGCGCTCGCCCGCCACGCCGCCGACGAAACTGCCCGAGGTGCAGGCGTACGAGACCACCCGCGGCGATACCGCGGACAGCGCCTGCACTGCCTCCCGGAGCGTTTCGTGCTCACTGACGAGCCGGGCGAGGTCGAGCGAGACCTCGACGGGCACGAAAGGGGTGCGGGTGAGGTGGAGGGACACGTCGTCGGGAACCCAGCGCCACAGCTCGCGGTCGAGTGCGAAGTCGAAGGGCGCGACGACGCCCACACCACACTGAGGCTGTGGGCCCCCGAGAAAAGAGACGTCCATGAATGGCCCCTAGAAGAACGAAGGGCTAGGCCATTGGCCAGGGATTCTGAAACTGCCGGCACAAGCCGGGACGTCGGGACAGAGCCGTTGTTGACACGGTAGATACGACTTCTTAGCGTGGTCAATCCTCGCATCTCAGGCATCTGTCGGCGCCTCTTTCATTTAAAGGGGCTCACGTTTCAGAACGGTTTCTGGCCCATGACCGAAAACACCGTCCTTGTCCTTGGCTCCGACCCGCCGCCGAAGCTCGACAGACTGTCCGGACGCGCGAAAGTGATCTTCGCGGACGAGACCACGCTGGCCGGCCAACTTCCCACCGCCGATGTGCTCTTGGCCTGGGATTTCACCTCCGACGCCATCCGCGACGCGTGGGCCGCCGGCGGCCCCCGGCCCGCCTGGGTGCACACCGCGAGCGCCGGCGTGGACCGGCTTTTGTGCCCCGGTCTGATCGAGGACGAGACCGTGGTGACCAATGCGCGGGGCGTTTTCGAGCAACCCATCGCGGAGTACGTCGCCGGTTTGGTGATCGCGATGGCCAAGGATTTTTATGGCAGTTGGGAACTCCAGCGGCAGCGGCGATGGCAGCACAGGGAAACGCTGCGGGTGGCCGGATCGCGGGCCGTCGTGGTCGGTTCCGGGCCGATCGGGCGGGCCATCGGGCAGACCCTGAAGGTACTGGGCATCAAGGTCGACCTGGTCGGACGCCGGGAGCGGCCGGATGATCCACAGTTCGGACTGGTGCATGCGAGCGACGCGCTGGACGGGCTGCTGCCGACCGCCGACTGGGTGGTGTGCGCCGCTCCGCTCACCGAGGAGACCCGCGGCCTTTTCGACCGGCGGGCGTTCGGCCGGATGAAGGAATCGGCCCGTTTCGTGAACGTGGGGCGCGGCCCGATGGTGATCGAGCAGGATCTCGTCGAGGCGCTGCGCGGCCGGCAGATCGCGGCCGCCGCGCTGGACGTCTTCCAGCAGGAGCCGCTGGACACCGACAGCCCCCTCTGGGACGTCCCGCACCTGATCGTCTCGCCGCACATGTGCGGGGACACCCTCGGCTGGCGGGACGCGCTCGCCGAGCAGTTCGTGGACAACTACGACCGCTGGATGGCCGGCGAGCCGCTGCTCAACGTCGTCGACAAGCGGCTGGGGTACGTGCCGGTGCAGTAGCCGCGCGTACGTCCTCCGCCGCGCCCGCCCGCGCCCCGGCCCGCCGGGGCGCATTCCGCGCACACTCCACTCCCCCGATGGAGGGCTTGATGACTCAACTGGCGGATCTCACAGCACTGCGGCTCACGGCCGGTTACGCGGCCGGCGAGTTCTCCCCCGTCGATGCGGCGCGGGCCACGCTGGAACGGGCGGAGCGGGTGCAGCCGCACGTCAACGCCTTCACCCGGCTGGAGGCCGACGAAGCGCTGTCCGCCGCGAAGGAGTCCGCGGAACGCTGGCGGGCCGGCACCCCGGCCGGGCCGCTGGACGGCGTACCGGTCACCGTGAAGGACATCATCCTGATGCGCGGCGGCCCGACCCTGCGCGGCTCCCGGACCGTGCGCGCGAACCAGGCGTGGGACGAGGACGCGCCCTCGGTCGCCCGGCTGCGGGAGCAGGGCGCGGTCTTCATCGGGAAGACCACGACGCCCGAGTTCGCCTGGAAGGGCGTCACCGACAGCCCGCTCCACGGGATCACCGGCAATCCGTACGACCCGCAGCGCACCGCGGGCGGCTCCAGCGGGGGCGGCGCGGCGGCGGTGGCACTGGGCGCCGGGCCGCTGAGCCTGGGGACGGACGGCGGCGGCTCGGTCCGCATCCCCGCCTCCTTCTGCGGCGTCTTCGCGCTGAAGCCGACGTACGGGCGGGTGCCGATGTATCCGTCCAGCCCGTTCGGGACGCTGGCCCACGTAGGGCCGATGACGCGGGACGCGGCGGACGCGGCGCTGCTGATGGACGCGATCTCCGGCCCGGACTGGCGGGACTGGTCGCAGCTCGGCCCGGTCTCCGGCTCGTTCGTGGAGCAGCTCTCGGGGCCGGTGGCCGGGCTGCGGGTGGCGTACAGCCCGGCGCTCGGCTGGGACGTGCCCGTACGGCCCGAGGTCGCGGCGGCGGTCCGCCGGGCCGTGGAGAAGCTGGCGGAGCTGGGCGCGCACGTGGAGGAGGTCGACCCGAAGATCGAGGACCCGGTGGAGGCGTTCCACACCCTGTGGTTCAGCGGGGTGGCCCGGGTCGTGCAGCCCCTCGGGGAGGAGGCGCGCGAGCTGCTGGAGCCGGCGCTGCGCACGGTGTGCGAGCAGGGCGCGCGCTACAGCGCGCTGGACTACCTGGCGGCGGTGGACGTACGGATGGCGCTCGGCCGGCAGATGGGGCGGTTCCACGAGACGTACGACCTGCTCGTCACGCCGACCGAGCCGATCACCGCCTTCGAGGCGGGCGTGGAGGTGCCGAAGGGATCGGGGCACGAGCGGTGGACCGGCTGGACGCCGTTCACGTACCCCTTCAACATGACGCAGCAGCCCGCCGCGACGCTGCCGTGCGGCGTGGACGGCGACGGGCTGCCGATCGGGGTGCAACTGGTCGGCGCGCGGCACGCGGACGCTCTGGTACTGCGCGCCGCGCACGCCCTGTACGGGACCGGGGTGGCGGACATCCCGGCCCCGGCGCTCGTGGCTACGCCCGGCGGAAGCTGAGCGTCTCGCCGAGCGCGCCGGCCCGCCAGAGGTCCTGGCAGGCGTCGGCCATCCGGTCCAGGCCGTCCACGACGGAGCCCCAGACGATGCCCGGGACCCAGCCCGCGTCGCCGTTGATCAGCAGGTTGTTGCGCTCGTAGAAGAGCGCGAGGTCGACGACGGTGGCGCGCTCGGCGTGCGCGGCCTTCCCGCCCTGTCGCTCGGCCGCCGCCTCGTATCCGTACGAGGAGGTGGCCAGCTGGGTGTCGGTGAAGGTGAAGTAGCACAGGTCGCCGGGGATCGGGGTGATCGTGGGGTTCTCCAGCGGCGGCTCCTCGGGGGCGAAGGGCGGCACCAGAGCGTAGATCTCGTTGCGGGCGTACTTGGCGTGGTAGACGTCGCCGCCGAGCGGGAGCGCGTCCCAGACGGCGGCACAGGTGACGGGCGCGCGGTCGTCGAGCAGCTTGGCCGTGCAGCGCACGCCGCGCTTGTCCAGGGAGACCTCGATGAAGCGGTCGGCCATGATGACCCCTCTTGGTTGATTACCATGCTTGCCGGGCTTACGGCACTTACCAGTCAATGCCGGTCATTGGCGACGTATCACCCGGCACCCCGAGCGTAGGGCGTCCCCGGACACTTCCCCGGGCGGCACAGGAGAAGTCATTTCCCTTCTGTCCCAACGACCCCATACATAGCCGCTGTTACTCCCATGTTTCTCCCGGCAACTCCGTGTACCACCCCTTCGGTACCGGAAGCATCAAGGGCCGGAAACGATCGGCATAGGTCCGCCGGCTTCGGGTAGTCGCGCGCCCATGGCTCCACCAATGGGGAACACCAAAGAAATCGGGCGAAGTTCGGGAAGCGGCCTCCGCCGCCGCACGCTGCTCGCGGGGGTGGCGGCGCTCGGCGCGGCGGGCGCGATGGGCGCCACGAGCGCCTGCAGCCGGGTCTCGACGGCCGACACCGGAGACGGCGGGCACCTGCTGGAACAGCTGCGCGCCAAGGGCGCCGTAAGGCTGGGCCTGGCCGGCGAGCAGCCGTACAGCTACATCGGGAAGGACGGGAAGATGACCGGCTCGGCGCCGGCCATCGCCGAGCGGATCTTCAAGCGGCTGGGCGTGCCGAGCGTCCAGCCGTTCGCCACGGAATTCGGCTCGCTGATCACCGGGCTGAATTCCCTCCAGTTCGATGTCGTGGCCGCCGGGATGTACATCAATCCGGAACGCTGCGAGCAGGTGATTTTCGCCGATCCCGAATACCAGATGCTCGATGCCTTCATCGTGCCGAAGGGGAATCCGAAGAACCTGCGCAACTACAAGGACATCGCCAGGACCGGCGCCCATATGGCGACCGGCGTCGGCTTCGCGGAGATCGACTACGCCAAGGAGGCCGGGGTCGAGCACATCACGACCCTGCCCGACGCGCTCGCCGGGCTGCTCGCGGTCGAGCAGGGCCGCATCGACGTGTTCGCCGGCACCGCGGTGACCGTGCGGAACGTCGTGCGCGAGACCGAGACGACGAAGGCGGAGGCCACCGAGGAAGTCACGCCGTACGTGGACGGAAAGCCGGTCATCGACGTCGGCGGCTTCGCCTTCCGCAGCCCGGAGACTCATCTCCGGGACGCATTCAACCGCGAGCTGCACAAGATGAAGAAGAGCGGCGAACTCCTGGACGTCATGCGGCCTTTCGGCTTCACGAAGGACCAGATGACGACCATCACCGCTAAGGAGAAGTGCAAGCCATGAGCGAAATCAGCTGGGGTTTGTGGGAACTCCTCCTCAAAGGCGTCTGGATCACCGTTCAGCTGACGGTCTACAGCGCCGCACTCGCCGCCGTGGTGGCCTTCGTCATCGGCCTGGCCCGGGCCCACCGGCTGTGGATCGTGCGCTTTCTCTCCGGTGCGTACTTCGAGATCTTCCGCGGCACGTCCGCGCTGATCCTGATGTTCTGGATCTTCTTCGTGCTGCCGATCGGCTTCGGCTGGCAGCTCGTCCCCATGTGGGCCGCCACCCTCGCCCTGGGCCTGAGCTACGGCGCGTACGGGTCCGAAGTCGTACGCGGTGCCGTGAACGCCGTCGCCCCCGCCCAGCGCGAGGCGGGCATCGCGCTCAGTTTCAGCCCCGCCCAGCAGCTGCGGAAGATCATCCTGCCGCAGGCGTGGCCGGAGATGGTCCCGCCGTTCAACAACCTGCTGATCGAGCTGCTCAAGGGCACGGCCCTGGTCTCGATCATGGGCGTGGCCGACATCGCCTTCGGTGCCTCGCTGGTGCGCAACGCCACCGGCCAGAGTGCCCCCGTCTACACGATCATCCTGGTGATGTACTTCCTCCTCGCCTTCCTGCTGACGCGCGGGATGCGGGTCGTGGAGCGGCAGGCCAAGGCCGGGATCGGCCAGGCCCCCACGAAGCGTGAGGGCCTGCGCAGCAAGCTGAGCGCCGGCCAGGTCGGCGACATCACGCGCTCCGGCGCGGCCCCGGCGGGAGGTGCCGGCCAGTGAACTGGAACTGGAACGCGGTCGGCGACTTCATGCCGATGTTCTTGCACGGCCTCCTGGTCACCCTGGAGGCCCTGGCGCTCGGCTCGCTGATCGCCTTCGTCCTCGGGCTGGTCTGGGCCATGGCGCAGCGCTCCGAGCACGCCGTGGTGCGCTGGCCGGTGGTGGGGGTCACCGAGTTCATCCGTAACACCCCCCTCCTCGTCCAGCTCTTCTTCCTCTACTACGTGCTGCCCGAGTGGGGGATCACGCTCTCGGCGCTGACCACCGGCGTGATCGGCCTCGGCCTGCACTACTCGACGTACACCGCCGAGGTCTACCGCGCCGGCATCGACGGCGTCCCGGTGGGCCAGTGGGAGGCGGCGACCGCGCTCAGCCTGCCGCGCATGCGGACCTGGGGCGCGGTGATCCTGCCGCAGGCGATCCGCCGGGTCGTCCCGGCGCTGGGCAACTACGTCGTCGCGATGCTGAAGGATACGCCGATGATCTTCGTGATCGGCGTGCTGGAGATGCTGGGCGAGGCCCGCCAGTTCTCCTCGCAGACCTTCCAGACCATCGAGCCCTACACGGTCGTCGGCCTCGCCTTCATCGTCATCGCCTACCCGGCTTCCCTTCTCCTGCGAGTCCTGGAGCGTCGCCTTGTCCGCTGACAGCAGCACCACGAATGAAACGACCAACCCCGCGGTGGACGGCAGCGAGCTGATCCGCTTCGACCACGTCACCAAGCGCTTCGGTACCAACACGGTCCTGGACTCGCTGGACTTCTCGGTCAAGTCCGGCAAGCACGTCACGCTGATCGGCCCGTCCGGGTCCGGCAAGACCACGATCCTGCGGCTGCTGATGACGCTGCTGAAGCCGGACGAGGGCACGATCAAGGTCGGTGGGGAGTACCTCACCCACGAGAGCAAGGGCGGCAAGCTCGTACCGGCCGGCGAGAAGCACACCCGCGAGGTGCGCAAGAACATCGGCATGGTCTTCCAGCAGTTCAACCTCTTCCCCAACATGAAGGTGCTGCGCAACGTCACCGAGGCGCCGGTACACGTGCTGGGGATGCCCAAGGAGGCGGCCGAGGAGCGCGCCCACGAGCTGCTGGACCTGGTCGGCCTCACCGAGCACGTGGACAAGTACCCGACCCAGCTCTCCGGCGGCCAGCAGCAGCGGGTCGCCATCGCGCGCGCCCTGGCCATGCGGCCGCAGGTACTGCTCCTGGACGAGGTCACCTCGGCGCTCGACCCGGAGCTGGTGGCCGGCGTGCTGGACGTGCTGCGGGACATCGCGCACACGACCGACATCACGATGCTGTGCGTGACGCACGAGATGAACTTCGCACGCGACATCTCCGATGACGTCCTGATGTTCGACTCGGGCCGGGTCATCGAGTCCGGGCCGCCGGAGAAAATCTTCACGGAGCCGGAGCACGAGCGGACGCGGGAATTCCTGAGCGCGGTGCTCTGATCCCCCGGCGCGTCAGCGGCCCGCCGCCCCACCAGGGGCGGCGGGCCGTTTTTCCCTCCGGAATCCTGCCTATGGCATATGCCGTGGTGGTGAATCGCTGAACAGAAGCGCGCTGGACGACGATTTTCACTCAAGCCCCCCTCCTGTAAGCCCGGTTGGCCGCTATCGTGGTACGAGCCCCGCCACCCGGTAAGGCCGCGCGACGCATGGCGTCCGTGACGGGCGGCGACGGTGACGATGCAAACGGTCACAACCTGCTAGGGGGACACCGTGGCGCCGACGTACGAGCCCACCGCGCCTTACCACTCGGTGCGCTACGCACTCCGTGTGCTCGAAACGGTTTCCCGGCACCCCACCGGCACGACCGATGCGCAGATAGCGCGCGAGACCGGCCTGCCCGCCGCCCATCTCACGCACATGCTGGCGATGCTGCGCCGCGAGGGCTACCTCGACCAGCTCTCCGACGGCGCATACGTGGTCGGGGACTCCCTGTCGCTGCTCGGCGGCGGCGTCGACCGCGCCCAGGCGCTCAACGACAAGCTGCAGACCTCGCTCGACGAGCTGCGCGACTCCGTCGGCGCCGCGGTCTACATCAGCCGCTACATCGACGGCGAGGTGCGCATCCTGCACTACGCCGACGGCCCGCAGACCCCCAAGGTCAACGAATGGGCGGAGTTCCACCGCACGGCGCACGCGAGCGCGATGGGCAAGTGCCTGCTCGCCCAGCTCGACCACGACGGCCGGCGGGACCACCTCTCGCGGCACAAGACCGCCCGGCTCACCTCCCGGACGATCACCAACGAGAAGGTGCTCTTCCACAAGCTCGACAGCCAGCCGGCCTCCGTCCCCGTCCTGGACCTCCAGGAGTACGCCGTCGGCACGGTCTGCGCGGCCGTCCCGATCACGGCCGGCGCGACGGTGGGCTGCCTCGCGCTGTCGATGCCGCTGGAGCACGCCCACCGGCTGCGCAAGGCCGCCGACACGCTGAACCGCAGGGCGGCTCCGGTCCTGCTGTCGCTGGCGCTCTGACCGGCGAAGGCCCCGACGGTGTGGCCGGGGCCACATGGTTCGGAGCACCCCTCGGGACCAGGTAGTATTTACGTCGTCAGCAGGCGCCGCTAGCTCAGTTGGTTAGAGCAGCTGACTCTTAATCAGCGGGTCCGGGGTTCGAGTCCCTGGCGGCGCACAGACAGCGAAGGCCCTCACTCCGGTGAGGGCCTTCGTCGTGTGCGGCACCGCTCCGCGGTTACGACAGGTTCACGTCGGCGCAGGAGTAGAAGGCATTGCCGGTGTCGGCGATGTTCCAGACGCCGAGGATCATGTGCCGGCCGGTGTGGCCGGTCGGGACGGTGCCCTGCTGGGACCAGACCTCCGGCGGCTGCTTACCGCCCAGCGGCACGGTCATGAAGGGCTGCGATTCGAGTGCCGCGCGGGTGAGCGGCTTGCTCGGGTCCCAGCCCTGCTTGGTGATGTAGTACCGGAAGTCCGTCGTGGCGTGCCGCGCGGTCATCTTCCAGCTGAAGGTGAAGCCCTGGCCCGCCTTGAGGGCGGTCGCGGGCCACTGACCGCCGCGCGGGTCGTCCAGCTCGGCGAACGAGGAGTTGCCGCCGGCACAGATCTTGCCGTCGGCGGGGCCCGCGGCCGGGAAGCCCTTGGGGCCCTCGACGCTCTGCGGCTCCCATTGGATGGCGCCGCAGTTCTTGACGGTGCCGGCGGCGCACAGCGACTGCCGGCTCGGGGGCTGGGTGCCGTATCCGTGGCTGGAGGCACTGCCGGTGGCGAGCAGGGAGGCGCCGGCCATTCCGAGGGTGATCATGGCGACGCTGATCTTCTTGCGCATGCTTCGCTCCTGAACGTGGGGGAGGTTCCGTGAGAGCCGTGCAGTGCGGTCTAGACCAAGTCGCAGCGTAATGACGGCTGTTGCACTTGTCCAGACCAATTGCCGACGCTCTCAGTTCACTTCCGTCCCGCTCGGTTCAGCCTCGGTTCAGCTCGGTTCAGCCTCAGTTCCGCTCCGCGAAGAGCCGGGCGAGGTGTGCGTCCAGGTCGAGGAAGCGGCCCTCCTCCCCCGGCGGCACCACCTCGGCCGTCGCCCGTACCCAGGCCGCCAGGTCCGTCGCCTCGGCCGTCAGCGCGCACGCGCTCCCGGTGGTCCGCAGCTCGATGTGGACCCGGCGGACCCCGACCGCGTCCCGGAACGGCCGCATCCGTACGTCCCCCTCGCCCGCCGGGCCGCGCAGCCCGGCGAGCAGCAGCTCCCGCGAGAACACCCAGGTCGTGACCGTACGGCCCTGGCTGACGAAGGCGACCCGCACCTCGTACGGGCGGTCGCTGCGGTAGCCGAACCGGCCCGCCACCGGGACGACGGTGTCCGGGCCGAGCAGCAGCTGGAGTTCAAGGGTGCGCGTCGTGGCGGCCACCACGGCGCCTCACTCCTGCGCCGCCGCGCTGCCGCGGGCGGTGTAGAACGCCACGGTCAGGTCCTTGACCAGCGCCTTGCGTTCGTAGTCGTCCAGCTCCACCAGCCCCCTGGTGGTGAGCCGCCGTACCGTGTCGTCCACCGCGTCCACCACCGAGGTCAGCACGGTGTCGCGGTGCCGGGCATCGATCGCGGCGATCTGCCGGCGGTGCATGGCGGCCGCCACCTCCGGCGCGTACTCGATGCGCGTGGGCTGCGCGGAGAAGACCTCGATGCCCACCGGGCGGCAGTCGGCGGCGAGCTGCGCGGTCAGCGCGTCGCCCACCGCGTCGGCGTCCCGCAGGCTCGGGGACTCCTCGTGGAAGGCGTCGGCGGGCAGCCGGCCGAGCACCCGCGCGGTCCCCGCCTCCACCTGTTCGCGCAGGTAGGTGACGTGATCGTCGACCGCGTACCGGGCCCGCGCGGCATCCACGACGCGCCAGACCACCAGCACCACGGTCCGCAGCTGCACCCCGGCCGCGTCCACCGCCGGCATCGGCTCGCTGCGCCAGTGCCGCAGCCGCACGTCCACCCGGCGGCGGCGCAGCACCGGGCTGATCCACACGAGACCGGTGCGCCGGACGGTGCCGCGGTAGCGCCCGAAGAGGCTGAGCACCCAGGCGCCGCCGACCCGGCCGCGGGCCAGCCCGCCGAGCGCGAAGAGGGTGGCCGCGCAGCCCAGTACGAGCAGCGCGAGGTCGCGGGGCGACAGCGGTGTCGGGGTCCGGCCGGGCAGTCGCAGCAGGCGTACGGCCTGGTCGGGCAGCATCCCGTGCCACCACAGCAGCGCCCCGCAGCACGCGGCGGCGAGCAGCCCGGCGCACAGCGCGTACCCGCCGGGGAGCGAGGGGCCGCGCCGCTCGGTGAGGTCCGGGTCCTCGTCGGGGACGCGCCGGCTGCCGGGCCGCACGGAGGCGGGGCGGCCCGCGCCGGTCTCCCCGGTGGCGGCCGGGGAGGTCACCCGGCTACCGGCGTCGACCACGCCGAGGGCGTCGGTCAGTACCGCGCGCTCGGCGGTGTCGAGCAGCTCCTCGGCGGCCTCGATGCCGGCCGTCGGCGGCAGGTCCTGCGGCCCCGGGTCCGGCTGGGGCTCCGGCACGGGTTCGGGTTCGGGCTTCGGTACGGGCGCGGGGTCGGGCATCGGCTCGGAGGCGGCCGCCCAGTACGGGGCGGGGGGCCGGCCGGGGGGTACGGGGCCCGCGGAGTCCGTGGGTGCGGCTCCCGGCGAGCCTGTGGGTGCGCCCCCGGCCGGTACGCCGAATTCGTCCACGAAGGGGAGTCCCGTGTCCGGGTCCATCAGGGGGACCATCCGCGGTGCCGGGCCGTATCCCCGCGCCTCGGCCCCCGCCGGGAACGCGGTCTCCGGCTGTCCGCTGTCCGTTCTGCCTGCCATGAAGTGCTCCGTCATAGGAAGAGTCGCCGCCAGGTCTCGGGGCCGGGACGGCCGTCCGCGTCGGCGCCGCGCCAGCCCTGCGCGCGCTGGAACGCCTCGACGTTCCTGCGGTCCGCCTCCGACCAGCGCGGTCCGGGGCCCGAGGTGTAGTACTTGCCGTAGCCCTTCTTCACGAGCTGCCGGCCGAGCCGGGTGATGTGGTCGCCGCTCTCGCCGGGCCGGAAGTGCCGGACGCCGGGGAAGCCGCCCGCCTTGCCGGCGGCCGAGTGGCCGCCGATGTTCCGGCCCTTGCCGCCGGTCAGATACGCCCAGGTGTCCGGCCCGGGCAGGCCGTCGGCCTCCGTGCCGCGCCACCCCTGGGCGCGCTGGAAGGCCCGGGTGGCGTCGCGGTCCGCCGAGCTCCAGCGCGGCCCGGGGCCCGAGCGGTAGAACGTGCCGCCGCCGCGGGCGACCAGCAGCCGCCCGAGCTTCGTCACCCACGCGTTGTCGGCGCCGGGCCCGAAGTGCCCGAGGCCGGGGAAGGCGGACGAGAAGCCGTCCGGGAGCCCGCCCTGGGGAAGCCCGCCGTCAGGCAGTCCACTGTCGGGGAGACCGCTGTCCGGGAGGCCACTGTCGATCAGGTTCCGGTAGCGATAGGGCACGTATTTGTCGGCGTTGCTCCAATACGCGTACGGGGTGACCTTCTTCCGGGCGTGTTGCGGCGCCAGTTCGTACGCGACGTACTTCTTCCGGGAGGCGTCCGCCCAGCCGCCGAAGATGGTCACGTGCGAGCCCGCCGACGGGTTCCCCGCGTTGTGGTACAGCAGGATGTCGCCGGGTCGCAGCTCGTCCTTCGTTATCCGCACGGCGTACCGGCTGAGCGATCCGGTCCACTGGTTGCTGCCCAGCCCCCAGGCCATCGAGACGAAGCCCGAGCAGTCCTCGCGGTAGCCGTCGGACCAGAAGCCGTTCATGTTGTACGGCACCCGTGCCGCGATCCACGCCTTCGCCCGCGCGATGATCGCCGCGCGCGTGGTGGAGCGCGGCTCGTCGGCGGGCCGCGCGCGCCCGCTGCCCGTACCGCCGTACAGGCCGCTGACCGGGCCCTGGGTGCCCGGCGTCGCCTCCGGGTCCGGGGCCGGTACCGCGCCGCCGGCCGGGCCCGCCGCGGGACGGCCGGCCGCCGCCTCGGGGAGGGCACCGGCGGCGGGGGTGGCCAGGACCGTGCCGGCAGCGGCCGCCAGCACCAGCGCGCGGCGGGCGCCGTGCGCGGCGGGGTGGCCACCGTCCCTGAGCCGCGCCGCCTGCGCGAGGGCGCGCCGCTGCTGCGCGCAGCCCGCGCAGGGGCAGTCGTCCGCGGGCTCGAATTCGATGAACACCGGCACCGTCATTCCCGTTCCCCTTCCGGCCACTGCGTTCTCATTGGCCTCAACGGGCACAGCTTCTCAACTACCGGTACATATCGCATGCTGACGGGGCAACTGATGACCTTGCACACGGAAACCCTCTTCCCCGGAGCAAAACCGGCGAACCGTCGGGCGAAATCGCGTCAATCGGTCCCGGCGGGGAATGCGACACGCGGGAGAAAAGCCGGACGGCACCCATACCGGCAGGAGTGTCACACCTCACACATTCGGCGGGTGGTCGGACACCCTTCCGCGGTGCGGAGCACCCCTGGAGTTCGTGTAAAGTTTTCCAGGTCAGCGCGCGCCGCTAGCTCAGTTGGTTAGAGCAGCTGACTCTTAATCAGCGGGTCCGGGGTTCGAGTCCCTGGCGGCGCACGTAGGTCAAGACCCCCTCGTCACGACGAGGGGGTCTTGGTCATTTTTACCGCTTCCTTGAACGGAAGTGCTGGTCAAAACGGTGGCCCGGGGTGCAGAGTCACGGGATGGCGAGGGACATCCAGGAACGCATCAAGAGGCTGATCATCGATGGGCGGCTGCCGTCCGGGGCGTCCCTGCCGACCGAGCCGGAGCTGATGGAGCTGCTCGGGGTCAGCCGGAACTCCGTGCGCGAGGCGCTGAAGGCGCTGCAGGCGATGGGCATCGTGGAGATCCGGCACGGCTTCGGCACGTATGTCGGGCCGATGTCGATGGCCCCGATGATCGAGGGCCTGACCTTCCGCACGGTGGCCGGGCACTACCGGGGCGAGGACAGCCTGCTGCAGCTGCTGGAGCTGCGCGAGGCGGTGGAGACCGGGCTGATCGCGCGGCTGGCGGGGCGGGTGCCGGAGGCCGACCTCGCCGAGCTGGACGGGATCGTGGCGCGGATGCGGACGGAGGCGGCGGCCGGCGGCGTCCGGGCCGAGACCGACCGGGCATTCCACGCCACTCTCCATCGCGGGCTGGAGAACCTCCTGCTCAGTGAGGTGCTGGAGGCGTTCTGGGACGCCTTCCACCGGGTGCGCACCGATCTCGTCGCGGCGCACGCCGACCCGGAGACCACGGTCCGCCAGCACGAGGAGATCCTGGCGGCGGTGCGGGACGGCGACGGTCCCCGCGCCGAGCGGGCGGTCCGCGACCACTTCGACAACATCCGCCACAGGCTGCGCAGTTCCGGCGAGCGGTGAGGCCCTCCGCCTGAAGGAGAGGGCGCACGGATCGCCGCGCACTACCCCGAGTCCGCCAATCCGCCCACACCTCCCGTAACCGCTCATTCCTCCCTTGCGATCATGAAGGCCGGTTAGGGACCCTGACGTGACGGATGGGTCGAACATGGCCTTGACGAGCACATGGGGAGGAACGCCCGGTTGCGCCGTACGAGGGGTTGGGGAACCCTGCGCGCGGCCATGCCGGCGGAGCACGACCGGGCAACCGGAAGGCGGACGGCACACGTCTGAAGACGTGGGCGGCCGAGACCACAGGGCCGAGCCGGTCGAGGGGGACCGAAGACTCGGGAAGCGAGCACACGGACACGCAGCCAGTACTGCGTGCGGGGGGATGGAGTCATGACGTCGACGCCTACCGGCGCCCGGCAGGAACACCAGTACGACCCGTCCGCGACGACGCGCTTACGCCTGCCGCGCCACCAGCGCCGGCGACCGGTGGAGAAGAAGCCGCTCCCGCGCTACGACTACGAGCATTACAGCCGGCTCGCCGGCCCGCTGACACAGCCCGAGCCCGGCAAGCCGTACAAGGTCCGGTACCGCAGCCTGCTCGCCGACGAGCCGCACCGCTTACGCGCGGCCCTGCTGCTCGGCGCGGCCCCGCTCGTCTCCCTCGGGCTCCTCGCCTGGCTGCTGCAGCCGGCCCACTGGACCCACCGGGACTACCCGCAGTTCGCCTTCCTCCCCGTCCTCGACGTCGTCATGCTCGTCTCGATCGGCCTGATCGAGTTCTTCCGCTGCATGAACGTCCTCTCCAACGCGCACGCCACGCTCGTCGCCCGTGACCCCGTGCCGGTCGTCCCCGAGAACGGCACCCGCGTCGCCTTCCTCACCTCCTTCGTGCCCGGCAAGGAGCCGCTGGAGATGGTGACGAAGACGCTGGAGGCCGCCGTCCGGGTGCGGCACCGCGGTGTGGTGCACGTCTGGCTGCTGGACGAGGGCGACGACCCGGCCGTCAGAGAGGTCTGCGCGAGACTCGGGGTGCGCCACTTCACCCGGCACGGCATACCGGAGTGGAACCGCGCCAAGGGCCCGCACCGCGCGAGAACGAAGCACGGCAACTACAACGCCTGGCTGCAGGCCCGCGGCGACGACTACGACTTCTTCGCCTCGGTCGACACCGACCACGTGCCGCTGCCCAACTACCTGGAGCGGATGCTCGGTTACTTCCGCGACGAGAACGTCGGCTTCGTCATCGGCCCCCAGGTCTACGGCAACTACGACACGTTCGTCACCAAGGCCGCCGAGTCGCAGCAGTTCCTCTTCCACGCGCTGATCCAGCGGGCCGGCAACCGCTACGGCGCCCCCATGTTCGTCGGCACCTCCAACGCCGTGCGCATCAAGGCCCTCAAGCAGATAGGCGGGCTGTACGACTCGATCACCGAGGACATGGCCACGGGCTTCGAGATGCACCGCCACCGGAACCCCGCGACGGGCAAGAAGTGGCGCTCGGTCTACACCCCCGACGTGCTCGCCGTCGGCGAGGGCCCGACCGCCTGGACGGACTTCTTCACCCAACAGCTCCGCTGGTCGCGCGGTACGTACGAAACGCTGCTCAAGCAGTTCTGGAAGGCGCCCTTCACGCTGTCCCCGGGCCGCTTCTTCAACTACACGATGATGGTCATCTTCTACCCGATGTCCGCGCTGAACTGGATACTCGCCGCCCTCAGCTGCGCGCTCTTCCTCGGGCTCGGCGCCTCCGGCGTGCAGATCGACCCGGCCGTGTGGATGATGCTCTACGGCAACGCCTCGGCGCTCCAGATCGGCCTGTACATCTGGAACCGCCGGCACAACGTCTCCCCCCATGAGCCCGAGGGCTCCGGCGGTGTGGCCGGCATGCTGATGTCCGCGCTCTCCGCGCCGATCTACGCGCGCTCCCTCTTCGACGCGGCGCTGCGCCGCAAGAGCAAGTTCGTGGTGACCCCCAAGGGCGACTCCTCCAGCCCCGACACCCTCTTCGGGACCTTCCGGGTGCACCTCTTCTTCCTCCTGGTCTTCGGCTCCTCCCTGATCGCCTCCTTCTTCTTCGGCCACGCCCACCCGGCGATGATCGTCTGGGCCGTGCTGGCCCTGCTGGTCTGCTGCGTGCCGATCGCCCTCTGGCGCTGGTCGATGCGCCGGGAGGCGCGGCCCGCCGGGGACACCGAGGCCCCCGAAGCGGCCGAGGCCGGAGCCGTCGAGACCGGGACCGCCGAAGACCAGATCGCGCAGACCGTGCAGATTCCCGTGGGGGGAACCAACCGATGAGATACCGACCGAGCCGCCGCACCCGCCGTTTGGGGATAGGTGCGGTGGTGGTGATCGCGCTGGCCGCCATGAACGGCCCGGCCGTGTACAGCTTCGCCTCGGAGCAGTACCACGCGTACAAGATCAACCGGCCGGAGTACAAAGCGCGCAACGGCCACTGGGACGTGGTGAACGTCCCCGCCGAGTACCGCATCAACACGATCCACGCGGCCCTGCTGCACACCGGCAAGGTCCTGCTGGTCGCCGGCTCCGGCAACAACGCCAAGAACTTCAAGGCCAAGTCCTTCCGCACGGTCCTGTGGGACCCGGCGAAGAACACCTTCAAGAACATTCCGACGCCCACCGACCTGTTCTGCTCCGGCCACACCCAGCTCCCGGACGGCAAGCTGCTGGTGGCGGGCGGCACCCAGCGCTACGAGACCCTCAAGGGCGATGTGAAGAAGGCCGGCGGCCTGATGATCATCTACAACGAGGACCCGGACGGCCCGAAGACCTTCCCCGCCGGCACGCTCTTCACCGGCAAGGAGAACGGCAAGACGTTCGTCTCCAAGGACCCGGTCGTGGTGCCGCGGGCGAAGAAGATCAAGGACAAGGTCACCGGCAAGGTGCGGGTCGAGCACAGCGAGGGCCGGGTCTACGTCGAGGCCCGCAAGCAGGGCCGCCAGTACGCCACGGGCGCCCAGGACAACTACCGCATCCACGGCCTGACCGGCGCGGACGCCCGGAACTTCTACGGCATCGCGCAGAAGCTGTCCTTCGACAAGAAGGACTTCCAGGGCATCAAGGACTCCTTCGAGTTCGACCCGGTCGCCGAGCGGTACATTCGCGTCGACCCGATGAACGAGGCCCGCTGGTATCCGACGCTGACCTCCATGGAGGACGGCAAGGTCCTCTCGGTCTCCGGGCTGGACGAGATCGGCCAGGTCGTCCCCGGAAAGAACGAGCTCTACGACCCGAAGACCAAGAAGTGGACGTACCTGCCCGAGCAGCGGTTCTTCCCGACCTACCCGGCGCTCTTCCTCTCCGGCAAGGGCCAGGTCTTCTACACCGGCTCCAACGCCGGGTACGGCCCGGACAACAAGGGCCGCAAGCCCGGGATCTGGGACCTGAAGAGCAACAAGTTCCAGGTGGTCCCCGGGATGAGTGATCCGGACATCCTGGAGACGTCCATGTCCGTGCTGCTGCCGCCCGCGCAGGACGAGCGGTACATGGTCCTCGGCGGCGGCGGGGTCGGCGAGGACCCGCGCGCCACGGCCAGGACCCGCATCGTGGACCTGACCGATCCCAAGCCCCGCTTCCGCGACGGTCCCGATCTGTACGCGAAGACCCGCTATCCGAGCAGCGTGATCATGCCGGACGACACCGTGCTGACCACGAACGGCTCCGGCGACTACCGCGGCCGCAGCGACTCCAACATCCTGGCGGCCGAGCTGTACGACCCGGCGAAGAACACCTCGCGCCGCGTCGCCGACCCCCTGGTCGGCCGGAACTACCACTCCGGCGCGCTGCTGCTCCCCGACGGCCGGGTGATGACCTTCGGCTCGGACTCGCTCTTCGCGGACAAGGACAACACCAGGCCGGGCGTCTTCGAGCAGCAGATCGACCTCTACACCCCGCCGTATCTCTTCCAGGGCGCCCGCCCCGACCTGAAGGCCAAGGGACCCACGACCGTGCAGCTGGGCGGCAAGGCGACGTTCGGGACGTCGCACAGCTCCTCCCTCAAGAAGCTGCGGCTGATCAGGCCCGGCTCGTTCACCCATGTCACCAACGTCGAACAGCGCTCCATCGCGCTGGACTTCACCACGAAGGACGACTCGGTGACCGTGACCCTGCCCAAGGACCCCGCCCTGGTCCCGCCGGGCTGGTACATGCTCACCGCCGTCGACGACGAGGGCACGCCGTCGAAAGCGGTGTGGGTGAAGGTGCCCGCGGCCGACAAGCCCTAGCGACGCATACGGACGGAGGGGGCGCCCCGTACTCGGGGCGCCCCCTCTCCGCGTCTCCGCCGCCGGAACTAACGCGCGTTGCGGGCCAGCTCCAGTGCGTACGACGGCCACCACTTGCCCGCCTGCGGGCCGCCCTTGCACGGGCCGTCCGACTCCCCGGGCCGCTTGATCCAGAGGTACGCGTCCACCAGCCCGTCGTCCGTCCTGACGGTCGGCGGCTTACCCAGCGCCCGGCCCCGCGGGTTGCACCAGTTCTCCGGGTCGTCGCCGCCCGGCGCCGGGCCGTTGCCGTTCCGGCTGGTGTCGATGACGAAGTGCTTGCCGCCCACCATCGCGGAGAGCCGCTTGCCGTACTTCTCGTTCTCCTCGGTGGTCTGGTAGTTGGAGATGTTCAGCGCGAAGCCGTCGGCCTGCTCGATGCCGGCCCGCTTCAGGGGCTCCACCATCCGCCCCGGGTCCTTGATCCAGTGCGGGTTGCCCGCGTCGAGGTAGACCTTGGTGCGCGGCAGCGCCTTCAGCTTGCCGACGGCCTCGGTCAGCAGCGCGTACCGCTCCTCGTGGAACTCCTCCGGCGTGCACTTGTCCTCGATGTGCGGCAGCGCGTCCGGCTCCAGGATCACCGTCGTGGCACGGTCGCCGATGCCCTTGACCACGCCGTCCAGCCACGCGCGGTACGCGTTGCCGTCGGCGGCGCCGCCCTTGGAGTAGCTACCGCAGTCGCGGTGCGGGATGTTGTAGAGCACCAGCAGCGCGTCGCGGTCCGCCTTCGCGGCCGCCTCGGTGAAGCCGCGGGCCTCGCCCTGCGGGTCCTCGATGCCGATCCACTCCGCGACGGGCTGCGTCGCGATGCGGTCGATCAGCGCGGCGTCGTCCTGCTTCTCGCCCTTGCGGTACGCGGCCGCCTGCCGGGCCGCCTTGCCGTCCGGATTGACCCAGTACGGCACGGTGGCCCTGGGCCGCTGCTGCGGCGGGCCGCCGCCGGCGCCGTCGGACGAGGAACATCCGGCCAGCGCCCCGGTCGCCACCAGCAGCGCTGCCAGCGCCGGTACGGCACCCCTCATCGCGCGGCGGTCACCGCATCGTCCCTTCGAAGTCCCCCCGGACCCCGGTACTTCGCCGTACATCCACTCCCCCCTCGGAGCACGGAACTTGGCCGGTCGCAGCAATCCTGGCACACCCGTGTGCACCGGCGACGGCCCGTGGGCAACCTGTTACAGCCCGCTGCCAACGCCCTCTATGCGGAGGGCGCGCAGGCGTTCTAAAGTGTGGGTCTGGCCCTGGCCCCCGGCCTGGAACGCGCACTTCATGGCGCCTCCCGCCGACGGCAGGGCAACTCCCGCAGTCCTGAATCGCGGCGGTCGAGGACCGGTCGGCCGGCGGTTCAGGGGGGAGCGAGCCGCCGGCCCGGCCGGGCGATCGTCTGCCGTGTTCCTGCTGCACTCCACTCCTCCTCTCAGGGACCGCTGACCGCGCTCAAGTAGGCCGAGACGACGATCCGGTCGTCACTGACGAGACGCAGCTCGGCGCGGCCGCGCTCGTGCGCGCCGGTGATCCGCCCGGGGTCGAACCGCGCCTGCGAGTACGCCTGTACGTCCTCCACCGTGAACTCCGCGATGGAGCCGTCCGACCGGGCGACCCGTACGGTCTCCCCGGCACGGACCTCGCCCAGATCGGCGAAGACGCCGCGCCCCGGGCCCTCGGCACTGTGCCCGGCCAGCACCGCCACGCCCGGCCGTCCGGGCTGCGGCCCGGCCGCGTCCCAGGCCACAGCGCTTGGCGTACGGGCCGGTGGCGCAAGGAGGCCGCTGCGCGCGTCGGCGGCGGCCGGCACCACGTCCGCGTGGGCGGTGCCCAGCGCGCCGATGCCGATCGCGGTGGGCCGGGCGGCGGGCAGCGGGGCGTGCGCCCGGGGAAGTTCCTGGAGGAGGGGGCGGCCCACCGCGGCGACGTCGCCGGTGGTGGCGGCGCCCGGCAGCTGTCCGTCGGCGGGTCCGCGGCCCCACACCCACAGCCCGAGGAGCAGCAGCGCCCAGGCCACGCCGGCCAGCAGCCGGCCATGTCCGCCCAGTACGGACAGGCCCTCATTCGGCATCACCGCCACCCCGCTTCCGCAGCACGTGCACGATGCGGCCGATCACGACGAGGGCCGCGCCGACGGCCACCACCAGGCCCGCCGACCGGCCCGAGTTCATCCCGCCCACCGGCCGTTCCCCGATCACGGGGCGGTACTCGGCGGGCGGCGGCGTGGTGGGCCCCGCCGTCACCCCCGCGGTCGCGGCGACCGGCCCGGGCTGCCCGTCGAGCCGGCCCGCCGGGTGCGCGGTGCCGGCGAGGACCACACAGGCGGTGAAGGCCGTGCAGGTGCAGACGGTGAAACGCGGTGGACGCATGGTGAACCTCCGGATACTTCGAAGGTCCGCCCACCGGCCGCTGTCCGCATCCTGAGCGGGCCGCCGCTTGCGCCGCCGGGGTGACAGGAAGCTCTCCTGTCACCCCTGATGCACGCGAGCAGGAGTGCATAGCATGGCGGCCATGACAGAGCGCAAGCCGATCGAATCCTGGCTCACCGACATGGATGGCGTGCTGATGCACGAGGGCATCCCCGTCCCCGGAGCCGACGCCTTCATCAAGAAGCTGCGCGACGCCGGTCGCCCCTTCCTGGTGCTCACCAACAATTCGATCTACACGGCCCGGGACCTGCACGTCCGGCTGAGCCGCATCGGGCTGGAGGTGCCGGTCGAGAACATCTGGACCTCGGCGCTCGCCACCGCCAAGTTCCTGGACACTCAGCACCCCGGCGGCACCGCCTATGTGATCGGCGAGGCCGGGCTGACGACCGCTCTGCACGATGCCGGTTACGTCCTGTCCGACCATGACCCGGATTTCGTCATCCTGGGCGAGACCCGTACCTATTCGTTCGAGGCGCTGACCAAGGCGATCCGGCTGATCAACGACGGCGCGCGGTTCATCGCGACCAACCCCGACAACACCGGGCCGTCCCCCGAGGGCGCCCTGCCGGCCACCGGTTCGGTCGCCGCGCTGATCACGAAGGCGACCGGCAAGGACCCGTACTTCATCGGCAAGCCGAACCCCTTGATGATGCGTACCGCGCTGAACACCATCGGGGCGCACTCGGAGACCTCCGCCATGATCGGTGACCGGATGGACACCGATGTGCTGGCGGGCCTGGAGGCCGGCATGGAGACGTTCCTGGTGCTCACCGGGCTGACGGGCAAGGCCGACCTGGACCGCTACCCGTTCCGGCCGACCAGTGTCGTCGACTCGATCGCGGACCTGGTCGACCTCGTCTGACCCGTGCCGGTGAGCTGACCCGTGCGGTGTGCGGTCAGCTGCCGGTGGCCGACTTCCAGGCGTCGATGTAGGTGTCGAGGTTCTTGTCGATGTCCTGCCAGTCCGGCTCGAAGATCTCGACGCCCTTCATGATCTTCTCCAGCTCCTTGGCGTTGGCGTCGGTCGCCTTGACGTCCGTACGGGAGGAGAAGCCGCCGCCCACCGAGGAGACCTCCTGCTGGACCTCCGGGCTCAGCAGGTAGTCCAGGAACTTCTTGCCGTTCTCGGTGTGCGGGGCGTCCTTCACCAGGCCGGCGGCGTACGGCAGCGCGAAGGTGGAGGGCTTGCCGCCCTTCTTGGCCGCCGGGAAGAAGATGCCCTGGTCGGGCATGGACTTCATGTTGGCGAAGTTCATCTGGACGTCGCCGTTGGCGACCAGCAGTTCGCCCTTGGCGGTCTTGGGCGCGAGCTGGCCGGTGGAGGAGGACGGGCCGACGTTATTGGCCTGGAGCTTCTTGAAGTAGTCCATGGCCTGATCGGTGCCGCCGAGATCGTGCATGGCCTTGATGACGACGGCGGTGCCGTCCCCGGCGACGCCCGGCGTGGAGTACTGGAGCTTGTTCCTGTACTTGGCGTCGAGCAGGTCCTGCCAGCTCTCCGGGGGCGTCTTGAGCTGCTTCTTGTTGTAGATGAAGCAGAAGTAGTTGTTGACGATCGAGGTCCACTTGCCGTTCGGGTCCCGGTCGGCGGCGGCGACCTTGTCGTACCCCTTGGGCTCGTACTTCTGCAGCAGGCCCTTGCCGTCGGCCTGCTGGATGAACGGCGGGAGGGTGACGACCACGTCCGCCTGGGTGTTCATCTTCTCGCGGGCGAGCCGCTGGACGGTCGCGCCGGAGCCGGCCTCCACGTAGTTGACCTTGATGCCGGTCTTCTTCTCGAAGTCCTTGAAGACCTTGTCGTAGAAGCCGTCGCCCTTCTCGCCCTTGAGGCCGTCGGCGCTGTAGACGGTGACTTCCTTGGCGTTCGGGTCGGCCGCCGTGCCGCCGCAGGCGGTGAGTCCCGCGCCGAGCGCGAGGACGGAGACGGTGGCGGCGACCGGCTTGAGGGAGGGGTGGTGGCTGCGCATGGGTGTCTGGCTCCTTGGGAGGGCGCGTCAGCGGTACGAGGCTCTGGTGCGGATGCGGGAGACGCCGAAGAGGACGAGCAGCGTCGCGGCCATCAGGGCCACCGCGAGGGCCGCGCCGCTGAAGAGGGCGCCCCGGTCGGTGGTGGCGAAGATCTGGACCGGCAGCGGCAGCCAGTCGGGCGGGTAGATCATCATCGTGGCGCTCAGCTCACCCATGGACAGCGCGAAGCACAGCCCGGTGGCCGCCGTCAGCGAGGGCAGCAGCAGGGGCAGCTTGACCCGCCACAGGACGTAGGCCGGGCGGGCGCCGAGCGCCGCGGCGCTCTGTTCGTACGCCGGGTCCAGCCGGTCGAGGGCCGCGCTCACCGACTGGTGGGCGAACGCGGTGACCAGCACCGTATGGGCGATGATCACGATCTGCCGGGTGCCGTTGAGCAGCAGCGGCGGCTGCGAGAAGGCGACCAGCAGGGACAGGCCGACGGCCACGGAGGGCACCGCGACCGGCAGCATGAAGAGGGTGTCGATGACCTTCTTGCCGCGGCCGCCGAGGCGCTGCGCGGCGAGCGCCGCCCAGGTACCGGCGGCCAGCGCCAGCAGGCTCGCGGCGAGCGCGGTGAGCAGGCTTGTGACCAGCGCGTTCAGCGAGTCGCCCTTGGCGATGTCCTGATAGTGCGTCAGGGTCGGGCCGGAGGGCAGCGCGCCGCTCCAGGTGGTGGCGAAGGACGCGGCCAGGATCACGGCGAACGGCAGCGCGAAGAGGGGGACGAAGAGGAGGAGAAAGCCGGTCCAGATCACCGCCCTGGCCTTATTGCTGTGCACGAGCACGGCGGGCACCTCCCTCGCGTCGTCCGGTGCGGGCCACCAGGGCGCGGTAACCGGCGTACAGCGCCACGGACAGCGCGATGTTGACGACCGCGACGACGCACGCGCCGGTGTAGTCGCCGTCGAGGATGGCCTTCGTATAGACGAGGACCGGCAGCGTGACCACGTCCTTGGCGCCGGTGAAGAGCACGATCCCGAACTCGTTCAGGCACATGACCAGGACGAGCGCGCCGCCCGCCGCGAGCGAGGGCAGCGCCTCGGGCAGGATCACCGTGCGGACGATCCGCCGGGGCCGGGCGCCGAGCGACGCGGCGGCCTCCAGCTGCCCGGTCTCCACCTGCGAGAACGCGGCCAGCAGCGGCCGCATCACGAACGGCGTGAAGTAGGTGATCTCCGCCAGCAGCACGCCCCAGGGCGTGTGCAGGAAGTCGAACGGGCCGCTGCCCGCGCCGGTCGCCGAGGTCCACAGCCCGTTGGCCACGCCCGTCGTGCCGTAGACGAAGAGCAGCGCGAGGGTGATCAGGAAGGACGGGAAGGCCAGGAAGATGTCGATGAACCGGCCGAGCGCGCGGGCGCCGGGGAACGGTACGAAGGCGACGACCAGGGCGAGGGCGAAGCCGAGCACCAGACAGCCGAGGGTGGCCCCGGCCGCGATCAGCACGGTGTTGACCAGCGCGTCCTGGAAGGACGCCTCGGCCAGCACCTCGCTGTACGCGGCGGTCATCGGCCCGCCCTCGTCCGGCGTGAACGACTGCCGGACCAGCAGGAAGAGCGGATAGAGGAAGACCAGCGCGAGCGCGGCGACGGGCGGCAGCGCCCACAGGCCGCGCGGCAGGGCGCGGACCCGCGTCCGGGCCGGGGCGCCGAGGCGCACCCGCTGGGTGAGGCTAGCCATCGGTACCCGCCCCCACCGGTATCAGGACCGCGTCCTCGGGCGCGAAGTGCACCGTCACCTCGTCACCCACCGCCGGGGTGTCGCGGAGCTCGCGCACGTCGGCCATGACACGGTGGCCGGCGACCTCGACGTACAGCCGGTGGGTGGCACCGCGCCACTGGAGTTCGGCGAGCCGGCCGCGCAGCGCGTTCGGTCCCTCCCCCAGCCCGACCAGGTGCGGCCGTACGCACAGCGTGGCCTCGGCCCCGGTTGCCACGCCCTCCGTGCCGCGCACCGCCAGCTCCGTACCGGCGAAGGTGACGGCCCCGTCCCCCGCACCGGCCGTCACCGGCATCAGGTTGGCGTTGCCGACGAACGAGGCGGTGAACTCGGTGCGCGGCGCCCGGTACAGCTCGCGCGGCGTGCCGCAGTCCCGCAGCCGTGCCCGGTCCATGACCGCGATCCGGTCGGCGAGGGTGAGCGCCTCGACCTGGTCGTGGGTGACGTACAGGATCGAGACGTCGGGCAGTTCGCGGTGCAGCCGCGCCAGCTCGGCGAGCATTCCGGAGCGGAGCTGCGCGTCCAGCGCGGACAGCGGCTCGTCCAGGAGGAGCACGCCGGGCCGGATGGCGAGCGCGCGGGCGATGGCGACGCGCTGCTGCTGGCCGCCGGAGAGCTCGCGCGGGTAGCGCCGGGCGTACCCGGCCATACCGGTCAGCTCCAGCGCCTCGGTGACCCGGTCGGCGATCTCGGCGCGCGGCACCTTCTGGGCCTTGAGCCCGAAGGCCACGTTGTCGGCGACGCGCATGTGCGGGAAGAGCGCGTAGCTCTGTACGACCATGCCGATGCCGCGCTTGTAGGGCGGCAGGCCGGTGACGTCCCGGCCGCCGATCAGCACCCGCCCGGAGGCCGGCGTCACGAATCCGGCGACGGCCCGCAGCGCGGTGGTCTTGCCGGACCCGGACGGTCCGAGCAGGGCCATCACCTCGCCCGGCTCGACGGTCAGGTCGAGCCCGTCCAGCACGGTGTGGGTGCCGTACGCGACGGAGACGTTCTCGAAGCGGATGCCGGAGGCGGCCCTCCCGGCCACCGGGGCCGCGGCCGTGTCAGGCAGGGCGGTCATCGCGTACCACTCCCAGCAGGGCGGGCAGTTCGGCGACCGAGCCGAGGACATGGGTGGCGCCGGCGGCCTCCAACTGCGCCTTGTCGTGGGCGCCGGTGAGCACTCCGGCGACGACCGAGGCACCGGCCCGGCGGCCGGAGAGCATGTCGTACGAGGTGTCGCCGGCGACCGCGATCTTCTGTACGGAGTCGGTGGCGCCGGTACGCAGCAGGGCGGCGAGCACCATGTCGGGGTAGGGGCGGCCGCGCCCGCCCGCGTCGGCCGGGCAGAGGGTGAGCGGGACGAGGTCCTGCCAGCCGAGCGCGGCGAGGATCGCGTCCTGGGTGACGCGGGCGAAGCCGGTACTCAGGACGACGGTGATCCCCGCGGCCTGCAGCGCCTCGATGGCCTCGCGGGCACCGGGCACGGGCGCGATCAGCCCGCCGTCGACCAGCTCGCCGTACGCCTCCTCGAAGCGGGCGTTGGCGGCCCGGGCCGCCTCCTCGTCGCCGAAGAGGTGCCGGAAGACGGAGATCTTCGACTCGCCCATGGTGGCGCGCACGTAGGCGAGCTTCTCAGCGTGGTCGGGGGTGCCCGGCTCGACGCCGAGGTGCCGCGCCGCGGCGTCGAATGCCTGCTCGACGAGACCGCCGTCGGCGACGGTGGTGCCGGCCATGTCGAGGACGACCAGTTCAATGGCCTGGTTGTCTGCTGCGTTCGTGGTCAACTCGCTCACCATCCCAGTTCGTTCGCGGTCTTTTCGGCGATCGCCGGGGAGCAGGTCATGCCGCGCCCGCCGGGCCCGGTGACCAGCCACACGCCGTCGCTCGCCTGTTCCCGGTGCACGACCCGGCTGGTGTCCGTGCACTGCGCGTACACCCCGGCCCAGCGGTGCCGGATGCGCGGCAGCGGGCGGCCGAGGATCGACTCGACGACGCCGGTGAGGTGCTCGTACGGCTCCTCGACGGTGTCGAAGGCGAACGGCGTCTCGTACTCGTGCGTGTCGCCGATGGTCAGCCCGCCGTCCGCGCGCTGGACCATCAGGAGCTGCATCTTGTGCGCGGCGGCGGTGGGCGTCTGCGCCTGGCCGGCGTTCAGCGCGTCGAGCGCCTCGCTGCCGTACGCCGGGTAGTAGCGGAAGCTGTCCGCGTCGGCGACGGAGGTGGTCAGCGGCTCGCCGAGCGGGTCGGTCTGCATCATCTGCAGCCGTACGCGGCGGACGGGCAGGTCCGGTACCAGCTCGCGGACCAGGCCGCTCAGCCAGGCGCCGGTGCAGAGCACGACGGCGTCGCCGCGGTGGACGTCGCCGTGGTCGTCCCGTACGGCGGCCTCGCCCACCACGTCGCGGACCTCGCGCCCGCCGAGGTAGGTGTAGCGACCGGAGGCGAGCAGCGCCTGCTTCAACTCACGCTGTGCGACGCGGGGTTCGACGGCGGCATCGCGCTCGCACCACAGGGCGCCGAGGAAGTCGCCGCGCAGCGCGGGGTTGATCCCGCGGGCCTCCTCCGCGTCCAGCAGCTTGTAACCGCGCGCGGCGGCGTCCGGGCGGCGGGTGGCGGCCTCGGCGACGGCCCGCTCGGCCTCGTTCTTCACCACCGTCAGCGAGCCGATGGCGCGGAAGCCGAGGCCGGGCACCCGGGCGCCGATGCCCTCCCACAGCTCGCGGGCGCGCAGCGCGGTGTCCAGTTCCTCACCGCCCGCGCGGCCGCTGACCCAGATCTGCCCGAAGTTCCGCACGGAGGCGCCGCGGGCCTCGGCCTCCCGCTCGATGTGCACGACCTCGTGGCCGCGTTCGACTGCATGCCAGGCGTGCATGGTCCCCAGCACGCCGGCTCCGACAACTATGACTCGCATGCGGGTGACGCTCGTCGCGCCGGGTTTACCGGAACGGTCTGTTCGGCGACGCGACGGTTAACGGGCCATCAAACTTGGCCTAGACCCGTTATCTTCCTGTGACCTACAGGTCGGACGGGACCGCGCCGTGGGGGCGAGGGAGGTGGCCGACGTGCCCGCCGCGACGGTTGCGCGCGCAGTTCCCCGCGCCCCTTACGGGGCCCGGTCAGGGGCGCGGGGAACTGCGCGACCAGCCACGACGCGACCGCAGTCGGCCACCGGGCCGCAGGCCTACGGCGCGCCGCCGAGCCGCGTCGTGAATGAGAACCGGTCCCCCCGGAACAGCGTCCGCACCCGCTCCAACGGCCGCCCCTCCGTATCCCGCGAGACGCGGTGGATCAACAGCATCGGCAACGCCCCCGGCGTCCCGATCAGCAACGCCTCCCGCGGCGTGGCCAGCACCGTCTCCAGCCGCTCGTCCGCGTCGCCGAACCCTATGCCGAGCCGCTCGTGCAGATACGCGTAGAAGGAGGAGTCCGGCTCGAAGTCGGAGTCCAGGTCCGGTACCCGCGACACCGCCACGTACGTACTCTCCAGCCCCACCCGCTCGTCATCGGCGAGCAGCACCCGCTCCATGTGCCACACGGGCTCACCGGCAGCCAGCCCGAGCTCCGCGGCGAGCGCCGCATTGCACGGGAAGCGGTCCAGGCCGATGAGGTGACGGCCCGGGCGGCGCCCCTGCTTCCGCACCCCCTCCGTGTAGCTCGCCAGCGCAAGCGGCTGTTCGAGCTTCGGCCCCGCCACGACCGTGCCGCGGCCCAGGCGGCGGATGCGGCCCTCGAGGACCAGCTCGCGCAGCGCCTGCCGCAGCGTCTCCCGCGAGACCTCGAACCGCAGCGCGAGATCGCGCTCGGTCGGCAGCGGCTCGCCCTCCCCCAGCTCGTCCAGCAGCTCGGCGATCCGTACCTTCGCCGCGTAGTACTTGGGGATGCGGCCGTGCTCGGGGATGCCGGCCCTGATCGGCGCGCCGGGCGCCTGCTCGTTCGGGTAGTCCACCGGCCGATCCTCGCATGGGCGCCGCCTGCGCCCCCTGGTCAGGCCCGCGCGCTCCCCAACGCCCCGCGGGGAGAGGCGAAGAGGGAGGCGAGGACCAGGTGGGCCGCGCCGAGCGCCACCGCGTGCGCGCCGCCGGGCGCGAGCGCGACCGGAACGGTACGGGCCCCGGCGGAGCCGTGCGCGCGCAGCTGCCCGTCGAGCGAGGCGGCGACTCCCCGTACGTACGCCTGCGGGTCGGCCAGTACCGTACGGCCGCCCAGCAGGACCCGGTCCACGTCGAGCAGCTCGACAAGGTTGGCGGCGCCGACGCCGAGCACTCGCGCCGCTTCCGCCGGCTCGCCCGCCGCGACCGCGGCAAGGCACAGCGCCTCGATACAGCCCCGCTTGCCGCAGCCGCACCGCGGCCCGTCCAGCTGTACGACCTGGTGCCCGAACTCCCCCGCGCCCGTACGCGCACCCCGGTGCACCGCGCCGCCGAGCACCAGCCCGGCGCCCAGCCCCGTCCCCAGGTGGAGATAGCCGAACGACTCGGCGCCGTCCGGCTGCTGGGCCAGTCCGTGCGCCGCCGCGTTGGTGTCCTTGTCCAGGACCACGGGCAGGCCGAGCCGCTCGGCGAGCGCGGCGCGCAGTGGGTAGCCGTCCCACTGCGGGAGGCCGGTGACCCGGTGCAGTACGCCCGTACGGTGGTCCAGCGGTCCGGGGCAGGCCACGCCGGCGCCGATCACCTGCGCCCCGGGGGCCGCGGCGCGCACCTCGGCGACCTGAGCGGCGGCCGCCGCCAGTACCTCGTCCGCGTCCGCGCCCAGGTCCAGCGGTGCGCGGCGGACCGCGATTGGCTCGCCCGCCAGGTCGGCGAGGACCGCGACGCTCTCGTCCCGGTCCAGGTGCAGCCCGATCGCGTACCGGGCGCCGGGGACCAGCCGCAGGACCGTACGGGGCTTGCCGCCCGTGGACGCGCGCCGCCCGGCCTCGGTGGCGAGCCCCGCCTCCCGCAGCCGTGCCGTGATCTTGCTGACCGCCTGCGGGGTCAGCCCGCTGCCCTCGGCCAGCTCCAGCCGGCTTACCCCGCCCTCCCCCGCCGCGCGCAGCAGCCCGAGCAGCACGGCCGCGTTGTGCCCGCGCAGCAGGGGGAGGTTGGCGCCGCCGAGCGCACGCTCGGCCAGGTCGGAGGGGGGAGGATTTTCGCTGGTCACCCCTCCATTGTGCGGACCGCTTGCACTTTGGCAACAGCGTTGCTTAAGTGGGAGGCATGAGCAGCCCGAGCGACTCCCCCGGTACCGCACTCCCCGGCAGCCCCCTGCGCGTCGGCCTCATCGGTTACGGCCTGGCCGGCTCCGTCTTCCACGCCCCGATGATCGCCGCGACCGAGGGTCTGGTCCTCGACACGGTCTCCACCTCCAGCCCCGACCGCCAGGCGCAGGCCCGCGCCGAGCACCCGCAGGTGCGTACGGTCGGCACCCCTGAGGAGGTGCTGGCGCGCGCCGCCGAGCTGGACCTGATCGTGCTCGCCTCGCCGAACAAGACGCATGTACCGCTGGCCACCGCCGCCCTGGAGGCCGGCCTGCCGGTGGTCGTGGACAAGCCGCTGGCCGGGACCGCCGCCGAGGCCGAGCAGCTCGCCGCCCTGGCGAAGGACCGCGGGCTGCTCCTCTCCGTCTTCCAGAACCGCCGCTGGGACAACGACTTCCTGACTCTGCGCAAGCTGGTCGAGGAGGGCGCGCTCGGCGAGGTGTGGCGCTTCGAGTCGCGGTTCGAGCGGTGGCGGCCCAAGCCCAAGGGCGGCTGGCGCGAGTCCGGCGACCCGGCCGAGATCGGCGGGCTGCTGTACGACCTGGGCAGCCACGTCGCCGACCAGGCCCTCACCCTCTTCGGCCCGGCCGTCTCTGTGTACGCGGAGTCCGACGTGCGCCGCCCCGGCGCCGAGGCCGACGACGACACCTTCATCGCGATCACGCACGCGAGCGGCGTCCGCTCCCACCTGTGGGTCAGCGCCACCACGGCCCAGCTCGGTCCGCGCTTCCGGGTGCTCGGCAGCGAGGCCGGTTACGTGAAGTACGGCCTGGACCCGCAGGAGGCGGCGCTGCGCGAGGGCCGCCGGCCCGGCGCTGCCGACGCCGAGTGGGGCGTGGAGCCGGAGTCCGCCTGGGGCCGCATCGGCGCCGGGGAGTCCTCGCAGACCGGCGGCGGCGAGCCCGTCCCGACGCTGCCCGGCGACTACCCCGCGTACTACGCCGCGGTCGCCGAAGCGCTGCGTACGGGCGGCGAGCCGCCGGTCACCGCCCTGGAGGCGGCCGCCGCGCTGCGCGTCCTGGAGGCCGCCAAGCTCTCGGCCGCCGAGGGCCGCACGGTCCGGATCGAGGCCACCCGATGACCGCCGCCGACGACATCACCACGCTCGAAGAGCACGAGCGCCGGCTGGTCCTCGACCGCTTCAGCAACGAGGACGCCTGGGCCCTCGGCAACCTCCTCGTCGACCTGGCGCGCGAGCGGAACGCCGCCGTGACGATCAGCATCCGGCGCGGCGCCCAGCGCCTCTTCCACTACGCACTGCCCGGCACCAGCGCCGACAACGACGCCTGGCTGGACCGCAAGTGCCGGGTCGTCGAGCGCTACGGCGAGGCGTCCTTCCTGGTCGGCGCACGCTTCCGGGCCAAGGGCCGGACCTTCGAGGAGTCCTCCCGGCTGGATCCGGACACGTATGCCGCGCACGGTGGCGCCTTCCCCCTCCGCCTCCGCGGTACCGGAGTCATCGGCGCGGTGGCCGTCTCCGGCCTCGCCCAGGCCGACGACCACGCGCTCGTCGTCGAGGCGTTGGAGCGGTTTCTGCGCCCCGCCTGACGGAATCCGTGCGCCCGCCCGATCCACCGGGAAAGCTGTGGGGGAACCGGCGAGAGAGAGGCGGTACCCCCATGGCGTGGACGGGCGGGCGGACGGGCTGGACCGGATCATCGCGGCGGACCGTGCTGGCGGCGGGCCTGGCCGCGGGCCTGTCGCCGCTGGTGGCGGGCTGTCAGGCGGGCGACGACGGGAAGTCGCCGTTCACCGGCAAGGACGGGGCGGGCGACAAGGTACTGGCCGTCAAGATCGACAACGTCGCCGCGGCCCGCCCGCAGACCGGCCTGGAGGACGCCGACATCCTCTACACCGAAGAGGTGGAGGCCGGCCTCTCCCGGATACTGGCCGTCTTCGCCGGCCACCTCCCGGACCGCGTCGGCCCGGTCCGCAGCGCCCGCGAGTCCGACCTCGAACTGCTCCGCCAGTTCGGCCACCCGGCACTGGCCTACTCCGGCTCGCAGGCCAAGCTGCGCCCGACGCTGGAGTCCGCCCCGATCACCGCCCTGCCACCGGGCAAGGCCCCCGACGCGTACGTCCGCAGCACGGACCGCGCCGCGCCGCACAACCTGTATCTGCGCCCGGCCCGCGCCCTGGAAGCGGCCTCGGACGCCTCGGCCCCCGCCGACATCGGCTTCCGCTTCGGCGCCGCCCCCTCGAAGGGCGGCACCAGGACGACGCGGCAAGAAGTCCGTTACCCGGCGGCCCGCTTCTCCTTCACCTGGTCCGAGAGCCGTGACCGCTGGCTGGTCGCCATGGACGGCACGCCCTTCCGCACCACCGGAGCCGGCCAACTGGCCGTCGCCACGGTCGTGGTCCAGTACGTGACCGTCCGCTCGTCCCGCCTCCACGACAAGTGGGGCAGCGTCACCCCGTACACGCAGACCGTCGGCTCGGGTGACGCCCTGATCCTCCGCGACGGCAAGAAGTACCAGGCCGAGTGGTCCCGCGGCACGGCGGACAACGGCACCACCTTCACCACCCCCGAAGGCCACGCCCTCCCCTTCGCCACCGGCCCGGTCTGGGTGGCCCTCATCCCCAAGGGCTGAGAGCCACCCCGTCCGTCACGCGTCCTTCAGCTCCTGGCGCTGGCGGCCCAGGCCGTCGATTTCGAGTTCGACCACGTCGCCGGCGCGGAGGTACGGCTTGGGGTCGGGGTGGCCCATGGCGACGCCGGCCGGGGTGCCGGTGTTGATGATGTCGCCGGGGTACAGGGTCATGAACTGGCTGAGGTAGCGGACGACTTCGGCGACCGGGAAGATCTGCTCGGCCGTCGTGCCGTCCTGCTTCAGCTCGCCGTTCACCCACAGGCGCAGGCCGAGCGCCTGCGGGTCGGGGACCTCGTCGGCGGTGACCAGCCAGGGGCCCAGCGGGTTGAACGTCTCGCAGTTCTTGCCCTTGTCCCACTGGCCGCCGCGCTCGATCTGGAACTCCCGCTCGGAGACGTCGTGCGCGATGGTGTAGCCCGCGACGGCGGCGAGCGCCTGCTCGTCGGTCTCCAGGTAGCGGGCCGTGCGGCCGATGACGATGGCCAGCTCGACCTCCCAGTCGGTCTTCACGCTGCCGCGCGGGACGAGCACGGTGTCGTCCGGGCCGACGACGGTGTCCGCGGCCTTCATGAAGACGATCGGCTCGGCCGGGATCGGCGCGCCGGTCTCCCGGGCGTGGTCGTGGTAGTTCAGCCCGATGCACACGACCTTGCCTATGCGGCCGAGCGGCGCGCCCGTGCGCAGCCCGGCGGCGTCCAGCGCCGGCAGGTCACCGGCCGCCGCTGCCGTACGGACGCGGTCCAGCGCCGTCTCGTCCGCGAGCAGCGCTCCGTCGATGTCCGGCACGACGCCCGACAGATCACGCAGGGTTCCCGACTCGTCCAGCAGCGCCGGGCGTTCCGCCCCCACCGGTCCGACACGCAGCAGCTTCATCAGTACAACTCCCGTGGTCGTATGCGAAGGGTCGGCCCGGGAGAGGGATCTCCCGGGCCGGCCGATGGAGTGCGGCCATCGAGCGATTTGGCCGATCCTCCAAGAACGGGGTCCCGCCCGCAAGACCCCGTTCACGTACTGGACCTTTACTCGGCGGTAGCGGGCGCGAGGCCGGCGGCGGGCTTGCGGTCCCGCATCAACAGGCCGCGTTCGCAGACCGTCCACGTCGTACTCGTCACGACGTACAGGGCGGCGGCCAGCGGTACGACGGCAATCGTGAGGAGCGTGCCGAAGGAGAGGAGGGGGGCAAGCTTCGTCACGGCAGCCATGCCGGGTACTGCTTCACCGCCGGCCCCGGCCGGTGCGGCCCCGGTGGCCTTACGGGCCCGCCGGTAGTTCACCGTCGCCACGGCCGCGACGATCACGAAGAGGGCCAGGTACACCAGCCCATGCGGCCCGAACGGGCCGCCGTCGGCGAGCGCGTCCACCCAGCGGCCGCCGAGCGGCGCGTCCAGCAGCCCCTCGCCCAGCAGCCCGGAGCTGGGGGAGGTGAAGAGGTGGTACATCAGGAAGAACACAGGGAGCTGGAGCAGCGTCGGCAGGCAGCCGGCCAGCGGCGAGGCGCCCGCCTTCCGGTAGAGGTCGGTCACCTCGCGCTGCATGCGCTCGGGGTCCTTCGCGTACTTCCGGCGTATTTCGGCCATCTGCGGGGCGAGCGCGGTGCGGGACTTCTCGCCGCGGACGGCGGCGCGGGCGAGCGGGTGCAGCGCGGCGCGTACGGCCAGGGTGCAGACGATGATGGCGGCGGCGGTCGCCGAGGCGCCGAACACCGGGGAGAGAACGTCGGCGAGGTGACCGAGCGCGGCGCCGAGCGGGGCGAAGACGGACATGGGTGAGCCCTCCGGGGGTCTCGTCAGTACCGGAAAAAGCAATGCTGAATTCGGTGTGACGAGCCGCGTGGCAGGGCCGTACGCGGAGAAGGAGAGCGCGCGCCTGCGCGTCTACGCGGCCGTCGGGAGACGGCGGCCGGGTGCCCTGGGCCGCGGGCGGCCCGCGGCGTCGGGATCGCGCTGGGGCAGGAAGGCCGTACGGCGTTCCCGATCCCGGATGGCGGTGCGGACCCGGCCCGGCGGGGCGGGTCCGGCCAGCGTGGCGACGAGCACCGCGCGGCTGAGGAGGAGGACGGCCGCGGTGGTCGCGGCGGCGGTCAGGGCCGAGGTCAGGCCGCTCTGCGTGAGCAGCACGCCGGCCAGGAGGAACATGAGCGCGCCGACGTGCAGCCGCCAGGCATCGGCGATGCGCCGCATACGTGCTCTCCTCTCCCCGCTCGGCTCTTCCCGCCCGGGTTCATTCCCGCTCGGTTTTGTCCTCTTCCGCACAAGAGTAACCAGGGATCTGTGCAGTAGGGCCACCAGCGGGTAACTTGCGTCCACCCCGGCCGTACGGCGGGGGCGGACGAGGGAGGTGTGGTGCGCGACGTCAGCACGCCCGCCCTGGTGACCCCGGCCCGTACCGGCGGCCTCGCCGACACCGTCCACGACCTGGCCGACCGGGTGCCCGCGCTGGCCCAGCTCGCCCGCCGGGACCCCGCGGACCCCGGCCGCTGGCACCACGTGTCCGCCGCCGCCTTCCGCGCCGAGGTAATGGCGCTGGCCAAGGGGCTGCTCGCGGACGGTCTGCGGCCCGGCGACCGGGTGGCGGTGATGTCCAGGACCCGGTACGAGTGGACGCTCTTCAGCTACGCGGTCTGGTCGCTCGGCGCGCACCTCGTCCCCGTCTACCCCACCGCCTCCACCGAGCAGCTGCGCGCGCTGCTGGCCGCGACCGGGGCCGACACGGTCGTCATCGAGCACGAGCAGCACGCCATGACCGTGGCGGCGGCCTGCGGCGCCGACCGCCCGCTGCGCCGCGTGTGGCAGCTCGACGAGGACTGCGTCGGCCTGCTCAGCGGGCTCGGCGGGCATCTGCCCGACGCCGAGGTGCACCGGCTGCGCGGGGCCGTCACCCCGCGGGACACCGCGGCGGTCGTCCAGACCTCCGGCACCACCGGACGGCCGCGCGGCTGCGTGATCACCCATGGCAACCTCGCCGCCGAGTGCGACACGCTGCTGGCGGGCTGGGGCCGGCTCACCGGGCCGCCCGGCACGCAGCCGTCGGTCCTGGCGTTCCTGCCGCTCGCGCACAGTTACGGACTGATGGTCCAGGTCGCCTGTCTGCGCGGCGGCATCCTGCTCGGCCACGAGCCCGAGCTGACCCCACAGGCGCTGCTGCCCGCGCTCGCGTCCTTCCGGCCCACCTTCCTCTTCGGCGTCCCGTACGTCTTCGAGAAGATCTACGACACCGCGCGCCGGACCGCCGAAGAGGCCGGCCGGCTGCGGCTGTTCGACGTCGCGACGGCCACCGCGCTGCGGTACGCACGCGCCGTCGAGCGCCGGGAGCAGGGCGGCGGGCACGGTCCGGGACCGGCCCTGCGCGCCCGGCACGCGCTGTACGAACGGCTGGTGTACGGGCACATCCGCGGGGTGCTGGGCGGGCGGGTGCGCAACGCCGTCTCGGGCGGCTCGCCGCTCCGCGCCGACCTCGGGCGGATCTTCGCCGGGGCCGGCCTGACCGTCTACGACGGGTACGGCCTCAGCGAGACGAGCGGCGCCGTCACGGCCCATCCGCCGGGGCGGGTGCGGTTCGGCACGGTCGGGCGGCCGCTGCCCGGCTGCGCGGTACGGATCGCCCAGGACGGCGAGGTGTGGGTGCGGGGCGACGTGGTCTTCGCCGGGTACGTCGACGAGCACGGGACCTCGCCGCACGACGGCTGGCTCGCCACCGGCGATCTGGGGCACCTGGACGAGGACGGCTACCTCGTGATCACCGGCCGCAAGAAGGACATCATCATCACCAGCGGCGGCAAGAGCGTCGCCCCGCTCGGCCTGGAGGAGCGGGTACGCGCGCACCCGCTGGTCTCGCAGTGCCTGGTGGTCGGCGACAACCGGCCCTACGTCGCGGCGCTGATCACCCTGGACCCCGATGCGCTGGCACACTGGCGGCGCTACCGCGGCGGGCTGCTCGACGCGCGCCCCGGCGACCCGCCGGAGGAAGGCGTGCGAGCGGCGGTGCAGCGGGCGGTCGCGGTCGCCAACGCCTCGGTCTCGCGCGCCGAGTCCATCCGCGCCTTCCGCATCCTGCCCGGCGAGTTCAGCGTCGCCGACGGCCTGCTGACGCCCTCGCTGAAGCTGCGCCGGGCGGCGATCGAGCGGGCGTACGCGGCGGAGATCGACGCGCTGTACGCGGGCTGAGCGACGCTCTCCGGGCGCGGAGCCGCAACACGATGGTGCGGCGACCGGCCATTCGTACGAATGCGGTCGTCCCGGACCACATCACGGTCCTGAAAAGTGCCGGCCCGGTCGACTTCGGCAACCTGGCGGCGGCCCGGCTCCGGCAGCCGTACGTTTCCCCGAACACCCGACCGCACCCCCACCCCACTCTCCCCACCACTTCCCACCACTCCCCACGAAGCGAAGTGATCGCATGACTCCACAGGCCCACAAACGCTCGCGCCTGACCACCCGGCTGGTGGCCGCGGCCGCCGCGTTATTACTCGGCGGCGGCGGGACCGCGCTGATCGCCGCCGGCGCCTCGGCCGACGGCGCGGACGAGAACGGAGCGGCGCAGAGTGACGGCCCGGCGGCCGTGGCCTCGACCGTGTCCTGTCCGGACGTCGGCGACCGGCTGCGCCAGGTGCCGCGCGGCGCCCAACTGCCGGTCTCCCGCGGGCTCGCCGCGCTGGACCGTCAGGTGGCGGCGGCGTACGAGAAGATGACGGCGGGCGGGCGCGGCGGCGGTACGGGCGCGGTGCTCCAGCAGCTGCAACAGCAGCGTGAGAAGACGATCGGGACGATGGCCAATGCCATCGGCCGGTCGGCACCCCGCCCCGACGCCCTGCTGAACATGAGCGCCTGCGAGCTGAAGCCCACGGGGCAGCCCATATCGGTGGGCGAGCAGCAGGGTGAAGGAGACGCGGCCCAGCAAGACCAACAAGGTCAGCAAGACCAACAAGGCCAGCAAGGTCAGCAAGGCCAGCAAGGCCAACAAGGCCAACAAGGCCAACAAGGCCAACAAGGCCAACAAGGCCAAGAGGACGCACAGCAAGGCCAGGACGGTGGCGCGAAGCTGCCGCCCGGCGGCCCCTCCCCCGACGACTTCGCCGACATCCTGTCCGTCCAGCCCAACGCCCAGCAGCCGCCGCAGGGCGACGGCGCCTCCACCGGTACGTTCGTCTCCGAGTGCGGCGTCAACGAGGAGGGCCACTTCAACTCCGACAACGTCATCGTGACGCCGGGCGTCAGCAACGGCGCGCACCACACCCACGACTACGTCGGCAACGAGTCCACCGACGCCTTCTCCACCGACGAGAGCCTGGCCGCGTCCGGCACCACCTGCGGCAACGGCGACCTGTCCACGTACTACTGGCCCGTCCTGCGCACCCTGGACGGCACCTCGGAGCACAAGCCGGGCGCGGGCCACGACGGCAATGTGGGCTCGGTCCTCACCCCGTCCGACGTCAAGCTCACCTTCAGCGGCAGCCAGGCCGGCGACGTGACCGCGATGCCGCGCTTCCTGCGCATCATCACCGGCGACGCCAAGGCGTTCACCAACGGCCCGGCCAACGCCAACGCCTCCTGGAGCTGCGTCGGCTTCGAGGACCGGCAGCTGAAGGACAAGTACCCGATCTGCCCGGACGGCGCCGACGTCGTCCGTACCTTCAACTTCCAGAGCTGCTGGGACGGGCAGAACACGGACAGCGCCAACCACCGTACGCACGTGGCGTTCGCCCAGGAGGACGGCTCCTGCCCGGCCGGGTTCCGCGCCATCCCGCAGCTCCAGGAGAAGATCACCTACGACGTGCCGGCCGGCGAGCAGTTCGCCGTGGACAGCTTCCCCGAGCAGCTCCACAAGCCGGTCACCGATCACGGCGACTTCATCAACGTCATGCCGGAGCAGCTGATGGACGAGGCCGTCGACTGCATCAACAGCGGCCGCGACTGCGGCTGATGCGTACCGCGGCCCCGGACCTGATGCGGTCCGGGGCCGCCACCGTCCGTGCCGGTCCGGTCCGCCGTCCACCGCTTTCTGACGTGAAGTGACAACTTTCGCAGGCGTTGAACGGCGGCCGCCCCGCCCCCCGTATCCCGCTCCGTATCCCCGTTCCGACGGCACCTCCGCCGCCCCCACCGAAGGAGATCCCCATGAGCAACCGAACCGCCCCGGTCAACAGGCGACAGGCGGGCATCGCCGTCACCGCCCTGGCCGTGCTCGCCCTGACCGCCGCCTGCGGCGACAAGGACTACGCCGCGTCCGGTGACCGGGTCCAGCCCGCCGGCCAGGGCGCCGCCGACAACGGCTACGGGTCGGGGTCGGACAAGGCCGGCGGATACGGCGAGGACGCCGCCGGCGGCGCCGCGGCCGGCGGACTGGGCGCGGCCGCCAAGACCCTCGCCGTCAAGGAGGCGCCGGGGCTGGGCAAGGTCGTCACCGACGGCCAGGGCTTAACCCTGTACCGCTTCGACAAGGACACCGCCAAGCCGCCGAAGTCCAACTGCGCGGGCGACTGCGCCTCGACCTGGCCGCCGGTCCCCGCGGCCGACGCCAAGGCCGCCACCGGCATCAACGCGGCCGACCTCGGCTCGGTCACCCGTGCCGACGGCGGCAAGCAGCTCACGCTCGGCGGCTGGCCGGTGTACCGGTACGCCAAGGACACCGCGCCCGGCGAGACCAAGGGCCAGGGCGTGGGCGGCACCTGGTTCGCGCTCGCCGCCGACGGCGGCAAGGCCGGCGAGGCGCCCGCGAAGAAGGAGAAACCCCCCGCCGCGCCCAAGGCGGACGTCTCGGTCGCCGACAACCCCCGCCTCGGCAAGCTCCTCGTGGACGGCAAGGGGCGCACGCTGTACCGCTTCACCAAGGACAGCCCCTGGCCGATGAAGTTCGCCTGCACCGGCGCCTGCCTGGACACCTGGAAACCCGCGGAACCGGCCGACAAGAGCAAGATCGAGGGGGTCCCGGCCAAGCTGATCACCACCGTCAAACGCCCCGACGGCACGAAGCAACTGGCCGTGGACTGCTGGCCCATGTACCTGTTCAAGGGGGACAAGGCGCCCGGCGACGTCAACGGGCAGGGCGTCAAGGGCACCTGGTTCGCGGTCGGCGCGGACGGCGAGAAGATCAGCAAGTCGGCGAAAGCGGCACCCAGCGCGTACTAGCGGGGCTCGGCCTTCGCCAGCCGCCCCCACACCACCAGCCGGTACGTCGAGGTGTACTCCGGTGTGCAGGTCGTCAGGGTGAGGTAGTACCCGGGCTCCGTGTAGCGGTGGCCGGGGTGGACGGAGCTGTACGGGATCCTCGCCAGCACCGTCCCGTCACCGGGTGTGGTCTGCGGCAGCGTCCGCTCGACGAGGTAGGTGTAGCGGGCGTCGGCGGTGTCGATGCGTACGGTGTCGCCGGGCCGCAGCCGGTCGAGGCGGCGGAACGGCTCACCGTGGGTGTTGCGGTGCCCGGCCAGCGCGACGTTCCCCGCGCGGCCGGGCTGCGCCGTCCGCGGGTAGTGGCCCACGTACCCCTTGTCGAGCACGCCCCCCTTGTCGACCCCCTCCGCGACCGGCGCGGTGACGCCGAGGCGGGGGATGCGGAGGACGGCGTACGCCAGGTCCGGGCGCGGGCCCGGCGACGGCGACCCGGACGGCGATTCCTCGATCACCGTCCGGTGTTCGCTGCGCATGCTCGGCGACGGCAGCGGTTCGAAGGCCGGCGGCGTGCCGCGCCACTCCCGCTCCAGCTCCGCCACCTGCCGCCGGGCGCTCGCCAGCGCCTCCCGGTTGGTCCACCACAGCTGGTGGACCACGAGCAGCATCAGGACGGCGCCGAGCGTCACTGCCAGCTCCGCCGCCGTCCACACCAGCCGCACCACCACCGGTATCCGCTTCCGCACGCGGGGCACCGTACGGCGTGCGGCCGGCAATCACCAGAGCGACGGCCCGGCTTCAGCCGCCCAGCGCGTGGGACACCGCGTAGATGCACAGGCCCGCCAGCGCGCCCACGACCGTGCCGTTGATCCGGATGAACTGCAGGTCCCGGCCGATGTGTGCCTCGATCTTCTTCGAGGTGTGCTCGGCGTCCCAGCCCGCGACCGTGTCCGTGATCAGCGACGTGATCTCGGCGCGGTACGTCGTGACGACGTACACCGCCGCGCCCTCCAGCCAGCCGTCGACCTTGTTCTGCAGCCGGCCGTCGGCGGCCAGCCGCTTGCCCAGCGACAGCAGCGCGCCGCGCACCCGCAGCCGCAGCTCGCTCCGCTCGTCCTCGGCGGCCGCGACCATCATCGCGCGCACCGAGCCCCACGCCGACGCGATCAGGTCCTGCACCTCGCCGCGGCCCAGCACCTCCGACTTCAGCCGCTCCACCCGCGCCCGGGTGTCCGTATCGGTCTGCAGGTCGCCCGCGAAGTCGGTCAGGAAGCGGTCCAGCGCGCCGCGCGCGGGGTGGTCCGGCATGTCCCGCATCTCCGTCACGAAGCGCAGCAGCTCCTTGTAGACCCGGTCGCCGACCTTGCGGTCCACGAAGCGCGGGGTCCAGCCGGGCGCGCCGCCGGCCACCGCCGCCATGACGGGCGCTGAGTGCGTGACGAGCCAGTCGTGCGCCCGCGCGCACACCAGGTCCACCATCCGGGTGTGGCCGCCGTCCGCGACGACCTTCTCCAGCATCGTGCCGAGCCCGGGGGCGATCTCCTGCGCGTCGGCGCGGCGGGTGATCGCCTCGCCGACCACGGCCTGTACGTCGGAGTCGCGCAGCACGGTCAGCGCGCCGCGCAGCGCCGTCGCCAGCTCGGCGGTGACCCGGTCCGCGTGCTCCGGCTCGGCGAGCCAGTGGCCGAGCCGGCGGCCGATGCCGACCTTGCGCAGCCGCTGCCGTACGACCTCGCCGGAGAGGAAGTTCTCCCCGACGAAGTCGCCGAGTGACTGCCCGAGCTGGTCCTTCTTCGTCGGGATGATCGCGGTGTGCGGGATGGGCAGCCCGAGCGGCCGCCGGAACAGCGCGGTCACCGCGAACCAGTCGGCGAGCGCGCCGACCATGCCCGCCTCGGCGGCCGCCGCCACATAGCCCGTCCAGCCGCCGGCCCCGGCCGCGCCGGCCCACTTGGCCAGCGCGTACACCACGGCGACGGCCAGCAGCAGACACGTGGCGAGGGTCTTCATGCGGCGCACCCCGCGCCGCTTCTCCTCGTCGGCCTCGTTGAATGTGAAACCGGCCACAGGGCCGCCCGCGGGGCCGGCCGCGGGGGCTCCCTCCGCACCGGCGGCCACGTCCGTCTCCGTCCGTTCCATCCGCTCCATCCGTTCGCCCCGTCCCCGTGTATGTCCAACTGTGACCTAGTCCCGGTCCCGCTCCTGGAACGAACCACGAGTTCCCGTCGTCCCACAGGTCGAGCGCAACGCCTCTCAGCCTGCCCGGCGGGAGGGAGCCGCCGGGCATCCGCACCGGCCGACATGGGATCATGACGGATCGATCGGACTGCGACGGCGCCGCTGATCAGACGCTGCCCTTGCCCATCCGGAGCCAGTGGCTCCGCCTTCTCCAGGAGAACGCCCCCGCATGAACAAAAGTGTGGGTTACGCCCTGCTCGCCGGCCTGGCGGCAGTGGTGGTCCTCGTCTCGACCGCGATCTTCGTCGGGGTCGGCGGCAACGGCGGCGGCACCGGCAGCGAGCCGCACAATCCGAACTCCGCGGCCCCCGCCGTCTCCGGCCAGTGGGTCGGCACCTGGTCCGCCTCCGCCGCGGCGGCCGAGCCGGGCACCCTCGACGGGTACGCGGGCATGTCGATACGGAACGTGATCCACACCAGCGTCGGCGGCTCCAGCGCCCGCATCCAGCTCTCCAACCTCTACGGCACCCGCCCGCTGGCCATCACCCACGCCACGATCGCGCTGGCCGCGGCCCCGAACAACCCCACCGCGGCGGCCGGCACGATGCGCCGCCTCACCTTCGGCGAGCGCACCTCCGTCGTCATCCCGGCCGGCGGCGCCATAACCAGCGACCCCGTGCGGCTGGACGTGCCGCACGACGCGGACCTGCTGATCACCACGTACTCCCCGGCCCCCTCCGGGCCCGTCACCTACCACCCGTACGCCCGCCAGACCTCCTACCTGGCGCGCGGCGACCGGGCCGCGGACGACGCGGGCACGGCGTACACCGAGCAGAGCCCGTACTGGCGCTACCTCACCGGCGTGGACGTGTACAGCCGCGAGGCCAAGGGCTCGGTCGTCGTGATCGGCGACTCGATCACCGACGGCATCACCTCCACCATGGGCGCCAACCACCGCTGGACCGACTTCCTGGCCGAGCGGCTGCGCGAGGAGCCCGGCGCGCCCCGCCTGGGCGTCCTCAACCAGGGCATCAGCGGCAACCGCCTGCTGATCGACGGCAGCCGCTACTCCCCCAACAACGGCCCCAGCGTGCTCACCCGGCTGGACCGCGACGCGCTCTCCCGCTCCGGCGTGCAGGCCGTCATCGTCGAGATCGGGCTGAACGACCTGTTCAAGACGCCGCGCCAGTGGGATCCCGAGAAGCTGGTCGCGGGCATGCGCAAGGTCGTCAAGCAGGCTCACGCACGCGGTCTGCGGGTCACCGGCGGCACGCTCACGCCGTTCTACGGCCACCGCGGCTACTCGGTCCGGATGGACCAGGTTCGACAGGCCGTCAACGCGCAGATCCGGGCCGGAAACGTGTACGACAACGTGGTCGACTTCGACAAGGCGCTGCGCGACCCCGCCCAGCCGAACCGGCTGCTGCCCGAGTACGACTCCGGTGACCACCTGCACCCCAGCGACGAGGGCTACAAGGCGATGGCCCGCTCGGTGAACCTCAAGCACCTCAAGGGGTCGGCGCCGGCGGCGCTGTAAGGACAGCGACCACCAGGGCGGCGGCGCGGGGCTAACCCAGCTCCTTGCGCCGCCGCTTCTCGTCCTTCTCCACGGCCCTGCGCTCGCGGCGCTCGGCCTTCAGGCGCTGCTTCTCCGCCTTGGTGACCTTCCGCTCCACGCCGACGCCGCCCCAGAACGCCAGGCCCGTCACGATCACCCGGGGCGCCCCGGGCTCGCCCGGCTCGCCCGTCAGGCCGTGGTCGAAGCCGCCCATGATGCCGATGCCGCGCACGTCGACCTCGACGCCCGGCGGTACGACGATGTTCACCCCGCCCATGATCGCGATGCAGTTGACGACCACCTCGCGGTCCGCGAACCGCGCCTCCCGCAGGTCGATCTCGCCGCCGCCCCAGAACGCGACCGCGGTGAAGCGCCGCCCGATGGTCCACCGGCCCGTGCGCTGGAACCCGCTCATGATGGCGATCCCGGCCGAGGAGCTACCCTCGCTGCCCACGATCCGCTCCGGCCAGGACGTCCCGTCGCCGCGCCCGGCCACCGGCAGCACCGGCTCGGCACGGCCGCCGGCCACCGGCAGGTCCGCCGTCAGCGGCACCAACTCGCCGTACGTACGCGCCGCGTACGCCGCCTCCAGCCGCTCGTCGAATTCCTCCATCCCCAGCCGGCCCTCCGCCAGCGCGTCCCGCAGGACCTCGGCGACCCGGTCCCGGTCGGCGTCCGAGGCCCGCAGCTCGGGGAGTTCGTCACTCATACGGACAGCGTAAACAGCGAACCGCCCGCCCGGTCCTCATTCGGCGCGGCCCGTGTACATCCGTGCGATCACGTCCTCGATGTCCGGCTCCCGTACCGACAGATCCACCAGCGGCCAGCGCTCCGCGACCGCCGCCACCACCGGCGCCGCGCTCTGCGACGCCGGGAACGCCAGCCACTGCCGCGGCCCCTCCACCTTTACCGTCCGCGCGCCCGGCACACCCTCGATCGGCGCCATCTCCCGCGCCAGGTCCACCACCAGCGTCCGCTCGCTCTCCCCCACCTCGTGCAGCCCCGCGAGCCCGCCGTCGTACACCAGCCGCCCGTGGTCGATCACCATCACCCGCCGGCAGAGCTGCTCGATGTCGGTGAGGTCGTGGGTGGTGAGCAGGACGGTCGTGCCCAGCGAGGCGTTCACCTCGCGCAGGAAGTCCCGCACCCGCGCCTTGCTGATCACATCGAGGCCGATCGTCGGCTCGTCCAGGTACAGCACCTCCGGGTCGTGCAGCAGCGCCGCCGCGATGTCCCCGCGCATCCGCTGCCCCAGCGAGAGCTGCCGCACGGGCGTCGCCAGCAGCGGCCCGAGATCCAGCAGTTCCACGCACCGGTCGAGGTTCTTGCGGTACGTGTCGTAGGGCACCCGGTACATCCGCCGCACCAGTTCGTAGGAGTCCCTGAGCGGCAGGTCCCACCACAGGGTCGTGCGCTGCCCGAAGACCACGCCCATCCGGCGGGCCAGCCGGGTGCGTTCGCGCGAGGGGTCGATGCCCGCCACCCGGATGCGACCGGAGCTCGGCACCAGAATGCCCGTCAGCATCTTGATGGTGGTGGACTTTCCCGCGCCGTTCGGCCCGATGTAGCCCACCATCTCGCCGCGCCCGACGGTGAAGGAGATACCGTCCACGGCCCGCACCTCGTGCCTGCTGCGCCGCAACCGGCCCGCCTTGCGCCGCACCTGGAAGGCCTTCGCCACCTCCGCCAGCTCGATGAAACCCGGCTCCGTACCGTCCGTCATGATCAGCTCCCCGTGCTCCGGTAACCGCGCAGCCCCGCCCGCCACGCCAGCGCCGCGCCCCCGCACATCACCGCGGCCACCACGGGCCCCAGGAAGTCCACCCAGCCCGGCAGCCCCAGCGGATCGTCGCGGCCGAGGAGGCGCAGCGCGGGCAGCCAGTTCACGAAGGCCAGCGGGATCACGAAGGTGGCGCCCCGGACCAGCTCCCTGGAGAAGACGGTGGGCGGGTACTGCAGCATCGCGTTTCCGCCATATGTGAAGGAGTTCTGCACCTGGGCGGCGTCCTGGGCGACGAACTGGAAAGCGGCACCGAGGGTGAAGATCGCGCCGAAGATGGCCGCGCCGCTCAGCAGCATCGCCACGACCAGCACCACCCGGCCCGGCGTCCAGTCCACCTGAACACGGGTCAGCGCCCAGCCCAGTACCGCCAGGGCCTGCAGCGGCCGCCCGATGCGACGCAGCGCGAAACGGTCGGCGGCCACCTGTACGTACACCGGTGCCGGGCGCACCAGCAGGACGTCCAGCGTGCCGTCGCGCACCCGGCTGCCGAGCCGCTCCACATTGCCCAGCAGCAGGTCCGCCAGGCCCAGCGCGGTGGCCGACGCACCGTAGAGCAGGGCCACTTCGGGCAGCCCGAAGCCGCCGAGCGCGTCGATGTGCGAGAACATCAGAAGGATCGCCACGAACTCCAGGCCGCTGCCCGCGGCATTGCCGACGGCCATGATCACAAACGACGCCCGGTAGGTGAGTGTGGACCGGACCCACATCGCTACGATCAGCAGGTACGCCCGTACGCCGTGCCGCACCGACGCGGCCCGCCCGAAGGACTCAGCCACCCTGCACCACCACCTTCCGGGTGGCCGCGGCCTGCAGCAGCCGGCCCGCCGCCAGCAGCACCGCGGCCCAGCCCGCCTGGAACGCCAGCGCACCCAGCAGTCCGAGGCCCGGGTACCGCCCCAGCAGCACATCGGCCGGCACCTGATGGGCCGAGGACCACGGCAGCATCCGCACGACCTCGCCGAACGTCCCTGGGAAGACCCGCAGCGGCAGCAGCGTGCCGGAGAAGAACATCGCGGCCAGCCCGCTGAGTACGGCCACTCCCGAGCTGTCCAGCAGCCAGAAGCCGGACAGCGCGACGAGGTAGCGCAGCGCGAAGCTGACCGTCACCGCGAGCGCCACCGACGCCAGGAACGCGGCCCACAGCAGCGGGGAGGCGGGCAGCGCGAGGTCGAAGAGGAGCGCGCCGGCCACCATCGGCAGCACGCCGCGGCCCAGCAGCTGGAAGCCGGCCCGGCCCAGGTCGGCGGCGAGCCACCACAGTTGCAGATCGGCCGGGCGGTACAGGTCGACCGCTATGTCGCCGCTGCGGATGCGCTCCTGCATCTCCTCGTGGAAGCCGCCGCCCATGGTCAGGGCGACGGTCGCCAGCAGCGCCTGGCCGACCCACACGAAGGTCAGCGCCTGCGCCTGGTCGTACCCGCCCAGGTGCGGCCGCTCGTGCCAGAGCGCCTGGAAGGTGTAGGCGATGAGGCAGCCGAAGACGGTGTTGGTGAAGACGCCGGCCGCCGTGGCCGTACGGTACGTCGCGTACCGCCGGAAACCGCCCCGCGCGACGGCCGCGTACAGTGCCACGGCTCCGCCCACTGCCCCGCCCCCCGCCGTCCGGTGCCAAAACACCCGAGGCTAGCTCTCTCGGCGGGGACGCACCACGCGTTTATCACCCGTGCCGGTGAGGCAGGGAACCCATTCGGCCGGTCACAGACCGGTCACATGTGCGTGCCACCCTCTGGGCCTGGAACGCATGATGCGAGAGTTTCTTATCGGGCGACAGTTTCTTTATCGGGCGACAGCTTCTTTTTGCAAGATAAGGGCTTTTTTTGGCGTAGGGCGCTAATCGCCCGCCACGACACCGATCCCGCCGCGGCACAACCATCGGCGGCGGCCGAGGAGTCAGTACTGACATGAACGACGATCCGCAGCAGGACGGCCAGGGAAGTAACGGTTCCCCGGGAGACGAACCGGGCACCGCCCCGCCCTCCGGCAAGAAGGGCCGCCCACGGCGCACCGGCTGGCGCCGCGCCGTGCCCACCTGGCGCATGACCCTCGGCGGCATCCTGGTGATCCTGCTGATCATCGTCGGCGGCTTCCTCGCCGGCTACCTCCTCGTCGGCATCCCGCCCGCCAACCAGGCCGCCAAGGCCCAGAGCAACGTCTTCCTCTTCACCGACGGCTCCCAGCTCGCCCGCGACGGCGACGTGAACCGCGAGAACGTCAAGCTCAACCAGATCCCCAAGAAGGTCCAGCACGCCGTACTGGCCGCCGAGGACCGCAACTTCTACAACGAGTCCGCGGTCAACCCCGTCGCCATGATCCGCGCCGCCTGGAACACCGTCATCGGCAAGGGCAAGCAGTCCGGCTCCACCATCACCCAGCAGTACGTCAAGAACTACTACCTCGGCCAGGAACAGACCGTCACCCGCAAGGCCAAGGAATTCTTCATCGCCATCAAGCTGGACCGCGAGGTGAGCAAGGACGAGATCCTGGAGGGCTACCTCAACACCAGCTACTACGGCCGCAACGCCTACGGCATCCAGGCCGCGGCCCAGGCGTACTACAACAAGGACGTCGAGGACCTGAACGTCGCTCAGGGCGCCTACCTCGCCACCCTGCTCAACGCCCCCAGCCAGTACGACATCGTCGTCCACCCCGAGAACCGGCAGCGCGCCGAGGCCCGCTGGAACTACGTCATGGACGGCATGGTCAAGAAGGGCTGGCTCACCGGCTCCCAGCGCGCCGCCATAAAGTTCGACCCGCCCGGCGTGGCCAAGACCCCCTCCGGCCTCGCCGGCCGCCGCGGCTACTTCGTCAACGCCATCAAGGACTACCTCACCGAGAACGACATCCTCGACAAGGACGACCTGGCCGGCGGCGGCTACCGCATCACCACCACCATCGACAAGAAGAAGCAGCTCGCCCTCGAAAAGGCCGTCGACGACCGCCTGATGGACCAGCTCGACAAGAAGAACCGCGACGCCGACAAGAACGTCCGGGCCGGCGGCGCCTCCATCGACCCCGCCACCGGCAAGGTCGTCGCCATGTACGGCGGCATCGACTACGCCCAGCAGTTCGTCAACGGCGCCACCCGCGCCGACTACCAGGTCGGCTCCACCTTCAAGCCCTTCGTCTTCGCCTCCGCCGTCGCCAACCACGCCACCACCCAGGACGGGCAGACGATCACCCCGCAGACCGTCTACGACGGCACCAACAAGCGGATGACCATCAGCGACGGACAGCCCACCGGCTTCGCCCCCGCCAACGAGGACGACAAGAGCTACGGCCAGATCACCGTCAGCGAGGCCACCGACAAGTCCGTCAACGCCGTCTACGCCCAGATGGGCATCGACGTCGGCCCCGACAAGGTCCGGGACACCGCCGTCGACCTCGGCATCCCCGCGCAGACCCCCGGCCTCGCCGAGTCCCAGGGCGCCATCTCGCTCGGCACCGCCACGCCCAGCGTGCTGCAGATGACCGGCGCGTACGCGACCCTCGCCAACCACGGCAAGCGCGTCCCGTACACCTTCGTTCAGAAGATCACCAAGAACGGCGAGAACCTCACCCTGCCCGACCGGCCCGAGCAGACCGCGATGCCCCGCGAGGCCGCCGACACCACCACCTCCATCCTGCGCAGCGTCGTCGAGAGCCCCGGCGGCACCGGCGCGGCCGCGCGCGCCGCCGGCCGCCCCGCCGCCGGCAAGACCGGCACCGCCGAGGAGGACAAGGCCGCCTGGTTCGCCGGGTACACCCCCGACCTGGCCACCGTCGTCGCCGTACTCGGCCAGAACCCCAAGACCGCGGCGCAGGAACCGCTGTACGGCGCGGGCGGCCTGGCCCGCGTCAACGGCGGCGGCTTCCCCGCCGAGATCTGGGCCGACTACACCGCGGCCGCCCTGGAGGGCAAGCCCGTCGAGGACTTCGACCTGGAGCTGGAGAGCGGCGCCACCGAACCGGCGCCCACGGCCACCGCGCCGCCCACCACCCCGGGCGGCGACACCGGGGCGCCCAGCACCCCGACGCAGACCCCGCCCACGGCCACGCTCCCGCCGACCACCGCGCCGCCCACCACCGTCGACCCGCCGGAGCCCACCTTCCCGTCCGAGCCGCCGCCCACCACGGCACCCACCGAGGACTTCCCGACGGTGGAACCGGGCGGCGGCGGCCCGGGCGGAGCGCCGGACACGCCGCCGGGACAGCAGTAGGACACACCGGACCCCGGTGGCCAGGCGGCCACCGGGGTCCTTTTTGTTCGTTTGTGACGGGCTCAGTGCCCGGAGGTCGCCTTCAGGCCCACGACGGCCACCAGCAGCAGACAGATGAAGAAGATCCGGGCCGCGGTCGCCGGCTCACCCAGCACCACCATGCCCACCACCGCCGCACCGGCGGCGCCTATGCCCACCCACACGCCGTACGCCGTACCGATCGGCAGCGTCTTCGCCGCGTACGACAGCAGGGCCATGCTCGCGATGATGCCCGCGCCCGTGAACAGGCTGGGCCACAGCCGGGTGAACCCCTCCGTGAACTTCATCCCGATCGACCAGCCGACCTCCAGCAGACCGGCGACGAGCAGCAGTATCCATGCCATGACGGCACCTCCATGACCAGCGCACTCGCGTGCGCGCATCTACAGGGGTGCGTCGTCTTGTCATGACCCGGTACGGCGCGTCTCGTCGGGATGTCTTCGACCATAGCAAGCCATGGCGAAACGGGCGGTGACGTCGGTCACCGCCCGCGGAAATATGGATTCGTGCAGGTCAGGCCAGGCGAGGCTAGGTCAGAGATACAGCCCGGTGGAGTCCTCGGCGCCCTCCAGGCGCTCCGCCGCCACCGCGTGCAGATCCCGCTCCCGCATCAGTACGTACGCGACGCCGCGCACCTCCACCTCGGCACGGTCCTCCGGGTCGTACAGCACCCGGTCCCCCGGCTCGACGGTACGGACGTTCTGCCCCACCGCGACGACCTCGGCCCACGCCAGCCGGCGGCCCACCGCGGCCGTCGCCGGAATGACGATGCCGCCGGTCGAGCGCCGCTCGCCCTCGGCGATATCGGTACGGACGAGCACCCTGTCGTGCAGCATCCGGATCGGCAGCTTGTCGTGGCTGTCCTGAGTGTTGTTCGGGCTCACGCCAAGACCGTACCTGCACCCGCGCACGGACCGGGCCCCGGCCCGGCAGGTAAGGCCCCGGAGCCTACGACTGGTACGTACGACCGGTGCCTACCACTGGTTCCTACGACCGGCGCTTGCGGGCGCTCATCGCGATCAGCCCCACCAGACCCACCGCGACCAGCGCCACCGGCACGATCCGCTCCATCCGCGGCGCGCCGTCCTCCGACACGAGCTGCGAGCGGACATCGGAGACCGCCCTGTTCGCCACCACGTACGCCCGCCCGGCCGTACGGTCCACGGCCGCCGCCGCCTTCGCCTTCGCGTCGCCGACGATCGTCTTGGGGTGCAGCCGCACGCCGATCTCGTCGAGCGTCACGGCGAGCTCCTGCCGCCGGCGGAGAATGTCCGCCTCGATCTGCGCAGGGGTCCTGGCATCCGACACCGCGCTGCCTCCGTCGTTTCGGCCGGTGAATACAGATCCTCAATGGTTCCTGATGGACAGTCTGTCAGCTCACCCCCCGTCCCGCTCCACGGCACCCCCGATCAACCCGCCCAAGCGTCGTACAAAGAGAGGAACCGGCCGATGGCGTAAGGGCCTGTCGGCGGCCCTCAGTAACCTCGGGACGGAACACATGTCCACCGAGGTCGGCACGCACCACCGACCCACCCTTTTCCCACTTCCGAGGAGAGCCATGAGCGAGCGACTGCAGCCCGGCGACACCGCCCCCGCCTTCACCCTCCCCGACGCGGACGGCAAGCAGGTCTCGCTCGCCGACCACAAGGGCCGCAAGGTCATCGTCTACTTCTACCCCGCGGCCCTGACCCCCGGCTGCACGAAGCAGGCGTGCGACTTCACCGACAACCTCGACTTCCTGGCCGGCCACGGCTTCGACGTCATCGGCATCTCCCCCGACAAGCCCGAGAAGCTCGCGAAGTTCCGCGAGAAGGAGGAGCTGAAGGTCACCCTCCTCGGTGACCCCGACAAGAGCGTCTTGGAGGCGTACGGCGCCTTCGGCGAGAAGAAGCTCTACGGCAAGACGGTGACCGGCGTGATCCGCTCCACCGTCATCGTCGACGAGGAGGGCAAGGTCGAGCGCGCCCTGTACAACGTCAAGGCCACCGGCCACGTCGCCAAGATCATCAAGGACCTGGGGCTGTAAGTCCCGAGGTCGTGCGGGGCGGCCTGCCGCCGGGGGGGGACCCTCCGGCGGCAGGCCGCCCCACTACGCCCCTCCGCCCTCAACCGCCCCACACCCGCCCTAAACGGCCCACACCGAGTGACGAATCTCGCGTTCTGCCTTCAAAGTGGTTTGACCGGCTCCCTATCCGCGCAGGCGCCCCTTTCGAAACGAGCCCACCGCGCAGTGCGCGGACCGACCGAGCGAGAGGACCGCACTCGTGCCGACCGGCAGTACCGATGCCGTCTCCGGGACCGAGCAGGACCGGGAAGCAGTCAGGCGCCACCGCATGCTCTTCCGTGCCGTCGCGCGCCGCAGGAACCCCAAACTCCGCCGCACCGACATCACCATCACCGACGAAAAGGTCGTGAAGCGCGCCGTCAAGGCCGCCGCCGTCGGTAATGCGATGGAGTGGTTCGACTTCGGCATCTACAGCTACCTCGCGGTCACGATCGGCCACGTCTTCTTCCCCAGCGGCAGCGACACGGCGAGCCTGCTCTCCTCGTTCGCGACGTTCGCCGTGGCCTTCCTCGTACGGCCCATCGGCGGCGCGTACTTCGGCCCGCTCGGCGACCGCATCGGCCGCAAGAAGGTCCTCGCCTTCACCATGATCATGATGGCCATCGGCACCTTCGCCATCGGCCTCATCCCGTCGTACGCCACCATCGGCGTCTGGGCGCCGGTCCTGCTGATCCTCTTCCGGCTGGTCCAGGGCTTCTCCACGGGCGGCGAGTACGGCGGCGCCTCGACCTTCATCGCCGAATACGCCCCCGACAAGAAGCGCGGTTACTTCGGCAGCTTCCTGGAGTTCGGCACCCTCGCCGGATACACCGGCGCGGCCGGCCTGGTCCTGCTCCTGAACACCCTCCTCGGCTCCGAGACCATGAGCGACTGGGGCTGGCGCCTGCCCTTCCTGGTCGCGGGCCCCCTCGGCATCGTCGGCCTCTACCTGCGGATGAAGCTCGACGAGACCCCGGCCTTCCAGAAGCTCGAGGCCAGCGAGACGCACAGCCCGACGGGCTCCCTCTCCGAGGAAGAGGCCGAGTTCTCCCACCTCTCCGAGAACGCCCCCAAGAAGAAGCTCGGCGAGATCTTCTCCCAGCAGTGGCCCGCGCTCATCCTGTGCATCTGCCTGGTCGGCGCGTACAACATCACCGACTACATGCTGCTGTCGTACATGCCGACGTACCTGACCGACACCCTCCACTACAAGGAGTCGCACGGCCTGCTGGTGCTGCTCGGCACCATGGTGGTCCTGATGCTGGTCATCAACTACGTCGGCCGCCTCAACGACCGCTTCGGCCGCAAGCCGCTGCTCATGACCGGCATGCTCGGCTTCTTCGTCCTCTCCATCCCGTCCTTCCTGCTGGTCAAGGACGGCAGCCTGCTGTTCGTCTGCGTCGGCATGCTGCTGATGGGCTTCTCCCTGGTCTGCCTGCTCGGCACGATGTCGGCGGCCCTCCCGGCCCTCTTCCCGACCAACGTCCGCTACGGCTCCCTCTCCATCGGCTACAACCTCTCCACGTCCCTCTTCGGCGGCACGACCCCCCTGGTCATCACCGCCCTGATGGGCGCCTTCAACGGCAACGAGATGGTCCCGGCGTACTACGCCATGGGCGCGGCCCTCATCGGCGTCATCGCCGTCCTCTTCATGAAGGAAACCGCCCAACAGCCCCTGGAAGGCTCCCCACCCTCCGTAGCCACCCACGAAGAAGCAGTCGAACTGGTCTCGGCCCAGTCGCCGGACCCGCGCTTCTGACCACGGGCCGCCGTCCCCGAATCCCCCGATCACCCGATCGGGGGATTCTTCATTCCCGCCCCTCACCCTCCGTAACTCTCGCTACTGTCCAGCCGTTGACCCGTTCGACACCAGAACAACCGGCCCCATCAGATGGCCGTCGAACGGGGGACCCCATGCCCGCCAGCCCATACACCCACGCCCGCCTCTCCGAGGCCGCCGCTTCCTCCCGCACCCTCTCGGAAGCCTTACTCCGCCTCGGCGTGGACCCGAAAAGCGGCTCCCGCCGCTACATCCACACCCGCATGAAGTCGATGGGCATCGACATCTCGCACTTCGAGCGGGAGGACACCACGCGCTGGACGAAAGACATCCTGGAGTCGGCCGTAGCCATCTCGACCAACATGTGCGAGGTCCTCCGCCACCTCGGCCTCGACGTCGTCGGCGGCCATCACACCCACATCAGCCGCCGGATACGGGCCTTGGGGATCGACACCTCGCACTTCGGCGCAAAGCCGCTCCCCGGGTCGGATGCACGCCGACGTCGCGCTCGGGAAGAACTGCTGCGGAAGCAGGATCCTGCCGACGCCCGCCGTATCCCGGCACAGCGGCTGAGGCGCGCCCTGCTGGCCCGCGGCGCGGACGAGTACTGCGCCGTGTGCGGCATCGGCCCGACCTGGCAGGGCGAACCGCTGCCGCTGGAGGTGGATCACATCAACAGCGACTGGCGCGACAACCGCCCGGAGAACCTGCGCTTCCTGTGCCCGAACTGCCACTCCACGACGGACTCCTACCGGGGCCGCAACAAGGGCCGTCGAGCTGCGGGCCACGAGGTGTCGGCATGAGTAGCGGAATCAAGTACACCCGAGAGCAGATGGCTCAAGCGGCAGAGTCCTGCGCGGACATCGACGAAGTCATCGCCTTTTTCGGCTCTCGCCCTTATAAACGACTCCGAAGCTACCTGGTACAGCGCTTCGCCCATTTCGACATCGATGTCTCGCACTTCCGTCGCCACGCGTACGGGAGGCACAGCGCTACCGCCCCCGACACGCTGCCGCAGGTCGTCTCCACCTCGCGTTCCCTGGCAGACGCTCTGCGCAGGCTCGGCCTGCCCGACAACGCCACCACACGGAGACTGCTCCGTCGGTGGATCGCCGAAGGGACACTCGACACCTCACATTTCCTGGGGCAGGCCCATCAGCGGGGCAAGCCAGACTTCTTCAGGCTCCGCGCCGACGAGATCCTGGTGAAGCGCAACGCGGGTCGGCGGACCAATACGCCTCTGCTGCGCCGCGCACTGCGGGAGATCGGCGTGGCTGAGCAGTGCGCCACATGCGGCTCCGGCCCTTCGTGGCACGGGCGGCCAATGACGCTGGAGATCGATCACATCAACGGCGACTGGAGCGACGACCGGCGCGAGAACCTACGACTGCTGTGCCCCAACTGCCACGCGATCACCAGTACCTGGTGCAGAGGCGGTCGTCGGCGATCAGCCTAGGCAAGCCTCGCTCAACCGGTACCATGGCGGCGTACGCACGCGCCCGTACGCCAATAGGTTTGAGCGGCGATCTTTAGGTGGTCGTGTTTGTCGGTTCGAGTCCGGCCGGGCGTACCTTCGCCGAAGGCCCGGCTCGCGCACCCCGCGAGCCGGGCCTTCCGCATTTCTTGGCTGCGGCGGCTCAGCCCAGCAGCTCCCGGACCACCGGCGCCAAGGCGCGGAAGGCCTTGCCTCGGTGGCTGATGGCGTTCTTTTCGTCCGCCGTCAGTTCCGCGCAGGTGCGGGTTTCGCCTTCGGGCTGGAGGATCGGGTCGTAGCCGAAGCCGCCGGTGCCGGCGGGGGTGTGGCGGAGGGTGCCCTCCAGCTTGCCTTCGACGACGCGTTCGGTGCCGTCGGGGAGGGCGAGGGCCGCGGCGCAGGCGAAGTGGGCGGCGCGGTGTTCGTCGGCGATGTCGGAGAGCTGGGCGAGGAGCAGGTCCAGGTTGGCCTGGTCGTCGCCGTGGCGGCCGGCCCAGCGGGCGGAGAAGATGCCGGGGGCGCCGCCGAGTACGTCCACGCAGAGGCCGGAGTCGTCGGCGACGGCGGGGTGGCCGGTGGCCTGGGCGAGGGCGTGGGCCTTCAGGAGGGCGTTCTCGGCGAAGGTGACGCCGGTTTCCTTGACGTCGGGGACGTCCGGGTAGGCGTCGGCGCCCACCAGCTCGATGTCGAGGTCTGCCGCCGCGAGGATGGCGCGGAGTTCGGTGATTTTGCCGGCGTTGCGGGTGGCGAGGATCAGGCGCTGGTGCTTCATGGTGAGCGATTATCCCGGTCCGGGACCACGGTCCTGGCGGGCCCCGCCGCCCAGCGCCCGGTCGGACCGCATGGCATGAGCGGCCCCCGCCCGGCGCCCGATGCGGCCTCGCTCGCCGATCGGCCGCGCCCGCCTCGTCCGGCGGGCGGCCGCCGCCCCCCGCTCGGTAGGGCGGCCGACCCCCCTTAGGCGGGCCGCCCCACGTGCCCCCGCACTCAGCCCGGAGTGCAGATCTTGGTCAGTTCCGAGGCGGCGGATTCGATGGGGGCGGTGTCGGGGGTCTGGCCCTTGTCGAGGGACTGCTGGGCGTCCTTGACGCCGCGGGAGAGGTCGTCGACGGCCTTGCCGATGTCGGCGTTGTCGCTCTGGTCGCCGAGCTCGTCGAGGTTCTTGTCGATCTTGTCGAGGGCCTGCTGGGCCTCCGCGGGGTTTTCGGCCCCGCCGGAGAACGCCTGCTGGAGCTCGTCGACGTTCTTTCCGACGGCGGTGGCGGTCTGTGCGCAGTCCATGGCCGTCTGGACGGCCCCGCAGCCGGTGAGGACGGGCACGGCCAGGGCGACGACCGCCACGGCTGAGGCGGTGATCATGGCCTTACGGCGGCGGGCGAAGCGGTACGCGGACATGGGCAGGGCCCTCCCTATGCAATGAACAGGTAAAGGAAGGAACGCATGGCGTCCGGTTTTGGTTGCCGACGCCGCCGGATTGCGGCGGAAGGTCAGGTAAGTCCGGTGATGAGGCCGGTCTGGGTCAGGAACATCGCGAGGACGACCACGAGGGTCCAGCCGAGGACGTGTTCCATCCAGGGCGAGTGGTCGTTGGGGCCGCCCGTGCGGGCGGCGGGTGCGTCGAGGGCGGCGGCAGCGGCTTCAGCAGGCATGACGGTGTGGTTCCTCGTCGTGGGGTGCTGGTGGACGCGCACCCGGGTACCTCGCGGTACGGGTGCACGTCCCACCTTGCGCCTGCGGCTCGTGCATTCCTAGAGATGCACGCCCCACGAGGGGAACGTCACAGATCGCCAACAGGGCTCGTCAGAGCGTCGCGGCCAGGGCCTCGCGCTGGGCCTTGTCCAGGTCCGTGCAACCGGTGACGGCCAGGTCGAGGAGGGCGTTGAGCTCGTCGCGGGCGAAGGGCTCTGCCTCGGCGGTGCCCTGGACCTCGACGAAGCGGCCGTCGCCGGTGCAGACGACGTTCATGTCGGTCTCGGCGCGGACGTCCTCCTCGTAGCAGAGGTCGAGGAGCGGCGTGCCGTCGACGATGCCGACGGAGACGGCGGAGACGGTGCCGGTGAGCGGCTTGCGGCCGGCCTTGATGAGCTTCTTGCCCTGGGCCCAGGTGACGGCGTCGGCGAGGGCGACGTAGGCGCCGGTGATCGCCGCGGTACGGGTACCGCCGTCGGCCTGGAGGACGTCGCAGTCCAGGACGATGGTGTTCTCGCCGAGGGCCTTGTAGTCGATGACGGCGCGGAGCGAGCGGCCGATGAGGCGGGAGATCTCGTGGGTACGGCCGCCGATCTTGCCGCGGACGGATTCGCGGTCGCCGCGGGTGTTGGTGGAGCGCGGGAGCATGGAGTACTCGGCGGTGACCCAGCCCTCGCCGCTGCCCTTGCGCCAGCGCGGTACGCCTTCGGTGACGGAGGCGGTGCAGAAGACCTTGGTGTCGCCGAAGGAGATGAGGACGGAGCCCTCGGCGTGCTTGCTCCATCCGCGCTGGATGGTGACGGGGCGGAGCTGTTCGGGGGTGCGGCCGTCGATTCGAGACATGGGGACGACCCTATCGGGAATGCCGAAGGCCCCGTTCCGGTGCGTACGCGCGCACGAAAGGGGCCTCGGTGGGAGCCGGGGGCTCAGCTCACATCATGTCTTCGATGTCCGCCGCGATCGGGTCCGCGTCGGTGCCGATGACGACCTGGATCGCGGTGCCCATCTTCACGACGCCGTGCGCGCCGGCGGCCTTGAGGGCGGCCTCGTCGACGAGGGAGGGGTCGACGACCTCGGTGCGGAGACGGGTGATGCAGCCCTCGACCTCTTCGATGTTGTCGAGGCCGCCGAGCCCGGCGACGATCTTCTCAGCCTTGCTGGCCATGTCCACTCCTGCTTGTCTCGGCCGTCGGCGGTTGTGCCGAAGGATTCCACACGGTAACGCACGTTCAGCCCTGTTGGACGGGCGTATGTCCGTTGCCTGGCGAATGATGGCGACCACCTGGAGTTGCCTCCGGGAGGCCCCGTAGCGCCACTACGAATGGTCTACACCACCAGTATGCGGCAAGCACGAGTCGGCCGTCGTGGGGCCGGCGGCCGGGAGGATGCGGATGAGTTCGGACGCGGCGGCGGCGCCGAGGAAGAAGTGGGGCGGCGGGCTGTTCCAGGGCCTGCAGAAGATGGGGCGCAGCCTGCAGCTGCCGATCGCGGTGCTGCCGGCGGCGGGCATCCTGAACCGGTTGGGGCAGCCGGATGTGTTCGGCGCGGATGGTGCGGGCTGGGACGACGTGGCGAAGGTGTTCGCGGGTGCCGGTCAGGCGCTGCTGGACTCCTCGCTGGGGCTGCCGCTGCTGTTCTGTGTGGGCGTCGCGATCGGCATGGCGAAGAAGGCGGACGGGTCGACGGCGCTGGCGGCCGTGACGGGCTTCCTCGTGTACTACTACGTGCTGCATCAGTTCCCGGTGGACTGTGCGAGCGGCGCGACGTTCGTGAGCGGCGGGCCGCTGGGGGGCGCGTGCGTGGCGAAGGACGGGACGGGGACGCCGGCCGGGTATCAGAATCCGGGGGTGTTCGGCGGCATCGTGATCGGGCTGCTGTCGGCGTGGTTCTGGCAGCGGTATCACCGTACGAAGCTGGTGGACTGGCTGGGCTTCTTCAACGGCCGCCGGCTGGTGCCGATCATCATGTCGTTCGTGGCGCTGCTCTTCGCGGTGGTGTGCCTGTTCGTGTGGCCGCCGATCGGTGACGCGCTGACGAGTTTCAGCAAGTGGATGGTGGATCTGGGGGCGACGGGTTCCGGGATCTTCGGTGTGGCGAACCGTGCGCTGCTGGTGATCGGCATGCATCAGTTCCTGAATACGTTCATGTGGTTCCAGTTCGGTGACTTCACGAAGCCGGACGGGACGGTCGTGCACGGTGACATCAACCGGTTCCTGGCGGGTGATCCGAGTGCGGGTCAGTTCACGTCGGGGTTCTTCCCGATCATGATGTTCGCGCTGCCGGCGGCGGCGCTGGCGATCACGCACTGCGCGAAGCGGCATCGCCGCAAGGAGATCGCGGGCATGATGCTGTCGGTCGGCCTGACGTCGTTCGTCACGGGGATCACCGAGCCGATCGAGTACTCGTTCCTCTTCGTGGCGCCGGTGCTGTATGTGCTGCACGCGCTGCTGACGGGTGTGTCGATGGCGGTGACCTGGGCGCTGGGGGTGCACGACGGGTTCAGTTTCTCGGCGGGTCTGATCGACTACGTCATCAACTGGAGTCTGGCGACCAAGCCGTGGCTGATCATTCCGATCGGGCTGTGTTTCGCCGTGGTCTATTACGCGATCTTCCGCTTCGTGATCACCAAGTTCGATCTGGCGACTCCGGGGCGCGAGCCGGAGGAAGTGGGCGAGGCGATGGAGCAGCAGAACGTGAAGTAGGCGCTCCCCTGCGGTGCAGCGGAACGTGAAGCGGAGACTCCCCTGCGTGGTCGGAAAACGGCTCCGGAACAATAGGTTCCGGAGCCGTTCCGCGTGCCGCCGTAACGATCGGGAGGAACGGATTCCTTTATGCGGTGACGACATGCTAAGTATGGTCTAAACCACTCAGTGGTGTAGACCATACAAGCGGGCTGCCCTTTTCCCCGAGCCCGCCTCACCAGGAGGAATCCGATGAGTACGGCCACCGCCGGCAAGGCGGCACCCGCGAAGAAGCGGGGAGCGGGTCTCTTGCAGGGCCTGCAGAAGATCGGTCGCAGCCTCCAGCTGCCGATCGCCGTCCTGCCCGCCGCGGGCATCCTCAACCGGCTCGGCCAGCCCGATGTCTTCGGCAAGGACGGCCTGGGCTGGATCGATGTGTCGAAGGTCTTCGCCGCGGCGGGCGGCGCGGTCTTCGACAACCTGCCGCTGCTGTTCTGCATAGGCGTGGCCATCGGCTTCGCCAAGAAGGCCGATGGCTCCACCGCGCTGGCCGCCCTGGTCGGCTTCCTGGTCTACAGCAACGTCCTCAAGGCCTTCCCCGTCGAGGAAGGCCACATCGACAAGGGCAAGTGGGTCGAGCCGGTCGTCAACAACCCCGGCGTGCTCGGCGGCATCATCATGGGCCTGCTCGCCGCGGTCCTGTGGCAGCGCTTCCACCGCACCAAGCTGGTGGACTGGCTGGGCTTCTTCAACGGCCGCCGACTGGTCCCGATCATCATGGCCTTCGTCGGCACCGCGGTCGGCGTGCTCTTCACCCTGATCTGGGAGCCCATCGGCGAGGCGATCTCCAGCTTCGGCGAGTGGATGACCGGTCTCGGCGCGGTCGGTGCGGGCCTCTTCGGCCTGATCAACCGTGCGCTGATCCCGATCGGCATGCACCAGTTCGTGAACACCGTCTCGTGGTTCCAGCTCGGTGACTTCACCGACGCGGCCGGCAAGGTCGTGCACGGCGACATCGGCCGCTTCTTCGCGGGCGACCCGAGCGCCGGCCAGTTCATGTCCGGCTTCTTCCCGATCATGATGTTCGGCCTGCCGGCCGCCGCGCTGGCCATCGCGCACACCGCGCGCCCGGAGCGCCGCAAGGCCGTCCTGGGCATGATGATCTCGCTCGGCCTGACCTCGTTCGTCTGCGGTATCACCGAGCCGATCGAGTTCACGTTCATGTTCATCGCGCCGGTGCTGTACGCGATCCACGCGGTGCTGACCGCCGTGTCGATGGCCGTCACCTGGGCGCTCGGCGTGCACGACGGCTTCACGTTCTCCGCGGGCTTCATCGACTACGTACTGAACTGGAACCTCGCCACCAAGCCGTGGCTGATCATCCCGATCGGTCTGGTCTTCGCGGTGATCTACTACGTGCTCTTCCGCTTCGCGATCACGAAGTTCAACCTCACCACCCCGGGCCGCGAGCCCGAGGAGGAGGTCGAGGACCTCACCAAGGCGTGAGCCCGCAGTACTCATGGGGAAGGCCCCGGAACCGGCGTACGGTTCCGGGGCCTTCCCCATGGCGCGTCAGATCTCGTACACGGCGCCCGCCTTGGCGACCTCCACCGGGCCGTCGAAGACCTCCTGCGCGTCGCGGAGGTTGATGCCGGGGTCGGTCCACGGGGGGATGTGGGTGAGCACCAGCCGGCCGGCCCGGGCGCGGGCCGCGTGCTGCCCCGCCTCGCGGCCGTTGAGGTGCAGGTCGGGGATGTCTTCCTTGCCGTGCGTGAAGGACGCCTCGCAGAGGAAGAAGTCGGTGCCCTCGGCGAGGGTGTCCAGCGCCTCGCAGACCCCGGTGTCGCCGGAGTACGTCAGCGACCGGCCGCCGTGCTCGATGCGGAAGCCGTACGCCTCGACGGGGTGGCTGACCTGCTCCGTACGGATCGTGAAGGGGCCCACGGTGAAGGTGCCGGCGGCCAGCGTGCGGAAGTCGAAGACCTCGCTCATGGCGTGGTCATGGGGCAGGTCGGCGTGGGCGGCGGTGAGGCGCCGCTCCGTGCCGGCCGGGCCGTAGACCGGCATCGGGGCGCAGCGGCCGCCGTCGGGCCGGTAGTAGCGCACGACGAAGTATCCGCAGAGGTCGATGCAGTGGTCGGCGTGCAGATGGGACAGGAGTACCGCGTCGAGGTCGTAGAGACCGCAGTGGCGCTGCAGCTCGCCGAGGGCACCGTTGCCCATGTCGATGAGCAGCCTGAAGCCGTCGGCCTCCAAGAGGTAGCTCGAACAGGCCGATTCCGTCGAAGGGAACGACCCCGAGCAACCGACGACAGTGAGCTTCATAGGGGCGTGAACCTCCGTGGGCGGGGGGCGGTGCGGCGGGTCCATGCGGGGCTTGGGCCGTGCTCGGCCGGTCCGTACCAGTCGTTGCAGTGCCCACGAGGGTAAGGCGCGAAAGGGCCGGTGGCTCCTCCAGCGGGGCGAGCTGTGGGCGGAATCACCAGTCCGGGTGGGCCTTTGGGGCGGGTGCGGACGGTCCGGGGTACGGTCCGGTGGACGACGATCGAGGAGGCGGGCATGGACACCTCATGGTGGCCGGCGGTGCTGGCCGTGGTGGTACTGGCGCTGGTCGCGGCGGTCGTCGACGGGCGGGCCCGTTCGGACCGCGGTCCGCGGCGCGGCGGCCGGCGGCCCGGTCGCGGCCCGGGCCGGGACGGCGGACGCGGTACCGGGCGTACCTCGCGGCGCCCCGGTGACCTGCCGGTACGTACACGGCCCGGCTAGCGCGGCGGCGCCGCTCCGGAACCCGGCGAGATCTGGTGGGCGAAGGTGCCGTTCGAGGACGTCTCCGCCGCGAAGGACCGGCCGTGCCTGGTACTGGCCGTACGGGGCGGGTCCGCGCTGGTCGCGAAGATCACCAGCCGGTACCACGACGAGCGGCCCGGGGTGATCCCGCTGCGGCCCGGGACGGTGGGCGACGCGCAGGGCCGGCCGAGCTTCCTGGAGACGGACGAACTGCGGGAGGTCGCGGTGGCCGACTTCCGGCGCCGCGCGGGCACGGCGGACCCGCTGCTGTGGGACCAGGTCCGGCATCTGGCCCGGTAGGCGCCCCGATACGGCCCCGGACAGCGTGAAGGCGCCCGGCCGTACGGGCCGGGCGCCTTCACGAAGCGGTCGCGAACGGGCTCACGCCCACAGCTGGCCGTGCAGCGTCTCGATGGCCGCTTCGGTGCTCTCCGCGGTGTAGACGCCGGTGGAGAGGTACTTCCAGCCGCCGTCGGCGACGACGAACACCACGTCGGCGCTCTCGCCCGCCTTGAGGGCCTTCTTCGCGACGCCGATCGCGGCGTGCAGCGCGGCGCCGGTGGAGACGCCCGCGAAGATGCCTTCCTCGGCGAGGAGTTCACGGGTGCGGCGCACCGCGTCCGCCGAGCCGACGGAGTAACGGGTGGTCAGCACGGACTCGTCGTAGAGCTCCGGGATGAAGCCCTCGTCGAGGTTGCGCAGGCCGTAGACGACGTCGTCGTAGCGCGGCTCGGCAGCCACGATCTGTACGCCGGGGACCTGCTCGCGCAGGTAGCGGCCGACGCCCATGAGAGTGCCGGTGGTGCCCAGGCCCGCCACGAAGTGCGTGACGGAGGGCAGGTCGGCGAGGATCTCCGGGCCGGTGGTGGCGTAGTGCGCACCCGCGTTGTCCGGGTTGCCGTACTGGTACAGCATCACCCAGTCGGGGTGCTCGGCCGAGAGCTCCTTGGCGACCCGTACGGCGGTGTTGGAGCCGCCCGCCGCGGGGCTGGAGATGATCTCCGCGCCCCACATGGCGAGCAGCTCGCGGCGCTCCTGGGAGGTGTTCTCCGGCATGACGCACACGATGCGGTAGCCCTTGAGCTTGGCCGCCATGGCGAGCGAGATGCCGGTGTTGCCGCTGGTGGGCTCCAGGATCGTGCAGCCGGGGGTGAGCCGGCCGTCCTTCTCCGCCTGCTCGATCATGTGCAGCGCGGGGCGGTCCTTGACGGAGCCGGTGGGATTGCGGTCCTCCAGCTTGGCCCAGATCCGTACGTCGTCGGCGGGCGACAGCCGCGGCAGACGCACCAGGGGGGTGTTGCCGACCGCGGCGAGCGGGCTGTCGTACCGCATCAGCGAGAGCCACCGGCGACGGCGGGAAGGATCGTCACGCTGTCGCCGTCGGCGACCTTCGTGGTGATGCCGTCGAGGAAGCGGACGTCCTCGTCGTTCAGGTAGACGTTGACGAAGCGCCGCAGCTGCCCGCCCTCGACCAGGCGCTCCTTGATGCCGGCGTGCCGGGTCTCCAGGTCGTCGAAGAGCTCGCCGAGGGTGTCGCCGCTGCCTTCCACGGCCTTCTGGCCGTCGGTGTGGGTGCGCAGGATGGTCGGGATTCGGACCTCGATGGCCATGAGGATGCTCCTGTTTCGGCTGGCTGGGACGCTTCCCGGAAAGGGCCGGAGAGCGAGTCTGGAGTGCGCCGCTGCGGGGCGCGTCGGGCGAGGCGTCCTGGGACGCGGGCGGGTATGCGTTCAGCCCGCCGGCCGTCTCGGCCGGGCGCCTGTCGTGCGGGTAGGCGGAACCGGTCAGCCGGCTGCGCGGCGCGGACACATCGCGCTGGCGAGGCGGCACAGGTCGACGTGCAGCCGCGCAACGAGCAGCAAGCTCGGCGTCTTCTCGCTCACGTCGTGGTCAACCATGCGGTCATCGTATCGATTCCCGGTCCGGGTACTGGAACCCGGTCTCGGGATGCGGACGGGCGGTGCACACCATGTGGGATGGGGCCAATCGGGACGCCCCGGCGGGCCGTGCGCCGCCGGGGCCGAGCACGGGCAAGAAGTGACGGGCGTCACGCGTACGCGTCGACGACCTCGACCTCTTCTTCGGTGATCACACCGTCCACGATCCGGTAGGAGCGGAACTGGAACGGGCCCGCGTCGTCGGTGTCCGCGGTGGAGACCAGGACATAGTGCGCGTTCGGCTCGTTCGCGTACGAGACGTCCGTACGGGACGGGTACGCCTCGGTCGCGGTGTGCGAGTGGTAGATCACGACGGGCTCCTCGTCCCGGTCGTCCAGCTCGCGATAGAGCTTGAGCAGGTCGGTGGAGTCGAATTCGTAGAACGTGGGCGAGCGCGCCGCGTTCAGCATCGGAATGAACCGCTCGGGGCGGCCGTCGGCGGGCGCCGGCGTCGGGCCCGCCAGGACCCCGCACGCCTCGTCGGGGTGGTCCTTGCGGGCGTGCTCGACGATCTGGTCGTAGAGAGCCCGGGTGATGGTCAGCATGCCGACCAGAATAAGCATCGGGCCCGTACGTACCACCAAGTGATACGTACGGGCCCGGATGCTGGACAGCGGGCGCGGCAGTCGCCGCGTCGGGTCAGTCCTTCTTCGTGGTGTCGACGGGGCCGCGGGCCGCGAAGACGTTCGGGTCCCGGCGCTTGATGACCAGGTAACCGATGCCCATGATCGCGGCCCAGATGGGCGCCGCGTACAGCGAGATCCGGGTGTCCGGGTCGATGCCCATCATCACGATGACCATGGCGATGAAGGCCAGCGCGAAGATCGAGGTGTACGGCGCGCCGGGGGCCTTGAACTCCGACTGCGGCAGCAGGCCGCGCTTGGCCTTGGCCCGGTAGCGCAGCTGCGAGAGCAGGATGACGATCCAGGCCCACATGCCGGAGATGGTGGCGAAGGAGACGACGTAGTTGAACGCCTCACCCGGCCACTGGTAGTTGATCCAGACGCCGACCATCATCATGGCCACCGAGACCGCGGTGCCGCGGGTGGGCAGACCGTTCTTGCTGAGGTAGGTGAAGACCTTCGGCCCCTGCCCGTTGAGCGAGAGGTCGCGCAGCATCCGGCCCGTGGAGTACATGCCGGAGTTGCAGGAGGACAGCGCCGCGGTGAGCACGACGAAGTTCACGATGCCGGCGCCGGCCGGCAGGCCGATCTTGGCGAAGGCCGCGACGAACGGGCTGACGCCCGGCTCGAAGATGGACCAGGGAACGACCGACAGGATGATGATCAGCGAGCCGATGTAGAAGAGGCCGATCCGCCACGGCACGGTGTTGATGGCCTTGGGCAGGACCTTCTTCGGGTCGGTGGCCTCGCCCGCGGTGACGCCGACCAGCTCGACGGCGAGGAAGGCGAACATCACGATCTGCAGCGTCATCAGCGTGCCGCCGATGCCCTTGGGGAAGAACCCGCCCTCGGACCAGAGAAGCGTGAAGGAAGCGGTGTCGCCGGCATCGGAGAAGCCGAGGATGATCACGCCGAGGCCGATCAGGATCATGCCGACGATGGCGGTGACCTTGACCATGGAGAACCAGAACTCCAGCTCACCGAAGAGCTTGACGGAGATCAGGTTGATGCCGAAGAGCGCGATGGTGAAGACCAGGGCCGACAGCCATTGCGGGATGCCGTCGTTCCAGTAATGGACGTATGTCGCGGCCGCCGTGACTTCCGTGATGCCGGTGACGACCCAGAAGAGCCAGTACGTCCAGCCGGTCACAAAGCCCATGAAGGGGCCGAGGAACTCACGGGCGTACTCCGAGAAGGAGCCGGACACCGGGCGGTACATGAGCAGCTCGCCCAGGGCCCGCATGATGAAGAAGATGACGAGCCCGACGATGGCGTAGGCCAGGATGATGCTCGGCCCGGCCTTCGAGATCGCTTTGCCCGCCCCGAGGAACAGGCCCGTTCCGATGGCGCCACCAATGGCGATCATCTGGATCTGCCGGTTTCCCAGACCGCGCTGATAGCCCTCTTCCGGGGCAGATCCCGCGGCGTCGGTGACGCCGTGCTGATTGTCGACCTGCGCTGAGGTCATGTGTGGTGCGCCTTTCTCCATTCCGACCCGGTCTGTTCCGGATCGGGTCCCGATCCCCCCGGATGGAGTCCTGCATCGCCAACGGTCGGCCGGCGCAGCGCTCCCGCGGCGACAGGGGTGGCGTCACCTACGGCAGGTCGAGAGTTTTTACCACGACCACTTGGGATGTACTACCGGGACACCGTAGGGCACGACAGGGAAAAGAGGACAAAATTCAAAAGGCGCAGGAAGGCCGGGCGCAGCAGTAATGCGATCGTTATCCGGATTTGATCGTCCGTTGAGCGGACGCATCCCTGTACGTAATCGGGCGTACCGTCCGGGTCACAAAGCCGCCGGTCCGGGCCATGATCGCGGGGCGGCCGCCGATCCGGAAACCGGCCCGGCTCTCACTCCGGCATCAGCGTTTCGATCAGGCTCTCCTGGAGCCCGCCCAGCCAGAGGTACGCCATCGCCATCGGCTTGCGCGGGTCCTCGTCCGGCAGGCCGAGCAGCTCGCTGCCGTCGTCCTCGTCGCTGACCTCCAGCCGGGTGCCGATCGCCAGCCGCAGGTCGTTCAGCGCGCCCAGCCACTGCTGGGACTCGTCCGGCTTGAGCCGCAGCACCGCGCCCTCGGAGTCCTTGCCGCCCTCGGCGGACAGCGCGTCCAGGGAGCGGACCACCGCGAGCGCGTCCTCGCGCTTGCGGGTCCGCAGGTCGTTCTCCGTGAAGCGGCGGAACTCCGCCGAGGCCGCGCGCGCATCGTCGTCCGGCACGTGGTCCGGGCCGCCGTAGGCGTCGGGGAAGAGCCGGGCCAGCGCCGGGTCGGACGGCGGCTCGCTGGGCCCCTCGGCGAAGAGCGCGTCCAGCGGGTCCTCGCCCTCGGCGGGCTCGTCACCGGGACCCACCAGCTCCATGAGCTGGACGGCCAGGCTGCGCAGGATGGAGATCTCGACCTCGTCGAAGGCGGCCGCCGCGCCGCCGCCGGGCAGGGCTTCGAAGTGGCCGGCCATCAGCGGTCCTGCGTGAGGGTCGCCCAGAGGCCGTAGCCGTGCATCGCCTGCACGTCGCGCTCCATTTCTTCGCGGGTACCGCTGGACACGATCGCGCGGCCCTTCCGGTGGACGTCGAGCATGAGCTTGCGTGCCTTCTCCTTGGAGTACCCGAAGTACGCCTGGAACACGTAGGTCACGTAACTCATGAGATTGACGGGGTCATTGTGGACGACGGTGACCCAGGGGACGTCGGGCTCGGGCGCCTCGAAAGGCGCCTCGGTCGTTTCAGGACGTTCGATCTCCGTCGGTGCGACACTCACGGATCCCATGCTGCCACCCAGGAGGGGCGCGCGCACAAACGACCCGGGGAAATCGTCAATGTGACGAGTAAGGGAGGTAGCATCTTTCCTATGAACACAGCAGACCTGGGGCTGCCGGTGGCCGTGCCGTCGACTGCGCTCTTCACCGACCAGTACGAACTCACCATGGTGCAGGCCGCGCTGCGGTCCGGCACCGCCGACCGGCGCTCGGTCTTCGAGGTCTTCACCCGGCGGCTGCCCGAGGGCCGCCGGTACGGCGTGGTCGCGGGCACCGGACGGCTGCTGGACGCGGTGGAGAACTTCCGCTTCGACGCCACGATCCTGGACTTCCTCACCGAGCGCGGCATCCTCGACGACACCACCCGCGCGTGGCTCGCCGACTACCGCTTCAGCGGCGACATCTGGGGTTATCCGGAGGGCGAGGTCTACTTCCCCGGCTCCCCCATCCTGCGCGTCGAGGGCACCTTCGCCGAGGCGGTGCTGCTGGAGACGGTGATCCTCTCGATCCTCAACCACGACTCGGCGGTGGCGGCGGCCGCCTCCCGGATGTCCGTCGCGGCCGGCGACCGCCCGCTGATCGAGATGGGCGCCCGGCGCACCCACGAGCTGGCCGCGGTGGCCGCCTCCCGGGCCGCGTACGTGGGCGGCTTCCACACCACCTCCGACCTCGCGGCCGGCTTCCGGTACAACATCCCGACGGCCGGGACGAGCGCGCATTCCTTCACCCTGCTGCACGACAACGAGCGGGACGCGTTCACCGCGCAGGTCGACAGCCTCGGTGCAGGAACGACTCTGCTGGTGGACACCTACGACGTGGCGGAGGCGGTCCGTACCGCCGTGGAGGTGGCCGGGCCCGGCCTCGGCGCCGTCCGCATCGACTCCGGCGACCTGCTGCTGCTCGCCCACCGGGTGCGCCAGCAGCTGGACGAGCTGGGCGCGCGCGACACCAGGATCGTGGTTACCAGCGACCTGGACGAGTACGCCATCGCCTCGCTGGCCGCCGCGCCCGTGGACGCGTACGGCGTCGGTACCCAGCTCGTCACCGGCAGCGGCCACCCCACCTGCTCGATGGTCTACAAGCTGGTCGCGCGCGCCGACAGCGACGGCGACGGCGCGCCGCTGCGGCCGGTCGCGAAGAAGTCCATGGGCGGCAAGGCGTCCCACGGGGGCCGCAAGTGGGCCGCGCGGCGCCCGGACGCGGACGGCGTGGCGGAGGCCGAGGTCATCGGCACGGGGCCGGTGCCGGCCGAGCTCGCCGACCGGCAGCTCATGGTGCCGCTGGTGCGCGGCGGCGAGGTGATCGCCCGCGAGCCGCTGGACGCGGCGCGCGAGCGGCACATCGCGGCCCGCGCCGGGCTCCCGATGTCCGCGATGCAGCTCTCGCGCGGCGAGGCCGTGCTGCCCACGGAGTACGTCTGAGGGGCCACGGCCACGCCTCTGCGAGGGGCATGCACCCCGGTACCTCGGTACGTGGGTGTCCTCGTGCGGCCGAACGGGTGGCGCGGTACGGACGGGACTTCTCCGTGCGCCGTGCCGTGCCCCCTGGCCTGCCGCGGCGTGTCCCGAACCGCCGTACGGCGCCCACTCCCGCAGCGCCGGGCGAGTGGCTACCCTCGGTCACATCGGCGTTTGCCGTAGCCCCCACAGCCGCCACACCCTCCCCCCATTTCCCATCCGGAAGGCACGCACCATGCACCGGGCATTGATCGTCGTGGACGTCCAGAACGACTTCTGTGAGGGCGGCAGCCTCGCGGTAGCGGGCGGCTGTGACATCGCCGCAGCCATCACCGACCTGGTGGGCGAGGCGGCGGGCAGCGGATACCAGTACGTGGTCGCCACGCGCGATCACCACATCGACCCCGGCGACCACTTCTCGGTCCGGCCGGACTACCAGCACAGCTGGCCCGCGCACTGCGTGGCCGGCACCGAGGGCAGCGGCTTCCACCCCAATTTCGCGCCCGCGATCGTCTCAGGTGCGATCGACGCGGTCTTCTCCAAGGGCGAGCACGCCGCGGCGTCCAGCGGCTTCGAGGGCGTGGACGAGCACGGCGCCTCGATGGCGGAGTGGCTGCGCGCGCACGACGTGACCGAGGTCGACATCGCCGGCATCGCCACGGACCACTGCGTGCGGGCCACGGCGCTGGACGCGCTGCGCGAGGGGTTCCGCACCCGGGTCCTGCTGGACCTGACGGCGGGCGTGGCCGCGCACACGACGGAGGCGGCGGTCGCGGAGCTGCGGGAGGCGGGGGCCGAGCTGACGGGTAAGCCGGTGGTCAGCGCGGGCTGAGCCACCGGCGGCCGAGCACGTCAGCGCGGGCTGAGCTGCTCCGGTACGGACGGGCGCAGCAGCGCCCGTATCGGGTGCCAGGACTCCGTGTCGTCCTCCGGGGCGCCGCGCCAGACCAGCCCGTCGGGGTGGTGGAGTACGGCCGTGACCTCGTCCGGGGTGGGCGGCTCGGTGTTGCCGCGCAGGTAGACGGCGCGCAGTCCGAGGTTGCGCAGTCTGGTCAGGGCGCGCGAGCGGTTCGCGGCGTGGACGAGGACGCGTACGCGGTGGCCGCTGCCGCCCGGTCTGGGCAGCGAGAGGGCCACCACCACGCTTCCGCCCGGAAGCCTGATGAAGCCGGAGCCGGTCAGGGTCATGTTTCCCCCGTGCATGGTCGGTGCAGCGGTCGGTGCATGGTCGTGCGGCCGGCGCACGCTGGGTCGGGGCATGCGTCGGGAACCCCTCGTGAGACTACGTGTCAGCAAGAAGGCCGCAGGAGGCATCTAAACGCGATCGGCCGCCGCCCGCTAGGGGGCGGCGGCCGATACGTATCTGACCTGCGGCTTTACTTACTGCTTCGCCGCGGGCCCGACCTGGAGGACCACCGTGGAGCCATCGTGGGCCTCCTTCGCGATCTTGATCCGGGTGTTGGTGTCAGGGACGATCACGCCACCGGTCGGGTTGGTCTTGTCGTAGTAGACCCCGTTGCGGTCGTCGAAGACGGTCACGCCCTTCTGCGACGCGATCTTCGCGGCCTTGCCGTCCTTGTGCAGCGTGAGCGCGTCGGTACGGGCACGGGTGAAGGTCGAGTCGTAGGTCTGGAAGCGGTTGCGCATGAGCTTGCCGTCCGCCCACTTCGTGGCCTTCGGGTGCGCGTCGACCGGGAGGATCTGACCGGTGCCCGGGTGCTCACCGACGTTGTTGTCCGGCTGCGAGGTGTCCCAGAGCCAGATCAGCACGCCGTTCTGGAAGGGGAAGTGCTCGACCCAGTTCGGCCGGGTGGAGGGCCACCCGAAGTTGTACGGGCCGGTCTTCAGGGTCTTGTCGTACGAGACGTACTGGCGGTTCTCCGCGAGGTAGTACTGCGGGTAGTCCTTGGTGAAGGACTCGCCGATGCGCGAGAAGCCCTTGGCGGTCCAGCCGGCGTCGTCGCCCTCGGCACCGTCGGTGAAGAGCGGCTTGCCGTCGGCCACGATGCTCAAGCCGTCCGCCGCGAAGCCCTTCTGGGCCACGCCGCCGTCGGTCTGGTAGCGGAACCGCAGGTCGATCTTCTTGCCCGCGTACGCGTCCAGCGGGTAGACGAGGTCCTGGTACGCCTCGACGGTGCCGGTCAGCGCGGGCTTGTCGCCGGCGTCGCGCGGGATGGCCCGGCCGTTCGCGGTGCCGTCCACCGGCGTCCAGTTGGCGCCGCCGTCCGTGGAGACCTCGGCGTACAGGTAGTCGTACTCCGCCTCGATGTCCCACCAGCCCTTGAGGTTCAGGGACGCCTTGGTCGCTCCGGTGAGGTCGACGGACCGGGTGAGGGTGTTCTTCAGGTCGTCGCCCATGCCGCTCCACCACTGCTTGGCGCCCTCGGCGGGCTTCACGACCGAGGTGGTGACGGCCTTCTTCGGCAGCTCGACGACGAGCGCCTGCTTGTGCTTGGTGTTGTACTCCGCGACGCCCAGCTTGTGCGTGGAGGCCGTCGACGCCTTCGCGGTGTCGTAGTTGAGCCAGCCGAGCTGCAGCTTGTCCCAGGCGTTCATGTCACCGGGCAGATCGCCGATGGAGTCCTTGCCCTCGCCGAGCCAGGAGCCGGAGGACATCAGCGACCAGAAGTCCACGGAGGACTCGCCGGTGCCACTGGTGTCGTACTCGTCCGGCAGGCCCAGGTCGTGGCCGTACTCATGGGCGAAGACGCCGAGGCCGCCGTTCTCCGGCTGCATCGTGTAGTCGCCGACCCAGATGCCGGTGTCGCCGATCTGCGCGCCGCCGGCCCTGTTCTCCCCCGGGCCGGTCCGGCCGGCGTCCGTGCCGTACGCGTACCAGCGGTGCGCCCAGATGGCGTCGGTGCCCTGCGCGCCGCCGCCCGCGGACTCGTCCTCGCCGGCGTGCACGATCTGGAAGTGGTCGATGTAGCCGTCCGGCTCATTGAAGTTGCCGTCGGCGTCGTAGTCGTAACGGTCCCACTGGTCGTACTTGGCAAGGTCCGTCTTGATCTGCGCGTCCGTGCGGCCCTGGGCCTTCTGGCCCTTCGCCCACTGGTTCACGCCGTCGCGGATCAGGTCCCAGGCGTTGGAACAGTTGGTCTGGCCGCAGTAGTTGGAGCCGTAGCGGGCCTCGTTCCAGTCGACCTTGACCCAGTCGGATACCTCGCCCTCGACCGAGTAGCGGCCCGAGGACTGCTTCTCGTAGTACTTCGCCAGGGACTCCTTCTTCTTGTCGTGCGAGAAGTAGAGGTCCTGGTAGTGCTGCTGGTTGAAGTCGGGCTGCCAGTCCGTGCTGTTGTCCGTCGCACGGTCCGGCTCGGCTATCTCGTTGTGCGCGGGGCCGGCGTCGCCGCCGTACTTCTTCACCGGCGGCTTGGGGCCGTCGCCGTCCGGGTCGTACATCGTGGTGTCGTCGACCTTGGTGCCGAACTCCACCAGGATCGTGAAGATCTTGTCGGTCTTCTCCCGGCCCAGCTCGACGTACTTGCCCTTGTCCAGCTTCACGACCTGCGAGCCGCCGCGCTCGGTGGTCTCGGCGTCGCCGGATATGACCTGCCGGAGCGCTTCCTCGCGCTGCGCGTCCTGGCGGTCGCTGAAGGGGCCCTTGAGGTCGTGGTCCACCGACCGCTCGGCGGGCGCCGGGTCGTTGGACGGGCTCGCGGCCGGGTTACGGCCGTCGGCCTGTGCGGCCCCGGACGCGAAAACGGCCGCCCCGATCGCGGCGGTTGCCGTGGCCAGGGCGGCCGATCTGAACAGCAATCTCTGGGATCTCACGTTGCGCTGTCCTCCCCTGTGACGAACGGTCGTTGGAGGCATTGCACCGGAACGCCGGGGGAAAAGACAGACCTTGTTTTGAACACATCAGCGAAGTACGTTACTCGGCTCACGATGTACGGGTATCGGACGAGTATCGGATGATGTCCGGACCGCACGGAGCACCCAACGGGCGCGCCGCGGGGGGCGGTTCGCCGGGCACATGAATCGGTGCGCCCCCCATGCACCGGGCCAGTGGGTCAACTCACGCTTACCGGACGTTCCGCTCGGGCAGTAAGGACCGTAGAGTCTTTTGGCGGCGCGCCAAGTCGACTGACACCCCTGATGCTTCCGAGGACGGACCCGCCATGCCTCGACCGACTGCCGCACAGCTCGTCTACGGTTCGGCCACCGTCGTGCTCTCCACCCTCGCCATGCTGCTGCTCTCGCAGACCAGGACGGGCATCGCGGTCGCGGTCATCGCCATCGCCGGGCTCGGGCTCGGCCTCCTCGTCGCGGTCACGGCGCCGCTGCCGCGCTTCGCGCGCGCCCGCCGGACGCGCGTCGCCGCCCCACAGGTACGGCCCGAGGGCTTCGTGGGACGGCGTACGTCGCCGACCCGGCCTGCCGAGGCCCGGGTCGGCGAACACTCCCGTTAGCGGCTGCTTTCGCGTCAGCCGGCCGACACCACCACCGTGCGGGCCGCCTTGTCGTGCAGACACTGCTGGTACGGCTTGTCCCAGGTGCACCACAGGACGTTGACCAGCCAGAAGATGGCGCCGCAGCAGGGGATGACCTCCGGCAGCGTGTAGACAGCGGCGCGCACCCAGCCCGCCTGGGCGGTGGGGATCGCCCCGTTCTCCAGCATCGCCACCCTGATCTTCATGGCCATCTTGCCGACGGTCTGGCCGCGGGTGGTGAGCATCAGGCCCTCGTAGATCAGATAGGCCAGCATCGTGACGCCGGAGACCACGGTCTGCTTGCCGCTGTCATCGGTGGTGCCGGGGTAGTCCACGCCGCCGACGATGAACCACATGATCAGGCCGACCGGCACGCCGATGAGGATGCCGTCGATGATCCGCGCGAGCAGCCGCCGGCCACGGCCGGCGAGCGGCGGCATCCCGGCGAGCGGATCGGGGGCGCCGTACGGGCCCTGGGGGCCGCCTTGATAGGGGCCTTGGGGTCCGCCGTACGGACCCTGGGGCGCGCCGCCGTACGGGTCGCCGCTGTCGGGCGGCGGCTCCTGCGGGTGCTGCGGCTTCTTGAGGAACGGGTCCTCCGGCGGCTCACCGGATCCGGGCCTCGGCTGGTCGGTACTCATGGCCCGAGTCGACCGCGTACCACCGGTCGCCGCATCCGGCGTGCGCCGTTCGGAGGAAGTGCGGCGCCCCGGAGCGTGGCGCGCGCCGTGCGCGGGCGCGCCCCGGCACTCCGGGGCGCGCGCCTGCGAGCCGGCTCAGCGAACCGGCTCGCAGGACCGGCTCAGCCCTCGGCCACGAACGTGCGGGCCGCCTTGTCGTGCCAGCACTGCCGCCAGGGCCGGTCGATCAGGCACCACACGGCGTTCACCACGCCGATGACCAGCGCGCCGAGCAGGCCGTACACCAGCCAGCGCTTGGCCGCCGCGCCGAACCCCGGGGTGTCGTGCCCCTCGATGTCCAGCACCTGCACGCCGCAGACCTTCTTGCCCAGCGTGTGTCCCCACTTGGCGGTGGGCAGCGCTTCGACGAGCAGCCCGACGACCAGCAGCACCGCGATCACGATGGCCAGATAGCCGCCGGTCGTGCCGTCCAGGAGGTAGACCGTGGTCTGCACGCCGGACTGCTTCGCGGCCTCGACCTTGGCCCCGATGTGGTCGGCCGCCGCGCTCCACAGCGGCACGACGACCCCCGCGAGCAGCACGCACAGCACGAGCGTGTCGATCAGCCGGGCGGCGAGCCGGCGGCCGAGCGGCGCGGGCCGCCCCTGGGCCTGCGCGGCCGCGAAGGGGTTGTCGACCGGCGGCTTGAAGGGGATGACGCCCTCGGGCGCGCTGCCCTGTTGCGGGGCCGACGGGCTCGACTGCTGGGGGTAGCCGTAGCCTCCGGGACCGCCCTGCTGCGGGCCCACGGGGGCCTGCTGGGGGTAGCCGTACCCGCTCTGCTGGGGAGCCGCGGGGCCGGGCTGCGGGTAGCCGTAACCGTCCTGCCGGCCGGCCTGCTGCGGGTAGCCGTAACCGCCCTGGCCGGGGACGGAGGGACCGGACGGGCCGGTCTGCTGCGGGTAGCCGTAGCCGGGGGCGGACTGCGGCGGGGTGGCCGGCGGCTGCTGGGCCGCGGGGCCGGCCGTCGGCGCCGACCGGTCGCGGCCCGGCTGTGCGCCGCCGCGGTCGATCCGGATCGCCATCGTGCCGTCGGCGACGGGCGTGCCGGGGCCCACCGCGCGGATGGCCATGGTGCCGTCCTTGGGGGCATCGGCGGCGCCTTCCTTGCGCGGGCGTTCCTGACCGGAACCTTCCTGCGCGTCGCCCCACGGCTGGGCCTCGGCCGGTGCGCCCGGCGTCGCGCCCTCGCGCTGCGGCGGGACCGAGCCCCAGGACACCATCTGGTCCTGCTCGCCGCCGAAGCCGGCCTGGTGGGAGGCGTCGGCCTGCCAGGAGGCGCCCGCGTCGGGGCCCGTGCCGTGCAGCCGCTGCGGGTCGTCCCACGCGGTGGCGGCGGACGGCACGTCCATCTCGCCGCGGTCGCGCACCGCGAGGCCGGCGCCGTCGGGGGCCTCCCCGTCGACCTGTCCGGAGTTCTCTTCCTCGTCGAAGAAGACCGGGCCGGTCTCCTCGGCGGACGGCTGCCCGGCGGCGGACGACGCTGCCGGACCCGGCTCGGCCGCGGCACCCGCCGGCGGGGCCGGCATCTCCTCGCCGTCGGCCGGCGCCGGCCGGCTGGTGCCGGGCACCCAGGAGGCGCCGTTCCAGTACCGGATGTAGCCGGGGATGGACGGATCCGGGTAGTACCCAGGCGTGGGGCTGCCGCCGGCGGATCCTGACGAAGGCGCGCTCATGTCCAAATCCCGTATCTGTGTTCAGGCCGTGGAGGGGCTGACGATGGTGGAGCTAGTGCAGTCTGCCGCAACGCAGCGACCACATCTATCAGACGGGGGGTGATCGCCGGGTATGTCCGGGCGCCGGACCCCTCGGAAGGGGGTTTTGAAAAAAGTTGTACGAAGTCGCGTAATGGTCCGGGAGCTACGGCCTCTATCCCTGTGCGGGCGGTGTTCACGGGGTGCCCGCACCGGAACGTAGAGAGGCGTGACTCATGCACACCGTGGTGGAACGAGAGCTGGAACTGGGTCTGGTGCTGTCGCCGGAGCGCAGCGTCGCGGTGCCGGCCCGGCTGACCTACCGCACCGACGACCCCTATGCCGTCCACGTCGCCTTCCACATCGGCTCCGATTCCCCCGTCAACTGGACGTTCGCCCGCGAGTTGCTCGTGGAGGGCGTCTTCCGGCCGTGCGGCCACGGTGACGTGCGGGTGTGGCCGACCAAGCTCGACGGCCGCAGCCTGGTCTGCATGGCGCTGAGCTCGCCGGACGGTGACGCGCTGCTGGAGGCGCCGGCCACCGCGGTCTCGGCGTGGCTGGAGCGCACGCTGCGGCTGGTGCCGCCGGGCACCGAGGAGGACCACCTCGGGATCGACAAAGGGCTGAGCGAGCTGCTGGCGCCGGCCGCGCGCGACGAGCTGTGGCTGCGCGACCCGTGGCCGTCGGACGAGTCGCCGGAGAGCGGCGCGTAGTACGTGCGGAGCCGCCCCGGTGGCGTAGTGGAATGTTCAACCACTTCGGCGCGTTGCCGACACCATGACCGAGACCTACTACACGCACGGCTCCCCCGCCGAGCGCTGGGACCGTGCGGGCCTCTTCTTCGACGCCAAGGACTACACGACCGCGGCGCACATCCTCGAGGGCCTCGTCGACGAGGTGCCCGAGCTCGTCGCGCCGCGGCTGCTCCTCGCCCGTGCCTACTACCACTCCGCGCGGCTCTGGCGCGCGGAGGCGGAGCTGCGCGCGGTCCTGGAACGCGACCCCGTCGAGAGCTACGCCCAGCTGATGCTCGGGCGCACGCTCCAGCGGCAGGGCCGCGAGGCCGAGGCCGCGCCTTACCTGCGGATCGCCGCGGCGATGACGGGCGGCGACCCGGACGCCGTCTGACCGGCGGGTGACGCCCCCGCCGTCGGAGCGACGATGGTGCCCCGCGCGCGGCGCCGTCGTGGTTGCTCGCGCAGTTCCCCGCGCCCCTGAAGCAGCGCCCTGCGGGCGCATGCTTCCCCTCGGCCGGAACGGGCTCTGTCAGCCCCGGTACGTCTCCAGCAGTCGCAGCCACACCTCGCTGATCGTCGGGTAGGCGGGGACGGCGTGCCAGAGGCGGGAGACGGGGACCTCGCCGGCCACCGCGACCGTCGCGGAGTGCAGCAGTTCGCCGATGCCCGGGCCGACGAAGGTGGCGCCGAGCAGCACCTCGCGGTCCAGGTCGACGACCATCCGGGCGCGGCCGCGGTACCCGTCCGCGTACAGGCTCGCGCCCGCCACGCCGCCCAGGTCGACGTCGACGCTGCGGACGCGGCGGCCCGCGCGCTCGGCCTCCTCCGCGGTCAGCCCGACCGAGGCCGCCTCGGGGTCGGTGAAGACCACCTGCGGGACGGCGGCGGTGTCGGCGGTCGCGGCGTGCGCGCCCCACGGGTCGGTCTCCAGGAGGGGTACGCCCTGGGCGCGCGCCGCGATGGCCGCGCCCGCGATGCGGGCCTGGTACTTGCCCTGATGGGTGAGGAGGGCACGGTGGTTCACGTCCCCGACCGCGTACAGCCAGCCGCCGTCGACCGCCGTCACCCGGCAGCTCTCGTCCACCTCCAGCCAGCTCCCCGGCTCCAGGCCCACCGTCTCCAGCCCGAGATCGTCGGTGCGCGGCGCGCGTCCCGTGGCGAAGAGCACCTCGTCCGCCTCGATCCGCTCGCCGCCGCTGACGGTGAGGGTGACCGGGCCGTCCGGGTCGGGGCGGTGCACCTCCTCGACGGAGGTGCCCGTACGGATGTCGGCGCCGCCCTCCTTCAGGGCCTCGGCCACCAGCTCACCGGCGAACGCCTCCATCCGCTCCAGCAGGCCGGAGCCCCGTACGAGCATCGTGATCCGGGAGCCCAGCGCCTGGAAGGCGGTGGCCATCTCCACGGCGACCACGCCGCCGCCGACCACCGCGAGCCGCTCCGGCACCGACTGCGCGCTGGTCGCCTCGCGGCTGGTCCAGGGCTTGGCGGTGTCCAGGCCCGGCAGACCGGGGAGCGCCGCGCGGCTGCCCGTACAGACCGCGACGGCGTGCCGGGCGGTGAGTTCGGTGCCGTCGTCGACGATCACCCGCTTGGGCCCGGCCAGCCGGCCCCGGCCGCGCACGAGGTCGATGCCCGCCGAGTCCAGCCATTCGACCTGGCCGTCGTCCTTCCAGTTTGAGGTGAAGGCGTCGCGGTGGGCGAAGACGGCGCGGGCGTCGAGCGGCCCGGCCACGGCGTCCTGCAGGCCGGGCACCCGGCGGGCGTCGGCGCGGGCGGTGACCGGCCGCAGCAGCGCCTTGGACGGCATGCACGCCCAGTACGAGCATTCGCCGCCGACCAGCTCGTTCTCCACGATGACGGCGCTCAGGCCGAGGGCGTGCGCGCGGTCGGCGACGTTCTCCCCGACCGGGCCCGCGCCCAGCACCACGACGTCGTACTCCCTGCTCTTCGCTGCGGGTTCTGCGGTCTGTGCCATCGGCGCTCTCGCTCCCTGCGTCGGGCTGTTCCTGCGGTGTTTCCGGCGGTGTTTCCGGCGATGGACGGTCGTCGGGCCCATCCTCCGCCCGCGGGCCCGCCGGGGCCACAGGGCGACCGGCCGGTCAGCGTATTCGCGCCTCCACCGCTTCCTTGGCCTCGGCCAGCCCGGCGCCCGTCAGCTGCCTGTACCGCTTGATCGCCTCGATCTTGCGGTCACGGCGGAGCAGGTCGTCGACCTCGGCCAGCTCGGGGCGGTCGTCGGCGATGCCGTGGTGCGCCAGGAGGAGGTCCAGGCGGCGCTCGGTCTCCCGCAGGCGCCGTTCCAGGCGCTTGGTGCGGCTGTCGGAGAAGCTGCCGAGCAGCAGAAGCACGACGATGACCAGCGTCGCCGACGTCAATGCGTTGTCCATGGCAGGACTGTACGGGCTGCCACTGACAACGGCCCCAACTCCCCTGCTCAGAAGACCTTTCCGGGGTTCAACAGCCCGAGCGGGTCGAAGACCTGCTTGATGCCGCGGTGCAATTCCAGCGAGACCGGACCCAGTTCGCGGGCCAGCCAGTCCTTCTTCAGTATGCCCACGCCGTGTTCGCCGGTGATCGTGCCGCCCAGCTCCAGGCCGAGCCCCATGATCTCGTCGAAGGACTCGCGGGCCCGCCGGGACTCGTCGGGGTCGGCCGCGTCGAAGCAGACGGTGGGGTGGGTGTTGCCGTCGCCCGCGTGCGCGCAGACGCCGATGGTCAGGTCGTACTTCTCGGCGATGGCGGCACAGCCGTTGAGCAGGTCGGCGAGGCGGGAGCGGGGCACGCAGACATCGTCGATCATGGTGGCCGTCTTCACCGCTTCGAGGGCGGTGAGGGTGAGCCGGCGGGCCTGGAGCAGCAGGTCGGACTCGGCGGCGGTCTCGGCGGGGACGACCTCGGTGGCGCCCGCGGCCTCGCACAGCGCGCCGACGGCGGCCAGGTCGGCGGACGGGTCCGGGCTGTCGAAGGCCGCGAGCAGCAGCGCCTCGGTGGAGTCCGGCAGACCCATGTTGGCCATCGCGTTGACCGCGCGGATGCTCGTACGGTCCATCAGCTCCAGCAGCGAGGGGGCGTGGCCGCGGGCCATGATCTCGCAGACGGCCGCGCACGCGGCGTCCGTGGAGGGGAACTCCGCCGCCAGCGCGAGCTGCTGCGGCGGCTCGGGCCGCAGTCCGAGGACGGCGCGCACGACGACGCCGAGGCTGCCCTCGGAGCCGACGAAGAGCCGGGTGAGGTCGTAGCCGGCCACGCCCTTGGCGGTGCGCCGGCCGGTCTGCAGCAGCCGGCCGTCCGCGAGCACGACGTCCAGGCCGAGCACGTACTCGGCGGTGACGCCGTACTTCACGCAGCACAGGCCGCCGGACGCGGTGCCGATGTTGCCGCCGATGGAGCACATCTCCCAGCTGGAGGGGTCCGGCGGGTAGTACAGCCCGTGTTCGTTCACGGCCCGGGAGAGGGTGGCGTTGATGACGCCGGGCTCGACGACCGCGATCCGGTCGACGGGGTTGATCTCCAGGATGCGGTCCATCTTGGTGAGCGAGAGGACGATGCAGCCGTCGGAGGCGTTGGCGGCGCCGGACAGGCCGGTGCGGGAGCCCTGCGGGACGACGGGTACGCGCAGCGCGGTGGCGGTGCGCATGACGTGCTGGACCTGCTCGACGGTGCGCGGCAGGACGACGACGGCGGGGGTGCCCGCTTCGCAGAAGCTGGCCATGTCGTTGGCGTAGGAGCCGGTGACGTCAGGGTCGGTGAGGACGGCCTCTTCGGGGAGTCCGGCGCGCAGTTGTGCGATGAGGTCCATGGCGCCACCTTGGCATCCGTGCGGCCTACACGGAAGATCGCGGAGGAGGGTTTACGCCGGGATTCCGGGGGCCGTTCCGGGCCCGGAGGACGTCCGGGCCCGGCGGCGTGCGGTCACAGGTTCCCGCGCTTCTCCTGCTCGCGCTCGATCGCCTCGAAGAGGGCCTTGAAGTTGCCCTTGCCGAAGCCCATCGAGCCGTGCCGCTCGATCATCTCGAAGAAGACGGTCGGGCGGTCCTGGACCGGCTTGGTGAAGATCTGCAGCAGGTACCCGTCCTCGTCACGGTCGACGAGGATCTTCAGCTCGCGCAGCGTCTCCACGGGGACGCGGGTCTCGCCCGCCCAGTCGCCGAGGGTGTCGTAGTACGAGTCGGGGGTGTTCAGGAACTCCACGCCGGCGGCGCGCATCGCCCGGACCGTGGCGACGATGTCGTTGGTGGCGAGCGCGATGTGCTGGACGCCGGCGCCGCCGTAGAACTCCAGGTACTCGTCGATCTGCGACTTCTTCTTCGCGATCGCGGGCTCGTTGATCGGGAACTTGACCTTGCGGGTGCCGTCCGCGACGACCTTGGACATCAGCGCGGAGTACTCGGTGGCGATGTCGTCGCCGACGAACTCCTTCATGTTCGTGAAGCCCATGACCTTGTTGTAGAAGGCCACCCACTCGTTCATCCTGCCGAGTTCGACGTTGCCGACGCAGTGGTCGATGGCCTGGAAGAACCGTTTCGCCGGGGGCTCGACGATCGGGTCGGCCGCGACGAAGCCCGGCAGGTACGGGCCGTCGTAGCCGGACCGCTCGACCAGGGTGTGCCGGGTCTTGCCGTACGTCGCGATGACCGCGCGCACGACCGTGCCGTGCTCGTCCTTGGCCTCGTACGGCTCCTCGATGCCGCGCGCGCCGTGCTCGACCGCGTAGGCGTACGCGGCGCGGGCGTCGGGGACCTCGATGGCCAGGTCGATCACGCCGTCACCGTGCGCGGCGACGTGGTCGGCGAGGAAGCGGCCCCACTCGGTCGAGGGCTTGATGACGGAGGTGAAGACGAAGCGGGCGCCGCCGGACTCCAGGACGTAGGAGGCGGTCTCGCGGCTGCCGTTCTCCGGCCCTGAGTACGCGACGCGCTTCATGCCGAAGGCCGTGGAGTAGTAGTGCGCGGCCTGCTTGGCGTTGCCGACGGCGAAGACGACGGCGTCCATCCCCTTCACCGGGAAGGGGTCCGCCTGCGCTGCCGTACCGGGTGAATGATCGATGGTCTCAGTCATGGCGGCAGATTCCCTCCGAACCACAAGGTGCGCAACAGTTTGCGTTTCGTCTGCGCATATTGATCAGCGACCGGCCAGTACTCTCGGGCGATCTGTACAGCATGACCACCGGAAGGGGCCCTATGGCGATCGATCATCTGGACGGCCGGCTGATCCAGCTCCTCGCGGAGGAGCCGCGGATCGGCGTACTGGAGGCGTCCCGCCGGCTCGGCGTCGCGCGCGGCACGGTGCAGGCGCGGCTGGACCGTCTTCAGTCCAGTGGAGTGATTCGCGGCTTCGGGCCCGACGTGGATCCGGCGGCGCTGGGCTATCCGGTGACCGCTTTTGCCACCTTGGAGATCAAACAGGGCCAAGGGGCGGACGTTCGTAATCATTTGGCAACCGTCCCTGAGGTCCTTGAGCTGCATACAACGACTGGACATGGGGACATGCTCTGCAGATTGGTTGCACGTTCCAACGCCGATCTGCAACGTGTCATCGACCGGGTTGTCGGCTTTGATGGCATCATGCGCGCCTCGACCGCGATTGTCATGGAAAATCCGGTACGGCTGCGCATCATCCCCCTGGTGCAACAGGCGTCGGGGGACTGACCGAGGAGACGCCGAGTGAGCTTCTGGGAGTACGTCGCCGGCCGGCACACCCAGCTGCTGATCGACACATATCAGCACGCCAGCGCGGTGTTCCAGTGCATGGTCCTCGCCACCCTCATCGGGGTGCTCATCGGCGTCCTCACCTACCGCAGCGAGTGGGTGGGCAACCTCGCCACCACCGCGACCGCCACGATCCTGACCATCCCCTCGCTGGCCATGATCGGCCTGCTCATCCCGATCGTCGGCCTGGGCGTCGCGCCCACGGTCGTCGCCCTCACCCTGTACGGGCTGCTGCCGATCGTCCGTAACGCCGTCGTCGGCCTGCGCGGGGTGGACCCCACGCTGGTCGACGCGGCGAAGGGCATCGGCATGTCCCGGGCCGCCCGGCTGTTCAAGGTCGAACTGCCGCTCGCCTGGCCGCCCATCCTGACCGGCATCCGGGTCGCCACCCAGATGCTGATGGGCATCGCCGCGATCGCCGCGTTCGCCTCCGGCCCCGGCCTCGGCAACGAGATCTTCCGCGGCATCGCCTCCCTGGGCAGCGCCAACGCGCTGAACCAGGTCCTCGCGGGGACCCTCGGCATCGTGGTACTCGCGCTCCTCTTCGACGCCGCTTACGTCCTCATCGGACGCCTGACCATCCCGAGGGGGATCCGTGCCTGAGCAGACCACAACGGGCGCCGCCATCCAGCTGGAAGACCTCACCAAGCGCTATCCGGGCAGTGCGGTCCCGGCGGTGGACGACGTCACCATGGACATCAAGGCCGGCGAGATCGTGATCCTCGTCGGGCCGTCCGGGTGCGGCAAGTCCACCACCCTGAAGATGATCAACCGGCTGATCGAGCCCACCTCGGGCCGCATCAGAATCGGCGACGAGGACGTCACCGACATGGACCCGGTCCGGCTGCGCCGCAAGGTCGGCTACGCCATCCAGTCCTCCGGCCTCTTCCCGCACATGACGGTCGCCCAGAACATCGCGCTGGTGCCGAAGATGGTCGGCTGGTCCCGGGCGAAGATCAAGAACCGGGTCGAGGAGATGCTGGACCTGGTCGGCCTGGACCCCCGCGAGTTCCACGGCCGCTACCCGCGCCAGCTCTCCGGCGGCCAGCAGCAGCGCGTCGGCGTCGCCCGCGCGCTCGCCGCCGACCCGCCCGTACTCCTGATGGACGAGCCGTTCGGCGCGGTCGACCCGATCACCCGCGACCACCTCCAGGACGAGCTGATCCGGCTCCAGCACGAGCTGCACAAGACGATCGTCTTCGTCACCCACGACTTCGACGAGGCCATCAAGCTCGGCGACCGGATCGCCGTACTGCGCGAGCGCTCGCACATCGCCCAGTTCGACACCCCCGAGGCCATCCTCACCAACCCCACCGACGACTTCGTGTCCGGCTTCGTGGGCGCGGGCGCGGCCCTGAAGCGGCTGAACCTCACCCGCGTCCGCGACGTGGAGATCGTCGACTTCCCCACCGCCACCATCGAGGACCCGCTGCAGTCCATCTTCGACAAGCTGCGCGACGGCGCCAGCAACGAACTGCTGCTGCTGGACCGGCACAACCGGCCGTACAAGTGGCTGCGCCGCGGCGACCTCACGCTGGCCAAGGGCTCGCTCGCCCGGGCCGGCACGCTGGTGCACGACACGGTCACCCGGGACGCCACGCTGCGGGACGCGCTGGAGGCGGTACTCACCGACAACACCGGCCGGGTCGCGGTCACCGGGCGGCGCGGCGAGTACACCGGCGTCGTCGACATGGAGACGCTGATGAACAACGTCCACGAGCTGCTGGACGCCGACCGGCTGGACGCCATCGAGCACCGGCACGAGCTGGAGGAACAGCGCGCCCACCAGACCCACCGGGAGCAGGAGGGCACCGACAGCGCCCACGGGGCCTCGGCATGAGCCCCCGCGAGGAGCGGACCCCGCGGGACACCCGGCCGCCGGGCGAGCACGAGGTCATGGGGCTGGCCTTCCGGGACGAGGTGCGCGGCGGCGAGCGCGAGGAGGAGCCGCCGGCGCCGCCCGCACAGGAGCGGCGCCGGATCACCTGGCAGAAGGCCACGTTCCTGCCGTTCGTCCTGCTCGCCGCGCTGCTCGCCACCTGGCTGTGGTTCCGCGGCGCGCACCTGGACTCCATCGCCCACCAGGCCGTCGACGACGGAAAGGTGTGGCTGGCGCTGCGCCAGCACATCTGGCTGACCGCGGTCTCCACCTTCTTCGTACTGATCATCGCCATCCCGCTGGGCATCGCGCTGACCCGGGCGAAGCTGCGCAAGGCGACCCCCGCGGCGATGGGGCTGGCCAACCTGGGCCAGGCCATCCCGGCCCTCGGCCTGCTGGTGCTGCTGGTCATCTGGCTCGGCGTCGGTCCCAAGGCCGCGATCATCGGCATGATCATCTATGCCGTGCTGCCCGTACTGGCCAACACCATCGCCGGGCTGCAGGCCATCGATCCCACCCTCACCGAGGCGGCGCGGGGCGTCGGCATGTCGCCGCTGGGCGTGCTCACCAAGGTCGAACTGCCGCTGGCGGTACCGCTGATCCTGGCGGGCATCCGCAACGCGCTGGTACTGAACGTCGGCACCGCCACCCTCGCCACGTTCGGCGGCGGCGGGGGCCTGGGCGACCTGATCTCGGCCGGCATCGTCACCCAGCGCATGCCGGTGCTCGTCCTGGGTTCCGTACTGACCATTGCGCTGGCCCTGCTGGTCGACTGGCTGGCATCGCTCGTCGAAGTGCTGCTGCGGCCGCGCGGCCTGGAGGGGACGACCTGATGGGGAACCGGCGTACGTACCGGAGCACCGCCCTCGCGGCGGCCGGGGCGCTCCTCGCGACGCTCGCGCTGGGCGGCTGCGGCCTGGTCAGCGGCAGCCCGATGACGGACGAGGTCAAGCCCGGCAAGGACGCGGGCTATCAGGGGCAGCCGCTGAAGGGCGCGCAACTGACCGTGACCTCGAAGGAGTTCACCGAGCAGATCGTGCTCGGCCAGATCATGGGGCTGGCCCTGAAGGCGGCGGGCGCCACGGTCGTGGACAAGACCAACATCCAGGGCTCGATCGGCGCCCGCGAGGCGGTGACCTCCGGCACGGCCGACGGCAGTTACGAGTACACGGGCACGAGCTGGATCACCTACCTCGGCAACACCGAGCCCATCCCCGACGAGCGCAAGCAGTGGGAGGCGGTCAAGGCCGCCGACAAGAAGAAGAACCTGGTCTGGCTGCCGTACTCGGAGCTGAACAACACCTACGCGCTGGCGCTGCAGCCGTCCGACCAGAAGAAGTACGGCGTCTCGACCCTCTCGGACCTGGCCGGGCTGCTGAAGCGGAACCCGGACGCGGTCACGCTGTGCGTGGAGAACGAGTTCGCGACCCGTAACGACGGCCTGCCCGGCATGGTCAAGAAGTACGGCCTGAAGATCCCGTCCGGGAACGTCAAGCGGATGTCGGCCGGGGTCATCTACACCCAGGTCAAGAAGGGCGGCACCTGCACCTTCGGCGAGGTCTACACGACCGACGGGCGCATCGAGGCGATGGGCCTGAAGACGCTCGCGGACGACAAGCACTTCTTCCCGAACTACAACGCGGCGCCGCAGATGTACGCGCCGACGATGAAGAAGTACCCGGCCATCGCGGACGTGCTCGCGCCGATCACCAAGGCACTGAACAACAAGACGGCACAGCGGCTCAACGGCAAGGTCGACGTGGCCGGCGAGGACCCGCACGAGGTCGCGAAGGACTGGCTGGTGCAGGAGGGCTTCATCAAGGAGGGGACGGGCTGAGAGCTGTGACGGTACGAGGTGCCCGGCGCCGCGCTGTCAGCAGCCGGGCACCTTGCCGCCGGAGTTCAGCGCCTTCAGCGCGTCCACCGCGCCGGTCAGCGTGGTGACCGGGATCAGCCGCATGTCCTTCGCGAGGTTGGCGCGGGCGTCGGAGCACTCGGCGCGCGGCACGAGGAAGTACTTCGCGCCCTCGCGGTGCGCGGCCTGTGTCTTCAGCGCCACGCCACCGACCGGGCCGACCTTGCCGTCGGCGGTGATCGTGCCGGTACCGGCGATGGACCGGCCGCCGGTCAGGTCGTGGCCCGCGCCGTCCCCGTCGATCGTGTCGATGATCCCCAGCGTGAACATCAGGCCCGCGCTCGGGCCGCCCACGTCCGCCAGCTTCAGGTCGACCTGTACGTCCTTCGGGGAGCGGTGCAGATAGCGCAGGGCCGCGTCCACCGCCGCGTCCTGCGACTGCTTCATCTGCGCGGCGTTGTGCTTCGCGACCTCTTCGGTGCTGTCGCCGACCGGGTAGACCGCGTCGCGCGGCATCACGGCCTCGTCGCGGCGGAACCAGCCCTTGAGCACGTCCGTGACGTGCGCCGAGACCTGGGGGCCGGTGGCGACGATGGCCGTCATCCGCAGCTCGCCGCTGGTCTTCCGGGCCTTGGCGCCGTGCACGGTGATGACCGGTTCGCCCTTGTGCTTGCCGAGCACGTTCGCGGCCGGCCCCGGATAGGCGATCGAGAACGGCAGCGGCACGAAGGCGGCGACGGCGAGGAGCGCGATGACGAGGGCGGAGCAGACCGCCAGGGCGCGGGCGCGAGAAGACACCCCGCCACCCTAGATGACCACCGTCACCGCAGTGCCTCCGCCACCTCCTTGGCCGCCTCCACGACGCGGGCGCCGACCCGCTCCGGTACGACGTCGGCGAGGAGTACCACGCCGACGCTGCCCTCGATGCCGCTCACCCCGAGCAGCGGCGCCGCGGCGCCGCTCGCGCCGGCCTCCAGCTCGCCGTGGGTCAGCGCGAGCCCGTCGCCCTCCGTGCAGCCCTGCCGGGCGGCCAGGATGGCGCGGCCCGCGGCCCCGCGGTCCAGCGGGTGCCGGAACCCGGCCCGGTACGCCACGTGGTAGTCCGTCCAGGTCGGCTCGACGACGGCGACGGCCAGCGCTTCCATACCGTCGACGAGCGTGAGGTGGGCCGTGGCACCGAGATCCTCGGCCAGCGAGCGCAGCGCGGGCAGCGCGGCCTCGCGGACCAGGGGGTGCACCTGGCGGCCCAGGCGCAGTACGCCCAGCCCCACCCTGGCGCGGCCACCGATGTCGCGGCGGACCAGCGCATGCTGCTCCAGGGTGGCCAGCAGCCGGTAGACGACGGTCCTGTTGACGCCGAGCTTGTTGGAGAGCTCGGTGACGGTCAGGCCGTGATCGGTATCGGCGAGCAGCTTGAGGACACGCAGCCCTCGGTCCAGCGTCTGGGAGGTCTCCGCGGTCACGACGCCCCCTCCTCGGGTGAGTGGCGGCTCTAGGGGGAGGTCGCGCTGCCGGTCCCACGGCAGCGCTGACGAGGCCGCCGGTTCGGCACCGGCTGCGCTCCGCGGCGGCACTGCCACGGGGCGTGTTCGTGACGGGGACAGTAGCGATCCAGTCCGGTCAGCGGAAGAGTCCGTCCAGAATCCGGTCTCAGCTGACCGCTCTATCCCGATTGATCCCGCCGTGGGGGCGCCTCGATCCCGGGCTCGGGGCGCCCCGCGCCGGCCGTCACCGCATCCGCGTGGCCCACTCCTGGACCTTCTTGATCCGCTCCCGGATCTGCCCGGCGGTGGCCTCCGCGCTCGGCGGTCCGCCGCACACCCGGCGCAGCTCGTTGTGGATCACCCCGTGCGGCTTGCCGCTCTGGTGCACGTACGCGCTGACCAGCGTGTTGAGCTGCTTCCGCAGCTCCAGCAGCTCCTTGTGGGTGACCACGGGGCGCCGCTCGGCGGGCAGCTCCAGCAGGTCCGCCTCCTCGGCGGGCCGCTTCTTGCTGTGCGCGATCTGCCGGGCCTGCCGCTTCTGCAGCAGCATCTGCACCTGGTCCGGCTCCAGCAGCCCGGGGATGCCGAGGTAGTCCTGCTCCTCTTCACTCCCCGCGTGCGCCTGCATGCCGAACTCGGCGCTGTTGTACAGCACCCGGTCGAAGACCGCGTCGGACTCCAGCGCCTCGAAGGAGAACTGCTCCTGCTCGCCGGTGTCCTCGTCCTGCTCCTTGTTCGCCTCGTCCATCTCCTTCTCGGACTCGGCGTACGGGTCTTCCTCGCTGTCCTTCTTCGGCTTATCGAGCACGTGATCGCGCTCGACCTCCATCTCGTTCGCGAAGCCGAGCAGCATGGGCACGGTCGGCAGGAACACCGAGGCCGTCTCGCCGCGCCGCCGCGACCGTACGAAACGGCCCACGGCCTGCGCGAAGAACAGCGGCGTGGAGATCGTCGTGGCGTACACGCCGACCGCCAGCCGCGGCACGTCGACGCCCTCCGACACCATCCGCACCGCGACCATCCACCGGTCGTCGGAGTGCGAGAAGTCATCAATGCGCTTCGAGGCGCCGGTGTCGTCGGAGAGGACCAGCGTCGCCTTGTTCCCCGTTATCTCCCGGATCAGCTTCGCGTACGCCCGCGCCTGCTCCTGGTCGGAAGCGATCACGAGCGCGCCCGCGTCCGGGATGGACTTCCGTACCTCCGTCAGCCGCTGGTCCGCCGCGCGCAGCACGTTCGGCATCCACTCGCCGCGCGGGTCCAGCGCGGTGCGCCACGCCTGCGAGACGGCGTCCTTGGTCATCGGCTCGCCCAGCCGCGCCGCGATCTCGTCACCGGCCTTGGTCCGCCAGCGCATGTTGCCGCTGTAGGACATGAAGATGACGGGGCGGACGACGCCGTCGGCCAGCGCGTTCCCGTAGCCGTAGGTGTAATCCGCCGAGCTGCGCCGGATGCCGTCGTTCCCCTCCTCGTACGTCACGAAGGGGATCGGGTTGGTGTCCGACCGGAAGGGCGTACCGGTCAGCGCGAGCCGCCGCGTCGCCGGCTCGAACGCCTCCTGACATGCCTCGCCCCACGACCGGGAGTCACCGGCATGGTGAATCTCATCGAGAATCACCAGCGTCTTGCGCTGCTCGACGCGGTTGCGGTGCAGCATCGGCCGGACGCCCACGCCCGCGTACGTCACGGCCACGCCGTGGTACTCGCGGCTCAGCGGCCCGGCGCTGTACTCGGGGTCCAGCTTGATGCCCAGCCGGGCGGCCGCCTCCGCCCACTGCTTCTTCAGGTGCTCGGTGGGCGCCACCACGGTCACCTGCTGCACGACGTGGTGGTGCAGCAGCCACGAGGCGAGGGTGAGCGCGAAGGTCGTCTTGCCCGCGCCGGGGGTCGCGACCGCGAGGAAGTCCCGCGGCTGGGTCTCGATGTACTTGTCCATCGCGCCCTGCTGCCAGGCGCGCAGCTTGTTCGCGGTACCCCAGGGGGCCCGTCCCGGGAAGGCCGGGGACAGGTGCTGGTTGTTCATGGCGCTGGTGGTAGTACTCACGGTCTCCGTCGGCTGGCTCGGCGATCGGCAACCGCGTCAGCGTACCCGTGCCGTCTCGCCCGTCGCGGAATTCCGGCCGGGCGGCGGAGCGGGTGCGACTCAGCTCACACCGCCGGCTCCGTTGCCGGTCCCGGTTCCGGCCGCGTGTCCGGCGCGGGTCGCAGCCGGGTCGCCACGTACGCGCCGACCAGCGCGACCAGGGACATCGCGGCGAAGACGGCGGCGAAGGCGGCCGGATGCGCGGCCGGATGCACGGCGGCGGACGCACCGGCGTGCGCGCCGGATTGAGCGGTGGCGACCGCGCCGCCGCCGAAGGCGATGAAGAGGATGCCGCTGAGGCCGACGAAGGTGATGTTGCCCAGCGCGTCGGAGACCTGGAGCGAGGCGGAGTTGCGGCCCGCGTCCTCCGGCCGCGAGAGCTTGAGCAGCAGCACACTCCCGCTGGAGATCGTCAGCCCCATCCCGAACCCGGCGATGACCCAGGCACCCGCCACGACGGCCGCCGGGACGGTCTCGACGAGCGCCAGCGGTACCAGGGCGACCGCCAGGGCCATCAGCAGCATCCCGAGGCACATCAGCCGCTCCCGGTACGGCTCCAGCCGCGGACGGCTCTGCGTGTACGAGCCGAGCGCCCAGGTCAGCCCGCCGCCGGTGAGCGAGAGCCCGGCGAGCGTCGGGCTCAGCCCCCGCTGGGTCACCAGCATCAGCGGCACAAAGCTCTCCGCGGCGAGCAGCGCGCCCGCCGCGAGCCCGCGGATGAGGACGACGGAGGGCAGCCCGCGAGCGGCCCGGAACGTGCCCTTCGGAAGCAGCCGCAGCACGGACGGTACGAGCAGCGCGAGCCCGGCGGCAGCGGGCAGCAGCGCGAGCGGCCGCAGGTCCTGCCCGGCGTACTGCAGCAGCCCGGCACCGACGGCGACCGCGAGGGCGAGGAGGATACGGCGACGGTCGAGCGCCGCGACACCATCCGCCGTGCGGGGCAGCTTGCGCAGCGCCGGAAGCATGACGGCGAGCGGCAGCAGAATGAGCACAGGTATGGACAGAAAAACCCAACGCCACCCCACATGCTCGGTGGCCGTCCCCGAGACCACCGGCCCGACGATCACCGGCAACACCCAGGCCGCCGAGAACGACGCGAGCACGGCCGGTCGCAGCCGTTCCGGATACGCCCGGCTCACCACCACGTACAGCGCGACGATCACCAGCCCGCCGCCCAGCCCCTGCACCGCGCGCCCCGCCACGAACGTCCACATCGTCGGCGCGGCCCCCGCCAGCAGCAGCCCGCCCCCGAAGGTGAAGATGCCGCTGAACAGCGGCGCGAGCGGCCCGTTCCGGTCGCACCACGCACCCGACAGCGCCATCGAGAACAGACTCGCCGTGAAGTACGCGGAGAAGGCGAACGCGTACAGCTCGATCCCGTCCAGCGCCCGCGCGGCCACCGGCATCGCCGTGTTCACCGCGCTCGCCTCGAACGCGATCAGCGAGACGACGGAGATGATGCCGAGGGTGAGGGCGCGATGGGTACGGCCCAGCACGCCGCCTTCAGCCGGCGCGGGGTCCGACGGCACATCCGGGGAGTCCGACGGCACATCGGAGGCGGCGAGGTCACTGTCACGCGGCTCGGCGGTGGTCATCCCGCCACAGTAAGGGCCACCGACTGCCGACGCCCCTGTCATTCGCCCGATTCCCGCTCCGCCGCTGGACCTACGACATGCCGGTACGGGCCTCCCGATCCGGCACACTTCCCCCATGCCCCACTACCACTCGTACGACGGCACGGAACTGCACTACCGCGTGCTCGGCCCGGAGGAGTCCGAGTCCGGGCTTCCTCCCCTGATCTGCCTGGCCGGCGGCCCCGCCCGGGACGCCGGCTACCTCGGCGACCTGGGCGGCCTCGACGCCGCCCGGCAGCTGATCGTCCCGGACAGCCGCGGCACCGGCGACTCCCCGCCCGCCGAGGACCCCGCCGCGTACGCCTTCCCCCGCCTCGCCGAGGACCTGGAAGCGCTCCGCACCCACCTCGACCTGGAGCGCTTCGCCCTCCTCGCCCACAGCGCCGCAGCAGCCACCGCACAGGCATACGCGGCCACTCACCCCGACCGCCTGACGCGCCTCGTCCTGATCTCCCCCGGCTCCCGCCTCCAGGGCGAACTCCCCGACGACGCCCGCGAGATCTTCGAGTCGCGCGCCCACGAGGACTGGTGGCCGGACGCCTCCGTCGCCGTCCAGCGCCTCGCGGAGACCGGCGACATGGACGAGGTACGCGAACTCCTCCAACGCGCCGCCCCACTGGCCTACGCCCACTGGGACGAGCCCCAGCGCGCCCACGCCGCCACCGAGAGCACCCAGCTCAACCCCGTCCCCCGCGCCGGCTTCTGGCAGTCCATCGACGACCACACCCGCGAAACCCTGCTCACAGCCCTCCACGAAGTCACCTGCCCGGTCCTGGTCATCACCGGCGACCGCGACGCCCTCTCCGGCATGCGCGCCGGCGAACTGGTGGCCGCCTCGTTCCCCCACGCCCACCTCCGCCCCCTCCACCTGGTCGGCCACTACCCCTGGGTCGACGACCCGCCCCGCTTCCGCGCCCTGGTCGAAGGCTTCCTGCGAACGGGCGAGGCCCCGGCCTCGTGAACGCGGTGTTGCACCGCATGAAGGCCATATGGCACCACGCCCCGAACCCTTGCCCCCTCCCCCACCCCCCGGCCTAAGGTCAAGACATCGCTTCACCCCGGCCGTGTGCCCGAGTGGCTCAGGGGCTCGCCTGCAAAGCGAGTTACGCGGGTTCAATTCCCGCCACGGCCTCTTTCCCCGGGCAGCTACCCCTTCGGTAGCTGCCCGGACCCTTACCAAGGGAACGGCAGCTCCCGCCCGTGCTGCTCGCGCATCCGGACGTATACCGATCCGCGGCATGTGATCGCGTACAGCGATGGGGAGGTGCGGCGGCAGATTGCGGGGCCGGCCATGCACCATACGCAGCGGCTTCGGGTGGGCCACTATCTGGAGCAGCGGGGGCACCGTATCTGGGGTGAGCTCGAGTGCTCGGACATGATCGGGGGCGGGACGCGGTACCCAGCGGTTGGACGTTCTGTTTGCCGGTGGGAAGGAGTCCGCGATGGGTGAGACGTATGGGCCCGGTGGGTCCAGTAGTGATGCCGTCGAAGGTGTCGACGAGGACGATCTGGAGAGGCCGGAGAAGGATCGGCGGGAGGTGGAGGTCGCTCAGGAGGCCATTGGGGAGGATCCGCGTCATCCGGCGGGCCAAGAGGCCGCCGGGCCCGCCGAGGGCGAGGCGGAGGCCGGTTAGGCGCTCCGCCTCGGGGTGACCGCGGTCAGGTCAGTGGCGTGAGGGCCGCTGCCTGGGGGCGGATGGGGAGGCGGCCTATGGGGCGGCCGGTGGCGGCGCGGACGGCGGAGGCCACCGCGGCCGGGGCGGCGACCACGGGGGCCGCGGAGACCGGCTTGGCGCCGAAGGGGGCGACCACGTCGCGTTCCTCGACGAGTTTGACGATGCGGATGTCGGGGGCGTCGAGGGACGTGGGGAGCGGGTAGCCCGTCAGGTCGGGGTGGCGGACGAGGCCCCGGGTGGTGCGGAGGTTCTCCATGAGGGCCGCGCCCAGGCCCTGCGTGACGCCCGCTTCGATGCGGGCGCGGAGCTGGGCGGGGTTGAGGACCCGGCCGACGTCCTGGGCGACGGACATCTCGACGACGCGGATCGTGCCGAGCTCGATGTCGACATCGGCGACGCAGCGGATCGCGCAGAAGGCCAGGCCCACGAAGGCGTCGCCCTGCCCCGTGTCGTCGAGCGGCTCGGTCGGGTGCGGGCGGCACTGGGCGGTGGCCCAGAGCTCCTTGCCGTTCAGCGCCTCGGCGACCGTGGTGCTCAGTACGCCGTCGTACGAGGTGATCTTGCCGTCGGTGATCTGGAGCAGCTCGGTGGACATGCCGAACTTGTGGGCGAGGGGCTGGAGGAGCTGGGTGCGGACCATCTTGGCCGCGCGTTCCACGGCCCCGCCGGACACCCATGTATGACGGCTGTGGCAGGCGGCGCCGGCCGGCGGCTGGTCGGTGTCGACCGCCGCGACGTGCACCTCCTCGACGCCCAGGGTCTCCTGGACGATCTGGCGGGCGAGCGTGGAGAAGCCCGAACTGGTCTCCACCGCCGCGCAGATGACCGTCGCCACCGAGCCGTTGACCTTGACCGTGGCCGTGGAGACCTCGTCCGCGCCCTCCGCGCCGAGCATGTGGACCATGCCGACGCCGTACCCGACGCCACGCCGCACCGCGGACGGATCGCCCGCGCCCTCCGGACCGCCCGGCAGCAGCCACTCCTCCTGCGGCGCGTCCTTCGGCAGGTCGGGCAGCGGCGCTTCCTGCACGGCGCGCAGCAGTTCGGCGACCGGGGCCGGACAGGTGACGGTCTGGGACGTGGGGAGGATGTCGCCGGTGGCCATGGCGTTGCGCAGCCGGATCTCGGCGGGCTCCAGGCCCAGCTTCGCCGCCAGTTTGTCCATCTGGCCCTCGTACGCGGCACACACCTGCATCGCGCCCTCGCCGCGCAGATGCCCGGCCGGCGGGTTGTTCGTCCGTACCGCCCAGCCCTCCACGAAGGCGTGCGGCACGACGTACGGCCCGCAGGCGAAGGACACCGCGGCGGCCAGCGCGTCGGCCGAGGTGTCGGCGTACGCGCCCGCGTCCATCAGGATCTGCGCCTCGACCTTCACCAATGTGCCCTCGGAGTCGGCGTGGTGCCGGTACCGGAGGATCGTCGGGTGCCGGTGGGCGTGCGAGAGGAAGGACTCCTCGCGGGTGGCGGCGAGCTTGACCGGGCAGCCGGTACGCAACGCCAGCAGGCCGAGCGGGAGTTGGATGCCCGGGTCCTCGCGGTCGGCGGTCGCGCCCGGCACGCCCGTCACCACGACCTTGACCTTGTCCTGCGGCAGCCCGAAGCAGGCGGCGGCGAGGTCGCGGTCGGTGTGCGGGTCGGTGGCGGCGGTGTAGATCTCCACGCCGCCGTCGGGGCGCGGCACGGCCAGCCCGGCCTCGGCACCGATCGGCGCCGGGTCCTGGCGGCCGATCCGGTACAGCCCCTCGACGACGACGTCACCGGCCGCCTCCGGATCGCCGAAGCGCAGCGGGATGTGCCGTACGAGGTTGCCGTCCGGGTGCAACGGCTCGGCCTCGAAAGCGAGTTGGGGGTCGGTGACCGGTTCCAGCACCTCGTACTCGACGGCGATGGCGGCGGCCGCCAACCGGGCCGTGTCGGGGTGATCGGCGGCGATCGCGGCGATCGGCTCGCCGTGGTGGCGCACCTCGTCCTTGGCGAAGACCGGCCGGTCGGGGGTGCCGCGCCCGTGCCCGGCGTCCCCGGGGACGTCCTCGTGCGTGACGACGGCCCGTACGCCGGGCATCTCGGCGGCCTGCTTGGTGTCGATCGACAGGATGCGGGCGCGGGGGTGCGGGGACCGCAGGATCGCGGCCCACAGCAGGCCCTCGGCCCACAAGTCGGCGGCGTACGGGAAGGTGCCCTGGGTCTTGGCGGGGGCGTCGGCGGACGGCAGCGAGACGCCCAGGCCGTGCGGCAGCGGCTCGGCCTCGGCGGCCGGGGCGCTGCCGGGGGCGGGGCTGACGGTGACAGAGCCGGCGCCCTCGTGCGTGCCGGTCATGCGCGGCCTCCCGATTGCGGGTCGGCCCCCGGACCCTGGGTGTTCGGGTGGTGGGGGTGGTCTGGCTGGTGGGGCTGGTGGCTCTGGTGGTGCGAGTGGGGGTCGGCGTGCGGGTCGGTGCGCAGGCCGGACTGCGCACCGGGGTCCAGGTCCCCCAGGTCCTCGATCAACGCGTTCTGGCCGTACGAGTCGTGCCCGTGCTCGGGGGCGAGGGCGTCGCGACCGTACGAGTCGTGCTCGGAGGCGAGCGCGTCACGGCCGTACGAGTCGTGGTGCCCGGCGAGGGCGTCCTGACCGTAGGAGCCGTGCTCGGCCAGGGCGTCGCGGCCGTACGAGTCGTGGCCGGCGTACGGGTCGCCGTTGTAGGCGGGATCGGCGTACGGGTCGGGGGCCGCCGTGCCGTACGGGTCCGGGGCGGCGCCGTGCGGCTCGCCGCCGTAGGGGTCGCCGCCGTACGGATCGCCGGTGTACTCGGGAGCGGTGTACTGGTCGGGACCGGGAGCGGCGTACTCGTCGGGGGCGGTGTACTCGTCGGGAGTGGCGTACGGGTCGGGAGCGGGGGCGCCGCCATCGGGGTACGTGCCGTCGGAGTACTGACCGTCATCGGGGTACTGACCGTCACCGGAGTACTGACCGTCACCGGAGTACGGGCCTGCGGGGTCCGTGTGGCCGGCGGCGTGCGGATCCCCGGCGTAAGGCTGCTCGTACGCGGCCGGGTCGGCCGGGCCTGCCTGGTGCGGGATGCGGGCGGCCGGCTCGTGCTGGTCCTGCACCTGGTCCGGAGCCTGCGCCTCGCCCTGGCCCTGCGCCTGGTCGTGCTGCCGGTTGTGCTCCTGGTCGCGGTCGTCGGCGGCGGCCTGGGCGGCCTCGGTACGGGAACGGGCGACCTCCTGCACGGCGTCCAGGACGCCGCGGTACCCGGAGCAGCGGCAGAGGTTGCCGCACAGGGCCTGACGGGCCTGCAGCTCGGTGGGGGCGTGGTTGCCCTCCAGGAGGTCGTGCACGGTCATGGCCATGCCCGGTACGCAGAAGCCGCACTGCACCGCACCGGAGGCGGCCAGCGCACGCTGCACATCGGAAGGCGCGCCGTCCTTGGCCAGGCCCTCGACAGTACGGACCTCACTGCCGGCCGTGGTCGCGCCGGGCACCAGGCAGGACGCCACGAGGCGGCCGTCGACCTGTACGGAGCAGGCCCCGCACTCGCCCTGGGAGCAGCCGTCCTTGGCTCCCGCGAGGCCGAGCCGCTCGCGCAGCACGTAGAGCAGGGACTCGCCGATCCAGGCGTCCGTGACGGGGCGGTCGACGCCGTTCACGGTGAGGACGTAGGAAGCACGGGGGTGTTCGAGGTCGGCGTGCGGGGCCGGGTCCACGGGGGCAGCGGCGGGCGCCGCCTCCGCGGATTCCTCGGACACCTCGGACGCCACGGATGCTTCGGGCTTCTTGAGCTCGTCCGGGCCCTCGGGGTCGTCGGACTTCTCGGGGGCTTCGGGAGCTTCGGCCACGGCGGGCGCGGCGGGGGCCTCTTCGGGCTCCTCGGAGGCAGGGGCTTCTTCGGGCTCCTCGGCAGCGGGCGCCTCGGGCGCCGTCGCTTCGGGGGCTGCGGGCACGTCGGCGTCAGCGTCGACGTCGACGTTGACCTCGGCGTCCGTACTGGTGTCCGTGTCGGTGGCGGTACCGGGCTCGGCAGCCGTGTCGGTCTCCGCGCTCTCCGCGGCGGGCTCGGCGTCCTCCGCCGGGGCCGGGGAGTCGGCCTCGGCGGGCTCCGCCGGCACCTCGACCTCGACCTCGGCCTCGGCGTCTACCTCAGCCTCGGCAGCGGGAGCTGCCTCCTCAGGGGTACTCGCCTCCTCAGGCGCACTTGCCTCTTCGGAGGCAGCAACCGCAGGAGCGCTCACCTCGGGTGCCTGCGACTCTTCGGCAGGCGCCACCTCGGGCGCCACCTCGGGCACCGACTCGGCCGCAGCCTCAGGCGCGGGCTCGGCCATCGGCTCGGCAGCCGCCGCAGCCGCCGCCCGCTCCTCCTCCGCCTGCGCCGCCTCCGGGAGCGGCTTCGGCGTGGCCCTCGTACCCGACACGAGGGCGTCGGCCAGTGCGATGCCGTCCGCGATGCCGCCGCCACCCGGCGTGCTGAACAGGCTCTGGTACGACGGGGGTTGGCTGCTCTGGCCGGGGCTCGGCCACTGCTCACCCTGGACCGGGGGCACGCCGTGACCCGTGAAACCGGGGTGCGGGGCGTGCAGGTCGCCGGGCAGCGGCCACTGCACGCCCGTACCGGGCGCGCCCGGCGCGTCGCTCACCCCGGGCGCGCCCGACGGCGCCATGCCCTGCGCGGCGGGATGCGGCCCCACGTGGTACGGACCGACGTGCTGCGGAAGCATCTCCCCCGCGTGGAAGTCCCAGTGACCGGTGGCCTCCGGCGCCTCGGCCGCAGGCTGCTGAGCCTGCTGCGACTGCTGGGCCTGATGCGACTGTTGGGCCTGCTCGGCTTCGTACACCGGGTAACCGCCGTGCGGACCCTGGCGGTCGTCGCCGACCAGGTACTCGCCGGACTCCTCCAGCACCTCGTCACCGGCGGTGGGGATCGTCCACCGGCCCGCGCCGGGCGCGCCCGCGACCGGCCACTCCACGGTGTCCGGCCCGTCGCTGTCCTTGTTGTCCGCGGCGCCACCCTGCTCCGCGGCACCGCCATGCGCCGCGGAGCCACCGTGCTCAGCACCGCCGTACGGCATCGCCGCCGGCGCGCCCGCCGCCGGGTCCATGAACGGCATGGTCCACTGGCCGGTCGCCGCGGGGTCCATGCCCGCGCCGGCCACCGGGGCAGCGGCGTACGGCGAAGCCCCCGCACCGGCACCGGCGTCCGCGACACCCGCCGCGTCCCCCGCGGCCGCGTCACCGGCACCCGGCACCGAGCCGTGGCCCGCGCCCGGGAAGTGGTCCGGCGGGATGTACCCGTGGCCAGGGGCCGCGAGCGGGTCGGCACCGGGCTCGCCCTCCGGGCCGGAACCCGCGCCGTACCCGCCGTACGCGTCCCCGGCACCGTCGGCGCCCGGCGCGCCCTGGCCACCCGCCGCTCCGAGCGCACCCTGCGGACCGTGCGCGCCCGGCGTCCCGTAAATGGCCGCGCCGTACGCGCCGGAGGCGTAGCCGCCCGCGCCGTAGGCGCCCGCCCCGTACGCCCCGTTCAGCCCGTACGACTCCAGGTCATCGGGCAGCTGGACGAAGGCCGTGGCCTCCTGGTCGTACTCGCCCTGCGGCAGCGGCTCCCAGCCCTGTCCGTGCTGGGGCTGACGCGGGGTGTCCCCGTCACTCATGCGCCGGCCTCGCTTCGCTCGGCTCGCTCTGCGGGCACGCATGCCACATGCGCGCGCCTCTTGTCGGTTCGCTCGCTGCGCTCACTCACGAGAGCGCCCTCCCAAGTGCTCGGCGCGCCAGTGCTGCCACCGTACGGCGCAAGTGCAGGGCGGCGGGGGGCAGCGGGACCGCCTCCGTACCGTCCTCCGGCGGCGCGGGGTCCGGGATGCAGGCGGCGGCCACGTAGTCCCCGAAGGCGGTCAGCGCTTCGGGTGCCAGGCCGCGGTCGTTGTCCCAGTCGATGAGCGAGGCCACCCACTGCTCGGCGTCCAGCGGGCGCAGCGGCATCATCGCGACCGCGCCGACCGCGCAGCGCACGCCCCGGCGTGCGGGATCCAGTACCAGCGCGACGGATGCGGCCGCGCGCCCCGGCCCCGTCCGCCCGGTGGCCTTGAGGAACGTCTGCGGCGCATGCAGCAGCGGCACCCGCACAAAGCCGACGATCTCGCCGGGGCGCAGCATCTCCATGCCCGCGAGCAGGTGGCTGACCGGGACCTCGCGGCGGGCGCCGCCCGGGCCCGCGATGATCACGGTGGCTTCGAGGGCCGCCAGTACCGGCAGGGTGTCGCCGGTCGGCGCGGCCGTGACGATGTTGCCGCCGAGCGTCCCGGCATTGCGGATCTGCGGCGGCCCGGCGGCGCGCGCGGCCGCGGCGAGGCCCGGAATCAGGGCCGCGAAGTCGGGGCGCCCCATACGGGCGAGGGTGAGGCCGGCGCCGAGCAGCGCGTGGCCGTCCTGGTACTGCCAGCCGCGGATCTCGCTGATGCGGTTCAGGCCCACCAGCGCCGCCGGGCGCAGCAGCCCGGAGTTCACAGCGGCCATCAGATCGGTGCCGCCGGCCACAGGCACGGCGGCGGGCATGGCGGCCAGCGCCGCCACGGCCTCGTCGAGCGAGGCCGGCAACGTCACGGAATGCGACGCCTGCGGTGCGTGCGTGGTCAACCCAGCTGCCCCTTCCCCGGTGTCCCGGCTGTGCTGTTCCGCCTCGCCGTACGGTACGTGCTCACAGCCCGGACGTGGCAACTCTGGCACATCTTCGCAGGCCCGCGACGCGAGGGTCCATGAAGGCAGGTTCCGTCACCGACCTGCGGGTTGGCGCTGGTTGGTCCTGGCACGTCCCGGACCTCCGAAGAGAGCGTATTGACACCTTTCTCAAGCACTGTGCGTTACCGCACGTACCGCACATGCCGTGCGCTTGACGCCACTTGACGTCTTATGACTGCCCGCAGGCAGGTTCTGTGCGGGTGTTCGACATGCCGGGTCGACATACCGGGTCGGTGTACCGGAAAACCGGGCCGGCGCACCGGACCGGCATGCCGGCGCCACGGCGTGGGTACACGGTGCCAGGGTCCCGGCCACGCCGCGCCCGCCTTTCGGGGGGCTCACACGTTTGGGGGCGGTCCGTCGATCGGGCGTCCGAGGGCCGCCGCGCGCCGACCTCCCGTAACTCCTCGCCGCGCAGGCACGGTTACCCGCAGCAGCGACAGACGCCGGGGCCGGCCGCCCGACACGCCACCTGCGGACCACAATCAGCCGCGCGACACCCCGACAGGGCTATCCATAAGGCGAGATGTCCGTCTCACCCAACTTGCAGAGCCTGTGTCATGACCCCGGCCGGGCGCCCGCCGCCTGGCACGCACTCTCGCGGCGTTGCCAAACGGCCCTAGTAGCTCCGCTACGAGGACCCTCCGGCGCCTTGCGATAGCACGCACCAGACGACGTTCGCTGATCCGACCGGGGGCATGACACAGGCTCTCAGCCCATCGTAAGGAATCCGCCATGCGCAAGAGACGCGTCCGCGCCGCCCTGCTCTCCGTCGCCGCCCTCGGTCTGCTGCCCCTGTCGGCAGCCGCGGCGCCGGCCGCCGCCGCACCCCAGCGGGCGCCGATCGGCGAGGCCAGCATCGTCATCCACCAGGGCACGAGCACCGGCGGCCGGGTGATCGCCGCCGCGAACCTGCGCTGCTACCCCACCGGGGGCACCCACCCGCGCCCCTACTCGGCCTGCCGGGCCCTGACGCGCGCGGACGGCGACTTCCGGGCGCTGGAGCCGCTCCGCCGCTCCTGCCCGATGGTCTACCGGCCGGTGACGGTCGTCGCGAAGAGCTTCTGGCGGGGCAGCGCCTCGTTCGTCGTGCGCGACTACCCCAACCTGTGCGTGGCCGCCGCCGACAGCGCCGGCGTCTTCGACCTCAGCCGGCGCACGTACGGCTGACGCGGGGATCCGGCGCGGATACGGCCGGCCTGAGCAGCGCAACGCCCGGCCGGCTCCCCATGGGAGCGGGCCGGGCGTCACTGCACGGAGGACCGGGGCCGGGGCCTACTTCTTGCCGCCGCCCTTGCCGTCCTTGCCGCCCTTGTCCTTGTCGCCACCGGCGCCCATGGACTCGTAGATCTCCTTGCACATGGGACAGACCGGGTACTTCTTCGGGTCGCGGCCCGGGACCCAGACCTTGCCGCAGAGCGCGACGACGGGCGTGCCGTCCAGCGCGCTCGCCATGATCTTGTCCTTCTGGACGTAATGGGCGAAGCGCTCGTGGTCACCGTCGCCGTTCGACACCTGCGGCGTCGGCTCCACGAGGGTGCCTGTACCTGCCCCGCGCTCGGGCTCAAGAGTGCTCATAACTGCCAAGGGTACTCACGCGCGCGCCGAACCGGGCCCGGCGGCCCGCGGATCAGTTCAGCGAAGGATCATCCGGATACGTCGCCACCATCGCCAGTTCGTTGCGCTGACGGCGGAGGACGGCGCGCCAGAGGTGCTCGGGGGACGGGGAGGAGACGTCACCCGGCTCGGATTCGACGACGTACCAGGCGCCTTCGACCAGCTCCTCCTCCAGCTGGCCCGGGCCCCAGCCCGCGTATCCGGCGAAGATGCGCAGCGAGCCGAGCTCGGCGGAGAGCAGCTCGGGCGGGGCCTCCAGGTCGACCAGGCCGATCGCGCCGTGGACGCGGCGCCAGCCCAGGGGGCCGTCGCCGTCCGTGTCGGCCCCGTCGGCCCCGTCGGTCACGTCGGCCGCGTCGCCGTCCGCCGCCGGCGCTCCGGCGTGCTCGCCCGCCTCGCCCGGGACCACCGCGACGCCCAGCGCGGAGTCCAGGGAGACCGGGCCGCCCTGGAAGACCACGCCCGGCTCGCCGGCCAGCTCGGCCCAGGGCTGCAGGATGTCCGCCACGCCGACGGGCGTGGGGCGGTTCAGTACGACGCCGAGCGAGCCCTCCTCGTCGTGGTCGAGGAGCAGCACCACGGCCCGGTCGAAGTTCGGGTCGGCGAGCGCCGGCGTCGCGACGAGCAGCCGGCCGGTGAGCGAGGACACCTCGGTCATGGCGACATGATCCCGCACTTCGGCCCGGCGCGGGGCGCCAATGGCCGCACCCGTATGCACGTACTCCGGCCGGACTGCACCCGGAGGGGACGCAGTGCGACCCACCCGGCATCCGGGCTCTCTCTCACATCACGGTGCGTTCCGCCCGATAAACCGTACGTGTTGTGACAAAGCTATTACACGTGCCAGGGCCACTCGACCCTACGGACTACCCCCGCACCGCCCTTACCATTTCAGCTTGGTCCCTGTCCGTCTCCAGGAACGCGAGATCCATGACCGACGACGTTTTGCTTGTCCACGGCGGCACACCGCTGGAGGGCGAGATCAAGGTCCGCGGCGCGAAGAACCTCGTGCCCAAGGCCATGGTCGCCGCGCTGCTCGGCAGTGAGCCGAGCCGGCTGCGCAATGTGCCCGACATCCGCGACGTGCGCGTCGTGCGCGGCCTGCTGCAGCTGCACGGCGTGACCGTCCGCCCGGGCGATGAGTCCGGGGAACTGATCCTCGACCCGTCGCACGTGGAGAGCGCCAACGTCGCGGACATCGACGCGCACGCGGGGTCCTCGCGGATCCCGATCCTCTTCTGCGGCCCGCTGCTGCACCGCCTCGGCCACGCCTTCATCCCGGGCCTGGGCGGCTGCGACATCGGCGGCCGACCGGTCGACTTCCACTTCGACGTGCTGCGCCAGTTCGGCGCGACGATCGAGAAGCGGGCCGACGGCCAGTACCTGGAGGCCCCGCAGCGGCTGCGCGGCACCAAGATCCGGCTGCCGTACCCGTCCGTCGGCTCGACCGAGCAGGTGCTGCTGACCGCCGTACTGGCGGAGGGCGTCACCGAGCTGTCGAACGCCGCCGTGGAGCCCGAGATCGAGGACCTCATCTGCGTGCTGCAGAAGATGGGCGCGATCATCTCCATGGACACCGACCGGACCATCCGGATCACCGGTGTCGACAAGCTCGGCGGCTACAACCACCGCGCGCTCCCGGACCGCCTGGAGGCGGCCTCCTGGGCGTCCGCGGCGCTGGCCACCGAGGGCGAGGTCTACGTACGCGGTGCCTCGCAGCGCGAGATGATGACCTTCCTGAACACCTACCGCCGGGTCGGTGGCGCCTTCGAGGTCGACGACGACGGCATCCGCTTCTGGCACCCGGGCGGCCCGCTGAACGCCATCGCCCTGGAGACCGACGTACACCCCGGTTTCCAGACCGACTGGCAGCAGCCCCTGGTGGTCGCGCTGACCCAGGCGTCCGGCCTGTCGATCGTCCACGAGACGGTGTACGAGTCGCGCCTCGGCTTCACCTCCGCGCTGAACCAGATGGGCGCGCACATCCAGCTGTACCGCGAGTGCCTGGGCGGCTCGGCCTGCCGCTTCGGCCAGCGCAACTTCCTGCACTCGGCGGTCGTCAGCGGCCCCACCAAGCTGCAGGGCGCCGACCTGGTCATCCCCGACCTGCGCGGCGGCTTCTCGTACCTGATCGCGGCGCTGGCGGCCCAGGGCACGTCCCGCGTCCACGGCATCGACCTGATCAACCGCGGCTACGAGAACTTCATGGACAAGCTGGTCTCGCTGGGCGCGAAGGTCGAACTGCCGAACGGCTCACTGAGCAGCTGATCGCCGCGTGGAGCCGGTGAACGGCTCCAGCGACGGCTGAAGCGCCTGAACGCCGAAGGGCGGGCACCCTGGCCGGGGTGCCCGCCCTTCGGCGTTCTCAGGGCCGTACACGGGCCCTGCTGCGGTACGTACCAGCGTCCGGCGCGCACCGCGGCGGACCGTACCTATGCGAAAGGCAGCCATCCGGCCGGGATGGCTGCCTCTCCTGGGATGCGGTCCGTGCTCCGTCGTCCCGGGAGCACGGTGCCGGATCACTTGCCCTTGGCGGCTTCCTTGAGCTTGGAGCCCGCGGAGACCTTCACGCTGTAGCCGGCCGGGATCTGGATGGGGTCGCCGGTCTGCGGGTTGCGCGCGGTGCGAGCGGCACGGTGGGTGCGCTCGAAGGTGAGGAAGCCGGGGATGGTGACCTTCTCGTCGCCCTTGGCAACGATCTCACCGACGGTCTCGGCGAGCGCGGCCAGAACGGCGTCGGCGTCCTTGCGGGTCACCTCGGCACGGTCGGCCAGAGCGGCCACCAGCTCACTGCGGTTCATGTATTACTCCCGTGTTCTTCTTGCCAATGGGCGTGCCACGCGGCGGAGCCGCATCAGGCACAGCGAAGCCGATGCTGCCAGGGCCCTCGGACAGTCCCCGGACCCGGGTCTGTGGTTCAGACCCTCGCGCCCGGTAACGCATCCTGCCCCCACCTGCGGCGGTAAAGCCAATCCGGCGCCCTGGAGGGTCACACGAAGAGCGCCATCGCTCCGAAAAGGTGACGCTCCGGTGACGCTCCGCACCATGTCCCGGGCCCGATCACCGAGTGGCGGCCAGCCATGCGCTGCCCGCCACCCTATGGGGGCCCTGAGGGCCCCGTGTCACGCGACGCGCCGTACTCAGGCCGTCGTGCCCGTCACAGCCGCACCGGCGGCGTGCGCGGCGTCCCGGACGGCTCCGGCGACGGCGCCGGCGACCTTGTCGTTGAAAACGCTGGGGATGATGTAGTTCGCGTTCAGCTCGTCCTCCAGGACGACGTCCGCGAGCGCGCCGGCCGCGGCCAGCATCATCTCCTCGTTGACCGTACGCGACTGCGCGTCCAGCAGACCGCGGAAGACGCCCGGGAAGACCAGCACATTGTTGATCTGGTTCGGGAAGTCCGAGCGGCCCGTGGCCACGACGGCGGCGGTCTGCCGGGCCTCGCCCGGGTCGACCTCCGGGTCGGGGTTGGCGAGTGCGAAGACGATCGCACCGTCGGCCATCCGGGACACGTCGTCGGCGTCCAGGACGTTCGGCGCCGAGACGCCGACGAAGACGTCCGCGCCGACCACGGCCTGCTTGAGGGTGCCGGTGATGCCCTCGGGGTTGGTGTTGTCCGCGATCCAGCGCAGCGGCGAGTCGGGGTCGGCGTCGACCAGGTCCTCGCGGTCCGCGTGCACGACACCGTGGATGTCCGCGACGACGGCGTGCTTGACGCCGGCCGCGAGCAGCAGCTTGAGGATGGCCGTACCGGCGGCGCCCGCGCCGGACATCACGACGCGCACGTCGCCGATGTCCTTGCCGACCACGCGCAGCGCGTTGGTCAGGGCCGCGAGGACGACGATGGCGGTGCCGTGCTGGTCGTCGTGGAAGACCGGGATGTCCAGGGCCTCGCGCAGCCGCGCCTCGATCTCGAAGCAGCGGGGCGCGGAGATGTCCTCCAGGTTGATGCCCGCGAAGCCGGGGGCGATGGCCTTGACGATCTCCACGATCGCGTCGGAGTCCTGGGTGTCCAGGCAGATCGGCCAGGCGTCGATGCCGGCGAAGCGCTTGAAGAGGGCCGCCTTGCCCTCCATGACGGGCAGCGCGGCCTTGGGGCCGATGTTGCCGAGGCCGAGGACGGCGGAGCCGTCGGTGACCACCGCGACGCTGTTGCGCTTGATGGTCAGGCGGCGGGCGTCCTCGGGGTTGTCGGCGATGGCCTGGCAGACGCGGGCGACGCCGGGCGTGTAGACCATCGAGAGGTCGTCACGGTTGCGGATGGGGTGCTTCGACGACATCTCGATCTTGCCGCCGAGGTGCATCAGGAACGTACGGTCGGAGACCTTGCCGAGCGACACGCCCTCGATCTCGCGCAGCTTCTGGACGATCTCGTCCGCGTGCGCGGTGGACGTCGCGGCGATGGTGACGTCGATCCGGAGTTTCTCGTGGCCGGAAGCGGTCACGTCGAGGCCGGTGACCGACCCGCCGGAGGACTCCACGGCCGTGGTGAGCTGGCTGACGGCGGTGCCGCTCGCGGGAACTTCCAGTCGCACCGTCATCGAATACGAGACGCTAGGCGCCGTTGCCATGGCCGACTTCCTCTGCTTTCCCTTGTTTCCCATGCGCTGCCCCAGGAGTCCGAATCTCCTGCGCATCGTCTGATCGTCCCACCTACCGGCCGGTACACGGTAACCAGCCACAAGTTTCGGAAAGGCACTTCCACCATACGAGAGCTAGTCAGCTCGGCGGAACCCCCCACTCCTTTGCCTGAAAAACGGCCTGAATGGGGAGGAAATCTGCCGTACCGCCCTTAGTATCTGGCGCGCAGCACCCCAAAGACACGCAAGGACGGGCAATATGGCTCAGGGCACCGTGAAGTGGTTCAACTCCGAGAAGGGTTACGGATTCATCGCGCAGGAGGACGGAGGACCGGACGTCTTCGTCCACTACAGCTCGATCAGTGGCGACGGCTTCCGCAATCTGGAGGACACCCAGCGGGTGGAGTTCGAGATCGCCCAGGGCCGCAAGGGACCGCAGGCGGAACAGGTCCGCGTCATCGGATGAACGCAGCGGAGGCGTCACGGGAGCTCCCGTGACGCCTCCTGATGAAGTTGAGTGACACCGACCCGCCATGCTCGCCTCGCGGCAAGTGGTCGCTCGTAGCGACGATGGTTGGGCCCGGGGGCTTGGATCGGGCCGGTGCCACCTACAGGCTAACAAACCAACCCCATATGCGATTCCCGTCGCGGGGGATGTCTTCAGTAGCCCCGTCCACGGCCGCCCGTACCGCTCAGTCCCGCAGCAGGTCCGGCACCCCGTCCGCGTCCGGCTCGTCGCGGGCCCCGGAGACCACCGTCAGCCGCTGCGTGGCCCGGGTCAGCGCCACGTACAGCACGCGCAGCCCGGCCGGCGACTCGTCCGCGATCTCGGCGGGCGAGACCACCAGCGTCGCGTCGTACTCCAGGCCCTTGGCCTCCAGCGAGCCCAGTGCCACCACGCGGTCGCCCAGGTCCGCGAGCCAGCCGCGGGCCTCCTCGCGCCGGTCCATCGCGACGACCACGCCGACCGTGCCGTCCACCTCGGCCAGCAGCCGGCGCGCCTCCTCCCGTACGGAATCGCCCAGCCGGTCCCCCGCCACGGCGAACCGCGGCCGCAGGCCCGTGGAGCGCACCGCCTCCGGCGCGATCATGCCCGGCATGGCCAGCGCCAGCACCCGGGACGCCAGCTCGGCGACCTCGGCCGGGTTGCGGTAGTTCACGGTGAGGGTGAAGCGGCGGCGCGGGCGGGTGCCCAGCGCCTCGTCCCGTGCCTCGCCCGCCTCGTCCGGGTCCGACCACGAGGACTGCGCCGGGTCGCCCACCACGGTCCACGTGGCGTGCCGGCCGCGGCGCCCGACCATCCGCCACTGCATGGGCGTGAGGTCCTGCGCCTCGTCGACGATGACGTGCGCATAGTCCGTACGCTCCTCCGCGAGCCGCTCGCGGCGGCTGCGCCCCGAGGAATTACGGTCCGCAAAGGTGGTCAGCTCCTCCAGGCCGGTGAGCTGGTCCAGCGGGTCGGCCTCGCGGGGCCGGGCCGGGCGTGCCGGGGCGCCGAGGATGAGCTGCAGCTCGTCCAGGAGCGCGACGTCGTGGACGGACAGCGGGCCCTGGCCCCGCGCGTCCAGCCGGCTCAGCGAGCGGGCCAGCTTCCGTACCTCGCGGTTCTGCAGCACCCGGCGCGACCAGCGGCCCAGCAGCTTCTCGTCGGTCATGGCGGCCAGCACCCGGCGCGGGGTCAGCTCCGGCCACCAGGCGTCCAGGAAGTCGGCGAAGTCCTGCTCGGTGGTGATGTCCTCGTCGAAGCCGGAGCGCGCCTCTGCGGCCAGCTCCGGATCGCTGTAGCGGCGGTCCCCGCCGGTCTTCGCCCACAGCGCGTCCAGGATCAGCCGGCGGGCGCGCGGGCGCAGCAGGTTGACCGGCGCGGTGCCGCCGAGCACGGCCTGCCGGATGCGGCGCAGCTCGGCGGCGTCCAGCTCGATGCGGGCCCCGAAGGCGACGACGCGGAGGCGGTCGGTGGGTACGGCCGGGGCGGTGTCCTCCGTGTCCCCCTCGTCGTCAAAGGCGCCGAAGGCGAGCTGGCCGTCCGGCTCCGCGGCCGGAGCGGCGCCGGCGGACAGCTCCAGGGCGCCCCTGGCCGCCTTGCGCAGTACCTTCACCATCCGCGAGGAGCCCTTGATACGGGCCACCTCGGGCGGGTCGTAGGCCGTGGCCTCCGCGCCCTCCACGAGGGAGCCCAGCGCGCGGATGGCGACCTGGCCCTCCTCGCCGAGCGAGGGCAGCACGCCCTCGGTGTAGGCGACCAGCAGCGGGGTGGGCGAGACGATGAGGATGCCGCCCGCGTAGCGGCGCCGGTCCTGGTAGAGCAGGTAGGCGGCGCGGTGCAGGGCGACCGCGGTCTTGCCCGTACCGGGGCCGCCCTCGACCTCGGTGACGGAGGCGGCGGGCGCCCGGATCACCATGTCCTGCTCGGCCTGGATGGAGGCGACGATGTCGCGCATGGAGTGGCTGCGGGCCCGGCCGAGGGCCGCCATCAGCGCGCCGTCGCCGATCGCCGGGAGCTCCTGGCCGTCCAGGGTGGCGGTGACCTCCGGGCGCATCAGGTCGTCCTCGACGCCCAGGACGCGGCGGCCCTTGGAGCGGATGACGCGGCGGCGCACGACGCGGCCCGGGGAGACCGGCGTGGCCCGGTAGAACGGCGCGGCGGCCGGTGCCCGCCAGTCGATGACCAGCGGCGAGTAGTCCGCGTCCAGCACGCCGAGGCGGCCGATGTGCAGCGTCTCGGCGATCTCCGCGCGGTTGTCCTCGCTGATCGCGCCGTCGGCGGGCTCGACGGAGGTGTACGCGCCGTCCGGGCCCCGCTTGCCGTCCTTGCCCAGGAGCAGGTCGATGCGGCCGAAGAGGAAGTCCTCGTACTCGGAGTTGAGGCGGTGCAGATGGACACCGGCCTGGAAGACCTGCGCGTCCCGCTCGGCGAGCGCGCCGGGCGTGCCGACCTGGCCGCGCTTGGCAGCGTCGGCCATCAGGAACTGCGCCTCGTCGATCTTCTCCTCGAGGCGCCGGTACACCCGGTCCAGGTGCGACTGCTCGCCCGCGATCTCGCGGTCGCGTACGGAGTCGCCGTCGCTTTCGGGTACTACGGAATCCGGCGCGTGCGTGGAGTTCTCCGGCGCGTGCGTGGCGTTCTGCGCGGCCACCCAGGCCCCCTTCTGCTGTGCGTAGGGCAGCCGTCAACCGTACGCGAAGCAGGTCGCGGGCGCACCTGTGAGGCACGCGAAAGAGCCGGTCACACGTCGACGGCGGCCAGCCGCTCGCCGTCCAGGGTGCGGATTTCGAAGCGGTCGATCTCGGCGCGGTGCATGGCGGCGCCGCCATTGGTGTACAGCGGCTGCCTGCTCCACTTCGTACTGCCGCCCTCGATGCCGTACCCGCCGTAGGGCACCGCCCAGGTGGTGACCGTCTGCCGTTCGCCGTCCTTGCCGATCGCGATGAGGGAGCAGCTCAGCGGGCCCTTGACGTTGCCGAGGCGGAGGGCGACGGAGGTGCCCCAGGGCCGGTCGGCCATCGTCACGCCCGCGGTGACCTTGGTGACCGGGTCGACCGCGGTGTGCTTGCGGCCACCGCTGTCGTACATCTGCTCGGCCGGGCTCGCGATCTGCCGCGGCGGCCGAGGCTCGTCCCCGGTGACGGCCAGGGTGGCGAGCGGCCCGCCGACGATCAGCGCGGCGGCCGCCGCGACGAGCGCGAGGCGGCGGCCGCGGCGGCGCCGCCGGGCCGCGGTGACCTCGCCCAGCAGACCGCTCAGGACGCGCCGGGAGGGCGTCGGGGCGAGCGTGGCCTCGGACGGCGGGCCGCCCGTACCGTCGTCGGCGAGGTCCGCCAGCACCGGCCCCATGCCCAGCAGGCCGTCCAGCTCGGCGGCGCAGCGGTCGCAGCCCGCGAGGTGCTCCTCGAAACGGGCGGCGTCGGCGGCGTCCAGGACGCCGAGTGCGTAGGCGCCGACATCGGTGTGGTCCGCCGGCTCGGCGGGCGGATGGGGCCGGTTCACGCCGTCACTCCTCGTTCTTCCAGCGAGAGCTTCAAGGAGCGCAGCGCGTAGAAGACCCGCGACCGTACGGTCCCGGGCGGTACCCGCAGCACCTCCGCCGCCTCATTGACCGTACGTCCCCTGAAGTACGTCTCGATCAGGGCCTCCCGGTGCGCCGGGCTGAGGTCGGCCAGCGCCTCGGAGATCGTCATCAGGCGCAGCGCGCGGTCGATCTCGTCGGCGGCGGGCAGCGTCTCCAGGGGCGCGGCGTCCACCTCCTGGGGGCGGGCCTGGCGGCTGCGGTGCCCGTCGATGACGATCCGGCGGGCCACGGTGACCAGCCAGGGGCGGACGGAGCCGGTCGCGCGCTGGAGCTGGTCGGCGTTGCGCCAGGCGCGCAGCAGGGTCTCCTGTACGACGTCCTCGGCGCGGTGCCGGTCGCCGGCCACGAGCCGCAGGACGAATGCGAGGAGCGGTCCCGCGTGCTCCTCGTACAGGGCCCGCATGAGCTCTTCGTCGGGCGTCGTCCGGTCGGCCACGACGGCATCCTTGCGCAACGCCACTCCCCGGTCGACAGTACGGACAGCCCTTTCATGCGGGCCGGCCCAGGGGAGTACGGACGCGGGGGCTCCGGTGTTCAGCGGGTGACGAATCCGGTGTTCAGCGAGTGGCGGCTCCGGTGTTCAGCGAGTGGCGGCTCCGGTGTTCAGCCCGTGACGCGGGAGGCGGGGCCGAGGGTGGCGCGGCGGCGGTGGCGGGCCACCCGCTCGCGGTTGCCGCACACCTCGCTGGAGCACCAGCGCCGCCGGCGCCCGCGCGAGGTGTCCAGGTAGATCCGCGAGCACGCCTCGCCCTCGCACTGCCGCAGCCGGCCGCGGGCCACCGCGTCGGTCAGCAGCCCGACGGCGTCCCGGGCGACCGCGGACATCAGCCCGGCACAGTCCGGCGGGCGCGCCGGGCGGCGCTCCAGTACGCCGTCCACGCCGCGTACGGCTCGCTCGGGCGGGGGCGGGGCCTCGGCGGTGGCGTTGAGCAGCGCCAGGTCGCGGTCGGCCGCCCGGCCGCGGATCTCGTCGTGCACGATGCGCCGCAGCAGTTCGCGCAGCGCCCGGAAGCGCGCGACCCAGCTGCCGTCGACGGCGTCGAGCGCGGTACTGCGCGGGACGACGCCCGCGCCGATGAGCCAGGCCCGCAAGTGGTCGGGGCCGAGGAGCCGTTCGGCCGGCGGCTCGCCGGCCGTGGCCACCAGGTCCAGGCAGATCCGCCCGCAGTCGAACCGCAGGTCGTAAGGGGCCGCCATGTGCCTGTCACTCCTTCGGGGACAACGTCTCCCTCCAGAGTGCCCGGCCCGGCGCCCGGCCGGAAGCCTCGGTACCGTCCTCGCGCGCGGGCATTCTCCGGCCGGCGGGCGGCCAACGCCCTTACGCGTCCGCGTACTTCGTCTCCGCGTGCGGATCGAGGGACAGCCGGTAGCCGCGCTTGACCACCGTCTGGATCAGCTTCGGCGCGCCCAGCGCGACCCGCAGCCGGGCCATCGCGGTCTCCACCGCGTGCTCGTCGCGGCCCGCGCCGGGCAGCGCCCGCAGCAGCTCGCCGCGCGAGACCACCCAGCCGGGCCGCTTGGCCAGCGCGCGCAGCAGCGACATCCCGGCGGGCGGCACGGGCCGCAGCTCGCCGTCGATGAGGACCGCGTGCCCGCGGATCTCCACGCGGCGCCCGGCGACCGGCAACGGGCGGACGCGGCCGGGCAGTTCGTGGCAGAGGAGCTGCACGAGCGGGCCCAGCCGGAAGCGCTCCGGCTGGACCGTGGCGATCTCGTGGTTCTCCAGGGGCAGCGCGGTCACCGGGCCGACGCACGCGGGCAGTACGTCGTGCCGCAGCGCGTCCAGCACCTCGCCCTGGACGCCCCGCTCCTCGGCGCGGCGCAGCAGCGAAGCGGCGGCCGGGGCGCTGGTGAACGTCACGGCGTCCACCGTGCGCGCGAGGATGCCGTCCAGGAGGCGGTCGACCGGGCCGATGTCCTCCGGCGGCATCCAGCGGTAGACCGGGACGCCGACCACCTCTGCGCCCGCGGCGCGCAGCGACTCCACGAAGCCGGGCAACGGCTCGCCGTGCAGCTGGACCGCGAGCCGCTTGCCGGCCACGCCCTCCTCCAGCAGCCGGTCCAGCACCTCGGCCATGGACTCCGAGGCGGGCGACCACTCCTCGGTGAGGCCCGCCGCGCGGATCGCGCCGCGCACCTTCGGGCCGCGGGCGAGCAGCTGGACGCCGCCCAGCCGCTCCAGCAGCGCCGTGCCCAGGCCCCAGCCCTCGGCGGCCTCCACCCAGCCGCGGAAGCCGATGGCGGTGGTGGCCACGACGATGTCCGGCGCGTCGTCGATGAGCTGCTTGGTGGCGGCCAGCAGCTCGGCGTCGTCGGTGAGCGGCACGATGCGCAGCGCGGGCGCGTGCACGACCTCGGCGCCACGGCGCTCCAGCAGCGTGCCGAGCTCGGCGGCGCGGCGGGCCGCGGTCACCCCGACCGTGAACCCGGCCAGCGGCAGCCCGCCGCCCCGCTCGCCGCCCTGCTGACGCGGCCCGCTCTCGTCCCGCAGTTCGTTTCGCTGTCCGTCGTGCATAGTGGCTCTCGTCCCGCTTCGCAGTGTTGTGCGCCGGCTCAACGGCGGCCTGGCCTCACCGGGCCGGCCGCCCGTCCCGGGGCGGACCGGCAGACCGGACTTGCTGCTGATGCTGCCAAGGGTCCGTGACGACCCGGGTTCACCGTTATTTCCCCAGTGTTACGCCCGAGAGGCCCCGGACGTTCCCGCCGGGGCCACTCCTCGGGTGCGGCGGATCACACCTCCGCGTATGCCGGGCGCTGCGCCTCTTCGGTGCGCGCGTGCGGCTCCGGTGCCGGGCGCCGGAGGTATACGGCCCAGGTCACGGCCAGGCACAGGGCGTAGAAGACGAGGAAGGACACGAAGGCGGGGGTACCGGAGCCCGCGGTCATGAACGCCTGCCGGAACGCCAGGTTGATGGCCAGCCCGCCGAGCGCGCCGACCGCGCCGATCAGCCCCATCGAGGCCCCCGAGAGCCGCCGCCCGTACGAAGCGGCCGCCTCACCGGTCAGCCCCTTGCGTACCGCCTTCGCCTGGAAGATCCCCGGAATCATCTTGAACGTCGACCCGTTGCCCAGCCCGCTCAGCACGAACAGCGCGATGAACCCGACGAGAAAGACCGGCAGCGACTTCTGCGCCGACGCGTAGATCACGACGAGGGTCGCGGCACCCATCGCGGCGTAGTTCCACAGGCTGATGCGCGCGCCACCGAAGCGGTCGGCGAGCTTGCCGCCCACGGGCCGGATCAGCGAGCCGAGCAGCGGCCCGATGAACGTGAGCGAGGCCGCCTGCAGCGGCGTCTGCGCGAACTGGTTCTGCAGGACGAGCCCGAAGGCGAAGCTGTACCCGATGAACGACCCGAACGTCCCGATGTACAGCACCGACATGATCCAGGTGTGCGGGTCGCGGGCCGCGTCCTTGGCGGCACCCGTGTCGTTCTTCACCGGCGCGAGATTGTCCATGAACAGCGCGCAGAGCACCGCGGAGACCACCGCGAGCGGGATGTAGATCCCCAGCACGATGTGCGGCGAGGCGGCGCCCGCCGTCCCGATGACCAGCAGCCCCACCAGCTGAATCACCGGTACACCGATGTTCCCGCCGCCGGCGTTCAGCCCGAGCGCCCAGCCCTTCTTCCGGAGCGGGTAGAAGGAGTTGATGTTGGTCATCGACGAGGCGAAGTTCCCCCCGCCGACCCCCGTGAGCGCTGCCACCAGGATGAACGTGAGGTACGACGTCCCCGGCTCCATCACCATCCACGCGGCGATGGTCGGCACCAGCAGCATCAGCGCGCTGATGATCGTCCAGTTCCGGCCCCCGAACTTCGCCACCGCGAAGGTGTACGGCACCCGCAGCACGCCGCCGACCAGCGTCGGCACGGCCACCAGGAAGAACTTGTCCGCCGGGTCCAGCCCGTACTCGGGCCCCATGAACAGGACCATCACCGACCACAGGCTCCACACCGAGAACCCGATGTGCTCGGACAGCACGGAGAACCACAGGTTCCGCCGCGCGATCCGCTCCCCCTTGGCCGCCCAGAACGCCTCGTCCTCGGGGTCCCACTCCTCGATCCACCGCTTGCCCTTGCGTGCCGCTGTCATCGCGCCTCCCAGCTCTCGGGTCTCCCGGTCCGAAGCTAGGGACGGCGCGTTTCGCCGCGGTGCCGCCAGGTGTCACCGACGCAATATCGCGCTCACCCGGGGCCGCGGGGCACGGTGAGTGCCGGCCGGAGCACGCTGCGCGGCGCTCACGCCGCCATCAGCCGGGCGTCCTCGGGCGGCAGCCAGGCGCCCTCGGGGCGAGCCAGCCATCCGCCCTCCTTGCCCAGCTCGCGCGCCGCGGCCAGCAGCGCGTCCAGCCCCGGGTGGCGCAGCCCCCGGCGCCAGACCACCGACACCGGGGACAGCGGTACGGGGTCCACGAGGGGCCGCAGCACCATCCCGGGCGCTTCGATGAACTCGACGCTGGCCAGTACGGACCAGCCGCGCTTCCGTACGACGCGGAGGAATTCGGCCGGGCCGTCGATCTCCGGGTACGGCGCGGCCGCCTGAATGCCGCGCCCTTCGAAAAGGCGCGCCGCCAGGGCGGTCCACTCCGCGGTGTGCGCGTTGCCCGCCCCCGTGTACAGCGTCTCCCCCGCGAGCGCGTCCACGGGCACGGCCGCGCGGGCGGCCAGCGGGTGCTCCGCGGGCAGCAGGACGGCCATCGGCTCGTACCGCACCGGGTGGTGGGCCAGCCGGGTCCGCACTCCCCGCGGCAGCCCCGCGATCCGCCCGAAGGACACGTCCAGGCCGCCCGCCAGCAGCCCTTCGGCGGCGCCGGTCAGGCCGCTGTGGAAGCGCGCGACGAACTCCAGGCCGGGCGCCGCCGCCCGGGCCCGCTCCAGTACCCGGTGCGCGGTGCCCACGGGCGCGCCGACGTCGACGAGCAGCGGGCGCTCGTGCCCCGCGCCTTCGTGGAACGCCGCGGACAGCTCGTCGTGCGCGGCCAGCACGCGCTGCGCATACGGGAGCAGCCGCTCGCCTTCGGGGGTGAGGCGCACCTGGCGGGTGGTGCGCAGGAACAGCACGGTGCCGAGGTCCCGCTCCAGGCGGCGGATGTCCCGGCTGAGGGCCTGCTGGGCGACGTACAGACGGGCGGCGGCACGGGTGAAGTGCAGCTCGTCGGCGACGGCCGTGAAGGCCCGCAGCAGTCGCGGCTCTATGTCGTGGGGCACGCGCCCATGGTGACAAAGGTGAAGTGGCGGGACGGCGGCCCGGGGGACAACGGATTGACAACGGGAAGCGGTGAATGCGTGGGGAACAGGTGTTGGACGGTCCGGGGCCGCTGGCCCGACCGTAAAGGGGTGATCCTCTTCCTCGCCGCCCGGCCCGTGACCGCCCCGCCCGTTCCCGCCCGCCCCCGGCGCCCGGTACGCCTGCCGTTCCTCCGCCCGTACGCCCGGATCTTCGCCGTGCCCGGCACCCGGGCCTTCACCGCGGCCAACCTGATGGCGCGGCTCCCCATGGGGATGTTCAGCGTCAGCGCGGTACTGATGATCGCCGGGTCGCGCGGCTCGTACGCGCTGGCCGGGGCCGTGACCGCCATGGGGCTCGCCGCGACCGCCGTCGTCGCGCCGTGGACCGCGCGGCTGGTCGACCGGTACGGGCAGGCCAGGGTCGCGCCGCCCGCCACGCTGCTCGCGGTGGCCGGCTCGCTCGCCCTCGTGCTGTGCGTACGGCTCGACGCGCCCGCCTGGACACTCTTCGCCGCGTACCTCTGCACGGCCACCACGCCCAACACCGGCGGCATGTCCCGCGCCCGCTGGGCGCATCTCTTCCGCACCGACCCGCGCGCCCTGCACACCGCCAACTCCTTCGAACAGGCGGCGGACGAGGTGTGCTTCATGCTCGGCCCGGTGCTCGCGGCCTTCCTGTGCACGGCGCTGTTCCCGGAGGCGGGCACGCTCACCGGGGCCGTGCTGCTGCTGACCGGGGTACTGCTGTTCGCCTCGCAGCGCCGTACGGAGCCGCCGCCCGCGGCCCGTAAGGACAGCGCCCGCTCTCCGTTGCGCCGCCCCGGTCTGCCGCCGCTCCTGCTGACCTTCCTCTGCACGGGCGCGGTGTTCGGCTCCCTGGAGGTCGTCACGATCGGCTTCGCCGACGGGCACGGGGTGCGGGCGGCGGCGGGCGGCATCCTGGCGCTGCAGGCGGCCGGGTCGTGCGCCGCGGGCCTGCTGTACGGGCTGCTGCCGCCCGCCGGGCGGCCCTCGGCGCGCTTCACGGGCTGTGTGGCGGCCATTGCGGTCCTGATGCTGCTGCCGCTCCTCGGGGCGGCGAGCGGCAGCCTCGCGGTGCTGGCGGGCGTCCTGCTCGTCGCCGGGATGGCGACCGCGCCGACCATGGTCACCGGCATGGGCCGGGTACAGGCCCTGACGCCCGCCGGCCAGGTCAACGAGGGCCTGACGCTCGCCGTGACCGCGCTGCTGGCCGGCATCGCGGCCGGCTCGGCGGCGGGCGGCTGGGCCACGGACCAGCTGGGCCCGGACGGCTCCGGATACGCGGTGCCGGCAGCCGCCGCGGCGCTCGCGCTGGGCGTGACGCTCCTGGGGCGGCGGCCATGGGCCCGGAAATGACAGAAGCCCCGCTGCCTGACGGCGGCGGGGCTCCTGCCCACATGGGATGTCCGGAGGCCGGGGCCTCCGTTCGGTGGAGATGGCGGGAATCGAACCCGCGTCCAACGGTGCAGAATCAGGGCTTCTCCGAGCGCAGTCCGCTGCGATTTTCTCAGCCCCGGAGATCACGCGGACAAGTCTCCGACGGGCTCAGTCACTGTTTGATGTCTCCACAGAACCCCGTGACCGGGCTCAGTGGATAAGACCCCTAGCTGATGCCAGGATCCGGGTCGGGATCATCCCCGGGCTGACACTTCGCAGGTCGCTACTTAGGCAGCGAGGGCGAAGGAATCGCGCTTGGTGTTGGCGATTATTGGTTGCGACATATGGTTAACGAGATCATTGCCGCTTCCTCGGCTCGCTTCCCCTGCTTCGACATCCGCTGTCGAAACCGATCATCCCCATGTTGATTTTTCAAATGTGAACCGCCGCTTGCGCGGAGTCCGTGCACCCCGTCCTGCGAGGTACATGTGCCATCGTACGGGAACAACGTGGCACCGTGCCAGCATATTCCCAGGGGGCGTTCGCCGGGGCTTCCGCGCAGGTCAGGCCCGCTGCCGCCGGCGCACCGCCGAGATCGCCCGGTCTGCCTCGCGACGGTCCTGCTGCTCGCGCAGGGTCTGCCGCTTGTCGTACTCCTTCTTGCCCTTGGCCAGCGCGATCTCGACCTTCGCGCGCCCCTTCAGGAAGTACAGCTGGAGCGGGACGATCGTGTGGCCCGTCTCCTGGGACTTCGAGGCCAGCTTGTCGATCTCCTCGCGGTGCAGCAGCAGCTTCCGCTTGCGGCGCGCCGCGTGGTTCGTCCACGTGCCCTGCGCGTACTCGGGGATGTGCACGTTGTGCAGCCACGCCTCGCCGCCGTCGATCTGCACGAAGCCGTCCACGAGCGAAGCCCGCCCCTGCCGCAGCGACTTCACCTCCGTGCCCGAGAGCACGAGGCCGCACTCGTAGGTGTCGATGATGAGGTAGTCGTGCCGCGCCTTCTTGTGCTGCGCAATGAGCTTGCGCCCGGCCTCCGCGGCCTGCCGCTTCGCCTTCGTCTTCGCGTTCGCCTTAGCCATAGTGCGGCCATTTTCGCACTACGACCCGCCTCCGAGGCCACTCATTACTGTCCTGGCCCGGCTCTCCGCCCGGTCGTCGGCGGGGATGTCGGGGGTGATGCCGCGGCCGTCGACGCCGCGGCCGGACGGCGTGCGGTAGTGGCCGACGGTCAGCTCGGCGACCGAGCCGTCCGGGAGCTTGCTGGGCATCTGGACCGAGCCCTTGCCGAAGGTCGGCGAGCCGATCACCACCGCCCGGCCGCGGTCCTGCAGCGCCCCCGCCAGCAGCTCGCCCGCGCTCATCGTGCCGCCGTCGACCAGCACGACCAGCGGCGCCTTCGTGGCCCGGCCGCGGTCGGCGTACAGCGCGCGCTGGCTGCCGCGTACGTCGTACGTGGCGACCAGGCCGCCGTCGAGGAACGCGGCGGCCGCGGTGACCGCCTCCCCGACCAGGCCGCCGGTGTTGCCGCGCAGGTCCAGCAGGACGCCGCCGGGCGGCGCCGAGCGGACCGCCTCGCGCACCTCCTCGCCGGTGCCCTTGGCGAACGCCTCGACCTTGATCCGGGTCATGCCCCCGGGCGCGGCCGGGCGCTCGACCGTGACGTTCGCCGTGCGCAGCCGGGCGCGGTGCAGCGTCGCGGACCAGTGCAGGTCCGCGCGCTGAAGCTTCAGTGCGACGGGCGTACCGGGGGCCGTGGCGGCCCGGGTACGGGGTCCGGCACCGGCGTCGCCGCGCAGCCGGGCCACGACCTCGGTGACCGGACGGTGCCGGGTGGGGTGGCCGTCGACGGCGAGCAGCGCGTCACCGGGCGCGATGCCGGCCCGCGCGGCGGGACTGTCGGGACGGACGCGGGAGACCCGGACGTGACCGCCCTCGGCCTGGCGCAGCCACAGGCCGACGCCGACGTACTCGCCGTCGAGCTGCTGTCTGAAGTCCTCGTACTCGCCCGCGGTGTAGACCGTCGACCAGCGGTCGCCGCTGCGGCTGACCACGTCTGCGGCGGCCTGGCTGCCGGACTTGCCCGCCTTGAGCGCCTCGTTGGCGGCTTCCTCGACGGCCTCGCGGTCCGCCGTGCCGTCCGCGGCCGAGCGGCCGTCGGCGACGGTACGTACCGGTATCCGGTGCTCCGCCCCTTCTCGGCCTTCGCCGCTCCACGTGCCGGCGGCCGCGCCCGTGCCGAGCACGCTCGCGAAGACCAACGTCAGGGCCGCCCCGCGGCGGATGCGGCGGGGCCGGACAAAGTGCAATCGGCCCGACATGCCGGTGAGTCTAGGCCAGAAAGAAGCGCCGTACGGGCAGTTGCCCGTACGGCGCTCTTGGCATAACTCACACCTTCAGATACTTGCGGAGCGCGAAAAACGCGGCGAGCGCCGGCATCAGAAGACCGATGAGCAGGACCAATGGGAGCACCGCCACCACGGAGTCCCAGCCGATGAAGTTGATCACCTGGATCTTCTCCGCCAGCCAGTTGTTCACGAGGATGAACTTGCCGCCGACGATCAGGACACACGCGAACGCGGCGCCGATCAGGCCGGCGATGGCGGCCTCCAGGATGAACGGCATCTGGATGTAGAAGCTGGACGCGCCCACCAGCCGCATGATCCCGGTCTCCCGCCGCCTGCTGAACGCCGACACCCGTACGGTGTTGACGATCAGCAACAGCGCAACGACCAGCATCAGCCCCATCACGCACAGCGCGGCGATATTCATGCCGTTGAGCAGGTTGAACAGCGGCTCCACGGTGTCCCGTTGGTCCTGGACCTCCTGGACGCCGGGCCGCTCGCTGAAGGCCGATTTGATGACCGCGAACTTGGTCGGGTCCTTCAGCTTGACCCGGAAGGACTCCGGCAGCTGGTCGGGGGTGACGAGGCCCGCGACGGGCGTGTCGCCGAACTGCTCCTTGTAGTGCTTGTACGCCTGGTCACTGGACTCGTACTGCACCTTCTCGACGATCGGCAGCCGGTCGAGCTCGGCGCGGATGTCGTTCTTCTGCTGCGTGGTGGCCGCGCCCTTGGCGCAGTTGGCGCCGGAGTCGGCGTCGTTCTTGTTGCAGAAGAAGATGGAGACGTTGACCTTGTCGTACCAGTAGCCCTTCATCGTGCTGACCTGGTCGCGCATCAGCAGCGAGGCGCCGAAGAGGCCGAGCGAGAGAGCCACGGAGACGATGACGGCGAAGGTCATCGTGAGGTTTCGGCGGAGACCGACGCCGATCTCCGACAGGACGAACTGGGCGCGCATGGCGTCCTTTCAGTACTGGGGGCCGTACACGCTTAGTGCTGGTAGCCGTACACGCCGCGCGACTGGTCGCGTACGAGCCGGCCCTTTTCTAGTTCCATGACCCGCTTGCGCATCTGGTCGACGATCTGCTGGTCGTGGGTCGCCATGACCACCGTCGTGCCGGTGCGGTTGATCCGGTCCAGCAGCTTCATGATGCCGACGGAGGTCTGCGGGTCGAGGTTGCCGGTCGGCTCGTCGGCGATCAGCAGCATCGGGCGGTTGACGAACGCCCGGGCGATCGCGACGCGCTGCTGCTCACCGCCGGACAGCTCGCCCGGCATCCGGTCCTCCTTGCCGCCCAGGCCGACGAGGTCGAGCACCTCGGGGACGGTCTTGCGGATCTGGCCGCGCGGCTTGCCGATGACCTCCAGGGCGAACGCGACGTTCTGCCCGACGGTCTTGTTCGGGAGCAGCCGGAAGTCCTGGAAGACCGTGCCCACCTGGCGCCGCATCTGCGGGACCTTCCAGTTGGACAGCTTCCCGAGATCCTTGCCCAGTACGTGCACCGCACCGTGGCTGGCCCGCTCCTCGCGCAGGAGCAGCCGCAGGAAGGTGGACTTGCCGGAGCCCGAGGAGCCCACCAGGAAGACGAACTCGCCTCGTTCGATCTCGAGCGAGACGTCCCTGAGCGCAGGGCGGTTCTGCTTCGGGTAGGTCTTGGAGACGTTGTCGAATCGGATCACTGATGCACCACGGTCGACCTGGGTAGGGGCACGGGTTGCCGAGTTGCGGCTCCCGTCGGTGAGCGTGACCATACGCGAAGCACGAGCCGCGGCGCAGTCGGCGTCCGGTCTTGGTGCGTTTATTCACGGCACCTACGGGGACAAAACGAGCACATTCCGGCTCCGGCCGAGGGCCCGCGGACGGCCGGAAAATGCCGTGCGCTGCAAGGATTCCGGTAAGCGCGCCGAGGGACCGGCGAGCTGGCACAGTAGAAGAGGGAACCAATGCGCCGGCCCGCGCGTTGGAGCTGGTGAGAAGGAGGTCGCATGACGTACGACCGACTGGTGTGCGCCAACTGCGCGGCCCCCGTGAGCGAGGGCCGCTGCCCGGTGTGCCGGGCCAGCAGGGAGCGGCTGCAGCAGCAGAGCGGCCTGACCGGGCTCTTCGCGCAGATCCCCCCGGCGGCCCTCGTGGTGCTGCTGGTGGCGCTGGTCGCGGTGGGCCTGCTGCTGGACCGGGTGAGCTGAAGCCCGATCGATCCTTTCGACGACGCACCAGGGCCCGGCGCGGAATCCGCGCCGGGCCCTCTGCCGTGCTGTGTTACTCGCTACGGCGCGCGACGGCCTCAGGCCGCGGCGGCGCCGCCCTTGTTGATCAGGCGCGGCATCATGCGGAAGCCGATGCCACCGGCGATCATCGTCGCCGCACCGATCAGCAGGAAGGTCGTACCGGACGAACCGGTTTCGGCCAGCTCGCCACCGGCCTGCTGCTGACCGCCCTGGGGCGTGTCCTGGGCCTGACCGGGCGTGTTGGCGATGTCTTCCTTGGAGTCGCCAGGCTGCTCGATCGGCTTGGTGCCCTCGTTGTCGGTACCGGTGCCGTCGTCACCACCGCTGACGTCGCCGCCGGTGCTGCCACCGTCGCCGCCACCGATGCCGTTGTCGCCACCGTTGCCGCCATCGCCGCCACCGATGCTGTCGTCGCCACCGTTGCCGCCGTCGCCGCCACCGATGCCGTTGTCGCCACCGTTGCCGCCGTCGCCGCCACCGATGCCGTTGTCGCCACCGTTGCCGCCGTCGCCACCGCCGATGCCGTTACCGCCACCGATGCTGTCGTCGCCGCCGTTGCCACCGCCGATGCCGTTGTCGCCGCCGTTCTGGCCGCCGTTGTCGTCACCGCCGATCACGCCGCCGTCGTCCTCGCCGCCGTCGCCGCCACCGCTGATGAGGCCGCCGGTCTCGTCGCCGCCGGTCTCGCCGCCGTCGTCGCCGCCGACCGCGCCGCCGTTGTCCTCGCCGCCGTCACCGCCGCCGAAGAGGCCGCCGAAGATGCCGACGCCGTCGTCGTCGCTCGTGGCGGTGGGCTGGCCCGACTCGGTCGCCGAAGCGGCGCCCGTCACGGTCAGCGACGCGCCCAGCGCTATCACCGCACCGGCTGCAACGCGCGCTACGCGCACCCGCGTCTTCTTGGTCATCTGGTTGCTACCCCCAGTAGCTCATGTGTCATTGGGGCATTTCTGTGCGGGGCGACGGCCGATGGGGGTATGCGACTCGCGGCCCGCTGCGCGGGCGGTTCGCTCGATTCCCCGTTTCACACGCGCCCCAGACATACGCATGCCGCGCACTACCCTTCCCAGATCCCAACGGACCGTCAAGGTCAAATAAAGAGCGGATGACCGGATTGCGGGGCTTTATGGGGCTCGGCGGCGTACGACTGTAACCAAATCACCACAACAAAAAGCAACCGCCGCCCCGGAGGCGACGGTTGCTGCGGGAGTACCCGGCTTACTTCTCCTGCTCCTGCTGCTTGCGCCAGCGGATGCCGGCCTCCAGGAAGCCGTCGATGTCGCCGTCCAGCACCGCCTGCGGGTTGCCGACCTCGAACTCCGTCCGCAGGTCCTTGACCATCTGGTACGGGTGCAGGACGTACGACCGCATCTGGTTGCCCCAGGAGTTGCCGCCGTCGCCCTTGAGGGCGTCCATCTTGGCCTGCTCCTCCTGGCGGCGCCGCTCCAGCAGCTTCGCCTGGAGGACGTTCATGGCGGTGGCCTTGTTCTGGATCTGCGAGCGCTCGTTCTGGCAGGAGACCACGATGCCGGTCGGGATGTGCGTCAGCCGGACCGCGGAGTCGGTCGTGTTGACGCCCTGGCCGCCGGGGCCCGAGGAGCGGTACACGTCCACGCGCAGGTCGGACTCGTCGATCTCGATGTGGTCGGTCTGCTCGACGACGGGCAGCACCTCGACGCCGGCGAACGACGTCTGGCGGCGGCCCTGGTTGTCGAACGGGGAGATCCGGACCAGGCGGTGCGTGCCCTGCTCCACGGAGAGCGTGCCGTAGGCGTACGGCACGTTGACGGCGAAGGTGGTCGACTTGATGCCGGCCTCTTCGGCGTACGAGGTCTCGTACAGCTCCGTCTTGTAGCCGTGCCGCTCGGCCCAGCGCAGGTACATGCGCTGCAGCTTCTCGGCGAAGTCGGCGGCGTCGACGCCGCCCGCCTCGGCGCGGATGTTCACGACGGCCTCGCGGGAGTCGTACTCGCCGGAGAGGAGCGTGCGCACCTCCAGCTCGTCGACCGCCTTGCGGACCGCGGTCAGCTCGGCCTCCGCCTCGGCCTGGGTGTCCTCGTCGGCCTCGTCGGCGGCCAGCTCGAACAGCACCTCGAGGTCGTCGACGCGGCCTCGCAGCTCCTCGGCCTTGCGCAGCTGCCCCTGGAGGTAGGACAGCCGACTGGTGACCTTCTGGGCGTTCTCCACGTCGTCCCAGAGGTCGGGGGCCGCTGCCTGCTCCTCGAGCGCAGCGATATCGGCCCTCATCTTGTCGAGGTCCAGGACGGCCTCGATCGACCCCATGGTCGAGGAGAGGGACTTCAGCTCTTCGGATACATCGACGACTGCCACGACTCCAGCCTAACGGCTGGGTGGGCCGACATGAGCCGTGGCCGTCTCCGGACGTTCTGGTGGGCCCCGGCCGGTGGCCACCCGCGGCGCCGTCGGCGTTGCTCGCGCAGTTCCCCGCGCCCCTTACGGGGCGCTGACTACGGCACGTCCGGAGCTGTCTGCTCCGTGCCCGGGCGGGCGTCGTCCGGGGCGTCGTCGCTCGAGGCGAGCCAGGTGCCGAGGCCCGCGGCGGCCACCAGGCCGGCTGCTGCGATGCCCAGTCGGGCCCGGCGCTTGCGTACGCGGTGGCGGGCCGAGCCTGCCCGGCGCTCGCCCGCAGCGCGGGGCGTGCGGGCCGTGCCGTGTGCCCCACCGGCCAGCTCGTCCGGGCCCGGGACGCGCATGCTCGTGTGGGTGTCCCGGTTGGAGTCCGGGGCCGCGCCGTGGACCAGCGGCACCGCGCCGCGGACCCGGCCGCCGTCCTCGGGCGCCGCCGGGTGGTACGGGCCGTCCTCCCGGACCGCGTCCTGGCCCGCCGCCTCGTCCGCCTCCTCCTCGCTCTCCGGCTCGTCGATGTCCAGCGGCGGGATGCCGGCCAGCGAGGGCTGGATCTCCCGCAGCCGGGCCGCCAGCTCGGGGGCGCGGAGCCGGGAGGCGGGAGCCTTGGCCAGGCACTGGACGAGGAGCTGCCACAGTTCGTCCGGGATGCCGGGCAGCGGCGCGACCCGCTCGGTGACGTGCCGGCGCAGCACCGCGCCGGGGTGCCCGCCGCCGAAGGGGGTGAAGCCGGCGAGCAGCTCGTACAGGACCGTGGCCAGCGCGTACACGTCCACGGACGCGCGGGGCGGGAGGCCCTCGATGATCTCGGGGGCGAGGTAGTCGGGGGTGCCGATGACCCGGGTGGAGCGGGTGCGGCGCGGCGAGTCGACCAGGCGGGCGATGCCGAAGTCGGTGAGGAGGGCCGGGTGGGCGCCGCCCGGGCCGAGCGGGCCCTCCATGTCCAGCAGGACGTTCTCGGGCTTCACGTCGCGGTGCACGATGCGCGCGGCGTGCGCGGCGGCCAGGCCCTCGGCGACGTCGGCCACGATGGCGACCGCGGCCTCCGGGGCCAGCCGGCGCTGGGCGTCCAGGCGGGTGCGCAGGTCGGTACCGCGTACGAGGTCCATCACCAGGGCGAGGTCGTTGCCGTCCACGACCAGGTCGCGGACGCCGACCACGCGCGGGTGATCGAGGCTGAGCAGGGCGGCGCGCTCCTGTACGAAGCGGCCGACGAGCTCCTGGTCGGAGGCGAGGTCCTCGCGCAGCAGCTTGATCGCCACGGCGCCTTCGGGGCCCTCGCCCAGCCACACCGTGCCGGCGCTGCCGCGACCGAGGATCTGGTGGGCGGTGTACCGGCTGCCGATCTTCCGTGCCAAGACTGCTCCGACGGGTCTTGTCCGACAGGTGACGGCCCGCGGCGCGGATGCGCGGGGGCCGCGGCCCGGGGCGCGGGGCGCCCGGGGCCGATGCTGGCGACAAAACTACGCGGACGGCGGCGCTTTCGGCGCCCCGGACGCCGTCAAGCGCCACTTCTCCGCCGGAAAATCTGCCGGGATGTCGACAAATCTCCAGGGCCGCCCGCCCGGAGGGCGGATGGCGGGCCGGCGGGTCCGAGTGCGGCGGGCGGCTACTGGCCCACCGACTTCTTGGCCTCGCCGATCGTGGACATCCAGTCCGAGACGTCGGTCCACCACTGGCTCATCTGGTTCCAGAAGCTGCGGCCCTGGCCGATCCAGTCCTGGAGCGGGGTCAGCTCCCAGATGAGCCAGCAGCCGACCACGATCAGCAGGATCATGATCAGACAGCCCTTGAGGCAGCCGAGGCCCGGGATGCGCACCGGGTTGGCGCTGCGCCGGCGCGGCTCGCGCTCGCGGCGGCGCGGCTCCGGGGCCGGCGGCCGCTGCGGCTCGTACCGCTGCGGCGGTGGCTGCCGGCGCTGCGGCTGCTGCTGGTACGGCGGCGGCTGCTGCCGGCCGTACTGCTGCTGCGGGGGCTGCTGCGGCTGCTGCTGGTAGGGCGGGGGCTGCGCGGGCCGCCGCTGGGGACGGTGGCGCAGCGGGTCGTCCTCCGGGCTGAGGTACTGGACCTGGGTCTGCTCGTTCCGGTCCCGTGCGGCGCGGAGCTGGTTCTCCCAGGGGTGCGGCCCGTCGGGCTGCTGCGGGTCGCCGCCGGGCGGGCCCGGCGGTACGGGCGGCATGGCGCGGGTCGCGTCGGCGCTGCCCGGGGGCTGCCCGGAGTCGGCGCCGAAACCGGCGGCCGCGGCACCGGCCGCCCCACCGGCCGCGCCCGCGGCGGCCGCTCCCGTGGTCGGCATGACGTTCGTCGCGGCCGACGGGTCGTACTGGCCGCCGCCGGCCCCGGTGGAGGGCAGTACCTGCGTGGGGTCCGCGTCACCGCCGCCGCCGGCGCCGGTGTCGGGGACCGGCGCGGGCGCCGGGTCGGGCGCGAGCAGCGCGGCGACGCCGAGCGCGGCCTCGGCCTCGGCGGGCGAGGCGTGCACGCCGATGCCGGCCGCGACCACGCGCAGCGCGCGGGCGAGGTTCTCGGCGCTGGGCCGCTCCTCCGGACGCTTGCGCAGACAGCGCTCTATGACGGTCCACAGCGGCTCGGGGACGCTGCCGGGGCGCTGCGGGTCCTCGCTGAGGTGGCGGTGCAGCACTTCGAGGGCGGTCGCGCCGGCGAACGGCGGACGGCCCGTGACCAGCTCGTACAGCAGGATGCCCGCGCCGTAGATGTCGACGGCGGAGGTCTGCGGACGGCCCTCGGCGGACTCCGGCGCGACGTACGCGGGCGTGCCGACGAACTCCTGCGTGCGGGTCAGGCCCGGGGAGTCCGCGAGGCGGGCGATGCCGAAGTCGGTCAGCATCGGGTGCATCTCGGCGGCGCCCTCGGCCCCGGCGAGCAGTACGTTCGCGGGCTTGAGGTCGCGGTGCACGACGCCGTCGGCGTGGCTGGCGGCCAGCGCGTCGGCGATCTGCGCGGTCAGCAGCGCGGCCGCGACCGGGCTGAACGGACCGTTCTGGCGCAGGTATTTGTGCAGGTCGGGGCCGTCGACCAGGTCCATGACCAGGGCGAGCAGGTCGCCCTCGACGACCAGGTCGCGGGTCCGGACGATGTTCGGGTGGGTGAGCCGCAGCAGGACGGAGCGCTCGCGCAGGAAGCGCATCACCACGTCCGGGTCGTGCGCCAGCTCCTCCTTGAGGACCTTGATCGCGACCGTCTCGCCGGGCTCTCCGGTCACGGCTGCCTCGGCGCCTGCCGCCTCCCGCTGGCTGGCACGCCAGACGGTGCCCGTGGCGCCGCGTCCGAGCGGCTCCTCGAGCAGGTACTTGCTGCCTACCGGCCGCACGTCATGCGCTCCCTGGTCGTCACTGAGCAGCTGCCTGATCTGCGCTGTCTGTCGGGCTCTGAGGGTGGTGAGGCCGCTCGGTCTTACGGACGGCCCCTTCCGCCCCACCATAGTGCCGTGTTTCCCGGCGGCGGCCGGGCGGATCCCGTGGTCCGGGGCGCTGCCGGCCGGCCGGTCCGGTCGGGACCCGGCGGGGCTCCCCGGGAAGACGTCGCTCACGTACGGATGGTTGCCCTCCACGCCGATCGCTGACCGGTCACGCGGCGATCTTTGGCCGATCACGGTTCGCAAGCAGCCACTTTTGCATACATCGGTGACCGAACAAGATCACTGAACGACAGTCGCCACGCGTCTTGTCGGTGGCAGGTGCGAGGATGCTCTCCAGCACGGCAGCGGTGGGGACGGGGGCGCTGCGCCGCGGCGTGCGGCGTGCGCATGCACGCGGACTTGGACTTGTACGTGCCGACGTGTCCGGGCGCGGTGGGGGGAGGTACTGGGCCCCGCCGCATTGCCGGGCGGAAGGGACCGTTGACGGCGATGCAGATCCGGCTGACCGTCCTCGGGCCGCGCAGCGGCCACCCCACTCGGGCCTGCGACGTGCTCGTGACGGCCCCTGCCGGTACGGCGCTCGCGGCGGTGGCCAGCAGCCTCGCGGCGGCCGTCGCGGGCGCCGGCGCGGACGTCGGCGGTGGCGGCGCCGGCAGCGGCCCCGTCGTGCTCTACGCGGGGCAGGAGCGCCTGGACGTCCAGCGTGCCGCGCTCGGCGAGCCGCCCCTCATAGACGGCGCCGTCCTCTCCCTCCAGGGCCCGGGCCCGGCCCCGGCGCACGGGCTGCCGGCCGGTCCCGCCCGGCTGCGGGTCGTCTCGGGCCCGGACGCGGGCGGCGTTCATCTGCTGCACGGCGGCCAGATCCGCATCGGCCGCTCCACGGACGCGGACGTGCCGCTGGACGATCCCGACGTCTCCCGGATGCACTGCGCGGTCACGGTGGCGGCGGACGGCGCGGTGACCGTGGCCGACCTGCGCTCGACGAACGGCACGGCCGTCGACGGCGCCGACCTCGACGACCGCCCGGTGCCGCTGCCGCCCGGCGCGCTGCTGCGGATCGGCGAGTCGGCGCTCCGCCTGCAGCCCTCCCCCGGCGCCCCCGACCCCGTCCTCGCGGCCACCCCGGACGGCGAGGGCCAGCTCCGGGTGCACCCGGCGGGCGCCGGCGCCCCGGCGCGCGAGGACGGCGCGGGCCCGGATCGCCCCGCGCACGGCCACGACCCGGCGCCGGGCGGCACCGGTCCGTACGGCGCGGCGGGCCACGGCACGGAGCCGTCGGCGGCGGCCCCTTCCTCCAGTTCCTCCAGTTCCTCCAGTTCCTCCAGAGCAGGAGCCCACGACGCGCCCGCCGCGGGACCGTACGCCGCGGGCACCCCCGGCGCCGAGGCGTATGCCGCGGGCGCGCGGTCGGCGGAGACGTACGCCCTCGATGACCGGGCCCCGAGGCGCGCCGCGGAGAGCTCGCGCACCACGACCGGTCACCATGAGCAGCAGCACGGATCGCCGTACGCGGAGGTTCCGTACCACCCAGAAAAGCCGTACGCCCACCCCGCTCACCCCGCCGACGGCAGGGACAGCGGGGACAGCGCTCCCGCTTCCGGGCGCCGGGGCACCCCCCTCCGCGGGACCCCCGCCCCCGACCCCCGTTCGGCCGCCACCCACGGCGGCCGGCAGAGCCTGGCGCCTCCGGGGCCGCCCTCGTACGCGGAGGCGGACGACGCCGGCTCCCGCAAGCCCGGCCGCCGCGGCGGCTGGGGCGCGTGGGCGCGGCGGCTGGCCGGCGGGCGCGGCGCCGCCGAGGACGCGGCGGACGCGGAGGCCGCGCGGCAGGCGGCCGGGTACGGCCCCGGTGCGCAGGCCCCGGCCGGTGCGGCCCCCGGCGCCCTGTCCGGCGACGCCCGTACCCCGGCCGCGTACGGCCGCTGGCCGGACGCCGCCACGATCCTGCTGACCGCGCTCGGCCCCGGCCCCCGGCTGTGGGAGCGCGAGGCCGGGCATCCGGACGCGCTGGCCGTCCGGCTCGGCACCGCCGACCGCGACGGCGGTCGCAGCGCCGTGCCGGTGACCGTCGCGCTGCGCTCGGCCGGGTCGCTGGGCCTGGCCGGGCCGCGCCCCCGGCTCGCCGGGCTGGCCCGGGCCGCGGTCGCCCAGCTCGCGGCGCTGCACGCGCCGGGCACGCTGGAGATCGTGCTGCTCGCCGCCGACCGCGCGCGCGGCACGGCGCAGCGCCTGGAGGAGTGGTCCTGGCTCGGCTGGCTGCCGCATGTGCGCCCGGCGCACGCCCAGGACTGCCGGCTGCTGCTGGCGTACGACAAGGAGCAGGCGGCCGCGCGGACGGCCGAGCTGGTCCGCCGCCTGGACGACGGGCCGCTCGGCCCCGGCTGGGCGAGCGCCGACCGGTCGGCGGTGGCCACCGCGGCGGCCCGGCATCAGGGCCCGTACACCCTCGTGATCGCCGACGGCGACCCCGGCACGTCCGGGCTGCGGGAGACCGTGGCCCGGCTGGCGGCGGGCGGCCCGTCGGCAGGCATCCATGTGCTCGCGCTGGCCGAGACGCCGGCCGCCTCGCCCCTGTATCCGCTCACGGCGACGTACGAAGCGGCCCGTGCCGCGTCCCCGGCCTTCGGGGAGTGCGGGGCGGTCGCGGTGCTCAGCGGCGACGTGGCCACGGCGCTGCGCGTCGTACAGCCCGCTGCCCCACTGGCCCCGGCCGGCAGCATCGCCGTGAACGGCGTGCCGCAGAACGGCTCCGGGCCGTACGCCGCGGGGGCGAACGGCACGGTCGCGACGGTGGACGCGGTCTCCCTGCCGTGGGCCGAGCGGTTCGCGCGCGCCCTGGCGCCGCTGCGCGAGGCCGAGACGGTACGGGCCGGCCGCAGCACGCGCAGCGCCGCCGTGCCGCTGCCCGACAGCGCCCGACTGCTGGACGAGCTGGGGCTGGCCCGGGCCACGCCTGCGTCCCTGATGGCCCGCTGGGCGGCCGCGGCGGACAGCGAGGAGCCCGCGGCCGCCGCGGTCCTGGGCGCGGGCCCGCACGGCCCGGTGACCGCCGACCCGGCCGCCGACGGCTGCCACTTCCTGCTGGAGGGCGGCCCGGGCACGGGCAAGACCGAGCTGCTGCGCTCGATCGCCGCCTCGCTAGCCGCCGCCGACCGCCCGGACCTGCTCTCGCTGGTCCTGGTCGACGGCGCGGGCACGGAGCGCGGCGACGGCCTGCGGCTGTGCACGGACCTGCCGCACGTCACCGCGCATCTGGCCGCCTCCGACCCGGTACGGATGCGGGAGTTCGCGCAGGCGCTGGTCTCGGAGCTGAAGCGGCGCGCCGAGATACTGGGCGGCACGGGCTTCGCGGAGTGGCGCGCCAAGCATGTGGCGGCGCCCCGGGTGGTCGCCCCGCGCCGGTCCGTCGAGGGCCGTACGGCAGCGGCCGCGGGCGCCGCCGCCGAGGTCCCCGGCTCCGCGGCGCCCGGTATGCAGGAGTCCGGCCTGCTCGACACCCCGGCGACGAACACGCTGCGGCTGCGCCCCCGGGAACGTACGCAGGGCACGCCCGGTGCCGAGGGGGCCGAGCGTCCGGCAGCGGCGGGCGAGGGGCTGGCGGCCGTGTCGCCGATGACCCGGCTCTTCGTGATCGTCGACGACTTCGACGCGCTGGTCGCGCCGGCGCTGGGCAGTACGGGACGGCCCGCCGCCGGGTCGGTCGTGCGGGCGCTGGAGGCGGTCGCCCGGGAAGGCGCCGCGCTCGGCGTGCATCTGATCGCCTCGACCGGCCATCCGGACCGTACGGCGGCCACCGCCACCGCCGAGCGGGCCGGGCTGCGCGCGCGGCTGGGCACGGAGGGCGACCCGGGCGAGGAGCCGCTGCCCGTCGGGCGCGGGCGGCTGTACCGAGCGGCCGACGGCTCCGCCACGCCCTTCCAGGCCGGCCGGGTGACGGGCCGGATACCCCGGACGTCGACCCTGCGGCCGACGGTCGTGCCCCTGGAGTGGCACCGCATGGGCGATCCGCCGGCCCGCCGTCCGCTGCGCGAGCTGGGGAACGGCCCGACCGACCTGGCCCTGCTGGCCAGCGCGCTGCAGAAGGCCGCCCGGTCCCTGCCGTGACCCGCGTACAACGCCGTGACATACAACGAATGGGGCGCTGTACGGACAAGTTGGGTTACCCACCGCGATAACGTCCCGGTCACGACGGGGAGTTGCGGTCGAACGCGCTATTGCTCGGACCTCCCGGCGCCGGTAGGACTGTCGCACGGCCAACGGGAGGGCGACGGATGCGTCACGCAACGCTTCGTACGGCAACGGCACTTGTCGCGGTGGGTGCACTGGCACTGACCGGCTGCGGCGGCGACAGCGGCAGCAAGAACGACGAGGGCGGGGGCGGCACCGACAGCGCGCCCACCGTCCGGCTGCCGAAGCTGAACGGGCAGACGCTCCAGGTGACGGCCGTGTGGACCGGTCCTGAGCGGGAGAACTTCACCAAGGTCCTGGACGAGTTCGAGAAGCGGACCGGCGCCAAGGTCGACTTCGTGCCCAGCGGCGACGACATGGCCGGCTTCATCGGCTCCAAGGTTGCCGGCGGCGGCGCGCCGGACGTCGCGATGCTCCAGCAGGTCGGCGTGCTCCAGGAGTTCGCCAAGAAGGGCTGGCTCAAGCCGCTCGGCCCGGCCGCGGACAAGGAGCTGAGCAAGAACTTCTCCAAGGGCTGGCAGGATCTCGGCAGTTACGGCGGCAAGAGCTACGGCGTGTACTTCAAGGCCAGCAACAAGTCGCTGGTCTGGTACAACACCCAGGCGTTCGAGAACGCGGGAGTGTCCGAGCCCAAGGACTGGAAGGGCTTCCTGAAGACCGCCAGGACGCTCGCGGACTCCGGCGTGGAGCCGGTCTCGGTCGGCGGCGCGGACGGCTGGACGCTCACCGACTGGTTCGAGAACGTCTACCTCTCGCAGGCCGGCCCGGAGAAGTACGACCAGCTCGCCAAGCACGAGATCAAGTGGACCGATCCGTCGGTGAAGCAGGCGCTGACCACGCTCGGCTCGCTCTTCGGCGCCAAGGGACTGCTCGCGGGCGGCAACGGCGGGGCGCTGCAGACGGCGTTCCCACAGTCGGTGACGCAGACGTTCAAGGACGAGCCGAAGGCCGCGATGGTCTCCTCGGCCGACTTCGCCGCCGCCAACATCGGCCAGACCAAGGCGAAGATCGGTACGGACGCCAAGGTCTTCCCGTTCCCGGCGGTCGGCGAGGAGTCGCCGGTGGTGACCGGTGGCGACGTGGCGGTGGCGCTGAAGGACAACAAGGCGTCGCAGGCGCTGCTGACCTTCCTGGCCTCCCCGGACGCCGCCCGGATCTGGGCGGGGCAGGGCGGCTTCGTCTCCGCGAACAAGAAGCTGGACCCGGCCGTCTACCCGAACGCCGTGTTCCGGGAGATCGGCAAGGCGCTGGTCGCGGCCGGTGACGACTTCCGCTTCGACATGTCCGACCAGGCCCCGGCGTCCTTCGGCGGCAAGCCGGGGCAGGGCGAGTGGAAGGCCCTGCAGGACTTCCTGAAGAACCCGAAGGACGTCGCGGGGACCCAGGCGCAGCTGGAGAAGGACGCCGCCAAGTCGTTCGGGAACTGACGCCATGACTTCCGGAGGGACCGCGGCCGCCGCGCAGGCGTCCCGCAAGGGCGCGAAGAAGCCCGGCAAGAGCGTGATGGGGACACGCCCGTGGATCGCGGGCGCGTTCCTCCTCCCGGCGCTGCTGCTGCTCGGCGCGCTGGTGGTCTATCCGATCGGGTACTCGGTCTGGCGCAGCCTCTTCGACGCGCCGGGCAGCGGCTTCGTGGGGCTGGACAACTACGCCGAGCTGTTCTCCGACGACCGCATCCGCACGGCGCTGAAGAACAACATCATCTGGGTGGTGGTCGCGCCGACCGTGGCCACCGCGCTCGGCCTGATCTTCGCCGTGCTGACCGAGCGAGTGCGCTGGGGCACGGCCTTCAAGCTGGTCGTCTTCATGCCGATGGCGATCTCCATGCTGGCCGCCGGCATCATCTTCCGGCTGGTGTACGAGCAGGACCCGGAGCGCGGGGTCGCCAACGCAGTGTGGGTGAGCGTGCACGACACCTTCGCCGAGCCCGCGCCGTATCCGGGGGCCAATCCACGGCCGAACTCCGACCTCAAGGCCACCGGCGGCGGTGCGTTCACCACGAAGGCGGCGGCGAAGACCGGTACCGCGGTGAGCCTGCCACTGGTGGCCGTACAGCCGGGCGACCTCAAGGGCGCGCAGCGGGCCGTGGCGGCGGAGCCGCGCCCCGGACAGATCACCGGCACCGCGTGGCTGGACTTCACACGCGGGGGCGGCGGCACCCCGAACAGGATCGACAAGCAGGAGAAGGCCCTCGCGGGCCTGAAGATCGAGGCGGTGAAGGACGGCAAGGTCGTCGCCACCGCGACCACCGACGCGGACGGGACGTACGCGCTGCCCGCCCACGCCGAGGGGGCGCACCTGCGGCTCCCCGCGTCGAACTTCGCCGAGGCGTACAACGGCGTCGACTGGCTCGGCCCGGCGCTGGTCACGCCCGCGATCATCGGCAGTTACGTGTGGATGTGGGCGGGCTTCGCGATGGTGCTGATCGCGGCGGGGCTGGCGAGCGTGCCGCGGGAGCTGCTGGAGGCGGCCCGGGTGGACGGTGCGAACGAGTGGCAGGTCTTCCGCCGGGTGACGGTGCCGCTGCTGGCGCCGGTCCTGGTGGTCGTCCTCGTGACGCTGATGATCAACGTGCTGAAGATCTTCGACCTCGTGTACATCATCGCGCCGGGCGCCAGCCAGGACGAGGCGAACGTGCTCGCCCTCCAGCTGTACCAGTCGTCCTTCGGCACGGACGTGAACCAGGGCATCGGCTCCGCGATCGCGGTGTTCCTGCTGCTGCTCGTCCTGCCGGTGATGATCGTCAATCTCCGGCGCCTGCGGAAGGAGCGGCAGCGATGACGGCGGTGGCCGACGGGGCGGTACGCGCCCGGCAGTCCCTGGCCGCGCGGATCGCGGCCCGTACCGGCGGCGGCGCGCTGCGGGTCTTCCTGATCCTGGTCGGGCTGTTCTGGCTGATGCCGACGGTCGGGCTGCTGATCTCCTCGCTGCGCGACCCGGCGGACGTCGCGGAGAGCGGCTGGTGGGAGGTGTTCGTCAAGCCGGCGCAGCTGACCTGGTCCGGGTACGGCAATCTGCTGGGCAACGCCAAGATCATGGACTCGCTGTGGACCACCGCGCTGATCACGGTGCCGGCGACGGTGCTGGTGGTGGTCATCGGGTCGCTGGCGGGCTATGCGTTCGCCTGGATGGACTTCCCCGGGCGGGACACCTGGTTCATGGTCGTGGTGGGGCTGCTGGTCGTCCCGGTACAGGTCGCGCTGATCCCGGTCGCGAAGCTCTTCGGCGCGGTCGGGCTCTTCGAGACGACGGCCGGCGTGGTGCTCTTCCATACGGCGTTCGGCCTGCCCTTCGCCGTCTTCCTCCTCCGGAACTTCTTCGCCGAGATCCCGCGCGAGCTGCTGGAGGCCGCCCGGCTGGACGGGGCGAGCGAACTGCGGCTGTTCACCCGGGTGGTCATGCCGCTGGGCGGCCCGGCCATCGCCTCGCTGGGCATCTTCCAGTTCCTGTGGGTGTGGAACGACATGCTGATCGCGCTGATCTTCGCGGACAGCGGCAACCCGCCGATCACCGTGGCGCTCCAGCAGGAGGTGCGCCAGTTCGGCAACAACATCGACGTACTGGCGCCCGGCGCCTTCGTCTCGATGATCATCCCCCTGGTGGTCTTCTTCGCCTTCCAGCGGCAGTTCGTGTCCGGCGTGATGGCGGGCGCGGTGAAGTGATGGCGGGCGCGGTGAAGTAGAGCCGGCGGCGGCTCACTCGAACGGGTGCGAGTCCTCTGCCACCCGGGCGTAACCGGCCGCCGCGCCGCATGACGGCGCGGCGGGGCCGGGAACGATCGCTGACCGACAGCGCAGCCGGCCGCCGACTCATGGAAGTGCCCTTGCCACGGTTCAGCGTCATCGTTCCCGCTTATCAGGTCCAGGCGTATCTGCCGGAATGCCTGGAGTCCGTCCTGGCCCAGGACTGGCCGGACTTCGAGCTGATCGCGGTCGACGACGGGTCACCGGACGGCTGCGGCGCGCTCATCGCCGACGCGGCCCGCCGCGACCACCGGGTACGGCCCGTGCACCTGCCGGCCAACACCGGCCTCGGCCCCGCCCGCAACGCCGGCCTCGCCCACGCGAGCGGCGACTACCTGCTCTTCCTGGACGGCGACGACACCCTCACGCCCGGCGCCCTGCGGGCCGTCGCCGACCGGCTGGCCGCGACCGGCGACCCGGACGTGCTGGTCTACGACTACGCCCGCACCACCTGGTCCGGCACCGCGGCCCGCAACCAGTACGCCCAGCTGCTCGCCGAGGACGGCCCGGACGTCTTCCGCCTCGCCGACCGGCCCGCCCTGCTGCGGCTGCTGATGGTCGTGTGGAACAAGGCATACCGCAGGGACTTCGTGCAGCGGCAGGGGCTCGCCTTCCCGCCGGGCTACTACGAGGACACGCCCTGGACGTTCCCGGCGCTGGCGACCGCCGAGTCGATCGCGGTACTGGACCGGGTCTGCGTGCACTACCGGCAGCGCCGCCGGGGCAACATCCTCGGCACCACGGGACGCGGCCACTTCGACATCTTCGACCAGTACGACCGGGTGTTCGCCTTCCTCGACTCCCGCCCGGAGCTGGCCCGTTGGCGACCGCTGATGGTCCGCCGGATGACCGACCACCTCACGGCCGTCTACACGGCGCGGGGGCGGCTGCCGCGCGACAGCCGCGCCGAGTTCTTCCGGCGGGCCGCCGCGCACTGCCGCCGGTACCGCTGCGCCGCCCCCGCCCCCGCCGCTGTCGACGGCGCTGTGGACAGCGCCCCGCCGCGGCTCGCCGTCCGGGTCCGGCACGGCCTGGTACGGCTCGGCTGGCACCGCCCGTTCCGGCTGCTGGCGGGCGCGCAGCGGCTGCGCCGGGCCGCCGCGCGCCACGCCCGGTGGCTGCTGCGGCGGACGCGGCGCGCCGCGCTCGGCCTCCACTACCGGCTCCAGCGGCGGCTGCCGGTACGCCCCGACCACGCGGTCTTCACCGCGCACTGGCACCGGGGCTACGCCGGCGATCCCGCCGCCATCGAGGCCAAGCTGCGCGAGCTGTGCCCGGGGATGCGGACGGCGTGGGTGGCGGCGCCCGGGTACGAGGACACCGTGCCCGGGGGCGTGCGGTGGCTGCGGCCCGGCACCGCCGCGTACTGGACCGCGCTGGCCCGCTCGAAGTACCTGGTCAACAACGTGCACTTCGACGGGCGGCTGGCCAAGCGGCCGGGCCAGGTGCTGCTCCAGACGCACCGCGGCACCCCGCTCAAGCACATGGGCCTGGACCTCCAGGAGCGCCCGGCCGCGGCCCGCGACACCGACTTCGCGCGGCTGCTGCGCGGCGTGGACAGCTGGGACTACAGCCTCTCCGCCAACCGTCACGCCACCCTGACCTGGGAGCGGGTCTACCCCGCCGACTACACGACCCTGGAGTACGGGCAGCCGCGCACCGACCGGTTCCTGCGCGCCACCGCCCAGGACGTACTGCGCATCCGTACCGAGCTGGGCATTCCGCCGTCCGCCACCGCGATCCTGTACGCGCCGACCCACCGCGACTACCGGCGCTCCCGGCGTCCCGCGCTGGACCCGCACCGGCTGCTGCGGGAGCTCGGCCCCGGCTTCGTGGTGCTGGTGCGGCCGCACTTCTCCTCGCTGGAGGGCCCTGCGTACGCCGCGGACGTGCCGTGGGGGCCGTCCGGGGACGGGGTGATCGACGTGAGCGGCCACCCGTGCGTGGAGGACCTCTGCCTGGCCTCGGACGCGCTGGTCACCGACTACTCCTCGCTCATGTTCGACTACGTGAACCTCGACCGGCCGGTGGTGGTCCTCACCGACGACTGGGAGGCGTACCGGGCGGCCCGCGGCACCTATTTCGATCTGCTCCGGCACCCGCCGGGCCCGGTGGCGCGCAGCGAGGAGGAGCTCATCGACATCTTCGCGAGTCCCGCATGGCACGGTCCCCGTTCGGCCGCTCTGCGGGCCACTTTCCGTTCACTTTTCTGCCCCTACGATGACGGCCACGCCGCGGAACGCGTGGTACGCCGTGTGTTCCTCGGCGACGAGGGGTCGCCGCCCGATGCCGTACCCCTCCATGAGCGCCGCCCCGCGCCCTCGCCCGAGCGGGCCCGCCGTCTCGCGGTGCCGCAGCCGGTGCCCGGGCCCACAACAGCACACGCGTCGCATGTCGCCATCGATTCCCCCGACCGTCTGGAGACGGACCGCACATGACTGCCCTCACCGCAGACCACAGTGCCGAGCAGCTCCCGCGACCCACCCGCCTGTCCGAGGTCAAGGGCTGGTTCTTCACCGCCGACCAGCTCATGTTCGACTGGTTCCTGGCCCGCCAGGAACGCCTCAAGGAACCGGGCGACCTGCTGGAGCTCGGCGCGTACATGGGGAAGAGCGCCATCTTCATGGGCGCCCGGCTGCGTGCCGGTGACCGCTTCACGGTCTGTGACCTCTTCGACTCCCCCGCCGAGGACGCCTCCAACTCCAAGGAGATGGCGAAGTCCTACGCCACGCTCACCCGCCGCGCCTTCGAGGCCAACTACCTCGCCTTCCACGACGAGCTGCCGCACCTCGTGCAGGGCCTGTCCTCCGTGATCCGCGCGCACGTCGAGGACGACAGCTGCCGCTTCGCGCACATCGACGCCTCACACCTGTACGAGCATGTACACGGCGACATCCTGGCCGTACGGGAGCTGCTGCGCCCGCACGGCGTGGTCGTACTGGACGACTACCGCGCCGAGCACTGCCCCGGCGTGGCCGCGGCCACCTGGCAGGCGGTGACCAGCGGCGGGCTGAAGCCGCTGTGCATCACCGGCACGAAGTTCTATGGCACCTGGGGTGACGCGGAGCCGGTGCGCGGCGAGCTGCTGGAGTGGCTGCGCTCGCGCGAGGACCTGTGGCACGAGGTGCAGTCGGTTGCGGGGCAACCGTTGATCCGACTGTCGGCGAAGGGGGCCAAGGAGCCGGTGCACCCGGTGTCGCGGCATCGGGTGCGGCCTGGGGTGGCGCGGGGTGGGGTTCCGCATGCCGCGGGGCGCGGCGGGCGGCAGGGGCGGAGCGCGCTTCGGCGGGTTGCGGTCAACGTGCTGCCGCCTGTTGTTACCAAGGCGATCGTCGCGGCCCGTAACCGGGGACGCTAGGCGCCGTAGGGACTGGGCTCGTCGCCCGGCTGCCGCGCCGTGTCGGTTGCTCGCGCAGTTCCCCGCGCCCCTTGCGGGGCGCGGGACCTCACGCCCCCGTCGAGCTCTGCCTCCGGCGGGGCCGGGGCGACGGTGCGTTCGGCCATGGGTACCACCGGTAGGAGTGTCTCCTCGCCGAGGAAGACCCGGCGGACTACCCGTTCCGCGGCCAGGCCGTCGTCGTATGGGCAGAAGCGGTCCCGGAAGGCGGTCCGCAGCTCCGTGGAGCGGTCGTCCGACCAGCGGCCCGAGCGGAAGACCTCGGCGATGGCCTGCTCGTCGGCGGCGATGTGGCCCGGGGTGTCGCCGGGCTCGCCGGAGAGCAGGTCGAAGTAGACGCCGCGGGCGTGCCGGTATGCCTCCCAGTCCGAGGAGTGCACGACGACCGGCCGGTCGAGGGCCGCGTAGTCGAACATCAGCGACGAGAAGTCGCAGAGCAGCGCGTCGGAGGCCAGGGCCAGGTCCTCCACGGACGGGTGCCGGGAGACGTCCAGGATGCGGCCCGCCTCCTCCAGCGCGGCGAGCCGCGAGTCCGCGCCGTAGAAGTAGTGGGTGCGGACCAGGAGTTGGTGGCCCTCGCCGAGGGCTTCGGCGAGGCGCTCCAGGTCCAGCGGCGGGTTGAAGCCGCGCTCGTAGTCGCGGTGGGTGGGCGCGTAGAGGATCGCGGTGGTGCCGGGCGCGATGCCCAGCCCGGTGCGGATCCTGCGCACGTCCTCCGCGGTGGCGGTGAAGTACCGGTCGTTGCGCGGGTAGCCGGTGGGCAGCGTCTCGTAGTCGCTGGGGTAGACGCGCTGCCACACCTCGGTGGAGTGCGGGTTCGAGGACAGGCAGTAGTCCCACTGGTCGGCGTGGTCGAGCATCCGCATGAAGCTGACGCCCTGGGCGGCGGCCGGGTGCCGGCGCAGGTCCATGCCCATCTTCTTCAGCGGGGTGCCGTGGTGGGTCTGGACGTAGACCTGCTCGGGGCGCTTGTGGACGGTGCCGGGGAAGTTGGCGTTGTTGACGAGGTACTTGGCGCGGGCCATGACCTCCCAGTACCGGCGCGAGTTCACCAGTACGGTCTCGATGCCCGGCGGCACGTCCTCGCGGTGCCGCCGGTCCACCAGCCACACGCCGCGCAGGTGCGGCGCCAGCTCGCGGGCCTTCGCGTGGATCGCGGCGGGACTGCAGAGCACGCCGCGGTTCCAGTAGGCGGCGTAGACGACGAGGTTCTCGTCGACCGGGCGGCGCAGCTGGAGGCCGTAGTAGCGGCGGTAGACGCTGCGCGCGGTGCGGTGCCGGCGGGCGCGCAGTGTCTTGGCGGTGCGGTGCCGCAGCGTCCCGGCGCGCTTCAGGGAGCGGTAGACGGCGTAGGAGTTCAGATGCGCGGGCAGCTCGGCGCCGGCCGGGCGGTGCCGGCGCAGCAGGCGGGCCAGCTCCCGGTGGAAGTCGGGCCGGTCCCCGGCGCGTACCCGGCCGTCGTCCTCCATGATCCGCAGCAGCCGGCCGGTGGCGTGCGCGAACAGGACGCCGCGGGCCGCCTCGGTGCCGCCGCCCAGCCCGGTCCCGGTCAGCGCGCGGAACAGCGCGTCGTACCGGCCGATGACCGCGAAGTGGTGCCGTCCGGGGACGGTGGAGGCGCTGCCCCGGCGGCGCTTGCGCCAGGTCACGCACACCTGGTCCAGGCAGGCGATGCGGGCGGCTGCCAGCAGTACTCCGAAGACCACGGGCACGTCGTCGTACGGGCCGTCGGCGAACGCGAAGCGGTGCGCCTCCCACAGGTCGCGGCGGACCGCGCGGTTCCACGGCGCGGGCAGCACGGAGAGGCACTCGGGCACGTCCTCGGCGGTGAAGACCGTGTCGGCGTGGGCTTCCAGGAACTCCCGGTCGGTGCTGGGGTGCCGCTTCTCCCAGACGTCGATCCGGTCGTGGTCGAAGAGCAGCACATCGGGCTCGCCCGCCGCCCGCAGCCGCGCGTCGATGGCGGCCAGCGCGCCGGGCGCGAGGAAGTCGTCGCCGTCGAGGAAGAGGAGGTACTCGCCGGTGGCGCGGCGGACGCCGGCGTTGCGGGCCGGGCCCACCCCGCCCGGGCTCTCCAGGTGCAGTGCGACGACCCGGTGGTCGGCCGCCGCGTACGCGTCGATGATCGCCCCGTCGCCGCCGTCCGAGCAGTCGTCGACGGCGATCAGCTCCACCCCTTCGAAGGACTGCGTGAGCACGGAGTCCAGGCAGTGGCGCAGGAAACCCTGCACGCCGCGGGCGGGGACGATGACGCTGAAGCGGGGCATGGCCATCCAGGGGTCGGTACGCACGGTGCAGCAGCAGCGTAGGCGGACGCTCACGCTCCGTCCGGTTCTTCCGTGGGGGCCGGTCACTCGAACAGCGCAGCAAATGTGACGGGTGAGTCCGCACGGGGTTGGACTGGTGTCCCGTGCGTCCCCTGGAAAAGGTCTGGTCTGCTCCATGGATCCCCGGCTCACCGTCGTCATCCCGATCTACAACGTGGAGGAGTACCTCCCCGAGTGCCTCGCGTCCGTGGCCGCCCAGACCCTGCGGGAGCTGGACGTGGTGATGGTCGACGACGGCTCCACCGACTCCGGGCCACAACTGGCCCGGGAGTTCGCCGCGCGCGACCCGCGCTTCCGGCTGGTGACGCAGGAGAACGGGGGGCTGGGGCACGCCCGCAACACCGGTGCCCGGCACGCCGATCCGCGCACCGGCTACCTCACCTTCATGGACAGCGACGACGTGCTGCCGCCGCGCGCGTACGAGGGCCTGGTCGCCCTGCTGGACAAGTCCGGCTCGGACTTCGCGACCGGCAACGTCTACCGGCTGACCACCGAGGGCCGCAGCCAGGCGTGGCAGCACAAGACCATGACGCGCACGGTCCTGGGCACCCACATCAGCCGGGACCTGACCCTGCTGGCCGACCGGGTCGCCTGGAACAAGGTCTTCCGCCGCTCCTTCTGGGACCGCCACCGGCTGGCCTTCCCCGAGGGCGTGCTCTACGAGGACACCCCGCTCACCATCCCCGCGCACTTCCTCGCCGAGGCCGTCGACGTCCTGCACGAGCACGTCTACTACTGGCGCATCCGCGAGGGCTCGATCACCCGCCGCCGCACCGACGTGAAGGGCGTACGGGACCGGCTCGCCGCCGTCGACGGCGTCAGCCGCTTCCTCGCCGACCCGGACCGCACCCGCTGGACCCGGCACAAGCGCGACTACGACCGCTCCGTCCTCCTCGACGACCTGCAGTACTTCATCGACGCGCTGCCCATGGCGGGCGAGGAGTACCACCGGGTCTTCATGACCGGCGCCCGGGACTTCCTCAGCCGCATCGACCCCACGCTCTACGCCGAACTCCCCGTCGAGCAGCGCATCAAGTGGACGCTGATCCGGGAGGGCCGCCTCGACGACCTGCTGCGGCTGCTGGAGTACCAGCAGCGGAACAACTCCGGCTTCCACGTGGCGGGCCCGCCGCTGCGCAAGCGCGCGGTGCTCGCCGTCGGCGGCGGCCGGCCGATCCCGCTGCCGCCCGAGGTCACCCGGCTCACCGCCCAGGACCTGCCGGTACGGGCGCGGCTGCGGGAGGCGGTGTGGCGCGACGGCAAGCTGGTGCTGCGCGGCTACGCCTACATCCGCAACATCGCGGCACCCGGCCGGCTGCGCTGCCTGAAGGCGGCGGTGCTGATGTCGGGCAGGCGGCGGATCGTGCTGCCGGTACGGTCCGTGCCCGCGCCGGACGCCACCCACAACTCCCGCCAGGAACAGCACTGTTACGACTGGTCCGGCTTCGAGATCACGGTCGATCCCCAGCGGCTGGCCAAGGGCGGCCGGTTCCGGCCCGGCCAGTGGAAGGCGGGCATCGTGGTCGCCGGGGCCGGCGTGGTGCGGCCCGCCGCGCTGCGCGCCCTGGACACCGGCTCCGGCGCGCACCCGCTGCCGCACGAAGTGGCCGACGGGATGCGGGTGGTGCCCTGGTACAAGGACGGGCGGCTGCATCTGTCGGTGGAGCGGACCGTGCGGCGGCTGGCCGGGCAGCGCACGGTGGGCGATGACGCGGCCGAGCTGACCGTGGACGACGCCTCGGCCAACGCGCCGGTCGCGCTGCGGCTGACCCGCCGCGGCACGGACGCATGCCTCGAACGGCCGCTCACGGAGGCGGACATCGCCGCCGAGGGCACCGGCCACCGCCTCACGCTGCGCATCGACCCGGCCGAGCTGGCCGAGCCGGCCACGGGCGAGACCGCCCCGGGTGCCGGGCAGGAGGCCGCCGCCACCTGGGACCCCGTACTGGTCTACGCGGACGGCCGGACGGCCCGGATCGCGGCCGACCCCACTGCCCCGGCCTGGCGGGGGGTCGACAGCGGCGGCCGGGAGCTGGTGGTCACCGCCACCGCGGCCGGCAACCTCGTCCTGCACCTCCGCGCCCCCGAGCCGTTCGCCGACCATCTGGCGTGGCGGCCCGACGGGTCGCTGGAGGTGGCCGGGCGGCTGCCGGGCGCGGCCGGGGAGGCGCCGCTCGCGGCCGTGCTGCGGCACAGCCGGTACGCCGCCGAGGCGGTCTTCCCCGCCACCCGGGACGGCGAGCGGTTCACGGCCGTACTGCAGCCCGCCGCGGTCCCCTCCTGCGGCGGGCAGCGGCCGCTGCGCGAGGGCCGCTGGTACCTCTTCCTGCGCGCGGCGGACAGCGCCGGTACGGTCGGGCCGGGCGCCGAGTACGACGCGGGCGCGGCGGACGACGCGGCCGCCGGAGCGGTCGCCCCGCACACCGGCCACCGGCACGACGCCGGTGACCTGCCCGTACGGTTGTGCCCCACGCTCTTCGCCGGGCTGCCCGCGGCCAGTCCCGCGGCGCCCCGGCCGCTCACCGTGGACCGCCGCTTCCACGACCGGCTCTTCGTCGAGGCGGGCCCCGCGGTGCCGGACACGGACCGCGGCCCGTACCGGCAGCGGCTGCTGCGCGAGGAGCACTACCCGCGGCGCCGCTCCCGCCCGCTGCGCGAGACGGTCCTCTTCAGCAGCTTCGACGGGCGCTGCGGCGGCGACTCGCCGCGCGCCGTGCAGCGGGAGCTGGCGCGCCGCGATCCGGCCGCCGAGCACCTGTGGGTGGTCCGCGACGCCCACGCGCACGTCCCCGAGGGCACCCGCCCAGTGCTGCTGGGCAGTACCGAGTGGCACGAGGCGCTGGCCCGCAGCCGCCGCATCGTCACCAACACCCACCTCCCGGAGTGGTTCGTCCGCCGCCCGGGCCAGCGGGTCCTGCAGACCTGGCACGGCACCCCGGTCAAGCGCATCGGCACCGACCTGGCCGGCACGCTCTGCGCCGACCTGGTCCACCTGTGGCCGCAGCCGCGCCGCGGCCACCAGTGGAGCGTGCTGCTCTCCCCCAACGCGCACAGCACGTCCCTGCTGGGCCGGACCCTGGGGTACGAAGGAGAGATCCACGAGACCGGTCTGCCGCGCACCGATGTCCTGGTCGCCGACGTCGCCGCCGATCTCGACAAGCCGGCCCGGCGGGTACGCGAGCGCCTCGGCATCCCCGCGGACAAGAAGGTGGTGCTGTACGCGCCGACGCAGCGGGACGACAAGGCGTACGACGCGGACCACTACCGGCTGCATCTGCCGCTGGACGTGGCGCACGCCAGGGCGGCGCTCGGCGACGACCACGTCCTGCTGCTGCGCAGCCATCCGCTGGTGGCCGACCGGGTGCCGGGCGGGGCCGACGGCTTCGTGCGGGACGTGACCGACTTCCCGGACGCGATGGAGCTGCTGCTGGCCGCCGACGTGCTGGTGACGGACTACTCCTCGCTGGCGGTGGACTTCGCCAACACCGGGCGCCCGATGCTGTTCCTGACGCCGGATCTGGAGCACTTCCGGGACACCGTGCGCGGCTTCACCTTCGACTTCGAGGCGGAGGTGCCGGGGCCGCTGCTGAGGGACACCGGGGAGCTGGTGGACGCGCTGCGCGACCTGGACGGGGTCGCGCGGCGCAGCGCGGACGCGTACGCGCGCTTCCGCGCGGCGTACTGCGCGCGGGACGACGGGCGGGCCACGGCCCGGGCCGCCGACCTGCTGGCCTGAGGCCGCGGCCCGGGTTCAGCAGCGGGGATCAGCGGCTCCGCAGCCGCCGGAGGCCCTTGGTGACGACGGGCGGCAGCAGCAGGAGGGCTGCCCGCCGGGCGCGGGCCTTCGGGCGGCGGGCGGCGGCCCGGCGCTGCGCCGCCTCGGCCGCCGCCCCGGCCTCGCCCGCGGCGGCCGCGGCCCGCGCGTCGCTCTCCTCTCGCCGCCGCCGGATCTCCTCTGCCGCACGTTCTTCGGCCCGCAGCGCCTCGTAGTACCGGGACCGCGGCGGCTCGGGCATGGCCGGTCCGCGCTCGCCGACCAGCCGCAGCACCCGGTGCCCGGCGATGGTCTGGAGGTCGGCGTGGCAGTCGGCGCGGCCCACGATCTCCAGGATCAGCGCCTCCTGCCAGGGCGCCGGGTCGCCCCAGGTGCCGTAGAACTTGCAGCGGCTCAGGCAGATGGGCCGCAGCCCCTCGGTGAACAGCGCTTCCCAGGTGGCGGCCGAGACGCCCGGCGTGTGCTCGGAGCGGTAGTCGTCCAGTACCACCACTCCTTCGGGTGACAGCACGCGGCGCGCGGCCGTGATGTCACCGCGTACGTGGTCGTACAGGTGCGAGGCGTCGACGTGCACGAAGCGGCAGCTGCCCGGGGCGACCTTCTCGGGGACGAGCGAAGTGGGGCCCTGGATGATCGTGGGCAGCTCGTCGTGGAAGGCGAGGTAATTCGCCTCGAAGGCGCGGCGGCTGAGCGTCGCGTACGAGCGCTGCATTTCCTCGTCGTTGGCCGCGTCCCCGGCCGGGGAATCGAAGAGGTCGCAGACCGTGAATTCCTCCCCCGAGTCGAGGTAACGGCCCAGGAAAGCGGCGCTCTTCCCCAGGTACGCGCCCATTTCCAGCAGGTCGCCGCGCACGCCGGAACGGGCCTGATGGGTCAGCAGCCAGTCGAAGAGCACCTGGTCCTGGTCGAAGAACCAGCCCTTGACGTCCGCGAGCGTGCCGGGGCGCGGCAGCCCCGTTCCGGCGGGCGCGGCGACGGTCTCGGTGTGCAGTGGGGTCATGTCCGGCCTCTCGACGGAAATCGCGGCGGCAGACATTAACCGCCGGGTGGCCGGAATTCCGGAATGCGGCGGGTGGTCGGCGCGTAAGAAGTACTCCTGTTCTGCTGTGCTCGGTTCCGCGTGCTCAGTTCCGCCGCACGAAGAGGGCGATATTTCCGCCGGGCCCGTCCAGCCAGTACCGCTGTACGAACAGCGCGTGCAGCAGCCGCCATTTGGCCATTTCCCGGTCGTTGTGGCGGAACCACCGGGTGCGGTCCACGCCGTCGGCGGCGACCAGCCAGACCCGGCCGGTGCGGGCCAGCCGCGCGCGGATCTCCCGCAGCGGCGCGTCCCGCCCGTAGAGCGTGCCCGACTCCGCGCCCGAGACGCCGAGCGTGAGGTCCGTGAGCCCGGCGAACCGCTCCGGGTGGGCGAGCCCTACCCGGCGTTCGTAGGTGGGCACGAAGAAGACGCCGTCCCCGGGGGCGGCGTGGCGCGCGACGGCCGCCGCCACGGCCGCGAGGTCGTCCGGGCGGCCGGTCCGCAGCCGTTCGCGCTGCTGGGCGGGGAGCTGGCACAGAAACGCCACCACGACCGCGGCCGCGCCCGCCGCCGCCACCACGCGCGGCGGCAGCCGCCGGGACCGCCGTACGGCCGCCGCGACCACCAGCCGCTCGGCTCCGGCCGCCGCGGCCAGCGCCACGCCCGGCAGCGAGAAGAGCAGATAGCGGTCGAGGAAGACCGGGTGCCACTGGGAGACCACGAAGAGCAGGGCGGCCGGCAGCAGGGCGAGTGGCAGCGCGACGGCGGACAGGCCGAGCGGGCCGCGGCGCGGCAGCGGGCGCCGGGCTGCCACCGCCAGCAGGAGGCACACCACCACGACGACCGGCACGGACGGCCCGGCGAACGACCGCAGCAGCAGCCAGGCGGCGCGCAGCCCTGGCGGGTAGAGCCAGTTCAGCTGGTGGCTCTGGCCACGGGACAGCGCCACGAGAGGCAGCAGCGCGAGGGCCACCGCGCAGGCCGCGGCCGCCCAGCGCCACCACACAGCCCGCGGCACCCGTGAGACCAGCAGCGTCAGCGCGTGCGCGGCCAGCACCAGCACGGCGCACTCGTGGAGCAGCGCGGTGAGCGCCGTGACCGCCGCGTACGCCGTCCAGTTCCGGGCCCGGCCGCGCCGTACGGCACTCGTCAGCAGCAGCGTGGACAGCGCGGCGCCGGCCGTGACCAGCGCGTAGGAGCGGGCCTCCTGCGCGTAGTGGCTCACCGTGGGGAAAGCGGCGAAGAGCAGCCCGGCCCACAGGCCGACGCGCGGCGCGGCCAGCCGGCTGCCGGTCAGCGCCACCAGCCCGGCCGCGGCCGTCGCGCCGAGCACGGAGGGCAGCCGCAGCGCCGTCTCGCCGCCGCCCAGCAGCGCGCGGACGCCGTGCATCAGGGCGTAGTACAGGCCGTGCACCGCGTCGGCGGTGCCGAGCAGATGCCAGAGCTGGGGCAGCGAGCGGCCCGCGACCTGCGCGGTGGCCGCCTCGTCCCGCCACAGCGTCCCGCGGTCCAGTCCCCACAGGCCCAGCGCGAGCATGACGGCGCACGGGATCAGCACCGCGATCAGGGTGGCGCGGCGCCGCGCGCGCGGACCGCCGCGCGCGGTCAGCGGGGCGCGGCCGCCCGGCACCGCGGACGGCGGCCGCTCCTCCTGGGGGTCGGCGACACCCGGCCCGCTCATGGCTCCGGCAGCTCGTACGGGCTCGGCAGCGGGAAGTACGCCTCCAGGAACGGCCGCAGCAGCGCGAGCTGGTCCGCCAGGTCGGTCTCCTCCGACTGGGTGTCATTGAGGCAGAAGACGTCCCGGTCGCGGCGGGCGAGCAGCCGGTCCAGCCGGTCGGCGGCGTTGGGCCGGGAGAGGTCGAGGTAGGAGTAGGCGATGTCGGCGGGCAGCGCACGGCCGGTGTGGAAGGCGTAGTAGTGGTGCAGCGAGGACGGGATGGAGATGTCGTCCATGCTGCGGAAGCGGTGCGAGGCGGTCGCCCGGTGCTCGGCGGTGAATTCCCGTTCTATCTCCGTGAGCACGCTGCGCCGCAGGGCGTGCGGGACGTGCTTCATCTTCTGCACCGGTGTGGTGCCGAAGCGGGCCTCGATGAGCGCGCGGTTGTTCTTGCCCGCGACGGACACCGGGACGTCGTCGTCGCCGGGCGGGCCGAGCGGCACCAGCGCGGGCGAGGGGAAGTACTTCGTCAGCCCGTTGGCCAGGAAGAAGTCGTGCGGTGACGCCTCGCGGCCGAGGAAGACGTCGTCGTTGAAGTAGAGGAAGTGCTCCGAGAGGCCCTCGATGTGGTGCAGCTGGCTCTCGATGGCGTGCGAGTTGAAGGTCGGCAGCGCGCTCTGGTCGGTGAATATCTCGCGGTGGCTGACGACCTTCACGCGCGGGTGCGCGGTGTTCAGCCAGGGCGGTACCTGGTCGTCGGTGACGAGGTAGATGTCGCGCACCCAGGGCGCGTACATGTCCAGCGAGCGCAGCGAATAGCGCAGCTCGTCGCGGTTGGCGTAGCGCGCCGCGTTGGCCGCCTCGTCGTGGTACGCCTGTCCGGTGTACGCGGCGCGGCGCTCCAGCCAGGCCGGGTCGGCGCCGTCCACCCAGGTGTAGACGACGTCGACGGGGAAGGTGAGGTCGCCGGGGAGCGGGACGGTGAAGTCGCGGTAGGTGGCCACCCGGGGGGCGCGGTCGTCGCCCGAGCCGTTGGGGCAGGTGAAGAGCGCGGCGGGGACGCTGATCCGGTGCCCTTCCGCCGGTACCCACTCGGTGACGGCGTTCCGCCGCGGGGCGATCAGCCGGTCCCCCTCGCGCGGCCAGAACTCCACGTCGCAGCCGTACGCCTCGTCCAGCACGAGCGACCGGCCGGGGTCGGTACGGAACCAGGTGACCCGGAACAGCCCGGCCCGCGCGGCCCGGTGCCAGCCGCCGGAGTCGTAGCCGGGCACGGTGTGCCGGACCTCGTTGCCCGGGGCCAGCAGGGAGACGTAGCCGGGCAGCGCGCGGCACCGGGCGGCCAGCGCGGCGAGCGCGCGCGGACCGTCCTCCGCGGCCACCGCGACCACGCCCCGGCCGCGCTCCTTGCCGCGAACGCAGAAGTGGCCGACGCCGGCCTGCTCCAGGGTCTCGGCGACGGTGACGAGGTTGTCGCGGCGCGCCCGGGCGGGTGAAAGGTCGTGCTGCACAAGGGCGATACGTGGGTGCCCGTCGGCCATCGTGACGGCCCGGCCGGGCCCGGCGGCGAGGGCGCGGTGGCACAGCGCCACGCCCCGGGTGCGCAGCCCGGACAGGTGCCGGGCCGTCGCCAGCCAGCTGACCTGCTGCTTGATGCGGCGGCGCAGCTCCGGGGTGGAGCGGGTCGCGATGGCCCGCCGCAGGTGTTCCGGTACCGCCTTGCGGTAGACCGACACCAGGGTCGACGCCTCCGGGTTGATCCGCCGCACCGTCCCCGCGGCGCGGCGGGCACCCGGATGCCGTACGGGCCTGCGGCGTGGCTCGGCGGTCCGCTGTCCCATCTGTGCACTCACTCCGGTCTCCCCCTTCGCCTCTCCCCGCGGTCCGGTCATTTACCCCTATGGGCGTTTGATGCAACTATGACGCCGTACGTCCGGGTACACATCCCCTGCGCACCCGGACCCCGTGGGTGTTCACACGCCCACGGGGGAGGCTCACGTAAGGGATGACTCGCCAGGGCGCGAGAAGGATGCCCTGCCACGTGCCCAGCGGGCGCCGCCCCGCGTCCCACGGAAGGGAGCACCGGCCGCCATGGACCAGGCCCTGCTGTCGCGAGCGGTGAAAGCCGGCCGCCGTGCCCGCCGCGCGGCGGCCGGCGTACGCCGCCGCATCGAGCGCGTCGACACCGTCCCGGTGCTCGCCGCACGGCTGCGCCCGCGGCCCGTGCTGCGCCCCGTCCACCTGTCCGTACTGGGCGGCCGCACCCTGAACGTGGCGGTGCGTTACCCCCGCCGCGCCCACGGGATCGGCACCGCGCTGCTCCATCTGGACCACCGCGGCCACCGCCGGACCGCCGCGCTGACCCCCGAGGCCCAGCCCGACGGCACCCTGCTGCTCACCGCCACGGCCCCGCTGCACTTCGCCCCGCACGGCGAGCCCGCCGAGTACGCCGAGCCCGGCGCCCTCGCGCTGGGCCCCGGCCTCTGGCGGCTGTCGCTGGCCGTGACGGACACGGCGGGCCGGGAGATCGTGGCCGGCCTCGGCGCGGCCCCGCCCCGCACCGCCGGCGGCCCGACCCTCCCGCACTCCCCCGACCCCGGCAGCGGAGCCCTCTTCCGCCCAGTGCGTTCCGCCGACGGACACGCGCTGCTCAAGGTGTCGGCCCCCGCCCCGCAGGCCGAACTGGTCGCGCTCGGACTGCGCTGGGACCGCGTCACCGTGCAGGTCCGGCTGGTCGGCCCGCTGCCCCGGCACGCCGTCTGGACGGCCGAGGCGGTCCGGCAGGGCGCCGGTTCCACCGTGCTGCCGATGCCGCTGGAGCAGCACTCGGGCCACCTCACGGCCGACCTGCCGCTGCCCGCGATGGCCGCCGACGGACACGTCCAGCACACCTGGGAAGTACGGCTGCGGTCCGGGCGGACCCGGCTGAAGGTCGGCCGCCGGCTGACCGACGTACGCCGCCCGAAGCGGGTCTTCCGTACGCCCTACCGCTCGATAGCGCTCGCGGACGGCCGGCTGCTGCGGGTGCACGCCCACTTCTCCGCCGCCGGGACCCTCGCCGTCAGCTGCGCCGCGTACGCACCACCCGCCCGCGCCCACGAGACCTCGGAGGACCGGCCATGAGGATCACGTTCCTGCTCACCCTCGGCGACGAGATGGGCGGCACGGAAATGGCCGCGTACACCCAGGCGGCCCACCTCGCGGCGCGCCACGACGTCGAGGTGCTGAGCGTCTTCCGCACCCACGCCGAGCCGTTCTTCCCCGCCGCCCGGGACGTCCGGCGCCGCTATCTGGTCGACCGGACCGGGCCGTACGAGCGGCCGGTGCGGGCCAGCGCTCTGGACGAGGCGGCCTGCCGCACGCTGGCCGCCCTCCCCAGTGAGCTGATCAAGCCGGCCTGGGAGCACACGTTCAACCGGCTCTCGGACATCGAGCTGGGCGCCGCCATCGCGGGGCTGGACACCGACGTCCTGGTCACAACGACGCCCGCGCTCATGGCGGCGGCCGCGGAGCTCGTGCAGGGCCGGGTGATCACCGTGCACCAGGAGCACCGCGCCTCGCAGCTGCGCGGGGTCAGCGGCGAGCCGCTGCTGATGTACGCGCCGCGCATCGACGCGCTGGTCTCGCTGACCGAGCGCACCGAGGAGTGGTTCCGCGAGTCCCTCGGCCCGGCAGCGCCCGAGCTCGCCACCATCCCCAACGCGCTGCCCGACGGCTACCGTCCGCGCTCCGACCTCACGGGCCGGCTCGTCGTGGCCGCCGCCCGGCTGACGCCCGAGAAGCAGCTCGACCACGCCGTACGGGCCTTCGCGCAGGCCGCGGAGGACCACCCGGACTGGCGGCTGCGGATCTTCGGTGACGGCCCGCAGGCGGTGCGGCTGCGCCAGCTCATCGACGGCCTCGCCCTGCACGACCGGGTGGAACTGCTCGGCCGGACGCCGGACATGGCGGCGGAGTGGGCGAAGGCGAGCCTGTGCCTGCTGCCGTCGCGCAACGAGGCGTTCGGGCTGGTGCTGGTCGAGGCGTTCGCGGCGGGGGTGCCGGCGATCGCGTACGACATCGTCACCGGCCCCGCCGAGATCATCCGGCACGGCGTGGACGGGCTGCTCGTGCCGCCCGCCGACGTCGACGCGCTGGCCGCGGCGCTCGGTGAACTGATGGGTGATCAGGAGCGGCTGCGGGCGTACGGGAACGCCGCGCGCGCCGGCGTGTACGAGCGCTTCTCCGGCGAGCGCGTCACCGCCGAGTGGGAGCGGCTGTTCGAGAAGCTGGTGGCCCGCCGCGACGGCCCGGACCGGCTCGCGGCCCGCGCCGACCGCACCGCGCTGCGCATCGCGGCCGGCGGCGGCCGGGCGTTCAGCGTGGCGGCCCCGCACGGCGGCCCGCTCGCCGCCTCCGCCGACACGCAGAAGGCCCGCGAAGTACTGCTCAAGGCCCAGGACCGGACGGGCCGGCTGGTGCGCTCCGCCGGGCGCCTCGCCGAGCTGCGCGACGACCTCACCGCGCCGCAGGCCGCCGACCGCAACCTGGAGCTGGCCACCGACGCGCTCACGGCACACGGCATCGGCTACGTCCTGCTGCGCGACGACGCGCTCGCGCACCGGGTCGCGGTGGCCGTGGAGGACCGGGAGCGGGCGCTGGCCGCGCTCGCCGAGGAGCTGGCCGGCGAGCCGGTGTACGGCGAGCTGGTCTCGCCGCGCGGCCACGCGCCGGGCGCGCTGCTGGCCGAGCGGCTGCGGGAGGCCGGCGAGGTCGCGGGGGTGCGCGTCTTCAAGCCGGTGACCAGCGAGAGCCGCACGCTGCGGTACGGCCCCGGATTCGGCTGCACCGTGGAGTTCTGGGCCGAGGACGAGGACGGCTGGCGGGAGGCCCCGCGCGGCACGACCCTCCTCGGGCCGCGGCTGCCCAGCCTGGAGCCGACGGCCAAGTGGCGGGTCGCGGACCGGGACCACCCCACGCTCGCCGCCTTCACCGACACCCTGATGTGGGACATCGACTTCCCCGTCGACGTCGTCTACACCTGGGTCGACGACTCCGATCCCGACTGGCGGGAGCGGCGGGACGCGGCCCTGCGGGCGGCCGGCTTCGCCACGGACGGCGTGGACAGCAGCGACGCGCGCTTCCGCAGCCGCGACGAACTGCGGCACTCGCTCCGCTCGCTGGCGATGTACGCGCCCTGGGTCCGCACCGTTCACCTCGTCACCGACGACCAGGTGCCCGACTGGCTGGACATCGCGCACCCGGGCCTGAAGGTGATCGACCACCGCGAGCTGTTCGCCGACCCGTCCCTGCTGCCGACCTTCAACTCGCACGCCATCGAGAGCCAGTTGCACCGCATCGAGGGCCTGTCCGAGCAGTTCCTGTACATCAACGACGATGTGTTCTTCGGCCGCCCGGTGCCGCCGTCGGCGTTCTTCCACAGCAACGGCACCGCGCACTTCTTCCGCTCGCCCACCGCCGTACCGCCCGGCGAGGTCACCGAGGACGACGAGGGCTACTTCGCCGCCGCCAAGAACAACCGGGCGCTGCTGAAGCGGGAGTTCGGCCGGGTCGCCACGCACGGCTTCCTGCACGCCCCGCACCCGCTGCGGCGCAGCGTCCTCGCGGAGCTCGCCGACCGCTTCCCCGAGGAGGTGGCGGCGACGGCGGGGAGCCGCTTCCGGGCCCGTACCGATCTCTCCATCGCTTCGTCCCTGCACCACTACTACGGATACCTGACCGGGAAGTCGACGCCCGCGACCATTTCCTGCTCCTTCGCGAACGCCGGCCGCTACGACCACCACACTGTCCTCAGCCGCCTGCTCGCCACGCGCAGCCACAGCGTCTTCTGCATCGGGGACTCCGCCGACGCCGAGGTGCCGGCCGCCGAGCAGGACCGGGTGGTGCGGGCCTTCCTGGGCGCGTACTTCCCCGTACCGTCGCCGTACGAGCGCGGCTGAGCCGAGCAGAAGGAGCAGGAGCGAGATGACCTGGCTGATCACTGGTGGCGCGGGCTACATCGGCGCGCACGTGGTGCGCGCGATGACCGGCGCGGGCGAGCGTGCGGTGGTCCTGGACGATCTGTCCACGGGCGTGGCGGAGCGGGTGCCCGAGGGCGTGCCGCTCGTCGTCGGGTCGACGCTGGACCGCGGGCTGCTGGACCGCACGATCAGCGAGCACGAGGTCAGCGGGGTGGTGCACCTGGCGGCGAAGAAGCAGGTCGCCGAGTCGGTGGAGCTGCCGCTGCTGTACTACCGGGAGAACGTGCAGGGGCTGCGGACGCTGCTGGAGGCGGTGGCGGCGGGCGGCGTCGGCCGCTTCGTCTTCTCCTCCTCCGCCGCGGTCTACGGGATGCCCGACGTGGACCTGGTCACTGAGGAGACACCGTGCGTGCCGATGAGCCCGTACGGCGAGACCAAGCTGGCGGGCGAGTGGCTGACCCGGGCGGCGGGCCGCGCGCACGGCATCTCCACCGCCTGCCTGCGCTACTTCAACGTCGCGGGCGCCGCCGCCCCGGAGCTCGCCGACACCGGCGTCTTCAACATCGTCCCGATGGTCTTCGAGAAGCTCACCGAGGGCGCGGCGCCGCGGATCTTCGGTGCCGACTACGACACCCCGGACGGCACCTGCATCCGGGACTACATCCACGTCGAGGACCTGGCGGACGCGCACCTCGCGGCCGCGCGCAAGCTGGCCGAGCGCGGCCCGGTCCGCGACCTGACGCTCAACATCGGGCGGGGCGAGGGCGTGTCCGTCCGCGAGATGGTCGACCTCATCACGGAGGTCACCGGATACGGGGACCTGGCGGCGGAGGTCACGGCGCGGCGGCCCGGCGACCCGGCGCGGGTGGTCGCGGCTGCCGACCGGATCACGGCGGAGCTGGGCTGGAAGGCCCGGCACGACGTGCGCGACATGATCGCTTCGGCCTGGGCGGGCTGGCTGCTGCAGCACCCGGAAGCCCGCCGCGACTGAACAAAGTCCGTACTTTTCCCATACCGCCGGACAACCATCTCCTCGTCACACCCGTCTCACAGGTAGCGGACAGCCCTCTCATTCCGGGCAATCCGCTATCTGTGCCCGGTCCGATACGAGGAGTAGTTACCGCAATGCCCAGCTCCACCGCTGTGCCGCGCTTCAGCATCGTCGTGCCCGTCTTCAAGGTGCAGGGCTACCTCCGCGCCTGCCTGGACTCCGTCCTGGCGCAGACGTACGGCGACTTCGAGGTCGTCGCGGTGGACGACCGCTCGCCCGACGGCTCCGGGGCGATCCTGGACGAGTACGCGGCCCGGGACCCGCGCGTGATCCCGCTGCACCTCGCCGAGAACAAGGGCATCGGCAACGCCCGCAACGAGGGCGTGGCGCGCGCCCGCGGCGACTACCTCCTCTTCCTCGACAGCGACGACACCCTGCTGCCCGACGCGCTGGAGTCCATAGCCGGCCGGCTGACCGAGACCGAGGACCCCGACGTCCTGGTCTACGACTACGCGCGCACCTTCTGGTGGGGCGAGGCCAAGCGCAACCGCGACGCCGAGGTGCTCTCCGCACCCGGCCCCGAGGTCGGCACCATCGACGACCGCCCCGAACTGCTGCGCCTGTTCACCGTCGTGTGGAACAAGGCGTACCGCCGCGACTTCTACCTCGCCGGCGGTTTCAGCTTCCCCGACGGCTTCTACGAGGACGCGGTCGTCGTCTACGAATCGCTCTTCAGCGCCGAGCGCATCGCGCTGCTGGACCAGGTCTGCGTGCACTACCGGCAGCGCCGCCAGGGCAACGCGCTGCGCACCCCCAGCCGGGAGCACTTCGCCGCCTTCGACCAGTACGAGCGGCTGTTCGCGTTCATCGAGGAGCGGCCCGGCCTGCACCAGTGGCGCGCCTTCCTCTTCGAGCACATGATCGACCACTATCTCTTCATCCTGGCCCGCCCCGACCGGGTGCCCGCCGCGGCCCGCGCGGAGTTCTTCCGCCGCGCCGCCCGGCACTACCGCCGCTACCTGCCCGCCGACTTCCTCCGGCCCAAGGGCGTGATGGGCGTCCAGTACGACGCGCTCGCGCGCGGCTCGTTCCCGGCCTACACCGCGCTGAAGCTGGCCGCGCGGGGCCGCAAGAAGGCGGCCGGGCGGCTGAAGAAGGTCAAGCACACCCTCGGCAAGCAGGCGTACGCGCGCCTCTACCAGCTCCAGTTGCACCGCCCGCTCGACCCGCACCTCGCCGTCTACGCCGCGTACTGGAACCGCACCCCCGCCTGCAATCCGCTCGCGATCTACGAGAAGGCCAAGGAGCTGGCGCCGCGGGTGCACGGCGTCTGGGTGATCAGGAAGGGCATGGAGGACACCCTCCCCGAGGGCGTCGACCACGTGATCGTGGGCTCCCCGCGCTACTGGGAGGTGATGGCCCGCGCCAAGTACCTGATCAACAACGTCAACTTCGCCGACGGGATCGTCAAGCGCCCCGGCCAGATCCACCTCCAGACCCACCACGGCACCCCGCTCAAGCGGATGGGCATCGACCAGCAGCAGTACCCGGCCGCCGCCAAGGGCATGAGCATGCGCAAGCTCCTGCAGCGCGCCGACCGCTGGGACTTCAGCGTCTCGTCCAACCAGCACACCACCGAGCAGTGGGAGCGTGTCTACCCCTGCGCCTTCCAGTCGCTGGACACCGGTTACCCGCGCAACGACGTGTACTACCGCGCCACGGCGGCCGACGTCCTGGACATCCGCGCGCGCCTGGGCATCGCCCCCGGCCGCACCGCCGTCCTGTACGCGCCCACCGTCCGCGACTACCAGACCGGCTATGTGCCCCGGATGGACCTGGAGCGCGTCACCCGCGAGCTGGGCCCCGACGTCGTCCTGCTGGTCCGCACGCACTACTTCTACGGCGCGAACCCCCGGCTGGCCGAGCTCCAGGAGCAGGGCGCGCTGATCGACGTCTCCCGCCACCCGTCGGTCGAGGAGCTGTGCCTGGCCGCCGACGCGCTGATCACGGACTACTCGTCGATCATGTTCGACTACGCCAACCTGGATCGGCCGATCATCACGTACGCCGACGACTGGGACGTGTACGTGAAGTCCCGCGGCGTCACCTTCGACCTGCTCTCCGGCGAGCCGGGCGACACCCCCGGCATCGTCGCCACCACGGAGGACGAGCTGATCGCCGCCTTCCGGGACGGCGCCTGGGACGGCGAGGAGGCCGCGACCCGCCGCGCCGCCTTCCGCGCCCGCTTCTGCCAGTGGGACGACGGCCACGCGGCGGAACGCGTGGTCCGCCGGGTCTTCCTGGACCAGGAGGCAACACCGGAGGTCGTACCGCTCGCCGAGCGCACGGTGGCGCCGACGCCGGTGGCGGCGGCCGCCGCTACGCCAGTGACCTCCCTGCCGGTGCAGACGGCAACCGGGGACCCCGCCGCAGCCGACCTGCACTTGGCAGGCTGACCGCGCCCCATCAGGGGCGCGGGGAACTGCGCGACCAGCCACGCACGGTCCGCAGCCGACAACCGCGCCCCAGCGGAGCGCCAACGCGGAGCGCTAACGCGCTCCAAGCGCGCTCGCCACCGCCGCCGCGAGCTCGTCCAGATACCCGGCCGGAAGATCCCCGCGGAGCACCACCACCCGCCAGTACAGCGGCCCGGTAATCAGATCCAACGCCAGCCGTACATCCACGTCCGGCGACAGCTCCCCGCGCGACACCGCCCGCGCGACCATCGCCCGAGTCATCGACTCCTGGGAGTCATGCAACGCCGTCCGCAACGCCTCGGCGATCTCCGGGCTGCGCGCAGCCTCCGCCAGCAGATCCGGAATGATCTGCGCCGCCATCGGATGCCGCAGCGCCCGAGAGGCGACTTCCAGGAGCATCCGCACATCCCCGCGGAGCGACCCCGTGTCCGGCACCGGCATCCCCTCGGCGGCCAGCGCGGTCACCACGTCCAGGACGAGGTGCAGCTTGGAGCGCCAGCGCCGGTAGACCGCGGTCTTGCCGACGCCCGCCCGGCGCGCGATGCCCTCGATCGACATCCGCCCGAACCCGACCGCCGCCAGCTCCGCGAAGACCGCGGCACGAATCGCGGCGGTCTTCTCCTCGCGCAGCACGGCGGCGCCGGCCGGCGCCCGGCGGGGCGACGGCGCGGTCCGGCCCGGCGACGCGGGCCGTTCACCCGTCGCCGGGGAGGCCGCTTCCGACGGTGCTGGGTCCTTTGCCATGCAAGGGAGCATAGCGTCGCGACGCAACGGTTGCGTTTCGACGTCCCGGCACCCTACTCTCGGGTTGCGACGATACGGAGCCGTCTCGTCGTGAGTTTCTCAGCCTCGCGGGCGCCGCCGGCGCCCTGCCGCGCCCGCGTCCACGCACGAAAGCGGACTGATGTCTCAGACCCTCACGCGTCCGGCCCCCGCCGCCCCGCCGGACCCCGGCCCGCGCGCCCTCGCCGAGAAGTACGGCCTCACGGTCAGCGGCCGCCGCCCCTCGCTCCCGGAGTACGTCCGGCAGCTCTGGCGGCGGCGCCACTTCATCTCCGCCTTCTCCAGCGCCAAGCTGACCGCCCAGTACAGCCAGGCCAAGCTGGGCCAGCTCTGGCAGGTGGCCACCCCGCTACTGAACGCGCTGGTCTACTACTTGATCTTCGGCCTGCTGCTCGGCACCCACCGGCACGTGCCGGACTACATCCCGTTCCTGGTCACCGGCGTCTTCATCTTCACGTTCACGCAGAGCTCGGTGCTCGCGGGGACCCGGGCGATCTCCGGCAATCTCGGCCTGGTGCGGGCGCTGCACTTCCCGCGCGCCTGCCTGCCGATCTCCTTCTGCCTGATGCAGCTCAAGCAGCTGATGTTCTCCATGGGCGTGCTCGTGGTGATCCTGCTGGCGTTCCGGCAGGTCCCCGGCTGTTCCTGGCTGCTCGCGATCCCCGCGCTGTGCCTGCAGTTCGTCTTCAACACCGGCCTCGCGATGATCATGGCGCGGCTCGGCAGCAAGACCCCCGACCTGGCCCAGCTCATGCCGTTCATCCTGCGCACCTGGATGTATGCCTCCGGCGTCATGTACAGCTTGAGTGTGGTGACCGCGGGCAAGGACATCCCCGGCTTCGTGCACTTCCTGCTGGACATCAACCCGGCCGCGGTCTACATCGACCTGATGCGCTTCGCGCTGATCGACTCCTTCACCGCCGCACAGCTGCCCCCGCACGTGTGGGCCTGCGCGCTGGGCTGGGCGGTCGTGATGGGCGCGGCGGGCTTTGTGTACTTCTGGAAGGCGGAGGAGCGGTACGGCCGTGGCTGAGCAGCAGAACACCGAACTGGAGCAGCCCGCGGTGGAGCAGGCCGCGGCCACCGAGGAGCGCATTCCGACCGTCATCGCCGATGACCTGCACATCGTGTACCGGGTCTACGGCTCGGGCGCGGGCCGCGGCAGCGCCACCGCGGCGCTGAACCGGATCATCCGCCGCAAGCCCTCCACGGGCGTGCGGGAGGTGCACGCGGTCAAGGGCGTGTCCTTCACCGCCTACCGGGGTGAGTCGATCGGCCTGATCGGCACCAATGGCTCGGGCAAGTCCACGCTGCTCAAGGCGGTGGCGGGCCTGCTGCCGGCCGAGCGCGGACACGTCTACACCCACGGCCAGCCCTCCCTGCTGGGCGTCAACGCCGCCCTGATGAACGACCTGACCGGCGAGCGCAACGTCATCCTCGGCGGCCTGGCCATGGGCATGACCCGCGAACAGGTCCGCGAGCGCTACCAGCAGATCGTCGACTTCTCCGGCATCAACGAAAAGGGCGACTTCATCAGCCTGCCGATGCGCACCTACTCCTCCGGCATGGCCGCCCGGCTGCGGTTCTCCATCGCCGCCGCCAAGGACCACGACGTCCTGGGCACTGGCCACCGGTGACCGGAAGTTCCAGAAGCGGTCGGAAGCCCGTATCCGGGAGCTGCGCAAGGAGGCCGGCACGGTCTTCCTGGTCAGCCACAACAACAAGTCCATCCGGGACACGTGTGACCGGGTGCTGTGGCTGGAGAAGCGTCCTCAAGGAGTACGAGGCGTTCACCAAGAAGTGAGCCGCACGCACGGACATGGGGAAGGCCCCGGAGCATGATGCTCCGGGGCCTTCCCCATGTTCGGCTCAGCTGTGCTGGCGCAGCAGCGTCCGCATCGTGCGCATCGCGACCGACAGGTTGGCCAGGTCGAAGGAGTCCGAGCCCTGGATCTCCTCCAGCGTGGCGCGGGCGCGGCCCAGGATCGCGGCGTTCTTCTCCTCCCACGCCTTGAAGCGCTGCTCCGGCGTGGCCGTGCCGTTGCCCGCCGAGAGAACGTCCGCGGTCAGCGCGGCGTGCGCGGCGAACAGGTCCTCACGGATCGAGGCGCGGGCCATGGACTGCCAGCGGTCGGCGCGCGGCAGCTCCAGGATGCGGTCCAGGAGCTGGTTGATCCGCAGCCGGTCGCCCAGGTCGTAGTAGACCTCGGCGACGTCCAGCGGCTCCTTGCCGGTGCGGTCGGCGATGGCCACGATGTCCAGCGCCGGGAAGGCCGAGGAGAAGCCGGCCACGCGGTGCGCCAGCGCCTCCGGCACGCCCGCCTCGGTGAGCTGCCCGTAGATCGACTCGTACCACTCCATGTCGCTGCCGCGCAGCAGCTTGGGCAGCTCGGCCCAGACCTCGCCGACCCGGTCACGGAAGAAGTCGATGGTGCCGGACAGCTCCAGCGGCTGCGGACGGTTGTTGAGCAGCCAGCGGGTGCCGCGCTCGACCAGCCGCCGGGAGTGCAGCCGGATGCGGGTCTGCACCTCGGCGGGCACCTTGTTGTCCAGCGCCTCGACGTCGTCCCAGACCTGGCTCAGGTCGAAGATCGCGCGGGCCGCGGTGTGCGCCCGGACGACCTCCTCCAGGGACGCCCCGGTCTCCTCCACCATGCGGTGCAGGAAGCTCGTACCACCGGTGTTGACGGTGTCGTTGACCATCACCGTCGTGGTGATCTCGCGGTGCAGGGCGTGGTTGTCCACCTGCTCGGCGAACCGCTCGCGCAGCGCGCTCGGGAAGTACGCGTGCAGCAGGTGCTTGAAGTACGGGTCGTCCGGCAGGCTCGTCTGGATCAGCGCGTCGGCCACCGTGATCTTGGTGTACGCGAGCAGGACGGCGGTCTCCGGCTGGGTCAGGCCGCTGCTGTTGGCCAGCCGCTCGCGGATCTGCCGCTCGGACGGCAGGAACTCCAGCGCCCGGTCGAGCTGCCCGTCGCGCACCAGGCGGCGCATGAACCGCTGCTGGGCGTGGAGCATGTTGGAGGACTGGGCGAGGGCCAGCGAAAGGGCGGTGTTCTGCGCGTAGTTGTTGCGCAGCACCAGCGCGCCGACCTCGTCGGTCATCTCGGCGAGCAGCTTGTTGCGCTGCTTGACCGTCATGTCCCCGTCGGTCACCACGGAGTTCAGCAGGATCTTGATGTTCACCTCGTGGTCGGAGGTGTCCACGCCGGCGCTGTTGTCGATCGCGTCGGTGTTGATCCGGCCGCCGTTCATGGCGAACTCGATCCGGCCCAGCTGGGTCAGGCCCAGGTTGCCGCCCTCGCCGACGACCTTGACCCGCAGGTCCTGGCCGTCGACCCGGATGGCGTCGTTGGACTTGTCGCCGACGTCCGCGTTCGACTCGGCCGAGGACTTCACGTACGTACCGATGCCGCCGTTCCACAGCAGGTCCACCGGGGCCTGCAGGATCGCCTTCATCAGCTCGGCCGGGGTCATCTTCGTGATGCCCGCCTCGATGCCGAGGGCGGCGCGCACGTGCTGGTTGACCGGGATCGACTTCGCGGACCGCGAGTGGATGCCGCCGCCCTGCGACAGCAGCGACGTGTCGTAGTCCTCCCAGGAGGAGCGGGGCAGCTCGAACAGCCGGCGGCGCTCGGCGTACGAGGTCGCCGCGTCCGGGTTCGGGTCGAGGAAGATGTGCCGGTGGTCGAACGCGGCGACCAGGCGGATGTGCTCGGAGAGCAGCATGCCGTTGCCGAACACGTCACCGGACATGTCACCGACGCCGACGACGGTGAAGTCCTCGGACTGGGTGTCCACGCCCAGCTCGCGGAAGTGCCGCTTGACCGACTCCCACGCGCCGCGGGCCGTGATGCCCATGCCCTTGTGGTCGTAGCCCGCCGAGCCGCCGGAGGCGAAGGCGTCGCCCAGCCAGAAGCCGTAGGACTCGGCGACCTCGTTGGCGATGTCGGAGAACTTCGCGGTGCCCTTGTCGGCCGCGACGACGAGGTAGGTGTCGTCCTCGTCGTGCCGGACGACGTCCTCCGGGTGCACGACCTCGCCGCCGACGAGGTTGTCGGTGATGTCCAGCAGACCGGAGATGAAGGTCTTGTACGAGGCGATGCCCTCGGCCATCCAGGCGTCGCGGTCGACCGCCGGGTCCGGCAGCTGCTTGCCGACGAAGCCGCCCTTCGCGCCGACCGGCACGATGACGGTGTTCTTGACCATCTGCGCCTTGACCAGGCCGAGGATCTCCGTACGGAAGTCCTCCCGCCGGTCCGACCAGCGCAGACCGCCGCGCGCGACCTTGCCGAAGCGCAGGTGCACGCCCTCGACGCGCGGCGAGTACACCCAGATCTCGTACGCCGGGCGGGGCGCCGGCAGGTCGGGGATCGCCTGCGGGTCCAGCTTCAGCGACAGGTAGGCGTGCGGCTCGCCGTTGCCGTCCTTCTGGAAGTGGTTGGTGCGCAGCGTCGCCTTGATGACGGTGAGGAACGAGCGCAGGATGCGGTCCTCGTCCAGCGAGGCGACCTGGTCCAGCGCGCCGTCCAGCTCCTCCAGCAGCCCGTCGATCAGCTCCGTGCCGGCCCGCTGCCGGCGCGGGGCCATCCGCGCCTCGAAGAGGCTGACCAGCAGCCGGGTGGTGTGGACGTTGTGGGAGAGGGTGTCCTCCATGTACGTCTGGCTGAAGGTGGAGCCGGCCTGCCGCAGGTACTTCGCGTACGCGCGGAGCACCATCGCCTGCCGCCAGTCCAGGCCCGCGCCCAGCACCAGCTTGTTGAAGTTGTCGCTCTCCGCGCGGCCCGTCCACACCGCCGTGAAGGCGTCCTGGAAGCGCTCGCGGTAGTCGTCGCCGTTCGGCCGCTCCGGCATCCGCAGGCCGAAGTCGTAGATCCACGCGGCGGACCGGTCCGCGCAGCGCAGCTCGTGCGGCCGCTCGTCGACGACCTCCACGCCCAGGCGGTTGAGCAGCGGCAGCACCTTCGAGAGCGAGACCGGCTCACCGGTGCGGTAGATCTTGAAGCGGCGCTCGCCGGGGCCCGCGCCGACCGGCTCGTACAGGCTGACCTCGAAGTCGCGGCCCTCTTCGGCGGTCCACAGCTTCTCCAGGTGCTGGAGGTCGGCGACCGCGGCGCGCGGGGAGTTGTCGGCCTTGTAGCCCTCGGGGAACGCCTGGGCGTACCGGCGCAGCAGCTCGGCCGCGCGCTCCTCGCCGCACTCGGCGTTCAGCGCCTCGGCGAAGCCGTCGGCCCAGGAGCGGGCGGCCTCCACCAGCCGCGCCTCGATGCGGTCGACATCGGCGTCGGTCAGGTCGGGCAGCGTGGCGCCCGGCTCGACCCGGATGACGAAGTGCAGCCGGGAGAGGATCGACTCGGTGTTCCAGGCGGTGAAGTCGACGTTGGTGCCGCCCAGCTCCTCCTTGAGGATCTCGATCAGACGCAGCCGGACGCCGGTGGTGTAACGGTCCCGCGGGAGGTAGACCAGCGCGGAGTAGTAGCGCCCGTACTCGTCCTGGCGCAGGTACAGCCGCAGCCGGCGGCGCTCCTGGAGGTAGAGCACGCTGGTGGCGATGGCGCGGAGCTGGTCGACCGGGGTCTGGAACAGCTCGTCGCGCGGGTAGGTCTCCAGGATCTGGAGCAGGTCGCGGCCGTCGTGGCTGTTGGGCGAGAAGCCGGCGCCCTCCAGGACCTCGGTGACCTTGCGGCGGATGACCGGCACCCGGCGCACGGACTCGGTGTACGCGGCGGAGGAGAACAGGCCCAGGAAGCGCCGCTCACCCACGACGTTGCCCTGCGCGTCGAACTTCTTCACGCCGACGTAGTCGAGGTAGCTCGGCCGGTGCACGGTCGCGCGGCTGTTCGCCTTGGTGAGGATCAGCAGCTTGTGCTCGCGGGCCTTCTTGCGGGCGTCCTTCGGAAGCCGGTTGAAGGACGGGGAGACGGGGTGGCCCTCGTCGTCCTCGTGGTGCTTGGGGTCCGAGCGGAGGATGCCGAGGCCGGTGCCGGGCACGGCGGTGAGCACGTCCTCCTCGCCGTCGGCCTCGCTCGGCGCCGAGGTCAGCTCGTACTCGCGGTAGCCGAGGAAGGTGAAGTGGTCGTCGGACAGCCAGCGCAGCAGCTCGCGGGCCTCGTCCACCTCACGGTCGCGCAGGTCGTCGGCGGTGGGCTCGGTGGGCAGCTCGTCCGCGATGCGCAGCGCGGCGTCGCGCATCTTCTCCCAGTCCTCGACGGCCTCGCGCACGTCGTTGAGGACCCGCAGCAGATCGGCGGTGATCTGCTTCAGGTCCGACCGGTCGGTCTCCCGGTCGATCTCCACATGGATCCAGGACTCGACCAGCGCGTCGTGCGGCAGCTCGGCGTCCTTGGCCTTGCCGGGGGTGCCGTGCGCCTCGTCCTCGGCGTCCAGGATCTCGATCAGCTTGCCGGTGACGTCACGCCGGACGACGACCTGCGGGTGGATCACGACGTGGATGCCGCGCCCCTGCCGCGACAGCTCATTCGTCACCGAGTCGACGAGGAAGGGCATGTCATCGGTCACGACCTCGACGACCGAGTGGCTGCAGGTCCAGCCGTTCTCCTCGACGGTCGGCGTGTGGACTCTGACGTTCGCCGTGCCCTGCGGCCGGACGCCCGCCAGCCGGTAGTGCGAGAGTGCCGCGCCGAGGACGTCCTCCGGTTCGCGCCCGGTGAGGTCCTCCGGGGCGGTGTGCAGGTAGTAGCGCTGGAGGTATCCACTGAGGGTGTCCGGGTCGAGACCCGGTACCGGTGACTGCCCTCCCGCCGGTCCGCTCTCAGCGACCCTGGCGGCCTTCGTGAGCAGCTCGGTCTTGGCTTCGTCCAGCTTGGTCTGCATGTCCTCTGGCTCCTGTCGCGCGCCGTTGCGTGACGTTGTGGAAATAAGCGGATACGGCACAACGCCGGACCGACGCGTAAGGGACCCCCGGGACGGGCCCGGGAGCATCTCCGGTCGGAATCGACGCTATGCCGCGATGAGGGGCGACCGGGGCGGAATTGGCCAGATTTGGCATTCCTGGCACCAGGTCGTAACAAGAATGATCAACGGCCGCCCGGGCACCGTGGTGTCCCGGGCGCGAAGCAGGGGCCTCGACGCCCCCGCGGGTTATCGCGCTGATCACGCTGCCAGGCTATCGCTCCTGACGGGGGAGTCGTCATGGGCCTTGTGTGTACAAAACCACACCAGTTTCTTTGCCGGTATGGACAGAGACGTACCTCGTCCGATCACACTCGGGCGTCCGCAGCGGGCCGCAGGGGGTCTTGGCAACCGCTCGGAACCGGAGGACCTTGAGCGGGACGGAGTCGGCAGCGAGCCCGCGCGGAGGTACGCCATGGCAGCCAAGATCCTGATCGTGACCGGGGACGCGGCCGAGTCCCTGGAGGTCCTGTACCCCTACCAGCGCCTGCGCGAGGAGGGCTACGACGTCCACATCGCCGCCCCGGCCCGCAAGACCCTCCGCTTCGTCGTCCACGACTTCGAACCCGGCTTCGACACCTACACCGAGAAGCCCGGCTACACCTGGCCGGCCGACCTGGCCTTCTCCGAAGTCGACCCCGGCGCTTACGCCGCTCTGGTGATCCCCGGCGGCCGGGCCCCCGAGTACCTGCGCAACGACGCCGAACTGCGCAAGGTGATCAAGGCGTTCTTCGACGCCGACAAGCCGGTCGCCCAGATCTGCCACGGCCCCCTGCTGACCGCCGCGATCGGCCGCCTGAACGGCCGCCGGGTCACCTGCTATCCCGCCCTGGAGATGGACATGCAGGCAGCGGGCGCCGGCTTCCGCGACGCCGAGGTCGTCGTCGACGGCACCCTGGTCTCCTCCCGCGCCTGGCCGGACCACTCCGGCTGGATGCGCGAATTCCTGAAGGTACTGCGCGCGAAGGCGCCGGCGATGTGACGCCCGGCCGCCCTGCGGGGGCACGTCCGGGCCCCCGCGGGGCGGCCGCCGTCAGGCGTCGGCGCTGCGGTCCGCGATCTCCGTACGGGAGCTGATGCCGAGCTTGCTGAGGATGTGCTCGACATGCGCGTCCGCCGTGCGCTTGGAGATCACCAGCCGTTCGGCGATCTCCCGGTTCGACAGCCCGTCGGCGACCAGCGCGGCCACCTCCCGCTCCCGGCGGGTCAGCACCTCACCGCCCGGCACGCCGCCGGCGGCCGCCCGCGGCGACGGCACCGCGGGCGTCTCCGCGTCGGCGAGGATCAGCTCCACGGCCCGGTCCAGGGGCAGCCGCATCCCCTGCTCGAAGAGGCGGTCGTACCGGCAGTCGCTGAGGGCCTGGCGGGCCGCGTCCGCCGCCCGGTCGTGGGCCGCCAGCCAGGCGCGGATGCCGAACATCGTGGCGCCCACGCTGCGCCACACGCCCTGCGCCACCCCCAGCACCCACGCGGCCCGCGCGTACCGCTCGTCCTCCGCGGCGTCCCAGGCCAGCACCTCGGCGCAGTACGCGACGCCGTACCGCTCGTGCAGCTCGCTCTTCAGCCGCAGCGCGGCCCGGGTCAGCCGCGCGCCCTCCGGCCGCTGCCCCTGCCGCCACAGCGCGAATCCCTGAACGGACAGCACGACGGACCGCAGCATCCGCTCCTCCGGGGCGTCGAGGTGGCCCAGCGCCACCTCGCAGAGCCGCCGGGCACCCTCGGTGTCACCGACGGTGACGCGCAGGAACGCCTCGTGATAGTGGACAATCACGGCACCGAGCCGGTCGTCCGCGGCGATCATCTCGGCCCGCACCGGAGCCAGCAGCCCGGCCGAGCGCTCGATCTCCCCGAGCATGCCGCGCGCCAGCCCCATGAAGCCGTCCGCCCAGCGCCGCACCGCCGCGTCCCCGAGCCGCTCCGCCAGCTCCCGGGCCTGCCCGCACTCCCGCAGAATGCCCTGCGGATCGCCCTGCCACAGACAGAGCATCCCGGACGCCAGCAGGCCGGCCGCCCGCTCCGGCCGCTCCTCGGGTACCAGCTCCAGCGCCTTGCCGATCCAGTGCCGTCCCTCCTTCTGCAGCCCCGCCGTCCGCCAGAACGGCCAGAGCCGCGCGGCCAGCTCCAGCCCCGCCACCGGGTCGCCGTCCGCCGTCAGCGCGTGCCCCAGGGCGGCCCGCAGATTGGCCTGCTCCCGCAGCAGCGCCTCGTACAGCGCGAGCTGCTCGTCCGTGAGGAAGCGCGCAAGGAACCGGTCGCCCAGCCGCCGGTAGTACGCGAAGTGCCGCTCCCGGAACTCCTTGGCCTCCCCGGCCTTCTCCAGCCACTCGGCACCGTACTCACGGATCGTGTCCAGCAGCCGGTACCGGCAGCCGTCCCGGGCCTCCTCGCCGTCCCCGTTCCCGTCCTCGGTGCGCAGCACCACCGACTTGTCGACCAGCCCGATGAGGTGCTCCACCACCTCCCCGGCCGGCAGGTCACCGCCCGCGCAGACGTCCTCGACCGCGGCCAGGTCGAAGGAGCCGGCGAAGACCGACAGCCGGCCCCACAGCAGCCGCTCCGCCGGCGTGCACAGCTCGTGGCTCCAGCCGATCGCGGTACGCAGCGTCTGGTGCCGGGGCAGCGCCACCGCCCGGCGGCCGCCCGTCAGTACCTCGAAACGGCCCTCAAGACGGGCCACGAGCTGCGTCAGAGGGATCGCGCGCAGCCGTACGGCCGCCAGCTCCACCGCCAGCGGAATGCCGTCCAGACGGCGGCACAGGGCCACCACGTCCGGGCGGTTGGCGGCGGTGACCGTGAAGCCGGGCACCACGGCAGCGGCCCGCTGCGCGAAGAGCGCCACCGCCCCGCAGCCGTTCTCCGCCTCCGGCGTCTCCTCCACCGGGAGCGGCGGGATCTGCACCGTGTGCTCCCCCGGCACGTCCAGCGGCTCGCGGCTGGTCGTCAGGATCCGCACCCGCGGCGCCTCGCGCAGCAACAGATCGGCGAGCATGGCGCAGGCGTCGACCAGATGCTCACAGGTGTCCAGCACGAGCAGGGCCTGCCGGTCCTGGAGGTGCTCGACGAGGGCGTCCACCGTGCGGCGCCCGGCCTGCTCCGGCAGCCCGAGCACCGCGGCCATGGTCTGCGGCAGCAGCTCGGCGGAGCGCAGCGCGGACAGCTCCACGAGCCACACCCCGTCCGTGAACTCCGCCTTGAGGGCGGCGGCCGTGCGCAGCGCCACCCGGCTCTTGCCGACGCCGCCCGGCCCGAGGAGCGTGACCAGCCGCGCCTCCCCCAGCAACCGCCGCACCCGGGCCAGCTCCGCCGCCCGCCCGACGAACCCGGTCACCTCGACCGGCAGCGCGCCGCTCCGCCGCTGGCTGAAGTCGACCGTCATGCCGCCCCCGATGTCGCTCACCGAGCCGGCTCCCGAGGCACCGGCTCCTGAAAGCACAGCGTACGCGCGCCGACGCACAACATGAGGGCGCTTCGGTAGCCCCCTGCCGGCCTTCGGATCACCAGCCGCGCCGCAGCCGTCCCCGGCACGCGCCGGCTCTCAGAGCTTCAGCCGCTCCGCCGTCTCGACGGCCTCCGCCAGGCTGTCGACGACCGGCACGCCGGCCTCCAGAAGGCTGGCGCGGCTGTGCGAACCGCCCGTGTACAGCACCGCGTGCGCCCCCGCGTCCCGGGCCGCCACCGCGTCGTCCACGGCGTCACCGATGACGACCGTACGGCCAGGCTGAACGCGCGCATCCTCCAGCGCCGCGAGATGCCGCACCATGTGCGCGCTCTTGCTCCCGCCGGACGGCCCGGTCCGGCCGTCCACCCGTATGAAGTGCGATTCGATGCCGAAGTCGCGCACCAGCGGCAGCAGCTCGTCGTGCCCGTACATGCTGAGGATCGACTGGCTGCGCCCGGCCGACCGCCAGCTGTGCAGCAGCATCTCTACGCCCTCGGCGAGCGCGCACGCCTCCCGCCGGATCACGTAGTGCCGGTGGAACGCCTCGTCCATGACCGTCCACTCGTCGTCCGTGGGCAGCCGCCCCATCAGCCGCTCGTAGAAGCGCGGGATCGGCACGCAGTACAGCTCCCGGTACCGCTCCAGGGTGATCGGGGGGAGGCCGATCTCACCGAACGCGGCATTGGTCGCACCGATCACGGCGTCGATGTCGTGAAAGAGCGTGCCGTTCCAGTCCCAGACGATGTGCGTCGCGTGCTTCCCCATGCGAAGAAGGTACCCGCGGCCACTGACAATCTTGCCGCTTGACGGTGAAGCTGCAGGTCAGGGCCTCATGAGAGGACTTCCGGGGGCCTTACGGGGCGGCGGTCCGGCCTCAGCCGATCAGGTTCGGGATCTCCTGGACGCCGAACCACATCAGCTCGTGGTCCTCGGCCCCGTCCACCGTGAACTGCGCGTCGTCGTCCCCCTGGTCCGCCGCGCCCAGCGCCGCCGCCGCTGCCGTGACGTCCGCCTCCGCGTCACCGGAGTCGACGTGCACCGCCGCCGCCTTCTTCATCGGCACCGGCCCGGCCACCCGCACGACGCCCAGCCCCGACTTGTCCAGCCCCCGGTCGGGGTCCACGGACGCCTCGCCGTCGGCCACGTCGACGGCCACCACGACACGCTTCCGGGGGGCCTGCGGGTCGGTGGCCAGCAGCCGCAGCGACGCCTGCGCGGCACGGTTCAGCGCGGCGTACTCCAGCTCCTCGATGTCGTCGGAGACGTACCACTCGCGCAGCGCGGGCGTGACGGCGAAGGCGTCCAGCGGGCCGGAACCCAGCTCGCCCGCCTTGTACGCCTCTGCGAGACCGGGGAGCGTCAGGGGGACGTAGACACGCATGGTGGCCGCCGCTTTCGTTCGGACTGCTGGGTACTGGCTCGGTTGGGGCGCAGGCAGCCAGCATACGGGCGGGGGTCCCCCATCGTGCTGCCGGTACGGGCCTCCCGGGCTGCCCGCCGGACACCCCTCTGGCCTGATCCTGCCCTTCCCGCACACCGCCCGTCACCCTGATGGGTGAATCTTCCGGAGCCCCCGGCCCGTTCCCCCACCGCCTTGCCGCGCGTCCGGCCACTCGGTAGAAGAGCTCCACCACAGGAGCTACTGCCCGGTATCCAATGGGTCCGGCAGAACGGGGGATCTCCACCATGAGCACATCCACGCGTCCATCCACGCGCACGTCCAGGCCCATGACCACCCGCCGCGACAGCCGCCGCCCCGGCGGCCCGCGCACCGCACCGCGCCTCCCGCAGACCGCACTCTCACAGGCCGCACTCTCCCAGGCCGCCGCCCGCCGCCGCGCCGCCGCACGGCAGCCGCACCGCTGGTTCGCCGACCAGCTGGTGCTCACCCTGAGCGGTCGGCGCCCCGTGCACGCGCTGCTGGGCCACGCGCTGCCCGCCGCCTACGACCGCCTTGTGGAACTCGCCCCGCAGGCCCCGCTGCGCCCCACCGGGCGCCACCACCGCGGCCCCGACCCCGAGGTCCGCGACTGCGGCGTGTACTGCCCACGCAGCGGCGTCATCGAGGCATTCGCCCGGATCACCGCCGGGGACCGCGTACGGGCCCTCGCCTTCCGCCTCGAACGCGGCCGCGACGCCCGCTGGCGCTGCGCCGCCCTGGACATCGGCCCGTCGGTGTCGGTGTGGAGCCGGACGGTGTGAAGCGGCATACGAAGGGCCGGGGGCGCAGCCTTCCGCTGCGGCACCCCGGCCCGTCTCACCTCGCCGGCTTCACCGGCATCGGCATGTCACTTCTTGCGGCGCCGCCCGCCCTTCTGGGCCTTCCGGCGCTCAGCACGCGTCAGGCCGTCGGACTCCGAGCGGGTCTGACCGCTCGGCACGGCGTCGTTGGTGAAGTCGCCCTCGACGACCCCGCCCTCGCCGTCCACCGTCGGCGCGGAGAAGTGCAGCCGGTCCGGGCGCTGCGGCGCGTCCAGGCCCTTGGCGTGGATCTCCGGCCGGCCGCCGGCCCCCGCCTGCGCCGGCACCGCGTCCTGGACCGCCGGGGCCTCTTCCGCCGCCTCCTGGACCGGGACCTCCTCGACCTGCTGCTCGACCTGGACCTCCAGGTTGAACAGGTAGCCGACGGACTCCTCCTTGATGCCCTCCATCATGGCGGTGAACATGTCGAAGCCCTCTCGCTGGTACTCCACCAGCGGGTCCTTCTGGGCCATCGCCCGCAGGCCGATGCCCTCCTGGAGGTAGTCCATCTCGTAGAGGTGCTCGCGCCACTTGCGGTCCAGGACCGACAGCACCACGCGGCGCTCCAGCTCGCGCATGATGTCCGAGCCGAGCTGCTCCTCGCGGGCCGCGTACTGCTCGTGGATGTCGTCCTTGATCGCCTCGGCGATGAACTCGGCGGTGATCCCGGCGCGGTCGCCGACCTCGTCCTCCAGCTCCTCCACGGTCACCTTGACCGGGTAGAGCTGCTTGAACGCGCCCCACAGCCGGTCCAGGTCCCACTCCTCGGCGAAGCCCTCGACCGTCTCCGCCTGGATGTAGGCGTCGATGGTGTCGTCCATGAAGTGCTTGATCTGCTCCTGGAGGTCCTCGCCCTCCAGGACGCGGCGGCGCTCGCCGTAGATGACCTCGCGCTGCCGGTTGAGCACCTCGTCGTACTTCAGGACGTTCTTCCGCGTCTCGAAGTTCTGCTGCTCGACCTGGGACTGCGCGGAGGCGATGGCGCGCGTCACCATCTTGTTCTCGATCGGCACGTCGTCGGGGACGTTGGCCATGGCCATCACGCGCTCGACCATCTGGGCCTTGAAGAGCCGCATCAGGTCGTCGCCGAGCGAGAGGTAGAACCGGGACTCGCCGGGGTCGCCCTGCCGGCCGGAACGACCGCGCAGCTGGTTGTCGATACGGCGCGACTCGTGCCGCTCGGTGCCGAGGACGTAGAGCCCGCCGAGCTCCTTGACCTCCTCGAACTCCGCCTTGACCGCGGCCTCGGCCTTCTCCAGGGCGGCGGGCAGCGCGGCCGCCCACTCCTCCACATGCTCCACCGGGTCCAGGCCCATGCCGCGCAGCTCGGTCTCGGCCAGGTCGTCCGGATTGCCGCCGAGCTTGATGTCCGTACCACGTCCGGCCATGTTCGTCGCGACCGTGACGGAGCCCTTGCGGCCGGCCTGGGCGACGATCGACGCCTCCCGGTCGTGCTGCTTGGCGTTGAGCACCTCGTGCCGCACGCCGCGCTTGTTGAGCTCCTGCGAGAGGTACTCGGACTTCTCGACGGAGGTCGTGCCGACCAGGATGGGCTGGCCCTGCGCGTGCTTCTCGGCGATGTCGTCGACGACCGCGGCGAACTTGGCGACCTCGGTGCGGTAGATCAGGTCCGCCTGGTCCTTGCGGATCATCGGCTTGTTCGTCGGGATGGGGACGACGCCGAGCTTGTAGATCTGGTGGAACTCGGCCGCCTCGGTCATGGCCGTACCGGTCATGCCGGAGAGCTTGTCGTAGAGGCGGAAGAAGTTCTGGAGGGTGATCGTGGCGAGGGTCTGGTTCTCGTCCTTGATCTCCACCCCTTCCTTCGCCTCGATCGCCTGGTGCATGCCCTCGTTGTAGCGGCGGCCGGCGAGGATACGGCCGGTGTGCTCGTCGACGATCATGACCTCGCCGTCGATGACGACGTAGTCCTTGTCCTTCTTGAACAGTTCCTTCGCCTTGATGGCGTTGTTCAGATAACCGACGAGCGGGGTGTTGACCGACTCGTAGAGGTTGTCGATGCCCAGCCAGTCCTCGACCTTGCTGACACCGGACTCGTGGATGCCGACCGTGCGCTTCTTCTCGTCGACGTCGTAGTCGCCGGTCTCCTCGATGCCGCGCTGCGGATTGGCGGCCTCGCCCTTCTTCAGGCGCTTGACCAGCTTGGCGAAGTCGCCGTACCACTTCGTCGCGGAGTCCGCCGGGCCGGAGATGATCAGCGGCGTACGGGCCTCGTCGACCAGGATGGAGTCGACCTCGTCGACGATCGCGAAGTTGTGGCCGCGCTGGACCAACTCGTCCTTCGACCACGCCATGTTGTCGCGGAGGTAGTCGAAGCCGAACTCGTTGTTCGTGCCGTAGGTGATGTCGCAGCCGTACTGCTCGCGGCGCTGCGCCGGCGTCATGTTCGCCAGGATGCAACCGACCGAGAGGCCCAGGAACTTGTGGACCCGGCCCATCATCTCGGAGTCGCGCTCGGCCAGGTAGTCGTTGACCGTGATCAGGTGGACGCCCTTGCCGGACAGCGCGTTCAGATACGCGGGCAGGGTGCCGACCAGGGTCTTGCCCTCACCGGTCTTCATCTCGGCGACGTACCCGAGGTGCAGCGCGGCGCCGCCCATGAGCTGGACGTCGTAGTGGCGCTGGCCGAGCACGCGCTTGGCGGCCTCACGGACGGTCGCGAACGCCTCGGGGAGCAGGTCGTCCAGGCTCTCGCCGTCGGCGAACCGCTCCTTGTACTCGTCGGTGAGGGCCCGCAGCTCGGCGTCGGAGAGTTTGACGAAGTCTTCTTCGATGGAGTTGACCTGGCCCGCGATGCGGTGCAGTTTGCGCAGGATCTTGCCTTCGCCTGCACGCATGATCTTCGTCAAGACGGACACTTGGGCTGGTCTCCTCGCCGGTCGGGCCTGTGCACGGTCGGTGCGCGGGCGCGGCATTTTTCCAAGGGGCAGGCCCCGCCGCAACGGCCATCGTAAGGGAGGACCCCGCTACGCAGGGAGGTCCGTCGCCCGAAGGCCCCTGTCCCTTCTCCACAACTTTCCACGGCTCGCTAGGACACTGTCGGTCACCTCTCCTCGTCCTCTCGCTACGACAACGCGCGAGGCCCGCGGAAGGTGCCGCCGCATGGCCGGAACATGTTCCTGCTCAGGCGACGCGAAAGCGGGACCGGGCGCGCCCGTGGCGCAGCGTAATTCCTTCGCCCCCGCCGCGGCCAATAAGCACACTGCTGCCATGGAACCCGTCACCCTCACCACCGAACGGCTCGTCCTGCGCCCCTTCCGCCCGGCCGACGCCGCGGCCGTGCACGCCGCCTGCCAGGACCCCGACATCCCGCGCTGGACGACGGTCCCCTCTCCGTACACGCGCGCGCATGCGGAGGACTTCGTCGGCCCCCATACCGACCGGGGCTGGCGCGAGGACACCACGTACACGTTCGCCGTGACGCTCAGGGAGGACGGCCGTCCGGCGGGTGACGGCACGCTGGTGGGCTCGGCGGGTCTGGTACGGATGACCCAGCTCGCCCCGCCCGAACGGCAGGCCGAGCTCGGCTACTGGTCCGTCAAGGAGCACCGCGGCCGCGGGTACACCGCCGAGGCGGCCCGCGCCATCGTGCGCTGGGCGTTCACCGACCTCGGGGTGGAGCGCATGGAGTGGTACGCGGAGGCCGGCAACGAGGCGTCCCGGGCGGTCGCCCTGAAGGCCGGTTTCCGCATGGAGGGCACGCTCCGCGCGAAGATCCTGCACGGGGGCACCCGCCGCGACGCCTGGGCCGCCTCCCTCCTCCCCTCCGACCTGGGCCTCCCTTCGGAGACGCCGTACCTGCCGTACGAGGGACGAGCCGCTGCACAGCGGCCCGCGGGGAACGGTTGATCGATTTTCCGGACCGTTGTCAGTGCCCGGACCTACGCTGATCCGCATGACAGCCGTGCCCGCAGCGCAGCCCGTGACCAGCCTGTCCGCCGATGAAGCGCGCCGCCTCGCGCTGCGTGCCCAAGGGTTCCTGGGCGCGCCCGACCGCCGCGCGGGCGTGCGCGGCGTGCTCCGCCGGCTCGGTGCCGTCCAGCTCGACACGATCTCCGTGCTGGCCCGCTCCCACGAGCTCATTCCGTACGCCCGCCTCGGCCCGGTCGGCCGCCCGGCCGTGGAGTCGGCGTACTGGACCCCGCGCGCGGACGCGAACGGCACCGCCCCGGCGCCCGATTCCCCGTACGAGCCGCACAGCTTCGAGTACTGGTCGCACGCCGCCTGCATCCTGCCGATCGAGGAGTGGCCGCACTTCGCGTTCCGGCGCCGGGCCATGCGGGCGCGCGGCCACCGCTGGCACATCATGCAGGACTCCGAACGCTCCTGCGCCGCTGTCCTGGACCGCCTCAAGGCCGACGGCCCGCTCACGACGACCCAGCTGGGCGGCGGGCGGAACGGCGGCGAATGGTGGGACTGGTCCGAGACGAAGATCGCGGTGGAGTGGCTGCTCGACACGGGCGAGGTGGTCTGTACGGAGCGCCGTGGCTGGAAGCGGGTGTACGACCTCGCCGAGCGCGCCGTCCCCGACGACCTGCTGCACGACGACCTGGACGACACCGAATGCGTCCGCCGCCTGGTCGCGCAGGCCGGCGCCGCCATGGGCGTGGCCACCCGGGCGGACCTGGCGGACTACCACCGCCTCAAGGGCGAGCAGGTCAGCGCGGTCATCGAGGACACGGGGTTGGTGCCGGTCGAGGTCGAGGGGTGGGGCAAGCCCGCCTGGGCCGACCCGGCCGCGCTGGCCGAGCCGCCGCGCGGCAGGCACCGCACCACGCTGCTCTCGCCGTTCGACTCACTGATCTGGGACCGCCCGCGCACGGAGCGGATCTTCGACTTCACGCACCGACTGGAGGCGTACGTCCCCAGGCCCCAGCGGATACACGGTTACTTCGCCATGCCCCTGCTCGCCGGCGGCAAGCTGATGGGCCGGGTCGACCCGGCCCGCGAGGGCACGGCACTGGTCGCCCGGCAGGTATCGATGCGGGGCCCCAAGGCCGTACGCCCCATGGCCCAGGCCCTGGTCGAGGCCGCCGCCTGGGTCGACTGCGACACCGTGCGCATCGACCGCTGCGACGACCCGTCCCTGCTCGCCGCACTCACGGCGGAGCTGTCCCAGCTCACGTGAGGCGTGTACGGGAGACCTGCCCGCTGACATCCGCTAGCCGGTGCTCGCCCGGCTAGCGGATCTCCAGGATCTTCTCGCGCATCGCGTACACGACCGCCTCCATCCGGGAGTGCAGCTGCAGCTTCTCCAGGATGTTGCGGACGTGGTTCTTCACGGTGTTCTCGGAGATGAACAGTTCCTTGGCGATGTCGCGGTTGTTCATTCCCGTGGCCACGAGCTTCAGCACTTCCAGCTCGCGGTCCGTGAGCCGCGGCGCCGGAACGAGCCGCCGCTCGTCCGTCCGCTGGATCATCGACTTGAACTCCGTGAGGAGCTTGGACGCCATGGAGGGGCTGATCTGCGACTGCCCGTCCGCGACCGCGCGAATGGCCGTGGCCACCTCGTCGGTGGAGATCTCCTTGAGGAGATACCCCGTGGCCCCCGCCTTGATCGCGTCGTAGAGGTCGGCCTCCTCGTCGCTGATCGTCAGCATGATGATCTTCGCGCTGGGGGCCACTTCCTTGATGGAGGTGCACGCCTCGATACCGCCCCGCCGGGGCATCCGGACGTCCATCAGCACGATGTCCGGCAGCAGATCCGCGGCCTTGTCCACGGCCTCCGCGCCGTCCCCGGCCTCGCCGACGACCTGGATGTCCTCTTCCTGGGCCAGCACGATCTCCAGGCCCCGCCGGAAGAGCGCATGGTCGTCCACCACCAGGACTCTGATCGGCTCCTTGCGGGACGCTGCCGCGTCCGAGCCGACCTCGTCGGCCGTGCCGACGCCGTCTTCGTCCGCTTCGTCGCGCACGGGCCCGAAGCTGTCCCCCATCGTTCCTCCCCGTCAACTACTCGGCCCGGAGGGCCTGAGCTTCCTCATAAGGCTGGTTGACAACAGCCCGCTACGGCCAGCCCGATCAGCGCCATACACACATCGTCTCCCCGGCATGTCGCCGCTTTGTGCCTGAACACCCTGGCCGCACAGACACTATACGGTCTCAACTCCTGCTCACAGCGGCCACAATGGCGCCCCCGGCGTGCGCCGGGGGCACCTCGGGAGTGGCGTCAGCCGCCGAGCGCCCCGCCGGCGTCGGTGGGCGTTCCGTCCGCGAACGGATCGGAGTTCAGACGGATGACGCCGTAGTCGTATGCGTGCCTCCGGTAGACCACGCTGGGCTGCTTGGTGTCGGCGTCGACGAAGAGATAGAAGTCGTGTCCGACCAACTCCATCTCGTAAAGCGCCTGGTCGAGGGCCATGGGCGCCGCGGAGTGGGTCTTCTCGCGGACGACCAGGGGTCCTTCGCCCTGGACCTCCAGCGACCCGATCCGGGTGGTCGGCACCTTCTCCTCGGCGGCCGCTTCCTCGCCGGCCAGTTCGCCGTTGGTGTTGAGCCGCGCCGCGTCCGGAACGCTGACGGCCACGTCGCTCGCCGGGATGCGTCCGCTACCGCGCCGTGAGTGTCGCTTGTCGTGCTGCTTACGGAGTCGCGCCTCGAGCTTGGCCGTGGCCAGATCCAGCGCGGCGTACGGGTCTGCGGCAGCCGCCTCGGCCCGGACCACCGGGCCACGGGAGCGGAGAGTGATCTCCACCCGATCGGAACGGTCGGCCTGTCGCGGGTTGGGCTCCTTGGACACCTCGACGTCCAGGCTGATCACCTTGCCGTCGAGCTTCTGGACCTTGTCCAGCTTCAGCTTCTCGGCCACGTGCTTGCGGAACCGCTCGGGCACCTCGGTCTTGCGGCCCTTGACGACGATGTCCACGCAGAACTCCGTTCCCGGATCGCTCCGCTCAGATGGGCGGAGCAATTCCTTCTTGCACCAGGCCCCGGTGATTGCCGAAGCCTCGGACTTGGCGACTTTCACCTCCTTCTCCCCCACGCACCAGGACTCCACTCCAGCCGTTTTCAGCATCTCTGCCGGCACTGCGAATCGCACCTATCCGGCATACGAGGCAAAACGTCTGCCAAGTCCTCACAACCGAACATAGCTCGCTTGGGGGGTTGTCGGCACCCCCTCACGGGGGTCAGCTCCGTTTGGGTGATTTTTTGCCCTCGGTACCTGCAACGATGAATTTTCTCGGTCAGTTCCAGTTGATTTCGAAAGCACCGGGCGAGGCCGCCACGACAGCCGCTCCCGCCACCCTCCCTCCTGCCGCTCTGACCGCCCGCGACGCCTCGGCCAGCGACGCTCCGGTCGTCATCAAGTCGTCCACCAGCACCACCCGTCCGCCGCGCAGCAGCCGGCCGGCACCGGCGAGCTCCAGCGCACCGGCGAGATTCAGCTGCCGCTGCCTCGCGCCGAGCCCCGCCTGATCGATCACCGCCCGCCGCTGCCGCAGCGCCGCCAGCACCCGTGCTCCGGTCCCGCCGCGCCGCAGCTCCCGCGCCGCCGCCAGCGCGATCCTGCGCACCGGGTCGTGCCCCCGCCCGGCCACGGCCCTCCTGGCGGACGGCACAGGTATCAGCAGCAACGGCCCCGGCCCGGCCCGCAGACCCCGCACAGCGCCCGCCAGCGCCCCGCCCAGCGGCACTGCCAGCGCCAGCGCGCCGCGCTCCTTGTGCGCGAGCAGCACTGCCCGTACCTCGTCGGCGTACGCGGCCGCTGCGTACACCCTCGGCAGGCCCGGCGGCGCCGGGCTCGGCCGCACCCGCCGCGGCCCACGCCGCCTCCCGGCCGCCTGCCCGCCCCCGGCGCACAGCGACCGCCTGCATTCCTCGCACAGCTCCGTCCGCGGCCGACCGCACCCCGCGCAGCCGACCGGCAGCACCAGCCCGGCGAATTCCCGCCACAACCCCCGCATGCCTCCACTGTCCCGCCCCCGCCGCCCGCCCACCACCCCTGTGGATAACTTCGGCGATGCGGCCTGCGGCAGCGTGGAAATAGGCCGCTTGACCTGCGGAAATGCGCTTTGGTGGGTACAGACGGGCCGGGTGATCGCCCCCCGGCTCGTCCCGGCACCCCGGCGCCCCCGCTCAGCCCGGGTAGACCGGCCCCGTGCCGCGTGTCGCCACCGTCTTCCAGTTCGCGTCGACCGGCAGCCGGACGATGCCCTCGTCCGCGTCCGCGATCAGCGGCCGGCTCTCGTCCTCCGAGGCCGCCACCGCCTCGACGCCGTTCACACCGGGCAGCGTCTGTGTGTTGGACGCCGAACCGTCCGTCTCCATGAACTGCATCTGCTGCACCCCACCGGACTCCCGGCCGACCACGACCAGCCGGCTGTCGCCCGCCCAGGAAGCGGCCACGACGTCCTCCAGCTGCGGCGCGATCGGGCGCAGCGCCTGTACGGACAGCTTGGGGTTCATCGCCGTACCGCCGCGTTCCACCCGGCCCAGCTGCAGGGTCGTGCGGCCCTTGTCCTCGATGAGCATCGCGATCCGGATGCCGTCGGACGCCACCCTGATGGCCTTGATGCGCCGCTTGCCGAGCCCGGCAACCTCAACTTCCTGCGGCTCGCCCTTGCCCGACCGCAGCCGCAGCAGCCGCGACCCGTCGTCGTCCCGGTCCGCGACCCACAGATCGCCCAGGCCGTCCCAGCTCGGCGCGGTCAGCCCGTCCGTCTCGTTCTTCGCCTTGCTGCGCAGCCGTACTTCGGCCCGCTTGGACATCTCGTCCAGGGCGGCGACGTATAGCGCGCGGCCGTTCAGCGAGACGCCGGCGGCGGTTTCCTCGCCATGGGCCACGCCCACCGAGCGCAGCGCGATCTTCCCCGTACCGAGCGGTCCCGGCACCGGGGTCGCGTCGGTCGCGGTGTCGGTCATGCTGACCACCCGGTGGTCACCGTCGACGTAGTACTCCAGCGCGGTGTGCCGTACCCGGGCCTGCTGGCCGAAACGGTCCGCCGCCTCTTCCTGCTTCAGTTTGCACAGCGAGTCGCCGCTGTCCTTCTGGAGCTCCACCTCGCTGACCTTCGAAGCGCGCGCCATGCCCTGCACCGTGAAGAGCACCTGGGCGGCCATCCGGCTGCACTGGTTGCCGTCCGCGCCGGTCGCCTCCTTGCTGAGCCGTACCCGCAACGCGTTGGAGTCGTCCAGTGTCAGCGTGGGCCGCGTGACGTGCGTGTCCTTCGGGAAGGCGGAAACCGCCACCTGTTGCAGCCAGTTGGTCGGCCCCTGCAGCAGCGCGTTCACGCTGGCCGTGACGGGATCTATCCGCTGCCGGAGATACACGGGGTCGGCGACGAGCACGTCCTTGCCCGCCCTCGCCTCCCCCGCCTCGGACTTGTAGGACGCGAAGTAGTACTTGTTGACAGGCTGATAGATGCGCTGGAAGTCCGGCAGCCCCAGCACCAGCCCGTTCGGCAGCCGGTCGATGCGCCACTGCCCGTTCTCCCGGGCCAGGTGCATCGTCTCCTGGTACGCCCTCTCCTGGGGCGTGTAGGCGTGCTTGCGGTCCACCGTGGCGACCTGCGTGCCCTCGAGCGTGACGGTGTAGCCCTTGGCGTCTTCGCGGTTGGCCGGGCTGCCCTCCGGGGTGGCCTTGGGGCGCTCCTGGAGGACCTTGGTGGTCGCAAACGGCTGCCAGGTCTTACGGGCGGGCGCCGCCAGATACTGCTTGGCCGTACGGAGGTTGGCCTCGTCGCTGGTCAGCGCGTCGAGGAAGCCGCGCACGATGTCGGTCGGCTGCGCCCCGTCCTGCGGCGGCACGCCGTAGACCCGCACCTGCGAGTCGGCGTCCGCGCGGGACGCCTGGTCGACCGGCAGCGATTCACCGTCGTCGGGCATCGACGCGCACCCGGCCAGCAGCATCGCCCCGGTGGCGAGCACCGCGACGGTACGGAGACGACGGCCCCCGGGTCGCCTTCCGGCGCGGCCGCGCCCGCGACCGCGATCAGCGCCGATCACGAAGCTCGTCCTCCCGTCCCTCGCCGTCCCGGGCTTCACCCGTACGGGTATGCGCGTCCGTGCTGTCACCGGCCGGCGTCTCCTTGGGCGCCGCCCCGTTCGACCCCGCCCCGTTGTGCGCAGCACCGCCGTACACGGTGCCACTGTGCACGGTGCCGCTGTGCCCCGCCCCGTTGTGCGCGGGGCCTTCGTGCGACGCCTCTCCGTTGTTGCCTGCCGCACCGTTCGTACCCGGGTGCGGCGCGGCCTCTGTAGCGCCGTTCCCGGACTGGGCCGGGACCGTGAGCACGGGCTTGCGTGCCTCGATGGCGCGGTGCCCGGCCGCGCGGCTACGGGCACGGTTGCGCCGCGAGTCCTCCGGCTCCAGGGGGATCGGCGAGCCGCGCAGCGCCTCGCCCGCCGTACGCGGCAGCGTCAGCCGGAACTGGGAACCGCCGCCCGGCTCGCCCCACGCCTGCAGCCAGCCGCCGTGCAGCCGGGCGTCCTCGACCGCGATCGACAGGCCGAGGCCCGTGCCGCCGGTCGTGCGGGCCCGGGCCGGGTCGGCACGCCAGAACCGGTTGAAGACCCGCGTCGCCTCGCCGGGCCGCAGCCCGACACCGTAGTCGCGTACCGCGATGGCCACCGCGCCGCCGCTCCGGCCGCCCGCGGAGGCCAGACGTACGACGACGTCCCGGCCCTCGCCGTGCTCGACCGCGTTGACCACCAGGTTGCGCAGCACCCGCTCCACACGCCGGGCGTCCGCCTCGGCGACCACCGGGTACTCGGCGCCGCGCACGACGATGCGGCTGCCCTTGGCTTCGGCCAGCGGCTCGGCGCCCTCGATGACCCGGTGAACGACGTCCCGCAGGTCTATCGGCTCGGCTTCCAGCGCGGCCGCCCCCGCGTCGAACCGGCTGATCTCCAGCAGGTCCGCCAGCAGCGACTCGAACCGGTCCAGCTGCCCGCGCAGCAGCTCGGCCGAGCGCGCGGTCGCCGGATCGAAGTCCTCGCGCGCGTCGTGGATGAGGTCGGCGGCCATCCGTACGGTCGTCAGCGGCGTCCGCAGCTCGTGCGACACATCGGACACGAAGCGGCGCTGCATCCGGGAGAGCGCCTCCAGCTGCTGGATCTTGCTCTGCAGGTTCTGCGCCATCTTGTTGAACGATTCACCGAGCCGGGCGATGTCGTCCTCGCCGGTGACCTTCATTCGCTCCTGCAGCAGGCCGGCGGCCAGCCGCTCGGAGATCCCCGCCGCCATCCGTACGGGGGTGACGACCTGCCGCACCACCAGCCACGCGATCGCGCCGAGCAGCACCACGACGAAGACCCCGGCCGTGGCGAGGGTGCCCTTCACGAGGCTGAGCGACTTCTCTTCCTGGCTGAAGGAGAACAGGTAGTAGAGCTGGTACGGATTGCTGTTGACGTCGTCCAGCCGCTTGCCGATGACCAGCGCGGGCTCGCCCTCGTCCGACCCGACCCGCTTGATCTGGGTGTACTCGCGGTACGTACCCGCCTTCTTGTCCAGCTTCCGGCGCATCTCCGCCGGCACGCTCCGCTCCGGGTCCACGTCACCCGAAGCACGCGGACCGCGGATGCCGGGGCTGTCGTCCACGAACGGCTGCTCGACAGCCGAGTCCGAGCTCAGCGCGACCACCGAGAACACGCCCTGGCCGCCGCTGGCGAGCTGCTCGACCAGGCTGGTGAGCCAGGTCGCGGAGTCCTGCGCGCCGCGGTTACCGGGGCGCTGAGTGTCGTCCCCGCGGATGTCACCGGCGCCGTCGGCCATCTGCTGCGCCACGGCGAAGCCGCCGGCGGCCTGGCTCTGCGCGGCCTGCCGCTTGGCGTCCAGCAGGCCGTTGCGCACCTGCCCGATGACCACGAGGCCGAGCAGCAGCACCACACCCAGCGACATCAGCAGGGTCGTCGCGACGACCCGCAGTTGGATGTTGCGCCGCCACAGACGCATGGCGGGCAGCAGCGGCCGGCGCACCCAGCGGCCGATGAGGCGCAGCATGGGGTGGACCGGCCCGCTGGCCGCCCCGTCGGGCAGCAGCTGCTGCCCGCCTCGCACGAAGCGCTCGAAGAAGGACATGTCATCCGCCGCGTCAGCGGCCCGCCCCCGCGTCCCCTCCGGAGCCGAACCGTCCCGGGTCATGTCAGCTGGGCCCGGCCTTGTAACCGACGCCACGCACCGTCACCACGATCTCCGGCCGCTCCGGGTCCTTCTCGACCTTCGAGCGCAGCCGCTGCACGTGGACGTTGACCAGCCGGGTGTCCGCGGCATGGCGGTACCCCCAGACCTGCTCCAGCAGCACCTCGCGGGTGAAGACCTGCCACGGCTTGCGCGCCAGCGCGACCAGCAGGTCGAACTCCAGCGGCGTCAGCGCTATCGACTGCCCGTCCCGCTTCACGGAGTGCCCCGCCACGTCGATGACCAGGTCACCGATGGCCAGCTGCTCCGGCGCGGGCTCCTCGGACCGGCGCAGCCGCGCCCGGATCCGTGCCACCAGCTCCTTGGGCTTGAACGGCTTGACGATGTAATCGTCCGCACCCGACTCCAGACCGACCACCACATCAACGGTGTCGCTCTTGGCCGTGAGCATCACGATCGGCACCCCGGACTCCGCCCGGATCAGCCGGCACACCTCGATGCCGTCCCGTCCGGGCAGCATGAGGTCGAGCAGTACAAGGTCGGGCTTGGCCTCGCGGAACGCGGCGAGCGCCTTGTCGCCGTCCGACACGAACGACGGTTCAAAGCCTTCGCCGCGCAGCACGATGCCGAGCATCTCTGCCAGTGCGGTGTCGTCGTCGACGACCAGGACGCGTCCCTTCATTCGGCCATCATCCCATTACCTGATCGTGACTTAGCGAATCGTGACGTGGAACACACTTCCGCCAGGCTGTCACGAGTGACCGGGGAGACCACACCGGCCTCGGTCACGATCGCGGTCACCAGCTCCGCCGGGGTGACGTCGAAGGCCGGGTTGTAAGCCTGCGCGCCCAGCGGCGCCACCGGAACCCCGACGCCCGCGTCCGTCCCCGCGGCGAGTACATGCGGCAGGGAGATTTCGGTCACTTCGTGCCCGGCCCGCTGCTCCACCTCGATCAACGCACCCTCCTCGGTCTCCGGATCCAGCGTTGTCGTGGGGGCGACCACCACGAACGGCACGTGGTGATAGCGCGCCAGCACGGCCAGCGGATAGCTGCCCACCTTGTTGGCGACCGCGCCGTCCGCCGCGATCCGGTCCGCGCCGATCAGTACGGCATCCACCTCGCCCGCCGCGAAGAGCGACCCCGCCGCCCCGTCGGGCAGCACTGTGTACGCCATGCCCGCCCGCGCCGCTTCGTACGCGGTCAGCCGCGCACCCTGCAGCAGCGGCCGGGTCTCGTCCACCCACAGGCGTCGCAGCTCTCCCTCACGGTGCGCCGCCAGCGCCACCGCGAAGGCGGTGCCCTCGCCCCCGGAGACCAGCGCTCCCGTGTTGCAGTGCGTGAGGATGCGGTGACCGCCGCCCGGCAGCAGCTCACCGAGCAGCGCCAGCCCGTGCTCCGCCATCCGCGTGCTGGCCCGCGCATCCTCGGCGTGTACCGCCCTGGCCTCTGCCAGCGCGGCCCCCGCGGCCTCCTCGGGCGACTGCCCCGCGACCAGCGCCGCGTCGTACGCCACCACCGCGCGCCGCACGCCGTACACGAGGTTGACGGCAGTCGGCCGGGCATACGCCAGGCTCTCCGCGGCATCAGCCACGTCGAACCCGCGGGCGGCCGCCAGCGCGACGCCGTACGCCCCGGCGATCCCCAGCAGCGGAGCACCCCGCACCGCCAGCGTCCGGATCGCCTCGACCAGAGCCGGTACGTCCGTGCACACCAACTCGGTTTCTTCCATGGGCAATCGTGTCTGGTCCAGCAGGACCACCACCGGCCCTTCGGGCATCTCCTCCCAGCGCAGCGCAGGGACTGCGGGTGCCGCGGCGCCCGCCTGACGTACTCCGTACGGATCGGCCATCCGCCCAGTCTGCCGTCAGCGACGGGCCGAACATAAGGTCCCCCCTCGGGACCCGGACAGACTTCCGGACCCGGACAGCGCTCGGGACCGGGACAGCCGCCGGGACAACCAGAACAGCTCCGGCCGGTACCGGAACATCGCTTCCTGACAAGGGGGCCGGTACGAAACCGGACCTGCCATGGCACGATGACTGGCACCGCGGACCCCGGAACCCGACCGCCGCCGCGGACGGGCAGTGTGAAGGAGTGACGATGAACAACTCTCCGGGCTGGGCCTCGCCCGGATCCTCCCCCTCCGACGAGCCGGACCGCGGCCCCCAGGAGCAGCCCACCCCGCCCGAGCAGCCCACCGACACCCAGCCCACGGACACGCAGCCGGCGGGCACGGACGCCCCGGCAACCGAGCAGGGAACGGCTGATCAGCAGCCGACGCCCACACCTCAGCAGACCGCCGATCAGCAGCCCTCGCCCGCATCGGAGCAGACGGCGGGTCAGCCGCCCTCCGCCCAGTGGGCCAAGGAGCAGCCGCCGGCCGGTCAGTGGTCCGCGCCGAGCGGCGTAGCACCGACCGGAGCGCCGACCGGAGGTGCGCCGGGCAGCGGCCCCGACGGCGGCGGCCCCGGCTGGAACCCGCCGGCCGGCCCTCCCGGCGGTGGGCCCGGCTGGGGCGGGCAGCCCGGCGGCCCTGGCGGTAATTGGGGCGGCAGCAGGCCCGGTTGGGGCGGCGCATGGTCCCCGCCGCCTCCGGCGGCCAAGCCCGGCGTCATCCCGCTGCGTCCGCTCGGCGTCAACGAGATCCTCGACGGCGCCGTGGCCACGATGCGAGCGCACTGGCACACCATGATGGGCATCTCGCTCATCGTCGCGGTGATCACACAGACCGTCGCCACGGTCGTGACGGGCGTGTGGTTCCGGGGCGCCGACAACATGACCCTCGGGACCGACCCGAGCGCGGACGTCGACGAGGTCATGCGTCAGGCCGGCGGCCAGCTCGCCGCCAGCGGCATCACCTGGTTCATCGCCATGCTCGGCACGGTGATCGTCACCGCGCTGATCACCATCGTCGTCAGCCGTGCCGTCCTGGGCCGCTCGGTCTCCGCCGGTGAGGCATGGCGTGACTCGCGCCGCCAACTCCCCCGCCTCTTCGGCCTGCTCATCCTGCTCCCGCTCCTCATCGCGGCCGTCATCACCGTCGGCCTGGTGCCCGGCATCCTCGTCGCCGTGCTCGGTTCGGCACCGGCCGGTGTGGCGCTCGCGCTGCTCGGCGGGCTCGCCGGCCTGGTCGCCGGTGTCTGGCTGTGGATCCGCTACTGCCTCGCCGCCCCGGCTCTGATGCTCGAGAAGCAGGGCGTCATCACGTCCATGCGCCGCTCCGCCAAGCTCGTACGCGGCGCCTGGTGGCGCGTGCTGGGCATCCAGCTGCTCACCGTACTGATCGTGATGATCGTGGAGTTCGTCGTCCAGATCCCGGCCACCGTAATCGCCTTCCTGCTCGGCGGGGAGGGCGCCACGAGCTGGATGACCGGCAATGCCACCACCAGCTGGACCTTCCTGATCGTGGTCGGCATCGGCGCCGTGATCAGCTCGACCGTCACCTTCCCGATCAGCGCCGGCGTCACCGCGCTGCTGTACATGGACCAGCGGATCCGGCGCGAGGCCCTCGACCTCGAACTGGCGCGCGCGGCCGGGCTCCCCGGCTACGGCACCGACGAGGCCCCCGCCCCCGGCGCCACACCCGGGAGCTGATGCGGTGCCGGCCGGGGGGAGAGTCGCCGTGCTCGCGCAACACCTCGCGGGCACCGGCGACGACGTGCCCGTACAGATCCCGCGCGGCCCTGCCCGCGAGGCGGCGGAACGCGAACTGTCCAAGCCGCGGTACCACGAGTACGACCCCAACCCGCTCCAGCGCGCCCTCAATTGGCTCTGGGAGCGCATCGACGACCTCTTCAGCGCGGCCGCCGGAGTCGCTCCCGGCGGCTGGGTCGGACTTCTCGTCGTCGCCCTCGTGTTACTGCTGCTGATCGTCGCCCTCCGGCTGCGGCTCGGCGCACTGCGCCGCACGCCCACCACCACCGCCGCGCTCTTCCCCGACCGGCCCCGCACCGCCGCCGAGCACCGTACGGCCGCGGAAGCGCACGCCGCCCGCAGCGAGTGGACGCCCGCCGCCCAGGAACGGATGCGTGCACTCGTCCTGGCCCTGGAGGAACGCGCGCTGCTCACACCGGCACCGGGACGCACCGCCGACGAGGCGGCCACCGAGGCCGGCCGCGCCTTCCCGGCCCACGCCGACCGACTGCGCGCCGCCGCCCGGACCTTCGACGGCATCACATACGGCCGCCGCCCCGGCACCGCCGAGGAGTACGCCCTGCTCAGCGCCCTGGACACCGACCTGAGCCAGGCGAAGCCCGACCTCACCACCGCCCGTCCCGGGGCCGCCGGATGACCGCTCCGACCGCGTACTCCACCTCCGTGTCGCCCACCGCCGCCAGGATCTGGGCGCGCTCCCGAGGCCTGCTGATCGCGCTCCTCATCCTCGCCCTGGGCGGCATCACCATCGCCGCACTGAAGTCCGGCGAACAGCACGGCCGTCTCGACCCACGCTCCGCCGACCACACCGGCAGCCGCGCCCTCGCCACCCTGCTGTCCGAACGGGGCGTCAGCACCCGCGTCGTGACCAGCACCGGCGAAGCCGCCGCCGCGGCAGGCCCTGACACCACCCTGCTGATCACCGACCCGAACCTGCTGACCGACCGACAGCTCGGCGCCCTGCGTGCGGCCACCGAACGCGCCGCCGGCCGCACCGTCCTCCTCGCCCCCGACCAAGCGGCGCTCGACGCACTGGCCCCCGGCACCCGGGCCGCGGACCCCGCCGACACCACCGTGCGCGCGCCGGACTGCACCCTGCCCGCAGCCCGCCGCGCCGGCGACGCCGACCTCGGCGGGGTCCGCTACCGCACCTCCGCGCCCAATGCCGACCGCTGCTACCTCGCCGACGGCCTGCCCACCCTGCTCCGCCTCCCGGACAACGCGGCGGGCGGCACCGGTCCGGCTGCCGGCGACACCGTGCTGCTCGGCGCCCCCGGACTGCTCCACAACCACGGCCTTGCCGAACGGGGCAACGCCTCGCTCGCCCTGCAACTCCTCGGTTCGCACCGTCATCTGGTCTGGTACCTCCCCTCCGTCAGTGATCCCGCGACCGCCCAGAACGGCGAGCGCTCCTTCCTCGACCTCATCCCCTCCGGCTGGCGCTGGGGACTGCTGCAGCTGGCCATCGCCGCCGTACTCACCGCCCTCTGGCGAGCCCGCCGGCTCGGCCCCCTCGTCCCCGAACGGCTGCCCGTCACCGTGCCCGCAGCCGAGACGACCGAGGGCCGCGCCCGCCTCTACCAGCAGGCCGACGCCCGCGACCAGGCCGCCGCCGTCCTGCGCTCCGCCACCCGCACCCGGCTGGCTCCCCTCGTCGGTGTGCCTCCCTCCGATGTGCACACTGCGGACGTCCTCGTCCCGGCCGTCACCGCCCGCCTCACCGCGCGCGGCGAATCCGGTACGACCCTGCACGCCCTGCTCTTCGGCCCCGCGCCCGACGACGACAAGGCCCTGGTCCAGCTGGCCGACCAACTCGACGACCTCGAACGCTCGATCCTTCTCCAAGAGAGGCACGCACCTCGTGAGCACCCCGACAGCTGACCGCGCCCGCGCTTCCCTCGAGGCCCTGCGCACCGAGATCGCCAAGGCAGTCGTCGGCCAGGACCCCGCAGTCACCGGCCTGGTCGTCGCGCTGCTCTGCCGAGGCCACGTCCTGCTCGAAGGCGTACCCGGCGTCGCCAAGACCCTGCTCGTCCGCTCTCTCGCGGCAGCACTCGACCTGGGTACGAAGCGCGTCCAGTTCACCCCTGACCTGATGCCGAGCGACGTCACCGGCTCACTCATCTACGACGCGCGCACCGCCGAGTTCTCGTTCCAGCCGGGCCCCGTCTTCACCAACATCCTGCTCGCCGACGAGATCAACCGGACTCCGCCCAAGACACAGGCATCCCTCCTCGAAGCCATGGAGGAGCGCCAGGTGACCGTGGACGGAACGCCCCGGCCCCTCCCCGAGCCGTTCCTGGTCGCCGCCACCCAGAACCCGGTGGAGTACGAGGGCACCTATCCGCTGCCCGAGGCCCAGCTCGACCGCTTCCTGCTCAAGCTGACGGTCCCGCTGCCCGCCCGCCAGGACGAGATCGGCATCCTCACCCGGCATGCCGAGGGCTTCAGCCCCCGCGATCTCGCCTCCGCTGGGCTACGCCCCGTCGCCGGCGCCGCCGACCTCGAGGCCGCCCGGACCGCCGTAGCCAAGACCGCGGTGTCCCCCGACATCGCCGCCTACATCGTCGATATCTGCCGTGCCACGCGTGAATCCCCCTCGCTCTCCCTCGGCGTTTCCCCCCGAGGTGCCACTGCACTGCTGTCCACGGCCCGCGCCTGGGCCTGGCTGACCGGCCGCGACTACGTCACCCCCGACGACGTCAAGGCCCTGGCCCTGCCCACCCTGCGCCACCGCGTCCAGCTCCGCCCCGAGGCGGAGATGGAAGGAGTCACGGCCGACTCCGTCATCTCCGCGGTCCTCGCCCACCTCCCCGTCCCCCGCTGAGCCGCGCCATGGCCCTCACCGGACGCACCGCACTCCTCGCGGCGATCAGCGCCCTCCTCGTCGGGCTCCTTCTCCCCGGCTGGACCGGCATCCTCACCGTCCAACTCACCTTGCTTGCAGCAATTCTGTGCGACCTTTCACTCGCCACGCCAGTGCGAAAGCTGCAGTTCACCCGTACCGGGGACACATCAGTTCGACTCGGTGACGCTGTCCCCACGCACCTCACCATCACCAATCCCACCGGGCGACCCTTGCGTGCCGACCTCCGCGACGCCTGGCCGCCCAGCGCCTTCCACCCCGGCACCGAGCTCGACGAATCCCGGCACCGCCTCCGCATCCCCGCGTCCGAGCGCCGCCGCGTCACCACGAACCTGCGCCCCACCCGCCGCGGCGAGCACCGCGCCGTCCGCATCACCGTCCGCTCGTACGGGCCCCTCGGCCTGGCCGCCCGCCAGGGCAGCCACCACGTCCCTTGGGCCATCCGCGCGCTGCCCCCGTTCACCAGCCGCAAGCACCTCCCCGCCAAGCTCGCCCGCCTGCGCGAGCTCGACGGCCGGACCAGCATCCTGACCCGCGGCGAAGGCACCGAGTTCGACAGCCTCCGCGACTACACCCCCGGAGACGACACCCGCTCCATCGACTGGCGCGCCACCGCTCGCCAGCAGACCGTCGCCGTACGCACCTGGCGCCCGGAGCGCGACCGCCACATCCTCCTCGCCCTGGAAACCGGCCGTACGTCGGCCGGCCGCGTCGGGGACGTTCCCCGCCTCGACGCCTCGATGGACGCGGCCCTGCTTCTCGCAGCGCTGGCCTCGCGCGCCGGCGACCGCGTCGATCTGCTCGCCTACGACCGCCGCGTACGCGCCTCCGTGCACGGCCGTACCGCGCGCGACCTCCTCCCCGCACTCACCGACGCGCTGACCCCACTCGAACCGGAGCTCGTCGAAGCCGACGCCCGGGGCCTGGCCGCGGCGATCCGCCGCAGCGCGCCGCGCCGCTCCCTCATCGTGCTGTTCACCGGCCTCGATGCCGCACCGGTCGAGGAGGGGCTGCTCCCCGTCCTCCCCGGGCTCACGCAGAAAAACGAGATCATCGTGGCCGCGGTGGCCGACCCACGCATCGAGGCCATGGCCGCCGGCCGCCACACCCCGGCCGATGTCTATGCCGCAGCTGCCGCGGAGCGCACCCGCGCCGAACGGCAACGCACCGCCGACCGTCTCCGCGCCCACGGTGTCACCGTCGTTGACGCCACGCCGCCCCTCCTGGCTCCGGAACTGGCCGATGCCTACCTGGCTCTCAAGGCTTCCGGAAGGCTCTGAGCGGGCGGCTCAGCGGATCGGCCAAGAGGGCAGTGAAGGGCGACGCCACTGGCGCCGTACTGCCGTACTGGTGCCCTTGGCATGGGCGAGACCCTAAACGCCGGGCCGTAAACGCAGAAAAGCTCCGCACCATACGGTGCGGGGCTTTCCCACAATGATTGTTCGGCGGCGTCCTACTCTCCCACAGGGTCCCCCCTGCAGTACCATCGGCGCTGAAAGGCTT
>NZ_JOBH01000002.1 GCF_000717745.1 Streptomyces violens
CATATCTGGCGTTGACTTTTGGCACGCTGTTGAGTTCTCAAGGAACGGACGCTTCCTTTGGTCCCGTTTCACCGGGCCCTCCGGGCGCTTCCCTTCGGTGTTTCACACTCTATCAGGTCTTTCTGGCCTTTCGAACCGCGCTCTTTTCCGTAGCCATTGCACGCATTGCAAAGCAATGCAGGCATACAGAATTGACCGAGATTCTCGGATCAGGACTCTGATGGGGTGCTGTCCCGGTCCTGGACCGCAGTGACTGCGGCCTCGTTTCCGGGGCAGGTGTTAGACAGTACAGGCGGGGTTGGGGCGAGGCAAATCGGGGGAAGGGCAGCGTCCAGCGGTACCCCTTCACACGCGTGATCGCGCCTCGCGTCTCTCATGCGGAGTGTCCACTTCTTATGACTTACGCTCTGACCGGTGCGCCGTCCGGGACAGGTAGTGACGGCGACCTGATAGATCTCCACCCCTGGGAGGCTTCCCATGACCACCGTGACGTCCCCGCTCGCCGGACGCGCCATCGGGCTCAGTGCAGTTCCTGACCCCGTCTTCTCCGGCGCGATGGTGGGGCCCGGTACCGCGATCGACCCGGAGCGTGAGCCTTCCGTGGCACTCGCGCCCGTGGAAGGCGTCGTCGTTTCTCTGCACCCGCACGCGTTCGTCGTCGTCGACAGCGCCGGGCACGGAGTGCTGACGCACCTCGGCATCGACACCGTTCAGCTCAACGGCGAGGGCTTCGAGCTGCTCGTCAACAAGGGGGACACCGTGACGCGCGGTCAGGGCGTCGTCCGGTGGAACCCCGCCGCCGTCGAGGAGGCCGGCAAGTCGCCGGTCTGCCCCGTCGTCGCCCTGGAGGCCACCGCCGACGCGCTCGGTGACGTGCGCGAGGACGGCGATGTAAAGGCCGGAGACCAGCTCTTCAGCTGGCAGTGATGCGCGGCGCCGTTCCGTAGGGCACGCGCGCGTGGCGCGCGCGGACGGCAGCGTGTACCGAGCGGCCCCACCGGGCCGCACGTACGACAGTTCAACGCGACGGCAATGACCGTCGCATCACACGGAGACGGGTGCAATGGAGACAACGCTGCGAGGCGTCGGCGTGAGCCACGGTGTCGCCATAGGCGAGGTGCGGCACATGGGGACGGCGGTGCTGGAACCGCCGGCCAAGCAGATCCCCGCCGAGGAAGCGGAGCGCGAGCAGGGGCGCGCCCGCCAGGCCGTGGAAGCCGTGGCCGCTGACCTGATCGCCCGCGGCAACCTCGCGGGCGGTGAGGCGCAGGCGGTGCTGGAGGCCCAGGCCATGATGGCCCAGGACCCCGAGCTGATGGCCGACGTCGACCGCCGGATCGCGGTGGGCAGCACGGCCGAGCGCGGTGTGTACGACGCGTTCGCCGCCTACCGGGCACTGCTGGCCGGTGCCGGGGAGTACCTGGCGGGCCGGGTCGCGGACCTGGACGACGTGCGGAACCGGATCGTCGCGCGGCTGCTGGGCGTGCCCATGCCGGGTGTGCCGGACAGCGACGAGCCCTACGTGCTGATCGCTCGGGACCTCGCGCCGGCCGACACGGCGCTGCTGGACCCGTCGCTGGTGCTCGGCTTCGTGACCGAGGAGGGCGGGCCGACCAGCCACAGCGCGATTCTGGCGCGGGCGCTGGGCGTGCCGGCCGTGGTCGCGCTGCCGGGTGCGCACGAGCTGGTCGAGGGCACGGTGGTGGCCGTGGACGGCTCCACCGGGGAGATCTTCGTGAACCCGAGCGACGAGAAGCGCGCGGAGATGGAGCGGGCGGCCGCGGAGCGGAAGGCCGCGCTGGCCGCCGCTACCGGGCCGGGCGCGACGTCCGACGGTCACAAGGTGCCGCTGCTGGCGAACGTCGGCGGTCCGGCGGACGTTCCGGCGGCGGTCGAGGCCGGTGCCGAGGGTGTCGGGCTGTTCCGTACGGAGTTCCTGTTCCTCGACGACAGCAAGAACGCGCCGTCGGAGGAGAAGCAGGTCGAGACGTACCGCCAGGTGCTGGAGGCGTTCCCCGAGGGCCGGGTGGTCGTGCGCGTGCTGGACGCGGGCGCGGACAAGCCGCTGGACTTCCTGACGCCGTCGGACGAGCCGAACCCGGCGCTGGGCGTGCGGGGTCTGCGTACCCTGCTCGACCACCCCGACGTGCTGCGGACCCAGCTCACCGCGCTGGCCAAGGCTGCGGAGGGGCTGCCGGTCTACCTCGAGGTCATGGCGCCGATGGTGGCGGACCGTACGGACGCGAAGGCGTTCGCCGACGCGTGCCGTGAGGCGGGGCTGCAGGCGAAGTTCGGTGCGATGGTGGAGATTCCGTCCGCCGCACTGCGGGCGCGTTCGATCCTGCAGGAGGTGGAGTTCCTGTCGCTGGGCACCAATGACCTGGCGCAGTACACCTTCGCCGCCGACCGTCAGGTCGGTGCGGTGTCCCGGCTGCAGGACCCGTGGCAGCCCGCGCTGCTCGACCTGGTGGCGATCTCGGCCGAGGCCGCCAAGGCCGAGGGCAAGAGCTGTGGTGTGTGCGGCGAGGCGGCTTCCGACCCGCTGCTCGCGTGTGTGTTGACGGGCCTGGGTGTCACCAGCCTTTCCATGGGTGCGGCGTCGCTTCCTTACGTGCGCGCGACGCTGGCGAAGCACACGCTGGCGCAGTGCGAGCGTGCCGCGTCGGCGGCGCGTGCGGCGGACACTGCCGAGGAGGCCCGTCTGGCGGCGCAGGCGGTGCTCTCCGGGGAGTGACCGCAGGTTCTTCTCCTTGACGGCGCAGTGCCGTGTGGTGATGCCGTGTTCCGATGGCCGTCCCGCCCTTGTGGCGGGGCGGCCATCGGCGTTTCGGGCGGGCTGCCCGCCCGACTGTTATGTGTCTCCGCAGTGCTGGTGGGGGTATGCGGGCTGCGGCACGGCGATGCCGGGGAGGTAGTCGACGCCCGGCTCGGGTGAGACGGGGTCGCCGGTCCTGGCGTCGGTGCAGTACGCGGAGAAGACCTCGGCGGCGGTGAGGGCGCGCAGCCAGGTGCCGTGCAGGGACCAGCCGCGTACCTCGTCGCCGTGCTCGTCGTCGAGGGTGCGGGCGACGACGCCGCCCGGGCGGCGCAGGGCGATGCCGGCGGCGAGCACCGTGCAGAAGATCAGTGCTTCCGCTTCGGCCAGGTGGAGTCGGCCGTCGGGGTGCGCCGTGGCGTGCAGCGCGGCGAGCAGCGGGCTGCCGTCGCCGGCGGGGACGCTGCAGACGAGGTGGTGTCTGCCGGGGCCCAGGGCGTCGAGGAGTCGGAGCATGGCCTGGGAGGCGTTTTCGAAGGCGTCGTGGGCGGTGTCGCCGTCGCAGGCGGGGCAGCGGCCTGCGGTGGCGAGGAGGGCGCCGGCGCGGTCCCAGGTGTCCTGGCGGTCGGCTTCGTCGAGGAGTGCGGGCAGGGTGTCGGTGAGGCGTCGTCCGGTGTACGGGACGGTGGCGCCGGCCGCGGCCATTTCGGTGGTGTAGCGGGCGCGGCTTTCGGGTCGGTCGGGGTGCAGACCGTTGTCGGTGCAGTAGGTGGCGTATTCGCCGGGGTCGAAGAGGGTGAGGGTGGTGTGCCGGCCCTGGGCTGCGAGGGTGCGGAGCAGGCCGTCGAGCCGGCGGAGGTAGCCGGGGTGGTCCTGGCCGGTGAAGGGGAAGGTGCGGTAGCGGCTCATGGCCGCGAGGTCGTCCGGTGTCGGCAGGACGGCGAGGGTGCCGGGGATTTCGCGGCTCTGCCGGCGCCGGGCGGCAGCGGTGCGGCGGCGGGCGTGGCCTGCGGGTCCGCGGGCGCGGCGGGTGGTGCGGTGGTGTCCGGCGGCGGGCTCGGTGCCGGGCCGGGTGCGGCGTGCGGTGCTGGTCATGATTTCCCCCTTGGTGCTGCTGGTGAGCGGGCGCGGGCCGGCCGGCCCGGGCTCGTGTGTCGTCATCGCTGGCGACTCATTGCTCACTGAGCGTAAGCGAGGGGTCTGACAATGGCGTGCGTGAGCCGCCGGAATCGCCTGTGACCAGGCATTTCCGGCGGCTCTTGATCACTTGGCGCGGTCGGCGGCGATCCGCTCGTAGAACCGGAGAAGTTCGAGGTTGTCGACGGAGCCGGGGTTGACGGCCTTTTCCAGCGGGGTGCCCTGGAGGAGGCGCTTGACCGGGACTTCGATGCGCTTGCCGGTGAGGGTGTGCGGTACACCGGGGGCTTCGATGATGTCGTCGGGGACGTGGCGCGGCGAGAGCTGGGTGCGGATGGTCTGCTTGATCCGGCCGCGCAGGTCGTCGTCGAGGACGGCGCCTTCGGCGAGGTGGACGAAGAGCGGCATCCAGTAGCCGCCGTCGGGGAGTTCGAGGCCGATGACGAGGGATTCGCGGATTTCGGGGAGGCGTTCGACGGCCTCGTAGATGTCGGCGGAGCCCATGCGGACGCCCTGGCGGTTGAGGGTGGAGTCGGAGCGGCCGTGGATGACGACGGTGCCGCGTGCGGTGCGGGTGATCCAGTCACCGTGCCGCCAGACGCCGGGGTACATCTCGAAGTAGCTCTCCCGATAGCGGCTGCCGTCGGGGTCGTTCCAGAAGCGGATCGGCATGGAGGGCAGCGGGTTGGTGACGACGAGCTCGCCGACCTCGTCGGTGAGGGGCTTGCCCTGGGGGTCCCATGCCTGGACGTCGGTGGCGAGGCAGGGTGCCTGGAGTTCGCCGATGTACACCGGGAGGGTGGGTACGGCGCCGGCGAAGCAGCTGCAGACGTCGGTGCCGCCGCTGACGGAGGCGATCCAGAGGTCCTCGGCGACTTCGTCGTGCAGCCAGCGGAAGCCGTCGGGGGGCAGTGGGGAGCCGGTGGTGGCCACGCACTTGACGCGGGAGAGGTCGTAGTCGCGTCCGGGGTGGACGCCGGCCTTGGCGCAGGCCATGACGTACGCGGCGGAGGTGCCGAAGAGGGTGGCGCCGGTGCGTTCGGCGATGCCCCACTGGGCGCCGGTGTCGGGGAAGCCGGGGCTGCCGTCGTACAGGACGATCGTGGCGCCCACGAGGAGGCCGGCGGCGAGGAAGTTCCACATCATCCAGCCGGTGGAGGTGTACCAGAAGAAGCGGTCCTCGGGGCCTAGGTCGCAGTGGAGGCCGGCCTGCTTGAGGTGTTCGAGGAGGATGCCGCCCTGGGACTGGATGATGGCCTTGGGGAGGCCGGTGGTGCCGGAGGAGTACAGGACCCACAGGGGGTGGTCGAACGGCACCTGCTCGAAGAGCAGCTCTTCGTCTCGGGAGGCGATGTCGTCCCAGTGGAGTGCGCCTTCGGGGGCTTCGGTACCGAGGAGCGGGATGTGCACGACGGCGGTGAGGCTGGGGAGTTCGGCGCGCAGCTCGGCCACTGTGGCGCGGCGGTCATGTTCCTTGCCGCCGTAGCGATAGCCGTCGACGGTGAACAGGACGGCCGGCTCGACCTGCTGGAAGCGGTCCAGGACGCTGCGGGCGCCGAAGTCGGGGGCGCAGGAGGTCCAGACGGCGCCGACGGCGGCGGAGGCCAGGAGGGCGACGACGGCCTGCGGGATGTTGGGTACGTAGCCGCTGACGCGGTCGCCGGGGCGGACGCCGAGGCGGCGGAGTTCGGCAGCCAGGGAGCCGACCTGGGCGCGGAGTTCGGCCCAGGTGACGGGGGTGGGTTCGTGGCTCTCGTCGACGTGCAGGAGGGCGGGGTCGGCGGCCCTGGCGGGGTCCTCGCCGGCGCGCAGGGCGTGCTCGGCGTAGTTGAGGGTGGCGCCGGGGAACCAGCGGGCGCCGGGCATCGTGGCGTCGGCGAGCACGGTGTCGTACGGGGTGCTGAAGCGGACGTCGAACCATTCGGCGGTGGCGCGCCAGAAGGTGCTCAGCTCTTCGACGGACCAGCGGTGCAGTGCGGCGTAGCTCGCGGCGGGGTCACCGGGGGTGGCGGCGGGCGCTCCGTGGTGGGTGGCGGCCCACTCCTGGAAGCGGGTGACCTGTGCTCCGGCGATACGGTCCGCGCCGGGCTGCCACAGGGGCTCCGGGTGGGGTGCGGGCTGCGGTGCGGTGGTCATCATGCGGCTCCCGGGCTGTACACGGTTGGTGTGCCGGTCCGTGCGCTGCGGTGGGCGGTGCCGTCGGCCGTCCCGGGCCGGCGGTGTCCGACGCGTCCGTAGGGTGCGCAGGACACGACTGGTCAGGACGATGCCACGTGATCGACTTCCGCACCAGGGTGGGCACCCCACATTCGGGGGGAGGGGTATGTGGCGCGACCACGGTGTGAAGGGCGTGTCCGAAGGCGGGCCGCTGCTCCCGTAGTGCGGTGTCTCTTTTACGGACACAGCAGGTCAACGCAGGTAAACGGAGTCTGAACGATGCCTTCATCGGCGTGTGTCGGTGGCAGGCTGACGGTATGGACGGGCGGGATCTGGTGCGGTCGGCACGGATGGTCAGGGCGGTGGGCGCCGTACAGGGGTGGTTGTCGGTGCGGTCGGCGCTGCGCCGGAGGCGGGCGGACGCGGCCGGGCTCTCACCACGGGGTGCGGAGCGGGCACGCGTACCGGGTACGGCGGTGGGGGCGGAGCCGGAGCCCGGTGGCGGAGTGGTGCAGTTCGCGCGGTCTTCGCTGCGCATTCGGGTGACGGCGGGCGGCGCGGTGTTCTGCGGCTGGGACGGGGCAGTGCCGGAGCCGTCGTACGCGCTGGTGGGGATGGGCCCTGAGGCGGACGGCCGGGCGGAGCTGGAGCCGGACACCGAGGGCGGCTGGCGTGTGGTGTCGGAGCGCGTGACGGTCGCGGTGTCGCGGTACGGCGCGGTGGAGATCCGTACGCCGGGCGGGGTGGTGCTGCGTCGGGAGCTGCCGCCACGGTGGTGGGACCGCGTACCGGAGGGCGCATCGGGGCGCGATGCTGCGTCCGGGGGCGGTCCGGACGAGGGAGCTGCGTCTGAAGAAGGCGCGCGGGTCGGGACGTACGGGGAGTCGCGGTGGGTGCAGCGCTCCGAGGTGGCGGCGGACGCGCGGTTCTTCGGGCTGGGCGGCCGTGCCAACGGGCCGCGGCTGCGAGACGGCACGTACCGGCTGTGGAACACCGACCCCGGGGGCGCGTTCGGGCCGGGTGATGACCCGCTGTCGCTGACCATGCCGGTGCAGCTGGTGGTCGCGGACGCGGGTACGCATCTGGTCTTCCACGACAACTCCTGGGACGGGCGGGTCACGCTGCACGAGGGTGAGGAGGGCCGGGGTTCGGGGCACGACAGGGCCGGTTCCTGCGAGCTCCGGATGGACGGTGGTCCGCTGCGCTACTGGGTGCTGACGGGGACGCCGGCCCGGGTACTGCACGGGTGGGCGTCGCTCACGGGCGCGCCCGCGCTGCCGCCCCGCTGGGCACTCGGGCACCAGCACGCCCGGTTCGGGTTCGGTGATGCCGCGGAGGTGCGGCGGGTGGCTGCCGGCTACCGTGCGCGCGGTGTGCCGCTGACGGCGCTCCACCTGGACATCGACCACTTCGACGGCCACCGGGTGTTCACGGTGGACCGCACCCGCTTCCCCGACCTGCCGGGGCTCGCCTCGGAGCTGCGCCAGGAGGGGGTGCGGCTGGTGTCGATCGTTGATCCCGGGGTGAAGGTGGAGCCGGGGAACGCGGTGTACGAGAGCGGGGCGGCGGCCGACGCGTTCGTACGGGAGGCGTGCGGGCGCGAGGCGCGGGGCGCGGTGTGGCCGGGCGAGGCGGTCTTCCCCGACTTCACGGACGCCCGGGTGCGCAAGTGGTGGGGCGGGCTGTACACGGAGCGGCTGGCGCAGGGGTTCGCGGGCGTGTGGCACGACATGAACGAGCCGTCCTCCTTCGTGGCGTTCGGGGACCCGACGCTCCCCCGGTCCGCGCGGCACGCCCTGGAGGGCCGGGGCGGGGACCACCGGGAGGCGCACAACGTGTACGGGCTGGCGATGGCACGCGCCGGCTACGAGGGGCTGTGCGAACTGCGCCCCGATGAGCGGCCGTTCCTCTTCTCGCGCTCCGGGTGGGCCGGACTGCAGCGCTACGGGGGCACGTGGTCGGGGGACGTGGCAACCGGATGGCCGGGACTGCGGGCCTCCTTGTCGCTGGTGCTGGGCCTGGGGCTGTGCGGCGTTCCGTACAGCGGCCCGGACATCGGGGGCTATTCGGAGGTGCCGTCGGGCGAGCTGTACCTGCGGTGGTTCCAGCTGGGCGCTTACCTGCCGCTGTTCCGTACGCACTGTGCGCACGACGCGGGGCGCCGGGAGCCGTGGGAGTTCGGGGACGAGGTACTGGAGCACGCGCGTGCGGCGGCTCTCGAACGCGAGCGGCTGCTCCCCTACGTGTACACGCTGGGCCACCTGGCCCGGCTGACCGGCGCTCCGTATGTGCGCCCGCTGTGGTGGGGCGCACCGCGCGACCGGGCGCTGCGCGACTGCGAGGACGCGTTCCTGCTGGGTGACGCGCTGCTGGTGGCGCCGGTGCTGGAGGCGGGGACGCGGCGGCGGGCCGTGCGGCTGCCGCGCGGGCGGTGGCACGACACGGCGACCGGCGAGGCGTACGACGGGCCGGGGCAGGTGGTGGTCGAGGCGCCGCTCGCGCGGATTCCGGTGCTGGCACGGGCGGGTGCGGTGCTGCCGGTGGCGGGCGCGGACGGCGGTATCGAGCTGGAGGTCTGGGCACCGGCTCCGGGGCGCAAGGGCGGCGGAATCGTCGTGCCGGATTCCGGGGACGGTTGGGAGCGCCCGCGCGTTGAACGGATGGAGTCGCGGTGGGAGGCGGGACGCGTGGTGGTGAGCCGGGCGGACGGGGAGCCCGTTGAGTACAGGGTGCGGATCCGCGGAGGCGGGTCCGAGGCGGGGAGCTGAGGCCGGGGGGGCCTGAGGCCGGGGGGTGAGAAGCCGGGTCCGGTGCGGACGGGGAACGCGACAAGACCGAGTACGAGCTCACCGCGACTGGTGAGGAGCTGCGGGACGGGCATCCCGGTGGGCTGCGCCGGATGCTGGACACCGGGACCGCGATCGGGCGGGCCGACCTCGCTGCCGTCGAGCTGCCGCACTCCGTACGGACGGGTGCGGCGGCATTCCCGGAGCGGTACGGGCGGGACTTCTGGGCCGACCTTCGGACGGACCCGGCGCGGACCGCCGACTACGACGCGCAGATGGCGGCCGACGTGACGTCGTGGGCCGAGGCCGTGCTGCCGGTGTACGACTGGGCCGGGCTCGGGCGGCTGGTGGACGTCGGTGGGGGCGACGGCACGATGCTCGCCGCCCTGCTGAGGGCCCATCCGGGGTTGCGGGGCACGGTGTTCGACCAGCCGGTGACGGCGCGGGCCGCGCGGGCCACCCTCGCGGCGGCCGGGGTCGCGGACCGTGGGGACGCGGTGAGCGGCGACTTCTTCGGAGGGCTGCCGTCCGGTGCGGGCGGCTATCTGCTGTGCGCCGTGCTCCACGACTGGGACGACGAGGCGGCGGTGGCGATCCTGCGGAGCTGCGCGCGGGCGGCGGGCAGTACGGGCAAGGTGCTGGTGGTGGAGAAGTTCGGCGCGGGTGGCGAAGCGGTCAGTACGGGGATGGACCTGCGGATGCTGGTGTACTTCGGCGGCCGCGAGCGGGGCATCACTGACCTGACGGCGCTGGCCGCGCGGGCGGGGCTGGAGGTGAGCGGGGTCCATCCGGCGGGGCGGCTGGCGGTAGTGGAGCTGGTGGCGCGCTGACGCGGTGTTCGGGCGGGACCCAACGCCGTCGGCCGCGCGTGGTGGTCTTCCGCCGGCCGGGCCGGGCCTGGTAGACGATGGGCATGCCAAGACTTGCTGCCGCGCTGCGCGGCCTCGCCGTCACCGCCGCCACCCTGGTCTCCGTCGCCGCCCTGCCCTCGGGGGCCGAGGCCCAGCAGCCGCACGGAACGCCGTCCTCCGCACCGGCCGTGCCGGCGAAGGAGGCCAAGGACCCGAAGGCGCCCAAGGAGTTCGTGGCACTGCGGGATATGGATCCGACGATCCGGCAGGAGATCCGGTACTACACGCCGCACAACTTCATGGGCGTACCGGTCACCGGTTACCAGAAGCCGATGTGTCTCCTGACGCGGGACGCGGCGGAGGCACTGCACCGTGCGCAGATGTCCTTCCTCAAGGAGGGCTACACGCTGAAGGTGTACGACTGCTACCGGCCGCAGCGGGCGGTGAACCACTTCGTGGAATGGGCGAAGGACCTGGACGACCAGCGCATGAAGGGTGAGTTCTATCCACAGGTCGACAAGTCGACGCTCTTCGAGGACGGGTACATCGCGGAGAAGTCCGGGCACAGCCGGGGCAGCACGGTGGACCTGACCCTGGCGAAGCTGCCGGCGCCGCCGACCCGCCCGTACGTGCCCGGTGAACCCCTGCAGCCCTGCTATGGCCCGCAGGACGAGCGGTTCCCCGACAACTCGCTCGACATGGGCACCGGTTTCGACTGCTTCGACACCTTGGCGCACACCCTCGACCCGCGCATCAAGGGAGAGCAGCGGAAGAACCGGCTGCTTCTGAAGGAGGGGCTGGAGAAGACAGGTTTTGTGAACTACGAGAACGAGTGGTGGCACTTCACCTTCCAGCCGGAGACGTTCCCCGACACCTACTTCGACTTCCCCGTCGCGCGGAAGTCGCTCGCCGGACGCCACTGACCATCGCGGACTCCACTGACAACTGCGGACGCCACTGACAGCCGTCGCGCACCGGGCTACGGTGCGCCCATGACGACACGGGAATTCGCCACCTACGAGGACTTCTGGCCGTACTACGTCGCGATGCACTCCAAGGCCGCGACCCGGTGGGTGCACCTGACGGGCACGCTCACCGGGCTCGCGGTCTCGGCGTACGGGCTGATACGACGGCGCCGGAAGCTGCTGCTCGGACTGCCGCTGATCGGTTACGGGACGGCCTGGCCCGCGCACTTCCTCATCGAGGGCAACAACCCGGCCACCTTCGGGCACCCGGCCTGGTCGCTGCGCGGTGACGCGCAGATGATCCGCATGATGCTGGCGGGCCGGGACGCCGAGCTGGACGAGATCGCCCGCAAGTGGCTCGCGGAGAACGCCCAGTAGGCCGTCCCTGCCGCCTTCCTGCCGGGGTCAGAGCCGCCCGCCGGCCGAGTCCGACGACAGTCGCTGGGCCACGTACACCGGTATCACCGACAGGGCGATGAGCAGGGCGGCGACGACGTTGATGACGGGGGCCTGGTTCGGGCGGGCCAGGTTCTCGTAGATCCAGATGGGCAGCGTCTTCGTGCCCGGTCCCGCGGTGAACGTGGTGACCACGATCTCGTCGAAGGAGAGTGCGAAGGCGAGCAGAGCGCCCGCGAAGAGGGCCGAGCGCAGCGCGGGCAGCGTGACGTGGCGGAAGGTCTGGGCGGGGCGGGCGCCCAGGTCGGCGGATGCCTCGGCGAGCGAGGGCGCGATGCGGCGCAGCCGGGCGGCGACGTTGTTGAAGACGATGACGACGCAGAAGGTCGTGTGGCCGACGATCACGGTGAACAGGCCGAAGCCGATGCCGAACGGGTCCAGGACGGTGCGGAAGGCCGCGTTGAGCGCGATGCCGGTGACGATGCCCGGCAGCGCGATGGGCAGCACGACCAGGAACGAGACCGTCTGCCGGCCGAAGAAGCGGTGCCGGTGAACGGCGAAGGCGGCCAGTACGCCGAGGACGAGCGCGATGGCGGTGGCAGCCAGACCGGCCTGCAGGGAGGTCCACAGGGCATCCCGTACGCCCTGGCTGTGTGCGGCACGGACCCACCATTCGCCGGTCAGCCCGCTGGGCGGCCAGGCGAAGGAGCGGTCGGCGTTGAAGGAGTTGAGGAGGACCAGGAGCAGGGGCACGTGGACGACCGCCAGCCCGGCGGCCATGAGCACGCCGAGCACGACGCGGACGGTGCGGGTCAGATGCACCTCAAAATCCTCCTCGGAGGCGGGAACCGGGGCGTCCGGCGGTCCGTTGTCACTGTGAGTACAAGGTCACCACGCTGAGTACGGGGTCACAGCACTGAGAACGGGGGGTCACAGTGAATCCAGCGCACCCGCGCGCCGTACGGCCGCCAGGTAGCAGACGACCAGCACGACCGGTACGGCCGAGAGCGCGGCGGCCAGCGGGAGGTCGAGAGTCACCTGTGACGCGATGACATTGCCCAACAACTGGGTACGGCCGCCGACGATCTGGACGGTGAGGTAGTCGCCGAGGCTGAGGGAGAAGGTGAAGACGGAGCCGGCGAGCAGGGCGGGGCGCACGGCGGGCAGGACGACGAGGCGCAGGGTGCGCCAGGCGCCGGCGCCGAGGTCGGCGGATGCCTCCAGGTGCGGGGTGGGCAGCCGCTCCAGGGCGGCGAAGACGGGGAGGATCATGTAGGGGAGCCAGAGGTAGGCGAGGACGAGGACGGCGGCGGGCAGGCCGTAGCCGGGGCCGGTCAGGCCGAGCGGGGCGAGCACCGCGTTGACCAGGCCGTGTTCGCCGAGCATGACGCGCCAGGCGTACGCCTTGACGAGGTAGCCGGCCCACAGGGGCATGAGCACGGCCACGAACAGGGCGCGCCGCCACCGCCCCGACGCCACCCGCGCCATGAAGAAGGCCATGGGCAGGGCGAGGAGGGCGTCGATCAGGGTGACGGCGACGGCGACGCCGAGGGTGCGCAAGGTGATGGTGCGGTAGACGGGATCGGTGAGGAGGGTGCGGAAGTTGTCGGTGTTCCAGATATGGACGACGTCGGAGGTGAAGCTGTCGGTGGTCCAGAAGGCGGACAGGAGCAGGACGGCGAGCGAGCCGAGGTAGGCGAGGCCCAGCCACAGCAGTGGTGGCGTGAGCAGCGCCGCCAGCCTCAGTCGCGCTCCCGTGCGGGAGGTCCCCGCAGGCACCGAAGTCGCCGAAGGCCCTGAAGGCCCTGAAGGCCCTGAAGGCTTCGAGGCGGAAGTCTCCGAAGCCGACGTATCCGAAGTCGAAGGCACCGAGGTCACCGGGTCGCTCTCAGCCCTTGATCTCCGTCCAGGCACGTGTCCACTGGGCGTAGTCGGTGCACTGCACGTTCGTCCTGCCGTCCAGGCACTGCTTCACGGGGGTGGTCCAGAAATGCACGCGCTTGTAGTAGCTCTCGTCATCGGCGTGGTAGGTGGCGCAGTGCTTGGGGTCGGCCGTCTCCTTGCACGCCTCGGCGTTCGCCGGAGCCTCGCCGAAGTACTCGGCGACCTGGGCGTTCACCTTCGGCGAGACGATCCAGTCGAGCCACTTGTAGGCGCAGTTGGGGTGCTCGGCCTTGGCGGCGACCATCCAGGTGTCCGACCATCCGGTGGCGCCCTCCTTGGGCAGGACGGCCTTGACCGGGGCCTTCTCGGCCTTGGTGAGGTTGGCGATGACCTGCCAGGTGGTGCCGATGACGCTGTCGCCGCCCTTGAAGGCGGTGACTTCCTTCTGGTAGTCGCTCCAGTACTCCCCGATGTTGCCGTGCTGCTTCTTCAGGAGCGCGACGGCGGCGTCCAGTTGCTTCTGATCCAGCGCGTAGGGGTTCTTGATGCCCAGCTGCGGCTCGGTCTTCATCAGGTACAGCGCGGCGTCGGCGATGTAGATGGGCGAGTCGTAGGCGGTGACCTTGCCGGCGTGCTTCGGGGCGTCCTCGAAGACGGCCCGCCAGGAGTCGGGGGCCGGCTTGACCTTGTCGGTGCGGTACATCAGGAGGTTGGCGCCGCGGCCGTGCGGGATGCCGTACATCTGCCCGTCGACGGAGTTGAACGGCTGCTTCTTGAGGCCCGCGAAGATGTCCTTGTAGTTCGGGACGAGCTTGGTGTTGACGGGAGCGGCGTCGCCGGAGGCGATCAGGCGAAGAGTCGCGTCGCCGGAGGCGGAGACCGTGTCGTACTGACCGGTCTTCATCAGCGAGACCATCTCGTCGGAGGTCCCCGCGACCTTGGTGTTGACCTTGCAGCCGGTCTGCTTCTCGAAGGGGTGGACCCAGTCGGTATTCGGGTCGTTGGAGCCGTCCTCGGCGTAGCCGGCCCAGGCGATGATGTTGACCTGGCCCTCCCCCTTGCCGAGCGTCTTCTTCATGGGGACGTCCGGTGCGCGGAAGCCGCCGCCCCGGTCGTCGCCGCCTCCGCCGCTCCCCCCGGAGCCGCACCCCACGGCCAGCAGCAGGACCGTGGCCGCCGCGGCGGCCTTCCATACGTTCGTGTTGCGCATCCGGTTCTCTCCCGTCGCACACGGCGTCAGACACAGGCTCCGAGCGGAGCCAGTATCCGGATCAAGGCGGCGCTCCACCAGTGCGCGTCGGGACACGATCGGGTCAAGTCGGCGGGCGGAGCCCGGACTTCAGGTCCGCGCGTCGGCCCGCCGAGGCAGCGGGGGCCCTCAGCTCGGTACGGGATACGCGTCGTCGGCGTCCCAGGCGAGGCGTACAGGGGTGTCGGCGCGGGCCGGCAGGGCGGACCCGGAGGTGTTCAGACGGAGCACGGTCAGCCGGTCGCCACCCTCGTCGAGCCGGACGCGGAAACGGGTGTGCGGGCCGGCGTGCGCGATGTCGGTGATCCGGCCGGTCACCGACCGCTCCCCCGGGCTCCCCGTCCCGGCGCGGTCCCACTCGTCGAGTGGCGTGATCCGTATGCGTTCGGGGCGGATGCTGTACGTGCCCGGGCGGCCCGTCAGTCGCTGTGCTGCCGCGCCGCGCACCAGGTTCGTCACGCCCACGAATCCGGCGACGAAGGCGGTGGCCGGGCGGTCGTAGATCTCCTGGGGCGGACCGGTCTGCGCGATGCGGCCGCCGTCGAGTACGGCGAGCCGGTCGCTCATCGTCAGCGCCTCCTCCTGGTCGTGAGTGACCAGGAGGAAGGTGATGCCGGTGGTGCGCTGGATCTGTTTGAGCTCGGTCTGCATCTCCTGGCGGAGCTTGAGGTCCAGGGCGCCGAGCGGCTCGTCCAGGAGGAGCAGCCCGGGGCGGTCGACGAGGGCGCGGGCGAGCGCGACGCGCTGCCGTTGGCCGCCGGAGAGCTGTGCCGGGCGCCGGGCGCCGTAGTCCTCGAGCCGTACGGTGGCGAGCGCCTCGCGTGCCCGGGCCCGGCGTTCGTCCTTGCGGACGCCGGCTACGCGCAGCGCGTAGCCGACGTTCTGCTCGACCGTCATGTGCGGGAAGAGGGCGTAGTCCTGGAAGACGGTGTGCACGTCGCGGCGGTGCGGGGGCAGGGCGGTGACGTCGCGGCCGGCCAGTTCGACGCGGCCGGAGGTGGGACGTTCGAAGCCGGCGATGAGGCGCAGGAGGGTGGACTTGCCCGATCCCGAGGGGCCGAGGAGGGAGAAGAACTCGCCTTCCTGGATGGCGAGTTCGGCGTGGTCGACGGCGCGTACGGTGCCGAAGTCCTTGGTGAGGGCGGTCAGACGCACCGCCGTTGCGGGCGGCGCGGGCCTCGTGCCCGGCGTTTTGTCCTCGGCCATGCGGTCTCCTCCCCGGTGGGCGGCTTGATCGCGCCGGGTGACTGTACCGGGGCGGCGGGGGCCGCGTCACGGGCGCGGGGCGCCCTTCGGGCGCTGCCTGCCCCCGGCGCCGGCCCGTCGGTCGCCGCCCGCGGAGCTTCGGTGTGTGCCGCCCCTTGGGCGCAGCCCGCCGTCGGTAGTGGCCCGGCGGTCGCCGCATTCTCGCGATGGGGTCGAAGCGTGCGTGAACAGCGCGTGAACCCTGCTGCGCGAGGGGCGGGAGGGAGGCATGCTGTCCGCGTGCCTGCCTGGACGGACCAGCTCCGATTCGCCTACCAGCCCGTCGTGAACCTCACGACCGGTTCCGTCGCCGCGCTGGAGATACTCGCCCGCCCCGAGCACGGGGACGTGCTCACCCAGGCCCGCCGCTCCCCCGGCGTCGACGTCGAACTGGCCGCGCTCGCGGTGCGGCACGCCACGCAGCGCGAGACGCTGCTGCCGCTGCAGGTGAACCTCTTCGCCACCACCGCGGCGGAGGTGCCGCAGCTGACTGCGCTGCGCGCGGCGGTGCGTGCGGTGGGGCGGCGGCCGTGCGAGATCACCCTGGATCTGACCGGGCCGTACACGCATGTACCGGCTCGCGCGCTGCTGGAGGCGGTGGCGGGCCTGCGCGCCGACGGCTTCCGTATCTGCGTGGACGGGGTGGGCGACGGGGACATTCCGCTGCGGCTGTTGGGCGACCTGGCGCCGGATGTGATCAAGCTGGATGCCTCGCTCTGCACGGACCTGGACGCCCGGCCGGGGCGCGCGGCGGTGGTGCGGATGGTGCGGCAGCTCTGCGACGAGTTGGGCGGGCTGCTGGCGGTGGAGGGGGTGGAGACCGAGCGGAGTTACGCGGCGGTGCTGCGGGCCGGCGCGCAGCTCGCCCAGGGGCACCTCTTCGCACCGCCTGCGCGTCGCCCCACAGCCGAGGTCTTCGTGCCGGCACGGGTACCGTCGGCGCCCGTGCCGAGCCCGGCCCAGGCCCTGTCCACCCCCCTGTCGAGCGGGGCGCCGTCCGCCGAATCGCGGAGCGCGGCCCAAGCCCCGTCCGCGCCGGAGCCAAGCCCAGCCCAGGACCAGACCCCGGCCCCAGCCCCATCGCCCGCCATGCCCGTCGGTGGCCAAGATGGCCCGCCCGTTGCGCAGTTTCTGCAGCCGGCCGCGTTGTTGCCGGTGAGTGCGTCGGCGGAGGAGGTGCGGCGGCGGCTCACGGGGCTGCCGGATGTCTCCGGGGTGCTGTTGGTGGACGCGGACGGCGTTCCCGTACGGGCGGTGGACCGGGACCGGTTCCTGCTGTCGCTGTCCGGGCGGTACGGGCACGCGCTGTACGCGGACCGGCCGGCGCTGCGGCTGGGCGACCGGCCGCGTACGGTCGGCGCGGGCGCGACCGCGTGGGAGGTGCTGGACGTCATCGCGGACGGCGATCGGGCCCGTACGGGGGACGACGTGGCGGTGGTGGACGAGCGGGGGCGGTGCATCGGGGTGGTGCATCTGGCGGACATTCTGCGGGCGCTGGCGGAGAGCCGGGTGGAGGAGGCCGCGCGGCTCAATCCGCTGACCCGGCTGCCCGGTTCCGACGCGGTCAACGGGGAGGTGGACCGGCGGATCGCGCAGGGCCGGGCCTTCGCCGTCAGCTGGCTGGACGTGGACGGATTCAAGCAGGTCAACGATGGCGCCGGGTTCGCGGCGGGGGACGAGCTGATCCGTGCGGTGGGCACGGCGCTGGACCGGGCGGCGCGCGGCGACGCGGCCTGCCGGGTGGGTCACATCGGGGGCGACGACTTCCTGATACTGACCGATCCGGAGGGGCTGGAGGCGATCGCCGCGGCGGTACTGGACGTGCCGTGGTCGGCGGGCGGGCGTCCTGTAACGCTGTCGCTGGCGACGGTGGTGTGCCCGGCCGGCGCGGTCACCGGGCACGCGGAAGCGGCCGCCGCGCTGGCCCCGCTCAAGAAGGCGGCGAAGGGGCTGGCCGGCGCGAGCTGGGTGCTGCGCAGGCACGGTACCGCCCACCACGAAGTGCGCCGAGGCCGGATGCCCCGCCCGACGCCGAGCCCAGCACCAGGCCAGGCCCCCAGCCCGACGCCCGGTCCGGCGCCCAGTCCGGCGCCCAGTCCGGCGCCCGGCCCAACACCCGACCGGACACTCAGCCCATCGCCCGGCCCGGCGGCCGCCGCATACGCCGCCAGCCCCGAGCCTCACGCCCCCGAACCTCACCCCGTCGAGCCTCAGACATCCGGAGGCCCACGCGATCGAGCCCCAGGTGTCTGCCGGTGAGCGACACGACCACTTGTCTTCCGGTGAGCGGCACAGTCACCTGTCCGCCGGTGCCCCACAAGCGAACAAGGGCCCAGCAGGGGCGCGTGATAAGCACCGCGCACTGAGTGGTGGCAGTCGTTGCCGTCCATCTCCTTGACGGCCCATCACGGCCGGTGAACACTTCCGGTGTCAGTCGGCGTGCCGTACGCAGGCTTCCCCCGACCGCGTGGTGATGCCGCGCGTTCCTGTGCCCCACCGGCGCCCTGCCGTACTGACACGCTCGTCGCGGAGGCCGGGCGGGATGCGGGACAACACGGCCGTCCGCTCCGCCCCGTACGGCTGCCTTGGCGCGTCCGGAAATCTGTGGCCGGGCCATGGGAGAAGTACGCACCCTGCACGGAGGACCGGGGTCCGTTCCCCGGGCAAGGGCCCAAGGAGCCGCAGATGTATTCCAATGGGGACATATTCGTCGGTGAAGTCATCGGCACGGCGATCCTGATTCTCTTCGGCGCGGGCGTCTGCGCCGCCGTCACACTGCACTACTCCAAGGCGAAGTCGGCCGGCTGGGTGGCCATCGCGTTCGGCTGGGGCCTCGGCGTGCTCGCCGGGGCCTACACCTCGGCACCGCTGTCCGGCGGCCACCTCAACCCGGCCGTCACCCTCGGCTCCGCCGTCGCGGGCGGCACGCCGTGGTCGAAGGTGCCGCTGTACATGGTGGCGCAGCTCATCGGGGCGCTCATCGGCGCGGCGCTGACCTGGGGCGTGTACTACGCGCAGTTCGCGGCCAACTCGCAGGCGGACAAGGCCCAGCCGACGCTGGGGATCTTCTCCACCGGACCGGAGATCCGCAAGCCGGTGGCGAACCTCGTCACCGAGATCATCGCGACCGTCGGCCTGGTGCTGCCCATCCTGTTCTTCGGTGAGAACAAGGGCATCGGCATCGGCCCGATTCCCGGCACGGACGGCGGGGTCTACGGCTCCGGCATCAACGTGCTGCTCGTCGCCCTGCTGGTCGTCGGCATCGGTCTGTCGCTCGGTGGCCCCACCGGGTACGCGATCAACCCGGCCCGTGACCTCGGCCCCCGCATCGCGCACGCGCTGCTGCCCATCCCGAACAAGGGCACGTCCGACTGGAGTTACGCGTGGGTGCCGGTCGCGGGCCCGCTGATCGGCGCGGTGCTCGCCGCCCTGGTGTACAACGCGGCCTTCTGACCCGCGTGCGGGGTCATGATCATGACTCCCTCCGTGCGCGGCCTTCCGACCGCGCCGTTCCGCCCGCAGCCTTGCGCTGCGGGCACCACCGCTCGCCGACTGCGGTCATCCGACTGAGGAGACGCCATGACGGACAGCACGGACAGTACGCAGAAGTACGTCGCCGCGATCGACCAGGGCACCACCTCCAGCCGCTGCATCATCTTCGACCAGGACGGCGCGATCGTCGCCGTCGACCAGCGTGAGCACCGGCAGATCTTCCCCAAGCCCGGCTGGGTGGAGCACGACGCGACCGAGATCTGGTCCAAGGTGCAGGCCGTCGTGGCGGGCGCGCTCGCGGGCGCCGGGCTGCGCGCCGACCAGCTCAGCGCGCTCGGCATCACCAACCAGCGGGAGACCACGGTCCTGTGGGACCGCAGGACGGGCAAGCCCGTGCACAACGCGATCGTCTGGCAGGACACCAGGACGGCGGCGCTCTGCAACGAACTGGGTGGCGCGGACGGCCAGGACCGGTTCCGTGAGGCCACGGGCCTGCCGCTGGCCAGCTACTTCTCCGGGCCGAAGGCGGCCTGGCTGCTGGAGAACGTGCCGGGGCTGCGGTCGCGCGCGGAGGCCGGCGAGATCGCGTTCGGCACCATCGACTCCTGGCTGATCTGGAACCTCACCGGCGGCACGGACGGTGGGGTGCACGTCACGGACGTGACCAACGCCGGCCGGACGATGCTGATGAACCTGGCCACCCTTCAGTGGGACCCCGCGATCCTCTCGGCGATGGGCATCCCCGAGGCGATGCTGCCGGAGATCCGGTCGTCGGCGGAGGTGTACGGCACGGCCGTCGGCCAGCTGGCGGGCGTGCCGGTGGCGTCGGCGCTGGGCGACCAGCAGGCCGCGGTGTTCGGCCAGACCTGCTACGGCGTCGGCGAGGCCAAGAACACGTACGGCACCGGATCGTTCCTGCTGCTGAACACCGGCAACCGGCCCGTGCCCTCCAAGAGCGGGCTGCTGACCACGATGGGGTACCAGCTGGGCGGCGAGGCCCCGGTGTACTGCCTGGAGGGGTCGATCGCCATCACCGGCGCGCTGGTGCAGTGGTTCCGCGACCAGCTGGGGATCATCAGCTCCGCCGACGAGATCGAGACGCTGGCGGCGAGCGTGGACGACAACGGCGGTGCGTACATCGTCCCGGCGTTCTCCGGACTGTACGCGCCGTACTGGCGCTCCGACGCGCGCGGTGTGGTCACCGGCCTGACCCGCTACGTCACCAAGGCGCACCTGGCACGTGCCGTGCTGGAGGCGACCAGCTGGCAGACGCGCGAGGTGGTGGACGCGATGTACCAGGACTCCGGCGTGCAGATCACGACGCTGAAGGTGGACGGCGGGATGACCGCCAACAATCTGCTGATGCAGCACCAGGCGGACGTGCTGGGCGTGCCGGTGATCCGCCCGGTGGTCGCGGAGACCACCTGCCTGGGCGCGGCGTACGCGGCGGGACTGGCCACCGGCGTGTGGCAGGACCTGGACGAGCTGAGGGCGCACTGGAAGCGGGACGCGGAGTGGTCGCCGCGGATGCCGGGCGAGGTCCGGGAGCGGGAGTACGCGCAGTGGCGGAAGGCGGTGGAGCGCAGCTTCGGCTGGCTGGACGAGAACGGCGAATAGGGCGCCGGCGAGCAGGACGGCGAACAGGACGTCCTGCGGGGGGCCGTGGACACGCTGTACAGGCCCTTGTGCAGGGTCGTCGCGGCCCGTACTCCGGACGGCGGGGTACGGGCCGCGCGGCGTGTTCCGGCGGGCCTCAGCGCGCCGCACGGGGCCGTCGGGCGGGTCAGGGCCGCACCGGGCCCGCCGCACGGGTCAGGACAGCGCCGGCTCGCGCTGTTCCTCGCTCATGCGCAGCGCGTGCTGCACGACCTCGACGAGGACGTCGCGCGCGGAGCCCTTCTCGCGTGCGTCGCAGTACACGACGCTGACGTCCGGGTCCAGGTCCAGCGCGTCGCGGACGGTCTCGGCGGGGTAGCGCTCGGCGCCCTCGAAGCAGTTGACCGCGACGGTGAAGGGGATGCCGCGGCGCTCGAAGTAGTCGATCGCGGCGAAGGAGTCCTCCAGGCGGCGGGTGTCGGCGAGTACCACCGCGCCCAGCGCGCCGGTGGACAGCTCGTCCCACAGGAACCAGAAGCGGTCCTGGCCCGGTGTGCCGAAGAGGTAGAGCACCAGGTCCTCGCGGAGGGTGATCCGCCCGAAGTCCATGGCGACGGTGGTGGTGTGCTTGGCCTCGACGCCCGCGGTGTCGTCGACGGGCCGGCCCGCCTCGCTCAGCTGCTCTTCCGTGCGCAGCGGCTTGATCTCGCTCACCGCGCCGACCAGCGTCGTCTTGCCGACGCCGAAGCCGCCCGCGACCAGGATCTTGAGCGTGACCGGCTCGACGGCTTTCTTGCGGCGTCGCTCAGCGCGCCCGAAGACCATTGACCGCTTCCTCCGTTTTCGGTGCTGCCGCGTCAGCGACGGACCGGCGCACCGTGGCTGATGACAAGTGATGGGGTACGACAACTCCCGGGTAGGAGTGGATCGTTCCGCACCGACTGTACCGACGGCAAGCCCCGCGTCCGGCACCGCCCCTGGCTGATGTGCTCATGATCACTGAGCGTACGGGGAGCCGCGTACGGGCGCTTCTGCCCTGCGAACCGGCCCGGCATGCCCACCAAATCTGCTGGTCAGTCGTTTACGCAGGTCAGCTTGGGTGGCGTAACTCCGGCGTAACGCCCGGAGAGTACCGTCGACGGCTTCGGAGAGCGCTGCAGCGCACGGAACGGGGACGGCGCGGAAGGGAGTCGGTCATGCGGGAGACGGCACCACCGGGCACGGAGGGCGGGGACGACGGGCCCTGGGTGTCCTCCCGGCCCCGGGCCGAGCGCGCCCGGCAGCTGGCCGACGTGCTCCGGCAGCGGATCACCAGCGGCGCGTACGAGGACGGCGTGCTGCCCGGAGAGCGCGAGTTGGGCGCGCACCTCGGGGCGTCGCGCAACGCCGTACGGGAGGCGCTCGCGCTGCTGCGCAATGAGGGGCTGATCACCCGTAAGCAGGGCGTGGGCACGACAGTCGTGATGCCCAAGTACGGCCACGGGCTGGACCGGCTGGCGGGCCTGGCGGAGACGCTGAACGGGCACGGCGCGGTCACCAACGAGGTACGCGCGGCCCGCCCCGTGCCGGCTCCCCCGGCGGCCATCGTGGAGCGGCTGGGGCTGGCTCCCGGGGAGGGCGCGGTGCACATCGAACGGCTGCGCCGGCTGGGCGGCCTCCCGCTGTCCCTGGACACCACCTACCTCACCGCCGACATCGGGACGCCGCTGCTCCGCTGCGACCTGGCGCACCGCGACCTGTTCGCGCTCATCGAGGAGACCTCCGGGCAGCGCCTGGGCCGGGCCGAGGTGTCGGTGCACGCGGTCAACGCGGGGCCGGACACCGCGGCGCTACTGGGCGTGGAGGCGGGCGCCGCGGTCTTCGCCATCGAACGGCTCACGCATCTCGCCGACGGCCGCCCCGTGGACGCCGAGTCGCTGCACATCAGGGCGGACCGGCTGGCACTGCACGCCACGTTGCACCGCGGTCCGGCCGCCCCGAAGGAGGCGTGATGACCGGCCTGGCGCCCGACACCACGACGCTGGTCCTGCTGGCGCTCTTCGGGCTGGCGGCCGGGGTCGGCATCACGGCCGTGGGCCCCGGAGGAGTACTCGCGACCGTCGGCCTGTTCGTCCTCACGGACCTCTCCCCCGCCCAGGTCGCGGGCACCGCCATCGTCACGCACATCGCCACCGGGATGCTCGGCACGGCCGCGTATGTGCGCTCCGGTGAACTGCGGGAGCCGCGCACGCGGCGCACGGCAGGGGTGCTGGCGGGCGCCGCGGTGCTCGGCACCCCGCTCGGCGTACTGGCCAACACCCTCGTCTCCGGGCGCGCCTTCGGGCTGCTGCTGGGCGCCTTCGTGGCGCTCGTCGGGGTACTGGTGTGGTACCGCGAGCGACGCGCCGCGCCTACGGGGGCCGCGTTCCCCTCGCCCGGGGTGACGGCACTGCTCGGCTTCGGGGTGGCGGTGGCGAGCGGGGTGTTCGGGGTCGGCGGGCCGATGCTGACCGTGCCGCTGCTGGTCGCGCTGCGGATGCCGGTACTGGCCGCGCTGGCCGTCGCGCAGGTCCAGTCGGTGGTGATCGCCACCGTGGGGACGCTCGGCTATGTGGCGCACGGCGCGGTGGACTGGCCGCTGGCGGCGCTCGTCGGCGTACCGGAGCTCGCGGGCGTGCTGATCGGCTGGCGCATCGCCCGCGCGCTCCCCTCACGCACCCTCAAGACCGGCCTCGTACTGGCCCTGTTCGCACTGGCGCCTTACTTGGCGCTGTACGGGGGCTGAGGACGCGGGCTCTGTAGGAGCGGCGCCCCTTTACGGGAGCTGCGAACACTGCTCCCGTATGGCGGCGCAGGCTCTCGAAGCGCTCTTACAGAGCGCGCAGGCCGTTGATGACCTCGCGCAGGATGTCCTCGTCCGGGAGTTCGGCGGGCGGTACGGGGCGGGTGACCCGGACCAGTTCCGCGTCGAGCAGGTCGCCGATGAACACCCGGACCACGCCCACCGGAAGGTCCAGTTCGGCGGCCAGTTCGGCCACGGAGAGCGGGGCCTCCCGGGTGAGGTCGACGATGTCGAGGTGTTCCGGTGACAGGGACTGGTCGGTGACCGGTTCGTCGGCACGGCTCTCCGCGATCACCTGCGCGATCAGGTCGAGCTTGGCGACAGCCGCGCTGGCGGTGCGGCCGCGGGTCATGGCGTACGGACGGACGACCGGGCCGGCCTCGTCGTCGAACCACCGGGCCGGGCCCGCTCCGGACCCGGCCTGATCTTTTCGGTTCATGCGGTCACCGTCGTCATCCTCAACTGGGCCCACCGGTCCTGGGAGCCGTACCCAGGTGCGTGCCCACCCGCTTGACCAGCAGCGTCATCTCATACGCGATCAGACCGACGTCGGAGTCGGCATCGGCGAGCACGGCCAGGCAGCTGCCGTCGCCGGCGGCGCTCACGAAGAGGAACGCCTCGTCCAGCTCGACCATGGTCTGCCGCACCTGGCCCGCGTCGAAATGCCGGCCGACGCCCTTGGCCAGGCTGTGGAACCCGGAGGCGACCGCGGCGAGGTGCTCGGCGTCCTCCCGGGGCAGGTCGGCGGAGGCGCCGGTGGCCAGGCCGTCGCTGGAGAGGATGAGCGCCTCGCGGATGGAGCCCACCCGGCCGACCAGCTCGTCGAGCAGCCAGCCCAGTTCGCCCGAGCCCTTTCCTGCGGTTCCGGCTGCTGTTGCCTTCGGTGCGGTCATCGACCGTCCCCTCCCATGTTCTTTCTCGGTGCTGTGGCGCTGCCGTCTTCGCCGGATTCGCGCCGGCCGCGCTGCCAGCCGCGCTGGAGCGAGGCCATGCGGGACCGTACGTCCTCGGCGTCGCGGTCGGCCGCGGGGTCCGCGGCCTCGGTCGCCGCGCCGGACGGCCGGCCGGACGACGTCTTGAGCTGGGGGGCGAGGCTGGCCTGCCGCACCCGCCGGGGCAGCCCGGGCACGGTCCGCGCGGGCTTCGCCTCTTGGCCGGACGGTGCCTCCGCGGCGGGCGATGTCTCCGCGGCGGACGGGGCCTTGTCGGTGGACGGGGCCTTGTCCGCGGACGGGGCCGCCTCTACGGGCCGCTCGTCGCCACGCGCGCCCGGCCGTTCCTCGCCCTCCACCGGCCGGCCGTGGTCCCTGACCAGGACCGGCGAGCGGCGGCGGCGCGGCAGCGGCGCGGGGCCGCCGCCCGGGGACGGCTCGCCGGCCGGCTGGTGCTCCACGCGCTCGGCGGGCACCGGGCCGGTCGGCAGCGCGGGGCGGCCCTCCTCGGTACGGCGCTGTCTACGGGGGCCGCGGAAGACGCTCTCGTCCTCCTCGGAAGCCCGCTCCGCAGCGTCCGGTGCGCCGCGCTCCGGCAGCGGCACCGGCACCTGGGCGAGCGCCGCCAGCGCCCCGCCGCGTGCCGCGTCGGCCGCCGCACGACGCAGCGTCGTACCGGTGTCCTCGTCGCGGCCGCCCTCCGTGCGCCCGCCGGGGCTCTCGGTCAGCAGCGTGCCGGGGATGAAGACGACCGCGGTGGTCCCGCCGAACGGAGAGGGCTGCAGCGAGACGCGTACGCCCTGCCGCTGGGCCAGCCGGCTGACCACGAACAGGCCGAGCCGGTCGGTGTCGGACAGCTCGAACTCGGGGGTCTCGGCGAGCCGGAGGTTGGCGTCCAGGAGCGCGTCGGGCGCCATGCCCAGGCCCCGGTCGTGGATCTCCAGGGTGAAGCCGTTGGCGACCCGCTCGCCGACCACCTGCACCGCCGTGTGCGGCGGCGAGAACACGGTGGCGTTCTCCAGGAGTTCGGCGATGAGGTGGGTGAGATCGGAGACGGCCGGGCCCTCCACCGCGAGCCGCGGCAGCCGGCGCACCTCGATGCGCTCGTAGTCCTCGACCTCGGAGACCGCGGCCCGTACGACGTCCATGAGCTGGATGGGCTTGCGCCACTGCCGGGACGGCGCGGCGCCGGAGAGGATGACCAGGCCCTCGGCGTGCCGCCGCATACGGGTGGTGAGGTGGTCCAGGCGGAAGAGGTCGGCCAGCTCGTCAGTGTCCTCCGTGCGGCGCTCCATGGCGTCCAGGAGGGTGAGCTGACGGTGCAGCAGGACCTGGCTGCGACGGGCGAGGTTCACAAAGACCTCGGAGACGCCGCGGCGCATGTCGGCCTGCTTGACGGCGGCCTCGACCGCGGCCCGCTGGAGGGTGTGCAGCGCCTGGGCGACCTGGCCCATCTCGTCCTGGGTGAACTCCAGCCGCGGCGCCTCGGTTTCCACGTCGACCTGTTCGCCCGCGGCGAGGCGGCGCATGACGCTGGGCAGCCGTACGCCGGACACCTCGTGCGCGTCCTTGCGGAGCCGGCCGAGGTCCTTCACGTGCCGGCGGCCGAGCCGGAAGGAGACGATGATCGAGGCGAGCAGGGCGACGAAGCCGAGGACGCCGGCGAACGCGGCCTTGACGAGTACGGTCATCGCGGCGGGCTGCACCCGGTCCCCGAGGCGGTCGCCCGCGGCCCTGTCCATCCGGTCCAGGTCGCCGAGGACCTTTTGCGCGGTGGCGTGCCAGCGTTCGGCGTTGATGGCTCCGGTGGCGCCGGACGGCCCCGCCGCGATCACCGCGTCCTCGAAGGACTCCAGTTCGCGCGGCTTGTCGCCGTTCCAGTAGTCCTCGAACACGGCACGTTCGGAGGCGGGCAGCGCGCTGAGGCTCGTCTCGTACAGGACCTTGCGCTCGGCCACCCGGTCGGAGAAGTCCCGCAGTTCACGCTGCGACATCGAGCCGGACACCAGCGCGGCACTGAGCACCGCGTCCTCGCGCGAGAGCGCCTCGCGCCCGCGGGTGAGCGCCACCAGCGCGGCGCCCTGCTTGGAGATGTTCGCGTCGGGCAGGAAGTGCATGCTGCCCAGGAAGACGTAGCAGGGGTCGACCAGGGCGTTGTACCGGTCGAACGCCTCGCGGCGGGTAAGGGTGTTGTTCTCCACCTGGTCGCGCAGCTCGTCCAGGCGCGAGAAGCCCTCGACGGCGGTCTGCAGCCGCGGGCCCGCGCTGCCGAGGAGATCCTCGCGCACGTCGGAGCCCTGGGCGTTGGCGCGCAGCCGGGCCACGGCCCGGTCGGTGGCGAGCGTCTGCCGGCGCAGGTCGGTCAACGAGCCCGCGATCCGCGGGTCGGCGAGGTAGACCAGAGTGGCGCGACGTTCCTTCTGCAGGGCCTGTACCGCTTCCTCGGTCGGGTAGCCGACCTTGTCGACGACGACCGCGACCTTCAGCAACTGGCGCGCCTCGGTGCCGGTGACGTACGTGGCGAAGGCCCACATGGCGGTCAGGGACACCAGAGGTACGAGCAGCAACGCCACGATCTTCCGGCGGATGGACTTCCCGCGAAAGCGCATGGCCTCCCCTAGTCAACCCCGGCGCGCGGGGGTGGTGTTCCGTCAACAAACGGCGCGAGCCTACTACTGTCGGGGGGTCAACTCGAAGAGCTGTCCGACGGACTGGCCCGCAGGTCAGGGCCGGATGGCCGCCCTTGTCAGGCGATTCCCGGACAACACGCCCGTCCGTGTGGTCTCCGCCACCCCACTCGCACCCTCTTCCGGGCCACGACTGTTGGCCGGAAAGAACCGCCCCCGCTGTCCACACGGCATCAGCGGTGGGCGACCATGAGTCCCGGGGGACGGCGCACGGCGGCATGTACCGGAGGAAATCCGGGCAGTCACCGAACAGCCGGGCAGGCGGGGAAAGTACGGGGAGAGTGACGGCTTCATGGAGTTCGGCAGAGACGGCACGCTGTGGCAGGAGGAGCCGTCGGCCCGCCCCCGTATGCCCGATCCGGTGCGTACCGCCGCGGTGCGGGCCGTCATCATCGTGGCGGTGACGCTCGTCCAGGCCATGGTGGCCTTCCTCAGTACGCTCGCGGGGTCCTGGCTCGCCTTCCCCGCGGTGCTCAGCACGGTCGCCTCGACCATCGTCGCGACCTGGGGCGTACTGGACGTCTGGGTGACCCGGCAGGTGTGGATCCAGCGGCACGGCGTGGAGTCGCGCCCGAGCAGCACGGCCAGGGAGCGGCGCCGGGAGCGACGGCGCGCGCGCCGGCGGGCACGGCGCTCGGCCGCCGCCTGACCGGTATTCGGCCGCCGTCCGACCGGTAATCGAGCACCTCGCGGGTCGGCCCCGAGCGCCCTTCCGGAGGACCGGACTCCGAAAAGCTGCGACCAGCATCTGGTCCCCTTGGCGCCGATCGGTATGATGGCGTTGCCTATCACGCATCGCACCGCGCGATGCGCAACAACAGGACGCGCAGCAGACCGAGATCGGGAGCGGATCACGACAGGCTCCACGACGACTGGCCTCAGGGCCAACGGGCGGTGACGCACAGACCCATGCCGAAGACGACCGACACGAGCGCCAACGAGACCATCGAGGAAACCGGCGACAGCACACGCGGCGGTGCCGGCTCCGTCCAGTCCGTGGACCGGGCGGTGAGCGTGCTGGAGATCCTCGCCCGGCTGGGCGAGGCGAAAGTGACCGAGCTGGCCGAGGAGTTGGGCGTCCACAAGTCCACCGCCTTCCGCATCCTCGGCGTCCTGGAGAACCGCGGGCTGGTGGAACAGGAGGGCGAGCGCGGCAAGTACTTCCTGGGTGCCGGCGTGCTCCGGCTGGCGGGCGCCGCCGCGATCCGGCTGGACATCTCGCAGGAGGGCGCCCCCGTATGCCGCGCGCTGGCCGAGGACACCGGCGAGACCGCCAACATCGCGGTACTGGACGGCGACGCGGCGGTCAACATCATGCAGGCGCGCGGCGGGGCCGCGGTCACCGCGTACAACTGGCTGGGCCGGCGCACCCCTTTGCACGCCACCGCGAGCGGCAAGGTGCTGCTCGCACATCTGCCGCGGGAGCGCCGCGACAACCTGCTGACCCGCTCGCTGCCCCGCTTCACCGAGCACACCCTCACCGCCGCGCCCCTGCGCGCGCAGCTCGCCGAGGCGCTGGAGCTCGGTTACGCCTGCACGGCCGAGGAGTTGGAGATCGGCCTGAACGCCGTGGCCGCGCCGGTACGGGCGCACGACGGCGCGGTGATCGGCGCGATCGGCGTGTCCGGCCCGGCGTACCGCATGGAGCGCGAGCTGCTCCCGGAGCTCGCCGAGCGGGCCGCGAAGGCGGCGGCCGATCTCTCCCGCGCCATGGGCTTCGCGGCCTGAGAAACGGGCGGCCGAACGGGCCGGGAAACGGGCTGAACAGCAGTCGCAGAATCGGACGGAAAATCGGGCTGCGCGCGGACGTCGAACCCCCTTGACGGATCGCCGCGCAAATCCCAGCATGTCTCCTATGGTGCAACAGGCCGCACGATAGGCAACAAGTACCGGCACCTACCCTCCGCCGCCCGCAGGCGCTGTCGAGGAGTGAAGACATGCCGCACGAAGCCCGCGCCGTCATCGCCGTGAAGAAGGGGGCGCCGGTCGAGGTCCTGCCGGTCCTGGTGCCCGACCCGGGCCCGGGGGAAGTGCTCGTACAGATCCAGGCGTGCGGCGTGTGCCCCACCGACCTGCGCCATCGGGACGGCGTCGCCGGTGAGGACTTCCCCTACCTGCTCGGCCACGAGGCGGCCGGCATCGTCGAGGCGACCGGCCCGGGCTGCGGCGAACTCGCCCCCGGCGACTACGTGGTGCTCGCCTGGCGGGCCCCCTGCGGCACCTGCCGCTCCTGCCGCCGCGGCCGCCCCTGGTACTGCTTCGACTCCCGTACCGCGCAGGGCACGCCGACCCTGCTCGACGGCACCCCGCTCACCCCCGCCCTCGGCATCGGCGCCTTCGCCGAAAAGGCGCTGGTCCACGCGCGCCAGGCGGTGAAGGTCGACCCGTCGGCCCGCCCCGAGGCCGCCGGGCTGATCGGCTGCGGGGTGATGGCCGGGTACGGCGCGGCGGTCTACACCGGCCGGGTGAGCAACGGGGACACCGTGGCCGTCATCGGCTGTGGCGGCGTGGGCAACGCCGCGATCGCCGGCGCCTCACTGGCCGGCGCCCGCCGGGTGATCGCGGTGGACGTGGACGCCCGCAAGCTGGACGCCGCCGAACGCTTCGGCGCCACCGACACCGTCAACTCCCGCTGGACCGACCCCGTGACGGCGGTCCGCACGCTGACCGGCGGCCACGGCACGGACGTCACGATCGACGCGGTCGGCACCCCGGAGACCTTCCGCCAGGCCCTCGACATGCGCGACCTGGCCGGCGTCCTGGTCCAGGCCGGCATCCCCGACAGCGACCAGCACATCGACCTCCCGCTGCACGACCTCTTCTCCCGCGGCGGCGCCCTCAAGACATCCTGGTACGGCGACTGCCTCCCCACCCGCGACTTCCCCGTCCTGATCGACCTCCACCTCCGCGGCAAACTCGACCTGGAAGCCTTCGTCTCGGAGACGATCCCCCTGGACGACGTGGAACACGCCTTCGGGCGGCTGCAACGGGGGGATGTGCTGCGGTCGGTGGCGGTGTTGTGAGGCGCCGCCACCGACACCGCCACCGGGCTACTCCTGGCTGCCCTCCTGCCCCGGCTCCCCGTCCTCCGGCCGCTTGAACATCCGCGTCGCCGTGATCTCGCCGTGGATCGTCTCCGACTCCGGGCGCTGTTGCGGGAGGCCGGGACGGAGGTGTTCCTCGACGCTGATGTACTTCAGGCCCGCGCGCAGGTCCGCGTCGTTGCGCAGGCGGATGACCAGCGGGAACTCGGCGAGGGCCGTGGTGTCGAACAGGCCCGTCGTGTAGAGGAGCTGGACGCCCAGCGCGTCGGCGACGGCGCGCTGGAGCTCCAGGAGGTACGTGGCATTGGCGCGGCCGATGGGGTTGTCCAGGAACAGCGTGCCGGCGTGCCGCTGCTTGTCGCGGCCGCGGTCGTTGCTGCGCAGCGCGGCCATCGTGCAGTACAGCGCGATGGCCGCCGTGAGGAGCTGGCCGCCGGAGAAGACGTCGCCCATCTGCCCGACCGGGACGCGCTCGGCGCGGAGTACCGCGTCCGGCTTGAGGATCTCCACGGCGACGCCGCGCGGCTGGAGCCCCGCCGCGACGCCGCGCAGCAGCAGGGACATGCCGTCCCGGCGCAGGTCGCTGTTGCGCTTGACGGCCGCGCGGGTCGCCTCGTCGATGACCTCGCCGAGCCGCTCGGTGAGCGTGGCCTGGTCCGGGTCGTCGAAGCGGATGCGCAGGAACTCCTGGCCCGACCACTCCCCCAGCCCCTCTGGCAGCCGGGAGAGCCGCTGTGCCGAACGCAGCGTGGCCAGCGAGGACTCGACCAGGCCGCGCAGCCGGTCGACGATGCTGTCGCGGTTGCGCTCCAGCTGCGCCAGCTCGTCGGTGAGCACCCGCAGCCGGGGCGCGAAGGCTTCCGCCCACTTCGCCGCGTGATCGGGCAGCGCGGACGCGGGCAGCTCGCGGATCTGCTGCCGCGCCGGGGTCTTCACCGCTTCGTACTTGGTGGAGTTGGCGTGCCGTACGAGGATGTCGCTCGCCTCGCGGACGGCCGAATCAGCCGCCGACAGGTCGCTTGCGCAGCCGCGCAGTGAGCGGCGGGCCTCGGCGGCGGCCTGCCGGGCCTCCTCCAGGCGCCCGCGGTACGGCTCGGGCGCTTCCTGGTCCTCCTCCGGGCCGTTGTCGCGGAGGATGTCGCGCAGCATCGCGGCGGTCTCGTCGAAGCCGCCGGCCGCGTCCTCGGCGGCGCGGTGGCCGCGCAGCAGCTCGGCGTGGGTGGCGCGGGCGGTCTCCAGCGCGTCGGTGGCCGTGGCCAGTTCGGTATTCGCGCTGCGGAGCAGCTCCTTGGCGCGCTCGGCGTCGGCCGGGACCAACTCCTCGGGCAGCTCGGTGTGGGCCTCGACGCCCTCGGGCGGCGCCAGCCGCTCCGTCTCACCGCGCAGCCGGCCCAGCTGCTCACTGGCCGCGGAGGCCCGCGACTCCAGCATCGCGACCAGTTCCTCGGCGCGGGCTGCGGCGGCCTGCCGGGACGGGCCGTCGGCCGCGTCCGGGCTCTGCAGCAACTGCTCGGCGCGGGTGCGGACCTTGTTGGTGAGCCGGTCCAGTTCGTTGCGCGCGTTGCTCTCGTCGCCCTCGGCACGGGCCTGCTCGGCCCGCAGGTCGGCGCCGACGCCGACCTTCTCGTACAGCTGGGACGCCGCACGGTACGCCTCGCGCAGGGTGGGCAGCGAGGACTCCGGCGGGGCCTCCTCCTCGCCCAGGTCGTCCGGTACGCCGGCGATCTCGGCGCGCTCGGCGCGCAGCGCGCGGGCGGTGCGGCGGGCGTCGTCGGCGGCGCGCTGGGCGGCGCGGCGGTCCTCGTCGGCGGCGCGCGCCCGGTCGACGCACTCCTCGGCGCGCGCCTCGTACTCCGCGCCCTCATCGGCCAGTTCGCGCAGCTTGGTCTGCCAGGCGGCACGCTCGCGGAGCCGGTAGGCGAGCCCGGCCAGCGCGTCGGCGACCCGGCGGGCGCGCTGCGCGGCCTCACCGCGCTCGTCCCGGACGCGCGCGGCCTCGGCCGCAGCCTCGTCCGCCTCGGCGCGTGCCGTACGGGACTCCGTCAGCTCCTCGGCGGCGGCGTCGGCCGTCGTACGCGTCTCCTCGGCCGCGGCCGCCAGCTCGGCGAGCCGGCCGGCCGGGCAGCCCGTGCGCCAGGAGGACAGCCGGGCGGCGAGCGCGCGGTCGGCGGAGAGCCGGGCCGCGAGCTGCCGGATCTCCTCGTCACGGGCCGCGGCGCGAGCCCGCAGCGCCTGCCGCTCCTCGTCGGCGGCCGACTCGTCGTGCATCGCCGGGTTCGGCGGGACGAGGAAGACTCCGGTGTCCTGGGCGTCCGGCGACGGGGTGGGCGCGAGCAGGGCGGCCGCCGTGCCGACGGCGACGGCGGAGCGCGGCAGCAGAGCTGCCTGCGCCAGCACGTCGCGGGCGCGCGCGTGGGTGTCGGGATCGGTGATGATCACGCCGTCGACCAGCTCGGGCCGGGCGGCGAGCACGCGGGCGTGGTCGACGGGGTCGACGGCCTGGGCGAGGTAGCGCCAGCCGGGCAGGGCCGGAACGCCGTGCTCGCCCAAGTACTCGACGGCCGCCAGGACATCGGGGCCGGGCGGCAGCAGGCCGCCGTCACCGAGCGCGCCGAGGATGCGCGAGTCGTCGGCGGCGGCGGTCCGCATCTCGAACAGCTGCCGCTCGGCGGAGCTGACGCTGTCGTCGAGGAGTTCCTGCAGCGCGTCGGCGTTCCGGTCCACCTCTTCGGCGGAGAGGGGGCCGTTGGCGCCCTTGGCGCCGGTGATCCGGGGGCGGGCGGGGGCTGTGCCGGGTGCGCCGTCCTCGCCCTCGCTGTCGCTGTCGCTGTCGCCGTCGCCCTCGTCGTCGGGGCAGGCTTCGTCTTCGGGGCCGGACTCGGGGGCGCGGTCGGTACCGGCTGCGTCCGGGGTGGCGGCATCCGGCGTCTCGTCGGCGGCCTCGGCCCGCTCGTCCTCGGGCTCGTCCGCCGTGGCGGCACCGTCCGCCGCACCGGAGTCGATCCGTGCCGAGACCTCGTCCCGGGAGCCGGACTCGGCTGCGTACGTGCCACGTCCGCCTGCGGGCCGGGAGTCAGCCGCAGGGACGTCCGCCTCTTCGGACGCGCCGAGCCCCACGACGCCCGACGCCCACGACCCACCTCGTACGGACATCGCGTCCCCGGTGGCGGCGGTGGTCTCTTCAGGGGCCGCAGGGCGCGCCTCTACGGGCACGCCGCCTCCCGTGACAGGACCCGAGAAATACCCATCCTCCGGCTCGGTGTCGTCCGCGCCCTCGGCGAGCGCCGCTGCCTCGCCGTCGTCCAGCCGGACCGTCACCTTGAGCGGCGGCTGGGACTCCGCAGCGATCGGCCGACCGCCGCGCTGCCCCGGAAGGCCCGGCGCGACCGCGCCAGGGGCCGACTCCATGCCCAGCAGCTCCGCGAGCCGCGGTTCCGCGCCGATGGACTCGGCGGCGCGGCGCTCCGCGTCGTACGCGCGCTCGGCGGCGAGCGCCGCGTCCTCCGCGCGGGCCGCGGCCAGTTCGGCGCGGGACTGGCGCGCCGCGGCCTCCTTGGCGCGGTCAGCGGTCTGCCGGGCCGCCTCCCGGGCGGTGTCCCAGGACTCGACCGCGGCCTTCTCGGCGTCCGTAGCGGCGAGCGCCGCCCGCGCCGGGTCGGCGTCCGGCTCCGAGTCGTCCAGCCAGCCGGCCCGTACCGCCTCCGCCGTCTCCTGCTCGACCTCGGCCAGCCGCTGCTTGAGGTGCTCGGTCTCGCTGCGGGCGCGCTGGGCGGCGGTCGCGGCGGCGGTGGCGCCACGGTGCGCCGACTCGCCCGTCTCCTGAAGGACTGCGGACCGCTCCTCCTCCTGGTTGGCCCAGGTCTCCGCCTCCGTAGCGGCGGCGTGCAGCGCCCGTACGAGGTCGGCGGCGGCCTTGCTACGGGCGGCGAGCGCGGGCGCGGCGTCCCGCTCGGCCTCCTGGATCGCGGCGGCGACGCGCGCCGAACGGTCGGCCGCCGCGCGGTGCCGCAGTACGGTCTCGGCGGCCTGCCAGGCAGCGTGCAGCGTACGGGCGTCGTTCAGCTCGCGGCGCTGGGCCGCGGCGCCCTTCTCGGCGGCGGCCAGCGCGAGGGAGGCGTGCCGGTAGGCGATCTCGGCGGAGATCAGGGAGCGGCGCTCGCGGGCGGACTCGGCGTCGGTGACGGCGTGGGAGGCGGCGGCGACCTGCTCGGCCAGTTCGGCGGCGCGGCCGCGCTCTTCAGTGGCGCGGGCGTGCAGCCGCTCCGCGAGGTGGCGCGTGCGGCGCTCGGCCCCGGCGTGCACCTCCCGTGCGCGCTCCCGGAGTTCGGCGTTCTCGGCGATCTTCGAGAGGAGGTCGAGGGAACCGGCCGTGAAGTCGCGCTCGGCGGTCAGCTCGGCGCGGCGGCCGAGCTTGTGCGCGAAGCCGTGCACGAGGTCGGCGAGACCGTCGGTGTCGCGAGTGTCCGTGACGGCGCGCAGCAGCAGGTCGGTGAAGTCGGAGTCGTTCTTGACCGCGAAGAGGCCGGCCGCCTCGCCCTCGTCGGCGTTCATCTCGCGCTGGTACCGGAAGAGTTCGGGGTCCAGGCCCAGCTCACCCAGGTGTTCGTTCCAGCGCTCGTGGATCTCGACCCAGGCCACGTCGAGATTGGGGTAGTTCTTGCCGGCCTCTGTGAGCGCGTCGCGGAAGCCCTTCATCGTGCGGCGGCGGCCCTGCGCCCCCGAGGCGCCCTCGACGATCGGGCGGACGGCGGTGGACTCGGCCACGGGGAGCGAGTCCAGGCTCATCCCCGGGCCGGGGCGGAAGCTGTACCACGCCTCGGCGAACTTCCGCGGGTCGTTGGAGACCTGCCGGCCGCGCCACTCGCTGACCTTGCCGACCACGACGGTCTCGCCGGTGAGCGTGTGCTGCCACTCCAGCGCGACGTGGCCGCAGTCGTCGGCGAGCAGGAACTTACGCAGCACACCGGAGCTGGCGCCGCCGAGGGTGTTGCGGTGGCCGGGCAGCATGACCGAGAAGATCAGCTTGAGCAGTACGGACTTGCCGCCGCCGTTCTCCAGGAAGAGCACGCCGGCGGGGGCCGGGCGACGCGGCGGGCCGACCGGCTCCTCCTCGAAGAAGTCCGCCTGCGCCGGGGCCGGCCGGGGCACCGGCTCACCGACTCCGCGCAGGTCCAGGACCGTGTCGGCGTAGCGCGCACCGGCGGGCCCGATGGAGTAGAGGCGAACCCGGGACAGCTCGTACATAGCGGCGGACTCTCGTTGTGGTGACGGTGATCGGTGGTGACCGGCCGGCGGGCCGGCCATGGGATTCAGATGTACGGGGACGGGGTCAGCCCGAGTGGAAGGGCAGTCCCGCGTCGGCGACCAGGTCCAGGTCGTCGGTGTCCTCGGCGGGCAGCAGCGAGGCGCTGCCGTCCGCTATCGGGACCACGCCCAGCTCCAGCAGCTCGGCCATGGCGGCCGTACCCGCCATGTCGCGCACCTGGAGCTGATACCGGGCGGTGGTGCGGTACGCGCCTCCGGAGTCGTCCCCCGTGCGCTGCAGGAAGCCGGAGTCGACGAGGAAGGAGACGGCCTTGGCGATGATGCCGGTGGTCGAACCCGCCAGCCGCCGCGCGTCCTTCGTGGCGCCCGTCGAGCTGCGCCGGGCGTAGACCCGCCAGGACGCCTCCAGGCCGGGCGCGCCGCTGGTGGGGTCGGTGTTCTCGCCGGCCTCGGCGGCGCGCTCCTCCAGGCGGCGGCATGCCTGGCGGACGAAGGCGTCCACGCCGTTGACGGTGATGCGGCCGATGTAGCCGTCGTCGGCGAGGTCCTCGGGGCGCGGGAAGGCCATCGCGGCGACGGCCAGATGCGCGAGACCGTGCAGGAAGCGGTCGCCCGCGTCCGTGGAGGCACGGCGGGCGTAGTCGCCCATACGGACCGCGAAGACGGAGTCCTCGGCGGCGGTGACGGCCATTCCGGCGCGGGTGGAGACCTCCAGGACGACCAGGCCGAGCCCGGAGGCCACAGCGTCGGTGAGCCGCGCGAAGGCGGGCTCGTCCCGATAGCGCCGCAGCAGCTCGCCGTACTCGACGTCGCGGGCGGGCAGCAGCTTGGGCTGGAGGCCGAAGGAGACCAGGCGGGCGGCGTCCGCCGCGTCGGCGGGGGTGACCGACGCGGGGCCCTTGGCGGGCGGCTCCGCCTCGGGTGCGGACACACCCCAGCCGTCGCCCGCGGCGGCCGTCGGGTCCGGCCGCGCGGCGTCGTCGGCGTCGTACTCGGTCACGAATCAGGCTCCTTGCGGCTCACGGTCTCAACTCTGGTGCGCCCCTGTACGGGCCCCGCCGCGGCGGGTCCTTCGGGGCGGGCGGCGTCCACGGCTGCCGGCATCACGCCACCTCCGACCGCTCGGCCGCCATGCCGGCCGCGTCCAGCAGGGCGGTGCCCACGATCAGGTCGGCGCCGCCGAACTCCGGGTCGACCAGCTCCGTGCCGTCGTCCACGGCGAACAGCAGGTGCTCCTCGCCCTGGCGGTAGGCCGTGCCGACCGGCGGGCTGGCGGCGTGCACGGCCATCAGCGCGACCAGGTACGGCAGTTCGGGGTCCTGGCGGCGCGCTTCGGCGAGCAGTCCGGAGAGCCGGCGCGGCGCGTCCGGGGGCAGCGTGAGCAGCGCGGTCGCGGCGTCCAGCTGCTCCTCGCTGAACCGGCTGTCGTCGGGCGTGGCGATCAGGTCGGGCTCGGGCATCTCGGCGCCCAGGTGCGCGCGCTCCTGGGGCGGGCTGAGCAGCATCTCGACCAGGTCGCCGACCCGGACGGCGGTGGGCGTGCGCAGGCCGGTGCCCTTGGCGAAGAAGGCGTCGGTGACCCGGGTGGACTGCTCTACGGGGAGCGGCAGTACGGGGGCGACGAGCTGGCCGTACAGGTCCAGTCCGGCGTGCGCGGCGGGCGGCGCGAACGCCTGCCGGTCCTGCTCGGCGCGGAAGAGCGGGCCCGCTTCCAGGAGGCGGGACTGCAGCTGGGTGTGGCGGCGGATGCAGTCCTTGACGATGTCGACGAGCTCGGCGGCGCGCCTCTTGTGCTCGGCTCCTTCGGCCTCGTCGCGGGCGCGGCGGATGTTGGTCAGGATGGCGTTCTCGTGGCGGTACCGGTCCGCTACGTGGTCGAGCGCCTCGGTGATCATGTCGGGGACGGCACGCAGCCAGTCGACCGCGCGGACGTTGCGCCGGGTCGCGTCGAGGGTCTTGCGGAGCGTTTCGGCGTACTGCACCGTGCGGTACCGCGCCTGCTCGGCGGCGAGCTGGGCGTCGGCGAGCCGGCCGCGGCTGATGAGCACCTCGAGCTTGACCTCGGCGGCGATCTGGGCGCTGGTGACGTCCGTGTCCAGCGCGCCCACCAGGACGTTGACCGCTTCGTCGGTGGTGCGGAGGTAGACCGTTCCGCCGGGGCCCGGGACCTCCTCGATGAGCTTGAAGTCGTAGTCCCTGCGGACGTAGTCACCCTCGGCGGAGAACGTGCCGTAGACCGCGCGGAAGCCGCGGTCCACGCTGCCCACGTTGATCAGATTCTCCAGGACCCAGCGGGCGACGCGCTCGTGCTCCGCCGCGGGGCGGCGCGGGGCCTGGGCCGCGATGCGGGGCTGCAGCCTGGCCACTATCTGTTCATGGTCGGCGCCCGTGTCGAAGTCCATGTGGAGCGTGACGAGATCGATGGCGGCGAGGGCGACCTCGGCCATGGCGTAGACGCCGTACTCCCCCGCGAGGTTGGCCTTGCGCGCGTCGAGGTCGTGCAGCGGGGCCGTGCACGCGAGCGCGCGCAGCCGCCGGGCCAGGCCCTCGTCGGCCGCCGGGCCCGGCGCGGGCCGCGTCACCCCGCTGAACTGGGACGCAGCGCTCTGGGGGGATGGAGAAGTCACGGTGAACAGATTAGGCCGTCGCACTGACAACGGACGAAACGGCACGGCCTCGCAGGTCAGTGTGTGGCGCCGCCCACAGCCTTGATGTCCTCGCTGCGCCCCGCCGCCGTGATCATGATCACGCGCAGCGCCTCGGCGACGGAGGTGACCGGGAGTGACGGCTTCCCCTTGTCGGTGACCTGCCCGGGAGCGTACGGAACGTGCACGAAACCGCCTCGCACGGCAGGCCGTTCGGTGGCGACGAGGTGCATCAGCCCGTAGAAGACGTGGTTGCAGACGAAGGTGCCGGCGGTCTGCGAGACCGAGGCGGGCAGCCCGGCCTCCCGTACGGCGGCGACGCACGCCTTGACCGGGAGCGTGGCGAAGTACGCGGCGGGGCCGTCCTCGACGATCGGTACATCAATGGGCTGCACGCCCGAATTGTCGGGGATGCGCGCGTCATCGATATTGATGGCCACCCGCTCGAGCGTGACGTCCGGACGGCCGCCGGCCTGGCCGACGCAGAGCACGACCTCGGGGTCGGCGTCCGCGACGGCACTACGGAGCGCGTCGTTCGCCGCACCGAAGACGCAGGGCAGTTCGGCGGTCGCGATCTCGCAGCCGGGCGGCGGGTCGGCCGCGACGGCCTGGACGGCCTGCCAGGAGGGGTTGACGCGCTCCCCGTCGAAGGGGGCGAATCCGGTCAGAAGTACCCGGGTCATGGAGTGTTACTCGGTTTCGGCAGGGTCCGCGTCAGAACGCGAGGACGGACGTTCAGAACGCGAAGACAGACATGATGACGATGTTGCAGCCCAGCAGCGCGAACGCGGTGGGCAGCTGGGCCTTGATGGGACCGTACTGGTCCTTCAGCTCCAGCAGCGCGGCGGGCACCACGTTGAAGTTGGCGGCCATCGGCGTGACGAGCGTGCCGCAGAAGCCGCAGAGCATGCCGATCGCGAGGATCGCCGGGGCGTTGCCGTTCGCCTGATCGACGAGGACGGGCCAGCCGACGGCGGCGGTCATGACGGGGAAGGCCGCGAAGCCGTTGCCCATGATCACCGTGAACAGGAACATCCCGACGCAGTAGACGACGACCGCGGTGACCACCGAGCCGTGCGGCAGCACCGCCTTGGTGAGGATGCCCACCTGCTTGCCGACACCGGAGACGGCGAAGATCGTGCCAAGAGTGGCGAGCAGCTGCGGCAGCAGCATCGCCCAGCCCATGGACTCCAGCATCGAGCGGCCCGCGTGCAGGGGCGCCGCGGCCTGCTTCTCGCGCAGCATGACCATGGCGAGGACGAGCGCCACGATGGCGCCGACGCCGAGCCCGAGGATGGTCTCGCTGCCCTTCTGGAGGAGCGGCGTGCCCCCGAAGGAGAGCTCGGGGACGAGGACGGCGCACACCAGGGCGACGGCGGGGATGGTCAGGGCCGGGATGAACAGCTTGCTGCCGTGCTTACGGGCGCTCGCCTGCCGCTCCTCCGTAGTGGTCGTCCGGGGCTTGCCGCGTCCGGTGAACCCGAAGGCGGCCAGGCAGATCATCACGAGGACCGCGACACCGAGGGGCTCGGCAGGTGCCGACTTGTCGACGACCCAGGAGCTGTAGACGAAGCCGGCGCCGAGCAGGCCCCAGAAGGCTGCCGTACCGAAGCGCTTGGGGTTGCTGCGGTCGGCGGCCATCTGTGCGGCCATCACCAGGAAGAGCGCGCCGACGAGCCAGTAGAACCACTCTGCCTTGATCACTTCGTGGCCTCCTGGGTGGCGAGTTCGACGCGGGCGCTGAGCAGTTCGCGTTCCAGCGTGCGGTCCATGCGCAGCAGCCGGCCGCCGTGGATGAGCAGCGCGCAGATCCCGGTCGGGATGGCCCAGAGGGCGAGCTGCAGCGGTTCGAGGTGGGTCTGGTACGTCGAGTTGGCGAAGCCGGTGATCAGGAGGATCGAGCCGACGGCGAGGAAGACGTCCTCGCCGAAGAAGAGCCCGACGTTGTCCGCGCTGGCGGTGAAGGACCGGATCTTCTCCCGGGTCTTGTCCGGCAGCGCTCCGTAGCGGCGTTCCGCCGCGCCCTCGGCCATCGGGGCGGCGAGCGGGCGCACCGTCTGCGCGGGCCCGAAGAGGTCCTTCAGGCCGAGCGCGGCGAAGCACTGGCGCAGCACGAGGTAGAGCGTGAGGAAGCGTCCGGTGGTCAGCTTCGCAAAGCGTGCGATGAGGTTGCGGGCCTGCTCCTGGAGGCCGTGGCGCTCCAGGAGACCGATGACCGGCAGCGTGATGACGAAGATCGTCACTGCCCGGCTGGAGGCGAAGCCGTCACCGAAGGCCGCGAGGACCTTCTGCGGCGACAGGCCGCCGAGGAATCCGGTGGCGATGCCCGCCACCCCCACCACCAGCAGGGGGTTGCGGCGCGTGGCGAAGCCGATGATCACCACGAGAACGCCCAGAAGAACGATCACGGGACCGCCTTTCGCACGCAGAAACCCACGGGTCTCGTGGGGATGTGCCAGGACGGTAGAGGATCGTTCTACGATCCGACAATAGGTGGGTGACTCTTGTTACCCGCCGGAAACCCGCTCGGCGACCTGCTGGGCGTACGCGCTGGACAGCTGAGCCCGGGAATCCTCCAGGTAGGACGCGAGCAGCCGCTCGGCCTGGACCACGTCGCCGCCCTGCAGCGCTTCGAGGATCTGACGGTTCCGCGTGAGGTACGGCTCGTGGAAGCGGCGCGGGTCGTCCATGACGTGGAACACCAGCCGCAGCTCCGCCAGAACGCCGCGCATCAGCTCGTCCGTGCGGGGGCTGCCGGCCAGCGCGACCAGTGCCTGATGGAAGCGGATATTGGCCGTCGAGAGGTCCTGCCAGGACCTCTCCAGCGCGGCCCGCTCCCCCGCCACCACGGCCGCCTCGACCTGGTCCAGCGCGTACGGCGGCTCGCCCAGGCCCCGGATCACGGCGCATTCGATCATCCCGCGCACCCGGTAGATGTCGCCGAGGTCGTCCACCGCGACCATCCGCACGAAGACGCCCCGGTTCAGCTCGTGCACCAGCAGCCGCTCGTGCGTGAGCAGCCGGAACGCCTCCCGCAGCGTGTTCCGCGACACCCCCAGCGCCCCGCCGATGGAGTCCTCCGACAGCCGCGCCCCGGGCGGGAAGAAACCCTCCGCGATACGGTCGCGCAGTATGTCCGCGACCCGCTCGGCGGTGCTCGTCCGCCCCAGCAGCGCCCGGTCCATCGCCAGTCCGTCCGGCTCCACGATCCGCCGGCCCATCCCCTTCGCCACCTCGCGCCTCACTTTCGTCCCCCTGGTCACCAGGACCGCGTACGACGGCCGCGCGGCCGCCCGCAAGGGCACGCAGTCAATCCCAGATCGGCGAACAAGACAACAACCCTCTTGTCCTATCGTTCAACAATCCTCTAGCTTGATGCGGTAACCGGCCGGCCCGAGCGCCCCAGGAGGACAGCCGCTACGGAAACGGGCCGGCCGGCTCTGCCTTTCCCTGCCCCTGTCCGGCTCCGCCGGCACTGTTGGAACGGACGCCCATGACGGACCCGGTGATCGATCTCAACGCCGACCTCGGCGAAGGGTTCGGACGGTGGCAGCTCACCGACGACGACAGCCTGCTCTCCGTCGTCACCAGCGCCAACGTCGCCTGCGGCTTCCACGCGGGCGACCCGTCGACGATGCGCAGGGTCTGCGAGACGGCCGCCGAGCGGGGCGTCCGCATCGGTGCCCAGGTGTCCTACCGCGACCTCGCGGGCTTCGGGCGCCGCGCCATGGACGTCCCCCCGGACGAGCTCGCCGATGAGATCGCGTACCAGATCGGCGCGCTGGAGGTCTTCGCGCGCGCCGCCGGTTCCCGCGTCGCCTATGTGAAGCCGCACGGCGCGCTGTACAACCGTGCCGTCCACGACACCGAGCAGGCCGGTGCGATCGTGGCCGGCATCCGGCGCGCGGCCGGTCCGCTGCCCGTACTCGGGCTCCCCGGCTCGCAGTTGCACGCGGCGGCGCGCGCCGCCGGGCTGCCCGCCGTCACCGAGGCGTTCGCCGACCGCGCCTACACGGCCGCCGGCACCCTGATCCCGCGCCGGGAGCCCGGCGCGGTCGTCCACGACCCGGACGCCGTCGTCAAGCGCTCTCTCGGCCTCGCCCGCGACCACGCCGTCACCTCCCTCGACGGCGAACGCGTGGAGGTCGACGTGCAGTCGCTGTGCCTGCACGGTGACACCCCGGGCGCCGCGGCCCTGGCACGGCGCGTACGCGACGAACTGACGGCGGCCGGCGTCCGCGTGGCTGCGTTCGCATGACCGCACCCACGACCGCCGGCACTCGTACGCAGCCCGCCGAGTCCCCCTGCCTCCGTATGCGCACCCTGCCCGTGGGCGACCACGGCCTGCTCGTCGAACTGGACAGCGGCGAGGCCGTCGAAGCGCTCCACGCGGAGCTGCTGCGCCGCGCCGCGGCCGGCCGGCTGCCCGCCACCCGCGAGATCGTTCCCGCCGCGCGCACCGTACTGATCGACGGGCTCGCCGAACCGGAGCGGTTCGCGGCCGAGCTGACCGGCTGGGACATCCCCCCGGCCGCCCGCTCCGGGGCACGGACCCTCGAAGTGCCCGTCCGCTACGACGGTCCCGACCTCGCCGACGTCGCCGAGCTGTGGGGCGTCACCCCGGAGGAGGTCGTACGGATCCACTCCGGTACCGAATTCCGCGTCGCCTTCTGCGGTTTCGCGCCCGGCTTCGGCTACCTCACGGGCCTGCCCGAGCGCTACCACGTGCCGCGCCGCGCCACCCCGAGGACCCGCCTCCCGGTCGGCTCCGTGGCGCTCGCGGGCCCGTACACGGGGGTGTACCCGCGCTCCTCCCCCGGTGGCTGGCAGCTGCTGGGCACCGCGGACGCCGTGCTGTGGGACGCCTCCCGGGAGCCGGCGGCGCTGTTCACACCGGGCACCCTCGTCCGCTTCGTCCCGCAACCGTTCGACCCGCACCCGGAGGCGACCCAGTGACCGACCGCGCATTCGCCGTCGTACGCGCCGGAGCACTGACCACCGTCCAGGACCTCGGCCGCGCCGGCCACGCCCACCTGGGCGTCCCGCGCTCCGGCGCGCTCGACGCGGACGCCCACCGCCTCGCCAACCGCCTCGTCGGCAACGGCCCCGAGGCGGCCACCCTGGAGACCACCGTCACCGGGTGCGCGATACGTATGCGCAGCGCCGTCACCGTGGCCGTCACGGGCGCGCCCTGCCCGGTGACCGTCGACGGCCGCCCCGCCGCCTGGGGCGCCCCGGTACACGTACCGGCCGATGCCCTCCTGGAGGTGGGCACCGCCACCTACGGGCTGCGCAGTTACCTGGCCTTCGCGGGCGGCATCGAGGCCGAGCCGGTGCTCGGCAGCCGCGCCACCGACCTCCTCTCGGGGCTCGGCCCCGCCCCGCTCACCGACGGCGCCGTGCTGCCGCTCGGCACACCGGGCGCGCCGGTGCCCGCGGCCGACGCGGTCCCGCACGCCGGCCCGGCACGCGAACTGGTCCTGCCCGTCCGCCTCGGGCCGCGCGACGACTGGTTCACGGAGGCGGGGCTGCGTACCCTCCTCACCGGCGTCTGGCGGGTGTCGTCCGCGAGCAACCGCATCGGGCTGCGTACCGAGGGCCCGTCCCTGGAGCGCGCCCGGGACGGCGAACTCCCCAGCGAGGGCATGCCCCTGGGCGCCGTCCAGGTCCCCCCGAACGGCCTCCCGGTCCTCTTCCTCGCCGACCACCCCACGACAGGCGGCTACCCGGTCATCGGCGTCGTACGGGAGTCCGCACTCCCCGCCGCCGCCCAGGCCGCACCGGGCACCCCGGTGCGCTTCGTACGGGCACACAGCGGCGCCTGAGGGCCGGCAGCGACCGCGTTCCGAGCAGTACGAGGGCCGGCATCCCGGTGCCCACGAAGGCCGCCGGGAAGAACAAGGTCAGCGTCCCGAGATGCGGTCGGCGATCTTCGCGATCGGTGCGGTGGTGGTGCGGCGCGTGGCCTCGCTGCGGTCCGCGGCACGGTAGGCGGCGTACATGCCGTGTACGCCGAGCCAGCGGGCGGGCTCCGGCTCCCAGGCGCGTGTCCGGTGGCCTGTCCACGGCAGCCGGGTCAGGTCGGTGTCCTGTTCCAGTACGAGGTCCCGCAGGGTGCGGGCGGCCAGGTTGGTCGCCGCGACGCCGTGGCCGACGTAGCCACCGGCCCAGCCCAGCCCCGTGCGGCGGTCGAAGGAGACCGAGGCGCACCAGTCGCGCGGCACAGCCAGTACTCCCGACCAGGCATGGTCGATCCGCGCGCCGGCAGTCGCGGGCAGCAGCCGGGCCAGGGTGTCGCGCAGCGCCCGTACCGTCTTCGGGCTGGTCCGGCCGTCCCGGTCCACGCGGGACCCGAAGCGGTACGGGACGCCGCGCCCGCCGATCGCGATGCGGCCGTCGGCGGTGCGCTGTGCATACGTGTAGGCGTGCGTGAGGTCGCTGAGCAGTTCGTGCCCGTCCCAGCCGATGGTCTTCCACGCCTCTTCGGGCAGCGGTTCGGTGACCACCATGGAGGAGTTCATCGGCAGCCAGGTGCGGCGCTCTCCGTGCAGGTCGCTGGTGAACCCCTCGGTGGCCCGGAGGACGCGGCGGGCCCGCACCGTCCCGAAGGGCGTCTCGGCGCGCCCCGGTGCGATGCGGGTGACGGGCGTGGACTCGTGGATCGTCACCCCGAGAGCCGCGACCGCCTGGGCGAGGCCCTGCACGAGCTTGGCCGGGTGGACACGGGCGCAGTGCGGGTTGTGCACGCCGCCCAGTGCGCCGGCCACATCGATACGGTCGCGCACCTCGCGCCCCGAGAGAAGGACTTCGTCCGCGTTGCCCCAGTGCACGGACTTCTCGTGTGCGGCGCGCAGGCGCGGCAGCTGGGCGGGCCGGTGGGCCACGGTCAGGTAGCCGCTCTTGACGATGTCGGCGTCGATGCCCTCGGCCCCGGCCACCGCGATGACCTCGTCCACCGTGGCGTTCATGGCCCGCTGCAGCTCCCGTACGGACTGTGGCCCGCGCTCCCGTGCGTACACCGCGGGGGAACCGGCGATCTTGCCGCTGAGCCAGCCGGCGTTGCGCCCCGAGGCCCCGAAGCCGGCGAACTCCCGCTCGAGTACGACGATGCGGAGGCCGGGGTCGGCCTTCTTGAGGTAGTACGCGGTCCACAGTCCGGTGAAGCCGGCGCCGACGATGCACACGTCGGCGTCGACCGGGCCGTCCAGGGGGTCGCGCCGGCTGGGGATGCCGGTCTGGCGGTACCAGAAGGAGATGTTGCCGTTCAACGTCATCGCGACCTCCGTCGCTCAGTAGCTGGGCGGGCTGATCACCCACAGGACCCTGGCGCCGTCGCCGCCGGTCTCCACGAGCTTGTGGGGGACGGCACTGCTGTGCCGGATGCTGTCGCCGGGCCCGAGGGCGAAGCGCTCGCCTTCCAGGTGGAGTTCGACCTCGCCCTCCAGCACGTAGAGGAACTCCTCGGAGTCGCCGTGCGTGTAGGGCCGGTCGCCGGTCGACCCGCCGGGCTCGAACTCGCCGAGGAACGCCTCCAGGTGGTGCTGCGGGCCCGGGGTGAGCCGGAACTTGCGCCCCAGCACCCCGAAGGTCAGGCTCGGCGCCGCGGCCGCCTTCAGGACGCGCGGCCCGGTCGTGTAGTCAGCGGCGAAGAGGTCGCCCATCTTCAGGCCGAGCGCGGCGGCGATCTGCTGGAGCGTGGCGATGCTCGGGTTGGCGATGCCGCGTTCGACCTGGCTGAGGTACCCCTCGCTGATCCCGGCGGCGTCGGCGACGGTCCGCAGGGTGCGCCGCCGGGCGCGCCTCAGGGCGCGCAGCCGGTGGCCCACGGGAACCTCGTCGGGCTCGTACCGCTCGTCGGCGGTCTCGTGTGCCATGCCCGGGAACCTAAGACCCACCGGCCCCCGGGACAAGACTTCTTGCACAGCTACTCAGAAAACTTAACTGCTGTGCGGCGCGGGCTTTTCGCGGACTACGGACTGTTCGGAGACTGCGGACTTACGGGCGCCCCGGGGGCCCGTAGCCGCCCCCTCCCGGCGTGCGGAGCACCAGCACGTCGCCCGCGCCCACCTCGGCCACGTCACAGCCCTCCAGCCGCTCCGTGCCGCCCTCCGCGCGCTCCACGCGGTTCTCGCCCGGTGCGCCCGGTCCGCCGCCCGCCATGCCGTACGGCGGCACCCTGCGGTGCCCGGTCAGCAGCGCCACCGTCATCGGCTCCAGGAAGCGGATGCGGCGGGTGACGCCGCAGCCGCCGTGCCACCGCCCGCGGCCGCCGCTGCCCTCCCGTACGGAGAAATCCTCCACCCGTACCGGATAGCGCCACTCCAGCACTTCGGGGTCGGTGAGGCGGGAGTTGGTCATATGGGTCTGCACGGCGTCGGCGCCATGGAAGCCGTCACCCGCGCCGGAACCGCTGGCAACCGTCTCGTAGTACTGCACGCGGTCGTTTCCGAAGGTGATGTTGTTCATCGTGCCCGCGCCCTCGGCCTGGACGCCCAGCGCCCCGTAGAGCGCGCCGGTGACCGCCTGGGAGGTCTCCACGTTCCCGGCGACGGTGGCGGCCGGGAAGACCGGCGCGAGCATCGAACCCTCCGGGATGCGTACTTCAATGGGCTTCAGACAGCCGCTGTTGAGCGGGATGCCCTCGGCCACCAGGGTGCGGAAGACGTACAGGACGGCGGCCATCACCACGGAGCTGGGCGCGTTGGCGTTACCGGGCTGCTGGGGCGAGGTACCGGCGAAGTCGAGCACCGCGCTGCGCGCCTCCCGGTCCACGGTCAGCGCGACCCGGATCTCCGCGCCGCTGTCGGTCTCGTACCGGAAGGAGCCGTCGGCGAGCCCGGTGATGATCCGGCGCACCGACTCCTCGGCGTTGTCCTGCACGTGGCCCATGTAGGCACGCACCACGTCGAGACCGAACTGCCCGATCATCTTGTGCAGTTCCCTGATGCCCTTCTCGTTGGCGGCGATCTGCGCCCGGAGGTCGGCGATGTTGGCGTCCGGGGAGCGCGAGGGGTACGGCCCCTCGGTGAGCAGCCGCCGCGTCTCCTCCTCGCGCAGCCTGCCGTCCCGCACGAGGAGCCAGTTGTCGAAGAGGACGCCCTCCTCCTGGATCGTGCGGCTGAAGGCGGGCATGGAGCCCGGCGTGATGCCGCCGATCTCGGCGTGGTGACCGCGGGAGGCCACCAGGAAGAGCAACTCTTCGTCCCGCTCGTCGAACACGGGGGTGACGACCGTGACATCGGGGAGGTGCGTTCCTCCGTGGTACGGATCGTTGATCGCGTACACGTCGCCGGGGCGCATGTCGTCCCGGCGGCGGTGCAGTACCTCCTTGATGGACTCGCCCATCGAGCCCAGGTGGACGGGGATGTGCGGCGCGTTGGCGATCAGATTGCCGGCGGCGTCGAAGAGCGCGCAGGAGAAGTCGAGCCGCTCCTTGATGTTCACGGAGTGCGCGGTGTGTTCGAGGCGCACGCCCATCTGCTCGGCAATGGCCATGAAGAGGCTGTTGAAGACCTCCAGCATGACCGGGTCGGCTGCGGTGCCGACGGCCGTGCGCTCCGGACGAGCCTCGACCCGGGTGAGCAGCAGATGTCCGTGGTCGCCGGCGGCCGCCTGCCAGCCGGGGTCGACGACGGTCGTCGCGTCGTCCTCGACGAGGATCGCGGGCCCGGTCACGGCGTCCCCGGGCCGCAGGTCCTCCCGGCGGTACAGCCGGGTCTCCTGGCGCCGTCCCTCGACGAACATCCGCACCGTGTCCAGCGGCCGCAGCTCGCCCTCTCGATCCGCGGCGAGGCTGCGGTGTCCCGAGGTGCCACCGGCCGCGCCGACGGCCTCCACAGAGGCCGCCTCGGCGATCAGCGGCTTGTCCATCGTGAAGGCGTACCGGGCGCGGTGGACGCGCGCGAACTCGGTCGCCATGTCGTCGGCGTCGGCCAGCGGCACGGGGATGCCCGCGTCGGTGCCCGCGTACCGGAGGACGACGCGGGCCCGGGTGGTGATGCTCTCCTCGGGCACGCCGTCGGCGCGGAGCTCCTCACGGGTACGCGCCGCGAGGTCGTCACAGGTCGCGCGGACGCGGTCCATGGTGCCGGCCGTCAGCTCGGTCTCGATGGACTGCTCGCGCATCGCGGTGGCGTCGGCGACGCCGATCCCGTACGCGGAGAGCACGCCGGCCAGCGGCGGGACGATCACGGTGCCGACGCCGAGCGCGTCGGCGACCGCGCAGGCGTGCTGGCCGCCCGCGCCGCCGAAGCTGGTGAGCGCGTACCGAGTGACGTCGTGGCCGCGCTGCACGGAGATCTTCTTGACCGCGTTGGCCATGTTCAGCACGGCGATGTCCAGGAAGCCCGCGGCGACCTCCTCCGGGCCGCGCCGGTCGCCCACCGCCCGCCCCGCCTCCCGCGCGAGCGCTTCGAAGCGCTCGCGCACCACGTCCGCGTCCAGCGGCTGGTCGCCGTGCGGCCCGAACACCGCGGGGAAGTGCGCGGGCTGGATGCGGCCGAGCATGACGTTGGCGTCGGTGACGGTGAGCGGGCCACCGCGGCGGTAACAGGCGGGCCCGGGGACGGCGCCCGCCGAGTCGGGCCCCACCCGGTAGCGGCGGCCGTCGAAGTGCAGGACGGAGCCGCCGCCGGCCGCGACCGTGTGGATGTTCATCATGGGTGCGCGCATCCGGACGCCCGCGACCTCGCTGCCGAAGACGCGCTCGAACTCGCCTGCGTAGTGCGACACATCGGTGGACGTGCCGCCCATGTCGAAGCCGATCACCTTGTCGTGCCCGGCCTCGGCGGCGGACCGGACCATGCCCACGACACCACCGGCCGGCCCGGAGAGCACCGCGTCCTTCCCCCTGAAGTGCTCCGCCTGCCGCAGCCCCCCGTTGGACTGCATGAACATCAGCCGGATACCGGGGAGTTGTGCGGCGACCTCCTCCACGTAGCGCCGCAGGATCGGCGACAGATAGGCGTCCACCACGGTCGTGTCGCCGCGCGGTACGAGCTTCATCAGCGGGCTCACCTCGTGCGAGCAGCTGACCTGCGTGAACCCCGCTTCCGTGGCCAGCTCGGCGAGCTGCTTCTCATGGGCAGGGTGGCGGTAGCCGTGCAGCAGCACGATGGCGGCGCTGCGGAAGCCCGCTTCGTACGCAGCGGCCAGCGCTTCCCGGGCCGCGTCCGTATCGAGGGGCGTGACCGTCTCCCCGTGCGCGTCCACGCGCTCCGGTACCTCGATCACCCGGTCGTACAGCGCGTCCGGCAGCACGATGTGCCGGTCGAACAGCCGGGGCCGGTTCTGGTAGGCGATGCGCAGCGCGTCCCTGAAGCCGCGCGTGGTGACGAGCACGGTGGGCTCACCCTTGCGCTCCAGGAGGGCGTTGGTGGCCACGGTGGTGCCCATCTTGACGACGGCCACCCGCTCGGCGGGCACCGGCTCCCCGGGGCCCAGCCCCAGCACCTCACGGACCCCGGCGACGGCCGCGTCGTCGTACCGCTCGGGGTGGTGCGAGAGCAGCTTCCGGGTGACCAGCGCACCGTCCGGCCGCCGCGCCACCACATCGGTGAAGGTCCCGCCCCGGTCGATCCAGAACTCCCAGCGTCCGGTCATGCGGCCATTGTGACAACGGACCGCCGCGCACGGCGGGACCACTCGGTGCGCGTGGCTTCCGGGAGGCCAGCCGCGCGGCAACGCCGATCGTCAGCCCCGGACGCCCTGCGCCTGCGGAACGGTCAGCGGGGCCGCGTCATGGGCCGTGAGGAAGGCGTTGACCGCGGTGTGCCAGCCGAAGTGCTCGGCGCGGCGGCGGGCCATGGTGCGGCGCGGCCCTTCGGGGCGGGCCAGGACGCGCCGTATGGCGGCGGCGATGCTGTCGCCGTCGTCGAGTGCGGTCTCGCCCGCGGGGCCGATCAGCCCGGCGAGGGCGGAGCCTGCGTTGGCCACGACCGGAGTACCGCAGGCCAGTGCCTCCAGGGCGGCGAGGCCGAAGGTTTCGGCGGGGCCGGGTGCCAGGAGGACGTCGGCGCTGGCCTGGAGGGCCGCGAGCGCGCCGGGGTCGGCGACGTGGCCGAAGAAGGCCACCGGCAGGCCCTCGGCGCGGGCCCGGGTCTCCAGGCGGGCGCGCAGCGGACCGTCACCGGCCACGGCCAGCGCGGCATCCGTCCCGTCGGCACGGAGCCGCGAGAGGGCCTCCAGGGCCCTTCCCGGGCGCTTCTCGACCGACAGCCGGGAGCACAGCAGCAGCACGGCGGACGCGCCGCCGCCGATCCGCCGGCGCAGCTCCTGGCTGCGGCAACCGGGGTGGGCGCGGGCCAGATCCACGCCGAGCGGCGCGGTGACGACATTGCGCGCGCCGGTCCGGGTGAACTCGGCGGCCGCCCACTCGGTCGTACAGACGACGCGGCTGTACGCGTGCGCCGTACGGGAGTTGAGCCGGTCAGCGACGGATCGTGCGGCGTGGCGGGGCACGCCCCAGGTGTGCAGCACCCCGTCGACGCTCTCGTGGGAGACCATCACCGCCGGCACCCGGGCACGCCGGGCCCACTCCCCGGTCCAGCGGAGCGTGGTGCGGTCGGAGACCTCCAGGCGGTCCGGCGCGAGGGTGTGCAGCAGGCGCTCCAGACGCGCCCGGCCGGTGAGGACCCGGTAGCCGCCGGTACCGGGCAGCGTCGGGCCCGGGAGGGTGATCACCCGTCCCTGTACGGTCTGTTCGTCGCTCGCGGCCGGGCCCGGGACGACGAGTACCGGGTCGTGGCCGGCCGCCCGGTAGCCCTCGCCCAGTTCGCGCAGCGCTGTGCGCAGCCCGCCCGACGCCGGGGTGACGAAGTTGGCGAGGCGGACGATGCGGAGGCCCTCGCGGCCCGTGCCCCCGTGGTGCGCCGTCCCCGCGTGCCCCGTCCCCGTGTACCCCGTACCGCTGTACTCCGTACCGTTGCGCCTCGTGCTGCTCACGCCGCCACCGCCTCCCGTTGTCCCAGTACGTCCTCGTAGTGCGCCAGCAGCCGGTCGCCGACCGCCTCCCAGGTGCGGTCCGCGACCGCCGCCCGGCCCGCCGCTCCGTAGGCGGCGCGCAGCTTCGGATTGCCGGCGAGTACCTGCACCGCGTCGCGGACCGCGGTGGCGTCACCGGGCGGTACGAGCAGCCCGGTGCGCCCGTGGGTCACCAGGTCCAGCGGGCCGCCCGCCGCGGGCGCCACCACCGGCACCCCGCTGGCCATCGCCTCCTGCACGGTCTGCCCGAAGGTCTCGTACGGCCCGGTGTGCACGAAGACATCGAGGGTGGCGAAGAGCCGGGCCAGTTCGTCCCCGGTGCGGCGGCCGAGAAAGCGTGTCTCGGGGAGCGCGGCGCGCAGCCCCGGGGCACTCGGCCCGTCACCGATCACGACGGTCCGCACCCCCGGGAGTCGCGCCGCCTCCCGAAGCAGCCCGACCTCCTTCTCCGGGGCGAGCCGCCCGATGTAGCCGACCAGCACCTCGCGCCCGGCGGCCAGCGAACTGCGCAGCACCTCGTCGCGGCGGGCCGGGTGGAAGCGCATGGAGTCCACCCCGCGCGGCCACAGGCGCACCCGGGGCACGCCGTGCTCGGCCAGCTCCCGGGCGGCGGCGGTGGAGGGGGCGAGGGTGCGGTCCGCCGCGGTGTGCACGGCGCGCAGCCGCCGCCAGGCCGCCCCGGTACCGGCGCCCAGGTACGTGCGGGCGTAGCGCCCCAGGTCGGTCTGGTACACGGCGACGGCCGGCACGCCCAGCCGGGTCGCGGCCGCCATGCCGCGCACGCCGAGCACGAAGGGGCTCGCCAGGTGGACCAGTTCGGGCCGGTGCGCGGCGAGCGCGGCGGCCAGCCGGCGGCCCGGCAGCGCTACCCGTACCTGCGGGTATCCGGGCAACGGCAGTGAGGGCACCCGGACGACCGGGCACGGCAGGGCCCGCCCGCCCTCCGGGTCCTGAGCCGCCGCCGGGGCGACGACCAGTGGTTCGTGGCCGCGCCGCACCAGGTGCCGGGCGGTTTGCAGGGTGCAGTGTGCGACGCCGTTGACGTCGGGCGGAAAGGATTCGGTGACGATGGCGACACGCATACTCGTGTTGTCGGCGGGCCGGGCGTGGACCGGGCCACGGGGATCTTTCCAGCGGGGGAACGTCCCATGAGCGTTCCCCCGTCGGGGCGGTGCATCGGCGCCCTTGAGGCCCCGGGTGTCAGGCCGACGCCCCCGGTGTCCGCAGGACCCGCGCGGCAGTGGCGTGCCCGGCCGCGCACGCCGCACGAATGCCGGCACCCGTCAGGGAGGCGGTGAGGTAGCCCGCGGCGAACGCGTCACCCGCGCCGGTCAGATCACGGACACCGTCGACCGGCGGGACGGCGATCCGCAAGGGCGGGTGGCCGGGGGCGAGGACCGTGGTCGGACGGGCACCGTCCTTGACGATCACCGTGGTACCGGGCAGCCGGTCGGCCAGGGCACGCAGGTCGGCGCCGTCCGGGCCCGTCCCGCCGACCCCGCGCGCCAGCGACGCCGCTTCGGCGCGGTTGGCGAAGAGGACGTGCGGCGCCAGCGTGCCCAGTAGTCGCAGGAACCGCCGCTCCCCGTAGGCGCGCAGCATCCCGGTGGACGACGCGTCGACGGACACCGTTCCGCCGCGCGCGGCCGTACGGCGCAGCGCGTCGGCCGCCGCCGTCCCGGCCGGCTCACCGGCGAACGCGTACGCCGGTACGTGCAGGTGCGCAAGGCCGTCGGTCCACTCCGGGGCGACCGGCTCCAGGAGCGTGGCCGCGCCCCGGTACGGCAGCATCGTGCGCTCACCGGACGGGTCGATCAGTACCACGACGCTGCCGGTCCGCCCGGCGCGCTGGACGCGGACGTCGACGCCGTGCGACGCCAGCTCCGCAACGAGCCGGTCGCCCTCCGGGTCGGCGCCCACGCAGCCGATGAACCGGGTGGGATGCCGCTCCCCCGCGAACGCGGCCACGTTGGCCGCGCTGCCGCCGCGCACGCGGTACATCGTCACCTCGGTGTCCGAGGCCGCCCGCAACGGCTCGCGCAGCCACACCACATGGTCTTCCAGCAGATCCCCGAGGACCCCGAGCACGGCCCCGCCCCCTCCGTTGCTCAGTCGGCGGCGGCCCGCGCGATCGCGGCGCCGACGGTGACGTTGTTGCGGTAGACCTCGGCGTTGACGTCCAGGCTGCGGCCGCCGGTCGCGCGGCGGATGCGGTCCAGCAGGAACGGCGTCGTGGCGGCCCCTGAGACGCCCTCTCGCGCCGCCACGTCCCACGCCTCGGCCAGCACCCGCTCGTGCAGCTGCGGATCGAGCTGGCGATCACGTGGTACGGGATTGGCGACGAGCAGCGCGGAGCGGAGGCCGAGCGCGTCCCGGGCCCGGATCATCGCGGCGATCTCCTCGGGTGACTCCGCCGACGTGTCGATCCCGTGGCCCGAGTCGGCGACGTAGAAGCCGGGGAAGCGGCGCGTGCGGTAGCCGACGACCGGGATGCTCAAGGTCTCCAGCCGCTCCAGGGTCGCCCCGATGTCCAGCACCGACTTCACCCCGGCGCTGACCACCGTCACCGGGGTGCGGGCGAGGGTCACCAGGTCCGCCGACTCGTCGAAGCTGGTGCGCGCCCCGTGGTGCACCCCGCCGAGGCCCCCAGTGGCGAACACCTGGATGCCCGCGAGATGGGCGAGGTGGGCGGTGGCGGCCACCGTCGTCCCGGCGTCCCTGCCGGTGGCGATCGCCCCCGGCAGGTCGCGGACGCTCGCCTTGGCCACGCCGTCCGCGGTGCAGAGCCGCTCGATCTCGGCGTCGGAAAGGCCCACGGTGGGGGCGCCCGCCACCACGCCCGTCGTCGCCGGCACCACGCCGTCGGCGCGCAGGATCTCCTCGGCCTCGCGTGCGATGGCGAGGTTGCGCGGCCGGGGCAGCCCGTGCGTGAAGATCGTCGACTCCAGCGCGACGACGGGGCGCCCGGCGCCGAGTGCCCGGCGCACCTCGTCGGACACTGCGGGGAGGTGCGCTGCCTGCCGGGTCATCTCCTGCTGCCTCCTGGGACGCGACGACGCGGGACCTCGTGCGGCCACGGGCGTACCGCGCTCGGCACGAAGGCGGTGCGGCGATCCCGCACTGCTGTTCTCTGCCCGTATCGGCTACGCCCTATCCCGTAGGGGCGTCCACGGCCGCGTACTCCGTGGGGCGGTCGGCCACGCCCGCACGGGGGTCGGCAGCGCGTCGTACGGAGGGCGACGACGCGCCACATGAAGGAGGGCGGCACAAGGGGCCCCGGGGACGGCGTCCCGGTCCCCCGTAGGGCGGCGCCCCGCCCCCGTAACGCGGCGGGCCCCTCAGACCTCCGCCGCGTCCGGCCCGATCCGGCCCCGTACCGCGGTCTGGACCTCGGTCTCCTCGGCCGGATCGGCGGCGAGCCGGCGGAGCTGTTCGACGACGCGGGCGTCGCCGGTCGCGGCCGTACGGGCGGCGAGCTCCCGGGTGGTCTCCTCGCAGTCCCACAGGCACTCGACGGCGAAGCCGGCGGCGAAGCCGGGGTCGGTGGCGGCCAGCGCGGCGGCGGCCCGGCCGCGCAGGTGGGAGGAGGAGGTTTCGCGGTAGATGTGGCGCAGTACGGGCGCGGCGCACTCGACGCCGAGCCGTCCGACGCCGTCGGCCAGCTCCCACAGGCCGGCCGCGTCCGGGCCCTCGGCCTGCACGGTCCTGCGGAGCACGGCGAGCACCGTGTCGGCGTCCTGGATGCCGCCGCGGCGGGCCAGCAGCGCGGCGGCCACCGCGCCCAGCCGGTCCGGGCGGCGGGCCCACACGCGGGCGCGTTCGACGGCCGCCACGGACCGCATACGGCAGAAGGCACCGGTCGCTGCCTCGACGAGCTCCGGGCAGGCCAGCGGGTCGGAGGCGGCGGCCTCGATCAGGTCGAGCGCTTCGGCGTCGCCCCGTTCGGCGAGGTGGCGCAGGGCAGCCGCGCGGGCGGCGTCCGGACCGCTGCGCGCGGCCGCCAGCAGCTCGGGGCGGTCCTCGGGGCCGGCCACCGCTGCCAGGCAGCGCGCCGCCGCGCCGGTCCGCCACTCGGCGGGCCGCTCGGCACGGCCGTCCTCGGCCCACTGCAGGATCTCGCGGACGCTCCAGCCGGGGCGCGGGCCGCTCGGCGTGAGCTGGCGCTGCCAGCGGTCAAAAGAGCCCTGCTCGCCCGCGGCACGCACCCGGGCGCCGTACCGGGCGTCCTCGGCCCACAGCCGCCAGGGGCGGGGCTCGAACGCGTCCCGTACGGCAGCGGCCAGCTCGGCCTCGCCCTCGGGGGTCTCGGGGAAGCGGGCCAGTACGGCGGGCGCCAGGGACAGCAGGCCCTCGTCCTCGTCGCGCAGGGCGAGCTCGTCCAGGGCCCAGCGCCAGTTGCCGCCGACCGCGGCGTAGCTGCGCAACAGGAGCAGCGCGGCGTCGCGCCCGTAGGAGGCGAGGTGGCCCAGTACGGAGAGCGCGAGGCCGGTGCGCTCCTCACGGGTGTCCGTGTGGTCGTCGGGGTGGAAGAGGTGCCGTTCGATCTCTTCGAGGCCGCCGTCGAGCTGCATGTAGAGGCGTGCGTAGTACAGCGAGCGGTTCTCCAGCTGCCAGTCGCGCCGGGGGTCGCGCAGCACGCTGTCGTTGAGGGCGGCCAGGGCCTCGGCCCGGGGCGCCGCCAAGGCATGCAGGGTCCCGTCGCCGCGGCCTCGCTGGAGGAGGCCGAGCAGGGTGCCACTGGGCGCTATGTCTGGATCGAACATGAGGTCAGCATCCGGTGCGGGGGACTGGCTGGCAACGGGATTTCCGCTGACCGGCATTCTTGCCGGTGTCCGCGGGCCGTATGCGTCGTTCCCCACAGTGGATCGGCGGAACGACTGCCGTACGGCGGCCGAAGCCTAGCCCGGAGCGACGGATTCCGCAGCGTCCGGGCGGGTTACCGAGGCGCAGCCGGGGGCATATGCCATGCGCACCACCGTATCGGGTCATGCCAAATCCCTTACGCGCGGTCGCAGCCTGTGCAACAGTCGTTACCGGCCCTTCCATCAGACATGGCCGACGAGGCCACAGACATGGCCGCGCGCCGCCTGATATCGGAGTACGTCATGCCGTCCCATCTCTTCGCGGACCATCATCACGCGCAGCCGCCCGAGCGCGGCGCGGTCGACGCACTCATCTCACAGGCACGCCGGCTCCGAGGCAGTCTGGACGCGGTGCGCCGCGAGGCCGCCGCCGAGGGCCACCCGGACGAGGACGCCCGGCTGCGCTGGCAGCGGGCGCTGTGCGACCTCGCGGTCCACCACCTCGACGACCTCGGTGGCCATCTGGACCAGCTCAGAGAGGGACTGCCGGCGGGGCCCCCGGAGGGCATGGACGAGTCCCTGCCGCATCCCGCGGCGCCGCCCGGCCCCGACCCCGAGGCGCACGCCCGCGGCTCGCTGCTGACCCGCGTGGGCAGCGCGGAGTGGAACCTCCTCACCGACGAGGCGAGCTGGTCCGAAGAGCTGTTCGGGATCTTCGGCCGGGAGCCCGCCGACGGGCCGCTCACCCTGGACGAGCTGCCCTCCCTGATCTTCGCCGACGACCAGCCCCTGGTGACCGCGATGGTCACGGACTGCCTGGTGGACGGCAAGCCGATCGACGGCGAATTCCGCATCGTGCGCCCCGACACGAGCGTGCGCACGGTGCACATGGTGGGCGAGCCGGTGCTCGACGCCGACGGCAGCACGGCCTGCATGTGGGCCGTGCTGCGCGACGTCAGCGAGCTGCGCCGCAGCCAGAGGGCGGTGCGCGAGACCCGTGACTCGCTGCAGCGCCAACGGCACATCGCGCAGACCGAACACCGGCTTGCGGTCGAGCTGCAGGAAGCCGTGCTGCCGCCGTGGCGCGGCTCCCTGCGGTTCCCGCACGGCGGCCCGGTCGCCCTGGACCTCGCCGCCCGTTACCTCCCTTCCGGGTCCAGCGCCCTCGTCGGCGGCGACTGGTACGACGCACTGCAGCTGCCCGACGGGCGCACGCTGCTGAGCGCCGGCGACCTCACCGGGCACGGCGTGACCGCCACGTCGGGCATGGCGATGCTGCTCGGCGCGCTGCGCGGCATGGCCGTCTCGGGCCAGGAGCCGGGCCCGATGATGGGCTACCTCAACCAGCTCCTGGACACCTCCGCGCAGCCCGCCCTGGGCAGCGCCGTGTGCTGCCGCTTCGACCCCGCCACCCGCAGGCTCGACTGGGCGCAGGCCGGGCACCCCGCCCCGCTGCTGTTCCGGGACGGGCAGGGACAGGCGCTGCAGCCGCCGGAGGGCGTGCTGCTGGGCGCGACCTCCGGAGCCGTGTACACGCAGCGCAGCGTGCAGTTGGAGCCCGGCGACCTGCTCGTGCTGTACACCGACGGGCTGGTGCCCCGGCGCCGTACGCCCGACGCGGACAGCACGCACGAAGGCGCGGAGCGGCTGCTCGCCCTCGCCCCCCGGTTCGCGGCAGCGCGGAGCGCGCAGGACAGCGTCCGTATCGTCGTCGAGGAGTTCGGCACCGCCGAACGGGAGGACGACGCGTGCGTGTTGATCGCCAGGATCGGTGACTGACCGGCGGTACGGACAGCACAGGAGACTGACAGCACAGGAGGCACAAGGGAAACCGCCCCGAGGTCTTGGGGGCAGCGTCTCCCACGCAGACGTGTTGTGCTTGTGCGGTGGTCCAGCGGCCGTTCAGGCCTGCCCGTTGCGTTCCTTCGGCTTCTTCTGCTTCGGCAGGGCGAGCCTGATCTCCTCGCGCAGGTCCTGGACCTTGGCGTAGTCGGAGTACTGCCCGGTCAGTCGGTACATCTCGCGCAGCCGGTCCCAGGTGCGGTGCGAGGAGTTCTCCCCGATCGACATCAGTGCCAGCCGTGCGTACCGGTCCGCCTGTTCGGGATCGTTGGCGATGAACAGGGCGGAGGCCATCGACAGATAGTCGAAGATCTGCGAGCGCTGGTAGCCGTCCCTGCGCAGCGCCAGCGCCTGCCGCGCGTGCCCCTGGGCGACCTTGGCGGCCTTGGGGTCGTGCTCGGCGAGCGTGCGGTACGCCAGGGCCTCCATGCCGTGCAGGTCGGCCTCGTCGAAGTTCTGCATCCAACTGGGCGGCGGCACGTCCCGCTTGTCCGAGACGAACAGCTCCTCGGCCTCGCCGAGGGTGCGCCGCATCGCCTGCCCATGGCCCTTCGACGCCTGCGCCCACGCCTCGATCGTGTGCAGCATCGCACGCGTGCGCGGCAGGGTCTCCTCGCCGGAGCCGGACTGGGCGAGCTTCATCAGGTCCAGAGCGTCGTCCGGGCGGCCCAGATGGACCATCTGGCGCGCCGCCCGGGACAGCGCCTCGCCGGCCCGGGGGCGGTCGCCGCCCTCACGGGCCGCGTGCGCGGCGATGACGAAGTACTTCTGGGCGGTGGGCTCCAGGCCCACGTCGTGGGACATCCAGCCGGCCAGGACGGCGAGGTTGGCCGCCACGCCCCACAGCCGCCGCTGCAGGTGCTCGGGATGGCGGTAGGCGAGCATCCCGCCCACCTCGTTGAGCTGGCCCACCACGGCCTTGCGCTGCAGCCCGCCGCCGCGGGACGCGTCCCAGGCGCGGAAGACCTCCACCGAGCGTTCCAGCGCGTCGATCTCCTGGGAGCCGACGGGGGCCGCTTCGTAGCGGTCCAGGCCGGCCTGGTCGAGGGTATGGGGGCCGAGGGGGTTGTCGGTACGGGGCGCGTCGGCTGCCAGGGCCGGGTCGGCGTGCAGCCAGTCGTACATGGCGCTGCTGAGCGCGGAACCGGCGGCGAGCGCCGCGCCCGCGCCCACCAAGCCGCGTCGGTTGAGCATGAGGTCCATTCCCGTGAATTCCGTGAGGACCGCAGCCGTACGGTCGGGCGGCCACGGCAGGCCGTCGGCGGCCTGCCGCTTCCCCGCGCGCCCTGAGCGTGCAAAGCCGAGGTCCTCGGTGGTTACGACACGGCCGAGGCGCTCGGTGAACAGGGATGCCAGGACCTTCGGTACCGGATCGCGCGGGGTCTCCCCCATGTCGATCCAGCGCCGGACTCGGGACGTGTCGGTCGCCAGCTGCGGGTGGCCCATGGCCGCCGCCTGCCGGTTGACCAACCTCGCCAGCTCGCCCTTCGACCAGCCGGCGAGCTGGAAAAGGTCCGCGAGACGGGTGTTCGGCTCCCTGTTCACGTCAAGCCCCCAGGTTCCTCGACTGAGTTGACAGTAACCGGCCGTCATGTGCCGGGCGAGCATTCGCCAGGGTTCGCCAGGGTGCGCCAGATGGTCTGCCACCCGTAGTCGCGTGTTCTGTAGAGACGCAGCCCCCGGCCCGGTGGCGGAAACGCATTCCCCAGGGTGTCGCAACCCTCACCGGGCCGGTGGCGCACCGCCACTCGTCGGCGCACGAAGGGACCTCATCCACCCATGTACGCAGCATCGTCCGCCGCGACCGCCCCGCCCCGGCCGTACCGCCCGCAGCCCACGGGCAGCGGTCCGTACCTCGATCCCGCTCACTCCTCGGGAATGGCCGCCGGGCCTCCGGGCGGCCGCCTCCGGCGCCCCCAGGGAGCAGCACCACAACCGCTCAGCGGGAGACTCGATTTGTCCGGCCCCCAGGGCGCGCAGTTGCGCGCGGCGGTCGCCTCGGTGCAGCGCATCTGTCCGGAGTTCAATCCCGTCCAGGTGCTGCGGCGGGGTGGTAAGTCCGTCCTTCTCGTAGGCACCACCGGGCGCACGACCGCGGTGGCGAAGTGTTTACTGGACCACTCGCCGGCGTGGGTCGAGCGGTTCCGGCACGAAATAGCTGCGTATCGCGCCTTCGTACGCCACCGTCCACCGGTGCGCGTGCCGAGGTTGGTCGCCGCGGACCCTGACAACTGCACGCTGGTCGTCGAACGCATGCCCGGCCGGGTTGCCTCCGTGCAGCGGCACCCCACGGACGGGCCGCCGCGTGCGGACGTCCGGGCCGCCCTCGGGGCGATCTGCCGGATCAACCTCTGGCGCCCGCCGGCCGGGATGTTCGACGCCCCCCTGGACTACGGGAACCGCATCGGGCGGTACCACGACCTCGGCCTGCTGACCGACCGGGACCTGGGCGACCTGCAGAAGCTGATGCACGGCATCGCGCACTCCCCCGGTCAGTTCTGCCACGGCGACGCGCTGCTGAACAACGTCCTGCTCTCGCCCGCCGGCCCGGTCCTGCTGGACTGGGAGCACGCCGGCTGGTACTTGCCGGGCTACGACCTGGCGACCCTGTGGTCGGTGCTGGGAGACGCACCGGTCGCGCGCCGCCAGATCAGCCAGCTCGCGCAGGCCGCGGGCCCCGCCGCCCGGGACTCCTTCCTGGTCAACCTGATGCTGGTACTGACCCGGGAGATCCGGCGCTACGAGACCGCGGTGCAGCGGACCATGCGGGAGGAAGTACCGCCCGGTTCCACCGGTCAGGGACAGCCGGGGGCGCCCGCGGCGGGCGAGGAACAGCGCCTGCTGCTGCGGCGGCTGCACGACGACGCCCAGATGGCGCGGCGTGCGGTACGGGCGGCGGTCGGCACCCGCTGATCCGCCGACGGGGGAAACGGAGCGGCGCGCCTGTGCTGGGGCGCGCCGCTCTCGTATGCGCGCTTCGAGGCCGAGGCGCGCCGCCTCGTATGTGCAGGGGTGGCGTACGGTGGCGCGCTCCGGGGCATCACCCTCACGCACCCTGTGGCGGTGCGGAGTCCGAGTGGTGCACGGCCCGGCGTTCCCTCCGGCAGTGGTCCATTCCACTGACGCGTCCCAGGCCCGGCGCCCGGTGCGCGAAACTTCTCCGGCCCCGCGCCGACCTGCGAAATCGACCGATTACGGGGTGATTGACGGATCGTCGGTGAACCGATACCTCTTGATGGGTTCCCGCACGCCCAACGGCGCACCATCCGCCACACCGCCCGGTACGGGACGGGCCGGCCCGAGGAGGCTGCATTGCGAGGATCCGCACCTGTCGGCGTCGCCAGACGCGACGCCCCCCGAACATCCCGCAGGACAACGAGGAGGGCCGGTACCGCCGTCGCGGTGGCCGCCCTCCTTCTGCCACTGGTCTCGGCCGCGCCCACCGCCACCGCGGGCGCGGACGCCGGTTCCCTCCAGCGCGCCTTCGCCGACGCCTCCGCCCGGTACGGCGTGCCCCAGAGTGTCCTGCTGGGCGTCGCCTATCTGGAGTCCCGCTGGGACGGGCACCGGGGCGCGCCCAGCGTGGCCGGCGGCTACGGCCCGATGCACCTCACCGACGCGCGGACCGCGCTCGCCCGTGAGGCGCCGCACCACAGTGAGGGCACCGAGGACGCCCGCGGCGACGACGCGCGCCCCCGGAAGACCGCCGAGGCGAAGCTGCCGAAGGCCTCGGAGCTGCCGGCGCGGCTGCGGACCCTGCCGAAGGCCGCGGCGCTCACCGGCCTGCCCGCGCGCGAGCTGCGCGAGAACGCCGCGGCGAACGTCAGCGGCGGCGCGGCCCTCCTCGCCGACCAGCAGCGCAGGCTCGGCCTGAAGGCGAGCGCCGACCCCGCCGACTGGTACGCCGCGGTGGCCCGCTACTCGGGCGCGAGCGAGGCGAAGAGCGCCACCGTCTTCGCCGACCAGGTGTACGACGTGCTGCGCGCCGGCGCGTCCCGGACGACCGACGCCGGCCAGCGCGTCACCCTCGCCAAGTCCCCGGGCCTCACCCCCGACCGCGCGCAGACCCGCGTGCTGGGCCTGCGCAAGGCGCAGTCCGGGAGGACCGAGTGCCCGCCGGACGTGGCGTGCGAGTCTGTGCCCGCTCCGTACCAGGAGCTCGGCGACGGCGACTACGGCAACCACGACCTGGCGGACCGCCCCGAGGACCAGTCCGTCGACTACATCGTCATCCACGACACGGAAGCGACGTGGGAGACGACCCTGAAGCTGGTGCAGGACCCGACGTATGTGTCCTGGCACTACAGCCTCCGGTCCGCCGACGGGCTGATCGCCCAGCACGTCCCGACCAAGGACGTCGGCTGGCACGCGGGCAACTGGTACGTCAACTCCCGCTCCATCGGCCTGGAGCACGAGGGCTTCCTGGCGGCACCGGACGCCTGGTACACGGAGGCGATGTACCAGACCTCCGCGCGCCTGGTGCGGTACCTGGCGCGGAAGTACGACATCCCCCTCGACCGGCAGCACATCCTCGGGCACGACAACGTGCCGGGGACGACCACCGCCTCGATCAAGGGCATGCACACCGACCCGGGCCCGTACTGGGACTGGGACCACTACTTCATCCTGCTGGGCAGGCCGCTGGTGCCGACCGCGGGGCCGCACGGCGGGCTGGTCACCATCCGTCCGGAGTACGAGGAGAACCAGCCCGCGTACACCGGCTGCGAGAAGGCGGGCCAGCCGTGCGCCGCGCACGGCTCGGGCGCCGTACGCCTGTACTCGGCGCCCAGCGAGGACGCTCCGCTGATCAAGGACGAGGGGCTGCACCCCGGGGGCGCTGACTCCACCACCGGGGTGAACGACACGGGCGCCCGCGCCAGTACCGGACAGCAGTTCGCGGTCGCGGAGCGGAAGGGCGACTGGACGGCGATCTGGTACCTCGGCCAGAAGGCGTGGTTCCACAACCCCGGCGCGGAGCCGACGGCGGTGCACGCCAGGGGCTGGGTGGCCGTCCCGAAGGAGGGCAGGACCGAGATCCCGGTCTACGGCCGGGCCTACCCGGAGAAGACCGCCTACCCGGCCGGCGTCCCGGTCCAGTCGGTCTCGCCGCTCCCGTACGCCCTCAAGGCCGGCCAGCGTTACGCGGTCGGCGACCGGACGCTCGGCGAGTACTTCTACGCACCGACGTTCGACACGAGCAAGCACACGGTCGTGCGCGGCAAGGACGCGTACTACGAGATCCAGGTCGGCCACCGGGTCGGCTACGTCCGCGCGGCGGATGTCGACATCCGCAGGTCGGGCCGCTAGACGAGGCGCGGGGGGCCGCGGGGGCCTTTGGGGCCCCCCGCCGCCCGTTTTCTGTTCCCCCGGGCCGCCTCTCCTCGCGCCCCCGCCACCCCAATTGTTCAACGGTCCGCGCGCCGAGGATCACCGAGGTGACGGCCGGGCGGTCGCGTACCCAGGCCAGCGCGACCTGCGCCATGGAGACGCCGCGTTCCTCGGCCACCGCGCGCACCTCGTCGACGACGGCCCAGGTGCGCGCGACGCCGCCGCGCCGGTCGTACGCCTCGACGCCGCGCTCCGGGTTCTCGCCGAGCCGGGTGGCGCCGGCGGGCCGGGCGTCCCGGCGGTACTTGCCGGTCAGCCAGCCGCCGCCGAGCGGGCTCCACGGGAGCAGCCCGAGCCCTTCGGAGGCGCAGGCCGGCGTGATCTCCCATTCGATCTCTCGGGAGAGCAGGCTGTACTGCGGCTGGAGGGTGACCGGGCGGGCCAGTCCCCGGAAGTCGGCGACGTCGACGGTCTTCTGGAGCTGCCAGCCGGTGAAGTTGGACAGCCCGATGTAGTGGATCTTCCCCTGGCGTACCGCGTCGTCGAGGAAGCGGAGCGTCTCCTCGATGGGCGTGAGCGGGTCCCAGGCGTGCGCCTGGTACAGATCGACCGTCTCGACGCCGAGCCGGCGCAGCGAGGCGTCCAGCGCGCGGTGCAGGTGGCGGCGGGAGAGCCCGGCGCCGTTCGGGTCCTCGCCCATGGGGAAGCGGCCCTTGGTGGCGAGGACGACGCGGTCGGTGACGTCGGCGGGGCGGGATGCCAGCCAGCGCCCGACGATCTCTTCGGACGCGCCCGCGGTGTAGACATCAGCGGTGTCCACGAGGGTGCCGCCGGCTTCGACGAAGCGGTCCAACTGGGCGTGCGCCCCCGCCTCGTCGGTCTCGTGGCCGAAGGTCATGGTGCCCAGTGCCAGCTCCGAGACGGCGCAGCCGCTGGCTCCGAGGGTGCGGTACTCCATGCCGGGAACTCCTTCCGTGCGCGAGGTGGTCACAGCGCGAGCCACACCGCCTGGTCCGGTGCCAGCCGGCCGTCCGCGAGCGGGCCGCTGGCCAGCAGTACCTCCTGGTGGTCCGGGAGGATGTACGGCTCGGCCGAGAGGTTGACGACGCACACGAAGCCCGGCTCGCGGCGCAGGGCGAGCACGCCCTCCGGGGCGTCGAGCCAGGCCATCGTCCCGTCCCCGAGGGCCGGGTGGTCGCGGCGGAGGCGCAGGGCGCTGCGGTACAGGGCCAGCATGGAGCCCTCATCGCCCTCTTGTGCGGCGACGCTCAGCTCGCGCCACTCCGGGGGCTGCGGCAGCCAGGGCTCGCCGGTCGCGCCGTCCGGGCTGAAGCCGTACGGCGATCGCTCACCGGACCACGGGATCGGTACGCGGCAGCCGTCCCGGCCCCGGTCGGTGTGCCCGGACCGCTCCCACGTGGGGTCCTGGAGCACCTCCTCGGGCAGGTCCTCGACCTCGGGCAGGCCCAGTTCTTCGCCCTGGTAGATGTAGGCGCCGCCGGGCAGCGAGAGCATCAGCAGCGCGGCCGCACGGGCCCGTTGCGTGCCGAGTGCAGAGTCGAGGGGGCCTTCGGGCCGGTAGACCTCGTTGGCGACCCACTTCTTGACCACCTTGCGGCCGAACCGGCTGGGGTGGCGGACCACATCGTGGTTGGAGAGCACCCAGGTGGCCGGCGCGCCGACCGAGCCGAGGGTGGCGAGCGAGGTGTCGATGACCTCGCGCAGTTCCCTGGCGTTCCAGGGGGTCATCAGGTAGTCGAAGTTGAACGCCGTGTGCAGGCCGTCCGGGCGTACGTAGTTGGCGAGCCGGTCCGGGGCCTGCGTCCAGGCTTCGGCGACGAACTTCCGGTCGCCGGGGAATTCGTCGGCCACGCGGCGCCAGGCGCGGAAGATCTCGTGCACCTCGTCGCGGTCCCAGTGGGGGTGGTCGAGCCCACCGTGCGGGGCCGGCGCTTGCGGGTCCTCGCGGGGCGGCAGGTCGGGCAGCTCGGGGTGCTTGATCAGCCCGTGCGCCACGTCGATGCGGAAGCCGTCCACGCCGCGGCGGAACCAGAACCGCAGGATGTCCTCGAACTCCGCGCGCACCTCCGGGTGTGCCCAGTTGAGGTCCGGCTGCTCGGGGGCGAAGAGATGCAGGTACCACTGGCCGTCGGGCAGCCGGGTCCAGGCCGGGCCGCCGAAGCAGGACTGCCAGTTGTTGGGCGGCTCGGCGCCGTCCGCGCCACGCCCCGACCGGAAGACGAAGCGCTCCCGCTCGGGGCTGCCCTGCCCGGCGGCCACCGCGGCCCGGAACCATACGTGCTGGTCGGAGACGTGGTTGGGCACGATGTCGGGGATGACGCGGATACCGGCCGCGTGCGCCTCCTCGATGAGCGCCTCGGCCTCCTCGACGGTGCCGAACCGCGGGTCGATCTCCCGGAAGTCCGCCACGTCGTAACCGTGGTCGGCCTGCGGCGACTTGTACCAGGGGTTGATCCAGATCGCGTCCACGCCGAGCGACTTCAGGTACGGCAGACGCGAGCGGATGCCGGCGATGTCGCCGATGCCGTCGCCGTTCGCGTCGGCGAAGCTGCGGATGTAGACCTGATAGATGACGGCGTCGCGCCACCAGGGTGCGGTGCTGGTCATGGGCTGCGTCTCCTTGTACGGGGTGGTGATCGACCGTGTGACTGCGCTGTCAGCCGCATCACGAGCAGTGGGACGAAAGGCGCCAGCGGACGGCGGTCATTCCGTAACAACGCTTGCACGCTAGGAGCGCGGGTGGGGGAAGTCAACGCGTTACGTCGAGGTAATGTGTCGACTACCTCGAAGCGCTATGACCGTTTTTCTACGGGTAGTTGGCGGCCGAAGGGGTGCGGGGCCACCGTGACAGCGCTGTCTCGGAACCGTTTCCGACCGACGCGCCAGGTGCTACCGTCCCGCTCATGCCACCAGCCCAGCGGCACCACCCCACGCTGGCCGACGTCGCCCAGCGGGCCGGGGTGTCCGCCTCCACCGTCTCCCGCACCATGCGCGGTCTGTCGACCGTCTCGCCCGACGTGCGCGCCCGCGTCGAACAGGCCGCGCGCGAGCTGCACTTCGTGGTGTCCCGGCAGGCGTCCAGCCTGGTCACCGGCCGCACGGGCGTGGTCGCCGTGCTCGCGCCCACGCTCAACTCGTGGTTCATCGGCTCGGCGCTCTCCAGCCTCGGCCCCGTGCTGCGCGCCGCCGGCCTGGATCTGCTCGTCTACGTCATCCCCGACCTGACGGAGCGGGCCGCCTTCTTCGAACGGCTGCCGGCCCGGCGCAACGCCGACGCGCTGCTGGTGTTCTCCTTCGACCTCTCCGAGGAGGAGAGCGCGCGCCTGGACGACCTCCAGATGCCGGTCGTCTACATCAGCCAGCACGCCGCGGGCCGGCCCAGCGTGTACGTGGACGACGTGGCGGGCGCCCGCGCCGGCACCCGCCACCTGCTCGGCCTCGGCCACCGCCGGATCGCCTTCGTGCAGACCACCGGGGCCAGCGGCTTCACCTTCAGCTCGCACGAGCGGCTGCTCGGCCACCGGCAGGCGCTGGCCGAGGCGGGCGTGCCGTGGGACGACGAGCTGGTGGTGGCCACGCCGGCCGGACACAAGCGCCGCACCGCCGAGGCGGTCGGGCGGCTGCTGACCCTGCGCGAACCGCCCACCGCGGTCTTCGCCGAGCAGGACGAGGTCGCCGTCTCGGTGCTCTGGACGCTGCGCAGGGCCCGTATCGACGTGCCCGAGCGAATCTCCGTACTGGGCTTCGACGACCATCAGATGGCCGAGTGGTCGGATCTGACCACGATCGCCCAGTCGCCGGAGGAGATCGGGCGGGCGGCGGGCGAGCTGGCCCGCGACCTGATCAACGACCCGGAAGCGGACCAGGCCCGGCACATCGTCCTGCCGACCCGGCTGATGCCGCGCGCGACTACGGCACCGCCGCCGACCGGGCCGGACCACTCTGCGTAGCGGCCGTGGTCCGGGAGGCCGGGCGCATGGTGAGCCGTCGGCGGCCGATCCGGTCGCCGAGCGTACCCATCGTGATGACCAGGCCCGCGACCATGAATCCGTAACTGTCACTGATCCACAGCTGCTGGACGCCGGTGGCACCCAGGTCGGCGCTCAGCCGCGGAAGCGCGAGGAGAGGTCGCTGTTCGCCGGTTGGTCGGAGCGGTCGCGCGCTTCTTGACATCCGTACGGGCAAAATCTCAGGCGAAATTTCCGGCGGGGGATGTCAAGACGACGGCGGCGGCTCCGACCAACCGGCGAAGGACCCGTCCGGGGCCCGCGAACGACGAGGAGTACGAGATGCAGTTCTTGATCAGCATGCATATCAACCCGGCGGTGCTGGACGCGCTGACCGACGAGGAGAAGGCCGCGATCGGCGACGGCCACGGCAAGTTCATCGAAGCGCTGAAGGAGTCCGGCGAGCTGATCACCACGCAGGCGCTGGTCGACCCGTCACAGGCCGCCGTGGTGTCCGTACGCAACGGCCAGCCGGTGGTCACCGACGGGCCGTTCCTGGAGGCCAAGGAGTACCTGGGCGGCTTCTACCTGATCGACTGCGAGAACAAGGAGCGGGCGATCGAGCTGGCGGCGCGGATTCCGGACACCGCGATCGAGGGGCTGGGTGTCGAGGTGCGTCAAGTGATGTTCGCTGACGGACAATTGGAGGCATGACAGCACCGGACTTCGAGGACCTGCTGCGTGCGCTCACGCCGCAGGTCCTCGGCGCGTTGGTAAGGCGGCACGGCCAGTTCGAAGGGTGTGAGGACGCCGTACAGGAGGCCGTCCTCGCCGCCACCGTGCAGTGGCCGGCCGAGGGCGTGCCGGACAATCCGCGCGGCTGGCTGATGACGGTCGCGTCCCGGCGGCTCATCGACCAGATGCGCAGCGATCACGCGCGCCGCGAGCGGGAGTCCGCGGCGGCCTCCGAGGTGGTGCCCGAGGAGGTACCGGACACCGACGACACGCTGGTCCTGCTGTTCCTGTGCTGTCATCCGACGCTGACCGCGGCCTCCCAGACCGCGCTGACGCTGCGCGCGGTCGGCGGTCTGACCACGGCCGAGATCGCCCGCGCGTTCCTGGTGCCGGAGGCCACGATGGCGGCCAGGATCAGCCGGGCCAAGCAGCGCATCAAGGCCGCCGGCAGCTCTTTCGGCCTGCCGGCGGGCGTGGAGCGCGAGGAGCGGCTGCGGGTCGTCCTGCACGTGCTCTACCTGATCTTCAACGAGGGGTACACGGCCTCCTCGGGCAGCACATTGCACCGCGCCGACCTCGCGCGCGAGGCGATCCGGCTGGTCAGGGCGGTGCACGCGCAGCTTCCCGAGGACGGCGAGGTGACAGGGCTGCTCGCGCTGATGCTGCTGACCCACGCCCGCCGGGAGGCACGTACGACGGCGGCCGGCGACCTGGTGCCGCTGGATGAGCAGGACCGTACGAGGTGGGACCGCGAGCTGATCGGCGAGGGCCTCGACCTGGTCAAGGCGTCGCTGGCCGGCCCGGCCCTCGGCCCCTACCAGCTGCAGGCCGCCATCGCCGCCACGCACGCCGACGCGGCCACGGCCGAGGAGACCAACTGGCCGCAGGTGCACGCCCTTTACCTGATCCTGGAACGGATCGCGCCCAATCCGATGGTCACCCTCAACCGGGCGATCGCGCTCGCCGAGACCGAGGGGCCGGCTGCCGGGCTGGCCCTGCTGTCCACGTTGGACGGTGACGCGCGGATGGCCGTGCATCACCGGCTGCTGTCCGTACGGGCGCATCTGCTGGAGAGGTCCGGCGACACGGCCGGGGCCTACGAGCACTACCGGCGCGCCGCGAAGGCCACCGCCAGCCTCGCCGAGCGGCGCTACCTGGAGTCCCGGGCCGGCCGGGTGCGGACACAGCCGGCCGGGGTGTGCACCCAGGCGCTCAGCCCTGCTGGAACATCTCCGCAGGCAGCGGCTTCAGCAGCGCGTACAGATCGTCGGTGATCGGGCGGTCCCAGCTCGCGATCGTGACCAGCACGCCGTCGCTCCGGTCGAACTGCACACAGGAGACGCGGCCCTCGGAGCACTTGATGCGCTTGACGATCAGCAGGTTGTCGTCGTGCATGACCGGGAGGTCCTCGGTCTCCACGACCGTGACCTCCTCGTCGTGCTCCAGCGCGTCCAGCAGCTGCGCCACCTCGAAGGGCACCTCGCCCTCGCCGAGCTCGCGCGCCGGGGAGCCCTCCGGGAGGTTACCGATGATCATCGCGGGGCCGCGGCCGCCGAAGAGGTCGTAGCGCAGGAAGACGCCCTGGCAGCTGCCGTCGGGGGCGGGCAGCAGACCGGCGCCGAGATTGCCCGGCCAGTCACCGGGGTCCATGGCGAGCACATCGAAATCGGGCCCTGCGGGCGCGGCGCTACGGCGGCGGAGGAACGACATACAGCCATCGTACGTGGCCCGCCCGGTCACCTTCCTGCGGTACCGCGCCGCCGACAGGCCGGAAACCCCGGCCACCGCCGTGGGGTCTGTGGGGTCACCCTTCCGGCGCGGCGGGCGGCTGCAGGACGGCGGCCACGCCCTCACTCCCCAGCAGTCGCGCCAGGCCGTTACGGTCCGTGCCCATCTTGCGGTACACCCCGGACAGCAGCCGGCTGACATCCGGGGGCTGCGTGCCCAGCTCCACGGCGATGCGGTCCTTGGTCCAGCCCTGCACGACCCACTCGGCCACCGCCCGCTCCTGGGTGGTGAGCGTGTCCGTGCCGGAGCTGCGCAGCTGGAGGGGGCGCAGCCCGGCGGCGGACAGCTCGTCGCGGGCGCGCGCCACCAGCGACTCGGCGCCGCAGTGCAGGGCGCTGTCGAGGCCGCGGTAGAGCCGGTCGGCGGCGTCCTGCGGCAGGCCGGCGCGGCGCAGCGCGGCGCCGTGCTCGACGAGCGCCTGGGCCAGCTCGTAGGCGGACGGGGAGCGCTCGAAATGGCGGACCGCCTCGGCGAGCAGCTTCATGCCCTCCGCGCCGCCGACCACCTCGGCCTTGCAGAACAGCGCCTGCCCGATGGCGGACTCGGTACCGAAGTCATGGGCGCGCTGGAGTGCTTCGTCGGCGAGGGCGATCGCCCTGGGCCGGTCGGTGAGGGCAATAGCGCGGGCGAGGTGGAGTTGCCAGGGGCACCAGGCGGGGTTGCGCATGCCGCGCGGCTCCAGGCGCCTGCCGACGGCCGTGAGCTGGTGTTCCGCATCGCGGTGCAGGCCGCGGGCGAGCAGCAGCTCGCTGTGGACGGTCTGTGAGTCGGGGTAGACGACGGCGTTCGGGACGACGTCGCCGTAGCTGTACGTGTCGGCCAGCTCCTGGGCCTCGTTGACGCGGCCGCGCGCGAGCAGGATCTCGATGAGGATGCCGATGGCGAACCACTGGGCGGGCACTCGCTGGCCCACCCGGTGCGCGATCCGCAGGCCGCCGTGGACCAGGTCCTCCGCTTCGGCGAGCCGGCCGCGGCGGTACCGGATGTAGCCGAGGAGGGTGTACCCGAAGGAGAGGTGGGCGCCGCGCCAGCCCTTGCGCTCGCACTCGGCGATGCCCTGGTGGAACAGCTCCTCGGCGCGGCCGGGCTGGTCGCAGTACATGAAGGTGAGCGCGACGATCACGGGGACCTCGAAGCCCCACTCCTCGTCGGTCCACGGCAGCCCGTCGCCCAGCGCCTGCTCGGCGTAGTGCAGCGCCGTCTGTGCGCTCTCGCCGCGCACCATGGCGTCCCAGGCGCGCAGCCCGAGGATGTACCGCTCGGCCATGTCACGCCCGGTGACGTGGTCGGCGAGCTTGGCGAGCAGCCGGGAGCGGGCGGGCGAGTCCTGCTCGTCGGCACGGAACGCGTTGTACATGAACTGCTCGGCCTGCATGCGCAGCCGCGTGCGTGCGTTCGTCGCGCGCTGGACCTCGGCGGCGACGACCTGGGCGGCCTCCCCCAGGCGGTCGCTGTGGGCCAGCGCCTGCGCCAGCTTGTACGTGATCGTCTCCCGCAGGGCGGGCTCCAGCTCGTGCTCCTCCAGGGCCGCGCGGAGGTGGTTCACGGTGGTGGCCGGCTCGCTGAGCAGGGAGGAGCAGCCCAGCTCGAACAGGACCCGGGCGCGGTCCTGGAGCGAGGGCGGTTCGCGCAGCGCGCGGGCCAGGCAGCGGCGGGCGGCGTCCGGCGCCCCGGCCCGGAAGTACTCGGCCGCGGCCTCCCGCAGCGCTGCACGACCCAGTCGTCGTGCTCGGGGTGCATCTCCAGCAGGTGGCGCGCCGCGGCGGTGGCGCCCAGGCCCGCGTCGACGACCGCGGCGGCCGCCTGGCCGTGCAGGGCGACCCGCAGCGCGCCGGGGATGGCCTGGTAGACGGCGCTGGCGACGAGGGGGTGGAAGAAGCGGAGGTTGCCGTTGTCGGACTTGCGGGCCGGGGCGAGGATGCGCGCCCCGCGCAGCTGGTCGAGGACGTCGGCGGCCTGGACGGCGCCGAGGCCCGCGACGTTGGCGGCGAGCGTCGGGGAGACCTCCGTGCCGAGCACGGCGGCGGCCCAGGCGAAGCGGACGGCGGCGGTCCCGAGCCGCTCCAGGCGCTCGACGAGGCCGCTGTCCTTGATGGCGGTGATCAGCTCGCGCAGCTGGGAGACGTTGGCCTGCTGGGGCTTGATGCCGCGCTCGCGGATCTTGGCGCTCAGCTCGACGACCTCGTACGGATTGCCGCCCGTGACGGCCCAGCACTCGCGGCAGAACGCCTCGTCGGCGCCCTCCCCGACCATGTGGTTCACGACGCGTTGGACGGCGGTGGGGGTGAGCGGGGTCAGCTCGAAGGGGCGGGAGCCGCTGCGCTCGGCGATCCGGCGCAGCGGGCCGGCGCCGGCCGGCAGCTCGTCGGGGCGGTACCCGACGACGATCAGTATGGGGAGCTCTTCGGCGCGGGCGGCGAACGCGGTGAGCCAGGCGAGGGATTCGGGGTCGGCCCAGTGCGCGTCGTCGAGGATGAGGACGACGGGCGAGAAGTGCACGGCGAAGCGGGTGACGACCCAGTCCAGGCCGTCCCGGACGCCCTGCGGGTCGGGCGAGGCGTCGCCCTCTGCGGCGACCAGCCCGACGGCGGGCGCGACGATGTCGTACCAGGTGCCGAGGATGCGGCGGTGCTCCTCGGGGGACTCGGCGGCGAACACCGGCTGCACCAGCTGGCGTACGACGTGGAAGGCCACCTCCTGCTCCTGCTCGCCGCCGCGGGCGAGCAGCACCGTGCAGCCGCGCGCGATGGCGCGCCGGCGGGTCTCGGTGATCAGCGCGGTCTTGCCCATGCCCGGCGGCCCGGCGAACGCGAGCAGGCCGCCCGTGCGCACGCCCTCGGCGCCGTCCCCTGAGCCGCACAGGTCGGTCAACATCCCGTCCAGCGCGCTCAGTTCCGTCTCGCGCTCGAGCATCGGCCTGCGCACCCGGCCCGATCGCCCGATCATCTCCGCCATGACCTTCCCCTCCTGCATACAGCGATGAGCCTAGCGCCGACGGGGGCTGCCGGAATGGTCCTCGGCGACTTTCGACCATGGACCGCTGGAGCGCGCCGCACGGTTCCGCGCCGTCCGCGGCGGCACGCGGCGCGCGGCCCCTTGCCTGCGCGGGTGGCGCGAGCGGGCGTCGTGCACGAACTCATTGACCAATAAACCGACTCCCTTCTTGACTCGTCATTGCACGAGCCCCAGGCTCCCCTGACTGCGTCACGCGGCGCAGCGGCGAAGGAGGCGGACCATGAACGACCCGATCATCGCGGAGGCGGCCCCGCTGCCGCCCGTCCCCCGGCGTACCGCGCCCCTCAGCATCCCTTTCCGGGCCCGGCTCAACCCCGGTGTGGAGACGGCCCGCCGGCACACGCTCGGCTGGCTGCACGGGTACGGCATGCTCTGCGGGGAGGCGGCGACCGCCGAGTACGACGCGCTGCGGCTGGACCGGCTCATGGCGTACTTCTACCCCGACGCCGACGCCGACGAGTTGGCCCTGGCCACGGATTTCAACGCCTGGTTCTTCCTCTTCGACGACCAGTTCGACGGCCCGCTGGGCCAGTGCCCGGAGGCGGTGGCGCACCTCGTGGACCGGGTGGTGCGCACGATGGACGACGCGCCGGAGCTGCTGCCCGAAGAGCCCGACAGTCCCCTGGTCGCCGGTTACCGCGACATCTGGCGGCGGATCACCGAGGGCGCGCCGCGCGCCTGGCAGCTGCGCTTCAAGGGCCACTGGGAGCGGTACCTCGCCGCGTACCACTGGGAGGCCCAGAACCGTACCCGAAAGGGGGTACTGCCGCTCGAGCAGTACCTCAAGGGGCGGCGCGACTCCATCGGGGTGCAGCCCTGCCTGGACTTCGCGGAGCGCTGCGGCGGTTACGTCCTGCCACGTGAGCTGCACGGCCGACCACCCCTGGCGGAGCTGCGCCGGCTCACCGCCGAAGCGGTCATCTTCGTCAACGACATCGTGTCCGTGGACAAGGAGCTGGCGGCCGGCGACGTCAACAACAGCGTGATCATCCTGCACCGTTCGACCGGCTGCACGCTGGACCAGGCGGTGCGCCGGATCGCCCGCACGGCGAGCGCCCGCGTGGAACAGTTCCAGGAGCTCACCGCGACCCTGCCAGCAACGCTCAAGGAGCTGGGCATGCCCGCCGACGTGCACGACCACGTGTCGCACTACGTCGCGAGCATGCGCCACCTGATCAGCGGCAATCTCGTGTGGTCCCGGGAAACCCCGCGCTACGACGACAACGGCACCGCGGCAGTCCGCAGCCGCCCATGGGCCGACCTCTTCGCGGCGGCAGACACGGGAGTACCGGCGGCCGGTCCGGGAGTACCGGCACCCCGCCCGCCCGTCGAGTCCTGACCGCGCGCGCCGCTCCTGGCGCGCACAAACGATTGGGCTGCCCCTGTGTCCGACGAGTACAACTACTGGAAGGCGGGGCTGGGTTCCGTGCCGGAGGAGGTGTGGGAGGCCTCGCCGGGGCCGCGGGTGCTGATCCTCGCCGACAACTCCCTCACCGAGCTCCCCGACCGCATCGGGGAGCTCACGACGCTGCACACCCTCGACCTCGGGCACAACGCGCTCACCCGGCTGCCTGCCGCGCTCGGCGGGCTGACCGGCCTGTCCCGCTGCCTGTACGTCCACGACAACCGGCTCACCGAACTGCCCGCGGCCCTCGGCCGGCTGACCCGCCTCGGCTACCTCAACGTCGGCGACAACCCGCTGCGCCGCCTCCCGGACGCGCTGGGCGGGCTGGCGGGCCTGCACGAGCTGCGGGCCCAGCGCTGCGGGCTGACCGCCCTGCCGCCCGCGCTCGGCCGGCTCGCCCGGCTGCGGGAACTGTGGCTGCGCGGCAATCGCCTCACCGCGCTGCCCGGCACCTTCGCCGGCCTCCGGGAGCTGCGCGAACTGGAACTGCGCGAGAACGCGCTGTGCGACGTCCCCGCGGCGCTGCGCGGACTGCCGCTGCTGCGTCGGGTGGACCTGCGCGGCAATCGGCTGCGCACGCTCCCGCACTGGCTGCCGGAATGGCCTGCACTGGAGAAGCTGGACCTGCGCTGGAACGCCGTCGACGACGACGCGCCGACGCTGCGTGCACTGCGGGCACGTGGGTGTGTGGCCCTCACCTGAACCGCCGGCCGGCCGGGCGGACACCACATCGGACTGTGCCGCCGGGCCGTGCCGTCCGGCCCCCTCGTCAGGTCAGGTCGAACTCGCCGTCGCGGGCGCGGCGTACGAAGCCGCGCCATTCGCCGGGGCCGAAGACGACGGCCGGGCCGTTGGGGCTGCGCCGGTCGCGCATGGCGATGAAGCCGTCGACGAAGGCGATCTGGACGTCGCCCATGCCTTGTGCGCTGGGCTGCCACTGGGCGTGTGTGAGATCCAGTTCGGGCTGCTTCTCGCCGGTGATCCGCTGCTCGGTGGTGGTGCTTTCGGCCACGTTTCCCGCTCCTCACCCGGTCGGCTCCGTCGGTCCGTGCCAGCCTAGCCACCGCGCCCGGCGACGGACAGGCCGCGACGGCGCCCCGTACCGCGGCCCGTGCCGGACCGGTCAGGTCGCGGGCGGCTCCGCGCCGACCAGCCACATCGCGAAGAACTGCGACCCTCCTCCGTATGCGTGCCCCAACGCCCGCCGTGCGCCCGCCACTTGGTGCTCACCCGCCTGCCCGCGCACCTGGAGTGCCGCCTCCGCGAAGCGGAGCATGCCCGAGGCGCCGATCGGATTGGTGGAGAGCACGCCGCCCGAAGGATTCACCGGGAGGTCACCGTCCAGTTCCGTCACACCGGACTCGGTGAGCTTCCAGCCCCCGCCCTCCTCCGCGAAGCCCAGGTTCTCCAGCCACATCGGTTCGTACCAGCTGAACGGCACGTACATCTCGACCACGTCGATCTCCCGGCGCGGGTCGGTGATGCCGGCCTGCCGGTAGACGTCGGCGGCGCAGTCCCGCCCGGCGCGCGGGGAGACCGCGTCCTTGCCGGCGAAGAGCGTCGGTTCGCTGCGCATCGCACCGCCGTGCACCCACGCGGGCGGATGCGGCGCACGGTCCGCACCGGCGCGCCCGGTGAGGACCATCGCGCACGCGCCGTCCGAGGAGGGACAGGTCTCGGAGTACCGGACGGGGTCCCACAGCATCGGGGACGCCTGCACCTTCTCCAGGGTGAGGTCGTGCTCGTGCAGATGCGCGTACGGGTTCTTGAGCGCGTTCCGGCGGTCCTTGTAGGCGACGAGGGAGCCGATCGTGTCGGGTGCGCCGGTGCGCCGGATGTATGCGCGGACGTGCGGGGCGAAGAAGCCGCCGGCCCCGGCGAGCAGCGGCTGCTGGAAGGGGACGGGCAGGGACAGGCCCCACATGGCGTTGGACTCGGACTGCTTCTCGAAGGCGAGGGTGAGGACGGTGCCGTGCACTCGTGCGGCGATGAGGTTGGCCGCTACAAGGGCGGTGGACCCGCCTACGGACCCCGCGGTGTGCACCCGGAGCATGGGCTTGCCGACGGCGCCGAGCGCGTCGGCGAGGTACAGCTCCGGCATCATCACGCCCTCGAAGAAGTCCGGGGCCTTGCCGATGACGACGGCGTCGATGTCGGCCCAGGTGAGCTGGGCGTCCTCCAGGGCGCGCAGGGCGGCCTCGCGGACGAGTCCGGCGATCGAGACGTCCTTGCGGGCCGCTACGTGCCGGGTCTGGCCGATGCCGACGACGGCCACGGGCTCCTTGCTCATGACGGCCTCACTCCCCTTCCAGGACGGCGACCAGGTTCTGCTGCAGGCACGGGCCGGAGGTGGCGTGCGCGAGGGCGCGCCGGGACTCGCCGCGCTGGATGCGGGCGGCCGCCTCGCCGAGCCTGATGAGGCCCGCGGCCATCATCGGGTTGGCGGCGAGCGCGCCGCCCGAGGGGTTGATCGTCACCTCGTCGCCGAGCCGCAGGGCGCGGCGGAGCACGATCTCCTGGGAGGTGAAGGGCGCGTGCAGTTCGGCGGTGTCCACGGGGCGTTCGAACGCTCCGGCGCGTTCGGCGGCGAGCCGGGTCGACGGGGAGTCGGTGAGGTCACGGACGCCGAGGGCGTGCGCTTCGATGCGGTGGTCGATGCCGCGTATCCAGGCGGGCCGGTCGCACAGCCCTCGGGCGGTGTCCCCGGCGGCCAGGATGACGGCGGCGGCGCCGTCCCCGATGGGCGGGCAGTCGCCGCGCCTCAGGGGCGCCACGACGTGCTCGCCCATGGGGTGCTCGCCGCGCAGCTGGGCGTGGGGGTTGGCGGCCGCGTCGGTACGGCTGCGGGCCGCGACCCCCGCCAGCGCACGCTCGTCGGCGGCGCCCGCGTCGAACAGGGCCTGCGCCTGGAGGGCGGCGAGCGCCACGGAGTCGGGCCACAGCGGCGCCATGTAGTACGGGTCGAGCTGGCGCGTGAGGACCTCGCGGAGGTCGCCGGGCGAGGACTTGCCGTAGGAGTAGACGAGAGCGGTGTCGGCCTCGCCGGTGAGGAGCTTCACCCACGCCTCGTACAGCGCCCAGGCGCCGTCCATCTCCACGTGCGACTCGGAGACCGGCGGCCAGGCTCCCACGCCGTCCAGCGCCATCGTGAAGGAGAAGGCGCGCCCGGCGAGGTAGTCGCTGGAGCCGGAGCAGACGAAGTCGATCTCGCCGGCCTTCAGGGCGGCCTGGCCGAGCACGTCGTTCAGCACCGGCATCAGCATCTCCACCTCGGAGACCGCGGCGCTGTCGGGCACGTGGTCGGACTGTCCGAAGGCGACGATCGCCACCTCTCGCATCAGACCAGCTCCTTGTACGTGTCGTAGTCGGCGTCCGGCTCTCCGGTGGGGCGGTAGTGGTCGGGCCAGCGCTGCCCTTCCTTCCACACCGGCTCGACCCGCATCCCCATCCGGACCTGGTCGTACGGGATGCCGGCGAGGCGGCCGTGGAGGGCGAGCCCTGCACCGTCCAGGGCGATGTGGGCGTAGACGTAGGGCACTTCGATGTCCAGCCCCTTGGCCTTGATGTTGACGACGCAGTAGGTGGTGACGGTGCCCTTCGGGCCCACCTCGACGCGTTCCCCGGTGGGGACGCCGCAGGTGGGGCAGGCGCCGCGCGGCGGCACGTACACCTTGCGGCACTCGGGGCAGCGCTCGCCCACGATGCGCCGCTCGCCGAGCGCCCGTAGGTGGGCGGTCTGAGCGCGGCCGGGGCTGTAGGTGTAGTCGAGGCGGGCGGGGAGGGTGACGAGGGTGACGGCGTCGGCGAAGTCGCCACTGTGGTCCCGGGGCGCGTCCCCGGGGGCGCCGTCGTACGGCTCGAAGCAGGCGATGTCGGTGATGGCCCCGGTACGTTCCGCCGCCCACCGGATGCGGACCCGCGTCCCGGTGCTGACGGCCTCCGCCGAGGGCACGTCCAGTACGTGCAGCAGGGAGCTGTCCGCGCCGTCCAGCCGGACGAGCACCCAGGCGAAGGGCCGGTCGAGGGGGTGCTTGCCGGTGGGGTGCGGGTTCCAGGCCCAGGTGGTGACCGTGCCGGTCTCCGCCACCTGGACCAGCTCGCGCAGCTCCTCAGCGGTGGCCGGGTCGTACTCGACGGGCGGCACCAGCACCGTGCCGTCGGTGGCGCGCACCCCGAGGACGGTGCGTTCGCGGAGCCCGGTGAGGAAGGCGCTCTGTACGGGACCCAGGGAGCGGGTGAAGGGGAATTCGACGACGAGCGGGGCGGAGAGGGTTTCGGTGGTCACGGGCTGCTCCTCATCAGGTGCGCCGGTGGACGATCAGGCGCGCCGGTAGACGGGCGGGCGCTTCTCGGCGAAGGCTTTCGCGCCTTCCTTGGCGTCTTCGGTGGCGAAGAGCGGCCAGCCGTGGGCGAGTTCGTACGCCAACCCGTCCGTTTCGGTCAGCTCCGCGGTCTCGTACACCGATGCCTTGATCGCCTCGACGGCGAGCGGCCCGCAGGCGTTGATCTGCTCGGCGATCTCCAGGGCCCTGGCGCGGGCGCCGCCATCGGGCACGACATGGCCGATCAGCCCGATGCGCTCGGCCTCGTGCGCGCTGTACGGGCGGCCGGTGAGCAGCATCTCCAGGGCGTGCGTGCGCGGTATCTGGCGCTGCAGCCGTACGGTCGAGCCGCCCAGGGGGAAGAGTCCGCGCCGCACTTCGAAGAGGCCGAAGGTGGCGCTCTCGCCCGCGACCCGGATGTCGGTACCCTGCAGGATCTCGGTGCCGCCCGCGACGCAGGGACCCTCGACGGCGGCGATGACGGGCTTGCGCGGGCGGTGGTGCCGCAGCAGTGCCTTCCAGTGCAGGTCGGGGTCGGCCTTCATCCGATCGCGGTACGCGTCGTCGGCCATGCCGTCGCCGGCCAGCGCCTTGAGGTCCATGCCGGCGCAGAAGACGCCGCCCGCGCCGGTGAGGACGACGGACCGGATGCCGTCGTCGTCATCGGCGGCCAGCCAGCCGTCGTAGAGGCCCACGAGCATGGCGGGCGAGAACGCGTTCTTCGCCTCGGGCCGGTTGAGCGTGAGTACCAGCGAAGCCCCCACGCGCTCGGTGAGCACATGTTCGGTGCCGCCCATGGACGTCCTCCCGTCTCCGGAACGAGAACAGGTTGCAGGAACGCCACTGCGACTTCAAGGGTTTTCTGACGCCCAGTCAGTTTTCTTGGCCGCGGCTCTTCCCCCTTCCTCCCTCGGACGCTCTAATGAGCGCCGGACCGGCCGCCGCGCGATCAGGAGGAGACGTGGAGTACAACCTTGCCGACCTCTTCGAGTCGATCGTCGACGCGGTACCGGACCGCGAGGCGCTGGTGTACGCCGAGCACCCGGGCACCGGCGCCGAACGCCGCCTCACCTACGCACAGTTGGACCGGGCGGCCAACCGCCTCGCCCACCACCTCGCGGACTCCGGCGTACGCCCCGGCGACCACGTCGGCCTGCACCTCTACAACGGCGTCGAGTACCTCCAGGCCCTCTACGCCTGCCTGAAGATCCGCGCCGTTCCCGTCAACGTCAACTACCGGTACGTCGAGGAGGAGCTGGTCTACCTCTACCGGGACGCGGACCTGGTGGCGCTGGTCTTCGACGCGGAGTTCACCGGGCGAGTGGCGGCGGCCGCACCCGAAGCGCCGCGCCTGCGGCACCTCGTACGCGTCGGTACGCCGCCCCCGGGGTGCCGCGAACCTGCCCTCCCCGTAGTGCCGTTCACGGACGCGGAGGCCGCCGGCTCACCCGACCGCGGCTTCGGCCCGCGCAGCGCCGACGACCGCGTCATCATCTACACCGGCGGCACCACCGGCATGCCCAAGGGCGTGGTCTGGCGCCACGAGGACCTGTTCTTCTCCGGGACGGGCGGGGGCGCCCCCACCGGCGAACCGGTCTCCCGCCCCGAGGAGCTGGCCGAACGGGCCGCCGCGAGCGGTGAGGGCCTGGTCTTCTTCCCCACTCCCCCGCTCATGCACGGCACATCCACCCTCACCGCGTTCATAGGCTTCCACTTCGGCCAGAAAGTGGTCGTACACCGCAAGTACGTGCCCGAAGAGGTACTGCGGACGATCGAACGCGAGCGGGTCACCAGCGTCTCCCTCGTAGGCGACGCGATGCTGCGCCCTCTGACGGATGCCTTGGCCGGCCCCCTGAAAGGTACCGACTGTTCCTCACTGTTCGCCGTCTCCAGCTCCGGCGCGATCCTCTCCGACACCGTACGCGCGCAGTTCACCGCCCTGGTCCCGCACGCGATGCTGCTCAACAACTTCGGCTCCTCGGAGTCCGGTTTCAACGGCACCGCGACGGAGGACGCGGGCCCGGACACCGGCTTCCGGCTGCACGTCAACGGCCGTACGGCGGTGGTCGACCCGGTCACGCACGCCCCGGTACGGCCCGGTGAGCCCGGCCGGCTGGCGCAGCGCGGCCACGTACCACTGGGCTACTACAACGACCCGGCGAAGACCGCCGAAACGTTCTTCGAGGCGGACGGCGAGCGCTGGGTACTCCTGGGCGACATGGCGACGGTCGACGAGGAGGGCGTGGTCACGGTCCTGGGGCGCGGCTCGCAGTGCATCAACTCCGGTGGCGAGAAGGTGTACCCGGAGGAGGTCGAGCAGGCGCTCAAAGCCCACCCGGACGTATACGACGCGCTGGTCGCGGGCGTGCCGGACGACCGCTGGGGCAGCCGGGTGGCGGCCGTGGTGCAGCTGCGGCCGGGCGCGGGCCCGGTGGACCTGGCCGCCGTCCAGGCCCACTGCCGCACCCGGCTGGCCGGTTACAAGATCCCCCGCACGGTCGTGGTCACCGACCGCATCCAGCGCTCCCCCAGCGGCAAGGCGGACTACCGCTGGGCGAAGCGGGTGGCGGCGGGCGGCTGACTGCCGAGGGGCGCCGTGGCCGCCGGGCGCAGCCCGAAGGTCACCAGCCCGGCGGCCACCGCCAGGAAGCCCGCGAGCACCGCGAACCCGGTGAGCTGCGTGCCCGTCACATCGGTCAGCCAGCCGACCAGGTACGGCCCGGCGAAGCCGCCCAGGTTGCCGAGCGCGTTGACCAGCCCCATGGCCACCGCGACCACCTCGAACCGCAGCAGCTCACCGGGGATCGCCCAGAAGGGCCCGTACGGCGCGTACACCGCCGCGGCCGTCACGCACAGCAGCACCATCTGCAGGAACCCGCTGTCCACCACCTGGCCGAGCAGCAGCGCGGCGATGCCGACGACCAGGGGCCCGGCGACCGCGGCGCGCCGCCGCCGCGTACGGTCCGACCAGGCGGCGTTACCGATCATCGCGGCGAGCGCGAGGGCGAACGGAACCGCCGTGAGCAGCCCGACCTCCGTCGACGAGCCCCCGTGCGTCAGCTCCTTGACGACCGAGGGCAGCCACAGGCTGAACCCGTAGAAGCCGGTCATCCAGCAGAAGTACACCCCGATCAGCAGCAGTACCTGCGGCTTGCGTACCGCCTTCAGATACGAACCCCCGCCCGCCGGCGCGGGCTTCGCGGCCTCGTCGGCGGCCAGCGCGCTCTCCAGGTGGTCGGCCTCGGCCCGGGAGATCCAGCGGGCCTGCGCAGGCCGGTCCGCGACGGCGAACCACCACACCACGGCCCACACCAGCGGCGGCACGCCCTGGAGGAAGAGCACCCACCGCCAGCTCGCGTGGTCGAGCATCAGGCCGGACAACGGAGCCATGATGATCGACGACAGCGGCAGACAGGCCATCCACAGGGCGTTGGCGCGGGCCCGCTCGCGCAGCGGGAACCAGGAGGCGAGCAGTATCAGTACGGCGGGCCACACGCCGCCCTCGAAGAAGCCGAGGGCGAAGCGCGCCACGTAGAACTGCTCCTTGGTCTGCACGAAGGCGCAGGCCATCGCCGCCAGTCCCCAGGCGACCATCAGGATCAGTACGGTCTTCCGTGCGCTCCAGCGCTGCGCCAGCACCGCCGCCGGGATCTGCAGGAAGACGTACCCGAGGAAGAAGATGCCGCTGACCAGGCCCTTGTCGGCGTTGGACAGCTGGAGATCGCCGTGCATGTAGGGCAGCACGACCGAGACGTTGTTCCGGTCCAGGTAGGCCAGCATGTACATGAACGCGGCGACGGGGATCACGTACACCCAGCGCTTGGCCGGCGCCTGCGCCGGTGCCGGCGCCGGGGCTGTCATGGGCGGCCCCCCGTCCCGTACGCGGCGCGGATCCGGTCGGTGAAGCGGCTGAAGTCCGCGGCGGCACGGAAGGCGGCGGCCATGGTGCCGGGCGACGCCTTGCCGGTACCGGCGATGTCGAACGCGGTCCCGTGATCGACGGAGGTGCGCAGGATCGGCAGCCCGACCGTCACCGACACCGTGCCGTCGAAGTCGACGGTCTTGGCGGGGATGTGCCCCTGGTCGTGGAAGTGCGACAGCACGCCGTCGTACCGGCCCGCCAGCCCCTGGTGGAAGACCGAGTCGGCGGGGACCGGTCCGAACACTCCGTGCCCCTCGGCGGCCGCCTTCTCCACCGCGGGCCGCAGCGCGGTGATCTCCTCGTCCCCGAAGTGTCCGCCCTCGCCGCCGTGCGGGTTGATCGCGGCGACGGCCAGCCGGGGCTCGTCGTGTCCGAAGACGCGCAGCGCGGTGACGGCGTGCCGGATGCTCGCCGCGACCCGCTCCTCGGTGATCTGGTCCAGCGCCTTGCGCAGCGCGACGTGCCGGGTGGTGAAGAAGATCTTCAGTCCCCGCACGACGAACATGGTGTCGAAGTGTGCCGCGCCGGTCAGCTCGCCGAGCATCTCGGTGTGCCCGAGGTGCTGCGAACCCGCCGCCCAGATGGCCTCCTTGTTGATCGGCGCGGTGACGATGCCGTCGACCTCGCCGTCGAGCGCCACACGGGTCGCCGTCTCGATCGCCGCGACGGCCGACCGCCCGGCCTCGGGGCTTACCTTGCCCCACGCCAGGTCCCCGGTGACGATCCCGAGGTCGAGCACGTCGATGCTCCCCGGCTCGAAGCGGGCGTCCCCCGGCGCGCCGATCGCGTTGACCCGCACGCCGTCCAGCCCGCAAACGGCGAGGGCACGCCGCAGTACGGCGGCATCCCCGACCGCGATCCCGCGCCCGACGGCTGCGGTCTCCGGATCGGCGAGCGTACGGGCAACGATCTCCGGCCCGATACCGGCGGGATCGCCGAGGGTGACGGCGAGTACGGGGAGGACGGAGGAGCCGGCAGATGCGGTCGTGGAAGAAGCGGCGGATGCACTCATGAAGATGACCTCACAGCGGGAGATACGAGAGCGTGAACACGCACAGTTCGTGAACACGGGCAGTTCGTGAAGACGGACAGTTTGCGAACACGGAGAGTTACGGCGCGGCCGCTTCCGGGTATGCCCGGGATGGGGAGCTACCACCGCGCGCAATCGGGCGCAGCGTTCCGTTCGATTCCCTCCCCCCGCCCTCCTCCTCACCCCGCTCCCACCCCCGCAGCGCGTCGCGCGTACAGGCCACGCGGAGGTGGTCGAGGCAGTCGCGGGCCGCGTCCGGGCCGCCGATCAGGCCGCCCTTCGTAGCGAAGTGCAGGCCGTCGTGCGGCCCGCCGACGAGGTGCCCGGCGACGGCGAGCGGCAGCACCTCGGTCTCGATGGCGAACCCCTCCGCGCCCAGCGCCGCGGTCACGGCGGCCGCGACGTCGCCGCCCGACGCGTACAGCCCGCCCGGGCGCAGTTCGGTGACCGCGCGACGGGCGGTCTCGGACAGGGCGTGGAGGATGCGTTCGGCGGCGCGCGCGTTCGGTACAGGGCGCGTGGTGCCTGTCGCGACCCGTACCCCGAGTACGGTCGCCCCTTCGTCGGCCGCGGCCCGCAACGCACGCAGTACCGCCCCGGGTTCGGGACGCTCGGGGTCGAGCTCGGTCCAGACGGCGCCCAGTTCCGACGCGGCGCGGTCGAGTTGCTCGCCGGTGCGCTCGGTGATACTGCCGACCACGGCGAGGACGCGCGGCGGCTCGGCGCCCTGCGGCCGGATGCCGAGCGCGGCACTGTACGCGGCGCCGAAGGGACCCGAGTCCAGTACGGTCCACCGCACCCCGTCCTCGGCGGCGATCCGGGCCGCGGCCGCGGCGATCGTGTGCAGATGGGCGTTCTCCGTGGCGTCGCCGATCACGATGTCGGCGGTGGCCGCGCGCAGCGCCGTGACGACCTGCTCGATGCCCGACTCCACGACGTCCAGCGGGAGTTCGGCGGTGGACCGGCTCGTCTGCTCGCCGAGCAGCGCGGCCACCCGGGAGTGCCGTACCGGGTCGAAGGGGTCACAGGCGACGGCGGTACGGGTGAGCGGCACGCCGTCGACGAGGTGCAGCCCGCCGACGGTGGTCCGGCCGGCGTCGGGGAAGGCGGGGACGGCGAGGACGCGGGTGGGGGCTGTGGGGGCTGCGGAGACCGTGGGGGCTGGTGCCGGCTGCTCGGCGGCTGCCGCCGCCAGGGCGTCGAGTACCGCGTCCAGCTCCCGCCCCGGGTTGCCGCGCAGCGTGGTGTCCACCCGCTTGGCGACGAGCGGGACCGGCCCGGCGGCCGCGACCACCGCCCGTACCGCGTCGTAGGCGCGCCCTGCCGGCCAGTGCCGGGACCCGGTGTTGACGACGAGGACGTCGGCGCGGCCGGCGAAGCGGCGTACCTGGTCCAGCGTGCTGACGGTGACCGCGCGCAGTCCCAGTCTGGCGTACAGCGCGCCGGTGGCGTTGCTCCCGGTGAGATCGTCTCCGACGACGAGGACCTGCGGCACGGCGCCTCCCGAAACGAGCGAACCACGCATTCGGAGATGCGCGTTTGTGTCACTTCAGCCTTGGCCACCGGTCGCGGGCGCGTCAATACGCGTGCACCGCCGAGACGTTCCAGCGCTCCTCTTCGTATGCCGCGAGCGCTGCGCTACTGGTCGTGGTCATCAGTCCGGTACCGGGAGGCATCGCCGCCCAGTAGGGGAAGGCGGGCCCCAGGAGCCCGACGTCCTCGCCCCCCAAAGGCGCGCTGCCGAGCTTGGAGTGGTCGGCGAGGACCCACGGGGCCCGCGCGCACTCCGCCATCGCCTCCTTCAGCGCGGCCTGTTCGTGGTCGGGGCAGTTGATGCCGCGCCGCGCGTCCAGCCCGTCGACGCCGAGGAAGACCAGATCCGGCGTGATGCCGCGCAGCTCGCGCAGCGTACGGGCGCCCAGCAGCGCTTCGTTGGGCCGGCGCAGCCGCCCGCCCAGGACGACCAGCTCCACGTCCGCGTCGGCCAGTTCGAGCAGCGTGGAGAGCCCGTTCGTGACCAGCGTGACGTCGGTGCGGTCGCGCAGCTCGTGGGCGACCCCCGCGACGGTCGTTCCCGCGTCCAGCAGCACGACGTCGCCCGGCCGCACCAGCTCCGCCGCCGCCCGCGCGATCGCGGCCTTCTCGGCGCGCTGCACGCCTTCCTTGTCGCGCCAGGACCGCTCCGGGAGGCGGTGGTCGACCGCGCCACCGTACGTACGCGTGATGCGTCCCCGGTCCGCGAGGCTGGCCAGGTCCCTCCGTACGGTCGACAGCGAGACGCCGAACTCGGCCGCCAGCCGGTGCACGCTGACGTCACCGTCCGCCAGCAGCTCCACCATGCGCCGCCGGCGCTCCCGCGTCCCCGCCCGCTCCCCGTTCATCAACTGCCCTTCCCTCTTCGGATCGGTCTCGAAGTTGCGCACATCGCGCAAGTCGAGACTAGCCGAGGCCGGTGGCGCCCGCGGCCCCGCGACGGCAGGCAACCGGCGCGATTCACCTGGTGATTAACGCCGATATGACATTCCCTCACCGAGACCTGACACAGGAAACCTTGACCCCCGCGCCCTGACCAACAGAGGCTGTTCGAGCGAAGTTCACGCGCGCCGTGTTCCACGGAAGGTGAGAACGATAATGAGGATCGGGCTCCTCTTTGATCTGCGTAATCCGGCGCAATGGGAGCGGCCGTGGGCCGACCACTATGCGCGTACGCTGGAATTCTGCGAGGAAGCCGATCGACGCGGCATCGGGGGGCTTTGGTTCACCGAGCATCATCGCTTCGAGGACGGTTATCTGCCGCAGCCGCTCACCTTCGCGGCGGCCGCCGCGGCGCGCACGAAGCATGCACGCATCGGCACCTCGGTGGTCATTCCGGCGCTGCGTGCACCCGCTCATCTGGCCGAGGAAGCAGCAGTTGTCGATCTGATCAGCGGCGGCCGTCTGGAGCTCGGCATCGGCGCCGGATACCGAGTCCCGGAATTCCAGCTTTTCCATGTCCCGCACCAGCGCCGCACCACGCGTGCCGGGGAGGCCGTCGCGGAAGTACGCCGGTTGTGGAGTGAACACGTGGTGACCCCGCTGCCGCTGCAGGATCCCGTACCGATATGGGGCGGGTTCTACGGTCCACGCGGAGCGCGAATGGCAGGCAGACTGGGCATGGGGTACCTCCACATATCCCGCCCCATGTTCGAGCACTACCTGGCCGGAATCCAAGAGGCCGGACGCGATGTGAGCACGGCACGCGTCGCAGACCTCGTGCCCATTGTGCTGGCGGACGATCCCGAGGCCGCCTGGGTGCGGATCGCACCTCATCTGGCCCATCAGAAAAATACCTATCGGCAGGGCTGGTCGGAGGGCAGCGGCCGGCCGAAGCTGCCGTGGCTGGATCCGAATCCGGCCTCCGACGAGCTGCGCGAACTGCTCGATGTCCTTACTCCGGAACAGGCCGCACAGCGCATCAGAGCGATGACGCAGGGGCTGCCCGTGGAACACCTCATCTTCTGGTCGAGCATCGCCGGCATGCCCGACGACCTGGTGGTCCGCCACATGGAACTCCTCACCGAAGAGCTTGCTCCCCTGCTCTCCTGACAAGACCCACACGCCACCGATACGTCACCGATATTCGAGAAAGCGCAGAAGAGGAGATCCCGTGGTTACCTATGTCGATGCCGTCAACGAAGCGCTGGAGCGCCTGGACGATCTGGGATACGAGCGCGGCGACCGCAACGAATTGGTCAATCACGGTCCGATGGCTTCCGAAACGCTGGCCACCCTCGGGCACGGTGATCAGATCGGCACCTGGGTCGAGGTCTACCGCGCCAAGCCGCACCACGACAGGCCCGCGCCTTTCCTTCCCCTCGATGCATCGGACGAAGGCTCCTGGCGATCCGCCCTGGGCGATTTCAGCCGGGCCGGGGACTGGGAGCAGCTGTTCTTCCGGGAACTGACCGACGCTCCCTGGCGCGACGTACTCGTCCGATGGTGGCCGCGCCTCATCTCCGGGCTGCTGGCGGGAATTACGCACGGCGCGATCCGAACGGCGCACGCCGTGCGCAGCCTGTCCGGCACTCCGCATCCGAGCCGGGCACAACTGACCGAACTCGCGCGCGGGCTCGCCTACTGGGCGGCCCGTTACCGCACCCTTCCAGGAGAGGCGGACTTCCGCGGAAAGGCCGGCCTGGCCCAGGCCGTGGCGGAAATTCCTCGCGAGCAAATGGCGGAGTTCCTGGCCCCGCCGAAGGCGAGGGTGATCTCACGGGACAGGCTCGACCGAATCTCCGAGATTCCCGGATACACCGAAGCGCTGCACGCCGTCGCTCCGAAGGACCCCCAACTGATACTGAGCGAGATGACGGCCGAGTTCGCCGGTCTCTATCTCGTCCACACCGAGATCTATCCCATTCCGCTGCTGCACGGAGTGACGCTGCCCGCCGCCGTCCGGATCGTCCTGCCCCACCTTCCGCTGGAAATGCGGCTGCCGACGGTTGCCGCCGTCTGGCAGCTCCATGTGGCGCTCCTCCTCTCCTTCACCGGCGGTCGCCGAGGCGAGGAGACGGCGCGCGAGGCCGCGCTGGAAACCGAGACCCCGCCTTTCGCCGAGCTGATCGCTCGCGCCGTGGAGCACAAGGACGAGCACGTCATCAAGTTCACCGAGGCGTGCCTGCGCGAGAACGGCCTGCGGCCCGACCCGCGCTACGCCGCCGCGGTCCAGGCCGCCCAACTGCGCATCCCGACGCCCGAGAGCGGCCTCATTCCCTGACGCCGGGTTCAGCCGCAGGCTCTCAGCCGCAGACGGAGCGCACGGCGCGGGCCAGGGCGACCGTGTGCAGCGGATCCAGGTGTTCGTCCCGTACGACGTGTGCCGAGGCGACAGCTAGGGCGGGGGTACAGGACGGTGACTTGCGAGCGGGCTCGGAGTCGGCGAGGGCGCGTACGAGGCCCTCGTTGATGCGGTTGATCTCCTTGCGGACCTCGTTGAGGTCGGGGCGCGTGGTGGGGGCCTGAGCTGGGTCGGCGGCCCAGCGGCGGTGCAGACCCCGCTGCACGATCTTGTTCGCCTCGATCTGGTCGCGGAAGACGGCCACCGTGCGGTCGGGGTCGGCACCCAGTTCGCGGGCCCGCTGCGCCACCGCGTCGAGCACCTGCTGCTCGCGCGCCGGGTCGTCGATGGGACTGTCGGTGCCCCACTTCGCCGCCGCGACCAGGTCGGCGGTGGCCAGTCGCTCGGCGGACAGCGCGGCGATCGGGCGCAGCACGGCGTGCGGGCCCGGGTGCGCGGCGTCCCGGTGCGGAGGCGCGGCGTCCCGGTCCGTGATCGCTGCGGACGGAGCGGCGTGGGCCGCGGGGGCCGCCGGGGCCGCGACCGCGCCGGGCGCTCCGGTGCACAGGACGGTCGCGGCAGCGGCGGTGACCACCGCGCGGCGGATGAGGACGCGCCGCGGTGCACCACGGCGGACAGGGGCGCTGAGAGGCACGGATTGCCCTTCTCGGTCGGTCTTGCGTGTCACCTTGTTCTTGTCGCCTTGTTCTACTCGATCAACGGCCGTCAGGGCTACCGGGGCAAGGCTCCGCAGCTCACCCCTCCCGCGCCAGGAACCCCCGTACCGCGTCGAGGAATTCGCGCGGCCGCTCCTCGTGGACGAGATGGCCGGCGCCGTCGATCGTGACCAGTTCGGCGTGCGGGATCAGCTCCGCCATACGGGCCAGGTGCTCCTGCGGGATGTGGCTGTCGGCGCCGCCGCCGATCACCAGGGTCGGCGCGGTGATCCGCGGGAGGCCGTCCCACCAGCGCGGGTCCGGCGCGTTCCGCTCCGCCACCACCGCCGTCTTCGCCGCCCAGTCGAACGCCGCCGGGCCGGGCGGGGCTTCCGGTACCTCCTGCGGCGGCTCGGCGGGCAGCGGGGGCGCCGCCTCCTCCAGCACGAGGTGGGCCACCAGTTCGGGTCGCTCGGCGGCCAGCAGCAACGCGGCCACCGCGCCCAGGGAATGACCGATCAGCGTGACCTCGTCGAGCCGCAGCTCGCGGAGAAAGCCGATCGCGTCGTCCCGCCACCGCTCGAAGCCGTACTCGCCGGGCCAGTCGCTCTGGCCGTGTCCCCGCTGGTCCAGCGCGTACACCCGGTGGGTGGTCGCCAGCTGGCCGACCACCCCGCGCCAGTCCTCACCGTCCTCGCCGAGGCAGTGCAGCAGTACGGCCGGGGGCGCGTCCGCCTCGCCCCACGCCCGGTACGCCAGCTCGACCCCGTCCACCTGCACCTTCTGTACGTCCGCCATGGGCCGAAGGTACCCGCGGCGGCACGGTTCGAGACCCTTGACGTGTTCGCCGCCCGCTGATTACTTGATTTCGACACCGGCCACCGAATGATCGGTCGGCGTCCGGGTGACCGGTACGGGACACGGGCGGTGCATGCGGATGGCAGGAACACCGGACAGGCTGAAGGCCGCGACGGCGTACGACGACGCGGAGCGGCTGACGCGTGAGGAGCTGGGGGCGCTCCAGCTCGAGCGGCTGCGGGCCACGCTGCGGCGCGCGTACGACCACGTACCGTTCCACCGCGCGTCGTTCGACAAGGCCGGCGTGCGCCCCGAGGACTGTCGCACCCTCGCCGACCTCGCGCACTTCCCCTTCACCTGCAAGGACGACCTGCGCGCCGGCTACCCCTTCGGGATGTTCGCGGTGCCGGAGTCCGCCGTGCGGCGCATCCACGCGTCCAGCGGGACGACGGGCCGCCCCACCGTCGTCGGGTACACCGAGCACGACCTGTCCGTCTGGGCCGATGTGGTGGCCCGGTCGCTGCGTGCCGCCGGCGCACGCCCCGGCCACAAGGTGCATGTGGCGTACGGATACGGGCTGTTCACCGGCGGGCTCGGCGCGCACTACGGTGCCGAGCGGTTGGGCTGCACGGTCATCCCGGCGTCCGGCGGCATGACGGCCCGCCAGGTGCAGCTCATTCAGGACTTCCGGCCCGAGATCATCATGGTGACGCCGTCCTACATGCTCACCCTCCTGGACGAGTTCGAGCGGCAGGGCATCGATCCGCGGACGACCTCCCTCCAGGTGGGCCTCTTCGGTGCCGAGCCGTGGACCGAGGAGATGCGCCGCGAGATCGAAGAGCGGATGGACATCCATGCGGTCGACATATACGGCCTGTCCGAGGTGATGGGGCCGGGCGTTGCGCAGGAGTGCGTGGAGACCAAGGACGGGCTGCACGTCTGGGAGGACCACTTCTTCCCCGAGGTCGTCGACCCGGTCACCGGCGCGGTGCTCCCGGAAGGTGAGGAAGGCGAGCTGGTGTTCACCTCCCTCACCAAGGAGGCCATGCCGGTCGTCCGCTACCGGACGCGCGACCTCACCCGGCTGCTGCCGGGCACCGCGCGCCCCGCCTTCCGCCGGATGGCCAAGGTCACCGGGCGCTGCGACGACATGATCATCCTGCGCGGGGTGAACCTCTTCCCCGCCCAGATCGAGGAGATCGTGCTGCGTACTCCGGGGATCGCGCCGCACTTCCAGTTGCGGCTGACCCGTGAGGCCCGGCTGGACGAGCTGACCGTACGCGCCGAGGCCCGCCCCGACGCGACCCCCGAGCAGCGCACGGCCGCGGTGGACCGGATCGCCCGCGCCATGAAGGACGGCATCGGGGTCACCGTGGCGGTCGAGATCGTCGCCCCGGAGACGCTGGAGCGCTCGGTCGGCAAGATCAAGCGCATCGTCGACCTCCGGGACGCGTGACCCGAGCCTCTGGGGGCTTCCCCCCCCCCGCCCCCTCCCACCCCTCCCCCTCGCCGCACCCCACCCCTGTCCCCATCCTCCGCCCCCCGTCTCCGTCAGCTCGTCAGCTCGTAGGCGGTTCTCCCTTGATGATGGCGAACGTGGCGCCGTACGGGTCGCGGAACATCGCCAGGCGGCCGACTCCCTCCGCGTCCACCGGCGGGATGAGGGCGACCGCGCCGCGCTCGGTCGCCGCCGCGGCCGTCGCGTCGCAGTCGTCCACGCCGAAGTACGGGTGCCACTCGGACGTGGAGCCGCGGTCGAGGTTCTCCTGGGGCAGCTGCATGATGCCGCCCTGGCCGAACGCGGGCGAGGCCTCGGAGCCGGCCGGTACGACGATGGTGTACGCGCCCGCCTCGCCCATCGGCAGGTCCTGGTACTGCCAGGAGAAGACCTTGCGGTAGAAGTCCTTCACCGTGGGGCTGTCGGTGGTGTACAGCTCCGTCCAGCACAGGGCGTTGGACTCCATCACGGCCTCCAGCCCCTTGATGTCGCCGGGCTGCCAGACCGCGAACTGGGCGCCGGCCGGGTCGGTGAACGCGGCCAGCCGCCCGGCCGTGAAGACGTCCATCGGCTCGGCGCGGACCGTGCCGCCGGCGTCCGTCACCGCCTTGGCCGTGCCGTCCGCGTCCGGCGTGTGGAAGTACACCGTCCAGGAGGAGGCGGCGCCCTCCTCGACCAGCGGGCCGATCGCGGCGACGGTCCTGCCGTCCAGCCGGAAGAAGCCGTAGCCGCCGGCGTCCGGACCGGCGGACTCGAAGGTCCAGCCGAACACCTCGCTGTAGAAGGCGACGGCCGCGTCCACGTCGGGGACGCCGAGGTCGAGCCAGTTCGGCGCGCCCGGTTCGTACTGGGTCGAAAGCATGAGCAGATCCTTCGGTGTGAGGCGAAGCGTGTGAACTGCTGTCGTGACGGTGTGCGCCCGCCGGCCGGGTACGGACCGCACCGCCCATTTTTCTGAGCGGTTCTCAGCATGGCAGGCACCACTGACAATCGCCCCGCAGCGACACGTCACCGCAGGTCAGGCGGCCTGCCGCTCACCGCCGTCGGCCGAACCGCTCCCGCAGCTCCCGCTTGAGGATCTTGCCGCTGGCGTTGCGCGGCAGCTCGGGGACGAAGACGACCCGCTTGGGTGCCTTGAAGGCGGGCAGCCGGGTGCGGGCGGCGTCGATCAGTTCCTGCTCGCCGAGGTCGCCCGCGTCCTCCGTCCGTACGACCACCGCCGTCACCGCCTCGATCCACCGGTCGTCCGGCAGTCCGATCACCGCGACCTCGGCGACCTTCGGGTGCTCGTACAGCACGTCCTCGACCTGCCGGGAAGCGACCAGCACGCCGCCGGAGTTGATGACGTCCTTCACCCGGTCGACGACCGTGAGGTACCCCTCGGAGTCGCGTACGGCGAGGTCGCCGGAGCGGAACCAGCCGTCCCTGAAGGCAGCGGCGGTCTCCTCCGGCTTCTCCCAGTAGCCCTCGCACAGCTGCGGCGAGCGGTAGACGACCTCGCCCGCCGTGCCGTCGGGCACGTCCCGGCCCTCCTCGTCGACCACCCGCGCCTCCACGAAGAGCACGGGCCGCCCGCAGGAGTCCATCCGCCCCGCGTGCTCGCCCGGTCCCAGCACGGTCGCCAGCGGGCCGATCTCGCTCTGCCCGAAGCAGTTGTAGAAGGCGAGCCCGGGGAGGCGGCCGCGGAGCCGTTCCAGTACCGGCACAGGCATGATCGACGCGCCGTAGTACGCCTTGCGCAGCCCGGTGAGGTCACGCGCGGTGAAGTCGGGGTGGTGGGACAGGCCGATCCATACCGTGGGCGGCGCGAAGAGGCTGTCCGCACGCCCTGCGCCCACCAGTTCGAAGATCGTCTCGGCCACGGGTGCGTCCAGGATGGTGTTCTGCGCGCCCACGGCCAGGTAGGGCAGCAGGAAGACGTGCATCTGGGCGGAGTGGTAGAGCGGGAGGGAGTGCAGCGGCCGGTCGGTTTCGGCCAGGTCCAGTGCGGTGATGGCGCTGACGTACTCGTGGACGAGCGCGCGGTGGGTCATCATCGCGCCCTTGGGGAGCGCGGTGGTGCCGGAGGTGTAGAGCAGCTGGACGAGAGTTTCGGCGTCGACGTCCGTGAGCGGCGGGAGGGCGGCGAGGCCCGCGGGGTCCTTGCGCAGCCGTGCCAGCCGGGCGAGCAGCGCGTCCTCGGCGTCGCGGAGGGGCAGGGCCCGTACGCCGTCCGGGAGTTCGTGGGCGATGGCCGGGTCGGTGAGGACCAGAGAGCTGCCGGATTGGTCGACGATGTACTGGAGGTCGTCGCCGGTGAGGTGGTGGTTGATGGGGACGTGGACGAGGCCGGCGCGGGCGCAGGCGAGGAATCCGATCAGGTAGGCGTCGGAGTTGTGCCCGTATGATCCGACCCGGTCGCCGGGGTGCAGTCCTTCCCCGAGGAGCAGCCGGGCCGCGGCGGTGACCGCCTCGTCCAGTTGCCGGTAGGTCCAGGACCGCTCGGCGTACCGCACCGCCGTGCGCTCCGGCACCCGCCGCGCGCTCCGCCGCAGCATTCCGTCGACCGTACTGCTCCGCACTCCTGCCATGGCGCGATCCTGTGCCCAGCCTCCGCCCGGGTCAAGGGAGACGGCACCGGGACGCGCCGGCCCCCGGAACCCCAGCCGCCGCGCTGCACCTCAGAAACGCCCGCCGCACCGCTCCTCAGAGCGCCCATCGGCGCCGTACCTCAAAGCGCGCCTCCGCGCCGTACCTCAGAGCGCGCGTTCCCGGCCCTCCCAGTACAGCGCGCGCAGTCGCCTCTTGTAGAGCTTGCCGTTCGGGTCGCGGGGCATGGTGGGGATGAAGTCGACGCTCTTGGGGCGCTTGTAGCCGGCCAGCCGGGTGGCGCAGTGGGCCAGGATGTCGGCGGCCAGCGCTTCGTCCGGCACGTGGCCGTCCGCCGGCTCGACGACGGCCTTGACCTCCTCGCCCCAGTCGTCGTGCGGGATGCCGAAGGCGGCGGCGTCGGCGACGGCGGGGTGGCCGAGCAGCGCGGCCTCGATCTCGGCGGGGTAGATGTTGACGCCGCCGGAGATGATCATGTCGATCTTGCGGTCGCGGAGGAAGAGGTAGCCGTCCTCGTCGAGGTAGCCGAGGTCGCCGACGGTGAAGAAGTCGCCGATACGGTTCTGCTCGGTCTTGCCGTCGTCCTTGTGGTAGCGGAAGCCGCCGGTGGCCATCTTCATGTAGACGGTGCCCAGCTCGCCGGCCGGGAGGCAGCGGCCGTCGTCGTCGAAGACGGCCAGTTCGCTGATGGGCCAGGGCCTGCCGACCGTGCCGGGCTTCTTGAGCCAGTCCTCGGCGGTGGCGAACGCGCCGCCGCCCTCGCTGGCCGCGTAGTACTCCTCCACGCACCGTCCCCACCAGTCGATCATGGCGCGTTTGACGTGGTCGGGGCAGGGCGCGGCGCCGTGGATGGCGTGCCGCATCGAGGAGACGTCGTACCGCTTCCTGGTCTCCTCCGGGAGGGCGAGCAGCCGGTGGAACTGGGTGGGGACCATGTGGGTGTGCGTGCACCTGTAGGTGTCGATGAGGCGCAGCATCTCTTCGGGTGTCCAGCGGTCCATCAGGACGAGCCGGTGGCCGATGTGCAGGGCGGCGGCGGAGAACTGCAGGACGGCGGTGTGGTACAGCGGTGAGCACACCAGATGCACGTTGTCGTCGAACGGCTTGATGCCGAAGATCCCGAGGAAGCCGCCGAGGTGAGTCTCTTCGGGGCGCTTGCCGGGCAGCGGGCGGCGGATGCCGCGCGGGCGTCCGGTGGTGCCCGAGGTGTAGTTCATGACCCAGCCGAGCGTGCGGCCCTCAGGAGCCGTCTCCGGCTGTCCGGCGAGGAGTTCCGGGTACGGGCGGAAGCCGTCGGCCGTACCGACCGCGTAGCGGCGCTCAGCGGGCACTCCGGCCTCGTCCGCGGCGGCGCGCGCCGCGGCGGCGAACCGCTCGTGGGCGATCAGCACCTTCGCCCCGGAGTCGGCCACGATCCAGGCGATCTCCGGGCCGACAAGGTGGTGGTTGACCGGGACGAGGTAGAAGCCCGCCTGGGTGGCGGCGAGGTGGGCGGTGAAGAACTCCACGCCGTTGGGCAGCACGGCGGCGAACGCGTCGCCCCGTTCGAGGCCCGCGGCGCGCAGCCCGTGGACGAGCCGGTTGCAGGCGGCGAGCAGCCGGCCCGCGGTCCACTCCTCGCCGTCCGGCGCGATCAGGACCGTACGGTCCGGGTCCGCGGCGGCCTGGGCCCAGAAGCCGTTGGGGGGTTGCGACATGGCCGAGCTCCCTTCGGGCGGATCAGGCGCGACCCGCGATCCGGTTGATGCGGTCGATGGCGCGTTCGAAGCCGCGGGTGAGGTCGTCGAAGACGGCCTGCACGCTGCGGGTGCTGTTCATTTGTCCGACGATCTGGCCGACGGGGGTGCCGAGCAGCGGCTCGGTCTCGTACTTCTGGATGCGCGAGAGCGCGTCGGCGACCAGCAGGCCCTGCAGGGGCATGGGCAGCGGCCCTGGACCCGCCGGGTCGTCCCAGGCGTCGGTCCACTCCGTACGGAGCTGGCGCGCGGGCTTGCCCGTGAGGGCGCGCGAGCGGACGGTGTCACCGGGGCCGGCCGCGAGCAGCTTCCGGGTGAGCCGCGGCGAGTGCAGCTCGGCCTCCTCGGTGGTCAGCCAGACCGAGCCGAGCCAGACGCCCTGCGCCCCGAGGGCGAGGCCGGCGGCGATCTGCTCGCCGGTGCCGATGCCGCCCGCGGCCAGTACGGGGAGCGGGTCGACGGCGCGCACGACTTCGGGGGTCAGCACCATCGTGGCGATCTCGCCGGTGTGCCCGCCCGCCTCGTACCCCTGGGCGACGATGATGTCGATGCCGGCTTCCTGGTGGTGCCGGGCGTGCCTTGGGCTGCCGGCCAGCGCGGCGACCAGGATGCCGTGCTCGTGGGCTCGTTGAACGATGTCGCCGGGCGGCGATCCCAGTGCGTTGGCCAGCAGTTTGATCGGGTAGTCGAAGGCGACGTCCAGCTGGGAGCGGGCGACCTGCTCCATCCAGCCGGTGATCCGCCACCCGGGCGCCGCGCCTTCGGGAAGCGGCGGCACCCCGTGTTTGTCGAGTGTCCGCTCGACGAAGGCACGATGCTCCTCCGGGATCATCGCCTCGATGTCCGCCTCGGTGACACCCTCGACCTTCTTGGCGGGCATCACGACGTCCAGGCCGTACGGCAGGCCATCGGTGTGCTCCTGCATCCAGTCCAGATCGCGCGCGAGGTCGTCGGCGGCCGCGTACCGTACCGCGCCGAGCACGCCGAACCCGCCGGCCCGGGAGATCGCCGCGGCCACGGCGGGGAACGGCGTGAACCCGAAGACGGCGTGCTCGACACCCAGTGTGCTGCTCAACTCCGTCTGCATGCGCGCAGGATGCCGCAGCGCGCCGCACGAGGGAAGAGATTTTCTGACGCCACGTCAGTTTTATCGAGGGCCATAGGAAGATCCCTGCCATGAGACCTCTCCCCGTCTGCGGCCCCGAGGGCCCGCTGCGCGCCCCGGACAGCCCGCTGCGCCCGCCCCCTGTACGCGCCGTGCTCTTCGACTTCTCCGGCACGCTCTTCCAGATCGCGTCGTACGCCGACCGCATACGTGCCGCGATCGGCTCCCCCGTGAGCGAGGCGGCGATGGACGCCCTCCTGGCGGGCCTGGAAGCCGGTCTGGCGGAGCCCGCGGTCGTCGCGGCGCAGCGGGGCCGCGACGTCTCCGCGGCGGCCCACAGGCACGCGTTCACGACGTGGTACGCGTCCGTGCCGGGCCTCGTGCCGGTCGCGGAGGCGCTGTACGAGCAGTTGCGCTCGCCGGAGCACTGGCGCCCGTACGCGGACGCCGCGGAGACGCTGGAGGCCCTCGCTGGGCGCGGTATCGCGCTCGGTGTGGTCAGTGACGTCGGCTGGGACCTGCGCCCGACGTTCGCGCATCACGGGCTCGACCGGTACTTCTCCGCGTGGGTGCACTCCTTCGAGCACGACACGGAGAAGCCCGATCCGGCGCTGTTCGGGTACGCCTGCCGACAGCTGGGTGTCGCGTCCGCCGAGACCCTGATGGTGGGCGACCACCCGGCCAAGGACGGCGGCGCGGCGGGCAGCGGTCTGCGGTCCTACGTGCTGCCGGCCGGCGCCGCCCCGGGGGCGGTGCGCGGGCTGGACGCGGTGCTGCGCCTCGTATGCGCAGCCGGTCCCTAGAGAGCAGCAGGCCCTCAGCCCTCCAGTACCGCCATCGCCGCGTTGTGCCCCGGGATGCCGCTGACGCCGCCGCCCCTGAGGGCGCCCGCGCCGCACAGCAGGACATTCGGGTGCGCGGTGGCGACGCCCCAGCGGGCGGCGGGGGTGTCCTCCCCAGCGTCCTCCGTGGCGTCCTCCGCGTACGGGAAGGACAGATCGCCGTGGAAGATGTTGCCGCCCGGGAGGCGCAGGTCGCGTTCCAGGTCCAGTGGGGACTTCGCCTCGATGCAGGGGCGGCTGTCGGCGTCATGGGCCAGGCAGTCGGCCAATGGCTCGGCGAGGTGCGCGTCGAGCTGTTCGACGGTGGCCTGCAAGAGGCGTTCCCGGGCCGCGTCGTTGTCGGCCGCGAAGAGCCGCGCCGGGGTGTGCAGCCCGAACAGGGTGAGGGTCTGGTAGCCCTGGCGCACCAGGTCGGGGGCGAGGATGGAGGGATCGGTCAGCGAGTGGCAGTAGATCTCGCTGGGCGGTGCGGTGGGCAGTTGGCCGGCCGCGGCCTGCTGGTAGGCGGTCTCCAACTGCTCGTAGCCCTCGGCGATGTGGAAAGTGCCGGAGAACGCCTCGCGCGGGTCGACGGTCTCGTCCCGCAGCCGGGGCAGCCGCGTCAGCAACATGTTGACCTTGAGCTGGGCGCCTTCGGGGGGCTCGGGCGGCTGCTCTCCGAGGAGGGCGGCCAGCGTCTGGGGGGCGGCGTTCACCAGGACGTGGCGGGCGGCGAACGTGCCCTGTGCACACGTCACTTCGGCCGCCTTGCCGTCGGTGGCCAGGCCGGTCACCTCGTGCCCGGTGGCGATCTCCGCGCCCGCCTGCCGGGCGGCACGGGCCAGCGCGTCGGTGAGCGCGCCCATGCCGCCGATGGGCACGTCCCAGTCGCCGGTGCCGCCGCCGATGACGTGGTACAGGAAGCAGCGGTTCTGCCGCAGGGACGGATCGTGTGCGGAGGCGAACGTGCCGATCAGTCCGTCGGTGAGGACGACGCCGCGTACGAGGTCGTCGGCGAAGTTCTTCTCGATCGTCTCGCCGACCGGCTGCTCGAACAGCGCCTGCCAGGCGTCCTCGTCGTCGATCCGGGCGCGCAGCTCGGCGCGGGTGGGGAGCGGTTCGGTGAGGGTGGGGAAGACGCGCTCCGCGAGCCGGGCGGTGGTCCCGTAAAAGCGTTCCCACGCCTCGTACTCGCGGTCGGAGCCGGTCAGTGCTTCGAACGCGGCACGGGTGCGGGCCGGTCCGCCGCCCACGAGGAGGCCGCCGGGGTGGCCGTCGCGGTCGGTGGGCGTGTAGGAGGAGACGGTGCGTTTACGGACGGCGAAGCGCAGCCCAAGGTCCTGCACGATCTTCGGGGGCAGCAGGCTGACGAGGTAGGAGTAGCGGGAGAGCCGGGCGTCGATTCCGGCGAAGGCCCTGGTGGAAACGGCGGCGCCACCCGTGTGGTCCAGCCGTTCGAGTACGAGCACGCTGCGCCCGGCGCGGGCGAGATAGGCGGCGGCGACGAGCCCGTTGTGCCCGCCGCCGACAATGATCACGTCATAGGACGTCCGTTCCGGCATGTCTCTTGGTAGCACGGAGCGATCAGTACCGGCCAGAGGTGGGTACTCCTCCGGTCGACAACGAACAGGAACGGTCACTTCCAGTCCTGTTCGATCAGCACCTCCTCAGTGCCCCTGCGTCCCTCGCTGCTGCCGCAGTGCCGCCACCCGGCGGTACAGCCCGACCGCCTCGGCGGCGCGGCCGAGCTGCTCCAGGCAGTGCGCCTCATCGGTGCGGCTGGCCAGCGCGTCGGGGTGGTCGGGCCCGAACACCCGCTCGCGGGCCTCGGCGACCTGCCGGTAGACCGACAGCGCCTCGGCCCAGCGGGTCAGCCAGCCCAGCCCCACCGCGACCTCGCGGCGGCTGACGAGCGTGTCCGGGTGGTCGGCACCGAGCACCTTCTCGCGCAGCGCGCACACCTCACGGGCCTCGGCCAGCGCCTCCTCCCAACGGCCGAGCCGCCCGAGGTTGACGCCGAGGCCGTGCCGGGCGCGCAGCGTCTCCGGGTCCTCCGCCCCCTGCGCCTCCGTACGGGCCGCCACCAGGTCCCGGTAGAGCGCCAGGGCCTCCGCGCTGCGGCCGAGCCGGCCGAGGCTTATCCCCACCTCGTACGTCGCGGCGAGCGTGTCGGGGTGGTCGGGGCCGAGCGCCTGTGCGCGCGCCGCGGCCACGTCCTGGTAGGTGCGCAGCGCTTCGGGCCAGCGGCCCAGGCGGCCGAGCGTGTAGGCCACCTCGCAGCGCGTCACAAGGGTGTCGGGGTGGCGTTCGCCGAGCACCCGGGCGCGCGCCGCCGCGACCTCCCGCGCCATCTCGTACGAGTCCTCCAGGCGGCCGAGGCGGCTGAGGTTGAAGGCGAGGTTGTGGCGGCAGCGCAGGGTGTCGGGGTGGTCGGCGCCCATGGAGCGGTCACGGTCCGCCAGTACCGCCGTGTAGACCTGGTGCGCCTCGAAGTGGCGGCCCAGCCGGCCGAGTACGTACGCGGTCTCCTGGCGCGCCGCGAGCGTGTCGGCGTGCTCGGGGCCGAGCGTCCGCTCGCGGCCCGCCGCGACCGCCTCGTACTCGCGCAGCGCGTCGGCGAAGCGGCCCGAGCGCGAGAGGGTGAAGGCCACTTCGAAGCGGCTGGCGAGGGTGTCGCGGTGGTCGGGGCCGAGCAGGTGGTCCCGTTCGGCGGCGACCGCGCGGTGCACCTCGCCCGCCTCCTCCCAGCGCCCGAGCCGGCCCAGGCTCAGCCCGGCGTTGTGCCGGCCGGCGAGCGCGGCGAGCGTCGCGGGCGAAGGGGTGGGGCGTTCCCGGGCGGGCGGAGCGCCCTCCTCGGGGCGGCACGGCTCGAAGCCCGCGGTCCAGGCGCCGGTGAGCTCGCCGACGGCGCCTCGGGACGGTGTGCCGGGCGTGCGGGCCCGCCGCGCGCCGGCGCCGACCCGCATACCGGCGGCCCAGGAGGGCAGCCCCGCGCCGGCCGACTGCGGGGTGCGGGCGGTGGCGATGCGCTTGCCCAGCTCGGCGGCGTCGCGCGGGCGGTCGTCGGGGTCCTTGGCGAGCAGGTCGAGGACGATGCGCTCGTACGGCTCGGGGAGGTCGGGGCGGCGCTTGCGGAGCGGTTCGGGCGCGGTGTCGCGGTGGCCGACGAGCACGGCCCAGGCGTCGTCGAATTCGAACGGCGGGACGCCCGTGGCCAGTTCGTACAGCACGCAGCCCAGCGAGTACAGGTCGCTGCGGTGGTCGATGGTGCCGCCCGCGATCTGCTCGGGTGACATGTAGTGCGGGGTACCCATGGCGATGCCGGTACCGGTGAGGCGAGCGGTGAAACCGATGTCGTGGCCGAGCCGGGCGATGCCGAAGTCGCAGATCTTCACCGTGCCGTCCGCTATCCGGACGATGTTCGCGGGCTTCAGGTCCCGGTGCACGACCGCTTGCTCGTGCGTATACGCGAGCGCCGCTGACACCTGGTCGGCGATGTCGACGAAGTCCGGTACGGGCAGCGGGTCCTTTCGGTTGTCCTCCAGAAGCTGGCTGAGATTGCGCCCGTCCAGCAGCTCCATGACGATGTACAGAATGTCGTCGTCCTCGCCGAAGTCGTGCACGACGGTGATGCCGCGGTGCTGCAGCCCCGCGGCCACCCGCGCCTCGCGCCGGAACCGCTCGCGCAGCACCCGCATGAACGACGGGTCCTGCTGCTGCCCCAGCGGCTTGAGGCACTTCACCGCGACCTGACGGCCCAGGGACTCGTCCCGGGCCCGCCACACCTCGCCCATGCCTCCGCGGCCGATCAGATCGATCAGCCGGTAACGGCCGTGGATCAGCCTGCTCTCCCCCATCGCCTGCTGCCGCCCCCCGTCGCCGTCGTCACTCCTGTGGCTCCCCCTGAGCACCGTGAGCCCTCAGTATGGCGGCCGGGCGGCACAGCTTGTAGGCCGACGGGCGGGTGCCGGGTCCGAGTCCGGCCACCGCGCGCAGGAGGTGTTTCGGCGGCAGCTGCCGGCGCCCGGTCGGCGGGACCGCCCGCGGTACGCGTCCCGCGGCGCGCAGCCGCCGGTCGACGGCCGCAGGGGACGGCACCGGCCTGCCGTACAGCTCGTGCGCGTACGGAGGGGGCGCCTCGTACGCCAGTGAGGCCACCCGCCGCCACAGCAGCGCGCGTACGGGGACCGGCGGGAGGGTCGGCCGGGGGCCGGCCCCACCGGAGATCATCTGCGCACGCGGGGCATCCCCAGGCCGATCCAGGAGATGATCTCCCGCTGGATCTCGTTGTTCCCGCCGCCGAAGGTGAAGATGACGGCCGAGCGGTAGCCGCGCTCCAGCTCGCCGTGGAGCACCGCGCCCGCCGAGCCCTCCTTCAGCGGCCCGGCGGCGCCGACCACCTCCAGCAGCCAGGCGTAGGCGTCCCGGCGCGCCTCCGAGCCGTACACCTTGACGGCGGAGGCGTCCTGCGGGGTGAGGGCGGCGCGCTGGAGCGCGTCGACCATCCGCCAGTTCAGGAGCTTCAGGGCGTCCAGTTTCGTGTGCGTGCGGGCCAGCCGGGTGCGGACCCAGCCCAGGTCGATGACGCGCCGGCCGTCGGCGAGCTTGGTCTCCACGGCCCAGCGCTGGACGTCGTGCAGCGCGCGGATGGCCATCGTGCCGTGCGCGGCGAGGGTGACGCGCTCGTGGTTGAGCTGGTTGGTGATGATGCGCCAGCCCTCGTTCTCCGCGCCGACCCGGCGGCTCACGGGGACGCGGACGTTCTCGTAGTAGCTCGCGGTGGTGTCGTGGCCGGCGAGGGTGTTGATGAGGGTGCAGGAGTAGCCAGGGTCACTGGTGGGGACGAGGAGCATGCTGATGCCCTTGTGGGCCGGTGCTTCGGGGTCGGTACGGACGGCCAGCCACACCCAGTCGGCGGTGTCCCCGTTGGTGGTCCAGATCTTCTGCCCGTTGACGACGTAGGAGTCCCCATCCCGCACCGCACGGGTTTTCAGGGCCGCCAGATCGGTGCCCGCGTCGGGTTCGCTGTACCCGATCGCGAAGTCGATCTCGCCGGAGAGGATCTTCGGCAGGAAGTGCGCCTTCTGCTCGTTGCTGCCGTACTTCATGATCGTCGGGCCGACGGTGTTCAGCGCCATCAGGGGCAGCGGCACGCCTGCCTGGGCCGCCTCGTCGAAGAAGACGAACTGCTCCATCGGCGTGAGGCCGCGGCCGCCGTACTCCTTCGGCCAGCCGACGCCGAGCCAGCCGTCGGCGCCGAGGCGGCGGACCGTCTCGCGGTAGAACCGCTTCCGTTCGGCGGGTGCCGCGTACCGCGCGTACGCGTTGTCCGGCACCAGTTGGGCGAAGTAGGTCCGCAGCTCGGCGCGCAGCCGCTGCTGTTCGGGCGTGTATTCGAGGTGCACGGCCCCTCCCTGTACCGGTCTGACGGCCCGTCGCTGCCGTGGGCTGACGGTCCGTAGGGTCGCCCGCACGGTAGAACGTGTTCCAGTAATACGGAAGGGGCGGACGCGCACCTCTTGCGCGCGCAGCCCGCCGGGCGATCTGAGAAGGTCGAGCCATGCTGCGTACCGTCCGGGCGGTCGCCGGTCACTGGACCGCCGCCCTTCCCGTGCTCGCCGTCGTCCTGCTCGCGCTCGCCTGGGGCCGTTCGCTGCCCGGCCCGGTCGTGGCCCTAGTGGCGTGCTTCCTCGCCGGCGCGGTGCTCGCGGCGGTGCACCACGCCGAGGTGGTGGCCCACCGGGTGGGCGAGCCGTTCGGGTCGCTCGTGCTCGCCGTCGCGGTGACCATCATCGAGGTCGCGCTCATCCTCACCCTGATGACCGACGGCGGGGACAAGTCCGCCTCGCTCGCCCGGGACACCGTCTTCGCCGCCGTGATGATCACCTGCAACGGCATCGTCGGGCTGTGTCTGCTGGTGGGGGCGTTGCGGCGGCGGGTCGCGGTGTTCAATCCGGAGGGTACGGGCGCGGCGTTCGCGACCGTGGCCACGCTGGCGGGCCTCAGCCTCGTCCTGCCGACCTTCACCACGAGCAAGCCGGGGCCGGAGTTCGCACCCGCACAGCTGATCTTCGCCGCGCTCGCGGCCGTGGTGCTCTACGGGCTCTTCGTCGCCACCCAGACCGTGCGGCACCGGGACTACTTCCTCCCGGTGTCCTCGTCCGGCAAGGTGATCGACGAGGACGACCACGCCGATCCGCCCACCCGGCGGACGGCCCTGACCAGCCTGGGCCTGCTGGCCCTGGCGCTGGTCGGCGTGGTCGGGCTGGCCAAGGCGGTGTCGCCGACGATCGAGGCCGGGGTGGCCGCGGCGGGGCTGCCGTCCTCCGTGGTCGGCGTGGTGATCGCGCTGCTGGTCCTGCTGCCGGAGACCATCGCGGCGGTACGGGCGGCCACCCGCGACCGCGTGCAGACGAGCCTGAACCTCGGGCTCGGATCGGCCATGGCGAGCATCGGTCTGACCATTCCCGCGGTCGCGGCGGCGTCCATCTGGCTGAGCGGCCCGCTCGTCCTCGGCCTCGGTGCGACGCACATGGTGCTGCTCGCCCTCACCGTGGTCGTCGGCACCCTGACGGTCATCCCGGGGCGCGCCACGCCCCTTCAGGGCGGCGTCCACCTGGCGCTGCTGGCGGCGTATCTGGTGCTGGCGGTCAGCCCCTAGCTGTCCTGCAGCCTCCAGCCGTCCTCGTCGCGCGTCCAGCCGTCCTGCAGCCGCTAGCCGTTCTCGTCGCGCGTCCGGCCGGAGTGGCGCCGCAGGTGGAAATGGGGGCCGTGCGGGATGTGCGGGGTGTGCTCATGGCGCTCGGGGCGGGACTGCGGCGCGGTCTCCGCCTGGAGGGCCCGCTCGGCCAGCCCGACCGGCACCGCGTGCACCCGCCGGCTCTCGCAGTGCGGGCAGACCGGTGAGGTCAGCGGGGAGCGCACCCTGCGCCCTTCGATGCGGTACTCCTGTGAGCGCTGGCCCGCGACGTCGGTGACGATCGCGATCTCGTAGCTCTGCTTCCAGGCGTGTCCGCATCCGGTGCAGCTGAATGCGTACGTCTGCCGCATGTCACCCGGTTCGGCCATGGCTCGCTCCCTTGTGGCCGGCGCGCCGCGCCCGGCGCAGCCGCTCCCAGGCAGCCATCATCACGCGCCCGGAGGCGTCCCGCAACGCTCGCGGCAAGCCCGCGGTGCCCGCATCGCGGCAGTCCGCCGAAGGCCACCGCCGGGGCCACCCCGCCGCTGCCGCCCGTCCCGGCGGTCAGTACCTTCTCCTCGACCGAGGGGACCGAGGGAGACAGGGGCACACGATGCGTTACGCCGACGGCCCGGTGGCCGAGTGCGAGATACGGATCGCGGCGGCCGCGCCGCGGGTCTGGGAGCTGGTCGGCGACATCGGCCTGCCCGTCCGGCTGAGCCCTGAACTGCACCGCGTGGAATGGCTCGACGGCGCCACCGCGCCCGCGCCGGACGCACGCTTCACCGGGCACAACCGCCACCCGAAGATCGGCGAGTGGCAGACCGTCTCGCAGATCATGACGGTCGCCGCCGAGCGCGAGCTCGGCTGGGCCGTCCTGGACACCGGCGGCCGGTTCGGCGCACCGGTGGAGGACCCCGCACAAGCCCTCGCGACCTGGCGTTTCGTCCTGGAGCCCGCCCCCGGGCACGTCCTCGTACGGCACTCCGTGCGCATCGGCCCCGGCGCCTCCGGGCTCAGCGTCATCATCGCCCGCATGCCCGACCGGGAGGAGCAGCTGATCGAGGCCCGCCTCGCCGAGCTGCGTACGGGCATGGAGGCGACCCTGAAGGGCATCAAGGCGCTCGCGGAGGGTGACAGCCCCGGAGAGCCTGCGTACACCCGTTAGAAAGCCATCAAGCGCGGGGCCGCCCCCGTAAGGGAGCCGTCAACGGCGAGGGCAAGGGCTCGGAACGGCGGTTTGCTCTGACTGTCAGTTCACCCCTCCACTCGTTCAGGAGCTCTCGATGGCCGACGTGGCCTTCGTCGTCACCACGCTCGCGGTCTTCGCGCTGGTGGCCCTCGTCGCCAAGGGGGTCACGAAGCTGTGACCACCGAAAACATCGTCGGCCTCGTCGTGGCCGCCGCCCTGCTGGGCTATCTCGTCCTCGCCCTCATCGACCCCGAGAGGTTCTGAGCGCGACATGAGCCCCGTACTTGCCGGCGTGCTCCAGCTGCTGGCACTGATGGCCGCGCTGGCGCTCGCGTACCGCCCGCTCGGTGACTACATGGCCCGGGTCTACTCCTCGCCGCGCCACCTGCGAGTGGAGAAGTGGATCTACAAGGGCATCGGCGCCCACCCGGACACGGGGATGCGCTGGCCCGCGTACCTGCGCGGGGTGCTGGTCTTCTCCGCGGCCGGCGTGCTCTTCCTGTACCTGCTGCAGCGGCTCCAGGGCTCCCTGCCCGGCTCGCTCGGCTTCGCCTCGATCGACCCGGACCAGGCGTTCAACACCGCCGCCTCCTTCGTCTCCAACACCAACTGGCAGTCGTACGCGGGCGAACAGGCCATGGGCCACGTCGTGCAGACCGGCGGCCTGGCGGTACAGAACTTCGTCTCGGCGGCGGTCGGCATGGCCGTCGCGGTCGCTCTCGTACGCGGCTTCGCCAGGTCTCGTACCGGCGAACTGGGCAACTTCTGGGCCGACTTGGTACGCGGCACCGTCCGCATCCTGCTGCCGATATCCGTCATCGGCGCGATCATCCTGGTCGCCTGCGGCGCGATCCAGAACTTCGCCGGCATTCACGAGGTCGGCCAGTTCCTGGGCGGTCAGCAGCAGTGGCAGGGCGGCGCCTATGCCTCGCAGGAGGTCATCAAGGAGCTGGGCACCAACGGTGGCGGTCTCGCCAACGCCAACAGCGCCCACCCCTTCGAGAACCCCAACGGCTTCACCAACCTCTTCGAGGTCTTCCTGATCCTGCTCATCCCCTTCGCGATGACCCGGACCTTCGGCCGGATGGTCGGCTCGCTCAAGCAGGGCTATGCGCTGCTCGGCACGATGGCCGTGATCTGGGTGGGCTTCACCGCCCTGATGATGTGGACCGAGTTCCACCACGGCGGGCCCGCGCTGCAGGCCGCGGGCGGCGCGATGGAGGGCAAGGAGACCCGCTTCGGCATCGGCGGCTCCTCGATCTTCGCCGTCGCCACCACCCTCACCTCGACCGGCGCGGTCGATGCCTTCCACTCCTCCCTCACCGGCTTCGGCGGCGGTCTCACGCTGCTGGGCATGCAGTTGGGCGAGATCGCGCCCGGCGGCGTGGGCTCCGGGCTGTACGGGATGCTGATCATGGCGATCATCGCGGTGTTCCTCGCCGGGCTGATGGTCGGGCGGACGCCCGAGTACCTGGGCAAGAAGATCGGCACGCGGCAGATCAAGCTCGCCGCCTGCTACATCCTCATCACCCCGGCGCTGGTGCTGTGTTTCACCGCCGCCGCGATGGCCCTGCCCACACCGCCGCACTCGATGGCCAACTCCGGTGCGCACGGCTTCTCGGAGATCCTGTACGCCTACACCTCCGGCGCCAACAACAACGGTTCGGCCTTCGCCGGGCTCAACGCCGACACCCCGTGGTTCAACACCACCATCGGGCTGGCCATGCTGCTCGGCCGCTTCCTGCCGATGATCTTCGTCCTCGCGCTGGCCGGCTCTCTCGCCGAGCAGGCGCCTACGCCGGTCACCGCGGGCACCCTCCGTACGGAGAAACCGCTGTTCACCGGCCTGCTGGTCGGCTCGATCCTGATCATCACCGGCCTGACCTACTTCCCCGCCCTCGCGCTGGGCCCGCTCGCCGAAGGACTGGCGTCATGACCATCGACACCACGAAGCAAAAAGCCGACACCGTGAAGCAAGAACACGTGCTGCCCACCGCTCCGCCCACCCGCGCCCCGCACCAGGACCTGCCGACCGGACACGAGAGTCAAGGGCGCGTCGGCGCCGGCCTGTTCGCTCCCGGGCAGTTGGTGAAGTCGCTGCCGGACGCGGTACGCAAGCTCGACCCGCGCGTCATGGTGAAGTCACCCGTGATGTTCGTGGTCCTGGTCGGCTCGGCGCTGACCACCGCGTTCTCCTTCACGGACCCGGGTGACTGGTTCGGCTGGACGATCAGTGCCTGGCTCTGGCTGACCGTCCTCTTCGCGAACCTGGCGGAGGCCGTGGCCGAGGGCCGCGGCAAGGCCCAGGCGGACACCCTGCGCAAGGCCAAGACCGACACCGTGGCCCGCCGCCTCGCCGGTGACACGGAGGAGCACGCTCCCGGTACCGCACTGCGCGTCGGCGACCGGGTGGTGTGCGAGGCGGGCGACGTCATCCCCGGTGACGGCGACGTCGTCGAGGGCGTGGCGTCGGTCGACGAGTCCGCGATCACGGGCGAATCGGCGCCGGTCATCCGGGAGTCCGGCGGCGACCGTTCCGCGGTCACCGGCGGTACCAAGGTGCTGTCCGACCGCATCGTCATCAGGATCACGGCCAAGCCCGGCGAGACGTTCATCGACCGGATGATCAACCTGGTCGAGGGCGCGGCCCGGCAGAAGACACCCAACGAGATCGCGCTGAACATCCTGCTCGCGTCCCTCACGATCGTCTTCCTGCTCGCCGTGACCACCCTGCCGCCGTTCGCGTCGTACGCGGGCAGGCATCTGACCCTGGTCGTCCTGGTGGCCCTGCTGGTCTGCCTCATCCCGACCACGATCGGCGCGCTGCTCTCCGCGATCGGCATCGCCGGCATGGACCGCCTCGTCCAGCGCAACGTCCTGGCGATGTCCGGACGTGCCGTCGAGGCCGCGGGCGACGTCTCCACCCTCCTGCTGGACAAGACCGGCACGATCACCCTCGGCAACCGGCAGGCCGCCGAGTTCGTCCCCGTACGCGGCACCACCGCCTCCGATGTCGCGAGCGCCGCCCAACTCTCCTCGCTGGCCGACGAGACCCCCGAAGGCCGCTCCGTCGTCGTGCTGGCCAAGGAGAAGTACGGGCTGCGCGAGCGCACTCAGGGGGAGCTCGCGCACGCGGAGTGGATCGCCTTCACCGCGCAGACCCGGATGTCGGGCGTCGACGTCGACGGGCGCAGCATCCGTAAGGGCGCGGCCGGTTCGGTCCTCGCCTGGGTCAGGGAAGAGGGTGGCACGGTCCCCGAGGACGCCGGCGAGATCGTCAACGCCATCTCGCAACAAGGCGGCACGCCCCTGCTGGTCGCCGTCGAGGACGCCGACGGGGCACGGGTGCTGGGCGTCATCCACCTCAAGGACGTGGTGAAGGAGGGGATGCGGGAGCGGTTCGAGGAGCTGCGCCGGATGGGCATCAAGACCGTCATGATCACGGGTGACAACCCGCTGACCGCCAAGGCCATCGCGGACGAGGCGGGCGTGGACGACTTCCTCGCCGAGGCCACGCCCGAGGACAAGATGGCGCTCATCAAGCGGGAGCAGGCCGGCGGCAAGCTGGTCGCGATGACGGGCGACGGCACGAACGACGCTCCGGCGCTGGCCCAGGCGGACGTGGGCGTGGCCATGAACACCGGCACCTCCGCCGCCAAGGAGGCCGGCAACATGGTCGACCTCGACTCCAACCCCACCAAGCTGATCGAGATCGTCGAGATCGGCAAGCAACTGCTCATCACCCGGGGCGCGTTGACGACCTTCTCGATCGCCAATGACGTCGCCAAGTACTTCGCGATCATCCCGGCGCTGTTCGCCGCGGTCTATCCGGGCCTGGACAAGCTCAACATCATGCGGCTGTCCTCTCCCGACTCCGCGATCCTCGCCGCGGTCATCTTCAACGCGCTGATCATCATCGCGCTGGTACCGCTGGCCCTGAAAGGCGTCCAGTACCGGCCGACCAGCGCGGACAAGATGCTCCGCCGCAACCTCGGGCTCTACGGGCTCGGCGGCCTCGTCGCCCCCTTCCTCGGCATCAAACTCATCGACCTGCTTCTCTCCCTCATCCCCGGAATCGGCTGATCACGGTCATGAACAACTCGGTCCTCCACACCGCCCGGCTCGTCGGCGCGGGCCTGCGCGCCCTGCTGCTCCTGACCGTCGTGTGCGGCGTGCTCTACCCGCTCGCGGTCACCGGCATCGCCCAGAGCCTCTTCCCCCACCAGGCCAACGGCTCGGAGATCGAGGCCGACGGCAAGGTGGTCGGCTCCGAACTGATCGGACAGCGCTACGACTTGCCGCTGAAGGGCGAGCAGACCCCGCGGCCGGACCTGAAGTGGTTCCAGCCCCGCCCCGCCAACGGCCTCGGCACCAACACCGTCAACACCCAGTACAGGCTCCTCGTCTCCGGCGCGACCAACCGCTCCGCCGACAGCCCGGAGCTGCTGACCTGGGTCGAGGACGCCAAGGCCGCCGTCATCAAGGACAACAGCGTGCCCGGTTACCGGGTACGGCCCTCCCAGGTACCCGCCGACGCGGTCACCTCCTCCGGCTCCGGCCTGGACCCGGACATCTCCCCGCAGTACGCCCGCCTCCAGATCCACCGCGTCGCGGAGCGCAACCACCTCCCCGTCGCGCAGGTGGCCGAGCTGGTGAAGAAGCACACCGAGGGCCGCGTCGCGGGCTTCATGGGTGAACCGCGGGTCAACGTCCTCCAACTGAACGTGGGGCTACGGGCCCTGACGGAGGGCTGAGGACAGCACTTCAACTCACCGAACCCGAAAGGGTGTTACTCGACTGCCTGGTACACGGCGACGGCCGGTGCGCCGTGTTCGGAGGAGTACAGGTGGTTGTCCGTGTAGTTGCCGTCCGAGTCCACGTTGCGGTGGCTGTTGGTGCCGACGATCTGCGGCGCGCTGACCAGGTTCTTGACCATCGGACCGCCGGACGCGCCGCCGCCCATGTCGCAGTCCATCCGGAGCCGATCGTCCAGCGGATTCCACTCGGAGGCATCCACGGTGTCGCCGGCGCAGTACATCTGGTCCTCGCCGCTGAAGTCGCTGTCCGGCCGGTTGTAGCCGCGGCCGGGGTAGCCGAGGGAGAAGACCAGGTCGTTCTCCGGGGAGTTGGAGCGGAACTCGTACCCGTAGGCGCCGACCTCGTCCTGAAGGTAACCGCGCTGCTCGTCCTTCTTGACGACCATCGCGCCCATGTCCGCGTAGCGGTAGTCGGGTTCGTCGATCCACTGCTGGGGGACGACGGAGTAGTCCTTGACCCACACGCCGTACGGGGCGTCACCGCCCTTGGAACCCGGCAGGAAGATGCTGTTCTTGGTCCAGCCGCCGCTCTCCTTGTCGTAGAGGCAGTGCGCGGCGGTCCACAGCGTGGAGCGGTTCTCGTGCGTGATGACGGACGCCGTGCACTGTGCGGGCTTCCCGTTGGCCTGCTGGAACAGGAGGAGTCCGGTCTGCCGCCACGGCCACCGGTGCGGGAACGGCGTGCGCAGCGACCGGGACAGCTCGGGGTCGGCGGCCGGCCGCGCGTTGCGGTCCGCGCTCCCGGTGGCGCCCTTCGGGGGCGTCGGGCCGGCGGACATCGACACGTCGGGCAGGTCGGCGCGGCCGGTCGGGGTGCTCCGCTCCGGGGTTCTCTGCTTCGGGGTTCTCTGCTGCTGCGCGGAGGGCGCGTGGGCGGTGCCCGCGTCGGCGGGGTTGGCCATGGCCTCGGCTCTGCGCTCGGGGGTCCAGTAGGCGCGTACCGTACTGGACTTCGCGGTGTCACGGTCGACCTGTACTCCGGGAAGGCGGCTGCCCTCGCCGGCACCGGGCCCGGCGGCCTGTGCGGTGCTGCCGAGGGCGCCCAGTAAGGCTGAGGCGGCCATGGCAGCGACGGTGATCCTGATGCTTCCGGCTGGTCTCATGCCGCGAGGAGATCACGCGCGCGCTCTTGTCATGAACCGGACAATACGGCAGGGCTGATTCCGCCCGAATTCTGGCCGACTGCCGGGGGTTGACAGTGCCGGGCCATGGACGGGCTGCCGCTCTCCCACCGTACGCGAACGTGCCCGAGGCCGCTCAGAAGAGGCCACAAGCTCTCCCCTTGGGTTCACGCATCGCAGCCGTTCGTCGACGTCCCGTCACCGAACGCCGGATTTCCGTCAGCAACACGTCAGGACGCGTACGTTTTTCCGCTCCAGCGGGCACATGGTTTCTGGCGCGCCCCGGAGGACCCCTGCTCCTCAAGGAGGAAATGCCATGACAGACGTCGTCTCACCGGCCGAAGAGCCGGAAACGCGTGGCCGGGGCCGGGCGGGAGCACTGTACGTACCCGTCCGGCCCGGGCCTGCCGGATATGCGGCCCGCCTGTTCCGTACGCCGCTCGGCGAACGTACCGCCGTCGGCTTCACCACCCTGCCCCAGCTGGTCAGCACGCTCGGCCCCGGCCAGGCGTGGATCAAGCTCTCCGAGCCGGCCCTACGGGCCCTGACCACCCCGCTGGGCATCACCCGTCTCCTGCTGAACCCCTCGCTCGCGGCCTCCACCGCGGCACCGAGCGCGCTCGCCGCGGCCCCGCGGCTCCCCCTCGCCATCCGGCGCGGCGGTATCCGGAGGCGCTCGGAAGTGACCACGACCCTGCCGAAGCGCTCGGACATGGCCACGGCACTGCATGCGATCGCCATCCGTCAATCTCTCGTGAAGACCGGCATCGTCGGCGCGAAGACCCCGTAGGGACGGCGCCCCGCCGATCGAGAGCGAGGCATATGCGGCTGCCGGGCAGTGAACGGGCTTCGGTAAGGTCGGTCACGGAGGTTATGACTGTGACTGCGCGGCGGCGGACCCGGGCAGCGGGTGCCTGGGCGCACCTGCTGCTGGTCGTGGTGCTCGCGCTCGGCATCTTCGTCATGCACACGCTGGGCCATCCCGAGGGCTCCTCGCACGACGCGCACGCGCGCGACGACATGGTCTCGGTATCGGAACCGGCATCGATGCCGGAATCGGTACACGTCCAGGCCGTCGCGCACGCAGCGCCCTCCTCCCATGACGACGGCACGAAGCCGTCGTCGCACAAGCCGGGTACGGGGATGGACATGACCTCCCTGTGCGTGGCGATCCTCGGCGCGGGCGTCCTCATCGGGCTGCTCCGGGCCGCGCTCGGCAGCCGGGCCGACTGGCTGGTGCGACTCCGCGCCGGCCTCGTCGCCGCCCTCCGCCCGAACGCCCCGCCGCCCCGACCCGACCTCGCCCAACTGTCGATCCTGCGGATATAGGCCGAACCGCCACCGCGGGCGCGCTTCTCGCTGCCCGCGCACCGTTCGGTACAGAGTCACACCACTCCGCAGAACAGACACACGAGGTTTTCGCATGACCACCATCAAGCGCAGTGTGCGCCGCCGTGCCCAGCTCCGCCGTATCGCCCTGGTGACCACAGCCGTCACCGCCGGGCTGGTACTCACCGCCTGCGGCAGCGGCAGCGACACGGGCAACTCGCAGCACCACGACGGCAAGGCATCGGCAACGGCCACCCCGAACAAGGGTGAGAACCCCGCCCCCGGGCAGTTCAACGACGCGGACGTGATGTTCGCGCAGATGATGATCCCCCACCACCAGCAGGCCATGGAGATGTCCGAGCTGGTCGACGGGCGCGCCGAGGACGCGGAGATCAAGGAACTGGCCGCGGAGATCGCGAAGGCCCAGGGCCCGGAGATCGAGAAGATGCGCTCCTGGCTCAAGGCGTGGGGCAAGCCCGAGTCCCCCAGCAGCATGCCCGGCATGGACCACGGCTCCGGCGGCATGGAGCACGGCTCCGGCGGGACGCATGAGATGTCCGGGATGATGACCGCCAAGGACATGAAGGAGCTGAAGGCCGCCAAGGGCACGGACTTCGACAAGAAGTTCGCGGAGATGATGATCGGCCACCACGACGGTGCGATCGACATGGCCAAGGACGAGCAGCAGAACGGCAAGAACGCCACGGCCAAGAAGCTCGCGGCGGACGTGGTCAAGGGCCAGTCCACCGAGGTCGAGCAGCTGAAGAAGATCCTCGACCGGCTCTGAGTCGCCCGGCGCCCGGTGGCCCTCCGGCGGGTTCTCCCGCGCGTGGGCCGCCGGGCAGCCATCCGGTCCGGCAGAATCCACCGCATGAAGTACGTGTTGCTGATCTGCGACGGCGAGACGGTCTCCCCCAGCAACGAGGAGCTTGCGGCGGACCCCGTACATCAGGCGTGGCTGGCCGACCTGGAACGGCGTGGTGGCGCGCTCGTCGGCGCGCGGTTGCGTCCGGTGGTGGACGCGACCACGGTCCGGGTCCGGGAGGGCGAAACCCTGGTTTCTGACGGGCCGTTCGCCGAGACCAAGGACTTCGTCGGCGGTGTGGTGATCGTCGAGTGCGCGGACCTGGACGAGGCGATCGAGATCGCCGCGGGTCATCCGTACGCGCGGTGGGGCGGGGTCGAGATCCGCCCCGTCTGGGAATGACCGCGCCCGGCGACCCGGTACGAGCGGCGGTCGAGGCGGCCTACCGGGAGGAGTGGGGCCAAGTCGTCGCGACCCTGATCGGGCTCACAGGGGACTGGGACCTGGCCGAGGACTGCGCGCAGGACGCGTTCGCCGCCGCGCTGGGGAGCTGGCCGCGCGACGGCGTGCCGCGCCGGCCGGGCGCCTGGCTCACCACGACGGCCCGCAACCGCGCGCTCGACCGGCTGCGCCGCGACGCGGCAGGCGCGGCCAAGCTGCGCCAACTCGCCGTGCTGGCACGCGACCGCGACCCGCAGGATCCGTCGACAGGCGCGCCGACGGCGGACGTCCCGGACGAGCGGCTGCGGCTGATCTTCACGTGCTGCCACCCGGCGCTGCCGTTCCCGGCGCGGGTCGCGCTCACCCTGCGTACGCTGGCCGGCCTGAGCACCGCCGAGATCGCCAGGGCCTTTCTGACCACCGAGCCCACGATGGCGCAGCGCCTGGTCCGCGCCAAGCGCAAGATCCAGGAGGCCGGAATCCCTTACCGGGTCCCGCCCGCCGAGCTCCTCCCGGAACGGCTCGCCGCCGTCCTCGCGGTGCTCTACCTGATCTTCAACGAGGGCTACGACGAGGACTTCCACGAGAGTGACGGGGAGGGCGACCTACGCCGGGGACCGGCCGCCGAGGCCATCCGGCTGACCCGGGTCCTGGTCCGGCTGATGCCATCCGAACCCGAGCCGCGCGGACTGCTCGCGCTGATGCTGCTGCACGAGGCCCGGCGCGCGACGCGTACGGTCGACGGCGTGCTGGTCGCGCTGGAGGACCAGGACCGTTCCCGGTGGGACCGGGCGCTGATCGCCGAGGGCGTGGCGACGCTCGACGAGGCGCTGGCGATGCGGCGTGCCGGGCCGTACCAGGTGCAGGCTGCGATCGCCGCCTGCCACGCCACCGCACCGGACGCGGCGAGCACGGACTGGCCGGGGATCGCCACGCTGTACGCGCAGCTCAGCCGGCTGGTGTCCTCCCCGGTCGTGGAGCTCAACCGTGCCGTCGCGGTCGCGATGGCGCACGGGATTCCGGCCGGCCTGGCACTGGTCGACGAGCTGACGGCGTCGGGCCGGCTCGACCGGTACCACCTGCTGCCCGCGACCCGGGCCGACCTGCTCCGCCGAGCCGGCCGGGTCGCCGAGGCCAAGGCGGCGTACGAGGAGGCCCTGAAGCTGGCGCCGACCGAGCCCGAGCGCCGGTATCTGACCAACCGCCTCCGCGCCCTCTGAAAAATCCGGAGAATTTCCGTGCCGCCATGTCGATTCCGGGCGGCGCCCTTCGTCGGTGGGGTGACAGTCCACAGGGACGAAGGAGAATCTCATGATCATCGATCCGACCGCAGCCGCGCCCAAGGTCGTCGACCGGGCCACCTGGCAAGCCGAACTGGATGCGCTGCGGACCCGCGAGAAGGCACACACCCGCGAGGGCGACGCGATCGCCGCTGCCCGCCGGCGGCTGCCCATGGTGGAGGCGGACCCGGCCATCACGCTGACGGGCCCCAACGGTCCGGTCACGCTGCTGGAGACGTTCGAAGGCCGCCGACAGCTGATCGCCTACTACTTCATGTGGCACACCGGGCGGCCCGCCGCCGAGCAGTGCGAGGGCTGCACGTTCTTCACCTCGCAGGTGCGTGAGCTGTCGGCGCTGCATTCCCGCGACGTCACCTACGCCACGTTCTGCCAGGGCCCGTACGAGGAGAGCGTCCGCTACCGCGACTTCATGGGCTGGGACATGCCCTGGTACTCGGCCCAGGACTCCCTGGACGCGCTGCTGGGCGGCCGGGGGCCCTTCGTGCTGGCGTGCTATCTGCGGCAGGGCGACCGGGTGTTCGAGACGTACTGGACGACAGGCCGCGGCGTCGAAGCCATGGACAACAACTATGCGTTGCTGGACAGGACGGTCTACGGGCGGCAGGAGGGCTGGGAGGACTCGCCCGCCGGCTGGCCGCAGGGGTGGACGGGCACGGACGATCCGCTGAGTGCCGACGGCCGTCCGCTCGCCCAGTGGTCACGTCTGAAGGCCGGGTGCTGCTCCGACGACCTCGGCACCACCGAGCACTGACCACCGCACGCACGTGGGAGCCGCGGAACTCCTTTCGGTGTGATCCGTGACCTCGATCGCCGCTCGGCCGATACTGGGGCCGGGCGGGGTCGATGGTCCCGCCGTTGCCCATCTCCGCACACTACCTGCGCGCCAAGGGCCCGATGGATCACGGAACACAACGCCGCAGCCGAGCACTGGGACGGCGCGGGACGTTGGGTCACACGGGGCCTTGCCCGTTCCTCGCCGCGAGTAGTCCGGCCACGCAGGCCGTGCGGCAACCCCGTCACCCGCATGGTGGGCTGATGGGGTCGACGCCGGACAGGCAAGATGTGCCACCACGTCGCCTGCCCGGCGTCGGCTGTATGAGGTACGGCGTGACTATCGACGGCAAGCACCTCACTCTGCGCTGACCGCGCGCCCTCGTTTCGGCGGTGCAAGGGAGGATGCGTCAAGGTCAGATCGGTGTGCCTCCCTTGATGACGTGCTCCAGGCGCTCCTGCGGCTTGGTCAGGACGGAGATGTCCTCCAGCGGGTTGCCGTCGATGACGAGCAGGTCGGCGTGGGCGCCGGTGGCGAGCGTGCCTATCTGGCCTTCCATGCGCAGCAGGCGTGCGGCAGTTGTGGTGGCGGAGCGGATGAGGTCGGCGTTGGGCTGCACCTGGGCGCGCAGGGTGAACTCGTCGAGCTGATGGTCGTGCATGGGGCCGAGGAGGTCGGAGCCGTAGACGAGGTTCACGCCTGCGTTGTGTGCCTTCTCCAGCGCGCCGAGCCCGGCTTCCCGCACGTCGTCGATCTTCCGGAACGAGGCTTCGCCCAGGCCGTGCTGTCGGCCGGCCTCGGCCAGCTTCTCGTAGGTGATGAGCGTGGGGACGAGGAAGGCGTCGTTGTCGAGCAGGAGTTGGATCGTCTCGTCGTCCAGGAGGTTGCCGTGCTCGACGCAGCGGACGCCGGCGCGCAGGGCGCGGTTGACGCCGCGGGGGTGGTAGGCGTGCACGGTGACGTAGCTGTTGTGGTTGTCGGCCTCGGTGACGGCCGCGCGGACTTCTTCGTCGGTGTACTGGACGGCGGAGACCTGGTCGTGAGGGGAGGCGACGCCGCCGGAGAGCAGCATCTTCAGGTGCCGGGCGCCCTTGCGGAACTCGTCGCGGGCGGCGGCGCGCACGGCGTCCACGCCGTCGGCGATCCGGGAGAAGCCGGGCTCGTGCCCGCAGCACGGTGTGCTGTCGTCGGAGAGCGGGCGCATGTCGCCGTGCCCGCCGGTCTGGGAGAGCGCCTTGCCGCCGTGGACGAGCCGGGGCCCGGGCATCAGCCCCTCGGCAAGAGCCCGGGTCATGCCGTGATCGGCGCCGCCCACGTCCCGCACGGTGGTGAAGCCGCGGCGCAGCATGCGCCCGGCCTCCTTGAGGGCGCGGACCGTCGCGTAGCCGGGTGTGTGGGAGGCGCGCTCGATGGGGTCGAGGCTGGTGATCAGGATGTGGACGTGGGCATCGATGAGGCCGGGCAGGACGGTGGCCCCGGCCGCGTCGAGCACGCGCACCCCGTCGCCGGCGGCCGGGGCGCGGCCGGTGCCGGTGGCGGCGATGCGCCCGTCGGCGACCTCGATCCATGAGACGTCGGTGAGTTCCCCTTGCTCGGGGTGGAGGAGATGGGCGCCGGTGATGAGCAGGCGAGGGGTGATGGGGGCGGTCATGCGGTGACACCTTCCAGCTGTTCCAGGCTGCGTCCGGCGGTCTTCTCGCCGAACGCGACGATCACGGCCACGGCGACGGCGAGGGAGCCGACCAAGGCCAGGAAGACGTTGGTGAAGCCGACGCTCTGGTACAGGTAGCCGATGGTGATGGGGGCGACGATCGCGCCGATCCGGCCGACGGCGGAGGCTGCGCCCATTCCGGTGGTGCGGATGGCGGTCGGGTAGAGCTCGGCGGTGTAGGCGTAGTAGACGGCGGCCGAGCCGTTGGTGAAGGCGGCGAGGAAAGCGGAACTGACCAGCAGTGCCGCCTGTCCCTCCGCCAGGGCCACGCCGAGGGCGGCCAGGGTGGCGCCGGTGGCGTAGGCGGCGATGAGCCACTTGCGTTCCATGCGTTCGATGAGGGCGCTCGCCACGTAGTAGCCGGGGATCTGGGCCAGGGCGGTGACGAGCGCGAAGACGAACGACTTAGTGATCGTGAAGCCCTTGGCCGCCACCAGCATGGCGGGCATCCAGCTGGTGAAGCCGTAGTTGACGCCGGTGAGGATGAACCACAGCACCCACAGGACGAGCGTGGTGCGGGCCGTTCTTCCCTGCCACAGGGCGGCCAGCTGCCGGGCGACGCCCTGCTTGGCAGGTGCGACGGCGGGAGCAGCGGCAGCCAGAGTGGGGGCGTCCTCGTCGGTCCGCAGCGCATCCTGTCCATTCGCACCGGCTTCCCGCTCGATCTTCTCGACGACCTGTGTGGCCTCGGCGATCCGGCCTTGGGCGATCAAGTAGCGCGGGGACTCCGGCAGGCTCTTGCGCCACCACAGCAGCAACAGCACCGGCGCGGCCGCGAGAACGGCGGCGAAACGCCAGCCCGTCTCGGGGTGCGGGGCGATCACGAGTGGCGCGACGATGCCGGCAAGGACGTATCCGAGGGCGAGGAAGCCGACTGTGCGGGCGACGAAGCGCCCTCGGTGACGGGCGGGCAGGAACTCGGAGATGTACGGGGCGATCAGGGTCGTCTCCGCGCCGATGCCGACACCCGACAGGGCCCGCCACACAAAGAGTTCGGCGGTCCCGGACGACGTGGCCATGAGCAGGCTGAACACGCAGAACAGCAGGAGGGCGCACATCATCAGCTGGCGCCGCCCGAACCGGTCGGCAAGCATGCCCGCGGCCAGCGCGCCGACGAGGTAGCCGAAGAAGAGCGAGGACAGCAGCCAGCCGGCGGTGCCCGCGGTGATGCCCCACACCACGATGACCGCGGAGAGCGCGTACCCCATGAGGGCACCGTCAAAGGAGTCGAAGGTGTACCCCAGGCCGCCCTGGAACATCAGGCGGCGATGCGGGCGGCCAGGTTCCAGGCGGTCGAGTCTGACCAACAAATCCTGGCCGGCGGCGGTCGAGCGGCCGGTCTCGGAAGTCGTCACAGTGCCTCCACGGGGAGCGAGGGAGGTGGGGGGCGGGGAGATGGCACGCAACGCTAGATGCACAACGGCATCAAAACAACACTTGATGTTCAGGAAGCTTCCTGCAACGCTTGTTGCATGAGATTCACGATGCTGACGCTGCGGCCCGCCCCGGGTCGCGTCGAGGACCTGATCGCCCACTACCGCGCGGCCGGCATCCTCGAAGCGTCTGGCGCCCTCTCCTCTCAGCTCCTCCTCCCCGACGACGAACCCGACAGCGTCGTCGTCACCGCCCTGTGGGCCGACTCCGCCGCGTATACGGCCTGGCAGAATTCCCCCGAGCGCCTGGAGTTCAGCCGGAGCCTGGCACCCTTCTTCGGCTCCGCCGACAGTGCGCACACCCGGGAATTCCAGGTCACACACGGCCCTCTCCCGGCGACTTGACCAACAACAGGACCCACGAGGAGGACGGCGTGTCGATCGAGGAATGGCTTGCCGGGCGCGAGGGCCGCGACAGGCTCGGCACGCAGGCCGAGCGCGTGGTCCATGTCCTCGTAAGGGCGCCGCAGTTCGCCACGTACTCCTCGGCCCGCGAGGTGGCCGAACGGGCCGGGGTAAATGTCTCCACCGTGGTCCGCACCGCACAACAGCTCGGCTTCGAGGGCTGGACAGACCTCCGACAGGAGCTGCGCGCCCACTACCTCAGCTCCGTGGTCTCCGGCAATCCCGGCCCGTCTGGTCCCCCGGAAGCAGCCGCCCGGGCGCTCCACCAGGACGCGACCAACGTCACCGCACTGGCCACCGAGGAAAACCTCCAGGCGATCCGAGCCACCGCCCAGGCCATCAGAACCGCGCGCCGCACCGTGATCGTCAGCTCCGGCAGCGGGGCCGGGCCCGCCCACATCCTCGGCCACCTCGGCACCATCATGGGCTACGACATCCAGCTCGCCCTCGGCTCCGCCACTACCCAGGCCGTTCAGATCACTCGGCTCCAGGAGGGCGACTGCCTGCTCGTCCTCAACGTCTGGCGCCTCACCCGCGCCCTGCGCGGCCTCACCCGGATGGGCCGCGAACGCGGCGCCACCGTCAGCGTCCTCACGGACCTGCGCTCCTCCCCCCTCGCCGAGGACGCCGACCACATGATCCTCACGCCCATCGAGGGCGTGAGGGGCACCGTCTCCCTCACCGCCATGGTCGCCGTCACCCAGGCGATCCTCGGCGAACTCACCGACACCAAAACCGGCCGCGCGTCCGGCCAGGTCCAGCAGGCATGGAACGACCTCGACCTCATGGACGACCAGCCGTAGCTCAGCGGAAACGGCTCAGACAGCGCGCGCAATCGACTCGGCGCCGCCGCTGGCGCCCCATGCGGCTATGGCCGCCCCGCCTGTCGCAACCCGATGAGGCCAGCTGAGGCCGTGGTGGAGCCACGCTGCACCGTAATTGCCAGCCACCCATGGGGCTGCTGACTTGGCGGTCAGCCCGCTCCCCACACACGTCCACGCTCACCGCATTCCCCGCTACGCCAAAGCTGGACCAACGGGGGAAGATAGGCATCCCCGACCGTTCTCAATCCACTCGACCTTCGCGCTTTTGCATCACCGCAGATCGACGCCTCGCAGTGATGACAGAGTCAAGCGGCTTTCTGTACCGGTATCACCTGACTCACCAGGTGGGCAGATGTGCTCTTGGGTCATGTGAACGCACGGTGCGCGAGAGCCGAGCGACCCACAAGTCTTGACAATTACTCCCCGTGTCGCCCCGGAGCCCATGCGCTGAGGCTCCGGGGCCACGCGAGTTGTCGCTTAGCTCAAGCTCTTCTCGATGGCCTCGAAGATGTCCGAGTCGGTCTCCTGCTGCCACTGCGGCAGGTCGGGCCAGTCCGCGACATAGCCCGGCTTGGGGTCTTCGAAGTGCTTGTACATCTGAGCCGTCCAGCACGTCGCCACGAAGCGCCCCTTCTGCTCGCGCGACAGCCGCGAAGCGTGGCCGCCGCTCAGATCGAGGAACTGGCGCACCTGCTCGTACACGGCACCAGCCGCTGCACGCTCCCAGTCAGGGGTGTCCTCCCAAGGCGTCACATAGCCGGCCTTCGGCTCGCCGGGGAAGTGCTGGTGAACGCCTGCGATCCACGCCTCACGGAACAGTCGCGCGCCCTCGGTCTGCGACATGCTGGCCCCTCTCGTCACGTCGTGCTCAGTGCGCTGATCTCCGCTCCCAGCTCGGCGATCCTCCGATCCCGGGCCAGGGGGCCGATCACAGCTCGTAGGCCTTGGAGTCTACGGGCGACGTAGCCGGAGGAAGATTCCCGGGCCAGGGTCAGCGCCTCCCGGCCGTACGTGATCACCTGGTCCGTATCTCGCCTTTTCGCGCCGATCGCTGCGAGGTCGGTGAGCACGGCACCGCGCCGGCGGAAGGACTGCCCCTGAGCGAGAGCGCCCTGCTTCAGCGCGGTCGTCAGCGCTGTTTCGGCGAGGTCGAGCCGGCCGAGCTGCACGTACCGGGCTCCACGTTCCTCGGCGAGCCGAGAGCCGTCGAACCTCAGCCAGCCTCCGTTATGCGCAGGGGTGGCGAGGTTCTGCACTTCCTCCGCTTCGTCGAGAGCTCGCTCGCACGCTGTGAGGTCTCCCAGGCCGGCGAAGGCTTCCGCTTGTACGGCGGCCACCCAGTGGCGTGTGGAGAGGGAGCTGTCTCCGCGCTTGGCGACCCTTTCGGCAGCCGACAGCACGTCTGCGGCCTCGCGGTACCGGCCTTCGTACACGTCCACATACGCCTGACGGGTCAGCGCGCAGGCCCACAGATCGAAGGCTTTGGCGTCCTTGCTCGCCGACGCGGCCAGCATGTAGGAAGCCGCTGCGTCGGTGTAGCGGTTCCCGTCGAAGGACAGTTCGCCGGCAAGCTGGAACAGGTCGCCGGCAGCGCTGCACAGTGCCCGCACTTCTGCATCCGAGCGGTTGGCCAGAGCCCCGTTGAGTGACGTCAGCTGGTCGCGCACGATCGGGTACACCGAACCTTTGGAACGGGCCAGTTGGTAGACCTGCCAAAGATGACTGTTCATCCGTGCGAAGTCGGCGGAGGCCCCGCGGCGGACTCCCTCGGCCAGGGCCTCAGCCTCATCCAGCGGCAAAGCGGTCAGGGCGCCGGTTACGGCAATCGCGCGCAGGAATTCGCGTCGGATCATGTCGTCTATGTCCCCAGAGCCGTGGTGATCATCGCTTGATGGCAACCCTGCGGCTTCCTCAGGAGGCGGTGGCGGCGCCACCAGGACGTCCAGCTCGTCAAGGCCGATGTTCAGCAGCTCCGCCAGCTTCGGCCGAATCGGCGGCTGCGGCGAAACCTTGTGGTTCTCCCAGCGCTGGACCGTTGTGCGGTCCACGCCGAGCGCGTGGGCAAGTCCTTCCTGACTGTAACCCAGAGCTTTCCGCCGCTTAGCCAACCCCACTGCGGTTCGCTTCCCCGGCTTGTCCGGGCGTACCCATGCTGCGCAGCCGTGCATCAGATCTGCATCAAGAGTGCCGCATTGATGCCGTGGAGCGCTGCGCCTTGAAGCGGTTCCCTGGATGTGTCAGCCAAACCGTGGCTCACAGGAAAGGAGGCCGGCACGTGATGGGAAGCCATAAGAGCGCGGTCGAGCCGCCCACTTCGGAGATCAGGTTGGATGCGCACCAAGAGGTTGACATCGACCTGATCAATACGACCATCGAACTCGCTCTTGTCCCCGGCGTGAGCATGCCGCCTCGGGACACCGTCGACGGCCGGACGGTGGAACTGCACAAGCACCTTCGGCTGCTGATGGAGGCAGTGGACTTCCGGGCCAAGGAGCGCCCAGCGGTACGAGCCCTGTACCGGGTCGCCCACAACCTTCTCGACCTGCAGAAGCGTCCCACCGCAGAGACCACGCACTACCAGGCGTGGGAACACATGCGGAACCTGGCCACTCTCACCGCCGCATTCCGCGACCTGTTCCTGAAGCGCCCCACCGCCCTGTGATCGGCTGATGTACGCGATTCCCCCTCCCTTTGCCGGCTCGCGCTCGCCGTCGGCGAGAGACTGCACCGTCGGCACACGCCCCCGCCCTCACCCCAGGCACCGCCTATGCCGGAACGGCACCCGGGTGCCGCTGGAGTTGAAACCCTGCCTCCGCAAGACAGCGTGCACGACTCCTGGGTCGTCGGTCCCCGCTGCAAGCTCTACTGCCGTCGACGAGGCATTCCTGTGATGTGGCTCGGGCCGGCCAGGACCCCCAAGGGCTGTGGGCACATGTTTGCCTGCGAGACCTGCATCGCTGAGTTGGTCCACATAGTGGATCAGGAACAAGAGGAGCGTTATTCCCTCCCATAGCCCCGCCCCCTGCCGGACGTACCGCGGACCGCAGGCTCCCCAATGCCCGGCACCAGGAAACCCGGCAGAGGGCGGCATCAACGCCCACCCTGACCCTCCCCACTGATGAGGACAGGACGAGCGGTCAGGGTGGGTCAGGCCACCTGCCTGAGCAACGCGGTGATGCTCCGCCTGAGAGGCGACAGGCTCCGGAACTCGGTTGCGCATTCCGGCGCGAGGCAACGCAGAGTCCCTGACGCGCGAGCCCTACCCCACCTGCCGACGCCTCGAAATATCCGCTCAACTCGTGCTCGGCGCGCAGCGCCGAAGAGGAGACCACACGTGGATAACGTCCCTGCCATGACCACTGAGACCGGCCAACAGACTCCCACCGAGCAGCAGATGCGCGACGCGATGGTGCAGCAGCTCATCGAACTCGGGGCTGCCCGTGACCCCCGTGTAGTAGCCGCATTCCGCGCCGTTCCCCGGCATCTGGCTACCCCCGAGGTGGAAGCGGCCAAGACCTATCAGGCAGAGTCCGCCACCATCACCAAGACCGACGAGAACGGCGTGGACATCAGCTCCGTGTCGTCCCCGCGGGTTCAGGCCATGCAGATCGAGCAGGCCGGCATCAAGACGGGCATGACGGTGCTGGAGATCGGCTCCGGCGGTCCGAACGCCGCCTATCTCGCGGAGATGGTCGGCGAGCAGGGACGCGTCGTCACCGTGGACATCGATCCCGACGTCACCGAGCGCGCGGAACGGTTCGTCGCGGAGACCGGCTACCGGAACATCACCGTGGTCACGGCCGACGCCGAGGCCGGCGTGCCCGACCACGCGCCGTACGACCGCATCATCGTCACGGTGCAGGCGGCAGACATCCCTCCCGCCTGGATCGAGCAACTCAAGGACGGTGGCCGGCTGGTCGTGCCGCTGCGGATGCGCAGCATGACTCGCACCATCGCGTTCATTCGGAAAGGCAACCGCCTGGTCAGCGACGGATTCGAGCAGTGCGGCTTCGTGCCGATGCGCGGCGCCGGCGAGAACCGGATGCGTCTGGAGTCCCTTCACGACGAGGAGGGCGCTGAGGTCGCTCTGCGCCTGGACGGCCACCCCGTTCCTGATATCGAGGCCCTGCGGTCGGCACTCGCCGGCCCGCGGACGGAGGCGTGGTCGGGCGTGACGGTCGGGGGGATGGAGCCGAAGGACCACTTGGACCTGTGGCTGACCACGGCCCTGGACAATCTGCCCCTGATGGCTGCGAAGCCTGCAGCACGCCAGCGCGGCATCGTCGCCGTCGCCTCTCCGATCGGCATTCCGACGCTTGTGGACGGCGGAAGCTTCGCCTACCGCACGTCCCGGGCGACCGATGAGGAGGACCGGTACGAGCTGGGTGCGGTCGGCCATGGGCCGGACGCCCAGAAGGTCGCCGAGCGCCTCGTCGACGAGATCCAGAAGTGGAACGGCGAGCACCGTGGCCACCAGGCGCACATCGAGGTCTTCCCGGCGAACACGCCGGACGACCAACTCCCCGCGGGCCGGGTCATCGACCGGCCGCGCACGCGGGTCACGATCTCCTGGCCGTGACGACTTCAGCGTCGTAGCCGGGTGGCACTACCAGCACGATCCGCACATCTACCCATTCTTTTCAACCGAGGAGACGAGATGGCACCACAGATCGCGACCAAGCCGCAGACGGGGACGCCGTTCACGACCGACTCCGGGTCGGACTTCGACCTCGACATCGAGACCGTGGCATCCGCTCCCGTGGTGCAGGCCCTGCTGAACGACACCGGTGACGGTTGCACGTCGACCTGCCAGTCCGCCTGTTCCAACAGCACCTGCGGCTGACCGGGCTCTGCTCGGGGCGGGCGGTACGAGTCCCGCCCGCCCCGGGCACCGCAGTCCTCGAAGGAGGCCCAGCCATGTATCACGGTCCGTGTCGGACGCACCGTCCTGTCCGCGGCCTTGTGGCGCTTGCACGCTCGCGACCTCGGTGACGGAGAGGACTGGATGCTCCGTTTCACCAACTGGCGGATCCAGTACGGGGTGCCCCGCACCGTGTACGTCGGCAGCAGCGATCAGCGTCTCCGGCTCGACCTTGATCTCCCCGTCCATCAAGAACTACTGCGCGCCGAGCTGCGCCGGCACGGCACCGCCGTGCTGCATGAGGCACCGGAGGAGAGCTCGTACGGCTGGGTCGGCCGGGCCCATGAGGTGACCATGCTGTTCGCGTCCGATCAGCAGTCCGCTCCGGCGCCCCTGCGTCACGCCACCGTCTTGGCCAACCGGAACTCCCATCGCATTCCGGGGGCATCGGAGTGGGCGTACGCCAAGCTGTACGGCAGCGCTGCTCGCGCACCGGAGGTTCTGACCGCGCACCTCCCCCGTCTGCTGCGCCATGGCGGTACCGCGCCGACCGAAGCATGGTTCGTTCGGTACGCGGACCCCGACCCGCACCTGCGACTGCGGCTGCGGCAACCCGGACCGGAGGCGTTCGGTGCCACGGCGCAGACCGTGGCCGCGTGGGCGGCGGAGCTCTGCGCGGAAGGCTTGGTCCAACGCCTGCAGTGGGACACCGACCAGCCGGAGACGGGCCGCTACGGCACCGGGGCCGCCCTGGCGGCCGCTGAGGCGTTCTTCGTGGCCGATTCGACCGCCGCCCTCGCGCAGATGTCCTTGACCATATCCGCCGATCTTCAGTCGGCTGTCACCGCAGCATCGTTTGTGGACATCGCTGCGGGCTTCCTCGGTTCGTGGCAAGCCGGGAACGACTGGCTGCTCCGGCATTTGCTGCGCGGCGACGGCGAGCCGACACCACGGCAAGTCCAATCGCTCACTGTGCAGTTGACGGACGTGGGTGTTCGCCGATCCGCGCTCAGCAACCTCAGTGGAGGAGAAGCCGTCGCGGAGGCGTGGGAGCTGCGGCAGACGGCGCTCGTCGATTACCGCCAAGCGCTCGACGCTGCGGGCATTGCCGCAGGCAGTGTGCTGCCGTCACTGCTGCACATGCACCACAACCGCGTCGCAGGCGTCGATCGCGATGCCGAAGCGACCTGCCGTCGGATCGCCCGAGCAGCCGCTCAGTCCTGGAGCATCCGCCGCGAAGGAGGCGCACAGTGACCACCGCCCTGCCGACCACTGACATCTCATTGGCCGGCCGCCAGTCCCTCGCTCACGGTCACCTCGGCATGGCTCTGCTCCACATCGAGCGGGCCCGCCGCCGCACCGGCGACTGGCAAGCTGTGCACCACGCCCTGACCCGCGTCACACCGCTGATCGACGGTACCGACGCCAGCCTCTATCTCGGCGCCCCCGCGATGACCTTCGTCCTGCATCTGGCCGCCGACGGCACGGACCGGTACGCCGGAGCACTTCACACCCTCGACGGAATTGTGGCCGGGCATGCCCTGTCACGCTTGGCCGCCGCACACGCTCGCATTGACGCCGGCCGCCACGCCGAGTTCGCCGAGTACGACGTCTTCCGCGGTCTGACCGGAATCGGAGCCCTCCTGCTGCGCCGACAGCCGCAGGGCCCGGAGATGAAGGGCGTCCTGGAGTACCTGGTCCGCCTGACCGAACCTGTGACCGGGCCCGAGGGAGAACCGCTGCCCGGCTGGTGGGTCGGCCATGCCCCGGCCAGCGACAAGACAGTCACGCCGGGCGGGCACGCGAATGCGGGCATGGCGCACGGTATTACGGGCCCGCTCGCTCTGCTGGCCCTGGCCATGCGTGCGGGAATCACGGTGGATGGGCACGGGAACGCCATGCGCCACGTCTGCCGGTGGCTCGACCACGTCCGTCAGAGCGGCTACCGAGGCGTTCGCTGGCCCCGCTGGGTCAGCCACCGCGGCCTCGCTCAGCCCCTGCCGGCCACGCTGTCCTGGTGTTACGGCACCCCCGGCGTGGTCCGTGCCCAGCAGCTCGCCGCCATCGTCCTGGGTGACGGCGACCGCAAGCGGATGGCCGAGCGCGCCCTGCTGCACTGCCTGAGCGATCCGGATCAGCTGAATCAGATCGACGGCCGCGGCCTGTGCCACGGCTTCGGCGGCCTCCTGCGCACCGTCCAGCGGGTCGCCGAGGACGCGGAGGTTCCGGCCTTGTTCAATCAGCGACTCGACCTGGTGAAGCGCCGCTTCCTTACTGTTGAGCCGCCCGAGGAGGCTGGGTTCCTCAATGGCAAAGCCGGGCTGTCCTTGCGTTCCAGGACGCCGGTGATGAACTCGGCGCCACACCTCGCGGGCAGTGGGACATCTGCCTTCTGTTGGCGTGAGTGGCGGGTCCATGCCTCCTCACGGTATGAACCAGGCCGAAGACGCCGTTCTGGCTGTCCTCGGAGGAGCGGCGGTCGAGGACGATGCCCGGTTCGCGGGTACCTCCCCCGCACGGCTCGCAGAGTCCATCGAGCGTTACCGGGCCGCCGGCCGGGCCGCGCTCGACGTCCACTCCGTCGGATGGCACCAGCTGAACATCCGGTTCACCGACTACTCGACCGCGGAACGAACCTTCCGCTCCTGCCTCGTGCCCGCCTTACGCGACGGGTCGATCGACACTTGGTGGTTCGTCCGGAAGTACCCGTGCTGGAGACTCCGCCTCTGTCCAAGCCCACAGGCGACCCGGGAGGACGCCATCGCGCCCATCACCGAAGCGCTCGAAGGCTCCGTCGCCCGGGGTGCAGTCGCAGCCTGGCGCCACTTCCCGTACGAGCCTGAGACCGTCGCCTTTGGCGGTCCGGTTGGCATGAAGATCGCGCACGAGTTGTTCCACACTGACAGCATCGGTGTCCTCGAATACCTCCACGTCGTCGGCGACGGTTGCGAAGCGCTGCTGGACGCCAAGGCAACCTCGCTCCTGGCGATGACGCTGTTGATGCGTGCCGCGGGCCTGGAATTGGGCGAACAGGGCGACGTGTGGGGACAGGTAGAAGAACGCCGTCCTCTCCCAGACGGCGTGCCCCCGGACCGGGTCAGCAGCATGGTGGGCGTCCTGCGCCGCCTGCTCTTGATCGATGTCAAGCCTCTGCTGGCGGACGGCCCCCTCACGCCCGTACGGGACTGGATCCAAGGACTGGAGCACAGCGGTCGCGCACTTGCGGACGCCGCGAACGACGGGCGCGACTCACCCTCGGCATGCGCGGCGTTCTGGCACGCCATGTGCTCTTCCACTGGAACCGCATGGGGTTCACACTCCGACAGCAGTCCATCTGGTCACGCGCCGCCCGGGAGGCCACTCTCGAACGCTGACCGAGAGTGGCAGGTCCCTCCCGCTCGCCGCCGCAGCACGAAGGACACCGTCCGGACGACCGTCAGATCGAAAGCCTGACGCAGCACGTGCAACTGCATCTCCACGAGATCCCGAGGTGATCACCGCATGAATGACCCAACGTCCACACTCCCGCAGTCCACGCCTCCTCCACAGCAACGAGCCCTGGTCACCTCCGCAGCCGCCGCCTTCATTCAGCGCGAGGACGGGCGCGTGCTCCTGGTCCACCACGCTGGGACGAAGCACTGGGTGATGCCCGGCGGGAAGGCCGACGACGGGCCTCGCGGCGGCGAGACACCGCTCCAGTGCTGTGAGCGGGAAGGCAGGGAGGAGACCGGCGTACCGGTCCAAGTGGGCCGCCTCCTTGTCATGCAGTGGCTGTCCAGCGGGAGTCCGGGAAACTACAGCAATCCTCGCGCGTGCCACCTCTTTGTGTTCAGCGCCACCGTTTCCCCGCGGCACTACGACCGCATCCGCGTTCCGGAAGAAGAGCTGCTCGGCTGGGGCTGGTGGGAGCCCAAGGCGGCCCTGGCGGTGATGGACAGGACGAACGCGCCGCTCCTGGCCGCCGCCGTGCGGGCAGCTTCCGGGGCACAGGACGCCCCGCTGTACCTGGAGGACGACCAGCAGCCGACGGACACACAGGAGGTACGCCGGTGACCACCGCCGAGGAGAAGATGTCGGACTCCGAACGGCTGCTTTTCGGTGGGCGGTTACGGGAGGATTTTGCTTGGACGCGCCACAACGGCGCCTTCCTGGAGATGAGCCTTCTGACGATGATGCTCCGCCTGCCGCGCCTCCTCGCCCTTACCGCCCGGCTGGCCTATCAGGCCGACGCCCGCGCGCTGCGCAGGGTTGTCGCCGCCGAGGTCGGGCGCGGTGCCGCCCAGGCGGTGGGGATGGTGCAGGTCAATCACGTACTGGCCGCCCTGCTGGCCGCCGGCACCACCGCCGACCGATTACGCGAAGCTGACCGCCCTGCACCCCGCCCTACTGCCCCTGATCATGCTAACGACAGTGCCCAGCGCCTGGGCATCGCTGTCCGTAGCCCGGCGGCGGTACCAGTCTTTCCACGCCTGGATGCAGCACGCCCGCGCCGGCCGTCTCATCAGTGATCTGCTCGTCTCCAACGAGGCCGCGGCCGAGATCCGCGTCCACGGCATCGGCGCTTTCCTCCTGCAGCACTTCCGCCTCATGGCCGAGGACTCCGAGCAGGAGCAGGCCCGTCTGGCACGTCTGGCCGCCCGTACCGGCCTGATCGCCGCCTGCTGCACCGGACTGGCCATGCTGATCACCTTCGGCAGTCTCGGCTGGCTGCTGTGGACCGGCGTCATGGCCCTGTCCGTAGGTGGAACCGCCGTGATCGCCATCCGTACCGGCTCCAACGCTCTGGACAACCTTGTGCGACAGGTCAACTTCATGTACGAGGAAGCGTTGTTCGTCGGCGACCTCGACCGGATCAGCGCCGAGGCCACCGAGCGCGCCATTCCGGCAGGCGGCGCGCCGCTGCCCGAGTGCATCGAGTCCGTGCGCTTCAAGAACGTCACCTTCACCTATCCCGGCGATGACCAACCGGCCCTGCGCGGCCTCGACCTCACCATCCCCGCCGGCAAGATCGTGGCGCTGGTGGGCCGCAACGGCTGCGGCAAAACCACCACCTCCAAGCTGCTCGCCGGCCTCTACCTCCCCGACGACGGGCATGTCCTCCTCGGCGGCGTCAGCACCGCAGAGGCCGACCGCCACGCCCTCTTCTCCCGCGTCGCCCTCGTCAGCCAGGACTACTACCGCTGGCCCTTCACTGCCCGCGCCAACATCACCATCGGCCGCCCCGAAGCGCCCATCACCGACGACTGGCTCGACGATGCCGTCCAGTACGCCGACGCCCACCCGATCATCGACGACATGCCCCGCGGCCTGGACACGCTCCTCGCCCGCGGCTACAAGGGCGGCCACAACCTCTCAGGCGGCCAATGGCAGAAGCTCGCCATCGCCCGCGCCCGCTACCGTGCCGGCGACATCCTCGTCGTCGACGAGCCCACCACCTCGCTCGACGCCGAGTCCGAGCAGGACGTCTTCAACAAGATCCGCGACCTGGCCGCCACTGGCCAGACCATCGTCCTGATCACGCATCGCCTCCACTCCGTCCGCCACGCCGATCTCATCTACTACCTAGATGACCGCCAGGTCACCGAGTACGGAAGCTTCGCGGACCTCATGGATCCTGACGTGACTCCGGCCGGCCGGTTCCGAGCCTCGTACGACCTGCAGCGCCGCCAATTCCAACCGGACACGGCCCAGCAACTCCCGCCTGCACCCTCTGCCGACTCCCCGCCACCGACCCCGCGCAGCTAAGCCGTCCGCACTTCGCGGCACGGCCAGCCCCACACGCTCCGATCGCTCGCCGACGGGCTGGCTGGGGAGATCGGTCCGGTCAACTCCTGTGGCGCTTCATGATCAGTGATCTGTCCCCTGTGGCACGCGGTTCCGGCGCGGCCTGGATCCCAGGGCGACGGCGGCGGCGAGGGCGGAGAGTATGGCAAGGGCAGTGAACAGTTGGGGATAGCCGCCCAGTGGCAGGGCGAGCGCGGCGCCGGCGAACGGAGCGAGGGCTGTGGCGAAGGTAGTGGGAGCTGCCAGCAGACCGGACAGGCGGCCGTAGTCGGCGGTGCCCCACCGGTCGGTGACTGCGGTGGCCTGGAGCAGGGTGAGGTTGCCGCGGACCATGCCGGCCGCGACCGACAAGGTGACCAGCAGTCCGTACGGGCCGGGCACCAGCGCCAGGGCTGCCGTGGTGACGCCGCCGAGCGCGATCAGGACCGTCGTACGCACCGTGGCGCCGGTGCGTCGGGCGAGCGTGGCGTACAGGGTTCGGCCGAGGGTCTGCCCGGCCCCGCCAAGGCCCAGGGCCCAGGCGGCCTGGGCGGTGGTGAAGCCGCGGTCGAGCAGGAGCGGGACCATGGCGACGACCACGGCACTCATGGCGAACGCCGAGCCGGTGAGGGCGGTGGCCAGCAGCCAGAAGGGCCGGCTACGGGCCACTGCATCGGGGCTGCCGCCGGCGTGGGCAGGCGCGGGCGGGGCCGGGGGCCAGGGCGCCTTAAGGGCAAGGGCGTGCGCCGGGATCGTGACGAGGGCCAGGACCGCGGCGAGCACCAGGTAGGTCGCACGCCAGGACATGCGGTCGGAGAGAGCGGCGGTCAGAGGAGCGAAGACGGTGGAGGCCAGGCCACCGGCCAGGGTGACCGTGGTGAGGGCGCGGACGTGGTTCGGGGCCCACCAGCGGGTGAGCGCGGCGAAGGCGGGCTGGTAGAAGGTGGCGGCCATCGCGAGCCCGGCCAACAGCCAACCGGCCACGAACACCGCGAGGTTGGCGGCAGTGGCCACGAGTACGAGGCTCCCCGCTCCGAGGACCGAGCCGCAGGTCATCACGGTGCGCGGGCCACGGCGATCGAGGATGCGGCCGACGCGGATGCCGGCCAGGGCGGAGACGAGCAGGGCGGCGGAGAACGCAGCTGTAGTCGCGCCCGCCGGCCAGCCGGTGGCGGCGGTGATCTGCGGGTTCAGGACGGGGAAGGCGTAGTAGACGATGCCCCAGCTGGTGATCTGGGTGGCGCACAGCGCGGGCAGGGCGGCGCGGGGCCGCGGCCGGGCGTCGGTCCCGGTCGCGGCCTCAGTCGCATCGAGGCGGGTCACTGCGGTCAGCAGCCGCCGGAGGGGGCGGGCGCGCCGACGCCGATCTGGAGGGTGGTCGGGGCACCGCAGCAGCCTCCGCCGGACTGGTCCGCCTCGGCGGCCTCCGGCTCGTCGAAGAGCCCGGCGCCACCGCACACTCCGGTCTCCGGCAGGGTCAGCTCCACGCGCTCGGCGGCCTCCTGGTCGCCGGCCAGCGCGGCGGCGATGGAGCGCACCTGCTCGTACCCGGTCATCGCCAGGAACGTCGGGGCGCGCCCGTAACTCTTCATTCCCACAAGGTAGATGCCCTGCTCCGGGTGGGAGAGCTCCTTGACGCCGTGCGGGTAGACGGTGCCGCAGGAGTGCACGTTGGGGTCGATCAGCGGGGCGAGCTCGACCGGGGCCTGCAGGCGCTCATCCAGACCGAGGCGGACCTCGTCCAGGAAACGCAGGTCGGGGCGGAAGCCGGTGAGCGCAATGACCTCGTCGACGGGTTCCAGGCGGCGGCCGTCCTCAGCGATCAGGATGAGCTGCTCACCGGACTTCTCGATTTCGGTCGTACGGAAGCCGGTGACGGCATCGGCGTACCCGTCGTCCACGGCGGCCTTGGCGCGCAGCCCCAGCGCGCCACGGGCGGGGAGCTGGTCGGCCTCGCCACCACCGAAAGTGGAGCCGCTGAGGCCGCGCCGCAGGATCCAGGTGGCGCGTGTGCCGGGGGCCTCCTTGGCGAGGTCGGCCAGGTAGGCGAGGGCGGTGAAAGCGGAGGCGCCGGAGCCGATCACGGCGATGCGCTTGCCCGCATAACGGGCGCGGACGGCCAGGTCCTTGAGGTCGGGAACACGGTAGGAAATACGGTCGGCGGCCGCGCGCTCGCCGAGAGCGGGCAGCCCGTCGCCGCCCAGCGGACTGGGGGTCGACCAGGTACCGGAGGCGTCGATCACCGCGCGGGCCGTGAGGCGCTCCTCGGCGCCGTCGGCATGAGTGACGTGAACAGTGAAGGGCTGGCCCTCGCGGTCGGAGTCCACGACGCGGTCGCGGCCGACACGGGATACGCCCGTGACGCGAGCGCCGAAGCGGACCCTGTCACCGAGGACAGCCGCCAACGGCTGAAGATACTGCTCGGCCCAGTCCGCGCCGGAGGGGTAGGCGGCACCGTCCGGTCGAACCCAACCGGTGGGGGCCAGCAGTTTCTCGGCGGCGGGGTCGACGACCTCGGCCCAGGGCGAGAAGAGCCGGACGTGACCCCACTCCCGCACAGCCGCGCCAGCCGTGGAGCCGGCATCCAGTACCAGCGGCTCCAGACCGCGCTCAATGAGGTGGGCGGCTGCGGCCAGCCCGATCGGACCGGCTCCGATGACCACGGTGGGCAGAGCAGTGGCGGGCTCAGTCATGACGGCCCCCCTTGCTTTGATGTCTATCTATGTTGACCAGCCCAGCATGACACCCACTTCGACAGATGTCAACATAGGCACACATCTAATCAGGCCGTGCGGGCGATGAAGCGCCTACCGCGGGCGGCACTGGACCCTCCGCGCGGCGGGGCGAGTCCTGAGCTGCGCCAGACTTACGGCCGCCACGCAAGCCCTGGACCTTGTTTCGATGCATGCCAACATAGACGTATGTCGAATGCCAAGACGCTACCTCTGGAGCCCGCTCCGGGCGTGGAACCGTGCTGCCCACCGCTCACCGAGCGCCCACTGACGGCGGACGAGGCCACCCGGACCGCTGCGATGTTCAAGGCACTCGGCGATCCAGTGCGGCTCCGCCTGTTCTCCCTGGTTGCCTCACACGAGGGCGGGGAGGCGTGCGTCTGCGACATCTCCGACGTCGGCGTCTCCCAGCCGACCGTGTCCCATCACTTGAAGAAGCTCAAGGAGGCCGGTCTGCTCACCTCCGAGCGCCGAGGCACGTGGGTCTACTACCAAGTCGCCCCCAACGTGCTGGCGTCCATGGGCCAGCTGCTGACCACCGTCGACTGATCACCTGCGCCCACGCCCTGCCCCAAAGCGCGCGAGCTGTACGTGGACTGGGGCGGCTGGCGGCGGAGACAACCGCACCCCTGCGCCTGGACGCCAGCCGGTACCCGGACGACAGCCGTGCCTGGGGCACGGTTCCGGAACCGCCTCGCCGACTGCCCCGTGTCGTATGCCCGAGGCGCAGCGACGGCGTGCTTCAGTGCCCTCATGCCCCACCCGGATCACGACCAGGACCGCACACAGGGCCGGGATCAGGAACAGGCCCGGTCCGTCGACCGCAAGGGCGGCCCCGGGCATACCGTTCTGCTTGCCCTCGCGCTGGCCGTTCCGGCGCTGAAGATCGCGTACACGGTCGGCGGGCGCGACCACGTGCGGGACGTCGTCGTCGGCATGGAGCCCGCCAACTGGCCCGACGTGCTGCTCGGCATGGTGCTGACCGAGCCGTTGCTGGGGTGCGTCTGCGCGGTCGTCGTCTCGCGTGTTGTGTTCGCTCTGTTCGCGGCACGTGGGGCCGTGCCCAAGAGCGGCGGATTCGTGCACACGCTGCGGCGGCTCGCGCTGACCGTGGTCAATCCGCTGGCCGTCGGAGTGATCGCCGCCTGCTGCTATGGGGTGTGGTGGGGCCTTGGGGCGGGGCTCGTGGCGTTCGTGCTGCGGGAAGGGGTCGTCGTCGAGTACCGGACCGGGCGACGCGGGCGCCGGCACCACGACAGCAACTACCGTCCGCCGGGGTGGCTGTGGCGCGCGGCCCGCTACGAGCAGTGGGCGGCCGCGGCGCTGACCATCGTGGTGCTGCCGCTGCTCGCCGTGGGGGTGGCGGTCGACGGGCGGGCGTGGACGTCCGTCCTGGAGTGTCAGGTGCAGGACGGAACGGAGACCAGCGGACAGCGGCTCATCGAGCTGGGCCGCAAGGGAAACGGCGTCGTGGGCTGGAGCCTCGACCGGGAGGAAGTCGTCAACGGGGCCGGCTGCACTGACACCGGATCACTGCGCGTGCGTGCTGCGTGGTGGTCCGCCGACGACTAGGTTCTGTGTCCGTGCTCGTCGTCGTGCCCAAATGAGGATGGCGGCGAGGTGGAGTGCGGCCTGGTAGGCGATGGCGAGTTTGTCGCATCACGTGGCCAGGCCGCGCCACCGCTTGAGGCGGTTGATGCATCGCTCGCGGTGTTGCGCTGGACCCTCTCGACGTCACCGTCAGTGACGGCGGCGTTGCCTATGCCAGCGGCATGACAACCAATGAGGCCGTTCAGATGTCTCATAGGCGTCCCGAGGTACCGATCCTCGGGTGAACACCTTTCGACGTGATCCGTGACCTCGATCGCCGCTCGGCCGATACTGGGGCGGGGCCTTCCAGCGGGGGCTCACTCTGGGCAGCTATCCGGCCTGACACCCAGTCAGGAAAGTCAGCATCAGACCCGCTGGAAGCCGCTCAGGACCGCCAGGAACCGCCAAGATCGAGAACTGGGCATACCCACCGCGACCAGCGGAAACACTGCTCAGAGGCCTTGCTGTTAGTCTCACCAGGAGGTACCCGTGAAGATGCTGATGAACGTGCCGGAGAGTGTGGTTACGGACGCTTTGCGGGGGATGGGCGCTGCACATCCGGAGCTGGTGGTGGATGTCGAGGGCCGGGTGGTCGTGCGGCGGGACGCGCCGGTGGCGGGGAAGGTCGCGCTGGTGTCCGGCGGCGGGAGCGGGCACGAGCCGCTGCACGGGGGATTCGTCGGGCCCGGAATGCTGGACGCGGCGTGTCCGGGCGAGGTGTTCACCTCTCCCGTACCGGATCAGATGGTGCGCGCCGCGGCGGCCGTGGACAGCGGTCAGGGCGTGCTGTTCCTCGTGAAGAACTACACCGGTGACGTGCTGAACTTCCAGATGGCGGCGGAGCTGGCGGAGGACGAGGGCGTGCAGGTCGCCAGCGTGCTCGTCAATGACGACGTGGCGGTGACGGACTCGACGTTCACGGCGGGGCGGCGTGGGACGGGAGCGACGCTGTTCGTGGAGAAGGTGGCCGGTGCGGCGGCCGAGGAGGGGCAGCCGCTGGAGCGGGTCGAGGCGATCGCCCGTCAGGTGGTGGAGAACTCGCGGAGTTTCGGGGTCGCGCTGAGCGCCTGTACGACGCCGTCGAAGGGCAGCCCGACGTTCGATCTGCCCGCCGGTGAGCTGGAGTTGGGGATCGGGATCCACGGCGAGCCGGGGCGGGAGCGGCGGCCGATGATGACCTCCGGGGAGATCGCGGACGCGGCTGTCGGCGCGATCCTGGACGACTGGCGGCCGGCGGGGCCGGTGCTGGCGCTGGTCAACGGGATGGGCGCGACGCCGCTGCTGGAGCTGTACGGGTTCAACGCGGAGGTGCACCGGGTGCTCGGCGAGCGCGGTGTGCCGGTGGCCCGTACGCTCGTCGGCAACTACGTCACATCGCTGGACATGGCGGGCGCCTCGGTGACGTTGTGTCAGGCGGATGAGGAGACGCTGCGCCTGTGGGACGCGCCGGTGCAGACGCCCGGGCTACGGTGGGGGCGCTGACCTGCCCGTATCGATGACGCCCGGACGACCGACGACTTCCCGTACCCCACACCCGTACTCGTACTTCCACCTGTACTCGTACTCCCACTCGTACCGCGATCTCAGGAGCAGCACGTGACCGAAACGGCCCTTGACGCCGCGCTCTTCGTCCGCTGGATGCAGGCTGCCGCCGCCCTGGTGGACCGGGAGGCCGAGCGCCTCACCGAGCTGGACTCCCCCATCGGCGACGCCGACCACGGCAGCAATCTGCAGCGCGGCTTCACCGCCGTCGCCAAGGCCCTGGAAGCCGAGCCGCCGGTGACGCCCGGTGCCGTACTGACCACGGCGGGGCGGCAGTTGATCTCGACCGTGGGCGGCGCCTCGGGGCCGCTGTACGGGACGCTGCTGCGCCGTACGGGCAAGACGCTGGGCGACGCGCCCGGCGTGACCGCCGAGGAGCTCCGCGCCGCGCTGCGCGGCGGGGTCGACGCGGTCGCGCAGCTCGGCGGCTCCGCGGTGGGCGACAAGACGATGCTGGACGCACTGGACCCGGCGGTCGAGGCGCTGGGCACGTCGTTCGCGGCCGCCGCCGAGGCCGCCGAAAAGGGCGCGGTGGACACCACGCCGCTGCAGGCACGCAAGGGCCGGGCCAGTTACCTGGGCGAGCGCAGCAAGGGACACCAGGACCCGGGGGCGACATCCTCGGCGTTGTTGTTCGCGGCGCTCGCGGAGGTGACGGCATGAGCGCGGAGTCGCTGGTCGGCATCGTGCTGGTCTCGCACAGCGGGCCCGTGGCCGAGTCGGTCGCCGAGCTGGCCGTGGGGCTGGCGGGCGGCGGCGCGAAGGCACCGGTCGCTGCGGCGGGCGGCACGCCCGACGGCGGCCTCGGGACCAGCGCCGAGCTGATCACCGAGGCGGCCCGTACGGTCGACCGCGGCGCGGGCGTGGCGGTCCTGGTGGACCTGGGCAGCGCCGTCCTGACGGTCAAGGCGCTGCTCGCGGAGGGTGACGAACTGCCCGAGGGCTCCCGCCTGGTGGACGCGCCGTTCGTGGAGGGCGCGGTGGCCGCGGTGGTCACCGCGTCGGCCGGCGCGGACCTGGACGCGGTGGCCGCGGCCGCCGGGGAGGCGTACTCCTACCGCAAGGAGTGAGCGGCAGTTGACCGACGGCCCTGTCACGCGACTCGCCTGACAGGGCCGTCAGTAGCGTCATACCGTGCTCGCATGACAACGACGGTTACGGGTGGGGCGGACTTCGCGGCGCCGAGCACCGAGCGGTACTTCGAGGACTACGTGCCGGGCGCTGTGTACACGTACGGGAGCGTCGTGCTCAGCGAGGAGGAGATCCTCGACTTCGCGCGGCGGTTCGACCCGCAGAGCTTTCACACGGACCCCGAGGCGGCGGCGGACGGGCCCTTCAAGGGGCTGATCGCGAGTGGCTGGCACACGAGTGCGGTGATGATGCGGCTCTACGCCGATCACTTCGTGAGCAAGGTGGCGAGCCTGGCGTCGCCCGGGGTGGACGAACTGCGCTGGGTACAGCCGGTGCGGCCGGGGGACGCGCTGTCGATCCGTACGACGATCCTGGACGCACGAGTGTCCCGGTCCAAGCCGGACCGGGGCATCGTGCGGACGGGGATCGAGGTGCTCAACCAGCGGGGCGAGCCGGTGCTGACGCTGACGGCGATGAACTTCTTCGCCCGTCGGCCGGCCCGGTCCGCACCCTCTGCACGGTCCTAGGGTCCTAGCGGCTCTCCAGGCGCAGCTGGACCTCCTCCTCCTGGTCACCCGCCGCCGTGCCGGCGACCGACACGACGAAGGCGGGCAGCAACGCCTTCCGCAGCTCGTCCACCGCCTGGTAGCCGCCCTGCAGCGAGATCGTGCAGGGGGCCGAGAGCGGGGTGGGGCCCGGCATGTCGCGGGGGCGCTTCACCTCGAAGGTCGCGGTCCACACGCTCGGTCCCGCCCCGGACGTCTCGTGCGGCACGTCGTCTGCCTCGCGGTCGGAGGCGAAGGACGTCCGCAGCGCGCCGAAGATGGCCGCTGCGTCCTCCGGCCTGCATCCGCTGCACTCGACCGTGACCTCCTGCGCGTGTTCCGCCTGCGTCTCCTGGTGCGCGCTGTCCACTGTGCAACCTTCCTGTTCGAGCCGTACGCGGATACCGTCCCCTTCCAGGCTCACCCCGCGGCATCGCCTGTGCGACCGGAAGGGGCGGGTGTCCCTCGCATTGTCACTCGCCCAGCGGTACGCGGGCGAACACCCCGCGCTCCCGGGCGTGCTGCCCGGCATGGCCGCGGGCCGCACACCCCGGCCGGGAAGTGTGGGGCGCGGCCACATACGCGGCGTGGGCAGGGCTTCCTACCGTGTGGCGACATCGCACCGCCTTCCCCGTCCGCCTTCCCGGTCCGGAGTGAGACCATGTCCGCCACAGCGCACGTTCCACCCACCCCCGCCGGCCTGCGGCGCATCGTCGCCGCCAGCCTGATCGGCACCACCGTCGAGTGGTACGACTTCTTCCTCTACGGGTCGGCCGCCGCGCTGGTCTTCAACAAGCTGTTCTTCCCGGAGTCCGATCCGCTGGTGGGGACGCTGCTGTCGTTCCTGACGTACGCGGTCGGGTTCGTCGCTCGGCCCATCGGCGCGCTGGTCTTCGGCCACTACGGCGACAAGCTCGGCCGCAAGAAGCTGCTGGTGCTGAGCCTGCTGATGATGGGCGGGGCGACGTTCGCGATCGGGCTGCTGCCCACGCACGCCACGGTCGGCTCGGCGGCGCCGCTGCTGCTGACGCTGCTGCGGCTGGTCCAGGGCTTCGCGCTGGGCGGCGAGTGGGGCGGCGCCGTGCTGCTGGTCAGCGAGCACGGGGACGCGCGGCGGCGCGGCTTCTGGGCGTCCTGGCCGCAGACGGGCGCGCCGGCCGGGCAGCTGCTGGCGACCGGGGTGCTGGCGGCGCTGACCGCGCTCCTCCCGGACGCGGCGTTCGTGTCGTGGGGTTGGCGGATCCCGTTCCTGCTGTCCGGCGTTCTCGTGCTGGTCGGACTGTGGATCCGGCTGTCGGTGGACGAGTCGCCGGTGTTCAAGGCGGCGCTGGCGCAGGCGGCGGCCCGCAAGGGCGAGGAGCGGGCGGCCGAGAAGCTGCCGCTGGTCGCGGTCCTGCGGCACCACTGGCGGGACGTGCTGATCGCGATGGGCGCGCGGATGGCCGAGAACATCTCGTACTACGTGATCACGGCGTTCGTCCTGGTCTACGCCACGTCCCACTCCGGGCTGTCCCAGCAGACCGCGCTCAACGCCGTACTGCTCGCCTCCGTACTGCACTTCGCGGTGATCCCGGCGTGGGGCGCGCTCTCGGACCGGATCGGGCGTCGCCCGGTGTACCTCATCGGGGCGCTGGGCGTGGCGGCCTGGGCATTCCCCTTCTTCGCCCTGGTCGACAGCCGGAACTTCGGGCTACTGCTGCTCGCGGTGAGTGTCGGGCTGGTCTTCCACGGGGCGATGTACGCGCCGCAGGCGGCCTTCTTCGCGGAGATGTTCGCGACGCGGATGCGGTACTCGGGCGCGTCGATCGGCGCCCAGTTCTCATCGGTCGCGGCAGGCGCGCCGGCGCCGCTGATCGCCACCGCGCTGCTGGCGGACTACGGCAGTTCCACGCCGATCTCCCTGTACGTCATGGGCGCGGCGGTGCTGACGCTGATCGCGCTGTACGCGGCGAAGGAGACCCGGCAGCGGGACTTGTCGGCGATCGAGCCGGAGCCCTCGGCGGCGAAGGAGGGCTTGGACGTACCGAGCTGACGCTCACTCCACCGATCCGGGTTTTTTGCGCTGATTGGCATTGAAGCGCGCTTTCTTCTGACGATTCCCGCACGTGTTCATGTCGCACCATTTGCGAGTGCGACTTTGACTGGTGTCGAAGAAGGCGGCTCGGCAGGTGGGTGAGGCACACAGGGCCAGTTTTCCGTCTCGTTCGCCCGCGATGATGCTGATCGCGTCGGCGGCGATCACGCCGAGGGCATCCTCCACGCAGGAAGCCGAGCCGAGCCGCCATCGTCGCTCACCGTCGGGCGTCAGGATCGCCGCGGCCCGACCCTGAGCGCTGCAGTCATTGATGACTTGGACAGCAGACACAGGGAGAGCGTCCTGGGTCGCGGCCGCTGTCGCGGCGGCATGAATCGCCTCCCTCAGTTCCCGGGCGCGGTCGAGCTGGGCAGCGGTGCAGGAATCCACTGCGAGGCCGTTCACTGCCAGCCAGTCGACGAGTCGGTGCGGCACGGGAATGCGCTCCACGGCGTCGCCATGACGCTCCGACAGAGTCCCCGTGAAGCTGGTCGCCAGCACATTACCGAGGCGGAAGTCAGGGAACGCAGCACGCATGGAACCACCTTAGCCGGTTGCGACGCGACTCGGGGAACTGCTAGAACCGCCTTAGCCGGTTCACGATGGGTCGTAGCCGGTTCCGCGACGGCCAGGAGGTCTCATGCCCCGCCCGACCAGCGACGTGCAAGCATTTGAAGCCCACGCGACCGACGCCGACCTCGACGATCTGCGCGCGCGACTGGCCGCGGCGCGGCTACCGGAGGCCGAGACGGTCCATCGCGCCGCGCCCGGCCCTCGCCGATGGGAACAGGGCGTTCCGCTCGCCGACCTCGTCGATGTCGTGAACTACTGGCGCACCGGGTACAACTGGCGGTCGTTCGAGGAGCGCATCAACCGCATCGGCCAGTTCCGCACGACCATTGATGATCTGGGAATCCACTTCCTGCACCGCCGGTCCGCGCGCGCGGATGCCACTCCTCTGCTCTTGACGCACGGTTGGCCGGACAGCATTGTCCGGTTCATCGATGTAGTGGACGAGCTGGCGGATCCGAAAGATGCGGACGCGCCGGCGTTCCACGTCGTGGTCCCGTCGCTGCCGGGATTTGGCTACAGCGACAAGCCGGCCACCACCGGGTGGGGAACCGAAAAGATCGCGGCCGCCTGGGTGGAGCTGATGGGAAGGCTCGGCTACAGCAAGTTCCTCGCGCATGGCGGTGACTGGGGAGGGAATATCACCACGGTTCTCGGCGGCAGGTTCCCGGCCCACGTTCTCGGCATCCACACGACGTTCGCGGAGGGGCCGCCCGGGTTGACGACGGACGGGCTGACGGCGGCCGAGCGCGAGTGGGTCGAGGACACCCGCCACTTCTGGCGTCACCGCGCGGCGTACGCGAAGCTGCAGGCGACCCGACCGCAGACCATCGGCTACTCGCTCGTCGATTCGCCGGTCGGGCTACTTGCCTGGATCCTTGACAAGTTCGCCGAGTGGTCGGACACCGAAGACAGCCCGTTCGAGACGATTTCCAAGGATCGCATTCTGGACAACGTCACTCTGTACTGGCTGACGCGGTCCGGCGCATCGGCGGCCCGTATTTACTACGAAAGCCACAACTCGCTGGACCCCGAACTCCGGGTCGACGTCCCGTCTGCAATCAGTGCCTATCCCCGCGACGTCGAGAAGTGTCCGCGCCCCTGGGCACAGGAGCGGTACCGGCAGATCGTGCGGTGGGGGTTGCCCGAAGCCGGCGGACATTTCCCGTCGCTGGAGGTTCCCGAGTATTTCGTCAAGGATCTGCGAGAGGGCCTCGCGGCAGTGCTGGCCGCTCAGTCTCCGAGTGCCGCAGACAACTGATGCAACCGCAAAGCCAATTGAATCTCCAGCGCCCGGGACGGCGACTGCCAGTCCGGCCCCAGCAGCCGGCCGATGCGGTCCAGGCGTTGGGCGACCGTGTTGACGTGTACGTGGAGGGCGTCCTTCGTACGGGCCGGGCTCATCCCGCTGTCGAAGTACGCGCGCAGCGTGCGCAGCAGCTCCGTGCCGCGGCGCGCGTCGTAGTCGGCGACCTCGCCGAGCGTGCGGCGGACGAAGCCGTCCACGTCCCGGCCGTCGGCCAGCAGCAACCCGAGGAAGCCGAAGTCCTCGGCGGCGGCGCCCTGCCCGGCGCGGCCGAGGACCCGCAGCGCCTCCCGGCAGCGGCGGGCCTGCGCATAGGCGGCGGCGACTGCGGCAGGCTCCGCGGCCGGGGCCGGTACGGGCGCAGAGGCACCGACGGTGACCGGGGCCTGGACGGCGGCGCCGAGCTGGCGGGCGACCCGCCTGGCAGCCTCGCCCGGCTCGCCGCCGCCCGCATCGCCGTCCCGGTCCAGCGGCAGCAGCAGGACCACGCCCGCGTCCCGGGCAGCGGCCAGCCCCTGCCGGGTCGCGGCCAGGTGGGAGGCCGCTGACCACAGCCGCTGCCGGGCGGTGGCCCCGGGGCCACCGGCCCGGACCGCGCCGTCAGCCGGGACCGGCCCCTCGCACGACGGATCCTCCACACGAGCCGCGAACACCACATGCGGTACGTCCAGATCGGCGGCGACCCGCGCCGCGCGCTCGCGCAGCAGCCGCGGGTCGCGGTCCGGGGCTTCCAGCAGGTCGTCGAGGAGTTCGCCGCGTACCCGCTGCTCGGCCTCGCCCGCGGTGCGGTGGGCGAGCAGCAGGAGGGAGGTGACCATGGCGGCGCGTTCCAGGGTGCGCTGGTCGACGGGGTCCAGGCGGGGGTGGCCGCGCAGTACGAGGGCGCCGAGCACCTCGCTGCCGGAGCGGACGGCGGCGACCCAGTCGTCGCCGTCGCGCACGGCGTGGCCGTCGGCGCGGGAGCGGTCCAGGGCGTCGGCCGGTACCCGCTCCGCGTCGGTGAACTCCACTGTTCCGTCGAGTACTTCGGCGACGGCCGCGGCCACGTCCTGTACTCCGCCACCGCGCAGCACCAGCTCCGCGAGCCGGTCGTGAACCTCCGACGCGCGCTCGATGACGCCGCTGCGGTCACGGATGATCTCGTTGGCGGCCTCCAGCTCGGTCATCGCCTTGCGGGTCTCGGCGAGCAGGTTGGCGGTGTCGATGGCGACGGCCGCGTGTGCGGCGTGCGCGGAGAGCAGCGCGATCTCGGCGTGGTCGAAGACGCGGACGCGGCGGTCGGCGGCGAAGAGTACGCCGATGACGCCGCTGCCGAGCTTGAGCGGTACGCCGAGGATGGCGACCAGCCCCTCGTCCCGTACGCCGGTGTCGATCGCCCGGGTGTGCTGGAAGCGCGGGTCGTCGAAGTAGCTGTCGGTGACGTAGGGGCGGGCGGTCTGCGCGACCAGGCCGCCGAGCCCCTCCCCCATGCCCAGTCGCAGCTGCTGGAAGCGGGCTGAGACCGAGCCGTCGGTGACCCGCATGTACGTGTCGCCCTCGACGGGGTCGTTGAGGGTCATGTACGCGGTCTCGGTGCCGAGCAGGGAGCGGGCCCGCTGGACGATGGCCCGCAGCACGGCGTCCAGGTCGCGCAGTCCGGCCAGGTCATGCGCGGTCTCGTACAGCGCGGACAGCTCGGCCTCGCGGCGGCGCCGGCCCTCCAGCTCGGTGCGGACGCGCAGTGCGAGCAGCTTGGCGTGTTCCAGGGCGGCCAGCCGCTCGGCGGAGGCGCCGGCGGCGCGGGCGCGCAGTACCGCGCGTTCGAAGTCCTCGGCGGGCGCGCCGGTGGCGAGCAGGTCGAGGAAGGGGGTCTCGGCCGGTTCGGCGGACGGCTCGGCGGGCTGCTGAGGTGGCATGGACCTAGGGATACCTCCGGTACGCCGCAGTGCGCCAGCGCCGGAGGCGGCTTCCCCCGAGGTCAGTGCGCCGTCCATCCGCCGTCCATGGCCAGCGAGGTGCCGGTGATGAACGATGCCTGGGGGCTGCAGAGGTACGCGACGGCGTCGGCGACCTCGGCCGGCTCGACCAGCCGTTTCACGGCGGAGTCGGCGAGCAGGACCTCGGTGAGCACCCGCTCGGCGGGGATGCCGTGTGCCTCGGCCTGGTCGGCGAGCTGCTTTTCGACGAGCGGGGTGCGGACGTAGCCGGGGTTGACGCAGTTGGAGGTGACGCCGTGCTCGGCGCCCTCCAGGGCGGCCACCTTGGAGAGTCCCTCCAGGCCGTGCTTGGCGGCGACGTAGGCGGACTTGTAGGGCGAGGCGCGCAGGCCGTGCACGGAGGAGATGTTGACGATGCGGCCCCAGCCTTGCTCGTACATGTGCGGCAGCGCGCCGCGCACCAGGCGGAAGGGGGCCTCCAGCATGACCTTCAGTACGGTCGCGAAGACGTCGGGCGGGAAGTCCTCGATGGGGCGGACGAGCTGGATTCCCGCGTTGTTGACGAGGATGTCGGCGCCGGCGGCGGTCTCCTCGGCGGCGTCGAGGTCGGTGATGTCGAGGGTGATCTGCTGGAGCGTGCCGGGCAGGTCCGACGCCTGCTTCGCGAGTCGGGCGAGCCCGTCGGCGTCCCGGTCGAGCGCGCGGACGGTGGCGCCGGCCGCGGCCAGCCGCAGTGCGCAGGCGGCGCCGATGCCACTGGCCGCGCCGGTGACGAGTGCGGTGCGGCCCCCGAGGTCGGGGCCTGCGACGTCGGTGCCTGGAGTGGAGGTGGCGCTCATGGGCGCCACCTTAGGCAGCGCGCGGTGCGGTACCGATGTGGGGCGGGACCACAAGACGCGGCCCGAGCATGTGTGCGGGGCCCTCAGCGGACGCCGCGGGGGCGGAACTGGACGCTGATGCGGGGGCCGACCGGGCGGGCCGTTTTGGGGATGGCGTGGTCCCAGGTGCGCTGGCAGGAGCCGCCCATGACGATCAGGTCGCCGTGCCCGAGGGGGCGGCGGACGGTGGCTCCGCCGCCGTCCCGGGGTCGCAGCAGCAGCGACCGCGGCTCACCTACGGAGACGATCGCGACCATGGTGTCCTGGGTACGGCCGCGGCCGATGCGGTCGCCGTGCCAGGCGACGCTGTCCTCGCCGTCGCGGTAGTAGCAGAGCCCGGCCGTGCGGAACGGTTCGCCGAGCTCGGCGGCGTAGTGCGCGCTGAGCGCGTCGCGAGCCTCGGCGAGCACCGGGTGCGGGAGCTCCTCGTCCTCGCCGTAGTGGCACAGCAGCCGGGGGACGTCGACGACGCGCTCGTACATCTGGCGCCGCTCGGCATGCCAGGGGACGGTGCCGACGAGCTCGTCGAAGACCGCGTCGGCGCCGGTCAGCCAGCCGGGCAGCACGTCGATCCAGGCGCCGAGCCCGAGGTCCGTGCGTGCGATGCCGTCCAGCGGGCCGAGTCCGGTCTCGTCGGCCGCGGCGAAGAGCGAGCTCTGCAGATGCGTGGACATGCATTCAGCGTACGCCGTGTTCGAATTTTTGTACGAATACCGTCCACAAGGTCAGGAGTCGCGGAACACCGCCGCGAGCTCTCCCCGCGACCGCACCCCGACCTTCGCGTACACATGCGTCAGGTGGTACTGCACGGTCTTCACCGACAGGAACAGCTCCGAGGCGACCTGGCCATTGCTCATCCCGCGCGCGACCAGCCGGGCCACCGCCCGCTCCTGTGCGGTGAGCCGGGAGAAGTCCTCCGCGCCGCCCCGTTTCAGCCCGCCCGCCTGCAGCTCCCGCTCGCAGCGCTCGACATACGTGCGCGCGCCGAGCAGCACGTAAGCCTCCCGGGCGTTCTGCAGCAGCGCGTCCGCCTCCTTGCGCTTGCCCGCGCGGCGCAGCGTCTGCCCGTACGCGTAGTTCACCCGCGCCCGGTCGTACGGCAGCGGCAGCTGCTCCAGGTGGGCCAGCGCGCCTTCGAAGTGGGCGCGCGCCGCGTCCAGGTCGCCCTCGGTGCCGGCGATCCGGCCGCGTACGTAACCGAGCCTCGCCATCGTGGAGCAGTGGCCGCGGTCGGCGGCCAGCTCCTCGAAGGGCCGCAGGAAGGCATCGGCCTCGGGCACCCGGTTGGTCATCACCAGCGCGTTGGCGTAGACGTCCTGCCAGGGCCAGAAGCCGGGCTCGTCGATGCCCTCGCGGTGCCGCAGCCGCAGGACGGGCTCCAGCGCCGCGGTGACCCGTTCGTACTGGCCGCGGGCCTCGGCGACCTGGGCGCGGGCCAGGCAGGCGGGTACCACCATCGCCTCGTAGTGCTGCATGTCGGCGGTGGCCTGGCGGGCGTGGTGGTAGGCGGTGGGCCAGTTGCCGCGCAGCGCGTGGATCTGGGCGCCGGTCCAGTGCACGAGCGGACGCAGCAGCTCCATGCGGGCCTCGGAGACCTGGGCGGCGGCCCGGTCGGCGGTCCGCAGCGCGTCGGACCAGGCGCCGAGCGCGAACTGGGTACGGGCGAGCCAGGCCTGCGCCCACAGGGAGATCCGCAGCGAGCCGCCGCGGATGCCGGTCGGCACGGCACCCTCCAGCTCGCACCGGGCCGCCTCCGGGTCGTCCAGTGCCAGGTCCATCCAGCCGCGGCCCATCTGCACGCGCTGGGACTGGGCACCGCTGGAGATCCGCGCGAGGACGTCGTCGTAGGCGTGTGCGGCCTCCTCGGGGCGGCCCATGGCGGCCAGCCCGAGGCCGAGAATGGCCTCCGATTCCACGGCCGAGGGCTCCATCGGGCCGACCAGGTCGACGGCCTTGCGTGCCCAGTGGACGAGCTCGGCGGGGTGTGCGCGGCCGAGCGAGTGCAGGACCCGGCGCTGGCAGATGGCGGCGGCGAGCTCGGGCCGGCGGGCCGGGTCGCAGCGTTCCCAGGCGTGCGTCAGATACACCTCGGCCTCTTCGGGCCGGCCGCGGGTGATCGCCAGATAGCCGAGTACGGAGTCGCGCTGGGCGGTGGGTGGGAAGCTCTCCAGTTCGGCGGCGAACGTCTCGGCCTGCGGCCGGTCCCCCGCCCCGACCAGCGCGTCCACGGCGCGCAGCAGCCGGTCCCTGCGGGTGGCGCGGGCCGGGCTGAGCCGGCTGGCGGCGACCAGCGCGCCGGCCACCTGGGACCAGGCGCCCTCGGCGGCCCGGTCGGCGGCGAAGCGGTCCAGGTCGTCGGCGAGCTCGGCGTCGGCGGCGGGGGTCGCGGCGACGCGGTGCATCAGGCGGCGGCCGTGGTCCTCGACGGTCCCGGCGGCGCGCCGGTGCAGGTCGCCGCGTTCGACGAGGCCGAGCGCGCCGTGCACGGCGGCCCGTACGAGGGGGTGCGGGAAGGTGAGGAGGGTGAGCCCGGGGCCGTCGGTGCGGGTCAGCAGCCCGGCGGCGCAGGCCTCGTCGACGGCGGCGAGCGGGTCCGCGACGCCGGACAGCTCGGCGGCCTCCGCGAACGGCACCGACTCCCCCAGCGCCGCGCATGCCTCGATGAGGGTACGGGCCCGGTCACCGCAGCCGTCGAGGTGGCGCTGCACGGCCGAGGCGTACCGCCGCGGCGCGGGCAGGGCCGGCTGCCAGTCCCGCCAGATGCCGGGCGGTACTTCCTGCAGCAGGTCGGTGATGTGCAGCGGGTTGCCGCGGGTGTGGCGGCACAGGATGCGCGCCGCGGCGAGCGAGAGGTCGATCCGGGCGGCGCTCCAGGCGAGGCCCTGCACGTCCTCGGGGGTGAGCGGGCCGAGGCGCAGCGCGCTGTCCCGGCACGCGGCGAGGAAGTCCAGTACGTCGACGGGGAGCTGGTGCAGCCGGTCGTCGGCGGCCAGCAGGACGACCAGGACCTGCTCGGTGGACATCCGGCGGACGGCGGAGGCGGCGGCGCGCAGCGAGGCGGCGTCCGCCCAGTGGGCGTCGTCGATGACGACGACCAGGGCGTCCTGGCCGCGTCGCTCGTTCCAGATCTCGTGGAGGCGGTGGCCCGCGGCCACCGGGTCGCGTTCCGGTACGAGCGTGCCGCCCGCGGCCTTGGCGAGCTGTTCCGCGACGCCGAGGTCCAGGCCGTTCTCCCAGCGGACGCCGTTCGCGCGGTGGACGCGGACCGCCTGCTGCCCTGCCAAGAAGTGGTCGACGAGGGCCGTCTTGCCCATGCCGGACGCCCCCTCGACCAGGACGATCGAGGGGTGCCCGGCGCGGGCGGCGGCCAGCAGGCGGTCCAGGGCTGCCAGCTCGGCCTGCCGGCCGGCGGGGCCCCGCCGGCCCGTCTCGCGGGCGCCGTCCGGAAGGGGGCTCGCGCCGCTGTGATCGTCCATCGGTTTTCACCTTAGCGGCCGCGCACAGCCCTCATCCCTGGTCGCCACCGGCCACCGGCAGCACGGAACCGGTGATGTAGGACGCCTCGTCGGAGGCCAGGAAACAGATCGCGGCGGCCTGCTCCTCAAGCTTCCCGTACCGCTTGAGCAGGGAGGACTCCACGGTCTGGTCGACGATCTGCTGGTACCAGGCGCGTTCCTGCTCGTCGGCCGCCGCGGGGCCGCGGGCCACCCGGCGGGGCGGTGCGTCGGTGCCGCCGGGCGCGGTGGCGACGACGCGGATGCCGTACGGGGCTGCCTCCAGCGCCAGCGCGGAGGTGATGCCGTTGACGCCGCCCTTGGCCGCGGCGTACGGGACGCGGTTGACGCCGCGGGTGGCCACCGAGGAGACGTTCACGATCGTGCCGGAGCGCTGTGCGATCAGGTGCGGGAGCACCGCGTGGCAGGTCCACAGCGTCGGGACGAGCGAGCGCTGCACCTCGGCCCGGATCTGCTCGGGCGTGTAGTGCTCGTAGGGCCTGGCCCAGATGGTGCCGCCGACGTTGTTGACCAGGACGTCGATCCGGCCGCCGAGCGCCCGGTGCGCCTCGCTGACGGCCCGCTCGGCGCCTTCGTACTGCTCCAGGTCGGCGGTGACTCCGTGGGCGCCCCCCTTGCCGAGCTCTTCGGCCAGCTCCAGGACCAGTTCGGAGCGGTCCACGAGCGCGACCTCGGCGCCCTCGGCGGCCAGCCGGCGCGCCACACACTCGCCGATGCCCTGGGCCGCACCGGTGACCACGGCCTTCTTGCCGGCGAACCGGCCGGGGAAGTGCGTCATCGGGCGGCGCCGACGAGGTCACTGGCTCCGGTAGGAGCGAACTTCTCGTTGTGGAAGTTGGCGGGTGTGACGCCCTGCCGCCGGAGGTGGTCGCGTACGCCTTCGACCATGGGCGGCGGCCCGCATACGTACACGTCCACGTCACCGTCGTGGAGGTGCTTCGGCTCCAGCCGCTCGGTGACGTACTCCTTCACGCAGGTGTCGTAGGTGAATCCGGGGATCACCGCGGCGTAATCGGCGAGCGTCTCCAGGCGGACCAGATCGCGCTCGGACGAGACGCCGTACACCAGGTGGACGGGGTGCCCGGGCGGCTGTGTGGTCAGCTTCTCCAGCATCGAAAGCAGCGGGGCGAGTCCGGTGCCGCCCGCCAGCAGCAAGGCGGGCCGCGTGAGTTCACGCAGATAGAAACTGCCCATCGGGCCGGTGAATTCGAGGCGGTCGCCGATCTCGGCACGGTCGCGCAGATAGCCCGACATCGCGCCGTCCTCGGTGAGGCGGACGAGGAAGGAGACCAGCCCCTCGGCGGGCCCGTTGCTGAACGAGTACGACCGGGTGACGTCCGTGCCGGGCACGGCGACATTGACGTACTGGCCGGGAAGGAAGGCCAGCGCGTCGCGGTCATCGAGTTCCAGCGTGAAGGCGACGGTCGTCTCGGAAAGGTGCTCCAGCCCGACGAGGGTGGCCCGATGGCTGACGGCCGCCGTCTTCGCGGCGTCCGACGTGGTGGGGATGCGGAGCACCAGGTCGCTCTGCGGGGTCATCTGACAGGGCAGCGCGTACCCCTGCGCGGCCTCCTCGTCGGTCAGCGCCTCCTCGATGTAGTCGCCGCCGTCGTAACTTCCGCTCTCGCAGAGGGACTTGCAGGTGCCGCAGGCGCCGTCGCGGCAGTCGAGGGGGATGTTGATACGTGCCTTGTACGAGGCGTCGGCGACGGTTTCGTCCGGTCCGCAGGTGACGAACCGCGTGATGCCGTCTTCGAAGGCCAGGGCGACCTGATAAGTGCTCATGGTGAACTCGCTTCGGGGGGAAGGGCGGATGATCAGATGTGGTAGATGTCGACCACGTGATGAATGCAGTCGTTCTTCAGAACGACCTTCTTCTTCCTGATCAGTGGGGTCTCGCCCGAGAAGTCGATGGTGTAGAACGACGTCCCGAAGTACGGGTCGATGTTCTGGTAGCGGTAGTACAGCGTGTGCCAGTTGAAGCGGACGTCGATCTCGGCGCCGCGGCGCTCGGCGACCTCCACGTTGGCGATGTGGTGGCCGGTGCGCGGCTCGGGGAGGCTGGTGGCGCTGGAGCGGTCCGTGCGGATGCGGAAGACCCGGTCCTCCAGGCCGCCGCGGTTGGCGTAGTAGATGAGGGAAATCTCGGTCTGGGGATCGCGGGTCAGCTCGTCGTCGTCCGCCCAGGCCGGCATCCAGAATTCGACGTCCGGGTGGTAGCACTCCAGCCACTTCTCGAACTCGCGGTCGTCGAGGTAGCGGGCTTCGCGGTAGAGGAACTGGCGGATGTCCTCAACCGAGATGTCAGTGGTGGTCGTCATGCCGTCGCTCCGTCCTCGGCCGCCACCGCGCGGCGCATGGTGTCCAGCCAGTAGCCGTGCTGGATCGGGTAGAGGGTCTCGTCCTCGGTGCGCGCGCCGCTGGCGATGGGGTGGATGCCGAGCTTCTTGGCGTCCTCGTCCGGGCCCTCGATCCTGTGGGCGACGCCGCGGCTGAGGTCGTTCCAGGGCGCGGCCTCGGCCAGGTAGGTCTTCTGGCAGGAGCGGAACTCCTCCAAGTCGTCCGGGGTGGCCATGCCGGTGGCGTTGAAGAAGTCCTCGTACTGGCGGATGCGGTTGGCGCGGGCCTCGGCGCTCTCGCCCTTGGGGGCGATGCAGTAGATGGTGACCTCGGTTCTGTCCACGGAGATCGGGCGGAAGTGCCGGATCTGGGAGCTGAACTGGTCCATCAGATAGACGTTCGGGTACAGGCAGAGATTGCGCGAGTACTCGATCATCCAGTCGGCCTTGTCCTCGCCGAACTCCGCGACCAGCTCGTCCCGGCGCTCGTTCAGCGAGCGGTTGGAGGGGTCCTCCCAGCGGGTCCACAGCAGCAGATGGCCGTGCTCGAAGGAGTAGTAGCCGCCCTTCTGGCGGGCCCAGCTGCCGGCGTCCATGTTCTTGGTGTCGTTGGCGGACTCGCCGGAGGAACGGCGGGCCGTGGTGGCCGCGTAGTTCCAGTGGGTGGCGGAGACGTGGTAGCCGTCGGCGCCGTTCTCCGCCTGGACCTTCCAGTTGCCGTCGTAGGTGTAGGTGGAGGAGCCGCGCAGCACCTCCAGGCCCTCCGGGGACTGGTCCACGATCATGTCGATGATCTTGGCGGCCTCGCCGAGGTGCTCGGTGAGCGGCAGGACGTCCGGGTTGAGGCTGCCGAAGAGGAAGCCGCGGTAGTTCTCGAAGCGGGCGACCTTCGTCAGGTCGTGCGAGCCGTCCTTGTTGAACTGCTCCGGGTAGCCGGCGCCGCGGCCGTCCTTGACCTTCAGCAGCTTGCCGGAGTTGTTGAAGGTCCAGCCGTGGAACGGACAGGTGAAGGTGGTGCGGTTGTCCGTCTTGCGGCGGCAGAGCATCGCGCCGCGGTGGCTGCAGGCGTTGATCAGGGCGTTGAGCTCGCCGTCCTTGCTCCGCGAGAGCACCACGGGCTGGCGGCCGATGTACGTCGTGAAGTAGTCGCCGACCTCGGGGATCTGCGTCTCGTGGGCGAGGTACACCCAGTTGCCCTCGAAGATGTGCTTCATCTCCAGCTCGAAGATCTCCTCGTCCGTGAAGATCTTCCGGCGCGCCCGGTGGATGCCGTTCTCCTCGTCCTCCACCAGGGCGTCGTCCAGGATCGCCCGGGTGCCGGCCGACGTCTGCGTCATGGTCCCTCCAAACCTGCGTGCACGGCCCCCGTCCTGGGGCTCACGTCCGCTTTTCAGCACCATGACAGGGCGGTTAAGCCGCCACCCCGGGCATTTCCCCAGGGTTCACCCAGGGCCTCATCCATATCCCTTGCATATCAATCGGCCGGAAATGAGTATTTCTCTCGTCTGAGAACGGCTGCCTACGATGAGCCGCATTCCGGCGGCAAAGCAGCCAAGGAGGCTCTCATGGAACTGCGCCACCTGCGCTATTTCGTCGCCGTCGCCGAGACCCGTCATTTCGGCCGGGCCGCGGAGAACCTGCACATGGCACAGCCACCGCTGTCCCAGGCGATCCGGCAGCTCGAGGCGGATCTCGGGGTCGAGCTCTTCACCCGTACCACCCGCCAGGTGGCCCTGACCGGGGCCGGCGAGGTCTTCCGTACCGACGCGGTGCGCATCCTGCAGTCCGTCGACGAGGCGACCACCCGTGTGCGCCGCTTCGCGAAGGGCGCGGAGGGCATTCTGCGGCTGGGCCTCACCGGAACCGCCTGCTACAGGCAGCTCCCGGAGATCGCCCGGCTGGTCAAGGAGGAGATGCCGGGGGTGGCACTGGAGATCCACACCGAGCTGCTGACCCCGGCGCAGGAGCTGGCCCTCAGCGAGAACCGCCTCGACGTGGGCATGCTCCGGCCGCCGGTGCGCCAGGAGGGCATCGTCTGCCGGGAGGTCGCCCGGGAGCCGCTGGTACTGGCGGTCCCCGAGGACCACTGGCTGAGCGACGCGGAGAGCGCCGAGGTCGGTCAGCTGCGCCACGAGAACTTCATCATGTACGCGGCGAGCTCCCGCTCCGTCGTCAATGACGCAGTCACCAGGAGCTGCCTCGCGGCGGGCTACTACCCGCACTGCGCACACGATGTCACCGAGACCTCGACCGCGCTGGCGCTCGTCGCCGCCGGCCTGGGGATCGCCCTGCTCCCCGACTCCGTCCGCTCGGTCTCCCGCGACGGCGTCGTCTTCAAGCCCCTCCGGGACGCGGAGACCGTCGGACTCGCCCTCGCCTGGCGCGAGAAAGACGCCTCTCCCCTGCTGGAGACGCTGATCGGCGTCCTGGAGGCGCACGACGTCTTCGTCGCGGCACCACCCATTGAGGACTCGCATGAAAATCACCGCAGTTGAGGCGATACCGTTCGCCATCCCGTACACCAAACCGCTCCGCTTCGCGAGCGGGGAAGTGCACGCCGCCGAGCACGTTCTCGTACGGATCCACACCGACGAAGGAGTGACCGGCACCGCCGAGGCGCCGCCGAGGCCCTTCACCTACGGCGAGACCCAGGAGTCCATCGTCGCGGTGCTCGAGAAAGTCTTCGCGCCGCAGATCCTGGGCCTCGCCCCGACGGCGCGCGAGGCCGTGCACGCCCGGCTGAACCGTACGGTCGGCAATCCCGCCGCCAAGTCGGCCGTGGACATGGCACTTTGGGACATCATCGGACAGTCCGTGGGCCTGCCCGTCACCGAACTGCTCGGCGGCTGCACCGACCGGATGCGCGTCTCGCACATGGTGGGCTTCGCGCCGCCGGAGCAGATGGTCGCCGAGGCGCAGCGCATCCGTGACACGTACGGCATCACCACCTTCAAGGTGAAGGTCGGCCGTCGTCCCTTCATGCTCGACGTCGAGGCGTGCCGGGCGCTGCGCGAGGGGCTCGGCGACGAGGTGGAGCTGTACATCGACGGCAACCGCGGCTGGACCGCGTCGGAGTCGGCCCGCGCGCTGCGCGCCATGGACGGCCTGGACCTCACCCTCGCCGAGGAGCTGTGCCCCGCCGACGACGTCATGGGCCGCCGCTGGCTGGTGTCGCACACCGACATCCCGTTCGTCGCCGACGAGAGCGCCACCCGCCCCGGCGAGGTGACCCGCGAGCTGCTCGGCGGCTCGGCGACGGCCATCAGCATCAAGACGGCCCGTACCGGCTTCACGTACTCCCAGCGCGTCCACCACCTCTGCGAGGGACTGGGTGTCGAAGTCGTGATGGGCAATCAGATCGATGGTCAGATCGGCACGTTGTGCACGGCGGTCTTCGGATCGGCGTACGAGCTGACGTCCCGTCGGGCCGGGGAGCTGTCCAACTTCCTCGACATGAGCGACGACCTGCTGGCCGAGCCGCTGCGGATCGAGGACGGCACGCTGCGGGTCCGCGAGAGCGCCGGACTCGGCATCGAACTGGACCCGGAAAAGCTGGCCCGGTACCGCCAGGACGGCTGAACGACAGGACAGCTGAACCACAAGAGGACGACAAGAGGAGCAGAGCCATGACTGACACCACCACTCAGGCAACCGCCGCCGCGTCCGGCGCCTCCGCCACCGAGGCGTTCCGGCAGAAGCAGCGGTCCGAGGCCGACGCCGGCCAGGAGCGCGTCAACGCCCTTGCCACCGAGGTCATTTCCGCGGTCCACGACGTCATCCGCCGCCACAAGGTCACCTACGCCGAGTACGACGCGCTGAAGGCGTGGCTGATCGGCGTCGGCCAGGACGGCGAGTGGCCGCTCTTCCTCGACGTGTGGATCGAGCATGTCGTCGAGGAGGTCGCCAACGAGAACCGCGAGGGCAGCAAGGGCACCATCGAGGGCCCCTACTACGTCCCCGACTCGCCGAAGCACGAGGCGGAGACGACCCTGCCGATGCGCGAGAACGAGGCGGGCACCCCGCTCCTCTTCCAAGGGCAGGTCACCGACGTCGAGGGCAAGCCGCTGGCCGGCGCGCACGTGGAGATGTGGCACGCCGACGACGACGGGCTGTACTCGCAGTACGCGCCGAATCTGCCGGAGTGGAATCTGCGCGGCACCGTCGTCGCCGACGACCAGGGCAACTTCAAGATCCACACGATCCAGCCCGCGCCGTACCGGATCCCCACCGACGGCTCCTGCGGCAAGCTGATCGCCGCCGCCGGATGGCACGCCTGGCGCCCCGCGCACCTGCACCTGAAGGTGTCCGCGCCCGGCCACCAGCTCATCACCACGCAGCTCTACTTCCAGGGCGGCAGCCACGTCGAGGACGACATCGCCTCGGCCGTGAAGCCCGAGCTGATCCTCGACCCGAAGCCCGCCGCGAGCGGCGCGGGCAACGAGGTCACGTACAACTTCGTCATGGACCGGGCGGAGGTCTGAGCATGCTGTTCGCAGTGAAGATGGACGTGAACATCCCCACCGACCTGGATCCCGAGGTCAAGGCCGACACGATCGCCCGCGAGAAGGCGTACTCCCAGGAGCTCCAGAAGGCCGGGAAGTGGCCGCACATCTGGCGGTGCGTCGGCCAGTACTCCAACCTCAGCATCTTCGACGTCGAATCCAACGACGAGCTGCACGACATCCTCTGGGGCCTGCCGCTCTTCCCGTACATGTCCATAGAGGTGACGCCGCTGGCCGTGCACCCCTCCGACATCAACGCGTGACGGAGCGGTCCATGGACAAGGTCGTGGCCACCGCCGCTGAAGCGGTGGCGGACGTAAGGGACGGCGCCTCGTTCGCCGTCGGCGGTTTCGGGCTCAGCGGCGTCCCCGACGTGTTGATCCAGGCGCTGTACGAGACCGGCGCCGGCGGGCTGCGCGTGGTCTCCAACAACTGCGGCGTGGACGGCGGCGGCCTGGGCATCCTGCTCGCCGCCGGCCGGATCGCCCGGGTGACCGGCTCCTACGTCGGCAACAACAAGGAGTTCGCCCGCCAGTACCTCGCCGGGGAACTGGAACTGGAGCTCACCCCGCAGGGCACGCTCGCCGAGCGGCTGCGGGCCGGCGGCTGCGGCATCCCGGCGTTCTTCACCCCGGCCGGGGTGGGCACGGACGTCGCGGACGGCGGCATGCCGCTGCGGTACGCGGCGGATGGTGGCGTGGCCAAGGCGTCGCCGCCCAAGGAGGTACGCGAGTTCGACGGCATGCCGTACGTGCTGGAGCGCGGCATCACCACCGACTTCGCGCTCGTCCGGGCCGCGAAGGGCGACCGGCACGGCAACCTCGTCTTCCACAAGGCCGCGCGCAACTTCAACCCGCTCGCGGCGATGGCCGGCAAGGTCACCGTCGCGGAGGTGGAGGAGCTGGTCGAGCCGGGTGTGCTGGACCCGGACGAGGTGCATCTGCCGGGCGTGTTCGTCCAACGGGTGGTCGAGCTGACGCCCGCTCAGGCGGCGGACAAGCAGGTCGAACGAAGGACGGTGCGCGCCTGATGGGCTGGACCAGGGAAGAGATGGCCGCGCGGGCCGCGGGCGAGCTGCGCGACGGCGACTATGTGAACCTCGGCATCGGGCTGCCCACGCTGGTGCCCAGCTATCTGCCCGAGGGTGTGGACGTGGTGCTGCAGTCCGAGAACGGGCTGCTGGGCGTCGGCCCGTACCCGGCCGAGGACGAGGTCGACCCGGACCTGATCAACGCGGGCAAGGAGACCGTCACGGTCCTCCCCGGCGCGGCGTTCTTCGACTCCGCGCTCCCCTTCGGCATGATCCGCGGCGGCCACATCGACACCGCGATCCTCGGCGCGATGCAGGTCTCCGCCCGCGGTGACCTCGCCAACTGGATGATCCCGGGGAAGATGGTCAAGGGCATGGGCGGCGCGATGGACCTCGTGCACGGCGCCCGCCGGGTGGTCGTGGTCATGGACCACACCGCCAAGGACGGCAGCCCGAAGATCGTCGAGGACTGCTCCCTGCCGCTGACCGGCCGGGCCTGCGTCCACCGGATCATCACCGACCTCGGCGTCCTGGACGTGACGGAGGACGGTCTCGTACTGGTGGAGACGGCGCCGGGCGTCCCGCCGGAGGAGATCGTCGCGCGTACGGATGCGCCCGTACGGCTGCTCGCGACGCACACTCAGGAGGGCGCGTGACGTCGCTGCCCCATCACGTACTGGACGGCCCCGAGGACGCGCCGCCAATCGTCCTCGGGCCCTCCCTCGGCACCTCGCTCGCCGTCTGGGAGCCGCAGCTCGCCGAGCTCGCCCGCACCCACCGCGTGCTCCGCTTCGACCTGCCGGGCCACGGCGGTACGCCCGTGAGCGTGCTGCCCGACCCCACGCCCGGCAGAACGACCGTCGCCCATCTGGCCCGGCTCGTGCTGGACGTGGCCGAGCACCACGGCTGGGGGACGTTCCACTACGCTGGGATCTCGCTCGGCGGCGCGATCGGCGCGTATCTGGCGGTGCATCACACCGACCGGCTCGCCTCGCTCGCGATGATCTGCTCCTCGGCCCGCTTCGGCGACCCGGCGGGCTGGCGGGAGCGCGCCGCTTCGGTGCGCGAGCACGGCACGGCGGCGATGCTGCAGCCCACGCCGGGCCGCTGGTTCGCCGATCCCAGTACCGCCGCGGGCCCGCGCGGCACCGCCCTGCTGGGCGATCTCGCCGCCGCGGACCGGGCCGGGTACGCGGCCTGCTGCGACGCGCTGGCCGGCTACGACGTACGGTCCGAGCTGTGGTCGGTTTCCGCGCGCACGCTCGTCGTCGCCGGGCGCCAGGACCCGGCGACGCCGCCCGCGCACGCCCGGGAGATCGCCGACGGGGTGCCCGGCGCGGCCCTCGTCGAGGTCGCGGGCGCCGCCCATCTGGCGGGGGTCGAGCGGCCGGACGCGGTGAACGCGGCGCTGCGGGTGCATCTGGACGCGGCGACGCGCGGGCACTGACGGTGCGTCACCTCGCGCGCCCCCGCCGACGGTGCGTCACCGCACGCGTCACCCCAGCGCGGCCGGCCGCGCCCCGCGCTGCTCGCCCCGGGGCAGCGGAAGGCCGCCCAGCGGTCCCGCGAGTACCCGTCCCACGCGCTGGCCCGGCAGTTCGACCAGCCGGTGCGCGAGCATGGCCAGCGGCAGCAGCAGGGCGAGGTAGGCGGCCATCAGCAGCGGTGTGTCGTGCTGCTGCCACGGCACGGCCAGGTCGCACACCTCCAGGACGAGCGGGTGCAGGAGGTAGAGCGAGTAACTGAGCACGCCGCAGTGGGCGAGCCAGCGCGGTACGCGGTGCCGCCGCAGGGCCATCGCCGCGCCGAAGGTCAGCAGCGCGAGCCCGGCCGTGACCGCCCAGATCCGCACGGCGGACTCCGGGTTGCTGCCGCCCGTGACCGCGTCCGGACGGGATCCGATGTGCAGCGCGGCGGAAAGCACGGCGGCCGCGAGCACGGTGGCCGCCACGGCCGGCCCGGCGGCCCTGCCGAGCTGCCCGCGCTCCATCCTGTACAGCACGGTCCCGGTGAACATCAGGGACAGCAGCGCGATCCCCTGCCAGGGCGGGATGCGGCCGTTGAAGAGGATCAGGACCGCGGCCAGCGCGCCCCCGAGCAGCGCACCGGCCCGGTTCCACGGCGCCCGCCCCAGGGCCACGGCGCACAGCGCGACGGCCGCCCCGAGCGCGGTCGCCGCGATCACCGTCGTGCCGCCCAGCCCCCGCGACAGCGCCGCGACGGGCAGCATCCCGCCTGCCGCGATGCCGAGCGCGGCCAGGCCCAGGGCCATTGACGCGGAGCGCCGGTGCAGTCGCAGCGCGAAGAGCGCCGCGACCAGGAAGTAGAACACCATCTCGTACGAGAGGGTCCACAGCACATTGATCGCGTTGGGCACCCCGAGCAGGTCCTGCAGCATCGTCCCGTGCGCGACCAGGGCGCTCAGCGGGTCGCGCTCCCCCAGCCCCTCGCGCAGCCTGCCCGGTCCCCACAGGACGAGGAGCGCCGTGGCCGCCAGCGCGACGCACAGCAGCGGGCAGAGGCGGCAGATCCGGCCGACCCAGAAGCGGCGCAGCGAGCCGCTCCGCTCCAGGGAGGCCGGGATGATGTAGCCGCTGACCAGGAAGAAGACGATGACGCCGTACGTACCGGGGTTGACGTACCGCAGCACGGTGGCGGACAGCTCGGGCAGATAGCGCGGCCCCGCATGGTGCAGCGCGACCATCAGCGCCCCGATGCCCCGCAGCGCGTCGAGCCACGCCAGCCGCCGGTCAGGGCCCGGTCCCGGTCCCGCGCCCGGCAGGTCGGGCACGTGTGCCGGGCGGTGCGAATGGGAGGACTGCAGCCATGCCACATCACTCATCGTCACACCGTACGTACGTTGCGTGGCGATCGCACGTCGAGCTGACGCTGCATCAGTCGTACGGGTCACGGACGGCCGCCCGGGGCCCTCGCCACACACCGGAGGGGTCTGCCTAGACTGGGCCGACCAGTGGACCGTTCGCGAGGAGCCAGCCGTATGACCGCCGTTCACCCGCCGGCCCGTGCCGCAGGGCGGCAGCGCGACGCGGCGCGGACCCGGGCGGAGATCCTCAAGGTCGCGACGGAGGAGTTCGCGCGGCAGGGGTACACGGGAGCGCGGGTGGATGAGATCGCGGCCCGCATCCACACCACGAAGCGGATGATCTATTACTACTTCGGCAGCAAGGAGCAGCTCTTCACGGCCGTACTGGAGCACGCGTACGCGGGCATCAGGCAGCAGGAACAGGAGCTGGACGTCGAGCACCTGGATCCCGCGGCGGCCATCCGGCGGCTGGCCGAGCTCACCTTCGACCACCACGAGGCGCACCCGGACTTCATCCGCCTGGTGAGCATCGAGAACATCCACGAGGCGGAGCACATCACCGCCTCGGAGACGATCGGCCGGCTCAACTCGCCCGCGATCGAGGTGATCGGGCGGATTCTCGACGAGGGCCGCGCGCAGGGCGTGTTCACGGCGGACGTGGACGCGATCGACCTGCACGCGATGATCAGCTCGTTCTGCTTCTTCCGGGTCGCCAACCGGCACACCTTCGGCGCGCTCTTCGCGCGCGACCTGACGGCGGCGGACCGCCGGGAGCACTACCGCACGATGCTCGGCGACATGGTGCTCGGCTATCTGACGGGCGACCACGCCCGCTGACCGGGTGACACCGCCCCCGGAGACCGGGTGACCGGCCCCTCACCCATCGCCACGTGCGGAAATTGTTTCCGCCAGATGTCTTGACAGTGTCCTGCGGGGGATTGAGGATCGCTGCAATTAACTACCTAGTGAGTTAACCCGCAGCCCGCCGCCACCCGTCAAAGACGCGGGTGGCCGTCCCCCCGTGGAGCAGGCATGTCCGCTCTCTCGTCCGAGGCCGGGGCCCCGCCCCCCGCCCGGCCGCGCAAAGCCGCCGTCGCCGCCTGGATCGGCAGCGCGCTGGAGTACTACGACTTCTTCATCTACGGCAGCGCCGCGGCGTTGGTCTTCCCGAAGATTTTCTTCGATCCGTCCGATCCGGCGACCGCGACGCTGATCTCGCTGGCGACCTTCGGTGTCGCCTACGCGGCCCGCCCGATCGGCGCGCTCTTCCTGGGCCACTACGGCGACCGGCTCGGCCGCCGCAAGATCATGGTCTTCACCCTGATGCTGATGGGCCTGTCGACCTTCCTGATCGGCTGTCTGCCGACATACGCGCAGGTCGGAACCGCAGCCCCGGTCCTGCTCGTCCTGATGCGCGTGCTGCAGGGCCTCTCCGCCGCCGGTGAGCAGGCCAGCGCCAATTCCATGACGCTGGAACACGCGCCCGAGCACCGACGGGGGTACTACACGAGCTTCGCGCTCAACGGCACCCAGGCGGGCCAGATCATCGCCACTCTGGTCTTCATCCCCGTGGCCGCGCTCCCCGAGGAGCAGCTCTACACCTGGGGCTGGCGCCTCCCGTTCCTGGTCAGCGTGGCCGTTACGGCTGCCGGGTACCTCATCCGGCGCAAGCTCACGGAGACCCCGGTCTTCGAGCAGGCCGCGGCCGACGACGCGGTGGCCAAGCTGCCGCTCGCGGACCTGCTCCGCAACCACTGGGCCGACGTACTGCGAGTGATCGCGGCCGCCCTGATCGCCACCGTCAGCACGATCTTCTCGGTCTGGGCCCTGGCGTACGCCATCAGCGACGCGGTCGGCCTGGACAAGTCGGCGATGCTCTGGGTCGGCGTGCTCTCCAACGCGGTCGCGCTGCTCGCGATCCCGCTGTGGGCCAAGCTGTCGGACCGGATCGGCCGCAAGCCGGTCTTCCTGATCGGCTCGCTCGGCTCGGCCGTCATGATCTTCGTGTACCTGTGGGCCGTCTCGACCGGCAGCTACCCGCTGGTCTTCCTCACCGGCATCGTCTTCTTCGGCGTGGTCTACAGCGCCGCCAACGGCATCTGGCCCTCGTTCTACGGCGAGATGTTCCCGACCCGGGTCCGGCTCTCCGGTATGGCCATCGGCACCCAGATCGGCTTCGCGGTCGCGGGCTTCGCTGTGAGCATCGCCGAGCGGATCGCCGGGTCCGGCGGCAGCAACTGGGTCGGAGTGGCCACCTTTACTGCCGGGACCTGCGTGATCTGCTCCCTCGCCGTACTGACCGGCCGGGAGACCTACCGCGTGCCGACCGCGCTGCTCGGCGAGAAGCCGGAGCAGGCGAAGGACCGCGGCGACCTGGCCGGCGCCACCTCCGTCTGACCGGCGCCGGTCCCGGAGGGCCGCGGGTCGCCCTTTCCCCCGCGGCCCTCCGCCGCCATAATTAACTATCTAGTACGTTCATAACGCACCACCAGGGAGTCGCGTTGTCCACGCCCTCGTATCTCACCGGCCTCATCGGATCCGGCATCGGCCCCTCGCTGAGCCCGGCCCTGCACGAGCGGGAGGCCGACCGGCACGGCCTGCGGCTGCTCTACCGGACGCTCGACATCGACACGCTGGGCGTACCGGCCGAGTCCGTCGGCGAGCTGATCCGCGCCGCGCGTAGCCTCGGCTTCGATGGACTCAACATCACGCACCCCTGCAAGCAGCTCGTGATCCCGCACCTGGACGAGCTGTCCCCCGGCGCGGCCGAGCTGGGCGCGGTCAACACCGTCGTCTTCCAGGGCGGCCGGACGGTCGGCCACAACACCGACGTCACCGGCTTCACCCAGTCCTTCGCGCGCGGCCTGCCCGGCGCCGCGACCCGCGAGGTCGTCCAGATCGGCGCGGGCGGCGCCGGCTCCGCCGTCGCGCACGCCATGCTCTCGCTCGGCACCGACCGGCTCGTCCTCGTCGACACCGACGCGGTACGAGCCGGGGCGCTCGCCGAATCCCTCAATACCCGCTTCGGCGCCGGCCGCGCCGCCACCGCCACCCCGGACGAGCTGGCCGCCGTACTGCCCGGCGCCGACGGCCTGGTGCACGCCACGCCCACCGGCATGGCGGCCCACCCCGGCCTCCCGCTCCCGGCCGGGCTGCTCCGCGCCGACCTGTGGGTCGCCGAGGTCGTCTACCGCCCGCTGGAGACCGAACTCGTCCGTACCGCACGGGAGTTGGGCTGCCGGACGCTGGACGGCGGCGGCATGGCCGTCTTCCAGGCCGCCGATGCCTTCCGGCTCTTCACCGGCCGGGAACCGCACGCCGAAGAGATGCTCGCCGACCTCGCCGACCTGGTCGGCGCGGCCGCGGTCTGAGGAGGCCCTGATGCGCAAGTCCATCGCCACGGTGTCGCTGAGCGGCTCGCTCTCCGAGAAGCTCAGCGCCGTCGCAGCCGCCGGGTTCGACGGTGTCGAGATCTTCGAGAACGACCTGCTGGCCAGCCCGCTCGGTCCGGAGGAGATCCGGCTGCGCGCCGCCGACCTCGGCCTGTCGATCGACCTCTACCAGCCGTTCCGCGACTTCGAGGCGGTGCCGGAGGAGGTTTTCGCGCGCAATATGCGGCGCGCGGAGCGGAAGTTCGCCGTCATGGAGCGGCTGGGCTCCGATCTGATGCTGGTGTGCTCCAACGTCTCGCCGGACGCCGTCGACGACGACGCGCTCGCAGCGCGCCAGTTGCGCGCCCTCGCCGAGCGCGCGGCCGAGCACGGCATCCGCCTCGCGTACGAGGCGCTGGCCTGGGGCCGGCACGTCAACACCTACGACCACGCCTGGCGCATCGTCGAGCAGGCCGATCACCCGGCGCTCGGCACCTGCCTGGACAGCTTCCACATCCTCTCGCGCGGCTCGGACCCCAAGGGCATCGAGGACATCCCCGGCGAGAAGATCTTCTTCCTGCAGCTGGCCGACGCGCCCAAGCTGGCGATGGACGTACTCCAGTGGAGCCGGCACTACCGCTGCTTCCCCGGCCAGGGCGGCTTCGACCTCGCCGGGATGCTCGGCCATGTGCTGCGCGCCGGTTACTCCGGCCCGCTCTCGCTGGAGATCTTCAACGATGTCTTCCGGCAGGCGGACGCGGGGCGCACCGCGGTCGACGCGATGCGCTCGCTGATCGCCCTGGAGGAGGCCGCCGGGCTCAGCAGCCTGCCCGCGCCGGTCGTCCCGGACGGGGTCGCCTTCGCCGAGCTCGCCGCCGCCGACACCGAACCGCTGCGCTCCCTGCTCGGCTCGCTCGGCTTCGTGCGCGCGGGCCGGCACACCGGCGGCAAGCCGGTGGAGCTGTGGCAGCAGGGCGAGGCGCGCGTACTTCTCAACACCGTGAGCGGTGCTCGCCGCGAGGGCCCCGGCCTGGTCGCGCTCGGGCTGGAGAGCCCGGAGCCCGCCGCCGCCGTGCGCCGTGCCGAGTCGCTGCGGGCGCCGGTCGTGCCCCGCCGCCGTGCGCCCGGGGACGTACCGCTGGACGCGGTGGCCGCGCCGGACGACACCGAGCTGTTCTTCTGCCGTACGGACCGGGAGGACCACCCGAGCTGGACGGCGGACTTCGGCGCGCCGGCGCCGCAGCGCGGCACGGCCGGGGTCACCCGTATCGACCATGTCGCGCTCACCCAGCCCTGGCACCACTTCGACGAGGCGGCCCTCTTCTACGCGAGCGTGTTGGGCCTGCAGCCCAACGAGAGCCTGGACCTCGCCGATCCGTACGGCCTCTTCCGCAGTCGTGCCGTCGCCAATGCCACCGGCAGCCTGCGGATCGCGCTGAACGTCGCTCCCGTACCGGGCGAGCAGGAGGTGCGGCCGCAGCACATCGCGCTGGCCACCGACGACCTGCTCGCGACCGCGCGCCGGGTGCGGGAGAGCGGCGCGAGTCTGCTGCCCATCCCGGACAACTACTACGACGACCTCGACGCGCGGTACGGCCTCGCCCCCGAGACCCTGGACGCCTTCCGTGAGCTGGGCATCCTCTACGAACGGGACGCGGACGGCGGGGAGTTCCTGCACTGCTACACGGTCACCGTCGGACGGGTCTTCTTCGAGCTCGTGGAGCGGCGCGGCGGCTATCAGGGGTACGGCGCGGCCAACGCCACGGTACGGCTGGCGGCGCAGCACACGGCCGACGCGGGCAGCCGCCGGTCATGAGGCCGCGGTGGCCAGTGCGGTGTGCACGGCGGCCGCGAACCGCTCGAAGTTGAGGACGAAGCGCTCGGCGTCCTCGGCGGTGTGCTGCACCGAGAGCGTCCACTGTTCGGTCTTGCCCCAGGGCGGCAGGAAGACGCCGCCGTTGTGCTGGTACAGCCAGTGCAGATGGCCCCAGCGGTCGTCGTAGGCGAGGAAGTCCCGGAAGTTGCGCAGCCGTTCGGTGAAGATCACCGAGCCCTTGGCGCCGTGTGCGGCCACGTACCCCGGCAGGCCGTACCGGCGCAGCGCGGCCTCGACGCCGCCGGTCATCCGCGACCGGAGGGCGTCGAAGCCGCGGTAGGCGTCCTCGGTCAGTACCTCCGTGAGCATCGCGCGGGTCGCGGCGAGCATCATGGGGTTGCCGTTGAAGGTGCCGACCTGTTCGTAGGTGTGGTCGGCGATGCGGTCCATCAGTTCCCGGGTGGCGCCGACCGCACCGCACGGGATGCCGCCGCCCATGGCCTTGGCGAGGCACACGATGTCCGGTGTGGTGCCGAAGAGTTCGGTGGCGCCGCCGGGGGCGATCGCGAAGCCCGTCTTGACCTCGTCGTAGGCGAGATGGGCGCCGTGCCGGTGCAGCAGCGCCTTCAGTTCGGCGTGGTAGCCGGGCGGCGGGACGATCAGGCCGATGTTCATCATGACCGGCTCGATGATCATGCCGGCGATCTCTCCGGGGTGCTCGGTCAGCGCCCGTTCGACCGCGGCGAGGTCGCCGAACGGCACGACGAGCGTGAGGTCGGTCAGCTCGGTGGGGTACGCCGGGCCGTACGGCACCGAGCGCGGCCGGTCGTCGGGGCCGATATCCTCGGCGACGCGGGCGTAGCCGGAGACCTGTACCGAATCGTGGTGGCCGTGGTAACTGCCCTCCACCTTGAGGATCTTCTTGCGCCCGGTCGCGGCCCGCATCAGATGGACGGCGTCCATCGTGGCTTCCGTACCGGAGTTGGTGAAGCGCCACTGGGGCAGTCCGAACCGCCCCGCGAGCAGCCGGGTCACCGGGATCAGGTCGCGGGTGGGCTGGGCGAAGTGGGTGCCGTGCCGCACGCGTTCGGTGACCACGGCGACGATCGCCGGGTGGGCGTGGCCCGCGAGGCCGACACCGAAGCCGCCGTGCAGGTCGACGTAGTCGGTGCCGTCCACGTCGCGGACGTGTGCGCCGTGTCCGTCCTCGATCCAGACGGCGACGGGCGGCGAGTCCTGCCATGCGGAGGCGACCCCGCCGGCGAGCGACTCCCGTGCCTCGGCGCGCAGCCGGGCGGAGCCGGCGGTGCGGTCGGTGAGGATCTTCTCCTGCTCGGCGATCAGTTCGTCCAGGGCGCGGGCCTGGGTTTTCTCCAAGGACTGCGTCATCGTGCTGGTCTCCCTACGCTCGTGGGGCGTGCAACCAAGCTCCGTAGAAAAGTTACGGTAACTTTTCTACGGCGACAATGGGCCTACGATGACCATGGCGCCTGCGGCGACATGGTGCCGATGAAGGGGGCAGCAGCGCGATGCCGGGAAAGACCGCGATGCCGGGAAACGCCAAGAAGGGGCGGCGGAGCCGTCGTTCACCGGCGGAGACCCGGGCGTTGATGCTCGAAGCAGGCGTGGAGCTGGTGCGCCGGCACGCCGCCGACCCCTCCGACCAGGCGCTCGCCGGGCCGCTGGCCCACATCAGGCTCACCGAGGTCGCCCGGCTCGCCACCGAGATCGCCGCGGACCGGCAGCCGGGCGTCGGCCCCGCGCAGCCGATCACCACCGGCGCGATCTACCCCCTGTGGCCCACCCAGGCCGACTACCAGGCGGAGCTGATGTTCCACCTGCTCGGTCCGGACGCGTATCCGGAGGACCGGGACGCGGTGACCGAACTGCTGGCGCTGGCGGACACCACGGCACCGGTCGAGTCCATCCTCACCACGGTCGCCGCCGGCTACCTCGAACGCGCCAGCGCCAACCCCCTCACCTACGTCTACCTGACCTTCTACGTGCTGGGCGAACACCCCAAGGTCCGCGAGGCGGCCCAGGGCGGCTACCGCCAGCTGGGCATCGGCTACGCCGCCGCGCTGGAACGCCTGCTGGCCCGCGAGGGACGCCGGCCGGCCCCCGGCCGCACCGTCGCCGACTTCGTCGTCGCGCTCCTCGCCGTCCTGGAGGGCTTCTGCCTCCGCGCCCGGGTCGACCCCGGCCCCGGCACTCCCCCGCCGGACGACCCGGCGCCGCACACCCCGCTGCCCGAGCTGCTCGGCGCCACTCTCACGGCCCTCTGGAACTCCTTCACGGAGCCGGAACCGGCCGACTGACCGCGCCACCCGCCGCGGCGCGGGGCCGGGCTCAGCCCTCCTCCACCTCCACCGCGGAGGACCGGCGGTTCCAGGCGCGGGGTGCGCGCCAGTGGTACTTGAGGGCGAGCAGCCGAACGGCGAACGCGACGATGGCCGCCACCGCGCTCGTGCCGGGGTTGAGGGCCTGGAAGCGGATGCACAGGACGACGATGGCCGAGCCGACGATGGCCGGCACGGCATAGAGGTCGCGGTCCCAGCGCACCAGCGAGGGGACCTCATTGGCGATGATGTCGCGCAGCACGCCGCCGCCGACGGCCGTGGCGAGGCCAAGGGTGGCGGAGGCGGTGAGCCCGAGCCCGTACTCGTACGCCTTGGTGGTCCCCGCCACGCAGAAGAGGCCGAGGCCGGCCGCGTCGAAGACGTTCACGCCGGTCTGGATCCGCTGGACCTGCGGGTGGAGGAAGAAGACGAGGACGGCCGCGAACAGCGGGGTGACGAAGTACCCGAGGTCGGTGAAGGCGGCCGGCGGCACGGCGCCGATGATCAGGTCGCGGATCAGCCCGCCGCCGAGCGCGGTGACCTCGGCGAGCACGGCGATGCCGAAGATGTCGAAGTTCTTGCGCACGGCGAGCAGCGCGCCGGAGATCGCGAAGACGAAGATGCCGATCAGGTCGAGCGTGTGCTGGACGGAGGGCGTGAACAGTTGCTGGAGCACACGGCATTCTTACGTGCGGACGGCGGAGCGGAGCGTGACGTTCCACACTGCGGGCCCGCCACCCGCCCGCATCGCTAGCTGATCTGCCGGCGGACCAGCTCGTGGAAGAGGCCGCCGGTGTCGGCGAGCAGGTCGGCGGGGGTGCCCTGCTGGGCGACCCGGCCCTCGGACATGACGATCACCCGGTCGGCGTCCATGACCGTGGAGAGCCGGTGGGCGATGACGACGCGGGTGGCGTTGAGCGTGCGGGTGCTCTCGGTGACCACCCGCTGGGTCTCGTTGTCCAGCGCGCTGGTGGCCTCGTCGAAGAAGAGGATGCGCGGCCGCCGGATCAGCGCCTGGGCGATCATCAGCCGCTGCCGCTGGCCGCCGGAGATCGAGCCGCCGCCGTCGGAGAGCATCGTGTGCATGCCCATCGGCATCCGCTTGATGTCCTCGGCCAGGCCCGCCATCTCCGCGGCCGCCCACGCCTCCTCCTGCGTGAACATCTCGGCACCGCAGATGCACTCGAGGATGGAGCCGTTGAAGGGCTGGGCGTTCTGCAGCACCACGCCGCACTGGCGGCGCACGGCGGCCTGGTCCAGCGCCGCCAGGTCCTGACCGTCGTAGAGGACGCTGCCGGAGACCGGGCGGTCGAAGCCGATGAGGAGGCGCAGCAGGGTGGACTTGCCGCAGCCGCTCGCGCCGACGACGGCGACGAACTCGCCGGGCCGCACCTCGAAGGACACATCGTCCAGGACCAGCGGTCCGTCGTCGGAGTAACGGAAGGACAGACCGCGGGCCTCGATGCCACCGTCGAGGGTGCCGGGCTGGGTCGAGCCGCCGCGTACTTCGGGGCGCTCGTCGAGGACCGGCTTGATCTGCTCGAACATCGGCAGCACGGCGAACGCCTGGAGGCATGCGCCGGTGAGCTGGGTCACCGAGGACAGCATCATCGTGACGGCGGTGTTGAAGGTGAGGAACGCGCCGGCCGTGAGCGTGCCGCGGGCCGGGCCCGCGAGCAGCATGAACATCACCAGGGTGCACAGCGGCAGGTAGACCGCGTTGAGCACGGTGGTGAGGTTCTTGATCCGGCCGACCTTCTGCTGCAGCTCTCGGCTGCGGGCGAACTCCCCGGCCCACGCCCCGTAGGCGAAGCTCTCGGCGGCGGCGACGCGCAGCTTCGGCAGTCCGCGCAAGGTCTGGAACGCCTGGTTGTTGAGCTTGTTGGTCAGCTCGATCAGACGTCGCTGGGAACGCAGCTGCCACAGGCCCAGGAGCAGGAAGACCGCGGCGATGCAGAGCAGCATGGCGATCGCGACGACGGCCAGCTTGGGGCTGTAGACCAGCAGCAGGACGAGGTTCATCGCGCCGACCGTGCCGGCCTGGACGACGACCGAGCCGATACCGGACAGGATGCGGCGGATGCCGCTGATGCCCATCGCGGCGCTGGCCAGCTCGCCCGTGGACCGCTCGCTGAAGAACTTCGTGGGCAGCCGCAGCAGCCGGTCCCAGACGGCCGGCTGGAGGGTGGATTCGATGCGTCCTTCGACGCGCAGGATGGAGGTGTTCTCCAGCAGCATGAAGACGGCGGAGACCAGGCTGGTGACGATCAGCGCGACGGCCGTCTGGATGATCAGGCCGCGCTCGGCGTTGGGCACGTAGTCGCCCAGCACCTTGCCGGTGGCGATCGGCACGAGCGCGCCGAGTACCACGGCGACCAGCCCGCCGATGGCGAGGTTGCGCAGGTCCAGGCGGGTGCCGCGCATGCTGAAGCGGATCAGCCGCAGGGCGCCCATGGGGCGGTCGGGCAGCGGCCGGTAGAGCATGACCGCGCGCGGTTCGAGCGCCGCCACCCGCTCCTGGTCGAGCCGGGTGCGGGTGCCGTCGGCCGCGACCGCTTCGTAACGGCCCCGGCGCCACAGCAGCGCCACGGGCTCGCCGGTCTCGCTGCGGTGGCCGACGAGCGGGCCGCTGTTCTCGCGCCACCACCGGCCGTCGAGCTTGACGACGCGGGTGCGGATGCGGGAGCTGACGGCGATGCGCTCGACGGGGCTGAGCCGGTCGTTCGCCGTGCCGCCCTCCTTGGGCGAGGTCAGCGTGATCCCGGCGGCGTCGGCGACCTTGCGGCAGACGGCGAGGGTGGCGTCGTCGGTGGCGCCCTTGTGCCCGCCGCGGGGACCCGTGGAACCGATGGAGGACAGCAGGGTCTGGTCGGCCTGCGAGCGGGCGGCCTCGCCGGCCTGGATGCCGGCCGCGGTGCGGTCCTCGTGCGCGCGCTCCAGGCGCTCGATCCAGCGGTCCAGCGCGGACAGCAGCCGGTACTGCTGGTCGACCATCCGCTGCCACATCGCTGCGTCGATGAGCAGGTCGGCGGCGGCCTCGGCGCTGTAGTGGGCGCCGTACTGGAGGCTGCCGGGCTCGACGGGCATCCAGAGGATGTTCTCGTCGGCCGCCCCGTCGGTCCCGACGGACTCGCCCGCCCCGTACTCGCCGTCCAGCGGCGCTTCGAAGAGCACGCGCTGGCTGCGGCCGACGCCGCGCGCGAAGGCGTCCTCCAGCGGGCTGAGCGCGGCGTCGTACGCGTATTCGCCGGTCTCCCAGGCCGGGCCGACGTACCGGCCGTACGCGTCGTACTCCGCGCCGCCGTACTCGGCCCGGAACAGCTCGCGCAGCTGGATGCGGCGGACCGCGCAGCCCGCAAGCGGCCGGGCGACAAGGGTGTGCTGCGGGCCTTCGACGGGGCCGAGGAGCAGGGTGCCGGGGGCGAGCCGGCCGAGGAAGTACCAGTGGCCCTGCTGGGCCGCGTCGACCGCGAAGAGGTCCATGGCGCCGCCGGTGACCAGCCACAGCACGTGCGGCCCTTCGAGCGGCAGGCTGCGCAGGCCCGTGCAGTCGACCTCGGTGCCGAGCCCGCCGAGGGCGTGCAGCACGGTGTCGTCGGCGGCCGCACCGGTCGCCGCGGGGTGCGGGGTTGTCACCTCAGGACTCCTTGACCAGCTCTGCGTACGCGCCCTGGGCGGCGACCAGGTCCTCGTGCCGCCCGCGCTCGACGACCGTGCCGTGGTCGAGGACCACGATCTCGTCGCTGTCGCGCACCGTGCTGAGGCGGTGGGCGATGACGACGCAGGCGCAGCCCAGGCGCCGCAGGTTGTCCATGATGATCTGTTCGGTCTCCGCGTCCAGGGCGGAGGTGACTTCGTCCAGGACGAGGATGGAGGGGCGCCGGACCAGGGCCCGGGCGATCTCCAGGCGCTGCCGCTGGCCGCCGGAGAAGTTCCGGCCGTCCTGCTCGACGCGGCTGTGGATGCCGCCGGGGCGGCGGGCCACCATGTCGTACGCCGCGGCGTTCTTCAGCGCCTCGATGACGGCCTCGTCGGGAATCGAGGGGTCCCACAGCGCGACGTTGTCGCGGACCGTGCCTTCGAAGAGGAAGACGTCCTGGTCGACGAAGGAGACCGAGGAGGCGAGGGCGCCGCGGGAGATGTCCTCCAGCCGCTGCCCGTCGATGTGGATGGTGCCCTCCCACGGGCTGTACAGGCCGGAGATCAGGCGGGAGACAGTGGACTTGCCGCTGCCGGAGCCGCCGACGAGGGCGACCTGCTGCCCGGGCCCGACGGTCAGCGAGAACTCGGTGAGCAGCGGCTTGTCGAGCGGGCTGTAGCCGAAGGTGACGCTCGTCAGCTCCACATGGCCCTTGAGTCGGCGGGTGGACGCGACCGGCTCGGGGCGGGTGTAGAGCGAGTCGACCGGGAAGGACTCGACGTCCTTCAGGCGGGCGACGTCGGCGGCGAAGTCCTGGATGCGGGCCGCCATGCCGTTGAGCCGGGTGATCGGGGCCGTGAAGTTGGTGACCAGCGCCTGGAAGGCGACAAGGAGACCTACCGACATATGGCCTTCGACCGCGCTGAGACCGCCGACGAGCAGGATCAGCGCGCTGTTGAGGGCGGCGAGGGTGGGCGCGACGACGGCGAGCCAGACGCTGGGCACGCCGAGCCGCTGCTGCCCGTCCAAGGTGGTGGCGTGCTGCCCGGCCCAGCGCCGGAAGTAGCCGTTCTCGCCGCCGGTGGCCTTCATCGTCTCGATGAGCTGCAGACCGCTGTACGAGGTGTTGGTCAGCCGGGCGGTGTCGGCGCGCAGCTTCTGGGTGCCCGTGGCGCGCAGCCGTACGACGATGCGCATGGCGGCGACGTTGAGCAGCGCGACGGCCACGCCGATGAGGGTGAGCTGCGGATCGTACGACCACAGCAGGAACGCGTAGAGGATGACGACGACCGCGTCCACGCCGGCCGCGGCGAGGTCGCGGGCCAGGGTCTCGGCGACCGTGTCGTTGGACTGCAGGCGCTGGACGAGGTCGGCGGGGTTGCGTTGTGCGAAGAAGGTGACCGGCAGCCGGAGCAGATGGCGCAGGAAGCGGGCGCTGCTCAGGGTGGAGGAGATGATGCGGCCGCGCAGCAGGTTCGCCTGTTGCAGCGCGGTGAGCGCGGCTGTCAGCACGAGGGTCGTGCCCATCGACGCGAAGAGCACCCCGAGCAGCGACGTCTGGTCGCCGATCAGGAACATGTCGATGTACGTACGGCTCAGCGCGGGCACCGTCGCGCCGACCACGACCAGCAGGAAGCTGGCGAGGACCGCGGCGAGCATGGTGCCGGAGGTGCCGCGCAGCCGGGGCGGCAGGGCGCCGAGGACGCCGGGCTTGCGGCCGCCCTTGCGGAAGTCCTCGCCGGGCTCGAAGGTCAGCACGACGCCGGTGAAGCTGGTGTCGAAGTCCTCGGCGGGCACGAAGCGGCGGCCCCGGTCGGGGTCGTTGATGAACGCGCCCTTGCGGCCGAAGCGGCGGCCCATGCCGTCGAAGACGACGTAGTGGTTGAACTCCCAGAAGAGGATGGCCGGGGACCGGACCTCGGCGAGCGCGGCCGGCTCCATCTGCATGCCCTTGGCCTTCAGGCCGTAGGCGCGGGCCGCCTTGAGGAGGTTGGAGGCACGGGAGCCGTCGCGGGAGACGCCGCACGCGATGCGCAGCTCCTCCAGCGGGACGTGCCGTCCGTAGTGGCCGAGGACCATGGCGAGCGAGGCGGCGCCGCACTCCACGGCCTCCATCTGGAGGATGGTGGGCGTACGGACCGTCTTCCCCGCGCCCTTGGCGGGTCCGGTCCCGCTGCGGCCGGAGCGGCGCCGGTCGGGCTTGGTGTTCGGGCGGTGCCGGCCGCGGCCGCCGGGCGGCAGCGGGGGCGGTGCCGGGGCTTCGGGCTGCGCGGTCACGGGAGGAGCCAATCGATCGGGCGCTGCGCGGTCAGGTGGATCGCACCGGTGACGGGCGTCATGGAGCCGATCGCGTTCGGCGGGCCGTCGGCGGTGGACCACTTGTAGCCGGACTTGGTGTCCTTGGCGCGCTCCAGCTCGACGAGGACCGCGATCGGCTGGCCGTCCGCCGTGAACTGCTCGCCGAGCTCGCGGTCGCCGAGGAAGCCGGCGATCTGACGGCTGCTCTGCGGCGCCCGGCCGACGGCCTTGACCTTGCCGCGGAGCACGCCGTACTGCTGCGTGGGCACGGACTGGACGGTGAGGTCGACGGTGGCGCCGACGGGGACGGTGGCGGCGCTGCGGCTCGGTACGTACACCATCGCCACCAGCGGTTCGTGTGCGCTCTGGACACGCTCGACGCTCGCGACGTCGGCGCCCATGGTGACCACCGAGCCGATCTTGCCGACCAGACTGGTGACGCGGCCCGGCGCCACCGCGCGGACGGCGCGGTCGCCCTGTGCGGTGCGTACCTTCAGGACCGGCGCTCCGGCCCGGAGCTGCTGGCCCTCCTTGGCGAAGACCTGGGTGACCTGGCCGGCGACCGGGCTCTGCAGGACGTAGCTGCCCTGGGGGTGGGTGAGGATGCCGGGCGAGGTCAGCTTGGAGGACACGGACCCGGTGACCGCCCAGAAGGCGGCGACGGCCATCACGACGACGGTGACGGCGAGGACGAGGCCGCCCTGCGGCCGGGCGTAGCGCACGGGCAGGTCGAGCTCTTCAGGCGACTGGAGCTTGGCCAGCGCCTTTTGCCGGAACTGCACGGAACTTTTCCCTCGACTGCTTTTGTCTCATTCGGCGCCGACGCATACACCAAAGGGCAGCGCGGACGAAAAGGCGACCCAATAGGACACGCGCGACATGGCGCACCAATGATCCATGAAAATACCCGCTGTTCGGGCATACCAAGGCATGACCGTAACACAGGCGGAAAAGCCCGCACTTGACGGGCGAAGACGGCGACCGATGGCATCCGTGAGCCCCGGAGCAAATACTCCGGGGCTCACGGCAAACCTACGGGTACGGATATGTACCCATAGGTCGAGTCATGCCTGCGGCGGTACGACCGACGACAGTGGCGAGACTCAGAGGCCCTGGGTCAGGCCCTCGACGGTGCCCACGGCGTTGATGCCGGTGGTCTGCTGCACGGTGCCGTTGACCTGGCCGAGGGTGCTGCCGACGGCGCCACCGGTCAGACCGTCGACGGTGCCGACAACCTGGTTGACGGTGCCCGAGACGCCGAGGCCACCGGCGATGGCGTCCAGCTCGGCGTCGGCGATCTCAGCGGTCTCGACCTGGGGGGTGAAGTCCATGACTTGCGTTTCCCTTCAATTACTGTGGGTCATACTCGAATAACACGGAAGTCAGCGGCAGAACATAACCCGGCGGCCATAACGGTCATTCACCGAATGGAAACCGGGGAGGCATTCGCACAACTCCCGCGTCGAAATGATCCAAGCACGCCAACTGCTGGCCGGGCCAACCCGCTTGCGGCAGCCGGTCGGCACATTCCACCGGCGTCGGACGATCGCGTGCAGTTTTGTGCACGCCTTGGTGACGACTCCTTCACAAGAACGTTTACCCGTGCGCCGACGGCGGCGCGCACACGCCGGGCCCATCCGGACATACCCGCGCCAAGCCCCGGACGGCGGCGCGCCGCCGCGCACCGGACGGCACACGCTGTGCCGCCGATGCGCGGGCGATGTGCAGATTCCTTGAAAGCCGCCTGCGCGACTCAACCTCAGGGCCGCGATGGCGTCCGCTGGGACCGGTTCAGGGCACCGAGACCCCGCCGGGCAGCGCCGCGCGCCAGCCGCGCAGCGTCTCCAGCACCCGCTCCAGCTCGCCGACGATCCGGTCCAGCTCGCCGGCGGTGCGCGCGTCGCAGGAGTACGGCAGCCGGCCCTCGGCCTCGATCACGCCCACCTCGACCACCGGCGACGTCCGGCCGGACGCACCTTCTTCACACATGATCCGGAAGTGGAACTGCGGGAACCCCCGCTCCGGCTGCGCCGAGAGGTTCCAGCCGACCGGTTCCGCCAGATGCATGATCCCGTCGTGGCCACCGGCCTCGGCGGCCGTGTGCACACGCCGGCACCACACCGGGCACACCACGGGCCGTACGGCCAATGTCACGGGATCCAGCATTTCATCCGTCATATGCACATTATCCGGCCGGTATGCCCGACCCGCTCTTGAACGACGCGCGGGAGGGCGCGCCCGCAACCCGCGCGCGTGCGGTCAGCACTGCGGTCAGCGCGTGCGGTCAGCGCTAGATCAGCCGGAGGCCCGTACCAGCAGTTCCGGCGTGAGCCGGACCGTGCGGCTCGGCCCCACGGCCGGTGCCCGGTCCCCCGACCGCTCACCCAGCAACCTGGCCGCCTCCGCCGCCAGTTCGCCGACCGGCTGGCGGACCGTGGTCAGCGCCGGGTCGGCCAGGCCCGCGAAGGGCACGTCGTCGAAGCCGACGACCGCGACCTCGGTGGGCACCTCCGCACCCAGCTGGCGCAGCCGCTGCAGGGCGCCGACGGCGATCAGATCGTTGGCGCAGATGATCGCGTCCGGGCGCGAGGGCCAGATGCGGTCGACCGCCTCCCGCCCCCATGCCACGGAGAAGTCGCCCAGCTCGACCCGGCCGGGGGCCTGCGGGTCCAGGGCCGCCGCGCCCGCCTCGTACGCGGCGCGCCGCTCGGCCGCCGTCGAGGTCGTGCCGGCCGCGCCCACGAACCACGGCCGGCGGCGGCCCGCCGCCGCCAGGTGATCCAGTACGAGGGCCATGCCGGCCGCGTTGTCCACCGCGACCGAGTCGGCGACGCCCGGGCCGCAGCCGCGGTCCAGCAGCACCACCGGCACCCGCCGCGCGGCGTCCGCGACCGCCTCCCGGCTGAGCCGCTCGTCGACCGGTATCAGCACCAGCGCGTCCACCTGCCGGTCCAGGAACTCCGCGATCCGGGCCGCCTCGGTCGTCGGGTCGTCGTCGCAGTCGGCGAGCAACAGGGCCCGCCCGGCGGCGTGCAGCGCGTGCTCCAGCTCCCGCACGAGCGCGGGGAAGAAGGGGTTGGTGATCTGCGGCAGGACCAGGCCGACGGTGCCGGTGGCCCGGCGGCGCAGCGCGCGGGCGACGTGGTTGGGGCGGTATCCCAGCCGGGTGGCGGCCTCCCGTACCGTACGGGCGGTCTCGGCGCCGACCGGACGGGTGCCGGCGAGCACGCGGGAGACGGTGGCGACGGAACAGCCGGACGCGCGGGCGACGTCCTTCAAGGTGACTTCGGCCACGGTCGCGCCCTTCGCTCGGCTCGGCTGCGCGCCTGCAAGCGGCGTGCGCTGCGGCAACGGCGGGCAAACGTTATCACCGGGCAGCCGCCGGGCACTGTGGGATGAATCATTGACAAGCACCCCGGTATCCGGGTGAACTCTTCGCGGCCCTTCGGAGAACGATTTCCCACGCTCTGCCGCAGGGATCACCGCACCACCGTTCAACAGGGCAAAGGGGCTCGACCGTTGGCCAGAAAGATCATCCTCGACTGCGACCCGGGGCACGACGACGCGATCGCCATGCTCCTGGCCCACGGCAACCCCGACATCGAGCTCGTCGCCGTGACGACCGTGGTCGGCAACCAGACGCTGGAGAAGGTCACCCGCAACGCGCTCTCCGTCGCGCGGATCGCGGGCATCACCGACGTGCCCTTCGCCGCCGGCTGCCCGCGTCCCCTCGTACGGAACATCGAGACCGCCGGTGACATCCACGGCGAGACCGGTCTGGACGGCCCCGTGCTGCCGGACCCGACGTGCGTCCTGGACGAGCGGCACGCCGTCGATCTGATCATCGACACCGTGATGTCCCACGAGCCGGGCGAGATCACCATCGTCCCGACCGCGGGCCTGACCAACATCGCGCTGGCCGCCCGCAAGGAGCCGCGCATCGTCGAGCGGGTCCGCGAGGTCGTCCTGATGGGCGGCGGTTACCACGAGGGCAACTGGAGCGCGGTCGCCGAGTTCAACATCGTCATCGACCCCGAGGCCGCGCACATCGTCTTCAACGCGGGCTGGCCGGTCACCATGGTCGGCCTGGACCTCACCCACCAGGCGCTCGCGACGCCCGAGGTGGCCGAGCGGATCGCCGCGCTGGGCACCAAGCCCGCCAAGTTCGTCGAGGAGCTGCTGGAGTTCTTCGGCACCACCTACCGCGACCACCAGGGCTTCGAGTCGCCGCCGGTGCACGACCCGTGCGCCGTCGCGTATGTGATCGACCCGGACGTGATGACCGTGCGCCGGGCCCCGGTGGACATCGAGCTGACCGGCACCCTGACCAAGGGCATGACCGTCACGGACTTCCGCGCGCCGGCGCCGGCCGACTGCCGCACCCAGGTCGCGGTGAAGCTGGACCACGGCCGCTTCTGGGACCTGGTCGTGGACGCCCTGGAGCGGATCGGCGACCCCGAGCTGATCGGCGAGAACCCGCAGAAGCCCGGAGACGTACTGGCATGAACGCATCCACTACGACGGGGCAGCCCCCGGGCGGCCTGACGGAGAGACCCGGCGTCCGGGTCGGTGTCCTGCTCACCGCGCTGCTGGCGGCGTGCTTCGCCTTCCAGCTCAACGCGAGCATGCTGAGCCCCGCGCTGAAGAGCATCGAGGACAGCCTCCATGCCACCTCGGCGGAGATCGGCCTCACCCAGACCGCGTTCTTCACCGCCGCTGCGCTCTTCTCGCTCTTCCTGCCGCGGCTCGGCGACGTGATCGGCCGCCGCAAGGTGCTGGCCGGGATGATGGCCCTGATGGTCATCGGCTGCATCATCGCCGCGCTGGCGACGAGCGTGCCGATGCTCTTCGCCGGCCGCGTCCTCCAGGGCGTGAGCGGCCCGACCGTACCGCTGTGCCTGATCATGCTGCGGGTCGAGGTCACCGAGCCGAAGAGGTACGGCACCCTGCTCGGCGTGATCACCGCGGTCAACGGCGGCATCGCGGGCGTGGACTCGCTCGCGGGCGGCTACCTCGCCGACCACTACGGCTTCGGCGCGGTCTTCTGGGCGATGGCCGTCGTCGCGGCGGTCGCCGCGGTGCTGGTCGCCACGATGACCCGGGAGTCCACCGCGCCCGTGAAGAGCCGGATGGACTGGCCCGGCGTGCTCCTCCTCGTCATCTCGGTCGGCACCCTGCTGACCGCGTTCAACGAGGCGGGCAAGCTGGCCGCCGCGAACTGGCCGCTGATCGCCGTGCTCGTCGTGATCGCCGCGATTGCCTTCGCGCTGTTCTGGCGTACGGAGAGCCGCAGCGGCCACCCGCTGGTCGCCACCCACCACCTCAAGCAGCGCTCGACCTGGGCCCTGCTGCTGACCACGGTCCTCACCATGACCGGCGTCTTCGCCGTCATGAACGGGCTGATCCCGGCGTTCGCGCAGGACGCGCAGGCGGGTCTGGGCATGTCGGCCGAGGCGTCGGCGTGGTGGACGCTGACGCCGTATGCCCTTGCGGGTCTGGCGATGGGTCCGGTGGCGGGCCGGCTCGCCGCGACGTTCGGGTACGGCCGCGTCCTGCGGTTCGGCCTGATCGGCTCCGTGGTGACCGTCCTCCTGATGATCCTCACCCTCGGCAGCAACTCCCGGCCGCTGCTCCTGGCGATGTCGCTGCTGGTCGGCATCACCTACGCGGGCGTGGCGAACATCGTGCTCAACGGGCTCGGCATCGTGCTGTCCCCGCGCGAGAACCCCGGCTTCCTGCCCGGCCTGAACGCGGGCGCGTTCAACCTGGGCGCGGGGCTGAGCTTTGCGGTCTTGTACGCCGTGAAGACGGCGGCGGTGCCGGCGGATCCGTCGTCGCCGTCGGATTACACCGCGGGCATGATCGCGGGCATGGTCATCATCGCGGCGGCTATCGGGACGTCTTTCCTGATCCCCAAGCCGGTGTCCGCTGAAGCGGACGGCTGACCGACCCCCCGCGCCCCTTCAGGGGCGCGGGGAACTGCGCGACCAGCCACGATGGCGGTGTCACCGCCGGACGGCCCGCAGGTGCGCGGCGAGCCGCTCGACCGCCGACGCATTGCGCGGACTCTCCACGAGGTCCGCGTAGTCCAGCGTGACGATGCGCTTGTTCTTGATCGCGGAGACGTTCGCCAGCGGCTTGTAGTGCAGCAGGAACTGCTTCTTCTGCTCGGCCGTCGTGTCCCCGTAATCGCAGATCACGATGGTCTCCGGGTTCCGCTCGACGACGGTCTCCCAGCCGACCGTGGTCCAGGAGTCGGCGAGGTCGTGGGTGATGCTGCGGCCGCCCGCCTTGGCGATGATCTCGTCGGGTGCCGCGTACCGCCCAGCCGTGAACGGCTTGTCCTGGCCGCTGTCGTACAGGAACACGCTCGGCCGGTCCGCGCCCTTCGGCGCCTTCCTCCGCACCTCCGCGACCCGCGCCTTGAAGTCCGTGATCAGCTTCCGTGCCCGGTCCTCCGCCCCGAAGAGCTTCCCCAGCTGGGTGAGGTCGGTGTACAGCGCCTCCAGCGGCGGCATGATGCCGCGTGCCGAGCCGCGCCCGTTGTGGCAGGACTCGGTGAGGACGTACGAGTCGATGCCCAGCTTGCGCAGGCTCGCCGGGGTGAGACCGCCCTCGCGGAAGCCGTAGTTCCAGCCCGCGAAGACCATGTCGGCGCGCGCGTCGACGGCCAGCTCCTTGGTGATTTCGTCCTTCGACAGCCACTTCGCCTTCTCGTACCCGTCCTTCCAGGGCACGCCGCTCAGCTTCCCCTTGTCGTCGGGCATGACGAAACCGGCCATCCGGTCCTCCAGACCCAGCGCGAACATGATCTCGGTGATGCCGACGTCGTTGGTGACCACCCGCTCGGGCACCTTGTCGAAGGTCACCTTCCTGCCGCAGTTCTCGATGGTGACCGCGGTCCCGCGATCATCCGGTGCGGCCTTTTCCACCTGCGCGCCGCACCCGGTCAGGGTCAGTGCGAGGAGGGCGGCGAGCGCGGCCGCCGGGCGTCGTACGGGCATGGTCACTCCTGGTCGATGCGGTCGAAGAGCAGCTGGACGGCGCCGGTCACCGGGTGCGTGACGCGATGCGCCCGTACGCCGAACACCTCGGCCAGCAGCCGGGGTCGCAGTACGTCGTGCGGCGGGCCGGAGGCGACCACGCGGCCGCCGTCGAGCACGTACAGCAGGTCGCAGTGGCTCGCGGCGAGGTTCAGGTCGTGCAGCGCGGCGAGCACGGTGAGGCCGCTGCGGCGCACCAGGGACAGCACCTCCAACTGGTGGGCGATGTCCAGGTGGTTGGTCGGCTCGTCGAGGACGAGGACCCGGGGCTGCTGGGCGAGGGCGCGGGCGATCAGGACGCGCTGCTTCTCGCCGCCGGAGAGCGAGCGGAAGCCGCGCCCGGCGAGGTGGGCCGCGCCGACCCGGTCCAGCGCCTCGGCGCAGAGCGCGGCGTCGGTGGCGGAGGGGCGGCCGGTGAAGGGGGCTCCACCGCGCTGGTGCGGCAGCCGGCCCATCGCCACCACCTCGGCGGCGGTGAAGTCGAATTCGGCGGCGGACTCCTGGGGCAGCGCGGCCAGCAGGCGTGCGCCCGCCCGCGCGTCCATCGCGTGCAGGTCGTCGCCGTCCAGCCGTACCGTGCCTGCCGTGGGCCGCAGCGCCCGGTAGGTGCACCGCAGCAGCGTGGACTTGCCGCTGCCGTTGGGCCCGACCACCCCCACGACCTGCCCGCTGTCGGCCCGCAGCGCGATGTCCTCGACGATCCGGGCCCCGGCCAGCTCGACCGTCACCCCTGCCACGTCGACGCGCATCAGCGGCCGCCCCCGAACGCGTAGCCGCCGCGCCGCATCAGCAGCAGGAAGCACGGCACGCCGAGCACGGCGGTGATCACGCCGACCGGTATCTCGGCGGGTGCGAGCAGCAGCCGCGAGACGAGGTCCGCCCAGACCAGCAGCACGGCACCGGCGAGCGGCGCGAGGACCAGCACCCGCCGGTGGTCGGCACCGACGAGCATCCGTACGACGTGCGGCACCATCAGCCCGACGAACCCGATCGCGCCGGACACGGCGACGACCGCGGCGGTGACGGCGGCGGTCACCACGAACAGCTCGGTCCGCAGCCGGCCCGCGCGCACGCCGAGCGCCGCGGCGGTCTCGTCGCCCATCGCGAGCGCGTTGAGATGCCCGGCCCGGGCACCGAGGTACAGAATGCCGACCAGCACGGTGACCGCGGCGAGCGGCACCGACCCCCAGGTCGCCCCGCCCAGGCTGCCGAGCAGCCACATCATCGCGGCCCTGGCCGCCTCGCCGCGCTCGGCCCGGAAGACCATCAGCGTGGTGAGGGCGGAGAACCCGTACGACAGCGCGGTACCGGCCAGGACGAGCCGCAGCGGCGTCAGCCCGTAAGCGGTGCGCGCCGCCATGTAGACGAGCGCCATCGCCGCGAGCGCCGAGACGAAAGCGGACACCGACAGCGCCCACACCCCCAGCGCGGCGAACGCGCCCCACAGCAGTACGGCATTGGCACCGACCGCGGCGCCGGAGGAGACGCCCAGTACGAAGGGGTCGGCGAGCGCGTTGCGCACCATGGCCTGCACGGCCACGCCGACCGAGGCGAGCCCCGCGCCGACCACGGCAGCGAGCACGGCACGCGGCAGCCGTATCTCCCAGACGATGGTGTACGCGGCGACCTCGTCACTCCGTATCGTGCCGCCGCTCAGCCCGGCCCCCAGGAAGTGCAGCGTCTCCCCCCACGTCACCCCGGACGCCCCCAGCCCGACCCCGCACACCAGGGAACCGAGCAGGAGGAGGGAGAGCACAGCAGCGGATGCGGGAACCACCCGCGACCGGGTGAGCGCGGGCGGTCCGGCCGCGGCGGGTGCCGGGGCGGTGGTCATGGCGGGCACGGGCGGGCGTCCTTCGCCTCGGGCCGCGTCCGTACACACAGGGGGCGGCGCACCCCGCGCAAGGCGGGCGTCCGTGCGTCATCCCTCTCGCAGTCCGCGGCGAGCAGTCGGGAGATATGCCACCCCGCGGGTCATCGGACTCACGCAAGCACCCCGCCCGGACCCCTACGACAGGCCCGCCCGACACACCCACGCACACCGTTGCGGGTCAGCGCCGGACTCTCACCGGACTTCCCCCACGGGACACACCGGCAGCCTAACAGCGCCCCAAACCGACAGAACACGGGCTCGGCCGGGCCCCGCGCCAGTGCGCGGCGGCCCGGCCGAGCCGGTCGGTCCCGCACCGGCGTCACCGCATCGGCTTAAGCGCCCCGCCGTGGTACCGCACGCCCGGGTTCCACAGGAGGAAGGAGGGGATGTCGTTGTCCGCTGCTGCGCGGATCTGGGCGGCTACTTCGGCGTCGCCGTAGGAGACGCCGAGGGAGAAGTCCTGGATCCAGGGGACTATCTGGGCGTCGGTGTGGCGGGTCTTCTTCACGAAGTCGGCGAGGGACTTCTTGGTGATGGGGTACGGCTGGGAGTTCGGGTCGGAGACGCCGTACTCGCCGGGGGCCCAGTGCGAGGGGTAGATCATCGGTGCGATGTAGTCGCACTGCTTCGCGAGCGCGCCGATGTCCTGGGCTATCTCCTTCGGGCGGGTGACCGCTATGCCGAAGACGGAGACGCCGAGGAAGGCGCCGTGTTCGCGGGCGACCGTGCGGGTCTGTGCGACCAGGTCGGTTATCGAGTCCTCCGGCGAGGTCTTGCCGAGGCCGGGGAAGGACATGCCGCTCAGCTTGCCGTCCGGGCGGCGGATGTAGTCGTAGAGGATGTCGTCGAAGCCGAGCTTCGCGGCCTCGGCGGCGAGGTCGAGGTGGTACTGGCGGACGTCCTCGTTCGCGAAGTTGGTGAAGGAGAGGGAGCCGTACTTGGAGCCCGCGCCGTACGGGCCGCCGTCGGGGGTGCGGACGACGCGGTCGCGGTGGCCGTCCTTCCAGGAGGCGGAGGCCAGGATCGGGTCGCGGAAGGCGACGATGCGGCCGACGACCGCGCCGCCGGCCGCGTGGATCTCCTTGATGGCCTTCTTCGCGTCGTAGTAGCCCTTGGCCGCGCCGGTCTTCTGCGCGAGGGGCACCTTCGAGTCGTACGAGACCTCGCCCAGCTCGTCCTTGATGTCGAGCTGGACGGCGTTCAGCTTGCCCTCCTTGAGCAGCTTCAGCACCGGCTCGCGCAGCTGGTCCGAGGCCCATGCCTGGCCGCTGACGTGCACCGCGCGCAGCAACGGCCGCCGTACCGTCACCACCGCGTCCTCCCGTGCGGTGTTCCCGGCCGCGTCGGTGGCGACGGCGGTGGCCTTCGCGGGCGGCCGCGGGAGCCGGACGGCGAAGCGGCCGTCCTTGCCCACGTCCGCCTTCCGCCCCGCGACGGTCACGGCGGTGGCGTCCTGCGCGCGGCCCTTGACCGTCACCGGCCCGCGCAGGCTGCGGCCCTCGGGGTCGGCCACCGCGAGCTTCGGCGGCTTCGTGTCGACGGTCAGCTCGCGGGTGAGCTCGGAGCCGCCGCCGAGCATCGAGCCCTCGGTGGCGACCTTCAGCTCGTGCGTGCCGTCCCGGAGGCCGTCCAGACCCACCGTCAGCTGCCGCCCGGCGCCCCGCACCGGCACCCGCTCGCCGTCCACCGTGACCTCGGCGTCCCGCAGCCGCTCCCCCTCCGGCACGGTCACCGCCACCCCGCCCTTCTGCAGCGCGGCGGCGTTCACCACGCCGCCCGCGGGGAGCCCGGCCAGCCGGAAGGCGGGCGCGCGGTACTGCCGTACGAGGAGCACGCCTCCGACGACGAGGGCCATGGCCAGGACACCGGCCAGAAGAATGACGAGCGCTCTGCGCGGGGAACGAGTACCCGAGGAATCAGTGGAATCAGTGGAATCAGTGGAATCCGAAGGATTCAGGGAAAGTGTCTTCCAGTTGAGCCGCATAGGCACGCCCTTTCCGGGAGGTCTCGTGCATCTCCGTCGCTCGCGTCCGGTCCCTCTCCGCCGGCCCGGCCTCATCGTCCTGTCCCTGCTGACGCTGGCCGCGTCGGCCGTCTCCTGCGCCGAGTCCCGCGGTGGTGCGCCACCGCCGGAACCCTCGGCTCCGAAAACCGCCAGTGGTCCGCAGGATTCCCCCTCGGCCCGGCCCGGACACCCGTCACGTCCCAAGTCCCCTGCCTCGGTGGACGCCAACGAGCTCGGTGCCGTGCCGGTGCTGATGTACCACCAGATCGTCGACAAGCCGCGCAGCGACTACGACCGCACGCCCGCCGACTTCCGCGCCGAGCTGGAGCGGCTGGCGAAGGAGGGCTATGTGCCGGTGACCGCGGGCGCGTACAGCACGGGGAAGATCGACATACCGGCCGGGCGCCACCCGGTCGTGCTCACCTTCGACGACTCCACCGACAGCCAGTTCGCGCTCGGGGACGACGGCCGGCCGGTCGCGGACTCCGCGGTCGGCATCCTGCGCGACGTGGCCCGGCGGCACCCGGGGTTCAAGCCCGCTGCCACCTTCTTCGTGAACGGCGACGCTTTCGCGGCGACGGGGGCGAAGAAGGCGCTGCGCTGGCTGCACGGGCACGGCTTCGAGGTCGGCAATCACACGCGGGACCACGCCAATCTGCGGGATATCACCGCCGGCGAGGCCCAGCACCAGATAGCCGCAGGCCAGCGGTTCATCGAGGAGAGCGTGCCGGGCGCGAAGGTGACCTCGCTGGCCCTGCCGTTCGGTGTCCAGCCCAACCCGGCAGGGCTGGACATCAAGGGCGCGGCGGACGGGGAGCGGTACGCGTACGACGGTGCCTATCTCGTCGGCGCGGGCCCGGCTCCCTCGCCGTACGCCACCGCCTTCGATCCGGTCGGCATACCTCGCATCCGCTCGGCGGGCGCGCATGTGAAGGACGCCCAATTCGGCTCCGCGCACTGGCTGGACGAGCTGCGTGACGGGGCGGTCCCGCGGTACACCTCGGACGGCGATCCGGACCGCGTCTCCTATCCGGAGTCGGGGTCGGCCCGGCCGGCGAAGGAGTTCCGGGAGCGGGCGAAGCCGTACTGATCCACGTCTTCGGGAGCACCGCAGCACATCGGGGCGCGCACAGACTCGTGCGCGCCCCGACTCACGTCCTTACGCCTCGCTCGCGGTCACCAGTGGGAACGGCTCCCGGCTCACCCGCTGCGCGTCCTCCAGCGGCCTGCGGGCCTGGGCGCTCCGCGGCGCGATGACATGGAAGGCCGTGCCCAGGGCCCGGGCCCGCCGGAAGACCCGGACCAGCGCGGGCACGCCGCAGCACGCACACACCGTGGAGCAGGCTCCGAGGTCCACCAGCAGGCTCGCGGCGCCCCGGTTGAGGAGGATGAGCATCTCCTCACGGGCCTGGGTGACGCGGGCGCAGTCGAACTCCGGCGGGCGGAGCACCACGGCTCCGCCGCCCGACTGAGTGCACGAGGGGCTCCGGGGAGGACTGGACATCGCTTCTCCTGAACGGCCGGGCCGGCGCGCCGCACCGGCGGGGAATTCGTGTGCCCGTCACGTGGTCCGCAGCATTGACGTGCCGTTCGGATATCCGGTCACTCGGGCTCGGGGAAATTCCACGGTAGGGCGGCGGGCCGATGCCCCGCCACCGCAGGGCCCGCCGCCACACGGCATTCGCTGCGTATTCGCCCCGCGGGTTTTCTTCCCGGCGGCCGGTGTGTTCAGTCCTTCAGCTGAGGCAATACCTTTGTCCGATAGAAGTCGAAGAAACCGCGCTGGTCCTGGCCGATCTGGTTCACGTAGACGGTGTCGAATCCGGCATGCGCGTACTCCTGCACCGCCGCGACATGTGCCTCCACGTCGTCGCCGCAGGTCACGGCGGACGCCACCTGTTCGCGCGTGACGAGGGTCGAAGCCTGCTCGAAATGGCGCGGGGTCGGCAGTACCTGTCCCAGTTCGCCCGGCAGTTGTTCGTTCGCCCACAGCCGGTGCGCGGTGCGCACGGCTTCCTCGCGGTCGGTGCCGTAACAGACCTTCAGGCCGCCGTGCACCGGCTTGCCTCCGCCGCCGCCCCGCCGGAACCGCTCGATCGCGTCCGCGTCGGGCGCGACGGTGATGAATCCGTCGCCGATCCGCGCGGCAAGTTCCGTGGCGGTCGGCCCGAAGCCGGAGACATCGATCCGCACCGGCTCCTCGGGAACGGTGTACAGCCGCGCGTTCTGCACCGTGTAGTGCTTTCCGTGGTGACTGACTTCCTTTCCCTCGAAGAGCGACCGCATCACCTGTATCGCCTCTTCCAGCATTTCCAGCCGGACCGAGGTCTGCGGCCATTCGCCGCCCACGACTTGCTCGTTGAGCGCTTCGCCGCTGCCCACGCCGAGCCGGAAACGGCCGTTCAGAAGTACCGCGCTGGTGGCCGCCGCCTGTGCCGTGATCACCGGGTGCAGCCGCTTGGTCGGGCAGGTCACGGCGGTCTCGACAGGCAGCGAGGTGGCCTCGGCGAGCGCGCCGATCACCGACCAGACGAAGGGCGACTGCCCTTGTTCGTCATTCCACGGATGGAAATGGTCGGAGATCCACAGGGAAGTGAATCCGGCCTGTTCCGCCATGCGTGCCTGTTCCACCAGTGCGCGCGGGTCGTGCTCCTCGCAGGAGAGGAAATAGCCGTATTCCGTCATCGAAGCTCCTCATCAGGTCCTGGTCCGCCGCGCGAGGCCGGCGGCGGCCAGCGCCCCGGCGGCCGCGAGCGCGGCCAGTGGGCGGGCGTGCTCGGTGGCCCACAGCTGGCAGGAGCGCCCGTGCGACGCGTCGTCGAAGGAGCCGTGGGCCCCGTGGTCCCGGCCGTCCATGCCGTCGACCGGCTTCCAGAGGTTGTCCGGGGCCGGGGGCCGGGCCTCCTGGTCGGTCTGCTGCGAGTCGAAGCCCGTGCGCGCCAGATAGCGGTCCAGCAGGCCGGGGAAAAGCCGGTTGGCGAGCACCGTCGCCGTGGTGGAGCCGCCCACGCAGTACTGCTTGCGCCGGGGGTGGTCGGCGGCGTGCACGATGCCGCGCGCGGCGACCTCCGGCTGGTAGATGGGCGGCACCGGCTGCGGCCGCCGCGGCAGCCGGGAGAGCACCCAGGAGAACTGCGGGGTGTTGAGGGCCGGCAGCTGGACGACGGTGATCCGTACGTTGCTCTTGTCGTGCATCAGTTCCGTGCGCACCGAGGAGGTGAAGCCCAGGATCGCGTGCTTGGCACCGCAGTACGCGGACTGCAGCGGGATGGACCGCTCGCCCAGCGCGGAGCCGGCCTGCACGATGGTGCCCGCGTCGCGCGGCACCATCCGGGCCAGCGCCGCCTGCGTACCGTGCACGAAGCCGAGGTACGTCACCTCCGTCACCCGTTTGAACTCCGCCGGGCGCACCTCGGTGAAGGGCGCGAAGACCCCGGCGAAGGCGCAGTTGACCCAGACGTCGATGGGCCCGAATTCCGCCTCGACCGCGTCGGCCGCGGCCTCGACCTGGTCCGGGTCGGCGACGTCGACGGGCAGTGCCAGGGCCCGGCCGCCGGCCGCGGCCACCTCGCCGGCGGCCGCGTCGAGACCGGCCTGACCGCGGGCCAGCAGCCCGATGCTGGCGCCCCGGCGGGCGAATTCCCGGACGACGGCGCGGCCGACGCCCGCGCTCGCTCCGGTGACGACGACGGTCTGGCTCATCGGCGGTCTCCTCGGACGGGTCCCCCGAGCAGTCCGCCCCGGCCGGTCAGCCGGCCGGGCCGGTCTCCTCGGGCGTGTGCGGCGGCGCTACGGGGTCGGGTGCGGGGCCGGGCGCCGGGCCCGGCGTCGGGGGTGCCGGGTTGGGCGGTACCGGATCGGGCTCGGGCCGCGGGTCCGGCGCCGGGGGCACCGGATCGGGTCCGGGCGCGGGCACCGGGCCGGGCCCCGGCCCCGGTTCGGGACCGGGCGATCCCGGACCCGGTCCCGGCGTCGGCGGCACCGGGTCGGGGTGCGGGGTGCCGGGGCGTCCCGGCGGCTGCGGCGTGGTCACGGGTCCTCCAGGGAGGGGTGCGTGATGCGGGCGGCCGGCGCCTGGGCGGGGGCGGGGGCAGCGCGCCTGCCCGCCGACCCGCCGGCACTCCCCGGGTGCCCGCCGGAGCCTGCGCATAACGCCCGGGCGACGGTCCGTCCGGGCGGATGCGGACGCTCAGTGCGTCACGGGCGTGGACCAGCGCAGCACCGCGCCGAGGCCGCCCGGGGGCACCGGGTCGCTGTGGTGCAGCAGTACGGCCTGCGCGCCGGTGGCCACGGCGGACCGCAGCAGGGCGTCGTCGGCGCGGGCCGGCGCGGGGTGCACCTCGCCCAGGTACTGCATCTCCGTGCCGCGCACGGCCAGCTGGTCGGGATCGGGGCCGACCCAGACCTCGCGGCCCGCGTCGCCGCCGTCGGGGCTGATCAGCAGCGTGTCGATGCGGTGTTCGCGGGCCGCCTCGATCAGGGAGGGCACGCCGGAGGTCACCGCGGACTCGCCGTCGCTGCGGCCCTCACCGGTCTGGAAGCGCTGCACGGCGTCCATGACGTGGTCCTGTTCGAGCCCGGCGCGCACCTGCGCGATGTCCCGGTCCAGCCGGGTGCTGTCGGCGCCGGAGGCCCGGCCGCCGTGCTCGCTCTCGTAGGCGACGCGGCGCAGCCGGTCGGGGAGCCGGTCGCGCACCGCGCGGCGCTCCCGGGCGTCACCGACCAGCAGCACGAGGTCGGCGCCGGCGTGCTCGAACGCCTCGCCCACTGCCTCGGCGATCTCCCCGGCGTTCTGCTCCCAGGTGTTCTCGACCTTGAGCTGGAAGTGCCGCTCGGACCAGTCGCTGGAGGTCGTCCGGTGCACCGGGTAGTCGGCGCCGCTGACCTGGCCCGCGCTCTCGTGCGCGGTGTCGCTGCGCAGCTCGAAGTCGGCGCCGGTCCGGTCCACGTACACCACGAGGCAGACGGGGTTCTCGCCCAGCGCGTCCAGCAGCGGGGCCAGCCGGGGCACGGGTGACCAGGTGGCGCCGCGCATCGTGGGCGGCCCGGCGAGCGGGGTGTCCAGGACGACCTCGCCGCCGGTGGCGAAGACGGCGCGGCCCGCGTGGGCCAGCGATTCACCCGGCCTGCGGAGGTCGGTCAGGGCGTCGTGCACGGCGCGGCAGGTGGCGGCGTCGGCGCCCTGGCCGGACAGCTGATCGGCCGCGTGCTGCGCCGACAGCTCCTGCTGCTTGGCCGCGTCCTCCGTGCCGTGCGAGACATCGGCGTAGACGGACGCCCAGGGTCCCGGTCGTTCGATGAGCGGTTGCAGGAGCGAGAGTCGCATGGCGCTTCCTCCTCGGAATGGGCGATCACCAGATACAGGACCTACGGGGCCTCGAAGGGGGCTTCGCAGGCCGTGATTCCGCTCTTCAGGGGCGTCGTCGCCGCGGTGGCTGAAGCGGTGGCCGATGCGGTGGTGCCATCACTCTTCGGGGTGCCCTCTTTGCCACTGTTCATGCAGTTCGTCTTCGCTGCGCCCCGACGGTCCGACGGCCCTCTCCAGGGCCGCCACGGCCCCGGAATCACAGGGATTTCGCGGCTCGCCCTTCTGGGCCAGCCGAGGTTTCTCCGCCTCGGATAACGGTTACCTGGCGAGCCGAGACACATGCCCCCAGGCGCCCTCGTCGGCGACTCCAGCACGGCGCGGAGCGGGAAGGAGCCTCCGGAGATGTCGGAGATGGCGGACAAGAAGCAGGAGCAACGGGAGCGGTTCTACGCGGACGACGCGAGTGAGGGGCCACTGACCACCGACCAGGGTGTGCCGGTCGACCACACCGATGACTCCCTGCAGGCGGGCGAGCGCGGGCCCACGCTGATGGAGGACTTCCACTTCCGCGAGAAGATCACGCGCTTCGACCACGAGCGCATCCCGGAGCGTGTGGTGCACGCGCGCGGCTCGGGCGCGTACGGGTACTTCCAGCCCTACCGGTCCTGCGCGGAGTTCACCCGGGCCGCGTTCCTCCAGGACCCGGACGTCAAGACGCCGGTGTTCGTCCGCTTCTCCACCGTCCAGGGGCCGCGCGGCTCGGCCGACACGGTGCGGGACGTACGCGGGTTCGCGACGAAGTTCTACACCTCCGAGGGCAACTACGACCTGGTCGGCAACAACTTCCCGGTCTTCTTCATCCAGGACGGCATCAAGTTCCCCGACTTCGTGCACGCGGTGAAGATGGAGCCGCACAACGAGATGCCCACCGGCGCGTCGGCGCACGACACGCTGTGGGACTTCGTCTCGCTGCAGCCCGAGACGCTGCACACGATCATGTGGCTGATGTCGGACCGCGCGATCCCGCGCAGCTACCGCATGATGCAGGGCTTCGGCGTGCACACCTTCCGCTTCGTGAACGCGCAGGGCAAGGGCACGTTCGTGAAGTTCCACTGGAAGCCCAAGCTCGGCGTGCATTCGCTGATGTGGGACGAGGCGCAGGAGGCGCAGGGCCGCGACCCGGACTTCAACCGCCGCGACCTGTGGGAGTGCATCGAGGCCGGTGACTACCCGGAGTACGAGCTGGGCGTGCAGCTCGTACCGGAGGAGGACGAGCACAGCTTCGACTTCGACCTGCTCGACGCCACGAAGATCATCCCCGAGGAGCAGGTGCCGGTCCGGCCGATCGGGCGGATGGTGCTCAACCGCAACCCCGACAATTTCTTCGCCGAGACCGAGCAGGTCGCCTTCCACACGGCCAATGTCGTCCCCGGTATCGACTTCACCAACGACCCGCTGCTCCAGGCCCGTAACTTCTCCTACCTGGACACCCAGCTGCTCCGGCTGGGCGGCCCGAACTTCGCGCAGATCCCGGTCAACCTGCCGGTGGCGCCGGTGCGCACCAACCAGCGCGACGGCTTCCACCAGAGCAAGATCCACCGCGGCACCACCAGCTACACCAAGAACTCGCTGGCCGGCGGCTGCCCGGCGGTGGCCGGTGCCGATGAGAGCGCCTTCCGGCATCTGACCGAGGCGGTCTCCGGACACAAGATCCGCAAGCGCAGCGACAGCTTCCAGAACCACTACAGCCAGGCCGCGATGTTCTGGCACAGCATGGCCGAGTGGGAGCAGCAGCACATCGTCGAGGCGTACCGCTTCGAGCTGGGCAAGGTGAACGCGAAGGAGGTCCGCGCGCGGGTCGTCGAGCAGCTCGCCCGGGTCGACCACACCCTGGCCGTCTCGGTCGCCGAGGGCGTCGGCGTGGCCCCGCCGGAGCGCCAGGAGACCCCGGACGTGACGCCCTCCCCCGCGCTGAGCTTCGAGAACAACCGCGGCGACGGCTCGATCGCCACCCGTCAGATCGCCGTCCTGGTCTCGGACGGCGTGGACGCCGACCAGGTCGACACGATCCGCTCCGCGCTCTCGGCGAAGGGCGCGAACGTCGAGGTCCTCGCGCCGCACGACGGCGAGTTCACCGGCTCCGACGGCGTCACCCACCCCGTGGACCGGGCGCTGCCCACCGTCGCCTCGGTCCTGTACGACGCGGTCGTGCTGCCCGGTGACCCCTCGTCCGTGCCCCGTACGGCCCAGGACCCGGCGGTGCTGAAGTTCGTACGGGACTCCTACCGGCACGGCAAGGCGATCGCCGCGCTGGGCACCGGCATCGACGTGCTGAAAATGCTGGAGCCGACCCGGCTGCGGACCGCCGACGAGCACGAGCACACGGTCTCCGACGAGGGCGTGGTCACGCACCACCCGGTGGGCCCGGCGAGCGAGCAGTTCGCGCAGGCGTTCATCGAGGCGGTCGGCGCACACCGGCACTGGAACCGGCCGCCGCTGCGACTCTGACCGCTTGACCGCAGGGCCTCAGGGCCCGCAGGCCCGCCACCGGCGCCGCACGCGCCTCAGTGTCGCGTGCGGCGCCGGTGGCTTCAGCGCCGTGCGCGGCGCCGGTGGCTGGTGTCGCACCAGGGGTAGCTCTTGCTGCGCCGGCACCGGCACAGGGCCACGCAGAAGCGGTCGGAGGAGACGACGGTGCCGTCCTCCAGCCGCACCTCGACCGGGCCCTCCACCAGCAACGGGCCGTCCTTCTCGAGGGTGAGGCGGCGTACGGCGCGGGGGTCCGCCGGTTCAGCGGCTTCGCTCGGCACGGATCACCACCAGCTCTTCCTTCTCCTCGTCGGGTGCCACCAGGCCCTGGCCGTGCAGCCAGCCCTGCCGCGACCGCAGGACCGGCCCGAAGGGCACATAGCGGTGCTCGACCGCGACGGCGTCCAGCCCCGCCTCCCGCAGCAGCCGCAGCGTGGGCGCGGTACCGCTGAGCGCCGAGTGCACGAGCAGCAGGACGCCGCCGGGCGCCAGCAGCCGCGGCGCCTCCCGGCAGATGCGGTCCAGCACCAGCCGCCCGTCGTGCCCGGCGTCCCAGGCCCGCGCGCTGCCCCGGCGGGGCAGCACCGCCTCGGGCGCCGGGACGTACGGCGGGTTCGTCAGGATCAGATCGAAGCGCCGGCCGGCCACGGGCCCGAAGAGGCTGCCGCGCAGCACCCGTACGGGCAGCCGCGCCAGCCGGGCGTTGAGCCGGGCCGCGAGGACCGCGCGCCAGGAGATGTCGACGGCGGTGACCTCGGCGCCGCGCCGGGCGGCCGCGAGCGCCAGCGCGCCGGTGCCGGTACCGATGTCCAGCACCCGCGCGCCCGGCACCAGCGGCTCGTGCTGCAGCACCTCGGCCAGCAGCGCCGTGTCGTCCTGTGGGGCGTAGACCCCGGGAAGCGTTATCAGAGGCACAAAGCAGAAGTACCCGGATAAATCTCTTTCAACGACTGAGGTACGGGAGGGACAGGAGGTCACGGTACGTGCGCGAGGTCCGGCCCGAGCGCCACGCGCAGTGACGACTCCCCCGCCCGCCAGGCCGCCAGCAGCCGTTCGCCGAAGCGGTCCTCCAGGAAGCCGGTGGCGTCGATACCGAAGGCGACGTCCCGCTCCAGGTGCGGCTCGGCCGTCAGCAGCCCGTCGACGACCTCGTGCCGTACGACCTGCTCGTGCACCGCGTCGGCCTCGACGTGCTCGGTGTAGAAGAACTCGGCGGCCGGGCCCGCGCCCGCGCGCCGCATCGCCGCGGCCAGCCGGCGGGACGCGGGCGAGGAGGTCACCTCGACCGCGGCGAAGTGCCCGACGAGCGCCCCGCGCAGCGCCCGGTGCAGCCCGAAGAGGGACATCAGGTTGACCAGGGCCAGCATCTCCGCGCTGCCCGCGTCGAGGTAGCGCCCGTACGCGGTGTCCAGGCCGAGGTCCGTCATCAGGTCGGCGAAGAGCTGCGCGTGCACCCGCTCGGGGCGCCCGCCGCCGAACTCGTCGAACTCCACCGCCGCCATCCCCGCCTTGGCCCGCCCCCACAGCCGCGGCAGCACCCAGGCGTGCGGATCGGCCTCCTTGAGGTGGTACAGGCTGCGCTGGGCGGCGTACTCGCGCAGCTGCTCCCGGGTGCCGGAGCGTTCCAGCACATGGGGAACGCCGTCCCCGCCGACCGGCTCGACCAGCAGCTCGTCCAGCGCTTCCGCCGCGCTCTCGTGCCGGGTGGCGTCGGCCCGCAGCGCGTCGAGGAAGCGCCGCTCCAGTACGCCGCGGAGGCGCAGCAGGTCGGGGTCCCACTCCAGCCCGGGGTCCACGCCGGCGAAGCCGCGGTAGTGCAGTTCGTACGCCACGTACAACGCCAGCTGCAGGTCGTCGCCGTACGGGTCGGCGGTGGCGGCCGCGTCGCCGGCGGCCGGCGGGCCGCCGCCGCGCAGCGCGTTGATCACGGTCGCCGAGACCGGTCCCCGGTCCCGCGGCAGCTCGGGACCGGTCGGCTCGTCACTCATCGTTGTTCTCCACCCCTGGACGTCGTCGGTGGCTCGCACGGCCACTCATCACGGCCACCGGGTGCCCGTCACGCCTGCGGTGTCACCTCGACGCGCACCAGGCGGCAGCAGCGCTGCAGGATGCGGGAGACGTGCATCTGCGAGATGCCGACCTCCTCGGCGATCTGGCTCTGCGTCATGTCGCGGAAGAACCGCAGATAGAGGATGGCGCGGTCACGCGGCGGCAGGGCCCGCAGGATCGGCGCGGCGCACAGCCGCTCCTCGACCAGCTCCAGCTCCGGGTCCTCGTCGCCCAGGAAGTCGGCGAGGTGGAAGGAGTGGCCGGCGTCCGTGCTCATGGGGCACTCCAGCGACAGCGCGGTGTACGCCCCCTGCGCCTCCAGGCCCAGCACCACGTCCTCCTCGGACAGGCCGGTGTGCTCGGCCAGGTCGCCGATGGTGAGGGAGCCGGAGCCATTGCGGAATTCCAGCGCTTCGCGTGCCTGGTGGACGGTGGCCCGCAGCTCCTGCGTGCGGCGCGGCACGTGGACGGCCCACAGGTCGTCCCGGAAGTGCCGCCGCAGCTCACCGAGGATCGTCGGGATGGCGTACGCGGGGAAGGGCGTGCCCGAGGTCGGGTCGAAGCGGTCGACGGCCTTGAGCAGGCCGACCGCGGCGACCTGCCGCAGGTCCTCCTCGGTCTCGCCGCGCCCGCTGTAGCGGCGGGCGAGGCGGTTGGCCATCGGCAGCCAGCCGCAGACGATCTCCTCGCGGAGCCGCTTCCTCACCGGCCCGTCCGCCAGCTCGGCCAGCTGGGCGAAGGCGGCGTCGGTGTCCGGGGCATCCTGATGGCGGCGGAGCGCGGTGGTGGCGGCCATGGCCCTTCCCTTCCGTCGGGATTCCGGCACCGGCAGATCCGCCGGGAACAGCGGCTTTTGCCGACCATTACCGGCTGCCGGCCAGTTGTTGCTTTCCGGCTGAAACACTTGTTTCCGAACCCACCGGCCGGGTACCCGGACATACGAGCACCGCCCGGCGGCGAATCCTCGGCTCACTGTCCACATTTTCTCACTTCGCCGCCCGGCGCACCGTGGGCGCCGCTTTTCGCTGACGTTCACAGGGGTGGTGCGGCGGAAGCGCCCTGGCAGCAGCGCGCGCATCCGCCGGTACGGCCCGGAAATCCCCGCTCGGCCGAATGTGTGACACGTGTCGTTTCCGGTATTCGCGGGTACCCGGCCGACATGACCAGCTATGAGTCCCTGGCGGCTCCCAACCGCGATCTGCTCGTCGGCATCGGTCCGGCCGTCGTGGGCATCGTCGTCGTGCTCCTGCTCATCGGCGCCGTGGCCCTCGGCCTGCGGCGCAAGCGGTCTCGGCCGGCCTCCCCCGAAGAACAGCCGAAGGTGCCCAAGGACCCGCGCGGATACGAAACGGGAATGCGCACGGGTGATGAGGTCACCCAGGACGGTCACCGCCGCACTCCGTACGAGTTCGACGGCACCCGCGGCACCCGCCCGGACGAGGAAGGAAAAAAGCCGGGGAAATGGCAGGAGGGCCACAGCGGCTCCTTCGGTAACGGCTGAGGTCCCGGGCGGGCGGCGCCGGTCCGGCGTCCGCCCGTAAAGCGACCGGGCGCGGAGAACGCGACCGGCCGCACTCGGTCATGCCTTTCTCCGGCCCTGACCTTCTCCGGCCCCTTTCCGTAATGCTCGGCGCCGCTCCGCCGAACGGCTGAACAACCGGCCGCGGGTCGGCCGCGCGGCCCCTTTCCGGATTGTCTCCGACCCGTACCGGTTAGCCATGCAAGGAAGTCATGAGCGGCGGCCGGGCCGGGGGCCCGGGAGGGAGTTCGGTGCAGGTGTTCCGACGGCGCGGGGCCCGGCTGGAGGAACGGGCCGAGGGGGCGGCCGGCGCTGCGTTCACCGCCCTCGACCGGCGGCTTCCCCTCGCCGAGGGGGCCAAGGCGCTGCTCCGCAAGGCATTCCCCGACCACTGGTCCTTCCTGCTCGGGGAAATCGCGCTCTACAGTTTTGTCGTGCTGGTGATCACCGGCACCTATCTGACGCTGTTCTTCGACCCGAGCATGGCGGAGACCGTCTATCACGGCCGGCACCTTCCGCTGGACGGCACGCGGATGTCGCACGCCTACGCCTCCACCCTCGACATCAGTTTCGAGGTGCGCGGCGGGCTGCTCATCCGGCAGATTCATCACTGGGCGTCCCTGGTCTTCCTGGCCGCGATCGGCACCCATCTGTTCCGGGTCTTTTTCACCGGGGCCTTCCGGCGGCCGCGCGAGCTGAACTGGATGGTCGGCGTCACGCTTTTCATGCTGGCGATGCTGGAGGGCTTCGCCGGTTACTCCCTCCCGGACGATTCGCTCTCCGGCACGGGGCTGCGCACCGCCAATGCCATCGTGACCTCGATTCCTCTCGTCGGCAGCTATCTCAATTTCTTCCTCTGGCAGGGCGCGTATCCCGGGACGGGCATCATTCCGCGCCTTTACGTGCTGCACATCCTGCTGATCCCGGGAATCATCATCGCGCTGCTCAGTCTGCACCTGCTGCTCGTGGTGACCCTGAAACACACACACTGGAACAAGCCCGGCCACACCAACAGGAACGTCGTCGGACAGCCGATGGTCCCGCACTTCACCGCGAAGACCACCGGTCTCCTGCTGATGATTTTCGGCGTACTTTCCTGCCTCGGCGCGCTCGCCCAGATCAATCCGGTCTGGGATTACGGCCCGTACCGCCCGGATCAGGTGTCCACCGGCGTCCAGCCCGACTGGTACGTGGGATTCCTGGAGGGCGGCCTGCGGCTCATGCCGCCTTTCGAGACGAACCTGTTCGGCCACACGGTCATGTGGAATGTCTTCATTCCCACGCTCGTGCTCCCGGGCCTGCTGTTCTTCGCGCTGTACCTCTATCCCTTCTTCGAGCGCTGGGTGACCGGGGACCGCGGTGAGCACCATCTGTGCGACCGGCCGCGGAACCGCCCCACCCGTACGGCGCTCGGCGTGGGCGCGCTCGTCTTCTACGCCGTACTGCTGCTGGCGGGCGGCAACGACGTCATCGCCTACTCCTTCCGGATCTCCGTCGACGCGCTCACGTGGGTGCTGCGGATCGCCCTCGTCCTCGGGCCGGTCGCCGCCTTCTGGCTCACCAAGCGGCTCTGCCTCGCCCTGCAGGCGGCGGACCGCGAGCTGCTGGCCGAGGGCGAGGAGACCGGGGAGGTGACCCAGAGCGTCTACGGCGCGCTGGGCGAAGGGCACACCGGCATTTCCGCCGAGCGGAAGTACGTCATCCTCGTCCGCGACGTACCCGAGCCGCTGCCCCGCCCGGCGGCCGGGCTCACCTCGCGCGGACAGCGGCTGCGGATCGCGCTGAACGGCTGGTACTACCGCGATCACGTCCCGCTGCCGGCCGACCCCGAGCAGCGGCGCGAGATCACCGAGCGCACCGCGAGCCCGGACCGGGAGTCGGCAAAGACGCCGGACGCCGCTCGGTAAGAGCCCGTCAGCGGTCGTTGAACTCGAAGACCATCCCGAAGGCGCCCGCCATCAGCACGCCGAAGCCGATGAGGAACAGCCACAGCCCGAAGACGATGCCCAGTCCGGCGACGGCGGCGCCCAGCGCGGTCAGCGACGGGTAGCCGCTCCTGGGCGGGAAGAAGTCCAGCGGGCCGGCCCGGTGCGCGATCTCCCCCTGCCGGTCGTCCTCCGGCCGGGCCCCCTTGCGCCGGTGGTTCATCGCGCAGAAGAAGGACACCACCGCGGCCATCAGGCAGGACACGGTCAGCGCCGCCACGCCCGCGGGCTCCAGGGAGGCCAGCGCGTAGACGACGTCCACGACGAGGAAGAACGCCGCGACCCCGCCGAACAGGTATGCCTCGGCCTTCATCGGCGCTGCTCTCCATGGGTGTCGGGGGTCGGTTCCACCGTCCCGCGCTCGCCGGCCGCCAGCCGGTACGCCTCGGGGTGGTGCAGGTCGAAGGCGGGCGAGTCGGAGCGGACGCGGGGCAGCGCGTGGAAGTTGTGCCGGGGCGGCGGGCAGGAGGTGGCCCATTCCAGCGACCGGCCCCAGCCCCAGGGATCGTCCACGCCGACCTTCGCCGCGTACTTGGTGGTCCGCCAGACGTTGTACAGGAACGGCAGCGTGGACAGCCCGAGCAGGAAGGAGCCGATGGAGGAGACGGTGTTGAGGACCGTGAAGCCGTCGGCCGCGAGGTAGTCGGCGTACCGCCGGGGCATGCCGTTCGACCCCAGCCAGTGCTGGACGAGGAAGGTGACCTGGAAGCCGGTGAAGAGCGTCCAGAAGTGGATTTTCCCCAGCCGTTCGTCGAGCATCCGGCCGGTCAGCTTGGGCCACCAGAAGTAGAAGCCGCCGAACATCGCGAAGACCACGGTCCCGAACAGGACGTAGTGCAGATGGGCGACGATGAAGTAGGTGTCGGTGACGTGGAAGTCCAGCGGCGGGGAGGCGATCAGGACCCCGCTCAGCCCGCCGAGCAGAAAGGTCACCAGGAAGCCGCCGGCCCACAGCATCGGCGTCTCGAAGGACAGGCTGCCGCGCCACATCGTGCCGATCCAGTTGAAGAACTTCACGCCCGTGGGCGCGGCGATCAGGAACGACATCAGGGAGAAGAACGGCAGCAGCACCGCGCCGGTGGCGAACATGTGGTGCGCCCAGACGGTCGCCGAGAGCATCGTGATGGCGATGGTCGCGCCGACCATGCCGACGTAACCGAAGATCGGCTTGCGGCTGAAGACCGGCACGATCTCGGTGATCACGCCGAAGAACGGCAGCGCCACGATGTAGACCTCGGGGTGCCCGAAGAACCAGAACAGGTGCTGCCACAGGACGGCCCCGCCGTTGGCCGCGTCGAAGATGTGCGCGCCGAACTTCCGGTCCGCGAGCAGCGCGAAGAGCGCGGCGGTGAGGACCGGGAAGGCCAGCAGGGCGAGGATCGAGGTGAAGAGCACGTTCCACGTGAAGATCGGCATCCGGAACATCGTCATGCCGGGCGCGCGCAGCGTCATGATGGTCGCAACGAAGTTCACCGAGCCCAGCGTCGTGCTGAGCCCGGACAGGATCAGCCCCATCGCCCACAGATCGCCGCCCTCCCCCGGCGTGCGGACGGCGCCGTTGAGCGGCGCGTACGCGAACCAGCCGAAGGACGCCGCGCCCTGCGGGGTGAGGAAGCCGGCGACGACCATCAGGCCGCCGAAGAGGAACAGCCAGTAGGTCAGCGCGTTCAGCCGGGGGAAGGCGACGTCCGGCGCGCCGATCTGCAGCGGCATGACGGCATTGGCGAAGCCGGCGAACATCGGCGTCGCGAAGAGCAGCATCATGATCGTGCCGTGGATGGTGAAGAGCTGGTTGTACTGCTCGGCCGTGACGAGCTGCAGTCCGGGGCGGGCCAGTTCGGTCCGCATCAGCATGGCCAGCAAACCCGCGAACAGGAAGAACGCGAAGGCGGTCACGAGGTAGAGATTGCCGATCACCTTGTGGTCGGTGGTGGTCAGCCAGCCGCGGATCCGGCTGCCGGTCTCGATCCGGCGCCTCGCGGCGGCTGCCGCACGCGCCTGCCGCTCAACGTGGACCACCGATAGCCTCCGTCCGACCGGTCCGACACCCGCCAGCCTGTCATCACCGGGGGCGTTTGCCGCGGTCCGCAGCGCCCTGCGGCCGGCCGCCACCCGTAAGGAGCACCCGCGGTTCGGCTCATGGCCGGGTCATCGGCACCTCTTGGTCACGTAATGACCGCGGGATGGGGTTTCGCTGCGTGCGCAGACGCCGCGAGAATTGACTCGCGCACCATGTGCCACTCTTGCCCCCCACTCAAGAAGAGGTCATCCGCCCATGCCGCATCTGGACCGCCGCCGCTTTCTGCAACTCACCGGAGGCACCGCGGCCTTCGCCGCGCTGTCGGGCAGCATCGCCCGCGCCGCCGCGATCCCGGCACAGCACCGCTCCGGCACCATCGACGACGTCGAGCACATCGTCGTACTGATGCAGGAGAACCGGTCCTTCGACCACTACTTCGGCTCGCTCCGCGGCGTACGCGGCTTCGGTGACCCGCGCCCCGTGACGCTGCCCAGCGGCAAGCCGGTGTGGCACCAGCCGGACGGCACGAAGGAGGTGCTGCCGTTCCGGCCGGCGGCCGACAACCTCGGGCTGCAGTTCATCCAGGACCTCAACCACGACTGGGCCGGCAGCCACAAGGCGTGGAACGACGGCAAGTACGACCAGTGGATACCCGCCAAGTCGGCGACGACCATGGCGTATCTGACGCGCGAGGACATTCCTTTCCACTACGCGCTCGCCGACACCTTCACCATCTGCGACGCGTACCACTGCTCACTGATCGGCTCCACCGACCCCAACCGCTACTACATGTGGACCGGGTACACCGGCAACGACGGCACCGGCGGCGGCCCGGTCCTCGGCAACGAGGAGGCCGGGTACAGCTGGACCACCTACCCCGAGCGGCTGGAGAAGGCCGGCGTCTCCTGGAAGATCTACCAGGACATCGGCGACGGGCTCGACGCGGACGGCAAGTGGGGCTGGATCGACGACGCGTACCGGGGCACGTACGGCGACAACTCGCTGCTCTACTTCGACCAGTACCGCAACGCGAAGCCCGGCGACCCGCTGTACGACAAGGCGCGCACCGGCACGAACGTCAAGCAGGGCGACGGCCTCTTCGACCGGCTGAAGGCCGACGTCAAGGGCGGGAAGCTGCCCAAGATCTCCTGGATCGTGGCCCCCGAGGCGTTCACCGAGCACCCCAACTGGCCCGCGAACTACGGTGCTTGGTACGTCTCGCAGGTCCTGGACGCACTCACCTCCGACCCGGAGGTGTGGAGCAAGACGGCGCTGTTCCTCACCTACGACGAGAACGACGGCTTCTTCGACCATGTCGTGCCGCCGTACCCGCCGTCCTCCGACTCCCAGGGCCGCTCCACCGTGGACGTCGGCCCGGACCTCTACAAGGGCGGCAAGGGGTACGCGGCGGGCCCGTACGGCCTGGGCCAGCGGGTGCCGATGCTGGTCCTCTCGCCCTGGAGCAAGGGCGGTTACGTCTGCTCCGAGACCTTCGACCACACCTCCGTCATCCGCTTCATGGAGCGCCGCTTCGGCGTCCACGAGCCCAACATCTCGCCCTGGCGCCGTGCCATCTGCGGCGACCTGACCTCGGCCTTCGACTTCGCGCACCCCGACACCCAGCCGGTCACCCTCCCGGACACCGAGGGCTACCGCCCGCCGGACGGCGACCGGCACGACGACTACGTCCCCAAGCCGCCGGCCAACCCCGCCCTCCCCCGCCAGGAGAAGGGCTCCCGCCCGGCCCGCGCCCTGCCCTACGCCCCGCACGCCGACGGCTCGGCCGACGCCGCGGCCGGGAAGTACACGCTCACCCTCAGCGGCGGCGACAAGACGGGCGCGGCCTTCTACGTGACCGCGGGGAACCGCGGCGACGGCCCCTGGACGTACACCGCCGCGGCGGGCAAGCCGGTCACCGACACCTGGAACACCGCCTATTCCAAGGGCGTCTACGACCTCTCGGTCTTCGGCCCGAACGGGTTCCTGCGCGTCTTCAAGGGACCGGGCAAGACCGCGGGCCCGGAGGTGATGGCCCGCCACGACGGCACCACGGGCAACGTCAAGCTGACGTTCACCAACGCCGGCCGCTCCGACGTGGACCTCACGCTGGCCAACGCCTACGGCGGCCCCGACGAGACCTTCAAGGTCCGGGCCGGCGCCACCGTCACCCACACCGTCGACCTGCGCCCCAGTAAGCGCTGGTACGACCTGACGGTGACCTCCGAAGCCGACACGGCGTTCCTGCGCCGCTTCGCCGGCCATGTCGAGACCGGCGAGGCGGGCGTGAGCGACCCGGCGATCCGCACGGACTGACCGTCCCGTCCGGCCGCGGCGGTGGTGCTAGCCCCAGAGGGCCTGCGCCACCGCCGCGCCCACGAACGCGGCCCCCAGCCCGGCCACCACGCTCGCCGCCGCGTTGGCCACGGCGAAGAAGCGCGCGCCGCCCTCGGCCAGCCGCAGCGTCTCGTACGAGAACGTCGAGTACGTGGTCAGCGCGCCGCACAGGCCGGTGCCGAACAGCAGCTGTACCTGGGAGGAGGCGGCGCCCGCGGCGACCGCTCCGGTCAGCAGCCCCAGCACCAGGCAGCCGACGACGTTGACGGTGAAGGTGCCCCAGGGGAACACCGTGTCGTGGCGGGCCTGGACGGCGCGGTCGGTGAGGTAGCGCAGCGGGGCCCCGGCCATCGCCCCGACGATCACGAGCAGCCAGTTCACCGCGTACGGCCTCCGAGGATGCGACGGGTGCCGGTCGCGGCGGCCCACACCGCGGCCAGCGCCATGAGCAGGGTCAGCGCCAGATACGCCAGGCCGGTGGCGGCCTCCCCGGACTGGAGCAGGTGCTGGATGTCCACGGCGTAGGTGGAGAAGGTCGTGAAGCCGCCGAGCACGCCGGTACCGAGGAAGGGCCGGACCAGTGGGTGCAGGGACCGGGCCCCGCCGACCACGGCCATGAGGACGCCGATGAGGGCGCAGCCGAGCACATTGACGGCGAGCGTCGTCCACGGGAAGGCGCCGGGCGGCGTCGGCCACAGGAGCGAGGCGCCGTAGCGCGCCACTGCCCCGATGGCGCCGCCGAGGGCGACGACGGCCACGACGGGTCCCTGCCGTTCCGGCCGTCCGGCGGGCCGCGGCGGGACGTGCAGATCGACATCGGAGTCGACCGGTTCGTTCAGCTTGGAGGGGTGGGCCTCTGACACGTGTGCACTCTCAAAACGTCCGTCCGCCACGGGTGTGGCGGACGGACGTGACTGTAGAGGAGGGGGAGCCGCCCGACTGCATCAGCCCTGCTGCATCGGCCCTACTGCATCGGGAAGATGTCCCCGCTGCCCATGCTCGACTCCTGCTCCGCCTGGCTTTCCAGCTTGCGGGCCTTTTCCTGGAGCCGCTTGCGGTCCTGCGGGTCGCTGGTCCGTTCCGCGGCCTGGGACAGCTCCTTGGCCTTCTCCCGCATCTGCCGGATCCGGCCGCCGACCTCACCGTCCATGCCCATGATCACTCCTTGCGCGTCCGAGACACCACGTCAGAGACACCCGTCCGAGGAAACGGGCGGGCCCTCCCAGCGAACCAGCTCTCCCGGCCGGCCGCATCCCGGAGGACCCGGGCCACCGTCCCGGAGGCGTCAGCCCGGCCAGGTCCCGGTCATGCGCCGGGTGGCGGTGGCGCCGCTGCGGTCCATGGCGGCCTTGACGACGGCGAAGATGGCGCCCTGCAGCGCCGCTGCCAGCAGCACTTCCTTCCAGGTGCGGTCCTCGTCTCTGGCGCTCGGGGTGTCCTCCTCGTGCCCGATCCGCTTCCACGTCTGTTTGAACAGCGCCCCGGCGATCATGCCGCTGAGGGCGCCCAGCGCCACTCCGACGGGCGTGTACGCGATCTTCGCTGCGTTCATCGGCTCCTCCTGGCACGGGTGCTGCAGCGGGCGGCCCCCTGGAGACGACGAGCGCTCTGCGCAGCCTTGCCGCCCTGCTGCTGACGCCGGCGTACCTGCAGCCAGACGAGGACCGCGGCGGCGGCCACGACCAGCGCCGGGAGGGGGCCCCGCTGCGCCGCGTGGGCGGTGCTGTCCTGGATCCGGGCCCGCGAGTGGCCCACGGCGTCCTGGACCTTGGCCTTGGCGTCCTCCGCCTTGTCCTGCGCCTTGGCCTTGGCGTCGCCGGCCTTCTCCTTCGCGCGCGCCTTCACGTCCGCCTTGGAGGCCAGCTCCTCGACGGTCCGGCCCAGCTCCTCGCGGGTGTGCTCCACCCGCTCCCGGAGCTGCTCCGGGGTGGGGGACTGCTTGTTCTGGGATTTACCGGTCATCGGTGGGCCTTCTCCTTCAACTCGGCGACATCGGCCTTGACGCCGGCGATCGCCTCTTCTGGCGCCGGCGGGGTCGCCCGGGCGATCTGCTTCTTGCCGACCAGCGCCAGGATTCCGGCGAGCGCGAGAAGTGCGCCGGTGATGATCAGGGCCGACGCCCAGACCGGCAGTACCAGCGCGAGGGCGGCGATCACGGCGACCACCAGGGCTTCCAGCCCGAGGAAGCCGAGCATGCCGGCGCCGCCGAACAGTCCGCCGCCGAGGCCGAACCGCTTGCCCTTCCGTGCCATCTCCGCCTGCGCGAGCTGCAGTTCCTCGCGTACCAGCTGCGAGAGCTGCTGCGAGGCGCGGGAGACCAGCTCGCCCACCGAGTCCTCGGTGTGCTGCGGCCGCGGCTGCGTGGCCGGATACGGGGGCGGCGTACCGCGTACCGCCGTCCGCTCCTCGGCAGGCCGCGTCGTTCCGGAAGTGCTCGTCACCGTTTTCTCAGCAGTACTCATCACCGATCATCTGCCTTTCCGTGGCCGCGTCCGGTGCGGATCACGCTTCGCCGGGGGTCTCGGCCCGCCGGCGTTCCTCCTCGCTCCACTTCGTGGTGTCGCGCGGCTCCACGTACGGCTCCTCCTCGTCGGGATGGCCACCGGCGACCGCCCGTTCCCGCGCCAGTTCGGCGTCGAATTCCAGGCCGAGCAGGATGGCCAGATTGGTGATCCACAGCCAGACGAGAAAGATGATCACGCCGGCGAGGGTCCCGTACGTCTTGTTGTAGGAGGAGAAGTTCCCCACGTACACCGCGAAGCCGGCGGAGGCGAGCATCCAGATGACCAGGGCCAGGAAGCTGCCCGGGGTCACCCACCGCATGCCGCGGCCCCTGGCGTTGGGCGCGCCCCAGTAAAGGAACGCGATCATGGTCGTGACCAGGACCACGAGGACCGGCCACTTGGCGATCGACCAGACCGTCAGCGCGGTGTCACCGAAGCCCAGCGCCGCGCCCACCTGCTGCGCGAACTCGCCCGTGAACACCACGATGAGTGCGCTGACGACGGCAAGCAACATGAGCACCACCGTCAGGGCGAGCCGCAGCGGCAGCACCTTCCAGATCGGGCGGCCCTCGGCGATGTCGTAGACGACGTTGGAGCTGCGGATGAACGCCGCCACGTAGCCCGAGGCCGTCCACAGGGCGACCAGCAGACCGACGACCGCCACCAGCGAGCCGACGCCCGCGTTGCCCTGCAGCTGCGTCATGGCGTTGCTGAGCACCTGCCGTACCGAACCGGGCGCCAGCTGCTGCAGCGTGTCCATCACCCGCCGCCCCGTCGACTCGCCCGCGATGCCCAGCAGGGAGACCAGTACGAGCAGTGCGGGGAACAGCGAGAGCACGCCGTAGTACGTCAGGGCCGCCGCCCGGTCGGCCAGCTCGTCGTCCTTGAATTCCTTGACCGTGCCGCGCAGCACGGCCCACCAGGATTTCTTCGGCAGGCCGGTGGGCTCGTCGGGCGCCTGGCGCTTGACGAGCGGGTCGGGTCCCGGCCGGTCGGTGGGTTCCGAGCGCGAGGACGGTTCCTGGCGTGAGGGCGGCTCCTGGCGCGAGGCCGGTTCCGCACCTGATTCCTGCCGCGCTGCGGGTATCCGGGCCGCCGGTTCCCCGGGGCCCTCACCGGCGCGGCGAGCGGGGCCCTCCCGGCCCCCCGGTCGCGTTGTCCGTGCCATACGTCGTGGGTTACCGCCCGCCCCGAACCGAAACGGATTCCGTACCGCGGTCTGCGCGCCGGGTATTTCACCCGCAAACGGTCTGGGGCGGGCGGGAAAGCACTGCTCAGCCTGCCCTGGCGGCGGACCCTGCCGCGGCCGGTACCGTGAACGCGGCTCTCGCCGTGGCCCCGTTCACCGTGACGGCCAGCGTGGCCGTGCCCGCGCGCAGGGCGGTGAGTCGCCCCGTCACCGGATCGTAGGCCGCCACATGGCGCCGCTTGGCGTCGGCCGGATCACCGATGTACAGGTTCGGCGAGCCCGTCCAGTCCGCGCTGAGCGGGAAGCCGACCGGCACGCGGCGCGCGCCCGGTCCCTCGCCCTGCAGCACGGTCGCCCGCACCGCGTCGGAATTCCCCGCGGGCAGTTCGGCCGGTGCGGTGAGCGTGAGGCCGTCCACGTGGGCGCGCGTCTGGACGGACACCCAGTCCGGGCCGCCCTCCCACGGCCGGGCCCGGTTCCGTTCCCGGTCCTCCGCCGGCACCCGGTCCACGCCGACCATCGACCAGCCCGTGAACCCACCCTCGCCGGCTGGCGCCGCGGGGGCCTTCCCCGAGTTGCCGTTGATCAGATACGGCACGCCGTCCACGTGCGAGGCGTGGAAGACCCCCACGTGGGAGCCGATGAGCGCCGCGCCCTTGCCGGTCGTGCGCCGGAAGTCGGCGAGCCAGGTCTCCAGCAGCGCCGCCTCCTTGCGGTCGCCGAGCTGACTGCCCTGCTGCGGGGTGGGGTCGCGCGGCGGTACGTGTTCGATGATCATGACCGAGCCGATACGGGGATCGCGCGCCGCCCGGTCCAGTTGCTCGCGCAGGTTCTTGATCTGCGCGAACCCGCCGCCGCGCAGCCGGAGGCTGGAGGTGTCCAGGGTGAGGAAGCGGGTCCCGCGGTGGTCGAAGGTCCGCTGCGCCGCGCCGAATTCGGCGGTGAAATTGTCGATCCGGCCGCCCATGACCTCGTGGTTGCCCGGTACGTAGTACCAGGGCAGCGCGTCGCCCAGCTCCTCCTCCAGGATCTTGCGGGCGAACCGCAGGTCCTCGGGCGAGCCCTCGTCGACCAGGTCGCCGTTGATGACCAGGAAGTCGGGGCGGGCGGCCTTGATCTCCCGCAGGGTGCGTCGCGCCTGGGCGACGATCGGGCTGTCCGGGGCGCGGGCCACGAATTGCGCGTCGGACATCACCGCGAACCGCCAGTCCCGGCCCTCGGTCCCGGCGGCCGGGTCGATGAGCGGGTCCGGCCGGACCGGCTCCGGTGGCAGGTCCACGGACGGCGGGACCTGCGCGGTCAGGTCGTCGAGGGCGATCTTGCCGGTGTACTGGCGGTCGGCGCCGGTCTCCGCGAGGTAGAAGCGGTGCACTTGCAGGGGGTGGGCGACGCCTGCCGGTACGGCGAAGTCGATATGTCGCCATCCTGTCCAGGTGACGTACGGGCCGCGCAGCAGGACGTCCGAGCCCGCCGCGTCCTTGAGGTGGAGGGTCGGCCAGGCCCCGTGCCCGTCGCCCTTGACCCACAGCCCGAAGGACTGTGCCTGCCCGTCGACAGGGATCCGCCGCGGCGGAGTGGCGTACGCGGCGCGGGTGGCGGTCGACTTGGTGAAGTCGTACGTCATCTCCAGGCCGGTGCCGGTGTGCCCGTCCGGGGTGGCGGCGAGCGATCCCCCGGCGCGGGCCTGGCTGAACGTCCAGTCGGCGGCGTCGTCGAAGGACGCCAGCGGCTTCTCGGCCAGGCCGACGGTGACCGCGAGTACGGTGCTGCGGCCCGCGACGGTGGCCTTGACCTGCCCGGCGGCCCGCGCGCCACGTGCCTTCACGGTGAACGTCCCGGTCGCGGGGTCCGGGGTGATGGCGAAGAGGGACCGGTCGTAGTCGAGCGTGACATCGGCCGGCTCGACGGGCGCGCTGCTGCCGTGCGCGTCCAGTCCCACCAGGCCGAAGTGCCCGGTGGCGCGCTCGTCGGCGAGCCCGACCGTCCGGGTGGTCGGCACGAGTTGGTCGAGGTCGTCCAGGACGGTCAGCCGGATGCCGCCCCGCGCGTCACCACGCTGGGCGGTGACCTCGGTACTGCCACTGCGCCCGGCGGTGAAGACGCCGTCCGCGCTCACGTCGCCGACGTGGGAGCCGGACGACCGCCATCGCGGCGTGCCCTTCGCAGGGCCGTACGTCTCGTCGTGTCCGGCGGCTGTCAGACGGCGCGTCAGGCCGGGGAACACCCGCTCGGGGTGGCCGCCCCGTACAGGGTCCACGCCCGGCGCGCCGCCGGCGTCCATGGCGGTCTCCACCCAGAAGCCGGTCAGCTCGCCGCTGCCCTCGGGCGCGGTGAGGGCCAGGCCGTTGGGCACCGTGCGCTCGCTGCCGTCGGACGGGCTGTTCTCCACCTGTACGGCGTCGTTGCCCGGCTCGCGGGCGACCAGCGAGGAGGAGCCGCCACCGTCGAGGTTCAGCGCGCTGTAGGAGCCGGCCCGCTGCATCATGAGGCCGAGTTCGGTGAGGGTGACGCCGCCGCTGTCGGCCTGCCGGCCGTCGACGGTCATGATCTGCATCGTGCGGCCGTCCTTGGAGAAGCCGACGGCGGTGCGCGGGGCGGCGGTGTTGTTGCCCTCGCCCTCATGGCCGACCGCCTGCCCGTCGACGACGAGGAGTTCGCGGCCGCCGACGGCGGTGCGCGGCACCGGTCCGCTGTCCGTGCGCGGCCGGTACTCCATGGTGACCGGGTCGCCGACCTCGAGTCCGGCGAGCCGGACCGCGCCCTGGTCACGGCCGATCAGGACAGTGCTGCCGGCCGGGACCGGGCCCTTGCCGGGCTCGGCGCGGACGGCGGTGACCCGGCCGTCCGCCACGGTCACCTCGGCGGTGCGCCGCGCACCGTCCACGGTGAGGGCGCGGTCCGTCTCGCCCCACCGGTCGGTGTAGGCGCCGATGCCGTCGGCCGGCACATTGGCGGCGTTGAGGGCGCCGAGCGGGTGGGTGCCGTCGGGGAGCGTCAGGGTGCCGTCGAAGTAGAGCTGGAGGACGCGGCCGGCGTCCGCCGGGCCGATGCCGACGGCGCGGTGGTTGCCGGCGGCGGGCGAGTGCGTCGGGCGGCCGTCGGCGATACCGGGGCCGAGCGGGGCGCCGGTCTGGTTGATGTCGAAGAAGTCGCCGTTGATGGCGGCGACGGTACGGCGGCCGGGCCCGGCGTCGTGCGCGGCGGCGAGTCGGGAGATGGGCGCTCGCTCCGCGACCTTCCCTGGATAGAGGTAGTCGGCCCTGGCTCCTGCGGTCAGGTCGACGGAGAGCGAGTCGACGCGGAGCCATTTGTCGGATTCCAGCCGGTCGTACGACGAGAGCCGGATGCCGGGGGCGACGGGCCGGGTGGTGCGGGCGGTCTCCAGCCCGTCGCCGTCGGCGACGGACAGGGGCGAGGGGGCTCCGGTCGCGGCCGGTGGTGCGACGGGCCGGAGCATCTCGGCGGAGGTACGGGGCAGGGGTTCGGGCGGCGCGGCGGCGGCCGGAGCGGCGGCGCCCAGCAGCAGCGCGGAGACTGCTGCGAGCACCGCCACGGGTCTGGCGGACACAACGGGGAGCACGGCAACTCCTGGGAGCGGACAGCACGTGCGCTCTGCACGCGCTCAACGGCCCAGCATCCCGGTGCACATGACGGCCCACCAGAGCTCCTGCACACCCGAAGCCGCCCTCAGGCTCCGACGTGGGGCTGAGCGGGGCTGAGGTAGTGCACCGCGGTCTGCTCGGCGTGCGGGGCGAGCAGGCTCTGGAGTTCGTCCGCCGCGGACTTCAGGAGGTGGCCGTCGCGGTCGGCGTGCAGGGTTTCGAGGACGAAGGCGACATGGGTCGAGTCCTCGGTGACGCGGGTGCGGTGGGCGTCGCGGTGGTTCCAGTGGCGGGTCAGGACGCCGGTGGTGTCGGCGTAGATGATCTCGCCGGGCTTGGGATTCTCGACGGTGTCGGGTTCGCCGAGCGGGGTGAACTCCTCGCTCCCCTCCGCGTAACGGATCTCGACGTCACCGGTGACCTGGTCGAGGTCGAAGGCGCCGGCAGGCAGCCCATGGCGGACGGAGACGGCGTTGTACGAGTCGACGGCCGGGTTGATGCGCGGCAGGGTGCCCTTCTTGGCCATCCGGCGGCCGAGTGCGTCGACGCTGGGGCGGATGCGGCGGGGGTTGGTGCCGAAGGAGCGGTAGGCGGTGTGCCACGCCTCGATGCGGGGGTCGGTCTCGTCGGCGGGTTGCCAGGTGCCGTCGGCGAGCTGCTGTTCCAGGTCCTCCAGGGCGGCGGTGGTGTCGGGCCAGGGCTCGCGGCCGCGCAGGCCGGCGGCGGTGACCAGGGCGATGAGGGTGTCGGGGAAGGCGTCGGCGACGGCGGGGGCGATGCGGAAGGCGGGCATGGGCGGGATTCCGTTTCCTGTGCGGGTGCGGGTGCGGGGTAGTCAGGGCTTCCAGGGGCCGATGCGGTCCAGGCGGCGGAGTTGCTGGCGTGCGGTGGGTGCGTCCAGGCCCTGGCCGCGCTCGCTCAGGCGGTCCGCGACGGCGGTGCGGTGCTCGACGGGCTTGTGGTCGTCGTACTTGAACTTGGCCCGCACCTCGGTGACTTCGAGGCGCAGCCCGCGGATGCCGGGCAGCATCCGGCCGTACGGCGGCTGGTCGACGTCCATGGGGGCGTGGTCACCGTCGGGCTGGAAGTGGGCGAGCTGGCGGCGCAGCAGTTCCGCCTTGGCCTCCGGGTCGTCGATGATGTGGGCGCGGCAGGCGAACTGAACGGCCGCGTAGTAGCTGGTGGGCACGCCGTCGGTGGGCGGAACATCGGGCTTGGCGCGCCAGGGGCCGGGGATGAAGGCGTAATCGCCGATGACGGTGAAGGTGACGTGGGGGTCGTGCTCGATCGCCTTCCAGACCGGGTTGGGCCGGGCGAGGTGGATCAGCAGGTGGCTGCCGTCGGTGGTGAAGTGGGTGGGAACGACGGCGGGCGGGTGGCCGGGCAGGCCATTGACGCTGAGCTGCCCGAAGTCATGACCGTCGGCGATCCAGCTCTGCCATTCGGCATCGTCCAGGCTTGCGTCCCAGGGCTGGATGAACATGTGCTTCTCCTTGGCGGCGGTGCTGCGGTACGGCAGTGGCGCGGTACAGCAGTACAGGTGACGGCGACGAGGCTGACGGCGGCGGTTCAGGTCAGGGCGAGGAGGCTGACCGCAACCGCGGCGGTGCCCAGGCCGACGAGCTGGCTGCGATGGATACGTTCCGCGAGCACGCCGCGCGCGAGCAGTACGGTGCCGGCCGGGTACAGGGCGGTGATCACGGCGACGACGGTGAGGTCACCACTGCGGGCGGCGAGCAGGAACAGCAGGTTCGCGACCGAGTCCAGTACACCGGCAGTGGCCGAGATCGCGTACGCGGGCCGCTCGGAGCCCAGCCTGCGGTACATCACCCCCGCCGCGGCCAGGGTGACGGCCGAGGAGACCGCCCGGCCGACGATCAGCGGGCCGACCCCGCTGTCGGACGGCGCCTGGTGCAGAAAGACCAGCTGCAGGGCGATGGCGGCGCCCGCGCCGAAGGCCAGCAGCAGCGCCGTACGGGAGGGTCGCGCCGACCCGGCGCCGTGCCCCGCGCTGACCAGGACGACCGCGACGAGCGCGAGCGGCAGGCCGATCAGTCCGGCGAGGGCCAGGTGCTCGCCCTGCAGCAGTCCCACGGCGACGGGCAGCGCGGCGGACACCAGCGCGGTCACGGGCGACAGCACGTTCATCGGGCCGATCGCCAGCGTCTTGTACAGCAGGGCGAACGCGGTGGCCGAGGCGACACCGGAGGCGGCACCCCAGCCGAGGGTGGCGGCGCTGAACGAGGCGCCGAGGACCGGCCACAGCAGCAGTTCGACCGCGAGCGAGGCCGGCGCTGCGACCATCACGGTACGCAGCACATGCGCCTTGCGGGCGCCGAGGCCGCCGAGGAAGTCGGCGCAGCCATAGGCGAGGGAGCTGCCCAGGGCCAGCAGTAGAGCGATCACAGTTGCATCCCTTACTATCAATGGAACGACTGAACCGTACAACGGACCGACCGCAGGATGTCAACCAAACGACCGCGCGGTACATTCCAGTGGTTCACTGGCCCACTCATCCACTGGCGAAGATGGTGATCGGATGGCAGAGACCGAGGCAGCCCTGCGGACGCTCGCACACAACGTCCGGGCGGCCCGCACCCGCGCGGGCCTGTCGCTGGACGAACTGGGCCGGCGCGCCCAGGTCAGCAAGGGCGCCCTGGTAGCGCTGGAGAAGGCCCAGGGAAACCCGAACTTCGCCACGCTGGTGCGGCTGGCCGACACCCTCGGCGTCTCGGTTTCCGCGCTGATGGAGGGCCGGACGGAAGGACGCGTACGCGTCGCCTCCGCCGACGACCTGACCCCGCTGTGGACCGGCCCCGAGGGCGGCGAGGCCCGGCTCATGCTGACCACCTCGGGACCGGCCCCGGTCGAGGTCTGGCGCTGGAAGCTGGAGCCGGGCGAGGAGTACCCCAGCCACCCCCACCAGGCCGGCGTCGTGGAAACGGTCAGTGTCACCGCCGGCCGGATGACGCTGGTCGTCGACGGCGCCGAGCACCCGGTCGAAGCCGGCCAGACCGCCACCTTCGACGGCGACGCGGCCCACACCTACCGCGGCGCGGGCGACCGGACCTGCCACCTGATCATGACCGTCCACCTCCCGCCCGGCCCGGGCTCCCCGACCTGATCCGACTGCTTGCTTAGGTTGGACCACCGACCCCCTAGGCCCGAGGCACCGGAGAGCCCCCGTGAAGATCTACATCACCAGCGTCTTCGTCGATGACCAGGAAAAGGCGCTGCGCTTCTATACCGACATGCTGGGCTTCGTGAAGAAGCACGACATTCCGCTGGGCGAGGAGGCCCGGTGGCTGACCGTGGTCTCGCCGGAAGATCCCGAGGGGACCGAGCTGCTGCTCGAGCCCTCCGGCCACCCCGCGGTGCAGCCGTACAAGACGGCGCTCGTCCAGGACGGCATCCCGGCCACCTCCTTCGCCGTGGACGACGTACAGGCGGAGTTCGACCGGCTGCGCGAGCTCGGGGTGCGGTTCACCCAGGAGCCGCTGGACATGGGCACGGTCACCACCGCGGTCCTGGACGACACCTGCGGCAACCTGATCCAGATCGTGCACACGAACTAGGACACCCGGTCCGGGCCCCGGGCTACTCGGCCGGGGCCCGGACCTGACTCTCGAGCAGCGAACGCGCCGTCGCGTGGTCCGTGATGAGGACGTCGATGAGGCCGCCGCGGAGGGCGCCGCGGATCGCGTCACGCTTCCGGCGGCCGCCGGCGATGCCCACCGTCCGTGGTACGGCGCGGAGTTGGTCCGTGGTGATGCCCACGACCCGGTCGTCCAGCCGGGAGTTCATCGGCGTGCCGTGAGCGTCGTAGAAGTGCAGACACACGTCACCCACCGCGCCCTGCCGCTCCAGGGTCTTGAGCTCGTCGGGCGAGTAGGCGTTGCCACTCTGCGCGAGCGTACTGGAGGGCTCCACCTCGCCGATGCCCACGAGGGCGAGGGTGAGATGGTCCAGAAGCTCCAACGTCGAGGCGGTGAAGGGGTCTTCGCGCAGGGCTCGGGCGCTCTCGGCGGAGCCTGCGAGCCCCGGCGCGGTGAGGTACACCGCTTCGCCGCGTACGAGGTCGGCGAGGCGTCCCGTGAGACGTGAGGCATGGCCGGAGGCGGCAGGGTCGCCGACCCCGCCGACCGCCTGGACGATGCGGATGTCACGCAGGCCCGGCACCGGCTGCATGGCGTCGACCGTGGCCAGGAGCGTGGCGCTCCAGGAAGACAGACCGACCACGTCACCCGAGCGCAGGGTGGTTTCCAGGTAGTACGCGGCGGCCGAGCCGAGGTCGGCCATCAGGCTCTTCTCGTCCTCGGGATCGGTGTCCACGACGAGTGCGAGCTTCACGCCGTACTGCTGCTGCAGTGCGTCTTCCAGGTCGGGGTTGGTGCCGGGCGCGGGCGCGACGGTGATGCGCACGATGCCCTGCTGCTGGGCCTTCTTGAGCAGGCGCGAGACCTTCGCCTGGGACAGGTCGAGCCGGGCCGCGATCTCGGGCTGCCGGACGCCCTCCGTGTAGTACATGCGCGCTACACGGGTCATCACCCGCAGCTCTTCGCGAGAACTCATCGGCCTTCCTTTCCCACAGCGCCGCCCACCGGGCGCTGATCGACTACGGCAACGGTACGGGAGTCACCCCGCCACCCATCAGGGGGTTGACGGCCCGAGGGCGCAGGGTTTTACTGCTGCTGAATAGAAACTCTATCCTGAATAGGTATTCACATGCCACTCGTTGCAGTGCCCGGAGCGACCTCCCGGCTCCGGGCCACCCGGCAGGCGCTCCGCGCCGCCACCGCCGAGGACAGGGCTCGTTCGCTGCGCGACGCCGCCACGGCGATCCGCCGCCGGAACCTGGCGATGATCAGCCGGGCCGGGCAGGGCCACATCGGCGGTGACTTCTCCGCGACCGACGTCCTCGCCGTGCTGTACACGGCCGTGCTCGACCTCGACCCTGAGAACCCCGAGGCACCCGAGCGCGACCGCTACATCCAGAGCAAGGGCCACGCCTCCGGCGCTCTGTACGCCACGCTCGCGTACGCCGGCTTCTTCGCCGACGCCGAGCTGGACACGTACATGGAGCCGTTGTCCGCGCTCAACGGCCACCCCAACCGGCGCAAGATCCCCGGCGTGGAGACCAACACGGGCCCGCTCGGCCACGGCGTGCCCGTCGCGGTCGGCACCGCGCTCGCCGCCAAGCTCGACGGCTCGGCCCGCCGTACGGTCGTCCTCACCGGCGACGGCGAGCTGCAGGAGGGCAGCAACTGGGAGGCCGCCATGTCGGCCGCGCACCACAAGCTCGCGGGCCTCACCGTGATCGTCGACCGCAACCGCTTCCAGCAGGGCGCCGGCACCGAGGAGACCTCCGGCCTGGAGCCGCTGGCCGACAAGTGGGCCGCCTTCGGCTTCGCCGTCCAGCACGTGGACGGGCACGACCACGAGGCCCTCTACCAGGCACTGTCCGCCCATCCGGACGGTCCGGACGCGGACCGCCCGGTGTGTCTGATCGCCGACACCGTCAAGGGCAAGGGAGTGTCCTTCATCGAGAACCGCGCGGAGTGGCACCACAAGGTCCCCACCGCCGACCAGACCGCCGCCGCCCTCCAGGAGCTCGCACGATGACCACCGCCGCCCCCGCCCTGCACGACTGCCGCAAGGTCTTCGCGCAGACCCTCATCGAACTGGCCGAGCAGGACCCGCGCACCGTCGCCGTCTGCAACGACTCCGTCGGCTCCAGCAACCTCAAGGAGTTCGCCGGGCGCTTCCCCGACCGGCTGATCAACGTCGGCATCGCCGAGCAGACGATGGTCGGTGCCGGTGCGGGCCTGGCCAACGGCGGCCGCGTCCCCTACGTGTGCGCCGCCTCGCCCTTCCTCACCGGCCGCGCGCTGGAGCAGATCAAGGCGGATGTCGCCTACTCGCGTACGAATGTGAAGCTGTGCGCGATGAGCCCCGGCTTCGCGTACGGGCAGCTCGGCCCGACGCACCACAGCGTCGAGGACCTCGCCTGGCTGCGTACCCTCCCCGAGCTGACCGTGCTGGTGCCCGCCGACCCGGCGGAGACCCGGGAGGCGCTGCTGTGGGCGCACGAGTACGACGGGCCGGTCTTCCTCCGCATCGGCCGTACGGGCGTCCCGGACGTCACGCCGCATGTGCCCTTCCGGGTCGGCAAGGCCGCCACCCTCCGCGAGGGCACCGATCTGACCGTGATCGCCGCGGGCACCACCGTTCCGGCCGCGCTGGAGGCCGCGGACAAGCTGGCCGCGGCGGGTGTCAGCGCCCGCGTCCTGAACCTCTCGACCATCAAGCCCCTCGACGAGGACGCCGTGCTCGCGGCGGCCCGGGAGACCGGCCGCATCATCACCGTCGAGGAACACAATGTGCACGGCGGCCTCGGCAGCGCCGTCGCCGAGACGGTCGTCGCCCACCACCCCGTACCGATGCGGCTGCTCGGTGTCGCGGACGAGTTCACGCCCACCGGCAGCGCCGCGTTCCTCGCCGAGCACTTCGGCATCACCGCGGAGGGCGTACTGCACGCCGCGGACGAGCTGCTCGACGCGGCCACGCCCGCTTCGGCCGGTACCCCAGGAGCTGCGACCTCGTGAACAGCGCGCCCAAGCCCGCCTCCGCCGACTGCCTCATCGCCCTCGATCAGGGGACGAGCGGTACCAAGGCGCTGCTCGTCGACGCCGCCGGGCAGGTGATCGCCACCGCGTACCGTGCGCTGGACGAGCACCGTCCGCAGCCCGGGCACGTCGAGCAGGACCCGGCCGCCATCTGGAGCGGCGTACTGGGCGTGCTCGGCGAGCTGGCCGAGGCGCGCCCCGGGGCCCGGGTCGCGGGCCTCGCGCTGAGCGTGCAGCGGGAGGCCGTCATGGCCTGGGACCCGGCCACCGGCAAGCCGCTGAGCCGGCTGATCAGCTGGCAGGACCGGCGTACCGCGGACCGCTGCCGGACGCTGGCCGAGGGCCCCTTCGCCGCGCTGATCACCGAGCGCAGCGGGCTGCCCGTCGATCCGATGTTCTCCGCGACGAAGGCCGCGTGGCTGCTGGACGACCTGGATCCGGACCGGACCAGGGCCCGTGCCGGGCAGTTGCGCATCGGGACGCTGGACGCCTGGCTGCTGCGCTGCCTCACGCAGGGCACGGCCGGGCCTGACGGCGACGGCGATATGACCGAGGTGGGCTGTGCCTCCCGGACGCAGTTGCTCAGCCTGGACACCGGGGACTGGGACCCCGACCTGCTGGAGCTGTTCGGCGTACCGGTGCAGGCACTGCCGCGCGTGGTGCCCTCCACCGGGCCGCTCGGTCACACCCGTGGCCTGCCGATACTGCCCGACGGCGTACCGGTCGGCGCGGTGCTCGGCGACTCGCATGCCGCGCTCTTCGCGCAGAGCCAGGGGCGCCCCGGTGTGGTGAAGGCGACGTACGGCAGCGGCTCCTCGCTGATGGCGCTCTGCCCGCCCGGTACGCCGACGCCGGACGGTGTCAGCCGTACCCTCGCCTGGCAGCGGGCCGGGCGGGCCCCGGAGCAGGCGCTGGAGGCCAATATCGCCTCGGCCGGTACGGCGGTCCGCTGGGCGGCCCGACTGCTCGGCACCGACCCGGCCGGGATCGCCGAACTGGCCGCCGGGGGACGCGACGAGGACCTCTACCTCGTACCGGCCTTCCACGGTCTCGGCGCCCCCTACTGGGACCGCTCGGCACGGGCGCTGCTCATCGGAATCGGCGCCAACACGGGCCCCGCCGAGATCGCCCGCGCCGCCGTGGAATCGATCGCGTACCAAGTGGCGGACACCTTCTCGCGCTTCGGGACCGCGCTCGGCGGCTCGGTGGCCGAGCTGCGGACGGACGGCGGGCCCACCGCCAACGACCTGCTGATGTCCTTCCAGGCCGAGCTGATCGGCTGTCCCGTACGTCGTGCCGGGCGTCCCGAGATCTCCGCGCTGGGCGCCGCCCACCTCGCGGGGCTCGCCCTCGGGATGTGGGACGAAGCGGATCTCGCGTCCCTCGGGGCCGGGCCCGCCCTCTTCTCCCCCACCCAAGACGCGCCCTGGCGGGAAGCACGGCTGCGCGGCTGGCGGGACGCGGTGGCCCGCTCGCGCGGCCCCGTTCACTGATTTTTTCCATCAACACCCCCTCACAACAAGGAAGTTGGAGGACTCACTCATGACCGAACAGCGCTACGCGGGAAAGACGGTGGTCGTCACCGGCGCCGCCCGCGGCATCGGACGCGGTATCGCCGAGCGCTTCGCAGGCGAAGGCGCCCATGTCGTCCTCGCCGACCTGGACCCCGCGGTCCACGAAGCGGCCGACCACATCACCTCGGGCGGCGGCAGCGCGCTCGCCGTTCCCACCGACGTCACCGACCCGGACCGGGTCAACGCGTTGTACGAGACGGCCGAGTCGACCTTCGGCGGCGTCCATGTCTCCGTACAGAACGCCGGTGTCATCAGCATCCACCGGCTCGCCGATCTCACCGAGCGGGACTGGGACCGGGTGATGGCGGTCAACACCAAGGGCGTCTTCCTCTGCGCCCAGGCCGCCGCCGCGGCCATGCGCCGTCACGGAGTCCGTGGCCGGATCCTCAACGCGGCCTCCGGTCAGTCCCGGCAGGGCTTCGTCTACACCCCGCACTACGCGGCGTCCAAGTTCGGCGTCATGGGCATCACCCAGAGCCTGGCCAAGGAACTGGCACCCGAGGGCATCACCGTCAACGCGTACGCGCCCGGCATCGTCGGCAGCGACATGTGGGACTACAACGACCGCGCCTGGGGCGAACTGCTGGGCGACTACGGGCCCGGCGAGCTGATGAAGGAGTGGGTCGCGGGCATCCCGGCCGGCCGCGCCGGTACCCCCGACGACATCGCCAACGTGCTGCTCTTCCTCGCGAGCGACGCGGCCGAGTACGTCACCGGCCAGACGATCAACATCGACGGCGGCATGTTCATGAGCTGAGGCGCCCCTTGCGGCGCGCCTGTTGTACCTCTTCTCCCCCGTACGAAAGCGATCTCCCCATGAGCACCTTCACCCCCGACGCGTTCTCCCTCGAAGGCAAGCCCACCCTCGTGACCGGCGCCGGCAGCGGCATCGGCCGGGGTATCGCGCTCGGCTTCGCCGCCTGTGGCGCCGATGTCGCCTGCCTCGACCTCAACCTCGAGGCCGCGCAGGCCACCGCCGACGAGATCGCCGCCAAGGGCGGCCGCGCACTCGCCGTCAGCGCCGACACCACCGACGCCGAGGCGCTGGCCGCCGCGGTCGGGCAGGCCGTCGAGGCCCTCGGGCCGATCCGCGCGGCCGTCAACTCCGCGGGCATCGCCGGTGCCACCCCCGCCGAGGACATGGCCGCGGCCGACTTCCGCAAGGTCATCGACGTCAACCTGACCGGCGTCTTCCTCAGCGCCCAGGCCGAGGCCCGGGTGATGCTCGCGCACGGCGGCGGCTCCATCGTCAACATCGCCTCGATGTCCGGGACCATCGCCAACCGCGGCCTCACCCAGGCGCACTACAACTCCTCCAAGGCCGGCGTGGTGCATCTGACCAAGAGCCTGGCCACCGAGTGGGCCCGCCGCGGCGTCCGCGTCAACGCGATCAGCCCCGGCAACACCTACACCCCGATGAACACCCGCCCCGAGATCATCGAGCGGATGGAGCAGTACGCGGGCGACACCCCGCTCGGGCGCAATGCCGAGGTCACCGACCTGGTCGGACCGGCCGTCTTCCTCGCCTCGGACGCGGCGGCGTACTGCACCGGCGTCGACCTGATCGTCGACGGCGGCTACGTCTGCTGGTGACCGCCCGGCCCCCCACGCGCCTTCCCTCTCCCCCTCCCCCTTCACCGCTCTGTCCGCAAGGAGCGCGCATGTCCCACCACTGGACCACCCGCCTCGGCATACCCCGTCCCCTCCTGCTGGGCTACGCCGGCCTCCTGCTCTTCATGATCGGCGACGGGGTGGAATCCAACTACCTCTCGCCCTTCCTCACCGACCGCGGATTCACCGACGGCCAGGCGGCCTCGGTCATCACCGCGTACGGCGTCGCGGCCGCCATCGCCGCGTGGTTCTCCGGCACTCTCTCGGCCCTCTGGGGCCCCAAGCGCGTCATGTGGCTGGGTGCCGGCATCTGGACCGTCTTCCAGATCGTCTTTCTCGCCGCCGCGTTGCCCACCGACAACTACACCGTTGTCATGCTGAGTTACGCGATCCGCGGCCTCGGTTACCCGCTCTTCGCCTTCAGCTTCCTCATCTGGGTCATCGCCGTCGCGCCGGTCAAGCGCGTCGGTACGGCCATCGGCTGGTTCTGGTTCGGCTTCACCGGCGGCCTGCCCACCTTCGGCTCGCTCGTCGCCAGCGGTTCGATCCCGCTGGTCGGCGAGTACGGCACTCTGTGGGTGGCACTGGTCATCGTCGTCGCCGGCTCCCTGGTCGCCTGTCTCGGCCTGAAGGAACCCACCGGCAGCCGGCCCATGGTCGAGAACGCCACCTTCAAGGGCCAGATGATCGGCGGCATCGACATCCTGTGGCGCAGCCCCAAGGTCGCGCTCGCGGGCATCGTCCGCATCATCAACACCGCACCGCAGTACGGCTTCTTCGTCTTCCTCCCGATCTTCTTCACCAAGACCATCGGGCTGACGCTGCAGCAGTACCTGCTCATGGTCACGCTGATGTTCGCGGCCAATCTGCCCGCGGGCCTGATCTTCGGCGCGCTGGGCGACCGGATCGGCTGGCGGCGTACGGTGACGTGGTTCGGCTGCGTCGGCTGCGCGATCGCCACCCTCGCGATCTACTACGGGCCGATGGCGTTCAAGGACAACTTCTGGGTCGCCACGGTGTGCGCCATGTTCTGGGGCTTCATCCTCTCCGGCTTCACCCCGATCCCCGCCCTGCTGCTGTCCATGGGCCGCCCCGAGGACCGCGGCAGCGCCTTCGCGGTCTACAGCCTCGGCGCCGGCCTCGCCGCCTTCGTCGGCCCCGCGCTGGTCGCCGTCTTCCGCCCACTGGTCGGTGTACACGGCCTGGTCTGGGTCTTCACCCTCCTCTACCTGGCCGCCGCGCTGATGTCCCACTTCCTGAAGAGCCCGTCCGACCCCCAGTACCGCGAGGACAGGACGGCCACCCCCACGACGGAAAACCGACAGCCCATAGCCGGCTGATCCCCCGCTTCGCGGGCTTGGTTACCGTCCCTTCATGACGAGCCAGCCACTGGGCGACCACCACGACACGGCCGTGGTGGTCGCCCACGAGATCTACGGGGTCAATGACCACATCGCCGGCGTTGCCAAGTTGCTTCACCGATACCGATGCGATGTCTTCACCCCCAGTTTTCTGCCGTCGGGCGTTGTGTATTCCCGGGACGACGAGCCCCGGGCCTACCGGGAGTTCATGCGGGCCCCTGGCGTGCTGAACATGAGCGACACGCTCGTGCAGTTCACCGAGGGCCTGCGTGGGCGTTATCGCAGAGTGCTCTGCATCGGCTTCAGCGTCGGAGCCACCAGCGCCTGGCTCGCTTCCAGTACAGGCGCGGTGGACGGAGCAGTGTGTTTCTACGGGTCTCGTATCCGTGACCACCTGGATGCCCAGCCGGCCGCCCCGTGCCTCGTGGTCTTCGCCGAGCAGGAGACCGGCTTCTCGGCCCCCGCGGTTGCCGAACGCCTGGCAGGCCGAAGGAATGTGGTGACAGAGGTCTACCCGTGCAGCCACGGCTTCTGCGACCCCGGCAGTCCCCACTACTCCGCCGAGCACGGTCACCAGGCGTGGCACTCGGCTACCCGGTTCCTCGGACTGTCCCGGTGACAACGGGAGCTCTCCGGCCGGTGCGCGTTCAGCACCCGGAATCCGCGGTGCCGGCGAGGAGGGCTGCGGGGGTCAAGGCAAGGATGACGGGGAGCGCGAGTACGAGGGCCGTGACGGCCAGGCTCAGGGCCGGGGCCAGTGCCTTCGCCTGCGACGGTGTTGCCCTGATGAGCCGGCGGATGCGTTCGGCCGGGTCGGTACCTGTCATCGCGGGCAGCCCGGACACCGTGACAGTGGGACCTGCGGCACACATCTCCAGCAACGCCGAGGCCACCGCGCGCCGGCCGTGCTGCTGCGCCGCCCGGTCGTCCGCGGCCATCTCCGCCAGGCGGCGCACCTGTTGTGCGTATCCACGCGAGAGCCCACTCCAGCCGAAGGCCGAGGTCAGGACGTCAGCGGCGAGGAACGCACGGTGATGGCGGTACTTCAGGTGGGCCCGCTCGTGTTCGAGGGCGGCGGCGAGTTCGCTGTCGGACAGCATGTCCAGGGCCGTCGTGGTCACGACGATGCGTGAGTTGTTCCGTGTTCCGGGGATGCAGAACACCGCCGGGGCCGTGTGCCGCAGCACGCGCACATCTGGATCGTGGATCCGGTCGTGCTCTCCCAAGGCGTCGGCGGTGAGCAGGTGCCGGTTCCGCTCCCGGCGAAGCCGCAGCAGGCTGCGCAAGGTCAGACCGATGAGTGTCATGGCACCGAGAAACAGCACGGCCAGCGCGGCTCGGGGAATGTCCGCCACCAGCCAGGAACCGCCGTAAGCCTCGTGCACCAGCGGCTCGTCGGCGCGGAAGAGCCACACCATGGCGTGTTCCCACAGGTCGTGCGCGACCAGGAGGAGGAAGCCCACGACCGAGGCGAGCAGGCTCAACGCGCAGGCGTGCCAGCTGCGCAGGGCGGCTTGCGGGAAACGGGTGACCCAGCGCGCACGGGTCAGCAGACGAGCGACCGGCCCGCCGAGAAGTACCGCGTACGCGAACAAGGCTGCGATGACTAACACAGTGGGCCCTCAGTGGTCGGCGGTATAGGGGTCGGTGTCGGGTTCGGCGCGCATGGCGTCCAGTGCCTTGCGCAGGGCAACCGCCTCGTCGGCGTCGAGACGGCCGGCGAAGTGCAGCAGCGCGTTCGCTCGGTCGGTGGAGGAGGCCAGGGCCTGTTCCATGAGTTCGGCCGTGTAGTCGTCCGCCGAGCGCAGCGCACTGTAGCGGTAGGACCTGCCGTGCTTGTTCCGCTCCAACCAGCCCTTGGCGCGCAGGCGTTCGGTGACCGTCATCACCGTGGTGTAGGCCAGCGGACGCGCCTCGTTGAGGACATCGGTGAGACGCTGGATGCTGAGGGGTTCCTCGCTCGCCCACAGCACACGCATGATGTCCGATTCCAGTTCACCGAATGGTCTCACCGCTCCGACCTGCCCTTCTCTCTCATCGCCGCGCGAGCCGCCTGCGGTGACGGCGCCGGGCGCAGCGCTGCGGCAGCGTGAACTTCTACGCCGCGTAGTAGCTTAGAGGGGTGGACGTCGACCTACCTGCCTCGGCGGCTTCGAATTCAGCGCCGCCCACCGCTGACAACCGCGACCTGTACCCACTGCCGGTCAGGCCGCAAGGGCCGCCGTTCGCGAATTCGACGCACCGTTCCCACCCCCCTGTCGCCCTCATCGTCGACGTCACCACCCCGGCCGCACAACGCGGTCGGCTCGCAGGTAAGCACGGCAGAGGAGCAATGCCGCACGCCTGCGGCGTACACCTCGTACGTCGCGGCAACTCCTCATCGGCGGGGCGAGTCCGACCGCCCCGCCCTTCCCATCCCCGTGACGGGAGCAGGCCATGACACCCCGCGCGGCCCAGCAGCCGCTCACGGCCCCCCTGCCATCGATTGCCCGCAGCAGAAGGCAGGCCACCATGCAGTCACTCATCGAAAACGCCCGCGCCTTCCCGTCGAGCATCGCGGAGCGCCGCGACGACCTCGCCGCACTCGCCGACGGCCAGCGCCCCCAGGCCCTCTTCATCGCCTGCTCGGACTCACGCGTCGTACCGTCACTGATCACCGGCGCCCGTCCGGGCGAGATCCTGGAACTACGCACGGCCGGCAACATCGTCCCGCGCCACAGGTCCGAAGCCGACTGCGGCATCGGCGCCACCCTGGAATTCGCGGTCATCGCGTTGCAGGTGCCCAACATCGTCGTCTGCGGACACTCGTGCTGCGACGCGGTGCAGGGCATGGTGACCGACAAGCAGATCCCGGGAATGGCACTGTTCAACCGCTGGCTGCAGCGCGCGGAGTACCACTCCCAGTCCGCCGCCCCACGCAAGGGCGCCGCGACCCAACGCCACTTGGAGACACAGCTCAAGCATCTGCGCTCCTACCCGTGCGTCGCGCGTCGCCTCCGCGAGCGCCGACTGCGCCTGCACGGCTGGTTCTACGAGATCACCTCGGGCGAGGTCTTCACCTACGAGGCCCGGGAGCGTATGTTCCGGCCGCTGTGACCGGCCCTCGCTGAGACCGAACGGGCCGGAGCCACCCGCCCGTTCAGCCGTGCGTCGCCTCGCCGCTGACCCGGTGGTCCGCGTGGCTCAGAGCCTCCAGGACGAGACGGCGCAAATGCCCGTCGCTCAGCCGGTAGTAGATGTGCCGGCCCGCACGCCGTGTCTCCACCAGCCCGGCGAGGCGCAGTTTCGCCAGGTGCTGACTGACCGCGGTCCGCGATGCCTCGGTGCGCTCGGTGAGCGAGCCGACGTCGGACTCCTCCTGCGCCAGCAACCACAGCAGATGCAGCCGTGTCGCGTCCGCGAGCAGTGCGAACACCCCTGTCGCCTCGGCCAGCCGGGCACTGTCGGGGGCCTGCAGATGCGCATGTGGTGCAGATGGCACTGCATCGCGTTCGGACATGCAGACAGCGTAAGCGCGGCACCGGACGTGCGATCCTCCGGCCGTCAGGAATGTCGCGAATAATAGGTGCGCAGGTGCGCACTTATTCGTACAGTGGAGAGCGCCAGCTCGACCGTTCCGGCCAAGGGACAGCCGCATGCTCTCCGTACTGCGCGACCGCACGTACCGGCACCTCTTCACGGCACAGGTCATCGCTCTGGTCGGCACCGGGCTGGCCACCGTGGCGCTGAGCCTGCTCGCCTACGACATCGCGGGCGCGGCAGCCGGTTCGGTGCTCGGTACCGCTCTGGCGATCAAGATGGTCGCGTACGTGGCGATCGCCCCGGCCATCGGCGCGATCGCCGACCGGCTCCCGCGCCGCGCCCTCCTGGCCGGCAGCGACCTGATACGCGTCGCCGTCGCGCTCACCCTGCCCTTCGTCGACCAGGTCTGGCAGGTCTACGCCCTGGTCTTCGTACTGCAGGCCGCCTCCGCCGCCTTCACCCCCACCTTCCAGGCCGTCATCCCCGACGTCCTCCCCGCCGAACGCGACTACACCCGGGCGCTCTCCCTCTCCCGGCTCGCCTACGACCTGGAGAGCCTGTTCAGCCCGGCGCTCGCGGCCGCGCTGCTCTCGCTGATCACCTACAACTGGCTGTTCGCCGGCACCACCGTCGGCTTCCTCGCGTCGGCCGCCCTGGTGGTCTCGGCCGTACTGCCCAAACCGGCCACCGCGACGGACACCGACAGCGCCCGCGGCAAAGCAACGGCGGGCGCCCGCGGCAAGGCCACCGCGGGTGCCCGGCTCTTCTTCGCCACCCCGCGGCTGCGTGCGCTGCTCGCCCTCAACCTGGCCGTCGCCGCCGCGAGCGCGGTCGTCACCGTCAACAGCGTCGTGTACGTCCGTGACCACCTCGGCCGGTCCGCCGACGATGTGCCACTCGCCCTCGGCGCATACGGCGCCGGCTCCATGGCCGTCGCACTGCTCCTCCCCCGAGTACTCGACCGCATATCCGACCGCGCGGTGATGCTGAGCGGCGCCCTGCTGCTCACCGTCGTCTTCACCGGCCTCGGCGGCATCACCGCGGCCGACGCCGGCGACTGGCGGTGGCCCGCCCTCCTCGCGGCCTGGGCCGCGTTCGGCGCCGCCTGCTCGATGGTGCTCACGCCCACCGGACGGCTGATCCGCCGCTCCGCACCGGCCACGGGACGCACCTCCGCATTCGCGGCCCAATTCTCGCTCTCCCACGCCTGCTGGCTGCTGACCTATCCGCTCGCCGGATGGCTCGGCGCCGCGGCCGGCCTTCAGGCGGCCGTCCTCGCGCTCGGTACGACAGCACTCGCGGCCGGGCTCCTGGCACTGCGGCTGTGGCCGTCGCACGATCCGGACCGGATCCCTCACCTGCACACTGGCCCATTCCGTTCCCCACCGGCACGCCGGGCCGAAACACCCGTGCTCAGGGGGATCTCAACAGAAGTCACCGGTCCCCCTCGACACAAATAGAGTGCCGAGGCATGCCGCATCCAGTCGAAACCCGGCGGATCATTTCTTGTTTCAACTGAAACGGTCACGTTGGAGCAATGGCCTACAAGACCTCGCCGGCCGGTGGCATCGCCACCGCGCCGGCTCAACCGTCCCCGCAAGCCACTGCTCCGACCACCCGCAGGCTGGTCGGTGTCGACCTGGCCCGCGGACTCGCGGTGCTGGGCATGTTCACCGTCCATGCCGGCCCTGAACCATCGGCCACCGGGCCTCTGGCTCCGCTGGTGGAGGCCACGTACGGCCGTTCGTCCGCGCTCTTCGCCCTGCTCGCCGGCTTCACACTGGTCCTCATGACCGGCCGCCCGACACCCCGGACGGGACGACCAGGACGACAGGCGGCGGCAAGGGTCCTGATCCGCGCCGCCGTACTCTTCGTCTTCGGCATGGCCCTGGTCGCACTCGACTCGCAGGTCGATGTGATCCTCGCCTACTACGCGCTGCTCTTCGTCTTCGTTCTGCCCCTGTACCGGTGGCGTGCCGCGTCCTTGGCAGTTGCGGCCGCCGCCACCGCCCTGGTGTTGCCCCAGGTCCTGTACCTCATCAAGCTCGCCATCGATGGCGGCAGTTGGTCCGACACCGTGATCGCCGCCGATCCGCTGGCCAGGCTGACCGACTCGGACGGCGTCCTCGACCTGATGTTCACCGGCCCCTACCCGGTCCTGACCTGGATACCGTTCCTGCTGGCGGGAATGGCGGTGGCCAAGCTCGACCTCTCCCGCGCCGCGGTACGCACCCGACTGGCCCTGACCGGCGTCGGCCTCGCGGTCCTCGGTTACGGAGGCTCCTGGCTGGCCCTGCACCTGGTCCCGGGCGCCTACGCGGCCGTCGCCGCGAACACGGACGGCGATTCCCCGTCGTCGGCCTGGTGGTCCGAGACAGTCGGCGAACCCACCGACAACTTCCGCGAGTGGCTGCTGGTCGCCGCGCCGCACAGCCAGACCACGCCGTCGATCGTGGGGGCCACCGGCGTTGCCCTGGCCGTACTGGCCGGCTGCCTCGTCGCCGTCGACCGACTGCCGCGGTTCCGCCGCCTGGCCACACCGGTCACCGCGGTCGGCATGGTGTCCCTGTCCGCGTACGTCCTGCACATCGTGGTCATCCGGGCCGTGTGGAAGGAGGACCTGCCGGGCTCCTGGACAGAGCTCTTCCTGTTCTTCGCGGTCACGATGCTGCTGGCAGTCGTATGGACCCGACTGTTCCGCCGCGGGCCGCTGGAATACCTGCTGCACATCGCGACCAAACCGGCACGCATCGTCCGGTGAGCGGCGTTCACCGGCAGCAGCCCGGTCGGGCGGTACTTACGCCTGGCCGATGCCCTCGAACCAGGTCGGTGCTTCCTCCGTGGCCTGCTTGATCCGGCTGACGGCGAAGTCCTCCATCGGGGGCAGCGCGTCCAGCTCGAACCAGCCGACCTCCAGCGACTCGTCGTCGTTCACGCGCGCCTCGCCGCCGGTGGCGCGGCAGAGGAAGCAGATGTCCATGAACTGCGCGACGCTACCATCAGCAGACGCTGACTGATTCAACAAACGTTCAGGTCAACGGCTTGGGCTCGCTCTCCCCGAGCAACCCCAAGCCGGACCGTGCTGACTTCGTGCTGACTTCCGCACACGTCGGTCACCGAGTCGATTGCTGCACCGTTGCCCGGCACGACGCCCGCTGTCCTCCCCGACTCGGAGCACGACGACTCAGCTCAGCGAACGCCGCCACGGTCCGCCCATGCCGTTTGGTACAGCCGTGATTTTTCCCTGCATTGCAGCTCGCACGCCATCACCACACGAAAGCAAGAGACCATGCACGAGCCGCGAATCGGCCAGCAGCTCCGCTTCTCCCCAGCCGAGGTACGTGACTGGATGCATAGCCACTGCCGGGAAGCGTAATGAGGCGCTGAGCACGAGTGTCGGCGACGCCTGAATCGTGACCCGCTTCCGACGCTTGGGTTACCAGGTGGATTCGCGTGATCGTCAGAACGTTGCAAGCTTATGGTGCCAGAGTAGCGGCGAATGCCTGGGCCAGATCTGCCGACTCAGTGTTTTGCGGGGTCGGTTGTTCAGTCGGTGCTCGATGGCACGGAGCTCGTCAGCGGTGTAAAAACTTCGTGCGCTTGGGTAGGTCCTGGCGGCGACAAGGCCGTCGGTGTGCTCGTTCGTGCCCCGCTGCCAGGGACTGCCCGGGCGGGCGCAGAAGATGCCGTCGGCGAAGCAGGGCGCGAGTTCGTGGTGGCGGGCCATCTCGGAGCCTTCGTCCCAGGTGAGACTCTGACGGGCGTGCTCCGCGACGCGCGTGGCCTGCCGTGGCGGCCGGCCCGGCCGTGAGGGCAGGGTCGAGGCCGGGTGCCTGCGTGGCCGGCGCTGGTGCGGACGCGGATGAGGGGCACCGACGGTAGCCCCCCTGGTCAGCGCCTGTGCCACCAGGCGAGGACTCCGTTTCCCGCAGCTAGGCGTCAATTTCCCCGCGGCCCAGGTCAACGGACTGATCGACAGGCATGACGGCGGCACAAGAGAATGTCGGGGACGAGCCAGGCCTACGGGCCGCCGCGAGCCTTTCGCACGAGGCTGCACCTCCTCGCCCCACTCGGCCACCGCCTCGTCGTCCCGCTCCATGACGCTTCGGGCCAGGGCCTGGCAGGACCAGCCGCTGCGCACCAGCAGCTTGCGCACGTCCTGAATCACATAGGTCAGGTGGACGCGCCGACTCATCACCGTCCTCAGACGGCTCAGAGTCCATCACTGGTCTTCGCCGGCGCTGCGACCGCAGAGCCCGCGAACCGCTCAGCCGCCTTGAGCCATAACTCATCGCGGAACTACTGCCGTTCAACGGTCAACCCGCCCCTTGTGGATACCGCATGCCCCGGTGAAACCGCACGCGCGAAGGTATTGGCAGCCCGGATGAGATCAAAATGTTCCTGCCCAGCGCCCAGAAATATCGAGGACGTTCGGTTCAATCGTCGCAGCCGGCAGATTCCCACCGTCGCTGAGCAGCGCGACAGCGGCTGCGTATCCTTCAGGGGCTTTCACCGGGGCGAGAGACCATCCCGGTGTCAGCCCGGGTGAAGCATACGGAAGCCCCAACCCTGCCTGGACGTTGTCCAGCTCGACAGCCAGGCCGACCCCCAGCCCCTTGAGGTAGGCCTCCTTACGCACCCATCCGTTCAAGACCGCCAGATTTCTTTCCCCACGAGGAAGATGCTCCACCACTGAACGCTCTACGGGATGGAACTGAGGGAGGAGTTCATCCCAATGAATGAGCCGGGCATCTTCAACATCCACACCGACTGGCTGACACGCAAGCGAAATCAGGACGACGTCTCCCGCGTGCGACAACGAGAAATGGATCGACGGAGAAGACATCACCATCGGGCGGCCATGAGCACCACCACACAGAGGACACGGCTCTCTCTTGAAGGTGAGTTCCGCAGGACTTGCATCCAGAAACTCCCCCAGCAGATACCTCAGCCCGATATGCGCAACCAGGTAACTGGAACGGTCCTGCGCCCTTTTGAAAGACTGAGCCTTTTGGCGCTCCTCGTGGTCCAGCATTGCGTAATGAGCTTCTGCTGCTGCGCCCGCGCCAGCCGAGACCGGCAATATCCACAACCCCAGCAGATCCGGCAGGACCATCCCGTCACGAACGGCAAGGTTCATTCCGGAAAGGCTGTCCGAACCAGCAAGCGAGGAATCCGGCCGGTCTCCCCTCATACCGCACATGTCGCGGAATGAGCATACCGCACGCTTTTGTTCGATATTGCAGGCTCGGGCGACACCTTTTCGCCAATGTCCTGCAGCATCGTCAGCTGCTCACGAACTTCGGCCAGGGCGACAACATCGAGATCAGCGATAGCGATCTCGGGCACTCGGTTACCTGCCTCTACCAGCGGACGTCCGTCCGGACCGTAGACAGCGCTTCGGCCGCAGAAATTCCATGGCCCCTGCTGTCCTACAAAATTCGCGAAGAGAACGTACATAGTGTTCTCGAGGGCGCGTGCCGGGAAATAGACCGACCGACGGTGGTCGGACTCCCCCTGAACGAAAGCGCCACCGCACAAGTAGGCATCCGCCCCCGCAAGCGCAGCCGCACGAACGTGCTCCGGGAAGCTTGCGTCGTAGCAGATCCCTACTGCCAGACGCCATCCATCCACGGTTACCGTGCAGGTTCCTGCGCCGGGAGAAAAGATTTCCCGCTCGTGGACCTCGAGGTGCTGCTTGTGACCGACCGCGGCGGTCTCGCCCTGGCTGTCGATGACCAGGGCAGATATGGCCGAGCGCTTCCCGTGGGCAGTGGGCGCCCCCACGATCGCTGTCACGCCGGAGTCCCGAGAAGCATCACGGATGGCATCCAGCTCAGTCCCGTACGGATCGACCGCCTTTTCCGGCAGAGACGCTCGAAGCCACCCCGGCTCATACCCGGTGAGCGAAAGCTCTGGAAAGAGCAACACCCGCACCCCACGCTCGCCCGCTTCTCTCACGACACGCGCAGCTTCGGCGACATTGTGGGTGACTTCGCCAGGCATGGCCTGCGTCTGCGCGACGGCCACCCTCAAAGGTGCTCGGTGCTGGAGCGGATCAGTTTTCATGCTTGGACCTTTCATTGCCGCGGAGCGGTAGCCGGCGTATCAGGTCAGCCGAGAAGCCAACGACTCAGGAAGAAAACGACGATGCCGATCGCCGTGACCAGCAGGAATTTCTTCGAAACCAGGCCTGCGACGAAGGTGGCCACGCCACCGATCAGGTAGGGGTTCGATACCGTAATCTCAAGCCCTTCACCTGAAGGAGCAAGAATAGCAGGGAAGACCAGCGCGGCGAGAACTGCGGGCGGCGTGTAATTGAGCAGCGTCTTCACCACTGGGTGCATCTCGCGATTGGCGAAGATGGCAAGGGGCACGTAACGCGGCAGAAAACTGCAGAGCCCCATGCCAAGAATCAACAGCGTCATGGTCACCGCGAGTTCTCCTTGTTCTCGACGTGATCGCTCTCCACATGGCCCGAGTCCGATACATCGTCGGTGGCCGCTGTATCGACTGTGCCGCTCTTCATCGCATATTCGCACGCAGTGCCCACGCCGGCGCCAACCACAGTGGCGACCACGATTCCGAGGTTGTAGGGCAGGCTGTGTGTCAGCATCACAGTCAGGCCCGCCGAGCAGATAGCGGCCGCCACGCGCCAGTTCGCGAGCCCCGTCGCGAGCATCGCGACGAACATGGCTGTCATGGGGAAGTCCAGACCGAGCTTCTCCAGGTCCGGCACGGCCGAGCCGAGAACCATGCCCACCACGGTGGACAGCATCCAGGTGATGTACATCACGCCAGAAGCTCCGAGGAAATACAGGTGCTTGCCGCGGGTGAGTTCCCCCTTCTTCAGCCGCTCGATGGCCACGAAGAAGACCGCGTCGATCAGTCCGAAGCCGAGCAGCATCCGCCAACGCTGCGGCACATCCTTGACGTGCGGGGTGAGGATGGTCGAGTAGATCAGCATCCTGAGGCCCAGAATGAGCGTGGTCAGGATGATCGTGAGCCAGCCCGCGCCGTTCGCGATCAGCGCGAAGCCGACGAACTGGGCGGTCCCCGAGTTCACGGCCATGGCCAGGCCCAGGGTCGACCAGGCGGAGAGCCCGCTGGACAGGCCCAGGACGCCACCGGCGATCCCCATGGGGACGGCCGATGCGAGGAAGGGCGCCATGCTCTTCGCCCCGGCGAGCAGCTGTTGGCGCGGAGTCGAAGGCTCCGTGGATTGCGGTATGTCTGCGGTACTCATCTCAGTGCACTTCGTTCGTCGGTGTTCATTGCGCGAGGCCGGCCCCGCCCTTCCCGGAGGCGGTCGTGGCCGGGCGGCATGCCGCCCGGCCACGACCGCCCCGGCCCTACCTCGGACCGTCAGCGGCCTCGCGCCACCGGCCGAGCACCAGCTCGGCGACGGCTTCCGGAGCGGTGCGGCAGAAGTAGTGCCCGCCCGTACCGACTTCCGCGAGCCGTGGTCCTTCGGTGAAGAGCGACCACTGCCCGTACCGCTCGGCGTGCTCCGGAGTCAGGGGGTCGTCCGTCGTGTAGGTGGCGGTCAGCGGGGTGCTGAGCTTCTCCTTGACACCGTCCTTGGCCGCCGCGAGCAGATAGCCGTTGGCGGAGCTGGAGTCGTGCCGGAAGACTCCGGCGATGAACGCCACCTGCTCGGGGCGGAGCACATCGAGCCCGGAGAACCCGGTCTCGTCGACCAGCCACCGCACGATGTCCTCGTCCGTCATCGCTGCCACCTGGTCCAGCCCGCGCTGGGTGACCTCGGCGCTGTGCAGTAGCTTGCCACCAGTGAAGAGGTGCACCGCAGGTGCGTCTTCCGCCTCCAAGAGGCGTGCGGTCTCCAGGGCAAGAGCCGAACCGACGCAGTGCCCCCAGAGCATCACCGGCCGCCCGTCGAGGTCGTGCCGGATCTCGTCGACCACGCGGCGTGCCGCGTCCTCCACCGACAGGAAGGGCTCATTCGGCCGGCCGGCGTCATGTCCCGGAAGTTCCACACCGTAGACGGCGATGCCGCTGCCCAGCCCGTCGAGTGCCTGAGCCAACGGTTCGAAGTTGATGGCATTGCCGCCCGCGTACGAGAAGCACACCAGGACGCACCCGGCGCTGCCCGGGTCGGCCGAAAGAGCGTGCAGCAGTCTCTGCTCCGCCTTCTTCTCCGCGGCGTCCTCATCCTGGCGGGCCTGGGCCACGGCGCAGAGCGGTTCGAGCGTCGAATTGCGCATCAGGTCGGTCAGCGACACAAGGCCGTCCAGCTCCATGATCACGCGCATGGCCATCAGGGAACTGCCGCCGAGCACGAAGAAGTTGTCGTCGAGGCTGACCTCCTCCAGCGGTACACCGAGCACCTTGGACCATGCCTCGGCAATGCGCACCTCCACGTCAGTGGTGGGGCGACGGTCCGTGGCCTTGCTGGCCGCCTCGCCGGACTCCTGCTCCGCGGCGTGGCCGAACACCACGCGCTTGCGCTCCTCCAGTCGGCCGAGTACCTCGATGCCATGGAGCGTGCGACGACCGTACAGGCCGGTCTTCACCGTCTCCGACCGTGCGTCCTCGGCCACGAGAACGATCTCGCCGAGTGTGGCGAAAGGCGCTCGCAGGCCGTGTTCGTCGACGACCCGTGCCCCGAAACGCCGTGCCGGGTCCGGCACGAGCTCCTGGAGCCGGGCGGGCAGGGCCTCCGTCCGCTCCGCCTCGGCGAGTGCTGTGAGCTCTTCCTCGGGCAGCAGCACAGCGAGATGGTGCTCGGCGGTGGGGTCGGCGGTCATCTGGTCGAACGCGGCGATGTAGTAGGCGCCGATCCGTTCCATCTGCCACGGCTCGAAGAGGTGAGCGTGGTAGTGCAGGCACAGCCGCACCTCGTCGGTGACGAAGTGCCGGGAGTATTCGGCGCGGAGCACGAACTCCGTCTCGGAGTTGGCCCGTACGTCGAGGATCGAGAAGCCGTCGATCGCTTCGAGCTGCTTCAGCAGATAGAAGTGCGTGAAGTTGAACGCCGTCTCGAACAGCGGTTCCTGGGTGCCCAGATCGTGCTTCATCTGCGCCATCGGATAACGCCGCGCGGGAAGCAGATCGATCTCGGACCGGTAGACCTGGCGCACGAGGTCGGCCCAGGAGCCCTCGTCCATCCGTGCCCGGAACGGCACCGTGTTCAGGAAGAGGCCGATCGCGCGCGTGGCGTCCTCCGCTTCGGGACGACCGCTGTGCTCATAGCCCGTCATGACGTCGCGGTCACCCGCGATCAGGGAAAGGACCTTGGTGTGCGCGGCCATCGCGACGTTCTTTACCGGAACGGACAGCTTGTTGGCCAGCTCCACGATGCGGTCGGAGAGCCCGCGGGGGAACTCCACCTCGTGGAAGAGTACGGGGAAGACCTCCGGGTCCTCCGACTCCTTCGTCCGGGGCAGCTCGGTGAACGTACTGCCGTCGAGCATCTCGGCCCAGTAGGCGTGGTGCTCCTCGTTCTCCAGGGACTGCCGCTCCAGCTCGACGTAGTTGCGCCCGTGATTGTCCACAAGAGCGTCCGGCAGCGCCCGCCCCTCCAGAAGCCGGTAGTAGGTGTCGAACAGCGTGGTGTGCACCAGCGTGATGCTCCAGCCGTCGAGAGCCGAGTTGTGCTGGCTGAGCGAGTACCGGAACAGTTCGTCGCTCAGGATGTGGACATGCAGCCGGACGAGACCGGGCTGGGTCCAGACGAACTGGTCCGCCTTCTCCTCCTCGGCCCAGTTGCGGTACCAGGCGTCCTGCTCATCGGCCGACATGCCGCGCAGATCGGCGATGGCCAGCGGCAGCGGCGCGTCCTCATGAACGAACTGCAGGTACTCGCTGTAGCCGGTGAGGTGGTAGCTCGTTCGAAAGATGGGGTTTCGCTCGACCACGATCCGGGCCGCCCGCTCGAAGGTCTCAGTGTCGAGAGAGCTGTGGATCATGTAGCTGATGATGTCGTGGTACTCAGCCGTGCCATGTGACAACTCGCTCTGGAAGACCAGACCCGCCTGGAGCTGGGTCATCGGATATGCGTCTTCGATGCCAGCGGGGATCTTGGCCCGGTCCTCGGGAGCGAGAAGCTCGAAAGGCTCCAGCTTGCGTACCGCCGCGCCGCCCGCGTGCGCCTCCTCGGCCAGGCTTGCGGCCAGCTCGGCGACCGTGGGGTTCTGGAAGAACTGCTGGAAGGTGAAGTCGAGGTTGGCCTTCCGCGCCTTGGCCAGCACCGTGACGAAGTGGATCGAGTTGCCGCCCAGGGCGAAGAAGTTCTCGTGTACGCCGATCCGGTCATAGCCGAGCACCTCGCCCCAGATCCGGGCCAGGTCCGCTTCCTGCGGTGTCCGGGGGGCGACGTACGCGACGTCATCGCGCGCCGGCTGCTCGGGCTCGGGCAGTGCCCGCCGGTCCAGCTTGCCGTTCGGCGTGAGCGGAAAGGCCGACAGGGTGACCAGCCGGGCCGGGACCATGTATTCGGGGAGCACGCGGCCCAGGTGGCTCTTGAGGTCCGCCTCGGCGATCTCCTCCGAGGACAGGACGTAGCCACACAGGGAGGTCTGTCCGTCGCCCGCCTTGCGGGCGACGACAACGGCGTCCTTCACGCCGGGGTGCTGGCGCAGCCGCTCCTCGATCTCCCCCAGTTCGATGCGATAGCCGCGCACCTTGACCTGGTGGTCGATGCGGCCCAGGTACTCGATTGTGCCGTCGGGCAGCCATCGGGCGAGGTCACCTGTGCGATAGACACGCTCTTCACCCGCGTGCGGAGCGGCAACGAACCGCTCCGCGGTGAGTTCGGGGCGGTGCAGATAGCCGCGGGCCAGTTGCACACCGGCGATGCACAGCTCGCCGGGAACGCCGACCGGCTGCGGGCGCAGGTCCGCGTCAAGCATCATGATGCGCGTGTTGTCGATCGGTCGCCCGATCGGCACCCGGGTCTCGTCGCCGCCACAGGCATAGTGCGTGATGTCCACGGCCGCCTCGGTGGGACCGTACAGATTCACCAGCCGGGCATCTGCCACAACCTCGGTGAAGCGCCGAGTGTGGAGCGGAGTCAGTGCCTCGCCGCTGGCGAACACCTGCCGCAGGGAGGAGAGTCGCCCTTGCTCTCCCGCTCCGGACACATAGTCCAGGAACGCGCCGAGCATGGACGGCACGAAGTGCATCGTGGTGACACCGTGCCGCTCGATCGCGGCGGCCAGGGCCTCCGGGTTCCGCTCCGCCCCCGGCGCGGGCAGGCACACGGACGCACCTTCGAGCATCCACCAGAACAGTTCCCACACGGAGACGTCGAAGGAGGTGGGTGTCTTCTGCATGAGGACGTCGGCAGAGGTGATCGGGTACGCCTTCTGCATCCATGTGATGCGGTTGACGGCCGAACGGTGCTCGATCTGTACGCCCTTGGGGTTACCGGTCGACCCCGAGGTGTAGATGACGTAGGCCAGGTCCCGAGCGGTGCCCTCGACAACCGGAGTCCTCGTATCGGCCGCGTAGCTCGCCTCGTCGGACAGATCCACGACCGCCATGTCGCCGGTCACGAGCCCGGCGTGGCGTGGCTGGGTGAGAACGAGGCGGGCCGCGCTGTCTTCCAGGATGTACGCGATGCGGTCGCGCGGGTTCGACGGGTCCACCGGCAGATACGCGCCGCCCGCCTTCAGTACGCCATAGATGGCGACGAGCATCTCGGGGGAGCGGTCCGCGAGCACCGCCACCAGGTCGTCACGTCCGACGCCGTGCGCCCGGAGCGTGTGCGCGAGGCGATTTGCCCGGCTGTCCAGCTCGGCGTAGGTGAGGCGGAAATCGTCACCCACTACGGCGAGGGCATCCGGGCGAGCGGCCACCTGCCGGCTGAACAGTTCGTCCAGCCGCACGGAGTCCTCGAAGGCCGCCTCGGTGGCGTTGGCGTCGGCGATCAGCTTGCGATCGGCATCCGAGTGCAGATCGAGTGCGGCCAGGGGCACGTCGGGCTCATGGACCGCGTGTCCCAGCAGAACGGCACAGTGGGCGAGGAGCCGCTCTGCGGTTTCGGCACTCTGCTCGTCCGCCCGGTACCGCAGTTCAAGTGCCAGACCGTCCTGCTGCCGCACGAACGCGAAGGCCAGCGCGAAGGCCTGTCGTTCTTCGGCCGGCGCGTCGGCGCGCACGGAGTCGACCAGGACCTTGGCGAAGGGGTGCTCCCCCTCCGGTGCGAAGGCGCCCAGCTCTTCCGCAAGGATCTCAAGGGGGAAGTCCTGGTGCTCCAGCGCGGCGAGCAGCCGCGACTTGACCTCACCGAGGAGCCCCCGAAGCGCGGTGTCGCGCGTGAACGGCAGCCTCAGCACCAACGTGTCCGCGAGCGGCTCGGCCGCGCCCGGCTTACGGATCGAGGGGGTGGCGAGGACAGACTCCTCCCCGCTGGTATAGCGCTGGAGAAGAGCGCCGACGACGGCGAGCAGCACGGAGTGCAGAGCGGCGTCCTGGCCTCGCGTCAGTTTCTCGAGGCGCTCTGCCAGGGCAGGGCCCAGAACGATCGAGGCAACCCCGCGGGCACTTCGGCCGCCCGAAGTCGCGTTCAGGTCGGACGGGAATCCGGTGCGCTCGGGCAGGGCCGCCAGTTCGGTTCGCCAGAACGCGCCCTCCCGCGGTCGCTGCGCCGCAGCGACCTTGAGCTGGCCTCGGGTCTCGATGGATTGCATCGTGCCTTCCAGGAAAGTAGTCAGAAATCGAAGTCGAGCGTGAGCTCGGGGGCGGACTGCTCGACCGCGGGACTGCGGCCCAGGTCGGCCAAGCACTCATCAGGGTTGGCCAGTGCGGCGTCGAGGACCGTGAGGAGTTCGTCGCGGAACATCTCGACCGTGGGACGCAGGAAGAGACTCGTGGCGTAGGCCCAGCGGGCCGTAAAGCCTTCCGGAGCGTCCTCGATCTGCAGGTTGAGGTCGAAGATCGTGCGCCGGGTGGCTTCGAGGCTCCAGTGAGGCCGGCCACCGAGGAAGTCCACCTGGTGAAGTCCGGTGTCCTGCAGAGCGAAGAGGGTGTCGAAGAGCGGGTGGCGACTGAAGTCCCGCCCGCCGGCCAGCGATATGACGTCGTCGAACGGGTGGTCCTGATGGTCCGCCGCTGCCAGAGCGTGCTCGGCCACGGCTCGGAGATGTGCCCGGAAGGACAGTTCGGGGTCCGGCCGCAGACGCAGACAGAGCGTATTGACGAACATTCCCTGTGCCCGGTCCACACCCGGCAGATGACGACCGGAGACGGGCGTGCCCACAGTGACGTCGGTGCTGCCGGTCACCCGGCCGAGGAACGCGGTGTACGCGGCAAGGAGCACGTGGAAAGTGGTCACTCCCTCAGCACGGGCCAGTTCACGGGCCGACTCGCTGCGCTTTGCACCGAAGGTGAAATGGAGACAGTCGCCCTCGGTCCGGCGGACCGGAGGCCGTGGCAGATCCGTCGGCAGTCCGAGGGGCCTGACCGGTTCCCCGAAGGTCTCGGCCCAGAAGGCCCGTTGGGCCTCTGAGAGTCGCCGGCTCTCCGGGCCCGCCGTCCACTGCGCGAAGTCCCGGTAGGTCACTCCCGCTTCGGGCAGCGTTTCGCCGCTCATCAGGGCCGCCCACTCCTCCATGAGAAGAGCCAGCGAGAAGCCGTCGGTGAGCAGGTGGTGCACATCGAGAATCAGCCGGGTCCCGGTGCGGTGGCGAAGCAGCACCGCTCGCCACAGCGGGGCACGGTGCGGATCGAATGCCCGGATCCAGTGCTCGGTCCAGGTCTCAGGATCCTCCTGCGCGGTCAGGACGACCTCGTCCAGCGCCACCGGGATCGCGTCGTGCACGCGCTGGTACGGCTGCCCGTCCTCGTCCACGGCGATGTCGGTGCGCAGCACTTCGTGCCGGGCGGCCAGCTGCGCCAAGGTGGCACGCAACTGCCCGGCATCCGCCGGCCCAGGAAGGTCGACGAGAATCGGAAGGTTGTACTCCGTTCCGGACTGATCCTTGACCTGCTCGATGTAGATGCCTCTTTGCTGAGGCGACAGCGGGGTGCGCTCACTGGCGAGGCCCGGCCCCGGACCCTCGACGTCCGCGTCCGCTCCGTCCGCACCGCGGACGAGGTCGGCGAGTGCGGCGATCGTACGGGCGGCGAGCACCGCGGACACCGAGCACGCCACGCCGAACCGGCGACGGACACGGGCGGAGAGCCGGGTCGCGCTCAGCGAGCTGCCGCCCAGCTGGTCGAGGGTGTCCTCGGCGCCGATTCCGCGGACGCCCAGGACGTCCTCCCAGATGGCGACCAGGGCACGCTCGATCTCGTCGCGCGCGGCCTTCCCGTCGTCCGGGCTCCGCTCGATACCGACGGGCTCGGGTTCGGGCAACGCCGCCCTGTCCACCTTGCCGTTGGCGGTCAGCGGCAGCACAGGCATCACGACGATGTGCGCCGGCACCATGTGCGGAGGCAGCACCGGTTCGATCTCCGCGCGCAGACGTTCCGGCGCGAGGGATTCGTCTCCGGACACATACGCGCACAGGTAGCTGTCCGACGACTCGGGCCTGCGTCGCGCAAGGACCACCGCCGCACGTACATCGGGGTGGGTGAGCAGGGCGTTCTCGATCTCGCCCGGCTCCACGCGGAAGCCGCGCACCTTGACCTGGTGGTCGGTCCGGCCGAGGAAGTCGATGCTCCCGTCCGCGAGTTGACGCACCCTGTCACCTGTCCGATAGAGCACCCGGCCGGGCTCGAAGGGGTGTGGGACAAAGGCACGCTCGGTGAGTTCGGGCCGGCCATGGTAGCCGAGCCCCATTCCCTCGCTGCCCACGTACAGCTCCCCCGGCACCCCCGTCGGGAGCGGCCTGCGGTGCTGGTTCAGGACGTAGGCGGTGCTGTTGGGAAGGGGCCGGCCGATGGGCACACGGGCGCCGATCGGTTCGGTCACGGGGTGGCAGGTGGAGAAGACCACGTTCTCCGTCGGGCCGTAGCCGTTGCTGAGCTTGAGCCCCGGGTTGGCCCGCAGCACGGAACGGACGTGCTTCGTGGAGAGGACATCACCGCCGACGAGCAGCTCACGCAGCGCGCGGAACACGGTCGGATCCTCGTTCGCGAGCTGGTTGAACAGTGCCGAGGTGAAGAACGCAGTAGTGATCCCCTGACTGTCCAGAGCCAGCTTCAGCTCCTCGACGTCGAGGAAGGTCTCGCGGTCGAGTATGTGCAGCGTGCCACCGCAGAGCAGTGCGCCCCACATCTCCCAGACCGATGCGTCGAACCCGGTCGCCCCGATCTGGGCCATCCTGACGGAGGGGTCGAGGCGTACGTAGTCGACTCCGCGGACCAGGCGGACGATGCCCCGGTGCGGGACCATGACACCCTTTGGATGCCCAGTGGTTCCGGAGGTGTACATCAGATACGCGGCGGCGGCTGCGTCCTCGCAGACCCCTTCCTCAGCCACCGGCTCGGCCGACCAGTCCTGGCTGTCCATCGCGATAACGTGCCCATGGGCGCCCACGGCGCCCACGGCCCCGCTGAACCGGCCGATCAGCTCGGTCGTGGCCAGCACATGGTGCGCGCCGCTGTCCTTGAGGAGATACGAGACCCTGTCCGCCGGGTAGTCGGGATCCACCGGCAGGTAGATCCCCCCGGCCTTGAGCACCGCGAGCGCCCCGACGACCAGGTCGGGAGTGCGGGACAGCAGCAGGGCCACGGGCTCACCGGAGCGCAGTCCGCCCCGGCGCAGCGACTGTGCCAGCAGCGTGCTGCGGCGGTGCAGATCGGCATAGGTCAGGGTGGTGGTCCCGTGCACCACGGCGGGGTGGTCGGGCGATGCCTCGGCCCACTCGGCGAAGAGGGACTCGACCCGGCTGTCCTGCGGGTACGCGCAGGCCGTGTCGTTGAAGTGCGCCAAGAGCCTGGTGCGCTCGGCCGCGGACAGCGGGTCCAGTTCCTCGACGGGGCTCTGAGGGGCCTCGGCGGTGACGGCGAGAGCCGAGGCCAGATGGACGGCGTGGCGGGCGACCGCATCCGCGCGGCTCGCCTCAGGGTCGTGCCGTAGGCGGAGCAGAGGACGTCGGTTGCCCTCCACGAACTCGAGGACCAGCGGGCCGGAGGCAACGGAGCCCGCAGACGCCTCGTCCCGGCTGTGCACCAGGACAGGGAGCACCTGCGCGCCGGCTCTGTACGGCTCCGCGGCGTCGAGCGCCCGGCTCGCCGAACGCACCAGGTCGGCGAACCGGCACCCGGCGTCGACCGTGAGCCGGACCAGAAGGTCCTCTCCACCGCGCACGACACGGAGCGAGAGGGCCCGCCGGCCGGTGTGGTGATGCAGCAGTGCCGCCCAGGCCGTCAGTACCTCCGGCGCTCCCACGCCGGACGGGCACTCGACGAGGAAGGGCTCCGAGGCCGTGGCCGACTCCCCCACCGGGCCGTACGCTCCGGCCGGCGCCGGGTCGGCCGGCCCGGGCAGCCAGTCCAGCAGCGGCTCTGCTTCGGTGTCCCGCTCGCTCATGCCTGGCCGCCTCCGTTCAGCACCCGTGCGAGGCCGCTCACCGTTGGGTTGAGGTACAGCTCACGCATGGGCAGCGCGGGAAGCCCTCGGTCACGCATGGCGGCTGCCACACGAACCGCGTACAGCGAGTTGCCGCCGAGTTCGAAGAAGTTGTCGTCAGGAGTGACGGGCACCCCCAGGACCGTCTCCCAGACCGCGGCCAGCGCAACTTCGAGATCGCCCTCGGCGGGCCCGTTCGTCCCGGTCTCGGCGGTCGGCACCGCCCGGTCGGCCGGCGCGGCCGATCCGGGTAGCGCCACCGGTGCGGCAGGCTCCGGGAGCTTGCGGGCGTCCAGCTTGCCGTTGGCGGTGAGCGGCAGCGCGGTCAGCGCCGTCACCGTCGTGGGCAGCATGTACTCGGGGAGCACCTTGGCCGCCCGTCGCCGTACCGCCTCCGTGTCCCCGGCTTCCAGCACCACGTACGCGTCGATGCGCACCCCTGCGGCATCCTTCACCGGGTCACCGCCCAGCACCACGGCGGCCGCCGTTACCGACGGGTCGTCCAGCAGAACGTTGCGGATCTCGTCCAGCTCGATACGGAAACCGCGGACCTTGACCTGTGTGTCCAGCCGCCCCAGGTGTTCGAGCCGGCCATCGGGGCGCAGCCGGCCCCGGTCGCCGCTGCGGTACATGCGACCGCCGGTGAACGGGTCCTCCACAAAGCGCTGGGCAGTCAGTTCCGGACGCCCCAGATACTCCAGTGCGACGCCCTCGCCACCGACGTAGATCTCGCCGGGAACACCACAGGGCACGGGACGCCCGCGCTCGTCGAGGACGTAGAGGTACCAGCCGGGCATGGCCGGGCCCACCGAACGGGACCCCTCCATCGCCTCTCGGCGGGTCACGGTCTGAGCCGTCACGTGCACCGTGGTCTCGGTGATGCCGAACATGTTGACCAGACGGCACCGCGTCTCGGGGTACTGATCGAACCAGGTGCGCAGGGCACGGGTGTCCAGCGGCTCGCCGCCGAAGACCACCAACCGGACCACAAGCCGGTCCGCCCGGTGCCGGTCCGCCTCCATCAGCTGGGAAAACGCCGAGGGGGTCTGGTTGAGCACGGTGACTCGCTCACGCACGAGCAGCTCGTGGAACTCCTCCGGTGACCGGGATACCCAGTACGGCACGACGACCAACCGGGCGCCTGTGAGCAGCGGTCCCCAGATTTCCCAGACGGAGAAGTCGAATGCGCTGGAGTGGAAGAGCGTCCAGGTATCGTCGGCACCGAGACGGAAGTCCTCGCGCGTGGCAGCCAGCAGAGCGACGACGTTACGGTGCGGCACCACTACGCCCTTCGGGCGGCCCGTGGAGCCCGAGGTGTAGATGATGTACGCGGCCTCCTCCGGGCTCCGTCGCACCCCCGCACCGTCGATGGCCCCACCGTCGTACGCCTCGAGCTCGTCGGGCCGGATCCTCCGCAGCCGCTCGCCTCCGGGGAAGTCCGCCAGCTCTGTGACGACGACACGCAGCGCCGCGTCCTCAGCGGTGTATGCCAGCCGGTCGGCCGGGTAGGCGGGGTCCATGGGGACGTAGACCGCGTCGGCCTTGAGCACCGCCAGCATGGTGACCACAAGGTCGAGCGAACGCTCGAGGCAGACGCCGACCCGCTCGCCTGCCTCCACGCCGTTGGCACGCAGCGCGGCAGCGAAGCGATCGGCCCGCTCGTTCATCTCCGCGTAGGTCAGCGACTGCTCCTCGCACGTCAGCGCGAGAGCGGTCGGGTGAGCTGCGGCCTGGGCGGCGAACACCTCATCGATGCGGTCAGGGCGCCAGTCGAGGGACTTCACGGGCCGACCGAGAGCGACCATCTGCTGCCGCTCGGCTTCGTCCAGCAGCTCGACATCGGCGGGGGCCAGCTCTTCGTCCGCGGCGCTGAGCTGCTCGTAGACACGGGCCACATGGCGCGCGAAGCGCGTCGCCGAGTCTTCGTCCACATCCTTGATCTGGTAGTGGACCGTCAGCTGGAGAGCTCCGTCACCCGTGCGGGTCGGGACGGCGGTCAGGGGGAACAGAGCCGTCTGGCAGGGGAGATACGAGCCGCCCTGTGCCTCCAGCGCATCGCCGAGGACACCCGCGAGCACTCGGCCTCCGGCCTCCGCGACGAGTTCGGCATAGCGCGTTCGGTCGCACCATCCTCCGTCCCCGCCCAGGATCCGGCCTGCCTCGGCCACCAGTTCGACGGCGCTGCGCGCCCCGGACATGTCCAATGCGAGCAGCGCACCGGCATCGAAGGCGCCCAGTGCTCCTACGGGCCGTTCCGGGAATCCGGCCAGCGCGCCGAGAACCGGCGTGTCCTGATTCTCGTAGCGGCTCAGGACCAGCCCGACCGCCACTGCGACCGTGGCGAGCACGTCGGCCTGCGTCCCGTGGAGCGGCACGGCGACGATCCCCGTCCGGTAGCCCGCGGCGCCGTCCCCGACCGCCCACTCCACCCGGCCGCAGTAGTCCGCTTCCCGCCACCCCTTGAGCGCCTCGCTGTCCGGGGCGACCGCGCTCGCTTCCTTGAGATCGAACCGGTCCCGGGAGGCATCGCCGGTGACCACATCGGCCATGGACCGCAGCGACCGGGCATCGAAGCGCGAACGGTGGGCGACCAGCACCAGGTCGCAGGGCCCGTCAGCGTACTGGAGCAGGACCGCGCGCAGCCCGCCCCCCTCCGCATGCACCGGGCGGTACAGCTCCGACCGCAGGCGGCGCTGCGCCGTCGGAGAGCCGGAGGCGACCGGTACATGCTCGGTCCACAGCCGGGGAAGCCGGCCGGCATCGGCCTCCCCCCAAGTTCGAGCCGCGTCGTCGAAGGCTCGGGCCAGCTGGGCGGCGTCAGCACCGTCGGGCAACCGCACACTCCAGGCGTGGCAGTGCGCTGAGGGTGGGCAGTCGGCCGGAATGAGAAGAGTAGAGGCGGCGGAACGGGACACGGCACGATCTCCAGTGCAGAAGTGGTTCAAGGTCCGTCAAGCGGCAGACCGGCTCGGTGGGCGGCGGTCGGCGCGGGCGAACGTCGGCGGACGGGCGTCAGCGTGCGGTGAAGCCTCCGTCAACCGTGAGGACGCTGCCGGTGACCTGTCGAGACTCGTCGGAAGCCAGCCATACCGCTGCCGAAGCGATGTCGTCGGGCTCGATGAGTGCGTTCATCGGCTGCGCCTGCACGAAGGTCTCCTCGTGCTCGGACACGGGCACATCGAGCGAGCGGGCGATCTCCGACAGCATTCTCCCCTCGACCTGTGAGTCGTCCCTGACCGAGCCGGGGCACAGCGCGTTGACCCGTACCTTGCGGGGGGCGTAGTCGAGGGCGGCCGCTTTCGTCAGGCCCACAAGACCGTGCTTGGCAGCGACGTAGCCGGCGAAGTGCCGATAGCCGACGAGACCGGCCGTGGAGGCGACGTTGACGATGCTGCCGGAGCGCTGCTCGGCCATGAGACCACCCACGGCTCGGATCGTGCGCCATGCGCCGGAGAGATCGACATCGATCATCAGCTGCCACTCGTCCTCGTCGATCTCGTGCGCCGCCTTGCCCGAGGGCGCGGCGATGCCCGCGTTGTTGACGAGAACATCGATGCGGCCGAATCGCTCCACCGCCGTGGCCACCGCCGTCTCGACCTCGGGCATCTCCCGTACGTCCGTCTGACGGGCCAACACAGAAACGCCGAGCTCACGGCAGAGTTGGGCGGTGTACTCGAGCTGACTGGCCGAGCCCAGCGGGTAGGGCACCCCGGACAGGTCCTGTGCGATGTCGAGCAGAACCAGGTCCGCCCCTTCCCGTGCGAACGCGAGAGCACTTGCACGCCCCAGCCCGCGGGCCGCACCGGTGATGACTGCGGTCTTGCCGGACAAACGCATTGTCATCAGCTCTCCGTCGCCGAGAGCTTGGCACCTATCAGCTGCAGCAGATCAGCAGAACCGTCGGCCAGGTACATATGACCACCGTCGAGCTCCGCGGTGGTGAACGTACCGGTCGTGGCCTGCTCCCACTGTGCGATCTGCGCCGCATCCACCAGCTCGTCCTCGCGGCCTCGCAGCGAGGTGATCGACGCAGACAACGGCTTGTCAGAGGCAGGCCTGTAACTCTCATGCATCTCGACGTCCGCCCGCAGCATGGGCAGCAGGAGTTCCCGCATTTCCGGATTCTCCAGAGCAGGGTGTGAGTAGCCGGCGAAGCGGCGCACCTGCGCCAGGAAACCTTCGTCGTCCAGACCAGTGGCCCGGCTCTCCCTCCCGTTCCACGGCCCTGGGGAGCCGCTCACGAACAGGTGAGCCAGCCGCACACCCTCCATGCCACTGAGCTGGTGCGCCAGCTCGTATGCCAGCACCGCTCCAAGGCTGTGTCCAAAGAGGGCCACTCGGGCGGAGCCGTCAATCTGTTCCATCACCCACGAGCTTGCCTCTTCCGCGGCACGTGCGGCATCCGTGTGAGGGGCATCGATGAAGCGCTCCTCACGGCCGGGCAGCTGCACCGGCAGGATGCTCAATCCCTCGGGCACATGCTGTTGCCACTCCTTGAAGAAGGATGCGCCGGCACCGGCAAAAGGCAGGCAAATGAGATATGTCGGTTCCACGGACGAACCTCTCGTTCAGTCGTCAGGGTGCGGCAGGAACGCCTGCCGTGCGTGAGGGAGTGCGGTCTACTCAGAGACCGGAGTCAGAGGCACCGGATGGCGCTGCGACGAGCTCCAAGGCTGCGGAGATCTCGCTTGCGACAGCGGCAGCGTTCGCCTCGTCGAGCAGGTAGAAGTGCCCTCCGGGGAAGGTTTTGACCTGTACACCGGAATTCACGTGGGCATGCCATGAGGCCAGCTGGTCGACGGACACCAAGCGGTCTTGCATACCACCGAGGATCCGCACCGGGACGGCGAGCTTGCCCTTCAGGTTCTGTTGACCCAAGCGCGCACCCAACTGCAGATCCGAGCGGAGCAGTCCGAGTACGTATGCACGCCAGGTGGGGTCCGCCAGCAGTTCGCGAGGGGTCCCTTCGCCCAGCTCGACGATCCGCAGAAGGTCAGCGTCGGCCCATTCGTCCGGCCGCTCGATCCGGGACCCGCCAGGAAGTTGCGCACTGATCACCAGCCCTGAGCAGAGGGCCGGATCAGCAAGGGCCAAGGCGACTGCGACGGAGCCACCCAAGCTGTGCCCGAAGAAGACCGTAGGGCATGGCTTGAGGCCGGAAAGTTCCTGCCGGACCGCGCCAACCAGATTGGACGGATCAACCTCGACCGATTCTGCGAAGCGCCGCTCTCGCCCCGGGAGAGTCACGCCGAGAACTTCATACGCTCCGGGGAGCTGCTCCACCACGGGGGCCAACGCATTGGGGCCCGCACCGGAATGGGGGAACACGACGACGCGACCAGCAGGCTGATGCGGCCGCGGCCGTAACGGCGCGATCCAGAAACTATCGGACACCGGGCGCTACCCCCAGCCCAGATCGCGGACCGTTGCCGCTTCCGCGGCCATCCGCGGGCGAACGGCGGGCTGGGCACGCCCAGGGAGACGAGAAGTGATCATGGATCGTCCAAACGTGATGCGAGTGTGCGGCCCTTGTGGGGCGGCACCAACGTAAGCATCCGGAGACGAAAGGCCAAGATTCAAAGGCTGTCATGTTTCCGCCATCCGAAACACGACAGGGAACAAACATGGACTAAGATTCAGGTTCGTGACCATCCGTGAACCTAACGGCATACCTGGGCTTACACCTCGTGAAGTCGACATCTACATCCAGGCATGCGGCGACGGGAATGTTTGCGTAAGCAATCTCGAAGCTCGATCCGGCCTGCCCCGCACAGAAGTGCGGGCGGCGGTCGACCGCTTGCTCGCCCTGCGCCTCCTGCGGGGTGAAGGCAGCGAAGGCCCCTTCAGTGTGGTGCCACCTGAAAGCGCGAAAACGCAACTGATCACACCAGCACTTCAGGAACTTCGTCGCCGCGAAGACCAGGTGGATGCGCTTCGCATCACCTTCGACAGCCTCGCGGACGTATACGAATCCGCCTCCAGGGAACGCCTGCAGAGCACGGGGGGAGCACGTGAGGAGATACACGACCTCGCTGACGTGCGTGAAGCGATCACTGGCCTCGCTGCGGAGTGCGTGTCGGAGGTGCTGGCTTCGCAGCCCGGTGGAGCACGGCCCCCGGAAGTGCTGTACGAGTCGCTGGCCAGGACGAGTCAGCTCTTGGCGCGCGGCGTCCGGATGCGGACCCTGTACCAGCACAGTGCACGTTTCGACAGAGCCACCACGGCACACGTTGAATGCTTAACTGCGGCGGGTGCGCAGGTACGCACATCGGCCGTCGGATTCGCACAACTCATCGTGTTCGACAAGCAGAAGGCTCTGATGCCACTGCGCAACCGCCCTCAAGGCGCGGTACTGGTACGGGACCCCAGCGTTGTCGACTTCGCAGTCGCGGGGTTCGAGCACGCCTGGTCGGCAGCGTCCCCGTTCCCGCTTCGTCATAGCCGTCACCTCGTAGCCAAGACCTCAGAAGACACCAGACTCAGCATCATGCGACTGTTGGTGGACGGTGAGGAAGACAAGAAGATCGCTGCACGGCTCGGAATGTCGCTGCGGAGCTGCCAACGCCACATTTCCGAGATCATGAAGCGCCTCGGCGCCCGCAATCGATTGCACGCCGGCTATCTGATCCACGAGCGCGGTCTCTTGGAGGAGCTGGCCATCGATAGGGCCCAGCCCACGACTCACGGTGGCGAGACGCTACGGCCATATCCGGTGAGTAAAATTCATCGGCCCTTTGCCAACCCGCCAAGCCCGGTGGGGGCGTTGGACGGTGGGTAAGTGTGGTCGGGCACAGCGTGGCAATACGCGACGGTCCTCGCACGGCATCGTCTGCGCGACTGGCGGGCCATGCTTCGGGTACGCCTGCACGGCCGTCTCGGACCGCCATCTGTCGTCAGGGAGCCCAGAGTAGCGGCGGAGTCCAGCGCCCTACCCGCCCCTCCTGGTCACCGGGGCCTCGGCGCCCTGCGCCGAGGTTGGGTGCCTCGATGCCGGTCATCGTGGAGTACAAGCGCTCCCGCGATCAGAACGTCTTCTCTGAACTACTGACCTTCAATGCGTGACGTCGTTGTGAGGTCGGGTCAGTCCGGTGCCACTGAGGCGCCGTCGAGCACGTCGTTCCGGCGTTGCAGTAGGCGCGGTCCCCGGCGGACAGCGGTGATCAGCTCGTGGGGTTCGGCGAAAGCCCGGTGTGCCAGGGCGGTGTGTCGCAGGATGGACCAGACGCCTTCGACGGGGTGGAGATCGGGTGCATAGGGAGGTAACTGGTAGGCGACGAGCCGGTCGCGGTCGGCGATGTGGTTGCGCATGCCGGCCGCGAGGTGGGTGTTGACGTTGTCCCGGACCAGCACCAGGTTCCCGCCGAGCTGCCGGGGAGCGCTTTGCAGGAGATCGCGGTAGTCAGTCCGGGCAAAGGACTTGCGCCCGTCAGGACGCCGGTCGACGTGGGGCCGGTAGGTCAGCCGGGTGGGATGTCCGGGCTTGTAGCAGAGCAGGGCGGCGACCGACAGGCGGCGCCGGGAGCGGCGATGTACCCGGACGATCGGAGGGTGGCCACGGCGGCTCCAGGTACGGGTGGTGGGCGGCGTTATCGTGAAGCCGGCCTCGTCCTCGAAGACGAGCCAGGCGTCGCATGCCACCCGGGTCCTTCCACCCGCGGCCAGATTCCTTTCACCCAGCCGGCCCCCGCCTGCTCGTCCCCCTTCGGTCGCGCGGCGGGCGGGGACCTGGCGGGTCCAGCCGTGGCGCTTGAGCAGCACCGCAACCCCTGGATGGTGTAACTCTCATGGAGCCGGCGCCCGATCAGCGTCTTGCTCCGGGACAGCGTCCAGGACCGGTCCGGCCAGCCGTGCGCAACCGGGCCCTTCTCCAGCTCGATCTCCAGCACCGCGGACAGCTCATCGCTCAGCAGTGGCAGCGAGGCCGGCCCCTGGAGGCCAAGGGCCGCGGACCATCCTGGTTCCAGGCCTTCCGCCGGCGCCGCACCGAGCGGATGGTGATCCGCAGAGATCGGGCGATCGCGGCCGTCTCCTCGCCACGGGCAAATCGCTCGGCGGCTTCCCTCCGCAACATGTTCTCGCATGCCGTCCGGCACAAGCGGATACCGAGCAACCCGGTGAAGCAAGCGAAAAAGCTCGATAACCCGATACTCCCGGTGGACGAGCGATCGCTTCCCAGCCCTGAAGAGATCGCAGGGCTTCGAATCGGCGAATATCTGGGAGTCTTCCCCGAAGACATGTCGAGTGGCGCTTTGCGAGCTCGACGACAAGCGGGTCGCGTAAAGAACGCATCGGGTAAGTACGTCGCGAGTTGCGCGCCATTGAAGCATCGCCAAGAAGGAGAATGGCGCGACATCCCAGTTCCGGACTTCTTGGAGCATCTCAAATACCGGCTACCGATCCTGAATGAACGAAGCGGAATCCCGCATCGTGGATTGGCCCGTAAGTCATCGGACAGGGCAATCGAGCGACTCGGTCTTGCCGGGTACACGCCTCATGATCTACGGCACCAATGGGCCACGGTCACGCTGTCCAACGGCGCCGCCTTGCATGAGGTCTCCCGCTGGATTGGACACCGCACGATCAACACGACAGCGGCCAGCTACGGCCATCTCACCCTGGACGGGCGGGAGCGCTGTCGGCAGATCCTGGAGTCCACGTACCGGCCCCGTGCCGACCTCGTGGCGGCGACCGAGGAGGAGTGCCGGGCTGACTTGGTGCTGACTCTTGCCGTCAGAGCTCTCTAGCGTCATGGAGAGTGACTGATGCGACAAGGCCCTCATCCAGTTCAGCCGGGCGGTCCTTACGCCTCTCCCACGCCCTCGAACCACGTCGGCGCATCCTCCGTGGCCAGCTTGATTCGATGAAGAGCGAACTCGTCCAGCGGAGGAAGGGCATCGAGTTCGAACCAGCCGACTTCGAGTGATTCGTCATCGTTGACACGGGCTTCGCCACTCTCCGCACGGCACAGAAAGCACATGTCCATGAACTGGCAGCGGTCGCCGTTGGGGTACGTGACCGGCTCCAGCGCCTCGACCAGGAGGAGGCGTTCGGGGACGCAGTGGACGGCGGTTTCCTCGTGGACTTCGCGTACGGCGGTGGCGGCGGGCTGCTCGCCCGGCTCGGGGATGCCGCCGATGATCGACCAGCGGCCGTTGTCGACGCGGCGTCCCAGCAGCACCCGGCCCTCGTCGTCGAAGACGATGGCGCTGACGCCGGGCATCCAGAGCAGCTGATGGCCGGCGGTCGCGCGGATTTCGCGGATGAAGTCGGGTGTAGCCATGCCCCGCACCCTAGCGAGCCCCCCGGCAGGGGACGAAACGCTTCCGGAGCATTGCGGCCGGTTCTGCCTTGGGTGGGGGCACGGGGCCTTCGGGGGCGGCGCGGCACTTCGGGTGCGCGGTGCGGCGGTACCTCGGGGGCCTGCGCGGCGCCTTCGGGGCCTGCGTGACAGCGCCCCCCCGGGGCTGCGCGGCGCCCCTCGGGGGCTGCGCCGCGCCCTCGGGCTACACCGCTCCGCGGGCCGGCTTCGGCTGGAGGCCGAGGCGGGCGCGGATGCAGCGCACCGCGGCCTCCGCGTCGTCGACCGTGACGGTGAAGGTACGGCCGTCGCCGAGCCGCAGGATCACCGCCTCACCGCGGCGCACGATCACCCCCGTGCCCTGTTCCGGGCGCCAGCGGTAGCCCCAGCCGCCCCAGTGGCAGGGCGTGACGCGGGGCGCGAAGTCGACGTCGACCACGTGCGAGAGCGGGATGCGGCGGCGTGGCAGGCCCATGTGCCCGCAGCGCACTTCCAGGCAGTCCTTGTCGACCCGCACGGCCACGTGCACGAAGGCGAGCGTCCCAAAGAGGACGAGCAACCCGGCGGCGACACAGCCGACGACGGCCATCACCAGGGGAGTAATACCCGACGACCAGGCATTGTCGACTGCCAGCTCGATGCCGAGCGCCATACAGGCCGCACCGGCGGCGGCCAGCAGCCACTGGAAGCGATTGGTCGCGCGCCCGTGCCAGACGTCGGGCACGGAGGCACACGGCGAGTCGTCGCGCGCTGCGGACGACCGGTCAGGGGCGAGCGCGCCGCCGTCACCGTGCTCGGCGTGCCGGGCCGGGCGGGCGTCACTGCTGTCGGGGGCTGCTGCCCCCTCCTGGGGGTGGTCCCTCATGCTTGGCAGCGTACGCGTACTGGCTCCGCCCGGCAGCCGGCAGCGCGACTCTCTGTGACGCGTGAGGCAGGAACCGCCGACTGCCCGTTCAGGGACGGAGCCAATCGCCGAATGACGCGTTCCGTAACGGGCCGACTCCGTTGCGGCGCGGGCCCCGGGGTCGCCTACTGGCAGGCCGGTCCCGCGGCCGCCGGTTCGCCGTGCGCGCGGATACCGGAGAGCAGCCTGCCCTCTTCATAGGCGCGGGCCGCCTCCGGAAGCGCGGCGATGCGCCCACTGAGGATCACGGTCAGCTCCCCGCTGGGCGTCGCCGCGGGCGCCGGCTCGGCACCGATGCGGCGGAGCGCCTGGGCGGCGACGGCCTCGGCGGAACCGTGCAGCGTGAGCACGGGCCCCTCCGGGCGCTGCACCGCGTCCCTGATGCGGTCGGCGACCAGCTCGTAGTGCGTGCAGCCGAGGACGACGGTCCGTACGTCCGGTGGGGTGAGCGCGGCGGCGGCGGCGACCGCGGCGGCGATGGCCGCGTCGTCGGCCGCCTCGACCGCGTCGGCGAGGCCGGGGCAGGGCACCTCGGTGACGTCGATGTCCGCCGCGAAGGCCCGGATGAGGCCGCGCTGGTACGGGCTGCCGGTCGTGGCGGGCGTGGCCCAGATCGCCACCGGGCCGCCACCGGCCGCCGCCGGCTTGATCGCGGGGACGGTCCCGATGACCGGCAGGCCCGGCTCCAGCTCGGCGCGCAGGGTGGGCAGCGCGTGGACGGAGGCGGTGTTGCAGGCGACGATCAGGGCGTCCGGCTTGTGCGCCGCGGCGTTTCTGGCGACGGCGAGCGCGCGCTCGGTGAGGTCGGCGGGGGTACGCGGGCCCCAGGGCATGCCGTCGGGGTCGCAGGAGAGGACGAGGCCGGCGTCGGGGCGCAGCCGGCGCACGGCCGCGGCGGCCGCGAGCAGGCCCGCGCCGGAGTCCATGAGTGCGATCTTCACCCGGACACCTTACTCAGCGGGCCCCGGTACGGGCCGCACCGGGCCGGGTCCCCGGGGCCCGCCGCGCCATGGGGCAGACTGCCGGAGTGGCTGTGATGGCGTGGATCGCTGCGGCGTCTCTGGTGGCGTGGCTCTGGCTCCTGGTGGGCCAGGGCTTCTTCTGGCGGACGGATGTACGCCTGCCACCGGGCACGGCCCGTAGGGAGCGCGCCGCGCCTACAGAGGCTGCGGCGACGGACGGGCCCGGGGCCGGACGCTGGCCCTCCGTGGCGGTCGTCGTCCCCGCGCGGGACGAGGCCGGGGTACTGCCGGCGAGCCTGCCGTCCGTACTGGCGCAGGCGTATCCGGGACGGGCCGAGGTCTTCCTCGTCGACGACGGCAGTACGGACGGGACCGGCGAGCTGGCCCGGGCGCTGGCCGCCGAGCGCGGCGGGCTGCCGCTGACCGTGACCTCGCCCGGGGAGCCGGCCCCGGGCTGGACCGGCAAGCTGTGGGCCGTCCGGCACGGCATGGCGCTCGCCCGAGAGCGTACGGACGCGGAGTACCTGCTGCTGACCGACGCCGACATCGCGCACGGGCCGGACAGCCTGCGCGCGCTCGTCTCCGCCGCCCGCGCGGCCGATCTGGACCTGGTGTCGCAGATGGCGCGGCTGCGGGTCGCGGACTTCTGGGAGCGGCTGCTCGTCCCGGCGTTCGTGTACTTCTTCGGGCAGCTGTACCCGTTCCGCTGGGTCAACCGGCCGCGCGCACGTACCGCGGCGGCGGCCGGCGGCTGCGTAGTGCTGCGCCGGGACGCCGCCGAGCGGGCCGGGATCCCGGCGAGCATCCGGCACGCGGTGATCGACGACGTGACGCTGGCCCGCGCCGTGAAGCGCTCCGGGGGCCGGGACGGGGCGGGCACGGGGCGGATCTGGCTGGGACTCGCCGACCACGTGGACAGCGTGCGCCCGTACCCGCGCCTGGCCGACCTCTGGCGGATGGTGGCGCGCAGCGCGTACGCGCAACTCCTGCACAGCCCGTTGCTCTTGGCCGGCACGGTGCTGGGCCTCGCACTGGTCTACCTGGTGCCGCCCGTCGCGCTGATCGCGGGCGCGGTGGGCGGCAGCGCGCCGGCCGTGCTCCTCGGGGGCGCCGCATGGGCCGTGATGACAGGCACGTACCTGCCGATGCTGCGCTACTACAGGCAGCCGCCCTGGACCGCCCCTCTGCTGCCGTTCACCGCACTGCTCTACCTCCTCATGACGGTCGACTCGGCCGTGCAGCACTACCGGGGGCGCGGCGCTGCCTGGAAGGGGCGGACGTACGGGGCGCCGCCTACAGGGGAGGCGTCGGAGGGCGCTTAGCCACGGGCGGCTGTCTCACTTCCGCCCCGGTGCCCACCGCATCCCCCACCCGTACGCCTGGTCCACCGTGCGCTGCGGGCTGACGCCCCGTTCGGGGACGAGATAGCGGGCCTCGCGCTGGACGACCAGTTCGGTGCCGGTGTTGATGAGCAGCGCCAGGGCGCACACGTTGGACGGGACGGTGCACTCGTCGAGGGAGAAGTCGATGGGGGCGCCGCGCTGCGGTGTGAGGGTGACCGTGGCGTTCAGGTCGGCGAAGCTGCGCGCGCCTTCGTAGATGGTGACGAAGAACAGGATCCGCTTGATGAGGCGCTGCTGGTCGAGGTTGACCGTGAGGTTCTCGCCGACGGCCACGGCGCCGGTGCGGTCGTCGCCGTCGAGGTGGATGAACGGCGGGGTGTCCAGGGCCCCGAAGGCGTTGCCCAGGGCCTGTACGACGCCCTTGCTGCCGTCGGTCAGCTCGTACAGCGCGCACAGGTCGAGATCGAGAGCCGCGGGGCCGGCGAGCGCCCGGCTGAGCTTGCGGCCCCATCCCGACCCCGATCCCGAGGGTGCAGGGCGGGTCTGCCAGTTGAGGTTCACTCGCATCGCGCCCGAAGTGCCCCCTTGCTTCGTCAGCGAAACGGCGGGGGCGTCCTTCGTCAGGGTGACTTTTGACAGGCGTACAGGGGTGGGGGCGGGCGCGCCTGCGCCATGCGCCGGGGGCGCGGGAGTTGACGCAGCGGGTTGACCTTGAGGCACATCGTGCGCCGGCGCGGGCGCTGCCGGCGCGGCCGGCCCTGCGGGCGCCGTCCCTGGGTCGTCCACACTGATCCCGTAGTCCGTGGCGAGCCCGGCGAGTCCGCTGTCGTACCCCTGGCCGATCGCCCGGAACTTCCAGCCGCCCTGCCGCCGGTAGAGCTCGCCGAGTACGAAGGCGGTCTCCACGGTGGCGTCCTGGCTGTCGAACCGCACGAGCTCGGCGCCATCGGAGGCCGCGGGCACAGTGCTACCGGGGCCCGCGCCCGTCGCGTCAAGGATTCGCACGCTCAGCCCGGGCACCTGACCGAACGTTCCGGCGTCCGCGGAGGCCGCGAGCACCACCCGCTCGACGGCCGGCTCCACGGCGGTGAGGTCGACGGCGAGGGTGTCGGTCGCCGTGCCCGCCGCCGCCCGCTTGCCCTCGTGGCGCACGGCGCCCGAAGCATGCACCGGCTGGTTGTAGAACACGAAGTCGCCGTCGTCGCGCACCTTCCCGCCGCTCAGCAGCAGCGCCGAGGCGTCCACGTCCGGGACGCCGCTTCCGGTACGCCAGCTCAGCTCGATCCGTACCGCTCCGGCATCCACCGGAGCGTTGCCCCCCTTGGGCATCGACATGGCCGCCTCCTTCGGATTCGCGCTCCCGCTTCGCGGCGCGCCGCCCTCCCAACCTAGGGGTTCTCCGACGGCCCTTGGACGCCTCGGAGAAGGCAAGATTTCACCTCCCAGCGAGCCGGCCTTTACACGATTCAAACGGGCGTTGGCGACCGATTTTCCCAAGTTCGCTCACATTAGTGAACCGCAACCACTACCGACACGTAAAACAACCCTCTTTTCAGGCTCCCCAACCAGCACATCGTGGGCTTAACTTAAGAGGCATGACCTCCCCCCGCTCTACCTACGGCGGCGGCTACTACGCTTCGCCTTCCTTCCCGGACACCCCGATCTACGACAGCCTCGTCGCCGAGCGCGGCACACCCCAGATCGCGCCGATCAGGGTCCAGCCTCCGTACGACGCCGGCTCGTCCTCGTCCTACTCGTCGCCGGCCCTGCCGGCGCTGCCCGCGCTCCCTTCCGGCCCCTCCGCGGCCCCCGCCCAGCACGGCTACCCGGGCCAGGCCCCGATGCAGCCCGCACCCGCGCCCTACATCCCGCAGCAGGCCGCCGGCCCCCAGGGGTACCCGGCCCAGCAGCAGCCGCGGCGCCCGATGAGCACGGGGTACGAAGCGATGCGCCCGGCGGCCCCGGTCGCGCCGCGCCCCGCTCCGTACGAGGATCCGTACGGCCGTCCGCAGCATCCGCGGGGTTACTGACGCGCCCGCTCGGCCAACTGTCCGGCCGCCCGGTCAAATGTCCGACCCGGCTGGCAGGATGGGCACATGCCGAACTCGCGCCTCCGTGCCCTCCAGCTGTATCCGGTGAAGTCTCTTGCGGGGACCTCCCCCGACTCGGCCGCCGTGGAGCCATGGGGCCTGGCCGGGGACCGGCGCTGGCTGCTGGTCGACGAGGAGCGGCGGCATGTCACGCAGCGGTCCCGGCCGCGGCTGGCCCTGGCCGTCGCGGAGGCGCGGCCCGACGGGGGAATCGGGCTCAGCGCGCCGGGGATGCAGAACCTGTCCGTGGAGGTTCCTGCCCCCGGCGCGACCGTGCCGGTGCAGGTCTGGCAGGACAAGGTGGACGCCGTGCCCGCGTCCGCGGAGGCCGCCGAGTGGTTCAGTACGTACCTGGGCACCGAGGTCACGCTCGTTCACATGGACGCCCCTGCCGTGCGCCGGTCCGTGCACCAGGACTACGCGCGCCCCGGTGACACGGTGAGCTTCGCCGACGCCTTCCCGCTGCTGCTCACCACGTCGTCCTCGCTGGACGCGCTCAACTCCCTGATCGCCCAGGGAGACCACGCCGACGAGGGCCCGCTGCCCATGGACCGCTTCCGGCCGAACGTCGTCATCGAGGGCACGGCCCCCTGGGCCGAGGACGGCTGGAAGCGGGTGCGGATCGGCGAGATCACCTTCCGGGTCGCCAAGCCCTCCGGCCGCTGCGTGGTGACCACCACCGACCAGCGCACCGCCGAGCGCGGCAAGGAGCCGCTGCGCACGCTCGCCCGCCACCGCCGCTTCGGTGACGACCTGGTGTTCGGGCAGAACCTCATACCCGAGTCGCGCGGCACGCTCCGTGCCGGCGACCCCTTCGAGGTCCTGAGCTGACGTCAGCCCGTGTCCTTACCCAGCCGCCACCCCGTCTCCGCGGTTTCCGCGCACCGCCGCGCCCCGCTCCCGCCGACCCGGCGCAGCCGCCCCCGACGAGCGCGTTGCGGGGCCCTGTCCGGCCTGCATAAGGTGACCGCATTGCGGTGGCGACAGGGAGATTCAGGTGCCCATTCCTGCCGGGGACCCGGCGCGCGATCGCGTCATCCCGGTGCATCAGATGCGCCCCGGCGATCACGCTTTCGTCAGTTACGACGACGACGAGATCCGCTGGGACGTTCTCACGGCCTTCACCCGGCTCGGCCTGGCCCGCGGCGAGCGTGTGATCGTCTTCCCGCGCCCCGGCCTGCCCGAGGAAGAGGTCCTGGCGCGGCTGGACTTCCCCAACCGCACGACGGCGACCGCCCGCATCAGGGGCCAGTTGGTGCTCAGCAGCATGCGCCGCCTCATCAGTCCCGATCCCGCCTTCACGGCCGACCGGCAGTGGAGCCGGCTCCGCGAGGAGACCGCGCAGGCCGTCGCGGAGGGGTACACGGGCCTGCGGGCGTTCATCGACATGCACTGGGTGCCGGACCTCGGCGCGGACGTGCACACGATGATGCACCGCGAGTCGAACGCCGACGAGCTCTTCAAGGGCCGCCCGTACAGCGAGATCTGCGCGTACGACCGACGCTGGTTCGCGCCGGAGGTGCTGACGGCCATGGCTGAGGCGCACCCGCGTAACCTCCTCGAACAGCTCGGCGCGCTGCATACGGAGCGGGCATCGGACGGCGCGCTGCGCTTCGTCGGCGAGGCCGACGCCGCGACGAAGCAGTCCTTCCTCACCGCCCTGGAGCTCGCCGTGGCGCAGGGCTCGGTTGCGGGCCGGCTCGCCCTGGACCTGAGCCGGCTGCACTTCCTGTCGGTCGGCTGCGCCACCGGCCTCCTCACGCTCGTCCAGAAGGCGAGCGGCCTCTCCCGGGTCGAGGTCCGGGGCGACCCGGTACAGCTCCGCACGCTCCAGCGGCTGGGAGCGGCATCGATTTCGCGGCTGACGCTGTCGGAGGTGACGCGACCGTGCTGATCCCCGAGTCCGCTCGTTCCCAGGGCGCCGGCGACGAACCGAGCGTCAGGTACCTGCTGCAGCGGCGCTTCACCGCCCGGCTGCTCCCGCAGGTGCGGCTGCTCGTCGAGGAGTGCGCGGCCCGTGAGGGCCTGGCCGAACCGCGGCGCGGGGAGTTCGTGCTCGCGGTGGACGAGGTGGCCGGTAACGCCGTCGAGCACGCGGGCGGCAGCGGCCGGCTGGTCCTGCGCCGGATCGGCGACGAACTGGAGTGCCTGGTCATCGATTCGGGCCCGGGCTTCACGGAGGCCGTCATCCCCGAGCTGCTGCCGGGCCTGGACGGTGCGCCCACGGGGCGCGGGCTGTGGATGGCGCGGCTGGTCGCCGACCGGCTGACGATCGCCGCGGGCGCGGCCGCCGGCGCGGTGGTCACACTGGCGGTACGGGTGCACTGAAACACCTCCGGGAAGGCCCCTGGACGGCCGCTGAACGCTCTTGAGCGACCTTTTGCGCCCCAGGGCCACCCCACGCGCACCTGCGGCCCTCTCCCGGCCTCTCCGCCGCACGCACGCCACCCACGGCCTCGCCCGCGGCGGCGATAGAGTGACGGTCCGTACGAGTCCGTGGTTTTGCAGGCTCTTCATGAACACCGCGCATGAAGGGCCCGGAATGAGGTAGTTACGGACACGGAAGGGGGTGCCGGACCGTGCGAGCGATGAGTGGACTGTGGCGTTGGCGGCGTAATCCGCTGCGGCGCAGGACCGATCTCGCCGAGGCGTGGCTGGCGCTGGGCGCCGCCCTCCTGATCGTGTTCGGGGCCTCCGCGGCCGGCTGGGCGACCGCCCGGACCGCCGGCGACACGCTCCTGGACACCGTACGGACCCAGCACGCCCAACGGCACCTGGTGCGGGTCCAGGTGGACCGGCTGCTGCCGCATCCCCCCGTGGATCCCGACCCCGAAACGGCCACCCAGCGCGACGCGCACCGCAAGGTACTGGCCAACTGGCGCGGCGTGGACGGCAGCCGGCACATCGGGGCCGTCGCTGCGCCGCATCCGGTGGTGCCCGGCGACCGCTTCCGGATCTGGACCGACGGCCGCGGCCGGGTCATGCCCCGCCCGATGGACGTGACGACCGCGAACTCCCATGCGGTGCTCGCCGGCCTGGGCGCCGCGGCGCTGGCCGGCGCCGCGGTCGAGGGCTGCCGCAGGCTGGTGCTGTGGCGGCTGATGCACCACCGGTACCGCCGCTGGGACGAGGAGTGGGAGCGCGCGGGCCAGGACTGGGGACGGGCCGGCGCCGGCAGCTGAGCACGCGCCGCCCGCAGGGCACGGAGTGCGTCACCGCCCGTAGGACGAGGTGCCGACCACGTCAACTGCCGTACGCCGAGCGCGCTACGGTGGTGCAGCCAGCCGCTCGGCTGGGGCCTGCGCAGCCCGTACGCGGACATATCCGTGCGTACCACCGCGGGCCGGAAACAGCCGCACGAGGTGGGGGCACGACATCGCCATGGCACAGGGCTCGGTCCAGGTCACGCACTCCGGGACGTCGCGCTGGCGACGTCGCACAGGGGAGTACAGCTCCCTGGCCGCCGCCCTCGAAGCAGCCGGGGACGGCGATGTGCTGACCGTCGCGGCGGGCACGTACCGGGAGAACCTCGTGCTGGCCCGGGCGGTGACGCTGCGCGGGCCCGACGGGGCGCGCGGATCGGTGCGGATCGCGCCCGCCGACGGCGTGGCGCTGACCGTACGGGCCTCGGCGGTCCTGCAGGACCTGCACGTGGAGGCGCAGGACTCGGCGGCGCCCGCCCTTCTGGTGGAGGACGGCGCACCGGAGCTCACCGGGCTGCGCGTGGTGACGCGGTCCGCGACCGGTATCGAGGTGCGCGGCGGCGCCCGGCCCACGGTGCGGCGCTGCACGGTCGACAATCCGGGCGGCGTGGGCATCAGCGTGCTGGACGGGGCGGGCGGCGTCTTCGAGGAGTGCGAGGTGCTGGCTGCCGGGCAGACGGGCGTGGCGGTGCGCGGCGGGGCGCATCCGCGGCTGGAGCGCTGCCGGGTGCACCACACGAGCGGTGCCGGCCTGGCGGTGAACGGCGAGGGCAGCGCGGTCGAGGCGGTCGGCTGCGAGCTGTACGAGATCAAGGGCGCGGGCGTGCAGGTCGCCTCGCGCGCCACCGGACACCTCACCGACTGCACGGTGCACCGCACTTCGGCGGACGGCGTCACCCTGGACACGGACGCGGTGCTCACGGTCGCCGACTGCGACATCCACGACATACCGGAGAACGCACTGGACCTGAGGTCGCGTTCGGTGCTGACGCTGACCCGGAGCCGGGTACGGCACTTCGGGCGCAACGGCCTGTCCGTGTGGGACCCGGGCACCCGGGTGGACGCCAACCAGTGCGAGATCCACGACAGTACGGGCGACTACCCGGCGGTGTGGGTGAGCGACGGCGCTACGGCCGTCCTGGACTCGACCCGGGTGCACGACGTGCCGGACGCGCTCTTCGTGCTGGACCGCGGTTCGCGGGCCGATGTGGTCGATTCCGATCTCGCGCAGGTACGGAACACCGCCGTTTCGGTCAGCGACGGCGCGACCGTACAGCTCGACGACTGCCGCATCCGGGAGGCCGCGACCGGCGCGTGGTTCCGCGACCACGGCAGCGGCGGCACGCTCTCGGGCTGCACGATCGAGGACACCCAGACGGGCGTGATCGTCACCAAGGGCGCCGACCCGAACGTCGAGCGGTGCACGGTCAGCACACCGGCCGAAGCGGGCTTCTACGTGTCCGCTGAGGGCCGCGGCACCTTCCACAACTGCCGGGTCACGGGCAGTGCCGGCTACGGCTTCCATGTGATCGACGGCTGCCGTACGACGCTGACGCGGTGCCGTACGGAGCGGTGCGCGCGCGGCGGGTACGAGTTCGCCGAGGACGGGCCGACGGCGGTGGACTGCACCAGCGACGAGAGCCGGATGACCCAGCCGGCGGCCGCGGCGGTGCCGTCCGGCATGCCCTCACCGGCGGCCGCTGTGGCGCCTGTGACGGCCGCGCAGCCCGCGGGCACGGCCGGCCTGCTGGGCGGTGCCCCCGCGGCGCCCACGGCGCCGCAGACGCCCGCCGAGCCGGCCCCGGACACCCGGCCCTCGGACGAGGTCCTCGGCGAACTGGACACGCTCGTCGGCCTGGACAGCGTCAAGCGCGAGGTGCGCAGCCTGATCAACATGATCGAGGTGGGGCGGCGCCGGCAGCAGGCGGGCCTGAAGGCCGCCTCGGTCCGCCGCCACCTGGTCTTCACCGGCTCCCCCGGCACGGGCAAGACCACCGTCGCGCGGCTGTACGGCGAGATCCTGGCGTCGCTGGGCGTACTGGAGCGCGGCCACCTCGTGGAGGTCTCCCGGGTGGACCTGGTCGGCGAGCACATCGGGTCGACGGCCATCCGTACCCAGGAGGCGTTCGACCGGGCGCGCGGCGGGGTGCTCTTCATCGACGAGGCGTACGCGCTGTCCCCGGAGGACTCCGGGCGCGACTTCGGGCGCGAGGCGATCGACACCCTGGTGAAGCTGATGGAGGACCACCGGGAGGCGGTCGTGGTCATCGTGGCGGGCTACACCGCCGAGATGGAGCGCTTCCTCGCGGTCAACCCCGGTGTCGCCTCCCGCTTCTCGCGGACCATCAGGTTCGGCGACTACGACCCCGAGGAGCTGCTGCGGATCGTCGGGCAGCAGGCCGAGGAGCAGGAGTACCACCTCGCCGACGGCACCTCCGAGGCGCTGCTGAAGTACTTCACCGCGCTCCCGAAGGGGCCGTCGTTCGGCAACGGGCGCACCGCCCGGCAGACGTTCGAGGCGATGGTCGAACGGCACGCGGGCCGGGTGGCGCAGCTCCCCGACCCGAGCACCGACGACCTCACGCACCTCTACTCCGAGGACCTGCCGGCGCTGCCCTGAGAGGCGGCGGGCCGCTCCCCGGGGCCGGGGTCCCGCTCGGCCTCCGGCTCGCCGGGCTGCTGCGGTATCCCTGGCGCCAGATGGGCGAGGAGTTCTGCGCGGGCCGTCACGAACTCCGGGTCGGCCTGGTAGTCGCCGTGCCCGAGGGTCTGGGCGGGCAGCGGGTGCTGGAGGGTGCGCCCGAAGACCAGCGGGTCGCGCAGCGGCCCCCGGTCGATCGCCGCACCGTCCTCACAGGTGAGGCGGACCGGGCCGCCGATGGGGTCGGTGAACCGCCACAGGTTGCGCCAGGCGTCCATCTCGCGGTGCAGCCCGGTGAGCGCGGCGGGCCCGAAGAACGCCGGGAACCAGCGTCCGTAGAGCCGCTCCAGCGGCGACCCGTACGTGAGCAGCGCGACCCGGCTGCGCGTCACCGGGTCCAGCTGCCAGACGGCGGCGGCCGCGAGGACGCTGCCCTGGGAGTGCCCGGAGAGGACCAGGCGCCCGTCGTGGGTCTCGGTCCAGGTGGCCATCCGCCAGGTCAGGTCCGGGACGGCCCGCTCGGCGTAGCACGGGGGCGCGAAGGGATGCGCGGCGCGCGGCCAGAAGGTGCCGACGTCCCAGAGGATGCCGATGGTGCGGCGGGCCGAGGCGTCCTTGTAGGCGCGGCGTCCCATGGCCAGCAGGAGGACGACGCCGGCGCCCATCAGCCAGGAGCCGAGCGCCTGTGCCGTCTCGGCGACGGCGTCCACGAAGGCGGGCGCGCCGTCCAGCGCCCGGCCGGGCGGCAGGCCCGTGAGGCGGGCACCGAGCACCGCACCCGTACCGAGCACGAAGGTGACGGCCGTGATCACGCCGATCAGCACCGGCGCCCGGTCGGTGAGCCCCGCGCGGGCAATCGTGCCCGCGATCCCCTTGGTGCGCTGCGCGTCGGGCTTCTCCTCGTCCTCGTACAGCCCGGGGATGTCGGGGACGACCTCACGGCGGACGGCGAGCACCTGGAAGCCGGCCGCGACGACCAGCAACAGGACGACGATCAGCAGCACCGGGATGACCGATGCCTGCCAGGAGAGCAGTACGGGCGGGCCCGCCATCGGGGCGTGCGCGTCGCCCGGGGTGGCGCCGCGGTCCAGCCAGTCGGCGGTGCGCTGTGCCACTCCCCCGGTGAGCACGCCGCCCAGTGCGCAGGCGAGCAGCGCCACGGAGGCGCCGGCCAGGCCCGCGAGCGCGGTGCGCTCCGTGCCCCGCGCGGCCCGCTGGAGCACCCCGGCGGTCAGCAGCAGCCCGACGACCAACGCGCCCTGAAGGACGGCGAGTACCGCGAAGGTGCCGTCGCCCGGGAGGTGCCCGGCGGAGGTCCAGCCGGGACGCGCCCAGGCGGTGTGCACGGCGGTCAGGGCCAGCGCGCCGAGCGCGGCGTACGGGAGCCACCTGACGATCGGCCGGTCGGTCTCCACGTCGGGCTCCGCCTCGCTGCGCGCGGTGCGGCAGACGATGACCACGCTGAGCACCGCGAGGGCGGCGACCAGCGCGGCCAGCACGTACCCGGTCCAGCGCAGCCATACGTCGGCGCCGGGCCGGCCGTCGGCGTCGTGCGCGGTCAGGAGCAGCGCGGTGGCGATGGTGAGCAGCCCCGCCGCGGCGTGCGCCGAGCGCAGCCGGGCGACGACCCGGCGGCCGTACCAGAAGCCGTCCAGGCACAGCGTGGGGCGCTCCGAGGGCGGTGTGTCGCGGGACGTGCCGGGGCGGCGCGGCGGCGGGGACGCCGACTCGTACGCGCTCCAGGTGCGGTGCGAGAGCCACCACAGCAGGCCCACGAGGAGCAGCGGGAAGGCGCTCGCGACCACGAGGCGGCGGCCCGGCAGGCTCCACCAGCCGTCGTGCGCGGTGCTGAGGAAACCGAGCCAGGAGCGGTCCGCCGAGCACGAGAGGCTGCCCGCGCACTGCCAGGCGAGCAGGTCCAGGGCCACCTCGCAGGCCCCGGCGGCGAGCAGCACCGTGAGGGTGAGCGCGAGGATGCGTACGAGGACGTCGTAGAGGCGCTGGGCAGGGTGGCCGCGCGGGGCCGCGGGGCGCATCCAGTGCGCGAGGTTCGCGACCATGAAGGGCAGCAGGATCAGCCACAGGGCGCGGCTGCCGTTGCCCGAGGTGAGGTTGGACCAGCAGTACGCCTCGCGGACCGGCTCCTCGGGGTCGCTCTCGCGCTCGTCGACAGGGCGCTCCTCGGCGCCCGCATCGGTGGCGCAGCGATAGATGGCGGCGGTGTCGTCACCGGTGACGCGCACGACCCGGGGGTCGTCGAGCATCTCCGCCGGCGTGGTGCCGCCGACACCGTGAACCAGCAGTTCAAGGGCGATCCGGCGTGGTCTGTGCCCGGCGGCGGCGCCCTCGTCTCCGCCCGGGTCCGTAGTGGCTGCGGGCGCGGACCGGTACGTGATGTCCACTGTGCTTCCCCCGTTGTCCGTACGTCGATGTGCGTCCCGGATTCTTTCTTGCCCGCCGGAGCGCTGCATTCACCCCATCCGGTCCGGGGAGTCACTGTCAGTGCCTCGTGCGAGGATGTCCCCGAACAGCAGCGCTCTTGTGACCTGGGGCGCGCCGTGAGCCGGGACGAAGGGACAGGCCGGGTGAGTGACAACCAGAACCTCCTCGCCGAGCAGCGGCGTGCCCTGATCCTCGATGAGGTGCGGCGGCGCGGCGGCGTCCGCGTCAATGAGCTGACCCGCAAGCTGAGCGTCTCGGACATGACGGTCCGTCGGGACCTGGACGCGCTGGCCCGCCAGGGCGTCGTGGAGAAGGTGCACGGCGGCGCCGTCCCCGTGAGCGAGCCGAGCGCGCACGAACCGGGGTTCGAGGCGAAGTCCTCTCTGGAGCTGTCGGCGAAGGAGGCCATCGCCGAGGCGGCGGCCCAGATGGCGGCGCCGGGCAGCGCGATCGCGCTGGCGGGCGGCACGACGGCGTTCGCACTGGCCCATCAGCTGCTGGACGTGCCGGACCTGACGGTGGTGACGAATTCGGTCCGGGTGGCCGATGTGTTCTACGCCGCGCAGCGGGCGGCGGCGGGCGCCGGTGGCCCGCGTCCCGGAGCGGCCACGGTCGTGCTGACCGGGGGCGTGCGGACGCCGTCGGACACGCTGGTCGGCCCGGTGGCCGATGCCGCGATCCGCTCGCTGCACTTCGACGCGCTCTTCCTCGGGGTGCACGGCATATCCGTCGAGGCCGGGCTGTCGACGCCGAATCTCGCCGAGGCGGAGACCAACCGCCACTTCGTGCGATCGGCGCGCCGGGTCGTGGTGGTCGCTGACCACACGAAGTGGGGCACGGTGGGCCTGAGTTCGTTCGCCTCGCTGGACCAGGTGGACGTGCTGGTCACCGATCCCGGTCTGCCGGCGCACGCCCGGGCGGAGTTCGCGGAGTTGCCCCCGCGGCTGGTGGTGGCCGGTGAGCCGGAAGACGACGCAGACATCTGACGAGGCCCCAGCTATGGTGTGCGACGCCGGATTGTTCGACGTTCGGTCCTGACCTCATCACCGTGTGTAGGGGGTGCTCGTCCCATGACGCACCGACTGAGCCCTGTCGGGCTCGACTTCGCCGAGTCCGCGCCGCTGCGGATGGTCTTCGCAGCCGAGCTCTCCGCGCCCCCCGAAGCGGTGTACACCGCGCTCGCGGACGATGTCGGCTCCTGGTGCGCGTGGTTCACCGGGGTCTCGCGGATCACCCCGACCGACGGCGGCAAGGGCCGCTCGGTCCGGCTGACGGGCGGCACCCGCTTCCTCGAGAGCATCCTGGCCACCGAGCGCCCCGAGCACTACGCCTACCGCGTCGACGAGACCAACGTGCCGGGCCTGCGCGCCCTGCTGGAGGACTGGCGGCTCACCCCGGCGCCCGGCGGCACGCTCGTGCGGTGGACGTTCGCCGCCGACGGCCCCGCGCCGTTCCGCTCGATGATGCAGCTGAGCCGTCCGATGCTGGGCCGCGCGTTCCGCGACTCGATGCGGCAGCTGGACCGGCGCCTCGTCGGCGTGTGAAGGGCGCCTCGGCGGCGCCTGAGCGCGTGTGAGCGATGCGTCGGGGCGCGGGCGGCCCGGCCTCCGACGAGCCCCGCAGCGGACCCCTCACGCCGGCCAGGTGCCCTCGGCGAGGAAGGTCTGCAGGGTCCGGGCGTACGGCGCGATGTCCAGCCCCTGCTCGGCCAGCCAGGCGTCGGAGTAGTACTTGTCGAGGTAGCGGTCACCGGGGTCGCACAGAAGGGTGACCACCGAGCCCGTACGGCCCGCGGCGACCATCTCGGAGACGATCTTCAGCGCGCTCCACAGCCCCGTGCCCGTCGAGCCGCCCGCCTTGCGCCCGATGGCGGTCTCCAGCGCCCGTACGGCCGCCACGCTCGCCGCGTCCGGCACCTTCATCATCCGGTCGATCGCGCCGGGCACGAAGCTGGGCTCCATCCGCGGCCGCCCGATGCCCTCGATGCGGGAGGCGGTGCGGCAGTCCGTCTCGGCGTCGCCGTTCAGCCAGCCGTCGAAGAAACAGCTGTTCTCCGGGTCGGCGACGCACACACGGGTGTCGCGCTGCATGTAGTGCACGTAGCGGGCGATGGTCGCCGAGGTACCACCGGTGCCCGCGGTGGCCACGATCCACGTCGGGTCCGGGTACCGCTCCAGGCGCAGCTGCTGGAAGATCGATTCGGCGATGTTGTTGTTGCCGCGCCAGTCCGTGGCCCGCTCGGCGTAGGTGAACTGGTCCATGTAGTGCCCGCCGGTCTCGGCCGCGAGCCGGGCGGAGACGTCGTACACGGTCCGCGGGTCGGCGACCAGGTGGCAGGTGCCGCCGTGGAACTCGATCAGACGGGTCTTCTCGCGGCTGGTCGTCGCGGGCATCACCGCGATGAACGGCACCCCGATGAGCTTCGCGAAGTACGCCTCGGAGACGGCCGTGGAGCCGCTGGACGCCTCGATGACCGGCTTGCCGGGGCGGATCCAGCCGTTGCACAGCCCGTAGAGGAAGAGGGAGCGGGCGAGGCGGTGCTTCAGGCTGCCGGTGGGGTGCGTCGACTCGTCCTTCAGGTACAGGTCGATGCCCCACTGCTCGGGCAGCGGGAAACGCAGCAGGTGGGTGTCGGCGCTGCGGTTGGCGTCCGCCTGGACCTTGCGCACGGCTTCCTTGAGCCAGCCGCGGTAATCGGAGTCGGTGCGGTCGACGTCCAGGGTCGGCAGGGGCGCGCCTTCGGGTGCCGCCGGGAGGTCGCAGGACCCGTCGCGGGCACCCGCGAGGCCGTCGTCCCGCCCGTCCGTGTGCTGTGCGGTACTCATCGACGTGCTCCTCGCGGTCGTCCCGGCCCGCCGTGACCACCGGGCCCAGCTCGATCATAACCATCCTCCACACGCTGCTCACCTGCATAAACACCCCTTTGAGGAGCCCCAAGGAGCCCTCGGGGTACTGGTGTTCGCAGGCTCACGACCAGGGGAACTGGTGCCCGGGCCGCGATCCGGGCAGACTTCATGAAGGGCGCGGGCCTTTTCCCGTCGCCATGTGCGTGAGGAGGCGGTGCTCCATGAGGGAGCCGGAGTTCAACGCGACCGGTGTGCGCATCGAGCGCTGGCTGCGGTCGCTGACCCGAGCGGGTCAGGTCATCATCAGGGACGGCAGGCTGGCACTGCTGACGAGCTACGGCACGGAGATCGACAGCGCACCGCTGACGTCGGTCCAGGCCCACCGGCCGCGGCTGCTGGCCCGGGACCGCGCGTTCGCCACGATCAACGGCCATCGCTACTCCCTGACCATGGGCGCCCCCGAGCGCTTCCTGGACGCCGTACGGGCCGCCGGCGCCCGCACCTGACGCTCGTACCGGAGCGCCGGACGGAGACACCCGGAGGACCGCGCCTACGGACCGCGGAAGCGGGCGCGGGGAGCGTACGGGTTCACGACCGGCGGCACGGCGACTGCATTCGGGTGAAGACCGGTGGGACGCGCTGCGGTTGCGGCCCCTCTGCGGTTGCGGGAGTACGGGAGCGGGCCGACCCTGGACTGACTCGCATCACCAGGAGTTCGCCATCGGTGACTCCAGGTGAACGGGACATCGCCGGACCCGGTCCTCGCGTTTCCGTAGCGGCGGGCGCGCCCGGCCTCATCAGGGGAGTCGCGGTCGTGATCAGGCAGCCCAGCAGGCACTGCGCGGTGGAGCTCCAAGCCCTGCCGGCACGCATCGGCCAGATGCGCAGAATCGTATCGGCACAGCTACGTTACTGGCGTCTCGACGCCTTGATCGATCCCGCGACGCTCGGGGTGACGGAGCTGCTGGCCAACGTCCACCAGCACGCCCTGCCCAGCAAGCAGTGCACGGTGGAACTGTCTGTCCTGCTGGACCAGTTGACGGTGTCGGTACGCGATCTCGATCCCCGGCTGCCACAGCCCGCGGTGGCCGGGCCGCTGGACACCGGGGGCCGCGGGCTGACCCTGATCGCGGAGCTGAGCGAGAGCTGGGGCGCCCGCCCGGAGGACACCGGCAAGGTCGTGTGGTTCACGCTCCCGGCGCTCACCCGTGGCCGCGAGGAGCCGGGCCACGCGCTCAAGTGTCTGCCGGAACCGCCCGAGACGGAGCACGCCGAAGCGAGCGGCGGAGTACGCACACCCGCACGCGGCGCACGAGTGGGCTGAGCGCCCGGTCCCCCGAGGGGCAGGGCGCTCAGCCATCCGTACGGACACGAGCCGCGCATCGGGGGATGCCCCGTCCTTCAGGGTGACGGCCACGACCGTGCCGGCGTCCTGGACGCGATGCGGCTCCCAGGCCGCGCGGCTGACCACGCAGTCGCCCGCGAGCCCGTTCTCGCCGTAGACGGCGCGCACGGTGAACGTACGCCGGTCGCCGAACGCCGGCGTGCGACGCTCACCTCGCGCCTTCCTGGCCCTTGCCGTGCGTCCCGAACTGTTCGTCCAGTACGGAGAGCCGCCGCCAGTACTCGTCCTCGTCGATCTCACCGGAGGCGAACCGGTGGCCGAGTACGGAGAGGGGCGAGGGGCCGGCATCCGTGTGACCGGCCGCGGCGGACCGCTGCCAGGGGCCCCGCCCGCGCCATACGGTGCGCCGCAGCAGGGTGACCACGCCGATGACGGCGAGCGCCCACAGCAGCGGGAAGAACAGGATCCAGGGGCCGGGACCGCCGCCGGACCAGGGTGTTGCCAGGACATCCATGATGATCAGCTCCTCGAAGGTCACGCTGCTTCCGCGTCTCTTCGAGCCTGATCCGCCGGACGCCTCCCGTCGTCGTACGGACAGCGGCACCGGGCCTACCTCTTGGGGAGTACGCCCGGCAACGAGGGCGGCGGCGCCGGACTGTAACTACTGGTATGTAAAGTGCCTTCATGGCCACACGTCAGCGCCCCATCGGGGCCGTCACCGCCCCTGCCCTCCGTACTGTGCTGGGCGACCTGCCCCCGAAGGCGCTGCGCGGTCTGTTCGACGCGCACGACCACCTCTTTCTCGCCACGCCCCAGCTGCCCGGCCAGGAACTGGCGGACACCGGGGCCGCGGCCGCCGAGCTGCGCGCCTTCCGGGAGGCGGGCGGCGGCACAGTGGCGCAGTGGACGCCGTACGGGATGGGGCGCCACGCATCCGAACTGGAGCGCCTTTCCCGGGAGTCGGGCGTACGGATCGTGGCGGCCACCGGGCTGCATCAGGCGGCGCACTACGCACCGGAGACGCTCGAACAGGTCCGTAAGGACCTGGCAGGGCTGTTCGTGGCTGAGCTGACGGAGGGCATCGGCGGGCCCGGCAGCCCACGGGCCGGCCTCATCAAGGTGGCGGGCGGCTTCCACGGCTTGGACGCGCACGCCCGGCACGCGCTGTCCGCCGCGGCCGAGGCGCACCACGCCACGGGGGCGGCCATCGGCGTCCACCTGGAGCTGGGCACCGGCGCACTCGAGGTGCTCGACCTGCTGTGCAACAGGGCGGGAGTACCGCCGCAGCACGTGATACTCGGCCACCTCAACCGCTCCCCCGACGCGGCCGTCCACCGCGCGGCCGCCGAGGCCGGCGCCTATCTGGCCTTCGACGGCCCCTCGCGGGCGCACCACGCGACGGACTGGCGGCTCCCGGAGGCGCTGGCCGCGCTGGTCGACGCGGGGTTCGGCGACCACGTCCTGCTGGGCGGCGACACGACCACGGCCGGGGCCCGTTCGGTCGACGGCGGGCCGGGAATGCCGTACGTCGTACTCGGGCTGCGCCGCCGCCTCGAACTCACCCTGGAGAAGGACGCCGTGGAGCTCATGCTGACGGCCAATCCGGCGCGCGCCTTCGCCACGGAGTGGCGGGCCTGAGCCGCGACGCACACCCGGATGCGTCAGCCGGCGCGCTCGCTCTCGAGGACGACCAGCGGGTCGTCCAGCACCGGCTGCCAGGCCAGCTCGGCCGCGCCCACCAGGGCGTTGTGGTCCAGGGTGCAGGGCAGTATCGGTACGCCGCCGCTGCGCCCCCAGAGGCTGCGGTCCGCCACTACTGCCCGCAGCCGCTCCGGGTCGGCCTCCAGAAGCGCGCGGTGCAGCCCCCCGAGGATGATGCGGTCGGGGTTCAGGATGTTGACCAGTCCCGCGATGCCGAGGCCGAGCCGGTCGATCAGCAGCTCGCCGGCGGCCCGTACGGAGGCGTCCGCGTACTCCTCGCGCAGCAGATCCGTCGCCTGCTTGAGCAGCGAGCCCTCGGGGCCCGGGGTGCGGCCCGCGGCGCCGAGGAAGGCGAGCGGGTCCGCCTCGACGTCGAGACAGCCGCGGCTGCCGCAGTGGCAGGGGGCGCCCTCCGGGTTGACGGTGAGGTGCCCGACCTCCAGGGCCAGGCCGGAACTTCCGCTGTGCAGGCGGCCGTCCAGTACCAGCGCGCCGCCGACGCCGCGGTGGCCGGAGGCCACGCACAGCAGGTCGCGGGCGCCGCGCCCGGCGCCGTGGCGGTGTTCGGCGAGGGCCGTGAGGTTGACGTCGTTGCCGCTGAAGCCGACGTGCTCGGTGACGCCCGGCACCTTGGCGTCGGCCAGCGCCTGGAGGAACAGCGCCCGTACGGGGGCGCCGGCGGGCCAGGCGAGGTGCAGCGGGTTGAGCGCCTCCCCGTCGGGCTCGGCGACCGCGGAGGGCACGGCGAGCCCGGCGCCCAGGCACTGCCGCCCGGAGTCGCGCAGCAGCCCGGAACCGGCGCGTACGGCCTCGGCCAGGATGTGCGCCGGGTCGGCGGGGATGGTGCCGCAGCCGGACGTGGTGGCCACAATCCGGCCACCGAGACCCACCAGGGCGACCCGGTAGCCGTCGGCGTGGATCTGCACGGCCAGCACTACGGGCCCCTGGTCGGCGATGAACAGCCGGTGCGAGGGGCGCCCCTGGGTGCCGGCGGCGGCGGTCGGGTGCGCGTCGACGGTGATGAGGCCGAGCGCTTCCAGCTCGGCGGCCACCGCACCGGCCGTCGCGCGCGTCACGCCGAGTTCGGAGGTCAGTACGGCACGCGTCGGCGCGCGCCCGGTGTGTACGAGCTCCAGCGCGGGCCCGAGCGCGCCACGGCCCCGCTCCAGCCTGGTCGTCCGTGTGTGGGTCACGCCGTCCATTCTGACTTTGTATCCGGTATGAACAAAACACGGCCCGCCGCCTCCCGGAAATCCGCCGGTCGCGCGCCGCACACCGAGACGCTACCCCCGCGCCCGCACCGTGTACGGCCACCCGTCCGCTCGCCCCGAGGGGGGCCGCGGCCGGCCCGGCGCCCATGCGGCCGGAATCACGCACTGACAGCCCACGGTTCCGGCTCGATACTTGAGTACGGACGCCCGCATGTGAGTACGAACACGGATGTCCGTCCCGCCCGGAGCACGTACGACTGGACACGTACCTCTGCAACTGCACATGGACCGCCCCTGGGGGGACACATGAAGGCGATACTCCGGCACCGCGACCCCGAGACGCCCCGGCAGCGGGCGCACCCTGCTCCCCGCCTGCGCGACGCGGCGCGGCTGACGTTCGGCAATCCCGTCTCCTGCATCTACCTGACCCTGGTCGCCGCGGCGGTGGTCTTCGCCGTCGTCGACTCGCTCTTCGTCGACCATCCGGACGCCTCGATGTCCGGCGTCTGGGCCGCGCTGCTCACCTCCCCGACACTTTTCCCGCTGTGGTTCGCGGGGGATGCGATGTGGAGCGACGCGGGCGCTCCCGCCTGGTACTCGATGGCCACCATCGGCCTCGCGGCGCTGGTCAACGCGCTGCTGCTGGGTCTGGTCCACCGCGCTCTGCGCAGCCGGCCGGCCGCGCCCAAGGCCGTTGTCAGTGGCGGCTGGGACACTCGGTGGTATGGAGATCACTGAATTTGTCGAAATGCTCCGCCGGGACGGCCAGTTGCTGGCGGACGCCGCGGACAAGGCCGGCCCCGACGCCTCGGTCCCGTCCTGTCCCGACTGGCAGGTCCGCGACCTGCTCGTGCACATCGGCCGCGTCCACCGCTGGGCGACGGGATATGTCACGGGCGCGACGGACGGGCGCGTGCGGCCGCCCGAGGCGCCCGACCTGGACGGCACGGCGCTGGTGGAGTGGGTGCGCGAGGGCCATGCCGCGCTGGTCGCGGCGCTGGCGGCGGCCCCGGCCGACCTGGCTTGCTGGACCTTCCTGCCCGCTTCTTCGCCGCTGGCGTTCTGGGCCCGCCGGCAGGCTCATGAGACGGCGATACACCGCATCGACGCCGAGGCGGCGCTCGGTGCCGGCTTCTCCGCCGTCGATCCCGCGTTCGCCGCGGACGGCATCGACGAGCTGCTGACGGGCTTCCTCGCCAGTGACCGCGCCCGCGCGCGCACGGCGCCCGACAAGGAGTTGTATATACGCACCACGGACGCGCCCGGCGCCGCCGGCACGGGCAACGCCGCCTGGCGGGTGCGCCTTTCGGACACGCCGCCTCGTACGGAGCGGGAGACGGCGACCGGCGACGAGGACGGCGCGGCGGGCCCGGCGACCGGCTCCGCGCCGGACTGTGTGCTCGAAGGCCCCGCGGCGGACCTCTACGCGATGTTGTGGAACCGCCTGCCGTGGCAGAGCTCGGAGGCGGTGACGGTGACGCTCGCCGGCGACGGCTCCTTCCCCCGGCTCTGGCAGGAGCTGTTCGCGATCTGATCGCGGCCGTGGCCCGCCGGCGACCGGCCCGCGGGCCCCGTGCGGGGCACGGACGGCCGCGGTCCTCAGCCCGCGAAGGCCGGCTGGTCGAGCCCCTTGCCCGCGCCCGGGACGACGAGCACCGAGCCCTCCAGCGGATGCCGCGGCGTGTCCTCCTGAGCCGTGGTGATGTAGAGGTCGGTGAGGTCACGGCCGCCGAAGGCGCAGGCGGTCGGGCGCCGGACGGGCAGTTCGACCGTACGGTCGAGGGCGCCGTCGGGTGTGTAGCGGCGCACCTGCCCGCCGTCCCACAGCGCCACCCAGACGCAGCCCTCCGCGTCCACGCACAGCCCGTCCGGGAAGCCGGCGCCCTGCTCGATCTCCACGTAGGGACGCCGGCCGTGCGCGAACTGCCCCGCGGCGCCCCCGTCTTCGGCGCCCGCGTCTCCGGCAGCCACGTCGAAGACGTCGATCCGCCGGGTCGGGGTGTCGATGTAGTACATCAGCCGGCCGTCCGGGCTCCAGCCGATGCCGTTGCTGACCGTGACGTCCGAGAGCACCCGCACGGTGCAGCCGTCCGGCGCGACGCGGGACAGCGTGCCGCCGCCCGGCGTCTCGTCGTACGACATGGTCCCGGCCCACAGCGCGCCGTCGGGCGCCACGGCCGCGTCATTGCCACGCCGCCCCGGCACCGCTTCGTAGGAGAGCCAGGAGAACTTCCCGGCCGCGTCGTAGAGGCCCACTCCGTCCCGGAGGTTGACGACCAGACCGCCTGCTGCGCGCGGCTTCGCGGCGCCCACGTGCTGTTCGGTGACCATGACGGTGCGGCGCCCGGTGGCGGGGTCGTACGTGTGCACCCGACAGGTGAGGATGTCCACCCAGATCAGCCGCGCGTGCGCGGCGTCCCACGTCGGCCCCTCACCGAGCCGCGCGCCCGACCGCACCGCAACGTCCCACTGCCTCATGACCGCTCGCCTTCTCCCGGCACCAGTTCTTCCGGCTCTCCCGGCGCGAGTAGCTGCGGCACGAGGCGTGCGCCACTGCCGTGCATGCGCTGGTTCCGGCCGGTGACCGGCCGGAAGCGCTCAGCCTATGAGCGGCCGGAGGGCAGCGGCAATCCCGTGCGCATGACAGACTCGTGCCGTGTCTCCGACCCTCTCGCAGGCCCAACGAGACGCCGTCACCGTCGAGATCGTCTTCGCCGTGGTGACCGGTGCGCTCGTCGGCGCCCTCGCCTTCCTGATCTGCGCGGCGCCCGCCCTCTGGGACGTGCTGCCCGCCTCCTGGCGCGGCTCCTGGCTCGTGGGCGCGGCGCTGGTCGGCGGCGTGGCCTTCGTCCACCGGGTGGTGCGGGTCCTGTGGCGGTGGCGTCAGCCCAGCCAGCCGGGGCGCACGAGCCCCGACTCGTAGGCCAGCACGACCAGTTGGGCCCGGTCCCGGGCCCCGAGCTTCACCATCGTGCGGCTGACGTGCGTCTTGGCCGTGAGCGGGCTGACGACGAGCCGCCGCGCGATCTCCTCGTTGGACAGCCCGATGCCGACCAGCGCCATCACCTCCCGCTCCCGCTCGGTCAGTCGGTCCAGCCCTGCCGCCGCGGCAGGCTCCTTCGAACGGGCGGCGAACTCTGCGATCAGCCGCCGGGTCACCCCCGGGGACAGCAGCGCATCACCGGCGACCACGGCGCGTACGGCACGCAGCAGTTCGTCCGGCTCGGTGTCCTTCACGAGGAACCCGGAGGCGCCCGAGCGGATCGCCTCGAACACGTACTCATCCAGCTCGAAGGTGGTCAGCATGACCACCTTCACTCCGGCCAGCCGCTCGTCCCCGGTGATCCGCCGGGTGGCGGCCAGCCCGTCCACGACCGGCATCCGGATGTCCATGAGGACGACATCGGGCCGCCGCTCCCGTACGGCCGTCAGCGCCTCCTCGCCATCGGCCGCCTCACCGACCACCTCGATGTCCGGCTGCGCGTCCAGCAACGCCCGGAAGCCGGCGCGTACCAGCACCTGATCGTCAGCGAGCAGTACCCGGATCACGCGCTCTCCTCGTCATCATCGCCCGCCGCGCGGGCCGCCGTCTCGCCGTCCTCCGCACCAGTACCACTGCTCCCCCCGCAGCGGGAGCGTGGCGCGCACGGTGAAGCCGCCGTCCGGGCGCGGGCCCGCCTGGACCTCGCCGCCGAGCGCGGCGGCGCGTTCGCGCATGCCGACCAGGCCGTTTCCGCCACCGGGCGGTCCCTCGCCCGTGGCCGGCCCGTCGTCGTCGACGCGAAGACGCAGGGCGTCCGCCGCCCGTGCCAGGTGCACACGTGCGCTGCGGGCCCCGGAGTGCCGGACGATGTTCGTCAGCGCCTCCTGGACGATACGGAAGGCCGCGAGGTCCGCGCCCGGCGGCAGCCCGGACACCCGGCCCTCGACCGACACGGCCACGTCGAGCCCCGCGCTCTTCGCCTGCTCGGTCAGTTCGGGCAGCCGGGCCAGTCCGGGCGCCGGTGACCTGGGCGCCCGCCCCTGCGCGCGCAGCGTGTCGAGCACCTGCCGGACCTCGCCGAGCGCCTCCTTGCTGGCTCCCTTGATCGTCGTCAGGGCCGTACGCGCCTGTTCGGGGTCGTCGTCGAGCAGGGCGAGCCCGACGCCGGCCTGGACGTTGATGACGGAGAGGCTGTGTGCGAGGACGTCGTGCAGCTCCCGCGCGATCCGCAGACGTTCCTCGTCGGCCCGGCGCCGCTCCGCCGCCGCGCGTTCGGCCCGGGCGTGCGCGAGCTGTTCGCGGCGTACGCGGCCCAGCTCGGACGCGGCGACGATCGCCACCACCCAGGCGGCGACGATCAGCTCCTGCCCCCACGGCGCGGCACCGTCGGCGGCCGGCGGCAGCCATCGGTACAGCCAGTGCCCGACGAGCAGATGCCCGGCCCACAGCAGCCCCACCGCGCTCCAGGCCGCGACGCGCCGCCCCGCCACGACAGCGGCGACGCACCCGACCGCCACGAACAGGAAGGCCGGACCGTACGGATACCCGCCACCGAGGTAGAGCAGCGCGGCGGCCGCGGTGCCGAACGCGACGACGCGCGGAAAACGATGCCGTACGAGCAGCAGGAGGGAGCCCGCGAGCAGCAGAAACTCCGCAAGACCGTCCAGGGGCGCCCGGTCCGGCTGCCCGTGCGCGGCGAAGCGCGTACCGACCTGTACGAACACGGCGATCAGCAGGGTCGAACGCCAGGGCAGGCGCCGCGCGGTGCCGTCGTCGGGCCACGAGTCCGGCGACCGCTCACCGCCCGGAGTCACGGACCGGCGCCCGCGCGCGGGCCCGAGCCGTCCTAGGCGGTCCCGCACCCACGACGGCCGCCCCTTGTCCACGCCGCTGTCCATGCCGCCACGCTAGCCCGCCCCATGCGCCCGGGGCGTCCCCCTGGCGCGGTGCCGGCCGGTACTCCGTGGGGAGTACGGAGAGGGGCAGAGGAGCGGGGGAACAGCCCCGCCCCCTCACCGATCCGAACTCACCGATCCAACGCCGACAGCGCCCGGTGGGCCAGCGGATGGGTGCGGACGAGCTCTGCCAGGGTGGTCGTGCCGCGGGTGATCTTCGTGAAGGCGTTCCATGCCGGGCGGAAGCCCGTGATCGTGGCGTGCAGGAGGCCCGGACGGCGGGAGAAGACCGCGAGCATCCGGCGGCCCACGCCCATCTCGACGCCCAGCCCAGCCTTGATCGCAAAGGCGTAGTTGAGCGCCTGGCGGCGCGCGTCCACCGCGTCGTGCGCCTCGGCCACCCGTACCGCCCACTCCCCCGCGAGCCGGCCCGACCGCAGGGCGAAGGAGATGCCCTCGCGCGTCCACGGCTCCAGCAGCCCGGCCGCGTCGCCGCAGACCATCACCCGGCCCCGCGACAGCGGCGAGTCCTCGGCGCGGCAGCGCGTCAGATGCCCGGACGAGATCGACGGCTCGAAGCCCGCGAGCCCCAGCCGCGCGATGAAGTCCTCCAGGTACCGCTTGGTGGCCGCACCTTCGCCGCGCGCGGAGATCACACCGACGGTCAGCGTGTCGCCCTTGGGGAAGACCCACCCGTAACTGCCCGGGATCGGCCCCCAGTCGATGAGCACCCGCCCCGCCCAGTCCTCGGCGACCGTCGGCGGCACCGGGATCTCCGCCTCCAGACCGAGGTCCACCTGGTCGAGCTTGACCCCGACGTGCGCGCCTATCCGGCTCGCGCTGCCGTCCGCGCCGACCACAGCCCGCGCGAGCACCGTCTCGCCGCCGCTCAGCACGACCGCGACGGTACGGCGGTCGGGAACGGCGCTGCCGTGCTGCTCGACGCGGCTGACCGTGACGCCCGTACGCAGCTCGGCGCCCGCCTTCTGCGCGGACTCGACGAGCTGGGCGTCGAACTCGGGGCGGTTGATGAGTCCGAAGAGCATCTGCCGGGAGCGGCGCGTTCGCGTCAGCTTGCCGTTCAGGGAAAACGTCACGGCATGCACGCGGTCCTGCAGCGGCAGCTCGAAGCCGGGCGGCAGCGCGTCGCGCGAGGGGCCGATGATGCCACCGCCGCAGGTCTTGTACCGGGGAAGTTCGGCCTTCTCCAGGATGAGTACGCGGCGTCCCGTACAGGCCGCGGCATAGGCCGCCGAGGCGCCCGCAGGCCCCGCGCCGACCACCACCACGTCCCACACGAAACGGCCGTCCTGGGCTGCGCTCTCGCTGCTCACCTGTGCTGCTACTCCCGATCGATCCCTGGTACGAATCCCTGGCATGGATCCCTGGCTGCCGTACCGCCCGCACCATTGCGCGTACCGCCCGTGCCGTGCGCGTACCGCCCGCATCCTACGGCTCGCTGATCGCGGAGGTGCCTGTGGGAAGATCGGAGGCACCATCCCCTACGCAGGACGCGTCACGTACGCATGCTCACCGGACGGAATCCGCGCCGCCCCGGGCCCCCGCGGACACCGTCCCGACAGGACAACGTCGCGCCCACAAGGAGCGTTCCCATGCCTGACAGCCCGCTCGCCACCACCGTCGCCGCGCTGCAGTCCCGCGCCCGGGCCGAACTGACCGAGCTGGTGGCCTTCAAGTCGGTCGCCGACCCCGCGCAGTTCCCGAAGAGCGAGTGCGAGGCCGCGGCCCGGTGGATAACGGGTGCGCTGCGGGCCGAGGGCTTCGAGAACGTGGAGATCCTGGAGACCCCGGACGGCACCGAGTCCGTCTACGGCTTCCTGCCCGGCCCGGCCGGCGCCCCCACCGTCCTGCTGTACGCGCACTACGACGTGCAGCCGCCGCTGGACGACAGCGCCTGGCTGAGCCCGCCCTTCGAGCTGACCGAGCGCGACGGCCGCTGGTACGGCCGCGGCACCGCCGACTGCAAGGGCGGCCTGATCATGCACCTGACGGCGCTGCGCGCGCTCAAGGAGCACGGTGGTGTGCCGGTCAACGTCAAGGTGATCGTCGAGGGCTCGGAGGAGCAGGGCACGGGCGGCCTGGAGCGGTACGCGGAGGCCCACCCCGACCTGCTCACCGCCGACGCCATCGTCATCGGCGACACCGGGAACTTCCGCGCCGGCCTGCCCACGGTCACCGCCTCGCTGCGCGGCATGACGATGCTGCGCGTACAGGTGGACACGCTGGCGGGCAATCTGCACTCGGGGCAGTTCGGCGGCGCCGCGCCCGACGCGCTCGCCGCGCTGATCCGCATCCTGGACTCACTGCGTGCCGAGGACGGTGCCACAACGGTCGAGGGGCTGGCGGCGGACGGTACGTGGCAGGGCCTCCAGTACGACGAGGCGGAGTTCCGCAAGGACGCCAAGGTGCTGGACGGCGTGGAACTGATCGGCTCCGGCAGCATTGCCGACCGCATCTGGGCCCGCCCGGCCGTCACCGTCATCGGCATCGACTGCCCGCCGGTCGTCGGCGCCACCCCGTCGGTACAGGCGAGCGCGCGGGCGCAGATGAGCCTGCGGGTGCCGCCGGGCCAGGACGCCGCCGAGGCCACCAAGCTGCTCACCGCGCACCTGGAGTCGGCCGCGCCCTGGGGCGCCCGCGTCACGGTCGAGCAGGTCGGCCAGGGCCAGCCGTTCAGCGCCGACCTCAGCAGCCCGGCGTACGAGTCGATGGCGGCGGCGCTGCGCGAGGCGTACGACGGTACCGAGATGCAGTCCGCCGGCATGGGCGGCTCCATCCCGCTGTGCAACACGCTCGGCGCGCTGTACCCGGAGGCGGAGATCCTGCTCATCGGGCTGAGCGAGCCGGAGGCGCAGATCCACGCGGTGAACGAGAGCGTGTCCCCGGAGGAGCTGGAGCGGCTGTCGCTGGCGGAGGCGCTGTTCCTGCAGCGGTACGCGGGGAGCAAGGCGGGGGCGTAGGAGCGTACGGGTGGGGGTGGGCCGGCACCGGCCCCCCCTTGGGGGTCACCCCACAGGAACGCCCGCCTCCAGATAGAGCGGGCGTCCCTGTGCGCGGGCGCGCAGGGCCCACCGCAGGCGGTTCCAGCGCACGGGCGGCAGCATCGACTCGGCCTCGTCCTCGGTGACGAACCGCCAGTCGCGCAGCTCCGAGCCCGGCAGCAGCAGGTCCCGTATCTGCTCGTCGGGCAGCCGCCCGCCGTCGAACAGCAGCCGCAGCCCGCCGAATCCGGGCGGCACCGGTGCCTCCCAGTCGAGCACCAGGAGGCGCGGCATCGTGGGGAGCCGGATGTCCAGTTCCTCGGCCACTTCCCGTACCCCGGCCCGGGCCGGCGGCTCGCCCGGTTCCACGACCCCACCGGGAAATTCCCAGCCGGGTTTGTAGGTCGGGTCCACCAGCAGTACCCGGTCCTCCTCATCGAAGAGCAGTACGCCGGCGGCCAGGGTCTCGGCGGTCGGTTCCGGCGTCTGGACGATGTCGCAGGCGCCGCCGCCGGTCCGTACGGCCTCGGCGATGCGCTCGGCCGTCTGCCGCGGCCCCAGGTCCGAGATGTCGATGACGTGCGCGTCGCCGCGGAGCCAGTCCAGCGCCTGCTGGTAGGGCTCCAACTGCGCCAGACTCCGCTCACGTATCGGCTCTTCGGGCCCTTCCTGTGAGGACTCCTCCCGTACGGGCTCGTCCCGGAGCGCGATCCGCTCCCGGAGGATCGTTTCCTCCGCATGCAGCAGCATGTGCCGCACGGGGATACGGCGCGCGGCCAGCGCGCCGAAGATCTCGTCCCGGTACTCCTGCCGCAGCAGCGTCATCGGCGTGATCAGCGGACCCGGTACCTCCGTGAGCAGCGCGGCGGCCGCGTCGACGACGAGTCTGCGCCAGGACGGCAGGTCCTGGTAGTCGTCGACATCGTCCAGCCGCTTGGCCGGAAGCATCTCCTTCAGCCCACGGCCGACCAGTTCGGGATCGTAGAGCGTGCTTCCGGGGAGCAGGTCCAAGAGTTCCTGTGCCGCTGTGGACTTGCCCGCACCGAATGCGCCGTTCAGCCAGACGATCACGGTTCCCCCTCATCCCTAGACCCCTGTGAGTTGCCCGCAACACCCTGCCACGGAAACGCGCCACGGAACGGCCGCTCCCGCACGGCCGGCCCGCGCCGCTGTCAACCCCTCGCGCCGGAGGTCACCGCCCGGCGCGCTCAGGGACGGGGAGTCGGTGAGGTGAGGCGTTCGAGGGTGGGAGAGGCGCCGGTGGGCTTGAAGATGCCCTTGTAGGCGCTGATGGCGGATACGGAAGCGATGAGGATGCTGCTGATGACGTCCTTGCCCGCGAAGTCGCCGGCGAAATAGGCGCTGCCGAGGCCGACGAGGACCGAGACGGCCATTTGCACGGACGAACGGGCGGCGCTGCTCCACTGGGGCCGGTTGACGACCGATATCAGGAGGGGGGAGACGAATCCGATGATCAGGGCCCACATCTGCGCGTTCGTCACGGGACGCCGCCTCTCGCACGATTCAGGATGTGCTCGCTGGAGGGGAGCGTCGTGGCGGGCGAGGGGTGCGGCAAGGGGGCCTGCGGCCTCGGTCCCGTAACGACGGCGGCATTCCGGTAACGGCGGGCGTCAGGCGCAGCCCCGGCCGGACTCGCCCCGCACCGGCCCCTCAGCCCGACGTAGCCGCCAAAGCGCCCGCCCGGTACTGCTGAGCGGCCGCCGCCGCGCCGACCACGCCCGCGTCCGTACCCATCTGGGCCGGTACGACCTTGATGCCGCGGACGAAGGAGAGGGTGGCGTACTCCTTCAGGGCGCGGCGGAGCGGTGCGAAGAGGACCTCGCCGGCGCCGGACACTCCCCCGCCGATCACCACGATCTCGATCTCGACCAGGGTGGCGGTGGCCGCGATGCCGGCTGCCAGGGCCTGGGCCGCGCGGTCGAACGAGCGGATCGCCACGGCGTCCCCGGCGCGGGCGGCCGCGGCCACCCCGACGGCGGTCGTGTCGCCGTCCGGGCCCGGCTGCCAGCCCTCCGCGAGGGCGCGGCGGGCGATGTTCGGGCCGCTGGCGATGCGCTCGACGCAGCCGCGCCCGCCGCAGGGGCAGGGGTCGCCGTCGAGGTCGACGCTGATGTGGCCGATGTGGCCCGCGTTGCCAGTGGGGCCAGGATGCGGGCGGCCGTTGAGGATGAGGCCCCCGCCGACGCCGGTGGAGACCACCATGCACAGCGCGTTGTCGTGGCCGCGCGCGGCGCCCTGCCAGTGTTCGGCCGCGGTCATGGCCACGCCGTCGCCGACCAGTACGACGGGGAGCTCGCCGGTCCGCTCGCGGACGCCCGCGACCAGCGGGAAGTCACGCCAGCCGGGGATGTTGACCGGGCTCACGGTGCCGGTCTGCGCGTCGACCGGCCCGGCGCTGCCGATGCCGACGACGGACGTGCGGGACCACTCGGGCGCCGCGGTCAGCTCGTCGAGCACCGCGTGGACCGCGCGCATCACGGCGGCGCCGTCCTCCTGGGCGGGGGTGGGGCGGGTGGCCCGTACGAGCATCCGGCCCCGGTCGTCGACCAGCGCCCCGGCGATCTTCGTACCGCCGATGTCCAGGGCTGCGTTGAGGTCGGTCTGCATCGGCGTGGAATCTCCTGGTCGGCGGGCGGCCCGGGGCGGACGCCCCGGCGTGCAGAACGCCAGTCTCGCCAGAATTGACAACGTTGTCCAGACGTTATGCTCGACGCCACGCCCAGACAGTCCGGATACCGACACCCCACCGACCTCGACGCCACGCCCAGACCTGCCCGGCTCCGCATCGGAACGGGCAGCCGCCACCCCAGGGAACAGGACCGCCGCACCGTGACCGACACCGCCCGCAGCACCACCCGCTACGGCACCCGGCCCACGATGAAGGACGTCGCGGCGCGCGCCGGCGTCGGCCTCAAGACGGTCTCCCGCGTGGTCAACGGCGAGCCGGGCGTGACGCCCGACACCGAGCGGCGGGTACAGGAGGCGATCACCGCGCTCGGCTTCCGCCGCAACGACTCGGCGCGCGTGCTGCGCAAGGGCCGCACGGCCAGCATCGGGCTGGTACTGGAAGATCTCGCGGACCCCTTCTACGGGCCGCTGAGCCGCGCCGTCGAGGAGGTCGCGCGCGACCACGGGGCCCTGCTGATCAACGGCTCCAGCGCCGAGGACCCCGCCCGCGAGCAGGAACTGGTGCTCGCGCTGTGCGCCCGCCGGGTGGACGGCCTGGTGATCATCCCGGCCGGCACCGACCACCGTTACCTGGAGCCGGAGATAGCGGCCGGCGTCGCCACGGTCTTCGTGGACCGGCCGGCCGGGGAGATCGACGCGGACGTCGTACTCTCCGACAGCTTCGGCGGCGCGCGGGACGCGGTGGCACACCTCATCGCGCACGGCCACCGCCGCATCGGCTTCATCGGCGACCAGCCACGCATCCACACGGCCATAGAGCGGCTGCGCGGCTACCGGGCGGCGATGGACGAGGCGGGGCTGCCGGTCGACGAGTCGTGGGTGGCGCTGGGGTCGACGGCGCCGGAGCGGGTGCGGTCGGCGGCCGAGGCGATGCTCGCCGGGCCGGCGCCGGTCACCGCGCTGTTCTCGGGCAACAATCGCGTCACCGTCACCGTCGTACGCGTCCTGGCGGACCGCTCGCGCCCGGTCGCCCTGGTCGGGTTCGACGACTTCGAACTGGCCGATCTGATCAACCCCGGCATCACCGTCGTCGCGCAGGACGCCGCCCGCCTCGGCCGCACCGCGGCGGCCCTCCTCTTCCGCCGCCTGGACGGCGCCGACGAGCCGCCGCAGCAGCGCGTCCTCCCCACCCGTCTGATCCCCCGCGGCTCGGGCGAACTGCCGCCCGCCTAGCCGATTCCCGTCACCACCACCCTCGCCCTTCACACCGTTCGAAATACCCCCGGGGGTACCTCCTGTTATGGTGGTACCGATACCCCCGGGGGTAAATGCACAGGGGTATACATTCTCGATACGGAAGGAAGGGGCGCTGCCGTGTTTTTCGTCGACACCCTGGAATTCGAGGGACTGGGCAACCGCAGCTACCTGGCCGGCGGACGCTCGGCCGCGGTGGTGATCGACCCGCCACGCGACATCGACCAGGTCCTCGCGGCCGCCACCCGGCGCGGGGTCCGGATCGCCTATGTCGCGGAGACCCACGTGCACAACGACTACGTCACCGGCGGGCTGGAACTGGCCCGAATATCCGGCGCCCGCTACCTGGTCCCGGCCGGAGCGGCGGTCTCCTTCGCACGCACGCCGATCGCCGACGGCGACACCGTCACGGTGGACGAGGGAGACGACGCCCTGGTCCTGCGGGCGGTGGCGACCCCCGGGCACACCCCGCACCACACCTCCTACGTACTGGAGGACGCGGGCAGCGGCGTGGCCGCGTTCACCGGCGGCTCGCTGTTGATCGGCACGGTCGGGCGACCCGACCTCGTAGAGCCGCGGCTGACCGAGCGGCTGGCCCGCGCCCAGTACGCCTCCGCGCACCGCCTCGCCGACGAGCTGGCCGACGAGGTGCCGGTGCTGCCGACGCACGGCTTCGGCAGCTTCTGTTCGTCGGCGCAGGCCGAGGGGGACACCACGACGATCGGCGCGGAGCGGCGGAACAACGCCGCGTTCACCCAGGACGTGGACACCTTCGTCGCGGAGCTGCTGGCCGGTCTGGAGGACGTACCGGCGTACTACGCGCACATGGGCCCGGCCAACGCGGCAGGGCCCGCGCCCGTCGACCTCACCCCACCGGAGCCCGCCGACGCCGAGCAGCTCGCGCGGCGGCTGGCGGCCGGTGAGTGGGTGGTGGACCTGCGCAACCGGGTCGCGTACGCCGAAGGCCACCTCGCCGGTTCCTTCAACTTCGAGGGCGAGGGCAAGCTCGCCACGTACCTGGCCTGGCTGATCCCGTGGGGCAAGCCGGTCACGCTGCTGGCCGAGACGCCGGGGCAGATAGCCGACGCGCAGCGGGAGCTGGCGCGGGTGGGCATCGACCGGCCGGCGGCCGCCGCCACGGGCGCGCCGGAGAGCTGGCTGCGCGAGGGCGAGAAGCTGCGCTCCTTCCCGCGGGCCACCTTCGCCGACCTCGCCCGCGCCGCGGCCGGTCAGGACCTGGTCGTACTGGACGTGAGGCGCGACTCCGAGCGCGCGGGCGGGTACGTCGAGGGCTCGCTGCACATCCCGATCCACGAGCTGCACGGCCGCGTCGGCGAGTTGCCGGCGGGCGCGGTGTGGGTGCACTGCGCGGGCGGGATGCGGGCGGCGATCGCCGCGTCCCTGCTGGACGCGGCCGGGCGGGACGTCGTCGCCGTCGACGACCGGTTCGACGCGGCCGCGCCGGCCGGGCTCCGGCTCGTGCTCCCCGAGCCGGGGACCGATACGGCTCGATGACGGGAATGATTCTGGCCCTGGCCGCCGGCGCGGTGGTCGGCCTGGCGCTCGGCGCACTCGGCGGCGGGGGCAGCGTGCTCGCCGTGCCCGCGCTGATCTACCTCCTCGGCTTCACCCCGGCAGCGGCGACGACCGCGAGCCTCCTGATCGTCACCGTCACCTCGCTCACCGCCCTGTACGCCCATGCCCGCGCGGGCCATGTGCGATGGAAGGCGGGGGCGCTGTTCGCGGCCGCCGGACTGGTACCGGCGGCGCTGGCCGGCGCGGCGGCGGCCCATCTGCCGCAGTGGCTGCTGACGGTCGCCTTCGCCGCCGTCGCCGCGTTGGCGGCCCTGCGTATGCTGCGCGGCACGCGGCCGGACGCCGCCGAACGGGAAACCCCGTCGGTACGGCCGGCCAGGGCGGCGGGCAGCGGCGCCGGACTGGGCGCGCTGACGGGGCTGCTGGGCGTCGGCGGGGGCTTCCTCGCCGTGCCCGCGCTGGTCACCGTGCTGGCCTTCGACATGTCGGCTGCCGTCGGCACCAGCCTGCTGGTCATCTCGGCCAACTCACTGGCCTCCCTGGCCACGCGCGGTACGACCATGGGCGGGCTGGACTGGGCGGTCATCGCCCCGTTCACCGCCACGGCGGTCCTGGGCGCGTGGGACGGCAAACGCCTGGCCGCGAAGGCGTCGGGGCCGCTGCTGCAACGCGCGTTCGCGGGCGTGCTGCTGGCGGTCGCGGCGTTCATGGTCGTCGACGCGGTGACGTGACCGGGCGACCACCCAATAACCCCATGACCAAAAGCCACAGAGCAAATGAAAGGCAGGGAACTCATGACCGCCCTCACCACCGATGAGGCCGCCGCGCGGCTCGACGAGCTGACCGTGATCGACGTACGGACGCCCGGGGAGTACGCCACCGGGCATCTGCCCGGCGCGCACAACATCCCCCTGGACCGCCTCGGCGAGGCCGTGCCCGCACTGCGGGACGCGGCGGCGCGGGCCGGCCTGCTCATGGTCTGCGCCTCCGGCAACCGCTCGGCGCAGGCCTGCGCCGCCCTCGCCGAGCAGGGCATAGCCGCCGCCACCCTGACCGGCGGCACCAACGGCTGGGTGCAGCACGGCCTCGAGGTGCGCCGTCCGGAAGGTACCGAAGGTGCGCGTCCGGTCTGGGCCATGGAGCGTCAGGTGCGGCTGGCCGCCGGGTCGCTGGTGCTGACCGGACTGCTCGCCGGGCGGCGGTGGCCCGCCGCCCGGCTGCTGTCGGCCGGTATCGCCGGCGGGCTGGTCTACTCGGCGCTCACCGACACCTGCGGCATGGCCCGGGTGCTGGCGAAGCTGCCGTACAACCGGGCCGGTGCCACGGACCTCTCCGCCACGCTGGCCGCCCTGAAGGGCTGAGAGCCTGCGCCCGAGGCCCGGCCGGGTCAGCCCGCCTGCGTCGGCCGGCCCGCCAGGCCGTCCAGGTCCGCGCGGGTGAGGCCGGTGAGCCGGGCGACCTCGGCGATGTCGACGGCGCCGCAGTCCAGGCCGCGCAGCAGGTAGCCGCTGAGGGCCTTGGCCGTGGCGGGCTCGTCCATCACGGCGCCGCCGGCCTTGGCGACGTACGCGGCGAGGCGTGCCGCGGCCTTTTCGAGGCCCTCGCGGTAGAAGGCGTACACGGCCGCGTACCGGGTCGGCAGATGCGCCGGGTGCATGTCCCAGCCCTGGTAGTACGCGCGGGCCAGGGAGCGGCGTACGAGGCCGTGGTGGAGGCGCCAAGCGTCGTGGACCTGCTCGGTGGAGCCGACGGGCAGGACGTTGGTGGAACCGTCGGACAGCCGGACCCCCGTACCGGCCGCCGCGACCTGCATGACCGCCTTGGCGTGGTCGGCGACCGGGTGGTCGAGCGACTGGTGGGCGGCGCTGACCCCGCAGGAGGCGCTGTAGTCGAAGGTGCCGTAGTGCAGCGAGGTGGCACGGCCCTCGGCCGCCTCGATCATGCGGGCGACGGTGGCGCGGCCGTCGGCGCCCAGGATCGACTGGGTGGTCTCGATCTGGATCTCGAAGCCGATGCGGCCCGCGGCCAGGCCGTGCTCCTTCTCGAACGCCTCCAGCAGCCGGACCATGGCCGTGACCTGCTCGGCGTAGGTCACCTTGGGGAGGGTGAGGACGAGGCCGTCGGGGAGGCCGCCGGCCCGCATCAGGCCGGTGAGGAAGATGTCCAGGGTGCGGATGCCGCGGTCGCGGACGGCGGCCTCCATGCACTTCATGCGGATGCCCATGTACGGGGCCGCCGTGCCGTCCTGGTAAGCGGCGGCGATCGTCGCGGCGGCGCGGGCCGCGGCCTCGTCCTCCTCGGCGTCCGCGCGTGCGCCGTAGCCGTCCTCGAAGTCGACGCGCAGGTCCTCGATGGGCTCGCGCTCCAGCTTTGCCCGTACGCGGTCGTACACGGGTCCGGCGAGCTCGTCGGAGATGCCGAGCACGGCGGCGAGGGCCGCGGCGTCCGGGGCGTGCTCGTCCAGCGCGGTGCGCGCCGCCTCGCCCCAGGAGCGGATGGTGTCGGCGGCGAAGACGTCACCGGGGACATAGACCGTGTGGACGGGCTGGCGGGTGCCCGGATCCCCTGGATAGCGCCGCGCGAGGTCCGCGTCGACCGCGGCCAGAGAGGCTCCGATCTCCTCGCGTACGGTGCTCGCAAGGCTCGTGGCCACGGTCTCCTGCTGCGGCATTCGACACCCTCCCGATAGGGGGACGTTTCCATCCCAAGGTTCGCTTAAGAGTTAGGCAAGTTTCGCTTCACGGAAGTGAAACTCCGCATAGTGAAGCTATCCGCGCCGTCTGGCCAGGTCAACACCCATCTTGCCGCTGCGCACAGTTCGCGCCTTTCTCCCAAACGCCGGGCCCCGTACGCGGCGTGCGCGTACGGGGCCCGGTGACGTGCCGTGGGACGGGTCAGCCCTTGCGGGCCTTGACCTCGTCGGTCAGCGCGGGGACGACGTTGAAGAGGTCACCGACGACGCCGTAGTCGACCAGGTCGAAGATCGGGGCCTCTTCGTCCTTGTTGATGGCGACGATGGTCTTCGAGGTCTGCATACCGGCGCGGTGCTGGATCGCACCGGAGATACCGGCGGCGATGTACAGCTGCGGGGACACGCTCTTACCGGTCTGGCCGACCTGGTTGGTGTGCGGGTACCAGCCGGCGTCCACCGCGGCACGCGAGGCGCCGACGGCCGCGCCGAGCGAGTCGGCGAGGGCCTCGATGACCGGGAAGTTCTCGGCACCGTTGACACCACGGCCACCGGAGACCACGATCGCGGCCTCGGTCAGGTCCGGACGGCCGGTCGACTCGCGCGGGGTGCGGGAGACGACCTTGGTGCCCTTGGAGGCGTCGGCCACGGTCACCGCGAGCGCCTCGACCGTACCGGCGGCCGGCGCGGCCTCCGGAGCGGCGGAGTTGGGCTTGACGGTGATGACCGGGGTGCCCTTGGTGATGCGGGACTTGGTGGTGAACGAGGCGGCGAACACCGACTGGGTGGCCACCGGGCCCTCGTCGCCGGCCTCCAGGTCCACGGCGTCGGTAATGATGCCGGAGCCGATGCGCACCGCGAGGCGGGCGGCGATCTCCTTGCCCTCGGCGGAGGAGGGCAGCAGCACGGCGGCCGGGGAGACGGCCTCGTAGGCGGCCTGCAGCGCGTCCACCTTCGGGGCGACGAGGTAGTCGGCGAACTCCGGGGCGTCCGCGGTCAGGACCTTGACCGCGCCGTGCTCGGCGAGCGCGGAAGCGGTGTCCGCCGCGCCGTTGCCGAGGGAGACGGCGACCGGGTCGCCGATGCGGCGGGCGAGGGTGAGCAGTTCGAGGGTGGGCTTGCGGACGGCACCGTCCACGTGGTCGACGAAGACAAGGACTTCAGCCATGGGATTGCACTCCTGCGGAAAGAATGAGGCGGTTGAGGGGCGACCGAGCCGGGGCGAACCCCGGCCGCAGGGGCCTTAGATGAACTTCTGGCCCGCGAGGAACTCGGCGAGCTGCTTCGCACCCTCGCCCTCGTCCTTGACGATCGTGCCGGCCGTGCGGGCCGGACGCTCGGTGGCGTCCTCGACCTTGGTCCAGGCGCCCTCCAGACCGACCTCGTCCGCGTCGATGTCCAGGTCGTCCAGCTCCAGGGACTCCACCGGCTTCTTCTTGGCGGCCATGATGCCCTTGAAGGAGGGGTAACGCGCCTCGCCGGACTGGTCGGTGACCGACACGACGGCCGGCAGCGACGCCTCCAGCTGCTCGGTGGCGGTGTCGCCGTCACGACGGCCCTTCACGACGCCACCCTCGACGCTCACCTCGGAGAGCTGGGTGACCTGCGGGACGCCGAGGCGCTCGGCCAGCATCGCCGGGAGGACACCCATGGTGCCGTCGGTGGAGGCCATACCGCAGACGACCAGGTCGTAACCGGTCTTCTCAATGGCCTTGGCCAGCACGAGGGAGGTGCCCACCGCGTCGGTGCCGTGCAGGTCCTCGTCCTCGACGTGCACGCCCTTGTCGGCGCCCATCGACAGCGCCTTGCGGAGCGCGTCGTTGGCGTCCTCGGGGCCGACGGTGAGCACGGTGATCTCGGCGTCGTCGGCCGCTTCCTTGATCTGGAGAGCCTGCTCGACGGCGTACTCATCCAGCTCCGAGAGGAGACCGTCCACGTCGTCGCGGTCGACGGTCAGGTCCTCGGCGAAGTGCCGGTCGCCGGTGGCGTCGGGCACGTACTTCACACAGACAACGATCCTCAGGCTCACGCCGGCTCTCCTACCTGCTTCGTCGCTTCACAACTGCCTTGTGCTGGCAGCATAGGCGCCTGTTGGGGCGGCTCCCGGTCGGGTGCGCGTCCCCGCGCCGACCGAAATATTACTCGCCAGTACACCTATGCATTTCCCCGATGGCAAGCGCGTCGAACTGTGACCTTGCCAACGGCCCCGACCTGGCGTGTCGGGGCCGCCGGACGGGGTGTCAGTCACGTAGGGCGGTGAAGCTTCCCTGGTGGTACAGCAACGGCCGGCCCGGCCCCGTCGGATCCCCGACGACGGCCTCGGCCAGCACGATCCGGTGGTCCCCCGCGGGCACCCGCGCCACGACCCGGCCGACCAGCCAGGCGAGCACGCCATCAAGGACCGGCACCCCCTGGGGGCCGGTGTGCCACGAGGTGGGAGCGGCGAAGCGGTCGGCGCCGCTGCGCGCGAAGGTGGCGGCCAGCTCGTGCTGGTCCTCGCCGAGTATGTGGATGCCGACGTACTCCGCCTCCGCGAGGACGGGCCAGCTGGAGCTGCCGGTGCCCACCCCGAAGGAGACCAGGGGCGGTTCGGCGGCGACGGAGGTGAGGGAGGTGGCGGTGAAGCCGACCGGGCGCGCGTTCGGGCCCTGCGCGGTGATCACCGCGACTCCCGCCGCGTGCCGCCGGAAGACCGAGCGCAGCAGTTCGGGAGAGGCCAGCTGAGGTGCCGCGAGATCGGACGAGGCGGTCATGAAAGTGTCCTTCTGCTGTGGTGTACGAGCCGGAGCGGTGGTGCTGTCGTCGCTGCTCAAGCGCCCGGACAGCGCGCGCTCGCGGTGCGCAGGAGGTCCACGTGGACACGTCCGTACAGAAGGGGATCAGGCCGCATGACGTCAGACTGACGATGCGTGCGTGATGCAGTCAAGTGCTCACGGGCAGGTGCGACCACAATCACGCAGCGTGTACGGGCCGCCCGCATGAGCATCAGATGCTGACCGCGGCACCCAGGGCCGCGATGACGTCCGCCTTGCGGGGCTGCCCGGAGGCGCGGCGCACGACCGTGCCGCCCGCGTCCAGGACGAGGACCGTCGGGGTGCGCACGATGCGCAGCTCCCGCACGAGGTCGAGATGGGCTTCGGCGTCGACCTCGACATGTGTCACGCCGGGCACCATGCCCGCGACGTCCTCCAGAGTGCGACGGGTGGCCCGGCACGGCTGGCAGAAGGCGCTGGAGAACTGTACGAGCGTGGCCCGCTCCCCCAGTCCCGCGCCGATCCGCTCCGCGGTCAGCCGCTCCGCCCCTTGCTGTCCTGCCGCCTGCCCTGCCACCTTCGGCCTTCCTCGCTGCTCGTTGTACGTGCTTCCGGTGTCAGCGTAGGCGGGGCGGCGATGATTCCCTGCCGGTGTACCGTCTGCGGCGAGAGCCGATTGATCAGCGGTTGTCGGGGTACGCAGGAGGGATCCACCACAGCGGACGTGACGAGGATCTCCCGGCCCGAAGCGGCCCGACGGTAGCCCCTGCGCCCGTCATCGGGCACGATCTGCCGAAAGCCGCAAAGCTACGGCTGCGTAACTTCCCGCCGGGAGAGCCCCTCCCCAGGCACAGAAGGGGACCCCCCGACCATGGCAGAGCTCGTTTATCCGCCCGTCATCGGCTTCGCCCGCACGGCGTTCAAGGCGCTGGACCTGAAGTTCGACATCGCCGGAGCGGAGAACATTCCGCGGCGCGGCGGCGCGGTGCTGGTGAGCAACCACATCGGGTATCTCGACTTCGTCTTCTGCGGCCTGGCCGCGCTGCCCGCGAAGCGGCTGGTGCGCTTCATGGCGAAGGACTCGGTCTTCCGGCACAAGGTGTCCGGGCCGCTGATGCGCGCGATGAAGCACATCCCCGTGGACCGCTCGCAGGGTGTGCACGCCTACCGCCACGCGCTGAGCGCGCTGCGCGGCGGCGAGATCATCGGGGTCTTCCCCGAGGCCACCATCTCGGAGTCCTTCACGCTGAAGAACTTCAAGTCCGGTGCGGCGCGGCTGGCCCAGGAGGCCGGCGTGCCGCTGGTCCCGATGGCGCTGTGGGGCACGCAGCGGCTGTGGACCAAGGGCCACAAGCGCGACCTGGGGCGGAACCACTTCCCGATCACCATCCGGGTCGGCGAGCCGATCGAGGCGCCCGCCGAGGAGCAGCCCGAGAAGATCACCGACCGGCTGCGCCTCCGGGTGCAGGACCTGCTGGAGGCGGCCCAGCGCGCCTACCCCGTACGCCCCAAGGGGCCGGACGACACCTGGTGGGTACCGGCCCACCTGGGCGGCACGGCACCGGCACCGCGGACGGCGGGCTGACCTTCCGGCGCGCGCTCGGTGATCCCCGGGCGCGCGCCCCGCAGCCCCGTAAGCGCGCGGCTCAGCGGCGGATCTCGCCCATTTCGATGCGCGCGCCCGGGGAGAACTTCTCCAGCAGTTCGGCGAGTTCAGCACCCGCCTCCTCCAGCGCGTCCAGCGTCATCGGCGCCATCCGCTCCAGCAGGAACAGCGCGCTGGTGGAGTCCTCGGTGAGGCGGGTGCGGACGCCCTGGCGCCAGTTCCAGCGGCGGCAGGTGACGCCGATGCCGTCCTGCCAGACGACCTCGCCCGGCTCGGGGTGCTCGATCACGGGCTCGCCACCGGCCGCCGTCTCGAAGGGCTCGTCCCCCGTGGCACGCACAAGGTGCATGTCCCCCTCGATACGGCCCAGATCCTCGCCGCCGACCGGGACGACGTGCGCGACGCTGATCGCGTTGTAGACGTCGACGAGGCGGTTGACGCGGGGCAGGCCGCCGTCGGCCAGGGCGCGCCGGGCCAGCGCCTCGGCGGAGTTGCGGGTGCGCGAGGGCTTGGCACCGAAGGCGGTGTACGCGGCGCGCCAGGCGGCGATGTGCGGCTCGTCCTGTGGGGGCGTGCCGCACAGCCGCGCGGCGAGCCGGGCCGCCGCCTCGTCCAGCAGCGCCGAACTGGCGTCGTCGCTGGGTCCGTTGACCAGGTCGTAGGCCTCGACGACGAGGTGCGCGAAGCCGGGCGCCAGCGCCCGGACGTCATCGGAGACGGTGACGGAGATGCTCATGGCAGGCATTCCAGCACGCACGAATGCGGTTCAGCAAGCTGTACCGAAAAGTACAACCCACTGAACCGCGTGTCGCGTATCCTCGACCGCGTTACGGTCGTCCCATCTCCTCGCGGAGCGCGGCCACAAAGCCGTCCACGTCCTCCACGGTGGTGTCGAACGAGCACATCCACCGGACGTCGCCGGCCGCCTCGTCCCAGAAGTAGAAGCGGTACCGCTTCATCAGGCGCTCGCTCACGTCGTGCGGCAGCCGCGCGAAGACGGCGTTGGCCTGGACCGGGTACAGGATCTCGACGCCCTCGACCGCGCGCACCCCGGCGGCCAGCCGCTGCGCCATCGTGTTGGCGTGCCGCGCGTTGCGCAGCCACAGGTCCTTGGCGAGCAGCGCTTCCAACTGCACGGACACGAAGCGCATCTTCGAGGCGAGCTGCATCGACAGCTTGCGCAGGTGCTTCATGGCGCGCACGGCGTCGGGGTTGATGACCACCACGGCCTCGCCGAAGATCGCGCCGTTCTTCGTGCCGCCCAGCGACAGGATGTCCACGCCCACGGCGTTGGTGAACGCCCGCATGGGAACGTCCAGCGACGCCGCGGCGTTGGCTATCCGGGAGCCGTCGAGATGCACGACCATGCCGCGCTCGTGGGCGTGTTCGCAGATGGCCCGGATCTCATCGGGGGTGTAGACCGTGCCGAGTTCGGTGTTCTGCGTGATCGAGACGGCCTGCGGCATGGCCCGGTGCTCGTCGTCCCAGCCGTACGCCTCGCGGTCGATGAGCTCGGGGGTGAGCTTGCCGTCCGGGGTGGGGACGGTCAGCAGCTTCAGGCCGCCGACGCGCTCCGGCGCCCCGCATTCGTCGACGTTGATGTGCGCGGACTCGGCGCAGATCACCGCGCCCCAGCGGTCGGTCACGGCCTGGAGGGCCACGACGTTGGCGCCGGTCCCGTTGAAGACGGGGAACGCCTCGGCGGTCTGCCCGAAGTGGCTGCGGATGACGCGCTGGAGATTCTCGGTGTACTCGTCCCCGCCGTAGGCGATCTGGTGACCGCCGTTGGCGAGGGCGAGCGCTTCGAGGATCTCGGGGTGCGTGCCGGCGTAGTTGTCGCTGGCGAAGCCGCGTACCGAGGGGTCGTGGTGGCGCCGCGCGTCGGTCTTGCCGGCACTCACGGCTTGGGGGTCAGCCACAGACGCTGTCCATTCACTTCCTGGGCGGGCCGGTTCCAGACGCCGACGATGGCCTCTGCCAGCTCCGTGACGTCCGTGAAGCCCGCGAATTTCGCGTTCGGTCGCTCGGCGCGCATCTGGTCGTTGACGAGCGCCTTGACCACCAGGATGGCAGCCGCCGCGTGCAGGCCATCGTCGCCCCCGGCCTTGCGGAAGGCATCGCCCAGCGCGAGCGTCCAGGCTTCCGCGGCGGCCTTGGAGGCGGCGTAGGCGGCGTTCCCGGCCGTCGGCTTGCTCGCGCCCGCGGCGCTGATGAGCAGGTAGCGGCCGTTGCCGCTGCGCTTCAGCGGGCCCTCGAAGGCGAGCGAGGTGTGCTGGACGGTGCGGATCAGCAGCTTCTCCAGCAGGTCCCAGTCGGCGAGGTCGGTCTCCGCGAAGGAAGCGGAGCCGCGCCAGCCGCCCACGAGGTGCACCAGGCCGTCGATCCGGCCGAATTCCTTCTCCGTACGGTCCACCCAGTCCCGGGTGGCGTCCAGGTCCAGCAGGTCGACGGTGTCGCCGATGACGGTGGCGCCGCCGTGGGCGTACCGCGCGGCGTCCACCGCCTCGGCCAGCCGTGCGGCGTCCGCGTCCGAGGCGATCACCGTGGCGCCCGCCTCGGCCAGCCGCAGCAGCGCCGCCCGGCCCGCCGGGCCCGCCGCGCCGGCCACCGCGACGACCGCGCCCTCCAGTACGCCCTGGTTACCGGTCGTAGTAGTCATCTCGGCCTCCCGCTGCTCCTCGTCCGCGTTCACGCCGCCGCCCCTGCCTCGTCGCCGGCCGTGATGCCCTTCGTGGAGGCGATGACATCACGGAGCTTCTTGCGCAGGGCCTCATAGAACATGCTCAACGGGAATTCGTCCGGAAGCACCTCGTCGACGAGTTTCCGCGGCGGGAGGCTCAGATCCAGGGCGTCGGGACCCTTGGCCCAGACCGAGCCGGGGTGCGGCGCGAGGTAGCTGGAGACCAGGTCGTACGCGGCGAACCAGTGGACCAGTTTCGGCCGGTCGATGCCGTCGCGGTAGAGCTTCTCGATCTCGCCGCACAGCTGCTGGGTGACCAGCGGGGCCCGCTGCCAGTCGATGTGCAGCGTGTTGTCCGTCCAGCGCACGACGTCGTGCTTGTGGAGGTAGGCGAAGAGCAGCTGGCCGCCGAGGCCGTCGTAGTTCTTCACGCGGTCGCCGGTGACCGGGAAGCGGAACATCCGGTCGAAGATCACGGCGTACTGGACGTCCCTGCCCTGCGGCAGCCCCTCCGCCTCCAGCTTCACGGCCTCCTTGAAGGCGGTGAGGTCGCAGCGCAGCTCCTCCAGGCCGTACATCCAGAACGGCTGCCGCTGCTTGATCATGAAGGGGTCGAAGGGCAGGTCACCGTGGCTGTGCGTGCGGTCGTGCACCATGTCCCACAGGACGAACGCCTGCTGGCAGCGGTCCTGGTCGGCGAGCATCGCACGCACGTCGTCCGGGAGGTCGATGCCGAGGACGTCCACGGCGGCCTCGCTGACCCGGCGGAAGCGCGCGGCCTCGCGGTCGCAGAAGATGCCGCCCCAGCTGAAGCGCTCGGGGGCCTCCCGCACGGCGATGGTCTCGGGGAAGAGCACCGCGGAGTTGGTGTCGTAGCCGGCGGTGAAGTCCTCGAAGGTGATGCCGCAGAACAGCGGGTTGTCGTAGCGGGTGCGCTCCAGCTCCGCGAGCCACTCGGGCCAGACCATGCGCAGCACGACCGCCTCGAAGTTGCGGTCCGGATTGCCGTTCTGCGTGTACATCGGGAAGACGACCAGGTGCTGCAGGCCGTCCGCACGGTCACGGGCCGGCTGGAAGGCGAGCAGCGAGTCCAGGAAGTCCGGCACGGCGAAGCCGCCGTCGGCCCAGCGGCGCAGGTCGGCGACGAGCGCGCGGTGGTACGCGGCGTCGTGCGGCAGCAGCGGGGAGAGCGTCTCGATCGCGGTTATCGCGCGGTCCACCGTGCGCCGGACCGTGGCGGCGTCGGGCGCGCCCTCGGCCTCGAGGTCGATGGAGCCGTCCGCGGACTGCCAGGGCCTGATGGTCTCGATGGCGTCCTTCAGTACGGGCCAGGCCGCGTGCTCGACCACGCGCTCCGCGGTCGTCGTGCCCGCCTGGACACTCACAGGCGAAAGAATTTCCGTCATGACTGCCCTCCGGCAGGAGATCGTTCGGTGGGTACACCGTAACCGGGTCACTCCCGTCCCTCAAGAGGGATCAACGGAAATCATCCTGCTCAACCCCCACCAACGAAGATGTTTTTCCTGTGGACGTAGCGGGAATCGGCGTTTTCTGCCGTATCGGCCACGCGAGTGGCGTACATACGGTGACCGACCGAATCCGGTCACCAGCCGGCGTTCGTACGATCACGGACCGATCAGGAACGTCCCGGATCGCGAGATGTTCGGGCTCCGCGACCGCGCTCCCCCGCCGCGCCCCGAAGATGGCCGGGCAAGCACGCCGTACCGCCGCCAGGGGGCCATCACGTACCCGCGACTCCCCGTCACCGCCTGGGCCGTGCTCGGGCTGCTCTCCTTCCGTGACGGCCGCACCGGCTACGACCTCAAGAAGTGGGCCGACGCCTCGCTCCGCTTCTTCTACTGGTCGCCGGCCATCAGCCAGATCTACGCCGAGCTGCGCCGCCTGGAGGAGCTGGGGCTGGTCACCTCGCGGCGCTCGGGCCCGGACGAGCCACGGGCCAAGCGCCGCTACACGATCACCGAGGACGGGCGCGACGCGCTGGCCGCCTGGGCGGACGGCACGCGGGACTGCGGCCCGGCGGTCCTCAAGCACCCGCTCCTCCTGCGCGTCTGGCTCGGGCACCTCGCCGCACCGGACACGCTGCGCGCCCTCGTGGAGCGGCACCGGGAGCGCACCCGGGCCGGGCTGCGGGAGGTACGGGAGGCGCTGGCCGACGCCGGTGCGGAGCCGGAGTGGGACTTCCCACGCGTCGCGCTGGGCTGGAGCGAGCGGCAGCACCTGGCGGAGCTGGAGCTGGCCGAGGCGATGCTCGCCGACCTGGAGCGGCTGGGCGGCCGTCAGCATGCGCAGGACGCGCCCACGCAAGGGTGAGCGGATTCGGGTACCCGTACCCCGCCCTGGGTCGCGAGCGCCCGCGCAGGGCACGCCGCGACGACATCCGGCGTTCCCTTCGTGGTCAGCGTGGCCCGTTAGGCTGGCCGCCGTTTCCGGCAGCCGTGCCACAGCCGGTGGCAGCGGCGGCCGGCGGCACCGGGGCCGGTGCCGTACCGCCAGCCACAGCCGACAGCCACAGAAGCGAGGCAGCCTTGTCCTTCCTGACCATCGGACACCGCGGGGTCATGGGTGTGGAGCCGGAGAACACCCTGCGCTCCTTCCGCCGCGCCGAACACGAAGGGCTCGACCTCATCGAGCTGGACGTGCACCTCAGCAAGGACGGCGCGCTCGTCGTCATGCACGACGCCGACGTGGACCGCACGACCGACGGACACGGGCCGATCGCCGACCACACCCTCGCCGCGCTGCGCGAGATGGACGCGGGCAAGGGCGAGCGCATCCCGGTCTTCGAAGAGGTCGTCGAGGCGGTGCGGTCGCCTCTGCAGGCCGAGATCAAGGACGTGGCGGCGGCCCACGCGCTGGCCGACGTGCTGCGCGAACGCGACCTCGTCGACCGGGTCGACGTGATCTCCTTCCACGACGAGGCGCTGGCGGCCGTCCGCACGCTGCTGCCGGGCGTCCGCACGGGCCTGGTGGCGAGCCGGTACGGCACGGACGTCGTGGACCGGGCGCGCACCGTGGGCGCGGAGTACGTCTCGCTGAACATCCGCCGGCTCACCCTGGAGCTGGTCGAACGCGCCCACGCGGCCGGCCTGCGGGTGCTCGCCTGGACCGTGAACACCCACGACCAGCTGCGGATCGCCCGCGGGATGGGGCTGGACGGCGTGGTCACGGACTTCCCGGAGATCCGCCGGGCGACGCGCTTCACGGCGTAGCGGCCGCGCCTCAGGCCAGCTTCTTGACCAGCAGCTCGAATTCCAGGTCGTCGCGCTGCGGGATGCCGAAGCGCTCGTCGCCGTACGGGAACGGGGTCATCCGGCCGGTGCGCGCGTAGCCGCGGCGCTCGTACCAGGCGATCAGCTCGGCGCGCTGCCGGATGACCGTCATGTGCATCTCGCGGGCGCCCCACTCGGCGCGTACGGTGCGCTCCGCCTCGGCGATGATCACCTTGCCCAGGCCGCCGCCCTGGAGCGCGGGGCGCACCGCGAACATGCCGAAGTAGGCGTGCTCACCGCGGTGTTCGAGCTGGCAGCAGGCGACCATTTCGCCGTCCCGCTCGGCCACCAGGAGCCGGCTGTCCTCGGCGGCGACCACCGCGGCGACGCCCTCGGGGTCCGTGCGCTGCCCCGCCAGCAGGTCCGCCTCCGTGGTCCAGCCGGCCCGGCTGGCGTCGCCCCGGTACGCCGACTCGATGAGGTCGACGAGCGCGGGGACGTCGGAGGCGGTGGCGGCGCGGAAGGTCAGCTCGGGTGCGGGCGTGGTGGCCATGGCGGGCGGGGGTCCTCTCGGGCGGGCGGGGCCGGCGGGCACGAGGCTAACAAGCGCGCCCGGCCGCACGTCGCGGTGTTCCGGAAGCCGGGCAGCCCGTAGGGTCCATGGCATGGTGCAGGTACTGAGCAGCAGAGTTCTGGTGCGGCCGGCCGATCCCGAGCGGTCGCGGGAGTTCTACGGAAAGGCGCTGGGCCTCCCGGTGTACCGGGAGTTCGGCACGGGGCCCGAGCGCGGCGTCGTGTACTTCCTGGGCGGCGGCTTCCTGGAGGTCTCGGGCCGCTCCGAGCAGCCGCCCACCGCGACGCTCCAGCTCTGGCTCCAGGTCGCGGACGCGGCGGCGGCGCACGAGGAACTGGCGGCGCGCGGCGTGGAGATCCTGCGGCCGCCGGTCAAGGAGCCGTGGGGGCTGATCGAGATGTGGATCGCCGACCCGGACGGCCACCGGATCGTCCTCACGGAGGTCCCGGCGGACCATCCGCTGCGTTACCGGCCGGGGATCTGAGCGGCGGATCCGCGAGGCGGATACGAGAGCCCTCGTGCGGCAATCGCGCGGTAATCGCACACGCGCTCCCTAGTGCGCCTGTGCGCTCCCGTGAAGCGGGGCCCCGGCGGGCATCCTGCGAGCGGAAGAGATCGTTCGCGTACGTGCTCCAGGGGGAGGTACGCCGTGCAGGGACCGACGATGGCCGGCTGGCTGCTGGTCGCGCTGTGTGCAGCGGCGAGCGCGTACTGCCTCATGCGCTCGCGCGCGGGGGCGGAGCGGGACCCGGCCCGGCGCGGACAGGCGCGCGGCGAGGGGCTGATGGCGCTGGGCATGGCGGCGATGGCGCTGCCGGCCGCCGTCGTGCCGGTCCCCGGCTGGTCGGCATGGGCCTTTGTGGCGGCCTTCGGGGCGACCGGCCTGTGGGCCCTCGCCGCCCGCCATCCGCATCACGCGGTGGGCTCGCTCGCCATGGTGTACATGGCGCTGGTGATGGCGACGGCGCAGACCGGTGCCGGGCACGCGGGCCATGCGGTCCACGGCGGTGCGGGCGGGATACCCGTGCTGACAGGGCTGCTGCTCGCGTACTTCGCAGTGCACGCCGTCGCCTCCGGGATACGCCTGATACCGGCGCCCGCCGTGGTCCCTGCCGGCGGCCTGCCCGCCGTGCCGCGCCCCGAGTTGCTGAACGCCTGCCGCACGGCCATGAGCGTCGGGATGTTCACGATGCTGCTGACGGTGTGAGCGCTGGACCCCGGGCCTGGGCGCTGAGCGCTGCTGAGCGCCTCACCCCTCATGTGTCGGTGTCATGCGTCACTTCCGCGGCAAGACCGTACCTCCCAGTAGCCTCCCGCCATAAGGTGACGGCCATGATGGTCCCCTTCGCGCTGATCCTCCTCGGCGCGCTGGCGGCGGCAATGGCGCCGCGCCTGATGGCCCGCGCGGACTGGCCCGACCGCGAGCCGGTGCTCGCCCTGTGGGTCTGGCAGTGTGTGGTCGCCGGTGTGCTGCTGTGCTGTGTGCTGGCCATGGCCCTGAGCGCCGCGGCGGCCTGGGAGGCCGTGCGGGGCAACGTCTTCGCGCTCGCCCCGCGCGCCGTCATCGAGGCCTACGCGCTCGGCGCCTACGGCTTCTGGGCGGCCCCGCTGGCCGTCCTCCTCGCGTGCGGCGGTGCGTGGACCGCCGTCGTGCTGACGCGGGAGGTGCGGGCCTCGCGGGCGCGCCGCAAGCAGCGCCGTGCCGACGTGGCGCTGCGCTCCCCGCTGCTGCCCGGCGAGGAGCGGACCGACGACCCGCTCGTGGTGCTGGAGGGCGACCGCGCGGAGGCGTGGTGGCTGCCCGGCCTGTCGCCCCAGTTGGTCGTCACCACGGCCGCGCTGCGCCGCCTGAAGGGTGATCAGCTCGACGCGGTGATCGCGCACGAGAAGGGCCACGCCCGGGCGCGCCACCATCTGCTGCTGCACTGCGCGACGGCGCTGGCCGTGGGGTTCCCGCAGGTGCCGGTCTTCGCGGCGTTCCAGGACCAGGTGCACCGGCTCGTCGAACTGTGCGCCGACGACATGGCGTCGCGCCGCTTCGGACGGCTGACGACCGCCCTGGCACTGGTCGAACTGAACGAGGACCGCGGGGTCTTCGGCCCCTGCCCGGCGCAGTGCGCGCAGGTTCCGGCGCGGGTCGACCGGCTGCTCGCCCCGGCCGCCCGCCTCACGCCGGTCCGCCGGCTCGGCATGACCGCCGTGGCCGCCCTGGTGCCGGTCCTCCCCCTGCTGATCACCTTCGTACCGGGGCTGAGCGCCCTCACCTGACGGCGGCGTGATCGGGCGGTACGGGGCCGGTGCGCGGCATCGGTGCAGCTGAGAGGTGGCCGGGGCCGGGGTGGTTCGGCCAGGATCGGAGTATGGGTACTCCGTCATCCTCCGGCACCGACAGCGCACCCGGGACGGCCACGCCGCCCGGCACCACGGCAGGCGGGCGGGCGCTGCACACGGCGGGGTGGCTCGCCGCCGCGGCCGTGGCGCTCGGCATCCTCGTGGCCGTCCGCTGGGCACCACTGGCACACACGGACCGGACCGTCGCCGGGGACCTGCACCGGATGGCGCGCGCGTCGCCGGACTGGACACAGGCGAACCGCATCCTCACCGACTGGATCTGGGACCCCTGGACGATGCGTGCGGTGCTGGTGGTGTTCGTGGGGTGGCTGGTGTGGCGCGGGGTGCGCGTCCTCGCCGCGTGGGTGGCGGCCACGTCCGTCGTCGGCACGCTGCTCCAGCAGGGCATCAAGGCCCTGCTGGACCGGCCGCGCCCGGTCTGGCCGGACCCGGTCGACTCCGCGCACTACGCCTCGTTCCCGTCGGGACACGCAATGACCGCCACGGTCGCGGGCGGGCTGGCGCTGTGGGTACTGGCCGAGCGCGGCGCGCCCGTGGTGTGGCGCCGGGTGGTGGCCGCGCTGGCTTTCGTGTCCGTGCTCGGCGTCGGCTGCACCCGCCTGTACCTCGGCGTGCACTGGCTCTCCGATGTCCTGGCCGGCTGGCTGCTGGGCGCGGCGCTGGTGGCCGCCGCGGCCGGCCTCTACACCCGCCTCGCCTCGGCCGCGGCCACCACGCCGCCCGACGCCGAAAAGCCCTCCGGCCCGGCCACCACGCCGCCCGATGCCCACTGAGCACGCCCGGCTGCCGCGCCCGCCCCTCCCCCGCATGCCCTTGGCCCGGGCCGCCGTACAGGACAGGATGGTGACCATGGCGTACAAGGGCGTGCTCTTCGACTTCTCCGGGACGCTGCTGCGGATCGAGCCGGTCGCCACCTGGCTGCGCGCGGCGCTCGACGCGACCGGAACCACCATGACCGAGGACGAATTCGACCACGCGGCAAGGGAGTTGGACCACGCCGGCGCGCTGCCCGGCGGCTCCTCGCCCGAGCGGCTGCCCGCCGGCCTGGAGGAGCTGTGGCGGATCCGGGACCGCTCGGCCGAGCACCACCGCGAGCTGTACACCGCGCTGGCCCGCCAAGTGCCGCTCCCCTCCGAGGAGTTGTACGACGCGCTCTACGTCCGCCACAAGTCGCCGGCCGCCTGGGCGCCGTACCCGGACGCCGCCGAGGTGCTGAGCGCGCTGCGCGACCGCGGCGTGGCGACCGGCGTGGTGAGCAACATCGGCTGGGACCTGCGACCGGTACTGCGCGCGCACGACCTGGACCCGCTGATCAGCACGTACGTACTGTCCTTCGAGCACGGCATCCAGAAGCCGGACCCGCAGATCTTCGAACTGGCCTGCCGCGAGCTGGGGCTGGCTCCCCAGGACGTCCTGATGGTCGGCGACGACCGCCGCGCGGACGGCGGCGCGCAAACACTCGGCTGCGGCTACCTCCCCGTCGACCACCTCCCGGCCCCCGACCGCCCGAACGGCCTCGGCCCGGTGCTCACCCTGGTCGACTGACGGGTCCCGTACGGCTCCCGCCAAGCGCGCGGTTTGACGCTTTACGGGCGCGGCGGGCTGCGGTCCGTGCGCCTCGTCTAGGCGGTCCTGCAGTCCCAACACGACGGCACTTGGACGAAGGTGTGACCATGCGACTTGGAATGCTGACCGCCTGCCTCCCCGGCTGGGACCTGGAGCGCATCGCCTCCTGGGCCGCCGGAGCCGGTTACGAGGCGCTGGAGGTCGCCGTCTGGCCCGGCACCGGCGGCCGCGACTTCGAAGCGAGCCATCTACCCGTCGCCGACTTCGGCCCTCAACAGGCGGAGGAGACACGGGAGTTGTTCGACCGGCACGGCCTGGAGCTGTCGGCGCTGGCGTACTACGAGAACAACCTGCACCCGGATCCGGTCCGGCGCGAGGAGATCCGTGCGCATCTGCGGCATGCCGTGGACGCCGCGCAGGGACTGGACGTCCCGTACGTCGGGACCTTCATCGGCCGGGACTGGACGAAGCCGGTCGCCGACAACCTCGCGGAGGCCGAACGTGTCCTCCCCGAACTCGTCGAGTACGCCGGGGAACGCGGCGTGAAACTCATCATCGAGAACTGCGTCATGGAGGGGTGGCATCCCGACGGCTACCCGGGGAACCTGGCGTACTCGCCGGAGCTGTGGGAGTGGATGTTCTCCCTCGGCTTCTATCTGAACTGGGACCCCTCCCACCTGACCTGGATCGGCATCGACCCGGTCGAGACCATCGCGCCGTACGCCGACCGGATCGTGCACGCGCAGGCGAAGGACGTCGAACTCGACGCGCGGGCACGGCAGCGGTACGGGTTCTTCGGGAAGGCCGACAAGGGCGGCAACCCGTGGGAGACGGGCTGGTGGCGCTACCGCGTGCCCGGCCTGGGGCAGGTCGACTGGGCGCGCATCGTGGACCGGCTGTACGAGCACGGCTTCACCGGCACGCTCTCCGTCGAGCACGAGGACCCCGTCTGGAGCGGCGATGAGGAGCGCGTGACGCAGGGCCTGCGCATCGCGCACCGCACCTTGCGGCCCCTCATCGTCGACTGACCGTATCGGTATCACCAGAAGCCACCGCAGTACGGCAGCAACAGGAGCCACCGAAGTTGAGCACGACACCCCCGATCCCCACAGTTGGCCGCCGACCGGGACGCCGCACTCGACCGGCTGGCCGGCATCGGATTCCGGCACGTGGAGCCGTTCGGGCTCGGCTCGCCCGACCGGCCCGCCGCCGACCGGAAGGCACACCTACGCGGGCTGCGGCGCTCGCTCGACTCAAGGACGGCCCGGCGCGACGCGACCTCCCGCAGACCCCCATCGGCACGGGCAAGGCCGACCCTTCCACAGCCCTCCGCCACGCCCCCGCCGGCATCCGCTGGCACGTCACCGAGATCGACACGACGGACCACGACCCGTACGACCTCCCGGCCCACAACGCCCGGACGCTGGTCCAGCGCGGACTGTCCCGCTGGGGCCGCTGAAACCGGCTAGTCGAAACGGTCGAGCAGCGCGTCGAGCCCGGCGGCCAGCTGTTCCGGGCCGCCGCGCTCGGCGAGGGCGAGGGCGGTCGCCCGCAGCCGGGGCAGCTCCTGGGCCGGCATCCGGTGCAGGCCGAGCCGGAAGGCCGGATCCGGCTCGGCGGGGTCGTCGTCCATGGCCCGTAGCTCGACGATGAGGTATCCGAGCAGCCACGCCGTGAAAGCCCGGTGGACGGACACCGTGCGGCGGTCGTTCATACCGGCGGCGTGCAGCAGCGACAGCACGCGCTCGTCGCTGCGCAGCACGGCCGGGGGCCGCCGGGCCAGCGGGGTGGACAGCAGACGGGTGGCGAGGAGCGGCACCACATGGGGGTGGCGCAGCCCGACCCGGTAGGTGGCGAGCGCGATGCGGTGCAGCCCCCGCCGCCAGTCCGCACCCTGCGCCCCGGCCGCTTCGGGTTCCTCCCCCAGCACCTGCTCCAGCTCCCCGCAGAACGCCTCCACCAGCCCGTCCAGCAGCTCGCTCTTGCTCGCCGCGTACCGGTACAGGGCCATCGCCTCCACGCCCAGCTCCGCGCCGAGCTTGCGCATGCTCAGGCCGGACAGTCCGTCGCGGTCGACCACTTCCAGCGCCGTGACCAGCACGCGTTCCCTGGTCAGCCGCCCGTACCGCCCCCGGTCACTGGCGCGCCGGCCCGCGCCGCCCTGCGTGTCGTCCTCCATGGCTGCCTCCAGGTCACCTCTTGAACCTCTTGAACCTCTTGAACCTCTTGACCCTACGGAGTAATGGGGTCAAAGTCGTACATATACGGCGTAAACATACGTCGTGAGCGTACAGCTCCCTCTCCCTCAGGAGCGTCCTCGTGACGCACAGCGATTCGGCGCCGGCGGAAGTCTCCCGCCTGGAGCGCCACCTCATGTCGATCTCGGACGGCAATGTCGCCCGGGTCACCACCGGCGGCCCGCTCTTCGGGCGTCCGTACCCGATGCGTACCGTCCGGCCGACGACCTTCGTGCCCGCGCTCCCCCGGCTCGACCGAGCGGCCGTCATCGTGCTCGCCGTGACCTGGGCGGCCGCCTTCACCTGGTTCTGGCTGTGGTGGCTGCAACCGGAGCACCGGGTCGGCTGGGCCGGGCTGCTCGTCAACAGCGCCCTCCTGCTCTATTTCACCGCCCTGCCCAGCTACTTCCTGGCCATCGCCGTCCGCCTGCGCCGGGTCGATCCGGCCCTGCCGATTCCCCGGCTGCCGGTCGCCTTCGTCGTGACCCGCGCCCCGTCGGAGCCCTGGCCCACCGTCCGGCGGACGCTCGAAGCGATGCTGGCACAGACGTTTCCGTACGCGTACGACGTGTGGCTCTGCGACGAGGACCCGACCGAAGAGATCGAGCACTGGTGCCGGCGGCACGGCGTGCAGGTGTCCTGCCGGCGCGGCGTGACCCCGTACCACCGGGCCGACTGGCCGCGCCGGACCCGCTGCAAGGAAGGCAACCTGGCCTACTTCTACGACCACTGGGGCTACCGGCGGTACGCCGTCGTCGCGCAACTCGACTGCGACCATGTGCCGGCCCCGACCTATCTCGCCCAGATGGTCCGCCCGTTCGATGACCCCGCCATCGGCTACGTCGCTGCGCCCAGCATGTGCGACGCCAACGACGCGGTCTCCTGGGCCGCCCGGGGGCGGTCCCACCGCGAGGCCATCCTGCACGGTGCCTTCCAACTCGGCCACAGCGACGGCCTCGCACCCATGTGCATCGGTTCGCACTACGCCGTACGGACCCGGGCACTGCGGGAGATCGGCGGCCTCGGCCCCGAACTCGCCGAGGACTTCTCCACGACGTTCCTGCTCAACTCGGCGGGCTGGCACGGTGCCTTCGCCATCGATGCCGAGGCGCACGGAGACGGCCCGCTGTCCTTCGCCGACATGGTGACCCAGGAGTACCAGTGGTCCCGGAGCCTCACGACCATGCTGCTGGGGCTGCTGCCGCGCCACTTGGGCCGGCTGCCCGCCCTGCTGCGCATGCGCTTCGCCTACGCGCTGTCGTACTACCCCCTGCTCGGCCTGATGATGGTCGGCGGGCTCACCCTCCCGCCGATCGCGGTGATCACCGGCCTGCCCTGGATGAACGTCAACTACTTCGACTTCCTCCTCCATTTCTGGTGCATGCCCGTGTGGCTGTTGCTGACCCTGTACCTGATGCGCCGCTGGGGGCTCCTGCGGCCCCGTACCGCCCCCCTCATCAGCTGGGAGACCTGGCTGTTCTCGCTCGCCCGCTGGCCGTTCGTCATCTGGGGCGTCGGCGGCGCCATCCGTCAGAAGGTGCGTCCCCGGCCGGTGACGTTCAAGGTCACCCCCAAGGACACCGGCGGGCCGCGGCCGCTGCTCGCCCGGCTGATCGCCCCGTTCGCCGCACTGTCCATGGCCCTTTCCGGGACAGCCGTGCTGGGCGAGCTGACCAGTCCGTCGGCCGGCTATGTCTTCCTCTGCATCCTCGCCGCCATGGCCTACGCCGCGGTCACCGTGGCCGTCCCCGTACTCCATGTCCGGGAAGCGGCCCGGGCGGCGGGCACGCGGTTCGTCTCCGCTCTGCCGACCGCCCGGCTGCCCCTCGCCATCGGCCTGCTGGCGACGCTGCCGCTCGCCACGGCCCTCACATTCTTCCCCGCCTACGCCCTCGCCGTCCTGAGCCGGTGAGCTCACCTGAAGGAACCGGGCCATGAAAAAACCCCCAACGATCCTCCTCACCGGCGGAGCCGGCTTCATCGGCAGCCATACCTGCGCCGAACTGCTCCACCACGGCTACGAACTGATCGTGGTCGACAACTTCGCCAACAGCACACCGCGCGTCTTCCCCCGCGTGGAACGGCTCACCGGCCGTCACATCGACGCCATCTACGACGTGGACATCCGTGACCGGCACGCTCTCTCGGCCGTCTTCGACCGCCACTCCGTGGACGCCGTCGTGCACTTCGCCGCCCGTAAAGCCGTGGGTGAGTCGATGCAGCTGCCCGTCGAGTACTACGACACCAACATCGGCGGGACGACCAGCCTGCTGCGGGCGATGCAGGAGCACCGGGTGCACCGGCTGGTGTTCTCCTCCTCGTGCTCGATCTACGGCGATGCCGGACGCGGGCCACTGGACGAGACCACCCCCGCCCGGCCCACGAACCCCTATGCCGCGTCCAAATGGGCCTGTGAACAGGTCCTCGCCGACGTGTGCCGCCGCTGCCCGCAATTCACCGTGCTGTGTCTTCGGTACTTCAATCCGGTCGGTGCCCACCCCAGCGGGCTGCTCGGCGAAGTGCCCCGCGGCACTCCCGGCAATCTGGTGCCGTACGTGGCGCAGGTCGCCGACGGCCGGCGCGACCGGCTCAGCGTTTTCGGCGCCGACTACGACACCCCCGACGGCACTGCGATCCGCGACTACCTCCACGTCATGGACACCGCCGAGGCCCATCGCGTCGCGCTGGAGCACCTCGCCGACGGCCCCGGTATGCACGTGTTCAATCTCGGCGTCGGAGCAGGCCGGACGGTCCTCGAAGTCATCGCCGCGTTCGAGGCGGCCTGCGGCAGCCCCATCCCCTACCAGGTCGTGCCCCGCCGCCCCGGCGACGTCACCGAACTCGTCGCCGACCCGACCGCGGTGGAACGCGCCTGGGGCTGGCGCGCCACCCGCGGTCTTGCCGACATGTGCCAGGACGCCTGGCGATTCCAGCAGCACAACCCCCACGGCTACGCCGGCCGGGCGCAGCAGCGTGCGTATCAAGGAGCAACACCATGAGAATGACCGTCATCGGCACCGGATACGTCGGAACGGTGCACGCCGCGTGCATGGCCGACATCGGCCACGAGGTCCTCGGCATCGACATCGACGCCGAACGGATCGCCGCCCTGTCGTCGGGCCGCGCGCCCATCCGCGAAGCGGGCCTGGACGAGCTGCTCGCCCGTGCCGTCGGCTCCGGCCGGCTGCGCTTCTCCACCTCCCTCGCGGAAGGCGCCGCCTTCGCCAGGACCCACTTCGTATGCGTCGGCACCCCGCAGCGCACCGACGGCGAGGCCGCCGACCTGCGGTACGTCGATGCCGTCGTGGACGGCCTGGCGCCGCATCTGAGCCAGGGCAGCCTGATCGTGGGCAAGTCCACCGTGCCGGTCGGCACGGCGGCCCGGCTCGGCAGGCGGCTGGCCGCGACCGGCTCGGACGCCGAGATCGCCTGGAACCCCGAATTCCTGCGCGAGGGCTGCGCGGTCGGGGACACCATGCGCCCCGAGCGGCTCGTCGTGGGCGTCTCCTCCCGGCGCGCCGACGCCGTCCTGCGGGAGATCTACGGCCCCATGCTGCGGGTGGGTGTGCCGTTCTTCAGTACCGACCCGGCCACCGCCGAACTGGTCAAGGTGGCGGCGAACTCCTTCCTCGCGACCAAGATCTCCTTCATCAACGCGATGGCGGAGGTGTGCGACGCCGCGGGCGCCGATGCCTCGGTCCTCGCCCGGGCCATCGGCGCGGACACCCGGATCGGCGACCGCTTCCTGGAGCCGGGGCTCGGCTACGGCGGGAGCTGCTTCCCCAAGGACATCCGGGCCTTCGCGGCCCGCGCGGAGGAGCTGGGCGCCGGTGAGGCGGTGGTGTTCCTGCACGAGGTGGACCGGATCAACACCCGGCAGCGGCGGCGCACCGTCGACCGGGCACGGCAGCTCCTCGGCGGGTCCCTGACCGGACGGCGGATCGCCGTCCTCGGTGCGGCCTTCAAGCCGGGCAGCGACGATGTACGGGACTCGCCGGCGCTCGCCGTCGCGGCGGCCGTCCAGCGGCAAGGCGCGACCGTACGCGTGCACGACCCGGAAGCCCTCGACAACGCACGCACCGCCCACCCCGACCTGACGTACGCCCCGTACGTCCCCCTGGCCTGCGAGGACGCGGACCTGGTCCTGCATCTCACGCCCTGGCCCGAGTACCGGAAGATCGACCCCGCGGCGCTCGCCGCCGTGGTGCGCGACCCGCTCATCCTGGACGCCCGCAACAGCCTCGACGCGGAGCCCTGGTCGTTGGCCGGCTGGACGCTGCACGCGCTCGGCCGCCCGTGGCTCGCCCCGTCAGCGGCGCTCGCGGGAGGCGCGTCATGAAGGTCGTGGTGACCGGCGGTGGCGGATTCCTCGGATCGCACCTGTGCGAAGCCCTGCTCCGCAGAGGAGACACGGTATGGTGCCTGGACAACTTCTCCACCGGCAAACCGGCGAACGTCGCCCATCTGATCGGGGACCCCCGCTTCCGGCTCGGCCGCGCCGACGTGACAGCCGCGTTCGACGTGAGCGGACCGGTGGACGCCGTGGCCCACCTCGCCAGCCCTGCCTCGCCCCCGGACTATCACCGGCTGCCGCTGGAGACCCTGTCCGTCGGCAGCCGGGGGACGGAGAACGCGCTGCGGCTGGCGCAGCGGCACGGCGCCCGCTTCGTCCTCGCCTCCACCAGCGAGGCGTACGGCGACCCCGCGGTCCACCCGCAGCCCGAGGACTACTGGGGCAATGTCAATCCGGTCGGCCCGCGCAGCGTGTACGACGAGGCCAAGCGGTATGCGGAGGCGCTGTCCATGGCGTACCGGCGCAGCCTCGACGTCGACGTCGGGATCCTACGGATCTTCAACACCTACGGCCCCCGGATGCGGCCGCACGACGGCCGGGTGGTGTCCACCTTCGTCCGCCAGGCCCTGGCGGGCCACCCGCTGACCCTCTACGGCGACGGCAGCCAGACCCGCAGCTTCTGCTACGTCGACGATCTCGTCCGCGGCATCGTGGCGATGCTCGACAGCACCCACAGCGGCCCGGTGAATCTCGGCAACCCCAGCGAGCGCACCGTCCGCCAGCTCGCGGAACTCGTGCTCTGCCTCACCGGCTCGCCCTCCCGCATCGAGCACCGCCCGCTGCCGGTCGACGACCCGACCCGCCGGTGCCCCGTGATCACCCGGGCCCGCGAGGAGCTCCGCTGGGCTCCGGTGATCCCCCTTGAGGAGGGCCTGCGGAACACGGTCGCCTGGTTCGCCGGGCGTTGTCCGCCACCCCTGGACGGAGCGTCGTACCGGGCGTTCCAGGAGTCCGTGGAGGCATGAGCACGATGCGCCGGACAGCCGCGCACAGCGCCCCCGCACGCTACGCACCGGGCGCCCTCACCGCCGCGATCCTGGTGATCGCCGCCAGCGGCTGCGCCGGAACGCCGCACTACTCCCCGCCTCCGCCGGTGTCCCACACGTACTACGTCAGCCCGCGCGGTGACGACCGCGACAAAGGGTCGTCACCGGGCACGGCCTGGCGCACCCTCGCGCGGGCCGAACGCGTGGCACTCCACCCCGGCGACCGGCTGCTGCTCAAGGGCGGCGCCCGGTTCTCCGGCACCATCGCCGTCAAACGCGGCGAAGCGGGAGACGCGAACCGGCCCGTGGTGATCGGATCGTACGGCCGGGGACACGCGACCATCGAGGCCACCGGAAGCCCCGCCGTCTCCGTGCACAACACCGCTGGGGTGGACATCCGCGACCTCACCCTCACCGGAAAGGGCACTGCCTACACCCGCGACAGCGGCATCAACGTCTACAGCGACCTCCGGGACGGGACGAAGCTGGACCATGTCACCGTCTCCGGCGTCGATGTCTCCCGTTTCCAGGTGGGTATCGCGGTCGGCGGCGGGGCCGGCCGGACCGGCTTCAAGGACGTGACGGTCCGCACGGCACGCCTGCACGCCAACAAGGACGCCGGGCTGCTGACCTACGGCCCCACCTTCGACCCCCGTGACCCGGGCTACGCGCACCAGAACGTCGACATCGCCGACGTCCAGGCGTACCGGAATCCCGGCGACCCCACGGCAAACGACCGCCACACCGGCAACGGCATCATCCTCGGCGGTGTACGCGACGCCACGGTGCGGCATTCCAGCGCCCACGACAACGGGAAGCGCGCGGCAGCCGAGGCGCCCGCAGGCCCGGCGGGCATCTGGGCCTACGACGCCACCGAAGTGCTGCTCGAACACAACACCGCCTACCGCAACCACACGGGATCCCGCGTCGACGGCTCCGGCTTCGGGCTGGACTCCAGCGTCTCGGACGCGACGATCCAGTACAACCTGGCCTTCCACAACGACGGCCCCGGCTTCTATGCCTACACACGCCACGCGAACGGCGCCCACACCAACAACACGATGCGCTACAACATCAGCAACAACGACGGGCGCAAGCTGCCCAGCCACGGCGGGCTGGCCGTCCACGGCACGGACATCCGGAAACTGCGGATCTACCAGAACACCGTGATCATGACGGCCTCCCCCAACGGAATCGGTCCCGCGGTACAGCTGGAGAGGGGCGAAACAGGCGTCACCCTGCGCAACAACCTCCTGGTCACCGACGGCTCCCCGCTGGTCGCCGCGGAGAGCGGCCTCGACCTCCGTGATGTCGTCCTGCAAGGCAACAACTACCGCGCCCCGCAAAGCAAGTGGAAGGTGAGCTGGGCGGGCCGCGCCTACTACGCCCTGCCCGACTGGCGCGCCGCCACCTCCCAGGAAACCGCCGACGACCGCCCCACCGGCCTGACCGCCAGGCCCTGCTTCACCGGCGGCGCGCTGCCGGACATCCGCTCCGCCGCCGACGCCCGGCTGCTCGTCCCCGACTGCCCCGCCCTGCAGGGCAAGGGCCTGGACCTGCGGAAGGACTTCGACACCGACCCGGGCAAGACCGACTACTTCGGCCACACCGTCGGCACACCCCCGCCGATCGGGGCCGCCCGCCCTGCGGCGGACTGACCCTGACGGAACTACGAATGTGCCCCAGGGGGCGGCGGCTCGGTGGAGCCGTGACGGCGCCGGTGACCCGGCAGGCCCCGGTGCCGCGGCAGGACCCGGTGGCCGTGCAGGGCCCGGTGCCAATGCAGGCGGTGGCCGTGCGGGTGTGCCGCGATCCGGCCGGTCTGCTGGTCGTTCAGGCGGTGGATCAGCAGCGCCCCCAGGACGATCATCGCGAGGATGACGGCGATGGTGATACCGGTGTCCATGGCCGCCTCACCGCCTCTCTGTCACGGGACTGATTTCAGCGTACTCCCGCTGCTCACCGCCACCACCCGGCTCCACCCGGCCTGCTCCGTCCAGCACTCAGGGCCGCTTCACGTCCGTGTGGATGGCCAGTTTGAACTGGGCGTGGGTGATCGGGACGCGGACCTTGGTGTCGCCGCTGCCGCGGGCGGAGATCTTCAGGCCGAGCGGGGTGCCGGGGTGGACGAAGATCTGCCACATGTACGTCTTGTACTGGCCGCCGCCGGTCTTCCAGGTGTCCGTCGTGGCCGTGGAGTCATAGCCGCCGGCGCTGTTCAGCGGGTCGCGGACGAAGCGGGCGCGGTATTCGTTGGGGCGGGAGTCGGCGGACCAGAAGACCATCGCGGAGAGCACGCCCCAGCCCTCGTGGCTGGGCCATATCAGTCCGGAGCGGGCGTCGGGGAAGGCCGAGGGGTCGCCGCCGCCGTTGGCCGGGTCGTGCATGCGCCACGGGTCGTAGCTCTCGTCCGAGGTGCCGTAGGGGAAGCGGACGAGGTGGTAGCCGTCGGAGTCGTAGGAGATCTGCTGCGTACGTGCGCCGTGCCGCTTCGCGTCCCACAGCAGGGAACAAATGGTGACGGACACCTGGGCCTCCTTCGGAAAGCCGACGACGCGCGTTCCGTGCCGCGCGCCGGAGGGTGAACGTAAGGGGCGGGAGGGTCGGGGTCAATGCCGCGGGGCGGTGGACCGGAGCCGACCGCTCTCGTTCGGGTTCGGCACCGGTTCGTTCTGGTAGAGGGCTCGGGTAAGCGGTTTTCTTGCACAGTCGGGCAGTTGGTGCACGACTCGGCGCGGAGCGCGCGCGGTCGTTTACGTTCTGCTGGGCTTGGCGTACGGCACAGTCCGGGCGGTGGTGCGGTCGGGAGGCGGCGGACGATGGCCGGGGAGGCGATGCGGCGCGGCACACTGCCCGTACAGCGACTGCGGGCCGGGGACCACGCGTTCTGCCGGTACACGGAGCGGCCGAGGTGGGACCTGGTGGCCGCGTACGCGTGGTCGGGACTGGCGCGCGGCGAGAAGGTCATCATCTGCCCCGCACCACAGGCCGACCGCGACACGGTGCGGGAACGGCTGGAGGAGCACGGCCCCTCGCTCGACCACGTCTGTGCCCGCGGCCAGTTGGTGTTCGCCAGCATGGGCATGCTGCTCCACCCCGACGACCGCTTCACCCCCACCCGCCAGTGGCGGCGCCTCCAGGAGGAGATCGCCGGCGCGCTCGCGAAGCGTTACGCCGGACTGCGCACGTACATCGACATGCGCTGGGTCGCCGACCTCGGCGCGGACGTGGAGGAGGTGATGGCCCGCGAGAAGAACACGGCGCATCTTTTCGCCGCCCGCTCCTACAGCGAGATCTGCGCGTACGACACGAGCGCCTTCGAGCCCGCGGTGCTCGACGCCATGCACGCGGCCCACCCGCACGACCTGCTCGACGGGCCGGGCGCGCTGCGTGCGCTGCACGCGGCGGGCGCCGTCCGGCTGATCGGGGAGGCCGACATGGCCACCCAGATCGACTGGATCTCCGCGCTGCGCGAGGCGTTCAAGCGCTCGGCGCACGACGGCCATCTGGTCGTGGACCTCTCCCGGCTGCACTTCCTCAGCGTCGGCTGCGCGTCCGACCTGCTGAGCCTGGCCACCGACGCGCACCGGCACGGCCGTATCGAAGTACGCCTGGACCGCGACAAGGCCAGGCTGCTCGTGGGCCTCGGGAGCCGGTACCTCAATCATGTCGTCCTGACCGAGGATTCCTGAAGATTTTCTGCGGGTGGCTTCAACGCGGAGCGTCCGCGCCGCGTACTCCCTGGGACGGTGATCGACTCTCGGCGTTGGAGGAGGACGGGCGCATGCGTGTGCGGTGGGCGGGACTTCCGGGGCGGAGCCGGTAGTGGGCGGGCTGCTCCGGCGCGTGCGCCGCCGCGGGACGGCCGGCGCGCCCGGCGCGAAGCCGCCGGCCGGGGACGCGCCGGTCGAGGAGACGCTGGCCGGGGAGGCGGACGTACGGATCGCCTACCACCGGTACGGCGGCGAGCTGTACGGCTTCGCGCTCAACGCGCTCGGCGACCACCAGCTCGCCGAGGACGTGGTCCAGGAGACCTTCATCCGCGCCTGGCGCGCGGCCGACGGCTTCGACGCGGCCCGCGCGACGCTGCGCACCTGGCTCTTCGCCATCGCCCGCAACGCGGTGGTCGACGCCGTGCGCCGCCGGTCCGTGCGCGACCGCGCCGACCGCCGGGAGCAGCAGGAGCCGGAGCCGGTCCGCACCGATGTCTTCGATCACCTGCTGACCCGCATCGAGCTGGACGAAGCGCTGCTGCGGCTCTCCGACGATCAGCGGCAGGCCGTCGTGGAGGTCTACTTCCTCGGCCGGACCTGCGCGGACCTCGCCGCCGAACTCGGCATCCCGGCGGCCACCATGCGCAGCAGGCTGTATTACGGTGTCCGCGCGCTACGGAGCATCCTGGAGGAGAACGGATGGCTGGCCCCATGAGTGCCCTGTGCCAGGCGGTCCGTTCGCAGGCGACCGAACTCCTGCTGCTGGGCCGCCCGCTGCCGGCCGCCCTGACCCGGCACTTGGCGGGGTGCGAGGAGTGCGCGGCCGAGTGCGAAGGCGTGCGCCGGGTGGTGCGGACGTTCGAGCGCGCGGAGGGTGCGCCGTCGCAACTGCCCGCGCCCGGGCTCCTCCCGCTCCCCTCGGCTGTACCGGTCCCCGCGCCCTCGTCCCGCCCCTGGCCCCGGCGCACGCGCCGGCTCGCCGTCCTGGCGGCCGCCGCCGTACTGGCCGCGATCGCGATCCTGGTACCGGTGGCCGTGCACGACCGGGACAGCGGCCCGGTGGACGTCGTCACGGTGGCCCGCGAGGGGCTGATGATCCCGCACCCGTGGGGCACCGAGGTGCCGGTGTCCCTGTCCGGGCTCACGCCCGGCCGGACGTACCGGATGATGACGGCCGATGCCGACGGGAACCGGGTACCCGCCGGCAGTCTCACCGCGCCGGGTCCCGGTGCCCGTACCCGCATGATGACCGCGATGGCCCGCGACTCCATCAAGTCCCTGCTGGTGGAGGACCAGGACGGCCGGCTGGTCGCCGACCTCCCGGTACGACCACTGCGGTCCAGCGGCCACACGCCGGACGGCACCGCACCCGACGGGACCGCGTCCGGCTGAGCAGAGCCTCCGTCACCGCCCCCAGCGCAGCACCAACGGATCGTGCCGCCGGGCCAGTTCGAGTAGCCCGGCGCGAGTCGCGGGCGGTACCGGGCCGAAGGGCGCGCGGGTGCGCTCGGAGCCGATGATGCCGCCCTCCGCCAGGAGGATCTTCTGCGCGCGCAGCCCGCACTGCCGGTTCTCGTAGTGGATCAGCGGCAGCAGCTCCTCCCAGTCCGCGACCGCGCCGGCCCGGTCTCCCGCGTGGTACTGCCGGACGATCCGGCCGAGCCGGTCGGGCACGGTCGAGCTGGACATCGTGCCGACCGCGCCGGCGTCCAGGTCGGGGATGAGCGTGACGGCCTCCTCGCCGTCGAACGGGCCCTCCAGCCGGTCGCCGACCGCGGCGATGAGGGTGCGGAGCTTGTCGGCGGCGCCCGGCGTCTCGATCTTGGCGTACCGCAGCTGCGGCACCTCCTTGATCAGGTGGACGAGGACGCCGACGGACAGCGGCGTGGTGGACATGGGGGCGTCCTGGACCATCAGCGGGAGGTCCGTGGCGGCGGCCACGGTGGTGAAGTACTCGGTCAGTGCCGCCTCGGGGACCGCCATCGTGGCGCCGAAGAACGGCGGCATCAGCATGATCATGTCGGCGCCCATCGCCTGCGCCTCGCGGCTGCGGCGGGCGGCGACGCGGGCGCTGTAGTGGCTGGTCGTCACGACCGTCGGGACGCGCCCCGCGGTGCGTTCGAGGACGGTACGGCACACCTGGTCGCGTTCCTCGTCCGTCAGCGAGAACTGCTCGGAGTAGTTGGCGAGGACGCACAGCGCGTCGGCGCCGCCGTCGATGAGGTAGTCGACGACCCGGGCCAGCCCGGCGAGGTCCAGCTCCTCCTCGTCGTCGAAGACCGTCGGGACGACGGGGATCACACCGCTCAGGGGCGTCGTCAGCATGGGAGCCTCTCTGATCGCGTTCGGTTCGAAATACCGAACGTTGTCCGACCTGTTGAGCGGGAGCGTAAAGCCGCCTTCTGAGCGGCGTCAATGAGCGGGTGCCCGGGCATACGTGAGAGCGCGTCAGAACATCCGACCCGCCGGCCGCTCCCGCCCACGTATCGAGGTGCTCATGGTCCCGCCCGCAGCCGCCCGTGCCCTCCGCCTTCAGCCCCAGGACGACGTCGCGGTCGCGGCGGCCGACATCCCGGCGGGCACCGCCGTCGACGCGGGCGGGGAGACCGTACTGCTGCGGGACGGCGTGGCGCGCGGGCACAAGATCGCGCTGCGCGCCGTCCGCCGGGGCGCGCCCGTGCTGCGGTACGGCCAGATCATCGGCTTCGCGGCGACGGACATCGCGCCCGGCGACCATGTCCACCTGCACAACCTGGAGTACCGGGAGTTCGAGCGCGCCTACGAGTTCTCCGTGGACGCCCGGCCGGTGGAGCCGCTCCCCGAGTCCGAGCGGGCCACCTTCCAGGGGTACGTGCGCGCCGACGGCTCGGTCGGCACCCGGAACTATCTGGGCATCCTCACCAGCGTCAACTGCTCGGCCACCGCCGCCAAACAGATCGCCGCGCGGCTGCGGTACTCCGGCGTGCTGGACGACTACGACCACATCGACGGCGTCGTGGCGCTCACCCACGGCCAGGGCTGCGGGCTCGCCGCGGACGGCGAGGGCATCGAGGTACTGCGGCGCGTGCTGCGCGGCTATCTGATGCACCCGAACTTCGCCGGCTTCCTGCTCCTCGGGCTGGGCTGCGAGGACAACCAGATCGCGGCGCTGACCGACGGACTGCCGCTCCGTGCGGACCTGTCGGTCTCCGCGAGCACGATCCAGGAGCTCGGCGGTACGAAGAAGACCGTGGCGGCCGGTGTCGAGCGGCTGACCGCCATGCTGCCGGCCGCCGACCGCGCCCGCCGGACGACCGTGCCCGCGAGCGAGCTGATCCTCGGCACCAACTGCGGCGGCTCCGACTCGTATTCCGGCATCACCGCCAACCCCGCGCTCGGCAACGCGGTCGACCGGCTGGTCCGGCACGGCGGCACCGGCGTCGTCGGCGAGACCCCGGAGATCTACGGCACGGAGCACCTGCTCGTGCGCCGCGCCGCCACCAAGGAGGTCGGCGAGAAGCTGCTGGAGCGGATCGCGTGGTGGCGCGAGTACACCGCGAAGAACGGCGGGTCGATGGACAACAACCCCTCCCCCGGCAACAAGGCGGGCGGCCTCACCACCATCCTGGAGAAGTCGCTCGGCGCGGTCGCCAAGGGCGGCACGACGGCCCTCGCCGACGTCGTCGACTACGCGGCGCCCGTCACCGGCAAGGGCTTCGTCTTCATGGACACCCCCGGCTACGACCCGGTCTCGGTGACCGGCATCGTCGCGGGCGGCGCGAACATGGTGTGCTTCACGACCGGACGCGGCTCGGCCTTCGGATGCGCGCCCGTACCGAGCCTGAAACTCGCCACCAATACCCCGCTGTTCGAGCACATGGCCGATGACATGGACATCAACACCGGCGGCATCATCGACGGCACCAGCACCGTCGAGGAAACGGGGCAGGTCATTTTTGAACGCGTCCTCGCGGTTGCCTCGGGCGAGCCCACGAAGAGCGAATCAATGGAATACGGCGAGGAGGAATTCGTGCCGTGGCATATCGGCACGGTGATGTGAGTGACACGGTCATGCGAGTGAGGTGACCGGAGAAATACGGGCGCGGACGAGGCGTATCAGGATGTGAGACACCGGGGCGTCGCGTTGCGGTGAGCTGCGCGGCTGTCCGACACTCCCTGCTCGGGAACACCACCCTTTGTTCCCGGTAACCCTGAGAGTTCGGATAACCACCGTGAGTCTGCTACGAAAGAAACCCCTGGAACGCGCGCTGAAGGAGGCCCGCGGAGAAGGCGAACAGCGCCTTCGCCGTGATCTTTCCGCGCTGGATCTCACGATCCTCGGGGTGGGTGTCATTCTCGGCACCGGAATCTTCGTACTGACCGGCACGGTGGCCCGGAACATGGCGGGCCCGGCCGTGGCGCTTTCCTTTGTCGTCGCCGCCGCGGTCTGCGCCTGCGCCGCACTGTGTTACGCGGAATTCGCGTCCTCGGTGCCGGTCGCCGGCTCCGCTTACTCGTACTCCTACACCTCGCTCGGCGAGCTGCCCGCCTGGATCATCGGCTGGGCGCTGAGCCTGGAGCTGACGCTGGCCACCTCGGTGGTCGCGGTCGGCTGGTCCGGCTATCTGAACTCGATGCTCAACGGCATCGGCGTGCACCTGCCGGCCGCGCTGAGCGGCGGCGACGGCTCGGTGATGAACCTGCCGGCCGCGCTGCTCATCCTCGTGCTGACCGGCGTACTGATCGCGGGCGGCAAGCTGTCCAAGGGCGTCACCAACGTGCTCGTCGCGATCAAGCTGGCCATCGTGCTGCTGGTGATCATCGCGGGCGCGTTCCTCATCGACACCGCGAACTACCACCCCTTCGTGCCCGACGCCGCGCCGACCGGCAAGGTCGCCGGGCTGCAGGCCCCGCTGCTGCAGGTGCTCACCGGCATCACCCCGACCGCGTTCGGCGTGGCCGGCATCCTGAGCGCCGCCGCGATGGTCTTCTTCGCGTACATCGGCTTCGACATGGTCGCGACGACCGCCGAGGAGACCCGTAAGCCGCAGCGCGACCTGCCGATCGGCATCATCGCCTCGCTGATCATCGTCACCGTGCTGTACGTCGCGGTGTGCCTGGTGGTCACCGGCATGCAGCACTACTCCGAGCTGTCGGTGCAGGCGCCGCTCGCGGACGCCTTCACGGCCAAGGGGCACCCGGCCTTCGCCACGGTCATCAGCGTGGGCGCGGTGGTCGGCCTGACCGCCGTGAGCCTGATCTGCTTCCGCTCCCAGAGCCGGGTCGTCTTCGCGATGGCCCGCGACGGGCTGCTGCCGAAGGCGCTGTGCAAGGTGGACCCCAAGCACGGCACGCCGAAGATCAACCTGTGGGTGCTGGGCGTCATCATGGCGTGCCTGGCCGCGTTCCTGAAGTTCGACCTGCTCGCCGAGATGGTCAACATCGGCACGCTGTTCGCGTTCGCCGCGGTCTCCGCGAGCGTGCTCATCCTGCGGCGCACGGCCCCCGACCTGCCCCGCGCGTTCCGTACGCCCTGGGTGCCCGTCATCCCCCTGATCTCGCTGCTCTGCTGCCTCTACCTGATGCTCAACCTCCAGGTCGTCACCTGGATCGGCTTCCTGGTCTGGCTCGCGGCCGGCCTCGCGCTGTACTTCGGATACGGCCGGCGGCACAGCGTGCTGGGCAAGCGCACCGAGGAAACTCCGGCGGCGAAGACCGAAGCGGGCTAACCTCACGCCGGGGCCGCGGCAGGACGCGGCCCCGGGGAGGGGACCACACGTGACCAGCGAACAGTCGGCGACCAACGAGCAGTCGGCGACCACCGGACAGCCGGCGATCAAGGACGACCGGGTGATACCGCCGCTGCGGGGCGGGGAACGGGAGACGCTCCGCGCCTTCCTCGACTTCCACCGCGCCACGTTCGCGATGAAGTGCGCGGGCGTGACCGACGAGGAGCTGCACCGCCGCTCCATGCCGCCGTCCACGCTGACCCTGCTCGGCCTGGCACGGCACATGGCGGAGGTGGAGCGCACCTGGTTCCGCCGGGTCATCGACGCCGAGGACGTCCCCTTCCTCTGGTCGCCCGAGCGGGACGTCCAGGCCGCGTTCGACGCGAGCGGCGCCACCCCGTCCGAGGCGTTCGCGGCCTGGGAGGCCGAGGTCGGCCACGCCCAGCGCATCGAAGCGGCGGCGCCCTCGCTCGACGTGACCGGCCACTTCGCGCGCTGGGACAAGGACGTCTCGCTCCGCTTCGTCATGCTGCACGTCATCCACGAGTACGCCCGCCACAACGGCCACGCCGACTTCCTGCGCGAGGGGATCGACGGGGCGGTGGGCTTCTGACGGCCGACGGCTATCCGGCCTCGGCGGTCACCTCGCGTACGAGGTCCAGGGCGCGGCCGAGGGTGGTCAGCCGGGCGTCGAGGGTGTCGCCCGCGGGGTACAGCCGTACGGTGTCGACGCCCGCGGACTGCCAGACCCGCAGCCGGGCGCGGACCATGTCCACCGTCCCGATGAGCGTCGTGCCGAGCACCATCTCGTCGGTGACCAGCCCGGCGGCGCCGTCCCGGTCCCCGGCCTGCCAGCGCTCCCGCACCTCGGCCGCGACCTCGGCCCAGCCCTGGCGGCTGTACGCGCGGTTGTAGAAGTTCGTGCTCGCCGAGCCCATGCCGCCGAGGCTGAAGGCCAGCTCCTTCTTCCGCCCGGCCACCATCGCGCGCAGCGCGTCCTCGTCCTCGGCGAACGCCACCTCGGCGCCCTGGCAGACGTCGAACCCCGCCCGGGTACGCCCCGCGGCGGCCAGCCCCGCGTCCAGGTGGTCGAAGTACGCCTCCTTGGCCCCCTCGGGCACGAAGGACGTGCCCAGCCAGCCGTCGGCGACCTCGCCGGTCAGCCGGAGCATCTTCGGCGAGAGGGTGGCCAGGTAGACCGGGATGTCGTGCTCGGCACGCATCGAGAGCCGCATCGGCTTGGCCTCGCCGCCCGGCAGCGGGATCGTGAACTCCCGCCCGGAGTAAGCGATCTTCTCGCCGGCCGCGGCCTGCCGCACGATCTCGACGGTCTCCCGCATGCGGGTGAGCGGCCGGGCGAACGGCACGCCGTGCAGCCCCTCGATCACCTGCGGCCCGGACGGACCGAGCCCGAGCAGGAAGCGGCCTCCGGAGATCTGCGCCAGGGTGATCGCCGCGCGGGCGATGGCCATCGGCGTACGGGTGCCGAGCTGGATGATGCCCGAGCCGAGCAGCATGCGCTCGGTGCGCGCGGCGAGGTATCCCAGCGGGGACGGCGCCTCGGAGCCCCACGCCTCGGCCACCCAGCAGATGTCCACGCCCAGCTTCTCGGCCTCGGTGACGTAATCCACCAGCTCCGGCCACGGGCCGCCGGACGCCTCGATCGTCGTCGCGGTACGCATCAGGCGCCCGCCTTCCGGGAGCCGCTCAGCTCGGCCCGTTCCTTGAGCGCGCCGAGCGTGGCCGTGATGTTCCGCTCGAACTCCCGCAGCCGTACGTGGACGATCTTCTGCTCCTTCTCCGGCATGCGGTCGATGGCCAGCGAGAGCCCTGACCGGCCGGGGCCCAGCCGGACCCACTGCCGCAGCCGGGTGCCACCGTCCTCGGGGGCGAGGGTGAACCGCCAGGTGGCGTTGGGGTGTTCGGGGTCTTCGACGGCCCAGGCGAAGGCACGCGGCGGGTCGCACTCCACGACGTACGAAGTGGTCTGCCACTCCCCCAGCGCCTCATGGGCGCTGTGGCCCACGAAGCGGGCGCCGAGGGCCGGCCCCGACGCGCCGTCCAGCCACTGCGCCGACCGCAGCTCGGCGCTCAGCTCCGGCATCAGCTCGACGTCGGACACCAGCTCCCACACCCGCTCCGGCGGGGCGCCGACCCAGGTGTCCACCTCGACCGTCGGCCCGTCCGCGTACCGCGCGCCCGTCCACTCCATGCCTGGCAAGCCTCCTCAGCACTACCCCTTGGCGGGGCTCTGACCTCCAAAGTTGCGTAGTTGGACTCACCTGTCAAGGGTAAGCACCGCCAATGCGGCGTGGTGCCTCAGTGGTGGCTCAGTGGCCGAACCGCTCCCGTACGTCCGGCCGTTCGGCCAGCTTCGGCGGATAGCCGGGGCCCGGCCGGGCGTGGGTGTTCTCCGCCGTCATCGGCTCGCCGCAGTCGGCGCAGACCACCTCGGCGTGGCTGTCGTGCCCGCACGCGTCGTGCCGGAAGACGATCGGCGGCCCCTGCTCACCGGCCAGCCAGCGGTCGCCCCACCGGTTCATGGCCAGCAGCACGGTGTAGAAGTCGCGGCCCTTCTCGGTGAGGACGTAGTCGTACCGCACGGGCTCGGTCTGGTACGGCCGCTTCTCCAGCAGCCCCTCGTCCACCAGCCGGCGCAGCCGGTCCGTCAGGGTGTTGCGGGCGATCCCCAGCGACTCCTGGAACGCGTCGAACCGCCGGATCCCGTAGAACGCCTCGCGCAGCACGAGCGGCGTCCACCAGTCGCCCAGCAGGTCCATCGTGCGGGCGATCGAGCAGGGCCAGTGGGCAAAGGATGTCCGCCTCATGCCGCCAGGATACGGACCGTCTCGTGAGAAGACCCAGCAGGCGAACGCCGTACGGAAGCCGCCCGGCGGGTGCGCTACGCCCGGCCGGGCACGCGGCGCGGCCGCCGCGGGGCGGGCGCGAGCAGCCCCGCCAGCGAGAGGGCGCCCCAACCGACCGACACCGCGACGGCCATCCGGCGCGCGGACCGGTCCGGGAGCGTGGCGCCGAGCAGGGCCGCGTCCCCGAAGTCGGCGGCGATCCGGACCAGCGCGGCCGTCCGCAGCGCCGGGCCCTCGGGCGCGAGGACCAACGCGGCGCCGCTCGCCGCGTCGCGCCAGGCCAGTGGCCGCAGCGAGACGCGGGTCGCCTCGGCCACCCGGCCGCCCGCGTCCGCCAGTCCCGAGGGTCGGGCGAGCAGCTCCGGCCGGGCCGTCACCGCCAGGCCGTACACGGCGGTCGCCGCGCCCACCATCCGTAGCAGCCCTGTCCGCATCGCTCGCCCCGCAGTCCGTCGACGGCCGTGTGCCGCCGCCATTCTCCCGCTGCGGGCGGCGCTGCGTCCGAGGTTAGGCCGACCGGTCCGTGAACCGCTTCCGGAGTTCACGCTTCAGCACCTTGTGGCTCGGGCCGAGCGGGTAGGCGTCGACGAACTCGACGCGGCGCGGGTACTTGTACTTGGCCAGCCGCTCCTTGGACCAGTCGATGATCTCCTCGGCGGTGGGCGCCGCGTCCGCGTGCTTGTCGCGGATGAGCACGGCGCAGACCTCCTCGCCGTGCGTGGGGTGCGGCAGGCCGATGACCGCGGCCTCCGCGATGCCGGGGTGGCGCAGCAGCGCCTCCTCGACCTCGCGCGGGTAGACGTTGAAGCCGCCCCGGATGATCAGGTCCTTCTTGCGGTCGACGATGCTGAGGAACCCCTCGGCGTCCTTCGTGCCGATGTCGCCGGTGCGGAACCATCCATCGACCAGCGCTGCCGCGGTCTCCTCGGGGCGGCCGAGGTAGCCGGCGAAGACGTTGTGGCCGCGCACGACGACCTCGCCCAGCTCGCCGGCGGGCAGCAGGTCGATGCGGTCGGCGGGCTCGGGCGCGGCGATCTCCACGTCCACGCCCCAGATCGCGTGGCCGACGGTGCCCGCGCGGGTGCCGAAGACCGGCTGGTTGACGGCCGCGGTCGGGGAGGTCTCGGAGAGTCCGTACCCCTCGTACACCGCCGTGTCGAAGACCTCGGTGAACTTCTCCAGCACCGGTACCGGGAGCGAGGCGCCGCCCGAGACGCACCGCCGCAGCTTGGGTAGTTCAGCGGCCGTGCCCGCGGCCTCCAGCAGCCGTACGTACATGGTCGGCACGCCCTGGAAGGTGTTGACGCCCTCGCGCACCATCAGCTCCAGGGCCGCGGCGGCGTCGAAGCGCGGCTGCAGGACGAGCGTCGCGCCGCGCCGCCAGGAGGAGTTCATGCTCGCCGTCTGCCCGAAGGTGTGGTACAGCGGCAGCGCGCCCAAGGTGATGTCGTCAGGCCGCACCTCGTGGGAGTCGAAGGCGTTGGTGGTCGCGTTCATGACCAGGCTGAGGTGGGTGAGCACGGCGCCCTTCGGGACGCCCGTGGTGCCGCTGGTGTAGAAGACCACGGCCGGGTCCTCGGCCTCGCGGGTGACGTACGTCGGCAGCGGCTCCACGGTCTCCGCCAGGTCCTCCAGCCGGCCGTCCGCACCCGGCACCCGTACCTCGGGCCCGATGGTGACCATCCGCGCGTCCGTGGCGGCCGCGGCCTCGCCGCCGGTCGCCGCCTGGTCCGCGTGGCAGAGCAGCAGCTTCGCGCCGCTGTCGCGCAGCACGTGCGCCACCTCGCCCGCGGAGAGCAGCAGATGTACGGGGACCACGACGGCGCCCGCGGCGAGGATCGCGTAGTAGGCGCGCGGGAATTCGGCGGTGTTCGGCGCCATCAGAGCGACCTTGTCGCCGGGCCGCACGCCGAGCGCGCCCAGCGCCGCCGCCTGGGTCCTGGCCTGCCGCCACAGCTCCGCGAAGGTGATCCGCCGCTCGCCCTCGACGAGCGCGAGGTGATCGGGACGGCGCCGGGCGGCCTCGGCGAGGATCGTGGCCAGGGACAGGGTGGTCATGTGCGGATGCTCCTGTTCGCCGTGTACGACGCTGTGTACGACGCGCCCGCTACTCATAAACTAGCGGTGCAAGTTTTTCGCACCTTACTCCGCCGTCATGCCGCTGAAAAGAGGTGCTCCGCGACCGTCCGGGCACCCACCGTGTAAGGTCCACGTCCCGCCGACCTGCCGAGGAGATGCGCCGTGGCCCGCCCGCGCCAACCACTGCTCAGCCGCGACCGCATCATGGAAGCGGCCCTGCGGCTCGTCGACGACGAGGGGCTCCAGGCCCTGTCCACGCGGCGGCTCGCGGCCGTCCTCGGCGTCACGGGACCCTCGCTCTACAACCACTTCCGCACCATGGACGAGCTGGTCGACGCGCTCGTGGACCAGGTCGTCGGCCAGGTCGACCTGTCGATGTTCGGCCGCCTGGACTGGCGTACGGCGCTGCGCGACTGGGCCCGCTCCTACCGCGCGGCCCTCGCCGGCCACCCCAACCTCGTCCCGGCCCTCATGCGCCCCTCCGCCCACCGCCCGAACTCCCTGCGGCTGGCCGACGCGGTCTTCGGCGGCCTGGTCGCGGCCGGCTGGCCGCGCGCGCACGCCACGCACATCGGCGCCTCGATGCGGTACTTCATCACCGGCTCGGCCCTCGGCTCGTTCGCCGCCGGCTTCCCCACCGACGCGGACCTCTACGCCGGTACGTACCCCCACCTCGACCAGGCCCATCTGCTGGCCCAGCACCAGCGGTCGGTCGACGAGGGCGCCTTCGAGACCGGCCTGCAGGCGCTGCTGGAGGGGCTGGCAGCCCAGTACGCGCGCGTCGTCGGCACGGCGGAAAATCCCCGGTCCGACGCGTCGCGGTGATGGCATGCTGTGGGGGTGAACGGTCCGGAGATCACCATCAGTTTCGCCCCCGAGCTGCGGGTTCTCGCCGCTGCCGGCCGGCGCGGCGGCCCCACCGCCTTCGTCACCGACGGGTCGTCCACGCTCGGCCACATCGTCGAATCGCTCGGCGTGCCGCTCACCGAGGTGGGCGCACTGCTCGTCGACGGCCGCGCGCAGCCGGTCTCGCACGTGCCCCGGGAGCGGGAGAGCGTCGAGGTGCGGCCGGTCGAGCGGCCGCAGCGGGTGCCGGGCGCACCGCTGCGCTTCCTGCTCGACGTCCATCTCGGCACGCTCGCACGGCGGCTGCGGCTGCTCGGCGTGGACGCGGCGTACGAGAGCGAGGACATCGGCGACCCGGAGCTGGCCGCCCGCTCCGCCGCGCAGCGCCGCGTACTGCTCTCCCGGGACCGCGGGCTGCTGCGCCGCCGTGAGCTGTGGGCCGGCGGCTTCGTCTACAGCGACCGCCCGGAGGAACAACTCCGGGACGTACTGGGCAGGTTCGCGCCCCGGCTGGCCCCGTGGACGCGCTGCACGGCGTGCAACGGCGAGCTGAAGGACGCGGACAAGGAGTCGGTGCGGGAGCAGTTGGAGCACGGCACGCGGCGCACGTACGACGTGTTCGCGCAGTGCACCGCCTGCGGCCGGGTGTACTGGCGCGGGGCGCACCACGCCCAGTTGCAGACGATCGTGGACGAGGCGGTACGGGAGTTCGGGGACGCGGTGGCTTAGGGGCTGCCCGACGAGCCGGGCCCGGCTCGCGATGTCGGAGGGCCGGGTCGGTTCCATGGTCATGGACTCGGCTTCCCTGCATCCAGCGCGCCCTGAAATGCGCGAACATGCGGCAGAAGGCTGCCCTGGGAGTAACCACTGCCTAGAGCTCTGGCTCCCCTGACTTCGCGGACACGACCCTCGACCACGGGCCGCCTCGGGGAGCGCGGCGCGGCATGACCGGTAGCGCTTCCGAGCCGCCGCGTTGCACACGGCTTCGGCTGGTGCCGCGCACTTGCTGCACGCCCTACCGCTTCCGCTTGACTCCGCGGCGAGCCCCCAGCTGGGAAACGCCTGTGCGGGGCAATCATCTCTACTATGGTGCATCGTTGCTGATCAGTGCGAGCGAGGGGGAGCCGAGCCGGTGGAGGTTCGTCTTACGTGTGTAGAGGGTGCAAACGACAAAGAAGCGCGGGGCACTGACCCTGCCGACCATGCGATGTCGCTGTACCGCTGGCTCGTCATGGACCCTGAACTCCGTGGGCGAGCCAAGGTGTCCACCGCACCTGCACAACCAGGCCAAGGGCGCATGGGCGGGCCGCTGGAGGTTGTCAATGTCGTCGTCAGCAACACCATCGCGTTGGGCAGCCTGCTGGTCGCCGTCGCTGCTTGGCGCGGATCACGTTCGAGCCCACCCGAGGTGCGGCTGGAACGAGACGGCGTAACCGTCACCGTCCAGGGCGCCTCGCCAGAGGTCGTCGAACAGATCCTCAAGGCCTGGGACACCGCTGGTCCCGACGACAACCATGACCCGGATCAAGGGAACGTGGAGTAGCCGGTGCCCGGTCTCGCGGACCCGGCCCGCTCAGCAGCAGTCTTGATAGGCGTGCACAAGTACAGGCATCTGGACGACTTACCCGCAGTCGCCTACAACCTGGACGGCCTGCGCGAGGTTTTGACCGACCCCGCAGTGTGGGGTCTGCCCTCCGACCGCTGCACCGTGCTCGCCCAGCCGGAGAGTGCCGAGCAGGTTCTGGACGCGGTGAAAGAAGCCGCAAGCAGATCCTCGGACACATTACTCGTCTATTACGCCGGGCATGGTCTCATCGATCGACGCGACGAACTGTGTCTGGCCCTGCCACAGTCGGACCGCGAAAACGAGTACAAAGCGCTGCCATACGATTCCCTCAGACATGAGGTTCTGCAGGCTGGTGCCCTGCGCACCGTGGTGATCCTGGACTGCTGCTACAGCGGACGCGCACTGGCCGGCTACATGAGCCCGAGTGACCGCCTCGCCGACCACGCGAGGGTGGAGGGCTCCTTTGTGCTCACCGCTTCGAGCGCGACGCGCATGGCGCTGGCCCCACCGGGAGAGACGTACACGGCGTTCACTGGTGAACTGATCACTGCACTGTCTGAGGGCATCCCCGACGCACCGGACCCGATCGACATGATCAGCCTGTACCAACATCTCAAAGGCAACTTGAGGGCGAAGGCCCGGCCCTTGCCGGAGCAACGCAGCCGCGACACGGGAGTATTCATCGCCCTCGCCCGCAACCGCGCTGTCCGATCGTGGACTCCCCGCCCGCCCACACCACTTCCCCCCGGTCCCGCCCCGTCGACCGCAGGCCCTCTCATGAGGCGACAGCCGGCCACCAATCAGCAGCCGCCCTCCTCGCCTTCCCCTGCTGGCCCGGCTCAGGGGCGGGAACCACGACCTCAACATCAACATCCCACCGCCTGCCGCACCGTCGCCGGAGGCCGGCGGCACGGAACGAGTACGCAGCCGGCGGAGGCCACGCGCAACACCATTTCGGGTGGCCGGCAAGGCAGCGTGATCAACGCGCGGGACGTCGTCGGAAACAACGTGCCCGATGAAGCCCGGTTCCGCCGAGCTGCCGAGGCCGGTGACACCGATGCCATGGTCGAGCTCGGGGCCCTGCTGAAGCAGACAGGCCGGAGCAAGGGGGCGGAAGCTTGGCTCCGCCGAGCCGCCGAAGCCGGGAACACCGACGCCATGGCCAACCTCGGGGCATTGCTGAAAGCAACAGGCCGGAACAAGGTGGCCGAAGCCTGGTTCCGCCGAGCCGCCGAAGCCCGGAACACCGACGCCATGGCCAAGCTCCGGGCCATGTGGGCGGGAACAGCCCAGAAGGAAGTGGTGGAAGCCCGGTCCCACCGAGTCGCCGAAGCCGGTGATGCGGATGCCATGTTCCACCTCGGTGTCCGCCTGAACGAGGAGGGCCGGAACAGCGGGGCGGAAGCCTGGTACCGCCGAGCCGCCGAGGCCGGGGACACCGATGCCATGGTCAAGCTCGGGGCCCTCCTGGACGAGGACGGCCGGAGCGCGGTCAACCTCGGCCTCATGCTTGACAAGGCGAAACGGATTGAGGAAGCGGAGGCTTGGTACCGGCAAGCCGCCGAAGCCGGGAACACCCGCGCCATGTTTCACCTCGGTGTCCTGCTGGACGAGGACAACCGGGTCGGGGAGGCGGAGCACTGGTACCGCGGAGCCGCTGAAGCCGGGAGCACCCGCGCCATGTTCAGCCTCGGTGTCCTGCTGGACGATGAAGGCCGGGGCGAGGAGGCCGATTTCTGGTACCGCCAAATCGCCGAAGCAGAGTTCGCCGACGCCGGCCTCGGTGTCCTGCTGGAGGGGATGGACCGGCTCGAGCAGGCCGACGCCTGGTACCGCGAAGTCGCCGAAGCACAAGGCGCCGACACCGACCTCGGAGCTCAACTGAAAAGGGCAGACCGGGCCGAGGAGGCCGAGGCCTGGTACCGCCGAGTCGACGAAGAACCAGACCTCGAAGGACGCGTCGACGTACTCCTGGAAGAGGCGGACAGGAGCGAGGAGACCGAGGCCTGGTGGCGCCGAGCCGCCGAAGCCGGGGACACCGTGGCCATGCGCAACCTCGTCTTCCTGTTGAAGGAGGAGGGCCAGGTCAAGGAGGCCGAAGCCTGGTGCCGCCGAGCTGTCGAAGCCGGCGACACCGTGGCCATGCGCAACCTCGTCTTCCTGTTGAAGGACGCGGGCCGCTTCGAAGAGGCCGAAGCGTGGATTCTCTGCGCCGTGGCGTCGTAGCTACGCCTCTCTTCCTGCGCTGAACTGGCGCGACGTTGCGGTGCCGGCCCGGGGCGCACCGACACGTGCCGCCGCCTCAGCTCAGCAGCGACGGTGTCGCCCGGTCCAGTACGTCCTCGATGCGGTCCCACGCCGCCCGGTCGCGCGGCAGGGCCGGCAGCGGTTCGCCCTCCCCCGTGCCCCAACCGGCCGCGATCCCCACGGGATCGGCGCCGGTCGCCGCGCCCGCGGCCAGCGCGGCGGCGCCGAGCGCGACCAGTTCGGTGTGGTGCGGCACGATAACCGGGCGGCCGGAGAGCCGCCGTACGGTGTCCCGCCAGACCCGGCCCTGCGCACCCCCGCCGGTCAGCCGCAGCGGACGGTCGCGCACCTCGGGTGACGCCGGGTCCAGGCCGCAGGCGCGGAACATCTCGTCCAGCGCGCGGAGCACAGTGAACGCCGCGCCTTCGTAGGCCGCGCCGAGCAGCTGCCGCGGGGTGGTGTCGTGGCGGACGCCGGTGAGCAGCCCGGAGGCGTGCGGCAGGTCGGGGGTGCGTTCGCCGTCGAGGTACGGGAGGAGGACCGCCGCCCCGCCCGGCTCGGCGTCCTCGCGGTCCAGCCCCAGCAGCGCGGCGATCTTGTCGACGGCGAGCGTGCAGTTCAGGGTGCAGCCGAGCGGGAGATACGTACCGTCAGCGGCCGCGAACCCGGCGATACCGGGGGCGGCGGGCCGGGTGCGGCTGGCGGCGAAGACGGTGCCGGAGGTGCCGAGGCTGACCACAGGGTGGTCGAGCAGTCCCGCGCCGCCGAGGCCGAGGCCGACGGCGGCGGCCATGTTGTCGCCGGTGCCCGCGGCCACGGGGATGCCGGCGGGCAGCCCGAGCGCCTCGGCCGCCGCCGGGGTCAGCGCCCCGACGCGGGTGGCGCCGGTCGGCGCGACCTCGGGCAGCAGCCGGGCCTCCATGCCGACGAGATCGAGGAGTTCCGGGTCGTATGCGCCGGTCGCGGTGGCGTACCAGAGCGTGCCCGAGGCGTCGCCGGGGTCGGTCACGGCCGTACCGGCGAGGCGTTCGGTGAGGAAGTCGTGCGGCAGCCGGACGGCGGCTGCGGCGTCGGCGGTGGCCGGTTCGTGCTCCCGCAGCCACTGCCACTTGGTAGCGGTCATGGAGGCGACGGGCTCCGATCCGGTACGGGCGAGCCAGGCTTCCGGGCCGCCGAGCGCCTCGGTGAGAGCCGCGGCCTGCGGCGCCGAGCGGGTGTCGTTCCACAGCAGCGCGGGCCGCAGCGGCCGCCCGGCCGCGTCCAGGACGACGAGGCCGTGCTGCTGGCCCGCGACGGCGATACCGGCCACGGCGGACGGCTCGGCGCCGGACTCCTTCAGCCCGGCGGCGACGGCCTCGCCGAGCGCGCTCCACCACGCCTCCGGGTCGCTCTCCCGGGCCCCGTCGCTGCCGGTGACGGTGTGCGGGGCGCGCCCCTGCCCCCGAATGCGGCCGGTCCCGACGTCGACGACGACGGCCTTGGTGGCCTGGGTCGAGCTGTCCACCCCGATGACCACGCGCTGCTGTCCGCGCACGCTTCCTCCCTCACACATTTCCGGTCGGTCCGCCGTGGGGGCTTCCCCGCGACTGCGCCGCATACTAATTTGTTTTCTGCCTTTACTAATAGGTGCGACGCAAGAGAGGTGCCCCATGAGCTACACCCCCACCCCCGAGGACCGCTTCACCTTCGGCCTGTGGACCGTCGGCTGGACCGGCATCGACCCGTTCGGCGTGGCCACCCGGCCCGCGCTGGACCCGGTGGAGTCCGTCGAGCGGCTGGCGGAGCTCGGCGCGTACGGCATCACCTTCCACGACGACGACCTGATCCCCTTCGGGTCCACGGACGCCGAGCGCGAGGCGATCCTCAAGCGGTTCCGCGCCGCGCTGGACGCCACCGGCATGAAGGTCCCGATGGCGACCACCAACCTCTTCACGCAGCCGGTCTTCAAGGACGGCGGCTTCACCGCCAACGACCGCGACGTGCGCCGCTACGCACTGCGCAAGACCATGCGCAACATCGACCTCGCGGCCGAGCTGGGCGCCGAGACGTATGTGGCGTGGGGCGGCCGGGAGGGCGCGGAGTCCGGCGGCGCCAAGGACGTCCGGCACGCGCTGGACCGCATGAAGGAAGCCTTCGACCTGCTCGCCGAGTACGTCACCGAGCAGGGCTACGGGCTGCGCTTCGCCATCGAGCCCAAGCCCAACGAGCCGCGCGGCGACATCCTGCTGCCCACCGTCGGCCACGCGCTGGCGTTCATCGAGCGGCTGGAGCGCCCCGAACTGTTCGGCGTGAACCCGGAGGTCGGCCATGAGCAGATGGCGGGGCTGAACTTCCCGCACGGCATCGCGCAGGCCCTGTGGGCGGGCAAGCTCTTCCACCTCGACCTCAACGGCCAGAACGGCATCAAGTACGACCAGGACCTGCGCTTCGGCGCGGGCGATCTACGGCAGGCGTTCTGGCTGGTGGACCTGCTGGAGACCGCGGGGTACGCGGGCCCCCGCCACTTCGACTTCAAGCCGGTGCGCACCGACGGATTCGACGGAGTGTGGGAGTCCGCGAAGAACTGCATGCGCAACTACCTGATCCTGCGCGAGCGGGCCGCCGCCTTCCGCGCCGACCCCGAGGTGCAGCAGGCGCTGCGCGACTCCCGGCTGGACGAGCTCGCGCAGCCCACCGCCGCCGACGGCCTCGCCGCGCTGCGGGCCGACCGCACCGCGTACGAGGAGTTCGACGTGGCGGCGGCCGCCGGCCGCTCGATGGCCTTCGAGCGGCTCGACCAGCTCGCGATGGAGCACCTGCTCGCGGTCCGCTGAACGAGGCTCCTCAGCCCGACTGGCCCCCCGTGTACGCCAGCGGGTCCGCCAGTACCTCCCGTACGACCTGGGCGGCGGCGCCCCGCGCGGCGTCGCCCGAGGAGGACGAGGCGCGCAGCCGCCCGCCGTCCGCGCTCCACAGGCCCGACACCACCCGTCGGGCCAGCTCCGCGCGGGTGGCGGGCGCCAGCCACGGCATCAGCAGCCGGTAACTGCCGCCGAGCACCACGGCGTCCGGGTCGAAGAGGTTCACCGCGCCGGAGAGCACCAGCCCGAGCTGCCGCCCGGCCTGCTCGATCGCCGCCAGCGCGCGCGGCTCGCCCTGCCGGGCCCGCCGCTCCAGCTCCGTCACGGCCGGCGCCCCGCCCTCCCCGGGCTCCAGCCCGGCGTTGCGCAACAGCGCGGCCTGGCCCGCGTACTGCTCCAGGCAGCCGCGCGCCCCGCAGCGGCACTCGGGCCCGTCCGGGTCCACCACCACATGCCCGATCTCGCCCGCGAAACCGTGCGCGCCGCGCAGCAGTTCACCGTCCAGTACGAGCGCGCCGCCGACGCCGGTCTCGCCCGTCAGGTACAGGAAGCTGCGCACCCGGTCCAGGCCGCCGAACCACAGCTCGGCGAGGGCCGCGCTGTTCGCCTCGTTGTCGGAGCCGACCGGCAGCGGGCGGCCGGCGGGCCGCAGCCGGGACAGCGCCCGGCCGAACATCTCCTCCACCGCCACACCGTGCCAGCCGAGGTTCGGGGCCTGGCGCACGGTGCCGCCGGAGAGCAGGCCCGGGACCGCGAGCCGCACCCCCGCCGGGCGCAGCTCCTGCTCGGCGGCCGACTCCAGCGTGCGCGCGGCGATCCGGGCCGCCCGGTCCAGTACCTCCTCGGGGGACGCGCCCCGGTTGTCGAGGTGGGTGGTCAGCCGTACCCGGTCGGTGCCCGCGAGGTCGACGACGCACACCGAGACGTAGTCGATGTTGATCTCGACGCCGAGCCCGGCCGGGCCCGTGCCCGCGACCTTCAGCACGGTGCCGGGACGGCCCGCCTGGCCGCTGAACGTCTTGCCCGACTCGACCAGGAACCCGCCCGCCAGCAACTGCTCGACCAGCGAGGACACCGCCGCCCTGGTCAGCCCCACCCGCGCGGCCACCGCGGCGCGAGTGACCTCGCCCTCGTCGTGCACCACCCGCAGCACCAGGCTGAGGTTGTGCCGCCGCACGGTCGACCTGTCCGCCTTGGCCGCCGGCGGCACCTGAGTGTTCTTCATCGCCCGGTGAGCCTATGCGACGGTGCCGGGGAGGGCTCCAGGTGTACCGTGACGAGCCCGTCCGCCCAGGGAGGCCGCCCGGTGCGTCTGCTGCTGACCGCCGACACCCATCTGCCCAAGCGCGCCAAGGTCCTGCCGGATCCGCTCCTCGCGGAGCTGGAGCGCGCCGACGCCGTGCTGCACGCCGGGGACTGGGTGGACGCCGCGACGCTGGACCTGCTGGAGGCGCGGGCCCGCCGGGTGATCGGCGTGTACGGGAACAACGACGGGCCGGAGCTGCGGGCCCGGCTCCCGGAGGTGGCGCGCGCCGAGCTGGGCGGGCTGCGCTTCGGTGTCGTGCACGAGACCGGCGCGGCGCAGGGCCGCGAGCGCCGGTGCGCCAAGCGCTACCCCGACCTCGACGTGCTGGTCTTCGGGCACAGCCACATCCCCTGGGACACGGTCGCGCCGGGCGGCCTGCGGCTGCTCAACCCCGGCTCCCCGACGGACCGGCGCCGCGAGCCGTACTGCACGTACATGACGGTGACCGCGGCGGAGGGGCGGCTGAGCGAAGTGGAGCTGCACCGGCTGCCTCCGCGCCGCTGAACGTTGGCTCCGTAACGGGGCATCGACGTGCAGCCGCCGGAAGAGCCGCCCATCATGGCGGCATGGACCGTAGGGACCACATCGAGGCCGCCCGTACCGCACTGGCCGCCACCGGCGCCCACCTCATGCCCCCGGCCGCCGTGCGGGCCGCGCTGCCGGGCGGGGCCGAGGGCTGGGCGCGGTTCGCCGCGCACTGGGAAGACCTGTCGCCGGACCCGTACGCGGCGTCCCGCGGCACCCGCAGGCTGCGCCGGTACGGCCATTTCACCGTCGACCCGGAAACCGGCGAACGGTCGCTCCAGCCCCATACGCCTTTCCTGCAGCCGGCCGGCACCAATCACCTCTACGAAACGCAGGACCGCCATTTCGACCCGCTGACCGACGCATTCCTCGCCGACCCTGTCCTGCATTCGCTGCTGGAATTGCTGGGAAAGGCGGCGGACGCGCTGGCGAGGCCGGAGCGGTGGCAGGTCAAAGTGCACCCCTTCCGGGTGAGCGCCGCCGCCGACGGCGAGGGGCAGCCCACTCCCGAGGGCCGCCACCGGGACGGCGTGACGCTGGTGACCTCGCTGCTCATCAGCCGGGAGAACGCCACCGGCGGGCAGAGCACGGTGTACGCGACCGACGGCCGCGAGGTGCTGTCGACGACGCTGCGGGAGCCGGCGGCCCTGCTGCTCTCCGACGACCGCAGCACCTTGCACGGGGTCTCCCCCATTCGGCCGGTGGACACCGGCCGGCCCGCCCGCCGAGATGTCCTCGTCGTCACCTATACAGCGTCCTGAATTTCTTGCTCCATCGGGGCGAATAATCACGTCCGCGCGCCGTGGGAAGCAGGCCACCGGGAACCCACAGCGCATGGAGAACAAGGTGAATCCCATCGAAATGCAGAAGTGCCTCGGCGGCGTCGACTACCCGGCCTCCAAGGACGAGATCATGCGGCAGGCGGAGCAGCACGGCGCGAGCAAGGACATCATGGGCGCGCTGAAGAAGCTGCCCGAGACCGACTACGAGTCGCCCGCCGCCGTGAACAGGGAGGTGGGCAAGGAGTAGCACCGCGCCGTTCGCGCAGACGGAGCCGGCCGCCCCCACAGCGGCCGGCTCCGTCGCGTCATCAACCCACGAACGCCACAGCCGTCAAACCCCCTTACCTACGGGCGAGTTGGTCCGTACCTCTTGACGGTGTGTCCTCACGTACTGAACATTCGTCGGGCAAGAGAGCGCTCCCAGGAAACCCCACCGTTCAGTTCCTGAAGCAGGAGAGTCGCCATGCCCGCACGCCGCTCCGTCCTGGCCGCCATGGCCGCCGCGCTCCCCGCGGCCGGCCTCCCGGCCCTCGCCACCGCCGCCTCCGCCGCCCCGGCGGCGCCCGCGGCACCCACCGCCGACCCGCTCCCCGGCGGCGGCGATCTCGGCCCGAACGTCCTCGTCTTCGACCCGTCCACGCCCGGCATCCAGGGCAGGCTGGACGAGATCTTCCGGCAGCAGGAGCGCGCGCAGTTCGGCACCGGCCGGTACGCGCTGCTGTTCAAGCCGGGCACGTACCACGGTCTCAACGCGCAGCTCGGCTTCTACACCTCCATCGCCGGCCTCGGCCTCTCCCCCGACGACACCTCCATCAACGGCGATGTGACCGTGGACGCGGGCTGGTTCGACGGCAACGCGACGCAGAACTTCTGGCGCTCGGCGGAGAACCTCGCCCTCACCCCGGTCAGCGGCACCAACCGGTGGGCGGTCGCGCAGGCCGCGCCGTTCCGCCGGATGCACATCCGCGGCGGGCTGAACCTCGCGCCCGACGGCTACGGCTGGGCCAGCGGCGGCTATATCGCCGACAGCCGCGTCGACGGCACCGTAGGGCCGTACTCGCAGCAGCAGTGGTACACCCGCGACAGCTCGGTGGGCGGCTGGACCAACGCGGTCTGGAACATGGTCTTCTCCGGCGTCGAGGGCGCCCCGGCCCAGAGCTTCCCCGACCCGCCGTACACCACCCTGGACACCACGCCGGTCTCCCGCGAGAAGCCCTTCCTCTACCTGGACGGCGACGCGTACCGGGTCTTCCTCCCCGAGAAGCGCACGAACGCGCGCGGCACCACCTGGGGCAGCGGCGCACCGCGCGGCACGTCCCTGCCGCTGGACCAGTTCTACGTGGTCAAGCCCGGGACCAGCGCGGCGACCCTGAACCAGGCGCTGGACCAGGGCCTCCACCTGCTGCTCACCCCCGGCATCCACCACCTCGACCGGACCGTCGAGGTCAAGCGCGCCAACACGGTCGTCCTGGGCCTGGGCTACGCCACGCTCATCCCGGACAACGGCGTGCCGGCCCTGAAGGTCGCCGACGTGGACGGCGTGCGGCTGGCCGGCTTCCTCATCGACGCCGGGCCGGTCAACTCCGCCACCCTGCTGGAGATCGGCCCCGAGGGCGCCTCGGCGGACCACGCCGCCAACCCGACAACCGTCCAGGACGTGTTCATCCGGATCGGCGGCGCGGGCGCCGGCAAGGCCACCACCAGCATGGTCATCAACAGCAACCACACCATCGTGGACCACACCTGGGTCTGGCGCGCCGACCACGGCGACGGCGTGGGCTGGGAGACCAACCGCGCCGACTACGGCGTCCGCGTCAACGGCGCCGACGTCCTCGCCACCGGCCTCTTCGTAGAACACTTCAACAAGTACGACGTGGAGTGGCGGGGCGAGCGCGGCCGCACGATCTTCTTCCAGAACGAGAAGGCGTACGACGCGCCGAACCAGGCCGCGATTCAGAACGGCAGCATCAAGGGCTACGCCGCGTACAAGGTCGCCGACTCGGTCACCACGCACGAGGGCTGGGGCCTGGGCAGCTACTGCTACTACAACGTGGACCCGACGATCCGCCAGGACCACGGCTTCGCGGCGCCGCGCACGCCCGGTGTGAAGTTCCACGACCTGCTCGTCGTTTCCCTGAGCGGCCACGGCCAGTTCGAGCACGTCATCAATGACACGGGGACCGCCACGTCGGGCACCGACACGGTGCCGTCAACGGTGCTCTCCTACCCCTGAGCGATCACGCGCAAGGCCGCCCGGAAACGTCACACCAGGAACGCGAAGGCGAAGAAGAAGACGACGCAGAGCAGGACGACGATGCCGATGGCGATCAGCGGGCCCTTGCCCCAGCCCTTCGGGGGGTTGTAGGTCTCCTGCGGGCCGGCCCAGGGCGTGCTGCCCTCGGCGGGCGGCGTCTCGCCCGGCGGCACGCCGCCGCCGGGCTCCAGGCCCGGGGTCCGCCGCGGGTCCGGGTCCGGATTCTGCTCGGTCATACGCCTCTCCTGTCCACGGCGCGGGGCACGCAACATCTACCACGGCCGTACCGCACCGGCGGGGCACCGCCCCGCCGGGGTCACGCGGTGAGCAGGGAGTCGTCCTCCATACGGGCGCCGGGCAGCCGGTGCCGGGCGGCCACGAGCGCGCTGTCCACGTCGGCCGTGCCGGTGCTGATGCACAGCAGATACGCGAGGTCGTCCATCCGCTGGCGCACCTCGTCGGTGCCGCGTTCCGCATTCAGCACCGCCAGCGCCTCGTACTGGTCGATGAGATTGCGCAGCATCGCGGAGTGGGCCATCAGCATGGTCGGGCTCCTTCCCTCTGCTTCCCTCTGCGGAATCAGCCGTCCGCAGGCGTAGCGTTCACCACCCCCCGACTACCCGTCACCCGTGTCCCCATGCCCGTCGATTTCCCGTACGGAAATCGACGGGCTGATCAGCGGGTCTGGTGGGCCGCGAGGGCGTGCACGACGTCCGCCGAGGCCGGGTAGAGGTCGCGGTACAGGGCGTACAGCTCCTCGTAATGGGCCGCGGGGCCGGGCTGCGGTAGGACGGTTTCCTGTACCGGGTTCCAGGTGTCGGCCGAGGCGTCGCCGAGGAGTTGGGCGGCGAGCAGCGCGCCGCCGTAACTGGCGCCGATGGAGGTGGTGCGCACCTCCTGTGGCCTGCCCGTGACGTCGGAGACGATCTGCGTCCACAGCCGGCCCTGGGTGCCGCCGCCGACCGCGACGACCCGCCGGATGTCGCCGCCGACGGCCTCGATGGCCTCGATGTTGTGCCGGACGCCGTACGCGGTGGCCTCCAGCGCGGCGCGGTAGAGGTCGCCGCGGGTGTGGGAGAGGGTGAGGCCGGCGATGACGCCGCGGGCCTGCGGGTCCATGACGGGGGTGCGTTCGCCCGCGAAGTACGGCAGCATCAGCAGGCCGTTGGCGCCGGGGCCGGACTTCTCGGCCTCGTGCAGCAGGTCGGCGTAATCGGGCGCGCCGCAGAGGTCGCGCAGCCAGGAGGTGACGGCGCCGGAAGTGGCCATGCCGCCGGCGAGGTTGCGGGTGCCGGGCAGGGCGCCGACCGTGCTCCACAGCGCGGGCGCGGTCAGCAGGCCGGGCACGGTGTGGACGAGGAACATCGTTGTGCCGTACATGAGCATCAGGTCGCCGACGGTGTGCGCGCCGACGCTCAGGGCCTCGGCCCAGGCGTCGACCGTGCCGGTGATGACGGGGATGCCCGCGGGCAGTCCGGTAAGCCGGGCGGCCTCGGCGGTGACCGTGCCGGCGGCCTCACCGGACCAGCGCAGCGGCGGCAGTTCGAGATCCGGGCAGATCAAGTCGGTCCACGGGGCGTACCAGGAGCGGGCGACGGTGTCGTACAGCGGCGTGGTCTGGCTCGCGGAGTGGTGGTCCAGGACATAGCTGCCGGTCAGCTTGCGGACCAGCCAGGAACTGGGCATGTAGAGGCGGCGGGCGCGGGCGAAGAGCTCCGGCTCCTCGTCCGCGACCCAGGCGATCTTCGCGCCGGCCGCCTGGCTGCTGAGTCCCGAGCCGCAGCGGGCCCTGATCTCGTCGGCACCGAGGCGGTGTTCGAGCCGGGCGATCTGCTCGGTGGCGCGGGTGTCGACGCCGTACAGGATCGCGGGGCGCAGCGGTACGTCGTCGGCGTCGGTGAGCAGGACGCACGGGCCCATGCCGCTGACGCCGACGGCGCGCACGTCCGCTCCGCCGTCCGCGGTCAGCTCGCGGACGAGCGAGACGAACTCCGTCCACCAGACGTCGGCGGCCATCTCGACGTGTCCGGGTGCCGGCCGGTCGACGGCGTGTTCGCGGACCGCCGAGCGCAGCAGTGTGCCGTCCAGGGCGACCAGGACGCCCTTGCTGCTGGAGGTGCCGATGTCGACACCGATGACTGCGTTGAGTGCCATGGGCACACATTGGCAGAATCGGCCCGGCACTTCAGGAGCCGCGTCAGAGGTGGATGCTCGGCGCCCGCTCCGTGGCACCGGCTCCCTCGCCGTTCGTCTCCCCCGCCGGTACCGGCCTGATGGCCAGGGCCGTCGCCATGGCGAGGGCCAGCAGGGCGAGCGCTGCGACGAAGGCGCCGGTGTAGGCGGCGGCGCCGGTGACTCCCTCGGTGCCGGCCGAGGTGATCAGGCTGGAGGCCAGGGCCGTACCGAGGGAGGCGCCGACGCCGAAGCAGGCGCCGGTCAGACCGGTCAGCGCGCCCTGCTGGTCCTTGGGCGCGGAGACGACGGCGAGCCCGTTGAGCGCGGTGATGCTGATGCCGTTGTACGTCAGGCCCAGTACGGCGAGCGCGGCGAAGAGCACCCAGGGCTCGGACCGGAACGGCACGGCGACGGCGAAGGCGAGCAGCGAACCGGCCGAGCCGATCAGCGCGACGCGGCGCCACCCGATGCGCGGCCCGAAGTACCCCGCGAGCGGGGCACCGATCACGCCGATCGCCGCGGCAGGCGTCGCGTACAGCAGCGCGGACCGGGTGGCGGACAGCCCGTAACCGGCGAGCGGGTCCTGTGTGAAGAGCGGGATCGTCAGCGCGAGCGCGCCGAAGGCGCCCGCGAGGGTGAGGGTCACGGTCAGCAGCAGCGGCCATGCCCGGCGCGAGGCGAGCAGCCGGATGTCGATGACGGCGGTGATGCGGGGGCGGGCGGGGGCGTCCGCGGCACCCGTACGGGAGTCCGTGCCGGTGCCGGCACCGGCGCCGTCGGCGGAGTCACTGCCGGTCGAGTCGCCACCCGCCGAGCGGGACCGCTGTACGAGGACGAACGCCGCCAGCGCGGCCAGTCCGCCCACTACGCAGCCGAGGGTGGCGGGCGAGGTCCAGCCCCAGCCGGAGCCCTGCGCCAGGCCGATGAGGACACCGGACAGGCCCAGCGCGAGGAGCCCCGCGCCCAGCCAGTCCATGGTGCCGGCGGCCTTCGGCGGCACGGCCGGTACGTACCGGGCCACCGCCAGCGTTCCCACCACCGACAGCACCAGGCCGCCGAGGAAGATCGCGCGGAAGCCGACCGTGTCGGCGAGATGGCCGCCGACGATGGCGTCGATGCCCGCGAAACCGCCGTTGACGGCGCTGATGATGCCGGCCGCGCGGCCGAATCCGGCGGGCGGGAGCAGATCGTTGAGGGTCAGGAAGGAGAGCGAGAACATCGCGGCCGAGACGCCCTGGAGGATCCGCCCGGCGAGGTAGACGGAGATGTCGGGCGCCAGGGCGCAGGCGAGGTTGCCGATGATCAGCAGCACGCCGCACAGCAGCATCACGGGCTTGCGCCCGCGGTAGTCGCTGAGGCGCGCCAGGGTGACCTGCCCGACGGCGGCGAGCAGGAAGAAGAGCGTCTGCGACAGGCCGACCAGGCTGCTGGAGGTGTCCAGCCGGCGGGCGATGTCGGGCAGCGCGGGGCTGAGCATGGTGGCGTTGATCTGGTAGCCGAGGACGGCCAGCACGAGCGAGGGCAGCAGGAAGCGCGGCGTGGCGGGCGGCGCGGTGCGGGCGCGCTCGAGGCTCCTGAGAGGCATGACGGCTCCTGGGGCTGAGGGGGAGGCGGCGTGCGAGCGCGGCGAACCCCGGTGCGGCCGGGTCACGGCTCGCTGCACGGGGCACTCGGCACGCACGTGGGCGTCAGCGACGCTCTCGGCGTCGCATGGCGTCGGCGACGCTCGTTCGGCGTCACTTGTCAGACAGGAACGCGTCGTGCGGTCTGGTCTACCCCGCGCTCCAGGGGGTGTCAAGAGTTCGCCTGAAGATCGCCACCGACGGCGCTGCGGTTGCTACCGCTCCCCTTCGCGCTGCTCACGGCCGCTTACCGCGGTGCGAAACTGGGGTCCGCGCGGCCACGCGAGTGCGCGGGCCGCCACCCACGACGGGTGACGACGTCGGACCACGGCCCCAGGGAGACGAACATGCCCGGCAGACAACCTCCGCCGCCACGACGGCGGCCGGTCGTCGCGCTGTACGAGCGGATGGTCGAGGCCATCCGGGACGGCACCTACCCCCCGGGCTCCACGCTGCCGACCGAACCGCGGCTCGCCGCCGAGCTGGGGGTGAGCCGCCCCGCCCTGCGCGAGGCGCTGATCCTGCTGCAGGAGGACGGCGCGATCACCGTACGGCGCGGAGTCGGCCGCACGGTCAGCCCGCACCTCCCGCCGCGCGGCTTCGAGTACCTCAAGCCGGTGGAACAGCTGCTCAGCGACGGCGGGCACGCGGTGACCACGGCGCTGGCCCGCGCCTACGAGGAGCCGACCGACTTCTCCACCCAGCACCTGCTGCTGCCGGGCACCAGCCGGGTGCGCTTCTGGGAGAGCCTGATCGAGGTCGGCGGCCTGCCGGCCTGCCTCACCCAGGAGTGGGCGGCCCGGGACGAGACGCTGGCCGAGCTGCTGCCGGAGGCGGCGGAGGCGTTCGACGGGCCCGCCGCGAAGCACTCGTCCATGCTGCGGCTGCTGCTGGAGGCCGGGCGCGCGCTGCCGCTGACGGGCAGCAGCACGATCGTGGCCACCACGCTCGGCCGCCAGCGCGGCGAGCAGCTCGGCCGCCCCGCCGACTCCCCCGCCGTCCTGGTGATCCAGGTCGTACGCCTGGACCGCACCCCGCTGCTCGCGGCCAAGCACATGCTGCCGCCGGGCGCACCGGCCCTCCCGGTGTGGCAGGCCCGCTGACCGGCCGGGGCGGCGGGCGCACTCACGGGCCCGGGGAGGCAGCGCACCTGCCGCCCCGGGCCCGGCTCATGAGACACGGTCGCTCCCACTCAGAAAGCCATGTCATACTCCGACCCCATGACGCTGTCTGACAAGTACACCCACGCACTGCCCCACGTCCCCACGCACCCCCTCGACGAGGATCTGGTCCGCCAGGCGCCCAAGATCCTGCTGCACGACCACCTCGACGGCGGCCTGCGCCCGCAGACCGTCGTGGAACTGGCCGCGGAGGCCGGATACGACGCGCTGCCCACCACCGACCCCGCCGCGCTGGGCGAGTGGTTCCGGGACGCCGCGGACTCCGGCTCGCTGGAGCGCTACCTGGAGACGTTCGCGCACACCTGCGCCGTCATGCAGACCGCGCCCGCGCTCTTCCGCATCGCCGCCGAGTGCGCCGAGGACCTGGCCGCCGACGGCGTGGTCTACGCCGAGGTCCGCTTCGCGCCCGAGCAGCACCTCGACGCCGGCCTCACCCTGGACGAGGTCGTCGACGCGGTCACCGCCGGCTTCCGCGAGGGCGAGCGCCGGGCCGCGGTGGCCGGCCACCGCATCCGCGTCGGCACGCTGCTCTGCGCCATGCGGCACGCCGACCGCGCGCTGGAGATCGCCGAGCTGGCCGTCGCCCACCGCGACCGCGGCGTGGCCGGCTTCGACATCGCGGGCGGCGAGATCGGCAACCCGGCGAGCCGCCACGCCGAGGCGTTCGACCACCTCCGCAGCGAGGGCGCCCGGGTGACCGTGCACGCCGGTGAAGCCGTCGGCATGGAGTCCATCCGGGAGGCCGTCCTGCGCTGCGGCGCCCACCGCATCGGCCACGGCGTCCGCATCACCGACGACATCGAGATCGCCGCCGACGGCTCGGTCCGCCTCGGCCGCCTCGCCTCCTACGTACGCGACATGCGGATCGCCCTGGAGGTCTGCCCGACCTCCAACCTGCAGACCGGCGCCGCGTCGAGCTACCCCGGCCACCCCATCGAGCTGCTCCGCCGGCTCGGCTTCCGCGTCTGCCTCAACACGGACAACCGGCTGGTCAGCGGCACCACGATGACCCAGGAGTTCCAGCACCTGGCCACCGCGTTCGGCTACGGCCCGGCGGAGCTGGAGGAGTTCACGGTCAACGCGGCCAAGGCGGCCTTCCTGCCCTTCGACGAGCGTGCGGCGCTCATCAACGAGGTGATCCGCCCCGGCTACGCGCGCCTGCGCTCCCGTGCCCTCGGCCACGTCCCGGTCCGCGACGGCGCGGCGGCGGCCTGACGCGACGCCCCGCACAGCGCCGCCCCGCACAGCACCGCGCCGTACAGCGACGCCCCGCACAGCGCCGGGCCGGCGCCGGGAACTCCCCGACGCCGGCCCGACCGTGCTGTACGCCTACTGCACGCGTACTGCCGCGGCTACTTCTTGAACCCGTAATCCATCAGCTTCTTCGCGTCCGCGGTGCGGTTGGCCACCGAGGAGGACGCCAGGACGGTGCCGATGACCGTCTTGCCACTGCGGGTGGCGGCGAAGACCAGGCAGTACTTGGCCTCCGGGCCGGAGCCGGTCTTGACGCCGATGGTGCCCGAGTAACTGCCGAGCAGGTTGTTGGTGTTGGACCAGTTCATGTAGCGGTAGCCACCGCTCTTGGTCGTGACCTTCTGCTTGGTGGACTTCGTCTTCACGACCGTGCGGAACGTCGAGTACTTCATCGCGCTGCTGGCGATCTTGGTCAGATCGCGCGGCGTGGAGTAGTTCGCGCCCTTGCCGATGCCGTCGAACGAATCGAAGTGCGTGTTCTTCAGCCCGAGGCTCTGCGCCGTCGAGTTCATCTTGCCGATGAAGGACTTCACGCGCGCGGCCCGCGTGGAGCCGCTGCCGAACTTGTCGGCCAGCGCGTACGCGGCGTCGCAGCCGGACGGCAGCATCAGCCCGTACAGCAGCTGACGGACCGTGACCTTGTCACCGACGATCAGCCGGGCCGACGAGGCCCAGTTGTTGTCGACGATGTAGTCGCTGTACGCCTTCTGGATCGTGACCTTGGAATCCAGGTTGAGGTTCGGCTGCGCGAGCACCACCCGGGCGGTCATGATCTTCGTAGTGGACCCGGTGGAGAGCCGGGTGTCCGCGGCCTTGGTGAACAGGCTCTTCGCCGTGCCGTTGTTCATCACGTAACCGCCCTTGGCGGTGATCGTGGGCGTCTTGAGCGTGGCGGCCTGCGCCGGAGCGGCGAACGCCCCGGCCGCAAGGACGGCTCCCGTGGTCACGAGGACCGCGGACACGCGACGCATGCCGTTGATGCCGTTTTTCAAGTCGTGTACTCCATTACCCTGCCGTGCGGTCACATGAGAGTGCCGCTCACTCATGAGACGCACGAGTCGCAGCGATGGATGCACGCACCGGAGAGCCGTCACCCTTCGCACACGCGTCGGGGACCCGCCGTGGCTGATTGCGAGCGGTGTGCCGGACGAGGCAGGCTGTGCGCCATGTCCTACGTGCGGCTTGAAGCCTGGATCGGGGGTGCATGGCTGGAGGTGAACTGCGTGAGCGTCACCGTCATGGACTCTGCACTGACCCTGTCCTTCGAACACCAGCGGAGCGAGTCCGGCTACCAGAGCCTCATCTGGGAGCCGCTGGAACGATTCCTGAAGGAGTACCGCGACGAACCGCTCGTCGTGGTACCGCAGGGCCACGACCTGCCGGTGATGTACGGCCCCGGCGCCGCCGGCCCCTTCCGCCTGGCGAAGATCAACGAGCACTGAACCGTAGCTTCCGTACGCTCCACGAGGCGATCTCATTTGGTTGAACTGGCGTTAAAGTAGGTCTCCTTGACGGTTGGTGCCCGTAAGGCACTGGTTCTCGGGGGGACACATGGACATCGTGGTGAGCATCGAGGGTGGCCGGACGGACGAGCTCGGAGGCCTCGAGCGCGCGGTGAAGAACAAGCTCAAGGCGCAGGGCGTCCGGACGGTGCGCACCGTCCGTGAGCCGGAGCGGGGCGCCCTCGGCGCCGTCGAGGTGCTCCAGTTCATGGGGGAGAACGTGCTGCTCCCCGTCTTCCTCCAGGCCCTGTACGAGTACGCGTCGCAGCGGCTGGGGCAGCCGAAGCGCGCGGACCTCAAGGTCCAGGCCGTCCGGACCGACCTCCCCGACGGTACGCGCCGTACCGAAATCGTCTTCGAGGGGAAGGCGAAGGACGTAGCTGCGGCTCTCAAGGAACTGCAGTGAGCGCCACGCCGAACCCGGACGTGGAGCGGGTCGACCCGTCCCGCTCCACCGTCCTGCTGATCGGCGGGACCGAGTATCCGGGGACCCAGCTCGCACCCGTACCCGCCGCCGCGACCAACCTGGACAGGCTCGCGGAGGCGTTCGAAGACCCTGAGCTGTGGGGCGTCGAGACGCTGTACCAGCACCTGAACCTGACGCGCCGCCGGATGCTGTCGACGATCGGCAAGATCTACCGGACGTCCGACCCGGACGGCCTGTTCGTCCTCTACTTCGTGGGGCACGCGCAGCAGGACAGGTCCGGCACGCTCTACCTCGCGCCGCACGACGCCGGAAACCCGCTGTCCCCGCAGGACTCCATGGTGTCGGTCGCCGACATCTTCCGGGCGGTGGCCGACCAGGAAGAGCTGCACGCCAGACGCAAGCTGCTCATCCTCGACTGCTGTTTCTCCGGCAGTGCCATCAAGGACATGCCCGCGGAGGCGTCGACGGTCTCCAGTGAGAACGGCTGGCACGTCATCACCGCGTGCGCGGAGGAGGAGTTCGCCCGCGCCGATTCCGGCCGCGACACCACCTTCTTCACCGGAGCCCTGCTCAAGTCGTTCGGGGGCGTCCGGGAGACGCGGCCCAGCCTCTCCGTGCAGTGGGTCTTCGAGGCCGTGAGCGACATCATCAACCGCACCCCGGGAGTGGACGCCGCGAAGCTTCTGCCGCAGCACGCCCCGGCCGCCTGGGCGGACAAGCCCTGGCTGCGCAACCGTGACCACATCAGGCCGGCCACCACTTCGTACAGCTTTCCCCCGGTCGCGGCCCCCCAGCCGGCCGGCGTCCAGCAGGCGCGCCCGCACGGCTTCACCGCCTGGCCGGTCGCCGATGCCTTCTTCACCGGGCGCGATACGGAACTGGCGGCGGCGCTCGGCCGTTTCCGGCAGCGCACGGTCCTCCCGGTGTACGGGCCGCGCTACGCCGGCAAGTCCGCGTTCGTGCGTGAGCTGCTGGCCGCTCCCGAGGTGAAGGGGGCCGAGCCTGCGGAGCAGCCCTGGCTGCTGCTGGAACTGAAGATCTTCAATGCCAGTGCGGAGTCCCCGGTCATGGAGGCCCTGGCCTCCGCGCTGGAGGTCGGTTTCCAGGAGGTCGCCCAGCACGCCGAGGCCGACGGCGCCTCCCGCCGCGACCTGGTCATCGAGCGGCTCCGCGAGCACGCGCGCGGACGCACCCTGCTGCTCGTCGTCGACTGCGGGCGCCTCGGGTACGACTCCCACCACATCAGCGCCGAGCTGGACGAACTGCTCGCGCATCCGTACTTCCGGCACACGGCCAACATCGTCATCTCCCGCGTCGAGCTCGACGAACCGGTCCACAGCGAGGAGCAGCTCACCCACCAGATCCCCGTCCTGCTCGAGGAGCTGCGGCAGGAGGAGGCCGCCGAGCTGCTCACCACCCTCATGGCACACGAGAGCGTGACGGTCGACGGTGCGAACGTCCTGCGCTGCGTCCAGGACCCCCGGCTGCGCCTCCCGGGCGTGCTGAACCAGAGCGCGATCGGCTACCTCAGCCGCAAGGACCGCGGTACGAGCACGCCCGAACCGGCGGACGTGGCCGCCGCCCTGGTCGAGGGCACCGCGCCCAGCATGATCAAGACTCTGTGGGAGCTCGGCTGCTGCCTCGCCGCCGGACCCGACGCGCCCTCCGCCCCGGAGCCGTTCGCGGTCCTCGCGGTCTGGGCCCTCGCCGACCAACTGCCGCTGTCCCCGCAGGTCCTGGCGGACCCGGCCGTCGGCTTTCCGCGCGACACCCTGGACCGGCTGGTGGACGCGCGTGTCCTCTCCCGGACCGACGCGGGAGCGCTCCTGCTGGGGCAGGCCAGCGAACAGGCGCTGCGTAATCTGGTATCCGCCGCGCTGAGCCGCGCCGAGGAGAACCCGCCCGGTCGGCCGCTCGTCAAACCCGCGCTCCTCGAGACCCTCATTCCCGAGGAGCTGGACCTCCCCGAGCTGGACCGCCGGCTGGCCGCGGCCGCGCTCCCGCTGTTCACGGCCGGTGCGCCGAAGGACGACGAGGCGGACGCGGCGTACCGGCTCCGGCTGCGCTCGGCGCTCGGCTGGATCGAGGACGAGGGCGACCGGCGGCTGCCGGCGCTGCACGAGGCCATCCGCCCGCTCGTCCTCGCGCCCTCCGGTGACGCGAGCTACCGCCCGACGTCGGACGAGCCCCTGGCGCCCCCTGCCGATACGCCTCTGGTGCCTCCGGCCGAGGCGGACGAGCTGGTCGTGACCGGGCCCGAACCGCTTCCGGTGGAGCGGCCGACGGATGCGGAGGAGGGCGTCACCTCGCTGGCGGCGCTCTACCGGCTGTACCACGCCGTGGCGTCCCTGACCCTGGCCGCCCGTGCCGAGGGCCCGGCGGAACGGACGGGTGCGCGGTTCACGGCCGCCGCCGAGGAGGTCTCCGCCGCGCTCGCCGGCTGCGACGCCGAGCAGGTACCGCACACCCTGCTGCGCTCGGCGGACGCGTCGCTGGCGTTCACCGGCAACCGGCTCGGCCTGCGGGCGCGGCTGCTCGACGTCCGGCTGGCCGCGGTCGACGTACTGCTGCTCGGGGCGCACCGCCGCGGCCCCGGACAGGCCGGGCGCATCACCCTGGCGGTGTCCTGGCTGCTCAACACGGCCGACGCGCTGATCGACGCGGACCGGCTGGACGAAGCCGGGGCACTCGTCGACCAGGTCAGCGGCCCGGTGACGGATGTGCTCCCGCAGGACGACGCGCCCCGCAGCGTCTCCTCGCGGCTCCAGCTCAACAGCCGTATCGCCCGGGTGCGCGGCCGCCTCCTGAGCGACACCGGGGAGAGCCGCCGGGTCCTGCTCGACGGCGCGCGCAGCGTCGCCGCGGGGCTGCGGCTCGCGCACGCGCAGGGCGAACCGCTGTCGCTGTGGACCTCGCGGCTGTTCGACGCGACGCTGCTGGTCATCCAGCAGAGCCGGACCGACGAGGAGCTGACCGAGGCCCGGTCGCTGGTCATGGACGCCCTGGAGGAGTGCTGGGGCGAGCGGTCGTCGTGGCCGTCGGGCGTCTGCGTCCCCGCGGCGCGCTTCCTGCGGAAGCTGTACGTGCGCTGCGTCGATGCGGCGCTGCGGCAGAACGGCGCCAAGGAGGCCGTGGACCTGCTGGAACGGCTGCCGGAGGCCCGGCGCGCGGAGGCCGACGGAGCTTCGCCCGTGGACGGCAAGGAGGCCGCGAAGGTCCTCAGCGCCCTGGCCCAGGCGTACGGCTTCCACTCCTACACGCTTCGGGAGAACGACCGGATCGGCGTGGCGCGCTCCCGTCTGGAGCGGGCGGCGGAGTGCGCCCACGCCGCGGTGGAGCTCGCCCCGAGCACGTTCTCGTACTCGGTCTGGCTCCGGCAGGTGCTCGACATCCGGCGGATGACGCCGCGCACCGGCCCGGCCGGCGACGCCGCGTCGAAGCGCCGGCGGGCCTGTGTGAAGGAGGTCCGCGGCTGGCTGGCCCAGCAGGACAGCCACTCGCACGCCCATGCCGTGCTCGACATCACCTGTCTCGACTCCGACTGGGCGGAGGAGGGCAGTCTGCGGGGCGCCGCCCAGAAGCGGGTGCCCGGCGAGGACTTCCTCCGGCTCAAGGCCCGTCGGCAGCGGGTGCCCATCGACGCGCTGTACCGCGAGCGCCGGCAGAAGCTGAAGGCGCACCTCCACCGGTACGGCCCCTCGATCGAACTGTGTGCCCTGGAGTCCCGGCTGGAGCGCGAGTACCGCCGCTGGACGAGCGTCCTGGACTTCAAGCAGGCCAAGCAGGACTGGAAGGAGGGGCTCGGCCCGCGCCCCGTGGCCATGTCCCCGCAGGTCGACAACGAGCCGCTGTTCGCGATCTACCGCGACGCCGCGACCCGCTGGCCCGGCGACGCCCGGCTGATCGCCGCCGAGGCCGCCCTCCACCGGTACGTGTGGAACTACGACAGAGCGGTCGAGTTGTACGAGTACCTCGCCCGGACCGCACCGAACGGTGAGATCCGGCGCGGCGCGCACCTGTCCGCCGCCGAGGCGCTCCTCGCCGACCTGGAGTACGCGACCCGCGCCCACCGGGGCGATTGGCACGACCGGCTGCTCGCCGCACAGGACCATCTCGACGCCGTGTTCAGCCCCAACCCCCGTGGCGGGCTGGCCATGGTGCTGCGGGAGCGGGTCGCGATCCGGCTGGGCCGGCCGGTGCGCTGGGACCCCGTCGACGAAGCCTTCGAGGCCGTCGTCGGCGGCGACTACGCGGGTACGGTCGGGCGCTTCCTGGACCGCCGCCGCTACGGCCGGGACCGGGACTCCGACCGGCTCGGCGCCCGGGTCCGCATCACCGTCAAGGACGGCGCGGGCTCATCGGAACAGCAGCGGCTCAGCGAGCTGTTCGGGGACCACGGCGGTCTCGTCGCACGCGCCGCCCCGGCGGGCGGCCGGCAGGGTGCCGCGGTGCCCCGGCAGCACAACGGGCAGGAGGGCCGACCGCCGTCCGGCGCGGCGGAGGCGGCGCTCGTCGGCGGCGAGGACCCGGGGCAGTTCGCCTCCGAGTTGCTCGGGGAGCTGCTGCTGACGGAGTTCACCAGCGTGAAGCTGCTGAGCGGGCTCGGGAAGCTCTACCTCCACCGGGCGGACGACCTGATCGCCGGCCATCAGGCGGCGCACGGCAGCGAACCGGAACCGGGCTCGGAGACCGCCCGGGAGGCGGCCGGTCATGCCCGGCGGGCCTACGACTGCTTCGACGCCTGCCGCGTGCTGCAGGAGGCGCACGGCAACGAATCCATCGTGACGAAGTTCGAGCGCGGGCGCGCCATCACGCTGGCCGCGAAGTATCTGCACGACCCGGACCCGATCTCGCGGCCGCTCCCCCACGAGCGGGACGCCCAGCTCCGCCAGGCGTTCTGGCTGCTGAACGCGGCCCGGGAACACAGCGTCGGCGGCTTCAACAAGGTCTGCTCCTGGGCGGCGTCCGAGAACAACGAGGTGCAGAAACGCCTCGGCCTGCGAAAACCCCAGGGCTGAAGTCCGTGGCTAAGGGTGCCCGGCCGGGAGCAGTTCGCCGGCGGTGGTCCGGAGGAGTTCGAGGGCCTGGGCGACGACCGGATGGTGGGCCGCGCCCTTGCGGGTGGCCGCGAGGATCGTCCGGGCGGGTGCGGGCTCGCCCGACAACCGGATGCGGGTCACGGGCCACTCCGTGCTGATGCGGGCGAGGCGCGGTACGAGGATCACGCCGAGCCCCTGAGCGACCATCGCCTGCCCGGTGTCCCATTCATCGGCCTGGTGGGCCATGTCCGGTGTGAAGCCCGCCGCCATGCAGGACGTCACGACCAGTTGGTGATAGGTGCTGCCCGGGGTGCCGAGGATCCATGGTTCGCGGGCCGCGTCCGCGAGGGAGACCCGCTTCCGCGCCGTCAGCGGGTGGTCGGCCTGCACGACCAGGTCCAGGGGGTCGTCCAGGAGCGGCTGCTGGTCGAAGCGGTCGTCGTTCAGCGGAGGTGAGTCGGGCGTCACCACCACGAGGCCGAGGTCGGCTTCCTCCGCCAGGAGCAGTTCGAAGCAGCGGGCCGGCTCGGCCTCCACCAGCCGGACGCCGAGCCGGGGATGACGGTCGCGCAGCGCTGCCGCTGCGGGCGGCAGCAGGTACGTCGCGGCGGTGGAGAAGCCGCAGAGGGTGAAGGGGCCCGAGGGCTCCTCGGCCGTCGCCGCCAGCTCGCCGCGTGCCTGCTCCCACTGGGCCTGCAGGACGGCGGTGTGCCGCAGCAGTGTGCGGGCCGCGGCGGTGAGCTGGATGCCCCGGCCGGCGGGCTCGATCAGTTTCACGCCGAGCTGCTCGGCGAGCTGGCGCAGCTGGTAGGAAACCGCCGACGGCGAAAGGCGCATGGCCTCCGCGGCCGCCGTCACGCCGCCGTAGCGGTCGACCATCTGCAGGATCTTGAGCTTGGGATCGATCATGCAAATAGTTTGCACGGTCATCTCCAAATCCGTGCGATTGTGCCCACTGATCGTCGGTGTCACGCTGTGCGACGTGTTGTCCGCAAGTCCGACGACCGGCCTCTATGTCCTGGTCGTCCTCACCTTCGGGGCCTACCTGCCCAACTCGCTGTACCCCGGCTATCAGCACGCCTTCGGTGCCGATGACCTGACCATGACGCTGATCCATGCCGTCTTCGCGCTGGTCAGCGCCCCCGCGTTGCTGCTGCTCAGCCCCGTCTCGGACCGGTTCGGGGCGCGGCCGGTGCTGCGTGCGGGCATCGTGCTGGCGGCGCTGGGCTCGGCCTGTTTCGCGCTCGCCCCGGGAGTGGAATGGCTGCTCGTCGGCCGCGTCGCGCAGGGGCTGGCCCTCGGGGCGACGACCGGCGCGGCCGCCGCGCTCGTCAGCGAGGAGACGGCAGGGGGCGGCCGCCGTCGGGGTGCCGTGCTCTCCGGTATCGCCTTCGTGGCAGGCACGGCACTCGGCGCCGCCGTGGGCGGATTCCTCGGTCAGTACGCTCCGGCCCCGTACGTACTGCCTTTCCTCCTGCATCTCGTTCTGCTGGCGATCGCCTGGTACTGGGTTTCCGCCCTCGCGCCGACCACTGCTCTCGCGGCCGGGCGAATTCAGCACTGGCGGCCGACGGTCCCGCGCATTCCCCGGGGAATGCGGGCATTGTTCGCCACCGCCTCGGCGGTCGGATTTCTCGCCTGGACAACGGCCGGCCTGTTTCTCGCGATCATTCCGGCGCTGCTGGCACGGTCCGGCCGCGACAATACGGCGGTCACCGGCTGCATTCTGGGCTCCGTGCTGCTCTGTTCCGCGCTGACCCAGCCCCTGGTCGGGCGGCTCGGCCCGCGCCGCGCGCAGCTCGCCGGTCTCGCGGGTCTCCTGGTGAGCCTTTCCCTGCTGTCGCTCACCGCGGGCAGGTCGGTATCCCTCACCCTGGCCGCGGCCGTGGTGGCGGGCGCCGGACACGGACTCGCCTACGCCGGAGCAGCCGCCGCGGTCGACGCGCGGGCCCCCGGAACAGAACGCGCCGCCCTCACCGGCGCCCTCTATCTCTCCTTCTACCTGGGCTCCGGACTGCCGGCCCTGGCCGTCGGGCTGCTGACCGTCCCGTTCTCCCTCACTGCGACGACCTGCCTGGTGACTTCGATCGCCGCCATTCTCGTTCTGCTGACGAGCATCGCGGTCGCCGAGGTCGATAAAGCCACCCGCATCCCTCGAATCCCATCGAACGGAAAGATTGTCTATATCAAGTTGAAGTGAACGCGCGACGAGCTGAAGTGCGCCCCGGCCGACACCGGCCGGGGCGAATGTGTGAAGGAGTTACTGTGCCTACGGCGCATGCCGATACTGAATCCGCGAACCGAAGGGCGCTTACGCCCGAAGAAATAACGGTCACCGACCCCAAAGTCACCAGACGGGCAATCGGCGCGGCAGCCATCGGCAACGTCACCGAATGGTTCGACTTCGGTGTCTTCGCCAATCTGACACCGGTCCTCACCGCGGTGTTCTTCACCGGCGCGAGCGAGACGGTCGGCACGATCGGCACCCTCGGCCTGTTCGCCGTCGCCTTCCTCGTGCGCCCGCTCGGCGGCATGTTCTTCGGCCCGCTGGGCGACCGCATCGGACGCACCAAGGTGCTCTCCCTCACGGTCATCATGATGGCCATCGGCACCTTCATCATCGCCTTCATCCCCGGCTACGAGACCTGGGGCCCGGCCGCTCCCCTGCTGATGCTGCTCGCCCGCCTCGTCCAGGGGTTCTCCACCGGCGGTGAGTACGGCGGCGCGATGACCTTCATCGCCGAGTACGCGCCCGACAAGAAGCGCGGCTTCCTCGGGAGCTGGCTGGAATTCGGCACCCTGACCGGCTACCTGCTCGGCGGCGTGGCCGGCCTGGTCATCCAGCTGCCCGGCGTGATGTCCCACGACGACCTGCTCTCCTGGGGCTGGCGCATCCCGTTCCTGATCTCCGGGCCGATCGGCATCATCGGGCTCTACCTCCGCCTGAAGCTGGAGGACACCCCCGCGTTCCAGGCCGTCGTCGCGGAGTCCGAGGGCCGCGAGGGCAACCAGACCCTCAAGGAGATCCGCAAGATCTTCGTGAAGTACTGGCGTCCGATGCTGATCTGCATGGGCCTGGTGCTGGTCTTCAACGTGGTCAACTACATGCTCACCACGTACATGCTGGAGTACATCGGCAAGTTCGCCCCCTCGGTGAGCGCCACCTGGGCACAGCTCCTGGAAATCGCCGTCCTGGCGCTGGGCATGGTGCTCATCACCTTCGTCGGCCGGCTCTCGGACCGCATCGGCCGCAAGCCGGTGATGTACTTCGGCTGCGCCATGCTGGTCGCGCTCGGCGTGCCCTCGGTGCTGCTGATCCAGCAGAACACCCTGCTGTCCGTCTTCCTCGGCCTGGTCCTGATGTCGCTGATGCTGCTCTGCTTCAACAGCACCGTCCCCTCCACGCTGCCGGCGCTCTTCCCCACCGAGATCCGCTACGGCGGCCTGTCGATCGCGTTCAACATCTCCGTCTCGCTCTTCGGCGGCACCACCGCGTTCTTCAACGCCCTGCTGGTGGAGGGCACCGGAGACATCAACGTGCCCGGTTACTACCTCATGGCCGCCGGCGCGATCGGCGCCGTCGCCTGCTGGTTCGCGGCAGAATCCGCGGGCCGCCCGCTGCCCGGCTCCGCACCCGCGGTGGAATCGAAGGAAGAGGCCCGGGAACTGGCCCGGAGTACCCAACGCTGATGATCAACCCCCCACAGCTCAGCGGCCGGCGGTCTCGTCGGCCGCTCGGCCCGCTTCGGGATCGTCCCGCTCCGGCCGGGCCGCCACGCGGTTCAGCAGTGGGTCGGGCAGTGCGGCGGCGGCCAGTCGCTCCAGCGCCTGCTGCCGTTCGGCGACGGACGCTTTCCGGTCCTCGGCCGTGGCGCCGTGCAGCCGGTGGAGCAGGGCGTGCAGGCGTCGGACGATGTGCGGGTTGGCGGAGCCGTAGAGGAGTGTTTCGTCGAGGGCCAGCGAGACCAGGTCCGGCCATTGCGGGGCCGGGTAGGAGACCCGCGGCCGGCCGGCCCCGTCGAGCAGCCAGGCGGGGCCGAGCGGGCGGTCCGACAGCCGCAGCAGTACGTCTTCGATCTGGTCCAGTGTCTGCGCCGCTGTGGTGGGGTCGTTGACGGCGGGCGACAGCGCTCTGACGGAGATGTCGGCCAGCAGGCGGACGCCGTAGGCCGCGTCCTGATCCACACTGCGGCTGGGGCCGTAGCGGACGCACTTGGCGACCCGTCGGGCCAGCCTCCGGTGCCGATCGGTGACCGGACCCTGGAGCCGCAGTTGGGCGACTGTCGTGTCCGACCTGATGAAGTCACCGACGGCGTACAGGAAGTGGACGTGGACGTCGTGGCGGGCGGCGAGCCGGGTCAGGGCGGGTTCGTCGACCGAGAAGAGGGTCGCGGGCCGGCCCCGGTACACGAGGGGGACCGTTTCGCGGCGGTGTGCCGGTCCGGTGTCCTCGGGCGCGGCCGACTGCGCGGCAGCGGGGTACAGCTGGTCGATGACCGTGCGCAGCCGGGCCCCGACGGCGCGTGCCAGCCCGCCGCCGGTGACCGCGTGGCGGAGCGAGGCCAGCAGGTGGAGGACGGCGACGGCGTCGACGAGGACGAGACCGATGGCGATCGTCACGCTGAGCCGGGGCACGTCGGGGCCGCGGACGTGGCTCAGTGCCACCAGCGCGTACAGGGCGGTGCCCACCAGCAGGCCGAACAGGACGAGGTAGCGGCTGAAGTGGCCGAGGGCGGCGACGAGCCGGGGTGACATCGCCTGGACGGTCTGGACGACGAGGGTGATGGCCGTGACGACGAAGCCGGCGAGGGTGATCATGCTGCCGGCGATGGCGGCGAGTGTCGCCTGTGCCGTGGAGGCGTCGAAGCGCAGCCCCGAGACCGGCAGCTGCCGCTCCCAGCGCGGCAGCACCCAGCCCAGCAGCGCTCCGGCGGCGACCAGAAGCAGTGCCGCGCCGTGGCGGCGGACGCGTCGGGCATGGCGGGAACCTCTGCCGCCGTGCGGGTGACGCGCGCGCACGGCGTTGTCCATCTGCCCTCCTCGGCCCGGCCCCGCCTTCGCGGAGGGGGTTTCGAGCATGGACCGGCACAGGGCTCCGTGGCCAGCCGGTGAGCGCCGCTCGTGTGAGGTACACGGTGAGGTGATCAGTGGGGTGTCCGGCCGGTGCCGTACTTCCCTCGGACGGTGCACACCCGGTAGTCCGGAAGCGACACCCGGGTGAGAGTGGTACGGGCCGGACCAGGCCCGGCTGTCGCACCGCCGGCCTCCGCACTGCCGCCTTCGAGGGAGACGAGATGTTGCGGAACGACCAGACGTCGCGGAACACGGAGCCCAAGCCTGCGGAGCCGGTCATCGCGCGGGCCCACCGGGCGGCCCGGCAGCGCTTCCCCTTCGACGACACCCAGGACCTCGAAGACGCGCGCCGCGGCTTCATGGGGACGTCGCGGGAGAGCGTGATCCGTGGTGCGGACGGGCGCACGGTGTGGGAGCTGGGTGCGTACGGGTTCCTCGACCAGGACTGCCCGGACACGGCCCACCCGAGCCTGTGGCGGCAGAGCCGGCTGGTCTCGGACCACGGGCTGTTCGAGGTGGTCGAGGGCATCTACCAGGTGCGCGGCTTCGACCTGTCGAACATGACGCTGGTGGAGGGCGAGCGGGGCGTCTTCGTCATCGACCCGCTGATCTCGGCCGAGACCGCGGCGGCGGCCCTCGCCCTGTACCGGAGCCACCGTGGGGACCGGCCCGTCACCGGCGTCCTGTACACCCACAGCCACGCCGACCACTTCGGCGGCGTGAAGGGCGTCGTGAGCGAGGAGGAAGTCGCGGCCGGGCTTCCGGTGATCGCGCCCGAGGGGTTCCTCGCGCACGCCGTCAGCGAGAACGTCTACGCCGGTACCGCCATGGCCCGCCGCGCGGCCTACATGTACGGTGCCGCGCTGCCGAAGGGGGCACGCGGACAGATCGGCGCGGGGCTCGGCCAGACCACCTCGACCGGCTCGGTCGGCCTGATTCCGCCGACCCTGGACATCACCCGTACCGGGCAGACGGAGACCGTCGACGGCATCCGGATGGTCTTCCAGCTCACCCCGGGCACCGAGGCCCCGGCGGAGCTCAACATCCACTTCCCGGACCACGCGGCGCTGTGCATGGCGGAGAACGCCACCCACAACCTGCACAATCTGCTCACCCTGCGCGGCGCGGAGGTCCGCGACCCGCGCGTCTGGGCGCAGTACCTCACCGAGGCCATCGAGCTCTTCGCCGACTCCTCGGACGTCGCCTTCGCCTCCCACCACTGGCCCGTCTGGGGCCGCGAACGCGCTCTGACGTTCCTGTCCGAGCAGCGCGACCTGTACGCCTACCTCCACGACCAGACGCTGCGCTTGCTCAACCAGGGGCTGACACCACTGGAGATCGCCGAGCGGATCGAGCTGCCCCCGGCCCTGGAACGGGCCTGGCACACCCACGGCTACTACGGCTCCGTCAGCCACAACACCAAGGCCGTCTACCAGCGGTACCTGGGATGGTTCGACGGCAACCCGGCGCACCTGTGGGAGCATCCGCCGGTCGAGGCAGCGCGCCGGTACGTGGAGTTCATGGGCGGCGCCGAGGAGGTACTGCGCCGGGCCCGCCGGTCGTACGAGGCGGGCGACTTCCGCTGGGTGGCCCAGGTCGTCAACCACGTGGTCTTCGCGGAGCCCGGCAATACCGAGGCACGCGCCCTGCAGGCCAACGCCCTGGAACAGCTCGGATACGGCAGCGAGAACGGCACCTGGCGCAACTTCTACCTCACCGGCGCCCTGGAGCTGCGCGAGGGCCCGGTCGGCACGCCCACCGTCACCTCGTCCCCCGACTTCCTCGGCGCCCTCACCCTCGATCAGCTCTGCGACGCCCTCGCCATCCGCGTGGACGGGCCGCACAGCTGGGACGCCGACATCACCGTGCGCTGGAACCTCAAGGCCGGCCCGCCCCTCACTCTCCGGCTGCGCAACGGTGTCCTCACCCATGTCACCGGCCGCAGCCCCGCCGCGGCCGAGCCGGACGTCGACATCACCCTCGACGAGGCCGTCCTGCGCGCCGTACTCCTCGGCACCACCGGCCCCGCCGAACTGACCGGGCGGGCGGACGTCCAGGTGACCGGGGACCTCGGCAAGGTGACCGAGCTGCTCGGCCATCTCGGCACCCCGGACCCCGATTTCGCCATCGTCACCCCGTAGCCCGGCGACACGGCGCGGCAGCGGCTCATGAAGCATCCGGAAACTCTCTTCCAGAGCTTCGTCATCGGTACCGCGCTGACCAGTACGGCCCTCGGCACGGTCCTGCCGATCCTGCGCGACCGCGGGGAACTGCGGGGCCGCTTCGGCACCGTGATGTCGGCGTTCGGCGCGGTGGGCGAGTTCGGCGCCGCGATGCTCTCCGTCCTTCTCCTGCCCCTGCTGGCCATGCGACTCCGGGGCCGGGCGGAGTCCGTTCCCCGGGCCGCGGAGGACGCCGAGACCTGGTGACGCCGGTGTCACCCGGACGGTGCCGCCCTTGTGGTGCCCCGCGCGCACGGCGGCGAAGGTCGGAGCACGCGGCGGCCTGAGCGGCCGCGCACGGAAAGGGGTACGACGTGACCGATCAGCCGTCTTCAGCGCACCATCCCGGGCGGGGCCCCGGGCACGGCACCGGGCCGGTGGACAACCGCGTCTGGGTCACCACCGGCGTCACCTTCGCGGGCGTCCTGATGCTGGTCAACGGTGTGCTCTTCGTGCTCCAGGGCATCTCCGCGATCGCCAAGGACGAGGTGTACGTACGTCTCGACGACTACCTCTACCGGATCAACCTCACCGGATGGGGCTGGATCCTCCTCATCCTGGGCGTCGTCGCCGTCCTCGTCGGCTGCGGCATCCTGAGCGGCGCGACGTGGGCCCGCATGACCGGCATCATGCTTGCCGCGCTGAGCCTGGTGGCCCAGTTCCTGTTCCTGCCGTACGCCCCCGTCTGGTCCGTCATCATGATGGCACTCGACGTCTTCGTCATCTGGGCACTGACGGCCTACCACCCCGACCGCTGAGCCACCGAGGGCGGGGCAGGCCCCCGCCCTCACCTCATCCGCTGCCCGCGCCGGCTACGGACAGATCCCCAGCTCACCCAGAGCCCGCCGCTGGGTCGGCGTCGGCTGGGCGGGGAAGTACAGGTAACAGACCCCGCCGGTACCGGACTTGACGACCCCGGCGGCGTCCTTGCGCTTTGTCCGCAGCCAGATGTTCTCCCACTGGCGGCGCTTGTAGACGCGGCGGACGGCGACGTTGGTGGGGGAGTTGGGGTCGTTGGCGATGATGTCGCCGGACTGGGTGAAGCCGATGACCGTCATCAGGTGGCCCGCCGTGCCGTAGCCCGCGCCGTCCAGTTCCGAGGCGATGAAGGACTGGGACGTGATGACGGGGATGCCGACGTGGATGAGCTTCTCGACGTCGGTGAGGGTGTTCAGGCGCGTCACGACGCCCTGGAGGTCGTGGTACGTCGCCGCGTAGGCCGCGTTGAAGGGCCAGTTACCGCAGCCCTCGTACTGGTAGTCGAAGGTGAAGCGGGCCGCGTGGCAGACCTGGGGGTCGGTGTAGGCGGGGTTGACCCAGGCCAGGTCCTCGGGGGTGGGGCGGCGGCCCCAGGACTCGATGATCATCTGGGAGGAGGTGGGGCTGCACCACGCCTCTCCCCCGTTGTCGTACTCGGGGTACTGGCCCTTGTGGATCTCCTGGGAGTAGCGCGGCACCGCGAGTTCCCGGCCCCTGGCGATGCCCGGCTTGGAGGCCGGGACCGTGAAGCGGTCGGGGACGTCGGAACCCATGGCGCCCACCCGCCACACCATGGGGGTGAGGTCCGTACCGGGCTTGCGGTACAGGGTGAGGCGGAGCTCGTACGAGACGATGCGGAGGCCGGACGCCGGGCTGTCGAGGGAGAGCGTGTCGGTGTAGACCGTGCTCTTGTTGTCGGTCTGGCCGTCCACGGACGTACGGCGGATGTCCTGGTCGCCCGCGGCCCAGCGGCCCATGACGTACCACGGGGTACGGGTCTTGTCCGAGTACGTGCCGCGCACCTCGACGGCGATCCAGGTGCCGGCCGGGGTGTGCGCGTTCCAGGACGCGATGATCTCCGTCGCGGGGACCTTGAGCTGGTGGACCGGAGAGGTCCAGGTCGCGTACTCCCAGGTGGAGGTCTTCTTGAGGTGCGGGTCGCGGTAGTCGATGGTGCCGATCGGGACCGCGATCTGCACGCCGGGGCGCGCGCCGGGCTCGATGCGGGTGCCGTGCCCCGACCCCGCGAGCCAGTCGGCCAGGGTGCTCCAGCCTCGGTAGTCCACGCACGAGGCGGCGGCGGGGTGGGCGGCGGAGTCGTCCGGGTCGGGGGTCCCGGAGCGGCTCGCTGCATGCGCGGGCAGGGGGGTCGCTGCGCCGGCGGCGACGGCGAGGGCGGCGGCCAGCACGGTGCGGCGGGGCGCGTATCTGGTCATGGGCTTCATGTCCCCCAGTCGGGTGCGGGATGAGCGTCACGGCAGTCGTGGCTCAACTATCTCCGCACGGGACGCCATTCGGCCAGCGGTTCGACGCGCGTCGCGCGCCGAATATTGGCCTGGACCACTGTCGTACGCTGGCGTGATGGAAGGCGCCATGGATCAGGACCTCGCCGCGCTCGCCGCGCGTCTGCGCGGGCTGCCCCCCTCGTGCGGGCCGGTGCGACTGGTCGCGGTGGACGGGCACGCGGGGTCGGGGAAGAGCACGTTCGCGGGGCGGCTGGCGACGGCGCTGGGCGGTGAGCCGACGACGACCGGTCCCTGCAGCGGCCCCGCCCCCGTACTGCACCTCGACGACCTCGCGACGCACGACGAGCTCTTCGCGTGGACCGGGCGGCTGCGGGAACAGGTGATCGAGCCGCTCTCCGAAGGGAGGAGCGCGCGGTACGGCGTGTACGACTGGGTGCGCCGGAGCTTCACGCGGGAGCGCACGCTGGCGCCGGCCCCGGTCGTGCTTCTGGAAGGCGTCGGCGCCGGCCGCAGCGCACTCCGCCCGTATCTGGCGTGCCTGCTGTGGATGGAACTGCCCGATGAGACCGCCTGGTCACGCGGGCGGCGGCGGGACGGGCCGGGACTCGCCACCTTCTGGGATGGCTGGATTTCGGCGGAGCGCGCGCACTTCGCGGCGGACCCGTCCCGGCCGTACGCGGACCTTCTGGTGACACAGGGACGGGTGGGTTACAAGTGGCACGAGGGACCGGTGGACGCGCGTTGACTCCCCCATTCCTTCACACTCCGTGACGGACGGGGGTCGGTGTACCGAGGACGGCCGACGGGCTCCCGCCGAGTGCCTCAACTCGGCTTGACCTGGGGGCCGTACAGGACTTACGTTCTCAATGTGCGGTTCTGACGGACCGCCCGCAGTCGCGAAGCCCCCGGTTGTTCCCCCGTGATCGGGGGCTTCGTTCTGCCCTCAGCTCCTGATTTTCCGCGCTTCGCGCCGCATCTCCCTCACCCTCGGTCACCGGCCCCTTCGCGCCGCCGAGTCCCCGCTTCCCCCCTGCGCCCCTCTTCGGCCGCCTCGCGACCGCAGGTACGATGCGGGCACGGCGCGGGGGATCTTTTGTGGGGGACAGGATGGATTGTGGCGCGCAGGGCACGGCGGCCCCGGCCGAACTCGCCTGGCTGCGCGCGGTCGACGCGTACACCATGGGCGCGTACGCGCAGGCCGAGGAGGAGTTCCGGGCCGCGGTGCGGATCGACCCCTCGATGGCGGACGCCTGGCTCGGGCTGCACGCGCTGCGCGCGGACACCACCACGGCGCTGCTGCGGATGTACCGGCACCGCGACCGCTTCGGCGAGCAGCGCGCCCGTCACCGCCGCACCCTGAACTCCTGGTACTGGCTGGGCTGGTGGGTGCAGCCGGTGCTGGAGTCCGGCCGCGACCTGCTGCTCGCGCACGCCTCGCACTGGCTGGACGGCCGGCACGTCGCCGAGCTGGACCAGGCGCTGGCCGGCTGCCCGCCGGTCGACGCCGATCCGCAGGTACGTTTCCTGCACGCCTGCCGCGCCTACCTGGTCAAGGACTGGGAGCAGCTCGTGCGGCACACCGAGCCGCTGATCGACGACCCGCTGCTGGGCATCGAGTCGGGGCTGTTCGGCGGCATGGCGCGGGTCCGGCTGGAGATGTACGGACAGGCCGAACCGCTGCTGTCGGCCGCCCTGATGCGCTGCCGCAGCGAGCAGCCGCAGCGCAAGGAGCTGCGGTACTGGCTCGCGCGGGCGCACGAGGGCACGGGGCGCAGCGCCGCCGCCCTCCCGCTGTATCGCGCCGTCCACCGAGTGGATCCGGCCTTCATGGACACCGCTGCCCGGCTCGCGGCCATCGCCGAGTGCGACGGCCTGGAGGAGGGCGCGGACCTGGCCGCGGTGCCGGCCGGGCTCGGGCAGGAGAACGGCGGCGATCTGGACCCGCTGGCGCCGCTGGACCCGGTGGACGGCCGGGAGTTGCTGGCCACGGCCGATCCGGAGGGCCCGGAGGGGGACCTGCTCGGCTCGCAGTCCACCGGCACGGCGGGACCCGTCCGCGCCCCGCGCGTGCCGGAGCAGCGCGGCGCCGACCAGCTGCCGGCCGGTCCCGCCGACCCCGTCCTGCTGGAGCAGGCGCTCCAGGAGCTGGAGCGGATGGTGGGCCTGGAGCCGGTGAAGCGGCAGGTGCGGGCGCTGTCGGCGCAGCTTCGGATGGCGCGGCTGCGGGCGGGGCAGGGCCTGCCCGTGCAGCCGCCGAAACGGCACTTCGTCTTCTCGGGCCCCTCGGGGACGGGCAAGACGACCGTGGCGCGGATACTGGGCCGGGTCTTCTACGCGCTGGGGCTGCTGGGCGGCGACCATCTCGTGGAGGCCCAACGGGCCGATCTGGTGGGCGAGTTCCTCGGCCAGACGGCGGTGAAGGCGAACGAGCTGATCGACTCGGCGCTGGGCGGCGTGCTCTTCGTCGACGAGGCGTACTCCCTCTCCAACTCCGGCTACACCAAGGGCGACGCGTACGGCGACGAGGCGCTGCAGGTGCTGCTCAAGCGCGCGGAGGACAACCGCGACCGGCTGGTGGTGATCCTCGCCGGGTATCCCGAGGGCATGGACCGCCTGCTGGCCGCCAACCCCGGACTCTCCTCGCGCTTCACCACCCGCGTGGACTTCCCCAGTTACCGCCCGCTGGAGCTGACGGCCATCGGCGAGGTGCTGGCCGCGGACAACGGCGACCGCTGGGACGAGGAGTCGCTGGACGAGCTGCGCAGCATCAGCGGGCACGTCGTGGACCAGGGCTGGATCGACGAGCTGGGCAACGGCCGCTTCCTGCGCACGCTGTACGAGAAGAGCTGTGCCTACCGCGATCTGCGGCTGTCGACGTGGTCGGGCACGCCGGGGCGCGAGGACCTGTCGACGCTGCGGCTGCCGGATCTGATGCAGGCGTACGGCGAGGTGCTGTCGGGGCGGGGGCCGGCGCCGGACCTGGGCCCGTAGGGCCGCAGGCCCGGGCCGCCCCGCTCTCCCATAAAGGCAGTCAGCCCGCCATCGCCCGGTTCCCCGCCTGGAGATCCCCGGCCCCGCGCGGCTCGGCGATGTGCGCCGGTGCGATCTCCCCGCGGTGGGCGGGATCGCGTACCTCACCGACCAGCTTCTCCAGTACGTCCTCCAGCGCGACCAGGCCGAGCACCCGGCCCGCGCCGTCGGAGACCGCCGCGAGGTGCGAGGCGGCCCGGCGCATCGCGGTGAGCGCGTCGTCCAGCGGGAGTTCGGCGCGCAGCGTGGTCATCGGGTGCCAGATGTGCTGCGGCACCGCGCGGTCCCGCTCTTCCAGGTCCAGTACGTCCTTGACGTGCAGATAGCCCATGTACGCACTGCCCGGCGCGGACACCGGGAAGCGCGAGAAGCCCGTCTTCACGGTCAGCTCCTCGACCTGCCGGGGCGTGACGGACGGGTCGACGGTGACCAGGGCCGCGCGGTCGATCAGTACGTCGGTGACCGGGCGGCGGCCCAGCTCCAGGGCGTCGGAGAGGCGTTCCTGCTCCCCCGGGTCCAGCAGCCCGGCCTGCCCCGCGTCCGCCACGAGGTGGGTGAGCTGCTCGGTGGTGAACACCGCCTCGACCTCGTCCTTGGGCTCCACGCGGAAGAGCCGCAGGATGCCCCGCGAGCAGGCCCCCAGCAGCGCGGTGACCGGCCGGCACATCCGGGCGAAGACGACCAGGCCCGGGCTGAACCACAGGGCGGTCTTCTCCGGCGCGGCCATCGCGAGGTTCTTCGGCACCATCTCGCCGATGACCAGGTGGAGGAAGACCACGAGGGCCAGGGCGATGGCGTAACCCAGCGGGTGGATCAGCGCTTCGGGGAGGTGGACGGCATGGAAGACCGGCTCCAGGAGATGGGCCACGGTCGGCTCGGCGACCGCGCCCAGCGTCAGCGAGCAGACGGTGATGCCGAACTGCGCGGCGGCCATCATCTGCGGGAGGTTCTCCAGCCCGTACAGCACCCGCTTCGCCCGCTTCGAGCCCTCGGAGGCGAGCGGCTCGATCTGGCTGCGGCGTACGGAGACCAGCGCGAACTCCGCGCCGACGAAGAAGCCGTTGGCGAGCACGAGCAGGGCGGCGAAGAACAGTTGCAGCACGCTCATCGGACACCTGCCCGCTCGCCAGCCTGCGCGGCGGCGACGCCCTGCGGCGCCCCGGTCCGTATCAGGCGCACCCGGTCGGCACGGTGGTGGTCGACCAGCCGCACCCGCAGCCGCCAGCCGTCCAGCTCGGCGATGTCCCCGGAGGCGGGGATCCGGCCGAGTACGTGGGCGACCAGTCCGGCCACCGTCTCGTACGGGCCGTCCGGCGCGCTCAGCCCGATGCGGCGGAGCGTGTCGACGCGGCAGCCGCCGTCGGCGTCCCAGGCGGGGTGGCCGTCCTCGGCGGGCGCGAGCACCAGTTCCGGCAGGTCGGCGTGGTCGTGCTCGTCGCGGACCTCGCCGACCAGCTCCTCGATGATGTCCTCCAGGGTCACCACGCCGGCCGTGCCGCCGTACTCGTCGACGACCACGGCTATCGGCTGCTCGCTGCGCAGCCGCTCCAGCAGCGGCTGGACGGGCAGCGACTCCGGGACCAGCAGCGGGGCGACCGCTATCCGGCCGACAGGGGTGCGCAGCCGTTCGTCCGCGGGTACGGCCAGCGCGTCCTTGAGGTGGACCATGCCCACGACCTCGTCGATCCGGGTGTGGTAGACGGGGAAGCGGGAGAGGCCCGTGGCGCGGGTGAGGTTCAGTACGTCCTCGGCGGTCGCGGAGGACTGCAGCGCGGAGACCCGGACCCGCGGGGTCATCACGTTCTCCGCGGTCAGCTCGCCGAGGGCGAGGGTGCGGACGAACAGGTCGGCGGTGTCCTGCTCGATGGCGCCGGCCTGCGCGGAGTGCCGGGCCAGCGAGACCAGTTCGCCGGGGGTGCGGGCGGAGGCCAGCTCGTCGGTGGGCTCGACGCCGAGGGCCCGTACGAGACGGTTGGCCACGGTGTTGAGCAGCGAGATCACCGGGCGGAAGAAGCGCGAGAAGGCGTTCTGCGGGCCGGCGACGAAGCGGGCGACGGTGAGCGGCTTGGAGACCGCCCAGTTCTTCGGGACCAGCTCGCCGATCACCATCTGGACGGCGGAGGCCGCCAGCATGCCGATGACCACGGCGATGCCGGGCACCGCGCCGGCGGGCAGCCCGGTGGCCGCCAGCGGCCCGCCGAGCAGCTCGGCGAGGGCGGGCTCGGCGAGCATGCCGACCACCAGCGAGGTGATGGTGATGCCCAGTTGGGTGCCGGAGAGCTGGAAGGACAGCTCGCGCAGCGCGGTGACGACCGTACGGGCGCGGCGGTCACCGGCCTCGGCGGCCCGCTCGGCGGCCGCCTTCTCCACGGTGACGAGGCCGAACTCCGCGGCCACGAAAAAGCCGTTCGCCAGGATCAGCACAAAGGCCGCGGCGAGCAGCAGCAGGGGGACTGTCATGCCGCCGCCTCCGTGGTGCGAGGGACATCCGCGGTCTGCGGGCGGTGTCCGGGAGGGGCGGCGCAGGTACTACAGGACGATCCGTCCATTGCTGGAAGGAGTCACTCCTCGGGTCGCAGGGTCCCCGCGAAGGGGGCGGGGCACGGCGCGGCCCCGGGGGTACAGAGTAATCAGGCCGGGCGCGGCGAGGGGAGAGCCGACGGACGTGCGGTACGCCGCACGGCGCGGCCCGGCCGGGTCGAAACGGACCGGACGGTGCGGGCCCGTCCGGTCAGCGGTCGTGGCTGTCGGTGCCGTGCGCCTCGGTCAGGGCCCGCAGCGTACGGGCGTCCTGGACGGCCTGTTCCTTGGCGATGCCGGGCTGGATGCCCATGGCGGGCAGGCTGGTGCCGTCGGCGAGGTCGAGATGAACCCAGGCGTCGCCGGCGCGGAGGTTCACCCGCAGGACTTCGGCCCAGGCCAGCTCGCGCTTGGTCGTGAGGTTGACGACGGTGATGCCGTGCCCGGTGGCGACGACCTTGGGCCGCGCGAGCAGCAGCAGGACGGCCAGTACGAGCAGTCCGGTGAACACGAAGCTGATCCGCTCGCCGCCGCTGAGGGCGGGCAGCAGGAACGCGACGACCGTGAGGGCCACGAGCTGGGCGATGCCGACGGCGTACAGGACGGCACGGGTGCGGGCGGGCCGGAAGGTCACCGGGAGGTCGGGCAGAGGCGCGGACACGTCGTCGTCTTCCGTGGCGAGGGTGGCCGACCGGGCCGTACGTAAAGAGACGTACGGCCCGGCCGTACGGGGTTCAGAGGCGGCAGGCGTGGATGCCGGTCGTCAGGATCGCGCGGGCACCGAGGGCGTACAGCTCGTCCATGATGCGCTGGGCGTCCTTGGAGGGGACCATCGAGCGGACCGCGACCCAGCCTTCGTGGTGCAGCGGGGAGACGGTCGGCGACTCCAGGCCCGGGGTGAGCGCGACGGCCTTCTCGACGTGCTCGACGCGGATGTCGTAGTCCATCATCACGTACCGGCGGGCCACCAGGACGCCCTGCATGCGGCGGAGGAACTGCTGCACCTTCGGGTCGTCGGCGGGGGCGCCCTCGCGGCGGATGACGACGGCCTCGGACTTCAGGATCGGCTCGCCGATGATCTCCAGGCCGGCGTTGCGCAGCGTCGTACCGGTCTCGACCACATCCGCGATGATCTCGGCGACGCCGAGCTGGATGGCGGTCTCCACCGCGCCGTCGAGGTGCACGACGGAGGCGTCCACGCCGTTGTCGGCGAGGTGCTGCCGGACCAGCCCGGAGAAGGAGGTCGCGACGGTCATGCCGCCGAACTCCTTGACGTCCTTGGCCGTGCCCGGGCGGGTGGCGTAGCGGAACGTCGAGCCGGCGAAGCCGAGCTGCATGATCTCCTCGGCGTCCGAGCCGGAGTCCAGCAGCAGGTCACGGCCGGTGATGCCGATGTCGAGCTTGCCGGAGCCGACGTAGACCGCGATGTCGCGGGGGCGCAGGAAGAAGAACTCGACCTCGTTCTCGGCGTCGACCAGGACCAGCTCCCTGCGGTCCTTGCGCTGGCGGTAGCCGGCCTCATGGAGCATCGCCGACGCAGGCTCGGACAGTGAACCCTTGTTGGGGACGGCGATGCGCAGCATGAGTGGGCTTCCTTTGTACGAGGGAGAAATGGTGAGCGGTGTGATGCGGATCAGAGGTGGGCGTAGACGTCGTCAAGGCTGATGCCCTTGGCGACCATCATCACCTGAAGGTGGTAGAGGAGCTGCGAGATCTCCTCGGCGGCGGCGTCGTGGGATTCGTACTCCGCGGCCATCCACACCTCGGCGGCCTCTTCGACGACCTTCTTGCCGATCGCATGGACGCCGGACTGGACCAGCTCGGCGGTGCGGGAGGTGGCGGGGTCGCCGGTGGCGGCCTTCTGCTGGAGCTCGGCGAAGAGCTCCTCGAACGTCTTCTTGGACATGGTGATACCCACCCTAGCGGTCGCCCGCCCCGGCTCAGCGCCAGGGTTCGGATACTGAACGGAGCGTGGCGGCCGTGGCGACGGCGGCGGTGACCGCCTCGTGGCCCTTGTCCTCCTTGGAGCCCTCGAGGCCCGCACGGTCCAGCGCCTGCTGCTCGTCGTCGCAGGTCAGCACGCCGAAGCCGATGGGCACGCCGGTCTCGATGGAGACCTGGGTCAGGCCCTGGGTGACGCCCTGGCAGACGTACTCGAAGTGCGGGGTGCCGCCGCGGATGACCACGCCGAGCGCGACCACCGCGTCGTACCCGCGACCCGCGAGCACCTTGGCGACGACCGGGAGCTCGAAGCTGCCCGGGACGCGCAGCAGGGTCGGCTCGTCGATGCCCAGCTCGGTCAGCGCGCGCAGTGCGCCGTTCACCAGGCCGTCCATGACCTCGGTGTGCCACTGGGCCGCGATGACCGCCACCCGGAGGTCGCCACAGTTCTTCACGGACAGTTCGGGTGCGCCCTTGCCGCTCACGTTGCTCCTCGTGCTGCTTGCTGATGTTGTCGGGGTACGTCGGGGGTACGGGGTGGTCCTACTGGGTGTTGCACGCCGAGGCGCGCTCCGCCGGGTCCAGCCACGGCAGGTCGTGCCCCATGCGGTCGCGCTTGGTACGCAGGTACCGCAGGTTGTGCTCGCCGGCCTGGACCGGCATCGGCTCCCGGCCGGTGACGTGCAGGCCGTGCTCGACCAGGGCCGCGGTCTTCTCGGGGTTGTTGGTCAGCAGGCGCAGCGAGCGCACCCCCAGGTCGTTGAGGATCTGCGCGCCGGCCGCGTAGTCCCGGGCGTCGGCGGGCAGGCCCAGCTCCAGGTTGGCGTCCAGGGTGTCGCGGCCGCGCTCCTGGAGCTCGTAGGCGCGCAGCTTGGACAGCAGTCCGATGCCGCGTCCCTCGTGGCCGCGCAGGTAGATCACCACGCCGCGGCCCGCCTCGCTGACCCGGCGCAGCGACTCCTCCAGCTGCGGGCCGCAGTCGCAGCGCAGCGAGTGGAAGATGTCGCCGGTCAGGCACTCGGAGTGGACCCGGACCAGGACGTCCTCGCCGTCACCGAGGTCGCCCGCGACCAGCGCGATGTGCTCGACGCCGTCGACGGTGGAGCGGTAGCCGTGCGCGGTGAAGTCGCCGAACGCGGTGGGCAGCCGGGTGGTGGCCTCGCGGCGGACGGTCGGCTCCGCGCTGCGCCGGTACGCGATCAGGTCCTCGATGGAGATGATCGCGAGGCCGTGCTTGCGGGCGAACGGGATCAGCTCGGGCAGCCGCAGCATGGTGCCGTCCTCGCCGGCGATCTCCACGATCGCGGCGGCGGGGCGCAGCCCGGCGAGCCGGGCGAGGTCCACGCCGGCCTCGGTGTGGCCGTTGCGGACGAGCACGCCGCCGGGCTTGGCGCGCAGCGGGAAGATGTGGCCCGGGCGGACGAAGTCGCCGGGGGCGGACTCGCCGGAGGCCAGCAGGCGCAGCGTGGTGGCGCGGTCGGCGGCGGAGATGCCGGTGGACACGCCGTGCTCGGCGGTGGCGTCCACGGAGACGGTGAAGGCCGTCTGCATCGACTCGGTGTTGTTCTGGACCATCTGCGGGAGTTCGAGCCGGTCCAGCTCCGGGCCCTCCATGGGCGCGCAGATCAGGCCGCGGCACTCGCTCATCATGAACGCGATGATCTCGGGGGTCGCCTTCTCGGCGGCGAGGACGAGGTCGCCCTCGTTCTCCCGGCTCTCGTCGTCGACGACCACGACGGGGCGGCCGGCGGCGATGTCCGCGATGGCCCGCTCGACGGGGTCGAGCGTGAGGTCGATCGCGTCGGGACCTTCGTACCAGTTCTGCTGTGCGGTCATGCCGCCGCTCCTTCCAGGACGGGCTGCGTACTCGTACGGGAGCGCAGCCACCAGTCGCGCAGGCCCCACAGGACGAGACCGAAGTAGACGACGTAGACCAGGCCCGAGAAGGCCAGGCCGCTGCTGAAGGCCAGCGGGACGCCGACCACGTCGACCAGCAGCCAGCCGAACCAGAACTCCACCAGGCCGCGGGCCTGGGCCACCATCGCGGCGAGCGTGCCGACGAAGATGTAGGCGTCCGGCCAGGGGTTCCAGGACAGCTGGGGGATCTGGGTGAAGAGGAAGCCGACGGCGAGGGTGCCGACGACGGTGCCCGCGATCAGGGTGCCGCGCTCGCGCCAGGAGGCGAAGCGGACGGCGATCGTGCCGTCCTGCGCCTGCTGCCGGCCGAGCTGCCACTGCCGCCATCCCCACAGCGCGACGACGATGACCAGGAGCTGCTTGCCGACGCCGCCGGCGAGGTGCGCGGAGGCGTAGGCGGCGACGAGGATGACGCCGGAGAGGAACTGCGCGGGCCAGGTCCATATGGACCGCCGCCAGCCGAGGGCCAGGGCTATCAGGCCGACGGTGTTGCCGATCATGTCGGACCAGATGACGTGCTGACCGAAGACGGTGAACGCCTCACCGTTCAGCCAGGTCAGCCCGCTCATCGCGCGGCCCCCGCACCATCGTGGCCGAGCAGCCGCTCGACGTACTTGGCGAGGACGTCGACCTCCAGGTTCACCGGGTCGCCGACCTGCTTGATGCCGAGCGTGGTGAGGTCCAGGGTGGTCGGGATGAGGCTGATGGTGAAGTAGTCGTCCCCGGCCTCGACGACGGTGAGGCTGACGCCGTCGACGGTGATGGAGCCCTTCTCGACGACGTAGCGGGCCATGCCGTCCGGGAGCGCGATCTTCACGATCTCCCAGTGCTCGCCGGGGGTGCGCTCGGCGATCGTGCCCGTGCCGTCCACATGCCCCTGTACGAGGTGGCCACCCAGGCGGCCGCCGAGCGCCATCGGGCGTTCCAGGTTGACCCGGGAGCCCTTCTCCAGCGCGCCCAGGCTGGACCGCTTCAGCGTCTCGGCCATCACATCGGCGGTGAATTCACCGTTCTCCGTCTCCACGACGGTCAGACACACACCGTTGACCGCGATGGAGTCGCCGTGCTTCGCGCCGTCGGTGACGAGCGGGCCGCGCAGTCGGAAGCGGGAGGCATCGGTCAGCTCCTCGACGGAGACGACCTCACCCAGTTCTTCGACGATTCCGGTGAACACTTCAGTTCTCCTCGTGGAGGGCGGGGGTGGCGGTGATGCGCAGGTCGGGGCCGAGCCGTTCGGTATCGGTCACGTCGAGGCGCAACGCCCGGGCGATGGTGGTGATTCCGGCGTCGCCCAGCGCGGCCGGGCCGGCGCCGAGCAGCGTGGGGGCGAGATAGCCGACGACCTTGTCGACGGCGCGGGCCGCGACGAAGGACCCGGCGAGGGTCGGGCCGCCTTCCAGCAGCACGGAGCGGACGCCGCGCTCGTACAGCGCGCCGAGCAGGGCCGGTACGTCCAGGCCCGGGCCGTCGGCGGCGCGCGGCAGCCGGACGATGGGCGCGAGCCCTTCGAGGTGGGTCGCGTCGGCGTCCTCGGCGACCGCGATCAGGGTCGGGCCCGTACCGTCCAGGATCCGGGCGCCGGGCTTCACGGCCGTGGCGGAGGAGTCGACGACGACCCGCAGCGGCTGGGTGACCTCGGTGTCCGGCAGCCGCGCGCCGAGCTGCGGGTCGTCCGCGCGAGCGGTCCCGGAGCCGACGATCACGGCGTCGGCCAGGGCGCGCAGCCGGTGCACGTCGGCCCGGGACTGCGGCGAGGTGATCCACTGGCTGGTGCCGTCGGCGGCCGCGATCCGGCCGTCCAGCGTGGCCGCGTACTTCCACAGCACGAAGGGGCGGCGGCGCAGTACGGAGGTCAGCCAGGCCTCGTTCCCGGCGGCGGCCTCGTCGGCCAGCAGCCCGCCCTCGACATCGACGCCGGCCGCGCGGAGCGTGCCGGCGCCGCCGGTCGCGGTGGGGTTCGGGTCCGGTACGGCGTAGACGACGCGGGCGATCCCGGCGTCGATGAGGGCCTGGGCGCAGGGGCCGGTACGGCCGGTGTGGTTGCAGGGCTCCAGAGTGACCAGCGCGGTACCGCCGCGGGCCCGCTCACCGGCCGCTTCCAGGGCGTGGACCTCCGCGTGCGGGCCGCCGGCCCGTTGGTGCCAGCCCTCCCCGACCAGCTGTCCGGACGCGTCGAGGACGACGCAGCCGACGGCGGGATTGGGGCTGGTGTGCCCGAGGCCGCGGGCTGCGAGCTCGATGGCTCGGCGCATCGCCGTGGTCTCAGCGGGGGCTGTCGCGGCCACCGGGTCCTCCTGCCTCTTCAGGCACGGACTCCGGGGCTGTCGCGAGCGACAGAAGCGGTACGGAACAACACGCACACCGGGCCGGACAGAGGATCCCGTCGCTCCGGACGGGACCGCCGACGGCGGTGCACCGATGCTGCTCGCCCGCCGCGCACTGCCTCCCATCCGGACTTTAACCGTCGGTGCAGGAATTTCACCTGCTCAACCGGCCGCTGGCTGCGGACGGGTCGCGGACTGTAACCGCCGGTTCGGACTTTCACCGACCCCGGAGTGCGCTGCGTATATCAGTACCCCTCCAGTCTGCCACGTCTGATCGTCTGCCATGCGGGCGCGTGCCTGTGGGCTGACTCACACTGGGTGGCGGGGCATGCACGCACCGGCCCCGGGAGTTCTCCGCGCGTTCCCGGGGAGTTCTTACGGTGACAGACCGCGCCCGGCGCGCGGTCGCATGACAGGACAGTCTCCGGGAGGAGCGGGCGATGACGACGTTTCTGGTGACCGGCGGCACGGGGACCCTCGGGCGGGTGGTGGTGGACCGGCTGCTCGCCGACGGGCACACCGTGCGGGTGCTCAGCCGCCGGCCGCACACCCGCACGGAAAACCCGCGGCTGCACTCGTACGCCGTCGATCTGCGCAACGGCGTCGGGCTCGCCGCCGCGATGTCCGGCGTGGAGGTGATCGTGCACTGCGCCTCGACGCCGTCCGGCGGCGACCTGGATGCGGCGGGCCAATTGGTGGACGCGGCGCGGACGGCGGGCGTAGGCCACCTCGTCTATATCTCCATCGTCGGCGTGGACCGTGTGCCCCTGCGTTACTACCGCACCAAGCACGAGGTCGAGCGGCTGCTGGCGGAGTCGGACGTGCCGTGGACCGTGCTGCGCACGACGCAGTTCCACGATCTGGTGCTGCGGCTGGTGAAGGCCGGCGCCCGGTCGCCGGTACTGCCGTTCCCGGCGGGCGTACGGGTCCAGCCCGTCGACGTCCGCGAGGTCGGCGCGCGGCTGGTGGAGCTGGCGTACGGCCAACCCGCCGGGCACGTCCCGGACATGGGCGGCCCGGAGATCCTCACCGCCCGCGAACTGGTCGACCGCACCCTGCACGCGGGCGAGCGCCGCCGCCTCACGCTCCCGCTGCGCCTCCCCGGCGCGACGTTCCGCGCCCTCCGGGCCGGCGGCAACCTCGCCCCGGACCAGGCGACCGGCAAGCTCCGCTACACGGACTTCCTGGCGGAGCGCGGCGGCCGGATCCCGGGCGTACGGGTGGTGCGGAGCGGCGACACCACGGGCGGCTGAAGGGCCGGGCCGCCCGCTGGTTCACGGCCGCTGCCCGTTCGGCGGCGGCCAGGTGCCGGTGGGGTCGTCGACGAGGACGCGGGCGAGGTCGTGCAGGCGCATCCGCTGTGTGCGCGCATGGATGCGCAGCACTTCGAAGGCGGCGTCCGGTGAGAGCGCGAGCCGGCCGGCGAGGATGCCCTTCGCCTGTTCGATCGCGATACGGGTCGAGAGGACCTGCTGGAGCTGTCCGTTCCGTAACGGGCGGTCGTCGAGCGTCCGTTGCAGCAGGCCGGTGGTGGCCGCCCGGGCCAAGGTCCGGGCGCGCCTTTGGTCCCGCTGGTCCAGCGCCCCGGTGGCGTGGCGGTAGAGGTTGATGACCCCGACGGCATGGCCGCGGTGGCACAGGGGTTCGGCCCACATGGCCCGGTAGCCGGCGGCCGTCGCCCGCAGGGCGAGTCCGGGCCAGCGGGAGCGGTGGGCGGTGAAGTCCGTGACGTGGTGCGGGCGGCCGGTGCGCAGGGCCTCGATGCACGGGCCCTGCGCGGTGCCGATCTCGTACACCTCCACGCGGCGGAGCGTCTCGTGGGAGCTGGCGGCCACTTCGATGGCGCGGCCGGTGCCGGAACGCCCCCGGCCCTTGAGCGCCGCGGGGGCGACGAGCAGGACACCCGCGGAATCGACGGGCAGCAGAGCGAGGCAGTGCGCCACCAAGCGCCGGGGCAGCGCGCCGGGCGTGGTGCCGGCGTGCCCCTGCATCAGGTTCAGCAGGGCCCGGGCGAAGGCGTGTTCGTGCTCGTCGAACGAAGAACTCACTGTGGCCCCTTGTCCCCGTCGTGAGATGCTGCGGTGGACAGCACTTCAGCGTCCGGTGTTCCAGTGATACCGCGGCCGGCTGGCCACCTCCTGCACACCGGATCAACGCCGTATCAACTCTGTCGATCCTCGCGGGACCACCCTTGCCGTCACCTTCCGGAACTCCCCGGGACAGCGGCGCCGCCGGCGCCGCCGCGGGCTGCGCGCCGACCGCACGACGGCCGGTGATCGCGCTCATCGAGGACGAACCCGACCTCGCCGCCATGTCGCGGGCGCACCTGGAACGCGAGGGCTTCGCGGTGGTGAGTGCGCCCGACGCCCGGTCGGGGCAGGCGGTGCTGCGCACCGAACCGGTCGATCTGGTGGTACTGGACCTGGGGCTGCCGGACGGCAACGGCCTGGACCTGCTGCGCGGTGCGCGCGACGCCGGCGGCCCGCCGATGATCATCATTACCGGGCGCGGTGAGGAGACCGACCGGATACTCGGACTGGAGCTGGGCGCCGACGACTACATGGTCAAGCCGTTCTCGCAGCGGGAACTGGCCGCCCGCATCCGGGCCGTGCTGCGCCGGGCGGCGGCCCCGCGGGACCGGCGGAGCGCCGGGAGACGGCCGGTCCTCCGGCTGGGCGACCTCATCGTGGACACCGGCGCCCGGCAGGTGCGCAGCGTGGGCGGCCCGATCGCCTTCACGCCCCGCGAGTACGCGTTGCTGGAGTTCCTCGCGGCCTCCCCGGGCCAGACCTTCTCCCCCGGCCAGCTGATGGGCCGGCTGTGGGACGGCGCCGACTGGCAGGACCCGGCGACCGTCACCGAACACGTCTACCGCGTACGGCGCAAACTCATGGCCGCCGGTGTCGGGGCGCCGCGGATCACGACGGTGCGCGGCTTCGGCTACCGCCTGGACGTGGCGACCGAACCGTACGCCTGATCCCTCCGCACGACGAGGTGAAGTGCCATGCCCCCAGGCCCGAGCCAAGACGGTCCCGCGCGCCGCCCCGAAGCCGCACCCGACTACCACCAACTGTTCGACGCGACACCAACGCCGTACCTGGTCCTGGATCCCGAGCTGCGCATCGTCGAGGTCAACCGGGCGTACCTGGCGGCCACCCGCACCGAGCGGCAGGCCATCCTCGGCCGCCCGGTGTTCGAGGTCTTCCCCGACAACCCCGGCAACCCGGCAGCGGACGGCGTCCGGAACCTGGCCCACTCCCTGCGCACCGTGCTGGCCACCGGACGGCCCGACACCATGGCACTGCAGCGCTACGACATTCCGGCCGGGTCGGGCGGCTCCTTCGAGGAGCGGTACTGGAGTCCGGTCAACTCCCCCGTCCTGGACGGTGCCGGCAGGCTCACCCACATCGTCCACCGGGTCGAGGACGTCACCGAGTTCGTACGGCTGCGCCGCGCGAGGCAGCGGCAGCGGCGGGCCGCCGCCGCACAACAGGAGCGCGCCGAACGGATGGAGAGCGAACTGTTCGCCCGCAGCCGCGAGGTCCAGGAGGCGAACCAGCGGCTGCGGCAGGCCAACGAGGCACTGACCACCGCGGGGGCGGCGCTGCGCGAGCAGCAGGAAGCCAAGGACCGCTTCATCGCCACCCTCTCGCACGAACTGCGCAACCCCCTGGCCGCGCTCCGGGCAGCCGGTGAACTGCTCGCCCTGGACGGCCCCGACGACGCGCACCCGGCGCTGGCCGTTCTGGAACGGCAGATCACGCACATGGTGCGGATGACGGACGACCTGCTGGACGCGACCAGGGCGCTGACCGGCCGGCTGCACCTGGCCCGCGAGCGGCTCGATCTGTGCTCCGTGGTCACCACCGCCGCCGAGGACATGCTGCCCGAGTACGACCGGGCGCGGCGCAGGCTGCTGGTCGTCGTGCCGACCGGTCCGGTGCCCGTCGAGGGGGACCGGGTCCGGCTCGCGCAGATGACCGCCAATCTGCTCAGCAACGGCTGCAAGTACACCCGGCCGAACGGCAGGGTGGAACTGGAGCTGGAGACAGTGGCCGGCTCCGGCACCGGGGAGGCCGGCCACGCGGTACTGACCGTGCGGGACGACGGCATCGGGTTCGACCCGGCCACCGCCGACGCCCTCTTCGACGCTTTCGTCCGCGCCGCCCCGGCCGCCGACACCTCCTCCGGCGGGCTCGGGCTCGGCCTGCCGATCGTCCGCGGCATCGCCGAACTGCACGGCGGTACCGTACGGGCGCAGAGCGACGGCCCCGGCAGCGGCGCGCACTTCCGCATCCGGCTGCCGCTGGCCTCCCCCGCGCTCCCGCCCGTCCGCCGGTCCGCTGAGCCGGCCGCGGCCGTCAGCCGCCCGGCGCTGCGCGTGCTGGTCGTCGAGGACAACGCCGACCTGGCGGCCACGTACCGCACCCTGCTGGAGCGGTGCGGCGATCGTGTGACGGTCTGCCACACCGGGCGCGAGGGCCTGACGGCTGCCCACGCCGCCCCCTTCGACCTGGTCCTGAGCGATCTGGCGCTCCCCGACATCCACGGTCATGACCTCGCCGGCCGGCTGCGCGCGGCGTTCCCGGCCGACCGCACCCGGCTGATCGCCGTCTCCGGCTTCAGCGGGCAGGCCGACCGCGACCGGTCGACGCACGCCGGATTCGACGCCCATCTGGCCAAGCCGCTGTCCCTCACGGTGCTGAACCGCCTGCTGGGCCGGTGGGCCGACGATGCGTCTCCGTGGCCGGGGGCCCGGTGACCGGGGGGCTCCGTGACCGGGCGACGCATCGCTCAGTGCGCCGCCTCGTCCGGGCCGAAGAGGTCGTCCTGCGCCGCGTCCTTCGCCGCGAGCAGAGCACCGCGGAGGACGCCGCGGCCGCCCACCGTGCCCGCGCGGACCTCGGTGTACAGAGGTGACATACGGGCCGCGTGCGTGGCCACCCGCGTGGCCAGGGGCTCGCCGCCGGCCCGGCCGATCTCGCCGCCGAGCACGACGCAGCCGGGGTCGAGCACGGCGGCCACCGCGGCCACGCCGACGGCGAGGCGCCGCGCGAGGGCGTCGAGGAAGCCGGCACCGGCCGGTCCGGCGGCCACGGCCGCGCGGACGACGTGTTCGGCGGGCGGGGCGTCCGTACCGGCTTCGGTGGGCGCGGGGGCAAAGCCGTACTCCCCGGCCAGTTCCACGATCGCCGGGGAGGCGGCGAGGGCGTGGAAGCCGCCGTCGCAGCCCGCGGCCGTGGGCAGCGACGGCGCCCCGGGCACGGGCAGGAAGCCGATCTCGCCCGTGCCGCCGGAGGCGCCGCGGCGCAGCCGGCCGTCCAGGAACACCGCGGCGCCCACACCGTGGCCCAGCCACAGGAGGACGAAGGTATCGCGGTCCCGGGCCGCGCCGTCCCGGCATTCGGCGATGGCCGCGAGGTTGACCTCGTTCTCCAGGAGCAGCGGCGCTTCCAGGCGGTCGCGCAGTCCGGCGACCAGCGCGCCGTGCCAGGAGGGCAGCGTTCCGGTGCCGGTCAGCCGACCGGTGGCGGGGTCGACGAGGCCGGGGGCGCCGACCGCGACGGTGTGCGGACGGACCCCGCCGGCGCGCGCCAGCGCCCGGTCCAGCGCGGCGTACGCGCCGGCCACCGCGTCCTCCGGGGCCGCGCCCTCGGCGACCGGTACGGACTCCTGCGCGCGGACGGTGCCGAGCAGGTCGGCGACGGCGACGGTGACGCCGTGCGTGCGGACGTCGATGCCGGCGAGGTGGGCGCGGTCGGCGACGATGCCGTAGAGCCGGGCGTTGGGGCCGCGGCGGTCGGCACCCGTCTCGCCGACGACCGCGATCAGCCCGGCGGCCCGCAGCCGGTCGACGAGGTCGGCCACCGTGGGCCGGGACAGCCCGGTCCGCTCCCTGAGCTGATAGGCCGTCAGTGGGCCTTCGGATTCAAGCAGTTGGAGGGCAATACGATCGTTGATGGCCCGCGCGGTGCGCGGCGACGCGGTACGGGACGCCGTACGGCCGGTGCGCGCGGAGGTGTCAGGCATGGCGGAATCCTTCCAGAGCGCACGCGCCGCAAATAATCGGAGATTAATGGGCGGATTAATAGGCAGGGTCCCTGCTAGTTTGACGGCCATGCCCGCCAACGGTGGTTCCGTCCCGTCCGCGCTCCCCCGCCAACTGCGCCGCGCCCGCTGGTCGGTGGCGCTGGTCTTCCTCGTACACGGCTCGGTGACCGGCAACTTCGCCACCCGCGTCCCCTGGATCCAGGAGCACACCGGCGTCAGCGCCGGGCAGCTCGGCCTCGCGCTCGCGTTCCCGGCGATCGGCGCGTCCCTGGCGATGCCGCTGGCCGGCCGGATCAGCCACCGCTTCGGCGCCCGTACGGCGCTGCGCGGCCTGCTCGCCCTGTGGACGCTCGCCCTGACCCTGCCGGCGCTCGCCCCCAACCTGTACACGCTCTGCGGCGCGTTGCTGATCTACGGGGCGACGGCGGGGATGTCGGACGTGGCGATGAACGCGCTCGGCGTGGAGATCGAGAACCGGCTGGACAAACCGATCATGTCGGGGCTGCACGGCATGTGGAGCGTGGGCGCGCTGCTGGGCTCGGCGGCCGGCACGGTCGCGGCGCACGCCGCCATCGACGCCCGCGTCCACCTCTCGCTCGCCGCGGGCGTGCTGACCGTACTGGGCGCGGTCTTCTGCCAGGGCGTACTGGACCTGCGCAGCGCCCCGGACGAGCACCCGCCGCCGCGGTTCGCGCTGCCGCCGAAGTCCGCGCTGGTCATCGGCGCGGTCGGGTTCTGCGCGGTGTTCGCCGAGGGCGCGAGCCTGGACTGGTCGGCGGTGTACCTGCGGGACGTGCTGGGCACGTCGGCGGGGCTCGCGGCCGGCTCGACGACCGCGTTCGCCTGCACGATGGCGGTGGCCCGGCTGGCGGGCGACCACGTGGTGGCCCGTTTCGGGGCGGTCCGTACGGTACGGGCGAGCGGCGTGCTGGCCACGGCGGGCGGGCTGCTGATCGTCCTGGCGCGGCACCCGGTCATGGCGGTGGCGGGCTTCGCGCTGATCGGGCTGGGCATCGCGGTGGTCGTGCCGCTGGCGTTCGCGGCGGCGGGCCGCAGCGGCCCGGCGCCGAGCCAGGCCATCGCGGGCGTCGCGACGATCACGTACACCTCGGGCCTGATCGCACCCTCCGCGATCGGCTCGATCGCCCAGGCCACCTCGCTGACCGGCTCGTTCGTGCTGGTCACGGTGCTGGCGCTGGGACTGATAGTGGGCGCGGGCGTGCTCCGCGTACCGGAGCGCCGCGCGTCGGTGAGCTCGGCGACCTTCGATCTGAAGGGCTCGTGACCGCGGCCCGCGTCCGTACAGCGGTCAGCTCGTGACCGCGGCCCGCCTCCGTAGCGGTCAGCTCGCGTCCGGCAGCGCCTCCGGCCGGGCGAGCTTGCGGGCTATCGCGCGGGCCTCGTCGGCCCAGGGCGTGGGCCGCAGGGTCGCGGCGTCCACGCGGACCAGGATGCGGTGCCCCTGCGCGTACGTGGTGGCGCCGTCCGCCGAGCAGACCCGGAAGCCGTAGGTGAGGCTGGTCCGCCCCAGCTTCTCGACCCACAGGTGCGCGGCGTAGGTACCGGGGCGGGTGATCGGCGCCTCGTAGGAGACGCGCATCTCCTTGATGACGTTGGCCATGTCGCCGGCGGTCGCCCAGTCGCCCGTGTAACCGAAGCCGTGGCCGTGCCAGTAGTCGCCCCACGCGCGCTCGACGAGCAGCGGGAAGCGCGAGTTGTGGAGCATCCCGAGCGCGTCGAGGTCGTCGAAGTGGACCGTCACGGGGACCAGCTCCCCGAAGGGGAGGGTCTCGGCGGTATACGGGGCGGGGGCGCTCACGGTCGTACTCCTGGTGGTGCGGTCCGGAAGGACAGGTGCGGTTGCGGTACAGATGTGTTCAAAAGTTGAACCATCCCATCGTAAGCATGCGCTTAGACTGCTTCCGCGCCGGGCCGAGTGACCTAGACCATGCGCCGCCAATCCGCCCGTAGCCGGAGGAAGCGGACTCGGCCCGCACTAACATTGGCCGGTCGCCGCCGGTCGGCGACCTGATGACCACTTGACGAGAACGGGAGCATTCATGGGCCTCGGCGTGCGCTGGACCCTCCACGGAGACGGGCGCACCCCGGCGCCGGGAGCCGTGGTCAGACCCGATGAACGGCTGTCCTGGCCGCGGACGGCGGGCCTCGGCGCGCAGCATGTGGTCGCCATGTTCGGCGCCTCGTTCGTGGCCCCGGTCCTCATGGGCCTGGACCCGAACCTCGCGATCATGATGTCCGGTGTCGCGACCATGATCTTCCTGTTGGCGACCCGCGGCCGGGTGCCCTCGTACCTCGGCTGCAGCCTCTCCTTCGTGGGCGTCGCGGCGGTCATCCGGGCGCAGGGCGGTACGAGCGCCACGGTGACCGGCGCGGTCCTCGTGGTCGGCGCGGCGCTCTTCGCGATCGGGCTCGCCGTCCAGAAGTTCGGCGCGCGGATCATCCACGCGGCGATGCCGCCGGTCGTCACCGGCGCCGTCGTCATGCTGATCGGCTTCAACCTCGCGCCGGTGACCGCGAGCACGTACTGGCCGCAGGACCAGTGGGTGGCGCTGCTGACCATGCTCTTCACCGGGCTGGCCGTGGTCTGCCTGCGCGGCTTCTGGTCACGCATCGCGATCTTCCTCGGCCTGGTCTTCGGGTACCTCGTCTCCTGGCTCTTCGACCTGGCCTTCGGGATGATCCACTCGCAGAACGCCGCCGGAAAGGTCACCGACCATTGGCGCCTGGACTTCTCGGCCGTCGCCCAGGCCGACTGGGTGGGCCTGCCCTCCTTCCACGGGCCCAGCTTCCAGTGGTCCGCGATCCTGGTCGCGCTGCCGGTGGTGATCGCGCTGGTCGCCGAGAACGCCGGGCACGTCAAGGCCGTCGGCGAGATGACCGGCGACCCGCTGGACGACAAGCTCGGCACCGCGATCTCCGCGGACGGCGCCGCCTCCGTGCTCTCGACCGCGCTCGGCGGCCCGCCCAACACCACGTACTCCGAGAACATCGGCGTCATGGCGGCCACCCGCGTCTACTCGACCGCCGCCTACTGGGCCGCCGCCTGCTTCGCCCTCCTCTTCGGCCTCTGCCCGAAGTTCGGCGCGGTGGTCGCCGCGATCCCGGGCGGAGTGCTCGGCGGCATCACGGTCATCCTGTACGGCATGATCGGCCTGCTGGGCGCGCAGATCTGGGTCCACAACAAGGTGGACCTGCGGAACCCGCTGAACCTCGTCCCCGTGGCCGCGGGCGTCATCATCGGCGTCGGCGGCGTCAGCCTGAAGATCTCCGACAACTTCGAACTGGGCGGCATCGCCCTCGGCACGATCGTCGTCCTCTCCGGCTACCACGTACTGCGCGCACTGGCCCCAGCACACCTGAAGACCCAGGAACCGCTGCTGGACGAGGGGACTTCGGCTTACGACGAGGAGTCGGGTGAGGGGAAGGGCGGGGGCGCGGGTTCGTAGCTCGGGCCGGCGGGTGACGGGCGGCGTCGCGCCGTAACGCATGCGCGGAGCGGCGTGCCTACGGGTGCGCGGAGCGCTGCGCATACACGCTGAGCGGCGCGCATACGGGTGCAGACCTGGAGGCCCCCACCTGGGGGTTACCCAAGCGGAGCTGTCGGCTATCCGGCGGGGCCGGGTTTATCCAGCGGAGCGGCGCGCATACAGGCGCGCACCCGGAGGCCCCCACCAGGGGGTTACCCAAAGGGGGCGGGCGGCGAACCGGCCGTCAGCCCCGCAGGGGTGTCAGCAGCATCTGGCCGACCAGGCCGACGCCCGCGTCCAGCCGTTGCGCGAACTCCTCGCCCACGTCCGGCAGTCCGCGCACGCTCCACAGCACCCGGGCCGCCGCCCACGCGCCGTCCCGGGCCGCCTCCAGGCTCCACGAGCCGGCCAGGTGGGTCAGCGGGTCGGCGATGTCCAGCAGGTCGGGACCCGGCATCAGCCGCTCGCGCACCCGCTCCTCCAGGCCGGTCAGCACCCGCCCCACCCGGTCGAAGTCGGCCTCCAGCGCGGCCGGTTCGCAGTCCAGGGCGCGACAGGTGTCCACCAGGGCGAGCGCCAGGTCGTGCCCGATGTGCGCGTTGATCCCGGCCAGCGCGAACTGCAGCGGCTTGACGCCGGGGTGGCAGCGGAGCTGGAACAGCGGGCGCCAGCAGGCCGGCGGCCGCAGCCCCGCCGTGCCGGCGTCCACCGCGCTCAAGTACCGCAGCGCGAACCGCACGTCCAGCTCGGCGGCCGCGTCCGCGTCCCGGAAGCCGCCCGCGCCGATCTGCCGCCCGACCTCCTCGGTGACCTGCAAGTACACCCGGTTGAACACCGCGACGCCGTCGCGCGGGGGCAGCGTTGCGTCCAGTGCGCGCATCCGCGCCACGATCTTCGCCACGCCTGCCGTCGCACCCGTCGGCTGCATCGTTGTCATGCGGTCAGCGTGGCAGGGCCGGGGGCCCGGCAGGGACGGCGCGGCGACGCGTGACCGGATCGGCCTAACGATCAGCGCGCGCCGGGGTCGCGCGCCATTGCGCCCCCGACGGCCGGAACTCCCGCGGGACCGGCGGGCGTTGATCGCTTGTACACCGCCGGCGAACCGGATCCGAAGGAGCACGGACATGGCTGTACGACTCGGGCTGAGCCTTCCGCAGATGCGGCAGTACGACCTCGGGCGCGACGTGCCGGACGTGGCGCGCGCAGCCGAGCAGACCGGTTACGAAAGCCTCTGGGTCTTCGAGCGCGTGCTCTTCCCCGAGCCCGCGACCCAGGGGTTGTACGGCATACCGGGCCTCCCCTGGCCCGATCAGTACCGCTCGGTGGCCGACCCGCTGGTGACGCTGACGCTGGCCGCCGCGGTGACGGAGCGGGCGCGGCTGGGCACGAGCGTGCTGGTCGCCCCGCTGCACGTGCCCTTCCAGCTCGCCCGCAGCCTCGCCTCGCTGGACGCGGCCAGCGGCGGCCGGGTGATCGCCGGGCTCGGCACGGGCTGGTCCCTGGACGAGTACGCAGCCGCTGCGGTGGCCCCGTTCGAGCGGCGCGGCGAGGTCCTGGACGAGCTGCTGGACGTGTGCCGGGCCGTGTGGGGCCCGGACCCGGTGGAGTACGAGGGCGAGCTGACGACGATCGCCCCGTCCGTGGTCGGTCCCAAGCCGGCCCGGCCGATCCCGGTGCTGCTGCCCGCCACCAGCCCGCGGGCGCTGCGCCGCCTGGTGGACCGTGCGGACGGCTGGATGCCGGTGGGCATGGGCGCCGGGAAGCTGGCCGAGGAGTGGCGGCGGATACAGGACCTGGCGGCGGAGCGCGGCCGCACGGCCCCGTTCCAGAACGTCCTGCGGGTGAACACCCAGCACACACCCAAGGCGTACGAGGGTCAGGACCGCGCCCCCTTCCAGGGCAGCGTCGCGCAGATCGTCGATGACCTGGCGGCCCACGCCGAGGTCGGCCTGGAGGAAATCCTGCTCGACCTGCAGGGCCGGGCCCGGGACGCGGAGGAGCTGAAGGACCTGGCGGCGGAGGTGTACGAAGCGGCGCGCGCGGCGGGGATATGACGCACGGCCGGGGCACGAGCGGCCGGCGGGCGGGCGGCTGAGCCGGCGGGGGGAGCCGCGCGGCGGCGGCTCCCCCGTCCCCTCCGTCCCGAGCCGGGAGGGCGGTCAGTCCTCCGGCAGTTCGACCGGGGCGATCTCGTCGTACAGATCGCCGGGGCCCGGGTTGGTGGCGTCCGTGCCGCCGCCGAAGTGGTGCATCACGCCCCACACGGCGTTCAGCGCGGTCTGCACGGCGCCCTCGGCCCAGCCGGCGGTCCAGGAAATGTCGTCACCGGCGAGGAAGAGGCCGCGCTTGTCCTCGGGAAGGAGGTCCTGCATGAAGTGCGTGAACAGCCGGCGCTGGTAGCGGTAGTGCCCCGGCAGGTTGGCCTTGAACGCTCCCATGAAGTACGGCTCGTTCTCCCAGGACACGGTCACGGGGTTGCCGATGATGTGCTTGCGGATGTCGACCTTCGGATAGATCTCCGAGAGCGACTTCAGCATGACCTCCATGCGCTCGTTGGCGTTCAGCGGCAGCCACTTCAGACTGTCGTCGCACCAGGTGTAGGAGAGGCAGATGACGGCGGGCTCGTCGGGCCCGTTGTCGAGGAGGTAGGTGCCACGGGTCATCCGGTCCGTCAGCGTCATCGACATGACGTCCCGGCCGGTGTCCTCGTCCTTGTCCAGCCAGAACGGCCGGTCGACCGGCACGAAGAGCTTGGAGGACTCCATGTAGTGAGTACGCTCCATCGCCGTCCAGTGGTCGATGGGGAACAGCGCGTCGTCGCACTCGATCTTTGACAACAGCATCCAGGACTGCGCGGTGAAGACGGCCGCCTGGTAGGTGCGGATGTCGCCGGAGGCGTCGGTGACGGTGATCCGGTTGCCGGCGGTGCGGTTCAGCCGGGTCACGGCCGGGCGCGGCGCGCCGTCGTGCAGCGAGGAGAGGGACGTGCCCTGGGCCCAGTGCACGATCTTCTCCGGCTCGCGCTCCCACAGGCGCAGCGGGAGCTGCTGGCTGCCGCCGACGATGCCGCGGTGGTGGTCGTCCGCCTCGGTGTAGACGACGCGGAGGATCTCCAGGATGGAGTTGGGGAAGTCGGTGTCCCAGCCGCCGGTGCCGAAGCCGACCTGGCCGAAGATCTCCCGGTGCCGGAAGGACTTGAAGGCGCTGGAGTCGCAGAGGAAGCCGTAGAAGGTCTGGTTGTCCAGCTTCTCGACGAGCTTGGCCCAGATCTCGCGGATGCGCGGGACGTCGCGCTCGCGGAGGGCCTGGTTCATGTCGGAGAAGTCGGCGCCCTCCTCCAGGCAGGCGTTCCACGCCTCGGCCACCTGGCGGTAGACGTCGGGCAGGTCGTCGACGGTCTCGGCGTAGTGCGACTCGCCCTTGAGGTCGACGACGGTGGAGGGGGTCTCGGGCGCGAGCGGGTTGGGGAACGGCTTGGTCTTGAGCCCGACCAGGTCGATGTAGTGCTGCAGCGCCGTGGAGGACGGCGGGAAGCGCATCGCGCCCATCTCGGCGGTGAGCGAGGAGTCGCAGCCCTCGAAGCCGACGGTGCGCAGCCGGCCGCCGATCTGGTCCGCCTCGTAGACGACGGGCTTGAGGCCCATCTTCATCAGCTCGTAGGCGGTGACGATGCCGGAGAGGCCGCCGCCGATGACCGCGACCTCGGTGCCGTGCTCGGTCGCGGGTATCTGGCCCAGGCCCGCCGGGTGGGCGAGGAAGTCGTCGTACGCGAAGGGGAAGTCCGGTCCGAACATGGTGATCGGCGGCTGCGCGTCGGTGTGCTGGACGGCGGTGGGCACCGTGGACGTCATGGGGCGAGACTCCTTGCGAAACAGGGCAAAACGAGGGGAAGCAGGCAGGCGGGACCGGGCCGGGCGCGGTCGGGACGTGTCGGTCGGGACGCGCCGGCCGGGATGCGGTGGGGTCAGCTCAGCGAGCCGTACAGCTCCGGGCGGCGGTCGGCGAGGTAGGTGTTCGCCTCGCGGGAGGCCGCGAGGAAGCCGGGGTCGACATCCCCGTACACCACTTCCTCGCCGCGTCCGGCGCGGGCCCGGACGACCCCGTCGGGCCCGGCCAGCGTGGAGAGCCCGACGAACTCGAAATCGCCCTCGGGGCCGGTCCGGTTGACGTACGCGACGTAGAGCTGGCTCTCGAAGGCCCGTACGGGGATCACCGACTCGGCGACGAACTGGTACGGATGCATCTGCGCGGTGGGCACGACCAGGAAGTCGGTGCCGGCCAGCGCGTGCGCCCGGACGTTCTCCGGGAACTCCACGTCGTAGCAGATCAGCAGGCCGATCCGGACGCCGTTCAGCTCGGCCTGGACGACGGGCGTATCACCGGGCGTGAACCACTCGCGTTCGAAACAGCCGAAGAGGTGGGTCTTGCGGTAGTTCGCGAGGCGGGTGCCGTCCGGGCCGATGAGCTGGACCGCGTTGTAGATCGCCGTACCGTCGCGCTCCGGGTAGGCGTAGGCGACGGCGATGCCGTGCTCGGCGGCGATCCGGGCCACCTCGTCGGCGCTGTCGCCGTCGGCGGGCTCGGCCAGCCGGGGCACGTCCGCGCCGATCGCGTACCCGGTCAGGAACATCTCCGAGGTGACCAGCAGCCCGGCACCGGCCGCCGCGGCGTCCGCGGCGGCCCGCTCCAGCGCCTTGAGGTTGTACGCCACGTCACCGGGCCGTCCCGAACTCTGGAGCAGGGCGGTGCGCAGCGAAGACATGGAACCCCTCGGTTGGTGTGTACGGCACGACGGTGCGTACGGGCTTTCGGAAGACGTAAAGACGGTACGGTCCGCGGACCAAGTGGTACAAGGCTGCACCATTGCGCTTCACGTACCGATTCGTTGCGCCTTCCGAGCCGCTGACGGCGATTCGTTGCGCTCTCGCCACGCACCGCGGCGCCGGGCCGGAGGGGCATCGAGCCCGAGCGCCGGCGGGCCCCAGAGGCGGCAGGCCCCAGGGGCGGTGCGTCAGACCGGGGAGCCGGAGGAGAAACGCCGCAGGAGGGGCGAGAGCACCAGGACGGACTTGGTCCGTTCGACGAAGTGCTCGCCGGCGATGCGCTCCAGGACGCGCTCGAAATGGCGCATGTCCGAGGCGAAGACCTGCACGATGGCGTCCGCCTCACCGGTCACGGTGGAGGCGGACGCCACTTCGGGATAGCGCGCGAGGCCACGGTGGATGGCCTCGGGCGAGGTGTTGCGACGGCAGTACAGCTCGACGAAGCCTTCGGTTTCCCAGCCGAGCGCCGCCGGGTCCACCCGTACGGTGAACCCGGTGATGGCGCCCTCGTTCCGCAGCCGGTCCACCCGGCGTTTGACGGCCGGGGCCGAGAGCCCGACCTCCTGACCGATGTCGGCGTAGGAGCGGCGGGCGTCCTCAGCCAGGGCGTGGACGATGCGTTCGTCGAGGTCGTTCAGTCGCACAGGGGGTGGTTCACTTCTCTGCGGTGGCCAATCGGGAGCGGCGCATGCCGTAAGCGAAGTAGAACACGAGACCCGCCGCCATCCAGACTCCGAAGACCATCCACGTGACGGCGTCGAGGCTGCCCATCATCCAGATGCAGAGCAGGAAGCCGATCGCGGGGAAGAGCGGCGACAGCGGCGTGCGGAAGGTGCGCGGCATGTCCGGGCGGGTCTTGCGCAGCACGATGACCGCGACGTTGACCAGCGCGAACGCGAAGAGCGTGCCGATGCTGGTGGCGTCGGCGAGCTGGCCGAGCGGCACGGCGGCGGCCAGGATGCCGCAGAAGAGCGAGACGATCACGGTGTTGGCGCGGGGCGCGCCGGTCTTCGGGTGGACCTTGGAGAAGACCTTGGGCACCAGGCCGTCGCGGGACATCGCGAAGAGGATGCGGGTCTGACCGTAGAGCACGGTCAGCACGACGCTGGCGATGGCGACCACCGCACCGGCCGCGAGCAGTACGGCCCAGAAGCTCTGGCCCGTGACGTCCTTCATGATCCCGGCCAGCGCGGCCTCGGTGCCGGAGAACTGCTTCCAGGGCAGCGCGCCCACGGCGACGGCCGCGACCAGGCAGTACAGCGCCGTGACGATCACCAGCGAGAGCATGATGGCGCGCGGCAGGTCGCGCTGCGGGTTCTTGGCCTCCTCGCCGGCCGTGGAGGCGGCGTCGAAGCCGATGTAGGAGAAGAAGAGCGTGGCGCCGGCGGCGCTGACGCCCGCCATGCCGAGCGGCATGAAGGGGGCGTAGTTCCCGGCGCGGACGCCCATGAAGGCGACGCCGCAGAAGAGCAGCAGCGCGGCGATCTTGACCGCGACCATGACCGCGTTGGCCCGGGCGCTCTCCTTCGCGCCGCCCAGCAGGAAGGCCATCGCGAGCAGCACGACCAGCAGCGCCGGCAGGTTGAAGATGCCGCCGTCACCGGGCGGCGCGGCGATCACCTCGGGGATGGTGAAGCCGAGTGTGCCGGACAGCAGCTCGTTGAGGTACTGCCCCCAGCCCACCGCGACCGCGGCCACGGACACGCCGTACTCCAGGATCAGACACCAGCCGCAGATCCAGGCGACCAGCTCGCCGAGCGTGGCGTACGCGTAGGAGTACGAGGAGCCGGAGACGGGGATGGTGCCGGCCAGCTCGGCGTAGGACAGCGCCGAGAAGAGCGCGGTGATGCCGGCGATCACGAACGAGATGATGACCGCGGGACCGGCGTCGGGCACCGCCTCGCCCAGCACCACGAAGATGCCGGTGCCGAGCGTGGCGCCGATGCTGATCATCGTCAGCTGCCACATGCCCAGGGAGCGGCGCAGCGTACCGCCCTCTCCCTGGCCGCCTTCGGCCACCAGGCGTTCGACGGGCTTGCGCCGCATCAGCGTGCCGAGCGGCCCGGGGCGGGACGGAGGCTGCTGCGGCTGGGGGTCGCTGCCCTCGGAGGGAGGGGCTGCGCCGTGGTCCAACACTGGGGTGGCTCCTTTATCGCTGCCGTACCGGCGGCGGTGACCGGGGCGGCCCGTACGCGGGCAGCATGAAGCAACCCGCACGGGACCCGCCGAGCGGACGGTCCCCGCCACTCCACGTAATTAACTTGCCTGACCTTAAGGCCCACGTGTGACCTGCCGTAATGCGGGTTCTTTGCGCATGCGCGCATGATCCTTGCGCACGAAGCGGCACAGCGGCCATTTGTTGCGCGCCCAGGGCGTGTTGAGGCCATGGATTCGAAGGAGCGACATTTCGACCGGACGGGCGACCGCGGCCGGAAGTAATCGATCTCACGCGTCCTCGCAGTGGGGACGGAGACACCCCCTCTCCGGAAACGCGAACGGGCCTGGCCCCGCACGCGCATGACGTGCGGGGCCAGGCCCGTAGGGCAGGAACGCCTACCAGCTGTTGTGCAGCGGCTTGCCCTCGGCGTAGCCGGCCGCGCTCTGCACGCCGACGACGGCCTTGTCGGCGAACTCCGCGAGGTTCGAGGCGCCCGCGTAGGTGCAGGAGGACCGCACGCCCGCGATGATCGAGTCGATCACGTCCTCGACGCCGGGGCGGGCCGGGTCGATGAACATCCGCGAGGTGGAGATGCCCTCCTCGAAGAGGCCCTTGCGGGCGCGGTCGTACGCCGACTCCTCGCTCGTGCGGTTGCGCACCGCGCGCGCCGAGGCCATGCCGAAGCTCTCCTTGTAGAGCCGGCCGTCGGCGGTCTGCTGGAGGTCGCCGGGCGACTCGTACGTACCGGCGAACCACGAGCCGATCATGACGTTGGACGCGCCCGCGGCCAGCGCCATGGCGACGTCGCGCGGGTGCCGCACGCCGCCGTCCGCCCAGACGTGCTTGCCGTACTTCTTCGCCTCGGCGGCGCACTCCAGGACGGCGGAGAACTGCGGGCGGCCCACGCCGGTCATCATGCGGGTGGTGCACATGGCGCCCGGGCCGACGCCGACCTTGATGATGTCCGCGCCGGCCTCGATGAGGTCGCGCACGCCGTCGGCGGCGACGATGTTGCCCGCGACGATCGGGACCTGCGGGTCCAGCGCCCGGACGGCCTTGACCGCGCTGATCATGGACTCCTGGTGGCCGTGCGCGGTGTCCACCACGAGGGTGTCCACGCCCGCGGCCAGCAGCGCCTTGGCCTTGCCCGCCACGTCGCCGTTGATGCCGACGGCGGCGGCGATGCGCAGTTTGCCGTCGGCGTCGGTCGCCGGGGTGTACAGGGTCGCGCGCAGCGCGGCCTTGCGGGTGAGGATGCCGACGAGCTGGCCGTCCTTGCCGACCGCGGGGGCGAGCTTGCGGTTGGCGGCGTCGAGCTGGTTGAACGCCTCGCGGGGGTCGATGTCGGCGTCCAGGACCAGCAGGTCCCGGGACATGACCTCGGCGACCTGGGTGAAGCGGTCCACGCCGGTCAGGTCGTGCTCGGTGACGACGCCGATGGGGCGGCCGCCCTCGACGACGATGCCCGCGCCGTGCGCTCGCTTGGGCAGCAGGGACAGCGCGTCCGCGACGGTCGCGATCGGCGACAGCACGATCGGGGTGTCGAGGACGAGGTGGCGTCCCTTGACCCAGCTCACGACGTCGGTGACGACGTCGATCGGGATGTCCTGGGGGATGACGACGAGACCGCCGCGACGGGCGACCGTCTCGGCCATCCGGCGTCCGGCGATCGCGGTCATGTTCGCCACGACCAGCGGGATGGTGGTGCCCGTGCCGTCCGGCGAGGAAAGGTCCACACCCTGCCGGGAGCCGACCGCGGAGCGGTTCGGCACCATGAACACGTCGTCGTACGTCAGGTCGTACGGCGGCTTCGAATCGTTCAGAAATCGCATGCTAACTCTCTCACCTGCGGTTTTGCTTGGGTAGCGGGCGGGGAGTCAGCTCAGAACCGGAATCGGACCGGGCCGCGGCTCCTAGTCCATCATCGCTGATCCGGTCAGCCGATGGCGAATATTGCGGGCGGTTCTGTGGCTTCACCCGAGCGGCCCTGTCGGCGGCTGTTGCTTCCGCCGAAATTCGGGCCGTACGGCGGACGATACGGACCTGGTCATCGCGCGTAGACGGTTCGGCCCCTAACGTTCCGCCATGGCCAAGAAACGAATTGTTGCAACGGGCGTCGCGGGCGTGTGTGCCTGCGCCGTCCTGGTCACCACCGGCGCCCTGAGCGCCAACGGCGCCGAGGAAAGCACGTGGCAGAAGGTCGGCGACGGGATGACCGGCGGGGTCAGCGGGCTGGCCGTGGCGAAGGCATCCGGTGACGTGATCGACGCCGTCGTGGCGCGGGACAACAAGGAGCCGGGGCAGAGCCGGATGGCGACCGTACGCCTGGTGCCGGGCAAGGCTCCCGAAGTGCGGGAGCTGAAGTGGCGGGCCCAGGCCGGTACCGAGGTGCCCAAGGACCTGGAGTCGCTGGACACCGTGCCCGGGCGGCCCGGCGAGTACACCGCCGTGAGCAGCGGGGACAGCGGAAAGTTCCGCCCGACGGTGTACGACGTGAAGGTGAGCGGCGGTACGGCGACGGTCCGCTGGTCGGCGCCGCTGCCGGGCACCGAGAAGTACGCGGGCGACGACACGCAGAACTACGAGGCGTTCGCCGTCCACCGGGACCGGGCCACCAAGAAGTACCTGGCGGTCTGGGCCACCCGCGGCAGCAACGGCACCGCCTCCCAGGTACGCAGCGCCGCCTTCGACCCGACCGCGGCCGCCCCGGACAAGGTCTTCGGGCACGTCAGCGGCCCGGTGGCGTTCCGCGCACCGTGGCCGGCGCAGGACGAGGTACGCCACATCAGCGACCTGAAGATCGCGCCGGACGGGTCCGTGCTGCTCTCCGCGGCCCAGGACCCGAACAAGAACTCCGGCCCGTTCAGCTCCGCGGTGTACAAGGCGGGCCGGCTCACGCTCACCAAGGGCCGCCCCGCCCTGAAGCTGAGCAAGCCGGAAGAGGTGAGCCGCTACACCACAACGGACAACCGCAAGATCGAGGCCGTCGCCCTCCTCCCCGACGGCGACCACGCCCTGTGGGGCACGGACGACGAGGACTTCGGCGGCTCGGTACTGCGGGACCGCCTGTAGGACTCCGGTCCGGCGGGGACGGGCCACCGGCGCGACGGCATCGCGGTCGGCGCGCCGGCCCGTTCTCGTACGGTGTGCGGATGGACCAGCGCCTCTCGATCACGTACATATCCGCTGACCGGCTCGACGACCTCGAGCCCCTGTGGAAAGCGCTGCATCGGCACCATGTGGCCGTTGCCGGGCACCTGGAACAGCTCTCGCCTTCGCTGTCCCCCGAGGCGTCGTGGCGGAATCGCAGGGCCAAGTACGAGGCATGGCTCGCTGCCCCGGATGTCTTCGCCCTGGCCGCCGAAGCCGATGGCGAACTCGTCGGCTATGCCATGGCCCGCGTCAAGGAACAGCAGCCGGGATCCTGGGAGCGGGGAGCGAAGACCGGTGTCCTGGAAAGCCTTTCCGTACGGGCCGACCAGCGGGGCGGTGGGATCGGGTCCCGCCTGTTCGAGGCAGTCCGTGCCGAGTTCGTGAGCCGGGGAGCGCGGGAGTTCGAGCTTGCTGTCATCGCGAGCAATGCGGACGCCATCCGCTTCTACACCCGGCAGGGACTCCTGCCGTACGTGACCACGCTGGTGAGCCGCAGCTAGGCAGTGCCGGTGGCGGCTACGAGCCGGCGATCTCCCGCCGGAGTTGCTGGGTGAAGCGGCGGAGGAGGGCCAGGGTTTCGTGGTGTTCGGCTCTGCGGTCGTCCTGGCCTTCGCTGGGGCGGGATTTCCAGACCCGGCGGGCGAGGGCGTTGGCGAGGTCGACGGTGTCGTCGGTGCACAGGAGGTAGATGGCGGAGCGCGCTTCCTGCATCCGGCCCGCCAGCTCGTTGGCGCCGGCGCCGTCGTCGCTCAGCCGTGCGTCCCGGAGGTAGTCGATCAGCTGGCTCACGGCGGTGTTGAAGCCGACCCCGGCCTTGAGCTTCTGTTCGCGGAGCCACATGCGGTCCTGCCGGCGCGCGGTGAACCACGCACCGAAAACGGCCCCTATGAGGCCCAGACCGGCACCGATGGCCACGGACAGGACGTTTTCCACGGTCATTTCCCCCTCCAGCGCACGGACAACGGCAGGCTATAGAAGCCTCAGTAGTCGTCATAGGGCGCCTGTGCCGGAGCCTTCGGTCTGCCGCGTTACCTGTGCGAAACGGGGCCTCGGCAGAATCCCGGGCATGAAGATCGAACAGGTGGCCTGGGACGACCCGGACGCCGCCGTCCTGCGGGCGCAGCAGCGGAGCGAGATCGCCGGGATCTACGGGACCCCGGACAGTGAGCCCGGGGTCCCGCCCTCGGCGGCGGACAGCACGGCGTTCTTCGTGGCGTACGAGGACGACGGGATACCGGTGGGCTGCGGCGGCCTGCGCGACCTCGGCGACGGGACCGGCGAGGTCAAGCGGATGTACGTACTGCCGGACCGGCGCGGCTCGGGCGCCGCGGCCGCCGTGCTGCGGGCCCTGGAGGAGTGGGCGCGCGGCCGGGGCTGGACCCGCCTCCGGCTGGAGACGGGCGACCGGCAGCACGCCGCGGTCCGCTTCTACACCCGCGCCGGATACACCCGTATCCCGAACTTCGGGGCGTACGCGGGCGTCGCGGACTCCTGGTGCTTCGAGCGGGTGCTGTAGCCGTCCGGTCAGAGCGGACGGCTACCGGCGGGCCCGTGCCGCGGCTCCTAGGTGCGGGCCCGTGCCGTGCCGCCCGCGTCGCGGGTCAGCAGTACGGCCAGTCCGGTGTCCGTGTCGCGCCAGTGCGCCACCGCGTCGGCGAGGACCGACTCGGCCACCCGCCACTCCTCCGGCTCCGCCGCCGCATAGCCCTGCCAGGCCCGTACGACCAGCAGCCGGCCGCCGTGCTCCGCCGGCCACCAGGAGAGGTCGCCGAGGCAGTCGGCGAGCGCGTCCCAGTTCCGCCCGAACCACGACGGCAGCCGCAGCGCCGCCGCGGCCCGCGTCATGAACTCGGCCTTGTCGGCGACCCCTTCGAGGTCGAGCACGGTGCCCTGCCAGCCCGCGGTCAGCGCGGCGTCCAGCGCTTCCTGCACGGGCCGGCCGGCGGGCCAGGACAGCACGCCGGGCGGCGTCCGCCCGTCGAGCACCGCGGCCAGCGGCCTGGGCACGCCGTCCGGCGCGGGGCCGGGGACGGGGGCGCCGGCACGTCGGCCGGCACCCGCCTGGCCGGGGACTCCGGGGGAATCTGGCATGCCGCGATGCTGTCACAGCCCCGGCCGCCGCGCCGGACGAACGGCCTCCGTACGGCTCAAGCCCTACGGAGACGGCCGCTCCGGCGGGCGCCCGCTGCGGACGGGCTCAGGAGTCCGGGTCCGCGCGGTCCAGGGCCGGGCGCGGGCCCGGAGCGGACTCCAGGAGGAGGTAATCGGCCGCTGCGGTGTCCGTGACCAGGCTCGTGACCAGGCCGGACTTCAGGACCGCGCCGATCGCGTGCGCCTTGCGCTGGCCGCCCGCGATGGCGACCACCTCGGGGATCCGGCGCAGCCGGTCGGCCTCGACCGTGATGCAGCGCTCCCCCAGGTCACGGCCGATGCGCCGACCCTCGGCGTCGAAGAGGTGCGCGGACATCTCCGCGGCGGCGCCGAGCGAGGCGTAGTGCTCGCGCTCGTCCTCCGAGAGCATGTCGTACACCGTCGAGATGCCCGGCGCCCAGGAGCCGATGGACACGCACGCGACGGTGACCTTGTCGAAGTAATCGAACGCCCGCGCGATACCCGTCTGGCCCCGCAGCGCCGCCGCTGTGGCCGAATCCGGCAGCAGCATCGGCGCATAAATGGGGTGCGCCTCGCCGCCGGAGACGTCGGCGGCGCGGCGGACCGCCTCCACCGAGCCACTGTCGGCGGTCCCCGCGTCGTACACACCGGTCAGCTGGACCACCGTGCACGGGGGCAGCCGGTGCAGGGCCGACGCCATGTGGATCGTCGAGCGGCCCCAGGCGATGCCGAGCACGTCGCCCTCGGCGACCAGCTCACCGAGCAGGTCGGCGGCGACATCGCCGAGGTTCTCCGGATCCGGCGCGTCGTCGGAGTCGGCGGCCGACTCCACGACGACGGCGTGCCGCAGGCCGTACCGGGCCCGCAGCGCGTCCGAGCGCTCGGCGTCCAGCTCGGCCGGGACGCGGATCTCGATGCGTACGAGGTCACGCTCGAGTGCCGTCTCCAGCACCCGCGCGACCTTGAAGCGGCTGACGCCGAACTCCTCGGCGATCTGGATCTTGGATTTGCCCTCGAGATAGAACCGGCGGGCCATGGCCGCAGCCTGCACCAGCTCGGCGGGGCCCATCCCGGAATGTGGGCGGCTGGCAACCACGAAAATCTCCCCTACTGCGCACCTGATCGACTCTGCGCTCATCCTTCCAGAAACCCGAGGTCGCCGTGGGCCATGACCCTTCGGCCCGCGATGAACGCTGCGTGGCCACGAGGTCAACCCCCGCCGCCCCGGGTGCGGGCCGCGCCTCGGCACGACCCGTGGACCGCGCCTCCGCGCGGCCCGGCCGCGTCAGTGCGCGCAGCCCCAGCCCGCCGCCGCGGTCGCGGCGTCGGCCTTGTCCCGCAGCGTACGCACGGCCTTCGCCGGGTCCTCGGCGCCGTACACCGCGGAGCCCGCGACGAAGACGTCGGCGCCCGCCTCGGCGCAGCGCTCGATCGTCTTGTCGGACACCCCACCGTCCACCTGCAGCCACATCTCCAGACCGTGCTTGGCGATCAGCGCGCGGGTGCGGCGGATCTTCGGAAGCATGATGTCCAGGAACGCCTGCCCGCCGAAGCCCGGCTCAACCGTCATGATCAGCAGCATGTCCAGCTCGGGGAGCAGGTCCTCGTACTGCTCTATGGGCGTGGCGGGCTTCAGCGCCATCGAGGCCCGCGCGCCCTTGGCCCGGATCTCCCGCGCGAGGCGGACCGGCGCGGCCGCGGCCTCGGCGTGGAAGGTGACGGAACCCGCACCGGCCTCGACGTACTGCGGCGCCCAGCGGTCCGGGTCCTCGATCATCAAATGGCAGTCGAGGGGGGTGTCCGTCGCCTTCCGCAGCGACTCCACGACGGGCACGCCGAGCGTCAGATTGGGCACGAAATGGTTGTCCATGACGTCGACATGGAGCCAGTCCGCGCCCTCGACGGCCTTCGCCTCCTCGGCGAGCCGGGCGAAGTCGGCGGACAGAATGCTGGGGTTGATCAAGGCCATGACTCCAGTATGTCGTGACCGCGCCGACATCCATAAGCGGGTCAGGGGCGCGGGCTCGCGACGCCCTCCGGCGCGCGCTCCCGGGCGGCGGCACGACGGCCCGCCTCGGCGAGCAGCCGCGCGCGGTGTCCGTGGTCCGCGGCCAGCGAGACGCCCGTCCAGGCCATGGCGACGGCGCCGTCCAGGACCGCGCGGTCGGCGCCCTCGGAGGTGCCCGCGGCGGCGAACTCGGGGGTGTGCTGCCGGGCGCCGCCGGTGTCGTAGCCGATCATCGGGTGGATCGTGGGGAGCAGGTGCGAGACGTTCCCCATGTCGGTGGAGCCTGCGCGCTCCGGCGCGCGCCCGACGGTACGCCCGAGGGCCTCGGCGGCACCCGCGTACAGCTCGGCCACGGTGGTGTCCTGCCGCAGGTCGGCGAAGTCGTGCCCGTGCGGCTCCATGCGCAGTTCCGTACCGGTCGCCAGCGCGCCCGCTTCGAAGCAGGCCCGTACCCGCTCCTGGAGGGCGCGCAGCGACTCCATCGTGGGCGAGCGCACTTCGTACCGGGCGGCGGTGCGGGCCGGGATGACGTTGGCGGCCTGGCCGCCGTCCGTGATGATGCCGTGCACGACGCTCTCCGGGGGCAGCTGCTGGCGCAGCAGGCCGAGCCCGGTCTGGGCCACGGTGAGTGCGTCCAGGGCGTTGCGGCCCTCCCAGGGAGCGGCGGCGGCGTGCGCCGGGCGTCCGGTGTACGTGAGGTTCCACGAGCCGATGGCCAGCGAGCCGTTGCCCACGGTGTCGGCGTCGTTCGCGTGCACCATCATCGCGACGGCCACGTCGTCGAAGAGCCCGTCCTCGATCATGTACACCTTGCCGCCGCCGTCCTCCTCCGCCGGGGTGCCGAGCAGCTTGACGGTGATGCCGAGGTCGTCGGCGACCTCGCCGAGCGCGAGGGCCGCGCCGAGCGCCGCCGTCCCGTTGACGTTGTGCCCGCAGGCGTGGCCTATCCCGGGCAGCGCGTCGTACTCCGCACACAGGCCGACGACCAGCTCGCCGCTGCCGCGGACCGCGGTGAACGCGGTGGGCAGCCCGGCCACGCCGCGCTCGACGGTGAATCCGGCCCGCTCGGCGAGCCCGGCCAGCGCGGCCGCCGACCGGTGCTCCTCGAAGGACAGCTCGGGGTCGGCGTGCAGTTGATGGCTGAGGCCGAGCAGCTCCTCCCGCCAGGACTCGGCGGCGTCGCGCGCGGTGCGGTGGTGGGCGGTGAGCTTCACTGGTGTACTCCTTCGGGGACGGTGGCGTACGGGGTGGAGGGCGCGGCGGGGCGCAGCTTCAGGACGGCCAGCGCGGCGGCCAGCCCGGCGGCGGCGCACAGCGCCCAGCCGGTGGTGTAGCCGCCGAGGGCGACCCGGCCGCCGTCGGTGGCGTACGCGGCGAGCGCGGCGCCGAGCAGGGCGGACCCGACGGCGGAGCCCAGCGACAGCACGAGTTCGTTGACGCCGGCGGCGGTCGCGGTCTCCTCGGGGGCGACGGCCTCGACGGTCAGGGTGCGGGTGGCGGACTCGAAGAGGCCGAGCGCCGCGCCGATGAACAGGGACGCGATCAGGTAGTGGGCCAGGCCGGTGTGCAACACGAAGAGGAAGCCGAAGCCGAACAGCGTCGTGACCCCGGCCGCGGCCACGGTGACGCGCTCCCCCAGCCTGCGCAGCAGTACCGGGGTGAGGGCCGAGGTGGCCACGCTGGCGAGCGTCATCGGGAGCAGCGCCCACCCGATGGCGGTCGCGTTGAGCCCGATGCCGTAGCCCACCGCCTGCGGCGAGGCGCCGAGGAAGGTGGCATTGAAGGCGATCGACCCGATCGTGGCCGCCGAGACGCAGAAGGTCACCACGCTCAGCACGGCCACCCGCGGGTTGCGGAGCATCCGTACGTCCACGAGCGGCTGCGCCACCCGCAGCTCCAGCGCCCACCAGCCGGCCAGCGCCACGATGCCCACCAACCCGCAGCCCACGGTCGCGGCCGACGTCCAGCCCCAGGCGGCGCCCTGCGCCAGCGCGAGCACCACGCCGACCAGCCCGGCGGTGAGCAGGACGAAGCCCGGTACGTCGAAGCGCCGGGCCGCGGCCGCCGGTGTCGCGCCGTCCGGCAGCAGGAACCCGGCGACCAGCCCCAGTACGCCCGCGCCCACGCCGATCCACAGGCCGAGCCGGGCGTCGTGCGCGCCGACCGCGCCGGAGACGATGCCCGCGCAGCCGACGGCCAGCAGCAGCGCGCCGACCAGCACGCCGATGCCGCGCCGTGAGGCGGCCTCGCCCTGCTGGTCGCGGAGGATGCCGATCATCAGCGGCATGAAGCCGACCACGCCGCCCTGAAGGGCCGCGCCGAGGGTCAGGAAGGGCAGCGTCGGGCGCAGCGCCATGACCAGCGAGCCGAGCACGACCATGAGGATCGAGGCCCGGAGGAGCCGCCGGTAGCCGAAGCCGTCGCCGAGCCGGGAGAGGACCGGGGTGAGCACGGCGCAGCTCGCCATCTGCACCACGATGATCCAGTTCTGCTGTGCGGTGCCGAAGCCGGCCTGCGCGCCCAGCCCGGGCAGGATCGGCGGCAGGTACTGCTGGGTGGCGCCGCTGGCGACCTCGACGAGGGCCATGGAGGCGAGCATGGTGCGGGGGCCGAGCGGGCGGCCGGGCGGTACGGGTCTGACTGTTCTGTTCATGACAGAGACCTCGGTTCAGGGAGGCGGTACGCGGCACGAGGGCAGGCCGGAGCGACGGCCCGCCACGGAGGCGTACCGGGAAGGGGGAACTACACGGATTAAGGAGCGGGGCCGGTTGCGGAGCGGGGTACGGCTAAGGAGCGGGGTCCGGCTTCGGGAGGCGCGGTACGCACCCGGACAGCGCCAGCTCGACCATGGCGTCGGCCTGCGAGTCGAGCAGCGCGTCCGAGCGGACCTCGGTACGGAACATCACCGTGCCCGACCACATGTCGATCAGCAGGTCCACGTCGATGTCCGCGGGCAGATCGCCGCGGGCCACCCCGCGCTGGACCGCGGCGCGCGCGAACTGCCGCCGCGGGCCCAGTACTTCGGTACGGAAGCGGTGCAGCACGACCGGGTCGCCGATGGTCGCCCACAGGGAGGACAGCAGCCTGCCGCGGCTCTCCCCCACGTCCCGCACGATCTGCGCGAAGAGCTCGCGCATCTCGGCGCGGGTGTCCCCGAGGTCGGGGATGTGCTCCACCCCGGCGTTCCGGATGAGCAGCTCGCCGACGAGCGCGGACTTGTTGGCCCAGCGGTTGTAGACCGTCTTACGGGTGACGCCGGCCCGGGCCGCGACCTTCTCGATCGTCAGCTCCAGATAGCCCAGCTCCTCCAGGAGCCCGGCCGCGGCGTCCAGGACCTTGCCGTCCAGCTCGGGGTCTTTGGGACGGCCGCCGCGGGCTGCTTCGGTCTTCGGGGTACGACGCGAACTCATGGTGCACTCCGCAGCGGCAAGGGGAGAGGGGCCGGCGGATCCCCGCCGGCAGGCCAACAACGTACGACGGGCCACCCACCCGGTCAATACTTCAACGGAAACGCACTGTCCCCGATCACCAGCTACTCCCTGCCCCGCAGGGCCGAGCAGCTCTCCGAGTTAGAACCCAGAGCGTCCCCTAACTCACGCGCCACCTTCTCACGCCGTGCGGCGCAGCAGCGCCAGGTACATCGCGTCCGTACCGTGCAGATGCGGCCAGAGCTGGACGTCCGGGCCGTCGCCGAGGGCCGGGACCCCGGGCATCAGCGGCCGGGCGTCGACGAACTCGGCGTCCACGCCCTGCTCCTTCAGTACGTCGTCGACGACCGCGCGGGTCTCCGCCGGATGCGGCGAGCAGGTCGCGTACCCGACGACCCCGCCGACCCGTACGGCCCGCAGCGCCTGCCGCAGCAGATCGCGTTGGAGCGGCGCGAAGCCGTCCAGGTCCTCGGGGCGGCGGCGCCAGCGCGCCTCCGGACGGCGGCGCAGCGCGCCCAGGCCCGTACACGGCACGTCCACCAGGACGCGGTCGAAGGCGCCGGGGCGCCAGACCGGACGCGTACCGTCGGCGGCGACCACCTCGTACGGCCCGGGGTTGCCCGCCAGCGCCCGCGCGACCAGCCGCGCACGGTGCGGCTGCTTCTCCGCGGCGAGCAGCGCGGCACCGCGCTCCGCCGCCAGCGCGCCCAGCAGCGCCGCCTTGCCCCCGGGGCCCGCGCAGGCATCCAGCCAGCGCGCGTCGGACCCGTCCACCGGCGCGTTGGCCAGCGCGACGGCCACCAGCTGGCTGCCCTCGTCCTGCACCCCCGCACGGCCCTCCCGTACGGCGTCCAGCGCGCCCGGCTCGCCGCCCTCGGTGAGCCGGACCGCGTACGGCGACCAGCGCCCCGGCAGCCCGTTCTCCTCGCCGACCGCGTCGAGCAGCTCGTCGGGGGTGGACCGGCCGGGCCGGGCGACCAGCGTCACCTCGGGCCGCTCGTTGTCCGCCTCCAGCAGGTCCTCGATCCCGGCCCGGCCACCGCCCAGCGCGTCCCACAGCGCCGAGACGACCCACCGCGGATGCGAGTGCACGACCCCGAGGTGATCCTCCGGATCCTCGTCGTACGGCGGCGCGACCCGCTCCAGCCAGCCGTCCAGATCATCCGCCGCGATCTTCCGCAGCACGGCGTTGACGAACTTCGCCCGCCCGTCACCGAGCACCACCCGCGCCAGCTCGACGCTCGCGCTGACCGCGGCGTGCGTGGGAATCCGCGTACCGAGCAGCTGATGCGCGCCCAGGCTCAGCACGTCCAGGACCGGCGGGTCGACCTCGCGCAGCGGCCGGTCCACGCACGCCGCGATGATCTCGTCGTACGTGCCCTGCCGGCGCAGCGTCCCGTAGACCAGCTCGGTCGCCAGCGCGGCGTCCCGTCCGTCGAAGTTCCCCGCCTCGCGCGCCTTGCGCAGCAGCGGTGGCAGGACGAGGTTCGCGTACGCGTCCCGCTCGTCGACCGCGCGCAGGGCCTCGAACGCGAGAATGCGTACGGGGTCCTTCTTGGGCCTCCGATGGGGCTTGCTGCCGGGACGACGACGAGGCTGGTCGCTCACGAGAAAGGTGCTCCGCTGCTGACGAGGACGAATCCCACCCAGCCTACCGTCGCAGCAGGTCACCCCAGCCGCCCTGGATCATGGTCTGGAACGCCCACGCCCCGTCCCGTTTCACCAGCACATCGGCATACCGCACGGCCTGCGACTGCCCGCCGACGGTGAACACGGCGTCCGTGAACACCACGGCGAGCGACGCACTGAGGAAATGCGGCGTCCGCGTCGACTCGAACGACACCTCCTCACCACCGCCCATCACCTCCCCCATCGTCCGCACGAACTCGGCCCGGCTCCACTGCCCGGTCCAGCCGTCCCCCTTCGAGTCATCACTCACGAGATTGAGCGGGAAGACGGCCATGTCCGCCATCCCCTCGACATCCACCTCGGCGCTCAAGGTGTCGTACCGCGCGAACCACTCCTCCAGCCCGCGCAGATCCTCCTCCGTCGCCGCATACGGCCCCGCCTCCGGCACCACGAACTCCGCCATACCGCCTCCCCCTCTAATCAAACTTGACTACTTGCCGACAGGGTAATACCGGGCCCTCCACTCATCAAACTTGATTAATCGCCCTCCGTGGGCGTTCCTCAGCCGTCCAGCCGCTCCCCGGCCTCGATCCGCACCCCACGCGCCCAGTCCGCCGCGGCCATCGGCTTCTTGCCCTGCGGCTGCACCCACTGCAGCTGTACGGCATGGCTGCCGGTCCCCACGAACACGGCCTTCTTCGTGGCCGCGATCTCGCCGGGCGCCAGCTCCGGATCCGTACGGTCGGGCACCAGCGCCACCGACATCACCTTCAGCCGCTCGCCCCGGAAGAGCGTCCAGGCACCGGGCGCGGGGGCGCAGCCGCGCACCACCCGGTCCACCCGCAGCGCGGGCGCCGACCAGTCGATCTTCGCGTCCTCGACCTCGATCTTCGGCGCGAGCGTGATGCCCTCGGCCGGCTGCGGCACCGCCTGCAGCGTGCCGTCCTCGATGCCGTCCATGGTCGCGGCCAGCAGCCCGGCCCCGGCGAACGCGAGCCGGGTCAGCAGATCGCCACTGGTGTCCGTCGGCCGGACGTCCTCGGTCAGTACGCCGAAAACGGGCCCTGAGTCCAGCCCCTCCTCGATCCGGAACGTCGAAGCACCGGTCACCTCGTCACCCGCCAGCACCGCGTGCTGGACCGGCGCCGCGCCGCGCCACGCGGGCAGCAGGGAGAAGTGCAGGTTCACCCACCCGTGCGCGGGAATGTCCAGCGCGGACTTCGGAAGCAGCGCCCCGTACGCCACGACCGGGCAGCAGTCGGGCGCGATCTCGCGCAGCCGGGCCTGGAAGTCCTCGTCCCGCGGCCGGGCGGGCTTGAGCACCTCGATGCCGGCCTCCTCGGCACGCTGCGCGACCGGGCTGGCGACGAGCCGGCGGCCACGCCCGGCCGGGGCGTCCGGCCTGGTCACGACGGCCACCACCTCGTGCCGGTCCGACGCGATCAGGGCGTCCAGGGCGGGCAGGGCGACCTCGGGGGTACCGGCGAAGACGAGCCTCATGGGTGGCGTACTACCTCTCAGCGCTGCGGAAAGACACACCAGTCTATGGGGCGTCAGAAGCAGGGGCGTACGGGTTACCGCACGCCCCAGCTGAAAGCTCGTACGCCCCCATACCGTGACCCCACCCGGCGCTGTCGCGTTGGTCAAACGACATTGACCACTGCGGACCGCCGACCCGGTCCACGAAATCCGTCTTCTTCCGCTTCAACGCCGGTTCGAGAGGCTTGTTCATGGCCGACCACGCAACCCACGACGCCCAGGCGCGCGCCAGTCTTCATCTACTGGTGCGGGACATCGAGCGGGTCCGCCGGCAGGTGGACGCACTGCGCACGCTCACCGCACAGCTCGGCAACGTCTACCGTCCGCGGCGCACCGGCCCCTCCACGGGCTTCGTCGTGTACGGACGCGCCCCGGCACCCACGGTGCGCCTCGCCCAGGAGCTGCGCGACAGCGTCGAGACGCTCGTCACGGCCGCGGTCGACTTCGACCGTTCGCTCGGCTTCTCGTGGGACGCGGTCGGTTCGGCACTGGGCGTCACCAAGCAGGCGGTCCACCGGCGCTACGGCGCCCGCCGCACCACCCCCCAGCCCCCGGCCGAAGCTCAGGACACCCCCCGCCCGGCCGAACCCGCCCACCCGGTCTCCGTGTCCCCGGCCCCCTCCGTGCCCGCCGCCCGCACCATGCCGCCCCAGTCCCCGGTCCCCCAACAGGACCCTCGCGCCGGCGCTTTCCCCAGCCCCCGCAACGGCTGACCAGCACGCCTGCCTGAGCCTCGCACGCACGCCGACGCACTACGAGGCGCACCACGACGCACCGCTTCCTCCCCCACTACGGGAGGGGGCGGGCCGCAGCGGGTGGGTGTTCGGACGTAAAGCGAAGCAGTCCGAACACCCACCCGCGGAGGCCCGTCACCGCACCCGATACAACCCAGCCCGTCCGGCGCTTGAGGACAACCGTCACTGGGCGCAGCCCGACGAAACCGCACCGCTGGGGCACCAGCGCACCGGAGCCGGCTAGCCCAGATCCAGCGGATCGACCCGCACCCGAACCGCCTCCCCCTCCCGCCGAACCATCCGAGCCGCCCAAGCCGCCTTCAAAGCCGCGGCCATCGCCGCCCCCTCCCCCGGCGGCACCCGCACAAGCACCCGCTCCCAGGCGACCCCCACCGGCGGATCCTCCGCCCGTCTCGGACGCCCCGAGACGGCGGCCGGCACCGGCACCGGCCCCAACACCTCCGCCGAAGCCGGCAACGAAGCCCCCCTCACCAGCTCAGCCACGTCCTCCGGACGCCCGGCCACGGACGCCATCCGAGACACCGGCGGAAACCCGAGCTCCGCCCGCTCAGCGAGCTCCCGCACCGCATGCCCCACCGGATCCCACCGCACCAGCGCCTGCACCGGCCGCAGCGTCGGCTCCCCCGTCACCACGACGACGCCCCCGTCCTCCGCCCCGCGCACCAGCGCGCCGGCGCCCAGCCAGCGCCGCAGCGCCTCCTCCCCCGCCCGCAGATCGGGTCGGTTCAGCAACGCCCACCCATCCAGCAGCAGCGCCGCCGCATAACCGCCCACCGCGACCGGCTCGGCCCCAGGCGTGGAGACAACAATCGCCGGCCGGTCCGGCACCGTATCCAGCACATGGTCCCGCCCGGACGTCCGCACCGGCACTCCCGGAAACGCCCGCCCCAGCTCCTCCGCCGTCCGGCGCGCCCCCACGACCTGCGCCCGCAGCCGCGCGTGCCCGCACTCCGTACAGTGCCAGTCCGGCGCAGCCGTACCGCACCAGCCACAGCACAGCACGCTGTCCTGGTCCGCCGCCTCCAGCGGCCCCGCGCAGTGCCGGCAGCGCGCGGGCTCGCGGCACCGCGCGCAGGCCAGCCGCGGTACATAACCCCGTCGCGGAACCTGGACCAACACCGGCCCCCGGGCCAGCCCGGCACGCGCCGTCTGCCAGGCGAGCGAGGGCAGCCGGGCGGCGCGCGCCGCCTCGTCGCGCGCCGTCTCCGCGTCGCCGATCGTGCGGACCAGCGGCGCCGCCGCCCGCACCTGGTCGCGCCCGGCCTCCAGCGACCGCGCCCACCCGTTCTCCACGAGCTGCGCGGCCTCGACCGTGCGCCCCAGATCGCCGATCAGACACGCCGCCTTCTCGTGCACCGCCCGCAGCAGCAGCACGTCCCGCGCGTGGGGGTACGGCGCGTGGTCGTCACTGTGGGCGGTGTGCCCGTCGTCCCAAATGGCGACGAGCCCCAGATCGGCCACCGGCGCATACATCGCCGCGCGCGTCCCCACGACGGCCCGCACCGCGCCCCGGCGTATCGAGAGCCAGCGGCGGTACCGCTCCTCCGGGCCGGAATCCGCCACCAGCACGGCATGCATGCCTCGCCCGACCAGCTCGGTCAGCGCGGCGTCCACCCGGGCCACCGAACGCCCGTCGGGCAGCACGACCAGCGCACCCCGCCCCGACGCCAGCGTCGCCGCCATCGCGGCGGCCAGCTCCCACGGCCAGTGCGGCCCCGGCAGCGCGGTCCACACGGCACGGGGCGAGCCACCGCCCGCCAGCGCCTCGATGAAGCCGGGCCCGTCCGGATACCGCTCCCAGCTCGCGAGCGCGGGCACCGCGGGCGGGGGCGGCGGCGCGGGGAAGCGCTCCGCCTCGGCCTTGGCGTGCCTTGGCGGAATGGCCAGCTGGAGTACGTCGGCGAGCGAGCCGGCGTACCGGTCGGCCACCGCGCGGCACAGGGCCAGCAGGGGCGGGTTGAGGACCGGCTCCGGGGAGACGACCTGGGCGAGGGCCGCCAGCGGGCCGCGGTAGTCGGACTCGGCGATGCGCTCGACGATGTACCCGTCGAGCAGGCCGCCGCCCTCGCGCCGGCCCTCGCGCACCCGGCTCGTCCCCGCGCCGAACCGGACCCGGACCCGGACGCCGGGCTGCGCCTCCTCGTCCATCGCGGCGGGCACCGCATAGTCCCAGAGCTTGTCCAGATGCACCGGGCCCTTGTCCACCAGGACCCGGGCCACCGGCCGCTCCTTGGCCAGCTCGGCGCCGCGCCAGGTCCGCGGCCTGGCCTTCGGCGCCTTCTTCTTGGCCTCCCGCACGGTCTCCCGGATCAAGGCCAGCTGCTCCCCCTGCTCCCCGGCCCCCGCCCCGTTCTCGCTGCTCACACCCTCAGTCTTAGCAGACCGCACTGACAGTGCCCGCAGCCCGCGGGGCACGAAGCGGGGCATGGTCGGCCGGAAACGCCTCCGGGCCCGTACCGCAGCAGCGGCACGGGCCCGGAGGCAGGAAGAGCGGGTGGCTTACAGGCCCGCGGCCTTGCGGAGGGCATCGACGCGGTCCGTGCGCTCCCAGGTGAAGGCGTCCAGCTCGCGGCCGAAGTGGCCGTACGCGGCGGTCTCGGCGTAGATCGGGCGGAGCAGGTCGAGGTCGCGGATGATCGCGGCCGGGCGGAGGTCGAAGACCTCGCTGATGGCCTGCTCGATCTTCTCGACGTCGACGGTGGCGGTGCCGAAGGTCTCCACGAAGAGACCGACCGGCTCGGCCTTGCCGATCGCGTAGGCGACCTGGACCTCGCAGCGCTGGGCCAGGCCCGCCGCCACGACGTTCTTCGCGACGTAGCGCATGGCGTACGCGGCGGAGCGGTCGACCTTGGACGGGTCCTTGCCGGAGAAGGCGCCGCCGCCGTGCCGGGACATGCCGCCGTAGGTGTCGATGATGATCTTGCGGCCGGTGAGGCCCGCGTCACCCATCGGGCCGCCGATCTCGAAGCGGCCGGTCGGGTTCACCAGGAGGCGGTAGCCCTCGGTGTCGAGCTTGATGCCGTCCTCGATGAGCTGGTTGAGGACGTGCTCGACGACGAACTCGCGGATGTCGGGAGCGAGCAGCGAGTCCAGGTCGATGTCCGAGGCGTGCTGCGAGGAGACGACCACGGTGTCCAGGCGGACCGCCTTGTGACCGTCGTACTCGATGGTGACCTGGGTCTTGCCGTCGGGGCGGAGGTACGGGATGGTGCCGTTCTTCCGGACCTCGGACAGGCGCTTGGACAGCCGGTGCGCGAGGTTGATCGGGAGCGGCATCAGCTCCGGGGTCTCGTCGCAGGCGTACCCGAACATCAGGCCCTGGTCGCCGGCGCCCTGCTTGTCCAGCTCGTCCTCGTCGCCCTCGACCCGCTTCTCGTAGGCGGTGTCGACACCCTGGGCGATGTCCGGGGACTGCGCGCCGATCGATACGGAGACACCACAGGAAGCGCCGTCGAAGCCCTTCTTGGAGGAGTCGTAACCGATCTCCAGGATCTTGTTCCGCACGAGGGTGGGGATGTCGGCGTAAGCCTTCGTGGTCACCTCGCCGGCCACGTGCACCAGGCCGGTGGTGATCAGCGTCTCGACGGCGACCCGGGAGGCCGGGTCCTCCTTCAGGAGCGCATCGAGGATGGTGTCGCTGATCTGGTCAGCGATCTTGTCGGGGTGGCCCTCGGTGACGGACTCCGAGGTGAACAGGCGGCGGGACACATCGCTCCCTGGGGTTGCAGCGGCTGCTGTCTGATCATTGACGGACCGGCCGAGAGCTGCGCTCGGCGCGATCCACGGCCAGTTTATCGGTCGGGCGTCCCGTTCGGGCACGCAGTCTCGTTCTGTGGATGCGCCGTGACCAGGGACACCCTGCCATCCGACCCTGGGGCACCGCTCAACGGTAGGCCGCAACAAGGGTGTTTACCGTGGCCGACGGGCCGGAATGGGCTCATCGAGTGATCAGGAAATTCGCTCGGCGACCAGGTCCCAGACCGTGTCGGCCAGGGCCTCCTTGGGCCCGTGGGGCACGGGGGTCTCGGTACCGTCGGCGGCCAGCACGACCGCCTCGTTCTCGGCCGAGCCGAAGGTCTTGTGCTCCCCGACCTCATTGACGACCAGCAGGTCACAGCCCTTGCGGGCGAGTTTTTGCCGGCCGTTCGCCAGAACGTCATCCGTCTCGGCGGCGAACCCGACGACGATTTGCCCGGGACGCGCCCGGTCGGCGGAGATTTCCGCGAGGATGTCGGGATTGCGCACCAGCTCGATCGGCGGCTGCTCCACGTCGTCCCGCTTCTTGATCTTGCCGGGGGCGTACTGGGCCGGGCGGAAGTCGGCCACGGCGGCCGCCATGACCACGGCGTCGGCGTCGGCCGCCGCCTTCAGTACCGCCTCGCGCAGCTGGACGGCCGTGCCGATGTGGACCACGTCCACGCCCGCCGGGTCGGGCAGCCCGGTCTCCCCCGTGACCAGCGTCACGCGGGCGCCGCGCGCCACGGCCGTACGGGCCAGCGCGTACCCCTGCTTCCCGGAGGAACGGTTGCCCAGGTACCGGACGGGGTCCAGCGGCTCGCGGGTGCCGCCGGCGCTGACCACGACGTGCCGGCCCGCGAGGTCCGCGGTGACCGCCTCGGGGCCGCGCGCCAGCACCCGGCGGCAGACCTCGAAGATCTCGGCCGGGTCGGGGAAGCGGCCCTTGCCGGTGTCGACGCCGGTCAGCCGCCCGACGGCGGGCTCGATCACGATCGCGCCGCGGCGCCGCAGAATCGCGACGTTCTCCTGGGTGGCCGGGTGCTCCCACATCTCGGTGTGCATCGCCGGGGCGAAGATCACCGGGCAGCGGGCGGTGAGCAGCGTGTTCGTCAGTAGGTCGTCGGCCAGGCCGTGCGCCGCCTTGGCCAGCATGTCGGCGGTACAGGGAGCCACCACGACCAGGTCGGCGCCCTGGCCGATGCGGACATGCGGGACCTCGTGCACGGACTCCCAGACCTCGGTCGAGGCCGGCTTCCCGGAGAGCGCGGCCCAGGTCGCCTCGCCCACGAAGTGCAGCGCGGAGGCGGTCGGCACCACGCGGACGTCGTGCCCGGACTCGCTCAGCCGCCGCAGCAGCTCGCACGCCTTGTAAGCGGCGATCCCGCCGCTGACCCCCAGGACGACCTTGGGCTTGTCCATCGTCTTCGCTGCTCCCCGAGCCAGGGCGCCCCTGCGCCGAACACCTTTGTGCACCTGTACGTGTACGTACCCATGACACACCAAGGGCCCGGCAATCGCGTTGCCGGGCCCTTGGTGAAGAAAACGCTCGCGGCCTTACTGGGCCGGGCCCTCCACGGCCTCGGAGGTCAGCAGACCCGCGTTGATCTCGCGCAGCGCGATCGAGAGGGGCTTCTCGTGGACGTGGGTGTCCACCAGGGGGCCGACGTACTCGAGCAGGCCCTCGCCGAGCTGCGAGTAGTACGCGTTGATCTGGCGCGCACGCTTCGCGGCGTAGATCACGAGGCTGTACTTCGAGTCGGTGGCCTCGAGAAGCTCATCAATCGGCGGGTTGATGATGCCCTCGGGCGTTGAGATGGAAGAGGACACTCTCTGCCTTCCGAAGGGGTTGATCAGGGAATTTCCGGAGAAACCGCAACTAAAGGATTGCGAAAGTCATTCTCCGGAGTTATTCAGCATCAAGGCTAGCAGCTCACGGGAGACGTCCTCGACGGAGGTGTTGACGCACGTCTCGTCGAACTCCTTCTCGGCGGCCAGCTCGACGCGCGCGGCCGCCAGCCGGCGCTCGATCACCTCGGCCGACTCCGTGCCCCGGCCGGTGAGCCGGCGGACCAGCTCCTCCCAGCTCGGCGGGGCCAGGAAGACCAGCCGCGCCTCGGGCATGGACTCACGGACCAGCCGGGCGCCCTGGAGGTCGATCTCCAGGAGGACCGGCTCGCCCGCCGCCAGGTGGTCCAGGACCGCCTGGCGCGGGGTGCCGTAGCGGTTTCCCGCGAATTCCGCCCACTCCAGCAGCTCACCATTGGCGATCAGCTTGTCGAATTCCTCGTCGTCGACGAAGAAGTACTGGACGCCGTGCCGCTCGCCGGGACGCGGCTTGCGGGTGGTGGCCGACACCGAGAGCCATACCTCGGGGTGGACCTTGCGCATATGGGCGACGACCGTGCTCTTGCCGACCCCGGAGGGGCCGGAGAGCACGGTCAGCCGCGGTTGTCTGTCCGGGGTTGCCGGGGTCGCCCCCCGGGAGACTGCAGAACTCATGCAGCGATTATTCCAGCTCCCTGGGGATGCCTGAGCACCTCAGGAAGCGGCGTTGCCGAACTCACGCTCAAGAGACGCGATCTGGTTGGAGCCGAGACCGCGCACGCGGCGGCTCTCGGAGATGCCGAGCCGCTCCATGATCTGCTTGGCGCGGACCTTGCCGACGCCGGGCAGGGACTCAAGGAGGGCGGAGACCTTCATCTTGCCGATGACGTCGTTCTCCTGACCCTGCTTGATGACCTCGTGGAGGGAGGCACCGGAGTGCTTGAGCCGATTCTTGACCTCGGCGCGCTCCCGGCGAGCCGCGGCGGCCTTCTCGAGCGCGGCTGCGCGCTGTTCAGGGGTAAGGGGCGGAAGAGCCACGCCTACGTCACCTCGGATGTCGAACTGTCGGATACGGACCGGTGTGGAACCTAGTCGCCCCGCACCTGCGGAGCAACGAACAACGCGCTTACGTGCGGTGCTCTCGTCGGAGACTAGCGGGCGAGGGCGCCAGAGTCAGCGAGAACAGACGAAAAGTCCTGGTCAGCCTCTGCCGACCAGGACATTTCGGTACCAAACCACCGGGGAAAATGCCGGTGGCTGTCACTAACCGACCGCTGCGGCCACATCCTCGGCGAATCGAGCCGCCGCATCGCGCAGACCTGCGGCGTCCGGACCGTGACGCAGAACACCCCGGCTGACACTCGGGACCACATTGCGCACAGCGGCCCCGAAGACCTCCGGGAGGTCCGCGGGGGTCGCTCCCTGCGCACCGATACCGGGTGCCAGCAGCGGCCCGTTCACGGCGAGGTCGTACGAGGACAGATCGCCCAGCGTCGCGCCCACGACGGCCCCGAAGGAGCCCAGGGGCTCGGCGCCCGCGTTCTCCTCCTTGAGGTGGGCGAGCATGGTGGCCCCGATGGTGGCGCCGTCGGCCCGTACGGCGTGCTGTACCTCCTGGCCCTCGGGGTTGGAGGTGAGTGCCAGCACGAAGAGGCCGCAGCCGTTCTCCTTGGCCAGGTCCACGGCAGGCTTCAGGGAGCCGTAGCCCAGGTACGGGCTGACCGTGAGCGCATCGGAGAAGAGCGGGCTGTCCTTGCCGAGGAAGGTGTCGGCGTACGCGGCCATCGTGGAGCCGATGTCGCCGCGCTTGGCGTCCATGAGGACCAGCGCGCCCCGCTCCCGGGCCTCGGCGACGGCGGTCTCCAGTACGGCGATGCCCTTGGACCCGAAGCGCTCGAAGAACGCGGCCTGCGGCTTGAAGACGGCGACGTGCTCGCCGAGCGCCTCGACGACGGTACGGGTGAACCGGGCCAGGCCCGCGACGTCGTCGTTCAGGCCCCAGTCGGCCAGCAGCGAGGCGTGCGGGTCGATGCCGACGCAGAGCGGGCCACGGGTGTCCATGGCGCGGCGCAGGCGGGCACCGAAGGGCTCGGGAGTGCTGCCGGAGGTCATGAGGTCACCTTCTTGTGCTCGGCGCCGACGGCCTCGGCGAGGGTGGCGTACGGGCTCGTGGCCAGGCGCGCGGCGAGGCCCTTGTGGATGGCGCGGCACCAGAAGGGGCCCTCGTAGATGAAGGCGCTGTAGCCCTGGACGAGGGTGGCGCCGGCCAGGATGCGCTGCCAGGCGTCCTCGGCGTTCTCGATGCCGCCCACCCCGATGAGGGTGATGCGGTCCCCGACGCGGGCGTACAGGCGGCGCAGCACTTCGAGGGAGCGCTCCTTGACCGGGCGGCCGGAGAGCCCGCCGGTCTCCTGGACGAGCGCGGGGTCGGACTTCAGGCCCAGGCCCTCGCGGGCGATGGTGGTGTTGGTGGCGATGATGCCGTCCAGGCCCAGCTCCACGGCGAGGTCGGCGACCGCGTCGACGTCCTCGTCGGCCAGATCGGGGGCGATCTTGACGAGGAGGGGCACGCGGCGGTCCGTGACTGTGCGGTCCGCGGCCTCGCGTACGGCCGAGAGCAGCGGGCGCAGGTGGTCGACGGCCTGGAGGTTGCGCAGGCCGGGGGTGTTCGGCGAGGAGACGTTGACGACGAGGTAGTCGGCGTGACCGGCGAGGCGCTCGGTCGAGGTCACGTAGTCGCCGATGGCCTCGGACTCCGGTACGACCTTGGTCTTGCCGATGTTGACGCCCAGCGTCGTCCGGAAGGCGGCCTTGCGGGCCGCCAGGCGGGCCGCCACGGCCGCGGAGCCCTCGTTGTTGAACCCCATGCGGTTGATGAGCGCGCGGTCCTTCACGAGGCGGAAGAGGCGCTTCTTGGGGTTGCCGGGCTGCGGCTGCGCGGTGACCGTGCCGATCTCGACGTGGTCGAAGCCGAGCATGGTCATGCCGTCGATGGCGACGGCGTTCTTGTCGAAGCCGGCGGCGAGCCCGAAGGGGCCGTGCATCCGGCGCCCCAGGGCCTCGACGCGCAGCTCCTTGTAGCGCGGCGCGAGCACGGCGGCGACGAAGGTCCGCAGGACGGGGACGCGGGCGGCCAGCCGGATCCAGCCGAAGGCCAGGTGGTGGGCCTGCTCGGGGTCCATCCGCTTGAAGAACAGGTTGAAGAACAGCTTGTACACAGGAATGTCCTCATGCAGAGGGGGACACCGTGGTCCGGTGTCCCCCTCGATCGGCCGGCTGCTTAGTCGCGCGCCGCGGTCAGGTGCTCCGCGTGCTCCTGGAGGGAGCGCACGCCCACCTCGCCGCGGGAGACCGCCTCGATGCCCTGGACGGCGGCCGCGAGGGCCTGGACCGTGGTCAGGCAGGGCACGGAGCGGGCCACCGCCGCCGTACGGATGTCGTAGCCGTCGAGGCGGCCACCCGTGCCGTACGGGGTGTTGACGATCAGGTCGACCTGGCCGTCGTGGATGAGCTGGACGATGGTCTTCTCGCCGTTCGGGCCCTCGCCCTCGGACTGCTTGCGCACGACCGTGGCGTTGATGCCGTTGCGCTTGAGCACCTCGGCCGTGCCGGAGGTGGCCAGCAGCTCGAAGCCGTGCTGGACCAGCTCGCGGGCCGGGAAGATCATCGCGCGCTTGTCGCGGTTGGCGACGGAGACGAACGCGCGGCCCTTCGTGGGCAGCGCGCCGTACGCGCCGGCCTGCGACTTGGCGTACGCCGTGCCGAAGACCGAGTCGATGCCCATGACCTCGCCGGTGGAGCGCATCTCCGGGCCGAGGACGGTGTCCACGCCGCGGCCCTGCATGTCGCGGAAGCGCGACCAGGGCATCACGGCCTCCTTGACGGAGATCGGCGCGTCCATGGGGAGCGTGCCGCCGTCGCCGGTCTTCGGGAGCATGCCCTCGGCGCGCAGCTCGGCGATGGTCGCGCCCAGCGAGATGCGGGCCGCGGCCTTGGCGAGCGGTACCGCGGTGGCCTTCGAGGTGAAGGGCACGGTACGGGAGGCGCGCGGGTTGGCCTCCAGGACGTACAGGATGTCGCCGGCCATCGCGAACTGGATGTTGATCAGGCCGCGGACGCCGACGCCCTTGGCGATGGCCTCCGTGGAGGCGCGCAGCCGCTTGATGTCGAAGCCGCCGAGGGTGATCGGAGGCAGCGCGCAGGCGGAGTCGCCGGAGTGGATGCCGGCCTCCTCGATGTGCTCCATGACGCCGCCGAGGTAGAGCTCGGTGCCGTCGTAGAGCGCGTCGACGTCGATCTCGATGGCGTCGTCGAGGAAGCGGTCGATCAGGACCGGGTGCTGGTCGATGAGACCGGCGTGGCGCAGGAGGTACTCGCCGAGCGAGGGCTCGTCGTAGACGATCTCCATGCCGCGGCCGCCGAGCACGTACGACGGGCGCACCATGACCGGGTAGCCGATCTCGGCGGCGATCTTCTTGGCGTCGTCGTACGAGAAGGCGGTGCCGTACTTGGGCGCGGGCAGGCCGGCCTCGGTGAGCACGCGGCCGAAGGCGCCGCGCTCCTCAGCGAGGTCGATGGCCTCGGGCGAGGTGCCGACGATCGGCACGCCGTTGTCCTTGAGCGCCTGCGCGAGGCCCAGCGGGGTCTGGCCGCCGAGCTGCACGATGACGCCCGCGACCGGGCCCGCGGCCTGCTCGGCGTGCACGATCTCCAGCACGTCCTCGAGCGTCAGCGGCTCGAAGTACAGACGGTCGGAGGTGTCGTAGTCCGTCGAGACGGTCTCCGGGTTGCAGTTGACCATCACGGTCTCGTAGCCCGCGTCGCTGAGCGCGAAGGAGGCGTGGACGCAGGAGTAGTCGAACTCGATGCCCTGGCCGATGCGGTTCGGACCGGAGCCCAGGATGATCACCGCGGGCTTCTCGCGCGGCGCGACCTCGGTCTCCTCGTCGTACGAGGAGTAGAAGTACGGCGTCTTCGCGGCGAACTCGGCGGCGCAGGTGTCGACCGTCTTGTAGACCGGGCGGACGCCGAGCGCGTGCCGGACCTCGCGGACGACGTCCTCGCGCAGCTCGCGGATCTCGGCGATCTGGTGGTCGGAGAAGCCGTGCCGCTTGGCCTCGGCGAGGATCTCGGGGCCGAGCTTGTCGGCGGCCGCGATCTCGTCGGCGATCTCCTTGATCAGGAAGAGCTGGTCGACGAACCACGGGTCGATCTTCGTGGCGTCGAAGACCTCCTGCGGGGTGGCCCCGGCGCGGATGGCCTGCATGACGGTGTTGATCCGGCCGTCGGTCGGGACCTGCGCCGTGGCCAGCAGCTCGGCCTTGTCGCCGGGCTCGCCGGCGAAGGTGAACTGGCTGCCCTTCTTCTCGGTCGAGCGCAGCGCCTTGTTCAGCGCCTCGGTGAAGTTGCGGCCGATCGCCATGGCCTCGCCGACCGACTTCATGGTCGTGGTCAGCGTGGCGTCGGCGGCCGGGAACTTCTCGAACGCGAAGCGCGGCACCTTGACCACGACGTAGTCGAGCGTGGGCTCGAAGGACGCCGGGGTCTTCTCGGTGATGTCGTTGGGGATCTCGTCCAGCGTGTAGCCGACGGCGAGCCGGGCGGCGATCTTGGCGATCGGGAAGCCGGTGGCCTTCGAGGCGAGCGCGGAGGAGCGGGAGACGCGCGGGTTCATCTCGATGACGATGACCCGGCCGTCCACGGGGTTGACCGCGAACTGGATGTTGCAGCCGCCGGTGTCCACGCCGACCTCGCGGATGATCGCGATGCCGACGTCGCGCAGGATCTGGTACTCGCGGTCGGTCAGCGTCATCGCGGGCGCGACGGTGATCGAGTCGCCGGTGTGCACGCCCATCGGGTCGAAGTTCTCGATGGAGCAGACGACCACGACGTTGTCGTTCTTGTCGCGCATCAGCTCCAGCTCGTACTCCTTCCAGCCGAGGATGGACTCCTCCAGGAGCACCTCGGTGGTCGGGGAGAGCGTGAGGCCCTGGCCGGCGATGCGGCGCAGCTCCTCCTCGTTGTGCGCGAAGCCGGAGCCGGCGCCGCCCATGGTGAAGGAGGGGCGGACGACGACGGGGTAGCCGCCGAGCTCCTCGACGCCCTTCATGACGTCGTCCATGGAGTGGCAGATGTACGAGCGCGCGGACTCGCCGTGGCCGATCTTCTTGCGGACCTCCTCCACGACCTCCTTGAACAGGTCGCGGTCCTCGCCCTTGTTGATCGCCTCGACGTTGGCGCCGATGAGCTCGACGCCGTACTTCTCCAGGACGCCCTGCTCGTGCATGGAGATCGCGGTGTTCAGCGCGGTCTGGCCGCCGAGCGTCGGCAGCAGCGCGTCGGGGCGCTCCTTCGCGATGATCTTCTCGACGAACTCGGGGGTGATCGGCTCGACGTACGTGGCGTCGGCGATCTCCGGGTCGGTCATGATCGTCGCCGGGTTGGAGTTCACCAGGATGACGCGGAGGCCCTCGGACTTGAGGACGCGGCACGCCTGGGTACCGGAGTAGTCGAACTCGGCGGCCTGGCCGATGACGATCGGGCCGGAGCCGATGACCAGGACGGACTGGATATCGGTGCGCTTAGGCACGCTGGCCCTCCATCAGGGATACGAAGCGGTCGAACAGGTAGGCGGCGTCGTGCGGGCCGGCCGCCGCTTCGGGGTGGTACTGGACGCTGAAGGCCGGCCGGTCGAGGAGCTGCAGCCCCTCCACCACGTTGTCGTTCAGGCAGACGTGGGAGACCTCGGCGCGGCCGTAGGGGGTGTCGGAGACCTTGTCGAGCGGCGCGTCGACGGCGAAGCCGTGGTTGTGCGCGGTGACCTCGACCTTGCCGGTGACGCGGTCCTGCACCGGCTGGTTGATGCCGCGGTGGCCGTACTTCAGCTTGAAGGTGCCGAAGCCGAGCGCGCGGCCCAGGATCTGGTTGCCGAAGCAGATGCCGAACAGCGGGGTCTGCCGCTCCAGCACGGCCTGCATCAGCGCGACCGGGTGCTCGGCGGTGGCCGGGTCGCCCGGGCCGTTGGAGAAGAACACGCCGTCCGGCTCGACCGCGTAGATGTCCTCGACCGTGGCGGTGGCGGGCAGGACGTGCACCTCGATGCCGCGCTCGGCCATGCGGTGCGGCGTCATGCCCTTGATGCCCAGGTCGATCGCGGCGACGGTGAACTTCTTCGTACCGATCGCCGGGACGACGTACGCCTCTTCGGTGGCGACCTCGGCGGAGAGGTTCGCGCCCTTCATCTCGGGGGCCTGGCGGACCTTGGCCAGCAGCGTGCCCTCGTCGGGCAGCGCGTCGCCGGAGAAGATGCCGACGCGCATCGCGCCGCGCTCGCGCAGGTGGCGAGTGAGCGCACGGGTGTCGACGCCGCTGATGCCGACGACGCCCTGGGCGCTCAGCTCGTCGTCCAGGGTGCGGACGGAGCGCCAGTTGGAGGGCACCCGGGCGGGGTCGCGGACGACGTAGCCGGAGACCCAGATCTTCTTGGACTCGGGGTCCTCGTCGTTGACGCCGGTGTTACCGATGTGCGGGGCGGTCATGACGACCACCTGGCGGTGGTAGGAGGGGTCGGTCAGGGTCTCCTGGTAGCCGGTCATGCCGGTGGAGAACACCGCCTCGCCGAACGTCTCCCCCACGGCCCCGTAAGCACGGCCGCGGAAGCTGCGGCCGTCCTCCAGGACGAGTACGGCGGGAACCTTCCCGGTTCCCCTGGTGGAGGTCGTCATCGTGCGCCTTCCGTTTCGGTGGTCGTGCTGGTCAGCGCCTCGTTGCGCTGGATGGTCTCATTGAGTGCGGTCACCCACGCGGGGTGCTCGGCGGCCCGGTCGGAGCGGAAACCGGAGTCGATCTCCTTCTCGCCCAGCCGCCAGGTGATCACCAGCAGGCCGCCCTCGGGCAGGACCTTGCCGGCGATGCCCTTGTCCAGGCGGGCGCCGCGGAGGTCGGCGGCGGGGACGAAGAAGTCCTGCGCGCCGGGCCGTACGACGTCCACGCCCTGGTCCGTGAGGGTGACCTCGGCGCGGCTGCGGGTACCGAGCCCGCGGGCCACGATCCGGTCGAGCCACTGCCCCGCGGTGGTGGAGCCGTGGTACCGGCCGCTCATCGTCAGCCGCGGCTCGCCGGGCTCCTCGGGGGTCTGCGGAAGCTCGGGCAGGTCGCCCTGGAGCGTGCCGCGCCACTTCCAGCCCTCGCGCATCAGCCAGTACAGCAGCGCGACGAAGAGCAGCAGGCCGACGACCCAGCCGATCCGCGCGGGCCAGTTGGTGACCTCCGCGGACTGCTGCTCGGCAGCCAGGGAGATCAAGGTCAGATGAGGTGTCACGCCAGCTTCCCGTCCACGACCGTTGCCCGGCCCCGCAGGAAGGTGTGGGTCACGCGGCCCGGCAGCTCACGGCCCTCGTACGGGGTGTTCCGGCTGCGGGAGGCGAACCCTGCGGGGTCCACAGCTCCACGGTAAGCGGAATCGACCAGGGTGAGGTTGGCGGGCTCGCCGACCGAGACGGGGCGGCCGTGGCCCTCCAGGCGGCCGATGACCGCGGGCCGGAAGGACATCCGGTCGGCGACCTGCGCCCAGTCCAGCAGGCCGGTGTCGACCATCGTGTGCTGGATCACGGAGAGGGCGGTCTCCAGGCCGACCATGCCCATGGCCGCCGCGCCCCACTCGCAGTCCTTGTCCTCGTGCGGGTGCGGGGCGTGGTCGGTGGCCACGACGTCGATCGTGCCGTCGGCCAGCGCCTCGCGCAGGGCCATGACGTCGCGCTCGGTGCGCAGCGGCGGGTTGACCTTGTAGACGGGGTTGTACGTGCGCACCAGCTCGTCGGTGAGGAGGAGGTGGTGCGGGGTGACCTCGGCGGTCACGTCGATGCCGCGGGACTTGGCCCAGCGGATGATCTCGACGGAGCCGGCGGTGGAGAGGTGGCAGATGTGCACGCGGGAGCCGACGTGGTCGGCGAGCAGCACATCGCGGGCGATGATCGACTCCTCGGCGACGGCCGGCCAGCCGCCCAGGCCCAGCTCGGCGGAGACGATGCCCTCGTTCATCTGCGCGCCCTCGGTGAGGCGCGGCTCCTGGGCGTGCTGGGCGACGACGCCGTCGAACGCCTTCACGTACTCCAGGGCGCGGCGCATGATCACCGCGTCGTCGACGCACTTGCCGTCGTCGGAGAAGACCCGGACGTTGGCGGCGGAGTCGTGCATGGCGCCCAGCTCGGCGAGCTTCTTGCCCTCCAGGCCGACGGTGACGGCGCCGACGGGCTGCACGTCGCAGTAGCCGGACTCCTTGCCGAGCCGCCAGACCTGCTCGACGACGCCGGCGGTGTCGGCGACCGGGAAGGTGTTGGCCATGGCGTGTACGGAGGTGTACCCGCCGACCGCGGCGGCCTTCGTACCGGTCAGCACCGTCTCGGAGTCCTCGCGGCCCGGCTCGCGCAGGTGGGTGTGGAGGTCGACCAGGCCCGGCAGCAGGATCCTGCCGTCCGCCTCGATGACCTCGGCCCCTTCGGCCTGGAGGTTCTGGCCGACCTCGGCGATGGTCTCGCCGTCGATCAGCACGTCCTGCGCCTCGCCACCGAGGACCTTCGCACCGCGAATAAGAGTCTTGCCCATGATTACTTGTTCTCCTCGGTGGAGCTGGTGGTGAGGGCGGGCTCGTTGCCGCCCAGAAGCAGGTACATGACCGCCATGCGGATGCTGACACCGTTGGTGACCTGCTCCACGGCGGTGCAGCGCGGCGAGTCGGCGACCTCGGCGGTGATCTCCATGCCGCGGTTCATCGGGCCCGGGTGCATGACGACGGCGTGCTCGGGCATCCGGGCCATCCGGTCGCCGTCCAGGCCGTACCGGCGGGCGTACTCGCGCTCGGTCGGGAAGAACGCGGCGTTCATCCGCTCGCGCTGGACGCGGAGCATCATGACCGCGTCGGACTTGGCGAGCACGGCGTCCAGGTCGTACGAGACCTCGCAGGGCCAGTTCCCGACGCCGACCGGGACGAGCGTGGGCGGCGCGACGAGGGTGACCTCGGCGCCCAGCGTCGTCAGCAGGTGGACGTTGGAGCGGGCGACGCGGCTGTGCAGGATGTCGCCGACGATCGTGATGCGACACCCGTTCAGGTCGCCCTCGCCGCCCGCCAGCCGGCGGCGCATCGTGAAGGCGTCCAGGAGGGCCTGGGTGGGGTGCTCGTGGGTGCCGTCGCCGGCGTTGATCACCGAGCCGCCGATCCAGCCGGAGGTGGCCAGGCGGTGCGGCGCGCCGGAGTCGTGGTGCCGTATGACGACGGCGTCGGCGCCCATCGCCTCCAGGGTCAGCGCGGTGTCCTTCAGCGACTCGCCCTTGGAGACGGACGAGCCCTTCGCGGAGAAGTTGATGACGTCCGCGGAGAGGCGCTTGGCGGCGGCCTCGAAGGAGATGCGGGTGCGGGTGGAGTCCTCGAAGAAGAGGTTGACGACGGTGCGCCCCCGCAGGGTGGGGAGCTTCTTGATCGGCCGGTCGGCGACCCGGGCCATCTCCTCGGCGGTGTCGAGGATCAGGACGGCGTCATCGCGCGAGAGATCGGCGGCCGAGATGAGGTGGCGCTTCATCCGGGTATCTCCGTGAGTGAGGCAGGTGTACGGGAATGTCCGTCGAGCGGGCATGGGTACGCACCCGGGCACACCGGGTCCGTATCGGAATGCGCTAGCGCTCGCCGGCCGGGGTGGTCTGCTTGACGCCGAGCAGCACGGCGTCCCGGCCGTCCTCCTCGGCGAGCTGGACCTTGACCGTCTCCCGCAGCGACGTGGGGAGGTTCTTGCCGACGTAGTCGGCGCGGATCGGCAGCTCGCGGTGGCCCCGGTCGACCAGGACGGCGAGCTGCACGGCGCGCGGCCGGCCGATGTCGTTCAGGGCGTCCAGCGCGGCGCGGATCGTGCGGCCCGAGAAGAGCACGTCGTCGACGAGGAGGACCACGCGGCCCTCGATGCCGTCACCGGGGATGTCGGTGCGCGCGAGCGTGCGGGCAGGGCCCAGGCGCAGGTCGTCGCGGTACATCGTGATGTCCAGCGAGCCGACGAGGACCGAGCGGCCGGTGATCTCTTCGAGCTTGGCGGCGAGCCGGCGGGCGAGGAAGACGCCGCGGGTGGGAATGCCGAGCAGGACCACATCCTCGGCGCCCTTGGCGCGCTCCACGATCTCGTGGGCGATGCGGGTCAGCATGCGCGCGATGTCCGGGCCTTCCAGAACGGGGCGCGCCGGAGTCGCAGGTGTTGCGTCCATACGAAACGGACCTCCTTCTCCGCCTCACGGGACGGACCTTAAAGGACGTCGGATTTACCGCATTCACGGTACCAGGGGCCCAGCCATCGACCGTAAGCACCCCTGGCGGTCAGCGGTATGCCTCATTCGGCTTGACGAAGCCAAATTACGCTGCGTAACCTCACAGTGAGTTACCAGTCCGCGGCGGAGCCGCATATCGACACAGTTGTCTGGGGAGCTTTATGTCCAGCGAATACGCTAAACAGCTCGGGGCCAAGCTCCGCGCCATCCGCACCCAGCAGGGCCTCTCCCTCCACGGTGTCGAGGAGAAGTCCCAGGGCCGCTGGAAGGCCGTGGTGGTGGGCTCGTACGAGCGCGGCGACCGTGCCGTGACCGTGCAGCGCCTCGCCGAGCTGGCCGACTTCTACGGCGTGCCCGTGCAGGAGCTCCTCCCGGGCACGACCCCGGGCGGCGCCGCCGAGCCGCCGCCGAAGCTGGTGCTGGACCTGGAGCGGCTCGCCCACGTCCCGCAGGAGAAGGCCGGCCCGCTGCAGCGGTATGCCGCGACCATCCAGAGCCAGCGCGGTGACTACAACGGCAAGGTCCTCTCGATCCGCCAGGACGACCTCCGCACGCTCGCGGTCATCTACGACCAGTCCCCCTCGGTCCTCACCGAGCAGCTGATCAGCTGGGGCGTCCTGGACGCCGACGCGCGCCGCGCGGTCCAGCACGAGGACCTCTGAGCCCGGCGGGCCCACAGCAGAAACGAAACGCCTCGGGGCGGGAGCCAGCACGGCTCCCGCCCCGAGGCGTTGTCGTACCGGCCGGCGGGCCGGCCGGTCACCCCCCGCAGTCCACAGAGGCCCGAGGCGGCCCCTCAGAGGGCGTGCGCCGTCGCGGGGCGGAGCACTACGGGCGCAGCACGCCCGCGCGTTCAGGGCGCACGCTCACGGGCGGTGAGGGGCCCGCAGGGAGCGGGCTCGGGCCGGAGCCCCGAAAAACGGAGCCGGCCCAGAAAACGGCACCGCGGGCCCGGAGGCGGAAGCGGCAGAACCGTCTTCCGTCTCCGGGCCCGGTGGATGCGTGCGGGACCTGGCGGGGCGACCGTCAGGACCGGCGCAGGCTCGGCTTCATTTCCTTCAGGCGGCCGAGCATGCCGTTCACGAAGGACGGCGAATCGTCGGTGGAGAACTCCTTGGCCAGCTGTACGGCCTCGTCGATCACGACCGCGTCGGGGGTCGCGTCCACCCAGATGAGCTCATAGGCGCCGAGCCGCAGGATGTTGCGGTCGACGACCGGCATCCGGTCGAGCGTCCAGCCGACCGCGTACGTGGCGATCAGCTCGTCGATGCGCTCGACGTGGTCCGCGTACCCCTCGACCAGTTCGAGGGTGTACTCGTTGACCGGGGGCTGCCGGGTGTCGGTCCGGGCGTGCCGCATCCAGTCCGCGAGCACGGTCTGCACGTCGGCGCCGCGCTGGTCGGCCTCGAAGAGGATCTGGAAGGCGCGCTTACGGGCCTTGTTACGGGCAGCCACGGTTAGCTGTTCACCCGACCGAGGTACTCGCCGGAGCGGGTGTCGACCTTGATCTTCTCACCGGTGGTGATGAAGAGCGGGACCTGGATCTCGTAACCGGTCTCCAGCTTGGCGGGCTTGGTGCCGCCGGTGGAGCGGTCGCCCTGGACGCCCGGGTCGGTGTGCTCGATGACGAGCTCGACGGCGGCGGGCAGCTCGACGTAGAGGACCTCGCCCTCGTGCTGCGCCACGACGGCCTCGAAGCCCTCGATGAGGTAGTTCGCGGCGTCACCGACGGCCTTGCGGTCGACGTGCAGCTGGTCGTACGTGTCCATGTCCATGAAGACGAAGTAGTCGCCGTCCATGTACGAGAACTGCATCCCGCGCTTGTCGACGGTAGCCGTGTCGACCTTGACGCCGGCGTTGAAGGTCTTGTCCACCACCTTGCCGGAGAGCACGTTCTTCAGCTTGGTACGGACGAAGGCCGGGCCCTTGCCGGGCTTGACGTGCTGGAACTCGACAACGGACCACAGCTGGCCCCCTTCGAGCTTGAGCACCATGCCGTTCTTGAGGTCGTTCGTGGATGCCACGGTTGCGGTATCTCCTGGACTGCAGGTGGTGGGGACCCGGAAGACGCACGCTCCGAGCCCGTCAAGGCTCAGAGGGCGAGCAGCTCCTTGGTCGTGATCGTGAGTAGCTCTGGCCCGCCGTCCGCCTCGGGGCGGACGACGAGTGTGTCGTCGATCCGGACGCCGCCGCGGCCCGGGAGGTGTACCCCAGGATCGACGGTGACCGGCACGCAAGCGTCCAGTTTACCCATGGCCGCAGGTGACAGCTGAGGGTCCTCGGCGATTTCGAGCCCGACGCCGTGTCCGGTCCACGGTCCGAGGCCTTCTTCGTGGCCTCCGGAGGCCAGCACCTGGCGGGCCGCGCGGTCCACTTCGCGGCATTCGACGCCCGGTGCCAGTGCCTCCCGGCCGGCCCGCTGGGCTGCGAAGACAAGGTCGTACAGCTCGATCTGCCAGTCGGCGGGCGTGGTGCCGATGACGAACGTACGGCCGATCTCGCAACGGTATCCGCGGTAGTCGGCGCCCAGGCTCACGGTGAGAAAATCGCCCTCCTCGACCCGGCGGTCGGTGGGCAGATGGCCCGGGCGGCCGGAGTGCGGGCCGGTGGCGACGGAGGTCGGGAAGGCCGGGCCGTCCGCGCCGTGGTCGACGAGCCGGCGCTCCAGCTCCAGCGCGAGATGGCGTTCGGTACGGCCCACGAGGATCGATTCGAGCAGCTCGCCGAGGGCCTGGTCGGTGATCTCGGCCGCGATCCGCAGACAGGCGATCTCGTCCTGGTCCTTGACCAGCCGCTGCGCCTCCACCGCGCAGCCCAGGTCCGCCAGGCGCAGCTCGGGCGCGACGGAGCGCAGCGCGCGGTGGCGGGCCACGGTGAGGTGGTGCTCCTCCACGGCGAGCGCCAGGGCGCCGGACTTGGCGGCGAGGTCGGCGGCGGCGACGGCGGGGTCGCCGGTGTGCGCGGGCAGCAGGCTGATCCGGAGGTCCTCGGCGGGCCTGCCCTCCGAGGGGTCGCCGGTGGGCGCGCTGGGGCACAGCAGCGTGTCACCGCCGTCGTGCAGCAGCAGGGCCGCGCCGCGGGGGGCGCAGCCGGTGAGGTAGCGGATGTTGGCGGGGCTCGAAACGAGCGCCGCGGCGGTGTCGGTCGCGCCCGCGCCGGTGCCGACCGCGGCGTAGCGGTCACGCAACCGGGCGCGTCGGGTTGCGTACATGTCTGGCATGTACCGAGCGTACGGGTGCGATGGGCCTCGCGCCCTTTGAGCGCGTCTGTGGGGGTTTCGAGGCGGCTGGGAAGCGGGCGGCCGCGCCTTCGTGGGGCGGCCGCCACCGGTCAGCCCGTCACCAGGCCGGCGGGCTGGCCAGGCTGCGGGCCACGACCTCGTCGAGCATCCGGGCCGTGGTCGCCACGTCGTGGCTGGAGTTGTCGATGATCGGCAGGCCCGAGCTGTACCAGCCGGCCATCCGGCCGTGGATGCGGGCGACCTCCTCGTCGGTCAGCCGTCGGTTGCCGCTGCGCTGGGCGTTCCGTTCCAGGACGATCTCCAGGCCGGGGAGCAGCACCACGGGCAGCAGTCCCGGGCCCACGTGCCGCTTCCAGCCGCCGAGGCCGACGACCGGGCGGTCGGGGAAGACGGCGTCGTCGAGGATGCAGGAGATGCCGTTGGCGAGGAAGTTGCGCGCGGCGAAGCCGCAGGTGCGGCGGGCCAGGCGGTACTGCGCCTCGGAGTGGTCGTTCCAGCCCTGCTGGGGGTCGGCGAACCCGGCCCGTACCCATTCGCGTACGTCGTCCAGGCTGATGTGCGCCGTGGGCACCCGGCGGAGGTCGGCCCAGTGCCGGGCGACGCTGGTCTTGCCCGCGCCCGCGGGGCCGATGAGCAGCACCGCGACGGCGGTGTGCGCGGCGTCGGGGACCGTGCCGGGCGGCGGGGTGGGCAGCGCGACGGGATTGCCGTCGGGCAGCCGGATGTGGCCCGTGGACTCCGGGCGCGGCGTCTGCTGCGTTCCGGCCCAGCCCGCGGGCGCGCCCTGCGGTGGCGGGGGCGGACCGGTCGGGGCACCTTGCGGCGGCGGGGGCGGGCCGGTCGGCGCGCCGTGCGGCGGAGGCGGCGGGCCCGTGGGTGCCCCGTGCGGCGGCGCGGCCGGTGCCGGGGGCCGCTGCGGCCCGGAGGGTATGGAGCGGGCCTGGGGGTCGGTCCAGGTCGCGGCGCTGCCCGGCAGATGCGGCGGTGGCAGCGGAACCCCCCCTGGGTGCTGCATCCGGTGGGTCTCCGTCTCGTGGGGTGAGGTGCTGGAACGGTATCGAACAGTACCGCCCCCGGCCGTAGTTGAGGCAACGGCCGGGGGCGGCGGGAAGTGCCCGATGCGGTGTCAGGCGGCGATTTCGGCGTGGGCCGCGAGGAGCATGGCCGGGTCGGGGCCCTCCATCACGGTCGGCTTGGCCAGCCCGTCCAGGACGATGAAGCGCAGCAGGTCGCCGCGGGACTTCTTGTCGACCTTCATGGTCTCCAGCAGCTTGGGCCACTGGTCGCCCCGGTAGGTCAGCGGCAGGCCGACCGCGCCGAGGACGGCACGGTGCCGGTCGGCGGTCGCGTCGTCCAGCCGGCCGGCGATCCGGCCGAGCTCGGCGGCGAAGACCATGCCGACCGAAACGGCCGCGCCGTGGCGCCAGTTGTACCGCTCGTTCTTCTCGATGGCGTGCGCCAGGGTGTGCCCGTAATTGAGGATCTCCCGGCGGCCCGCCTCCTTGAGGTCGCCGGAGACGACCTCGGCCTTGACGCGGATGGCGCGCTCGATCAGCTCGGCGGTGTGCGGGCCGTCGGGGCGCTTCGCGCCCTCCGGGTCGCCCTCGATGAGCTCCAGGATGGCCGGGTCGGCGATGAAGCCCGCCTTGATGACCTCGGCCAGCCCCGAGACGTAGTCGTGGACCGGCAGCGAGTCGAGCGAGGCGAGATCGCAGAGCACGCCGGCGGGCGGGTGGAAGGCGCCGACGAGGTTCTTGCCCTCGGCGGTGTTGATGCCCGTCTTGCCGCCCACGGCCGCGTCGACCATGCCCAGCACGGTCGTCGGTACGGCGATCCAGCGCACCCCGCGCAGCCAGGTGGCCGCCACGAAGCCCGCCAGGTCGGTGGTGGCGCCTCCGCCGACGCCCACGATGAAGTCCGTCCGCGTGAAGCCGGTCTGGCCCAGCGCCTTCCAGCAGTACGCCGCGACCTCGGCCGTCTTGGCCTCCTCGGCGTTCGGCAGCTGGATGGCGATCGCCTCGTAGCCCTGGCCCGCGAGGTCCTCGCGCAGCGCCTCACCGGTGGCGGCCAGCGCCTCGGGGTGCAGTACGGCGACGCGCTTGGTCTGCTTGCCGATCAGGCCCGGGAGCTCGCCGAGCAGCTGCCGGCCGATGAGGACCTCGTACGGGTCCGAACCGGCCGAGCCGCCGACCTGGATGCGGATGGGTGCGTCGGTCATGCTTTCCTCAGCTCCAATGCGTCGAGGACGGCCTCGGCGACGTCCTCGGGGGTACGGCCCTCCGTGGACACCACGGCGCGGGACACCTCCATGTACAGCGGGCGGCGCTCGGCCATCAGCTCGCGCCAGCGCTGCCGGGGGTTGACCGCCAGCAGCGGCCGCGGCGCGTCCAGGCCGACCCGCTTGACCGCCTCGGCCACGCCCATCTCCAGGAAGACGACGGGCAGCCCGGACAGCAGCTCGCGGGTGGTGGCGTCGAGGATCGCGCCGCCGCCGAGCGCCAGTACCCCGGCGTGCTCGGTCACCGCGGCGCGTACCGCCTGCCGCTCCAGCTCGCGGAAGTGCGGCTCGCCCTCGTCGATGAAGATCTCGGAGATCGGCTTGCCGGCGCCCGCGACGATGTCCGCGTCGGTGTCCCGGAAGGTGGTGCCCAGGCGCTCGGCGAGCGCCATTCCGGTCGTGGTCTTCCCCACCCCCATGGGGCCGACGAGGACGACGGCCGGACCGGTCACCGGATCGCCAGGTTCTCGAGGAACGACTCGACGTTCCGGCGGGTCTCGGGCACGCTGTCGCCGCCGAACTTCTCCGCGACGGCGTCCGCGAGGACCAGCGCGACCATGGCCTCGGCCACGATGCCGGCGGCCGGCACGGCGCAGACGTCGGAGCGCTGGTGGTGGGCCTGCGCGACCTCACCGGTGGACACGTCCACGGTGGCCAGGGCGCGCGGGACGGTCGCGATCGGCTTCATCGCGGCGCGGACGCGCAGCAGCTCGCCGGTGGTCAGGCCGCCCTCGGTGCCGCCGGCACGGCCGGAGGCGCGCTTGATCCCCTCGTCGGTCGCGAGGATCTCGTCGTGCGCCTTCGAGCCGGGCACGCGGGCCAGGTCGAAACCGTCGCCGACCTCGACGCCCTTGATCGCCTGGATGCCCATCAGGGCACCGGCGAGGCGGGCGTCCAGCCGGCGGTCCCAGTGGACGTGGCTGCCGAGGCCGACCGGTACGCCGTACGCGAGGACCTCGACGACGCCGCCGAGGGTGTCGCCGTCCTTGTGGGCCTGGTCGATCTCCGCGACCATCGCCTCCGACGCCGCCTCGTCCAGGCAGCGCACCGGGTCCGCGTCCAGCTTCTCCACGTCGGAGGGCTTGGGGTACACGCCGTACGGCGCCTTGGCGGCAGCGAGCTCGACGACGTGGCTGACGATCTCGATGCCGGCCGTCTCCTTGAGGTAGGAGCGGGCCACCGCGCCCAGCGCCACCCGGGCCGCGGTCTCGCGCGCCGAGGCACGCTCCAGCACCGGGCGGGCCTCGTCGAAGCCGTACTTCTGCATGCCGGCCAGGTCCGCGTGGCCGGGGCGCGGGCGGGTCAGCGGCGCGTTACGGGCCAGCTCGGCCAGCTCCGCCTCGTCCACCGGGTCGGCCGCCATGACCTTTTCCCACTTGGGCCACTCGGTGTTGCCCACCATGATCGCGATGGGCGAGCCGAGCGAGCGGCCGTGCCGGACGCCGCCGAGGAAGGTCACCTCGTCGCGCTCGAACTTCATACGGGCACCGCGGCCATAGCCGAGCCGGCGACGGGCCAGGGCGTCCGCCACCATCTCCGTGGTAACGGGGACGCCGGCCGGAAGGCCCTCCAGCGTCGCCACCAGTGCGGGGCCGTGCGACTCCCCCGCCGTCAGCCAGCGCAACCTGCTCAACGGTGCTCCTCATGTACTGCGCGTACGGTCTTCCCCTGATCCTCCCACGTCCGGCGGCACGGCCGGCGGCCAGTCCAGCAGACGGAACGGCCGGTGAACGCCGGGGAGGGTCAGCGGGCCGCCAGCGCCGCCTCGCCCGCCTTGCGCATCGCGGCCAGCGGGGCCCGCTCGCAGCCGGTCATCCGCTCGACCTGGAGGACGGCCTGGTGGACGAGGAGGTCCAGGCCGCCGACGACGGCGCCGCCGCGCGCCGACCAGGCGGCGGCGAGCGCGGTGGGCCACGGCTCGTACAGCACGTCGAAGAGGGTGCCGGGGCGCTCGGGCACCGCGCCGGCCAGCGCGTCCGTGGTCCCGGCCGGGGTGGTGGCGATCACCAGGGGCGCGGCGAAGGCGCTCGCGGCGGCGTCCCAGAGGGCGGTGCGCACGGGGACGCCCAGCCGCTCGCCCCAGCCGCGCATCTCGTCCGCGCGCGCCTGGCTGCGGACGTACACGGTCACCTCGCCGGTGCAGATGCGGGCGAGCGCGGCGAGGGCGGAGGAGGCGGTGGCGCCCGCTCCGAGGATGGCCGCGCTCTCGACGCTCGTCACGCCCCGCTCGCGCAGCGCCTCCTGGATACCGGGGATGTCGGTGTTGTCGCCGACGCGGCGGCCGTCCTCGGTGAAGAGCACGGTGTTCACCGCCTCGACGGAGGCGGCGGTCTCGCTGACCTCGTCGAGCAGCGGAATGACCGCGCGCTTGAGCGGCATGGTGAGCGACAGGCCCGCCCAATCGGCGTCGTCCAGCCCCGCCAGGAAGCCGGGCAGAGCCGCCTCGTCGATCTCGAAGCGGCCGTACTCCCGGCCGGCCAGGCCCAGTTCGTCGTACGCGGCGCGGTGCAGCACCGGCGAGAGCGAGTGGGCGATGGGCGATCCGAGGACCGCCGCCTTGTGGTGGGTTGCCGACACCGGTCCGTCCTCAGCCTTCCAGCGGGTCATGGTTCCAGCGGGTCATGGTTCTAGCGGGTCTTGTTGAATTCCTCGACGAGCTTTTCGTGCTCGGCGTAGGTCTTGGCGAACGACGTCTTCCCGTTGATGGCGACGAAGTAGTACCAGCCGTCATCGGTCGGGTTGACCGACGCCTTCAGCGCGTCCTCGCCCGGATTGCCGATCGGCCCCGGCGGCAGCCCCTTGTAGAAGTACGTGTTGTAGGGGTTGTCGTAGTTCTTGATGGCGCTGATCGGAATGTCGAGTTCGCTCTGGTTCTTGATGTAGTTGTACGTCGAGTCGAATTCGAGCTTGCCGTAGGTCTGCGAATTGCCCGGGTCCAGGCGGTTGTAGACGACCTCGGCCATCTTGCGGAAATCGTCGTGCGAGGTGCCCTCGGCCTGGGTGAGGCTGGCGACCGTGACGAGGTCCAGCGGCGAATCCAGACCCAGCTTCTTCGCCTGCCCGGCCAGGTCGTAGCGGGCGTAGTTCTGCTTGGCCCGCTCGACCATCTGTTTGAGCACATCCGCCGGTTTCATCTTCTTGTTCACCTCGTACGTCGAGGGGTACAGGAAGCCTTCCAGCGGGTCCTTTATGTCGGAGTCGGCAGCCGCCCAGGACGGCAGGCCGAGATTCTTCGCCTGGCTCGCGGCGACCTTCGCGGTCGTACCGGACTTCAGGTCGAGCTTCTTGTCGATGCGCTCGTAGACCGCGACGGCGCGCGAACCCTCGGGGATCGTCAGGTTGTTGCGGCTCTCCGGGCTGAGCATCAGCGCCACGGCCGAGGCCGCCGACATCTCCTTGCGCAGCGTGTAGACGCCCGGCTGGAGCCCCGCCTTGGCCTTGGCGTTCTCGGTGACCGCTTCGGTGAACGCGTCGGCGCTCTTGACGACGCCCTCCTCCTTGAGGAGCAGCCCCATCTGGAGCACCGGCGAGCCGTCCGGGATCTCCACCTGCACGCTGCCGGTGCCCGCGCCCTCGTAGTCCGGCGCGGGGCCGAAGCGGTCGTAGGCGAGGTAGCCGCCGCCGGCGAGCACCGCGAGGACGACGACCGCCGCGAGCGCGCGGCCGCGCCGCTTCGGGCGCTGGTCCTTGTCGCGGCGCTCGCGCGCCGACCGGCGGTTCCCGCGCGGTGCGGGGGCCGTGTCCTCGGCGTTCTCGGCGTCCTGGTCCGGGTCGCCGCCCGAGAAGAAGGCGTGCTCCGGCTCCGGCTCGGGCCGGGCCGGCTCGTCCTGCCAGGGCTCGTCGTGCCCCGCGGCCTGCCAGTCGTCGGCCTGCGGCCCCGGGGGCACGACGGGCATCGGCGCCGTCTGGTCGTGTCTCAGCTGCTGGTGCTGGGGCGGGGCCGGGTAGCCGTCGTGCGTGCCGTAGTAGTCCGGCGCGGCGCCGCCGTAGGGGTCGGGCTGCTGACCGTACGGGTCGTACGGCACGCCGCCGGGCTGGGCGGCCTGGGCGTACGCGTCGTACTCGTAGTGGTGGTGCTGCTGCTCCGGCCCGGGGGCGCCCCAGCCGGGCTGCTGCTGCCCCGCGTAAGGGTCCTGGTTCCCGTAGGAAGCCTGGCCGCCGTAGGCACCCTGGTCTCCGTAGGACTCTCCGTAGAGAGGGTCCTCGGGGTGCCACGGTTCGGAGCCGTGGCCCCGGCCATACTCAGTCATCGATCCCCTAGAGCCGCGAGGCGGTGCGCTCCGTGCTCGGCAGCGCGCCTGACGTACTACTGACCGCCTCTTCTTGCGCGCGCCACTGTTCGAACGCGGCCGGTCGCGCGGAACGTTACCGTACCGCGATCAGCCGGCCGCCTCGACGCTCTCTCCGGGCGCCTGACCGGAGGTACGTTCGGTCTCCAGCGCGCTCTGGAGGATGACGACGGCCGCCGCCTGATCGATGGCGGAACGTCCCTTCTTGGCCTTCACGCCGGAAGCACGCATGCCCTGAGCTGCGGTGACGGTCGACATCCGCTCGTCCACCAGCCGTACCGGCACCGGCGCGATGTTCGCCGCCATCTGCTGCGCGAAGGCCCGCACCTTGGCCGCGGCCGGCCCCTCTCCCCCGTTCAGGGAGCGGGGCAGGCCGACGACGACCTCCAGCGGTTCGTACTCCTCGATGATCGCCGCAAGGCGCCGGTGGGCGGCCGGGACGTCACGTCCCGGCACGGTCTCCACCGGGGTCGCGAGGACCCCGTCGGGGTCGCACGAGGCGACCCCGATCCGGGCGTCCCCGACGTCGACGGCGATCCGCCTGCCTCGTCGCAACCGTCAGCCCGCCTGCGCCACGAGCCGCTCGACGGCCTCGATGGCCTCGGGCACGGCCGCGGCGTTCTGGCCGCCGCCCTGGGCGACGTCCGGCTTGCCGCCGCCACCGCCGCCGAGGGTCTTGGCGGCCGTACGGACCAGGTCACCGGCCTTGATGCCGCGCTCGCGGGCGGCCTCGTTGGTGGCGATGACGGTCAGCGGGCGGCCGTTGGTGACCGTGAACAGGGCGACCACGGCCGGGCGGTCCGACGGAATACGGCCGCGCACGTCCAGGACCAGCTTGCGCAGGTCGTCGGCGGAGGTGCCGTCGGGCACCTGGCCGGAGGCCAGCGCGATGCCGCCCACGTTCTTGGCGCCCTCGGCGAGCCCGGCGGCGGCCTGCAGGACCTTCTCCGCGCGGAACTGCTCGATCTGCTTCTCGGCGTCCTTGAGCTTGGCCAGCACGCCGGAGATCTTCTCGGGCAGCTCCTCGGGCCGGCCCTTGACCAGCTCGGTCAGCTGCGAGACGACCGTGTGCTCGCGGGCCAGGAAGTTGTACGCGTCGACGCCGACCAGGGCCTCCACGCGGCGCACGCCGGAGCCGATGGAGGACTCGCCGAGCAGCTTCACCAGGCCCAGCTGGGCGGTGTTGTGGACGTGCGTACCGCCGCACAGCTCCTTGGAGAAGTCGCCGATGGTGACCACGCGCACGCGGTCGCCGTACTTCTCGCCGAACTCGGCGATGGCGCCCTGCTTCTTGGCGTCGTCCATGCTCATCACCTCGGCGGTGACGTCCAGTTCGCGCGAGAGGACCTCGTTGATCTTCTGCTCGACGTCCGTGAGGACCGTGCCGGGCACGGCGGTCGGCGAGCCGAAGTCGAACCGGAAGCGGCCCGGGGAGTTCTCCGAACCGGCCTGGGCGGCCGTCGGGCCGAGGGCGTCGCGCAGCGCCTGGTGCGTGAGGTGCGTGGCGCTGTGGGCGCGGGCGATGGCCCGGCGGCGCGTGACGTCGATGGTGGCGAACGCGGGCGAGCCCACGACGACCTCGCCGACCTGGACGGAGCCCTTGTGCACGGTGACGCCGGGGACCGGCTGCTGGACGTCGCGGACCTCGATGATGGCGCCCGAGTCGGTCTTGATGCGGCCGGTGTCGGCGAGCTGGCCGCCGCCCTCGGCGTAGAACGGCGTGCGGTCCAGGACGACCTCGACCTCGTCGCCCTCGTGGGCGGCCGGGGCGGAGACGCCGTCGACCAGCAGACCGACCACCGAGGACTCGCCCTGGGTGTTGGTGTAGCCGGTGAAGACGGTCGAGCCGGAGCTGTCGGCGACCTCGCGGTAGGCGGACAGGTCGGCGTGGCCGTGCTTCTTGGCCTGGGCGTCGGCCTTGGCGCGCTCCCGCTGCTCCTTCATCAGGCGGCGGAACCCGGTCTCGTCCACCGACAGGCCCTGCTCGGCGGCCATTTCGAGGGTGAGGTCGATGGGGAAGCCCCAGGTGTCGTGGAGCAGGAACGCCTTGTCGCCGGAGAGGACCTTGCCACCGGCGGCCTTGGTCTCGGTCACGGCGGTGTCGAGGATGTTCGTGCCGGCCTTCAGCGTCTTGAGGAAGGCGGCCTCCTCGGCGAGGGCGACGGTCTCGATGCGCTTGCGGTCCTGGATCAGCTCCGGGTACTGCTGGCCCATCGTCTTGATGACCACGTCGATGAGGTCGGCGACGACCGGGTCGGTGGCGCCCAGCAGGCGCATGTTGCGGATGGCGCGGCGCATGATGCGGCGCAGCACGTAACCGCGGCCCTCGTTGCCGGGCGTCACGCCGTCGCCGATGAGCATGACGGACGTACGGATGTGGTCGGCGACGACGCGCAGCGAGACGTCGGTGTCCTGGCCGGCGCCGTAGGCGACACCGGTCAGGTCGGTGGCCTTGTCGATGACCACGCGCATGGTGTCGGTCTCGTACATGTTCTGTACGCCCTGCAGGATCATGGCGAGGCGTTCGAGACCGAGGCCGGTGTCGATGTTCTTGCTGGGCAGCTCGCCGAGGATCTCGAAGTCCTCCTTCGAGGTGCCCGCGCCGCGCTCGTACTGCATGAAGACCAGGTTCCAGATCTCCACGTACCGCTCGTCGTTGACGGCCGGGCCGCCCTCGATCCCGAACTCGGGGCCGCGGTCGTAGTTGATCTCGGAGCACGGGCCGCACGGGCCCGGCACGCCCATGGACCAGTAGTTCTCCTTCTTGCCCAGGCGCTGGATGCGCTCCTTGGGCACGCCGACGACCTCGTGCCAGATGCGCTCGGCCTCGTCGTCGTCCAGGTAGACCGTGATCCAGAGCTTCTCCGGGTCCAGGCCGTAGCCGCCGTCGTCCTGGGAGCTGGTCAGCAGCTCCCAGGCGTACTTGATGGCGCCTTCCTTGAAGTAGTCGCCGAAGGAGAAGTTGCCGCACATCTGGAAGAACGTGCCGTGCCGGGTGGTCTTGCCGACCTCTTCGATGTCCGGCGTGCGCACGCACTTCTGGACGCTGGTGGCGCGCGGGGCGGGCGGCTTGACCTCGCCGAGGAAGTACGGCTTGAAGGGGACCATGCCCGCGGGGACCAGCAGCAGCGTCGGGTCGTCCGCGATGAGCGACGCCGAAGGCACGACGGTGTGCCCGCGCTCCTCGAAGAAGCTCAGCCAGCGGCGGCGGATTTCAGCCGACTCCATCAGTGGTCCTCGTTTCGGTTCGGTCCGGTTTTCCGGGTGATGCGTGTCGTGGGGTGGTGCGGTTCGAGCGCGGCGGCCGGTCGGGCGGGCGGCAGCTCGCGCGCCGCTCCGGTCTCCGTCAGACCGAGCGCTTCGTGCAACTGCTCTTCACGGTCCGCCATTCCGTCGCGTACGTCCAATGCAAATTGACGCAGCCGGTGTCCGGTCTCCACCGCCTTGTCCGCGGCCTGGGCCGCGAGACTGTCGGGCTGGAGCTTGCGCAGTTTGCGGTGGACCTTGTTGGTGGCCCACACCCCGGCGGCTGCGCCGGTGGTGAACCAGAATGCGCGGCGGAACATCGCGTGATCAGTCCTTGGAGCGACGGGTGCGGCGCCCGCTCCGGCGGGCGGCGGGCAGGGTGCGGCCGACGACGACGGTGTGCTCCGGCTCGGGCGCGCCCTTCTTGCCGAGCGCGCGGCGGACGCCGTAGCCGAACGCCGCGACCTTGACCAGCGGGCCGCCGAAGGCGGAGGAGACGGTCGAGGAGAGCGCGGAGGCGTTGGCGGTGACCTCCTGGACGTCGGAGGTGATCGCGTCGACGCGGGCGAGCTGGGTGTGCGCGGAGCGGACGGTCGCGGAGGCGTCGGCGAGCAGCGGCACGGCCTTCTCGGACACCTCGGAGACCATCTTGGTGGTCGCCTTGAGCGTCTGCGCGAGCCTCACCAGCACGAGGGCGAGGAACGACACGAGGATCGCCCAGAAGACGGCCACGAGGATCCCGGCCACCTCTCCACCGGACACGCGCACACCACTTTCCGACTGGTTCTCTGCTTGTCTCGTCCTGCTCGATCGGCAGACTTCGACCCTATCGCGCCGGGGCTCCCGCTCCGCACCGTGTTCCCGTGTGCCACGGCCGGTTTCCGGGGCGGCGGCGGTACGCCTGAGCGCGTACCCGGCACAGAGCGGCGCGATTGTACGGTCCGCACAGCTCCGAGTACGCTCCGTGTGCCATGCGACGCTCCCGGGGACCGGACCCCGCTTTCCGAGACCGCTGCCACCGCTCGCCGGCCCCGGGCAACCTGCCCGCGGAGCTGAACCGGTTCGTCGGGCGCGCGGACGAACTGGCCGCCCTGACCGGAATGGTGGCGGCCGCACGGCTGGTCACGCTCACGGGCATGGGCGGGGTGGGCAAGACCCGGCTCGCCACGCAGGCCGGCCGGGCCCTGGCGGAACGCTTCCGCGACGGGGTGTGGCTGATCGAGCTGTCCGCCGTGCAGGAGCCGCACCTGCTGGACCATGCGGTCGCCGAATCGCTGGCGCTGGCCGACCACAGCGGCCGCCCGGCCCGCGAGACGCTCTGCGACGACCTCGCCGACAGCGACCTGCTCCTCGTCCTGGACGGCTACGAGCACCTGGTGGCCGAGTGCGCGCCGCTGGTCGCGCAGCTGCTGCGGCGGGCGCCCGGCGTGCGTGTGCTGGCCGCGGGCCGGCGCCCGCTGGGCCTGCCCGGGGAGCGGACCTATCCGCTGCTGCCGCTGCCGGACGCGGAGGCGGGCGAGCTGTTCGCCGACCGGGCCGGCTGTGTGCTCCCGGGCTTCACCGTCGACGAGGCCAACAGCGCGGCGGTCGCCGAGCTGTGCCACCGGCTCGACGGGATCCCGCTCGCGCTGGAGCTGGCCGCCGGCCGGCTGCGCGCCCTCTCCGTGGACCAGGTGCTGCAGCGCCTCGACGACCGCTTCCGGCTGCTGACCGGTACCGACCGGGACGCGCTGCCGCGCCATCAGAGGCTGCGCACGGCCATCGGCTGGAGCCATGAGCTGTGCACGCCGCAGGAGCGGCTGTTGTGGGCGCGGCTCTCGGTGTTCGCCGGGCAGTTCGACCTGGAGGCGGCCGAGTACGTGTGCTCGGGCCCCGATCTGCCCGCCGACGAGCTGCTGGACGTGCTGACCGAGCTGGTCGCGCAGTCGGTGGTGGTCCGCGAGGAGACCCGGGTCGGGGTGCGCTACCGGATGCTGGACACGGTACGGGCCTACGGCGCGGACTGGCTGGCGGCGCTGGGCGACACCGCGCGGCTGCGGCGTCGGCACCGCGACTGGTACGTGGGCCTGGCCACCTGGTGCGAGCTGGACTGGTTCGGGCCGCGGCAGGACGAGGTGGCCGCCCGGCTCGACGTGGAGCTGCCCAATGTGCGGCTGGCGCTGGAACACAGCCTGGAGGTGCCGGAGGAGGCGTATCTGGGGCAGTTCCTGGCCGGGACGCTGTGGTTCTTCTGGGTCGGCTGCGGCCGGCTGTCGGAGGGGCGGCACTGGCTGGAGCGGTCCCTGGAGCTGCCGGCCGACCATCAGGACGCGCGGCTGAAGGCGCTGTGGGTGACCGGCTATGTCGCGGTGCTGCAGGGCGATCCGGCCGGTGCGCTGTTCGCGCTGGAGCAGTGCCGCGCGGAGGCGGAGCGGGCGGGGAACGCGCGGGCCGCCGCCTATGCGCAGCACCGGCTGGGCTGTCTGGCGCTGACCGGTGACGACATGCCGCGTGCCGAAACGCTGCTGCGGGCGGCGCTGGCGGCCTACCGCGAGATCGGCGAGCTGAACAGCAACGTCCTGATGGCGCAGATCGAGCTGGCCATGGCGGTGGCCTTCGGCGGCGATCTGGCGGCGGCCGAGGAGCTGTGTGCCGAGGTCCGGGAGGTGTGCGCGGATCACGGCGAGCGGTGGGCACAGGCGTACGCGCTGTACGTCCTGGCGTATGCGGCCTGGACGCGCGGGGACCTGCCGGGCGCGCGCCGGCTGCTGACCGAGTGCCTGCTGATCGACCACGCCTTCCACGACCTGCTGGGCGCGGTGCTGGCGGTGGAGCTGCTGGCGCTGGTCACGCTGGACGAGGGCGACGCGGCGGAGGCGGCGGTGCTGCAGGGGGCCGCGGCGCGGATCTGGCCGTCGGTCGGGCCGCCGCTGTTCGGCTCCCAGTACTTTCACCAGCCGCACGAGCTGTGCGAGCGGCGGGCCCGCGAGGAGCTGGGCAACGCGGAGTACGAGGCGGCCGGGCGGCGGGGCCGGGCGCTGGACATGGACGCGGCCGTCGCGCGGATTCTGGGCGGTCTCCCCCGCCCGCGCGGCGGGGCGGGCGGCAGGGCCCCGGAAACCGGCGAGCCCGCCGTGTCCCCTGCCGCGAACGGCGGGGAGACGGCGGGCTGAGGCAGCGCGCGCCACGAAAGCGGCGCGCGGGCCGTGCGCTGCCGGGCTGCTCGCTCAGCGCGCGTAGTACTCGACGACGAGCTGCTCGTCGCAGATGACCGGGATTTCCTTGCGGTTGGGGTCCCGGTCCAGGCGGAACGCCAGCGCCTGGAGGTTGACCTCCAGGTAGCGCGGGGTCTCGCCGTCGGGGGCGTAGCCACCTTCGCGCGCGACCTGGAAGGGGTGCTTCTCGCGGCTGCGCTCGCGGACCATCACGACGTCGCCGGGGCGGACGCGGAAGGACGGCTTGTCGACCTTGCGGTCGTTCACCGAAATGTGACCGTGCACGACCATCTGGCGGGCCTGGTAGATCGTGCGGGCCAGGCCGGAGCGCAGGACGAGCGCGTCCAGGCGGCGCTCCAGCTCGATGATCAGCGCTTCGCCGGTCTTCATGTCGACCTTGCGGGCGCGGTCGTAGGCCCGCACCATCTGGCGCTCGCTGATGTCGTACTGGGCGCGCAGCCGCTGCTTCTCCAGCAGCCGGACCTTGTAGTCACTGCTCTGCTTGCGACCACGGCCGTGCTCGCCGGGCGGGTACGGACGGGCCTCGAAGTACTTGACGGCCTTCGGAGTCAGCGCGATGCCGAGCGCGCGGGACTTCTTGACCTTGGGACGCGACTGGTTCACGTGGAACGGACCTCCATGTAAGTTAGGTGAGGCTTACCTTAGCAGCGCGAGGAGACCGCATGTATCGACCTGGGAACCCCCTGCCCAGTGCTGGCCAGAGCACCGAGGCGGGTCAGCCGCGTCCCACGGAAGACGCCCAGCAGCCGACCGCCGCCGAGCGTGTGCGAACCCTCGTGGATTCCCATGCTATGGCGTCTCTGACCATTCCCGGAGTCCACGATCTCGACGAACCCGGCTTCGCCGCGCCCGCCTGCAGAACGGTCGACGCCTCAGGAGACGTGCTGCTCTTGGTTCCTGGGGATTCCGCGGCCGCCCGGGCGGCCGCACACGCCCAGGACGACGACGTCACCGCCGTGATGGAACTCACGGACGTCGCCCCCGTTTCGGTCCCCCATCGCATCCGCGGACGGGCCTGGATCGCCGGCTGGCTGACCCCCGTACGCGGCGAGGACCGGGCCCACGCCGCCCGGCTGCTCGCCGAGCGGCACCCCGTCGGCGAGCTGCTGGGCATCGGCGAGGCACTGCGCCCCGACCCGCTGCCGGGCACCGTCGGGCGGGGCGCCTGGATGATGCTGCGCCTGGAGGTCGGCGAGGCCACCGTGGACGATCTGTGGGGCGCGGACTCCGTCGAGCCCGAGGAATTCACGCAGGCCGCTCCGGACCCCGTGGCGGGCCACGAGGCCGAGCTGCTGCAGCACTTGCACTCCTCGCACGAGGAGCAGGTACGCGACCTGTGCGGGCTGCTCGGCGACCGGGCCGAGCAGGTCTGCGCGGCGCGCGGCACGGTCGTACCGGTGGCGCTGGACCGCTTCGGGCTGCGGGTCCGCTTCGCCGACCCCGGCCACCAGGTCTTCGACGCCCGCTTCGACTTCCCCGAGCCCGTGCGCGACCTGATGGAGCTGCGGCGGGCGATGCACCACCTCTTCGACGCGGCGGCGTGAGGACGGATACGGGACCGCCCCGGCTGGTCGTAGGACCTGCCGGGGCGGTACGCGTACGGGCAGCCGCCCGTGGGCAGCGTCAGGCGCTGAGCGAGGCGAGCGCCTTGTTCAGCGTGGCGGACGGCCGCATGACGGCCGCGGCCTTGGCCACCTCGGGCTGGTAGTAGCCGCCGATGTCGGCCGGCTTGCCCTGGACGGCGACCAGCTCGTCCACGATCGTCTGCTCCTGCTCGGCCAGCGTCTTGGCCAGCTCCGCGAACGCCTCGGCCAGCTTGGCGTCCTCGGTCTGCTTGGCCAGCTCCTGCGCCCAGTACAGCGCCAGGTAGAAGTGGCTGCCGCGGTTGTCGATGCCGCCGAGCTTGCGGCTGGGCGACTTGTTCTCCGCGAGGAAGGTGCCGGTCGCGCGGTCGAGGGTGTCGGCGAGCACCTGGGCGCGCGCGTTGCCCGTCTTCTGCGCGAGGTGCTCGAAGCTCACCGCGAGCGCGAGGAACTCACCCAGGCTGTCCCAGCGCAGGTAGTTCTCCTTGACCAGCTGCTGGACGTGCTTGGGCGCGGAGCCGCCGGCGCCGGTCTCGAAGAGGCCACCGCCGTTGATCAGCGGCACGACCGAGAGCATCTTGGCGCTCGTGCCGAGCTCCAGGATCGGGAACAGGTCGGTGAGGTAGTCACGCAGCACGTTGCCGGTCACCGAGATCGTGTTCTCGCCGCGGCGGATGCGCTCCACGGAGAACTTGGTCGCCTCGAACGGCGACATGATCTCGATCTGCAGGCCCTCCGTGTCGTGCTCCGGGAGGTACTGCTTGACCTTGGCGATGAGGTTCGCGTCGTGCGCGCGGCCCTCGTCCAGCCAGAACACGGCCGGGTCGCCGGTCGCGCGGGCACGTGTGACGGCCAGCTTGACCCAGTCGCGGATCGGGATGTCCTTGGTCTGGCAGGCGCGGAAGATGTCGCCGGCGCTGACCTCCTGCTCCAGCAGCGCGGTGCCGTTGCCGTCGACGACCCGCACGGTGCCCGTGGCGGGCACCTCGAAGGTCTTGTCGTGGCTGCCGTACTCCTCGGCCTTCTGCGCCATCAGGCCGACGTTCGGCACCGAGCCCATGGTCGACGGGTCGTACGCGCCATTGGCCTTGCAGTCGTCGATGACGGCCTGGTAAATGCCGGCGTAGCTGCTGTCCGGGATGACCGCGAGGGTGTCCTGCTCCTGGTCGTCCTTGTTCCACATGTGGCCCGAGGTGCGGATCATGGCCGGCATGGAGGCGTCGACGATGACGTCGCTCGGGACGTGCAGGTTGGTGATGCCACGGTGCGAGTCGACCATCGCCAGGTCCGGGCCCTCGGCGAGCTCGGCGTCGAAGGACGCCTTGATCTCCTCGCCCTGGGGCAGCGTCTCCAGACCCTTCCAGATGCCGCCGAGGCCGTCGTTCGGGGTCAGGCCGGCGCCGGCGAGCACGTCCGCGTACTTCGCGAAGGTCTTCGGGAAGAAGGCGCGCACGACGTGACCGAAGATGATCGGGTCGGAGACCTTCATCATCGTGGCCTTGAGGTGCACCGAGAACAGCACGCCCTCGGCCTTGGCGCGGGCGACCTGCTCCTTGAGGAACTCGCGCAGCGCGCCGACGCGCATGACGGAGGCGTCCACGACCTCGCCCGCCAGCACCGGCACCGACTCGCGCAGCACGGTGGTGGAACCGTCGTCACCGACCAGCTCGATGCGCAGCGCGCCGTCCTCGGCGATGACGACGGACTTCTCGGTGGAGCGGAAGTCGTCGCCGGTCATGTGCGCGACGTTCGTCTTGGAGTCGGCGGACCAGGCGCCCATGCGGTGCGGGTTGGCCTTGGCGTAGTTCTTGACCGACGCGGGGGCGCGGCGGTCGGAGTTGCCCTCGCGCAGGACCGGGTTGACGGCGCTGCCCTTGACCTTGTCGTACCGGGCGCGGATGTCCCGCTCCTCGTCGGTCTTCGGGTCGTCCGGGTAGTCCGGGAGGGCGTAGCCCTGCTCCTGCAGCTCGGCGATCGCGGCCTTGAGCTGCGGGATCGAGGCCGAGATGTTCGGCAGCTTGATGATGTTCGCCTCGGGCGTCTTCGCCAGCTCACCGAGCTCGGCGAGCGCGTCGTCGATGCGCTGGTCCTCCCGAAGACGCTCGGGGAAGCTGGCGATGATCCGGCCCGCCAGCGAGATGTCACGGCTCTCCACGGCGACACCGGCCGTCGAGGCGTAGGCCTCGATCACCGGCAGGAACGAATACGTCGCCAGGGCCGGGGCCTCGTCGGTGTGCGTATAGATGATGGTCGAGTCAGTCACCGGTGCTCCGCTCCACGTCTGCAACATTGCTCGACATCAAGATATCTCGTGAGCGGCCCCCGTTCGACAGGGCCCTGCCGTGCGGCGCCGGAACGGCCGCTTCCGCGCCCGCCTCACTCCCCGACGGCCCTGCCTCCCCCGCCAGCCTGCTGCGCACCCGCTCCACCACGTCGTAGTACCGCGCCTCCGAGCCGTACCGCGTCGGGGTGTAGTACCGCTTGCCGTGCACCTCGTCCGGCGCGTACTGCTGCGCCGCGATGCCGCCGGGGAGGTCGTGCGGGTACTGATAGCCCTTGCCGTGGCCGAGCTTCTTCGCGCCCTGGTAGTGGCTGTCGCGCAGATGCGGGGGCACCGGCCCGGCGAGACCGGCGCGGACATCCGCGAGCGCCGCGTCGATCGCCATGTACGCCGCGTTCGACTTGGGCGCGAGGGCCAGCGCGATCGTCGCCTGGCTGAGCGTGATCCGGGCCTCGGGGAAGCCGATCATCGCGACAGCCTGCGCGGCGGCCACCGCGGTCTGCAGCGCGGTCGGGTCGGCCAGCCCGATGTCCTCGCTCGCGGAGATCATCAGCCGCCGGGCGATGAACCTCGGATCCTCGCCCGCCTCGATCATGCGCGCCAGATAGTGCAGCGCGGCGTCCACGTCCGAGCCGCGGATGGACTTGATCAGCGCGCTCGCCACGTCGTAGTGCTGGTCACCCGCCCGGTCGTACTTCACCGCCGCCCGGTCGACGGACTCCTCCAGGGTCTGGAGGCTGATCTCCTTCTCACCCTTGGAGATCGCGGACCCGGCACCGGCCTCCAGGGCCGTCAGCGCCCGGCGCGCGTCGCCGCCCGCGATGCGCAGCAGATGCGCCTCGGTGTCCTCGGGCAGCGTCACCGCGCCCGCCAGCCCGCGCGCGTCGGTCAGCGCGCGCTTCAGCAGCCCGCGCAGATCGTCGTCGGTGAGCGGCTCCAGCGTCAGCAGCAGCGAGCGGGAGAGCAGCGGGGAGATCACCGAGAAGTACGGGTTCTCCGTGGTCGCCGCGATGAGGGTCACCCAGCGGTTCTCCACCGCCGGGAGCAGGGAGTCCTGCTGGGCCTTGCTGAAGCGGTGGATCTCGTCCAGGAAGAGGACGGTCTCTTTGCCGTATCCCCCGGAGGCGCGGCGGGCGCCGTCGATGACGGACCGCACTTCCTTCACGCCCGCGGTGATCGCGGAGAGCTCCACGAAGCGCTTGTTGGTCGCCTGGCTGACGACGTACGCGAGGGTGGTCTTGCCGATGCCGGGCGGGCCCCACAGGAACACCGACGAAGGGCCGGCCGGGCCGCCCTCCCCCTCGCCCACCAGTCGCCGCAGCGGCGACCCGGGCTTGAGCAGATGCTGCTGGCCGACCACCTCGTCCAGGGTGCGCGGACGCATCCGTACAGCGAGCGGGGACCCCGCGGGGTCCTTCTCCTGGCGGTCTTCGGCAGCGGCGGTGAACAGGTCGGGCTCCACGCTTCGACCTTAATTCACCCCACTGACAACCCGGCCCGGCGCCTGATCACAGACGCCTCGAAGACGCCTCAGAGCAGCGTGCTCCAGTACTGCGTCCACCACTTCGTGAGGATCAGCAGCGTGATCACGCCGTACCAGAGCACCGGCACGACCCAGTGGAACTCCAGGACGGCGCCGCGCAGGCCCTCGGGCACCTTGATGATCCGGTGCTTGATGTTGTGCACGGTGGTGTACCAGAACATCAGGATCGTCACGAGCCAGGTGAGCGTGCACCACAGGCACAGCGAGTTGATGACGTACAGGGACTGGCCCATCAGCCACATGCAGAAGACCGTGCCGAGCAGCGTGCCGACGTTCAGGCCGATCCAGAACCAGGCCTTGAAGCGGGCGCCGGCGAGCACGGCCATGCCGACGGCGATGACGACGCCGAAGCCGACGAGCCCGGCCATCGGGTTCGGGAAGCCGAAGACCCCGGCCTGCGCGCTCTTCATGATGTTGCCGCAGGAAATGATCGGGTTGATGCTGCAGGCCGGCTTGAAGGCGGGGTCCTCCAGCAGCTTGAACTTGTCGAGGGTGATGACCCAGGCCGCAAGAAGGCCGAGCGCGCCGGTGATCACCAGGAGCAGCGCGAAGGGGCGACCCGCTCCGATGGTGCCGTCGCCATCCGTACGGCCATGGTCGGTGGTGGACACGTCATCAAGCGTAGTCGTCGTCATATCGCCGTTCCGTCGTCCCGTCGTTGTGCGCCCGTTGGAGCCTCACATTGTGCCGCAACGGGCCTGCTGCTCACCGTTCGCGCGAGATAAATCCGACCGGTCCGGAAGGCGCTTGTGGCCCATGACGAAGGGCCCGGCGGCCATCAGGCCACCGGGCCCCTTCGCACGTAAGTCCTACGGGTTTCAGCTCAGCTTCTGCTGGACGGTCTCGACGATCGCGTCCAGCGCGACCGGCGACTGCTCGCCGCTCTCCAGGTCCTTGAGCTGGACGACGCCCTCGGCGAGGTCGCGCTCGCCGGCGACGATCGCCAGGCGCGCACCCGAGCGGTTCGCGGACTTCATCGCGTTCTTCAGGCCCTTGCCGCCGTACGCGAAGTCGGTCGCCAGACCGGCCCGGCGCAGCTCGGTGACCGTGCCGAAGAGCACCCGGCGGGCCTCCTCGCCCAGCGGCACCGCGAAGACGGCCGTGCTGGCGGGGATCTCCAGCTCGACGCCCTCGGCCTCCAGCGCCAGGACCGTACGGTCCACGCCGAGCGCCCAGCCGACGGACGGCAGCGCGGGGCCGCCGATCATCTCGGACAGGCCGTCGTACCGGCCGCCGCCGCCCACCGCGGACTGCGAGCCCAGCCCGTCGTGGACGAACTCGAAGGTGGTACGGGTGTAGTAGTCCAGCCCGCGCACCAGCTTCGGGTCGTCCTCGTACGCGACACCCGCCGCGGTCAGCAGCTCGCGTACCTGCTCGTGGTACGCCTTGCAGTTCTCGCAGAGGTGGTCGCGCAGCAGCGGCGCGCCGACGAGCTGCTTCTGTACGGCGTCGCGCTTGTCGTCGAGGACCCGCAGCGGGTTGATCTCGATGCGGCGGCGGGTGTCCTCGTCCAGGTCCAGGGCGCGCAGGAAGTCCTGCAGCGCGGCCCGGTAGGCGGGGCGGCACTCCTTGTCGCCGAGGCTGTTGAGCAGGATGCGGAAGTTCCGCAGGCCCAGCGAGCGGTACGCGTCGTTCGCCAGGATGATCAGCTCGGCGTCCAGCGCCGGGTCCTCGGCGCCGATGGCCTCCGCGCCGACCTGCGAGAAGTGCCGGTAGCGGCCCTTCTGCGGGCGCTCGTAGCGGTAGTACGAGCCGGAGTACCAGAGCTTGACCGGGAGGTTGCCGGCCTTGTGGAGGTTGGCCTCCAGCGCGGCGCGCAGCACGGAGGCGGTGCCCTCGGGGCGCAGCGCGAGCTTGTCGCCGCCCTTGGTCTCGAAGGCGTACATCTCCTTGGTGACGATGTCGGTGGACTCGCCGACGCCGCGCGCGAACAGCTCGACGTTCTCGAAGCCGGGCGTCTCGATGTAGCCGTAGCCGGAGCGCTTGAGGGGTCCGGAGATCGCGTCGCGGACCGCCAGGTAGGTCGCGGACTGCGGCGGGATCAGGTCGTAGGTGCCCTTGGGGGCCTTGAAGGTGCTCACGGAAGCTTTCGTCACATTCCTCGTCGCGGAGCCGGGCTCTGGGGGCCCGTTCCGAGGCCGGCGGCCACCTCCCGAAGGAAGGGGTTGGTGGCGCGCTCCTGGCCGATGGTGGTCTGGGGGCCGTGGCCGGACAGCACCACGGTCGAGTCGTCCAGCGGGAGGCATACGCGCTCCAGCGACCGGAGGATCTCGGCGTGGTCGCCGCCGGGCAGGTCGGTACGTCCGATGGAGCCGGCGAAGAGCAGGTCGCCCGAGAAGAAGACCGGCGGAATGTCGGCCTGCTCGGGCATCCTGAAGGTCACCGACCCCTTGGTATGGCCCGGCGCATGGGAGACGGCGAACTCCATCCCGGCAAGCGCAAGCTTCCCGCCGTCCGCCAGCTCCTTGACGTCATCCGGCTCTCCCACCGTCAGCTCGCCCATCAGCTGCTGTCCGATCGACCGGCCCAGCGCCTTCTCCGGGTCGCTCATCATGTAGCGGTCCTCGGGGTGGATCCAGGCGGGAACGTCGTGCGCGCCGCAGACCGGCACCACCGAGGCGACGTGGTCGATGTGGCCGTGGGTGAGGACGACGGCGACGGGCTTGAGGCGATGCTTCTGCACCGCTTCCGCGACACCGTCGGCGGCCTGGTGGCCGGGGTCGATGATCACGCACTCCTCACCCGCGGCGGGGGCGACCAAGTAGCAATTGGTGCCCCAGGCCCCGGCGGGGAACCCGGCAATCAGCACGTTCGTCCTCATCAATCGTCCGGCGGACAGATCCTGGCAGGCCCTGGCTGCGGCCCTGGCGGATCTCACAGAAACATGCTGCAAGATCTCTGCTGTTCAGAGCCTACCGGCGGGACTCCCGCCGGAGCGAACCCGTATACGGTACGGGCCACGGCAGATCATGCGGACCAAGGAGACGGCCTGGTGGTCAAGGGGGATCAGCGGCGCAAGCAGCTCGCGCGCCAGAAGTACGAGCGTCAGCTCCAGCGGCGGACGGCCGCCCAGCGGAAGGCCAGGCGCCGGAACGTGATCATCGCGTCGGTGCTCGCGGTGGCGCTCGCCGCGGGCGGGGCCGTGTACGCGACGGCGGGGCTGGTCGGCGGCGACAGCAAGAACGCGGCGGCGGAGCAGCGGCCCAAGGACCCGTGCGGTACGCCCGCCGAGGGCCGGCCGTCGAAGAAGCAGTGGAAGAAGGAGCCGAAGCTGACGGTGGACACCGCCGCTTCGTACACCGCGAAGCTCGCCACCACCTGTGGCGACATCGCGATGAAACTGGACGCGAAGAAGGCCCCGCACACGGTCAACTCGTTCAATTTCCTGGCGGGACAGGGCTATTTCGACCACAGCAAGTGCCATCGCCTGGTCGACGACGGCCTCCACGTCCTGCAGTGCGGCGACCCGACCGGTACCGGCCAGGGCACCCCGGGCTACACGATTCCGGACGAGAACCTCAAGGACCCGCGGATCGAGGGCGGCGTCTATCCGGCGGGCACGGTCGCGATGGCCAACCGCTACGACGGGCAGAGCGAGAAGACCCGGGACACCGGCGGCAGCCAGTTCTTCCTGGTCTTCCAGGACAGTCAGTTGCCGCCCAACTACACGCCGTTCGGCACGATCACGCAGGGCATGGACGTCCTGAAGAAGATCGCCGAGGCGGGCTCCACGCCCGACCCGCAGACGCAGAACACCGCGCCCAACGCCACCGTCGTCATCGACCGCGCTCGCGTCACCAAGTCCTGACGTATCCCGGCCGTCCGCGCCGGGACCACGGAATTTCGGTCGTGCGGGATGCGGACAGCCGGGCCGCCGGTCGCCTAGATTGGCGTTGGGTAGGGTGCCTGCTCCGACGGCTGCCACCCTCACCCGCAAGAACAGTCCGTCGGACCGGCCGGGGCGCGGTCCCGCCGGACAGAAACTGTGGACGATGCCCGGGACCCCGGTGTCCCGCCGGCATCATGTGGAGGAGGCGCTGTGAGCAGCGACCCATGGGGCCGCGTCGACGAGACGGGGACCGTGTACGTGCGTACCGCCGACGGCGAGAAGGTCGTCGGATCGTGGCAGGCGGGATCGCCCGACGAGGCCCTCGCCTACTTCGAGCGCAAGTATGAGGGCCTGGTCGTCGAGATCGGCCTCCTCGAGCGGCGGGTCAGGACGACCGACCTGTCGGCCAAGGACGCCATGACCGCGATCGACCATCTGCGGCAGCAGGTCGACGAGCACCACGCGGTGGGCGACCTCGACGCCCTGCGCAAGCGCCTGGACGCGCTCGTCCAGACGGTCGAGGCGCGCCGCGAGGAGCGCAAGGCGGCCAAGGCCCGGCAGGCCGACGAGGCCAGGACGGCCAAGGAGAAGCTGGTCGCCGAGGCCGAGGAGCTGGCGGCGAGCGAGCAGTGGCGGGCGGCCGGCGAGCGGCTGCGTGCCCTGGTCGACACGTGGAAGGGGCTGCCCCGGCTGGACCGCAAGTCCGACGACGAGCTGTGGCACCGCTTCTCGCACGCCCGCTCCGCGTTCTCCAAGCGGCGCAAGGCCCACTTCGCGTCGCTGGACGCGCAGCGCGAGCAGGCCAGGCAGATCAAGGAGAAGCTGGTCGCGGACGCCGAGGCGCTCTCGGGCTCGACGGACTGGGGCCCGACCGCGGCCCGGTACCGCGAGCTGATGCAGGAGTGGAAGGCCGCGGGCCGCGCCCAGCGCGAGCACGAGGACGACCTGTGGAACCGCTTCCGCGGCGCCCAGGACGTCTTCTTCCAGGCCCGCAGCGAGGTCTTCGCGGAGCGGGACGCCGAGCAGCGGGAGAACCTCACCCGCAAGGAGGAGCTGGTCGTCGAGGCCGAGAAGCTGCTCCCGGTCTCGGACCTCAAGGCCGCGCGGGCCGCGTTCCGTTCGATCAACGAGCGGTGGGAGGCCATCGGCCATGTGCCGCGGGACGCCCGTCCGAAGATCGAGGGCCGGATGCACGCCGTCGAGCGCGCCATCCAGGAGGCCGAGGAGGCCGAGTGGCGGCGGACCAACCCCGAGGCGCGGGCGCGTGCCGCGGGGCTGACCGGCCAGCTCCAGGACGCCGTCGACAAGCTCCAGAAGCAGATCGACACGGCCCGGGCCGCCGGTAACGACGCCAAGGCCGACAAGCTCGCCCGCGAGCTGGAGGGCCGCCAGGCCCTGCTCGACCAGGCCCAGAAGGGCCTGCAGGAGTTCGGCGGCTGACTTTTGCGGCTAAACCGCCGCCGCTCTCGCGGAGGTGGTACCTCGCCGTCGGGGTGCCTCAATTGATGGCTGAGGCGCCCAGCACCAAGAGGGCCCCGGTACGAGACCGTACCGGGGCCCTCCTCGCGTAGTACGGCGGCTAGTTGGGCCGCCGGGCCGATGTCACGCGGTACACGTCGTACACGCCCTCCACGCCCCGTACCGCCTTCAGGACGTGCCCGAGGTGCTTGGGGTCGCCCATCTCGAAGGTGAAGCGGGAGGTGGCCACCCGGTCGCGGGAGGTCTGGACGGCCGCGGACAGGATGTTGACGTGCTGGTCGGACAGGACCCGTGTGACGTCCGACAGCAGCCGCGAGCGGTCCAGCGCCTCGACCTGGATGGCGACCAGGAAGACCGAGGACTGGGTCGGCGCCCACTCGACCTCGAGGATGCGCTCCGGCTGCTTGGACAGCGAGTCGACGTTGACGCAGTCCGCGCGGTGAACCGATACGCCGGACCCGCGGGTCACGAAGCCGATGATCGGGTCGCCCGGCACCGGCGTACAGCAGCGGGCCAGCTTCACCCAGACGTCCTCGACGCCCTTGACGACCACGCCCGGGTCCGCGCTGGAGCGCCGCTTGGAGCGACGGATCGGCGTGGACTCGGCGATGTCCTCGGTGGCCTCGTCCTGGCCGCCGAGCGCCTGTACCAGCTTCTGTACGACGGACTGGGCGGTGACGTGGCCCTCGCCGATCGCCGCGTACAGCGAGGAGATGTCCGGGTACCGCATCTCGTGCGCGAGCGTCACCAGCGAGTCGCCGGTCAGGATGCGCTGGATCGGCAGGTTCTGCTTGCGCATGGCCCGCGCGATGGCGTCCTTGCCCTGCTCGATCGCCTCGTCGCGGCGCTCCTTGGAGAACCACGCGCGGATCTTGTTGCGGGCCCGCGGGGACTTGACGAAGCCCAGCCAGTCCCGGGACGGCCCGGCCCCCGGCGCCTTGGAGGTGAAGACCTCCACCAGATCGCCGTTGTCCAGCGTCGATTCCAGCGGTACGAGGCGGCCGTTGACGCGCGCGCCTATCGTGCGGTGGCCGACCTCGGTGTGCACCGCGTACGCGAAGTCCACGGGTGTCGCACCGGCCGGCAGCGCTATGACGTCGCCCTTGGGCGTGAAGACGAAGACCTCGTTGCGCGAGAGGTCGAAGCGCAGCGACTCCAGGAACTCGCCCGGGTCCTCCGTCTCCTTCTGCCAGTCCAGGAGCTGCCGCAGCCACGCCATGTCGTTGACCGCGTCGTCCTTGCCGGCCTTGCCCTTGGGCACGTCGGTGCGGATCTTGGAGGCGCCGGCCACGGCCTCCTGCTTGTACTTCCAGTGCGCCGCGATGCCGTACTCGGCGCGGCGGTGCATGTCGAACGTGCGGATCTGCAGCTCGACCGGCTTGCCGTTGGGCCCGATGACCGTCGTGTGCAGTGACTGGTACATGTTGAACTTGGGCATCGCGATGTAGTCCTTGAACCGGCCGGGGACCGGATTCCACCGCGCGTGCACCGTGCCGAGCGCCGCGTAACAGTCACGCACCGTGTCGACAAGTACACGAATACCCACCAGGTCGTAGATCTCCGCGAAGTCGCGCCCGCGGACGATCATCTTCTGGTAGACGCTGTAGTAGTGCTTGGGCCGCCCGGTGACGGTGGCCTTGATGCGCGCGGAGCGCAGGTCGGCCTGGACCTCGTCGGTGACTATGGCGAGGTACTCGTCGCGCTTGGGCGCCCGCTCGGCGACCAGCCGGACGATCTCGTCGTACATCTTGGGGTAGAGGATCGCGAAGGCGAGGTCCTCCAGCTCCCACTTGATGGTGTTCATGCCCAGCCGGTGCGCCAGCGGGGCGTAGATCTCCAGCGTCTCGCGGGCCTTCTTCTCCTGCTTCTCCCGCTTGAGGTAGCGCATCGTGCGCATGTTGTGCAGCCGGTCGGCGAGCTTGATCACCAGGACGCGCGGGTCCTTGGCCATCGCCACGACCATCTTGCGCACGGTCTCGGCCTGCGCGGCCTCGCCGAACTTGACCTTGTCCAGCTTGGTGACGCCGTCGACCAGCAGCGCGACCTGGTCGCCGAAGTCCCGGCGGAGGGTGTCCAGGCCGTACTCGGTGTCCTCGACGGTGTCGTGCAGCAGGCCCGCCATCAGCGTTGCCGGGTCCATGCCCAGCTCGGCCAGGATCGTCGTGACCGCGAGCGGATGCGTGATGTACGGGTCGCCGCTCTTGCGCTTCTGGCCGCGGTGCCAGCGCTCGGCGACCTGGTAGGCCCGTTCGACCTGGCGCAGCGTGGCCGTCTCGATCTTGGGGTCGTTGCTGCGCACGATGCGCAGGAGCGGCTCCAGGACCGGGTTGTACGGGCTCTGGCGCTGCACGCCGAGGCGGGCCAGGCGGGCGCGGACGCGGTTGGAGGAGCCGGAGCGGCCGCCGGGCTGGCCGGTGTGGCCGGGCGGCAGCGGCTTGGGGGCCGACGGCGGGGTGGGCTTGGGCGCCGTGGCGGCAGGCCCGGAAACCGCCGGGACGGGCCCCGCCGGCGCTTCCTTCCCGCCGTTCTTCGGCGCGTCCGCGGCGCCGCCCGTGGGACGGTCCTCCGGGCGCGCGGCGGGGCTTCCCCCGGGCGTGCGGGGGGAGAGCGGCTGGGCCTCGTCTGGCAAGAGCAACTCCTCGCTGGGACCTTTCCCACCGGTGAACGGGCGGAAAAGAGCGGTGCCGGACCACCGGTCCACGAAGTGGCCGGGCTGCCATGGTATCCATGCCGGCAGCCACGGCTCGTCCGCGGGCCGATACTCCTGTGGTCACAGCAAAAGGGCATCCGCATTTATGCCGGATGCCCTTTTGCTTGCACTTTGCCTGGTTTTCGAGCGGTGGACGGGGCCGTACATGACACGTCCGGCGCCCGTCCGCCGCGGCCTCAGACCGTGATCAGCGCCTCCAGCGGCGCCCCGTCGAGCCCCGCCGACAGCTTCTCCCTGCCGCCGAGGAAGCCCAGCTCCAGCAGGACCGCCACGCCCGCGACCTCGGCGCCGGAACGGCGGATCAGGGTCAGCGAGGCCTCGGCCGTACCGCCCGTGGCCAGCACGTCGTCGATCACCAGCACCCGGTCCCCCGGGGCCAGCGCGTCGGCGTGGATCTCGATCGTGGCGTGGCCGTACTCCAGCGCGTAACTCTGGCCGAGCGTCGCCCCGGGCAGCTTGCCGGCCTTGCGCACGGGCACGAAGCCGACGCCCGCCTTCACCGCGACCGGGGCCGCCAGGATGAAGCCGCGGGCCTCCAGCGCCACGATCTTCGTCGCGCCGACCTCGCCGCAGACCCCGGCCAGCGCGTCGGTCAGCCTGCCGAACGCGTCCGGGTCGGCCAGCAGCGGGGTGATGTCCTTGAAGACGACCCCCGCCTGCGGGTAGTCCGGCACGTCCGCGATCTTGCTGAGCAGGAGCTCGCGCAGCTCCGCGGGGGCGCTCATCGGCGCTTGCCCGACGGACGGCCGCGGCCGCGGGTGCGGGACGCGGGCTGGCTGCGCGGGCCGGCGGCCGAGCTGCCGGCCGCCGCCGGGGCGTCGTCCTGCGGCTCCTCGCCGGACTCCGCGGCGCCCTCGGCCGACCCCTGGGAGTCGTTCTTGGCGGCGGCGGAGGCGCGCTTGGCACGGACCCGCCGGGCCAGCGCCTTCATCTGCGGCTCGCGCTCCTTGAAGTCGGCGACCAGCGGGGTGGCGATGAAGATCGAGCTGTACGCACCGGCCGCGAGACCCACGAACAGGGCCAGCGAGATGTCGTTCAGCATGCCCGCGCCCAGGAAGCCGCCGCCCACGAAGAGCAGGCCCGCCACCGGGAGCAGCGCCACGACCGTGGTGTTGATCGACCGCACCAGCGTGGAGTTGATCGACCGGTTGGCGATCTCCCCGTAGGTGTAGCGCGACTGCTTCGTGATGCCCCGGGACGCCTCCTTGAGGCTGTCGAAGACCACGACCGTGTCGTACAGCGAGTAACCGAGGATGGTCAGCAGGCCGATGACCGTGCCGGGTGTGACCTCGAAGCCGACCAGCGCGTACACGCCGACCGTGATCGTGAGGTCGTGGATCAGCGCGATCAGGGCCGCCAGCGCCATTCGCCACTCGAAGGCGATGGCGAGGTAGATCACCACGAGGATCATGAAGATCCCCAGGCCCAGCCACGCCTTGTTCGCGATCTCCTCGCCCCAACTGGGGCCGACCAGCTGGGTGTTGACGTCCTCGACCGGGACGTTCAGGTCCTTGGCCAGCTTCTCCTGGACCGGCACGGACTCCTTGGTGTCCAGCTCACTGATCTGGATCCGCAGACCACCGTTGCCGAGCTTCTGGACCGTGGCCGCGTGACCGCCGGAAGCGGCCTCGGCCTGGTGCTGGGCCTGCGTCGAGGAGACGGAGGTCTTCGGGGTGGTGAAGACCGCGCCGCCGGAGAACTCGATGCCCATGTTCAGGCCGCGTACCCCGAGGCCCACGATCGCCGTGATGGTGATCAGGATCGAGACGGCATACCAGATCTTGCGCTTGCCGATGAAGTCGTAACCGACCTCGCCGCGGTACAGCCGGGCGCCGATGTTGCCGAGCTTGGACATCTCACGCCTCCTTCGTCTCGATGGGGGCGGAGGTGCGCCGGCCGCGGCGCAGCGGCGGCTTCGCGCCGAGACGCGTGGGATCCAGACCCGACCAGGGGTGCCCGGAGTAGAAGAACTTCCGCTTGGCCAGCAGCGTCATCAGCGGCTTGGTGAAGAAGAAGACCACCACGACGTCCAGCAGGGTCGTGAGGCCGAGCGTGAACGCAAAGCCCTGGACCTTGCCGACGGTGACGATGAAGAGCACGGCGGCGGCCAGGAACGACACGAAGTCGGAGACCAGGATCGTGCGCCGGGCGCGCGGCCAGGCCCGCTCGACGGAGGGCCGCAGCGTACGGCCCTCACGGATCTCGTCCCGGATGCGTTCGAAGTACACGATGAACGAGTCGGCCGTGATACCGATCGCGACGATCGCACCGCAGACGGCCGGGAGGTTCAGCGCGAACCCTATGGCCGGGCCGAGCAGGGTCATGATCGTGTACGTCAGGACCGCCGAGACCACGAGGCTCGCCAGCGCGACCAGGGACAGGCCGCGGTAGTACGCGATCAGGTAGATGACGACCAGCGCGAGGCCGATGGCACCGGCGATCAGGCCCGCGTTCAGCTGCTCGCCGCCCAGGGCCGCGGTGACCGTGGTCTCGTCCGCGATCTTGAAGGAGAGCGGCAGCGCACCGTAGGACAGCATGTTCGCCAGGTCCTCGGCGGTCTGCTGGGTGAAGCCGCCGGTGATCTGGGCGTTGCCGCCCGCGATCGCGCTGCTCACCTGCGGCGCCGAAACGACCTCGCCGTCCAGGGTGATGGCGAACTGGTTCTGCGGCGGGGTCTTGGTGGCGATGTCACCGGTCACGTCGGCGAACTTCTTGCCGCCGGCGGAGGTGAAGTTCATCTGGACGAGCCAGCCCTGGCCGCCCTGCTGGTCGAAGCTGGCCTTGGCGTCGTCCACGTCCGTGCCCTCGACCTTGACCGGGCCGAGCGCGTACTTCGTCTTGCCGTCGTCCTCGCAGGACACGATCGAGTCGCTGGGCTTGGCGCGGGCGGCCTGCTCGGCCGCGGCGGAACGGCTCTCCTTGGTGGAGCAGTCCAGTGCCGCGAGCTTCTTCTGCAGCGCGGCGGGGATGTCGGCACCCGCGGGCGGCTGCTGGACCGGGGGCGCGCTGGGCGAACCGGTGGGCTTGCCGGAGGGCGAAGGCGCGTCGTCCTTCTTGAGCGCGTCGCTGACGGCGCGGCCCTGCGTGGTCGGGCCGGCGGAGGGGGTGGCCGACGCGCTGTCGCCGCCCTGCTTCTCCTTCTCGCCGCTGCCGGCCTTCGGGCTCTCGGAGGCGCCCGGCGTGGGCGTCTTCGCACCGGCCGCCGCGGTCAGCACCGTACGGAAACCGAGCTGGGCGGTGGTACCGACCTGCTGGCGGGCCTGCTTCGCGTCCGTCCCCTTGGGGATGTTCACGATGATGTGGTTGGTGCCCTGGGTCTGGACCTCGGCCTCGGAGACGCCGAGACCGTTGACGCGCCGCTCGATGATGCCCGCGGCGGTCTTCATGTTGGTCTCGTTGATCGCGTTGGGCTTGCCCGGCTGGTTCTGCGCCTCCAGCGTGAAGCTCGTACCGCCCGCGAGGTCGATGCCCAGTCGCGGCGTCATGGTGCCGGAGTAGAACATCCCCCCGACCAGCGCCGCGATGACGACCAAGATCAGGACCAGGGCGCGCCCCGGCCTGCTCTGGGCCGCCGGCGACCTTCGGCCCTTGTTCGGTGCTGCCACCTTCTCGTATCTCCCTGTCCAACCGCCCGAGTCAGGTCAGTGCCGGACGGCCACGAAGTCTTGTGGGGACGTGCCCCCGCCGGAGCCTAGACGGTCCCGGAACCGCGGGCACCGCTCCCGGTGCACCGCGGTTCCGTGAAAGTGCGCGCCTACTTCGCCTCGGCGCCGCCGTCCTTCTTGGCGTCCTTCTTGTCGCCCTTCGCCTCGGCGGCCTCGGCGTCGGCGTCCGCGGCCGGGGTCTCGTCGGCCTTCGGCTCCTCGGCCTTCGGCTCGTCGGCCTTCTCCGCGGAGGCGTCCTTGCCCAGGTCGATCTTCTCGACGACGTCACCCTTACCGGTGGTGTCGTCGTCGCCGTCGTTGACGGCCGAGGCGCCGGTCAGGGAAGACAGGTCGTCCGGGACGACGGAGCCCTGCTCGGCACCGTCGATGATGCGGTTGTACTCGTCGTCGGGCAGCACGGCGCCGATCGCGTTCTTCGCGTAGAGCGCGTGGACGCCCGGGGCCACCTCGAGGAGGACCGCGTCGTCGTGGATTTCCTTGACGGTGGCGTACATGCCTCCGATCGTGCGGACGCCGGTGCCGGGCTGCATTTCATTCCGCATCTGCGCAGCCGCCTGCTGCTTCTTCTTGGCGGAGCGCGTCATCAGGAACATGGCCCCGATGAGCACGATGAACGGGAGGAGAGTCATGATATTCACGGGACGGACATTCCTTCGCACGACCGCGGAGGCGCGGCCTTGTATACGGGGGTTGATATGCCGGACCGTACGGACGGCATCGGCGGAGTCTAAGCGAGTCCGCACCAGTGGAACAACGCCCAGCATCGCACCGCAGTTCCTGACCCGGCGAGTCCCCGCGCCGTCACGTCCCGAACAGCCCCTGCTGTCCGTTTCCGCCCGTCATCTGCTGCGGCGGCACCAGCCCCATGTGCGTCCATGCGGCGGGCGTGGCAATGCGGCCACGGGGCGTGCGCGCGAGCAGCCCCTCGCGCACGAGGAACGGCTCGGCGACCTCCTCGACCGTCTCACGCTCCTCCCCCACGGCCACCGCCAGGGTCGACAGGCCCACGGGCCCGCCGCTGAACAGCTTGAGCAGCGCCGTGAGCACCGCACGGTCCAGCCGGTCCAGGCCGCGCCCGTCCACCTCGTACACGTCCAGCGCCTGCGCCGCGATCTCGCGGGTGATCAGGCCGTCCGCCTTGACCTGGGCGTAGTCCCTCACGCGGCGCAGCAGACGGTTGGCGATACGGGGCGTACCGCGCGACCGCCCGGCGATTTCGGCGGCGCCCTCGGTCTCTATGTCGACATCGAGCAGTCCCGCCGAGCGGTGGATGACCCGCTCCAGTTCATTGGGGGCGTAGAACTCCATGTGCCCGGTGAATCCGAACCGGTCGCGCAACGGCGGCGGCAGCAGCCCGGCCCGCGTCGTCGCGCCGACCAGCGTGAACGGCGGAAGTTCCAGCGGAATGGCGGTGGCGCCCGGCCCCTTTCCCACAATCACGTCGACCCGGAAATCCTCCATCGCCATATAGAGCATTTCCTCGGCGGGCCGCGACATCCGGTGAATCTCGTCCAGGAAAAGCACCTCGCCCTCCTGGAGCGAGGAGAGGATCGCGGCGAGATCGCCGGCGTGCTGGATCGCCGGACCGGAGGTGATGCGGATCGGGGCACCCATCTCCGCCGCGATGATCATCGAGAGCGTGGTCTTGCCGAGGCCCGGGGCGCCGGAGAGCAGCACATGGTCGGCGGTGGCACCGCGCGCCCGCGCGGCCCGCAGCACGAGATCCAGCTGCTCGCGCACCCGCTCCTGGCCGACGAACTCCTCCAGGTCCTTCGGGCGCAGCGCGGCCTCGACGGCCGTGTCCTCGCCGTCGGCGTCCGCGCCCACCAGCCGGTCGGCGCCGCCCGGCGGCAGGCCGGGGTCCTGTCCGTCCGCGGTGTCGGTGCTGTCGTCCCAGTTCACTGCGTACTGCCTCGCGTCGTCGGTGGGTGGAGTGCCGGATCGTAGGGGTACCCGGGCCGGCGCCCGGTCAGCGGGCCCGGTTCAGGGACTGCAGCGCCGCCTTCAGGAGCTGCGACACCTGCGGCGTACCGCCGTCCGCGACAGCCGCCTCGGCCTGCGGGGCGACCGCGCCCACCGCCTCGTCGGCCTCCCGGGTGGCGTAGCCGAGGCCGATCAGCGCGGCGTGCAGCTGGTCGCGCCAGGCGGCCGTGACCGGGCTGCCGACCGCGGGCCCGGCACTGCCGACCGGCTCGCCGAGCCGGTCCTTCAGCTCCAGCAGCAGCTTCTGCGCGCCCTTCTTGCCGATGCCGGGCACGGCGGTCAGCGCCTTCTCGTCGCCGGACGCGACCGCGCGCCGCAGCGCGTCCGGGCTGTGCACCGCGAGCATCGCCTGCGCGAGCCGCGGCCCGACCCCGCTCGCCGTCTGCAGCAGCTCGAACGTCTGCCGCTCGTCGTCGTCCGCGAAGCCGTACAGCGTGAGGCTGTCCTCCCGTACGACGAGGGAGGTGGCGAGCTTCGTCTGCTCGCCCATGCGCAGCCCGGACAACGTATTGGGGGTGCACTGGACGGCCATGCCGATACCGCCCACCTCCACGACGGCGGCATCGGGAGCCAGGGCCGCGACCGGGCCGGAGACGAAGGCGATCATGACGTGCCCTTCGGGGTGCGCTGATTCGTACGTACGGGAGCGGGGGTGCGGAGCGCGCCGGCGGAGCGCGCGGCGGGCGGGGTGCGCCGGGCGGCGGCTTGCGCCTGTTGAAGGCGGTTGGCCGCGTGCGCCTGCTGAAGGCGATTGACGGCGGGCGCGCGCCAGATGTGACAGATGGCGAGCGCGAGCGCGTCCGCGGCGTCGGCGGGCTTGGGCGGTGCGTCCAGCCGCAGCAGCCGCGTCACCATGGCCCCGACCTGCGCCTTGTCGGCACGGCCCGAGCCGGTGACGGCGGCCTTGACCTCGCTCGGGGTGTGCAGCGCGACGGGCAGCCCGCGACGGGCCGCGCACAGCATCGCCACCGCGCTGGCCTGGGCCGTACCCATGACCGTACGGACGTTGTGCTGGCTGAACACCCGCTCCACGGCGACGTACTCGGGCCGGTGCGTGTCGAGCCAGTGCTCGATGCCCTGCTCGATGAGGACGAGGCGGTCCGCGATGTCGGCGTCGGCGGGGGTGCGCACCACGCCGACCCCCACCATCGTCAACGGCCGCCCGGCCACCCCTTCGACCACGCCGACACCGCAACGCGTCAACCCCGGGTCAACGCCGAGCACCTTCACGGGTGTCCCCCTCCCCTCATGCCGCGCTGTCACCACCCGGCGCCGTACCGTTTCGGCTCTCCTCCCCCACCATGGGGGCCGGAGATCCCCTGCTCAGCACAGTATCGGGTGGCACTGACAACGGGTGGTACCGGCGACACACGAACGCGAGACGGGCCGACAGGGGATGTTCCCTGCCGGCCCGTCAACAGCCGCAAGAGCCGCAAAGAGGAGGCTCAGGCGTCAACCTTGGCCATGACCTCGTCCGACACATCGAAGTTGGCGAAGACGTTCTGGACGTCGTCGCTGTCCTCCAGCGCGTCGATCAGCTTGAAGATCTTCTTCGCGCCCTCTTCGTCCAGCTCGACCTGCATGGTCGGGACGAAGTTGGTGTCGGCCGAGTCGTAGTCGATGCCGGCCTCCTGGAGCGCGGTGCGGACCGCGACCACGTCGGTGGCCTCGCTCAGCACCTCGAAGGACTCACCGAGGTCGTTGACCTCCTCGGCGCCCGCGTCCAGGACCGCGGCCAGCACGTCGTCCTCGGTCAGCTCGCCCTTGGGGACGATGACGACGCCCTTGCGGTTGAACAGGTAGGACACCGAGCCCGGGTCGGCCATCGAGCCGCCGTTGCGGGTCATGGCGACGCGCACGTCCGAGGCGGCACGGTTGCGGTTGTCGGTGAGGCACTCGATGAGCACCGCGACACCGTTCGGGCCGTAACCCTCGTACATGATCGTCTCGTAGTCGGCGCCGCCGGCCTCGAGGCCGCCGCCGCGCTTGACCGCGGAGTCGATGTTCTTGTTCGGGACCGACTGCTTCTTGGCCTTCTGGATGGCGTCGTACAGCGTCGGGTTGCCCTCGACGTCCACGCCGCCCATGCGGGCCGCGACCTCGATGTTCTTGATCAGCTTCGCGAAGAGCTTGCCGCGCTTGGCATCGATCACGGCCTTCTTGTGCTTCGTCGTAGCCCATTTAGAGTGGCCGGACATCCGCCTGTCTCCTTCGCGTAACCAATTTCTGAAAACGAACGCCCTAGATCCTACCGGGATCCCCTCACGCGGCGTTACGCACCATGTTCACGAAGAACGCGTGGACCCGGTGGTCGCCGGTGAGTTCCGGATGGAAGGACGTGGCGAGGACGTTACCCTGCCGGACGGCCACCGTGTGGCCGCCGTGCTCGGCCAGTACCTCGACCTCGGCGCCGACCGACTCGACCCAGGGCGCGCGGATGAAGACGCCCTCGACCGGTCCGCCATCGATCCCGGCGACGTCGACCGCCGCCTCGAAGGACTCGTTCTGCCGCCCGAAGGCGTTACGGCGCACGATCATGTCAACGCCGCCGAACGTGTCCTGGTCGTCCCGGCCGTCCAGGATCTTCTCCGCGACCATGATCATGCCCGCGCAGGTGCCGTACACCGGCTTGCCCGCGCGGATGAACGCGCGCAGCGGCTCCAGCATGCCGAAGACGCCCGCCAGCTTGGACATGGTCGTCGACTCGCCGCCGGGGATGACCAGGCCGTCGAGCTCGTCCAGTTCCTCGGGGCGGCGCACCGGGCGCGCCAGGGCGTCGGCGGACGCGAGCGCCGTGAGGTGCTCGCGTACGTCGCCCTGCAGCGCCAGCACGCCGATGGTGGGGGTGCTGTTGCTCATGGAGTTCCCTTTGGTTCCCTTACCAGCCGCGGTTGGCGTACCGCTCCGCCTCGGGGAGGGTGTCGCAGTTGATGCCGACCATGGCCTCGCCCAGGTCGCGGGAGGCGTCGGCGATGACCTTGGGGTCGTCGTAGAAGGTGGTGGCCTTCACGATGGCGGCGGCGCGCTTGGCCGGGTCGCCGGACTTGAAGATGCCGGAGCCGACGAAGACGCCCTCGGCGCCGAGCTGGCGCATGAGCGCGGCGTCGGCGGGGGTGGCGACGCCACCGGCGGAGAAGAGGACGACCGGCAGCTTGCCCAGCTCCGCGACCTCCTTGACCAGCTCGTAGGGGGCGCGCAGCTCCTTGGCGGCGGCGAACAGCTCGTTGTTGTCGCAGCCGCGCAGCTTGGCGATCTCGCCCTTGATCTGGCGGAGGTGGCGGACGGCCTCGACGACGTTGCCGGTGCCGGCCTCACCCTTGGAGCGGATCATGGCCGCGCCCTCGGCGATGCGGCGCAGGGCCTCACCGAGGTTGGTGGCACCGCAGACGAAGGGGGTGGTGAAGGCCCACTTGTCGGAGTGGTTGACCTCGTCGGCCGGGGTGAGGACCTCGGACTCGTCGATGTAGTCGACGCCGAGGGACTGCAGGACCTGCGCCTCGACGAAGTGGCCGATGCGGGACTTGGCCATGACGGGGATGGAGACGGCGTTGATGATGCCGTCAATCATGTCCGGGTCGGACATCCGTGCCACGCCGCCGTCCTTGCGGATGTCCGCGGGGACGCGCTCCAGGGCCATGACCGCCACGGCGCCGGCGTCCTCGGCGATCTTCGCCTCTTCCGGCGTGACGACGTCCATGATCACGCCGCCCTTGAGCTGCTCGGCCATGCCGCGCTTGACGCGGGCGGTTCCGGTCTCCGGGGACTGGGGCGTGGTGGGCGTGGTGGACACGATTGACCTCACTAAGTGCGGGTGGTTGTGCTGCTGCACCTAGAGAACCGTTTGTGTACGGGAGGTGAAAAGGGCCAATTGCAGGGCGGTGGCTCTTGGGGTGGCCTGCCCGGCCCCCGGCCCGGCCGCGGCTCCGCCACCGTACTCGTACGGGGCTCAGGCCGCCGCGCGGTCCCCGAGGGCCGCCGGGGCCTCGTCGTCCATCTCGAAGGCCATCGGGAACGGGGCGTGGCCCGCGAGCCGGAACCAGCGTACGACGCGGTGCCTGCGGACGGCGCGGGCCGCGCGTACGGCGTCGTTGTGGAAGCGGCGGGCCATGGGGACGCGCCGCACCGCCGCGTTCAGCTCCGCGAGCGTCTGCTCGCCGCCGGGGGCCTCCCGTACGGCGTCGGTCTGCTCGGCCTCGTCGAAGACCGCGCGCAGCGCCTGGCTGAGCGCGCTCTCGGCGACCTCCCGCTGGTCCTCCTCGGCCTGCCGTGCCTCGTGGGCTGCCTGGTACAGCACGATCGAGGCGGCGGGATCGAGGACGCCGGACGTACCGAGCTCCTGCGCGACGGAGGCGCGCCGCAGCAGCTGCGCGTCGAGCGCGGCGCGCGCGGCGTCGATGCGCGCGTGCAGCCGGTCGAGACGGCCGGCGGTCCAGCTCAGGTACACGCCGATGACGATGAGCGCCGCGAGGATCCAGATGAAGGTGGTCACGGGGCGTCACGCTACCGGTCCGCGGCGCTTGGCCCTGGCGGGCCGGTGTTCGTTGCCGAGTGCGGCGCCGTTGCGCCTGCGGCGAGCGGATACCGCTGCGCGGGGCTTGACGTCACGGTGCCGGGCCTCCGCGGGTGGGGGTCCGGACTCCTTCGCTTTACGTCCGGACCCCCACCCGCTCCGGCCCGTCCCCTCCCGTCGGTGGTGGGTGGAAAGACGAAGTACGTGGAGGTTGAGCCTCCGTGTCAGTCTCGGGCCAGCCCCCACCGGGCCCGAAGCCCCACCCGCTCGTCCGTGTCCACAGACGCCGCCCCGTCGGTGACCGTCTCGTACACGGCGAGGATGTCCGCCCCCACCGTCGACCAGTCGAACCGCCGCACATGGCGGGCGCCGCGCTCCCGGAGCTCCGCCAGCCGCGAAGGGTCGCGCAACAACCGGACAGCCGAAGCGGCGAGCGCACCCGCGTTTTCGTTCGTGAAGAGTTCGCCCGCCTCCCCCTGGTTCAGGACCTGGGCGAAGGCGTCGAGGTCGGAGGCGAGGACGGGCGCGGCCGCGGACATCGCCTCGACGAGGATGATGCCGAAGGACTCGCCGCCCGTGTTGGGGGCGACGTACAGGTCGACGCTGCGGAGCAGGCGTGCCTTGTCCTCGTCGGTGACCATGCCGAGGAATTCGACGCGGGAGCGGAGCTCCTCGGGGAGGCCCGCGACGGCTTCCTTCTCGTCACCGCGCCCGGCGACCAGCAACCGTGCGTCGGGGACCTCGGCGAGGATCTCGGGCAGGGCCTTCATCAGGACGGGGAGGCCCTTGCGGGGCTCGTCGATGCGGCCTATGAAGCCGATGGTCCGGCCCTGCCACTCCTTCTTCGGCTCGGCACGGGCGAAGAAGTCGACGTCGACGCCGTTGGGGATGACCACCGCGTCGCCGCCCAGGTGCTCGACCAGCGTGCGGCGGGCGTACTCGCTGACGGCGATGCGCGCGCTGATCTTCTCCAGCGCCGGCTGGAGGATCGGGTACGCGGCGATCATGGCGCGGGAGCGCGGGTTGGAGGTGTGGAAGGTCGCCACGATGGGGCCTTGGGCCGCCCAGCAGGCCAGCAGGCCGAGGGACGGGGAGGCCGGCTCGTGGATGTGGATGACCTCGAACGCGCCGTCGTGCAGCCAGCGGCGCACCCGGGCGGCGGAGAGGAAGCCGAAGTTGAGCCGCGCAACCGAACCGTTGTACGGGACGGGTACGGCACGTCCGGCGGAGACGACATACGGCGGAAGTGGTGTCTCGTCGTCGGCCGGGGCGAGTACGGAGACCTCGTGGCCGAGCCGGATCAGATGCTCGGCGAGGTCGCGGATGTGGAACTGGACGCCGCCCGGGACGTCCCACGAGTAGGGGCAGACGATCCCGATCCTCAAGGCGTCTCCGTCTCTCGGGCGCCCGCACCACGCGGCTCCAGGTCGGCGAGCCACAGTCGCTGCAGCATGTGCCAGTCCTCCGGGTGCTCGGCGATGCCCGAGGCGAAGGCGTCGGCCAGGGCCTGGGTCATCGCGGCGGCCTTGTCGGTGCGCGTACCGGTCTCGGGTACCTCGATCCCGGGGTGCACACGGCCCCGCATGACGGGCGTACCGTCGTACCACAAGGTGACGGGCAGCAGCACCGCGCCGGTCTGGAGCGCGAGCATGGCCGGTCCGACGGGCATCTTGGCGGCCTCGCCGAAGAACTTGACCTCCATTCCGGAGGCGGACAGGTCGCGGTCGGCGACCAGGCAGATCAGGCCGCCGGCGCGGAGCCGCCGGGCGAGTATGCCGAAGGCCGCGCCGCCGGTGTGCGGCAGTACCTCCATGCCCAGACTCTCGCGATAGGCGACGAACCGGTCGTAGAGCGATTCGGGCTTCAGGCGCTCGGCGACGGTGGCGAAGGGCACGCCGAGGGCGCGGGTGACCCAGACGCCGGCCAGGTCGTAGTTGCCCATGTGGGGCAGGGCCAGGATGACGCCGCGGTCGCTGTCCAGCGCGTCGGTGAGGTGATGGATGTCGGTGACGTCCACGCTCCGGCGGACCCGCTCGCGGCTCCAGGCCGGGAGGCGGAAGGATTCCATCCAGTACCGCATGTACGAGCGCATACCGGCCCGGGAGAGCCGGGAGAGGGCCTGCGGGGAGGCGTCGGGGACGACCCGTGCGAGGTTGGCCTCCAGGCGCAGTACGCCGTTGCCGCGCCGCTTCCAGACGGCGTCGGCGATGCGTTCGCCCAGCCGTACGGCGACCGGCTCGGGCAGCTTCTTGACCGTGGCCCAGCCCAGGCCGTACAGCGCGTCGGACAGTTTGCCCTTGTCCAGCAGTCTGTCGAGGCCGGGCAGCTTGCTGATGTCGAGCTTCACGCGCTCTCTCCCCCCACGGCGTCCGCCTCGGCGGACTCCCGGCGTACGGTGACCACCCGCTGGCCCAGAGTGACCGCGCTGCCGATGGCCACGATCCACAGGGCGATCGGGAGCAGATTCTGGATCCAGGGGACGCCGAACTTGTGCAGCCCGGAGAAGCCGCAGGCCACCAGCGAGATCACCAGGCGCTCGGCGCGCTCGATCAGGCCGTTGACGTTGACCGGGAGGCCGATGCTCTCGCCGCGCGCCTTGGTGTACGAGACGACCTGGCCGGAGGCGAGGCAGAAGATCGTCACCGCGCAGAGCAGCAGGTCGTCACCGCGGCCCGCGTACCAGAGGGCGAGGCCGCCGAAGATCGCGGCGTCGGCGACGCGGTCCAGGGTGGAGTCCAGGAAGGCGCCCCAGCGGCTGGAGCGGCCCAGTTGCCGTGCCATGTTGCCGTCGACCAGGTCCGAGAAGACGAACAGGGTGATGACGACGGTGCCCCAGAAGAACTCGCCCAGCGGGTAGAAGACCAGCGCGCCGGCGACCACCCCGGCGGTGCCGAGGACGGTGACGACGTCGGGGCTGATGCCCAGACGGATGAGCAGGGCGGCGAACGGCGTGAGAACACGCGTGAAGAACGCACGCGCGTACTTGTTCAGCATGGCCTTCCCGGAGGTTGTGTGCGGGCCGCGCGGTCAATGCGGCCACCGGCTGGCCCATCGTAGCCAGCCGTCCTCGGCGCTTTGCGAACGCACCACGGCTCACGGCCGCCCCCGGGGTGCGCCGGAGGCTCCCCCGCCACCCGCCCGGCGCACCGGGCCGGGACCGCGTACAGGACCACGACCACGGCGGAAGCGGGCAGTTGGCAGCCGTACACGGGTGCCCGGTGCACCCGTTCGGGCTTGTCCCGCATGATCCCCAGCCATACCCAAGATCCCCTATCGTCCCTTGTGCGATGTATGGACGCACCATGACCTCGGTGGAAAGCTCGGAACACCGCAGAGTGTCGACCTGGAGGCAGAACATGGGTGACAAGACGAGCACACATCCAGGAGCCGCCGGCAGGGCAACGGCGGTCGACCACCCCTCCTCCGTACGGAATGTGGTGCTGGTCGGCCACAGCGGATCGGGGAAGACCACCCTGGTCGAAGCCCTCGCGCTCGCGTCGGGCGCGGTCAACAGGGCGGGCCGGGTGGAGGACGGCGGCTGCCTCTCCGACTACGACGAGATCGAGCACCGGCAGCAACGCTCCGTACAGCTCTCCCTGGTCCCGGTCGAATGGGACGGGATCAAAATCAATCTTCTGGACACTCCCGGATACGCCGATTTCGTCGGGGAGCTGAGGGCCGGTCTGCGGGCAGCGGACGCGGCCCTTTTCGTTGTCTCGGCGGCGGACGGCGTGGACGGCGCCACCCGAATGGTCTGGGACGAGTGCGCGGCCGTGGGAATGCCCCGCGCCATAGTGATCACCCACCTCGAAGCGGCCCGCGCCGACTTCGACGGCATGACCGAGACCTGCCGCACGGCCTTCGGCGGCGAGGACCCCGACGCCGTGCTGCCGCTGTACCTCCCGTTGTACGGCGAGGCCGGTGCCGACGGCCACTCCCCCGTGCACGGCCTGATCGGGCTGCTCTCCCAGCGGGTGTACGACTACTCCGGAGGCAGCAGGAAGGAGCGCGATCCCGAGACCGGCGAGCTGCCCCTCATCGAGGAGGCCCGCAACCGCCTCATCGAGGGGATCATCGCCGAGAGCGAGGACGAGTCCCTGATGGACCGCTACCTCGGCGGCGAGGACATCGACATCAAGACGCTCATCGGCGACCTGGAGACCGCCGTCGCGCGCGGCAGCTTCCACCCCGTACTGGCCGCGGCGCCCGCCGCCGAGGGCAGCAAGGAGGGCCTGGGCACCATCGAGCTGCTGGAGCTGATCACCGGCGGCTTCCCCGCGCCCGCCGAGCGCGAGGTCCCGCCCGTCACCACCCCCGACGGCAAGCCCCGCCCCGCCCTCACCTGCGACCCCGCCGGGCCGCTGGCCGCCGAGGTCGTCAAGACCTCCTCCGACCCGTACGTCGGCCGGCTGTCCCTCGTGCGGGTCTTCTCCGGCACCCTGCACCCCGACGAGACGGTGCACGTCTCCGGGCACGGACTGGCCGACCGCGGGCACGAGGACCACGACGTCGACGAGCGCGTCGGCGCCCTGTCGGCCCCCTTCGGCAAGCAGCAGCGCACGGTCACCAAGGTCGTCGCCGGCGACCTGGCCTGCGTCGCGAAGCTCTCCCGCGCCGAGACCGGCGACACCCTCTCCGCCAAGGACGCGCCGCTGCTGATGGCGCCCTGGGACATGCCCGACCCGCTGCTGCCGGTCGCCATCCAGGCGCACAGCAAGGCCGACGAGGACAAGCTCTCCCAGGGCCTCGCACGGCTCGTCGCCGAGGACCCCACGATGCGCCTGGAGCAGAACCCCCACACCCACCAGGTCGTCCTGTGGTGCCTGGGCGAGGCGCACGTGGACGTGGCGCTGGAGCGGCTGCGCGCCCGGTACGGAGTCCAGGTCGACGCCGTACCGCACAAGGTCTCGCTGCGCGAGACGTTCGGCGCGAAGGCCGCCGGGCGCGGCCGGCACGTCAAGCAGTCGGGCGGCCACGGCCAGTACGCGATCTGCGAGATCGAGGTCGAGCCGCTGCCGGGCGGCAGCGGCATCGAATTCGTCGACAAGGTCGTCGGCGGGGCCGTGCCCCGGCAGTTCATCCCGTCCGTGGAGAAGGGCGTACGGGCCCAGGCGGCGCGCGGGGTCGCGGCCGGATACCCGCTCGTCGACATCCGCGTGACACTGCTCGACGGCAAGGCGCACTCCGTGGACTCCTCCGACGCCGCGTTCCAGACCGCGGGCGCCCTCGCCCTGCGCGAGGCCGCCGCCGACGCCCGTATCCACCTGCTGGAGCCGGTCGCCGAGGTCACCGTCCTGGTGCCCGACGACTACGTGGGCCCGGTGATGAGCGATCTGTCCGGGCGGCGCGGCCGCGTCGTGGGCACCGAACAGTCCGGCGCGGGCCGGACGTTGGTGCGCGCCGAGGTCCCGGAGATCGAAATCGGCCGCTACGCCGTCGATCTCCGGTCACTTTCGCACGGCACGGGTCGCTTCCACCGCAAGTACGCGCGGCACGAGCCGATGCCGCCGCAGCTCGCCACGAAGATCCGCGAAGAGCGCGAAAAGCCGGAGAACGGCGGCTAGTCCGCTTCTTGGCGACCGGCGGAGCAGCCGGCGTACCGCCCGGGGGCAGGCTCTCAACTCCCTTGGGCGGTACACCGGCTGTATGTCGGCTGTACGCTGAGGGCGCAGCTCAGAGGTGTGCCGGGGGCGGCCGGTGGGAAGGTCGCTCAATGGCGTTCTGCGGGGCACGCCGAACGGCAGGGGCAGACGGCGGCGAGGGGGCCTTGGTGACGATGATTGACGGCTTCGACTTCAGCCCGGGAGCGCAGGTCCCGCTCTCCGGCGGAGCGGGGCAGACTGCCGCTACCCAGGCGCTGGCCTCGGCCGCGTACCGGGACTCCCCGCTCTCCGACATCTCCGCGGCCGACTCCGACACCGCCAAGTCGGACATCAAGAAGCCCCGGCTCTCGCTGTTCGAGCCCAACCTCGGCGAGGCGTTCTCGCGCGCCGTAGTGGTCCGGATGCTCGGCGGCGGCCGCAAGCCGCTCATCCAGTCCTTCGGCACCGAGCCGCAGACCGTCGTCGAGCACTGCCTCGCCGCCAACCGCATCCGCAAGGAGCGGGACGCCAAACTGACGGTCCTCATGGTCGTCTTCGGGGTGCTCTTCCTGCCCGGCGTGCTCCTGTGGTTCGGCGGCTTCCAGCTCAAGCGAATCCTGGACAAGGCCACCAGCAAGGGCAAGAGCGCGCTGGGCACGGTGCTGCTCGTGGCCCTCTGCGGCATCGCCCTGATTTTCCTGATCAAGCTCCCGTTCGACAGCTTCTGGACGGTCTACCTCCGGCTGATGCTGATCGCCCCGGTCATAGGCTGGTGGTGGGCCAAGCGGATCTGCGAGCGCACCGCCAACGACCTGCGGGACGCGTGGAAGGGCCTCCTCGAAGGCGGCGGCGTCGGCGCGAAGATCCCCGAGGCCGTGCCCCAGGACCCGAACGAGACCGCCGCCGAGCGCCTCCGCCAGAACCTCGCCAAGCTCACCGCCGAGCAGGCCAGCAACGTCGTCTTCTACGCCGGCCCCAAGGGCATACTCGGCATGGGCACCCGCTGGGGCAGCTGGCAGCTCGCCGAGGAGCTGCGGCCCGCGGACCCGGACAGCGAGATCCACCCCTTCCGCAGCTGGGACATCATCCGCGTCATCCACGACCGGCTCCGCCTCCTGGAGCGCAGCCCGCTGCACACCGGCGGCTTCGGCCAGCCCCCCTCCGTGAAGCACTGGATCGTCTCCCCCGTCGGTGAGAACGCCGACGCCGTCGCCCGCCCCGATGGCACCGACACCGACGCCTTCCAGATCCGCCCGCACGAGATAGAGCGGATCTGCAACGAGCAGCAGTTCGGCAGCGGCAACCGCCACTACCTCGGCGTCCAGTTCGTCCTCTGGGACGGCCAGCTCGTCCTCACCCTCATGATCACCGTGACCGTGCTGCACGAGACGCTGCGCATCGAGGTCACGGGGCACGCCCTCGGCCCGGTCCACGGCCTCTTCACCACCAAGCCCAAGGCCAAGACCGTGACCGAGGCGAAGGTCGTGAAGTTCTGGGAGACCAAGGAACGGCAGCTCCCGCTCATCGACGCCGACGAGGTCGTCCGCCTCGCCGCGCGCGCCCCGCTGACCTGGTTCCCGCCGGTACTGGACTTCCTCGGCGGCAAGCTCGTCCTGCCCGAGCCCTTCGGGCTGCGCCACGCCTGGGCCGACAAGCCCTGGCGGCACCGCTTCATGGCGGACGACGCGCTGCGCGCCGCCACGCCCGTGCTGCGCGTGGTGCACTCCGCCGCGATGAGCGTCCTGAAGGAGAACGGCGTGGACACCGAGCGCTTCGACAACCGCTCGCTGGCCCTCAGCGGCGCGGTCCAGGACGCCGCGCCGAAGAAGGCCGACGTGTACGACGCGTAACCGCTGCGCACAGTAGGTACATCCGGGGCCCGTACGGAATTCCGTACGGGCCCCGGGCGCGAGATCGGCCGTTACACCGCCGGCCAGGCGTCCGCCAGCATCGCGCGGGTGTCGGCGAGGAGCTGGGGCAGCACCCGCGTGTGGCCGACCACCGGCATGAAGTTCGTGTCGCCGCCCCAGCGCGGGACGACGTGCTGGTGCAGGTGGGCGGCGATGCCGGCGCCGGCGACGCCGCCCTGGTTCATCCCGATGTTGAAGCCGTGCGCGCCGGACGCCGCGCGCAGCGCCGCCATCGCCTGCTTCGTGAGCTTCGCCAGCTCCGCCGTCTCGGCGTCGTCCAGCTCGGTGTAGTCGGCGACGTGCCGGTAGGGCACCACCATGAGGTGCCCGCCGTTGTACGGGTAGAGGTTGAGCACCGCGTACACGTGCTCGCCGCGGGCGACGACCAGGCCGTCCTCGTCGGACTTCGCCGGGATCGTGCAGAACGGACAGCCGTCGTCGGCCCCCGGGCCAGTGGGCTTGTTCTCACCCTGGATGTAGGCCATCCGGTGCGGCGTCCACAGGCGCTGGAAGGCGTCCTGTGTCCCGACTCCGATCTGCTGCTCCGGCTCAGTCGTCATGAAACGCAGCATATTCCCTGGTACGGACGCGGCGAGGGGCGGCCCTGGCGGACCGCCCCTCGAATCCTCGCGCTGTGGTCCGGATCAGACCTGGGCGCGCTCCTCGACCGCCTTGAGGATCTTGGCGATCGCCTCGTCCTTCGGGATGCCGTTCTCCTGGGAGCCGTCCCGGTACCGGAAGGACACCGCGCCGTTCTCCATGTCCTCGTCACCCGCGATGACCATGTAGGGGACCTTGGACTTCTGGGCGTTGCGGATCTTCTTCTGCATCCGGTCCGAGGACGAGTCGACCTCGATGCGCAGGCCCTTCTTGCGGGCCTCCGCGGCGAACTCCTCCAGGTACGGGACGTGGGTGTCGCCGATCGGGATGCCGGTGGCCTGGACGGGCGCCAGCCAGACCGGGAAGGCGCCGGCGTAGTGCTCCAGGAGCACGCCGAAGAACCGCTCGATCGAGCCGAACAGGGCGCGGTGCAGCATGACGGGCTGCTGCTTGGAGCCGTCCGCCGCGGTGTACTCCAGGCCGAACCGCTTGGGCTGGTTGAAGTCGACCTGGAGGGTCGACATCTGCCAGGACCGGCCGATCGCGTCCTTCGCCTGGACGGAGATCTTCGGGCCGTAGTACGCGGCGCCGCCCGGGTCCGGGACCAGCGGCAGGCCCTGCTTCTCGGCCGCCTGGCGCAGCGCCTCGGTGGCCTCCTCCCAGTCCTCGTCCGAGCCGATGAACTTGTCCGACTCGGGGTCGCGGGTGGACAGCTCCAGCTCGAACTCGGTCAGGCCGTAGTCGCGCAGCAGGTCGAGCACGAAGGTCAGGAGCGTGTCCAGCTCCTCCGGCATCTGCTCCTTGGTGCAGTAGATGTGCGCGTCGTCCTGGGTGAAGCCGCGGGAGCGGGTCAGGCCGTGCACCACACCGGACTTCTCGTACCGGTACACCGTGCCGAACTCGAAGGCGCGCAGGGGCAGTTCGCGGTAGGAACGGCCGCGCGACTTGAAGATCAGGTTGTGCATCGGGCAGTTCATCGCCTTGAGGCGGTAGTTCTGCCCGTCGAACTCGATCGGCGGGAACATGCCCTCCGCGTAGTGCGGGAGGTGCCCCGAGGTCTCGAAGAGCTGCTCCTTCGAGATGTGCGGGGTGTTCACGAACTCGTAGCCCGCGTCCTCGTGCCGGCGACGGGAGTAGTCCTCCATCACCTTGCGGATGACGCCGCCCTTGGGGTGGAAGACCGCGAGGCCGGGGCCCAGCTCGTCCGGGAAGGAGAACAGGTCCAGCTCGGCACCGAGCTTGCGGTGGTCGCGCTTCTCGGCCTCCGCCAGGAACTCCAGGTACGCCTTCAGCTCGTCCTTGGTCGGCCAGGCGGTGCCGTAGATGCGCTGGAGCTGCTTGTTCTTCTCACTGCCGCGCCAGTACGCCGCGGCGGAGCGCATCAGCTTGAACGCCGGGATGTTCCGGGTGGTGGGCAGGTGCGGGCCTCGGCAGAGGTCCTTCCAGCACAGGTCGCCGGTCTTGGCGTCGAGGTTGTCGTAGATGGTCAGCTCGCCGGCGCCGACCTCCGCGTCCGCGCCCTCGGCGGCCTCGCCGGCCTTGCCCTTGAGGCCGATCAGCTCGAGCTTGTACGGCTCGGCGGCCAGCTCCTCGCGGGCGTCCTCGTCGGTGGTGATCCGGCGCGAGAAGCGCTGGCCCCGCTTCTGGATCTCCTGCATCTTCTTCTCGATGCGCTTGAGGTCCTCGGGGGTGAACGGGGTCTCGACGTCGAAGTCGTAGTAGAAGCCGTCCTTGATGGGCGGGCCGATGCCGAGCTTGGCCTCCGGGAACAGCTCCTGCACGGCCTGCGCCATCACATGCGCGGTGGAGTGCCGCAGGATGTTCAGGCCGTCCTCGGAAGTGATCTCCACGGGCTCGACGGTCTCGCCGTCGGCGACCTCGTACGCGAGGTCCTTGAGCTCTCCGGCCACCCGCGCCGCGACGATGCTGCGCTCGCCCTGGAAGAGGTCGGCGGCCGTAGTGCCCGTGGTCACCACGCGTTCTTCCCGCTCGGAATCGCGTTGGATGGTCACACGGACGTCTGACACCGGACTCTCCTGACTCATGTCTGCTGGGCGGCAGCGATCGCTGCGCACGGTGAATCGTACCGAGCCACCGGCCCGCCTCGCGAAACGGTTGTTTGCCGGGCCGCTGTGAGCCGGCACGCGGGTGTGCGGGGGCTCAGCGAGGGGTGCGGGGCTCACTCGCCCCCGCACGCCTCCTCGAAGTGGTCCAGATTCTCCTGCAGCGACTTCAGCAGCCGGTCCCGCTCCGCCTCGTCGACCTGTACGGGCGTGACGCCGCTCGCCCCCGTTATCCGCCGGAAGCCGCCACGGCTCTCCAGCCGCCCGGTCACCCGGACCGGCAGTCCCAGCAGGTGGGCGTGGCCCGCGATCCGGTAGTCCTCCTCGCCGAGGGCGACCCTGACCTGCGCCACGTCCGCGCCGGCCAGCACCCGCAGCCGTACCGCGCCCGCGCCGTCGGGCCGCTCGCGGCGCATCCGTACGACCGTGCCGGTCACCCGCACGGCGAGCGAGGGCTCGTCCCGTACGTACTGCTGGGCGGCCTGCCGCAGCGCGGGCAGGTCGCCGGGGGTGAACTCGACGGGCTCGGGGCGGGCCGGGCAGCCCGGCGGCGCGCCCTCGGCCGGTGACCACTGGATCTCGATGCGGACCCCTTCGGCGCCGCGCACCAGGGAGATCAGCGCCTCGGTCAGCTCGTGGCAGACGCCCAGCTCGACGGCGGCCTCGTAGGCCTCCATGCCGCCCGTGGCGCGCTGGTAGTCCGTGGCGTCGCGGGCGGCGTGCAGCGCCCGCTGGAGGCCGGCGACCGTGCCGCGGCCCGCGGTGACCGGAACGTACGCGGTGAGGGTGCGGCCCGCGGAGGCCGGGCCGACCAGCACCTGGTCCAGCAGTGCCTCGGCCTGCCGCCGGTGCCGGGCGCCGTGGTAGCCGGCCCGCCCGTAGGTGCCGAGCGCCCCGGCGGCAAGCAGGGAGCGGGCGGCGGCGCGCAGCCGTTCCTGTGCGGTCCACAGGGTCGCGCCGGAGCCCTCGTCGGGGATGTCGCGCTCCCAGCGCACCTCGTCGCTGGGCAGCGCGAGGCCGACCAGCACCTCGCGGGCCGAGGGCGCGGCGCTGCGGGCGAGCGCGGTCAGGGCCTCGGCGAGCAGGTCGGTGCTGTCGGGGTAGCGGGCGGACTCGGGCACGAGAAGGCTGGTACCGGCGGTGCCTCCGGGCGGGGTCCAGCGGCCGTACTGGCCCTGGGTGCCGCCGCGGCGGTGCCAGCCGTGCCGGCCCAGCAGGGCGGTGAGAACGGCCGGATCGACCCGGGCGGGGTCGGGAACGGGGAGTGGGTGCTCGTCGGTCGGCCGGTACATCAGGGTCTCCCTCCCGCCCCGACCCGCGTCATGATCTCGACGAGCGCACGGTCGTCGAAGATCCGCGTGGTCGGAATCCGCACAGTGGTCTTGCGCCTGCCGGTGGCCTGCTGGCCGGCCAGGTTGATCCAGTAACAGCAGTGCCGCAGTTCGAGCCGGTCGTGGCTCGCGCGGAGCCAGTCCTCGGGGGTGCGCGGTACGAGCATCACGACCAGGATCTTGTGCACCGCGACGGGGGTACGGGCGAGCTTCACGAGATGGTCGTTGTCCAGCGTGAAGCCGAAGCTGGGCCCCGGCGGGCGGGGCGGGACCTGGTAGGTGCACTTGAGCTGCACCTTGATGGTCACTTCGTCGTCGATGGTGTGGCCGGTCGAGCCGTGGCTGACGTGCCAGTCGATGCCGTTGTCCGGGAAGGGCTGCGCGAGCGAGCAGCCGGCGGCCGCGGCCACGGCGTGGAGGTAGCCCACCTGGAGCGTCTCCATGGAGGCGGTGGTGGCGAGCTGGCCGCGCAGCGGTACCGGTTCCTCGGGCAGGAACCCACCCGGCTCGGGCTGTGCGAGCGTCATCGCTCCAGTGCCTTCCGGGCGTTGCGGTGGTGCCGGTCGGGTGCGTGGGGGTGCGGTGGGGTCCGGGCCGCACGGCGGTCCGGCGGACCGCGCGTGGGGCTGTGGTCCCCCCTGTGTTGTCTCCGTGTCAAGTGGTCAACAAACAATGGCGGTTCGACAACCGTGGAGGCCGGGTATCACCAGCTCGGGCGGCCCGGGGCAGGCCACCCGCCGCAGGAGCACGAGGAGTTGGGACTATGCCGTGCTGGTTCGACGGTCCGCTGGCTGCCTTCGACACCGAGACGACGGGGATCGATGTGGAGCAGGACCGCATCGTCTCCGCCGCCCTGGTCGTCCAGGAGACGCCGCGCTCGACTCCGCGGGTCACGCGCTGGCTGGTCAATCCGGGTGTGGACATCCCGGAGGCGGCGACGGCGGTGCACGGCCTGACGGCCGGGCATCTGGCGATGTACGGCCGCTGGCCTGCGCCGGTGATGGAGGAGATAGCGCGGGCCCTGGCGGAGCAGGCGATGGCGGGGCGGCCGCTGGTGGTGATGAACGCGCCGTTCGATCTGACGCTGCTGGACCGTGAGTTGCGCCGGCACCGCGCGTCGTCGCTGGCGGCGTATCTCGGTACGCAGTCGTTGTGCGTGCTGGATCCGCGGGTGCTGGACAAGCATCTGGACCGGTACCGCAAGGGCCGGCGGACGCTGACGGACCTGTGCGAGCACTACGGCGTCGAGCTGTCGGGGGCGCACGAGGCGGCGGCGGACGCGACGGCGTCACTGCAGGTCGTACGGGCGCTGGGGCAGGTCTTCGCGACGCGGCTCGAAGGGCTGAGCGTGGCGGAGCTGCACGCGCTGCAGGCGGTGTGGCACGCGGCCCAAGCGCGGGGCCTGCAGGCGTGGTTCGCGCGCAACGGCACGGAGGAGGCGGTGGACCCGCACTGGCCGCTCCGCCCGGACCTGCCGGCCGCGGCGTGAACGTACGAACGTACGCAGAAGGCCGGACCGTTGCGACGGTCCGGCCCCGGGGGTGCGGGTGGCGAAGCTCCCGCTACGCGCGGCGAAGCCGCGCAAAACACGACGAGGGCGAAGCGGTTCGCTCTTCAGCGAACACACTTCACCCTCGCACTTGTGGGCGATACTGGGTTCGAACCAGTGACCTCTTCGGTGTGAACGAAGCGCTCTCCCACTGAGCTAATCGCCCGGGATGCGTCCGGGGTTTCCTTGGGGTCTCCCGCGAACGACCTGAACAATACAGGTCGCGGCGGCGTTACTTCAAATTCCTTCGTGCCGGGCCAGCCAGGCGGCCAGTCCGCGCCGCCCGGCGCGCATCATCAGCGTGTGGTTGAGGCGGAAGAACGGCCGCCCGGGGTAGGCCAGCAGCCGCATGAAGGGCCTGCGCACCTCGACCTCCTGCTCGTACAGCGCGCGGGTGCCGGTGCCGTACGGGCGGATCGTCCAGCGCGCCCAGCCGTCGATGTCGCCGTGCAGCGCCGTCTCCAGGACGCCGGCGCGCGGGTCGCGGCGGGTCTCGCGGGCGGTGACGCGCAGGCTGTACGGCAGTACGGAGCGGATGCGGGCGGACCCGGAGTGGTCGTCGGTCCGATTCACCTCGGCGACCTGGGGCCACCAGCGGGGATAGGACTCGGTCCGCTCCAGGACGGCGTAGACGACGCCGGGGGCGGCGTCCAGCAGCCAGACACTGCGGAAGCGGTAGTGGTGGGGGCGGAGGCGGGACGGCCGGACAGGCATGGGCCCAGTGTGCCGCGCCGGGAACGCCGAAAGGTCCGGAGGTTCAAAGAAACCTCCGGACCCGGGGGTGTGGGTGGCGGAGCCCCCGCTACGCGCGGCGAAGCCGCGCAAAACACGACGAGGGCGAAGCGGCTTGCGCTGTTGGCAAGCACACTTCACCCTCGCACTTGTGGGCGATACTGGGTTCGAACCAGTGACCTCTTCGGTGTGAACGAAGCGCTCTCCCACTGAGCTAATCGCCCGGGGCGCCGGTGCCTTGCGGCCTGGCGCACCGCCAACATTACCCCATGTCAGCGGGGTCCCTGACCACGGTGCGGCCGGACCGTGGTCACTCGGTTATGCGCCAGGGCATCTCGAAGCCGAACTTCCACACATACACCGCGAGGGCCGCGACCACGATCACGACGCCGATCGTGGTGAGGATGATGTTGCGCCGCCGGACCTTGGGGTCCATGGCCTTCTGGGCGGCCTCGGTGACCTTGCGCTTGGTCCAGCGGAGCACGAGCTGTGCCCAGACGAACTCGGTCGCCCAGATCGCCATGCCGGCGAAGATCACCAGCCAGCCGGGCCCGGGCAGCGGCAGCATGATGATGCCGCCGACGACCACCGCGAGCCCGATGATGAAGATCCCGACCTGCCAGCTCATGTGCAGGGTCCGGGAGCGCTTCACGAAATGCGGCGCCTTGGACCCCAGCTTCTGCGGGATCGCCGTCGCGCCCTGTGTCGACGCGCCCCCTGGGGCGCCCCGACGCTCGTCACTCTCCGCATTCATACCGGCAAACCTACCCGACGCTCGGCACCCCCGCATGAACGCTCGGGAGGATCCGGGACTCCGCCGTAAGAGGTACTCGAAGCCACCCAAAACAGTCAGAGGGGTTTACAACGCCACCGTAGGTGGCATGTCGATTTCGCCGACGTGCGAACCCCCGAGCGCACACTGAGCGAAAGGCCCTGGCGTATGAACACCACGGTCAGCTGCGAGCTGCACCTGCGCCTCGTTGTGTCGAGCGAGTCCTCACTGCCTGTACCTGCGGGCCTGCGGTATGACACGGCCGATCCTTATGCCGTGCACGCCACCTTCCACACCGGAGCCGAGGAGACGGTCGAGTGGGTTTTCGCCCGTGATCTCCTCGCCGAGGGCCTGCACCGGCCCACCGGCACCGGCGACGTCCGCGTCTGGCCGTCCCGGAGTCACGGACAGGGAGTCGTCTGTATTGCCCTGAGCTCTCCGGAGGGCGAGGCGCTGCTCGAAGCCCCGGCGCGGGCTCTGGAATCCTTCCTCAAGCGCACGGATGCCGCGGTCCCGCCCGGCACCGAGCACCGACACTTCGATCTCGACACGGAGCTCTCCCACATCCTCGCGGAGAGCTGAGGAGACCCGCGGCCGCGTACCGCGTCAACCGCTCACCACTCGCGCCGTCCGACTCGGGGAGACGGCGCAGGACGGACAAGTTCATACGGCAAGCACCGGCGCCGTCGCCGCGGAGACCACCGCGGCGACGGCGTCGCTTCCGTACTGAGCGGGCGCCGTGCCCGTACTGAGCGGGCACCGCTTCCGTACCGAGCGCGGCGCCGTTTCCGTCTGACCGGCCCGGACGGGCAGCGGGGAGCCGGGGAAACCTGCGGCACCGGTGGCCGCCGGGCCTTGTTGGAGGCGCTAGAGTCGGCGACCATTCGGCAAGGGGGCGGCCGGTCGATCGCTGGAGATCACCGGCCACCGCCCATGGATCCCGGGGGGCGGCAGAATCCGCCCCTCCCGGCCTGGGAGCGACCCGTGATGATCACCCACGACACCCGGTGCGCGCTGGAGGCGGTCGTCGACCTCCTGAACACCGCGCCCGAGGGCGGGGCCCCAGCGGCTCCGGACGCCCTCAGCGACGTGCCGGCCCTGCACGAGTTCGTCGCCCGCAACGCCTTCAGCGATGTCGGCACGCTCACCGAACGGGACCTGGCGTCCGTGCGCTCCGTACGGTCGAGATTCGCCCAGGTCTTCGCGGCGGACGACGACCGCAGCGCGGCCGAGCTGCTGAATTCGCTGGTGGCGGCGGCCGGCACCACGCCGCGGCTGACCGACCACGACGGGTACGACTGGCACGTGCACTACTTCGCGCCCGGCGCCTCGGTCGCCGACCACCTCGCGGCGGACGGCGGGATGGCGCTGGCGTTCCTGGTCGTCGCCGGCGAGCGGGAGCGGCTGCGGCGCTGCGAGGCACCGGACTGCCGGCATGCCTTCGTCGACCTCTCCCGGAACCGCTCGCGCCGCTACTGCGACAGCCGGACCTGCGGCAACCGCCTGCACGTCGCCGCGTACCGGGCACGCCGCCGCGAGGCCGCGAGCTGAGCCCCTGCCGGAGGCAGGGCCGCCGGCGCTAGAGCACGAAGAGGTCGTGCACGGCGCCCAGCAGGAGCAGGACGCCGATCACGGTGAGGAAGAGCATCAGGGGCGGCTGGGACAGGGCGAACAGGCAGCCGCGGGATTCGGGGGCCCGGGTGGTGTTCTCCCGGGTCAGGGCGCACTCATCGTTCATCTCGCGGAGATCATGGCGCAGGTGATCAGCGCGAGGGCCAAAGATTCCCCCGCAGGAGGGGGAGTTCCTCAGATCCCGTGCTTTTTCAGGATGGCTTCGATATCGGAGAAGTCGTCCGCGTCACGGGCGCGGGAACCGGCGCGGTCACCACCGGCGCGGTCATCGGAACGCCCACCGGACCGGGCCCCCGACTGGATTTCCGCGCCCCGCCCTTGGGTAACCCCCTGCTGGGGGGACGGGTTCGTTCGATTCGCCCCGTAGGCGCGGCGTTCCTTACGGCTCATCGACCGGCGCTCGGCCGCCCGGCTCACCAGGAACAGCAGGGCCGAGAGCGCCAGTACGCCGAAGCCCGCCCACACGGTCGGCTTGAGGGCCAGGTCCGTGATCCAGTCGATGACACCGGTCATGACCAGGCCGATCGGGATCAGCGCGAAGGCGGCGATGCGCGTCGCGGCGAGGAAGCGCCGGCGGAAGGCGGTCAGCGCGGCGATGCCCAGGCCGGCCACCGACAGCACGGCGCAGACGGTCGAGGTCAGCATGGGGTCCTCCTGCGGTGGACGGTTCTCCCCCCATCGTGCCCTCTCGCCCGGCACGGGGGCCATGCCGCCGGGCCCCGGGTTCCGTTCGGCCAGGGCCGCGGGTGCTGGAAGACTGGCCCCATGAACGACGCTTCCTCCCCCGCAGCCGCCCCTCCCGTCCTGGACGTCTGGTGCGAGCTGCAGTGCCCCGACTGCCACGCCGCCCTGGACGACCTGCGCGCGCTGCGCGAGCGCTACGGCGACCGGCTGGAGATCCGGCTGCGCCACTTCCCGCTCGAGAAGCACAAGCACGCCTACGCCGCCGCGCAGGCCGCTGAAGAGGCCATCGAGCAGGGGCAGGGCTGGGCGTACGTGGAGGCCGTCCTCGGGCGCACGGACGAGCTGGCGAAGCAGGGCGAGAAGCTGCTGGTGAAGGTGGCCGGGGAGCTGGGCCTGGACGCCGAGGAGCTGGACACCGCGCTGATCGACGGCCGGCATCTGCTGATCGTCGACGCGGACCAGGCCGAGGGCAAGGCGATCGGCGTCACGGGCACGCCCACGTACGTCATCGGCGGCGAGCGGCTGGACGGCGGCAAGAGCCAGGAGGGGCTGCGCGCCCGCGTCGAGGAGATCGCGGACCGGCTGCTGGCCGCCGAGTAACTCCGTGACTTCAGTTGCCGCTCACAGCAGTGGCTTCGACAGCCGGTGGTCCACGACGCGGTACCCGAGGGACTCGTACAGCCCGCGCGCTGTCGGGTTGTCGGCGTAGACGTTGAGGCCGAGGCTGCGGCTGCCCGCCGCCAGGCACTCCCGCTCGGCCATCCCCATCAGGGTGCGCCCGTGGCCGCGGCCGCGGTGCTCGGGCGCGACCCGTACGTCGTACACGTAACCGCCCGGCTGCCCCGGTGCGTGCAGCGCGGTCCAGACCGTACCCACGTCCGTGCCCTCGTGACGCAGCACGCGCAGGCTCTGCCCCGGGGTGTGCGGGCCGTCGGGCAGCAGCAGGCGGTGGTCGGCGTCCGCCAGCTCGGCGGCGCGCTCGGCCGACGCGCCCTCCCGGACCATGGCCTGTACGTACTCGTCCTGCGCGGCCGCGAGCCAGACGGGGTACTCCGCGTCGTCCAGCGGCCGGTCGACGCTGCCGGGAGGCAGCGCGGGCGGGGTGGTGAGGTCCTTGCGCATCCGGCGGGCGCGCTCGGTGTAGCCGAGGGCCGCGCTCAGCCGCAGCGCGGGCGTGGCGCCGGCGGGCACGAGGAACTCGATGCGCCGGCAGCCCCAGAAGCGCAGCACTTCCTCGGCGGCCAGGGCGGCGACGGTGGCGCGGCCGCGCCGCCGGTCGGGCTCGGCTATCCACAGGTCGGCGAGGCGGCCGGTGGGCAGCGCGGCGCGCGGGTCGGTGGCGAGGCGCAGCCGTCCCACGGGGCGGCTGTTGACGCAGACGTCGTACGTACGGGCCCGGCCGCCGCCCTCCTGGCGCTCTTCCGGTCCGGTGGGGCGCAGCGTTGTGGTCACGCTGTTGTTCTACCCGCGTACGGCTCGTCAGTCATCGGCCCGGCCCGCAGTCCTCGGCGACCGGGCCCCGGCGCCGTGCTCAGCGCGGGTCGAAGTCCGCGGCGGACCGTTCGGCGAAGATCCGCATGGCCTTGGCGGTGACGGGTCCGGGGCCGTCGCCGAGCTGCCGGGCGTCGTTGCGGGTGACTGCCTGGACGTCGCGGAGCGTGGAGGTCAGGAAGATCTCCTCGGCCTGCTCCAGCGCGTCGAAGGGCAGGTCGGTCTCCTTGGCGCCGGTCCATTCGGCGGTCAGGGCGCGGGTGATGCCGGCCAGGCAGCCGGATTCCAGCGGCGGGGTGTGCAGTTCGCCGTCGAGTACGACGAAGACGTTGGAGCCGGTGCCCTCGCAGAGCTGTCCCACGGTGTTGGCGAACAGCGCCTCGGAGGCGCCGTGCTGCCGGGCGCGGGCGAGCGCGACGACGTTCTCGGCGTACGAGGTGGTCTTCAGGCCGGTGAGCGCGCCGCGTTCGTTGCGGGTCCAGGGGACGGTGACCGTCGCCGTGGTGTCGGGCCTGCGGGTGGTCTCGCCGAGCGCGACGACGAGGGTGGGGCGCTCCTCGCCCCGGTCGGAGCCGAGCGGGGAGTGGCCGCCGGTGTAGGTGACCCGCAGCCGGCCGAGCGGCATGGGGTTGGCGGCCAGTACGGCCTCGCAGGCGCGGCGTACTTCGTCCTCGTCGGGGTCGGGCAGGCCGAGGCCCCGCGCTGACGAGGTCAGCCGGTGGAGGTGCCGGGTGAGCGCGAAGGCGCGGCCGCGCTCCGCCTTCACGGTCTCGAAGACGCCGTCGCCGACCGTCAGTCCGTGGTCGAAGACGGAGACCCGGGCGCTGTCGGCGTCCTGCAGCTCCCCGTCGAGCCAGATCTTCATCGCGTCGCTCCTCCAGTTGTCTCGTACGCCTCCGACGCTACCGCCAGCAGCCGGGCCGCCTTGAGTTCGGTTTCGTCCCATTCGCGGTCGGGGTCGGAGCCCCAGGTGATGCCGGCGCCGGTACCGAAGCGCAGGACGGGCCCGGCGGCGGCCTGCCGGTCGATCCAGAAGGTGCGGATGCCGACGGCGAGCTCGCCGGTGCCGCGGTCGGCGTCGACCCAGCCGATGCCGCCGCAGTACGGGCCGCGGGGCGCGGTCTCCAGGGTTTCGATGATGTCCAGGGCGCTGCGCTTGGGCGCGCCGGTGACGGAGCCGGGCGGGAAGGTGCCGATCAGCAGCTCGGGCCAGCCGGCGCCGGCGCGGAGTTCGCCGCGGACGGTGGAGACCAGGTGGACGAGGCCGGGGTGGGCCTCGACGGCACAGAGCGCGGGGACGGTCACCGAGCCGGTGGCGCAGACCCGTCCCATGTCGTTGCGGACCAGGTCGACGATCATCACGTTCTCGGCGTGGTCCTTCTCCAGCAGGTCATCGGCGGTGCGGCCGGTGCCCTTGATGGGGCCGGACTCGACGGTGCGGCCGTCGCGGCGCAGGTAGAGCTCGGGCGATGCGGTGGCGACCTCGACGCCGTGGGCGGGGAGGCGGACCGTTCCTGCGTACGGCGCGGGGTTGCCGCGGGCCAGCAGCGCGGTCAGCGCGTCCACGTCCGTGCGCTCGGGGTCGGGCAGCGGTGCGGACAGAATTCGGCAGAGGTTCGCCTGGTAGACCTCGCCGGCCGCGATGTGCTCGCGTATCCGGCGTACGCCCGCGGTGTAGGCGGCGCGGTCCAGGGAGCTGGTCCAGGCGTCACGCGCGGGCCCGCGCCAGGCGCCGCGGGCGGTCGGGCCTGTGGTGCCGCCCGCGTCCTCCCGTACGTCTCCGAAGCGCGCGCACACGAAGCGGCCCTCGAAGTCGGCCACCACTGCCCACCAGCCGGTGGAGTCCAGGGCGGCGGGGTCGCTGGTGACATCGCGCAGGTCGGAGGCGATCAGGCCGCCGAAGCGGGCGAGGGGAGGGAGATCGGGCACGCCGCCGAGTCTAGGACGGCGCCCCCGCTGCCGCCCCTGTCGAGCGAGCACCGCAGCACGCTGCACAAACGCGTTTTTGTACTGGCCCAGGAATCCGCTAGAGTTCAACACGTCGCCGGGACGCGGAAGCGAAAAGCGGAAGCCGACCGAAGACAGCAGCTCTCAGACGGTAGTCTGAGGGAGGCACCTGCGGACATAGCTCAGTTGGTAGAGCGCAACCTTGCCAAGGTTGAGGTCGCGAGTTCGAGCCTCGTTGTCCGCTCTGAGTGGGGGATCTTCCCGAACCCCTGCACTCCAGGTGGAGTGGCCGAGAGGCGAGGCAACGGCCTGCAAAGCCGTCTACACGGGTTCAAATCCCGTCTCCACCTCCAAGGACGATTAGCTCAGCGGGAGAGCGCTTCCCTGACACGGAAGAGGTCACTGGTTCAATCCCAGTATCGTCCACTGATCCCAAGGATCAGGGTCCGCAGAGACCATGATCTAATAAGGATCGAACCCCGCGCGATTAGCTCAGCGGGAGAGCGCTTCCCTGACACGGAAGAGGTCACTGGTTCAATCCCAGTATCGCGCACGCAGTGCCCATGGTCCGCTCCTCGGAGTGACCGTGGTCCCGAGGACGATTAGCTCAGCGGGAGAGCGCTTCCCTGACACGGAAGAGGTCACTGGTTCAATCCCAGTATCGTCCACACGGCAAGCAGAAGGGCCGGAGCATCCGCTCCGGCCCTTCTGCGTTCCTCAGGAGGAGAAGAGCATCCGGCCGAAGCTGCGGTGGCCGTGATGTCCGTGCTGCCCGTGGTGACCATGGTGGCCGTGGTGCGGAGCGCCCCAGGCCGGCGCGGCCGGGTACGCCTGCGGGGCCGGAGCCGGGGCGGCGGGCGGAGGCGGCGGGGCCTGCTGCGACCACTGGGACTCCAGCCGGGTCAGCGACTCCAGCTCGCCGTAGTCCAGGAAAATCCCCCGGCAGCCCGCGCACTGCTCGATCTGGACCCCGTTGCGGTTGTACGTGTGCATCGGCGCATGGCACTTGGGACACTGCATGTCGGCTCAACTCCTACTGATCGCACGGCGGCGGCGACGGAACCTCCGTCCGCCGTTGGTCCGTTCACCCTACGACTCTCATCGCGCCTCAACTGCCCCGGTACGTAACAGCTTGTCACCAGACCTGGTACGTAACAGCTTGTCACCAGACCTGGTACGTAACGGTTTGTCGCCGGAGCAGGCGTCATCAGGCCATGCGCGCGCAGGAGTCCACGAGCGCGGTCTCCACTTCGTCCAGCGGGCGGCCTTCCGGGGCGGCCTTGGCGAGGGCCAGGGCGGCGGTCTGGACCGTCAGGGCGCGGGCGGGGACGTCGAGTTCCGGCCACGGGTCGCCGTCGGGGCGGACGGCACGGCCGCCGGCGGCCCGGTATGCGCCGAGGAATCGTGTCCACACCTCGGGCGCGAGCAGGCCGCTCGCGAACCAGGCGGCGGGCCGGGCGAGATCCCAGCCGGCCTCCCCCACGCCGAGGTCGTCGACGTCGATGAGCAGCCAGCGCCCGTCCGGCACGGGGTGCCGCACGAGCTGGCCCAGGTGCAGGTCGCCGTGGCAGAGCAGGCCGGGGCCCGGCGCGGGCGCCTCGTCGCGCGCCCAGGGCGGCAGCGCGGCCCAGCCGCCCTCGACGGCGCGTGCCGCGGCCGTCAGGGACGGCACGGCGGCGGTGGGCGCGGACCGCATCCGGGCCAGCGCGCGGGCGGCCTTGGCCGGGCCGCGCATCGGCGGGACCGGCCCGGGCAGTGTCTCCGGGTCGACGGCGTGCAGCCGGGCGAGGAGCCGGGCCGCGTCCTCCCAGGGCGCGGCGTCCGGGTCGTCGGGCGCGACCGGCCGGCCGTACGGCCAGCGGGTGAGCGGGCGGCCGTCGTCGTACCGGACGAGGTAGCCGTCCGGGCCGGTGACGGGCAGTGGGGGCAGCAGCGTGCCGTGCAGGCGGGGGTGGGCGGCGATGCGCAGCCGGACGGCGAGCGCGGCGGCGTCGCAGTCGGGCGCGTGCGCCTTGGCGACGGTCCGCCCGCCGCTGACCACGGTGCCGTCGGGGCGGTCGGCGAGGACGACGTGGGCCTCCTCGGGCCCGGGCGCTTCGGAGAGTGCCGCGAGGCGGCGTATCAGGGCGCGGGACATCGTTCCCTCTCGTGCGTACGGAACCGGTTCGCGGCGCACGCCGGCCGGCCCCGCCGGAGGGATGGTACGCAGGGCTACCTGGGCGTACGTGCGTGAGGGCCCTGGCATCCGGCGCCCGGCTCCTGGGCGCCGGCGGCTTGGCGCCCGGCGGTACGGCTCCGGACGCGCGAAGGCCGGGCATCTCCCCAGATGCCCGGCCGTTCGTGCCGTCCGCCGCACCCCCGTCCCCACGGGGTCAATCGGCCGGAGGTGTGTCCCCGGAGCGCCGTACGCCTCCGGTCCCGGACCGCTCTTCCGGGACCGGCGCGCGTCAGCGCCCCAGCATTCCGGCCACGGACGACGCCTGTGTGACGACCGCTTCCCAGCCGCCGAAGACGACGGTCAGCAGCGCCGCCAGCGGCAGCACCATGGCCACCGCCACCAGCGGATGGCGGGGACCGGACGGCTGCCGGCCGCCGAACGCGGCAGCCATCCTGCGCCCCTGTGTACGGAGGACCGTGTGCGTCCGGAGAACCGTGCGTCCCGCCGTGTCCGCCATCGCCCCGTCTCCCGTTCGTCGTGGCGGCGGCGGGCGTCCAACCTCGGGGGACGAGTGCTTGCGCCCACCGCCTGACCTCCACATTAGGCAGCCGGCGGCCCCGGTACGTCAGCCCGACGTACCGATCGGCGGGCCTCCGGGAGGATGAGGCCGAGGCCCCTCATCTACTCCCCTGGGTGGAGATCCAGTACCGGCTTTCGGGGAGAACCCGGAGGAGGCGCCCGACTGCGCCCGGTGACACCCCTTTCGCGTGACTTCGGTCACGCGCGCCGCTCCCCCGCCGGCCGCCGGCCCGGCCCGTGGGCCGGACCGCCACGCCGCACCGGGCCGCCCGTCCCGGCACCCCCGCGGCGGCACCGCCGGTGCACCGCCACCCGTCCGCGCGCCAAACTCCCTGCTGTGCCCGAAGCTTGGGAGCGCGGCGCGGAACTCGGCGCGCAGGGAGGCCGATTCCGGGTCCGCCACGCACACCGTACGCGCGCCGCCGGCAATCCATGGCCGACGCATGCGCGGCCTGACAGCGCGGCGCCCCGTCAATCCGTAAGCTGTGGCACGTCAGACGGATGCAGCGGAGTGGGGCCTCCCCACCGCAGGTAGGGGACGGACATGGCGATGATGCGGCTCCGGCGCGAGGATCCGCGGGTCGTCGGCTCGTTCCGGCTGCACCGCCGGCTGGGCGCCGGCGGGATGGGCGTGGTCTACCTCGGGTCCGACAAGCGCGGCCAGCGGGTGGCCCTGAAGGTGATCCGCCCGGACCTGGCCGAGGACCACGAGTTCCGCTCCCGGTTCGCGCGCGAGGTGCAGGCCGCGCGGCGTATCCGGGGCGGCTGTACGGCGCGGCTGGTGGCGGCCGACCTGGACGCGGACCGGCCGTGGTTCGCGACCCAGTACGTCCCGGGCCCCTCGCTGCACGACAAGGTCAACGACGAGGGTCCGCTGCCCCCGGCGCAGGTCGCCACGATCGGCGCCGCGCTCTCCGAGGGGCTGCTCGCCGTCCATGACGCGGGTGTGGTCCACCGTGACTTGAAGCCTTCGAACATCCTGCTGTCCCCCAAGGGCCCGCGGATCATCGACTTCGGCATCGCCTGGGCGACCGGCGCGAGCACGCTCACGCACGTCGGCACGGCCGTCGGCTCGCCCGGCTTCCTCGCGCCCGAGCAGGTGCGCGGCGCGGCCGTCACGCCGGCCACGGACATCTTCGCGCTGGGGGCCACGCTGGCGTACGCCTGTACCGCGGACTCGCCCTTCGGGCACGGCAGTTCCGAGGTCATGCTGTACCGCGTCGTCCACGAGGAGGCGCAGCTCGCCGGGGTGCCGGAGTCGCTGGCGCCGCTGGTGGCCGGCTGCCTGGCCAAGGACCCGGCCGAGCGGCCGAGCACGCTGACGCTGTCGCTGCGGCTGAAGGAGATCGCCGCGCGGGAGGCGCACGGGCTGTCCGACGGCCCGGTGGACGGGCTGCCCGGCGAGATGCTCCGTACGGAGCGGGGCGGGCCCGAGCGGCCCGGTGGGCGCCGGGCGGAGGACTTCGTACGCCAGCGTGCGGACGAGCGGCACACGCCGGGGCACGGCACGGGCACGCCGCGTCCGCAGTCGTCTTCGCGCCCCTCGGTCTCCCGCCCGGCCGGTTCGCGGTCGGCGGCGGGCGCGAACGACGGCTGGCCCCCGGCGCCGGGCCCGAACGGCGGACGGCAGGCGGCGGGCTCCAACGGCAGGTCGGCACCGGCCGGCTCCAGCGGACGCTCGGCCGCCTCCGGCTCGAACGGCCGGTCCGCGCCCGCGGGCTCCAACGGCCGCTCGGCCTCCCCCGGCTCCAACGGCCGGACGGCACCCGCGGGCTCCAACGGCCGCTCGGGACCCGGCTCCAACGGCAGGTCAGCGGGCCCGGGCTCGAACGGCCGGTCCTCGGCCCCGCACTCCAACGGGCGCTCCGGCGGCCGCTCCTCGGGCCGGGTGCCCGGCGCGCGATCGGCTGGGCGAAACGGTTCACGTCCGGCCAGGACGACCTCCGGCGGCCGCCGCCCGGCGGGCCCGGACCGCAGACTGCTGCGCCAGCGGCTCATCGTGTTCGTGACGGTGACGCTGCTCGTGGCACTGGGCATCGCGGCTGCCCAGGGCTGCCAGGGACCCACGCGCGGGCTGGGCGTACTGGGCTCGGGGCACGGGCAGGGGACGCACGCGACGGACGCTCAGGTGCCGGGTACGTCACCTGGTACATCAGCGGACGCTGACCCTCACCCGTAGTACGAAGCCCACACGTAGTACGAGGCTCAGGACGTCCCCGAGTACAAGCTCAGGCCGCGCCCGAGTACGAGGCTCAGGCCGTCCCCTGCCGCCCCGTCGCCACCGCGTAGAAGGCGACCGCGGCGGCCGCGCCGACGTTCAGCGAGTCGACGCCGTGTGCCATCGGGATGCGGACCCATTCGTCCGCCGCAACCAGGGCCTGCCGGGACAGCCCGTCGCCCTCGGCGCCGAGCATCAGCGCGGCGCGCTCCAGGCTGTGCGGCGCGGCCTCGTCGATCGGGGTGGCCTTCTCGTCGGGCGTGAGCGCGAGCAGCTTGAAGCCCGCCTCCCGTACGGTCTCCAGGCTGCGCGGCCACTGCTCCAGGCGCGCGTACGGTACGGAGAACACCGCCCCCATGGACACCTTGACCGACCGCCGGTAGAGCGGGTCGGCGCAGTCCGGTGACAGCAGTACGGCGTCCATGCCGAGCGCCGCCGCGCTGCGGAAGATCGCGCCGATGTTGGTGTGGTCGTTGACGGCTTCCATGACGACGACGCGGCGCGCGGAGGCGAGCAGCTCGCCCGCCTCCGGGAGCGGCTTGCGCTGCATGGAGGCGAGCGCGCCGCGGTGCACGTGGTAACCGGTCACCTGTTCGGCGAGCTTGGGGTCCACCGCGTACACCGGGGCCGGTACCTCGTCGATCACGTCGCGCATGACGTCGACCCACTTGGCGGAGAGCAGCATGGACCGCATCTCGTATCCGGCGTGCTTGGCGCGCCGGATCACCTTCTCGCCCTCGGCGATGAACAGCCCCTCGGCCGGCTCGCGGCGCCGCCGCAGCTCGACGTCGGTGAGGCCGGTGTAGTCGCGCAGCCGGGGGTCGTCGGGGTCGTCGACGGTGATGATGTCTGCCACGGGTTCGATCGTGCCTTGTCGTCGTCGCGGTTCCCATGCCGGGGACCGCATTTGTTACCTGCGGTTACGGGCGGCGGCTGGAAGGGCCGCCGCGGGAGGCGGGCGGGGGGGCGGCCTGTGGACAACCGCTGCCCGCGCCCGCGCCTCCTGTATAACCCCAGTTAAAGGGGGGCCAGGTGGAGAAGCGTCACTGCGGCTTCGGCTTCGGCTTCGGCTTCGCGGGGTGACGGTCCTCCTCGGCGTTTCAGCTGCTCGGGGCGAAGGTCTTCGCCGCGTTCACCACGTCGCCGATGACGATCACGGCCGGCGGGCGGACGTCCTCCTCCTTGACCCGGGCACCGACGGTCTCCAGGGTGGCGTCGACGCGGCGCTGGGTGGCCATCGTGCCCTCCTGGATCACGGCGACCGGGGTGTCGGCGCCGCGGCCGTGCTGGACGAGGGCCGCGGCAATGGCGGCGATCTTGTCCACGCCCATCAGGATCACCAGCGTGCCACGCAGCTTGGCGAGCGCCGCCCAGTCGACGAGCGAGCGCGGGTCGTCCGGCGCGACATGGCCGCTGACCACGGTGAACTCATGGGCCACGCCGCGGTGCGTGACCGGCACGCCGACCGCGCCGGGGACGCTGATGGAGCTGGAGATGCCGGGCACGACCGTGCAGGTGATGCCCGCCTCGGCCAGCGCCTCGGCCTCCTCCATGCCGCGCCCGAAGACGAACGGGTCACCGCCCTTGAGGCGGACCACGGCCTTGCCGGCCTGCGCGTGGTCGATGAGCGCCTGGTTGATGGCCTCCTGGGCCATGTACCGGCCGTACGGGATCTTCGCCGCGTCGATGACCTCGACGTGCGGCGGCAGCTCGTCCAGCAGGTCGCGGGGGCCGAGCCGGTCGGCGATCACTACGTCGGCCTCGGCGAGCAGCCGGCGGCCGCGCACCGTGATCAGGTCGGGGTCGCCGGGGCCGCCGCCGACCAGCGCGACGCCGGGGGTACGGCGGCGGTGGTGCGGCGCGGCGATCGTGCCGTCCCGGAGGCCCTCGACGATGGCGTCGCGGACGGCGGCGGCGCGGCGCGGGTCGCGGCCCGCGCCCTCGGTGTTCAGGACAGCGACGGTGACGCCCTCGCTGCGGCCGGTGGCCGGCGTCCAGGCGGTGGCCGCCTCGGCGTCGTCGGAGCGTACGGCCCAGACGCGGTTCTCCTCGGCCTCCTGGGAGGCGGCGGCGTTGGCGGCGTCGTCGTCGGTGGAGATCAGCGCGTACCAGGCGTCCGCGAGGTCGCCGGGCCGGTATCCACGCCGCTCCCAGGTCAGCTCGCCGGCGTCCGCCATGGCCTCGACGGAGGGGGTGGCGGACGGCGAGACCAGCAGGATCTCGGCGCCGGCGGCGATCAGTGCGGGCAGCCGGCGCTGGGCGACCTGGCCGCCGCCCAGCACCACGACCCGGCGACCGGTCAGGCGCAGGCCGACGGGATAAGCGGCGTGCTCGGAGGGAACGGCCATGACGGTACGGCTCCTTGTGCGGGTGATGCGGGGCCGCTTCGGCACTGGAGCGGCGTGAGGGTGGTGGTGCGGCCGGTGCGGCGGCCACGCGTCCCGGCCCACAGCCTATTTGGCTGCGGGCCGGAGGTCATGCGCGGGCGGGCCGGAGGGCCCGGGTGGGGTCAGCCCTTCTCGGTGACCCCTGCGGCGTCGAACGTGGCGACCTCGTGCATCGCACGCGCCGCGCTCTGCACGATCGGGAGCGCGAGGAGCGCGCCGGTGCCCTCGCCGAGGCGCAGGTCGAGGTCGACCAGCGGGCGCAGGCCCAGCTTGGTCAGGGCCGCGACATGGCCGGGCTCGGCGCTGCGGTGGCCCGCGATGCAGGCGGCCAGCGCCTCGGGCGCGACGGCCCGCGCCACCAGCGCTGCCGCGCCGGCGCTCACGCCGTCCAGGATCACCGGCGTACGCAACGACGCGCCGCCGAGGATCAGGCCGACCAGCGCGGCGTGCTCCAGGCCGCCGACGGCCGCGAGGACGCCGATCGGGTCGGCCGGGTCCGGCTGGTGCAGTTCGAGGGCGCGGCGGACGACGTCGACCTTGCGGGCGTGCGTCTCGTCGTTGATGCCCGTGCCGCGGCCGGTGACCTCGGCGGGGTCGGTACCGGTGTACACGGAGATCAGCGCCGCCGAAGCGGTGGTGTTCGCGATCCCCATCTCGCCCGTGAGCAGCGCCTTGTTCCCGGCCGACACCAGGTCGCGGGCGGTCTCGATGCCGACCTCGATGGCCTTGAGGACCTCGTCGCGGGACATCGCGGGCCCGGCGGTCATGTCGTCCGTACCGGGGCGGACGTTGCGGGGCAGCAGGCCGGGCGTGGCCGGCAGCTCGGACTTCACGCCGACGTCCACGACGCAGACCTCGGCGCCGACCTGGTTCGCGAAGGCGTTGCAGACCGCGCCGCCGCCGAGGAAGTTCGCGACCATCTGGCCGGTGACCTCCTGGGGCCAGGGGGTGACGCCCTGCGCGTGCACGCCGTGGTCGCCCGCGAAGATCGCCACCGCTGCGGGCTCCGGGACGGGCGGCGGGCACTTGCGCGACAGGCCGCACAGCTGCGCCGAGATGATCTCCAGCATGCCGAGCGCGCCGGCCGGCTTGGTCATCCGCTTCTGCCGCTCCCACGCGTCGCCGAGCGCCTTGGCGTCCAGCGGGCGGATGCCCTGCAGCGTCTCCTGGAGCAGGTCGTGCGGCTCGGCGCCGGGCAGCGCGCGCCGCCCGTACGTCTCCTCGTGCACGACCCAGGACAGCGGGCGGCGCTTGGACCACCCGGCCTGCATCAGCTCGGGCTCCTCGGGGAACTCGTCGACGTACCCCACGCAGAGGTACGCGACGATCTCCAGGTGCTCGGGCAGGCCCAGCTCGCGGACCATCTCGCGCTCGTCGAAGAAGCTGACCCAGCCGACGCCGAGGCCCTCGGCGCGGGCGGCGAGCCAGAGGTTCTCGACGGCGAGCGCTGAGCTGTACGGGGCCATCTGCGGCTGGGTGTACCGGCCGAGGGTGTGGCGGCCGCCGCGGGTGGGGTCGGCGGTCACCACGATGTTGACCGGCGTGTCGAGGATCGCCTCGATCTTCAGCTCGCGGAACTGCTTCGCGCGCGCCTTGGGCAGCGACTGCGCGTACGCGTCGCGCTGCTGCATCGCCAGCTCGTGCATCCGCTCGCGGGTCTCGGCGGAGCGGATGACGACGAAGTCCCAGGGCTGGGAGTGGCCGACGCTGGGGGCGGTGTGCGCCGCCTCCAGGACGCGCAGCAGTACGTCGTTCGGGATCGGGTCGTTCCGGAATCCGTTACGGATGTCCCGCCGCTCCCGCATCACACGGTGCACGGCGGCCCGCTCCTCCTCCGCGTAACCGGCGGCGGGGTCTGTGGGGCGGGGGGTTGCCTCGGGCTCGCCTTCGGCGTCGGGGGCGGTTTCGGGCTCGGCTTCGGCGTCCGGCTCGACCTCGGGGGTCGACTCGGGGTCCGACTCGGGGTTCGCTTCCGGGGTGGCCCCTTCGGCTTCGACCTCGGGCTCGGCTTCGAGGGCCGGAGCGGGCTCCGCCTCGGGCGCGGCTTCCGGCTCCGCCTCGGGCGCGGCCTCGGGCTCCGCTTCGGTGGCGGGCTCTTCGGCCTCGGCGGCCGGGGCTTGCTCGGCCTCGGGGGCGGCGGTCTCCGGTACCGGGGCGGACTCGGCCTCGGCCTCGGGGACGGGCTCGGCCTCGGGGACGGGCTCGGCCTCGGGGACCTCGGTGGACTCGGTCTCCGATACCGGAGCGGGCTCGGCTTCCGGTACCGGAGCGGCTTCGGGCTCCTCCGCGGGCGCGGCTTCGGCTTCGGCCTCGGCCGGGGTCTCGCTGTCGGCCTCGGGGGCGTCGGGGACCGGCGTGGCCTCTTCCGCCTCGCTCGTGGGAGCGGGTTCCTCGGCGACGGCTTCGGCAACCGGCTCCGCCTCGGGCGCAGCCTCGGGCTCCGGCTCGGCGACCTCGGGGGCCGCTTCCGCGACGGGCGCCTCCTCAGGCTGCGCAGCCACCTCGGGCTCCGGGGCGACCTCCGCCTCCGGGACGACCTCCGCCTCGGGCGCGGCCTCCGCCTCGGGCGCGGCGTCCTCCGGTACAGCCTCAGCGGCCGCTTCAGCTGCCTCCGGGGCAGCCTCAACGACGGCCTCCGCAGCGTCCTCCGGGGCGGTGCCCTCCGGCGCGGTGTCCTCCGCAAAGGCCGCGTCGATCGCAGCCTTCGCGGCCTTCGCCTTGGCCGCCGACCGCGACGCCCGAGCCCGCGGCACCTTCGCCTCGGCAGGCTCGGCAGACTCGGCAGCTACAGCGTCCTCCGCACGCTCCACACCCTCCGGAACCTCGTCACCGAGCTGCAGCAGCTCGGCGGCGTCCTGCGCCTCGGTGGGCGCGGTGGGCGCGGCGGCCTGGACCGGCTGTGCCTCGGCGACGGGCGCCTGGGGCTCGGCCACGGCCTGCTCTTCGTTGTGCACGTGTTCCTCTGCTACGGGCTCCGCAGCGGGCTGCTCCGCGCCGGCCGATGCGGCCTCGACGGGGCCCTGCTCGGCCTCGGTGATGTTCTGCTGTGCGTCGGCGCCGACGGCGGCCTCCGCCTCGGCCGCCGGCTCCGGCACCGCGGGCGTCTCGTCCGGTACGGCCTCGGTCTGGCCCGGCGCATCGTGGCCCGCGGCCTCCGTCTCGGCGTGCGGCGCGGCGACCCCGTGCTCGACGGGCTCCTGCTCGCCCGGCATCTCGGCCGGCACCTCGGCCTCCGCCGGCGCCTGCTCCGAAGCAGCCGGCTCCTCGGCCACGTCGGTGCTCTCGGTCACCACATCGACCACAGCCGCACCAGCGGCCTCCACAGCCTCAGCGGCACCGGCCTCCGTGCCAGCCGCAGCCGCACCGCCGACCGGCTCGGCCCCCCAAGCCGGCATCTGCGCCGGAATGGCCGCACCACCGGACTGCGCCGGCTCAGGCGCCGGCTCGGGCTGCGGCTCCGGCATCGGCAGCGGGCCGGCGGCCTGCGCGCCTTCCTCCGGGAGCGGCCCGGGGACCGCCTCCGGCAGCGCACCCGGCTCCTCGCCCGGCGCATCCTCCCGCGGCGCGTCCTCACGGGGTGCATCGTCGCGCGGTACGTCCAAGTACTCGGGCCCCACGGTCGGCGGGCCCGCGTGCCGCACCGGCGGCTGCGGGGTTCCGGCCGGGCCGCGGTCGGCGAGCGAGCGCACCACGCCACCGGTGTGCGCCTCCGGGACGGGCGGTCCCATGTGCAGCGGCCGGCGCGCGGGCGTGCTCTGCTTCGGGAGCGCGCCCTGCCCCGGCATGGCGCCGGGCGGCGTCGCGACCGGCTGCGGCGCGGCGGGCTGCGGCTGGGCCGCCTCCGGGCGGCCCGCGGCCTGCTCCTCGCCGTACGTCACCGTTTCGTACGGGGTCGGGTCGTACGCCGCCACCGGGTCGTACACCGCACCCCGTCCCGGGGTGTAGTCGACGTACGGGGCCTGCGGCTCGCCGTGCGTCTGCTGCTCGCTGCCCCAGGCGCCCTGCGCGCCCGGCATCAGCAGGTCGTCGTCCTCGGCCTGCTCGGCGGTGTCGAGGTACGCGTACGCGTCGTGCGGCTGCTGCGGGCCGGCGTCGGCAGGGGCGGGAGCGGCCGCCGGGAGCGGCCCTCCGGGATGTCCGCCTGCGTTCTCCGGCAGTCCCTCGCCCGGGACCTGGCCGGTGTCGGTCATGCGTACCCCTCGCCCATCGGTAGTGCTCCTTCCAACCGCTCGTCCGACGCGCTCGACCGCGGCACGCGCCGACCGCCCCCATAGCTAGAACGAGCGAGCGCGCCTCGCGGCACGTCCGCCCTCAAGAGCATCTTGTGCTGTCAAAACCTCGGACTTTTCCGGATATTGACGCACGACTCCGATCGCGGAACGGCGGCGCAACGATCCGCCAGCCTACCTCCCGCGGGTGACTGATCCGGTCAGGGGTGATGCACGCGGTAACCGCACACGAGGAAGACGACCGCCCGCTCCCGCTCCACCCATACAGAGGTGTCCAGCTCGACCGACTGCAGGAGCGCGCACTCGACTTCGTACCCTCCGTCGGCCAGCGCGCGGCCGAGCGCCTCCGCTTCGTCGCGGGTCGAGGCGTGGGTGACGATGCGTTCGGGGCGGCGGGCCGCGCACGCGGTGACGACGGCCGTGCCGCCGCCCCCGATGCGGACGACGTCCGGCTCCGGGAGGTCTTCGAGTACCTGGGGCGCGCGGCCGTGCACGACCTGGAGCTGTACGCCGTACCGGCGGCTCACGGCAGTCGTGCGGGCGCAGGCGTCCTCGTCGGCGTCGACGGCGATGACGGCCGCGCCGAAGCGGGCCGCTTCCACGGCGGCGGCGCCGGAGCCCGCGCCGATGTCCCACACCAGGTCGCCGACGGCGGGCCCGAGGCGGGCGAGCTGGGCGGTGCGGAGCTGGCCGGACTCACCCTCCGTCAGGCCGCCTCCGTACGCGCTGTCGGAGAGGCCCCAGCCGCGCGGCCCGGAGGGGTAACCGACCTCCCGGCCGGCGAGCCAGCCGGTGCCCTGCGCGGCGGCGCTGCCGGCCGGCCCGCCCACCACGATGACGACGTTGGGGTCGCGCCATACGTGGTCGGCGGCCTTGTCCGAGGTGAGGACCGTCACCTGTTCCTGGGTGGTGCCCAGCGCCTCGCAGATGACGAAGGTGCGGTGCACGCCGCGCAGCAGGAGGGCGAGTTCGGCGGGGCCCGCGCCGGGCGAGGTGAGGACGGCGACCTTGGTGTGGGCGCGGCAGACGTTGACGGCGCGGCGCAGGTCGCGGCTGTGTGCGACGACGATCTGGGCGTCGTCCCAGGGCATGCCGGCGCGGGCGAAGGCGGCGGCGACGGAGGAGACGGCCGGTACGACCTCGACTTCGAGGCCGTGTTCGGGTGCGCGCAGGGTGCGGACGACGCCGAAGAAGCCGGGGTCGCCGTCGGCGAGTACGACGGCGGTGCCGCGGTGCTGGGCGATGCGGCGGGCCGCGAGGCCGACGCTGCCGAGCCTGATCCGCTCGGCGGCGGGCGGTACTTCCTTGAGTGCCAGGTGGTGGGCGGCGCCGGCCACCAGGGTGGCCGCGCTCAGTGCGGAGCGCGCGGCGGCGGTCAGAGGCGAGCCGTCCCACCCGATCACGGTGACGCGGTCGGCCATCTGCGGAGGTCTCCTGGTCTCGTCGTGCGGGCGTGGATCAGGTGAGGGTACCCCGGGCGCCCGGCCGTACCGCGGCGCCCTTCCCCGGCGTCCCTCAGCGCCACTCCGGATACGCGAAGCCGCCCACGTCCTCCGTCCGGTCCGGCAGGCCGTCGAAGTCCTCGGGCAGCAGGCTCCACACGAGGAGGTCGGTACGGATGTCCGTCCAGCCCCCGTCCTCGGTGCGGGAGCGGGCTATCCAGGCGTTGCGGAGCACGCCTTCGCTGATGCAGCCGAGCTTCTGGGCGACCTGCTGGGCGGCGGAGTTGTCGGCGGGCGTGCGCAGTTCCAGGCGCTCGAACTTCTGGTCGCGGAAGAGCCACTGCGCGACGGCGAGCGCGGATTCGCAGGCGTAACCCTCGCCGCGGGCCCAGGGGGCGGTGATGTACGAGAGCTCGGCGCCGCGTATCCGCCAGTCGGTGTGGTCGATCCGGACGGAGCCGACCAGGCGCTGGGTGAGGAATTCGGTGACGGCGAAGGCGAGTCCGCGGCCCGAGGTGCGCACGGCCGGGGCGCCCCTGGTCACCCACTCCCGGGCGTGCGCCGTGGTGTACGGGAAGGGCTGGGCGGTCCAGGCGGCGACCGCCTCGTCGTTCATCATGTCGCCGAGCGCGGGGATGTCCGTGTCGTCGAAGGGCCGCAGCACCAGACGCTCCGTGCTGATGGAGATGTCCGGAAAGGTGGATGTCATGCAGCTGCTCCCACGCCGTGGACCGTAAAGCTCCGTAAAGCTCCGCGAATACGTTCGGGCGCTCCCGCCCGTCTTGAGTGCACAAGCATGCAGCATCTGCCTGCGAATGTGCCAAGTATGACGGCCCGTATCTGCGCTGATAAGGCAGGTACGGGCCGTCGTACGGGCGCGTGACGGGGTCAGCTCAACGTGCTGCTCACCGTGCTGCGGGGTCAGCTCGCCTTGCTGAAGGAGGGCAGCACCGAGCCGTCCTTGTAGTGCGTCTCGATGTACTTCTTGACCTGGTCGGAGTTGAGCAGCTTCGCGAGCTTCTGCACGCGCGCGTCGTTCTTCTCGCTCTTGTCGACGGCGAGGAAGTTCGCGTAGGGGCTGTTCTTGGCCGACTCGATGGCCAGGGAGTCCGACTTGGGGCTGAGCTTGGCGGCGATGGCGTAGTTGCCGTTGATGACCGCGGCGTCGTAGTCGCTGAGCTGCGGGGCCAGGAGTTCCGCCTTGGACTCCTTGATGGTCAGGCCCTTCTTGTCCGCGATGTCGTTCAGACCGGGGATCGCGGGGGCGTCGGCCTTGAGCTCGATGGCGCCGGCCTCGTCGAGCAGCTTCAGGGCGCGGGCCTCGTTGCTGGCGTCGTTGGGCACGCCGACGGTGTCGCCGGACTTCAGCTCGGAGAGCTTGTCGTACTGCTTGGAGTAGACGCCCATCGGCTCGACGTGGACGTTGACGACGGGCTCGATGTCCCCGTCGTTCTTCTTGTTCCAGTCGTCCAGGAATTCCTTGGTCTGGAAGTAGTTGGCGCCCAGGCTGCCGTCCTTGGTCGCCGGGTTGATCAGCTGGTAGTCGTCGAAGGTCTTGACCTGGATCTTGAGGCCCTCCTTGGGCGCCAGGTCCTTCTTGACGTACTCCAGGATCTCGGCGTGCGGGACGGAGGTGGCGCCGACGACGAGCGGGGAGCTCGCGTCGTCCTTCTTCTCCGTGTCCGGGTCCGAGGGGGCGCTGCAGGCGCCGAGGGCGAGGGTGAGCGCGGCGGCCGCGACGGCGCCGGTGAGCTTGACGGTGTTACGCACGAAGAGTGCCTTTCTTACAGGTGGTGTTCCGCCCGGCAAAGGGTCCGGGCTCCGGGGTGGTGGCTCAGGCGGCCTCGTCCGCGGTCTCGCGGGCCTTGGGCAGCTTCAGCAGGCGTACGGGGGCGGCGGCACGGGCGCCGCGGCGGGCGAGCCGCCGGACCACCAGGTCGCCGATGAGCTGGACGACGGTCACGATCAGGATGATCAGTACCACGGTGACCAGCATGAAGCGCGTGTCGTACCGCTGCTGGCCGTAGGTGATCGCCGCGCTGCCCAGGCCGCCGGCGCCGAGCGCGCCGGCCATCGCGGAGTAGCTGATGATCGTGATGACGGTGTTGGTGAGGCTGGCGACGAGCGAGGGCAGCGCCTGCGGGAGCAGCACCTTGAAGACGATGGTCCAGGTGCCGCCGCCCATGGACTGGGCGGCCTCGACGAGCCCGCCGTCCACCTCGCGCAAGGAGGTCTCCACCAGGCGCGCGAAGAAGGGGACGGCGCCGACGGCGAGCGGCACGACCGCGGCCGAGGGGCCGATGGAGGTGCCGACGACGAACCGGGTGAACGGGATGATCGCAATCATCAGGATGATGAAGGGCAGCGACCGGCCGATGTTCACGACGACGCTGACGACCTTGTTCACCACGGTGTTCTGGAGCTGTCCGCCGCGGTCGGTGAGGACCAGCAGGACGCCGAGGATCAGGCCGCCGATCACGGTGTAGACGGTGGACCACCCCACCATGAAGAGGGTGTCGAGGATGCCGTCGTGGAGGACCGGCTGCATGTCGTTCCAGTTCACTTGGCGACCTCCTTGGTCAGCACGGTGGCGTCCGGCGTCTGCGGGGCTGTGCGCCCCACGACGTCGACCTGGAGGCCCTGCTCGCGCAGGAAGCCGATGGGTACGACGTTGTCCTCGAAGCGGCCGGGCAGCTCGATGCGCATCCGGCCGACCTGCTTGCCGCCGACGGTGTCCATGGCGGCGCCGAGGATCGACACGTCGACGTTGTAGGTCCGCGAGAGGGTGGAGATGACCGGCTCGGTGGCCGCCTCGCCGTGGAAGGTGACGTCCACGACGGTGCGGTCCTCGGCCGTGGCCTCGCCGGTGACCGGGAACAGCTCGGTGGCCAGCTCAGAGCCGGGCGTGGCCAGCAGCTCGGAGACGGTGCCCTGCTCGACGATCCGGCCGCCCTTCATCAGGGCCGCGGAGTCGCAGATCGTCTTGACGACGTCCATCTCGTGGGTGATGAGCAGGACGGTCAGGCCGAGCTGGCGGTTGAGGTCGCGCAGCAGCTGGAGGATGGAGCGGGTGGTCTCCGGGTCCAGCGCACTGGTGGCCTCGTCGGAGAGCAGCACCTTGGGGTCGCCGGCGAGCGCGCGGGCGATGCCGACGCGCTGCTTCTGGCCACCGGAGAGCTGGGCGGGGTAGGCCTTGGCCTTGTCGGCGAGGCCGACCAGGTCCAGCAGCTCCAGCGCCTTGCGGGCGCGGTCGCGGCGGCCGACCTTGAGGATCTCCAGCGGCAGCTCGATGTTGTCCTGGACGGTGCGCGAGGACAGCAGGTTGAAGTGCTGGAAGACCATCCCGATGTGGCTGCGCGCGGCACGCAGTGCGGGGTTCGCCCGCTGGCCGCGTCCGGCGAGCGCGGTGAGGTCCTGGCCGGCCACGGTGACCGTGCCGGAGGTGGGGCGCTCCAGGAGGTTCACGCAGCGGATGAGCGTCGACTTGCCGGCGCCGCTCTGGCCGATGACGCCGTACACCTCGCCCTCGCGGACGTGCAGGTCGACGCCGTCCAGCGCGGTGACCTCCCGGTCGCCTGAGCGGTAGACCTTGGTGAGGCCCGTAGTGGTGATCACAGGGATATCCGTCATGGTCGAGTGCTCGGCGGCTCGTCCGCCGGGCACGGGGCATTCATTGCGGAGTGCGGCATGGGGATCGCGGAGGCATGCGGGCGGCGGGCGCCCGGCTCCGGGGTCCGGTGACGCGGGGCGGCCGGGAGTGCGTACGGAGCGCGGGCGTACGGGAGGTACGGAGCGCTTCTGTACGGGTCGTCCGGCACATGGCAGCGGGTCTCGCTTCGGGGCGCGAGGCTCAGGCGGGGGCCCTCAGCGGTCACACATTCGACACAGGCAACGAGCACCGGGCGTCAGGTGCGCCTCGGTCGCGGGGGTGCGGCAGCTCGTCGTGGTCATGCTGGCCAGTAAACCAGACACGCGTACGGACCGATCAAGCCAGTCCGGATTCCGGACGGGCGGGATCAGTCCGTGGACAGCGGCTCAGCCGGCCGTCGTGATCTCCACGCCGCCCGCCGTGGCCTGCGCGGACACCGCGGACAGGTCCGGTACGACCACGTCGGCCACCAGCTCCTCCGGGCCGGTCGTTGTGGTCAACGCCACGGTCTTCGCGCCGGCCGCGCGGCCCGCCGCGAGCCCGGCCGGCGCGTCCTCGAAGACCGCGCAGCGGGCCGGGTCGACGCCCAGGTGCCGGGCGGCGAGCAGGAACGGCTCGGGGTCGGGCTTGCCGCGAGTGATGTCGTCGGCGGTGATCAGGTGCTTGGGGCGGATGCCGACGGCCGCGAGGCGGGCCTCGGCGAGCTTGCGGGTGGCGGAGGTGACCACGGCCCAGCGGTCGGCCGGGAGGGAGTCCAGCAGCTCACGGGTGCCGGGCAGCAGCACCACGCCGTCCGCGTCCGCGGTCTCCAGCTCCTCGATGCGGGCCAGCGCCTCGGGGGCACGCTCGGCGGGCAGCAGGTCGGCGACGATGTCGGCGGCGGGCCGGCCGTGCAGCTCGACCCGGGCGAATTCCTCGGTGACGCCGTACTCCTCGGCCCACCGCGCCCAGCAGCGCTGCACCGAGTCCATGGAGGAGACGAGCGTGCCGTCGTTGTCGAACAGGAGGGCGTCAACCGAGAGCTTCATGGTCGCCGAGCGTACGTGGTGCGCGGCGCCGCGCTCCGGGCCGGGGGCGGACGGCCGCCGGGCCGGGGCCGCGCGCGGGCGGGCGGCGGGCGCCGATTAAAGTCGGGGGCATGCCCCACAGCCCCACTGCGCGCAGCCGCGCCGCCGCGCGGAGGTCCCGGTGATCGACGCGCTGACGGTCGCGGTCGGCGTGACCGCCCTCGTACTGGCCGCCTGGTGCGGCTTTGCCGCGTACCGCGACGAACCGACCAAGGACTGGCACTTCATCGGGATGGCCGTCGTCTCGCTGCTCGCGCTCGTGCAGCTGGTGACCGGCATCGTGAAGCTGGCGGGCGGTGAGAAGCCCGACGACGGTACGGCGATCTTCCTGGCGTATCTGATCGGCGCGGCCGCGTGCGTGCCCGCCGCCGGGTTCCTGTCGCTGTCGGAGCGGACCCGCTGGGGTTCGGTGACCGTCGCGGCGGGCGCCGTGGTGCTGGCCGTGCTGGAGGTACGGCTGTACGACATCTGGGGAGGCGGCCATGGCTGAGCCCGCGACGACCACCACGAAGAACGCCGGCGGCCGGCTCTCCCTGGGCTCGGGCCCCGGCCGGCTGCTGGTCTGGCTCTACGGCGTCTTCACGGTCGCCGCCGCCTCCCGGGCCGCGTTCCAGCTGATCGCCCAGTACGACCGGGCGCCGCTGTCGTACATCCTGTCCGCGGTCTCCGCCGTGGTGTACGCCTTCATCCTGTTCTCGCTGGTCCGCGGCGGGGAGGCGGCGCGCAGGGTGGGCCTGGTGTGCTGCTGCCTGGAGCTGCTGGGCGTCCTCGGCGTGGGCACCTGGACGCTGCTGGAGCCGTCCGCGTTCCCCGACGACACCGTCTGGACGGGGTACGGCTACGGCTACCTCTTCATCCCGGTCTTCCTGCCGGTCACCGGGCTGCTCTGGCTGCGCCGCGGCCGCCGCGCGGACTGATTCGCCTCGCTCCACGGCCGCGGGCCCCGTACGTGCTGATGCACATACGGGGCCCGCGGCACATTTTCGGGGAGGCTCAGGCGCTCGCCACGTAGGCCTGCGCGCTCGCGTCCTTCTCCAGCGTGATCAGGCTGAGCCGGCGGCTGACCTCTTCGGTGCCGACCTGGGCGTAGCCGCGGCTGCGGTACAGCCGGAGGTTGCCCTCGCTGCGGTGGCCGGTCAGCAGCCGGAAGCGGGTGACCGCGTGCTCGGCGGTCAGCCGCTCCTCGACGGCGGCCAGCAGCCGGCTGCCGAGCCCGTGCCGCTGCATCCGCGGATGCACGATCAGCTTGTCGATGCCGCCCACGCCGTCGGCGTCGACCGCACCGCGCACGGAGCCGACGACCTCGTCGCCGAGGCGGGCGACCACCACGCATCCGTCGCGCATCTCGGCGCGCAACTCATCGAACGTCTGCGTGAGCGGCTCGATCGAGTAGTCGTCGTACAGCGCGGCCTCGGACTGGTAGCACAGGTACTGCAGCTTGAGGATCTGCTCGGCGTCGCTGTCGGTCGCCGCAGAGATGGTCACGCTCATGCCCATGCGTGCTGGCCTCCCCTTTTCGGTTCGGTGAGCCCGGGTGCCATGAGGGTGTGGTGCGGCGCCCGGACGGATCTGCCCTGACTTGATGGCACCACGGGATGCGCGGCGCCGCCATGGCGGGGTCAACGCTCCTTTCCCCGGAGTTCAGGAAGCCCAACCTCCGCCGTCAGCATTCTGCGCAGACATGCCGGACAACGGGAACGGAGCGACCCCATGCTCTCCTGTGACATTCCCAACTCAGATGAGAACTCACGGTAGGCCGGATCGCCGCCCGCCGACAGAGCGCGTACCAACTCCTGGCAGCGGCCCGGCAGTTGAGCGCAGTTGAGCAGCGACGGCGAGCAGCGCGCGGCGCCGCTCGGCATCGAGGCCGGCGGCTGGGTGTCGCGCGCGGGCTCGGCCGGCGGACCGGCCATTCGGGTGTACGGGAGCAGCACGCACGGGCGGGGGCCATCGACCCCCGCCCGCTGTCACGCCGTGCGCGCGGTCAGCGCTTGCGGAACTCCGCGGCCGCCAGCAGCGCGGTGTCCGGGTTGTCGGAGAACAGCCCGTCGATGCCGGTCGCGAAGAGCGCCTTGAAGTAGGCGAGGGAGTCGCCGTACGCGGCCGGGTCGCTGCCCTTGCGCAGGTCGACCGGGAGGAAGGTGTTCTCGTTGCGGACCGTGTACGGGTGCAGGACCAGGCCCGCGTCGTGCGCGTCCTTGACCACCGAGGAGGGCGTGCCGAGCTTGCCGTCGGCGGTGCGCGGGATGATCACGGTGAGGTCCGGGCCGATGCCCTGCGCGAAGGAGGCGATCCAGCGCAGCCCCTCGGGCGCGACCAGGTCGGCGACGGTGCGCTTGTCGCCGGCCTCCTTGAAGTCCCACGGCTGGCTCTTGAGCGTGCTGAGCAGTACGACCTTGGGGCAGTCGACCAGCTTGTCCAGCCGCTGGATGCTGCTCGGCTCGAAGGACTGCAGGAAGTTCGGGGAGTCCTTCTTGTGCCGGCCGTACTGGCGCAGCAGCTTGGCGAGCGGCTCCTCCAGGCCGAGGCCGAGCTTGCGGAAGTAGGTGGGGTGCTTGGTCTCGATGTGCAGCCAGATGCGGCGGCCGCGCTTCTTGCCCTCGCGCTCGGCCCACTGGAAGACCTCTTCGAGGGTGGGGATGCCCCAGCGCCCGTCGTAGAGGGTGTTGTGCTGCCGGGTCTGCGGGATGCGCTCCTTGGCGCGCAGGGTCTTCAGCTCGGCGAGCGTGAAGTCCTCGGTGAACCAGCCGGTGAGCTTAGTGCCGTCGACCGTCTTGGTCGTCTTGCGGCCCGCGAACTCCGGGTGGTCGGCGACGTCGGTGGTGGCGGTGATGTCGTTCTCGTGCCGGCAGACCAGGTGGCCGTCCTTGGTGGGGACGAGGTCCTGCTCGATGATGTCCGCGCCCATGTCCAGGGCGAGCTGGTAGGAGCCGAAGGTGTGCTCGGGGCGGTAGCCGCTCGCGCCGCGGTGGCCGACGACCAGCGGGACGGGCAGTTCACCGCCGCCGTGACCGCCGTGCCCGCGCCCGGCCGCGATCGCCGTACCGGCCCCGCCGCCCAGCACCGCTGCTCCGGCGCCGAGCGCCGCAACGCTCAGTACGGTCCGCCGCCCGGGTCGCTGCGCCTTGTCCATGTTGTCCCCGACTCCTCATGGTCCTGTGATGTGCGGCACCTGCCGGTGCCGGGGTGATGGTAGGCCCCTACAGCTTTCCAGTGGGAGACATCCGACCGAACACGCGGGTGAACGCAGATGACGCGTGAGGGATCTGTTCCGGCCACTCGCGAACGTCCGTACGCATCATCTGTCCCGCAGGCGGTGTAGACACGGCCCCTGCGTTCTTCGCATGGCGGCCCGGTTAACCACCCGTGACGCAGCGGCAGGGCGTGTCAACTCTGCGTATCGATCCCATGAACCCGATGTGCGATCGAGGTTGGGCCGCGAGTATCGTCCTCACCTGCAGACTCCTGCACTGACCAGCCAAACCGGAGGGCCCGTTGTCCCGCATTCTGCTGAAGGCGACTCTCGGATTCGTCATGCGTGTCCTGTTCCGCCCGAAGGTCGAGGGGATCGAGGGCATTCCAGGCAGCGGACCGGTGATCCTGGCCGGCAACCACGTGACCTTCATCGACTCGCTGTTCCTGTCGCTGATCGTCGAGCAGCGGACCAAGCGCCAGGTGTACTTCATCGCCAAGGACGAGTACGTCAAGGGCAAGGGCGTCAAGGGCCGGCTGATGGCCTGGTTCTTCACCACCGCCGGCATGATCCCGGTCGACCGGGACGGCGGGCACGGCGGCGTCGCCGCGCTGATGACCGGCCGCCGCGTCCTGGAGCAGGGCAAGGTCTTCGGTATCTACCCGGAGGGCACCCGCTCCCCCGACGGCCGCCTCTACCGGGGCCGTACCGGCATCGCCCGGCTGACGCTGATGACCGGCGCGCCGGTCGTCCCCTTCGCGCTGATCGGCACCGACAAGGTGCAGCCCGGCGGCAAGGGCATGCCCCGCGTCGCGCCGGTGACCTGCCGCTTCGGTGAGCCGCTGGACTTCAGCCGGTACGACGGCATGGACCGGGACCGCTACGTCCTGCGCGCGGTCACCGACGAGGTCATGAGCGACGTGATGCGGCTGTCCGGCCAGGAGTACGTCGACGTGTACGCCACCAAGGCCAAGGCGGCCTGACACCTCGCCGACTTCTTCCCGGGCCCCCTGCCGCTGTGCGCGGCAGGGGGCCCGTCGCATACAGTCAGCGGCCGCCCAGCGGGGCGCGGCGCGCGAGGACCTTGCGGTGGCTGATGCGCCAGCCGTCGGCGCCCCGTACGACGGTGTCCTCGTACGTGACCGTCCCGCACGTGCCGTCCGCGTTGACGCCGATGCCCTTGGAACGGGCGTGCACCCCGCCGTCGGCGGGCAGCTCGGTGAGGACGATGTTGGTGACGTGGTGGCCCACCGGGATGGCCTCGCCCAGCGCGAACGCCGCCTCGCGGATGGCCCGCAGGCCCTTGAGCGGCGGCTGTCCGAAGTCGCTGACGTCGTAGACGACGTCGGCGGTGAACAGCTCGTCGAGCCGGTGCAGCTCACCCTCGTCGAACAGGTGCCCGTGCAGTGCGAGCAGCTCGGCGATGGCGGTGCGGTCGTCGGCGGCCAGTGCCATGACGGTCCTCCTCCGGAAGCGCTCGAAGTCCTGGCACGGCGCAGGCTACCGGCGCGGACGCGCGCTCCGGCCGCGGGACGCGCGGGCCCGGCCGGGTACGCGTGGCCCGGCCGGGCTTTGAAGCACAGGCCTCAGTCGCCGCCCTCCAGCTTCCGCCCGCGCAGCAGTACCCACGCGGCGACCGCGGCGGCCAGTGAGATGACGCCGCCCGCCACCGCGGCGGCCTCCATGCCGTCGGTGAACGCCCGCTGCGCGGCGGACAGCAGCGCCTCGCCCGTGCGGTGCGGCAGGTCGCCCGCCGTCTCGACCGCGCCGCCCAGCGACTCGCGTGCCGCGCCGACCGCGTCGGCCGGCACCCCCTCGGGCGCCGTGAAGTTCCGGTACACGCCGGTGACCACCGAGCCGAGCAGCGCGATACCGAGCGCAGAGCCCAGTTCGTACGCCGTCTCCGAGACCGCCGAGGCGGCGCCCGCCTGCTCCTTGGGCACGCTGGAGAGGATCACGTCGGCGGTGATGGTGAAGGAGAAGCCCGCGCCGACACCGACGATGAAGAGGATCGCGCCCAGCACCGGCGTCGCGGTGTCGGCGTCCACCCAGGCGCACGCCCCGAGCCCGAGCCCCACCAGCACCAGCCCGCCGGAGACCACCGTCCGCACCGACAGCCGGCGCGCGACAGGGCCGGCGGCCAGCCCCGCGCCCATCGCGCCGACGGCGGCGGGCAGTTCGACCAGTCCCGCGTTGAGCGGCGAGCGCCCCTGCACCATCTGCAGGAACTGGGACAGGAAGAAGAGCAGCCCGGCCAGGCCCAGGATGGTCAGCAGGTCGGCGAGCACGGCGCCGGAGAAGCCCCGGTTGCTGAAGAGCTTCATGTCCAGCAGCGGTGTGGGCAGCCGCAGTTGGCGGCGTACGAAGGCGACGAGCGCGGCCACGCCGATGACGGCCGCGAGGGCGACTCCGATCCCGACGCCGTGCGCCGCGGCCTCCTTGATCGCGTACACCACGCCGACCATGCCGACCAGCGACAGCCCGACGCTGGTCAGGTCCCACGGCCCCGGCTTCGGATTCCGGGACTCCGGCAGCACCTTGATGCCGACGGCGACCAGCACCACCATCACCGGCAGATTGATCAGGAAGACCGAGCCCCACCAGAAGTGACCGAGCAGGAAGCCGCCGAGCACCGGGCCGACGGCCGTACCCGCGGAGGCCGCAGCGCCCCAGACGCCCACCGCCAGGCTGCGCTCGCGGGGGTCGTGGAAGAGGTTGCGGATCAGCGCGAGGGTGGACGGCATCAGCGTCGCGCCGGCCACGCCCTGCAGCGCCCGCGCCGCGATCATCATCTCCGGCGTCGTCGCGTACGCCGCGAGCGCCGACATCGCGCCGAACGCCACCGAACCGGTCAGCAGCAGCTTCTTGCGCCCGATCCGGTCGCCCAGGCTGCCCATCGAGACCAGCAGACCGGCGATGACGAACGAGTACACGTCGCCGATCCACAGCAGCTGGGTGCCCGAGGGGCGCAGGTCCTCGCTGAGGTACGGCGCGGCCAGGCCCAGCACCGTGGCGTCGACGCCGACCAGCAGCACCGCGAGGACCAGCACGGCGAGCGCGAGCCAGCGCCCCGGACGCGGCTGTTCCACTGTTGCCTTCCCGGCCGCTCCCGCGGCCACGGCCCCGCTCATCGTGTGCTTTCCCTTCGTACGCCGCCGAGCAGCAGTTCGGCGATGGAGTGGTTACGGTCGGCGCGGGCCAGCCGGCCCTCGTGCACCGACCAGGCGCCCGCACAGATCAGTCCGTACAGCGCCTCGGTCAGCCAGGCCGGGGTGAGATCGATGCGGAAGGTCCCCTCTTCCTGGCCCCGCCGGAAAAGCGCGTGTATCCGGGCGTCGAGCGCCAGCCAGCCTCCGTTGATCTCCTCGCCCTCGAAGAGCTGGTTCTCGGTGTAGAGGAAGGCCAGCACCCCGGCGACCGGCTCGAGCTCGCCGATCAGCCGGCGCAGCGCGGCGTCCGCGCCGCCCTCCTCCAGCCGGGCGGCGTCCAGCGCCCGCGCGGTGTCCTTGATGCCCAGCTCCTCCAGCGCCCGGATGAGCGCGTCCCGCCCCGCGAAGTGCCGGTGCAGCGTCGCCCGGCTGATCCCGGCGGCCCGCGCGATGTCGTCCATCGAGGCGGTGCTCTTCCGGGTGAGCAGCGCTGCAGCGTCCTTCAGTACGCGTTCTCTGTCCACGGCCATGAGACGGATCATACGCGAATGAGACATAAATGTCTCATCGACCGCATGCCCGTCTCACCACACCCCACCGTAAGCACACAAAAGCGGCCGCCGCCCGGTCGGGAAGACCGGACGGCGGCCGCTGCCGCTTCGGGGGTTACTTCTGCTTGGCCGTGGCCCACGCCTGCTGCGTGGCCAGGTCCGCCTTGACCTCGGCGAGCTGGACGGCGACCGCCGAGGGCGCCGTACCGCCGCGGCCGCTGCGCGAGGCGAGCGCGCCGGGCACGTTGAGCACGGTCCGCACCTCGGGGGTCAGGTGCTCGGAGATCTTCGCGAACTGCTCGTCGGTGAGCTGGTCCAGCTCGATGCCGTGCGCCTCGCACTCCTTCACGCACTCGCCCGCGACCTCGTGCGCGACACGGAACGGCACGCCCTGCTTGACCAGCCACTCCGCGATGTCGGTGGCGAGCGAGAAGCCGGCCGGGGCCAGCTCCTCCATGCGCTCGCGGTTGACGGTCAGCGTGGCCATCATGCCGGTGAAGGCCGGGAGCAGGGTCTCCAGCTGGTCGCAGGAGTCGAAGACCGGCTCCTTGTCCTCCTGGAGGTCGCGGTTGTACGCGAGCGGCAGCGCCTTGAGGGTCGCCAGCAGGCCGGTCAGGTTGCCGATGAGGCGGCCGGACTTGCCGCGCGCCAGCTCGGCGATGTCCGGGTTCTTCTTCTGCGGCATGATCGACGAGCCGGTGGAGAAGGCGTCGTGCAGGGTCACGAAGGAGAACTCCTTCGTGTTCCAGATGATGACCTCCTCGGCGATACGGGAGAGGTCGACGCCGATCATCGCGGTGATGAAGGCGAACTCCGCGACGAAGTCACGGGACGCCGTGCCGTCGATGGAGTTGCCGGCGGAGCCGTGCTCGAACCCGAGGTCCTTGGCCACGGCCTCCGGGTCGAGGCCCAGCGACGAACCCGCCAGCGCGCCCGAGCCGTACGGCGAGACGGCCGTGCGGTCGTCCCACTGGCGCAGCCGCTCGGCGTTCCGGGACAGCGCCTGGACGTGCGCGAGGACATGGTGCGCGAAGAGGACGGGCTGGGCGTGCTGGAGGTGGGTGCGGCCGGGCATCGCGACGTCCGGGTGCGCCTCGGCCAGCCCGATCAGCGCCTCCTGGAGCTCGCCGAGCAGACCGCCGAGAATCCGCGCGTGGTCCCGCAGGTACATCCGGAAGAGCGTCGCGACCTGGTCGTTCCGGGACCGGCCGGCCCGCAGCTTGCCGCCGAGGTCCGGGCCGAGCCGCTCCAGCAGGCCGCGCTCCAGCGCGGTGTGCACGTCCTCGTCGGCGATGGTGCCGGTGAACGAGCCGTCGGCGACGTCTCGTTCGAGCTGGTCGAGACCGGCGAGCATGCGGGTCAGCTCGTCGGCCGTCAGCAGGCCCGCCTTGTGGAGCACACGGGCGTGCGCACGGGATCCGGCGATGTCGTAGGGGGCCAGGCGCCAGTCGAAGTGGACGGACGCGGACAGCTTGGCCAGGGCCTCGGCGGGACCGTCCGCAAAGCGGCCGCCCCAGAGCCGGACGTCGCCGTTGCTGCCGTTGCTCACGTGGTGCTCCTCGTGGTGTGTGTCCGGCTTCCCGCCGGTGGTAATAGCTGCGCCCACCCTCCCCCAAGCTCTCGGCTTCGCTCGAGCAGGGGGGACCCCCATCGCCCCAGCGGCACGACTGCCCGCAGCGCGGGTGGGGTACGGGCGATCAGGACAGGTCGCGCTTGGCCGCGATCTTGCTCGACATGCCGAAGAGCTCGATGAAGCCCTTCGAGAGCGACTGGTCGAACGTGTCGCCGGTGTCGTACGTCGCCAGGTTGAAGTCGTACAGCGACTGGTCGGACTTCCGGCCAGTCACGACGGCGCGGCCACCGTGCAGCGTCATCCGGATGTCCCCGGAGACGTGCTGGTTGGCCTCGTTGATGAAGCCGTCCAGCGCGCGCTTGAGCGGCGAGAACCACAGGCCGTCGTAGACCAGCTCGCCCCAGCGCTGCTCGACCTGCCGCTTGTAGCGGGCCAGCTCGCGCTCGACGGTGACGTTCTCCAGCTCCTGGTGCGCGGTGATCAGCGCGATCGCACCCGGCGCCTCGTAGACCTCGCGGCTCTTGATGCCGACCAGCCGGTCCTCGACCATGTCGATCCGGCCGATGCCCTGCGCGCCGGCCCGCTCGTTGAGCTGCTGGATGGCCTGCAGGACGGTGACGGGCTTGCCGTCGATCGCGACCGGCACGCCCTCCTTGAAGGTGATGACGACCTCGTCGGCCTCGCGGGGCGTGGCCGGGTCGGCGGTGTACTCGTACACGTCCTCGATCGGCGCGTTCCAGATGTCCTCCAGGAAGCCGGTCTCGACGGCCCGCCCGAAGACGTTCTGGTCGATCGAGTACGGCGACTTCTTGGTGGTCGCGATCGGGAGGTTCTTCTCCTCGCAGAAGGCGATCGCCTTGTCCCGGGTCATCGCGTAGTCGCGGACCGGGGCGATGCACTGCAGGTCGGGCGCGAGGGAGGAGATGCCGGCCTCGAAGCGGACCTGGTCGTTGCCCTTGCCGGTGCAGCCGTGCGCGACGGTCGTCGCGCCGTGCTTCTTCGCGGCGGCGACCAGGTGCTTGACGATGGTCGGCCGGGAGAGCGCGGAGACCAGCGGGTACTTGTCCATGTACAGCGCATTGGCCTTGATCGCCGGGAGGCAGTACTCGTCGGCGAACTCGTCCTTGGCGTCCGCGACCTCGGCCTCGACCGCACCGCAGGCGAGCGCGCGCTTGCGGATGACGTCCAGGTCCTCGCCGCCCTGGCCGACGTCCACCGCGACGGCGATGACCTCGGCGCCCGTCTCCTCGGCGATCCAGCCGATGCAGACAGAGGTGTCAAGGCCGCCTGAATAGGCGAGTACGACGCGCTCGGTCACGGGTTTCTCCTCAGGGTGCATACGCTGATGGGTATAACTATGCAGTGCTCCGTATGTTTCGTCAACCGTGCTGGTCAGAGGTGGCGTGCAAGGCGACTCAGGCGGCTCAGGCACCCTCACGGAGCAGATTCAGCAGCACCGCCGCATGGCTGAGCTCCAGCTCCTTGGTCGCCGTCAGCAGGGTGAGCGGCCCGTCCGCCGCCAGCTCCCGCAGTCGCTCCAGCGCGGAGCTCCCCGGCTCCCCGGACAGCTCCGCGCGGTACCGCTCGGCGAACTCCTCGTAGGCCTCCACCCGGTGTCCGTACCACTTGCGCAGCTCGTTCGACGGCGCCACGCCTTTGCACCACTCGTCCAGCCGCGCCGCGTCCTTCGCGAGCCCGCGCGGCCAGAGCCGGTCGACGAGCGCCCGCGCTCCGTCATCGGGGTCCACGGCGTCGTACACGCGCCGCATTCGTACCGTTACGTCCTTACTCATGGCGGCATTGAAACACCGCTCACGGCGCCGCGCCCGCACCCGGACAGACCTCCACCAGGACCCCGTTTTGGATTCCGGGCCGCGGACAGGTATTTTTCTTCTGCACGCACCGACCGGGCCCGCCCGGGAACGGTGCAGAGCACCGGGACGTGGCGCAGCTTGGTAGCGCACTTGACTGGGGGTCAAGGGGTCGCAGGTTCAAATCCTGTCGTCCCGACGGTGTTTTTGCAGCTCAGGGGCCATCTTCGGATGGCCCCTGAGGCATATACAGGAGCAACTCGAGGCTTTTTTCCACTCGCGTTCCGGACACCGCGGAACCTCCTTATCGGCAGTAATCGGCGTCCGGCTCGAAGAAACCGCAGATCAGCAGCTCGAAGGCGTCATGCAGATACAGCCGGGCAGATCACCGGGGTAGGCCCGGCTCGTACACGAAGCCCTCACCCACCCCGGTGGCCGGGTTCTGGACGAGGCCCTGGAAGTATCCGGGCACGCTGCCCGTGGAGGTGCCGATCAGCAGAGCCCGGTCGAGGAAGCTGTTGTTGGTCTCACAGCTGGTCTCGGGCAGCAGGACACACGCATGGCAGGCGGCGAGATTGACGTTGTCGACGCCGGCGGCCTGGGACTCCATGCACAGCGGGTCGTTCGAGCACCAGGCCGCGCGGGTCAGGGCGGCTTTGAGCGTATGGGCCAGGCGGTCGGGTTCACCCTGGGCGACAATACCGCCGAGGCTGCCGGCGGAGTCACTGGTGGCGGTGTAGAGCAGGATGCCTGCCATGTCGTCACCGCAGTACAGGCGCTCTCGCAGGGCGGAGGTGGGATAGCCACCGTCCAGGCTCCACTCGTTGATCAGGATGTGGGCGAGGGTGTGGAGCAGGAGATAGCGGGGCGAGACCGGCGAATCCGATTCCTCGGGCCCCCTCGCCCCCGAGCCGTTCGGGGCGCCCGCACGGCGCCGGAGCTGGGTGAGATGACTGTCGCGGATGCGCTGTGCGCGGGCGACGACCGTCGAATCGGTCTCCCAGTCGCGCAACCGGTCCCCGTCCAATCGCAGGAACACGCCCTCGCCGATGACCTCGATCGCCGGCAGCCAGTCGATGTCGTCCGAAAGGGTCAGGGGTGCCCTACGCCGCTCGGAGTCTGCCTCGGAAGGCAGGTCCCCCCGCATGAACGATGCCAGCGCCCGCACCTCGCGCAACCGCTTGACCAGCTTGGTGTCGTGCAGCCCCAGGGGGCTCAGCACATCCGGGGGTCCCTGAGGCTTCTCGCACACGAAGGGCTGCCACTCTGCCGCATATCGCTCGGGGTTGCCACGCACCAGCCGGACGTACTCCTCCTGCCTGAGTGCGCTGTGGGCCAGCGGTGCGGGAATGTCGTCCCCGACAGCCTCCGCGTCTTCCTCCTCGACAGCCCGCACCAGGTCGATGACATCGTCGACCGTCGCATCCACGCTCTTGAGCACGGCCGGGTGATGCTTGGCGAACCAACGGACGGTTTCCTCGGAAGCACCGATCAGCTTGTGCTTCTCCACCAGTTTGTGCAGGCCTTCGCCCCACGGCGGGATCGACAGGGCACTGGCGACCAGCGGATGCCACACCGCGGAGGAGCCTCGCTGCATCGCTCGCGGTACCTGGTCGCACGCCTCGACCGGCGCATCCTTCAGCCACGGGCGGCGGCCCTCGCAGCGGATGCCCAGATCCTGCAGAACGCGGCTACGGAAGGCGCCTTCCATGGAGACCTCGGGCACGCCGCAGCTGCACGCCACAACCACAGAACGCAGTGAGGCCGTACTGCCGTTGGTACGCAATGACAGCGTGCCGCCGCACAGGCCGCCGGTATGGCCGCTGCCGCGGTGGACCCACCGCCAGTAGGGGAAGTCCGTGATGTGCCCGTTGTTGCAGGCCAACACGAAACGCGAAGGGACGAGCTCCTCCTCGCACTCCCCGCACCGCGCCACCCTGGGCGGAGAGTTGAACTTGAAGAAGGGCTGCAGCGCAGTGCACTTGGGGCAGGAGTACATCTCCGGGAAGCGGCGCACGCGGACACCGTCCTTGCCACGGTCGGGGTCGGGGGCGGGAGGTTGACGGAAGGCACGCACGTGCAGGATCCGGGCCAGACGGCGCTCCAGAACCTCGGGGGCTTCCGAAACGTCCCACGTGTCGAGGCCCGCGACGACGAAGGACTCGTTGTCCACGGCGATCATGGCGCCGACGCCGTATGTCGTCACCATCTGGGACCGTCGTACGCCACCGACCTTGCGGGGGCGGGCGGCGACGGCACCGGTGCCGCGTCGGCGGCGCTGCGGAGGGGGCGGGGTCATGGTGGTCAGCGCTCCAGAAAAAGGGTGGATTCGGCGTCGACGTCACGCAGGCTCCACAGAGTGGACCAGCCGGTCGCATTGGGGTCCTCGTCGTCGAAACCGGTGAGCAGAGCGGGCTGATGAGAGCCACGCCGAGCCGTGTACCTCAGCGTCGGATGGTCGGCTGCCTGGTCGAGCCACCACTGTACGAACTCGTCGAAGCTCCGAGCGGTAGCCTTGCGCTCCAGGTCGTCCACCGATCCGACGCGGTCGAGGATGCGCGGCCGAACGACGGCGTTCAGCTCGTCGACAAAGCCCGCGATGTCCGCGGCCGCCTCGTCGGCACGCGCGGCAGGAAGCATCAGCCGGGCGAGCGCCACCACAACTGCATGCAGGCCACGGTCGCGCGCCCGGGACGAGAACGGAGTGACGCTCGTCGACTCCACCTCTCGATAGAGGGCGGAGTGGAAGGCGGGAAACCCTTCATAGTGCGAACGATCCCTCGAGCGGGCCGAGTTGTACATGACGGCGACCAGGCCGGGGTGCCGGCGCCCGACACGGCTGGTTGCCTGGATGTACTCGGCGGTCGTCTGAGGCTGGCCCATCACCGCCATCAGACCGAGCCGGTCGATGTCCACACCGACGGAGATCATGTTCGTGGCGAGGAGCACGTCAAGGGTGTCCGGGTCGGGCAACCTGCGCTCCAGCTGGCGCAGGTGGCGCGGGACAGCGCTGGAGTCGGCACGGCTGCTGAGCTCGATCAGCTGCGTCGCGGTACGCGGCCCCGCCGGCGTGCGCCCACCGAGCAGTTCCAGACGGTCCTGGACGTCGTCGAGGACCTGAAGTTCGGCGGCCGAGAGCAGGCGCAGGCTGTTGAAGTAGCCGACGAGCGTCCAATACGCGTCCTTGACCTCAGGGTCGGCCGCGAAGCGGGCCGCCGCGTCCAACAATGCGGCGTACGTGCGCACCAGGAGGGACGCCTGGCTGGTGCTCGGCGTCAATAGGCCGATATATCGACGTGACGCCTTGTCCTCACGCGGCGTCTCGACGGCGAACCAGGAGTCGCGCGAGTCCAGGCCTGCCGGTGGGAACTGAGCGACACGACGGTCGAACAGCGCGCCGACCTGCTCCGATGCCCGCCGGATGGTTGCCGTGGACGCCACCACCTTCGGGCGCTCCGCGAGTACGTCCACGGCCGTCTCGTACAGGCCGGTGAGCGTCCCCAACGGTCCTGAAATGAGGTGAAGTTCGTCCTGAACGATGAGTTCCGGTGGGCGCCGACCGTCCGAGTCGTCACGGTTGAACAAGGCGGCTGTGGCGGTGACCCAAGGCATTGAGGCGAACTTGTCGACGGTGGCGACGACGAGGGTCGGATGCGCGTCGTACACCGCCTCGTCGACCAGGTGCACCGGGAGGCCGTCGCCGGAGTGGAAGGCGCAAGCGGTGTTCGGGCAGCACACGATCATGCGGCGTGCGCTCTCGCGTACCTGGTAGTCGAAGGCGGTCAGCGGTTCACCGCACCACGGACATGCCTGCAGCTGGACCGGGTTCTCCTTCTGCAGAGACTTGCCCGGCTCGCGGCGCAGTGCGTCCAGCCGATCCTGGGCACTCTCCAGGTCGTTCGGGGTAGCCGACTTGCCGACCCACATGCCGAGCGACACCGGCTCGGTGCCCAGTTGCACCGCGTGTTCCGCACGTACTCGCTCCATCGCGCAGATCAGGGCCGCGGCACGCTCGAACTGCTGGAGCGTCAGCAGACGCAGCGTGTAGCGCATGATGACCGTGACCCCGCCGCCGCATGCACCGTCGCGCAGTCGGCGCAGGAAGGTGGTGAACGCGATCAGACCGAGGTATGCCTCGGTCTTTCCGCCACCGGTCGGGAACCACAGCAGGTCGGCGACGTCGCGATCCTCGTGCTTCGGATCGACGATCCCCTGCAGGCACAGCAACATGAAGGCGACCTGAAAGGGCCGCCATTTGCCCGCTGCGACCTGCGGTTCTCCCGTCCTGCCCTGCTTGATCCATGCCGTGCGTGCCCGCTGCTGCGCCATTGCCTGGTTCGCCCACCGGAAGGCGCGGAAGACGTCCGGCTGCCGGTCGTCCTCCAGGAGCGCCACCCCTCGCCGCATACGCTGCAAGGCGACACGGCACAAGTCCACCTGACGCCGGGCCGCCTGCGCGTGCGAGGTGCCGGCGAGAGTACAGGCATCGGCCTCGCGCGCGTCGATCCACTCCTCGTACCCCTGGAGCAGGCGTGTGAGGGCGGCCACGGCTTCCTCGCGCGTCCCGTGCCCGAGCCCGTACATGGTCAATGCCCGGTCGTCGATCTCCGGGTTCGAGTCGGTCAACAGCACCTCGTGCGTGGGCACGAACTCGGTTCGCACCGATGCGACCGCCGCCCGTTCGGGCATCGAGGTACGCAGAGACGGAGCCTGCCAGTCCCACACGACGGACGTGCCATGGCCCGTCGCAAACACCGGGGCGTGTCGGTGCAACAGGCGGCTGAGGGCCTGCTCCTCGTCGACCGCATCGATCTCAGTGGGCCGCTCCACGAAGGGAAGGGAGCCCTCCGTGCCGTGCACCGTCACCTCGGGCTGGAAGAAGCAGTACGCATCCTGCAGGTCGAACTCTCCGGCCGTCAGTGTGTTCACGACGGTCACGGTGACCGTCACCGTGCCGTTCGACGCGATGGGACGCACCAAGGCCCGCCATTCCAGGCCGTTGTACAAAGTGCCGCGTACGGAGCCCGGACGCCGCACATCGAACTCACCCGGTTCGCACACGAGGGGTTCGCGGCGCCAGCGTTCTTTCTGCCGCTCGGTGCTACGGGCCTCGCCGCGACGCGGCTCGACGGGGTGTCCCGCCTCGTCCTCCGGGATGTACCGGGCAGCTTCGACCTTGACGGTCAGGCGCGGGGACTCGGCAGGATCGACCGCGAAGGTCAATCCCATGGACGACGGCTTGCGCAGGTTGGCCAGCGCGATACCCAGGTCCGCGGCGCCCTGCTCCCCGTCGTCCCCGGAAACGACATCGGGCGGGGTGTCCACGCCGTCCTCGTCACCCAGGGTCGATGTCGGCCGGGTACCGTTCTCGATGGCCGAAGGCCGAGGGAAGAGGACGCCGATCGGGTACGCGCTGATCGGCGCATCATCGGTCAGGACCTCCTCGACGTCCCCGTGAGGACCCAGGAGGTCACTCCGCAGTGCGTCGCGCAGTTCGGTGCGCAGCGCGTAGTGCGCCGCGTGTGGAGAAGGTGCGGTCACGGGTGGCAGTGTCCTTCCGGAAGGGTCTCGGCGTGGGTCCAGTCGAAGCGGCCCAGGCCGCACAGGCGCGGGGCGATCCAGACGCCCCTGTCCCCCAGGCCCAGGCGCTCGGTGAGAGCGGGGAAGCCGGCAACGGTCTCGACGGTGTCGACGCGCAGCCCCGTGACGCGGCAAGGCCACCGCTCGACCTTCCGGCCGACGTTGGTCTTCAACAGGCGCCACATGTCGCGTCGGAATCGATCGGACACGGCACCGATCGGCCGCCCCTCGTGGAAGATCCCGTACGGAGGGGTCTCCTCGGCCGAAGCAGGTAGATCGTGCAGCCGGTACAGCTCCACCGGGTCGCCGCAACGAACGCCTTCACGGAGGTATTGCTGGGACAGTACCGGATCACTCGTTGGTTCCGTGGCACCGGCGGGTGCCTCGCGACACACGTCGAGATCGCCGGCTTCGACACCGGCACGGACGTACGACTGACGGCCGCCCACGTACCAACGGTCGATCTGCTGATGCTTGCGTATCATCCACGTGTTCGGACGCGAGAGTCGGTAGATGTCGTCGCGCGGCCGGGTCATCGCCACGTACAGCAGGCGCGCCTCGGCCGGTGCGTCCCTGTGCTTGCCCCGCCAGTCGGAAGGTGCCTGCGGCTCGACGACGATCACGCGGTCGAACTCCAGCCCCTTCGCCCGGTGGACTGTGGAGACGACCAGCGGATGGACGGGCGGCGCCGTCAGCTCGTCCGGCAGACGCCCCTCGGCGATCGCCCGGCGCAACGCCTCCAGGTCGAGCGTCCCGCGTGCGCCGCCGGCACAACGTCGCAGCGAGTGCCACGTGCGCTTCGAGGCCGCTTCCTGGGGAAGTGCGACCAGTTCGAGGAAACGGTCCTCGGTCAGCCGCCCCGCGCCGGTCGCGAGCAGCAGGTCCGCCATCCACACCGGGGCGGGGCGCGAGCGGGGTGAACGCTGGATACGGTGGTCCACGCCCAGCTCGTCGAGTCGCTCCGCCAGGTGGAGCACCTGCCCGTTGTCCCGGCACAGGATCGCGGTCGTACCGTCGAAGTGGCGCAACGAGTCGAGGGTGAACGGGTCGTCGAAGCTACCGAATGCCGGAGCGAGCGACAGTTCGGAGCGCAGTTCCGCGTACAGTGCCTCACCCTCCTCCGCCGCTTCGGGCGCGTCGTCGGAGAGGTTCTGCAGAGGAGCACCGAAGGACAGTGCGATGCGGGACTCCGGCGTACGAGCGCGGAAGTTGTCGGCCAGCGTCACCTCCACCAGATCGTCACCGAAGGAGCAGCGCACCCAACGGAGGAAGAGGTTCGTCTCGGCCGCGCGCTCGTCGGGATCGGTCACCTGGAAGCCGTAGACCGCCTGCGCAGCATCCCCGACCACCGTGAACCCGCAGTTGTCGGCATACCGGTCGAGCAATGCCTCCACCATGTCCCGGCGCGCGCCCACCAGGTCCTGTACCTCGTCGATGACGACATGAGCGGGAACCCCCTGCTCACATTCGTCGAGCACTCCGCGCTCGATGGCTTGCGTCGCCATCCTGATCCGCCGGTCGAAGCCCGTACCCGCCAGATCGTTCCGCTGCGGGTCCTCCAGGAGCAACAGTGACAGGGCCCAGCCGTCGAATGTCTGGGCGCGCACCCGGCGGGCGGTGGTGGCGAGCCGGTCGACTCGCTCTCGCAGCTCACGCACGGCGGCGCGCGAGAAGCTCAGGACGAGGATCTCACCCGCTTCCAGCTCTTCGGTACCCGTCAGGTGCTCCAGCCGGTACGTCAGAGTGGTCGTCTTGCCGGCGCCGGCACCCGCCGTGACGAGCGTCCTCGCGTCCCAGGGTTGCGTCACTACGGAGGACTGGGCCGGGGTGAGCGAGAAGCCGTCCCCGTTCCGGGAGGTCACTGCTCCCCCTTCTTCCACAGGTACTCGAACTTGGTGAAGGCAAGGCTCTCGTCGTGGTTCACGACGTTGTCACGCACGTCGAGGATCAGGCAGGTGTCCTTGCCACCGTTGCGGGGACCGCGCAGTCCGCGGCCGATCATCTGTTGGTAGCTGTTGGCGCTGTACACGGGACGGGCGATGACCACTGCCCGCGTCGCCGGTGCATCGAACCCCTGAGTCAGCACGCCGTAGTTCGTGATGACCCGGATCTCCCCCCGGCGGAACGCGTCGACCCGCTGGCGACGCTCGGTGGTGGGAGTCGCCGAGTCGATGGCTGCGGCCCTGATGCCGCGGTCGCCGAGCTTCGCCGCGAGGAACTTGGCGTGCGACACGGACGTCGCGAACACCAGGACCGGCCAGTCGTCCGGCATTGCCGTGATCTCGTCGAGGAGCATCTGGTTGCGTGCCTCGTCCTCGGCGAGGCGCTGCTCGGCGCCCTTCGGCAGAAAGCCGTTGAACTGTTCCACTGTGCGCAGTTCATCGGCGTTGAGCTGTACCCGGGCGCCGGCCAGTTCGCGGTGGACGACCTGAGCCAGCACGCCCAGATCCTGGAGGCTCGGGATGGGCTCGCCCACGAAGACGTTTTCATCGAGACGATGGTTGCCGAAGCGCTGCGCGAGGCGCCGCGTCAGGTCGGCGTCGTTGCGGAACGGTGTGGCGGTCAGACCGACGAGATGGCGTGGCGTCTCACGGTGCGTGAGCCCCAGCTGCTCCAGGATCTCGGTGTACCGGCGACCGATCGCGACGTGCGCCTCGTCTGCGAGCACCAGCGATGCCCCGCGCAACCATGCGTACTCGTCCGTGTGCAGACACACCCGCAACTTCGCATCGGTGGCCACGACCAGGTGCGGGCGATCGGACACCGGTGTCGCGGAATTGCTGCTCCACAGCCGGTCGATCACCAGGGGCTGGTCCGCGCCGACCTTCTCCCACACGAACTTCCAGGACTGAACGGCCTGCTCGCACAGTTCCTCGGTCTGGGCCATCCACAGGATCGGCCCCCGCGGCGTGCCGGCCTCGCGGATCCACCGGATGACACCCTCCGCCGTGACACGGGTCTTGCCCGCGCCCGTCGGCAGACTGAGCATGGCCCGCTGCGGCGTCGACAGCGTCAACAGCTGCGTGAGCTTCGATGCCAGGCGCTCCTGGTAGGGGTGAAGGGCCGGGAACTCCGTCGGCCCCTGTGCCTCCATCCGTGCCGGGGGCGAGGGCACGCGAGCACCGGCGAACGAGTCGGGGAAGCCGAGGTCGGTCACGAACCGCAGGGCGGAGGAGCCACCGTCGAAGTGGCGGGGTGCGTTGGTGTACTGAGTGGCGATGTCCTTGGCGTGCACCCGCAGCACCGACTCTCCGTGCGCGTTGTAGGCCATCTCCGCGAGGCGCCGGGCATCCGGCTCCTGCCCGGTCTCGGAGACCTCGCTGGCAAGCAGACCGGCCGGGAGTTCCGTCTTGAGACTCTCCTCGTCGATCATCATGGCGATCTTGTCGATAACGCTCTGACTCCGGCGGATGGCAGTCAGGCGGGCCTGGTAGGCACGGTCCGCCTTGTCCGCCTCGTACTTCTGCATCAGGGCCCGGCATCCGGCGACACCCATGTTCCAACCGAACTCGCGATCGGCGATGACGAGCGCCTCCTCCGCGGACAACTCGTCCGGCACCAGGACCGTGTGCTCCTGGCGGGTGCCGTCGAGCGGAGTGTTCCAGCTGCCCTTGGGAGTACGGACCACCTCCTCGAGCTCTGAACAGCGCTGAAGGGACAGGCCGTTCGCCCGGTTGCCGAGCCGCTGGCGCAGCGGCGGGTACTCGTCGACCAGCGGTACGGCCGGGCCGACCGGCACGGCCCGCACCCGCTTCTCGACGACGTCGGAGACCCTCCGCATCCCCCACTGGGTGATCATGTACTCGGCCTGCTCACGGTCGTGCTCGGCATCGACGAGGAGCACCGGGTGCTTCTCCCGGACCAGCTCGTCGTAGCCAGCACGCGTCGTCGCCACGGCGATGTCGCTGTCCGGGCGCATCTCCCACTCGTCGCCGACCCGGCAGCGAACCGTCTCCTCGGCCTCGACCAGCTCCAGGGCGACGCGGATGAGGGTGGCGTACGTGGAGCCGACGAGGGCGTCGTCCTCGCTGGTTTTCACCAGATCCAGAAGCGCGGACCAGCGTTCCGGTGCGACATCGTGCACCGAAGTCGGCAGTCCGAGACGCCGGGCCTTGTCCTCGTCGAGCTTCGTGGCCACAGGTAGGACGTGCGCGTACGCCGAGAGCTGGGGGCCCACGGCTGCATGCAGCGGCACCAGCCCCTTCGAGGTGTGCACCATGCCGGTGCGGCGCAGCAACCATCGGATCGGGGACTCCACCCGCGTACGGGTACTCACGTTGCGGCCGATCTGCCGGGTCCAGGACTCGACGATTCCGTCGGCCGGCACCGCGTCGACGAAAGCGGCCTTGCCCTCCGGAGAGAGGTGCTCGAAGAGGTGGAGCGGGCCGGCCGTGGGCGAGCCCTCCAACTGCACGGTCTGCATCTGGACGCGGCCGGCCTTCTTGTCGAGGCTCTCCAGGTACGCGTCATGCTGCGCGCGGTGGTACCCCTCGAACCAGGCTTCCTGCTCGGGGTGGTGGCCGCGCGTGGGTCGGTCCTTCATGCCGAGCTCCCGCAGCACCGAGGCGTCGTGGAAGGACATGTCGACGGCCATCTCCGCGTCCCGCGAGCCGTTCGCCGGGACGACCATGCCGGGCAGCAGGCATTCCTTGAGCGGGCGGAAGGCGCCGGCGATCGTCCTCACGCGCAGCGTCTCCTCCATGTGCGGCACCTTCGCGCGGATGGTCAGCACCTGCGCGGTGCCGCCCGCGCTGCGCAACAACTCCCAGAAGCGGGTCCACGACTCGTCGGTGTAACCGTCGAAGCCCTGGTCGAGCACGCTCTGGAATCGGCCACGACTGTCGGCGTCCCGGATTCCGAGGCGGTCGAGGTGACTGAGCAGGGCGGCATCGGAGGAGATCCGCTCGTCCACGTACACCAGGTCGTCGGGGAGTCCGTCGGCCCCGGAGTCCCGGAAGACGCGGCCCGCAACGGGGGCGACGAAACCGTGCCCGGCGGTCAGGACGATGCGGGCCCGCCGGGCCTCCTCGGCTTCGTGCGCAGGAAGCTTGTCGAGCAACAGTGCCAGCAGGCGGATCGCGGTGGCGGACGCCTCGGGGGTGCCGTCCTCGACCAACGCTTCGAGCCAGTCCCGGACGGTCTCCTCCTGCTTGTCGGCCGCGGCCAGGAAGTGAGTCAGCTTGCCCCGACGCCCACCGACCTCCACGGAGTGGTGCACCCAGTCGCGAGGACGGCCGGGGTACGAGCTCCACAGGGCGAGGGCCTCCTTCGGGAGCCGCTCCGGGTGGATCCGCAACTCGGCGGGGATCCGCAACGCACCGTCCTGATCGGGAAGGGACGGTTTCTGCGCCGTCGACTTCCACACGAGTTCGGTCAGTCGGGCGCAGGCCCAGTTCGGCGACTCCTTGGTACGGCCGGGCAGCAGCGGGAGGTACGCTGCCGGGTCCTCGGGCTCCACGAGGTCGGGCAGCGCCCCGACCACCAGGTCGGCCGCGACCCGGATCAACTCCTCGTTGAGGTTACTGCCGGTCAGCAGGTTCTGACGGTCCTCGTTGGTCTTCCAGGCCGCATTGAGGGCACCGCTGAGCGTGGTGGCGTACCTGGTCGGGAAGAACGACCAGAACCAACCGCGTTCGTTGGGGACCTGGCGGATCCCCTGTTCGTTCACCTTGTATTCCGGAACGGCCCAGGAGACGTCGATGGTGACGCGAGCGTGCAGCTCACCGGCGGTGCCCCGCGACTCGTCCGTTACGGAGTGAGGCATCGTGAAGACTCGGAATCTCTCCACCTCCGCGTGTGCCCCGCCGCGCGCTTCGCGGACGGTGTGGAAGATCCCGTCGTGCTCCACAGTGAGTTCGCGGCGTACCTTGGGCATCTTGCGCACGTCTTCCAGCAGGACGGTGCCCACGTGGTGGGAGAAGAGCTGGAAGAGCCGAGGGAACTCCTCCCTGCCGCCATCGTTGCGTCCCTTGCCGAGCTGCTGGATGTCGAGCGCGAGGCGGTCCGCCGCACCCGGCAGCAACGGCAGCCGCACAACGGTCGTAGCCCATGACAGCAGCTCGCGCAGCCTCCCGTCTCTCGCACACTCCTGCTCCACGTCGAGAGGCCGGGCCAGCCGCAGCACGGGCGTCTCGCCGACGCTCTCCACCGGAGGCAGCCCCCGTTCGGCCCGGCCCTTGTTGACGGCGGCGAGGATCTCGGCCGCCGACCAATCCGCGTCGAAACCGAACGAGCCGGAAGTGCTGAAGAACTGGGGAGTGGGCGTCACCGAGAGGACGGACTTCACGCCCACTCCGAAGCGTCCGATCTGCCCGCCACGCTTGCGGGACACCCCCATGCGCAGGATGGTGTCCGCGCCCTCCGGCGTGATCGGGGTGCCCTCGTTCGCGCAGTACAGATGATCGTCGTCCAGGATGACGTGGATCTTTCCCCGGGGCTGCTCACGCAGTTCGTCCGCGGCGTTCTGGACCAACTCGAAGAGCTGGCGGTCGCCGTATCCGCCCTGGTGGATACGGCGCTCGCCGTTGGCGTCCTCCTCGACACGGTCGGGGTTGAAGGCGTAGGTACCGAGTGCCAGCTCGGTGAGCTCGGCGATCTTCGACAGGACGGCGCTGTCCGCATGGCTGTTCACGGAGGTCTGTGCTCCTCGAAGGAAGACTGGCGGCGGCCCCGGCACAGGTGCTGATCCTGATCTTGAGTTCGGTGCCGGGAGGTGGGCGGCGCAAGGTTTTGTGAGCGGGGGCTCGCGCCTCGAGATGCACCTACAGATGCATCTGGTGGTTGCATGAAAGGTGTGCGCGCTGTAGTTACGCGAGCGCGAGGCGGCCCGACACCGGATCGTGTGGTGCGAAGGATCGACGGTCGTTCACGAACGAGGCCCCCTGCCGTGTGATGGCGTGACAACGGGGTGGCCGTCCGGCGCCCTCCCCGGGCCGAGCAGGAGCGGTCGCCTCCAGTCGGTGAGCCGGTACGTTATACCTCGTATACGTCTGTTGTCCATGGGAATTGAGGGGCAGTCAGGTCTCGCGTTCCGACTCCATCGATCAATCTCCTGAAGCACAAGGCAGTGTCAGTGGTCCGTGTTGTAGCGGCACCGGCATCCGTGATGTACAAAAATCTTTGACGTTGTGAAGCGCGTCAAAAACGCCTGGTAGTGTCGGCCTCGAAGTGCCCGCAATCGGGGGGCGACAAGAGCGACGGAGGGCGACCCACCCCAATGACAGGCCAGCAAGGAGAACCCTTCGGGCCGTGGCTCGGGCGCCAGCTTCGCCGCGCCGGCATGACGCAGGCGCAGCTCGCGACCGAACTCGGCAAGACGCGGGCCGCTGTCTCCGCCTGGATCACCGGCCGGGCCGAGCCGCGCGAGGACGCCAAGCTGAAGATCGCCGAAATCCTCGGCACCGACCTCGCCTCACTCGTGACGAGGACGGCGGATGTCCCTACCGACCTCCCACTCCGGTGGCAGCACCGCCCGGCGCATGTCGACGGCGGCCGCGAATACGGCAACGTCGCCGCCTTCGCCTTCGATGCCGACCTGTCCGTGCTGGCCCGCGAGGCCACACAGAACTCGCTCGACGAGCGCCTCGACGACACGAGCGAGCCGGTGCGCGTGCACTACATGCTCCACGAGCTCAGCGGCGAGCATCTCGACGCCTTCCTCAAGGCAGTGCACTGGGGTGAGCTCGGCCGACACTACGAGGAAGCCGCCTCAGGCCGCCAGAAGGCATCCCGGAGCCTGCGCTCCGCGCTCGACGAACTCGCCGCCGACCGATCCCTGTTGCTCCTGCGAATCGACGACTACAACGCGGCCGGTCTCACGGGGCCGGAGTACAGCGACGGGCGGTTCGCCGCCGTCGTACGCCGCACGCTCGACTCCCACAAGGCGTCGGGAGGCCGTGCCGGAGGTTCGTACGGCCTCGGCAAGGCCACTCTGTGGGCCACCAGCCGCTTCGGTCTCGTGCTCATCAACTCGACGCTCTCCGAACCGCACGAGGGCCGCACACAGCGACGTGTCGTGGGACGTCTGGACCTTCCGTGGCACACTCTCGACGGCGAGGAGTACGCGGGGCCGGCGTGGTTCGGCGAACCCGACACTGATCCCGAGCGCAAAGATGTCGCCCGCTCCTGGTGGGCCGACGAACAGACCGTCCGCAATCTTCACCTGGAGCGCACGGGTGACGAGCCCGGTACATCGTTCCTCGTCGTGGGCGCGTACGACGCCTCCGGTGACGCCGAGACGCTGCAGGAGATGCACGACAAGCTCGTACGGTCGCTCGCCGACGGTTTCTGGGCCGCGATGATCGGTGGACGCGATGCAGGAGCACTCATGGAGGCCCGTGTCACCACCCTGCGCAACGGACAGGTGGTCATCCCGGAGGAGCGCGTGGACCCCCATGCGCATCACCCGGCCCTCAGCCGCGCCCTCCAGGCGTACCTCGACGGTGGAACCGTCTCCGAGCTCACGGCCGGCGACCAGGTCGCCCGCGCCGAGGTCCCGCTGATCGTCACCCACCTCAAGGGCAAGGGACGCGCCCGTGACAAAGGCAGGGAACACCCCGCCGTTCTGCTGCTCACCCCGGCCGACGACACGGACGAGCACTTCAATCGGGTCGTGTGCATGCGCGGCAACCGCATGACGATCACTGAGCAGCGGCCCCGCGACCTACCGCTCGGAACCATGCCGTTCCAGGCGGTGCTCCTCGCCGGCTATGCGACGGGCCGCAAGGGAGAGGACGTCGATCTTGCGGAGGCGTTCCTGCGGGCCTCCGAACCGCCCGAGCACGATCGCTGGGACCGGACCGAGGAACTCACCACGACGTATGAGCGCGGCGCGCTCAGTCGCATCAAGGAGTTCCGGCAGAGCATCGACCAGGCGGTGCGGTCACTCGCCGTCCGCCGTGAGGTCACCCGGACCGGGGGCCCGCCCGCCCTGCGTGAACTGCTCGTCCTCGACGGGGGAGGCACCCCGGGCGGCGGGCGACGCACTCAGTCGTTCCCCACGGTGCGCAATGTGAGCGCCCATCTTGAGGCCACCGGAGCCTGGAACGTCACCGTCACGCTCAGGTTGCCCGACGCCGAGGACCCCTGGTTGCTCACTCCTGTCGCCAAGTTCGACGTACGTTCCGGAGGCAGGCCGACCGTCGACTGGTCGCTGCTCGTCGGCTCGGAGAGCTGCCGCGCCGAGGGCAACGACATCGTCGTCGAACCAGGCGTGCGCACTGCCGTGTTCACCGGTGTCACGGACCCTGCCACCCACCCCGTACAGGGCGGTTTCGCCCGACTCGCCGTCGACGTCCTCAAGGCGCGCGGAGGTGCCGCGTGAAATCAGTGTTCCCGTACCCGACCGTATTCGGTGACATCGATTTCGAGGTCGCATCCGTCACCGTGGACGGCGCCCCGCTCCCGTACGCACAGGTGTCGACGACCGAGCGGACGGTGGCCCTGCACCGAGCAGGGCGTGAGCACTGGGACCGGGCCACGCTGCGCCTCAAGGCCCGGCTGCCCGAGCCGGAACTCGCCGAGGGGCCCTGGACGGACATCACGTGCGTGGCCGTCCTCACGGAGAAGGCCACCAACGCTCGCACGACCACCAAGCTGACCCGGACGCCCGACGGCGACTGGCACGGCGCCATCGACCTGTTCAAGCACCACCACCTGCGCCGCGCCACGGTCACCGTGAACGTGGTCGGCACGGTCGACGGCATTGCGGGGCGCCTCATCGGCTCCCCGGAACAGGTCTGGTACGTCGACCTGCGCGAGTCCACTCCCGCACGTCGTCGCGAGATCGAGATCGTCGAGGTCGACTTCCGCGACGGCCCGCACGACTGGCTGCGCCCCTTCCAGGAGTCTCCCTGGATTGTCGAGACGAGCGCCGACACCCCCACTGTCTACCTCAACACCACAGCTGTGGAAGGGCTTATGGAGGTGCTCTGCGTGAAGGGCGGCAGCGCGGCGGAGCGAGTGCTGCGCGACATGACAGCCGGCCAGATCGCGCAGGACACCTGGACCGCCATGTTCCACACCGCCATCAGCGACCTCGACGTCGACGAGGACGGTACCCCCGTCATGCCGACGGGATGGCGTGAAGCGGTCGTGCGCATGATGCTCCCCGACGTTCTGCCCGGCCGCCAACTCACCGACGCGCTCTACGACATCAATGAGCGTCGTACCCAAGGATTCGGCTGGTCCCAGTTGCAGACCGCGATCCAGTACGCGGCCGGAAGGCGCAGTCGCATCTCCAAGAAGCTGACCAGCGCGGTACGTACCGTCGACCGCGCAGAAAAGAGCGTGAGCTGATGCGCCGGGCAATCCCCTACGACGTACCCACCGTTCTCGGGTCGTTGCCCGACGCGGCGGTGGCCAAGTACCTCAGCCGCGCCATCCTGTCCGGTCAGGAAGCACCCCCGCAGGTCGCCCTGCGCAAGGCCTCGACCCCGTTCTCCGCATCCGAGGCACGCCGGCACACCGCGCCCGTGCGGCAGCTGCTCGACGAGGCGATACGGCGCTTCGCCGATCAACGCACATCCGCCGACGGTTGGCTCGCCCCCCGGCTGCACGCCACGCTCCGTCTGACGAGAGCAGAGGCCGCCGACAGCCGCCTGTGGAACTACCTCGCCCTGCTTGTCGCCCCGGACTACGTTGTCTGGCGCCACAAGGGCACAGAGACCACCGCCACATCACGCTTCTGCGGCGCGCACTACACCCAGACATTCTCCCGGCTGTGGTGGGCGGCGGAACTCTTCCGGGACGGAGCCGACTACCGTCCGGTGGAGATCGCCTGCCGGGTACAGGACGTCCTGAACACCACCCTGCGGCTGGACGTCATCGACCATCGCCCGACGGCCCTGGCGATCGTACGGATCCTGGACCGCCTGATCGCCTCCGGCACTTCGCGCCCCGGCGACCACGTCAACGCTCTGTCCTCCGCGGTCAACACCGCCGGCAGCACGCTCGTTTACGACGTACTGGCGCCCGATCCCGGCGGTGACGGGGAAGCCCTCCTCGACTGGATGGCCGCGGCGCAGGACGCCCCGGCCGTGCCGTGGGAGCGACTGCCGGACGGACCCGACGACGGGAGCGTCAGCGCGCGTTCCGTGGACGGTCTCGTCACGCTGTTCGAGAAACTGCTGGCGGAGGCGCCCAGGAGGCAGCGTGGGACAGCCGGCTAGGCCGATGCGGTGGGTTGCGGACGCTGCCATCCCTCCAGGCGTGTCCACACATCCTCTGTGGGCTCGGGGAGCCCGAGGGCGGCACTGAGGATGTGCACGCCCAGCCGCGGTGGGACCGCGTTCCCGATCTGCTGGGCGACCGCTCTGCCGGACCACGGGTAGTTCCGCGGGAACGACTGGAGTTGCCCCGCTTCCGGGTTGGTGAAGGGACCGATGTCCTTACCGTTGACCTCCAGCCGGTTCCGGGAGATCTTGCCGGTAACCGTGGCGGAAGGTGTCGTCGATTCCCGACGACCACGTGCCTTCGGATCCCCGCCGGTTCCATAGTTCGACACGACTACGAACTCGTCCTCGCGGCCCAGCGCCTGCCCCATCGATACCCACGGATCGAGCCCCCCGTCCTTGGGGGGCGTCACACCCTTGCGGTACCGGTGGTGGGTCGGCGCGGGAAAACGCGGATGTTCGTCGCGGCGAGCCAGGAGCACGGCACGTCGGCGGGTCTGCGGCACCCCGTACTCCTCAGTGTGCAACACGAACGCGCGCGGCGACGGCTCTGCCCGCCGGGACGATCGGGCCGTCCCGGCCAGGGGCAACTGAGGAGTCACGTCCGAGTCGACGCCCTCGAGCAGCGGGAACTTGTAGCCGATCCGCTCCAGGACCTTCCCCATGGCCTCCCATACGGGAAGTACAGCGGGCACCTGCTCGAGGACGATGGCCTCGTACGGGCGACCAAGGAAATTGGCCTGCAGCGCCCACTTCAACGGCTGGAGGACCAGGGCGGTCCGCTCGTCGTCGAAGCTCTCGGCTTCCTTCATCACGAGCTCGAGGGCGCTGACGTCCTTCGCGTTCGCGAGCTCGTCCACGAGCGACAGGACCAGGTCGAGTGCCCTGCGTCCCGCGCCCGAGCCGGCCACGGTGAAGGTCTGACACGGCGGACCGCCCGCCAGTACATTCGCATCGCGGACCGGCTCGCCGTCGGGGCCCTCGCTGTCGGGGTCGTAATCACGGACATCACCGTGCACGGTGAGCAGGTTGGCTGCCTTCCGTGTTTCGCACGCATCGTCGTCCCACTCGATGCCGATCGTCTTGACGGGCATCTCCTCGGTGTCGAGGATCTCGGCGGCCAGATCCAGTCCCCCAGGCCCCGCGAACAAATCCACGATGCGGAAACGTGCAGACGAGAAGTGGTGGGACTGAGCGGCGGTCATGGTGAGGGAGTTTATAGGGACCTGGCCGGGAGCGGAGACACGCCCTTCACTCGGCAAGGAGCGCCGCCCGGATCGAGAGCCCCAGGGCCTCGGCCAGCGGAGGTGGCGTCGCGTTGCCCACCTGCCGGTAGCGGGCGGTCTTACGCCCCATGATCTTCCAGTCGTCGGGGAAGCCCTGCAGGACGGCGACCTGATCGACGGTGAGCGGCATCATGCCCTCGCGCCCCAGTTCGGGATCCCAGTGGAAGTCCGGGCCCGGCACAGCGTCCGCGATCGTGCCACCGTCCACCCCCATGCGTGCCCACGCGCGCTTGGACCCCGTCATGCCGAGGTCGGCACCGCCCCTGTCCCACGATCCCCCGACGATCGTCGGGGCGAGACGGTCGGCCTGGGCGGCCCATTCGACCGCACGGTGCCACCCGCCGGCGGCCATGGATTCCCCGAGCGCCATACCGACGGTGATCGGCGGATCGAGCAGCCGCTCCGGGGAGCGGAAGCGGTCGAGGCCGTCACCCTTGAACGCTATGAGGACCCCCTCGGCGCGATCCTGCGGAACGCCGTGATCGGCTGCGTTGCAGACGAACCATTCGTGCTTGTAGCCGAGGTGGCCCAGTTCCTCGGCGACGAAGTCACGCAGGGGCGCGTACGCGTCCTTGGTCACCACGTCCGGTACGTTCTCGAAGAGGACGGCGCGCGGCTGCACCCCGTAGATCAACTCGATGGCGGCCCTGAACAGACCCAGCTCGACGTCGTTGCTCCTCGTGCGATTGACGGCCGCTGTGCCCTTGACCCGGGGAAGCCCTCCGGCGAGGAGGTCGACGTCGTATGCCTTCGGCTCCTCCGCAGGGTCGAAATCGACGAGATCGATCTCGCGCACGTCCCAAGCTGGCCGGTTCGCGCGCAGCGTCTCGCATGCCACCGGCCGGTTGTCCAGCAGCAGCACGGGGTCGAATCCTGCGCGTTCGAGACCGAGGGCGAGGCCACCCGCGCCCGCGCAGATCTCCAGGCAGCGAAGACGCGGATCGAGGTGGTCCGCGAGGTGTCGTTCCAGCGACGTCGGCTTATCGATGGGGTCGAATTCCGCCGTCGTCATGGCGTGCACACCTCTTCTGTCCGCAGTACGTGATCCTCTTGGGTAACGCGGGCCCGGGTCCTCCGCGGTCCCGGTCTCGACCCAGTACGCCGACTCGGCGATCGGGCAGATTAGCACGCGACCTGTATCGACCGGTGATCCGGGCGGCTGTCGACAGTGGGCGTGGTCACCTCGGCACGCCACCGATGGCGCTTCGGTCGTCCATGGGAGTTCTCGGCAGAGAACGGGCCGGCCGAGGGTCGTGCAGCTCAGGGGCCATCTTCGGATGGCCCCTGAGGCGTTTCCGGGCTGTGACGGCCGAGCAGGCCGCGCGGACCGGATCAGTCGCGGACGCGGATGAGGCCCCACACCCCCTCCGACAGGGTCCAGCGCAGCGCTCCGCTGCGGTACGCGTAGTCGCCGGGGCCGCCGGCTGTCAGGTCCAGGGTCCGGACGCTGCCGGGGCTCAGCGCGCCGAGGGAGCCGACCCGTGGCTGCCGCAGGTGTTCCTCCATCGGCCAGGTCGCGCCGTGCACCTCGAAGCTGTGGTTGCGCGGCTTGTCCGTGCCGAACACGACGTGCAGCCGGACGCGGTCGCCCGACCGGCATTCCAGCAGCGGCGTCGGCGGCCGTGGGTCGGCCAGGGACGGTCGGGACGGCACCAGGTGGGCGCTGCGGTAGTTGATCCCCTTCTGACCGGCGTCCTCGGGGTCGTCCTGCAGGTCGCGCACCGGCTGGTCGGGGTCGCCGTCGTGGTAGTGCCGCAGGCCGTCCTGGACGATCAGGACCAGCTCGTGGACCGGTGGCCCGTCCGGCCCGCGCAGCAGGGTCCGCGCCCCGGTCCACCGCTCGGGCGTGACCTCGGCCGGCTCGACGATCAGCGCGCCGACCAGCCCGCGGTGGCGGTGGGTGCGCAGGTCGGCGCGGTCCTGGAGGAGGACGGCGCCGGGCGTGTCGGCGTACCAGCGGTACACGATCTCGTCGCCCGGGCCCACCGTGCCGTCGGGGTTGCGCCCGATGTGCGCACCGTCGCCGGTCCGTACGTCGTAGCGGACCAGACCGCCCGCGTGCAGCGACACCCGCTCCGAGATCTCCCGGGTCGCGGGGTCGTCCTTGGCGGGCAGCGGCGGGTCGAACGGGGTGGGCGTCAGCGGCACCGCCAGCTCGTTGCGGAGCCGGATCTCCACCCATTCGCCGACGCGGCAGCGGATGACCAACGGCTCGTTCTCGGGCTGGCCGTCGGTGCGGTACTCCACGCCGTACGGGTCGGAGCGCTGGTCGCTGTAGCGGAGCTCCTTGCTCCTGGCGCGCACCCGGTAGCGCCGGGCCCGCGAGGCGCGGAACGGCGGCAGCGGGTCATCGGTGCGGCGGCCGGGCAGCGGCGGCAGGTCCGGCTGTTCCTCCTCGTGCAGCCGGAAGAGCCCCCAGCACCCCATCCAGGTGTCGTCGATGCCGGCGAAGCGCCACAGGTAGTCGCCGGGGCCGCGGTGCTCGTCGAGATGGAAGCTGAACGCCTCGGAGATGCCCAGCGTCTGGTGGTCGCGCAGCGGCGAGGCCAGGTCGTCGCGCCAGGCCCGCCAGCGCATGCCGTGCACCATCAGGCCGTGCTGCTCCTCGTGAGACCCCTGGTACAGCCGCAGCCGGACCGGTTCGCCGGGATAGCCGCGCAGCAGCGGCGTACCGGGGTCGCCGTGCTTGTCGCTGGAGAACCAGTCGGCCGGTTCGTCCCCCCTCTCGTGCAGCGGTTCGCAGCGGTAGCCGACCGCCATCGCGCCGTGGTCCTCCAACTGGCCGGGGAATTCCGGTGGGTTGATGGGGTCGTCGCGGCCGTCCTTGCGCTCGAAGAGCGGTACGAAGTCGGCGACGCCGAGGACCTGTTCGCGGAAGGCCGTGCCGTCCGGGAGCCGTACCACCGCCTGGTTGCCGTTGCGCACCTCGCGGTCGTGGTCGTGCGGGTCGACCCACACGGCGCCCTCCGGCTCGGCGATCATGCTGCCGAACAGGCCGTGCCGCTGCCGCTCGTTGGCGAGGAGGTGGTCGTGGAAGAAGACGACGCCGAACTCCTCGTCGCAGTACCAGCGGTACATCCAGGAGTTGTACCGGGCGAAGTCCTCCGCGCCCTGGTCGGTGGTGGTCGTACCGGAGAGGTAGTTCCAGCCCACGCTGGCGCCGTCCGACACCAGCGGATCGAACTTGACCAGGTGGACGTGCAGGCCGCACTCGGGCTGGAAGGGCAGCACCTGGTCGAAGGCGGTCTCCTCCTGGCAGCCGACCGGCAGCGCGTTGGTCAGCGTGAACTCCAGTACCTCGCCCTTGCGCCCGCGGATGGCGATGGGCTGGACCTGCCGGTGGCCCTCGGCGAGCTGCCGCCGGAACTCCTCGACGCCGCCGGCCTCGTCGATCTCCTCCTTGAGTGCGAAGAGATGGCCGCGCGGGTCGTACCACCGGCTGCCGTGCCCGGCGTCCCCGCCGTGGTGGCCGTTGCCGCCGTCGAAGTATGTGACCGGTGCCTCCAGCACCACCAGGTGGTAGCGGCGGACCGGCGGGGTGACGCCCGCGGGCGTCAGCTTGGTGAACGCCTCGCCCGGCTGCGGGTCGTCGACGAACGCCGCGCGCTCCAGGTCGGTGGGCTCCCGGCCCATGCCCTCGGGCATGTGCGGGGTGCGCGGCGGGCGGGGCGACTTCTGCGGGAACTCACCGGGGATGAAGGCGGGATACCCCGGCCGCTCGGCGGTCGGCGGCTGCGGCTGCTCGGGGTTGCCGGGCAGTGGCCGCAGGGCCACGATCGGCGTGCCGTCGGGGTAACGCCCCGATCCGTCCTGCAGCTTGTCGAAGATCCGCCAGATCCCCCACATCCCGGAGTGGAAGTGCGGATACAGATGGCAGTGGAAGATCGCGTCGCCGGTCGCGCGCTGGACCGAGCCCGCGACCGTCTCGATGGTGAAGGCCTGCTGCGGGCCGATGGAGATGGAGTCGATCAGCGGCGAGTCGTCGTTGCCGGGCACCGCCCGCCACTGGTGCAGGTGCAGATGGAAGACGTGCGTCTCCTTGATTCCGGCGTGCACCAGCCGGATCCGCGAACGGTCGCCCCGGTAGGCGCGCAGCAGCGGGGTCGACGGGTCGCCGAACAGCCAGGAGCTGTGGTGCTGTTCCTCGCCGACGATCTGGTCGCGCACCGGGTCGATCTCCCCGTTGGCGAGCAGCTGCTCGTAGGCGAACGCGCGCCAGCCCATCGGCTCGGTGCGGTAGCTCATCAGCATCATCGACGCGGCGTGCCCGTCGCCGTGCTCGCCGTGCTCCGGGTCTTCGTCACCGAAGAGGTCGGGCGCCAGCCGCTCCCCGCCGGCGGCGACGGAGTGGGTGTGCGGGCGCGGCAGGTCGCAGTGGTACCGCGGGTGCGGCGGCAGGACGGGGTTGTGGTTGTGCGTCTCGTCGTGCATGAACACCGCGTACTCGCGGAAGCTCGGCTCGCCGGGCAGGTGCACGTCCGCGTACAGGCCGGAGTCCAGCGGCCCGCCGGTGACCGGGTCGGTCCAGGTCGCGCCGCGCGGCTCCACGATCAGCGCGCCGAACAGGCCGTGCGCGTTCGAGCCGTGCTCGGAGCCGCGCAGGTCGGCGAGGTCGCCGAAGAAGAACGTGCCTTCGTTGTCGCACCGCCAGACGTAGGTGCGGCGGCCGCCGTCCGGTTCGGCGGCGGAGTCGGGATTTCTGCCGACCCTGCCGCCGTCCGCGTCGAGGACGTCGTAGCCGACGCCCTGCGCGTGGATGCCGGCGCGCTGCGGCAGTTCGTTGCGGAACCGCACCACGACCTTGTCGCCGACGTTGGCGCGCAGGACGAGCGGCCGGACGAGCGGGTGCGGCTCCGGGAGCCGCTCGGGCTCCTCGATCGGGTGCGGGAACGGGTCCGGGAACTGCTCCCGTACCCTGCGCAGCTCGGCCTCGTCCGCCGCGAGCGCGTAGACCATGCCGTCCGGGTCGTGGTCCCCCCACGTGTCGTACACAATCGGGACTTTCAGCGCCACCACATCGTATGTACGTAATGCCATGCGGCATCCCCCTGTGATGTGAAGTGTCATACGTCGTATGACACGGAGCTAGACGGCCCCTCGCGGCACCCGGGTTGCTCGCGGACGGACAGCACCGGGAGCCCCGGAAGCACGACGGCGCGCCGCGGCGCGGTCCGCTCGTTGCGGTAAGCCCCCTTGTGCAACGGGACGAGCGGTCATCCGCCCCCCGGACCGTGCCGACGCGCCCCTCTGTGTGCGACCGCCGGGCTACTCGCGCAACGTGAACCAGACGGTCTTGCCGTCCTCGGCGGGGCGGGTGCCCCAGGAGTCGGCGAGCGCCTCGACGAGCGTGAGGCCGCGGCCGGACTCGTCGCCGGTCCCGGCGGTCCGCGGGTGCGGCAGATGCGGATTGCGGTCGGTCACCTCGACGGTGAGTCCCGACTCGGTGCGGCACAGCCGCAGGCCGACCGGGCCCGTGCCGTGCTGGACGGCGTTGGTGAGCAGCTCGGACGTGAGCAGCTGAGCGTCGTCGGTGAGGCCGGCCAGCTGCCAGGCGTCCAGGGCAGCGGCGAGGAACGCACGGCCCGCGGACACCGCGGCGGGCGCGGCGTCCAGTTCGCGGCCGGCGGTGCGCAGCGGGACGCTCGGCATGCGGGCGAGGAGCAGGGTGACGTCGTCGTCGCAGCCGTCGGGGTCCGGCAGCAGGCCGGCCAGTACGCCGTCGGCCGCTTCCTCCAGGCCCGGCGCGGTGGCGAACGCGCCGGCCAGGGTCCGCGCGAGGGCGTCGATCCGGGCCTCGATGTCACAGCCGGGCGTCTCGATCAGGCCATCGGTGTACACGGCCAGCGTGGCGCCGGGCGGCAGGGGGACGGTGACCTGCTCGTGGCGGGTCATCCCGACGCCGAGCGGCATGTTCACCGGCACCGGCAAGGTGCTGACCTCGGCGTCCGGGGTGGCCAGCAGGACGGGGAGGTGCCCTGCGGAGCAGATGTCCGCCTGCCCCGCTTCCGGGTCGATTTCCAGGTAGCAGCAGGTGACGAACTGGTCCGGCAGGTCGGCCACGACCGCCTCCATGGTGTGCATCAGCTGCCGCGGCTCCATCCCGCTCTTGGCCAACGCGTGCGCGGCCGCGCGCAGCTGCCCCATGACGGCGGCCGCCTCCAGCCCGCGGCCCATGACGTCGCCGATCAGGACGCCGACCCGGCCGGCGTCCAGCGGCACCAGGTCGAACCAGTCGCCGCCGACGCCCGCGCCCTGGGTGGCGGGCAGATAGCGGTGGGCGGTGTGCAGGCCTGCCACCTCGGGCGGGGTCCCCATGAGGCTGCGCTGCAGGGTCAGCGCGACATGCCGCTGCTGCTCGTACAGGGCGGTGAGCTCGGCCGTGGCCCGATTGTGCTCGGTCACGTCGCGGGCGATGGCACAGGCGCCGGTGATCCTGCCGTCGAGGGAACGGGTCGGCCAGAGGGTGAGATCCACATCGATCCGCCGTCCCTCCCTGGTGATCCGCAGGGTCTCGAAGTGCTCGACCTTCTCGCCGCGGCGGAGTCGCCCGAGCAGCTCGTCGATCTCGTCCGCGCGGTCGGGCGGCGCGAGCATGGACACATGGGCGCCGATCGCCTCCTCGGGCGTGTAGCCGTACAGCCGCTGCGCCGCGGCGTTCCAGTACGTGATCCGGCCGTCCAGGGTCTTGGCGAGGATCGCGTCGTGCGAGGACTCGACCAGGTCGGCGAGTCCGACGATCCGCTCCTCGGCCGACTTGCGGTCGGTGACGTCCCGCACGGCGACGGCCACCAGGGTGCCGTCGGTCGTCTCGATCGGGCCGATGCTGATCTCGACGGGGAATTCGGTGCCGTCCCTGCGCAGTCCGTACAGGTCCAGCTCCGCCCCGACCGGGCAGACCTGCCGGTTGTCGGCGTAGCCGTGCCGGTGCAGGACGTGCAGGCTGCGGAAGCGCTCCGGTACCAGGCTCTCCACCGGCCGGCCGAGGAGCTCTGTGCGCTGGTATCCGAAGAGGATCTCGGCCTGGGCGTTGACCAGCTGGATGGCGCCGGTCACGTCGACGATCACCGTCGCGTCCGGCGCCGTCTTCATCAGGGTACGGAACCAGCCGTCCCTGACCTCGTGCTGTCCGGCGCCCGGGAGCGGGCCGGGCCGCAGCGGGGCCGCCCCGGATCCGTTCGCTCCGGCGGTAGCGGTGGGCTGACACAGCATCAGGGACAGGCCGGGGTCGGGCCGCTGTCCGGTGTGCAGCAGCAGGCGGGTGCACAGGGAGTCGAGGGCCTCCTCGGCGGACGGCACGCCCAGGGCGGCCGTCGCCTCGCGGAGCACGGGGAAGGGCGCGCCCTTCGGGTCGCGGGCCTCGGTCAGGCCGGCGGTGTAGAACAGCAGCCGCTCGCCGGTCCGGAGGTGGCAGCGGTACTGCCGCGGTTCCGGCTGCCGGCCCAGGGGGCGCGTGGCCACCGCGGGTTCCAGGGGAGCGACGCCGTGCCCCGAGTGCAGGGGGGCCGGATGGCCGCAGTTGACCAGCCGTACCTCGCCCGGCGCGAACTCGGCGAGCACCGCGGTGACGCAGCCCTCCGGGCCGAGCTGCGGCGCGAGCTGCGCGTCGAGCGCGGCGGCGAGCCCGGGCAGGTCCTCCGCCGTGCGGGCCAGTTCGCGGAAGCCGGCGCCCGCGGCCGCGGTCAGCCGCATCGCGTCCGGGCCGTCCCCCTGGACATCGCCGACGATGATCCGCACGCCGAAAGGGGTCCGCGCGACATCACACAGCCCGCCGCCCCTCCGGGCCTGCTGGGCGAGGCGGCGGTAGCGGACGGCGCACACGTGCGTGCCGTCGAGGTGCAGCGAGACCGGGCGCAGGCCCCTCTCCCGGGCGGCCCGTACGGCCTTGTGGACCAGCGATTTCAGGGCCCGCTCCGACGCGGTCCGGTGCCACGCCACGTACACGGTGAGGGCGCAGCCGGCCAGCAGCCCGCACCACCGGAGGACGAACGCGGCCGTCAGAAGAGTGCCGCCGGCCAGACCGGTCGCCACGCCGAGCGGCACCGCCCAGCAGCAGACGAGCACGGTGTGCCGCACGGAGAGCCGCGTGCAGGCCAGCAGCGGGCCGATGACCAGCAGCGCGACGAGCTGCACGCCGATCAGCGCGTCCAGTACGGCGATCAGCAGGCAGACGCCCGCCGATGCCGGCAACAGGGGAGGCAGAGGTTGCCGCCCGGGCACACAAGTAGCCGTCATGCTCTGCTCCCCTCGACCGAGCGGTGCAGCGATCAGCCGTCCCGTCCCAGGTCGGGCCGGGGGCGGAGGGCTGGTCCGACCCACCCTCTCCCGAACGGGACGCTCAACGGCGCCTTGACCGCAACACGACGGAATCTGCCCGGTTGTCTTCGGAGCGGTGCGGTTCCTGTCACCAGGAACCGGGCAGTGACACGGGCTCTCAGTCCCCCGGCTCGCGGTCCGCGCGGTGCATGACGGTGGTGGCGCCGGGGAGGTGGCCGGCCGGGTCGCGGCGGCCGACCGTGCCGTGGCCGAGTACGCCGTGGTCGTAGGCGGTTTCGGCGTGGACGGTGAGGTCGAGGCCGGCCTGTTCGTGCTCGGGGTCCGCGCGGAAGCCCATGACCTTGTCGATGGCCTTGCCCAGGGCGTAGCTGACGAGGAAGGCGTACGCGCCGGTGGCGAGGACGGCGACGAGCTGCTTGAGGAGCTGGCCCGCGCCGCCGCCGGAGAACAGGCCGGCCGGGCCGTCCGTCATGGCCGAGGTCGCGAAGAAGCCGATGAGCAGGGTGCCGATGACGCCGGCGACGAGGTGGACGCCCACCACGTCCAGGGAGTCGTCGTAGCCGAAGCGGAACTTCCAGTTGACGGCGTACGAGCAGACCACGCCGGCGACCAGGCCGATCGCGAGGGCGCCCCAGATGCCCACCGAGCCGCAGGACGGGGTGATCGCGACGAGCCCGGCGACCGCGCCGGAGGCGGCGCCGAGCGTCGTGGCGTGCGCGTCGCGGCGCTTCTCCACCAGCAGCCAGCCGAGCAGGCCGGTGCAGGCCGCCGCCTGGGTGTTCAGCAGCGCCATGGCCGCCTTGCCGTCGGCGGCGACCGCCGACCCGGCGTTGAAGCCGAACCAGCCGAACCACAGCAGCCCGGCACCGAGGATCACCAGCGGCAGGCTGTGCGGCCGCATGGCTTCCTTGCCGAAGCCGAGCCGCGGACCCAGTACGAGCGCGAGGGCCAGGCCGGACGCGCCGCAGTTGACCTCGACGACGGTGCCGCCCGCGAAGTCCAGCGCGCCGAGCTTGTCCAGGATCCAGCCGCCGGGCGCGAACACCCAGTGTGCGACCGGTACGTAGACGAGGAGCGTCCAGAGCGCGGCGAACGCCACCCAGGCGCCGAAGCGGGCGCGGTCGGCGATGGCGCCGCTGATCAGCGAGACGGTGAGGATCGCGAAGGTGAGCTGGAAGGCGGCGAAGAGGGCGGTCGGGATGTTTCCGGTGACGCTCTTCGGGCCGATGCCGTGCATCCCGAGGTGGTCCAGGCCGCCGATCAGGCCGAGGCCGGCGTCGGGGGCGAAGACCAGGCTGTATCCGATCGCGAGCCAGACGACGGTGACGACGGCGATCGCGACGAAGCTCATCATGAGCATGTTGAGCACGCTCTTGGAACGCACCATGCCGCCGTAGAACAGCGCCAGGCCCGGCGTCATCAGCAGGACCAGGGCCGTGGCGGCCAGCAGCCAGGCGGTGTTCCCGGAGTCGATTCCGGCAGGCATGTGGGTCAACCTTCCCGCCCGGCGGGGATGACAGGGGGCGACGCCGGGCCAGGGAAGAGAGTGACCCGCCGCAATTTCCGCTTTCGAACACCGGTGTTTCCGCGACGTTTCGCGTTACGTCGGCGTTTCCCGCAGCTCCCGGCGCAGGATCTTGCCCGTGGCCGTTTTCGGCAGATCATCCAGGAAGGATATGGAACGCGGGTATTTGTAGGCCGCCATCTGCTCCCTGCAGTACCCGATCAGCTCCTCCTCCGTGACGGATTCGCCCCGTTTGACGGACACGAACGCCTTCACCGTCTCGCCCCGGTACGCGTCCGGCACGCCGACCACCGCCGCCTCGCGGACCGCCGGATGGCCGTACAGCACGTCCTCCACCTCGCGCGGCCAGACCTTGTACCCGGCCGCGTTGATCATGTCCTTCTTGCGGTCCACGAGGTAGAACCAGCCGTCGGCGTCCATGAAGCCGACATCACCGGTGCGCAGCTCGCCGCCGGGCAGCGCCGCGGCGGTGGCCTCGGGCTTGTTCCAGTACCCGGGCACGACCTGCGGCCCCGACGTGGCGATCTCCCCGGTCTCCCCGACCGGCACTTCCTCCCCGCGCTCGTCGAGGATCCGCACGACCGTGTTGAAGACCGGCACGCCCACCGACAGGGCGCCCGACTCCGGATCGACCGGCGCCTGCGCGCCGAGCGGAACGGCATGCGAGGGCGAGTTGGTCTCCGTCAGCCCGTAGATGTTGTGGATGTACCGCCCCGTCGCCTTCTCGAACTGCTCGTTGACGGCCGGGGCGATGGGCGCACCGCCGGAGTAGACGACGCGGAGCGAGGAGAAGTCCTCGCGGGTGGCGTCCGGGGCACCGGCCAGGCTGATGAAGACGGTGATCGCGCCGACCGTGAACGTCGGCCGGTGCTCGCGCAGCGCGTCCAGGACGACGCCCGGGTGGAAACGGTGCGCGAGGACCAGCGGGCAGGGCAACAGCAGGGCGAGCGCCAGATGCCCGATCAGCCCGGTGATGTGGAACAGCGGCGCGACGCCCAGAATGCTGTCGTCCTCGCCCAGCCGCATCCACTCCCGGTACGTACAGGCGTTGAACACCATCGTGCCGTGCGTGTTCAGGGCGCCCTTGGGCTCTCCGGTGGTGCCAGAGGTGTAGGTGAGGACGGCGATGTCGGCGGGGGCGGGTGATGCGGGGGCGGGGGTGCGGCCCGCGTAGCGATCGACGAGCGCACGGAGGTCGAGCGTCCCCCGCGGACGCCCCCGGCGCGTACCGTCGAACAACCGCGGATCGTCGCGCGTCTGCCAGTCCAGCGGCGAACAGGTGACAACGGTGGCGACCTGCGTGGCACCGCTACCGATGACGCCTTTCGCCACCTCCTCGTACAGCTCGTCCAGGCACAGCAGCGCGCTCGCGCCGGAGTCGATGAGCAGATACCGCAGCTCGCGCGCCTTGTTCATCGGATTGACGGCGACCGCGGCGCCGCCGGCCTTCCAGGCGGCGAGCAGGCCGATGACGAAGGCCGGGTCGTTCTGGAGGTACAGCGCGAGCCGGTCGCCGGGCGCGAAGCCGTGCTCGGCCAGGGCGACGGCGAGCGCGTCGGAGGCGGCGTCGAGGTCCGCGAGGGTGAGGACGCCGTCGAAGTACCGGATCGCCTCGGTGCCGGGGCTGCGGGCGACCGAGGCCCGGAAGGCGTGGAGGAGGGTGGGGTGTTCGGGGGTGATGTCGGGCGGGGTTCCCTCGGCGTACCGCGCCAGCCACGGGCGCTCCGTGTAAGGGCTGCAGGCGCTGTGGGCGCTCACTTGATCACCACGGGGTTGACGGGGGCGCCGGTGGCGCGGTGCACCTTCAGCGGCGCCGCGGTGTAGAGGAAGGTGTACCGGCCGTCCTCCGCGCAGCTCGCGGCGAGCTTCTCCAGGTCGCAGATCTCGGTGAGGGCGATGCCGAGGTTGCGCATCAGGGCGCAGTGCAGGGGCAACGCGAAGCCGGTCCCGGGCTCGATGGTCCGCTCGTTGGCGATGGTGTCCGTGACCAGGTTGGGGATCTCCTTCTCCTGGAACCACCGCACCAGCTCGGGGCTGTACGTCAGCCCCGGCTCGCAAAAGTCCTCGTAGAACGCGTCGCCCTGCTCATGGAAGAGCGCGAGGAAGTTGGTCCGGACGAGGAGGATGTCGTGCGGCTCGATGGCGGTGCCCTGCGCCGCCGCGCACGCCTCCAGGTCCTCGTGGGTGAGGGTCTCGCCCGCCTCCAGGCACTTCTTGCCGCGGAAGCGCGCCATGTCGAGGAGGATGCCGTGGCCGGCCACGCCGCGTTCGGCGATCGGCTCGACGCTGGCCTTGTCCAGCCCGCCGATGGTCGTCCGGGCGTCGTACCCGTTCCAGATCTTCCCGCCGTACCAGACGTGGCCGAGCGCGTCGTACTGCGTGGACCCCTGCAGAAAGGCGTCGATCTTGTCATCGGCGTAGTGCAGACCGCCGGGCGCGGCGGGGGCGTCGGCGTCGTCCCAGTTCGACTCGTCCATGATCATGGTGCGCTCGGCGGGCGAGCGACCCGGCCACACGGGGTCGCCCTTCGGGTCGCCGATGAGCCGCTGCAGGGTGAAGACCTGCCCGGAACGGATCTGCGCCGCGCCGCGCAGCACCTCGGCCGCGTCGAGGTAGTTCAGCGCGCCCACCTCGTCGTCCGGCCCCCACTTGCCCCAGTTGGTGGGGGCGTCGCGGAGCAGTTCTTCCATGGTCGTGATGTCGGTCATCGGAACACGCCTTCCTCGCTCACGGATCAGGCAGGGGCACCGCACAGGCACCTACCAACCGCTCGGTTTGGCAATGCGCTGACTACTGTGAATCAACCTTCAACTACCCGTCAACGGGTCGTCAGTCGTGTGCCGACGGCAGGGGGCGGCCGGCGGTCGACTGCACGGCTGTGGCCAGGGCCAGGGCGGCGATGTCCGGGCCCGAGCAGCCGCGTGAGAGGTCGTGGAGGGGGGCCGCCAGGCCCTGGAGGAGGGGGCCGATGGCGGTGGCGCCGCCGAGGCGTTGGGCGATCTTGTACCCGATGTTGCCGGCGGCCAGGCCCGGGAAGATGAAGGTGTTGGCCTGGCCCGCGACGGGCGAGGCGGGGGCCTTGGCGCGGCCGATCGCGGGTACGGCGGCCGCGTCGTACTGGAGGTCGCCGTCCACCTCCAGGCCCGGATCGGCCGCCCGGAGGAGGCGTACCGCGTCGCGGACCCGGTCGACCTGGGGGTGCTGCGCGCTGCCCTTCGTACTGAAGGAGAGCAGCGCCAACCGCGGCCGGTCGTCGGTGAGTTGCTCGTACGTGGTGGCCGTGGCGCGGGCGATGTCGGCGAGTTCCGCGGAGGTGGGGTCGACGACGACGGCGCAGTCGCCGTAGCCGAGGGCGCGGCCGTCGGGCAGCACCATCAGGAAGCTGCTGGAGAGCGTGCGGATACCGGGGGCGAGGCCGACGACGTAGAGGCCGGCGCGCAGAACGTCGGCGGTGGGGCGGTTGCTGCCCGCGACACAGCCGTCGACGTCGCCGAGGCGGAGCGCGGTGGCGGTGAGGAAGAGGGGGTCGGCGGCCAGCTCGCGCCGGTCGTGGGAGGTGAGCCGGCGGCGTGCCTCCAGCGCTTCGGCGAGCGCGTCCGCGCAGCGGGGGTCGGCGGCCAGCCGGGCGGGATCGAGGACGTCCAGGGCGTCGGGATCCTCGGGGAGCTTGAGGTCGAGATCGGCGGCGAGTTCGCGGATGCGGGTGGGGGTGCCGGTGAGGACGGGGGTGACCGCGCCCTGTTCGGCCAGGTGAGCGGCGGCCCACAGGGCGCGGGGGTCGGTGCCCTCTGCTAGCGCGATGCGGGGCTTTCGGGGGGCGGTGCGGAGTCGTTCCGACCAGGTGGTGATCAGGGTTTCCGCCGGGGGCGGGGCGGTGAGCATGACGGCGGCGCTCCTCGGTGGCTGGGGGCTGGGTGGACCGGCTGCCGGCCGGTGGCGGGTTCCGCTGTGCCCACCCGTTCCGCCCCAGCGGAACGACTGCCCACAGCGGGGGGCGTCAGGGGCGCGGGGAACTGCGCGACCAGCCACAACGGTGGCGCACCCGCCGACGGCGAAAGCGGGGCGCCCCGGCGGGCGAATCCGGAGAACCCCGGGGCGCACGGCCCCGCCGCCCGGACAGGGCAACCCGCGACGGGAGCCGCACCCGGTGGACGCCGTCCGCACGACGTCCACCGGACCGGCCGTACCGGAGTGCGGTCCGGTACGGGTACAGGCACCGGTTACACGTAGTCCTGGTACTTCTCCAGGTACCGCACCGGCTTCTGCAGCGCGTCGCGGCGGAACGGGTCCCCCAGCTCACGCGTGCACATGATCTCGATGACCGTGGTCCTGCCCTCGTTCATCTGCGCGTCCACCGCCCGCTGCAGCGCCGGGCCGACGTCCTCCAGCTTCTCGACGACGATGCCCTCGGCGCCCATCGCCTGCGCGATGCCCGCGAAGGACTCGCTCTCCAGCTCGCCCGCGACGAAGCGGCGGTTGTAGAAGTCGACCTGGTTCTTCTTCTCGGCGCCCCACTGGCGGTTGTGGAAGACCACGGCTGTGACCGGGATGTCATGGCGTACGGCGGTCATGATCTCGACCATGCTCATGCCCCACGCACCGTCACCCGCGTACGCGATCGCCGGGCGGTCCATCGCCGCGGCCTTCGCGCCGATGATGGTCGGCAGCGCGTACCCGCAGTTGCCGAAGGACATCGGCGCGAAGAAGGAGCGCGGCTCCTCGAAGCGCAGGTAGCTGTGGGCGACGGAGTTGATGTTGCCGATGTCGGTGGAGACCATCACCCGCGGCGGCATGGCCTTCTCCAGCTCGCGCAGGACCTGGCGGGGGTGCAGCCAGTTGCCGTCCTCCTGCTCCTGCTCGGCGATCATGTCGAGGGAGTAGGGGTCCTTCTCATGGGTCCACTCCGAGAGCTCCTGCTCCCACGCGTCCTTCTCCGCCTTGGTGCGCGCGGCACGCTCCTCGCGGGTGGCGTCGCAGGCGAGGGTGCGGTCCGCCAGCCGGTCGGTCAGCGCCGCGGCAGCGGCCTTCGCGTCGCCGCAGATGCCGACGGTGATCTTCTTGACCAGGCCGAGCATCTTGTGGTCCGCGTCGATCTGGATGATCTTCGCGTTCTTGGGCCAGTAGTCCATACCGTGCTGCGGGAGGGTGCCGAACGGGCCGAGCCGCGTACCGAGCGCGATCACCACGTCCGCCTGCGAGATGAGCTTCATCGCGGCCTTGGAGCCCTGGTAACCGAGCGGGCCGCACCACTGCGGGTGGCTCGCGGGGAAGCTGTCGTTGTGCTGGTAGCTGTTGACGACCGGCGCCCCGAGGCGTTCGGCGAGCGCCTTGCACTCCTCCACGCCGTCGGCCATGACCACGCCGCCGCCGGAGATGATGACCGGGAATTCGGCCGTGGCGAGCAGCTCGGCGGCCTCGGCCAGGCTCTTCTCGCCGCCGGGGCCGCGGTCCAGCCGCTGCGGGTCGGGGATCTCGGTCTCTATCTCGCCGTAGAAGTGGTCGCGCGGGATGTTCAGCTGGGTCGGGCCGATCTCGGAGAGGGCCCGGTCGAAGGCGCGCGCGGTGTACTCGGCCATCCGCTTGGGGTTGTTCACATGCGCCTGGTACTTGGTGAACTCCTGGAACATCGGGAGCTGGTTGGCCTCCTGGAAGCCGCCCAGGCCCGTGCCCATGGTCCCCGCCTCGGGGGTGATCATCACGACCGGGCTGTGCGCCCAGTACGCGGCGGCGATCGCGGTGACGCAGTTGCTGATGCCGGGGCCGTTCTGGCCGATGACGACGCCGTGCCGGCCGCTGACCCGGGCGTATCCGTCGGCCATGTGGGCCGCGCCCTGCTCGTGGACCACCGGGACCAGGCGGATGCCGGCCGGCGCGAAGATGTCCATGGCGTCCATGAACGCCGAGCCCATGATGCCGAAGATGTCGGTCACCCCGTTGGCCACGAGGGTCTCGACGAAAGCCTCCGAGGGCGTCATCTTCTGCTGCCCGCTCACGACCGGGCGGCCGTCCGCCGTCTTCTTCTCGCCCATGGTTCCACTCCTCCGAGACGCCGAGCTCACCGGCTTCGTTTCTGAAATCGGTACGGGGTGTTCCTGAAATCAGGATCTGGCTGGACCATAGGGGTGCCGATCGCCGCCGTCAACGGATCGTTCAGGAAAACGAGACGGTGATAGCTTGTTTCTGGAATCCGAACCGGATTGAGACTGGTACACATACAGCCCTGGAGGTACCGTGGTCCCGCCACGCGAGCCCGATCCCGGCGCGGTGAACGGCGACACGCCGACCATGCGCCTCTTCTCCCTGCTCGAACTGATCGCAGCCAAGGACCAGTTGGTCTCGCTGCAGGGCCTGGTCGAGGAGACCGGGCTGCCCAAGCCCACGCTGCACCGCATGCTCCAGCAGCTGGAGAGCGCGGGTCTGCTGATCCGGCAGAGCGACGGGCGGCACTACGGCACCGGCCACCGGCTGCGCCGGCTCGCCGAGAACCTCCTCCTCAACGCCACCCACCACGGCGCGCGCCACACCGTCCTGCGCCGCCTGGTCGAGGAGCTGGGCGAGAGCTGCAACATCACCACGCTCTCCGGCAACGAGGTGGTGTATCTGGACCGCGTGGAGACCCCCGAGCCGCTCCGCTTCTATCTGCGGCCCGGCTCACGCGTCCCCACGCACTGCTCGGCCAGCGGCAAGATGATCATGTCCCAGATGAGCCCGGCCCAGCGCCGCAAGCTCCTCGCACACGCCCCGCTCAAGCAGTACACGCCGAAGACCATCACCGATCTCGACGCCCTCGAAGAGGAGTTCAAGCGCGTCCGGCGGGATGGCTTCGCGCTGGACGACGAGGAGTTCCTGCCTGGTCTGGTGTGCGTCGCGGTACTGGTACCGGCCGTGGACGGCGGGCGCTCCAACATGTGCGTCGCGGTCCAGGCGCCGGTCATGCGGCTGACCGCCGACAAGGCGCTGTCGCTGCTGCCCGCGCTGCAGCGCGCCGCGGAGGCGATCGGCCGCATCGAGGCGGAGGGCACGCCGGAGGACGCGGCGGCGTCCTGACCACCGCAAGAGGCGTTTCACCAGAGGAGTTCCCCGTACATGACGACAGAGCCCGACACCACCGTCGCCGTCAAGGACGTCTTCGGCATCGACTCGCACCTCACGGTCCCCGCGTTCAGTGAGCCCACCGAGCACGTCCCCGAGGTGGACACCGCGTACCGCTTCCAGCCCGACGTCACGCTGGCCCTGCTCGCCGGCTTCGCCCGTAACCGCCGGGTCCTGGTCCAGGGTCTGCACGGCACCGGAAAGTCCACCCATGTCGAGCAGGTCGCGGCGCGTCTCAACTGGCCCTGTGTCCGCGTGAATCTGGACGGTCACCTCAGCCGCCTCGACCTGATCGGCAAGGACGCGGTGGTCCTGCGGGACGGACAGCAAGTGACGGAGTTCCAGGAAGGCGTGCTGCCCTGGGCGCTGCAGCGGCCCGTCGCGCTGATCCTGGACGAGTACGACGCCGGGCGCCCCGACGTCATGTTCGTCATCCAGCGGATGCTCGAACGCGACGGCCGGCTCACGCTCATGGACCAGAACCGCGTCCTGCGCCCGCACCCGGCCTTCCGCCTCTTCGCCACGGCCAACACCGTGGGGCTGGGCAATCTCAACGGGCTCTACCACGGTGCCCAGCGCCTGAACCACGCCCAGATCGACCGCTGGAACATCGTCGCGTCGCTGAACTACCTCCCGGCGGAGGAGGAAGCGGCGATCGTCCGGTCCCGCGTCCCTTCGTACGAGAGCGACCAGGGGCACGCGACCGTGGCGGCCATGGTCGCGGTCGCCGAGCTGACCCGCCAGGGCTTCCGCGCCGGCGACCTCTCCACCCTGATGTCCCCCCGTACGGTCATCACCTGGGCCGAGAACACCGAGATATTCGGCGACCCGGCACCCGCCTTCCTCCTCTCCTTCCTCAACAAGTGCGACGAGGCCGAACGCCCACTGGTCGCCGAGTACTTCCAGCGCTGCTTCGACCGCGAGCTGCCCGAGTCCTACGCGGCCGCGACATGACGGGGACGGCAACGGGGACGGCGGTACAGGCCGCGGTGCGCCGCCGGCAGCAGGCCGAGGAGTTGTGCGCGGCGGCGGTACGGGCGCTGAGCGCGGACCCCGAGGTGCACTACCGCGGCGGGCGGCCCTACCGCGGCCCGCGCCCGGTCCCCGTGCACGCGCCGCACGCCCGCCCTTCCCCCGACGATGCCGACTTCGCCTCCCTGCGCGGCGCCGCCGACGGCCTGGCGCTGCGGCTGCGTGGCTCGGACCCGCGCCTGCACGCCGAGGTGTGCCCCACGGACGATCCGGCGGCGCGCCTGGTCTTCGAGCTGCTGGAACAGTTCCGTACGGAGGCGGGCGCGGGCACGGACGGACCGCTGCCCGGCGTACGCACCAACCTCCGCCACCGCTTCCTCCGCTGGTCCCGCGCGTGCGAGGAGTCCGGTCTCACCGAGACCGCGCGCGGTCTGCTGCTCTTCACCGTCGCGCACGTCGCGCGCGCCCGGATCACCGGCGAGCCGGTCCCCGCGCACGCCGAGGACCCCATCGAGGCCACCCGCGCCGCGCTCGCCCCGCTGACCGGCCACGACCTGGCCGCGCTGCGCCGCCACCGCGCCGACCAGCACGCCTTCGCGCCGCCCGCGCTGTCCCTGGCCCGCACGGTCGCCGGCCTGCTCGCGACGGCCGACGGGCCCGCCACGGAGGACGACGCGGAGGACCCTCCCGAGGACGACCTCTCCCCCTTCACCGCCCTCCTCGACCTCGACTCCGAGTCCGTCGAGGAGACCGCCACCGCCGCGTCGGGGCGCAGCCGGATCCTGGCGGACGACCCCGGCGGCTACCGCGTCTTCACCACCGCGTACGACCGCGAGGGCCCCGCCGCCGCGCGCGTCAGGGCCGAGCTGCTGCACGAGTACCGCGACCGCCTGGACCGCCGCATCGCCGACCAGGGCGTCAACGTCCCCCGGCTCGCCCGCGAGCTGCAGTTGCTGCTCGCCACCCCGGCCCGCGACGGCTGGGAAGGCGGCCAGGAGGCCGGCCACATCGACGGCGCCCGCCTCACCCAGCTCATCACCTCGCCCACCGAGCGCCGCCTCTTCCGTACCGAACGCACCACCCCGGTGGCCGACGCGCTGGTCACCTTCCTCATCGACTGCTCGGGCTCGATGAAGGAGCACGCCGAGTCCGTGGCGATGCTGGTGGACGTCTTCGCCCGCGCCCTGGACCAGGCGGGCGCGGCCTGCGAGATCCTCGGCTTCACCACCGGCGCCTGGAACGGCGGCCGGGCCCGCCGCGACTGGCTCCGGGCCGGCCGCCCGCCCCACCCCGGCCGCCTCAACGAACGCTCCCACCTGGTCTTCAAGGACGCGGCCACCCCCTGGCGCCGCGCCCGCCGCGACATCGCGGCCCTCCTCAAGCCCGACCTCTTCCGCGAGGGCATCGACGGCGAGGCAGTGGAATGGGCCTGTGCCCGGGCCGCGGCCCGCCCCGAGTCCCGCAGGCTGCTCCTCGTCGTCTCCGACGGCAGCCCCATGGACACCGCCACCAATCTCACCAACGACCGCCACTACCTCGACCACCACCTGCGGGACGTGGTGGCCCGCCACGCAGCCGGAACGGAGATCCACGGCATCGGCGTGGGCCTGGACCTGAGCCCGTACTACCGCCACTCCCGCATCCTGAACCTCGCGGCCGACACCGGGAACGGCATCTTCCGCGAGGTGCTGGGGCTACTGGCCCGCTAGCTGGCGCTCCACCAGGCGGCCGAGGATCCGGATGCCCGGGTCGATGGCGTGCAGCGGCGGCGCGGCGAAGCCGATGCGGAAGTGGTTCAGGGGCGGTTCGTCACCGAGGTGGTAGATGTCGCCGCGCTCGATGAGGACGCCGTGCCGCTGGGCGCGCTCCACCAGGCGGCGGCAGTCGAGCTCCGCCGGCCCCGTCATCCACAGGCTCACCCCGCCCGGTGACGGCGTCGTGTGCCAGGGGAGGTGGGTGTTGACGGCTGTACAGGCGGCTTCCCACTTGCGCATGAGCTGGCCGCGGTAGCGGCGGACGGCGCGGTGGTACTCGCCGGACTGGATCAGGAGGGCCAGTGCGCGCTGAGTGTGGCCGGAGGGGTGGCGGACCGAGTAGCGGCGCAGGTCGCGGAGTTCGCGGACGAGTTCCTTGGCGCCGACGAGGTAGCCCAGGCGCAGGCCGGGGGCCAGGAACTTGGAGAAGGTACCGAGGTAGACGACCTGGTCGGTGGTGTCCAGACCCTTCAGGGCCGGGGTCGGGCTGCCCTGGTAGCGGAACTCGCTGTCGTAGTCGTCCTCGACGATGACCGTGCCGCTCTCGCGGACGAGGTTGAGCAGTTCCCGGCGGCGGCCGATGCCGAGCGTGACGTTGGTGGGGTGGTGGTGGCTGGGGGTGACGTGCAGCAGGTCGACGCCGGCGAGGGTGGGCGGCGGGGTGAGCCCGGCGGCGGTCACGGGGAGCGGCATCAGACGGGCGCCGGCGCGGACGAAGATGTGCCGGGCGTCGAGGTAACCGGGGTCCTCGACGGCGACGACGGAGCCGGTGCCGAGGAGGGCGCGGGTGAGGAGGTCCAGGCCCTGCTGGGAGCCGACGGTGACCAGGACCTCCTCGGGGGTGGCCTCGACGCCGCGGGCCGGGAGGAGGCGGCTGCAGACCATCTCGACCAGCAGCGGGTCGTCGAAGGCGATGCTGTCCTGGAGGCTGTAGCGGGCGTGCGGCTGGTACAGCGCTTCGTTGAGCGCGCGGGACCAGTCACGGGCGGGGAAGGCCCGCAGGTCGACCTGGCCGGCGAGGAAGGGGTACGGATACTCCGCCCAGTCGGCGCGCTTCTCGATGTGCGGGAGGGTGTCCTCGGGGTGGCCGCGCAGCCGTGAGGTCCAGTCGAAGGGCTCGTGTACGGGGCGCTGCTCGGCGGCGCAGTACGGCCGCATGTCGCGGTTGACGAAGATGCCCTGCCGCACCCGGCTCTCGACGAAGCCCTCGGCGACCAGCTCCTGGTACGCGGCGTTCACGGTGTTACGGGAAAGGCCCAGCTCACGGGCGAGTTCGCGGGACGAGGGCAGCCTGCTGCTGGCGTCGATGGTGCCGACCGCTATGCCGTGCTCGATGGCCTTGCGGATCTGGCGGTACAGCGGCTCGGCGGAGTTCCGGTCGATGTCGATCAGTGTGCGTGGAATGCCTGCCTCCTGCGATGGCGGTGGCGGGGAACGTGCTGCACCGACGCGTGCGGGCGGGCGGGGAGGACCGGCGTGCGGAGGCGGCACTGCCCCCATCGGATTGACCGGATTCGCCTTGTCGTGGGGTGCCAGCTGACGGGATCGTAACCGCGTCCGGGCCCCTGCCCAAGAGGTCGGACAGGAGAAATTGCCCGGCCGGGTCGGTTTCGGGGCTCCCCGCCCTGGACCCATCAGAAGCCGGAGAACTGGCGCTTACGCCCGGACCAGTTGGCCCCGCACGCTAACGCAACAACGCATCACGGCATCACGAACGCCACAACGCGTCACGACGGAGCGCCGCCGCCCCGGACACCGCATGTCACCGGGCGCCCTGCCGCGCCCGCCCCTACCGATGGGAGTTCTTCGTGAAGATCGGAATCCCGCGCGAGATCAAGAACCACGAGTACCGGGTGGCCATCACCCCCTCGGGCGTCCACGAGCTCGTCCGCCACGGCCACTCCGTGTACATCGAGGAGGGCGCCGGCGCCGGCTCCTCGATCCCGGACGCCGAGTACGCAGCGGCCGGTGCCACCCTCCTGCGGGACGCCGATCAGGTCTGGGCCACCGCCGACATGATCCTGAAGGTCAAGGAGCCGATCGCCGAGGAGTACCACCGGATGCGCGAGGGGCAGCTGCTCTTCACGTATCTGCACCTCGCGGCCTCCAAGGAGTGCACGCAGGCGATGCTGGAGTCCGGCATCACCGGCGTCGCGTACGAGACGGTGCAGCCCGCCGACGGCTCGCTGCCGCTGCTCTTCCCGATGTCGGAGGTCGCGGGCCGGCTCGCGCCGCAGGTCGGCGCGTACCACCTGATGCGTGCGGCAGGCGGCCGCGGCGTCCTGATGGGCGGCGTCTCCGGCACCACCCCGGCCAAGGTCGTGGTCGTCGGCGCCGGCGTCTCCGGCATGAACGCGGTGGCCGTGGCCACCGGCATGTGGGCCGACGTCACGCTGCTCGACCTCAACATCGAGAAGCTGCGCGCCGCCGACCGGATGTACCAGGGCCGGATCCGGACCGTCGCCTCCAACGCCTTCGAGCTGGAGCGGGCCGTCCTGGAGGCGGACCTGGTCATCGGCGCGGTACTGGTGCCCGGCGCCCGCGCCCCCAAGCTGATCAGCAACGACCTGGTCTCCCGGATGAAGGAGGGCTCGGTACTGGTCGACATCGCCATCGACCAGGGCGGCTGCTTCGAGGACTCCCGCCCGACCACGCACGCCGACCCCACGTACCGGGTCCACGACTCGGTCTTCTACTGCGTCGCGAACATGCCCGGCGCGGTCCCGAACACCTCCACGTACGCACTGACCAACGTGACCCTGCCGTACGTCCTGGCCATCGCCGACAACGGCCTGGCCGCCGCGGCCGAAGCCGACCCCGCCGTCAAGCGCGGCATCAACGTGGTGGGCGGCCAGCTCACCTACCAGCCGGTGGCCGAGGCGCACGACCTGAAGTACGTCGACGTCGACGAGGTCCTCGTCTGAGGCACGCGCCGGGCCCGCCCGACCGCGGCGCGGGCCCGGACCGTACGACCTCCCCACCCGCTCCCCCCTCTCCGGAAGGATCACCGTGAGCACCGACTCCTCCCTCCGCGCCAAGGCGCAGGCCCACCTCGGCCAGCACTTCACCCGCAACGACGTCTGGCAGGACGAGGGCCTGCCGGTCTTCGTCCGCAGCGAGGGCTGCCACCTCTACGACGAGCGGGGCCGCCGCTTCCTGGACGGCCTGGCCGGGCTGTTCTGCGTCAACATGGGCCACGGCCGCGGCGACATCGTGGCCGCCGCCACGAAGCAGATGGAGACGCTGCCGTACTCCACGAACTGGGGCGCGGCGCACCCGCCGGCCGTCGAGGCGGCGAGCCTGATAGCCGACCTGGCGCCCGGCGATCTGAGCGTCACCTGGTTCGTCAACTCCGGTTCGGAGGCCGTGGAGACGGCGATCAAGTTCGCCCGGCAGTACCACAAGAGCCAGGGCGCGCCGGAGCGTACGAAGATCATCAGCCGGCACATGGCGTACCACGGGGTGACTCTCGGCGCCCTGTCCGTGACCGGGCTCCCGAAGATCCGCGACCCGTTCCAGCCGCTCCTGCCGGGCATCCGGCACGTACCCAACACCCTTGGGTTCACCGGCGATTGTGGCCCTGCGGACCAGCTGGACTGCGTCCGCGCCATCGAGCAGGCCATCGTCGAGGAGGGCCCGGAGACGGTCGCCGCGGTCTTCGCCGAACCGGTGCAGAACGGGCGGGGCGCGCTGGTGCCGCCGGACGGGTACTGGCGCGAGCTGCGCCGGATCTGCGACAAGTACGGCGTACTCCTCGTCGCCGACGAGGTCATCTGCTCCTTCGGGCGGCTCGGCGAGTGGTTCGGCAGCGGGTACTTCGGCGTCGTGCCCGACATGATCACCTTCGCCAAGGGCTCCACGTCCGGATACGCGCCGCTGGGCGGCATGATCGCCCGGGAGCCGCTGGTACGCGGGCTGTTCGAGTCGCCGAAGGGCGGTACGTTCACGCACGGCGCGACCTGGGGCGGCCACCCGGTCTCCACGGCTGTCGCGGTCGCCAACATCACCGCCATGCGGGACGAGAACGTCCTCGGCAACGTCCGCACCCTCGGCCCCGAGCTGCGCGCCGGGCTGGAGACCTTCAAGGACCGCTACCGCGTCGTGAAGGACGTACGCGGCATGGGCTTCTTCTACGCGGTGGAGCTGATGGCCGACAGCGAGACCGGCCGCGAGCTGACCGAGGAGGAGTCGACGAAGGTACTCCGCGAGGTGCTGCCGACCGCCTTCAAGCGCACGGGCGTCATCCTGCGCCCCGACGACCGGGGCGCGACGATGCTGATGATCTCGCCGCCGCTGGTCGCCGACCGCGAGGTGCTCGGCGAGCTGCTCTCGGGCGTGGACGTGATGATCGCGGACGTACAGCGGAGCGTACTGGGCTGACGCGGCCGCAGGAGCGGAACGTACTGGGCTGAGGCCGCCGCCGCGTATACGGGGCGGCTCGAACAACCTCGTCCCCCCAACAGGGGGTTACCCAAGGGAGGCGGCGCGGACACGCCCGCCTTCTTTGGCGTACCCGGGACTCGGCGTACCCGAAGCTTGGCGTGCCCGGAAACGATCATCATGCAATGCCGGTGCAACACGTGTGTCATGCGCGCGTTCTAGGCTCCCCTCTGGTACCGCGATATCGCTGGTTTCTGGCGCTTTCTCCGGAGTTCACCGGGCGGCCATCATCCCCGACAATGCCGATTACCCAAGGAATGGGGTCCCCGTGGGAGAGAAGAACACCGAAACCACCGAAACCACCGAAAGTTCAGGGCTGCGCAGCGAACTCAAACAGCGCCATATGCAGCTCATCGCCCTCGGCGGAGTCATCGGCGCGGGACTGTTCGTCGGCAGCGGCGTGGTCATCGAGGACGCCGGGCCGGCCGCCATCATCTCGTTCCTGCTGGCCGGCGGGCTGGTCATCCTGGTCATGCGGATGCTGGGCGAAATGGCCGTGGCCCGCCCCTCGGTGGGTTCCTTCTACGCGTACGCACGGCTCGCCCTGGGCAATTGGGGCGGATTCACCATCGGCTGGCTCTACTGGTATTTCTGGGTGAATGTGGTGGCGCTGGAGGCGGTGGCCGGCGCGAGCCAGCTGCACGTCTGGCTGCCCGGAATTCCGCTGTGGGTCATCAGCCTCTGCCTGATGGTCATCCTCACCGCGGTCAACATGTTCTCCGTGAAGTCCTTCGGGGAGTTCGAGTACTGGTTCTCCTCCATCAAGGTCGCCGCCATCACCGTATTTCTCGTCCTCGGCCTGGTATTCGTCCTGGGGCTGTGGCCGGGCGCCCATGAAGCGGACGTCTCGAATCTGACCGCGCACCAGGGATTCGCGCCGCACGGCATCGGCCCGGTGCTCGCCGCCGTCATTCCGGCCGTCGGCTTCTTCACCGGCGCCGAGATCGCCGCCCTGGCCGCCTCGGAGTCCAGCGAGCCGCGCCGCAACGTCGCCAAGGCCACCAACTCCGTCGTGCTGCGCGTGCTGCTGTTCTACGTCGGCTCGATCTTCCTGGTCATCGCGATCGTGCCGTGGAACAAGCCGGGGGTGGCGGACGGCCCGTATGTCGCCGCGCTCCAGCAGATCGGCATCCCCTCCGCCGGCGCCCTGATGCGGATCCTCGTCCTGGTCGCCGTGCTCTCCTCGCTGAACGCCGGGCTCTACAGCGCCTCCCGCATCGTCTTCGCGCTCACCAGGAACGGTGACGCGCCGCGCGGCCTGACCAAGCTCAGCAAGCGGGGCGTGCCGCGCCGCGCGATCCTCCTCGCGACCACCCTCGGCTATGTCTCGGTGATCATCGCGTATGTCTCGCCGGACGCGGTCTTCTCCTTCATCGTGCACTCCTACGGAGCCGTGGCCCTCTTCGTGTACCTGCTGGTCGCCCTCTCCCAGTTGCGGCTGCGGCGCCGCCTGGAGCGCGAGGACCCGGGCGCGCTCCAGTTGAAGATGTGGTGGTACCCCTACCTGAGCTGGTTCACGGTGGCCGCGATGGCGGTCGTGATCTTCACGATGGCCGTACTGCCGTCCACCCGCATGGACTTCGCGGCCAGCGCGGTCACGCTCGTGGTGGTCCTCGCGGCGTACGGGGTGCGCGCGTACCGGAAGCGGGGGCCGGGCGGGGCCGCGGCCGAGGCGCCGGAGGAGGCGCCCGTCGATCTGCCGAGTACGGGCGCCACGGCGGTGTCGGCGTCGGAGGCGAAGGTTCCCCGCGCCTGACCGGGAATGCGGGCCGTACCGCATACGGCCCGCACCCCACGTCCGTCAGACCACCGCCCCCGAGTCATCGGTCCGCCGGGCTCCCGCGCGGCGCCGGGGTCCGGGCGCCGACAGCGCGGACTTGCCCCGTCCGACCGGGCGGGGCGGCGGCGCCGTACTGCGGGCCTCCAGCGAGATCGCCAGCGGCATCGCCGTGAACAGCGACGAGTACGTGCCGACGCCGATGCCGATCAGCAGCGCCACCGCGAAGTCGGTGAGCGTGTCACCGCCCAGGAAGGCCAGCGCGGCCAGGATCAGCACGGCGCCGATGCCGGTGTTCACCGTGCGCGGCAGGGTCTGCAGGATCGCGGAGTTGGCGATCCGGTCGAACGGCGCCTTGCGGTTCGCGCCCCACAGTTCGCGTACCCGGTCGAAGACCACGACGGAGTCGTTGACGGAGTACCCGATGACGGTGAGCAGCGCCGCCAGGAACACTCCGTCGACGGGCTTGCCGAGCCAGGCGAAGACGCCGACCAGGATCAGCACGTCGTGGGCCATCGCGGCGACCGCGGAGGCCCCGAAGGTCCAGCGGAAGCGGGCGGCCAGGTAGCCGAGCTGGGCGAGCAGTGCCACGCCGAGGGCGATCAGCGCGTTGCGGCGCAGCTCGTCCCCCAGGCTCGGCCCGATCAGTTCGTCCCGTACCTTCTCGGTCTTGCCGCCCAGTCCGGCGACGGTCCTGCGGACCTCGCTCTCCTGCGCGGCGGTCAGCTTCTCGGTGCGTACGGTGAGGTCGCCCTCGCCCGAGGAGTTGACCACGGCGCGCGGGAAGCCGGCCTCGGCGAGCGCCTTGCGGGCCGCGCCGGGGTCCACCTGGGTGGCGGTGTTGTACTCGACCATCCGGCCGCCGGTGAACTCCACGCCGAAGTCCAGGCCGCGCAGTCCGATCCCGCCGGCGGCCAGGGCGAGGACGAGCGCGGAGGCGGCGAGCCAGCGGCGCCGGTGGCGCATCAGGTCGGGCGCGCGGTGGGTGAGCCAGATGCGGACCCGGCCCTCGTTCGCCAGCCCGGTGAGGCGCGGTGCCGCCCGTACGAGGTCCCGGCCGAGGGCGAATTCGGCGAGGACCCGGGTGACGACCAGGGCGCTGAGCATCGAGGCGAGGACACCGATGGAGAGGGTGACGCCGAAGCCGCGCACCGGCCCGGAGGCGAAGAAGAACAGCAGTCCGGCGGCGAGCAGCGTGGTGATGTTGGAGTCCGCGACGGCGCTGAAGGCGTTGCGGAAGCCGGCGGTCAGGGCGGTGCGGATGTTCGGCCGTGCGCCGTTGTCCGCGCTGCCGCGCCGCTTCTTCTTGCGGCCCGCCGCGTACTCCTCCCTGGCCCGTTCGAAGACGAGGACGTTGGCGTCCACCGCCATGCCGATGGCCAGCACGAAGCCGGCCAGGCCCGGGAGGGTGAGGGTGGCGCCGAGGGCGAGCAACGCGGCGTAGGAGATCAGCGCGTAACAGGCCAGGGCGATGGCGGCGAGGGCGCCGAGCAGCCGGTAGACGACGGTGATGAAGAGCGCGGTGAGGGTGATGCCGATGACCGCGGCCTCGGCGCTGGCCTCGATGGCGTCGGCGCCCAGCGTCGGGCCGACGGTCCGCTGTTCGATCAGCTCGACCGGTACGGGCAGCGCGCCGCCCTTGATGAGCAGCGCGAGATCCTGGGCCTCCTGCTGGGTGAAGTTGCCGGTGATCTGGGTGGAGCCGCCGGTGATGCCGGTGCCGCAGGCCACCGACTCGTTGACCTGCGGGGAGGAGATGACCTTGTCGTCGAGGACAATGGCGGCGCGGCGGGCCGGGTCGCCGATCGGCTTGCAGGCGGCGTCGCCGGTGAGCTTCGCCCATTTCTGCTCGCCGCTGCCGCGCAGGTCGACGGTGACGTACCAGCCGCTGCCGCGCTCGGCGTCGAAGCCGGCCTCGGCGCCGTCGACCTGTTCGCCGGTCAGCGCGGCCGGGCCGACGCGCAGCGGCTGCCCGGACTCGTCGCGCAGGGTGCGCTTTTCCTTGGGGCCGGGGTTGCCGGGGCCTTGCGGGTCGGCGCCGAGCACGGGGTGGAAGGTGAGCTGGGCGGTGCGGCCGAGGACCTCGGCGGCCTCGCGGGGGTCCTGGACGCCGGGGAGTTCGACGACGATGCGGTGTTCGCCGGAGCGGGCGAGGTTCGGCTCGGAGACGCCGAGGCCGTCGACGCGGCGGCGCAGTACTTCGAGTGTGCGTTCCGTGGCCGCGCGGTCGGCCTTCGCGGTGGGCGAGTCCCGGGTCTCCAGGACGAGTTGGGTGCCGCCGCGCAGGTCGAGTCCGAGGCGTGGGGTCTGGGTGAGGGAGAGGTAGAGCGAGAGGGCGAGGACGGCGAGCGCGAGGAGCGCGCGCAGCCTCGAAGCACGGTTCATGGGAAGGGGCCTCCAGCAGACGGTGCCGCGCGACGCGTCGCGTACGGGCGCGGCGGAGATCCGTACCGGCACGCGCGGGCGTGCGGGCACGGTGGGGAACGCCGTGGCCGGTGTGTACGGGCACGGCGGGACGCACGGCGAACGGCCCCCGCGGCCGGTGGCCGGGTCAGGGGGTGCCGTGGTGGGACGTGTTACCTGCTGGAGAGCGGCGGGGCGCGGGCCGGCCGGAGGCCCGCGGAGAACTGGTGCCGGTCGGTGGTGTCCCGGCGTACCGGCAGCCAGGCCAGGGCCCGTGGCCGGGAGGTGTAGCGGCCGGCCGGGCCGAGGCCCCATGCCGGGTGGGCCACGTGCTGTTCGGCCGGTGCGGTGCGGCCGCTGGTACGGAGGACGGCGGGCAGGTGCGTGGGGTGCGCCGGCCCGTCGTGCGCGTGCGGCGGTCCCTCCGGGTTCAGGGAGACGTACGACGCACGGTCCGCGTACGGGTCCGTCGTCCCGTCCGCTGCGACGGGGGTCAGCCCGCTGACGACGAGCGCGAAGACCGCGAGCAGTGCCCGCAGGGCGGCCGCGGGGCGCATCCGCCGGTCCATGCCGCTGCCTCCTCGTCCGGCTCGCCGCCCGGTTGTGCGGGCCTGATCGCCGCCACCCGGACGGGTGTCCGCACACTCTGCCACGGCCGGGAGGTTTTGGAGAGCCTCCGGTGGCGGGCGTTTCCGGAGCGAAAGACCTCGGCCGCCCCAACCCCCGTTCGCCGGGCGGATACTGGAGCGTATGGGAAAGGTTTATGAGCGCATCGACGGCAGACTGCGCGCCTTCATAGAGGCGCAGAAGATCTTCTTCACCGCGACCGCGCCGCTCTCGGGGGACGGCACGGTCAACCTCTCACCCAAGGGCCTGTCCGGGTCGTTCGCGGTCCTCGACGAGCACACCGTCGCGTACCTCGACTTCGCCGGCAGCAACGCCGAGACCGTCGCGCACCTGCGGGAGAACGGCCGCATCACACTGATGTGGTGCGCCTTCGAAGGGCCGCCGAACATCGTCCGCGTACACGGCAAGGGCGAGCCCGTCTTCCGCGACGACCCGCGGTGGCGGGAGCTGCTCGCGCACTTCCCGGACATCGACGGGTCCGCGCACGGCCTGCGCGCGATCATCGTCGTCACCGCCGAGCTGATCCGCGACACCTGCGGCTACGGCGTGCCGTTCATGACGTACGACGAGGACCGGCCACTGCACCGCTCGCGGTTCGAGCGGGAGACGGACGAGAGCCTGGACGCGTACTTCCACAAGAAGGAGCACATCGCGCAGAGCATGGACGGGCTGCCGGGGCTGCCCCTGCCGCTGCCGCCGCTGCCGGCCTCCTGACACGCGTACGGCCCGCTCCCGAGGGGAGCGGGCCGTGGCGTACCGGGTTCAGCCGTTGCGCTGCGCCAGCCGGAGCAGGTGGTCGGCGAGCGCCTGGCCGCCGTCCGGGTCGCGGCTGATCAGCAGCAGGGTGTCGTCACCGGCGATGGTGCCGAGGATGACGTGCAGCTCGGCCTGGTCGATGGCCGAGGCCAGGAACTGCGCCGCACCGGGCGGCGTACGCAGCACCACCAGGTTCGCCGACGCCTCGGCCGAGATCAGCAGCTCGCCGGAGAGGCGGCGCATCCGCTCTTCCTTGGCGGACTCGCCGAGCGGCGCCTTGGGGGTGCGGAAGCCGCCCTCGCTCGGTACCGCGTAGATCAGCTCGCCGTTGGTGTTGCGGATCTTCACCGCGCCCAGCTCGTCCAGGTCCCGGGAGAGCGTCGCCTGGGTGACGCTCAGCCCGTCGTCGGCCAGCAGCTTGGCCAGCTGGCTCTGGGACCTGACCGGCTCGCGGTTGAGAATGTCCACGATCCGGCGGTGCCGGGCGGTCCGTGTCTGCGGTACGGCAGGGCCGTGCAGCGAATCGTTGTCCTGCGCCTCGGTCATCGTTCTGCTCAGTCTCCGGATCGTCGTTCCCCGTCGGCCGCGTCCGCTGCCGCGTCCAGCACGCCGGGGAGCTTCTGGAGGAACGTGTCCACCTCAGCGTCCGAGACGATCAGCGGCGGCGCGAGCCGGACCACGTCCGGCACGCAGGCGTTCACCAGGAGACCAGCGTCCTGAGCGGCCTGCTGCACCTTCGGCGCGTGCGGCCCCGTCAAGACGATACCCAGCAGCAGGCCCGCGCCGCGGACCGAGCCGACCAGCGGGTGCTCCAGCGCCCCGATCCCGTCCCGCAGCCGCTCCCCGGCCCGCTTCACGTGATCGAGCAGCCCGTCCGCCTCGATGGTGTCCAGGACGGCCAGTGCGGCGGCGCAGACGACCGGGTTTCCGCTGAACGTGGAGCCGTGCGCGCCGGGCGTGAGCAGCTCGGCGGCCTTGCCGTAGGCGAGGGTCGCGCCGATCGGCAGCCCGCCGCCCAGCCCCTTGGCGAGCGTGACGATGTCCGCCTCGACGCCCTGGGCCTGCGCCTCCAGCCAGTGCCCGGTCCGGCCGATGCCGGTCTGGATCTCGTCCAGGACGAGCAGGGTGCCGGTGGCCGTGGTGATCTCGCGGGCAGCCTGGAGGTACCCGGCCGGGGGCACGATGACGCCGTTCTCGCCCTGCACCGGCTCCAGGATCACGAAGGCGGTCTCGTCGGTGACGGCAGCGCGCAGCGCCTCGGTGTCGCCGTACGGTACGTACGTCACGTCGCCGGGCAGCGGCCGGAACGGGTCCTGCTTGGCCGGCTGGCCCGTCAGCGCGAGGGAGCCCATGGTCCGGCCGTGGAAGCCGCCGACCGTGGAGACGATGTGGGTGCGGCCGGTCAGCCGGCCGATCTTGAAGGCGGCCTCGTTGGCCTCGGCGCCCGAGTTGGAGAAGTACACCCGGCCCGGGCGGCCGCCGGCGATCTGCAGCAGCCGCTCGGCGAGCGCGACGGTCGGCTCGGCGACGAAGAAGTTCGAGACGTGGCCGAGGGTGGCGACCTGGTCGGAGACGGCGCGGACGACGGCCGGGTGCGCGTGGCCGAGCGCGTTGACCGCGATGCCGCCGAGGAAGTCGAGGTACTCGGCGCCGTCGGCATCCCAGACCTTGGCGCCCTCGCCGCGTACCAGCGGGATGCGGGGCGTGCCGAAGTTGTCCATCATGGCGCCCTGCCAGCGCTGGGTGAGGCCCTTGTTGCTCACACCGTTCGTCATGCCGCCCCCTCGTCGTCCTCGTCCGCATCCGGCACGACCATCGTGCCGATGCCTTCGTCCGTGAAGATCTCCAGCAGGATCGAGTGCTGGACGCGCCCGTCGAGCACCCGGGCGTTGTGCACTCCGTTGCGTACGGCGTGCAGACAACCCTGCATCTTGGGCACCATGCCGCTCGCGAGGTCCGGCAGCAGCTTCTCCAGCTGCTTGGCGGTGAGCCGGGAGATCACCTCGTCGCTGTTCGGCCAGTCCTCGTAGAGGCCCTCGACGTCGGTGAGGACCATCAGGGTCTCGGCGTTCAGCGCGGCGGCGAGCGCGGCGGCCGCGGTGTCGGCGTTCACGTTGTACACGTGTCCGTCGTCGGCGCTCCGGGCGATCGAGGAGATCACCGGGATGCGGCCGTCGTCCAGCAGGGCCTGGACCGCGCCGGGGTCGATGGCGGAGATCTCGCCGACCCGGCCGATGTCCACCCGCTCGCCGTCGATGTCCGCGTAGTGCTTGGTGGCGGTCATCAGGTGGGCGTCCTCGCCGGTCATGCCGACGGCGAGCGGCCCGTGCTGGTTGAGCAGCCCGACCAGCTCCCGCTGGACCTGCCCGGCCAGCACCATCCGGACGACGTCCATGGCCTCGGGCGTGGTGACCCGCAGTCCGGCCTTGAACTCGGACTCGATGCCGAGGGTGGCGAGCTGCTTGCTGATCTGCGGACCGCCGCCGTGCACGACGACCGGGCGGAGCCCGGCGTGCCGCAGGAACACCACGTCCTGCGCGAAGGCGGCCTTCAGCTCCTCGTCGATCATGGCGTTGCCGCCGAACTTGATGACGACGGTCTTGCCGTGGTGCCGGGTGAGCCAGGGCAGCGCCTCGATGAGGATGCGGGCCTTGGGCAGCGCGGTGTGCTTGCGTGCGGTGGTCGGTTCGCTCATGAGGAGTACGCGCTGTTCTCGTGGACGTAGTCGGCGGTGAGGTCGTTGGCCCAGATGACCGCGGACTCGGAGCCGGCGGCGAGGTCGGCGGTGATCCGGACCTCCCGGTACCGCATGTCGACCAGGTCGCGGTCCTCGCCGACCGAGCCGTTCTTGCAGACCCACACGCCGTTGATCGCGACGTTCAGCTCGTCGGGCTCGAAGGCGGCGGAGGTGGTGCCGATGGCGGACAGCACCCGCCCCCAGTTCGGGTCCTCGCCGTGAATGGCGCACTTCAGGAGGTTGTTGCGGGCGATGGACCGCCCGACCTCGACGGCGTCGTCCTCCGTCGCGGCGTTGACGACCTCGATACGGATGTCCTTGCTGGCGCCCTCGGCGTCGCCGATGAGCTGCCGCGCGAGGTCGTCGCAGACCTCGGTGACGGCGGCCGCGAACTCCGCGGCCTCCGGGGTCACGCCGGACGCGCCCGAGGCGAGCAGCAGCACGGTGTCGTTGGTCGACATGCAGCCGTCGGAGTCGACCCGGTCGAAGGTCGTACGGGTCGCGCCGCGCAGCGCCGCGTCCAGCTCCTCGGCCGGCACATCCGCATCCGTCGTCAGCACGACGAGCATCGTGGCCAGGCCCGGCGCGAGCATCCCCGCGCCCTTGGCCATGCCGCCGACGACCCAGCCGTCGCGCTCCGCGAACGCGGTCTTGTGCACGCTGTCGGTGGTCTTGATCGCGATGGCGGCCTTCTCGCCGCCGTGCGGGCTCAGCTCACCGGCCGCCTTCTCGATGCCCGGCAGTACCTTGTCCATCGGGAGCAGCTCGCCGATCAGCCCGGTCGAGCAGACCGCGACCTCCCCGGCGTTCTGTCCCAGCACCTCGGCGACCTTCTCGGCGGTCGCGTGGGTGTCCTGGAAGCCCTTCGGCCCGGTGCAGGCGTTCGCCCCGCCGGAGTTCAGTACGACCGCACTGAGCCGTCCGGCCTTGAGCACCTGCTGGGACCAGAGGACCGGCGCCGCCTTGACGCGGTTGGCGGTGAAGACGCCGGCGGCGGCCAGTCGCGGACCGTTGTTCACCACGAGGGCGAGGTCCGCGTTCCCGTTCTCCTTGATCCCGGCGGCGATGCCCGCCGCCGTGAATCCCTTGGCTGCCGTAACCGTCACTGCATCTCCTTGTTCGCTTCTCCGCCCGCGCAGCGCAGCGGTGCGGGCATCGTCGCCGGCTGCCGCCCGGCGGCTGCGCGCGCGTCGCTCACGGCGCGACTCCGATCGTGGAAAGTCCCGTGTCCTCGGGGAGCCCGAGGGCGATGTTCATGCTCTGTACGGCGCCACCGGCCGTACCCTTCGCGAGGTTGTCGATCGCGCAGATCACGATGATCCGCCCGGCGGCCGCGTCGTACGCGACCTGGAGCTGCGCCGCGTTCGACCCGTACACGGCCGCGGTGGCCGGCCACCGGCCCTCGGGCAGCAGCTGTACGAAGGGCTCGTCGCCGAACGCCTTCTCGTACGCGGCCCGCAGGTCCTCCCCCGTCAGCCCCGGCTTCGCCTTGGCCGTGCAGGTCGCGAGGATGCCGCGGGGCATCGGCGCGAGGGTCGGCGTGAAGGACACGCTGACGGGCTCACCGGCCGCGGCGCTGAGGTTCTGGATCATCTCGGGGGTGTGCCGGTGCACGCCGCCGACGCCGTACGGGCTCATCGAGCCCATGACCTCGGAGCCGAGCAGGTGCGGCTTGGCCGCCTTGCCGGCGCCCGACGTGCCGGACGCCGCGACGATCACGGCCTCCGGCTCGGCCAGCCCCGCCGCGTACGCCGGGAACAGCGCGAGCGAGACGGCGGTGGGGTAACACCCCGGGACGGCGATGCGCTTGGACCCCTCCAGCGCGGCGCGCGCCCCGGGAAGCTCGGGGAGCCCGTACGGCCAGGTACCGGCGTGCGGCGAGCCGTAGAACTTCTCCCAGTCCCCCGCGTCCGTCAGCCGGAAGTCGGCGCCGCAGTCCACGACCAGCACGTCCGGGCCCAGCTCCTCGGCCACGGCGGCGGACTGCCCGTGCGGCAGCGCGAGAAAGACGACGTCGTGCCCGGCCAGCACCTCGGTGGTGGTCGGCTCCAGCACCCGGTCCGCCAGGGGCAGCAGGTGCGGCTGGAGCGCGCCGAGTCGCTGTCCCGCGTTGGAGTTCCCGGTCAGCGCCCCGATCTCGACCTCGGGGTGCGCCAGCAGCAGACGCAGGACTTCCCCGCCCGCGTACCCACTGGCCCCGGCCACCGCCGCTCGTACAGTCATCGAACCCTCCTCGTCGATGGCATGACTATACGGACGTCAGCACGTTTATGCAACGCCGTATACGGAGGGTGCGGGGGTCAGCGGCGAGAGCCGTCCGCCAGCCCGCGGATTTCGGCGACGAGGGCATCCCACGCGGGTTCCGGGAGTTCATGGCCGACTCCGGGCAGCCGGGCCAGGCGTGCCTCAGGGATCCGGGAGGCGATCGCCCGGCCTGCGGCGGGCTTGATGAGGGGGTCGTCCGCGCCGTGGAGGACGAGCGTGGGGCGGTCGATGGCGCTGATCGGCGGGCCGTGCCACTGGGCGCCGATCTGGCGGCTCTGGGCCTGCCGGTCGTGCATGCCGCTGTCGGCGTTGCGCTCGGCGGCCTCCCGGGCGGCCCGCTCGTCGAAGGGGCGGTGCGGCGAGGCGAGGAGCCGGGAGACGGCGAGACCGGCCGCGACGGCCCCCTCACGCGTCTCGGGGAACCTCAGCCGGGCGAACTTCGCCAGGGTGCGCAGCCGTATGTACCGCAGGGTCCGCAGCCCGGAGACGTCCGCGGGGACGGCGGCCATGGTGGTGAGCGTCCGCACCCGGTCCGGGTGGCGCAGCGCCACGCGCTGCGCGACGGCGCCGCCGAGCGAGACGCCCAGCAGATGCGCCGACGGCCACCCCAGGGCGTCCAGGACGGCGACTGCGTCGTCCGCCATGTCCTCGGCGGTGTACGCCTCGCCGCGCCTGCCGAACAGCGCGGAGATCGGGTTACCGGTGGCCGCGGGCGGCAGATGGGTCGACTCCCCGCCGTCGCGCTGGTCGTACCGGGCCACGGCGAAGCCCTGCGCGGCCAGCAGCCGGCACAGCCCGTCGGGTACCCACAGCCGGTTGACGCCCAGGCCCGTGACCAGCAGCAGCGGCTCGCCGTCGGCCCCTTCGGCCAGCCGGTCGAAGGCCAGTCGCACCGGGCCGTTCTCGGCCCGGCGGACCGGGCTCCACAGCTGCTTCGGCGATGAGGACACGAGAACCTCCCATAACTGCGATCGGTGTTCGCAGTTTCTAGGATAGGGGACGCATCATGGGAACGGGGAGGAAGCGGGTGGAGGAGTGGACCGGGAACCGGTGACCGTCTGGGCACGGCCCGAACGCGGCGCCCGCGGCCCGGCCGCGGTGCACAGCCGCGCCGAGCTGACCGCCGTCGCCGTCGAACTGGCGGACCGGAGCGGCCTGTCGGCGGTATCGATGCGGCAGGTGGCCAAGGCACTGGGCACCGGCCAGGCTTCGCTGTACCGCTACCTCGGCGGCCGGGCGGATCTGCTCGACCTGATGACGGACGCGATGACCGGGGAGATCGACCTCGGCGTCCCGCTCAGCGGTGATCCCGTCGCGGACCTGGCCGCCCTGGCGGCCCGCACCAAGGCCGTCCAGCTACGGCACCCCTGGCTGTCCGACATCCCACCGGAACCGCTCCGGCTGGGCCCCCGGGGGCTGGACTACCTGGAGTACGCACTGCGGGCGATGGCACCCGTCGGGCTGCCGGGCGGGACGAAGCTGGAGGCCGTCGCCCTGATGAACGCCCTGGTCGCGCAGTTCGCCCGGACAGAACTCCAGGCCGCCGACGCGGACACCGGCCGCCGGGCGGCACAGGCCGCCTATCTGAGCGAGGCGGCCGCCCGGGGAGAGCACCCGCATCTCGCGGTCGCCCTGGCGGAACGGCCCGGAGCCGACCCGGCGGAGGACCCGCAGGCGCTGTTCGAGCGGACGATGCGCCGGGTGCTCACCGGGCTCCTGGGGGACGGCGCGGCCCTTTAGAGGCCGAATTCAGAGGCCGAAGGCGGCCGCGTACTGGATGACCCCGGCGGGAACCGGCCGTGCGGACTCCGCGCCGGGAGCGTCCAGCGGGAGGGCCATCATCGCCTCGTCGGGAACCTCCATCGGGGCACTGATGCCCCAGCGGGAGGCCGGGCGGAAGCCGAACCGGGGGTAGTACTCGGGGTGCCCGAGTACCACCACGAGGCGCTCGCCCCGCTCCCGGGCGGCGTCGAGCGCGGCGCGGATGGCCGCGGAGCCCGCCCCTCGGCGCTGGTGCGCGGGCAGCACCGCGCACGGGGCGAGCGCCAGCGCGGGCTCCCCGCCGATGTGGCAGCGGGTGAGCAGCGCGTACGCGGCCACGGTGCCGTCGGGGGCCTGCGCCACCCACGACAGCCCGTCGAGCCACGCGTCGGGGTCGGCGCGCAACGCGTCGACGAGGTCCGCCTCCTCGGCGGTGGGGAACGCGGCGAGGTTGACCTTCCGTACGGCGGCTGCGTCATCCGGCGCCTCGGGACGGGTGCTCCAGGAGGTGGCGGCGGTGGAGGTACTGGTCGTCATGGCCTCCATTCTTGGTCACCGGGGGTCCCGGGGCGACGGAAATAAAACGGGGGGTCAGGGCGCCGGCGTGAAGACCAGCGACGCGTTGTGGCCGCCGAAGCCGAAGGAGTTGGTGAGGGCGGCCGGGACGGCGGTCCGGCGCGCGGCGCCGGTGACGACGTCGAGCTTCACCTCCGGGTCGAGCGTCTCGACGTTCGCGGTGGCGGGCACGACGCCGTCACGCACCGCGAGGATCGTCGCGAGCGCGCCCAGGGAGCCCGCCGCACCGAAGAGGTGACCGGTCATCGACTTGGTCGCGGTGACGGCCGGGTGGGTACCGATCGCCTCGGTGACCGACTGCGCCTCGGCGAGGTCGCCCTTGGGCGTGGAGGTCGCGTGGGCGTGCACGAGCCCGATGTCCTGCGGCGTGAGCCCGGCCGCGGCCAGCGCCCGGCGCATGGCCCGGACCTGGCCCTCCGGGTGCGCGGCCGTGATGTGGAAGGCGTCCGAGGTGACCCCGGCCCCCGCGAGCGTGGCGTGTGCGCGGGCCGCCCGGGCGGCGGCGAACTCCGCGCGTTCCAGTACCACCACGGCCGCGCCCTCGCCGATGACGAAGCCGTCCCGGTCCACGTCGAAGGGGCGGGACGCCCGCTGGGGCTCGTCGTTGCGCGTCGAGTGGGCCCTGGCCTGCGCGAAGCCCGCCATCGTCAGCGCGCAGATACACGCCTCGGCGCCGCCCGCGACGACCACGTCGGCACGGCCGAGCCGGATCAGGTCCAGGCCCATGGCGATCGCCTCGGCCCCGGACGCGCAGGCGCTGACGGGGGTGTGGGCGCCGCCGCGGGCGCCGAGTTCGATGCTGACCCAGGCGGCCGGGCCGTTCGCCATCAGCATGGGGACGGTGTGCGGCGACACCCGGCGCACGCCGGACGCCTCCAGCACGTCGTCCTGGCCCAGCATGGTGAGCGCGCCGCCGGTGCCCGTGCCGATGACCACGGCCAGCCGCTCCGGGTCGACCTCGGGCGTGCCCGCGTCGGCCCATGCCTCGCGGGCCGCGACGAGCGCGACCTGTTCGCAGCGGTCCATGCGGCGGGCCTGTACCCGGTCCAGCACCTCGGTCGGTTCGACCGCGAGCCGGCCCGCGATCCGGCCGGGCAGCGCGGCCGCCCACTCCTCCTCCAGCGGGCCGATGCCGGACTGGCCGGCCAGCATCGCGCTCCAGGTCGACGCGGCGTCCCCGCCGAGCGGCGTGGTGGCGCCCAGACCGGTGACCACGACATTGTCGGTGTTCATGCTCATAGGCGAGTCTCCTTTGTAGTAGAGATACAACTCTCCGCGCGACCGATAGATCCGAGCACGGGGCGAGTCGTCGACTCATCAGCCACTTTGCCAAGGGAATTACGGAGCAGCAGGTAGCGTGATCAACGGAGTCCGACTGCGGGATGTTGTAGAGTCCCCACACAACGAGAGGCAAGATCGACACGGGAGGGGCGGGCATGAAGCTGCGGTGTGCGGTGCTCGACGACTACCAGGGCGTCGCGCTGTCCATGGCGGACTGGAGCACGGTGGCCGGGGACGTCGACGTACGCGTCGTACGGGAGTACATCGGCGACCGGAAGCGGCTGGCCGAGGCGGTCGGGGACTGCGAGATCCTCGTCGTGATGCGGGAACGCACCCCGTTCCCCGAGGAGTTGTTCGCGCGGCTGCCCCGGCTGCGGCTGCTGATCACCTCCGGTATGCGCAACGCCGCGATCGACCTGGCGGCGGCTGCCCGGCACGGCGTGACCGTGTGCGGTACGGCGAGCAACTCCGAGCCGCCGGTCGAGCTGACCTGGGCGCTGCTGCTCGGCCTGGCCCGCGGCCTCGTCCGGGAGAACACCGCGCTGCGGGAGGGCGGGCCGTGGCAGAGCACGGTCGGCGCCGATCTGTACGGGCGGCGGCTCGGGCTCCTCGGACTGGGGAAGACCGGGACGCGGGTGGCCGCGGTCGGGCAGGCGTTCGGGATGGACGTGGTGGCGTGGAGCGAGAACCTCACGGACGAACGGGCGCGGGCGGCCGGGGTACGGCGCCTGGCGAGCAAGGAGGAGCTGCTGGAGAGCAGCGACTTCGTCTCCGTGCACCTGGTGCTCGGGGATCGGACGCGGGGGCTGCTCGGCGCCGCGGAGCTGCGCCGGATGCGGCCGACGGCGTACCTCGTCAACACCTCGCGGGCCGCGATCGTCGACCAGGACGCGCTCGCGGAGGCGCTGCGCGGCGGGTGGATCGCGGGCGCGGGGGTCGATGTGTTCGACGAGGAGCCGCTGCCCGCCGGCCATCCGTACCGGTCGCTGCCGAATCTGCTGGCCACACCGCACCTCGGCTATGTGACACGGCGGAACTACGAGGGGTACTTCCAGCAGGCGGTGGAGGACATCGCGGCGTTCGTGGCGGGGGCGCCGGTGCGGCAGCTCGGCTGAGGGACCGGCGGCAGCGGGAAAATGACGGGCCGCGCGACGGGGGCGTATCTAGCATGAGGGGGCATGACGCCCCCTCAGTTCCCTCAGCGCCCGCGCGGCGTCCCCGAGCGGCCCGTTCTCGACGGGCTGGAAGAGAAGTGGTCCTCCCGGTGGGAGGAGTCGGGCGCCTATGTATTCGACCGGTCCGCCGAGCGCGAGCGGGTCTTCTCGATCGACACCCCGCCGCCCACGGTCAGCGGCTCCCTCCACATCGGTCATGTCTTCTCGTACACGCACACCGACGCGGTCGCCCGCTACCAGCGGATGCGCGGCCGGGAGGTCTTCTACCCGATGGGGTGGGACGACAACGGGCTGCCGACCGAGCGGCGAGTGCAGAACCACTTCGGGGTGCGGTGCGACCCGTCGCTGCCGTACGACCCGGAGTTCACCCCGCCCGAGAAGCCCGGCAAGCATCAACTGCCCGTCTCCCGGCGGAACTTCATCGAACTGTGCGAGCGGCTGACCGCCGTCGACGAGCAGGCTTTCGAGGAGCTGTGGCGGCGCCTCGGGCTGTCGGTCGACTGGACGCGGACGTACCGCACGATCGGGGACACGGCGCGGAGGGTCTCCCAGTACGCCTTCCTCCGGAACCTCGCGCGCGGCGAGGCGTACTTGGCCGAGGCGCCCACGCTGTGGGACGTCACGTTCCGTACCGCGGTCGCCCAGGCCGAACTGGAGGACCGGGAGCGGCCCGCCGCCTACCACCGGCTGGCGTTCGCGGGTACGGGCGAGGCCACCGGCGCGCCGCTCCTCGTCGAGACGACGCGCCCCGAGCTGCTGCCCGCCTGCGTCGCGGTCGTCGCGCACCCGGACGACGCGCGCTATCAGGAGTTGTTCGGGAAGACGGTCCGCACCCCGCTCTTCGACGTCGAGGTCCCCGTCCTCGCGCACCGGCTCGCCGACCCGGAGAAGGGCACCGGCGCGGCCATGATCTGCACGTTCGGCGACACCACGGACGTGACGTGGTGGCGCGAGCTGGCGCTGCCGACCCGCCCGGTCATCGGCTGGGACGGCCGGTTCGCCGCCGAACCGCCGGCCGCGCTGGAGAGCGAGCGGGCCCGGGCGGCGTACGCGGAGCTGGCCGGCGCCACCGCCTTCACCGCGCGCGAGCGCGTCGTCGCCATGCTGCGGGAGCGCGGTGAGCTGATCGGCGAGCCCAGCCCGGTCAGCCACCCCGTGAAGTTCTACGAAAAGGGTGACAAGCCGCTGGAGATCGTCACCACCCGCCAGTGGTACCTCCGCAACGGCGGCCGCGACCGGGAGCTGCGCGAGGAACTGCTGCGGCGCGGCGATGAGTTGCGCTGGCATCCCGACCGGATGCGCGTCCGGTACGAGAACTGGGTCGGCGGCCTGAACGGCGACTGGCTGATCAGCCGGCAGCGGTTCTTCGGCGTGCCGATCCCGGTCTGGTATCCACTGGACGGCACGGGCGCGCCGGACTACGACAGGCCGATCGTCCCGGACACCGCGGCGCTGCCCGTCGACCCGAGCGCGGAGGCGCCGCCCGGGTACACGGAGGCGCAGCGCGGCGCCCCGGGCGGCTTCCTCGGCGACCCGGACGTCATGGACACCTGGGCGACCTCCTCCCTCACCCCGCAGATCGCGGCCGGCTGGCCGGCCGACCCCGATCTGTTCGCGCGGGTCTTCCCGATGGACGTCCGGCCGCAGGCGCACGAGATCATCCGTACCTGGCTGTTCTCCACCGTCGTCCGCGCGCACGCCGAGCACGGCACGCTGCCCTGGCGGCACGCCACGATCTCCGGCTGGATCCTCGACCCGGACCGCAAGAAGATGTCGAAGTCGAAGGGGAACACCGTCACGCCGCTGGACCTGCTGGCGCGGCACGGGTCCGACGCGGTGCGGTACTGGGCGGCGAGCGGGCGCCCCGGCACGGACACCGCGTTCGACACCGGCCAGATGAAGATCGGCCGCCGGCTGGCCACCAAGATCCTCAACGCGAGCCGGTTCGTCCTGGGGTTCCCGCCGGTCCCCGAGGGCGCGCCGGTCACCGAGCCGCTGGACCGGGCGCTGCTCGCCGCCCTGGCCACCACGGTCGAGGAAGCCACCGCCGCCTTCGAGGACTTCGACCAGGCCCGCGCGCTGGACCACACGGAACGGTTCTTCTGGCGCTTCTGCGACGACTATCTGGAGCTGGTGAAGGACCGGGCGTACAGGACGGCGGACGGCTCCGAGGGCGACGCGAACGCCGGGGCGGCCTCGGCCCGGGCCGCACTCACCACCGCACTGGACGCCCTCCTGCGCCTCTTCGCGCCGGTGCTGCCGTTCGTCACCGAGGAGGTCTGGTCGTGGTGGGCCACCGGCTCGGTGCACCGCGCGCCCTGGCCGGCGGCGGACCCGCTGCGCGCGCTCGCGGACGGTGCGGACCCCGCGCTGCTCGACACGGCGACGGAGGTCCTCACCGCGGTCCGCCGGGCGAAGTCCGCGGCCCAGGTGTCCATGCGGACGGAGGTGGCAGGGGCGGTGCTCACCGGGCCGGCCCCGGCACTGGAGGCGTTCGCCCTGGTCGCCGCGGACGTCCGCGCGGCGGGCCGGATCACTCGTACCGAAGAACGCCCTGGACCGGCACCGCTCACGGTCGACGTCACGCTCTGAGGCCGGACACCGGCTCCGAGGACGACAGGGCTCAGGACGACAGGACCAGGGTCCAGGAGCCCGGGTGGCCGTGCAGGGCAGTGACGGAGAGAGGGAGGACGTCGAGGCGCCAGTAGGCGTGCGGCGGGACCTTGAGGGCGTAGATGAGGGCGGCGCGGATCACGCCGGGGTCGGCGACAGCGAGGGCGCTGCCGCCGTCGCCGACGGGGCGGGTGTCGAGCCAGTTGCCCACCCGGATGATGAACGCGAGCAGGGACTCGCCGCCGTGCGGGGCCGAGCGCGGGTCACCCAGCCAGGCGTCCACGGCCTGCGGCTCGGCGGCCGCCACGTCGCGCAGCGTGCGCCCGCGCCACCGCCCCATGTCGCAGTCGCGCAGCGCGGGCTGCACCAGTGGGGTGAGGCCGAGGAGCTCGCCGGTCTCGCGGCTGCGGGCCGAGGGCGAGCAGTAGCGGAGCTCGGCGGCGGCCAGCGGGCTCAGGGCGGGCGCGGCCCGCTCGACCTCGTGCCACCCCATCGCGTCCAGCGGCCGGTCGTCGTCGAAGCGCGCTTCGAGCAACGAGGAGCTGCGCCCGGCGGCGACCAGCGTGAGGCGAACAGTCATTCGGTGATGGTAAGAGCGCTTTCACCGCCGGGAACCCTTGAAGTCACATATTTACGGGGCATGTTCGGCATTGGCGGCCGGAGTGTGATGTTCCGCCCCGGGGACGGGTGCCACGGGATCCTCGGTCCCGAACGTCATCCACTTCTCCGTGTCCGCGACCCGCCGGAAGCCGGCGCGTTCGTAGACGCCGTGCGCGTCCTCCGTGGCGAGCATGATCCGGCGCAGTCCGCTGGGCGCCAGGTGGTCCCGGACGGCGGCGGCCAGCGCGCCGCCCAGCCCCTTGCCGCGCGCGGCGCGGTCGATGTAGACGTCGCAGAGCCAGGCGAAGGTGGCGTGGTCGGTGACCACCCGGGCGTACCCGACCTGGCGCCCCGAAGCCGTCTCGTACACCCCGAAGTTCAGCGAACCGGCGAACGCCAGGTCCTGCTTCTCGCGGGACCGGCCGAGCGCCCAGTAGGCGTCCGTGGCCAGCCAGTGGTGGACCAGATCGCGGTCCAGGCGCGCGGGGTCGGTGGAGATCACATAGCCCTCGATCATGGCCGGAGCCTGGCACACGGTCACCGGACCGTCGAGCGGATTTCCGGCACCGGCAAGGGGCCCGGCGGCCTCCCGCCGGGCCCCTCTTATCAGTCGCTGTCGATCACTGTCAGTCGCTGTCCGTCGCCGTCAGTCGTCCGCCATCTTCTCGTGCTGTACGACGGTGTCGGGGCCGGGCGACATGATCGTTTCGTGGCCGTCCTGGAAGCGGACGCGGTACGGCGGGGTCCCACTCTCCCCGAGTACCTCGACGACCTCGGCGACCCGGTCGTGCTGGCCGACGATCCTGCCGTGCATCAGCAACCGGTCGCCTTTCTGGGCCTCCATCAGAGATGACCTCCGTCCGGATGGTCGGGATGCGCCCGGACGTGCCGGCACGCAGTCGTCGCGGGCGCTGAGCCGTGCCGCTGGGGGGAGCCGCGCGCCCTCAGTGCCAGTTTAGGCCCGGAGGCCGTTCCGGGCGCCGCCTGCGATCGGCCATCGGCGTACCGGCGCGGTACCGGCCGCGGGTCCGGCCCGGTCAGCGCGGTGGCCGTACCCGTGACGGATAGTGGTCGGCCACCACCCGCGCCATCGCCCCCGTACGGTCCGTGGCCACCTCCTTCGCGGAGAAGTAGACGTTGCCGCGCACCTGCCGGTACCCGGCGTCGAAGGTGAGATGGCGGGAGAGCTCTTTCGGATTCTGCCAGGGGGCCGGCTGGGCCGGGTCGCCGGCCTTGTAGAGCGCCTCGCCGATGTAGAGGTGCACGCGAGTGCCGTCCACGGTCCGGGCCCACCACGGCACGAGCTCGGCGTAATCGGCGGCGGCGAAGCCGATGTTCCAGTAGACCTGCGGGACGACGTAATCCAGCCACTCCTCGCGGACCCACTTCCGGGTGTCGGCGTAGAGATCGTCATACGTCTGTACGCCCGCTCGGGTGTCGGAGCCCGTCGGATCGGTGGCCTTGTTGCGCCAGACCCCGAACGGGCTGACGCCGAAGCGGGCCGTGCGCCGGGTGCTGCGGACCCGTTCGCCCAGCTCACGCACCAACTGGTCGATGTTGTCGCGGCGCCAGCTCGCCCGGTCCGGGAAGCCGTCCCCGTACTCCTCGTACGCCGCGTCGTCGTCGAAGACCTGGCCCGCGACCGGATAGGGGTAGAAGTAGTCGTCGAAGTGGACGCCGTCCACGGGGTAGCGGCGCACCGCGTCCATGATCGCGTCGAGGACGAAGGCGCGGACCTCCGGCAGGCCGGGGTTGTAGTAGAGCTTGCCGCCGTAGGGCAGCACCCAGTCCGGGTGCACCCGGGCGGGGTGGGTGGGGACCAGTTTCGCGGGGTCGGTGTGGTTGGCGACGCGGTACGGGTTGAACCACGCGTGCAGCTCCAGATCGCGCTCGTGCGCCTCCCGGACGGCGAAGTCCAGCGGGTCCCAGCCGGGGTCGCGGCCCTGGACGCCGGTGAGGTACTGCGACCACGGCTCGTACGGGGAGGGCCACAGCGCGTCGGCGGTGGGGCGCACCTGGAAGATCACCGCGTTCAGCCGGGTGGCGGCCGCCTTGTCGAGGTAGGCCACCAGCTCGGCCTGCTGCTGTGCGACGGTCAGGCCGGGCTTGGAGGGCCAGTCGCGGTTGACCACGGTCGCCAGCCACATCCCCCGGAACTCCGGCCGGCGGCCGGCCGCACCGCCCCTCCCCCGCCCGTGACCTGCGCTTTCGACGGGGTGCCCGGCCCCGCCCGGTGTGCTCGCCGCCGCGCCCGGCGTCCACAGCATCGAGGACGCCGCGCCGAGCGCCGCCACCGTGAACCCTCTCCGTGTAGCACCTCTCCGAACGAATGCACCTCTTCCGCCTATTCGCTGTAGTCGCATACCGCCACCCCTTCCGTCCGGTGCGTCCGGCTCTCCTCGCTCAGAATGCCCGCCCCGCCCGCCACTGCGCACCAGCGCGCGGAGTAACGTCGGGGCCGAGGCGGGCGTCGGACCCTTACGGCCCCCGCCGGTCCCGAAGATCAGCGAAAGGCACGATGTGACCGACATCGAACGCGTCGGAGTGGTCGGCTGCGGCCAGATGGGCGCCGGTATCGCCGAGGTATGCGCGCGGGCCGGCCTGGAGGTCATGGTCGCCGAGACCACCGGCGAGGCCCTGGAAATCGGCCGCACCCGCCTGACCAATTCCCTCGGCAAGGCGGCCGAGCGCGGCAAGATCACCAGCGCGGAGCGCGACGCGACGCTCGGCCGGCTCAGCTTCACCACCGACCTCGGCGAATTCTCCGACCGTGACCTCGTCATCGAGGCGGTCGTGGAGAACGAGCAGGTCAAAACCGAGATCTTCCAGGTGCTCGACCAGGTCGTGACGCGCCCGGACGCGATCCTGGCCTCCAACACCTCCTCCATCCCGCTGGTGAAGCTCGCCGTCGCGACCTCCCGCCCGGAGCAGGTCATCGGCATCCACTTCTTCAACCCGGCGCCGGTGCAGAAGCTGGTCGAGATCATCCCGGCGCTCACCACCGGCGAGCAGACCATCAAGCGTGCCGAGGCGCTGGTCCAGGACCACCTGGGCAAGCACGCCATCCGCGCCCAGGACCGCTCCGGCTTCGTCGTCAACGCGCTGCTGATCCCGTACCTGCTCTCCGCGATCCGGATGTTCGAGCAGGGCACGGCGAACCGGGAGGACATCGACAACGGCATGGAGCTGGGCTGCGCCCACCCGATGGGTCCGCTGAAGCTGGCCGACCTGATCGGTCTGGACACCGTCGCCTCGGTCGCCGACTCGATGTACGAGGAGTTCAAGGAGCCGCTGTACGCCGCTCCCCCGCTGCTGCAGCGGATGGTCGACGCGGGCCGGCTGGGCCGCAAGACGGGCTCGGGCTTCTACCCGTACTGAGCGCCTGATCCACGGGGGCGCCGGACGGCATCCTGAAGGCGTGGGCCGTCCGGCCGTCCGCCGCCGCTCGGGGGAAAGACGGCGGTGGACACCGCCGGCGGGCGCCCGTTCCGCCGGCTGTCGCCCCCGTGGCCCTGAAGAGTCAACTCCTCGGCGGCCATGACCGGGACCGTGTGAAAGGCGCCGGTTCGGGTGCGCGGTTCGCACCCCGTGTGAAGTCCGCGCACCCCCGCCCCCGGCATCGGCCGCACTGAATTCACACGGGGTGTGCGGCGTTGACCCGCATATTCCTCCCGCACACTCTCCCGCCCTGCCCCACAAAGCAGTTCACTGTCTGTAGTACGCAAAACACCGAGTTTCCGAGAGGAATGAGGAGCGGACAGTGACCGCCCACCCTGAAACCGAACTGGTGGCCACCGATGTGGCGGAGCTCAGGCGCTGCTGTGACGTGCGCACCGCACGCGTCGACGGCCAGCTCGCCCTGCTCGCCCAGCGCACCGAGAGTTACGAGCGCGACGCGGAGGAACTGGCCAGCAGGCTCACGCGCATCGAACACGGACGGTGGCCACTGCCGTCCGTCGCCGCGCTCACCGGGATCGCGGCCCTGGCGGTAGCCGTGTGGCAGGTGCTGACGAACTGACGGTGAGCGGCCACCGGTGACCGGGGCCACCGGACCTTTCCGGCACCGGGCGGCGCCCGCCCAAGACCCTGACGGGCGCGCCCGGCCGGGGCTCAGCCCAGACGGAGGTGGTGCAGCATCAGCAGCGCCGCCGCCATGTTGGCGGCCGGCACCTCACCCCGCGCCACCATGTCCGGCACGAGCTTGAGCGGTACCCACTCCCGCCGGTCGGACTCGAAGTCGTCCTCGGGGTCGCCGACGTACTCGGCCCGCTCGGACCAGTAGATGTGGTGCACGGCGTCCGTGAGGCCGTTGGACGGCTCCACGGACAGCAGATGGGTCAGGGGGCCGGGCCGCCAGCCGGTCTCCTCCTCCATCTCGCGGGCGGCCGCGACGGCGACGTCCTCGCCGTCCTCGACCACCCCGGCGGCCAGCTCCCAGCCCCAGGTGTCGGTGATGAAACGGTGCCGCCACAGCAGCAGCACCTCGTTCGCCTCGTTGACCACCGTGGCCACCGCCACGGCCCGCATCCGGATCAGATAGTGGTCCAGATGCCGCCCGTCCGGAAGCTCCACGTCAGCGAGGTTGACCCGGAACCAGCGGTTCTCGTACACGGTCTGCTCCATGAGATTTTTCCATCGCACGTGCCTGCCACCTTCCGCCGAAGAGATGGCACGTGGACACGAGCCATCCGTCAGAGCGGAACGCGCAACGCCTCATCGATCAAGTCGGCCGCGGCGTCGGTGGCGCTGCTTCCGGTGCCGGCAAGGAGTTCGCGAACCGCCCGCAGGCGGTCCCGTAACCGCTGCGACTCCATGCCCCGTGCCTGTTCCGCCATCTGCGTCGCGCTGGCCACGGCCTTTTCGGTCTCTCCCTGTCTCAGCTCGATGTGCGCGAGGATGGCGAGCCGGTGCACCCGGCCGCGGTCGTGCGCGGGGGTGTCGACGGCGGCGGTGGCCTGTTCCTGCGCGGCCCGCAGGTCGCCCAGGCTGAGCAGCGCCTCCGCCACCTGTACGTTGACCAGGCCCGGCTGGACGTAGCCGGTCTCGTCCGGCTCCAGGCCCGGCCGGATCCGCTCCGCCGCGGCCTCGGCACGGCGGATGCAGGACAGCGCGCCGGAGCCGTCACCCAGCCGCGCGTACGCCTTCGCCTGCATCGCGTACAGATCGGTGGCCAGCGCCGCGGTGATGTGCGGGCCCGCGGCGCGCAGTGCCGCCTCGGCGAAGGCGACCGCCTGGCGGTACTCGCGGGTGAACAGCGACTGGCTCACCAGCAGCGCGATGATGTACGCGCCGAGCCCCCGGTCGCCGCTCGCCTTGGCCAGCCGCAGCGCCTGGTGGAAGTAGCGCTGCGCGAGCCCGAAGGCGTCCGAATCGTACGCGCAGATGCCGGCCACGGCGACCAGCCCGCCGGTGGCGCGGTGCAGTTGGCGGCCCGTGGCGTCGGTGTAGCTGCCGCGCAGCAGCGGCGCCGCCTCGTTGTTGAGGAAGCCGACGATGCGCGCTCTGGTCGCGACGCCGCCGGCCTTGCGGTACATCTGCTCGTAGTGCGTGCGCGCCGAGCGCAGCATCTCGATGTCCGCCATGGACACCCGGGTCAGGCCGCTCCGCGAGACGTCGGAGTCCTCCGGTGGGTTCTCCCACTCCCATACCGGCATGACCGCCGAAGTCCCGGTCAGCGCGGGCGCGCTGAGGACGTGCGGGCGCTGCTGCTCGTCGGAGCGCCACAGGGCGGTGGCCCGCTCGACGAAGCCGGAGAGCGGGGTATCGGCGGCACGGCGGGTGCCGGGCCGGCTCAGCCCGATGTCATCCAGGCCGACCGGGCGGTGCAGCCGGTCGCTGAGGATCTCGCAGATCAGGTCGGGGACCTGGCCGCGCGGCCGCTGGCCCTTCAGCCAGCGGGCCACGGCGGTGTGTTCGTACCGCAGGGACAGGCCGCGCCGGCGGCCGAGCTGGTTGATGTGCACGGCCAGCCCGGCGTGCGAGATGCCCGCCTCGTCCAGGATCGCATCCAGCAGGGTGTTGGGCTCCATGGCCCCCTCCTGATCCGCGCCCTCGCTCGTCGCGGGCGCGCTTCGCCTCACCACCAGCGTAATCAGGGGAAGTTCACACGGGGTGTGAACGGTGCCCGCCCCATGCGGCGTGCGCGAGGGCCAGCAGGGCCACGTCGTCGGTGAGCCGGCCGTCCGCGTGCCGGGCGATCCGGTCGCGCACGGCGGCGACGAGGACGCGAGGCGCGGGCGGGGCCGCACCGGACAGGCACATGAGCAGTTCCGCGCGGAGGGGGAAGAACGCCCCGCGCGCGTCGCGGGCGTCCTCGGCGCCGTCCGTGTACAGCAGCAGCCCCTCGCGGCCGTTCAGTCGCCCGGACAGCGGGTGGAGCTGGTCGGGGAGCGGGAACAGGCCGAGCGGGGGCAGCGGTTCGTCCTGCGCGACCGGCTCGGCCGTGCCGCTGCCGAACCGATAGGGCCAGGGGTGGCCGCAGTTCAGTGCGGTGTACTCGCCGCCGTGCGCGACCTGGAGCAGCAGTACGGTGACGAACTCCTCGGCGGCGTCCGCGTCTTCGGCTTCCGCCGCCCCGGACCGCCCGGCCAGGTGCCGCGCCAGCGCGCGGTCCAGGCGGCGTAACACCCCGGACAGTTCCGGCTCGTCGTGCGCGGCCTCGCGGAAGCAGCCGAGCATGGCGGAGACCGTGCCGACGGCCGCCAGGCCGTGGCCGCGCACATCGCCGATGACGACCCGCAGGCCGTGCCGCGTCGGCACCGCGTCGTACAGATCGCCGCCGATGAGCGCGCCCTCGCCCGCCGACAGGTGTCCGGCGGCGACCCGGATACCGCCGATCCGTTCCGGCAGCGGGCGCAGCACGAGCCGCTGCGCCGCCTCCGCGACGTCCCGGGTGCGCGCGAGCTCGCGGAGCAGCCGCGCCCGCCGCCCCGCCGTCAGATAGCTGGCCGCGACCACGGCGAGGACGGCGGCGCAGGTGCCCAGCCGGGTCGCGGGCGCGGCGTCCTGGCCGGCCGCGCCGAACGGTATGAGGGCGATCAGCGCGCACAGGCCGCCGAGCACGACGCACTCCCGGCGGCCGGTGCCGGCGCAGGCGATGGCCGGTGCGGCGGCGAGTAGTTGGAGCGGCTGCGCGTGACCGGTACCGGCCAGCTCCCAAGCGAGGATTGCGGCCACCCAGATCCCGGGGAGGACGAGGACGAACAGCCGGCGGGCGAAGCCGCCGAACGTTTCTCCCGCCACCGGCGGCAGCGGCCGCCACGCCCAGGTGCGGTTCATCCGGATGGTCTCCCTCGGCCGTACCCTCGCGCGGTCGCGTGCCGACGCATAAATGCTCCGCGGCGTGATCGATTCTGGCGACGCGGGGTGGCGGAACCCCCGTCCACCGCCGCCCTCTCACCCCATCGAGTGACACGCGGGGTTGACGCCTCCGCGGCCGCCGCCGTGATGCCCTGAAAGCACAAGGGCGGTGGCTCGACCGAGGTCGAACCACCGCCCTTGCGGTGTCGCGTCGTTACGCGCGCAGGCTCGCGCCGGTCCGCTCGACGGCCGCCTCGACTGCCGCGTCACGGGCGGCGGACGCCTCGTCGGCGGTCAGCGTGCGGTCGGCCGCGCGGAAGCGCAGCGCGTACGCCAGGGACTTCTTGCCCTCGCCGACCTGCTCGCCGGTGAAGACGTCGAACAGCCGCAGGTCCTCCAGCAGTTCACCGGCCCCGGACCGCAGCGCGGACTCGACGTCGGCGGCCGGGACCGCGGAGTCGACGATCAGCGCGACGTCCTGGGTGGCGACCGGGAAGGTGGAGATCCGCGGCGCGGGCACCACGCCCGCACCGGCCCGCTCCAGGCGGTCCAGGTCGATCTCCATCGCGGACGTCCGCTCGGGCAGGCCGAGCGCCTTGATGACCCGCGGGTGCAGCTCACCGGCGTTGCCGACGAGCACCTCCTCGCCGTCCACGACCGCGAGCAGCGCGGCGCAGCGGCCCGGGTGCCAGGGTGCGTGCTGGTCCTGGCGGACGATCAGGTCCACGCCCGCCTCACGGGCCACCAGACGGCCCGCCTCGACGGCGTCGGCCCAGGTCGCCGGGCGGCCCTTGCCCCACCAGCCGGCCTGCTCGCGGGCGCCCGCGAGGACCACGGCGGCGCGGCGCGGCTGCTCGGGCAGCGCGGCATTCAGCGCGGCGATCTCCGCGTCGGTCGGCCGGCGGTCGACGGGCAGCCGGGCGGCCGGCTTCTCGTCACCGGTCGGCCGGAAGACCAGGCCGGTCTCGAAGAGCGCCAGGTCGTGCGAGCCACGGCCGTCGTTGCGCCGCAGCGCGGACAGCAGGCCCGGCAGCAGCGTCGTACGGAGCGAGGGCTCCTCGTCCGAGAGCGGGTTGACCAGCTTCACCGTGCGGCGGCGCGGGTCGTCCGCCTCGATGCCGAGCTGGTCGAGCACGGCCTCGCCGATGAACGGGTAGTTCAGCGCCTCGACGTACCCGGCGCCGGCCAGCGCGCGGCCGGCCCGGCGGTGCAGCCGCTGCCGCTCGGTCAGGCCCGTGCCCGCGGGCGGCGTCGGCAGCGTCGAGGGCAGGTTCTCGTAGCCCTCCAGCCGGATGACCTCTTCGGCGAGGTCGTTCGGGTCGGTCAGGTCCGGGCGCCAGGACGGCACCGTGACCATGAGCTCGTCCTGGCCGTACACGTCGCAGCCGACCTGCTGGAGGCGGCGGACGACGGTCTCGCGGCCGTACGCCACGCCCGCGACCTTGTCCGGGTGGTCCGCCGGGATGGTGATCGTGTGCGGCCCGCTGGGCGCCACGATCTCCGTCACGCCGGCCTCGGCGGTGCCGCCCGCGAGCAGCACGAGCAGGTCGACGGTCCGCTGGGCCGCGGCGGACGCGGCCTCGGGGTCGACGCCGCGCTCGAAGCGCTTGGACGCCTCGGAGGACAGCTTGTGGCGACGGGCCGTGCGCGCGATGGTCAGCGCGTTGAAGTGCGCGGCCTCGATGACGACGTCGGTCGTGCCCCGCACCTCACCGGTCTCCGGGTCGGCCCCGTGGTCGGCGATCTCGGTGTTGGCGCCGCCCATGACGCCCGCCAGGCCGATCGGCCCGCGGTCGTCGGTGATGACCAGGTCCTCGGCGTCCAGGACGCGCTTCGTACCGTCCAGCGTGGTGATCTTCTCGCCGGGCTCGGCGCGGCGGACCCCGATCGTGCCCTGGATGAGGGAGCGGTCGTAGGCGTGCAGCGGCTGGCCCAGTTCGAGCATCACGTAGTTGGTGACGTCGACGGCGAGCGAGATCGGCCGCATGCCGGCCTTCTGCAGACGGCGCTGCAGCCAGATCGGCGAGCGGGCCTCGGGCTGGAGGCCCACGACCGTACGGGCGGTGAAGCGGTCGCAGCCGATCGGGTCGGTGACCTTGACCGGGTAGCCGTAGCTGTTCGGCGGCGGCACGTCCAGCAGCGCCGGGTCGCGCAGCGGCAGGCCGTACGCGGTCGCGGTCTCGCGGGCGACGCCGCGCATCGACAGGCAGTAGCCCCGGTCCGGGGTCACCGCGATGTCCAGCACCTCGTCGACCAGCTCCAGGAGCCGGATCGCGTCGGTGCCGACCTCGATCTCGGGCGGCAGCACGATGATGCCGTGCGAGCCGTCGTCGCCCATGCCCAGCTCGTCGCCGGAGCAGATCATGCCGTGCGAGACCTTGCCGTACGTCTTGCGCGCGGCGATCTTGAAGTCGCCGGGCAGCGTGGCGCCCGGGAGGACCACGACGACCTTGTCGCCGACGGCGAAGTTACGGGCGCCACAGACGATCTCCTGCGGCTCGCCCGTGCCGTTCGCCTGACCGACGTCGACCGTGCAGAAGCGGATCGGCTTCTTGAAGCCCTCCAGCTCCTCGATCGTCAGCACCTGGCCGACGACCAGCGGACCCTCGATGCCGGCGCCCAGCTGCTCGACGGTCTCCACCTCCAGACCGGAGGCAATCAGCTTGGTCTGCACGTCACGACCGGACTCACCGGCCGGCAGGTCGACGTACTCCCGCAGCCAAGAAAGCGGGACCCGCATCAGATCTCCATCCCGAAAGGCCGGGTGAAGCGCACGTCACCCTCGACCATGTCTCGCATGTCCTCGACGTTGTGGCGGAACATCAGCATCCGCTCGATGCCGAACCCGAAGGCGAATCCGCTGTACTTCTCCGGGTCGACGCCGCAGGCGGTCAGCACCCGCGGGTTGACCATGCCGCAGCCGCCCAGCTCGATCCAGCCCTCGCTGGAGCAGGTGCGGCAGGGCGCGTCCGGATTGCCCACGGACGCGCCGCGGCACACGTAGCACACCATGTCCATCTCGGCGGACGGCTCGGTGAACGGGAAGTAGTTCGGCCGCAGCCGGGTCTCCATGCCCTCGCCGAAGAGCGCCCGGACCATGTGGTCCAGGGTGCCCTTGAGGTCCGCCATGGTCAGGCCCTCGTCGATGGCGAGCAGCTCGACCTGGTTGAAGACCGGGGTGTGGGTCGCGTCCAGCTCGTCGGTGCGGTAGACGCGGCCCGGGCAGATCACGTACAGCGGCGGCTCGCGGTCCAGCATCGAGCGGATCTGCACCGGCGAGGTGTGCGTGCGCAGCACCACACCGGTCTGCTTCTCGTCGCCGTCGGCGGCCGACTCGACGAAGAAGGTGTCCTGCATCGTGCGGGCCGGGTGGTCCGGGGCGATGTTCAGCGCGTCGAAGTTCAGCCACTCCGACTCGACCTCGGGGCCCTCGGCGACGGAGTAGCCCATCGCCACGAAGACGTCCTCGATGCGCTCCGAGAGGGTGGTGAGCGGGTGCCGGGCGCCGGCCTGTACGCGGTCGTACGGCAGCGTGACGTCCACCGCCTCCTCGACCAGCACGCGGGCGTCCCGCTCGGCCTCCAGCTCCTCCTGGCGGACCTTGAGGGCCTGGTTCACGCGGCCGCGGGCCTGGCCGACGCGCTTGCCGGCGTCCGCCTTGGCGTGCGGGGGCAGGGCGCCGATCTCCCGGTTGGCGAGCGCGAGCGGCGAGGTGCCGCCGGTGTGGGCGGTCTTCGCCTGGGCGAGCTCGTCGAGGTCGGTCGCGGCGGCGAACGCGGCGAGCGCCTCGCTCGTCATGCGCTCGATCTCTTCCGGTTTCAGGGCCTCGACCTCAACAGGGTCGTACGACTTATTGGGTGCGGACATCTCTTCCCGTGCTTCCGGTGGTCTTGGCGCGCGGCTTGCCCCCGACGCTTGAATGCCAAAGGTGCCAAAGGTCAAGTCTAAGGGGCATCGCGGCCACGCCTCACCGACGCCCCAGGCAGGACGGCGCCCGTCGGTCCCGCTCAGGCCATGAAGGCCGGGGTGCCGACGGGCAGGGTAAATCGGAACTGCGCGCCGCCGGCCGGGGTCCGGCCGACCGTGATCGTGCCGCCGTGGGCCTCGACGATGCCCTTGACGATGTACAGGCCCAGGCCGGTGCCGCCGCGCTTGCTGCCCCGCCAGAAGCGGGTGAAGACGCGGCTCATCGACTCCTCGGGGATGCCGGGGCCCTCGTCGCTCACGGTGACGGTCGTTCCCTCCGCGCCGGTGGTCATGGGTGTCGGTGCCACCTCGATGGTGACCGTTCCCTCGCCGTGCCGCACCGCATTTTCCAGCAGGTTGCCCAGTACCTGATCGACCTTGTCCGGATCGGCCCACATGTCGGGGAGCGGTTCCAGCATGCGGATCAGGAAGCGGTCCGGGCGCTGGCCCGCCGTGGTCTGCGCCTGAACGTGCCGCCGTACCGCCGAGGCCATGTCGACCCGCTGCCGGCGCACCTCGAGGCGCCCCGAGTCGATCCGCGAGATGTCCAGCAGCTCGGCGATCAGCCGCGTCACACGGTTCGCGTCCGCGTCGACGGTCTCCAGCATCAGCCGCTTCTGGTCGTCGGTGAAGCGCTCCCACTTCTGAAGCAGGGTCGCGGTGAAGCCCTTCACGGAGGTCAGCGGCGAGCGCAGCTCGTGCGCGACGGTGGCGATCAGCTCGGCGTGACTCAGCTCCGTACGCCGCCGCGCCTCGGTGCCGCGCAGCGTGACGACCAGGCGCCGCACCGGGCCCAGCGGCCGGTCGCGTACGTACCGTGCGGAGACCAGCAGCTCCCGGCTGCCGAGCAGCAGATTGCGCTCCGGCTGCCCGGTGCGGATGGCCAGCCCGCCGTACGGGTCGGTCAGCTGCCACCAGCGGCGGCCCTCGATGTCCTGCAGCGGCAGCGCGCTCTCCAGGGGCAGCCCGAGTACGTCACCGGGGTCGACGGCCGTCAGCCGCGCGGCGGCGGCGTTGAAGCACACCACCCGGCCGCTCTCGTCGGCCACCACCAGGCCGTCGGGCAGCTCGTCCGGATCCAGCCCGGCGGCCGTGGCGGCCGGGTCGTACGGGAGTGGAGGGTTCTCGCCGGGGTCGCCCGAGAGACAGATGTCCACCACGGACGCGCGTGTGCCGGAAGTCCGCACATTCATCCCGCTACCCCCTTCCGGTGTGGGCACGCCACCCTACTAGCCCGCGGTGGCGGAGCGGCACCCTCCTGGCGTGCGCTGGGCGCGCGCGGAGGCGTACAGGCACACCGCGGCCGCGGTCGCGAGGTTCAGGCTCTCGGCCTTGCCGTGGATGGGCACCCGCACGACGGCGTCCGCGAGCGCGCGGGTCTCCTCCGGGAGCCCCCACGCCTCGTTGCCGAAGATCCAGGCCGACGGGCCGCCCATGGTGCCGGCATCCAGCTCGGCGTCCAGGTCGTCCTCCCCCGCGCCGTCCGCCGCCAGGATGCGCACGCCCGCGCCCTTGAGCCCGTCGACCACTCGCTCGACCGGCACGCCGACGGCGACCGGCAGGTGGAAGATCGAGCCGACGGAGGCCCGTACGGACTTGGGGTTGTACAGGTCCACGGAGGCATCGGTCAGCACGACGGCGTCGGCGCCCGCGGCGTCCGCACAGCGCAGTACCGTACCGGCGTTCCCGGGGTCGCGGACGTTGGCCAGCACCGCGACCAGCTTGGGCCGCGCGGCCAGGATCTCCTCGAACGGCGAGTCCAGGAAGCGGCAGACGCCGACCAGGCCCTGCGGGGTCACGGTCTGCGAGAGGTCGGCGATGGTGTCGTCGTCGGCGAGCAGGACCCGCACCCCGGCGTCCTGGGCCGCGGCCACGATCCCCTCGTGCCGCTCGGCCGCCTCGGGTGTGGCGAAGACCTCGATCAGGGTCGGCTCGCCGCCGCTGCTGTGCCGGACGGCCTCTCTGACCGCCTGCGGCCCCTCGGCGATGAACCGGCGCTCCTTGCCGCGGAAATTGCGGCGGGCCAGCCGCCGGGCGGCGGCGACGCGTGCGGAACGCGGGGAGATCAGCTCGGGGGTGCCCATGGGCGGCGGCTCACTTCGTCGTAAGGGGTTGTGGTGCGGAACGGCGGCGCAAAACGGCGGCGGACCCGCAGGCCGGGGGCCTGCGGGTCCGCTCGACGACTTCCTCAGGCTGAGGTTCAGGCAGCCTTGGGAGCGTTCACGTCGCTCGGCAGCGCCTTCTGCGCCACCTCGACCAGCGCGGCGAACGCGTTCTGGTCGTTGACCGCGAGGTCGGCCAGGATCTTGCGGTCCACCTCGATGTTGGCGGCCTTCAGACCCTGGATGAAGCGGTTGTAGGTCATGCCGTTGGCGCGGGCAGCGGCGTTGATGCGCTGGATCCACAGCTGACGGAAGTCGCCCTTGCGCTTCTTGCGGTCGTTGTAGTTGTAGACGAAGGAGTGGGTGACCTGCTCCTTGGCCTTGCGGTAGAGGCGCGACCGCTGGCCGCGGTAGCCGCTGGCCTGCTCGAGGATCGCCCGGCGCTTCTTGTGGGCGTTGACTGCCCGCTTGACGCGTGCCACTTGTTAACTCCTTGTAGCGGGGCCGTGGTGGTCGGCACACGGCCCGGTTCGAAATAGGTCCCGGTCTCGGTCTCGCGCCGCCTTCACAGGGGCGCGGCGACTCACTTGCCGAGAAGCTTCTTGATCTTCTTGGCGTCGCCCGGGGCCATCTCGGCGTTGCCGGTGAGGCGACGCGTCAGCTTGGACGACTTGTGCTCGAGCAGGTGGCGCTTGCCGGCGCGCTCGCGGAGCACCTTGCCGGAGCCCGTGATCTTGAAGCGCTTGCTGGAGCCGCTGTGCGTCTTGTTCTTCGGCATGCGCCGTTCTCTCCTCGTCAGTGGCGCTCCCGCCGGCCGGTGGGCCGGCATACGGGAGCGTCAGTTGTTTCGATCGGTGTCCGGGGCGGTGACCCCGGCGCTCTCCGGGGCTCGCACCCCTGGATCACGCCTCGGCGGGCTCCTCGGCGGCCTGCTCCTGCTCGGCAGGGGCAGCACCCTGGCGCTCCGCCTTGCGGGCGGCCTGCGCCTCGCGGGCCTCGGCCATCGCCTCGGTCTTCTTCTTGTGCGGACCGAGGACCATGATCATGTTCCGGCCGTCCTGCTTCGGGTTCGACTCGACGAAACCGAGGTCCTGGACATCCTCCGCGAGCCGCTGCAGCAACCGGAAACCGAGCTCCGGGCGGGACTGCTCGCGACCACGGAACATGATCGTGATCTTGACCTTGTCACCCTGCTTGAGGAACCGGACGACGTGACCCTTCTTGGTGTCATAGTCGTGCGGGTCGATCTTCGGCCGGAGCTTCATCTCCTTGATGACCGTGTGCGCCTGGTTCTTGCGCGCCTCACGGGCCTTCATGGCCGACTCGTACTTGAACTTTCCGTAGTCCATGAGCTTGCAGACCGGCGGACGGGCGTTCGCCGCCACCTCGACCAGGTCGAGGTCGTACTCCTGCGCAAGCTCCAGGGCCTTGGCAAGCGGCACAATGCCGACCTGCTCGCCACTGGGACCGACGAGTCGCACCTCGGGGACGCGAATCCGGTCGTTGATGCGGGGCTCGGCGCTGATGGATCCTCCTCGGTTTAGCACCACACGACCGCCTGGCGGACAGCCGCGTAACGTCTTTTCGGTGTGACCATCTCGCCGGAACAACGCAAAAACGCCCCGGACGGGACACAGGCGGGGCTCCTCAAAAAGATCGGGGAGCACCGCCGCGAATGTCACCGCGGGGCGCAGCCTGACCGTTGACCCGCCTGCCCTGGGGGCTGGAATCGGGTGGGAGATCGGAGCCTCCACTTGTGGGCCGGACACATAGGTGACCGGCCGGTCGAAGTCAATGGTACATGACGCGGGCGGGACCTGTACCGGCCTCCGCTCGCACGGCCTCCGGCGGGCGCGCGGGGCGCCGCCCCACGCGCGGGCGCGGGCGCGCCGGGGCCTACTCTGAGGGCAGCGCACCGGCCGCACGGAGCGGGCGCACCGATCGTACGGACAGATAGAGAGCCATGAGCGACGCCACCCCTCCCTCCTCCGACTCCGCAGCCGCCCCGGACGCGCAGCCCGCGGACTTCGACGCGATGACCCGCGACATCGCGGACGTGCCGGCCGTCGAGGTGATCACGACGGTCGCGGTGCACCTGATGAGCTCGGCCGCGGTCAACCTCGGCCTCGCCGAGGAGGGCGAGCAGCACAAGGACCTGGACGAGGCACGCAAGCTGATCCACGCGCTGGCCGGGCTGGTGACCGCGAGCGCCACGGAGATCGGCTCGTACCACGCGGCGCCGCTCCGGGACGGGCTGAAGTCGCTGCAGCTCGCCTTCCGCGAGGCGTCGGTGGTGCCGGACGAGCCGGGGCAGGGCCCGGGCGAGAAGTACACGGGGCCGGTCTTCGGCTGAGCGGCCCGCGCCGGAAACGTATGACGGTGGCCCCCTGATCCGTGGATCAGGGGGCCACCGTCATGAGGCCGTCCGTGCGGTCAGAGCGGCGAGCGTTCGTCGGCCGGCGGTTCCCTGTCGGCATGCAGCGGGCTGTACGGGGTGTGGGTGAGCCGGTGGGCCAGGGCCGCCAGCACGCCGCCGATCAGCGGCGCGACGATGAACAGCCAGAGCTGGGAGAGCGCGCCGCCGCCCGCGAAGAGCGCCGGGCCGAAGCTGCGCGCCGGGTTCACGGACGTACCGGTGAGCGGGATGCCGATGAGGTGGATGGTGGCCAGCGCGATGCCGATCGCCAGGCCGTCGAAGCCGACCAGGGCGACCTTGTGGGTGACCGCGAGGACGACGAAGACCAGCAGGAACGTGAGCACGATCTCCGCGACGAACGCGCCGCCGAGATTGATGTGCACTGCCGAGCGGTCGGCGAAGCCGTTGCTGCCGAAGGCGCCGTCGGTCTTCAGGCCCGGTACCTGCTTGGCCACCAGGAAGAGCAGCGCGGAGCCGACGATGCCGCCCAGGAGCTGGGCGATCCAGTACTCGACGGCCGTACGGACGGTGATGCGGTGGGCCACCAGCATCCCGAGCGTCACCGCGGGATTGACGTGGCAGCCGGAGATGGGGCCGAGCGCGTAGGCCAGGGCCAGCAGTGTGAAGCCGAAGGACAGGGCGATGCCGAAGGTCCCGATGTACTCCCCGGCCAGCACGGCAGCGCCGACCGCGAAGAACACCAGGAGCAGCGTGCCGAGGAACTCGGCTACGACCGAGCGGGTCTCCGGGGTGTCCATGGAGGGGCCTTCCTCGAAGGGATCTTGCACCTGTTGCGATTGTGCGTCCGTCCCGAGGTCCCCGCCTGTTGAAGCGCCGCTCGAAGCGCCTGGTGGCGGCCGGTCAGCGGCTGAAGAGCGGGGCGCCCTGCGGGGCCGCGTCCGGCGCCAGGAGCGCCAGGTCGAGGCCCTTCACCAGGCGCTCGCGCAGCACGTCGTCCGAGGCCAGGGCGGTGGCCAGGCGCTGCGCGACCTCGCCGGCCGGGGCGTCGGGGACGAGGCCGAGGGTGAGCGTGGCATCGGTGTCGGCGGACGGCGCCAGATGGGCTACCCGCACTCCCGGCTCGTTCTCCAGGACCGCCCGCAGCGCCTCGGTGACGGCGGGGTCGGCGAGCGGGTCGACGGTGGTCCGGCCCTCGGCGAGGGCGCGCAGGGCCGCGCCGGTCAGCGGGTACGTCACGGGGCCCGCGACGTCCACGACGATCGTGTCGGCCTTCTCGTGGGAGGCGGCGAGCAGCGCCTGCTGGAGCGGTACCGCGACGGGGCGGGCGTCCGGGCGCCAGCGGTGCAGGGTCTCGATCGACGTGAAGGCGGGGAGCGCGCGGCGGCCGTCGGGGGCCTGCAGGGTGGGCACGGCCATGTCGCTGGTCTTCTCGCGCTGGAGCCCGTCCGGGCCGGTCTCCACCTCTCCCAGCAGGGCCACCACCGGTACGAGCAGCCGGGCGCCGCGGAGGGCCGCGAGCAGCCGGGGCTCGTCGGCGCGGTCGTCGGACCAGGCGGCGAGGGCCGCGGTCAGCTCGGGGTCGGCGGTGCCGTCGTCGTCGGAGAAGCCGGGGTCCGGGATGTTCTTCAGCGTCACGCGGTTGAGCCTATCGGCAGGCAGCGGCCGGGCTTGGGCGGGTGCCCAGCGGTCTTGTCAGGTGCGGCGCCGCCACAGGATCACTGCGGCCGCCACCAGTGCTGCGCCTGCGGCCGTGGCTGTCCAGGGGAGCCAGGAACCGGCGCTGTTCGACGCGTGGCCGTCCGGGCCCGGGCCGAAGTAACGCTTCGTGTACGTGGCGCCAGCGTCGGCCACCGGCTTGGCGGGGGCGCCCTTCTTGATGGCCGCCGCGGGGTCGACCAGGCCCGCACCCAGTTCGTCGCTGCGGCCGGTGGCGGGGCTGTCCTGGGCGGTTTCGGTGAGCAGTCGCTTGATCTGTGCGGGGTTCAGGTCCGGGTGGGCCGCGCGTACCAGGGCGACCGCGCCCGAGACGTACGCGGCGGCGGCGCTCGTGCCCCAGCCCTCGTAGTACTTGCGGTCCGGGTTGGCGATGACGACGTCGACGCCGGGGCCGCTGACCGTGGCGTACCAGCGGCGGGTGGAGAAGCGGGCGCGGGTGCCGTAGCGGTCCACCGCGGTCACCGCGATCACGCCGGGGTAGGCCGCCGGGTAGGAGACGTGGTCGCCGTGCTGGCCGCCGTTGCCCGCGGAGGCGACGACCGGGACGCCCTTGCGCAGCGCGTACTGGACGGCGGCGTCCTCGCGCGGCTCCGGGTGGGCCGAGTCGCTGTCGTCGCCGAGGGAGAGGTTGATGACGTCGGCACCGTGGTCGACGGCCCAGCGGATGCCGTCGGCGAGGGCGTTGGCGCGCTCGGTGCGGGCCTTCTTCCGCTCCGGGTCCGCGTCTTCGAGGATCACGCGGACGGGGAGGATCTTCGCCTCGGGCGCGATGCCGAGCACGCCGTCGGACTGGCCGTGGCCGTGCCCGGCGATGATGCCGGACATCGCCGTGCCGTGGTCCGCCCAGGTCTTGTCGCCGCGCTCAGCCCCGAAGCCGATCAGGTCCTTGCCGGGGAGTACCTGGCCTTTGAGGTCGGGGTGGGTGGCGTCCACGCCGGTGTCGAGGACGGCGACGGTGATGCCGTCCCCCTTGGTGGTCCCCCAGGCGTCCTGGACATGCAGCGCGTCCAGGGCCCATTCCTGGGTGCGGATGCCGTCCGCCTGCGCGGGCGGGGCCGTGAGGGCCACCACGGCGGCGGTCAGGGCGACGGCGAGCGCACGGGGCGTGTGCCGAAAGGAGCGCGTCATCCGTCCGCCTCCGTGGCCTTGGCCAGCTGGGTGCGGAAGGTGCGCTCGATGCCGTCCGCGACCCCGGCGGCGTCGTGGCCGAGCCCCGACTGGGCGGGCGCGGAGGTGGCGCCGGTACGGGTGGCCTCGTCGGCCGGCCGCGGATCGGGCACGGCGCGGCCGTCGGCGAAGCCGGAGACCGCGTACACGACGAAGGGCGCGTCGGGCAGCACCTGGACACTCCAGCTCGCGCGCTGGTCGGGCCCGAAGTCCGCGGCGGGCGTGCCGGGGGCGGTGTACGGGCGGGGCATCAGGTCGCGGCGGGCGGCCAGCCGCTCGGTGCTGAACCGCTTGTTCAGGGCGCGCATCCCGGCGAGGTCGGTCCTGGTGGTGACCACCCCGACGGTGATCACGCTGCTGTGGGTCGCGTCCACGTAGTCCGCGCGCAGCAGGCGCTTGCAGCCGGCCGGGGCCAGCGCCTTGGCCAGCAGCGGGTCGAACGCCTTGGTGCAGCCACTGTCGGGCGCGACCGCGATCCGGTGCCAGGTGCGGTCGGCGCCGCCCGGGCCGGCGGCCGTGCCGTGCAGGGTCCGCGGGAAGAGGGTGCGCACGGGGACGCTGTGCCACAGGTCGCGGGCGTCGGTGAACGCGGCGGCCGCGGCCTGGTCCCCGCTCGGCCCCCCGGCGAGCCAGCTGCCGGCCGCGGCCCCGCCGATGAGGCCGAGCCCGAGGACGAGGCAGGCAGCGGCGGCGGCCGTCCGCAGCCCGTGGCGGTGCGACGTCGCGTCCACGGGGTGCCCGGCGAGGGTCTGTCCGGCGCGGGGCTGTCCGGGGACGGTCGGTGCCACGGCAGCCGGCGCGGGAGTCCCGAGCGGTCCCTTCTCCGGAGGCAGCGGCGTGCGCGCACCGGACGCGGCGCGCTGCTGCTGGGGGGACGTTTCCGCTGGGGGCGGTCCGGCCGGCCGCGCGGCCGCTGCGGCCTTCTTGGCCGGTGCCTTGGCGTCCTTCGCGCCGTGCCAGCTCGCCGCTCCCTGGGCGAGGTGGAAGGACGCGGTGTCCCGGTAGCCGGGCGGCGCCGGCCGGTTGGGCTTCGGCGGGACCGCGGGCCGGGGCGGGACGGCAGAGGTGTCCGGTACCGATTCCTCGTGGGCGGCGTCCGGGGCGGCCGCGGCCGGCCGGTACGGCGGTGGCGGAGGTATCGGAGGCAGGCGGCGCTGGCCGACATAGTTCGCTTCGGTGCTCACCCGCGCTCCCCCTCGCGCAGTTCGGCCCCGTGCCCGGGCGGCGTGCGGGGCGGGACGGTATGGATCAGACCTGGTGCCGCGGGTCTGCGGGCCGCGGCCTGCGCCACTTTACGGGCTGTCGCGCCCCCGGCCGCAACTCGTGTCCGGTACCGGTCGCCTTCGTGTGTCCGGTCTGTCGCGATCTCTCCCCTACCCTGCGGTAATGCGTTCTGGCAGGCTGCCGTCATGCACCGGCTGACCTCCGAACCCCATGCCTTGGAGGCCCGTTACGACCGGGCCACCGCTCATCTCGACGCACCGCTCGCCGTCGTCGACCTCGCGGCGTTCGATGCCAACGCCGCGGATCTGGTGCGGCGCGCGCACGGCAAGCCGGTGCGGGTGGCGAGCAAGTCCGTACGCTGCCGGGCCCTGCTGGAACGCGTGCTGGCCCGGGGCGGGTTCGCCGGGATCATGAGCTTCACGCTCGCGGAGTCGCTCTGGCTGGCCCGCTCCGGCTTCTCCGACGTGCTGCTGGCCTATCCGTCGGCGGACCGGGCCGCGTTCGCCGAGCTGGCGGGCGATCCGAAGCTGGCCGCGGCGGTGACGGTACTGGTCGACGACGTGGCACAACTCGAGTTGATCGACGCGGCGCGGGGCGGTGGCCGGGCGGAGATCCGGGTCTGTCTGGAGCTGGACACGTCCTTCCGGACGGGCGGCGGCCGGGTACGGGTGGGGGCGCGCCGCTCACCCCTGCGCGACCCCGCACAACTGGCTGAATTCGCGCGGCTGGTGGCGCGCCGCCCGGGCTTCAAGGTCGTCGGCCTGATGGCGTACGAGGGGCATGTGGCGGGCGTGGGGGACGCGGTGGCCGGGCGGCCGCTCTTCTCCCGTTCGGTGCGCGTCATGCAGGCCGCGGCGCGCAAGGAGCTGGCGCGGCGGCGCTGGGAGGCGGTGCGCGCCGTGCGGGCCGAGGCGCCGGACCTGGAGTTCGTCAACGGCGGCGGGACGGGCAGCGTGCAGCACACCGCGGCGGAGGCGGCGGTGACGGAGGTCGCGGCCGGCTCGGGGCTGTATGTGCCGCGGCTCTTCGACAACTTCCGTTCGTTCAGCGGGCGTCCGGCGGCGCTGTTCGCGATGCCGGTCGTACGGCGGCCGGGGCCCGGCGTGGTGACCGTACTGGGCGGCGGCTATCCCGCGTCCGGCGCGGCGGGACCGGACCGGCTGCCGGAGCCGTATCTGCCGGCGGGGCTGGCGTACGACCCGCAGGAAGGGGCGGGCGAGGTGCAGACGCCGCTGCTGGGCGCGGCCGCCGACCGGCTGCGGGTCGGCGACAAGGTGTGGTTCCGGCACGCCAAGGCCGGTGAGCTGTGCGAGCGTTTCGACGCGCTGCGGCTGGTGGACGGGGACCGGGTGGTGGCGACCGTACCGACGTACCGGGGCGAGGGACAGACGTTTCTGTAGGCGGGGCCATGGGAGTACGGGGCGGTGCGGGCCGCCCCGTACGCCTACGCGTCACACCGTCGGCTTGATGCCTTCGAGGATCTTGTCCATGTCGGCGAGCGGCGGGGCCTGGCCGCCGACGTCGAAGTTGAAGCGCACGACGACCATCGAGCCGGAGCCGCTGGGCGAGGGGAAGGCGACGGACTGGGCGATGCCGTCCGGGCCCTTCTTGTTGGTGACCTTCCAGCGCACCAGGTAGCCCTTCTGGCCCGCGACGGTCACCTTCTCCGACTTCAGCTCCTCGTGGTTCTCGATGCCGCCGTAGTAGTCCTTGTCGCCGTACGGGCCCTTGCCGTAGGTCGCCTCGATGTTCTTCTCGATGTCGGCCTTGGCGATGCCCTCGGCGGTGGTCTCGGAGAAGCCGGCCGCGGTCTCGGACAGGACCTTGCCGCGCAGGCACTGCTTGCTGTCCGCGCCCTTGCAGTAGTACGGACCGATGTACATGTCGATGTCGTTGCCGAACTCTTCCTTGCGCCAGCCGTCCAGGACCGGGATGGCGATGCTGTTCAGCGCGTCGACGAGGGTGTCCTCGTCGTCGGTGGGGGCCGGCTCGGGCGCCGCTGAGGTGGTGGCGGGCCCGGGCGACGGGGTCTTCTTCGCGGTCGCCGTCGGCTTGGGATCGGGCTGCGGCTCGTCGCCGCCGCCGAGCGTGACAGCGAGGACGATGCCGGCGGCGGCCACGACGGCCACGGCACCGGCGATCGCGGCGATCATCGGGCCGCGCTTCCTGCCGCCGCCCTGACCGGGGCCGCCGGGCTGCGGACCACCGGGCTGCGCCGGCCCGAACGCGCCCGGCGCACCCTGCGGGTACTGCTGCGCCTGCTGCGGGTACCCGTAGGCGCCGGGCGTGCCCTGCTGCGGATAGCCGTACGCCGCCGGGGCGGCCCCGGCCGCGCGGGTGTGCTCGGTCCACGCCGAGCCGTCCCACCAGCGTTCGGGCGCGGGACCGTTGCCTGTGTGCCCCGGGTCTGGATACCAGCCCGGCGGTGTCGTCATGCTCACGCCGGACACTGTATGGCCGGAATCAGCCGCCGTACACACGGTCCCGCTGGTCGGGCACCACGCTGCCGTCGGCGCGGCGCACCGGCCCCTGGTCGCCGTCCGGCTCGGCGTACGCCGAGGTGGCGCAGGGGTACGTCCCGGACTTGCGCGGCAGCGGCTCGATGAACATGGGGTTGACCAGCCATCGCCCGTCGGCGTTGTCGTAGGCGCGGCACATGAGTTCGGGCTTGTTGCGGTTGATCGCGAGGTGCCCCGCGGTCGCGTCGTCGACGAAGGTGACGTCGGTCTCGGCGTCCCCGGCGCCGAAGGCGATCCGGTGCGCCCGGTCCTGCTTCTTCCAGGCGTCGGCGCCCTTGACGTGGAAGATCTCCTGGTTGATCCAGCAACGCTTGCCGTCCATGTACGTCAGCGCCTCGCCACCGCCGTCGGGCACGTCGCCGCAGCCCTCGACGTCGTAGGCCAGCTTGCCGTCCTCGACGAGGTTGCGGATGCCGATGGTGTGCGCGCGGTCGAAGCCGGCGCCGCCCGCCCAGGCGTCGACGATCGGCTCCATGGAGGCGGAGATGACGTACACGTCGAAGCCGGCCTTGCGCAGCGTGCGGATGAGGTCCCGCTGCTGCTCGTAGTAGCGCACGTAACCGGCCATCTTGTGGGTGCCGACGGTCTGTTCGCGGCCGATGGGCGCGGCGAGGTTCTCTGCGCGGGCCTGCCGGGCGTACGAGGTGAGGGTGGCCGGCTTCAGTCCGGCGAAGAGCTGGGTGAGCCAGACGTACTCGGGGACGGTGCGGCGGTGGTTCCACTCGCCCTCGAAGGCGGGCTTGCCGTCGGAGGTCTCGGCGGTGTTGTAGATGTCGAGGATCTCGTCGGTGCAGCCGGTGTCCTCGGAGGTGGGCAGGGGCTCGCCGGCGGGCACGTCGGTTCCGCAGGCTTCGGTGAGCGCCCGGTCGGCGGCGGCGGTCAGCCACTTGTTGGTGGCGCGCCAGTCCGCGGGCCGGAGGAGCTTGTCGTGCTTGAGGGTCCAGGCGAGGGTGGCCTCGGAGATGTCGTTCTTGACGATGGTGTTGTCCCAGTCGAACGCCGCGACCGGGCGCTGACCGGAACGGCCGGAGCAGCTCCCCCGCTCGTCGATCATCTCCTGCAGCTGCTCGCGGTTGTCGCCGTACCACTTCGGGCTCTTCGACAACTGCGGGCAGCTGCCGGGGGCGGCGGCCGGGGCCGCGGTTGCGGGGACGGCGGCCGCCAGGCCCGCGGTGACGGCCAGGGCCAGGACGGTGGCGACGGTGTGCCGGTTTCGCATGTGATCTCCGGATTCAGGCGACAGTAACGACGGGACCGGCGGCACGCGCGTGCCGCCGGTCCCGGTCGGTCTCGGACCCTACCTGTGGCGCTTACACCGGAGTGACATACGCCCCCGCGATGCCGCCGTCCACGAGGAATTCGGATGCGTTGACGAAGGACGAGTCGTCGCTGGCGAGGAAGGCGACCGCGGCGGCCATCTCCTCGGGCTCGGCGAACCGGCCCACCGGTACGTGCACCAGACGGCGCGCCGCGCGCTCCGGGTCCTTGGCGAACAGCTCCTTGAGGAGCGGGGTGTTGACGGGCCCGGGGCAGAGCGCGTTCACCCGGATGCCCTCGCGGGCGAACTGCACGCCCAGCTCCCGGGACATCGACAGCACGCCGCCCTTGGAGGCGGTGTAGCTGATCTGGGAGGTGGCGGCGCCCATGACGGCGACGAAGGAGGCGGTGTTGATGATGGAGCCCCTGCCCTGGCGCTGCATGTACGGGAGGGCGTACTTGCAGCACAGGTAGACCGAGGTGAGGTTGACCTCCTGGACCCGCTTCCAGGCGTCCAGTCCGGTGGTGAGGATGGAGTCGTCGTCGGGCGGCGAGATGCCGGCGTTGTTGAAGGCGACGTCGACCGAACCGTAGGTGTCGTACGCGGTCTTGAACAGCGCCTCGACCTGGCCCTCGTCGGTGACGTCGACCTGGACGAAGAGGCCGCCGACCTCGGCCGCGGCGGCCTTGCCCGCGGTCTCGTCGATGTCGGCGCAGACCACGTTGGCGCCTTCGGAGGCCAGCCGGCGGGCGGTGGCCAGGCCGATGCCGCTGCCGGCACCGGTGATCACGGCGGTACGGCCGACGAGCCGGCGGCACACGGGGGTCTGGTCGGTCATGTCACTGCTCCTCGGTGCTGATGAACACGTTCTTGGTCTCGGTGAAGACGGCGAGCGCGTCGGGGCCCAGCTCCCGGCCGAGGCCGGACTGCTTGTAGCCGCCGAACGGGGTCCAGTAGCGGACGCTGCTGTGCGAGTTGACGGAGAGGTTCCCGGCGGCGACGGCGCCGGAGACGCGCAGCGCGCGGCCGACGTCGCGGGTCCAGATCGAGCCGGAGAGGCCGTAGTCGGTGGCGTTGGCGAGCCGGACGGCCTCGGCCTCGTCCTCGAAGGGCAGCACGACGGCGACGGGGCCGAAGATCTCCTCGGTGGCCGCGCGGTCCTCGGGCCGTCCCTCCAGGACGGTCGCGGGGTACCAGAAGCCCTTGCCCTCGGGTGCCTCGCCGCGGAAGGCGACCGGGGCGCCGTCGGGGACGTAGGACCGTACGCGGTCGCGCTGGGCCGCGGAGATCAGCGGGCCCATGCCGGTGGCGGGGTCGGCCGGGTCGCCGACGGTGACGGCCTTGACCGCGGGCTCCAGCAGCTCCAGGAAGCGGTCGTACACGGACCGCTGGACGAGGATGCGGCTGCGGGCGCAGCAGTCCTGGCCGGTGTTGTCGAGGAAGGAGCCGGGCGCGGCGGCCGCGGCCTTCTCGATGTCGGCGTCCGCGAAGATGATGTTGGGGCTCTTGCCGCCGAGTTCGAGGGTCACCCGCTTCACCCCGGCGGCGCACTGGGCCATGATCTGCTTGCCGACCCCGGTGGAGCCGGTGAAGACGACCTTGGCGACGCCGGGGTGCTCGACCAGCGCACTGCCCACGACGGGCCCGGCGCCGGGGAGTACCTGGAACAGGCCCTCGGGGAGGCCCGCCGCGAGGCCCAGTTCGGCGAGGCGCAGCGCGGTGAGCGGGGTGGTCTCGGCGGGCTTGAGGAGGACGGCGTTGCCCGCGGCGAGGGCGGGCGCGGTGCCCCAGGCGGCGATGGGCATCGGGAAGTTCCACGGCGCGATGACGGCGACGACGCCGAGCGGTTCGTGGAGCGTGATGTTCAGGCCGCCGGCGACGGGGATCTGCGCGCCGGTCAGCCGCTCGATGCCGCCGGCCGCGTATTCGAGCAGGTCACGGGCGTTGCCGGCCTCCCAGCGCGCGTTGCCGACCGGGTGGCCGGCCTCCCGTACCTCCAGTTGGGCGAGCTCTTCGAGGTGGGTGTCGACGGTGCCGGCGAAGCGGCGCAGCAGCCGGGCACGGTCGCCGGGCGCGAGCGCCGCCCACTGCGCCTGGGCCTTGGCGGCCCGGGCGACGGCGGCGTCGACCTCGGCGGGGGTGGTGGCCGGGACGGTCGCGATGACCTCTTCGGTGGCCGGGTTCAGGATCTGGTGCTCGGAAGGCAAGTGACTGGTCCTCACATGCGTTCGAAGGAGCGGAACCGCTCCCAGTCGGTCACGGCGGAGTCGTAGGCGTCGAGCTCCACCCGGGCCATGTGGAGGTAGTGCTCGACGACCTCGTCACCGAAGGCGGCGCGCGCGATCGGGCTCTTCTCCCACAGCTCGGCGGCCTCGCGAAGGGTGGTCGGTACGTGTTCGGCGTCGCCGGAGTACGCGTTGCCGGTACAGGCGTCCGGCAGCTCCAGCTTGTGCTCTATCCCGTACAGCCCGGCCGCGACCATGCCTGCCACCGCGAGGTAGGGGTTCACGTCGCCGCCGGGGAGGCGGTTCTCGAAGCGGTGGGCGTGGCCGTGGCCGATGACGCGGAGCGCGCAGGTGCGGTTGTCCGGGCCCCAGGCGACCGCGGTGGGCGCGAAGGAGCCGGGCCGGAAGCGCTTGTAGGAGTTGATGTTCGGCGCGTACAGCAGCGTGAAGTCGCGCATCGCGGCGATCTGCCCGGCGAGGAAGTGCCGCATCAGCGGCGACATGCCGTACTCGCCGTCCGCGTCGGCCAGTACGGGAGCGCCGTCCTCGTCGCGCAGCGAGAGGTGGATGTGGCAGGAGTTGCCCTCGCGCTCGTCGTACTTGGCCATGAAGGTGAGCGCCATGCCCTCCTGGGCGGCGATCTCCTTGGCGCCGGTCTTGTAGACAGCGTGCTGGTCACAGGTGGTGAGCGCCTCGTCGTAGCGGAAGGCGATCTCGTGCTGGCCGAGGTTGCACTCGCCCTTGGCGGACTCCACCGTCATGCCGGCCGCGCCCATCTCGTTGCGGATGCGGCGCAGCAGCGGCTCGACGCGGCTGGTGCCGAGCACGGAGTAGTCGACGTTGTAGAGGTTGGCGGGGTGCATGTCGCGGTAGCCGCGGGACCAGGCGTCCTCGTAGGTGTCCTTGAAGACCATGAACTCCAGCTCGGTACCGGCGTACGCACGCCAGCCGCGCTCGGCCAGCCGGTCGAGCTGGCGGCGGAGAATCTGCCGCGGGGAGGCGGCGACGGGGGTGCCGTCGTGCCAGGCGAGGTCGGCGGTGAGCAGCGCGGTACCGGGGGCCCAGGGCGTGCGGCGCAGCGTCGCGGTGTCGCCGTGCATGCAGAAGTCGCCGTAGCCGCGCTCCCAGGAGGACATCGCGTAGCCGTCGACGGTGTTGAGGTCGACGTCCACGGCGAGGAGGTAGTTGCATCCTTCCGAGCCGTGGGCCAGGACGTCGTCGAGGAAGAACCGGGCCGCGAACCGCTTGCCCTGGAGCCTGCCTTGCATATCGGTGAAGGCGAGGACGACAGTGTCGATCTCCCCGGTGTCGACGAGCCTTCTCAGCTCCTCGACCGAGAGCGGGGGCGTGCGGTCTGCCACGGTGGTGCCTCCTGTCGCTGCATCCGGAGGTCATAAGGTAGGCACACGAACCATTGGTTGGGAAGGGGTAGCGGTGGACGGAGCGGCGGACCGGCTGGCGCCGGTGCTGCGCCCGGTGCGGGCGGGCAACGGTTTCGAGGAGGCGCTGGAGCAGATACTCCAGATCGTGCGGCTGGGGCTGGTCCCCCGGGGCGAGCGGCTGCCGGCCGAGCGCGAGCTGGCCGAGCGGCTGCAGATCAGCCGGGTCACCCTGCGCGAGGTGCTGAAGGTGCTGCAGGACGAGGGGCTGGTGGTCAGCAGACGCGGGCGGTACGGCGGCACGTTCGTACGGGAACGGGCCGAGACGCCCGGCGAGGACGAGCTGCGCCGCCGCATCGCGCAGGTCGACGTCGAGGACACGCTGCGGTTCCGCGAGGTGCTGGAGGTGGGCGCGGCCGGACTGTGCGCCTCGTACGGGCTGGCCGGGGAGCAGGCGGAGCGGCTGCGGGAGGCGCTGGCGGCCACGCACGACGCGCCGCTCTCGGACTACCGGCGGCGGGACACGCTGCTGCACCTGACGCTGGCCGAGCTGTCGGGCTCGGCCACGCTCGCCGCGCAGTACGCGGCCGTCCGGGCGACCGTGAACGACCTGCTGGACTGCATCCCGCTGCTGGTGCGGAACCTGGAGCACTCCCAGGCGCAGCACACCGCGCTGGTGGAGGCGGTGCTGGAGGGCGACGCGGACGGGGCGCGGGAGGTGATGCGGGAGCACTGCTGCGGTACGGCGGCCCTGCTGCGCGGCTTCCTCACGGGCACGCCGCCGGCGCGGTGACCCGCACGGGCCGGCAGGCGGCGCGGCTTCCTCACAGGCCCGCCACCCGCCCCGTAACCGTTCCTTTACGGCACGGGTCTTGCGCCGGAGCGGCCCGCGCGACAAAGGTATGGCGCTAAACCTTTATCCCGCCGAGGCAGGAGCGGCTCATGGCCGACAGCACGGAACCGCGCACCGCACCGCCCACTCCCCCGCCCCCCGGGGCCGCGCCCGATGACGCCTACCTGGAGAAGCGCTCGCTGCGCCGGGGCAGCGCCGGGCCGCTGCTGCTCACCGGCCTGGGCGTCGCCTACGTCGTCTCCGGCGACTTCTCCGGCTGGAACAACGGCCTGGCCCAGGGCGGCTTCGGCGGCCTGGCGCTGGCGGCGCTGCTGATGGGCCTGATGTACACCTGCCTGGTCTTCGCGCTCGCGGAGCTGGCGTCCGTGCTGCCCACGGCGGGCGGCGGCTACGGCTTCGCGCGCCGCGCGCTCGGCACCTGGGGCGGCTTCCTGACCGGTACCGCCATCCTCATCGAGTACGTCCTCGCGCCCGCCGCGATCTCCATCTTCATCGGCGACTACGTCGAATCCCTCGGCCTCTTCGGCCTGACGTCCAGCTGGCCGGTCCACCTCGCCTGCTTCGTGATCTTCATCGGGATCCACCTGTGGGGCGTCGGCGAGGCACTCCGCTTCAGCCTGGTCGTCACCGCGATCGCGGTGGCCGCACTGGTCGTCTTCGCACTCGCCGCGGTCACCGACTTCCACGTCAGCGCCCTGAACGACATCCCGGCCGACAAGGACGCCTTCGGCGCGTCCTCCTGGCTGCCCTTCGGGATACTCGGCATCTGGGCGGCGTTCCCCTTCGGCATGTGGTTCTTCCTCGGCGTCGAGGGCGTGCCGCTGGCCGCCGAGGAGACCAAGGACCCGGCCCGTACGCTGCCCAAGGCCATGGCCGCCGCGATCGGCATCCTGCTCCTCCTCGCCCTGGTCACCTTCCTCACCGCGACCGGAGCGCGCGGCGCCGCCGCACTCCAGTCCGTCGGCGACCCGCTGGTCCAGGCCCTGCAGCCGCACGGCGAGCCGACGGTCACCTCCCGCATCGTCAACTACGCGGGCCTGGCCGGCCTGGTCGCCTCCTTCTTCTCCCTCATCTACGCCGGCTCCCGCCAGCTCTTCGCCCTCTCCCGGGCCGGCTATCTCCCCCGCTTCCTCTCCCTCACCAGCCGCCGCAAGGCCCCCTACCTGGGCCTTCTCGTCCCCGGCGCACTCGGCTTCGCCCTCGCCGCCGCGACCGGCGACGGCGCCCGCATGCTGAACGTCGCGGTCTTCGGCGCCACGATCTCGTACGCCCTGATGGCCCTCTCCCACATCGTCCTCCGCCGCCGCGAGCCGGGCCTTACCCGCCCGTACCGCACCCCCGGTGGCATCCTCACCTCCTCGATCGCCTTCGTCCTCGCCTGCTCGGCCCTGGTGGCCACCTTCCTCGTCGATGTGACGGCCGCGGTCATCGCCCTCGGCGTGTACGCGGTGGCGCTCGCGTACTTCGCGCTGTACTCACGCCACCGGTTGGTGGCCGCGGCACCGGAGGAAGAATTCGCGGCATTGGCGGCGGCGGAGGCCGAACTCAGTAAATAAAGCCCGCGAATCAAGCCCGTCCGGCGTTTGAGGACAACGTCACGGCGAGCAACCACGACGCACAGCACCGATCCCCACCCACCTCAAGGAGGGCCCCCCTTGTCCAAGCCGCTCATCGGCGTCAGCACGTACCTGGAGGCCGAGGCCCGCTGGGGCGTGTGGACGCTGCCCGCCGCGCTACTGCCCGCCGGCTACCACCGCCTCGTACAGAACTCCGGCGGCCTGGCCGCCATGCTGCCGCCGCACGAGGCGGATCTCGACCGGGACGGCGCGCGGGAGGCCGCCGCGGCTGTCGTCGCGCGGCTCGACGGCGTGGTGATCGCGGGCGGCCCCGACGTACGGCCCGACCGGTACGGCGCGGAGACCGACCCCCGCACCGGACCCCCCGCCCTCGCCCGAGACGCCTGGGAGCTCGCCCTCATCGAGGCGGCCATCGACTCGGCCACGCCCCTGCTGGGCATCTGCCGCGGCATGCAGCTCCTGAACGTCGCACTGGGCGGCACACTCCACCAGCACATCGAGGACCACGGCGGGCCACCCGGCGTCTTCGACCACCACAAGGTCACCGCCGTGCCGGACAGCCGGCTCGCCGGCATCCTGCCCGAGCCGGTCTCCGTACCGACGTACCACCACCAGTCCGTCGACCGGCTCGGCCGCGGGCTGCTGGCCTCCGCGTACGCCGAGGACGGCACGGTGGAGGCGCTCGAACTGCCGGACGCGCCGGCCTTCGCGCTGGGCGTGCAGTGGCACCCCGAGGCGGGCACGGACACCCGGGTCATGGAAGCCCTGGTAACGGCCGCCACCCGCTGACCCCACTCACAGACCGATGTCGTCGGCGACCCCCACCAGAAGCACCCGCGTGCCCGCCTCCCGGGCACGCCATCGGTGCGTCACCCCGCCCGCGCAGTAGAGCGTGTCGCCGCGCCCCAGCTCGTACCGCTCCCCCTCGGCCTCCGCCTCCACGGCCCCCTCGACGACGTACAGCAGCTCGTCGTGGGGGTGCCGGAACTCCCGCCCCCACTCGTGCGCGCCGGTGAACTCCAGTGCGTGCAGCTGCTGTTGCCCGCGGACCAGCGGCCGTACCGTGCCCGCCGCGCCGTCCTCCAGCGCGGCCCCGGTCTCGGCGCGCACCACGTCGACGGCCCGGCGGCCCTCCGCCGCACCGAGCAACTGCACCGCCGTGGTCCCCAGCGCGTCGGCGATGCGCTGGAGCGAGCGCATGCTGGGGCGGGCCCGGTCGTTCTCCACCTGGCTCAGGAAGGGCTTGGACAGGCCGGTACGGGCCGCGAGCTCGGCAAGCGTGAGATCCAGCGCGCGGCGGCGCCGCCGCACCGCCCGGCCGACCTGCGGCGCTTCCTGATGCGCCTCTTGATCTTCACGCATCCTGCACTTCCTCTCCCCTTTATCGCCACGTTCACAGCGTTGCAACAAGCGATCCCTATCCTCGAACCTGTTTGACGTCATCAAACAAAGTTTGATGCGCCGACGAAGAGACGAAGAACAGACGAACAAGGGACCCACCATGACCGCTGTCGATCAAAACACACGCCGCCGCCGCGGCACCGGCCTGCTCGCCCTCGACGAGGACGTCGCGTACCCCGGTTACACGCTCTACGCACCGCTCACCGGCACCGGCGAGGTCTACCTCGTCGACCTGCACGGCGAGGTCGTCCACCAGTGGAACCTCCCCTACCGCCCGGGCCGGCACGCCCGCATCCTCCCCAACGGCAACCTCGCCTACAACGGCGTACTGCCGGACCAGGAAGCGCTGTTCCCGATGTGGCACAAGTACCGCGGCGGCGTGATGCAGGAGGTCACCCCCGACGGCACCGTCGTCCGCGAGCACATCGACCCGCTTCAGCACCACGACGCGCACCACTGCGGTGACGGCCGGATCCTCTACGCCGCGCTGGAGCCGCTGACCGGCGAGCGCGCGGCGGCGGTACGCGGCGGCGTCCCCGGCTCGGAGCCGGTCACCGCCGACGGCCCGACCGTCTGGGCCGACACCATCAAGGAGGTCGACGCGGACGGAAAGGAGCTGTGGTCCTGGCGAGTCTCCGACCACCTCGACCGCGACGAATACCCCCTCCACCCCGACTACTCCCGCGAGCACTACCCCCTCATCAACGCCGTCCTCCCGCTCGCCGACGGCAACATCCTCGCCAGCCTCCGCAGCGCCTCAGCAGTCATCGTCATCAGCCGCGCGACCGGCGAGATCCTCTGGCGCACCGAGCCCGGCGTCGTCTCCCAGCAGCACAACCCCACCGAACTGCCCAACGGCAACATCCTCATCTTCGACAACGGCGTCTTCCGCCCGCACTGGGACGTCCCCTTCTCCCGCGTCATCGAGGTCGAGCGGTCCTCCGGGAAGATCGCCTGGGAGTACCACGACCCGGCCCGCGAGGCGTTCTTCGCCCCCTTCATGGGCAGCGCGCAGCGCCTCCCCAACGGCAACACCCTGATCTGCGACTCCCCCGCCGGCCGGATCTTCGAGGTCACCGCCGACGGGTACCTCTGCTGGGAGTACGTCGTCCCGCACTTCGGCGGCTACCGCGAGCCGGAGGTCGGCCGGATCTTCCCGGCCCAGCACAACGCCCTGTTCCGTGCGTACCGTTACGGCGCCGAGGACCTGCCCTGGCTGCCGGGTCGGGGATGAGCCGTGGCCGCCCCCGCCGGCACCACCCGTACCGGAGGCGACACTCCTGACGGACCGCCCGGCCCCAACGGCCGGCCGGTCCACCCGGTGGACGAACGCCTCCCGTTGCTCCGACTCCTCCCCCTGGCCGCGCAGCACGTCCTCGCAATGCTCGCGGCCCCGGTCTCCACCGCGTTCCTGATCGCCACCGGCCTCGACCTGCCCCCCGACCGCACAGCGGCCCTCCTCAGCGCAACCCTCGTCCTGTGCGGGGCGGGAGCGCTGTTGCAATCCTTCGGGATCCTGCGGATCGGCGCCCGACTGCCCTTCATGATGCTGCCGGGCGGGGCCGCGGTGGCCATCTTCCTCCAGACCGCCGACCAGCACGGCCCGGCCACCGCCTCCGGCGCGGTCCTCATCGCAGCAGCCTTCCTCCTCGCGGTCCTCCCCCTCTACCGCTACATCGTCCGCTTCTTCCCACCGGTGGTCCTAGGCACCACTGTCCTGCTCATCGGCATCAACATGGTGAACGTCACCGCCCCGATGATCGCTCACGACACCTGGCTGGCCCTGGTCACCATCGGCGCCACGGCGTTGTGTTACCTCGTACTCCCCGGCATATGGCGCCAGATGTCAGTCCTGGCAGGCATAGCCGCAGGCACCGCGGCGGCACTCATATCGCGTACCGGCATGAACACCGTCCCCGACGGCGGCCCGCTCATCGCCCTCCCCCACCCCTTCCCCTACGGCGCCCCCCACTTCGATCTCCTCGCCGCCATCCCCCTCATCGTCTTCACCCTCGCCTCGCTCGCCGAGGCCACCGGTCAGACGGTGCTCAACAGCGAGGCGGTGGGCCGCGACCCGAACCCCGCCCGCGACGTCCCCCGCACGGTCCGCGCCGACGCCCTCACCTCCCTCGCCGCGGGCCTGCTGGGCACCTCCATCATGGTGACCAGCGCGGAAAACATTGGCATCGTCCAACTCACCCGCGTCCGCAGCCGCTTCGTCACCGCCGGCGCCGGCCTCCTGCTCGTCCTCATCGGCCTCCTCGCCCCGGTCTCCCGCCTACTGGCCACTCTCCCCACCCCAGTGGTAGGCGGCGCCGGCCTGGTCATCTACGCGGTAATCGCCGCCATGGGCATAGGCATGCTCCGCCGCACCAACACCTCCGACGGCCCCACCACCACAGTCATAGCCCTGACCCTCCTGGCCGGCCTCCTCCCCGCCCTGTCCCCGGACCTGTACACCCCCCTCCCGACCTGGGCCCGCACCCTATTCGGCAGCGGCGTCCCAGCGGGGGCGATCACAGCGGTGGTGCTTACGGCACTGTTCACCAGGCCGACGAAGCCACCGCTCACCCCACCCCCCGAGTAAGCCCCAACAGTTGGCGCGCAGGCCCCGTAGGCCGCTGCCCCGCGGGCCACACCGCCCGTAGATCCCGCCCCAGCCGGATCCCCGGTACCGGGACCTCCACCAGTCGGCGGGCCGCCAATTCCTCGCCCACAGCGAGCTCGCTCAGGACCGACGGGCCTGCGCCGCTTACCGCTGCCGCCTTTACCGCGGTCGTCGAGGCCAGTTCGAGGAGTGGGGGTGCCAGAGGGCCGCACATCGCGAGGGCCGCGTCGAGGACCTGGCGGGTGCCTGAGCCCTGTTCGCGGAGGATCAGGGGCGTACTCGCCAGCTCGCGGCCCGTGAGGGGGGTGCGGCGGCGGGACCAGGGGTGGGAGGGAGCGGCTACTACTACCAGGCGGTCGTGGCCGATTACTGCGCCGTCCAGGCCGGACGGTATGTCCAGGCCCTCGACGAAGCCGAGGTCGGCCTCGCCGGAGAGGACGCGTTCGGCGACGACGGCGGAGTTGCCCGCGAAGAGTGAGACCGCGGTGTCGGGGCGCTGGGTGCGCAGGGCGATCAGCCAGCCGGGGAGGAGGTACTCGGCGATGGTCATACTTGCGGTCACACGCAGGCGGGAGTCGCGCCGGCCCCGGAGCGCCTGTGCGCCCGCGTCGAAGGCCTCGGCCGCCTCCACGATGCGCCGCGCCCAGTCCGTGACGAGCGTGCCCGCGTCGGTCAGGCGCGAGCCGCGCGGCGAGCGCTCCACCAGGCCGACGCCCAACTGCCGCTCCATGGAACGGATACGGCTGCTGGCGGCGGGCTGGGAGATGCCCAGCTCCTTGGCGGCCCGGCCCAGGCTGCCCAGCCGGGCCACGGCGAGCAGCAGTTCCAGGGCGGCGAGATCCGGTACGCGGTACGCCAGCCGCCCGTCGTGCGGCCTCGGCCCTTCGGCCGCGCCGTTGCCTGCGCCCCGCTCCGCTTCACTGGCTTGACTCATAAATCCAGGTTATGCCCTCATAGACCTGATGTCCCTGGTGGGGGCGGGCGCGTGACGGAACTCTGGAGTCATGGCTACCCTCGCGCAACCTCGCTCCCGCCCCGTGACGGGCCCCCAAGGCCGCACCCGCGGCTCGATACGGCACCTCGGCCCCAACTGGTACGCCGCCGTCATGGGCACCGCGATCATCGCCAACGCCGGCGCCACGCTCCCGGTACAGGCAGGCGTGCTGCACACGGTGTACGAGGTCGTGTGGGCGCTGTCGGCCGTCATGCTGTTCGTCCTGCTCGTCGCCCGCGCCGCGCACTGGATCCGCCACACCGACCAGGCCAGGGCGCATCTGCTCGACCCGATGGTGGCGCCGTTCTACGGGTGCCTGTCGATGGCCATGCTGGCGGTCGGCGGCGGCACGCTCGCCGTCGGCAAGGACGTGATCGGTGTTTCCACGGCGGCCGCGGTCGACGGTGTGCTGTGGGTCGCGGGGACCGTGGTCGGCCTGGTCGCGGCCGCGGCCATCCCGTACCTGATGGTGACCCGGCACCGGATAGACGCGGGGACGGCCTCCCCCGCCTGGCTGCTGCCGATCGTCGCCCCGATGGTCTCCGCGGCCATCGGCCCCGGTCTGATCCCGCACCTGCCGGCCGGTCAGTGGCGGTCCGCCATGCTGCTGGGCTGCTACGGCATGTTCGGTCTGTCGCTGCTGACCGTGCTGGCCATGCTGCCGCTGGTGCTCTCGCGGCTGATCCACCACGGGCCGCTGCCGCTCGCCGCGACGCCCGCGCTCATCCTGGTACTCGGCCCGCTCGGCCAGTCCACGACCGCGGTGAGCAACCTCGCGAACGCCGCGCCCGCCGCCGGCTCCTCCTACGCCGACGCGATGACCGCCTTCTCCGTGCTGTACGGCGTGCCGGTCATGGGCTTCGCGCTGCTGTGGCTGGGGCTGTCCGCCGCGATGGTGGTCCGCGCCTTCCGCAGCGGGATGCGCTTCTCGATGACCTGGTGGGCCTTCACCTTCCCCATCGGCACCTGCGTCACCGGCGCGGCCGGGCTGGCAGGCCACACCGGGCTGGCCCTGTACGACTGGCTCGCCGTCGGGCTGTACCTGCTCCTGGTGGCGGGCTGGCTGACGGCCTTCATGTACACCGCGCGCGGCCTCTTCCGCGGCACACTCCTCGCGCCGCCCGCCTCGGCCCCGGCTCCGAAGGCCGCCTGACAGCCACCGTCCCAGACCCGGCTCCCGGACCCGGCGGTGCACCGGCCCACGGCCTCCGGTGCACCGCCGTTCCGCTATGCCGCCGCCTCCAGCGCCGCCCGCAGTACACCGGGCGCCTCCGCCAACGACGGCCCGTACCAGGTGAGATGGCGCCCGCTGACCAGCGCGGCAGGCAGTCCGGGGAAGGACTCGGGCCCGTCGTCGGCAGCGAAGCGGTACGGCTCGTCGGGCAGTACGACGAGGTCGGCGCCGCGGCTGTTCAGCTCGTCCAGGGAGATCTTCGGGTAGCGGTCGGCGTGGTCCGCGTACAGGTTCCGCACGCCCAGCCGGGCCAGCAGGTCGCCCGCGAAGGTGTCCCGGCCGAGCACCATCCAGGGCCGCCGCCAGATGGGCACCACCGCGGCCAGTTCCGAGGCGTGCGCCGGTACTTCCCGCCAGGCCGCCTCCGCCTCGTCCAGCCAGCCGGGGCGGGCCAGCCCGCAGCCGCGCACGAGGACGCGGTCCAGTTCGCGGAACGCCTGCGGAAGGTCGCGGACCTCGGTGACCAGCACGTTCAGGCCCGCGGCGCGCAGCGCGGCGAGGTCGGCCGGGCGGTTCTCCTCCTCGTTGGCGATCACGAGGTCGGGGGCGAGGGCGGCGATCCGCGCGGTGTCGGGGTTCTTGGTGCCGCCGATGCGCGGCACGTCCAGGCCGGCCGGGTGACTGCACCAGTCCGTGACGCCGGCCAGCAGCTCCGGCGCGGTGGCGGCGACCGCCTCGGTCAGGGACGGGACGAGCGAGACCACCTTGCGTACGGCAGCGTGAGAGGTCATCGCCCCACAGTAGGCGCCAGTAGGAGCCACGGCAGGGCCTGCCGGCACGCGGACGGGCCCCGCCACCGGAGTGCGGTGGCGGGGCCCGTTCCTGAAAGGGCGTGACGGCCGGTCAGTACCGGTACTGCGTCACGTACGGCGTCACTTCACCGGGGCCATCTCATCGACGATGCCCGGGTGGGCGTCGACCCACTTCTTGACGCCTTCTTCCTCATGGCCGGTGCCCGCCTCGTTGATGGCGGTCTCCAGGCTCGCCAGTTCCTCGGGCTCCATGTGCCAGTTCTTCAGCCAGCCGTTGAACTCCGCGTACTTCTTCGGGAAGCTCTTGTTCGCCAGCGTCTTGATCTGGTTGTTGGCGCCCCAGGTGCCCTTCGGGTCCTTGAGCTTGGTCAGGTCGTACTTGTCGTACGCCCAGTGCGGCGACCACAGGACGACCGCGATCGGCTCCTTCTTGGCGATCGCCCGCTCCAGCTCGGCGAGCATGGCGCTGGTACCGGCCTCGGTGACCTTCATGTTCTGCAGGCCGTACGCGGGCAGGACCTTGCTCTTCAGGCGCTTCATCTGGCCGGTGCCCGGCTCGATGCCGATGATCTTGCCCTTGAACTTGTCCTTGTGCTTGCGCAGGTCGTCCATGGTCTTCACGCCCTTCACATAGGAAGGCACCGCGATTTCCAGAGACGTCTTGTCGTACCACGCACCGAGGTCGACGAGATCCTTCTTGTACTTGTCCCAGTACTGCTTCTGCGCGACCGGCAGCCAGGCGTCCATCTCCACGTCGACCTGTCCGGTGGACAGCCCGGTCCACATCGGACCCACGTCGAGGTTGCGCATCTTCGGCTTGTAGCCGCGCTGCTCCAGGACGTACTTCCACAGGAACGAGGTGGCGATGCCCTCGTCCCAGGACGGGTAGCCGATGTTCGGCGCGGCGCCCGCGTCCTTGCCCTTGGCGTACGCGCCCGGGGCCGGGGCCAGCTTGTCGGCCATGCCCGGGTTCTTCTTCAGCCAGGCCTTGACGCCGTCCTGCTCGTGCCCCTTGCCGGCGTCCTGGATCTCCGCCTCAAGGCTGGTCAGCTGCTTCTCGTCCAGGTGGAAGTTCTTCATCCACGAGGCGACCTGCGGCTCGTCCTTGGCGAAGCCCTTGCGGCCGAGCGTGTGGATGCCGTCACCGGAACCGAAGGAGCCCTTGGTGTCCTTGAGCTTGGTCAGCTTGTACTTGCTGTACGCCCAGTGCGGGGACCACAGGGTCACCGCGACCGGCTTCTTGGCCTTGATCGAGCGGTCCAGCTCGGCCAGCATCGAGGAGGTGCTGGACGACTGGAGCTTGTACTCGCCGTCCAGGCCGTAGTCCTTGAGGACCTTGTCCTTGACGATCTTCATCTCGCCGGCGCCCGGCTCGATTCCGACGATCTTGCCGCCGAACTCCTTGCCCTTGCCCTTGAGGTCGTCGAGCGTCTTCACGCCCTTGACGTAGGACGGTACGGCGATCTCCAGCGAGGTCTTGTCGTACCAGGCGCCGTAGTCCTCCAGCTTGTCCTGGTACTTCTTCCAGTACGACTCGTGCGTCACCGGCAGCCAGGAGTTGGTCTGCACGTCGATGTCGCCCTGCGCCTGGCCCGTGTAGAGCGCGCCGGCCTCCAGGGCCTGCGCCTTGGGCTGGTAGCCGCGCTGCTCCAGCAGTTCCTTCCACAGGTACGTGGTGGCCTTGCCCTCGTCCCAGTTGACGTAGCCGAGGCTGATCGGGCGGCCGTTGCCGACGCTCGCGGCACCGCCCTCGCTCTTGGAGCCGAAGGCGTTCATGCCGCCCGCGGCCAGCGCGAGCACGACCACACCGGCCATGGCGAGCGAGGTCGCCGGGCGCCACTGCAGGAACTTCAGGCCGCCGAGCGCGGCCTGCGCCTTGGCCAGCGCGCGCCGGCCGAGCGGCGAGACCCGCTGGTTCAGGGCGCCGGTCATACGGTCCAGGTACATCGCGAGAATGACCACCGCGAGACCGGCCTCGGTGCCCAGGCCCACGTCGACGGAGCTGATCGCGTCGTAGACGGAGGAGCCCAGACCGCCGCCGCCGACCATGCCGGCGATGACGACCATGGACAGCGCCAGCATGATGACCTGGTTGATACCGGCCATGATCGTGGGCAGCGCGAGCGGGATCTGCACGCGGAAGAGCGTGCGGCGCGGGTGCGTGCCGAACGCGTCGGCCGCCTCGACCAGCTCCGCGTCGACCTGCCGGATGCCCAGCTCGGTCATGCGGACGGCGGGCGGCATGGCGAAGACGATGGTCGCCACGATGCCGGGGACCACGCCGAGGCCGAAGAAGAGGATGCCCGGGATGAGGTAGACCATCGCCGGCATCGTCTGCATCAGGTCCAGCACGGGACGCACCGCGCCGCTGACCGCGCGGTTGCGGGCGGCCCAGATGCCCAGCGGCACCGAGATGACCACGATGACCAGGCATGCCACCAGGACCAGGGAGAGGCTCTCCATGGTGGTGTCCCACTGTTCGATCGAGTCGATCAGTGCGAAACCGAGGAAGGTGAGGGCTGCGGCGAGGAAGCCGCGCAGCCACCAGGCGAGCACCGCGAGGATGCCCGCGAGGAACAGGGGCTCGGGCGCGGCGAGCACCATGTGGAAGAAGCCGTACACGGCGTTGAGCACGTGGGTGATGAAGCCGAAGAGCCAGTCGACGTTCGACTGCAGCCACTTGACGGCCGCGGCGGCCCACGTGCCGATCTCGATCCTAGGCACCGGCGATCACCTTGCTCTCGTCGGCGTCCTTGCCGTCGGCGTCCTTGCCGTCCGTGTCCTTGCTGTCCGTGTCCTCGGGCGCGGCGTCCTCGGCCGCGTCTTCCTTGGCCACGGGCTGCTCGTCCGCGGGCTGCTTGTCCTCGGGGGCGGGCTGCGCGGGTACGGCGGCGACGGCGTCCTGCGCCTGGGGCTCGGGCTCGCCGAGCGCGGCCAGCAGCTTCTGCGCCGGTACCGCGCCGATGAGCTCCCCGGCCGCGTCGGCCACGGCCACCGGCACCGCGCTGGCGGAGCAGGGCGCGAACAGGTCGACGAGCGGGGTGTCCTTGGTGACCGTGGCGGGCGCCGCGGCGCGGAACTGCTCGGCGGTGGACATCTCCGTACCGTCGGCGTCCTTGCTGCCCAGCACCGACGCCACGTCCGTCATGATCGCGCCCGCGGTCAGCACGCGGGTGCGGTCGACGTCCTGGATGAAGGACGCGACGTAGTCGTTGGACGGCCGTACGAGGATGTCCTCGGCCGAGCCGTTCTGGACGATCCGGCCGTCGCGCATGACGGCGATCCGGTCGCCGAGCCGCATGGCCTCGTTCAGGTCGTGGGTGATGAAGACGATGGTCTTCTTCAGCGTCTTCTGCAGCTCCAGCAGCTGGTCCTGCATGTCGCGGCGGATCAGCGGGTCCAGCGCGCTGAAGGACTCGTCCATCAGCAGCAGGTCCGCGTCGGTCGCCAGCGCGCGGGCCAGGCCCACGCGCTGCTGCATGCCGCCGGACAGCTCGTCGGGCCAGGACTTCTCCCAGCCCTTCAGGCCGGCCAGCTCCAGCGCCTCATGGGCGCGCTTCTGGCGCTCGGCCTTCGGTACGCCCTGGACCTCCAGGCCGTACGCGGCGTTCTCCAGGACGCTGCGGTGCGGGAAGAGCGCGAAGTGCTGGAAGACCATGGAGATCTTCTGGGAACGGACCCTGCGCAGCTCTTTGGGGCTGAGCGTGGTCAGGTCCTGGCCGTCGAACCGCACACTGCCCGCGGTCGGCTCCAGCAGCCCGTTCAGCATGCGCAGCAGCGTGGACTTGCCGGAACCCGACAGACCCATGACGACGAAGATCTGGCCTTCGTCCACGGTGAACGACGCGTCGATCACCGCTGCCGTCGTGCCCTCGGCGCGCAGCTCGTCGCGGGTCGCCCCGGCCTCGAGTTTCCGCACGGCGTCATCGGGTCGTCTGCCGAACACTTTGTACAGGTGCTCGGCTTGCAGCCTGGACACATACACCTCTCTGGTCGAGCCAAGGAACGGCCCGTCCCAGCCATGGGTGATCCCCAGGCCGAAAGGCTGGGGAGGGGCCGTGGAGCGGCACGGCTTCGGGCCGCCTGCGCCGGGAAAGAAAGAAGTTGAATCCCTTACCGGTTCCGCTCCGGATGCGCGCCTGCCCCTCTTTCTTCACACCAAACACATGAGTGACTCGCCTCACAAGCGGCACACGTTTGACGCGAGGTCACTCGCGACCCCTACACGGCGGCTCGCGACCCATTCGCGACTCACGGGGCGGGGCGCCGCGCGTCGGGCGTTGTCAGTGGCGTGCGGCATCATCGGCGTGTGACTCGACGCCTGATGCTCCTCGACACCGCCTCGCTGTACTTCCGCGCGTACTTCGGCGTGCCGGACTCCGTCCGCGCCCCGGACGGCACGCCCGTCAACGCCGTCCGCGGCCTGCTGGACTTCATCGCCCGCCTCCTCCAGGACCACCACCCGGACGACCTCGTGGCCTGCATGGACGCCGACTGGCGCCCCCAGTGGCGGGTCGACCTCATTCCGACGTACAAGGCGCACCGCGTCGCCGAGGAGGCCCCCGAGGGTTCCGCGGCGCCGGACGTCGAGGAGGTCCCGGACACGCTCTCGCCGCAGGTCCCGGTGATCGAGGCGGTACTGGACGCGCTGGGCATCGCGCGCGTGGGCGCGGCGGGGTACGAGGCGGACGACATCATCGGCACGCTCGCCACGCGCGCCGCCGGGCCGGTGGACATCGTCACCGGCGACCGCGATCTGTACCAGCTCGTCGACGACCGGCGCGGCGTCCGCGTGCTGTATCCGCTCAAGGGCGTCGGCACCCTCCAGCTCACCGACGAGTCGTGGCTCCGCGAGAAGTACGGCGTGGACGGCGCGGGCTATGCGGACCTGGCGCTGCTGCGCGGCGACCCCAGCGACGGCCTGCCGGGCGTGCCGGGCATCGGCGAGAAGACCGCGGCCAAGCTGCTGGCGACCTTCGGCGACCTGGCCGGGATCATGGCCGCGGTCGACGACCCGGCGGCCAAGCTCACGCCCACGCAGCGCAAGCGGCTGGCCGAGGCCCGCCCGTACCTCGAGGTCGCGCCCACGGTCGTCCGCGTCGCCACGGACGTCGCGCTGCCCTCCTTCGATCCGGCGGTGCCGAAGGAGCCGGCCGATCCCGCGACGCTGGAGGAGCTGGCCGGGCAGTGGGGCCTGGGCGGCTCGCTGCAGCGTGTCCTCAGCGTGCTCTCATGATGTGCTGTTAGGTTAGGTGTACCTAACTTATTCTGAGAGCGCCCAGGGAGCCCATCGTGGCAGCAGACCGTCCCGCCGAACGTCCCGCCCGCCGGAAGGCCGTCACCTACCGCGCCCGCGTGATCCACACCGAGCGCCTCAGCCCGCACATGATGCGGGTCGTCCTGGGCGGCGCGGGCCTGGCGGACTTCCCCGCGGGCGAGTACACCGATCACTACATCAAGCTGCTCTTCCCGGTGCCGGGCGTGACCTACCCGGAGCCGTTCGACATCGCGCAGATCCGCGCCGACTTCCCGCGCGACCAGTGGCCGCGCACCCGGACGTACACGGTGCGCGCCTGGGACCCGCAGTCCCTGGAGCTGACCATCGACTTCGTGGTCCACGGCGACCAGGGGCTGGCCGGGCCGTGGGCGCAGCAGGCCGAGGCGGGCGAGGAGATCCGTTTCCTCGGCCCGGGCGGCGCGTACGCCCCGGAGGCCGCGGCCGACTGGCATCTGCTCGCCGGTGACGAGAGCGCGCTGCCGGCCATCGCGGCGTCGCTCGCCGGGATGCCGGAGGACGCCGTGGTGCGCGCCTTCATCGAGGTACCGGACGCCCGCGAGGAGCAGAAGCTGCGGGCGCCGGCCGGCGCGGAGATCGTCTGGCTGCACCGCGACGGTGCGCCGGTCGGCGAGCGGCTGGTCGACGCGGTGCGGGCACTGGAGTGGCCCGCGGGCCGGGTCCAGGCGTTCGTCCACGGCGAGGCGGGCTTCGTGAAGGAGCTCCGCCGCCTGCTGCGCGTCGAGCGCGAGATCCCCCGCGCCGACCTCTCCATCTCGGGCTACTGGCGCCGCGGCCACGACGAGGACGGCTGGCAGGCCTCGAAGCAGGAGTGGAACGCGAAGGTGGAGGCGGAACAGGAGTCGGGCCAGGCGACGCCGAACGCCTCCTGACTGCGGACTTACTGACGGGCCGTCACAGCGGGTACTGCTGTGACGGCCCGTCTCATCGGCCTGTCAGCCGACCGAGGAATACGCCACAACTCCCCGCAGCACCCCGTCAACCGCCTTGCGGGCGGCCTTCGTCACCGTCGAGCCCTCCGGCGCCGCCGCCGCGATCTGCCCCAGTACGTCGATCAGCTGCTTGCACCAGCGGACGAAGTCGCCGGCCGGCATCTCCGCCTCGCGGAGCACCGCGTCGAGGCCCACGCCGGACGCCCACTGGTGTGCCGCCCACGCGAAGCCGAGGTCCGGCTCGCGCTGGCCGACGCCCTCCGCCTGGCTGATCCGGTGATCCTCCTCCAGGGCGTCCAACCGGCCCCAGATCCGCACCATCTCGCCCAGCGCGGCCCGCGCCTTCCCCGAGGGGAGCTTCGGCGCGACCGCGTCATCCGCCTGGCGCGCCTCGTACACCAGCGCCGACGCGCACGCGGCCAGCTCCTGGGGCGACAGGCCCTCCCAGACGCCCTCGCGCAGGCACTCGCTCGCCAGCAGGTCCAGCTCGCCGTACAGCCGCGCCAGCCGCCGGCCCTCGTCCGTGACCGTGTCGCCCTGCAGATAGTCCAGCTCGGTCAGCAGCGAGCAGATCCGGTCGAAGGTGCGCGCGATGGTGTTCGTACGGCCCTCGATGCGGCGCTCCAGCTGGCGCGTGTCCCGCCGCAGCCGGTGGTACCGCTCCGCCCAGCGCGCATGGTCCTCGCGCTCGTCGCAGCCGTGGCACGGATGCGCCCGGAGCGCGGTCCGCAGCCGCGAGATCTCCCTGTCGTCCGCGGCAGGCGACCGCTGCTTGCGGTGCCGCTCCGGCGGGATGTGCCCCGCCTTCGTACGCAGCGCGGACGCCAGGTCGCGGCGCGACTGGGGGCTGCGCGCATTGAAGGACTTCGGGATGCGCATCCGGTCCAGCGCCTGCACCGGCACCGGGAAGTCGATCGACGCCAGCCGCTTGACCTGCCGCTCCGCGGTGAGCACCAGCGGCCGCGGCCCGTCCTCGGCATGGAAGCCGCGGTGGCCGTTGGTCCGCCCCGACGGCATCCCCGGGTCCAGCACCAGCGCCAGCCCCGCGAACTTCCCCGTCGGTACGTGGATCACATCGCCCGGCTTCAGCTTCTCCAGCGCCGCCGCGGCGGCAGCCCGGCGCTGCGCCGCGCCCTGCTTGGCCAGCTCCGTCTCACGGTCCTTCAGGTCCCGGCGGAGCCGCGAGTACTCCTCGAAGTCCCCGAGGTGGCAGGTCATCGCCTCGCGATAGCCCTCCAGCCCCTCTTCGTTCTTCTGCACCTGACGCGAGATTCCGACGACCGACTTGTCGGCCTGGAACTGTGCGAAGGACATCTCCAGCAGCTCGCGCGAGCGGTGCCGGCCGAACTGCGAAACGAGGTTGACCGCCATGTTGTACGACGGCTTGAAGGAGGAGCGCAGCGGATACGTACGGGTGCCCGCCAGGCCCGCGACCGCGGCCGGGTCCATGCCGCGCTGCCACAGCACCACCGCGTGGCCCTCGACGTCGATGCCGCGCCGCCCGGCCCGGCCGGTGAGCTGCGTGTACTCGCCGGGGGTGATGTCCGCGTGCTGCTCGCCGTTCCACTTGACGAGCTTCTCCAGGACCACGGACCGCGCGGGCATGTTGATGCCCAGCGCCAGCGTCTCCGTCGCGAAGACCGCCTTGACCAGGCCCTTCACGAACAGCTCCTCGACCACCTCCTTGAAGGTGGGCAGCATGCCGGCGTGGTGCGCCGCGATGCCGCGCTCCAGGCCCTCCAGCCACTCGTAGTAGCCGAGGACGTGCAGGTCCTCGTCGGGGATGCCGGCCGTGCGGGCCTCGACGATCTTGCGGACCTTCTCCCGCGCCGCCTGGTCGTTCAGCCGCAGGCCCGAGTACAGGCACTGCTGGACCGCCGACTCGCAGCCGGCCCGGCTGAAGATGAACGTGATCGCCGGGAGCAGGCCCTCATTGTCCAGCCGGTCGATCACCTCGGCGCGGCTGGGCGTCCAGATCCGGCTGCGCTGCCGCCGCTCGCGCTCGCGGTCGGCCTCCCGCAGGTTGTTGCGGCCGCGGCGCTTGTCCCGGCCGAAGGTGGGGCGGCTGTTCTCCATCCGGGCCAGCCGCACCAGGTCGGGGTTGACCTCGCGCTTGCCCTGGCCGGGCTCGGCGCCGTCCCGCTCCTCGAAGAGGTCGTACATCCGGCGCCCCGCGAGCACGTGCTGCCACAGCGGCACGGGGCGGTGCTCGGAGACGATCACCTCCGTGTCGCCGCGGACGGTGTCCAGCCAGTCGCCGAACTCCTCGGCGTTGGAGACCGTGGCGGAGAGCGACACCAGCGTCACGGAGTCGGGGAGATGAATGATCACCTCTTCCCACACGGCGCCGCGGAAGCGGTCGGAGAGGTAGTGCACCTCGTCCATGACCACATAGCCCAGGCCGTTGAGCGCCTGGGAGCCGGCGTACAGCATGTTGCGCAGCACTTCGGTGGTCATCACGATCACCGGTGCGTCGCCGTTGACGCTGTTGTCGCCGGTCAGCAGGCCGACCTTCTCCGCGCCGTACCGCTTGACGAGGTCCTGGTACTTCTGGTTCGAGAGGGCCTTGATGGGGGTGGTGTAGAAACACTTGCGGCCCTGTCTCAGGGCCAGGTGGACGGCGAACTCGCCGACAATCGTCTTACCGGATCCGGTCGGAGCGGCGACCAGCACACCCTTACCGGCTTCCAGGGCCTCGCACGCCTCGATCTGGAACGCGTCCAGCCCGAAGTCGTACATCTCCTTGAAAGGGAAGAGTGCGGTGGCCTGCTCGGCCGCGCGCGATCGCGCGGCGGCATAGCGCTCAGCAGGGGACATGTCCTCGGTCATCGTGTCTACGAGCCTACCGGCCACCTCTGACAGTCACGCGATCTTTAACGACCCACGCCCCCTGCGACCCGCTTCCCGGGGAGGCAGGAGGGGTTACGTGATGTCGTCCATGTCTTCCCGGCGGGACTCCAGGGCGCGGCCGGTACCGGACTGCTCCGGGAGGGCGCGCGGGGCGTCGACGGACTCGATGGCGCCGATGTCGTCGGGGGTGAGGTCCAGCTCGGAGGCTTCGTCGTCGGCGGGGCCCGCGGCGACGGCACGCGCCCGGCGGCCGTCGTTCACCAGGGAGACGACCACCGCGGCGAAGTAGAGGACCACGATCGGCGCGGCCAGCGCGATCATCGTGAGCGGGTCGGTGCTCGGCGTGGCGATCGCCGAGAAGAGCGTGATGCCCATGATCATGGCGCGCCACCAGCCGAGCATGCGCTTGCCGGAGATCACCCCGCCGAAGTTCAGCAGGACCAGCAGCAGCGGCAGCTCGAAGGACAGGCCGAAGACGACGACCATCCTGGTCACCAGGTCGAGCAGCTTGTCCAGCGGCAGGAGGTTGTCGATGCCGATGGGCGTGAAGTCGATGAGGACCTTGGCGGTGGTCGGCAGCACCGCGTACGCGAAGTAACCACCGATCATGAACAGCGGGAAGCCGGCGCCCACGAAGCTGAGCGCGTACTTCTTCTCGCTGCGGTGCAGGCCGGGCGCGAGGAACGCCCAGAGCTGGTACAGCCAGACCGGCGCGGAGAGGATCAGGCCGGCCATCAGGGAGACCTTGAGCGCCAGGGTGAAGGGCCCGAGCAGGTCCATCATCACGATGCGGGCGCAGGTCTCGCCGCCCTGCTTCTGCGCCAGTTCACCGAAGGAGAGGTTGCAGCCCACCGACTGAAGCACCGGCTTGGTGATCAGGTTGATGATGTCGTTGTAGAAGAACGCCGAGATGACGCTCGCCACCACGATGGCCAGCACGGACTTCGCGAGCCGGTTGCGCAGCTCGCGCAGGTGCTCCGCGAGGGGCATGCGGCCCTCGGGGTCCCTGTCCTTCTTATCCTTCTTCGGGGCAGACTTGAGCAACCCACGTCCTCATCTCGTGCGGCGGGCAGCGGTACCGGGCCGCCGCCCCAGTCGGCCCTGGGTCAGCGCTTGGTGGTGCTGTCGGTCGGCTCGGCGACCGGGCGGGAGCTGTTCACATCACCGGGCGACGCCTGGATCGTCTTCGGGGTCTCGGCCTGTGCGTCGTTCGGCGGGTCCGACGGCGCGGACTGCGACTGCGAGCCCTCCGACTTCATCGCCTTGGCCTCGCTCTTCAGGATGCGTGCCGACTTGCCGAGGGAACGGGCCATCTCGGGAAGCTTCTTGGCGCCGAACAGGAGGATGACGACGACGAGGATGAGGATGATCTCGGGAGCGCCGATCTTTCCAGTGAACATAAGTGTTTACCTTCTCACCGAGGCGGCTGGGGTGGGGCTGCCCGACTGGTCGGACAAGCGTCCGTTTCGCCGTGCTGCCAGCGATCGTAACGCGCGGGGGTTAACCGACGGCAATCCCTGTGCATACTCCCGATTGCGGGCCGTGCCTCGTTCGTCGGCCCGCTTCCAGCAGCGTACCGCCCCGGCGCGGCCGATTTCAGACCCTCTCGGCCCCGGGGCCGGCCATCGCTCCGGCGTCCCCGGCCAGCGGCCCGGCGGCCCGCTCCAGGTCCTGCGCGGCGTACTGGATCCGGCGGGAGGTCTCGTCCACCTGGCGGGCAAGCCTGCGCACCTCCACGAAGACACGGACGGCCAGCACACCGAGGACGGCGAGGCCGAGGAAGCCGAGGGCGATGGCGATCATGGGCCAGAGCATGGAGCGAGCCTACCGGCGCCTACGGGGCGAATCGAACGAACCCGTGCCCCCACCGGGGGATTACCCAGCGGAGCCGCGCGCGAACCGGTATGCGACTGTCGCGCACCCCGTATGCGGTCGGCGTTATGCGGTCGGCGTTCGCCCCCGTATGCGCCCGACGCTCACCCCATAGGCGGCCGACGTCACCCCGTATGCAGTCGCAGCGTCCGTACCCCGCCGCCGGTCAGCAGTTCCACTATCCGTTCGCCCGCCGGCTTGCGGACGGCGGAGCCGCAGTCGGGGCAGGTGAAGGAGTAGAAGGTGGTGCGGCGGCTGCCGCCGATCGCCAGCCGCAGCGCGTCCGAGGCCAGCTCGAAGCGGCCCCGGCAGTCCGGACAGGCCGCCTTGAAGATCACGGGCGCGGCCGGGGTGGTCACGGTCGTCATCGCACTCACAGCTCCCCTGCGGTTTCCTCGACTGTCCCTGCTCCCGGCCGCCGCTCAGCCGCCGTACGCGGCGAGCGCACGCGCCGCCGCCTCCCGCGCGCTGTCCGCCAGCTCCTGCGGGGCGACGATCCGCCCGTCCCGGCCCAGCCGCAGCGCCAGGCGCCGCAGCGAGGCGGGCTCCGGGGTACGCAGGGTGATGCGCAGGCCCCCCTCGGGCAGCTCCTCGGCGGTGTCGTGCGGGTAGTACTCCGCGACCCAGCGGCCGCCGGGCCCCACCTCGATCACGACCTCCGGGTCCTCGGCGGCCGGCTGCACCAGCCCCTCGGACAGGTCCCGCAGCTCGATCGGCGGCGGGTCGGAGGGCGCGTCCAGCAGCTTGATCTCGGCCACCCGGTCCAGCCGGAAGGTGCGGCGCGCCTCGGAGAGCCGGCACCACGCCTCGACATAGGTGTGGCCGACGGCGAAGAGGCGGATGGGGTCCACCTCGCGCTCGGTCAGCTCGTCGCGGGCGGGCGAGTAGTACTTCAGCCACAGGCGGCGGCGCTCGGCGATGGCCCGGTCCACGTCGGCGAAGACGCCGCCCTCGGACTCGAAGGTCACGGACAGGCGGGAGCTGGCGCCCGCCGCCTCGCCCGCCGCGGCCTCCAGCTTGGCGGTGGCGCGCAGCAGCGCCTGCCGGTCGCCCTCGCGCAGGCCCGGCAGGGTCGACACCGCGCGCGCCGCGACCAGCAGCGCGGTCGCCTCGTCGGCGGCCAGCCGCAGCGGCTCGGCGACGTCGTCGGGGTTGTGCCACCAGATGCGGTCGCCGTCGGTGTCGATGTCCAGCAGGTCGCCGCCGCGGAAGCTCGTACCGCACATGGGCAGCACGTCGAGGTCCGCGATCAGCTCGTCCTCGGTGATGCCGAAGGCCCGGGCCACGTCGCCGACGCGGGCGCCGGGGCGCTCGCGCAGATACGTCACCAGGGACAGCATCCGGCGGGTCTGGTCGATGGCGTTGGTCGCCATGGTCTGGTCGCTCCCCCTCAGCCCTTGGCCACGGCACGCAGCCGGTCCACCACGTCGGCCCGCAGCTCGGCCGGTTCCAGTACGACGACGTCCGGGCCGAGCTCCACGAGCCAGGCGTCCAGCCCGTGCCCGTACGGGATCTCCAGCTCGTCCCAGTCCTCGCCCGCCTCGCGTACGGACAGGGCGCGGGCGCGCAGCGGGTAGCCGTGGTCGGCGCGCAGCTTGATGCGGGCGGTGCCGGTGGCGGTCTCGCCGGCCCAGCTCTCCACCGTCTCGCGTACGGTCACGTGGTCGGGCACCTCGGCGGTGAACTTCCCCGCACGGGAGCGGACCTTGCCGGTGATGCGGGAGAGCCGGAAGACCCGCTCGGCCTGCCGGTCGCGGTCCCAGCCCGCCAGGTACCAGTGGCCGCGCCAGCATTCGAGGATCCAGGGCTCCACCTGGCGCTGCTCGGGCCGGGCCGCGTTGGCCTTGCGGTAGTCGAAGACGACCGGGCGGCGGTCCCGGCAGGCCAGCATCAGCGGTTCGAAGGCCGCCTCGTGGGCGGGGATGCGCGGCTCCAGGGCGCTGTGCGGCTGGGCGGGGTCGTACGGGCCCTCGTCCTCCGCCGCCAGCGGCATCCCGGCGGCGCGCAGCTTCTGGAGCGCGCCGCTGGCCGCGCCCGCGAGCCGGGCCTGCTGCCAGATCTTCGCGGCGAGGCCGAGCGCGGCGGCCTCCTCGGCGTCCAGGGTGATCGGCGGGAGCCGGTTGGAGTCGCGGCGGGCGAGGTAGCCGGTGTCCCCCTCCAGGCCCTCGACGGTCTCGATGACCATGCCGAGCTCCCGCAGGTCGTCCTTGTCCCGCTCGAACATGCGGTTGAACGCTTCGTCGCCCGCGCCCGCCGGACCGTCCCCCGGGCCGAACGCCTCGACGTACGCCTCGATGGATCCCCGCAACTCCCGCTTGGTGAGCGGGCGCCGGGTCCCCAGCAGGCACAGCGCCAGGTTCATCAGCCGCTCGGCCTTGGCAATGGCCATCGACGCCCTTCTCTCTGTGGTCTCGACCGATGACCGTACCGCTACCGGGAGCCGCTTCAAAAGCCGAGGGCCCATACCCCCGAGGGGGCATGGGCCCATAAGGCTCGCGCCACGCGCCGCGCCGGCGCCGCACAAGGACGTAACCGGCGTCCGGACACGGTGTCCGCGTGGGCGAAGATCAGCGCCGGACCGGTATCCGGTCGCGGACGCTCCGTCTCCGGCCGGTTCTCAGACCGAGACCAGGTCGCAGACGAAGATCAGCGTCTCGTTCGGCGCGATGCGGCCGCCACCGGCGCCGCGCTCGCCGTACGCCAGGTGCGCGGGGATGGTCAGCCGGCGGCGGCCGCCGACCTTCATGCCCTGCACGCCCTGGTCCCAGCCGGCGATGACCTGGCCGGCGCCGAGCTGGAACTGCAGCGGCTTGCCGCGGTTCCAGCTGGCGTCGAACTCCTCGCCGGTGCTGAAGGACACGCCGACGTAGTGGACGGAGACGGTGTCCCCCGCCTTGGCGACCGGCCCGTCACCCTCCCACAGATCCACGATCTCCAGATCGGCGGGCGCGGGGCCCTCGGGGAAGTCGATCTCGGGCTTGTCGATGCTCACGTATGTGCTCCTACGAACGAATCGTTCTACAACGCGGGACAGTCTCGCAGATGGCCGGGCCGTGATCATCGCGGCGGGCGGCGTACGGCTCCGGTGCCCTCAGAACGTGTCGAGGATGTCCACCGAGAAGACCAACGTGTGGTTGGCCAGCTCGCCGCCCTGCGGGCTCGTACCGTACCCGTCCTTGGGCGGTACGACGATCTCGACACGGTCGCCGACGTTCTTGCCGACCAGGGCCTTGTCCCAGCCCTTGACGACCGCGTTGGTGCCGATCTGGAAGGCGGTCGCGCCGCCGTGCTTCCAGGAGGAGTCGAACATCTTGCCGTCCTCCCACTTCACGCCCGTGTACTGCGCGATCAGCCCCTCGCCGGCCTTCACCTTCGGGCCGTCGCCCTTGATGAGCACCTGGCTCTTGGTCTCCTTGGGGGCCTTCTCGCCCTTGGGGACGGTGATCTCCGCGGGCTTCCGGCTCGGCGACTTCACCTCCGGCATACCGGCCTCCGGCGCCGCCTGCTCGCCCTTCACCTCGCCGTTCTTGTCGGCCTTCTTGGCGGCGACCACGTCGACGACCCACACCAGGCCGTCGCTGGGCTTCACGCCCGCCTGCGGGTTCAGCTGGTCACCGATGAGCGCCTTGGCGGTGCCCTCGATCTCGAAGCGGGAGCCGACCTTCTTGCCCGTCACCGCCTCCATCACCTTCGTGGGGAGCTGCGGGGTGGCCGTCCCGGCCGTGCCGACGGCCTGCATGCGCGGCGCCTTGGCGCTCGCGCCCGGCTGCTTGGCCCAGCTGCTGCCCAGCGACTGGCCCTTCGTCATCTGGCCCACGAAGTCCAGCCGGACGAAGTCGCCCTTCTTCACGGCCGCGCCCTTGCCCTCGGCGAGGGTCTTCACGACCGGGGTGTCCGACGGCTTGGCCTTCTTGTCGACCTTGATCTTGGGCTGCTCGCCGGCCTTGCCTTCCACCGACGCGACGCCCGCGTCGGAGCCCTCGTCGTCGGACCCGCACGCGGCGGTGAACAGCAGGACGGGCACGGCGATCGCCGCGGCCGCGGCACGGCGGGTGTTCTTCGTGAGCTTCATCAGTCCAACTCGGGCTAGAGGGGTGGATGGGCAATGCCCGCCACTCTACGACCTGACCCCTACCGCAATTCCAGAGACAACACGGGCAGAGACAACACGGCGGTGTGCCCCGGCACAAAGGCCGTTGACACACCGCCGCGCCGCGAAGCGGGTCACATTCCTGCGATGAGCTTCTCCACCCGGTCGTCCACCGACCGGAACGGGTCCTTGCACAGCACCGTGCGCTGCGCCTGGTCATTGAGCTTGAGATGCACCCAGTCGACCGTGAAGTCCCTGCGCTGTTCCTGTGCCCGGCGGATGAAATCGCCGCGCAGTCGCGCCCGCGTCGTCTGCGGCGGCACGGACTTGCCCTCGAAGATCTTCAGATCGTTGCACACCCGCGCCGCCTGGCCCTTTTTCTCCAGGAGGTAGTACAGGCCCCGGCGGCGGTGGATGTCGTGGTACGCGAGGTCTATCTGCGCGACCCGCGGATGCGACATCGTGATGTTGTTCTTGGCGCGGTAACGGTCGATCAGCTGGTACTTCATCACCCAGTCGATCTCGGTCGCGACCCGGTCCAGGTCCTCTTCCCGGATCGCGTCCAGCGTGCGGCCCCACAGCTCCAGGACCCGCTCGACCGTGCCCGTGCGGATGCCGCGGCGGTCGCAGAAGTCCACCGCCTTCTCGTAGTACTCCTGCTGGACTTCGAGGGCCGACGCCTCCCGGCCGCTCGCCAGCCGCACCTTGCGCTGACCGGTGATGTCGTGGCTGACCTCGCGGATCGCCCGGATCGGGTTCTCCAGCGTCAGGTCACGCATCACGGTGCCCGCCTCGATCATGCGCAGGACGAGGTCGGTGGCGCCGACCTTCAGCAGCATGGTCGTCTCGGACATGTTGGAGTCACCCACGATGACGTGCAGCCGGCGGTACCGCTCGGCGTCGGCGTGCGGCTCGTCACGGGTGTTGATGATCGGCCGGGAGCGGGTCGTCGCCGAGGAGACCCCTTCCCAGATGTGTTCGGCGCGCTGACTGACGCAGTACACCGCACCGCGCGGCGTCTGCAGCACCTTTCCGGCGCCGCACAGCAGCTGACGGGTCACCAGGAACGGAATGAGGATGTCCGCGAGCCTGGAGAACTCCCCGTGCCGCGCCACGAGGTAGTTCTCGTGACACCCGTAGGAGTTTCCCGCCGAATCGGTGTTGTTCTTGAAGAGATAGACGTCTCCGGCGATTCCCTCCTCGTGCAGGCGGCGTTCGGCGTCGACGAGCAGCCCCTCGAGAATGCGCTCGCCGGCCTTGTCGTGGGTGACCAGCTCGGTCACGTTGTCGCACTCGGGAGTTGCGTATTCCGGGTGCGATCCCACGTCCAAGTACAGGCGGGCACCGTTCCGCAGGAAGACATTGCTGCTGCGGCCCCATGACACGACACGGCGGAAGAGGTACCGCGCCACTTCGTCAGGAGACAGGCGGCGCTGTCCCCTGAACGTACACGTGACGCCGTACTCGTTCTCCAGCCCGAAAATGCGGCGGTCCATGACTGAACATTACGCCTGATGGCCTGCTCTGAAACCGGGTTCGACAGTACCGTTTCGATCATTTTCCGCCTGGACGGCACTCACCGTGCGCGTCTCGGTGGGCAGCAGAAAACGCCGCGCCGCGACCATCACCGCCAGCGCGGCGAGACCACCGCCGCCCGCGACCGCGAAACCCGCCGCCGCGCCGCCCAGCTCCACCGCAGGGCCCACCACTGACGTACCCACAGCGGCCCCCACCCCGAACGTCGTGACCAGCCACGAGAACGCCTCCGTCACCGTCCCCCGCGGCGCGTGCCGGTCCACCACGATGAACGCGCACGCCAGCGCGGGCGCCAGGAACACCCCCGCGAGCCCCGTCAGCGCCGTCATCCCCGCCACCCCCGGGACCAGCGCCAACGGCAGGTACCCGAGCGCCAGCAGACCGATCAGCACCCGCAGCCGGTGCTCCGGCGCCCCCGGCCACTCCCGCGCCCCGTACACCACACCGCCGACCAGCGCCCCCACGCCCAGCGCCGACAGCAAATAGCTGGAAACCATCTGTCCGCCGTGCGTGTCGGCGTACGCCACCGCCGCCACCGCTATCGAACCCAGCGCGAGCCCCACGAAGAAGAACGACCCGATCAGCACGAGCATCCCGCGCGATCGCAGCGCCCCCAGCCAGTGCGCCTCGCGCGGCGCGCTGCGCCACTGCCGGGACGGCGGCGAGACCACCACCGAGAGCGCGCCCAGCACCCCGAGTACGTTGATGACCAGCAGCGCCACCCGCTCGGACCACACCGCGACGCTCAGCGTCACCAGCAACGGGCCGACCGCGAACATCACTTCCTGCGCCACCGCGTCCAGCGCGTACGCCGCGTGCACCCGCTCCGGGCGCTTCAGTACCCCGGGCCACAGCGCCCGCAGCCCGCCCTCCAGGGGCGGCGTGAAGAATCCGGCGACCACCATGGCCGCGTACGCCGGCCACAGCGGGTCGATGCCGGCGACGGCCAGCAGAACCATGCCCAGCGCCGACAGGACGGCCGAGGGGAGCATGACCCGCGGCTGACCCCACAGGTCGACCGCGCGGCCCAGCAGCGGCTGTCCTGCGGCGTTGCAGAGGCCGTACACGGCCGAGAGCACACCCGCCAGGGCATAGCTGCCGCCCTCGGCACGGGTGAAGAGCACCACCGCCAGCGCCGCCGTGGCGTTCGGCAGCCTCCCGATCAAGGTGCCGGTCAGCAGCCGCGCCGCGTGGCGCGTCCTGAGCAGCTCCGCGTATCCCGCGGCCATACCCGCCCCTCTCCGCCGGCCGTCCGGGCCGGGAGTCGTCCAGTGGACGTTTTCCGTGTTACGTATAACGTGACGCGTCATACGTACCATGGCCGCTGACCGCGGGTCCACCGCAATGAGCGCGGGCCGCGCACAGGAGACAGGGCCCGCACGCAGCCGCCGATACGAAAGGGCAGCCACGCCAGTGACGGAGCAGACGACCACGTCCGGACGCGTCACCAGCAAGGACGTGGCACGCGCCGCAGGCGTCTCCCAGGCGGCCGTCTCCCTCGTACTCGGCGACAAATGGCGCGGCCGCGTCTCGCAGGCCAAGGCCGACGCCGTACGCGCCGCGGCCCGCGAGCTCGGCTACCGCCCCAACCTCGCCGCCCGCAGCCTCCGCCTCGGCCGCACCCGCACGGCCCTCCTCGTCGTGCCGGTCCTCACCACCGAATTCTTCGCCCGCGTCTACACCGGCGCCGCCCGCATCGCCGCCGACAGCGGCTTCGGCCTCGTCCTGTACCCCTCGCCCGAGGGCATCGGCCCGGCCCGCGACCCCTTCGACTCCGCCCGCGCCACCCTCGACGGCGTCATCGCCTCCTCCATGGCCACCGACGCGCTCACTGCCCTCTACGGCGAGGGCCTGCCCCTGGTCATGCTCGACAACGACCCCGAGGACACCCCGGCCGCCGCCACCGTCAACCTCGACATCGCCGACGGCGCCCGGCAGACCGCCCGCCACCTGCTCGGCCTCGGCCACCGCCGGCTCACCCACCTCGCCGCCGCCGTCGACTCCTGGACCTTCCACGTGCGCGCGAACGCCCTGGCCGAAGCCGTACGGGCCGTACCGGACGCGGCGCTCCGTACCGAAGCCGCGCCGCTCACCGTGGACGCCGGGCTGCACGCCGCACACGCGGCCCTGACCGCCCCGGGCCCCCGCCCCACCGCCCTGGTCTGCGACGACGACATCCTCGCCGCCGGCGCCTGCAAGGCCGCCCGCCGGCTCGGCCTGCGCGTCCCCGAGGACGTCTCCGTCACCGGCTTCGACGACCTCGCCCTGGCCACCGCCGTCGAACCGGAGCTGACCACCGTACGGCTGCCGGCCGAGGAGTTCGGCGCGGCCGGCATGCGCGCCCTCATCGACGTCCTCGACGGCCGCCCGCCCGCCGCGCCCACCACGCTCCCGGTCGAGCTGATCACCCGCGGCTCGACGGCCGCCCCGCCGGCGCGCCCCTGAAACGCCGCGCGCCCCGGCGGGAAGTGACCCACCGGGGCGGCGCGAGACGGACGGACGGGAGCGGGCTACTCCTCCGAGCCCTCCGAGCGCTCGGAGCCGGTCTCCGCACCGGACGTACCGGACTCCGGCTCCTCGGCGGAACCGGCCTCGGTGGCCCCCACCGACGACCCCTCCGAAGCCAGCAGCCGGGACAGCTGACTGCTCGGCACCCGCTTGAACTTCCGCTGCTGCGGCCGCTTGCGGTCCAGGACCGCGACCTCCAGCTGCTCCGGGGTCAGCGTGCGCTCCCCGCCGTTGTTGTCCCGCGACAGCGACTCCACGGCGAGCTTCAGCGCCTCGCCCAGTGACATGCCGTCCCGGTGATGCTGATCGAGGTAAGTGCTGATCTGATCGGCATTGCCGCCGACCGCGACCGAACCGTGCTCGTCCACGATCGAACCGTCATGCGGCAGTCGATAGATCTGATCGTCCTCGGCGGTGGCGCCCACCTCCGCGACCAGCAGCTCCACCTCGTACGGCTTCTCGGCCGCACTGGAGAAGATCGCACCGAGCGTCTGGGCATAGGTGTTCGCCAGCCCGCGCGCGGTCACGTCCTCACGGTCGTAGGTGTACCCCCGCAGATCGGCGTAGCGCACGCCACCGATCCGGAGGTTCTCGAACTCGTTGTATTTACCGACCGCCGCAAAGGCGATCCGGTCATAAATCTCACTGACCTTGTGCAGTGCACGGGAAGGATTCTCGGCGACGAAAACGACGCCGTCGGCATACTGCAGAGCAACAACACTGCGTCCGCGCGCGATGCCCTTGCGGGCGTACTCGGCGCGATCCGCCATGGCCTGCTGGGGTGAGACATAGAACGGCGTCGACACCGGCTATCCGTCCCTTTCTGTCAATGGCTCTCTCACTGGCGAAAGCACCTCCGGATCATCCGTCATCCGCGAGTCCGCTGCCGCCCCGTCAGAGCAGCGCCGCCCGCGGGCCGTCCGGCTGCTCCAGACGCCGCTCGTGCACCGCACGGGCGATCTCGGACACCTCGTCACTGGTGAGCCTCTTGAAGCCCTCATCGGTGATCACCGTGACGATCGGGTAGATCCGCCGGCCCAGGTCCGGGCCGCCGGTCGCCGAGTCGTCGTCCGCGGCGTCGTACAGCGCCTGCACGACCGCGGTCGCCGCCTCGTTCTCGGAGAAGTCGTCCCGGAACAGCTTCTTGAGCGCGCTCCGGGCGAACACCGAACCGGAACCGGTCGCGGCGTACCCCGTCTCCTCCGACCGTCCGCCGGTCACGTCGTAGGAGAAAATACGGCCCTTCTCCCGGTCGACGTCGAACCCCGCGAACAGCGGCACCACGGCCAGGCCCTGCATGGCCATGCCGAGATTGCTGCGGATCATCGTCGAGAGGCGGTTCGCCTTGCCCTCCAGGGACAGCTGCGCGCCCTCGACCTTCTCGAAGTGCTCCAGCTCCAGCTGGAAGAGCTTCACCATCTCCACGGCGAGCCCCGCCGTACCGGCAATCCCGACCGCGCTGTACTCGTCCGCCGGGAAGACCTTCTCGATGTCCCGCTGCGCGATGACGTTACCCATCGTCGCGCGGCGGTCACCGGCGAGCACGACACCCCCGGGGAAGGTCGCCGCCACGATCGTCGTGCCGTGCGGCGCCTCGATCGCCCCCTGCACGGGCGGCAGCGGCCGGTTCCCCGGCAGCAGCTCCGGCGAGTGCTCACTGAGAAAGTCCATGAACGAGGAGGACCCAGGCGTCAGGAAGGCCGCTGGTAGACGCCCGGTGCTTCGAGTATTGGCTTCCACACGTTTCCTTCCGGATACTCGGCCGCCCGCCCAAGGCGTCCGGCCGATCCTTGACTTGGCCCAGCGCTGCGCTGCAGCTGAAGCACGTACGCCCCGGACCTTACCCATACCGTTTACATGATCCACATACCGTGTGCGCCGCCGGGCACCGGCTCGGTGCCCCGCTCCACAGGCGGCATGCGGCGAAGCGCATCGCCGGGCGCACGCCCGACTTTCGTCGGGGCGCGCCCTGGCGGAATGCGCGTTACTCTCCGCCCTTCTGGACGAAGGACCGGACGAAGTCCTCGGCATTCTCTTCGAGCACATCGTCGATTTCGTCCAGCACGGAGTCCACGTCGTCCGACAGCTTTTCCTGGCGTTCCTTGAGGTCCTCGGACGCTTCCGCGTCCTGGGTCTGCTCCTCGACCTCTTCGGTGCTGCGCGAAGCCTTCTGCTGCCCGCCGCCGGTGTCCTTGGTCGCCATATCCCTCACCCCGCTCGGTTCGCCCCGCTCGATGTGACTGTCAAGATCAGACCCTACAAGCTGGGTCCGACATCGGCCCTGCACTTTCCCTCAACGTCCGGGACTCACCTCGATGATTCCCGCCGGGCGGACCTTTCAGCCGCCCGGCGGGGCCCCGGATCGGTCACGATCGGACCGCGATCAGGCCGTGAGCGGCCCGTACGCGGTTTTACCGCCTCAGCCGCCGCTGAGGACCCGGACCAGGTCCTCCGCCGTGCGGCAGCGGTCCAGAAGCTCCTTGACGTGATTGCGGGTGCCGCGCAGCGGCTCCAGCGTCGGCACGCGCTGGAGCGAGTCACGGCCCGGCAGATCGAAGATCACGGAGTCCCAGGACGCCGCGGCGACGTCGTCCGCGTACTGTTCGAGGCAGCGGCCCCGGAAGTAGGCCCGCGTGTCCTCCGGAGGCTTGATCTCCGCCTTCTCGACGTCCGCCTCGGTCACGAGGCGCTGCATCTTGCCGCGCTCCGCCAGTCGGTTGTACAGGCCCTTGTCGGGCCGTACGTCGGCGTACTGGAGGTCGACCAGGTGCAGCCGGGCCGCGTCCCAGTCGAGGCTGTCGCGGCGCCGGTAGCCCTCCATGAGCTCCCGCTTGGCGACCCAGTCCAGCGTGCCGGAGAGGCTCATCGGGTCGTTCTCCAGCCGGCCGAGCACGTCCTCCCACCGGGTGAGGACGTCCTTGGTCTGCTCGTCCGCGTCGGCCCCGAAGCGCTCCTCGACGTACTTGCGCGCCAGCTCGTAGTACTCCATCTGGAGCTGCACAGCGGTGAGTGTCCGGCCGCTGCGGAGCGTGATCAGATGCTGCAGCGAGGGGTCGTGCGAGACCTGGTGGAGGGTGCGTACGGGCTGGTCGACGGCGAGGTCGACGTTGATGAAGCCGTCCTCGATCATGGAGAGGACCAGCGCCGTCGTGCCCAGTTTCAGATACGTGGAGATCTCGGAGAGGTTCGCGTCGCCGATGATCACGTGGAGCCGGCGGTACTTCTCGGCGTCCGCGTGCGGCTCGTCGCGGGTGTTGATGATGGGCCGCTTGAGCGTCGTCTCCAAACCCACCTCCACCTCGAAGTAGTCGGCGCGCTGGCTGAGCTGGAAGCCGTGCTCGTGGCCGTCCTGGCCGATGCCGACGCGTCCGGCACCGGTGACGACCTGCCGGGAGACGAAGAAGGGCGTCAGGTGGCGCACGATGTCCGAGAAGGGGGTCTCCCGCTTCATCAGGTAGTTCTCGTGCGTGCCGTAGGAGGCGCCCTTGTTGTCGGTGTTGTTCTTGTACAGGTGGATCGGCTGGGCGCCGGGGACCTGGGCGGCCTTCTCGGCGGCCTCGGCCATGATGCGCTCGCCGGCCTTGTCCCACAGGACGGCGTCGCGCGGATTGGTGACCTCGGGAGCGCTGTACTCGGGGTGCGCGTGGTCGACGTAGAGCCGCGCGCCGTTGGTGAGGATGACGTTGGCCAGACCGATGTCCTCGTCCGTGAGCTGGCTGGCGTCGGCGTTCTCACGTGCGAGGTCGAAGCCGCGGGCGTCCCGCAGCGGGTTCTCCTCCTCGAAGTCCCAGCGGGCGCGGCGCGCCCGGTGCATCGCCGCCGCGTAGGCGTTGACGACTTGGGACGAGGTGAGCATGGCATTGGCGTTCGGGTGGCCGGGGACGGAGATGCCGTACTCCGTCTCGATGCCCATTACTCGCCGTACGGTCATGCGGCCCTCCTTGCCCGGCGGCGCCCCCGGCTGGGGTCGGCGCTCAAGTACCGCTGCGCTTCCGGTCCGAATGCGGTCCCCGCTTCCGCACTGTGTGGTGCGGCGGTACCGAAGAGCCTAGAACGCCGATGCGGCGCTGGGGAGATCATTACAGTCATTGCTCCAGTCCGGTTTTCCCTGTTCCGCCGGGGGATCTCCAGGGTGCGTCCCGGCCCCTGGAAAGCGTCCGGCTGCGGACGCCCCGCCTGGGACATCCGCAGCCGGTGAGCGGTGTTACAGGTACTGCCCGGTGTTCGCCACCGTGTCGATGGAGCGACCGGTGTCCGCGCCCTGCTTGCCGGTGACGAGGGTGCGGATGTAGACGATCCGCTCGCCCTTCTTGCCGGAGATACGGGCCCAGTCGTCCGGGTTGGTCGTGTTGGGCAGGTCCTCGTTCTCCTTGAACTCGTCCACGCACGCCTGGAGCAGGTGGGCGACCCGGAGACCCTTCTGGTTCTGTTCGAGGAATGCCTTGATGGCCATCTTCTTGGCGCGTCCGACGATGTTTTCGATCATGGCGCCGGAGTTGAAGTCCTTGAAGTACAGGACTTCCTTGTCACCGTTGGCGTAGGTGACCTCCAGGAAGCGGTTCTCCTCCGATTCCGCGTACATCTGCTCGACGACCGACTGGATCATGCCGCTGACCGCGGCCTTCTTCGAGCCGGCGTGCTCGGCGAGGTCGTCGGAGTGCAGCGGAAGCCGCTCGGTGAGGTACTTCGAGAAGATGTCCTTGGCGGCTTCGGCGTCCGGACGCTCGATCTTGATCTTGACGTCGAGCCGGCCGGGCCGCAGGATCGCCGGGTCGATCATGTCCTCACGGTTCGAGGCACCGATGACGATCACATTTTCCAGGCCCTCCACACCGTCGATCTCGGAGAGCAGCTGCGGGACGATGGTGTTCTCCACGTCCGAGCTGACGCCCGAGCCCCGGGTGCGGAAGAGGGAGTCCATCTCGTCGAAGAAGACGATGACGGGCGTGCCCTCGCTGGCCTTCTCCCTCGCCCGCTGGAAGACCAGGCGGATGTGCCGCTCGGTCTCGCCGACGTACTTGTTGAGGAGCTCGGGGCCCTTGATGTTGAGGAAGAAGCTCTTCCCCGCGGGCTTGCCGGTCACCTCGGCGACCTTCTTGGCGAGGGAGTTGGCGACCGCCTTGGCGATGAGCGTCTTGCCGCACCCGGGCGGGCCGTAGAGCAAGACGCCCTTGGGCGGGCGCAGTTCGTGCTCCTTGAACAGATCGGGGTAGAGATACGGGAGCTCGACGGCGTCCCGGATCATCTCGATCTGGCCGCCCAGACCGCCGATCTTGGTGTAGTCGATGTCCGGTACCTCTTCGAGGACCAGCTCTTCGACCTCGCTCTTGGGAATGACTTCATAGACGTAGCCGGAGCGGGGCTCGAGGAGCAGGGCGTCGCCGGGGCGGATGGTGATGTCCAGCAGCGGCTCGGCGAGCCTCACCACCCGTTCCTCGTCGGTGTGCCCGATCACCAGGGCGCGCTCGCCGTCCTCGAGGATCTCCTTGAGGGTGACGATGTCCCCGGCGCTCTCGAACTCCATGGCTTCGACCACGTTGAGCGCTTCGTTGAGCATGACCTCCTGGCCACGCCTGAGCTCTTCGAGCTCGACGCTCGGGCTGACATTGACCCGGAGCTTTCGGCCTCCGGTGAAAATGTCGCAGGTGCCGTCCTCGTTCGCCTGCAGAAAGACACCGAAGCCGGCCGGCGGCTGAGCGAGCCGGTCGACCTCCTCCTTGAGCGCGACGATCTGGTCGCGGGCCTCACGGAGAGTGTTGGCGAGTCGCTCGTTCTGAGCCGATACGCCGGCCAGGTTGGTCTGCAGCTCGACGATCCGCTCTTCGAGAATCCTCGTGTGACGCGGAGAGTCGGCGAGCTTGCGTCGCAGGACGGCGATCTCCTGCTCGAGATAGGCAACCTGGCCGGCAGGGTCTTCAGACCCCCGCCCCGGCCGGATGCCGCGGTTGATGTCGTCGTCGTGGGCTGCCACGGTCCTCACCTCCTCCAAGGGGAGCTGGACGCTTCCTGACCCTACCTGGGCCGGTGCAGGTTGAAACCCCTAGATCGAAAAGACTGTCGGGGTGTGTCCGATCTTCACCCTTGCGCACGTCCTCACCCTGGGGTGATACCCACCCGACAACATCGGAAAGCGACCGGTTGTATCGTCGACACGGTCAACACCCGTCAGTGCTGGCACTACTTAGACAACATCGGTTAAACGTACGCAGGAACGGCAGGCGAGATGAGCGCCCAGGAAGAAGCCACCGAGCTCGAGGTCTGGATCGACCAGGACCTCTGCACCGGGGACGGCATCTGCGCGCAGTACGCGCCGGAGGTCTTCGAGCTCGACATCGACGGGCTGGCGTACGTGAAGAGCGCCGACGACGAGCTGCTGCAGGACAAGGGCGCCACCACGCCGGTCCCGTTGCCGCTGCTCAACGACGTGCGGGACTCCGCGAAGGAGTGCCCCGGCGACTGCATTCACGTGCGCCGCGTGTCGGACAAGGCCGAGGTGTACGGGCCGGACGCGGAGTAGCCGGACGCCCGGTAACGGGGTGCCGGGTGACCGGTCACGGGGCACCGGACGGCAGCCCGGCGACAGAGAGCAACGGAGCGCGTCCGGCCGGAACCAGACGGCCGGACGCGCGGTGATGCGGCAGTCACGCAGTGATGCCGCGGTCACGCAGCGGCGCGGCAAAAAGTTCCGTTCACACGCCCCGTTCACACTCCCCGGGCGGCCGGAAGCCCGTCCTCCGCGTCCTCCGCGGCGGAAAGTTCGCTCTCGACGAACTTGCCGTTCTGCCATTGCCACTTGGCGGCCTTGTGGACATCGGGGCAGCAGCGCGGCACATCCGTGCTGGAGTAGCCCGAGAGCGTGGCGCTCAGCGCGCGGCCGGTCAGGGTGAGATCCCGCACGCTCAGCTTGTCGGCGGGGTCGACGAGGGTGGCCACGACGCGCGGCGCGGCGCCTTTCACGGACGGTGCGGCGAGGACGTACACACCGCTGGGCGGGGTGCCCATCTCGGCGTGGCAGCGGACCACGGCGACGGTCTCGGGGCCGCCGTCGCCGTCGAGATCGCCGGAGAGCTTGTCCGCCACATCGACCTTGTTCGGTCCGCAGTCGAGGGGGTAATGGGCGGCGCCCGCGTCCGGCGCGGTGGCCGCGGGGGCGGGGCGGCCGGCGGCCGAGGTCGCGGCGGAGGCGGCGGAGGCCGTGGCGCCGGTGGGCTGGACGAAGGAGGCCAGGGCCACCACACCCGCGACGGCGGTCGCGGTGGCGAGCCACTGCATGGGGGTCGTGCCGGTGTGCGGAAGGTCCGGGCCTGCCATGGACTGCACGCGGAATAACTCCTGGGAAGAGCTGTGGCGGTGGGGGTTGCCCGGCATCGTTCCACACGACGCCGCGTCACGGAACCAACAAGTCCGGACCAAGAAGAAAACTTGAGGAACTCGGTCCTTGCCCTGGCAACGCGGGGCCCCCGCCGGTAGTTCCCACATATCCGGAAACACGGCTATATCCCGAAACACGACGGCGCCGCCGGGGTTCCCGAGCGGGAACTCACCGGCGGCGCCGTGCGGTTCGGTTCGTACGGCTGCGAGCGCGTCAGCTCTCGGCGGCGTCCTGGGCGGCCTGCTCCCGCTGCTCGCGTTCCTTCTTCTCGCGGAGCTTCTGGGCCGGGCTCTTGTGCACCTGCTGCTCCTCGGCGGGCGCGGACTGGCCACCGGGGCCGGTGTAGTCCTCGCCGTACGCGCCCTTGGCGGGCCGGCGGCGGCGCAGCGGCGGCTCGACGCCGTCCGCGAGGCGGCGGGCGGTGAGCAGGAAGCCGGTGTGGCCGATCATGCGGTGGTCGGGCCGGACGGCCAGGCCCTCGACGTGCCAGGTGCGGACCATGGTCTCCCAGGCCGACGGCTCGTTGAAGGTGCCGTGGTCGCGGATGGCCTCGACGGTGCGGGCCAGCTGCGTGGTCGTGGCGACGTACGCGCACAGGATGCCGCCGGGGACGAGCGCCTTGGATACGGCGTCCAGGCACTCCCAGGGGGCGAGCATGTCCAGGATGACGCGGTCGACGTCGGTGTCGGAGAGGTTGTCCTGGAGGTCACCGACGGTAAGCGTCCAGGCGGGGTGCGGGCCCCCGAAGTACCGCTCGACGTTCTGGGTGGCGATCTCGGCGAAGTCGGCGCGCCGCTCGTAGCTGTGCAGCATGCCCTGGTCGCCGATGGCGCGCAGCAGGAAGCTGCTGAGCGACCCGGATCCCACTCCCGCCTCGACGACGCGGGCGCCGGGGAAGATGTCGGCCATCGCCAGGATCTGCCCCGCGTCCTTGGGGTAGACCACGGCGGCACCGCGGGGCATGGACAGGACGTAGTCGGGGAGCAGGGGGCGCAGCGCGAGGTAGGCGACGTTCCCGGTGGTACGGACAACACTGCCCTCGGGAGCGCCGATCAGCTCGTCGTGGGGGAAGGCTCCCTTGTGGGTGTGGAAGCTCTTCCCCGCTTCGAGCGTGAACGTGTAGTGGCGACCCTTGGGATCGGTGAGCTGGACCTGGTCCCCGACCTTGAAGGGCCCGCGACGGCGGGCGGCACCGGTCGGTTCGGACATGTGACCAGCCTACCGGGCGTGGGGAGCGCTCCGTACCAGGGCAGGCAGTCGGCGCTGCGCTACGGGGGCGGTCGAACAGGCGCGGGCCCCCGGCTGGGGGTTACCCAGGAGGGAACGGCGGGAATCCCGGGGCGGTCAGGACGGGCGGGCCATTGCTGATACGAAGGCCTTTTCGACGTCGGCGGTGGAGAGGACGCCGTAGATCTCGCCGGTGTCCTCCACCACGAGGTACTCGGTCGCGGGGGTGGCGCGGAGGTGGTCCAGGAGGTCCTCGCCGGCCAGCTCGGCCGGGACGCGCATGCCCTCCTTGAGGTCCTGGGCGAGGCCGCTGACCGCGACCCAGGGGCGGCGGTGTTCGGGGATGCCGACGATGGCGGCCTCGCGGACGACGGCGGTGGGGGTGCCGTGGCCGTCGACGACGACCAGGGCGCGGGCGCCCGCGTCGTTGGCCCGGCGCAGCGCCTCGGAGAGCGGCGTGTGCGACTCCACGGGGACGGCGCGCCGGGTGAGCGCACGGGCGCGGAGGTCCGGGAGGTGTGCGCGGAGCCGGGCCATGCGCAGGCTGTTGCCGGCGCCGGTCCAGATGATCGCGGCGAGGATCGCGGCGAGCAGGGCGTCGGTGAGGGAGTCGACGCCCCCGATGTCGGGGCGTTCGTTGCCCAGCGCCCCGGTGTGGGTGAGCAGCGGCAGTCCGATGAGGACGGCGACGGCGAGCGCGCGGCCGACCCAGGCGGCGGCGACGGTGCCGGTCATCGGCTTGCCCGTAATGGCCCAGACGACGGCGCGGAGCATCCGGCCGCCGTCGAGCGGGAGCCCGGGCAGCAGGTTGAAGATCGCGACGATGAGGTTGGAGATCATCAGGCCGGCGATCAGGACGCCGGGGACGGTGCCGGGCTCGACGAGGTACATCGCGCCGTAGAAGACACCGGCGAGCACGAGGGAGAGCAGCGGGCCCACGAAGGCGAGGACGAACTCGCGGCCGGGGGTCTCGGACTCCTTCTCGATCTCCGAGACGCCGCCGAAGAACTGGAGCTGGATACGGCGCACGGGGAGCTTGAAGCGGAGCGCGGCGACGGTGTGCGCCAGCTCGTGCACCAGGACGGAGGCGTAGAAGGCGACGGCGAAGAAGAGGGAGACGAGGTACCGGGCGCCGCCGAGCTCGGGCAGTACGCGTTCCAGCTGGCCGCCGAAGACCCAGGTGATGAGGGCCGCGACGAGGAACCAGCTGGGGGCGACGTACACGGGCACGCCGAAGGGCTTGCCCATGAGGATGCCGCCGCCGATGCCGCGGCGTCCGTTGGCGGCGCCGTCGACGGAGCCGGGCGTGGCGCCGCGCCGCGGCTTCTCGGACGCCGTACCAGTACCGCTACCGGTACCGGGCGTGTCGGCGTCCTCCCGTGGTGCTTCCGGGGCGCGCGGGGTGCCGCTCGGCTCGTCCGGCGCCCGTTCGGGCAGGCCCTTGCCGGCCTCCGGCCCCGCCTCCTGGGCGGTGTCCGGTGCGGTGGCGGACTCCTGGGCGTCCTGCGGGCCCTGCGGCTTCCCGCTCTCGTCCACGGCGTCCCCTCGTCGGTGTACGGCCTTCGCTCCTGACCGGCCTGTCCGGTCCGATACCACGATCATGCAGGGCGAAGCGGTCCGCCGTCGATGGTATGCGGAGGGTTGTCAGTGGCGGGCCGTAGGGTCTAGGGCTATGGACACGAGCACCGAGAAGGCCGTACGGGCCGCGCCTGCTCCGGCGCGCCCGGTGGCGCTGTCGCCCTCCCGCGCGAGCGATTTCCTGCAGTGCCCGCTGCTGTACCGCTTCCGGGTGATCGACAAGCTGCCGGAGAAGCCCAGCGAGGCGGCCACCCGGGGCACGGTGGTGCACGCGGTCCTGGAGCGGCTCTTCGACGCGCCGGCGGCGGAGCGCACGGCGCCGAGCGCGCGGTCCATGGTGCCGGGCGAGTGGAAGAAGCTGTTGGAGAAGCGGCCGGAGCTGGCGGAGCTGTTCGCGGACGATCCGGAGGGCAAGCGGCTGGCGCGCTGGCTGGCGGACGCCGAGGCGCTGGTGGAGCGGTGGTTCACGCTGGAGGACCCGACGCGCCTGGAGCCGGCCGACCGCGAGCTGTACGTGGAGACGGTGCTGGAGTCGGGGCTGCGGCTGCGCGGCTTCATCGACCGGGTGGACGTGGCGCCGACGGGCGAGGTGCGGCTGGTCGACTACAAGACGGGCAAGGCGCCCCGCCCGGAGTACAGCGAGGGCGCGCTGTTCCAGATGAAGTTCTACGCGCTGGTGCTCTGGCGGCTGCGCGGGCTGGTGCCGCGCCGGCTGCAGCTGGTGTATCTGGGCAGCGGTGACGTGTTGACGTACGACCCCTCCGAGGCGGATCTGCGGGGCGTGGAGCGCAAGCTGCTGGCGCTGTGGGACGCGATCCAGAAGGCGACGGACTCGGGCGACTGGCGGCCGCGCCCGTCGAAGCTGTGCAACTGGTGCGATCACCGTGCGGTGTGTCCGGAGTTCGGAGGCACTCCCCCGCCGTATCCGCTGGTGCCGGGCGCGGAGGCCGCGGAGCCGGTGCTGCCGGGCCCGGAGGCCGCGGAGCGGGCGCTGCCGGTGATCCCCGGACCGCCCTCCGGACCGGACGCGGCAGGGCAGAATGGGGCAGCAGGCCAATCGAAGGAGAGTTCGTGACTATCCGCGTCCTGCTGGTCGACGACCAGCCGCTGCTGCGTACCGGCTTCCGGATGATCCTGGAGGCCGAGCAGGACCTCGCGGTCGTCGGCGAGGCCGGTGACGGCATGCAGGCGCTGGATCAGGTGCGGGCGCTGCAGCCCGATGTGGTGCTGATGGACATCCGTATGCCGCGGATGGACGGGGTGGAGGCGACCCGCCGGATCACGGGCCCGGCGAAGGACGGCCCGGCGAAGGTCCTGGTGCTGACGACGTTCGATCTGGACGAGTACGTCGTGGAGGCGCTGCGGGCCGGCGCCAGCGGCTTCCTGCTCAAGGACGCCCCGGCGAACGAGCTGGTGCAGGCGATCCGCGTCGTGGCGGCGGGTGAGGCGATGCTCGCGCCGAGCATCACGCGCCGGCTGCTGGACAAGTACGCGACGCATCTGCCGTCGGGCGAGGAGCCGGTGCCGGACGCGCTCGGCACGCTCACCGAGCGCGAGGTGGAGGTGCTGAAGCTGGTCGCGCGGGGCCTGTCGAACGCGGAGATCGCGGCGGACCTGTTCGTGAGCGAGACGACGGTGAAGACGCATGTGGGCCATGTGCTGACGAAGCTGGGCCTGCGGGACCGGGTGCAGGCCGCGGTGTACGCGTACGAGAGCGGACTGGTGCGCCCCGGCGCGCAGTAGGCGCCGGGGCGCCACGGAAGAACGGGGAAGGCCCGGCGCGATCACTCGCGCCGGGCCTTCCCCGTGCCGTTGAGGCCGGAGGCCGTTTACTCCTCCGCGCTCTTGCTGATCTCCCAGAAGCGGAAGACCGTCGAGGAGTCCAGCGTCCACTCCAGGCCGGAGACGGTGTCCCGGGCGACGGCGTACTGCTTGCCCTGCCACAGCGGGAGCAGGGGCAGTTCGTCGGCGACGATCTGCTGCACCTCGCGGTAGTCCTTCTTGGTGGCGCCGCGGTCGGGCTCGGCGGCGGTCCTCGGCAGCAGGCTGCCGGTGATGCGCGACGAGTCGAAGCCGTTGTTCAGGACGTTGCCCTTGCCGAAGAAGGGCTGGGTGAAGTTGTCGGGGTCCGGGTAGTCCGGGACCCAGCCCTTGACGTACACGCCGTACTTGCCGGCGGCGACGCCCTTCTCGTAGTCCTCGAACGGCACGCTCTTGACCTTGGCGTCGAAGAGGCCGCTGGCGTTGAGCTGCTGGGCGAGTTCCTGGAGCGCCGCGTCGGTGTCGGGGCCGTAGCGGGTCGGGGTGGACCAGAGGGTGACCTTCGCCTTGCCCTGGACGCCGGCGGAGCGCAGCGCCGCCTCGGCCTTGTCGCGCTGCGGGCGGGAGCCGTAGGTGTCGAAGAAGGCCGTGGTGTGGCCGGTGATGCCGGCCGGGACGATGGAGAAGAGCGGCTCGACGGTGCGCTGGTAGACGTCGCGGACCAGGGAGGCGCGGTCGATGGTGTACGCCATGGCCTTGCGGACGCCGAGCTTGCCGACGACCGGGTCCTTCGTGTTGAAGACCAGGTGCATGACCTCGGCGCTGTCGCCCTCGACGACCTGGGTGCGGCCGCTGTCGACGGCGTGGTCCAGGTCGGCGATGTCCTTGTTGGCGAGGCCGCGGTAGGCCAGGTCGATCTTCCCGTCCTGGACGGCGTGCTTCAGTTCCGTCTGGGAGTCGAAGAACTTCATGGTCATGCCGGAGTTCTTGACCTTGGCGGGGCCCTTGTAGGAGCCGTTGACGGAGAAGACGGCCTGCTTGTCGTCGTAGCTGCCGAGCTTGTAGACGCCGGAGCCGACCGCCTTGCCGTCGGTGCGGAGCTTGTCGGCCGGGTATTCCTTGCTGTCGACGATGGAGCCGGCGCCGGAAGCGATCTTCATGGGGAAGGTCGCGTCGGGCGTCTTGAGGTGGAAGACGACGGTCTTCTCGTCGGGCGTGTCGATCTTGTCGAGCCCGGCGAGCATGACGGCGGGGCCGTTCTTGTCGTTGATCCGCAGGGTGCGGTCGAAGGAGAACTTCACGTCCTTGGACGTGAGGGCGTCCCCGTTGCTGAACTTCAGGCCGTCCTTCAGCTTGCAGCGGTAGACCTTGCTGCTGGTGTCGGTGAAGGTGCAGCTCTTGGCGGCTTCCGGCTGGGGGGTGGTGCCGCCCTTGGGGAAGCTGATCAGGGACTGGAAGACGTTGTTGAACAGCAGCCAGGAGCCGGGGTCGTAGCCGGACGCCGGGTCGATCGACTGGATCTTGTCCGTCATGCCCATGACCACGGGTTCACCGACCCCGGCACCCTCGTCGTCGCCCGAGCCGCAGCCTGCCAGCAGGGCTGCGGCCAGCCCCGCACACAAGGGGGCGGCGAGCAGCTGGTCACGTTTCCTCACGTGCGCGTTCCTCACAGTTGGTGTCGCGGTTGCCTGCCGACGAGGCCGTCGGCCGATGAGCGGGGAACCCGCTCTGCGGGCCGGCCGGCCGGTGCCCGTGGTGCGGGCGCCGGCCGGCCGTTGCTCGGGCGTCAGTCGGCGACGCCGCGGCCCAGTTCCCAGATCTGCAGCGCGGAGGAGGAGTTGAGCGCCCACTCCACGCCGGTGATGTCGTCACGCGCGGCGACGTACTGCTTGCCCTGCCACAGGGGAAGGACCGGAACGTCGTCGGCCACGATGTTCTGCGCCTGCTTGAAGCTGCCGGCGGCGGCGTTGCGGTCGGTCTGCTGACGCGTGGCCGGGATCAGCTGGTCCTCGATCCGGTGGTTCCGGTAGGGGGAGCCGAGGAAGTTGCCCTTTCCTATGAAGGGCGCGAGGTAGTTGTCGGCGTCCGGGATGTCGGCGTACCAGCCCATGCCCCAGGCCGGGTACTCGCCCTTGGCGGAGTCCTCGCGGAAGGTCTGCCAGCTGTCCACGCCCTTGAGGGTCACGTCGAAGACGCCGTCCTTGTTCAACTGCTTCTGCAGCTCCTTGAACTCGTCCTCGGTGATCGAACCGTAGTGGTTCTTCGTGTAGGCGAGGGTCAGCTTCACGGGGGCGTTGATGCCCGCGCGCTCCAGGATGCGCTTGGCCTCGGCGGGGTCGGGGTTGCCGTACTTGCTGAAGAAGGAATTGATGTGGCCGGTGAGGCCGGTCGGCACCAGGGAGTACAGCGGGTCGCCGGTGTGCGCGTACACGTCGCGGACCAGTGCCGAACGGTCCACCATCTGCGCGATGGCCTGACGTACCGCCTTGTTGCGGACGGCGGGCGCTTCGGTGTTGAAGGCAAGGTAGCGGATCTCCTGGCCGGGCATCTCCGTGAGGGAGACATGGGAGCTCCGGGCGTTCTCCAGGCCCTGCACCTGATGCGGCGACAGGCTGCGGTTCATCAGGTCGATGTCGCCCTTGCGCAGCGCCTTCTCCATGGCCTCGGAGTCGGGGAAGAACCGCATCTCGACCTTGTCGTTCTGCGGCTCGATGCTCCCCTTGTAGCCGGGGTTGCGGGTGAAGACGGCCTTGGTGACGCGGTTGCCGCTGTGCTCGGCCTCGAGCTGGTACGGGCCGGAGCCGACCAGGTCGAAGCCCTTGTAGAGGGCGTTGCGGGGGTAGACCTTGTGGTCGACGATCGCGGCGGCGGGGGTGGCGAGCTTCTGCGGGAAGGTGGCGTCGGGCTTCTTGAGGTGGAAGACCACCTCGTGCTTCCCGGCCGTCTCGACGGTGTCGACGTTGTCCATGAGGGACACCGGGCCGTTGGCGTAGTTGATGCGCAGCATCCGCTCGACGGAGAACTTCACGTCGGTGGCGGTGAGGGGGTCGCCGTTGCTGAACTCCAGGCCGTCCCGCAGGGTGCAGCGGTACTGCTCGTTCTGGGTGTCGCGGAAGCCGCACGAGCGGGCCGCCTCGGGGACCGGTGCGTTACCGGTACGGGGCAGCCGCATCAGGGTCTGGAAGGTGCCGCGCAGCACGTTCCAGGCGCCGACGTCGTAGGTCTGCACGGGGTCGAAGGGGGCCGGGGCCGCCTTGGACGCCTCGATGGTGTCGGTGGTCCCCACGACGATCGCTCTACCGTCCCCGTCCGCACTGTCGCCGCTTCCGCAGGCTGCCAGTGCGGGAGCGAGCAGACCGGCCAGGACCGGCAGCACCAAGGTCGTGCGATTCATCGTCGGCAGGTTCCTTATCAGCGCAGAGGTGTTGCTCGCGTCGACATTAGTAGGAACGGTCTGCGGGTCCGTGACACAGCAGAGTTGAGCGCATATCACGCCCAGATAACGCTCATGGGGTGACCGATATCCGGACACTGGAACGATTCGTACGTCGATTGACCAATGCGGACACTTAACCCCGCCCAACCCCCCTCACCACCCCCATGGAGCACCCTTCACCCCACTTGTCGATGGCCCGGCGCGTGATAAACGTCACGGATTCCAATGCAACCGGTGACATGAGAATTCAGCACCGGTATTCGTCACGGAAAATGAGCGGACCACTCCTCAGCGTCCCTTCCGACCCCGTTCGGCCTTTCTCACCACAACGCTCAGTGCACGGTCATCGTTTTTCCGTGATGAGGGCCCGCAGAAAAGGCAGATCGACCTCTTCCAGCGACGGTACGACCGTCCGCGTCGGGGCCGGCTCGATCGGCAGCACCGACGGCACGGCGACCACCCGGCAGCCGGCCGCCTCGGCCGCCGTCACGCCCGTCACGGTGTCCTCCACGACCGCGCAGCGCGCCGGTTCCACGCCGAGCCGGGCGGCGGCGGTCAGATACGGGTCCGGGTGCGGCTTGGTGCGCGCCAGGTCGTCGCCGGCGAGGGTGAGATGGAAGTGCTCGGCACCCAGCGAGTCCAGCATGCGGTCGATGATGTCGCGGTGCGAGGCGGAGACCAGCGCGGTGGGCACCTGATGGGCCGCCAGCTCGGCCAGCAGCCTGCGGGCGCCCGGCATCAGCGGCACTCCCCCCGCGATCCGGGCGGTGAAACGGGCGTTGAGCAGCGTGGTCAGCTCCGCGAGCGCGATCGTCGCGCCGGTGGCCTGGATCAGGTACGAGGCGCTGCGGGTCATCGGCCCGCCGACCACCACTTGGCGGTGCGCTTCGTCCAGTACGTACCCCAGGTCGGCGAAGACCTCGGCCTCCACCTCCCACCAGAAGCCTTCGGTGTCGACGAGGGTGCCGTCCAGATCGAGAAAGACGGCCTGGAGGGTGGAGCCTTCGGCCGTTCGAGTGCCGACGGCGGGGATGCTGCTGGTCATCCGTACACCTCCGTTGCAGGGGTCCCCGGAGGGACAAAAGGGCCGGCCGCCTCCCCTGCGGGGAAGACGACCGGCCGCTACCGGACCGATAAGTGTACGACTGTGCCGGTCCGTACGCTCTCGTCCGCGACCGGAAGCCCGGCTTCGGGCCCCGGCCGCGGCAAAGAGCGCCCTACCGCGCGTTGAAGTACTTCGCCTCCGGGTGGTGGATGACGATGGCGTCCGTGGACTGCTCGGGGTGGAGCTGGAACTCCTCGGAGAGCTGGACGCCGATCCGCTCCGGCTGCAGCAGGTCCGCGATCTTCGCGCGGTCCTCCAGGTCCGGGCAGGCGCCGTACCCGAGGGAGAAGCGCGCGCCGCGGTACTTCAGCGCGAACATGTCCTCCATCTCGGCGGGGTCCTCGCCCTGGAAGCCCAGTTCGGCGCGGACCCGGGCGTGCCAGTACTCGGCGAGGGCCTCGGCGAGCTGGACGGAGAGGCCGTGCAGCTCCAGGTAGTCGCGGTAGGAGTCGGCCGCGAACAGCTTCGCGGTCTCCTCGCCGATCTTCGAGCCGACGGTGACGACCTGGAGGCCGACCACGTCCGTCTCGCCGGACTCCTCCGGGCGGAAGAAGTCCGCGAGGCAGAGCCGGCGGCCGCGCCGCTGGCGGGGGAAGGTGAAGCGGGTGCGCTCGGTGCCGTCCTCGTTCAGCAGGATGAGGTCGTCGCCCTTGGAGTGGCAGGGGAAGTACCCGTGGACCACGGCCGCTTCGAGGAGGTTCCCGGTCTGCAGCTTGTCCAGCCAGCCGCGCAGCCGCGGCCGGCCCTCGGTCTCCACCAGCTCCTCGTACGTCGGGCCGTCACCCGTACGGGCCTGCTTCAGGCCCCACTGGCCCTTGAACAGCGCACCTTCGTCCAGCCAGGAGGCGTAGTCGGCGAGCTGAATGCCCTTCACGACGCGGGTGCCCCAGAACGGCGGGGTCGGGACGGGATTGTCGGTGGCCACGTCGGAGCGGACCGAGCCCTCGGGCTCCTCGACCTCCAGCACGGCGGTGTCCCGCTTGGGGACGCGGCGCTGCTTGAGCTCGGGCAGGGTCGCGCCGGGCACGCCGCGCTTGACCGCGATCAGAGCGTCCATCAGGCGCAGGCCCTCGAACGCGTCGCGGGCGTAGCGGACCTCGCCCTCGTAGATCTCGTGGAGGTCCTGCTCGACGTACGCGCGGGTGAGCGCGGCGCCGCCGAGGATGACGGGGAAGTCGGCCGCCATCTTGCGCTGGTTCAGCTCCTCCAGGTTCTCCTTCATGATCACCGTGGACTTGACCAGCAGGCCGGACATGCCGATGACGTCGGCCTTGTGCTCCTCGGCGGCTTCCAGGATCGCGGAGACCGGCTGCTTGATGCCGAGGTTGACGACGTTGTAGCCGTTGTTGGAGAGGATGATGTCGACGAGGTTCTTGCCGATGTCGTGGACGTCGCCGCGGACGGTGGCCAGCACGATGGTGCCCTTGCCCTCGTCGCCCTCGACCTTCTCCATGTGCGGCTCCAGGTAGGCCACCGCGGTCTTCATGACCTCGGCGGACTGGAGCACGAACGGCAGCTGCATCTGGCCGGAGCCGAACAGCTCGCCGACCACCTTCATGCCCGCCAGCAGGGTGTCGTTGACGATGTCCAGGGCCGGGCGCTCGGCGAGCGCCGCGTCCAGGTCCGCCTCCAGGCCGTTCTTCTCGCCGTCGATGATGCGGCGCTGCAGGCGCTCCTCCAGCGGCAGGGCCGCCAGCTCCTCGGCCGCGCCGGCCTTCAGCGACTTGGCGGTGGCGCCCTCGAAGAGCTCCATCAGCTTCTGCAGCGGGTCGTAGCCCTCGCTGCGGCGGTCGTAGATCAGGTCCAGGGCGACCTTGACCTGCTCCTCGTCGAAGCGCGCGATCGGCAGGATCTTGGACGCGTGCACGATCGCCGAGTCCAGGCCCGCCTTGACGCACTCGTCGAGGAACACCGAGTTCAGGACGATGCGCGCGGCCGGATTGAGGCCGAAGGAGATGTTGGAGAGGCCCAGCGTGGTCTGCACGTCCGGGTGGCGGCGCTTCAGCTCCCGGATCGCCTCGATCGTGGCGATGCCGTCCTTGCGGGACTCCTCCTGACCGGTGCAGATGGTGAAGGTCAGGGTGTCGATGAGGATGTCGGACTCGCGGATGCCCCAGTTGCCGGTGAGGTCGGCGATGATCCGCTCGGCCACGGCCACCTTGTGCTCGGGCGTACGGGCCTGGCCCTCCTCATCGATGGTCAGCGCGATCAGCGCGGCGCCGTGCTCCTTCGCCAGCGCGGTGACCTTGGCGAAGCGGGACTCGGGGCCGTCGCCGTCCTCGTAGTTCACCGAGTTGATGACCGCGCGGCCGCCCAGCTTCTCCAGGCCGGCCTCGATGACGGGCACCTCGGTGGAGTCCAGCACGATCGGCAGGGTCGAGGCGGTGGCGAAGCGGCCGGCCAGCTCCTGCATGTCGGCGACGCCGTCCCGGCCCACGTAGTCCACGCACAGGTCGAGCATGTGCGCGCCCTCGCGGATCTGGTCCCGGGCCATCTCCACGCAGTCGTCCCAGCGGCCTTCCAGCATGGCCTCGCGGAACTTCTTCGAGCCGTTGGCGTTCGTCCGCTCGCCGATGGCCAGGTACGAGGTGTCCTGGCGGAAGGGGACGGTCTGGTACAGCGAGGCCGCACCCGGCTCCGGGCGGGGCTGCCGCTCGGTCGGGGCGGCGCCGCGCACCCGCTCCACGACCTGGCGCAGGTGCTCGGGCGTCGTACCGCAGCAGCCGCCCACCAGGGACAGGCCGTACTCGCCGACGAAGGTCTCCTGCGCGTCGGCCAGCTCGCCCGGGGTGAGCGGGTAGTGGGCGCCGTCCTTGCCCAGGACCGGCAGGCCGGCGTTGGGCATGCAGGAGATCGGCACCTGGGAGTGGCGGGCGAGGTAGCGCAGGTGCTCGCTCATCTCGGCCGGGCCGGTCGCGCAGTTCAGGCCGATCATGTCGATGCCCAGCGGCTCCAGGGCCGTGAGCGCGGCGCCGATCTCGGAGCCCAGCAGCATGGTGCCGGTGGTCTCGACGGTCACGGAGCAGATGACCGGCAGGTTGGTGCCGGTGACCTCCAGGGCGCGGCGGGCGCCGAGGATGGCGGCCTTGGTCTGCAGCAGGTCCTGGGTGGTCTCCACCAGGAGCGCGTCGGCGCCGCCGGCGATCATGCCCTCGGCGTTCTGCTGGTAGGCGTCGCGCAGGGTGCGGTACGGGGCGTGGCCGAGGGTGGGCAGCTTGGTGCCGGGGCCCATGGAGCCCAGCACCCAGCGCTGCTGCCCGGTCTTCTCGGTGAACTCGTCCGCGACCTCGCGGGCGATGCGGGCGCCGGACTCGGACAGCTCGTAGACCCGCTCGGGGATGTCGTACTCGCCGAGCGCCGCGTGGTTCGCGCCGAAGGTGTTGGTCTCGACGCAGTCGACGCCCACCTCGAAGTACTCCGCGTGCACGGAGCGGACGATGTCCGGGCGGGTGATGTTGAGGATCTCGTTGCAGCCCTCGAGCTGCTGGAAGTCGTCCAGGGTGGGGTCCTGGGCCTGGAGCATGGTGCCCATGGCTCCGTCGGCGACCACGACGCGCGAGGCGAGGGCCTCGCGGAAGGCGTCGATGCGGGCTGCGGGGGTGGTCGTGGGCGTATGCGAGGCCATGGAGCTGCTCCCGTGGTTGCGACGGCTGTCGGCTTTGCGCCTTCCGGTACGAAGGGGCACCGGGCCAGGGTAGCTGGCGGGAACCTTGCGGCGACGGCTGTCCCACGGCGTGGGACGGCGCGGCACTCGTACGGCCCGGTGGGCGTGATCATGGTGCTGTGCGCGGCCCACTCTGTCGGGGTCGGCATCGACCGATATCGTTTGGCATTGTCGAACCGCTCTTCCCGGAGGTTGCTCCATGGCACGGACCATTCAGTCGCTGGAGCGCGCCGCGGCCATGCTGCGGCTGCTGGCCGGCGGCGAACGGCGCCTGGGGCTGTCCGACATCGCCTCGTCGCTGGACCTGGCGAAGGGCACGGCCCACGGCATCCTGCGCACCCTCCAGCAGGAGGGCTTCGTGGAGCAGGACGCGGCCTCGGGCCGGTACCAGCTCGGCGCGGAGCTGCTGCGGCTGGGCAACAGCTACCTGGACGTGCACGAGCTGCGGGCGCGCGCCCTCGTATGGGCCGACGACCTGGCCCGCTCCACCGGCGAGAGCGCCTACCTGGGCGTGCTGCACCAGCAGGGCGTACTGATCGTCCACCACGTCTTCCGGCCCGACGACAGCCGGCAGGTGCTGGAGGTGGGGGCCATGCAGCCGCTGCACAGTACGGCGCTGGGCAAGGTCCTCTCCGCGTACGACCCGGTGGCGCACAGCGAGGCGGTGGAGAGCGCCCGGGAGGCGTTCACCGCGCACACGCTCACGGACCTGGAGGACTTCGAGGGCGTGCTGGATCTCACCCGCGCCCGGGGCTGGGCCGCGGACGTGGAGGAGACCTGGGAGGGCGTGGCGTCGGTGGCCGCGCCCATCCACGACCGGCGGCGGATGCCGGTGGGCGCGGTGGGCATCACCGGCGCCGTGGAGCGGGTGCGGCGGGACGGGGAGCTGCGCCCGGAGATCGTCGCCGCGGTGCGGGACTGCGCACGGGCCGTCTCCAGGGATCTTGGCGCCCAGCGCTTCTAACCGTTTTGTCCGCTCTTTCCGCTTAGGTTTTCCCTCACAGAACCCTTGACGGGCTACTGGGCGTAAACAAAACTGCCGTTCGTCGGTCGGCATTGTCGAACGCGATACGACGATTGTCGTATGGTGGGCACTGCCGGATCGCCGACAACGCCCTCACCGAGGGCTCGCACCACCGGAGGGACCCGGGGTACGGCGCATCTCGGTGTCCATCTGGACGAAGGACAAAGGAGTCGCGGGTGTCCAGCTCCGACATCTTCATCAGCGAGACCATCGGTACCGCTGTGCTGATCCTGCTGGGCGGTGGCGTGTGCGCCGCCGTCACTTTCAAGCGCTCGAAGGCGTACGAGGCCGGCTGGGTGGCCATCGCCTTCGGCTGGGGGTTCGCCGTCCTCACCGGCGCGTACATCGCCGCCAAGTCCGGCGCGCACCTGAACCCCGCCGTCACGGTCGGCCTGGCAATCCAGGGCGGCATCGAGTGGAGCCAGGTGCCGGTCTACTTCGCCGGTGAGCTGCTCGGCGCGATGATCGGCGCGGTCTGCGTGTGGCTCGTCTACTACGGCCAGTTCCGGGCCCACCTCACGGACCCCGAGGTCATCACTCCCCCGAAGGGTGAGGAAGGTCTCGTCGACCAGGCCCAGGCCCCCAAGGCCGGACCCGTGCTCGGCATCTTCTCGACCGGCCCGGAGATCCGGAACGCGTGGCAGAACCTCGTCACCGAGATCATCGCCACCATCGTGCTCGTGCTGGCGATCCTGACCCTGGGCCTGAGCGACGACGGCAAGGGCGTCGGCCCGATCGGCAGCCTTCTGGTCGCCTTCGTGGTCGTCGGCATCGGCCTCTCGCTGGGCGGCCCGACCGGTTACGCCATCAACCCGGTCCGCGACCTCGGCCCGCGCATCGTGCACGCGCTGCTGCCGCTGCCCAACAAGGGCGGTTCGGACTGGGGTTACGCCTGGATCCCCGTCGCCGGGCCGCTGATCGGCGGCGCGATCGCGGGCGGTATCTACCAGCTCGCGTTCGCCTGAGCCGCCACAGCCGAAGCCGAAGCCGCCGCAAGAGCCGCACTCCCCCACCGCACCTCCTGGAGCACACACCATGAGCGACACCCACACCACCGGCCCGTTCATCGCGGCCATCGACCAGGGCACGACCTCCAGCCGCTGCATCGTCTTCGACCGGGACGGCCGCATCGTCTCGGTCGACCAGAAGGAACACGAGCAGATCTTCCCCAAGCCCGGCTGGGTCGAACACGACGCCACCGAGATCTGGGCGAACGTCCAGCAGGTCGTGGCCGGCGCGATCGAGAAGGCGGGCATCACCTCCGCCGACGTCAAGGCCATCGGCATCACCAACCAGCGCGAGACCACGCTGCTCTGGGACAAGAACACGGGTGAGCCGGTCCACAACGCCATCGTCTGGCAGGACACCCGCACCGACGCGCTCTGCCGGGAGCTGGGCCGCAACGTCGGCCAGGACCGCTTCCGCCGCGAGACCGGCCTCCCCCTCGCCTCGTACTTCGCTGGGCCGAAGATCCGCTGGCTGCTGGACAACGTCGAGGGCCTGCGCGAGCGCGCCGAGGCCGGCGACATCCTCTTCGGCACCATGGACTCCTGGGTCATCTGGAACCTCACCGGCGGCGTCAACGGCGGCAAGCACGTCACCGACGTCACCAACGCCTCCCGCACGATGCTGATGAACCTGCGCACCCTCCAGTGGGAGCCCAAGATCCTCAGCTCCATGGGCATCCCCGCCGAGGTCCTGCCGGAGATCAAGTCCTCCGCCGAGGTGTACGGCGAGACCGCGTCCGGCGTGCTGGCCGGCGTCCCGGTCGCCTCCGCGCTCGGCGACCAGCAGGCGGCCCTCTTCGGCCAGACCTGCTTCGCCAGCGGCGAGGCCAAGTCCACGTACGGCACCGGCACCTTCATGCTGATGAACACCGGCAGCGAGCCGGTCAACTCCTACAACGGCCTGCTGACCACCGTCGGCTACCGCATCGGCAACGAGACCCCGGTCTACGCCCTGGAAGGCTCCATCGCCGTCACCGGCTCCCTGGTGCAGTGGATGCGCGACCAGATGGGCCTGATCAACTCCGCCGCCGAGATCGAGACCCTGGCCTCCACGGTCGAGGACAACGGCGGCGCCTACTTCGTACCGGCCTTCTCCGGCCTGTTCGCCCCCTACTGGCGCTCGGATGCGCGCGGTGTCATCGCGGGCCTGACCCGCTACGTCACCAAGGCGCACATCGCCCGCGCCGTTCTTGAGGCCACCGCCTGGCAGACCCGCGAGATCACCGACGCCATGACCAAGGACTCCGGCGTCGAGCTGACCGCACTGAAGGTCGACGGCGGCATGACCTCCAACAACCTGCTGATGCAGACGATCTCGGACTTCCTGGACGCGCCCGTGGTGCGCCCGATGGTCGCCGAGACCACCTGCCTCGGCGCTGCCTACGCGGCCGGCCTGGCCGTGGGCTTCTGGTCCGGCACCGACGAACTGCGCGCCAACTGGCGGCGGGCCGCCGAATGGACCCCCCGCATGGACGCGGCCACCCGTGACCGCGAGTACAAGAGCTGGCTCAAGGCCGTCGAGCGGACCATGGGCTGGATCGAGGACGAGGAGTAAGACATGAGCACCCTGCAGAGCGTCCCGGCACTCGGGACGCACCCGGCCGACGGTTCGCACCCGAGCCGCGCCGAGACCCGGGAGCGGCTCGACAAGGCGACGTACGACCTCCTGGTGATCGGCGGCGGCATCCTGGGCATCTCCACCGCCTGGCACGCCGCGCAGTCGGGGCTGCGGGTTGCGCTGGTGGACGCCGGCGACTTCGCCGGCGCCACCTCCTCCGCCTCCTCCAAGCTGCTCCACGGCGGTCTGCGCTACCTGCAGACCGGTGCGGTGAAGCTGGTGGCGGAGAACCACTTCGAGCGTCGCGCCGTCTCCCGCCAGGTCGCCCCGCACCTGTCGAACCCGCTGACCTTCTACCTGCCGGTCTACAAGGGCGGTCCGCACGGCGCGGCCAAGCTCGGCGCGGGCGTCTTCGCCTACTCCGCGCTCTCCGCGTTCGGCGACGGCGTCGGCCACGTGATCAGCCCGGCCAAGGCCCAGCGTGACGTGCCGGAGCTGCGTACGGAGAACCTCAAGGCCGTGGCCGTGTACGGCGACGACCAGATGAACGACGCGCGGATGGCGCTGATGACGGTCCGCGCGGCCGTCGCGGCGGGCGCGACCGTACTGAACCACGCCGAGGTCACCGGGCTGCGCTTCACGCAGGGCCGGGTCACCGGCGCGGACCTGAAGGACCGCACCGACGGCACCGAGTTCGGCGTCAACGCCCGGCTGGTGCTCAACGCCACCGGCCCGTGGGTGGACCACCTGCGCAAGATGGAGGACGCGAACGCGGCCCCCTCCATCCGCCTCTCCAAGGGCGCGCACCTGGTCCTCAAGCGCACCTCCCCCTGGAAGGCCGCGCTGGCGACCCCGATCGACAAGTACCGCATCACCTTCGCGCTGCCGTGGGAGGACCAGCTGCTGCTGGGCACCACCGACGAGGAGTACGAGGGCGACCCGGCGGACGTGTCGGTCACCGAGAAGGACATCAAGCAGATCCTGGACGAGGCCGCGTTCTCCGTCCGGGACCAGCAGCTGGACCGCGACCTGATCACGTACTCCTTCGCGGGCCTGCGGGTGCTGCCGGGCGGCCCCGGCGACACCTCCAAGGCCAAGCGCGAGACGGTCGTGACCGAGGGCAGCGGCGGCATGCTGTCGGTGGCCGGAGGCAAGTGGACGACGTTCCGGCACATCGGACGTACGGTCATGAACAAGCTCGCGGCGCTGCCCGGGCACCCGCTCGGTGAGGAGCTGGAGCCCATCTCGGAGCTGCCGAAGAAGCTGCCGCTGCCGGGCATCGCCAACCCGCAGGCGGTCGCGCACCGGCTGCTGGTCGACGGCGGTACGCCGGGCCCGCGGATGTCCGCCGACACCGCCCGCCACCTGGCCACCCACTACGGCTCGCTGTCCTTCGACATCGCCCGGCTGGCGAACGAGGACCCGGCGCTGGCCGAGCGCATCCACCCCGACGCACCGGAGATCTGGGCGCAGGTGGTGTACGCGCGGGACCACGAGTGGGCCGAGACCGCGGACGACGTGCTGCGCCGCCGTACGACGCTGACGATCCGCGGCCTGGCCACGGACGACGTCCGCGCGAAGGTCGAGGACGTACTGTCGGCACGCAAGAGCTGAGTCCGGCGGCCGGCGGCCCCCGCCGGCCGGTAAAGGGGCGGGATTCCGGGGTACCGGAGTCCCGCCCCTCGGCGTTCGCGCGCCATAATGGCCGCACCCCAGACATCCGATGTCTGTGGGTGGTTTTCGGGCTTTCAGGCGTTCCGAGCGGGGAGGTCGGCCATGGCGGTCACGGACGAGGCCATCGAGAAGATCAAGGGCATGATCGTCTCCGGCGCGCTGCGCCCCGGTGACCGGCTGCCCAAGGAGAGCGAACTCGCCGCCGAGCTGGGCCTGTCCCGCAACTCCCTGCGCGAGGCGGTCCGCGCGCTCGCCCTGATCCGCATCCTGGACGTGCGCCAGGGCGACGGTACGTACGTCACGAGCCTGGACCCGCAGCTGCTGCTGGAGGCGATGAGCTTCGTGGTGGACTTCCACCGCGACGACACCGTCCTGGAGTTCCTGGCCGTCCGCCGCATCCTGGAGCCGGCCGCCACCGCCATGGCCACGGCCCGGATCACGCCCGCGCAACTGGACGCGCTGGACGCGCAGCTGGACGCGCTCGGCACCGCTCCTTCGGTGGAGGACCTGGTCGCGTGCGACCTGGAGTTCCACCGCTCCATCGTGGCCGCGTCCGGCAACTCCGTGCTCTGCTCGCTGCTGGACGGCCTCTCCGGGCCGACCACGCGGGCCCGCATCTGGCGCGGGCTGACCCAGAAGGACGCGGTGGCCCGCACCCTCACCGAGCACCGCGCCATCCTCGGCGCGCTGCGGGCCCGGGACGCGGAGGCCGCGCGCGCCTGGGCCACGGTCCACATCGCCAGCGTGGAGCAGTGGCTGCGGGCGTCACTGTGACGGCCGCGGCCCGGTGGGGCCGGCGGGCCGCGGTGTGGGCGGTCCGTAAGCCGCGGAAACCGGACGTCGTGCCGGGCGGCCGGGCGACGCCGCCGGACCCGCCGCGTGGCCTTGCCGGGCAGTGGCACGGAGGGACATCCGATCTGTATCGCACTCCGATGTATGGACCCCGCTACTCCGCCATTCCCCAGGTCGCGCCCGGGAGTTGACAGGGACAGATCGGATGAATGAGGACTCGTTAGTGCAGAGGGGCTGCGTTCGGGTACCACGGACGCCGTAGGCTGGGAGCGCACGGAACGGGAACTGCAACCGGCGGCCGCCGACGAGGGGCCGACCGGCCGGAAGGAGGCGCTGGGTGATCGAGCTGGAGGGGGTGCCCGAGCTGATCGATCCGGTCATGGTGGCCGCGTTCGAAGGCTGGAACGACGCCGGCGACGCCGCCTCCGCCGCGGTCGCGCACCTGGACCGGGAGTGGAAGGGCGAGGTCTTCGCCGCGCTGGACGCCGAGGACTACTACGACTTCCAGGTGAACCGGCCCACCGTCTTCCTGGAGGGCGGCGTCCGCAAGATCACCTGGCCCACGACCCGGCTGTCCGTCGTCCGGGTCGGCGGCGACAAGCCCCGTGACCTGGTGCTGGTCCGCGGCATCGAGCCCAGCATGCGCTGGCGGTCCTTCTGCAACGAGATCCTGGGCTTCGCGCACGAGCTGGGCGTGGAGATGCTGGTGGTACTGGGCGCGCTGCTCGGCGACACCCCGCACACCCGCCCCGTCCCGGTCAGCGGCGTCACCTCCGACGCGGACCTGGCGCGCACGCTGGACCTGGAGGAGAGCAAGTACGAAGGCCCCACGGGCATCGTCGGCATCCTCCAGGAGGCGTGCACGCACGCCGGGGTGCCCGCGGTGAGCCTGTGGGCGGCCGTGCCGCACTACGTCTCGCAGCCGCCCAACCCCAAGGCGACGCTGGCCCTGCTCAACCGCCTGGAGGACCTGCTGGACCTGCGCATCCCGCTCGGCGAGCTGAGCGAGGACGCACGGGCGTGGCAGCTGGGCGTGGACCAGCTGGCGGCGGAGGACAGCGAGGTCGCCGAGTACGTCCAGTCGCTGGAGGAGGCCCGGGACACCGCCGAGCTGCCGGAGGCGTCGGGCGAGGCGATCGCGCGGGAATTCGAGCGCTATCTGCGGCGACGGGACCCGCAGGCCGGCCCGGGTCTCGCGACGGACGGCGGGCTCGCCGACGGCCGCGACGGCTCCTACCTGCGCGACTCCCCCAGCGGCCGGACCCGCCCGCCCAAGCCGCCGAAGGCGGAGGGCAGCGGCCAGGGGCCGGCCCGCGGCCCGGAGGACGGCCCCGCGAAGCAGCAGGAGGACGAGCCGGAGGGCAAGCGGGAGGACGAGCCGGACTCCCCGGACGGCGATTCCTCGGAGGACTGACCGAAACGGAGCGGGGCGGTGCTGCGGCACCGCCCCGCTTCGTCGTTCCCGCCGCGCGACGGGTGGCGTGCGGGCACTTCCGCCTCACCGCACCGCGTACGCCTCCGTAGTGTTTGACCTGCTTGACAGCACGTCATCGCTTTCCGGTCGATTTGCCCACGGTTCCCATTCGACCGGATTCCAAACGTAGGGGGTACCGACGGGGTGGACGGGGGCGAGCGGAGGTAGCAGGGTGACGCACCGAAGCCCCGGCGACACCGCGCCGCAACATCCGGTACACATTCGCCGTTGCGCGGCGTGGGCGGTGCCGGGCGCAGGGCACGGAGCGGCAGGGCACGGCGCAGCACCCCGAAGGGAGCGGTCCCAGCGATGACCGACCAGGCACCTCCCGGTACGGGCCCCGGCATGGCGGGCCCCGGACCCGACGGAGCGGGATTCACCTACCAAGGAGCCGAACCGGAGCTGATCGTCGTCGCGCGGGCCGAGCCCGGTCTCCGCGCCGGCGCCGGCGGCGTACGGTCGGCCTCCGGAGCGGACATCTCCGCGCTGGAGATGTTCCTCAGTGACCAGCAGCTCTCTCTGGAGCCGCTGTTCGGCAGCGAGGAGCGGATACGCGCTGCCATGCCGCAGGAGCCGTCGGCGGGCACCGGCGGGCTCCCGGACCTCTCGCTCTTCTACCGGGTACGGGGCGGTGACACCCGCGCGGTGGAGCTGACCGCCCGGCTCTCCGCTCTCCCGGAGATCGAGACGGCGTACCTCAAGCCCGGTGCCGTGCCCGCCACTTCGGCGGCGCGTGGCCCGGAGGACCAGGGGCGGAAGGAGGGTGCGCCCGCGACGCCCGACTTCACGGGCCGCCAGGGTCACCTGGGCGCCGCGCCCGAGGGCGTGAACGCCGTATGGGCGTGGCAGCGGCAGGGCGGTGACGGCGAGGGCGTGACCATCGTCGACGTCGAGGGCGCCTGGCAGCTGGGCCACGAGGACCTGGCGGAGCGGCTGGCCGGCATCGTGGTCGGCAATCCGATCCAGGATCTGGCCTGGCGCAACCACGGCACGGCCGTCCTCGGTGTCATCGGGGGCGACCGGAACGACCGGGGCGTGGTGGGTCTCGCGCCCGGCGCGGTGACCGCCGCCGCCTCCATCCAGGGCATCGGTTCGGCGGCGGCGATCCACGCGGCGGCCGAGCGGCTCTCGCGCGGCGACATCCTGCTGATCGAACTCCACCGGCCGGGGCCCCGGTTCGACTACGAGCACCGCGACGACCAGCGCGGCTACATCGCGCTGGAGTGGTGGCCGGACGACTTCGCGGCGATCCGCTGGGCGACCGCGAAGGGCGTCGTCGTGGTGGAGGCGGCCGGCAACGGTGCGGAGAGCCTGGACGACGCGCTGTACGAGCGCCGTCCCGACCGCTTCCCGCAGTGGTGGCGCAACCCCTTCAACCCCTCCAACCAGTCGTCCGGGGCGATCCTGGTCGGCGCGGGCGCCCCGCCGCCCGGCACCCACGGCCGTGATCACGGCCCGGACCGGTCGCGGCTGGGGTTCTCCAACTACGGCATGCGGCTGGACGCCCAGGGCTGGGGCCGCGAGGTCACCACGACCGGTGGCTTCTGGGACCGGCCCGGCGACCTGCAGGGCGGTACCGAGGAGATCGCCTGGTACACGGACAGCTTCTCGGGAACCTCATCGGCCTCTCCCATCGTGGTCGGCGCGCTGGCGTCGCTGCAGGGCATGCTCAAGGCCGCGGGGGCGGACCCGATGAATCCCGAGCAGGCGCGTGAGGTGCTGCGGACCACCGGGTCGCCGCAGCAGGACGCGCCCGGCCGGCCGGCCTCCCAGCGGATCGGCAACCGGCCCGACATCAGGGCGGCAGTGACGCATCTGGTGCCCTCCTCGGTCGGCTCCGGCCAGGCCGAGCGGTACTGGGACGAACTGCTCCCCTACCCCCGAGAACTCCCCCCGCGGCTCCGGCTCTTCGTGGCCGGTGCGTGGCGCAACCTGAACCGGCCGGCGCCCGAGGTGCGCCAGGCGGTGCACTCCGCCTTCGCGGGGGGACGGCCCGACGTACGTGTGTGGTACTCCGACGACGAGGTCGTGGGTCTGGTCATCACAGGCTGACGAGCTGGTCGTCACCGGCTGAAGCACACCAACAAGTCAGGGAAGGTAGCACCCTTATGACCACTCAGATGAACCCCCTCGGCCAGCTCGGTCAGCTCGGCCAGCAGGGCCCGAGCACGTCCCCGTTCGGCCAGCAGGGCATGGGCCAGCAGCAGCCCTACGGCCAGCAGCAGCCGCAGCAGCAGCCGCAGCAGCAGTACGGCCAGCAGCCCTACGGGCAGATGCAGCAGCCGCAGCAGCAGGGCGGCATGCTGGAGCAGCTCCAGCAGCTCGGCCAGCAGCAGCCGTTCCAGCAGCTGCTGCAGCAGTTCGGGCAGCAGGGCGGCGGCCAGATGCAGCAGCAGGAGCAGCAGCAGGAGCACCAGGTGCTGCAGCACCTGCACCAGGTGACGCAGCAGGCCGTGCAGCAGGTCCAGCAGCAGGTCCAGCAGCAGGTCCTGCGGGCCGGCCGGGCGACCGCCTTCGTCGCCATTCCGCAGCCGATCCCGGGTCAGCCCCGCCAGATCTTCCTGCAGATCGAGAACCAGTTCCGCGTGCTCAACAACCCCAACGACACCACCTTCGACCAGGTCTCCGAGGCGTTCCGCAGCGGTTTCCAGGTCATCGGTGTCTGGGACAGCCAGTCCCCGAGCATCCTGCGCAGCATCCAGATCCGCAAGGTCTGAACGACCGGACCGGGTGAGCACCCGGGTGACCGGCTGACGGTCACCCAGGTGTGAGAAACAAGCGGGGCGCTTCCTCCTCGGAGGAAGCGCCCCGTTACGTATGTCCGGTCAGTGCGTCACAGCGCCACGCCGAGCAGCGCGTCCACGGTCCGGGAGACCAGGCCCGGCGCGCCCTCGTCCGTACCGCCGCCGGCCTGCTGCCGCTCGGCCCAGCGGTCGACAGCGGCGAGCGCGGCCGGCGAGTCCAGGTCGTCGGCGAGCGCCTCGCGGACCTCCTCGACGAGCGCGTCGGCGGACGGGCCGTCGGGGCGGGAGACCGCGGCGCGCCAGCGGGCGAGCCGGTCCACCGCGTCCTGCAGGACCTGGTCGGTCCACTCCCAGTCGGCGCGGTAGTGGTGGGCCAGCAGGGCGAGCCGGATGGCGGCCGGGTCGGTGCCGTCCTGGCGCACCTTGGAGACGAAGACGAGGTTGCCCTTGGACTTGGACATCTTCTCGCCGTGCAGGGCGACCATCCCGGCGTGCACGTACGCCTTGGCGAAGGGGTGCTCACCGGTCAGCGCCTGGGCGTGCGAGGCGCCCATCTCGTGGTGCGGGAAGGCCAGGTCGGACCCGCCGCCCTGCACGTCGAAGCCCATGCCCAGGTGGTCCAGGGCGATGGCGACGCACTCGATGTGCCAGCCGGGGCGGCCCCGGCCGAGCGAGCCGCCGTCCCAGCTGGGCTCGCCCTCGCGGGCCGCCATCCACAGCATCGGGTCCAGCGGGTTCTTCTTGCCCGGGCGCTCCGGGTCGCCGCCGCGCTCGGCGGACAGCAGCCGCATCGCCTCGGCGTCGAGGTGGGAGACCCCGCCGAAGTGCGGGTCGGACTCGACGGAGAAGTACACGTCACCGTCGAGCTCGTACGCGGCGCCCGCGTCGCGGAGGCGCTCCACCAGCGGCACGATGCCCGGTATGGCCTCGACGGCGCCGATGTAGTGCTGCGGGGGCAGCATCCGCAGGGCGGTCATGTCCTCGCGGAAGAGGGCGGTCTCCCGCTCGGCGAGCGCGGTCCAGTCGTCGCCCGTGGCCACGGCCCGCTCCAGCAGCGGATCGTCGACGTCGGTGACGTTCTGCACGTAGTGGACCTGTCGCTTCGTGTCGAGCCACACGCGCTGAACGAGGTCGAACGCGTTGTAGGTCGCCGCGTGCCCCATGTGGGTCGCGTCGTACGGCGTGATGCCGCAGACGTAGATACGGGCGACGGGACCGGGGGCGAGGGTCACCCGTCCGCCGGTCGCGGTGTCGTGGATCCTCAGGTCGCGGCCCTGGCCGGGCAGGGCGGGGACCTCAGAAGCGGGCCATGCATGCATGCCTTGAGCCTAACCGGACGCAGGTTCCGGATACGAACCGGAGTGTGGGTCTTGGCCGGAAAGGCCCTCTTGCATCTTCGACCAGGCCGTGCATCCCCGGGCCGGCCTGTTGAGCCTTGTCACACCGGCGGCCAGGGAATCGGCGGCCATTCCCCGCTGGGCTGCGGATGTGTGCCGGAGCTCAGCATGGTGGCGATCCGCTCGCGCAGTGCGGCGATCTCCTCCTCGGTGAGACATTCGGCCAGTCGGGCGGCGAGCGGCTCTCCCTCGGCGGTCTCCTCGGCCAGCCGCTTCAGCACTGCTAGCGCCTCCTCGGTCAGCGGGTCGCCCGCCCAGCCCCACAGGAGGGTGCGCAGCCGGTCCTCCGCGTGGAAGGTGACGCCGTGGTCGATGGCGTACACGCGACCGTCGGCGGTCGGCAGGAGATGGCCGCCCTTGCGGTCGCCGTTGTTGATCACCGCGTCCAGGACGGCGAGCCGGCGCAGCCGCGGATCGTCGGCGTGCACGAGGAGCGCGGTACGCCCCTCGCCGACCTCGGCGAAGCCGACGGCCTTCCAGCCGGGCCCCGGCTCCTCGTCCTCGATCAGGGCCAGCAGCTCGGGGCTGTCGTCCTCGTCGGACGCGGCTATCCACTCCTGGACCATGCCGCGCCCGTACGGGCCGTCGCGCAGCACGGTGGGCGGGACGAGATCCCAGCCGGTCGCCCGGGAGATCTCGTACGCGGCGACCTCGCGCTCGGCGAGCGTGCCGTCGGGGAAGTCCCACAGCGGGCGCTCCCCCGCGACCGGCTTGTACACGCAGGCGCCGGACCAGCCGTCGTGCTCGACGGTGCAGTACAGGACGGCGTTGGACGCCTCGCGGACCCGGCCGCGCACGGTGAGCTCGCCGTGCCGGAGATGCTCCTCCAGCTCGGCGGGCGTCAGGCGTCTCGCCGGTATCCGTTCTGGCGCGGACATACGTGTCCCTCCGGGTCGAGCGGCAGGCTGCACAGCGGGCACGGCGGACGGCCGGCGTTCACGACCTCCAGGGCGCGCTTGGCGAAGGCGCGCGCCATGGTGCCGGTCAGCCGGACGCGCAGCATCGGGGGGCCGTTCTCGTCGTCCTGGAGAAGGCGCTCCTCGGCCTCGGCGAGGTCCTCGTCGTTGTCGGCGTCCAGCTCGACCAGCGCCTGGGCCTCGACGATCATGCGTTCCTCGTCGCCGTCCCAGGCCAGCGCCATGGTGCCGACGCGGAACTCCTCCTCCACCGGGCTCTCCAGCGGCGCGGTGTCGGAGATCTCCGACGGGGCGACGGCCGGGACCGGGGCGTTGCCGCCGCTGCGGCGCACCACCTCGTCCAGCAGCTCGTCCATGCGCTCGGCGAGTGCGGCGACCTGCGTCTTCTCCAGCGCGACGCTGGTGGTGCGCCCGGCCGCCGTGGCCTGGAGGTAGAAGCTGCGACGGCCAGGCAGCCCGACCGTGCCGGCCACGAAGCGATCCGGCGCGTCGTAGAAGAACACCTGACGGGACAAGGTCCTGCTCCGATTGCTCGACTGCGGGGGTCTGTGGTCACGGGGTACGGATCACAGGAGTGGCGTGGTGGGCAGCGCCGTCGCACCACCCTACTGCGCCTGCTGATCACGATGCTCCCGCGCCACCGCCGATCGCCGCGTCGCGCTCCGGGACCGCGCCGGAACCTTCCTCCTTGGGCGCCAGCGAGCCGAGGTCGCCGGTGTCGCCGAGCCGGATCAGGTACGGGCGCAGCGGCGTGTAGCGGACGGCCGTCACCGAGCAGGGCTCGACGGACACCCGCTGGAAGAGATCCAGATGCATGCCGAGGGCGTCCGCGACGAGGGACTTGATGATGTCCCCGTGCGAGCACATCAGGTACACCGCCTCGGGGCCGTGCTCGTCCTCGATGCGCGCGTTCCAGGCGCGGACCGCGTCGACGGCACGATTCTGCATGGTGCGCATGGTCTCGCCGCCGGGGAAACCGGCTGCGGACGGGTGCTGCTGGACGGTCTGCATCAGCGGCTCGTCGGCCAGCTCGGCGAGCTTGCGCCCCGACCAGTCGCCGTAGTCGCACTCGTTGATGCCGTCCTCCGTGTGCAGCGGCAGCCCCGGGCGGGCCGCCAGCAACGGGCGCAGCGTCTCCTGGCAGCGCTGGAGGGGGCTGGCCACGGCGGCGACGAGGGGCACGGCGGCGAGCCGGCCGGGCAGCGCGGCGGCCTGTGCGGCGCCGCGCTCGTCCAGGGCGACGCCGGGCGTGCGCCCCGCGAGGACGCCGGAATTGTTGGCGGTGGAGCGGCCGTGCCGTACGAGGAGCAGCGTGGGCATGGCAGCCACCCTACGTTCTACGGGGCGAGCGGAGCACGGGGCCTGTGGGGCGAGCGGAGGGCGGGCCGCCCCGGTGGCCGCTCTGGCAGGAGCGGCGCCCGGCAGCGAGAATGCCCCGTGTGATCGTGGATTGTGCCATCTACCGGAACGGCCGGCGGATCGAGAAGCCGGCGGGATACTCCACCGCGCTCGACGAAGCCCGAGCGGAGGGGCACTCCTTTCTGTGGCTCGGCATGCACGAGCCGACCGAGGAGGAGTTCGAGCAGGTCAGCGAGGAGTTCGGGCTCCACCCGCTGGCCGTGGAGGACGCACTCAAGGCCCATCAGCGGCCGAAGCTGGAGGTGTACGACGACTCGCTGTTCATGGTGCTGAAGCCGATCCTGTACGACGACTCCGACGGCAGCATCAGTTCGGGCGAGCTGATGCTCTTCATAGGGGACTCCTTCGTCGTCACCGTGCGGCACGGCGAAGGCAGCCCGCTGGCCTCCGTACGCGCGCGTCTGGAACACGAACCCGAGGTCCTGGAGAAGGGCCCGACGTCGGTCCTGTACGCGGTCAGCGACGCGGTGGTCGACCACTACATCGACGTGGCCGCGGAACTCCAGCTCGACCTGGAGGAGTTGGAGGCCGCCGTCTTCGCGCCGGTCGGCCCGGACACCAAGGGCGGCGGAAGCACCCGGAGCACCGCGCAGACCATCTACGCCTTCAAGCGTGAGGTACTGGAATTCCGGCGCGCCACGGGGCCGTTGGCCGAGCCGATGGCACGTCTGCAGAACCCGGGCGTACCGTTCGTGCACGACCAGGCGCGGCCCTTCTTCCGCGACGTGGACGACCACCTCACGCGGGCCAACGAGTCCGTGGAGGGCATGGACCGGCTGCTGTCGGACATCCTCTCGGCGCACCTGGCGCAGATGGGCGTGCGGCAGAACGACGACATGCGCAAGATCTCGGCGTGGGCCGCGCTCGCCGCCGTACCGACCATGATCGCGGGCATCTACGGCATGAACTTCGAGCACATGCCCGAGCTGAAGTGGACCTTCGGCTATCCGGCGTGCCTGCTGGTCATGGCCGCCCTCGAAGTGGGGCTGTACCGCCTCTTCAAACGGCGCGAGTGGCTGTAGGGGCGGGTCAGGCGAATTCCGGGGCCGACGGGGCGGGACCGCCCAGCGCGTCCAGCTTCTCGGGCATCCGCAGGCCGACCATGCGCCGCCAGCCGTGCGCCCGCTCGTACGCGTACACGGCGTGGATGCCGGCCGTGAGCAGCGCCCGCTTCGCGCGGGGCCAGCGCAGGATGTGCCCCATCCGCTCCATCACGGCCAGGCTGACGTCCCGGTAGACGGCGATCTCGGCCCGCACGCTCTCCCGCAGGATCCGCCGGATCTCCTCGCCGTGCCCGGCACCGGACAGCCGCAGCAGCTCCTCGTGGCAGTACGCGAGGTGGTTGTCCTCGTCCCTGGCGATCATCCGGACCGCCTTGCCCACCTCCGGATGGTCGCCGAAGTACTTCTTGAGCATCGCCATCTGCTCGGCGGCCCGCTGCTCGGTGACCCGGCTGTGCGCCAGGTAGGCGACGATGTCGGCCTCCGTCAGCGGCTCGTCGCGCTGCAGCTTCTCGTGTGCGAGCCCGATGCCGCGGCGCTCCAGGAGCATCGTGTAGTCGGCGGCCGCGGGGACCGCGACGGCCTGCAGCCCGCGGCGGCGCAGCAGGGCGTTGAAGATCCGGCCGTGCTTCTCCTCGTCCGCGCCGTGCCGGGCGACCTTCGGGGCCATCGTGCGCTGGCTCTCGGGGACCAGCGCGGCGATCCGCCCGTTCTCCCAGCCGCCCTGCGACTCGCCGCTCGCGGCGATGGAACAGAACAGCCGGAAGGACTCGTCGTGGTCCAGGATTTCTTGGAACAGACTCTTCGCCGTGAGCATCGACGGACCTCCAGGACGCCACCTCGAACAGGACACCCGCAAAGGAAAAGTCAAGTGCGCTGTGCCGTCCCCGGCAACACGGAGGCCGCTGAACTCGCCCGAACGATGGACCACAGGGCGGTGCACGGGGCGTAACCACCGCAGGCGTCGGCGCGTTGTGCTGTGTGACGGCCGTGGCGGGGAAGACCCCCGAGCCCCCACCACGGCCGCAGCCCTCCGGCCCTGGGGCCGCCTCCCGCCCCCAGGGCCGTTCCCCTGCCTCCGACGGGTTCTCAGGCCAGCCCGGCCCGCTCCAGCGCCTCCGTGCCGGCCCGCAGCGCGGCGATCCGCTCCTCCAGCGTGAAGCCCGCGGGCGACAGCGTCAGCGTGGTCACGCCGGCCGCCGCATACGCCTGCATCCGCTCCGCGATCCGCTCCACCGAGCCGAGCAGGGTGGTGGAGTCGATGAGCTCGTGCGGGACGGCGGCCGCCGCCGCGTCCTTCTCCCCGGCCAGGTACTTCTCCTGGATCTCCGTGGCCGCCTGCTCGTAGCCCATCCGCCGCGCCAGCTGGTTGTAGAAGTTCTGCTTGCGGCTGCCCATGCCGCCCACGTAGAGCGCGGTGTACGGGCGGAAGGTGTCGGCGAGCGCCTGCACATCCTTGTCCTCGCCGACGGCGATGGGCAGCGTCGGGCAGACGTCGAAGCCCTCCATCGTGAGCCCGGCCTTCTCGCGCCCCGCCCGGAGGTGCGAGATCGCCGTGTCCTGAAGGTGCTCGGCGGCCGGGAAGATCAGCAGCGCGCCGTCGGCGATCTCGCCCGTCTGCTCCAGGTTCTTCGGGCCGATCGCCGCGATGTAGAGCGGGACGCGCTCGCGCTTCGGGTGCACCGTGAGCTTGATCGGCTTGCCCGGCCCGCCGGGCAGCGGCAGCGTCCAGTGCCGTCCCTCGTAGGTCAGCCGCTCCCGGGACATCGCCTTCCGTACGATCTCCACGTACTCCCGGGTGCGCGCCAGCGGCTTGTCGAACTTCACGCCGTACCAGCCTTCGGAGACCTGCGGCCCCGAGACGCCGAGCCCGAGCCGGAAGCGGCCGTTGGAGAGCGAGTCCAGCGTCGCGGCGGTCATGGCCGTCATGGCGGGCGTACGCGCCGGGATCTGGAAGATCGCCGACCCGACGTCGATCCGCTCCGTCTGCGCGGCGACCCAGGAGAGCACGGTCGGCCCGTCGGAGCCGTACGCCTCCGCCGCCCAGCAGACCGCGTACCCGAGCCGGTCGGCCTCCTGTGCCACGGCGAGGTTGTCCCCGTCCATGCCGGCACCCCAGTAGCCGAGGTTGATCCCGAGCTTCATGCGGCTCCCTCACTCGAATTACTCATCGGTAATGATGCTGCTCGGGGACTGTAACGCGGGCTCTGTGCCGTGCGTAAGACGTGCACCGGCCGCCGCCGCGGTGCGGGTTGTCCACAGGTCCCCGCAAGTCCCGGACGGGCCAGTAATCTCAGGGTTCATGGAGCAAAGGCACCTCGGCCGCACCGGCCTGCGCGTGTCCCGTCTCGGCCTGGGCACGCTGACGTGGGCGCGCGACACGGACGACCGTGACGCCGCCGACCAGCTCAAGACGTTCTGGGAGGCGGGCGGCACCCTCGTCGACACCGCCGACGTCTATGCCGACGGCGGCGCCGAGTATCTCTTGGGCCGCCTCGTGGAGGGCATGGTGCCCCGCCGCGACCTGGTCATCGCGACCAAGGCCGGCAGCGTCCTGGAGGCGGACCGCAGGGTCGACGGCTCGCGCCGCCATCTCCTCGCCGCGCTCGACGACTCCCTGGAGCGCCTCGGCACCGACTACGTCGACCTCTGGCAGGTGCACGCCTTCGACCCGGACACGCCGCTGGAGGAGACGCTCCAGGCCCTCGACACCGCCGTCAGCAGCGGCCGCGCGCGCTATGTCGGCGTCGCGAACTTCTCCGGCTGGCAGCTCGCCAAGGCCGCCACCTGGCAGCTGGCGGCGCCGGCCGTGCGCGCCCGGCTGGCGAGCGCGCAGATGGAGTACTCCCTCCTTCAGCGCGGCGTCGAGCGCGAGGTGCTGCCGGCCGCGCTGGACCTCGGGCTGGGGCTGCTGCCCTCCTCCCCGCTCGGCCGCGGCGTCCTCACGGGCAAGTACCGGCACGCCACGCCGCCCGACTCGCGTGGCGCGTCCGAACACCTCGCGCCCTTCGTGGCGCCGTATCTCGACGACGCCGCCGGCCGGATCGTCGACGCGGTCGCCACGGCGGCGGACGGCCTCGCCGTCACCCCGCTCCAGGTCGCGCTGTGCTGGCTCCGGGACCGCCCCGGCGTGACCGCACCGATCGTCGGCGCACGCACGGCGCAGCAGCTCAGAGCGGCATTGTCAGTGGAGACCCTTAGTCTTCCTGACGAGATCCGGCGTGCACTGGACGACGTCTCCGCGCCCGTGCACCGCTACCCCGACCACGACTGGAGCACCCTGTGAACACCGACCACCCCACCGGCGCCCCCGCCCCTGCCGAGGCCCCGGAGCCACCGGCCCCGGCGGGCGCTGGCGGCCCGCGGCCCGAGGGCGATGACGCGGGCCCCGCGTCCGCCGGCGGTGCAGCTGGTGCGGGCGCCGGCGGTGCGGCCGGGAGCAAGGCCTCGGCCGCCGCGCTGGCGGCCGCCGTGCGGGCCGTGGAGAGCGGCGAGCGGTCGGCGGCGTCCTTCTTCAACGAGGCACCGCGCGGCCCGGCTCCGACGGGGCGGGACGCGGCGGGCAGGGCGGCGGCTCCGGGTGCCTCGGGGGCATCCGGAGCTCCGGCTGGCCCGGGCGGTGGAGCCGGTGCCGCGCCCGGGGGGCGTCCCGTGGCGAGCGGTGGCACGCCGCCGGCCGGGCAGGGGCCCGGTACGGCTGCGGCTTCGGCTGCCGGACCGGGGGCTGTGCCGGGCGCCAGCGGGCCGGCACGTGCGGACGGCGGGCCGACGGGTGGCGCGTACGGCCCCGATGCTGCTTCTGGCGGCGGCCAGCAGGGGGCGGCACGGCCGGGCGGCCCACAGGGGCCCGGGACGCAGGGGCCCGGCCCGCACGGCGCCGGGGCGCGGGCGGCGCTGAGCGGGTCCCTCGCCCCCGGGATCGACGGGGCGCGCCAGGTCCTCGCGGCGGGCGGCGCTCCCGAGGCGCTGGCCGATAAGGCCGTACGGGCGCTCGGCGAGCAGGCCGGCGAGACGCTGCGCGAGGACCCCTGGCGGCTGCTGGCCGTCGCGGGCGTGCGGCCGGAGCAGGCCGACACCTTCGCCCGCGCCCTGCTCGGCCCCGAGTGCGGCCCGGGCGACGAGCGCCGTGGCCAGGCCCTGATCGGCTGGCTGCTGGAGCAGGCCGCGCTGGCGGGCCACTCAGCGCTGGAAGCGAGCGCCCTGCGCGCCGCGCTGGCAGCGCGGGCCGTTCCCGACCCGGACGAGGCCCTGCAGACGGCGATCGCCGAGGGCGAGGTGCTGGTGTTCCAGGACGCCCTGGACGATCCATCGGCACCGCCGCGCCCGGCGGACGCCGAGGACGACGAGGAGCGGCCCGTCCGGCTCCTGTTCGGCCTCGACCGCTTCGCGATGGCCGAGGAGAGCGTCGCGGACGGCCTCTCCCGCCTGCTCAACACCTTCGAGCCGGTCCCGGAGACGGACGCGGAAGCGGAAGCGAATGCGTCCACGTCCGCGTCCGCCGACGCCGAAGCGCCCACGGAGGCGGGCCCGGAGGGGACCGAGGAGGTGGACGCCGAGGTGGACGTGGACCTGGCAGCGGAAGCCGGTACCGACACGGACGCCACCGCCCCGGACACCGCCCCCACGGACGCCCCCGCTCCCGGCACAGCCGACATCGCCCCGCGCCCGCCGCGGGTCTCGGCCGCACGCTGGGAGGCCGTCGCCGCGGCCGCGCCCTCGTCCTCCGCAGGCGAGCTCATCAGGGCCGCCGCGCACAGCGGCCTGGTCGCGCACACCGGCGGCGAGGCCGCCCGCGCCGAGCCCGCCGCGCTGATCGCCGCGACCCGCGCACTCGGCCTGCGGGCCGTCGGCGCCACCCACACCGCGGACGGCCGCCGCCGGCTCGCCGACCTCGTCGCCGAGGCCACCGCGCAGTACGACGCCTCCGGCGTACCGGCAGCGCCCGCCCCCGCGGCAGCCGCCGGGCAGCCCGCCGCCGTCACGCTCGGCGGCCTGCTGGCCGGCCGCGAAGGCCCCGGCCGGGACGCGGACGGCTCGCTCGCCCTCGACCTGCTCGTCGTGCTCGACGCGCCGCAGCTGGACCTGGAGACCGCCGCGCTGCTCATCGAGTCGCTGGCCGACGGCACCCGCCTCGTCCTCAGCGGCGACCCCGGTGTGCTGTGGTCCGCCGGCCCCGGCCGGCTCTTCGCCGACCTGCTCGCCGCCCGCTGCTGCCCGCAGGTCGCCTCCCGTACCCCCGACTTCGGCCCCATCGGCGAGCTGGTCTCCGGCATCGGCATCGGCGAGCTGTCGGAGGTCGAGGCGCCGGAGAAGGAGGTCGTGATGGTTCCGGTGCGGGACGCCGGCGAGGCGGTGCACCGTACGGTCCAGCTGGTCGCCGATTCGGTACCGCGCGCGATCGGCGTACCGACGGCGGAAACGCAGGTCATCACCGTGGGGCACGGCGGCGCCGCGGGCACCCGCGCGCTCAACGCCGTGCTCAAGGAGCGGCTGAATCCCGGCCCGGGCAAGTTCGGCGGCTTCGACCCCGGCGACCGGGTGGCATACAGCCCGGCTCCCGGCCGTACGGTGCCGGGCCAGGTCACCGGCGCGGACGCGGACGGGCTGCATCTGGACTGCGGCGGCGCCCCCGTCGTCGTGCCCCGTGACGAGGTGGCGGGCGGGGCGCTGCGGCACGGCTGGGCGCTCACCGCCCACCAGGCCGCGGGAATGCGCTGGCCGGCGGCCGTGGTCGTGGTGCCGGGCGACGCGGCCCCGGGGCTGACCCGCTCCTGGGTCTACACCGCCTTCGGCCGCGGCGAGCGCCATCTGTCCGTGGTCCAGGGCGCCGACCAGGCGCTCCTCCGCGCGGTCGCCGAAATCCCGGCCAAGGACCGCACGACCCGCCTGCGCACCCTCCTCAATCTGCAGCAGGCCCAGTGGCAGGCGGACGCCTCCTGAGCCCGCCGCCCCGGAGCCCGGCCGCCGCGGCGGGGCTCCGGGGCGCGCAGGGCTGCCGCCCCGAGCCCCGGCCCGGGGCGGCCCGGCCCCCGGCCCTCAGCGCTCCCGGTCCATGACCTCCAGCTCGGGATCGGCCGCGGCCCCGCCCCGGCCGCTCCCGTTGCCCCGCCGGGTCCCGTTCGCGCCCTCGTCCCCCTCCGCGTCCACGTCCTCGTCCTCGTCCGAGGCCACGACCACGACCACGTCTTCGTCGTCCTCAACGTCCTCGTCGTCCGCCACGTCCTCGACGTCCTCATCGGACTCGTCCTCGAAGTCCAGCTCTTCGTCGAAGACGGAGCTGACGTCGAAGCGGCAGACGACGTGCTGCGGGTCGGCCTGCTCGAAGGGGGCGGCGAGCCATTCGCCCGGCTCCGGCGGTTCCTCCGCGGCCGCCACCCACAGCGTGGAGTCGCCTTCCTCCAGGCCGAACTCCTTGTGCCGGGAGGCGATTTCGTCCGGCTCGTACTCCCCGAAGAGCACGCCGAGCGCCGCGTGCACGCTGCTGCCGACCACGGCGGCCGCCGCGTTCCCGCCGGGCCTGGACGGGCTCTGCGCGGCGCCCGGTTCCGTGGCCGAGCCGGGGTCGAGATCGGCGATGCGCTGCGCCTGCGACAGCAGCCGCTGCGGCTCCACGACGGTGTAGTCCCGGCGGATCAGCACGCTGAGCGCGCTCGGCTCCTCGGGCCCCGCGTACGCGGGCAGCCCGTCGCTGCCGGGGATCTCGAACGGCGTGACCTCGTCGTAGGTTTCGTAGAGCAGCTCGTCGTACGCCTCGGCCGCCGCGGCCAGCTCGTCGAACGCGGCGTAAACGGCGGCATCGTCCTCACCCGAGCGGCGTTCCACCGCGTCGAGGTGACGGTCCAGCGCGGCTTTGACCGCCTCGGCGGCGGCACGTACCTCGGCAGCGGAGGGCTGCGCAGCATCAGACATAGTGCAGACGCTATCCGTACCCGGGCCGGTCCCGCACAATAGATGCGATGCCGGAATATGAATTCTGCGATGTGTATGTGCCGCGGGGGGTCTCCCGCAAGGCCGCCACACGCTTGCTGACAGACCACGCCGAGTACGGACACTGGGAGTTGGACCGCCTCCGCCTGAATCCCGACGGCAGCCGCAAGGTGCGGCTGCGCCGCCGGATCATCCGCCAGATTCGCGCGACCTGGTGACACGGGCCCGTACGGGGTCCGGTGACGCCCCGACCGCCGGGTCGGACGGGGCGTGAATGCCGCCCCGCCCCGGAACACCGAGGGCGGGGCAGCACCGTAAAGCGCAGGCTTTCCTCCGGTTTTGTGCCGCTTCGCGGAATTACCCGGTCCGGGAATGATCCGCCTGCCGTCCCACCGAGAACGGCCGATTCCGCACGCGCGGCGGCCGATAATCGCTCCTCGGCGGCACCCGTCGGCGGCACCCCTCGCGGCTACCCCGGCTAACCCCGCGCCCCTCCCGCCGTACGGGCCTTGCGGTACACGAGGACGCCCGCGCCGAGCAGGGCAGCGCCGGCCGGCAGGAGCACCCCCACCGGGCCCGTGCCCGTCTGCGCCAGCTGTTCGTCCGCGGCGGGCGGGGCGTCGGCCGCGGGCGTGGTGACGATCTCCTCGTGCGAGCGCGGCGGGGTCTGCGGGTGCAGGTCCGGGCCCTCGTCGCCGCCAGGCTGCGTCGATCCCGGTCCGCCCGAATCGCCCGGCTCGTGCGACGGGGGCGTGTCGTCGCCCGGCGGCTGGGACGGGCCCGGCGACTCCGGACCGCCCGGCGACTCCGGACCGCCCGGGGGCTTGGGCTCGCCGGGGCGGGACGGCGGCGTCGAGGACGCGTCGTCGCCGCATTCGGCACCCGTGGCGGGGTTGAGGGCGCCCACGACGTTCGCGCTGTTACCGCAGGCGTTGATCGGGATGTCCACGGACACCTGCACGCTGTTCCCCGAGCCGACGCCCGGGGAGTCGTGGGTACCGCCCTTCGCCTCGGCGCTCGGGCCGGAGCCGTGCGCTCCGCCGCCGGAGCCGTTCCCACAGCTGTTCCCCGCGGCCGGATTGAGCAGGCCGACGACATTGACGGTGTTCCCGCACGCATTGACCGGGACGTGGACCGGGACCTGGACCGTATTCCCCGACAGCACCCCCGGTGAATGAGCGGCCGCGCCGCTCGTGCCCGAATCCGCGTGTGCGTAACCGCCGGAAACGGCGAGCGCACCACTCGCGGCCACCACGGTGATCAGGCTTTTTCTCGCGACCTTACGCATAGGTCGTCCCTTCCCCTTTTTGCTTTTCGAAGGGCGGACGAAGCGTGGGTTCTTGTCCGCCGGGACGGACGGTCGTGGGTGCCCGTCCGTCGAAAGCCCGTCGGCCCCGGAGCGCATGGCACGCGCTGCGGGGCCGAGCGGGATCACGCCCTCATCGGGGTGATGCTCAACGTCAGTCGTTGACGCAGGTGTTGCCGAAGGCGGGGTTCAGCAGCCCGATCACGGAGATCGTGTTGCCGCAGGCGTTCACCGGAACGTGGACCGGCACCTGAACGGTGTTGCCGGAAAGGACACCGGGCGAATTGAGGGCAGCACCCTGCGCACCCGAGTCGGCGACGGCCAGACCCGCACCCGCGAGCATCAGACCACCAGCAGCAGCCGCAGCAGCGACGACCTTCTTGATCATTTTTCCTCCTTGTAGGCAATGCGGCCGCAAACTTCGGGCCGCACTCCATGTAACGAGGAAGATGTATTGAAGCTACGAGCCTATGGTTTCATTCACTCTTTTCAGTTAAGTGCTCACGAAAGGCTGACCCGGGTTGACGCGCGGGGGGCGACGGCGCCGCCCCACGCGACCTCGGCTCCGGTCGCCGCGGCGGCCTCGCCCCTGGTCGCCGCGCGGCCTCAGCTCAGCTCGATGAACCGGTCGAGCACCCGCGTACCGAACTTGAGGGCATCCACCGGCACCCGCTCGTCCACGCCGTGGAACATCCCCGCGAAGTCCAGCTCCGGCGGCAGCTTCAGCGGCGCGAACCCGAAGCCGCGGATGCCGAGGTTGTCGAAGTGCTTCGCGTCCGTACCCGCGGAGAGCATGTACGGCACGGCCTTCGCGATCGGGTCCTCGGCCCGCAGCGCGGTCTGCATGGCGTCCACGAGGGCGCCGTCGAAGGTGGTCTCCAGCGCCTTGTCCGCGTGGATGGGCTCGCGCCTGACCCGCGGCCCGAGAATCCGGTCCAGGTCGGCGTGGAACTCCTCCTCGTACCCCGGCAGGAAGCGCCCGTCGACGTGCGCGGTGGCCTGCCCGGGGATGACGTTGACCTTGTACCCCGCCCCCAGCTGCGTCGGATTGGCGGTGTTCCGCAGCGAGGCGCCGATGAGCTTGGCGATGCCGCCGAGCTTGGCGAGCGTCTCGTCCATGTTCTCCGGGTCGAGCTCGGTGCCCAGCGCGTCCGAGAGCTCGTCGAGGAAGTGCCGCAGCGTCTTGGTCACCCGCACCGGGAACTCGTACCGCCCCAGCCGCGCGACCGCCTCGGACAGCTCGGTGATCGCGTTGTCCTTGTGGATCATCGAACCGTGGCCGGCCGTGCCGTCCACGGTCAGCTTCATCCAGTCCATGCCTTTCTGGGCCGTCTCGACGAGGTAGAGCCGCAGGTTCTCGTTGACGGTGAACGAGAAGCCGCCGACCTCGCTGATCGCCTCCGTGACGCCCTCGAACAGCTCCGGGTGCTCCCGGACGAGGTGGCCCGCTCCGTACACACCGCCGGCCTCCTCGTCCGCGAGGAACGCCAGCACGATGTCCCGCGGGGGCTTACGGCCCGTACGCAGCCGGTCGCGGACGACCGCCAGCGTCATCGCGTCCATGTCCTTCATGTCGACGGCGCCGCGGCCCCACACGCACCCGTCCACGATCTCTCCCGAGAACGGGTGGTGCGTCCAGTCCGCGGCATTGGCCGGCACGACGTCCGTGTGCCCGTGGATCAGCAGCGCGGGGCGCGAGGGGTCCTCGCCCTGGATACGGGCCACGGTGGAGGCGCGCCCCTTGTGCGACTCGAAGATCTGCGGCTCCAGCCCGACCTCGGCGAGCTTCTCCGCGACGTACTCGGCGGCCACGCGCTCCCCCGGGCCCGAGTGATCGCCGTAGTTGCTCGTGTCCATCCGGATCAGGTCGCGGCACAGATCGACGACCTCGTCCTCGCCGGTGACGGCCGGTACCGGCCTCGTCGTGTCCGGTGCGGGCTTCGACTCGCTCACGCTGCCTCCTCATGCTTCACGGCCGCGGCTCGCACCTGTACGCGCGGTCACCGCGGCGGGGTCTGCTGCCATCCTCCCTCTCCCCCGGCCCGCACCCAAGGCCGCAATACCCCCGACACACGCTGGTCACAGGCCCGCGCCGGCACGGGCTCCAGAGCGCCCCGGCCGAGCGCGTGATCGACCACCCCCAAATGTTTGCTATGGTTTTCCACGTCGGAACGGCCCAGGCGGCCCGCCCGACAGACACCTTGTCCGGGTGGCGGAATGGCAGACGCGCTAGCTTGAGGTGCTAGTGCCCTTTATCGGGCGTGGGGGTTCAAGTCCCCCCTCGGACACCACAGTGCGGTGAGGGCCGGTCGAGTCGATACTCGGCCGGCCCTCCGCCGTATGCGGCGGCGTGCACCGCCCCGCCGAAATCCCCGTGCGCCGGGCCGGGTGCGCTCACTACTGCGCGCGGTCGGACGGATGACGGACGGCTTGTGCGCGGGAGGAACGGCGTTGGGCGGCACGGAGAAGGTACTGATCTTTGACGCGGATGACACGCTCTGGGAGAACAACGTCATCTTCGAGCGGATCATCGACGAATTCCTGGACTGGATGACAGACCCCGAGGTCGGGCTGCGGCTCGGGCGGGACGGTGTGCGTGCGGCACTGGACGCCGTCGAGGCGGCCAACGCCGAGGTGCACGGCTACGGCAGCAAGGTGTTCCTGCGCAGCCTGAGCGAGTGCCTTGCCCAGCTGCACGGCCGGGACGCCACCGCGGCGGAGCTGGCGCGGATCGCGGCCTGGGCGGCGTCCTTCAACGGCAGCACCGTGGAGCTGATCCCCGGGGTCGCCGCCACCCTCGCCGAGCTGGCGGGGCGGCACGAGTTGCTGCTGCTGACCAAGGGCGACGCGGAGGAGCAGCGGCGGAAGGTGGACAACTCCGCGCTGGCGCATCACTTCCGCGGGGTGCACATCGTCGCGGAGAAGGACGTCGGCACCTACCGGAATCTGGCGCGGGAGTACGCGCTGACGCCGGAGTCGGCCTGGATGGTCGGCAACTCCCCCAAGTCGGACATCCTCCCCGCGCGTGCCGCCGGGATGAACGCGGTGTTCATCCCGAACGACAACACGTGGGTGCTGGAGCACAGCGAGCTGGACCCGGCGGACGAGAGGGTGCTGCGGCTCTCCGCGTTCACGGAGCTGCTCCACCACTTCTGAAGCCGCTACTCCGCGGGTATGGCCGGGTCCTGGGGCGGGCTGCCCAGGTCCAGCGTGCGGGTGATGCCCGCCTCTGCCAGGAATCGTTCGTCGTGGCTCACCACGATCAGGGCTCCTTCGTATGCGTCGAGGGCGGTGACCAGCTGGCGCACGGACGCCAGGTCGAGGTTGTTGGTGGGCTCGTCGAGGAGCAGGAGCTGCGGCGCCGGCTCGGCGAGCATGAGGGCGGCGAGGGTCGCCCGGAAGCGTTCCCCGCCGGAGAGGGTGGCGGCCGGCTGGTCGGCGCGGGCGCCCTTGAAGAGGAAGCGGGCCAGCTGGGCCCGTACGTGGTTGGGGGTGGCCTGCGGGGCGAAGCGGGCGACGTTCTCCGCGACGGTCAGCCGGTCGTCGAGCACGTCCAGGCGCTGGGGCAGGAAGCGGTGCGGTACGTGGACCGTCGCCTCGCCCGCCGCCGGGGCGAGCTCCCCGGTGACCGTACGGAGCAGTGTCGTCTTGCCGGAGCCGTTGGGTCCCGTGAGGGCGAGCCGCTCGGGGCCGCGCAGCTCCAGGTCGACGCGGGTGCCGCAGCGGGTCGTCAGGCCCTGGAGCGTGAGCACGCCGCGGCCCGGCGGCACGGCGGTGTACGGCAGGTCGATGCGGATCGCGTCGTCGTCGCGGACCGCCTCGGCCGCTTCGCTGAGCCGTTCCTTTGCCTCCTTGAGCTTCTCGGTGTGCATGATCCGATGCTTGCCTGCCGAGACCTGGGCCTGGCGCTTGCGCTCGTTCATGATGATCTTCGGCTCGCGCTTGTTGGCGGACATCTTGTTGCCGTAACGCACCCGGCGGGCCAGTTTGACGTGGGCGTCGGTCAGCTCGCGGCGCTGGCGCTGGACGTCCGCCTCGGCGACCCGCACCATGCGCTCGGCCGCCTCCTGCTCGACGGCGAGGGCCGCTTCGTACGCGCTGAAGTTGCCGCCGTACCAGTGGACCTCGCCGGCCCGGAAGTCGGCGATCTGGTCGACCAGCTCCAGCAGCTCCCGGTCGTGGCTGACCACGACCAGCACGCCGGACCAGCGCTCGACCGCTTCGTGCAGCCGGGCGCGGGCCCGGCGGTCGAGGTTGTTCGTCGGCTCGTCCAGGAGGAGCACGTCCGGGCGGCGCAGCAGCAGTGCGGCCAGCCGCAGGAGGACGGACTCGCCGCCGGACACCTCGCCCAGGGTGCGGTCCAGCTCGATGCCGTGCAGGCCGAGCTGGTCGAGGGTGGCGCGGGCGCGCTCCTCGACGTCCCAGTCGTCGCCGACGGCGGTGAAGTGGGCCTCGCTCGCGTCGCCGCCCTCGATGGCGTGCAGCGCCGCACGGGTGCGGGCGATGCCCAGTACTTCGTCGACCGGGAGAGTGGTGTCCAGCGTGAGGTTCTGCGGGAGGTAGCCGATGTCGCCGGTGGCCTTGATGCTGCCTGCGGCCGGCGTCAGCTCGCCGGCGATGAGCTTCAACAGGGTTGATTTTCCTGCGCCGTTGAGGCCGATGAGGCCCGTGCGGCCGGGGCCGATGGTGAGCTGGAAGTCGCCCAGGACGGTCGTGCCGTCGGGCCAGGCGAAGGTCAGGCCGGTGCAGACGACGGAGGCGGCGGGGCCGGAGTGTGAGGACGTAGACATACGGGTCTCCTGAAGGCAAGGGGGTGGGCTGTTGGAGCAGCACAGGGAGACACCGCTGGTGCGGGGGACCGTGAAGGTGCCGGCCGCCGAGGATGCGTACGGAACTGCCGTACACATCTCGCGCACACGGAGGTGTACGCGGGCGGCCGGACGGCCGTCGTGGGCACGATGGCACGCCGAGGTCGGGTCACGATGCGCTGGACCAGCGCGGTGTCTCAGGACCTCAGACGAGCAACGGCCTTCTCCAATCGACGGCAATGGGGCCGGGAAAGACGCTACGCCGACCGCGGCGAAAACGCAAACACTATTTTCGTTGCGTTTACGCGAGAGGCTTTCGGCGCGGCCGCAGCCGGACCCGCGCCGGGCCCTTGGCCTGCAGGGTGATGCCCGCGGCGACCGGTACCTCGGCGTCGTCCGCCGCCTCCAGCTCGTATCCCCGCAGCAGCGTCGCCAGCGCCAGTACCGACTCCAGCATCGAGAAGTGCTGGCCGATGCAGGCCCGCGGACCGCCGCCGAACGGGAACCACGCGTACCGGTGCCGCGCGGCCTCCCGCTCCGGCGTGAACCGCTCGGGGTCGAAGCGCTCCGGGTCCTCCCACAGGTCCGGGTTGCGGTGCGTCACCCAGGGGGCGACCACGACGTCCGAGCCCGCCCGGATGCGGTAGCCGCCGATCTCCGTGTCCGCGACGGCCCGGCGGCCGATCACCGGAGCGGCCGGGTAGAGCCGCATGCCCTCCTTGAGCACCCGCGTCAGATACGGCAGCCGCTCCAGGTCAGCGGCGGTGGGCGCGCTGTCGCCCAGTACCTCGTCGGCCTCCTGCCGGGCGCGCGCCTGCTCCTCCGGGTGGCGCGACAGCAGGTGCAGTGTGAAGGCCATGGACGTCGCGGTGGTCTCGTGCCCCGCGAGGAGGAAGACCAGTACCTGGTCGCGGATCTCGGTCGCGTCCAGGCTGCCGTCCTCCTCGCTGCCGGCCTGCGCGAGAAGGGTGAGCAGGTCGTCGCCGACCGGGCCCTCGGGGGCCGCGCGGCGCTCGGCGATGATCCGGTCGCAGACCGCGTACACCTCCGCGATCGCGGCCATCGCGCGGCGGTTACCGGGAGTCGGCCACTCGCGCGGCACGTTCACCGGGGCGTACGCACGGCTCAGGGCGTAGGAGTTGATCACGGGGAAGGAGCGGTGGATGACCTCTACGGCGGCCTCCACGTCGGCCCCGAAGAGGATGCGCGCGACCGTGCGCAGCGCGAGCCGGCTCATCTCGCCGACGAGGTCGACGGTCGGCTGCTCGCCCCATCGTTCAACGACCGCGCCGCCCTCCTGGGCGATCGCGTCGGCGTACCCGTCCACCCTGCGCTTGGTGAAGAGCGGCTGCACCAGCCGCCGCTGCCGCAGATAGTCGGCGTCCTGGCTGGTCAGCAGGCCGTTGCCGAAGGCGGCCCGGACCTCTTCGTAGAACGGGTTGTCCTTGCGGAAGTTCGCCGACTCCGTGGCGAGCACCTGCTGCGCGCCCTCGGCGGAGAAGACGCCGTGCAGGACCGTCCGCAGGCCGGGCGGCCCCGCCGACACCCGCACCACGTCACCGTGGTCGCGGCGGGCCCGCAGGAACGCCCCCAGGGAGTCCTGCTGCAGTTCGAACATCGACCCGAGGAGCGGCAGCCCCTTGGGGCCGGGTATCTGCGTCGCCGCACCAGAGGGGGCAGCGCCGGAGCCGGTGTGCGTATCAGTGTCAGTCATGCCAGCGGTCCTACCCCAAAGGCCCTGTTGTCACCGCGAGTTGAGGGCCACACCCGTGGGCCCTACGGAGCGGCACCGGCGCCCCGTACGATGGACGGGTGATCAACAAGCGTTCCCGCCGCCCCGCCGCCCAGGCCGCCTCCTGCCGTGTCACGGTGTGCCGCGGCTGCTGCTGCGGTGACGCGGGCAAGATTCCCGGCGTCGACCACGCGGGCCAGATCCCGCGGCTGCGCGCGGCCCTGGACGGCGCTGCCCCGGTGCGCGCTTCGGAGTGCCTGGACGTCTGCGACCAGGCGAACGTGGTCGTGGTCCAGCCGTCCCCCGAGGGGCGCGCGGCGGGCGGCCGCCCCGTATGGCTGGGCCTGGTCAACGACGACGAGGCGCTGGCGGACATCGCCGCGTGGATACGGGCGGGCGGCCCCGGCCTCGCCGAGCCGCCCGGCATCCTGGACCTGTACGCCATTAAGGTCTCCCGCCGCGTCAGCGCGTCCCTGGAGGGCTGACGAGGCCGCGCCCCGGCTCCGTGCCCGGCGCCCCGTCGGCGGCCGCCTTCTCCAGTTGGAACGCCTCGTTGCCCAGCCCGATCCGGGCGTGCACCGCGGGGCGGGTGGCGCGCAGTACGCGTCCGTACACGAGTCCCACGACCGCCGCGAGGCCGATGAGGGCCGGCAGCAGCCAGCTCAGCGCGGAGCCCGTTCCGGCGCCGACCAGGACGCCGAAGTCCTTGACCGCGTAGACCAGGACGACCAGCAGGGCGAGCCCGGCGACGGCGGCGGCGGTGAGCCGCCCGGCCTGGGCGCGGCCGGCGCCGCGGCGTACGAAGAAGGCGATGACCGCGGCGCATGCGGTGGCCATCAGGGCGATGACCCCGAGGGCGCCGAGGTTGCCGCCCCAGGTGAAGAGCCTCAGTACCGGGGTGGTGGGGTCGCCCGTGGGCGCGCGGTCGGTGACGGCGAACGCCACGACGACGAGCAGCGAGACGACGGTCTGCAGGAACGACCCGAGGGCCGGCGCGCCGCTGGCCTTCGAGGTGCGGCCGAGGGCGGCGGGCAGCAGGCCCTCGCGGCCCATGGCGAAGGCGTAGCGGGCCACGACGTTGTGGAAGCTGAGCATCGAGGCGAAGATGCCGGTCACGAAGAAGACGTGCAGGACGTCGGTGAAGAGGCCGCCGAGGCGGGGCTCGGCGAGCGCGAAGATCAGGCCGGGGCCCTCCTTGCCCGCGGTGGCGACGACGTGGTCCGGGCCGGTGGCCACGCCGATCAGCCAGGAGCTGAGGGCGAAGAAGACCGCGGAGAAGCCGACGGCGAGGAACATCACGCGGGCCACGACGGTGCCAGGGCGGCTGGTCTCCTCCGCGTACACCGGGGCCTGTTCGAAGCCGAGGAAGCCGGCGACGGCGAAGCACAGGGCCGTACCGAGGCCTGCGCCCCCGAGGGTCGTGGGGTCGAAGGCGTGCAGCGAGAGGCCCTGCGGTCCGGGCTGGGCGGCGAAGGCGAGGTCGAAGACCACAATGAGGGCGACCTCTATGAGAAGCAGGACGCCCAGCACCTTCGCGTTGAGGTCGATCTTCAGTGCGCCGAGGGCGCCGACGAGCAGGACGGCCAGGACCGCGGGGACCCACCACACGACGGTGACGCCGAAGAACGCGCCGAGCAGGGCGGCGAATTCGAAGCCGAAGATGCCGTAGATGCCGACCTGGAGGGCGCTGTAGGCGGCGAGCGCCACGAAGGACGCGGCGGTGCCCGCGGTACCGCCCAGGCCCCTGGCGATGTACGCATAGAAGGCACCGGCGTTGTGCACGTGCCGGCTCATCTCGGCGTATCCCACGCTGAACAGCGCCATCACCACGCCGAGGATGACGAACAGCAGCGGCTGTCCGACGATGCCCATGACCTGGTACGTGGTCACCATGACGCCGGCCACGGCCATCAGCGGGGCGCTGGCGGCCAGTACGGACAGCAGGAGGCCGGGGGTGCCGATGCGGCCGGCGCGCAGGGCGCGATCCTGCCCCTTGAAGGTGCTGATCTCGTGCGTACTGCCGGTGGGCATGGCGGAACGGTCCTTTCGGGGACGGGCGGGATCAGGTGGCGCGCAGGGCCAGGTCGCGGGCGGCCCGGAAGGCGCGCGCCGGGTCACGGTCGGGGTAACCCCAGGGCTCGGCGGTGACGTGCGGGCCGATGCGGTGGAAGAGGGCGGCGGCCTCGGCCAGCCGCCCTTCGCAGTACTTGGCGTGGGCGAGGAAGTTCAGGTCGACCATGCCGCGCGGGTGGCCGGTGGCGCCCCCGGTACGGCCCGCGTGGGCACCCTCGTGGGCGCCCGCCCACTCCAGCCACCAGTCGAAGGCGGCCTTCATGGCCTGGCGGGCGCGGCGGGTGGCCCAGTGCCCGGACGCCGCGGGGTCGGCGGGCTCCAGCCCCGCGGCGGCCAGCACGCGGTAGCGCTCGGTGTGGGCGACGACGGGCAGGACGGCCAGCGGGGAGTCGGCGGGGGCCTGCTCGGCGGCCCAGGCGGCGAAGTCGTACACCTGGTGCAGCGGGTCGTCGGCGTCGCCCGGCTGGTGTTCGGCGAGACAGGCGGCCATCAGGTGGTGGGCGTGGTGGTGGCCCGGATGCCGGGCGCGAACCTGGTCGAAGGCGTGCTCGCGTTCATCGGGGGTGCCGGTGGCGCGCGCCAGGAGGAGCTGCGCGAGCCAGGGGGTGGGGTCGGCGGGCGCCATCCCGGCGGCGGCCAGGCAGCGATCGCGGGCGGCCTCGGCGGACTCCTTGCCGCGCAGGGCACGGTGGACCGCGGCGGCCGCGACGAAGGCGGCGGCGTCGGCGCTGTCGGGCTCGGCGAGCTGCCACTCGCGGGCCCAGACGGCGCCCGTCCTGGCGGCGCCGAGGACGAGCAGGCGGTGGCCGCGGCGGTCCCAGTCGGCGCCGGTCGCGGCGAGCAGGGCCCGGACAGCGGTCCAGCGGCCCTGTGCGAGCGCGTCGAGGCTCGCGGCGAGCTCGGCGTCGTCGAGCGCGGGACGGACTCCGGCGGGGGCCTTGCGGCGGGCGCGCCCCAGAGGTGGGGGTGGGGGCGGTGGAGTCATACCAGGGGTCTCTCCACGGCGCTCTTCCCTCCGGCTTCCCTCCGGCGCCCCCCACAGGGGCAGGTATGTGCAGGTTCGATGAACGGATCGACACGGGGTGATCACAGACAGCAAAGCGGCACCTGTGGTTCCCGTCAACCCCCGTCCGGCACCCAGAGATGCCACCAACGCCCCCACCAGCACGGCCCGTTCGGAAGATCACGAAAGACCGGTGACGCATCAGCCACGAAGCAGCATGGCTTTTAATAATGGCCAGCATTAATATGGCGCCATGGCGAGGACGTCGGGGTCGGAGACCCGGGAGAAGCTGATCCGCGCCGCGGAGGAGATCTTCGCGGCGCAGGGCGTCGACGGCGCCCAGACTCGCGACATCGTGCGGCTGGCCGGCCAGGGCAACCCGTCGGCGGTGCAGTACCACTTCGGGTCCCGCGCGGGCCTGCTGGACGCGGTGATGGCCGGCCGGCTGGCCCGAACGGAAGCGGCGCTCGTGCCCCTCCTCGAAGCGCTGCCCGAGCCGTCCCTCGAGGAGCTGATCGAGGCGCTCGTCACGGCCGAGGCGACGCAGCTGACCGACATACGGGGACTGCGCTGCCTGCGGATCTCCGCACAGCTCAGCCACGAGAGCGGCATCCGTACCCGGACGCCGCACCCGACGCTCGCGGGCACCGCCTACTGGCAGCTCATCGAACGGATCGAAACTTCCCTGACGGCCGACGGGCTGCCCGAGGCGATCCGGCTGGAGCGCACGGACCTCGCGCTGACACTGATCGGCGCGGCGCTCTCCGACCGGGCCCGGCAGTACCTCGACGGCACGCGCCCGCTCACCACGGAGGCCGTCTTTCTCGCCGACCTCGTCACGACCACGGTGGCGCTGCTGCGCGCCCCCGCACCGGAGCGGGGACGCCCCGCTCCCCGACACAGGAGCGCACGATGACCGATCTGACCGGCAGGACCGTTCTCATCACCGGCGGCGCGCGCGGGCTGGGCGCCGAGGCGGCGAAGCAGGCCGTCGACGCCGGCGCGAACGTCGTGCTCACCGACGTCCTGACGGAGGACGGCGAGGCGACCGCGGCGGCGCTGGGCGACCGGGCCCGCTTCCGCACCCACGACGTGACGTCCGAGGAGGACTGGCAGCGCGTGGCGGACTTCGCGGTCGCGGAGTTCGGCGGCCTCGACGGGCTGGTCAACAACGCGGGCATAGCCACCGGCCAGTCGCTGGAGACCCTCTCGGTCGACTCCTTCCGCAAGGTGCTCGACGTCAACCTCACCGGCGTCTTCATCGGCATGAAGACCGTCATCCCCCTGATGCGGGAGCGCGGCGCGGGCTCCATCGTCAACATCTCCTCGGCGGCCGGCCTGATGGGCCTGGCCATGACCGGCGGCTACGGCGCATCGAAGTGGGGCGTGCGCGGCCTCTCCAAGGTGGCCGCCGTGGAGCTGGGTACGGACCGCATCCGCGTCAACTCCGTACACCCGGGCATGACCTACACCCCGATGACGGCCGGCGTCGGCATCCAGAAGGGCGAGGGCAACTACCCCAACACCCCGATGGGCCGGGTCGGCGAGCCGCACGAGATCGCGAGCGCGGTGGTGTACCTGCTCTCCGACGCCGCGTCCTACGTGACCGGCGCGGAACTGGCGGTGGACGGCGGCTGGACCACGGGGCCGACGGTCAAGTACGTCATGGGGCAGTGACCTGTACGTGAGGGCGGGACGGGGCGTCTGATTGCATGACCCCATGACCGATCAGCAGCCGGAGCAGCCGGCTTCTCCGCAGCCGCGCAACGCGGACGAGATCCTCGACATCGTCGACGAGCACGACCGGGTCGTGGGGCAGGCCCCGCGCGGCGAGGCGTACGCCCGTCGGCTGCGGCACCGCTCCACCTTCATCCTGGTCCGCGACGAGCAGGACCGGATCTTCGTGCACCGCCGCACGGCGCAGAAGCTGATCTTCCCCGCGCACTACGACCTGTTCGTGGGCGGGGTGGTCGGCGCGGGCGAGTCCTACGACGACGCGGCGCTGCGCGAGGCCGAGGAGGAGCTGGGCGTCAGCGGACTCCCCCGCCCCGTACCGCTGTTCAGGTTCCTGTACGAGTCGCCGGAGCACACCTGGTGGTCGGCGGTGTACGAGGTGCGCTGCACGCTGCCGGTCGATCCGCAGGCGGAGGAGGTCGCCTGGCACGCGTTCCTGACGGAGGAGGAGCTGGCGGCCCGGCTGCCGGAGTGGGAGTGGGTGCCGGACGGCCTGGAGGCGTTCCGGCGGCTGCGGGACTGGGAGGCGGCCGGGCGGCCGGCCGCCGGATAAGGTGCGAAACATGATCTTCACGGACCGGCTGCGGGCGCTCGCCGCCGACCTGCGCCTGTGGTTCGCGCCCGCGCGGATCCGCAACGAGGGATCCACCCCCGACTACCGCTTCTCGCTCGCCAACGAACGCACGTTCCTGGCCTGGCTGCGCACGGCGTTCGCGCTGATCGGCGGCGGCTTCGCGGTCGACCAGTTCCTGCCGTCGCTGCACCAGACAGTGCGCACGGTCTTCACCGTGGCGCTGCTCGCGGGCGGCGCGCTGTGCGCCCTGCGCTCGGTCAGCCACTGGGTGCGCTGCGAGCGCGCGATGCGCCACGGCGAGGACCTGCCGGCCACCCGCTTCCCGTCCCTGCTGGGCGCGGGCGTCGGCCTCCTGGCGGTGGCCATCGCGGTGGTGGTCCTGCTGGGCTGGAGCCGCTGATGCCGGCCGGTACGGGGCTGACGATCGCCGCTACGGGAGGCTGACGATGGCCGGTACGGAAGAGGGGTCGACCCCCGTCCGGGACCCGGGGCTGCAGCCCGAGCGGACCCGGATGGCGTGGCGGCGCACGACGCTGTCCTGCGCGGTGGCCGTCGTACTGGCCTGGCGCCAGGTGCTGCTCACCCTCGAGCCCACCGGTACGGAGGTCGTCCTCGTCGCCCTCCTGGTCCTCGCCGGTCTGGCCTTCCTCACCGCGGCCCACACCCGTATGCGCACCCTGGCCGCACCCCCGTCGGCGGGCCCGCCGCGCACGATGACCGCCCGCACGGCTCTGCTGACGACGGCCTGCACGCTGATTCTGGTGGGGCTGGGCGCGGCGATCGTGCTGTAAGCACGGTCCCGGGCGGCCGCGGCGAACCCTCCAGGCGCCCCTCAGAAGCCGAAGGCCCCCTTCGCCGTCTCGCGGATCGCCGCGGCCAGTGCCTCCGGCGCGGCGGAGTTCGCGCCGTGGCCCTGGCCCGCGAGCGTCACCACGCGGGAGTCCGGCAGGACGGCCGCCAGGTCGGCCACCCGCTCGTGCAGATGCGGGAAGCTGAGCTCGCCCTGGACGAGGGTCACCGGCAGGGGGAGGGCGCGGTAGCGGTCCACCCCGAGGCCGAGCGCGTCGATGATCTCGTCCTCGACGATCTGCGCCTCCGCGTGCGTGGCGATGAGCGTCTGCACGCGGGGGTCCGTCAGCATCTGCTCGATCGCGTCGTCGGGCAGGCCCGTGATCGCACGGGAGTGGATGCGTATCGCGTCGGTCGGATCGCCGGCGTCCAGCGCGGCGCGGGCGCGCGGACCCGCCTCGCCCACGAGGAACGACCGGGTGGGTATCGGCGGGTCGTACACGAACACGCCCGCGAACGGGGCCGGATCGGCCAGCGCGGTCTCCAACGCCGCGACGGCGCCCGAGGAGTGGCCGACGAGCAGTACGGGCCCGTCCTCCCGCAGCAGCCCGGCGACCGCCAGCACGTCGGCCGCCTCGACCGCCATCGAGTGCGTACGGCCGATACGCACGCCGGGCTCGTAGATCCGGCGCCGGATGCGGACGACCCGGAAGTGGTCGGTGAGGAGGCGGGCGACCTCGTCCCAGGAGGAGGGGCCCCGGCCACCCGGGTGGACGACGAGCACGGTGGGTCCGTCGCCCCCGTCGTCGAGAGCGGAGATCGGGACGCCGTCCGGGGCGAGCGCGCGCAGTTCGGTCATGTGCCAGAGGATCTCCCGTCACGGTCCGTCACCGCACCCCCTTTTCCGCCTGGTCGGCCCCCCTTGTGTGACGCGCGGAACACGCCTCCTCGCCAACCGGTTCACTCCGCCCTCTGGACGCCATACCGACTAGTCGGCATGATCGTGGACGGTCCCACTCCACCGGTCAGCACACGGAGGCGCACGATGAGCAAGGACAACCCGCCCGGCCTCGACCTGGGGCGGCTCCGCGCCCATCTGGACCGGGAGTGCCCGGGACTGGTGGCGGGCCCGCTGAGCGCCGAGCTGGTCCAGGGCGGCCGGTCCAACCTCACCTACCGCGTCACCGACGGCACGGGGCGCTGGGTCGTCCGCCGCCCGCCGCTCGGCCATGTCCTGGCCACCGCACACGACATGGCCCGCGAGCACCGTGTCATCAGCGCGCTGCACGATACCCGGGTACCGGTGCCGGAAACGCTCGCGCTCTGCCAGGACGAGGAGGTCATCGGGGCGCCGTTCTACGTGATGGAGCTGGTGGACGGCACTCCGTACCGTACGGCCGAGCAGCTGCGGCCGCTCGGCCCCGAGCGCACCCGCGACATCGTGCTCCGCCTCGTCGACACCCTCGTCGACCTGCACGCCGTCGACCCGGACTCGGTGGGCCTGGGTGACTTCGGGCGGCCCGACGGCTTCCTGGAGCGGCAGCTGCGCCGCTGGGGCAAGCAGCTCGCCGCGTCCCGGAACCGCGACCTGCCCGGCATCGACGAACTCCACGAGGCGCTGGGCAGGAAGCTGCCCGACTCCCCCGCGCCCGCGGTCGTGCACGGCGACTACCGCCTGGACAACGTCCTGGTCGGCGCGGACGACCGGATCGCCGCGGTACTGGACTGGGAGATGTCCACGCTCGGCGACCCGCTCACCGACCTGGGCCTGCTGGCCATGTACAGCGAGCAGGAGGAGTCCCCCGACTCGCCCGTCACCACGACGCGCAGCGCCCCCGGACACCCCGAACCGGGCGAACTGATCGAGCGGTACGCGGCCGGGTCCGGACGCGACGTCTCGCAGGTCGCCTGGTACACCGCGTTCGCGTACTTCAAGCTCGCGGTGATCCTCGAAGGCATCCACTACCGCTACACGCTCGGGCAGACCGTCGGCGCCGGCTTCGACCGGATCGGCGAGGTCGTGCCGCGCTTCATCGAGAACGGCCGCCGCACCCTTTCCACCCTGTCCCCCGTGAAGGAAGGCTGAGCACGCTCATGGACTTCGCATTCGACGCCCGCACGCAGGAGCTGCGCGAGAAACTGCTCGCGTTCATGGACGAGCACGTCTACCCCGCCGAGCCGGTCGCGCGCGAGCAGCGGGCCGCGCTCGCCTCGCCCTGGGACACCCCGGCGATCGTGGAGGAGCTGAAGGCGGAGGCCCGCAAGCGGGGGCTGTGGAACCTGTTCCTGCCCGACGCCGAGCACGGTGCCGGGCTCACCAACCTCCAGTACGCGCCCCTCGCCGAGATCACCGGCCGCAGCCCGCAGCTCGCGTCGACCGCGCTGAACTGTGCGGCGCCGGACACCGGCAACATGGAAGTACTCGCCCAGTTCGGCAACGAGCAGCAGCAGAAGCAGTGGCTGCAGCCGCTGCTGGCCGGCGAGATCCGCTCCGCGTTCGCGATGACCGAGCCCGAGGTCGCCTCGTCCGACGCCACCAACATCGAGACGCGCATCGAGCGGGACGGCGACGACTACGTCATCAACGGCCGCAAGTGGTACATCTCCGGCGCGATGAACCCGCTGTGCCAGATCTTCATCGTGATGGGCAAGACCGACCCGGACGGCGAGGACATCCGCCGCCAGCAGTCGATGGTCCTCGTGCCGCGCGACACCCCTGGCCTGACGGTCAAGCGCGCGATGCAGGTCTACGGGTACGAGGACCACTCCCACGGCGGCCACGCCGAGGTGCTCTTCGAGAACGTACGCGTCCCGGTCTCGAACCTCATCGGCGAGGAGGGCGGCGGCTTCGGCATCGCCCAGGCCCGCCTCGGCCCCGGCCGGATCCACCACTGCATGCGGCTGATCGGCATGGCCGAGCGGGCGATCGAGCTGATGTGCAAGCGGGCGGTGGCACGTACCGCCTTCGGCAAGCCGCTGGCGCAGCAGGGCGTCGTCCAGGAGTGGATCGCGGACGCGCGGGTCGCCGTCGAGCAGCTGCGGCTGCTCGTCCTGAAGACCGCGTGGCTGATGGACACGGTCGGCAACAAGGGCGCGCACACGGAGATCCAGTCCATCAAGATCGCGACCCCGCGCACGGTCGTGGACATCATCGACCAGGCGGTCCAGCTGCACGGCGCGGGCGGCGTCAGCCAGGACTTCCCCCTCGCCGAACTGTGGGCCGGCGCGCGGACGCTCCGCCTGGCGGACGGCCCGGACGAGGTCCACCAGCGGTCGCTGGCACGGCGGGAGATCAAGAAGTACCTGTGACCCAAACGAGCTGAGCGACCCGAGCTTTCACAGCCCCTCACCCTGGGTAACCCCCGAGGTGGGGGGCTGGGGGTCTGCGCAATCGGGGCCGGCGCCGCAGTCATACGAATCGGCCGCACCTACGGCCGCAGCGCCCGCAGCAGCAGATCCGCCAGATGGTCCGCGACCTCGCGCGGCGTCAGCGGGCCGCCCTCGCGGTACCACGTACCCAGGTGGTGGACCGAGCCGAAGTGGTAGTCGACGATCAGGTCGGCGGGGACCTCGGTGGTGAAGACGCCGGCGCGCTGGCCCTCTTCGATCAGGGCGCGGAAGCGCTCGTGGTAGCGGCGGCGCTCGGCGCGTACCTGCTTGTCCTTCTCCGGGGAGAGCTGGTGCATGGAGCGGAAGAAGATCTTCGTGTCGTCGAGGTTCTCGATCGTCGTCACCACGACGTCCGCGGCGGCGTCCCGCAGCCGCTGCTCCACCGGCGCGTCGGCGCCCGCGAACCGGTCCAGCCGCTCCTGCTGGAGGCGGAGCACCCGCCCGTAGACCTCGTGCAGCAGATCGTCCTTGGAACCGAAGTAGTGGTACAGCGCACCCTTGGTGACGCCCGCCGCCTCGACGATCTCCTGGACCGAGGTCCGGTCGTACCCCTGCTCGGCGAAGAGCCGGGTGGCGGTGGCCAGCAGCCGCTGTGCCACGGGCTTCGTGCTCCCGTCCGTCGTGCCGGCCATCGCCCTCACCTGTCCTTCTCCGTACTGACGTGCTCGTTCACCGGAGGCTAGCCGCGGTTGCGCAGCTCCCGTCGGAGGATCTTGCCACTCGTCGTCTTCGGCAGTTCGGGCAGGACCTCCACCTCCCGGGGATATTTGTACGCGGCCAGCCGCTCCTTGCAGTAGGCGGCCAGCTCGGCGGGGTCCGGGGACTGGCCGGGGCGGAAGCTGACATAGGCCTTGACCGATTCACCGCGGTAGGAGTCCGGGACGCCGACGACGGCCGCCTCGCGGACGGCTGGATGGCTGTACAGCACGTCCTCGACCTCGCGCGGCCAGACCTTGAAGCCGGACGCGTTGATCATGTCCTTCTTGCGGTCGACGACGTACAGCCAGCCGTCGGCGTCCATGAAGCCGATGTCGCCGGTGCGCAGCTCGCCGTCGGGGATCGCCTCGGCGGTGGCGTCGGGGCGGCGCCAGTAGCCGGGGACGACCTGGGGCCCGCGGACGGCTATCTCGCCCTGTTCGCCGAAGGGCACGTCCCGGCCCTGGTCGTCGATGATCCGGACGACCGTGTCGGGGCCCGGTACGCCGACCGCGAGGGTGCCGGACGCCTTGTCGACGGGCGCCTCCAGCTGCGGCGGCACGCTGGCGCAGGGGGCCGTGCACTCGGTGAGGCCGTACCCGTTGCGGATGTACGGGCCGAATTCCGCGCGGAACTTCTCGACCAGGGCGGGCGGCAGCGGCGCGCCGCCGGAGGAGAGGGTGGCGAAGGAGGAGAAGTGGTCGCGGGTGACGTCCGGGTGGGCCATCAGCGCCATGAAGGCGGTGGAGGGGCCGACGGTGAAGGCCGGGCGGTGCTCCAGGAAGGCGTCCAGGACGACGCCGGCCTCGAAGCGGTACGCGAGCGCCAGGGTGCCGCCGCCGGTGACGCAGGAGGCCAGCTCGCAGACCATGCCGGTGATGTGGAAGAGCGGTGCGAGCGCGAAGTAGGTGGCGCCGTCGGGGAGTCCGAGGCCGGTGCGCTGGCGTTCGGCGTTGTAGGAGATGTTGCCGTGGGTGTTGGTGGCGCCCTTGGGTGTGCCGCTGGTGCCCGAGGTGTAGCTGATCAGGGCGATGTCGTCGGCGGTGAGTTCGGGGACGTCGGCGGCGGGGCCGCGCCCCTCGTGCGCGCGGGCGGTGGCCAGCAGGTCGTCGGCGCCCTCGCGCGGGCCGAGGCGCTCGCCGCGCAGGACGCGGGCGTCGTCTCTGGTCTGCAGGTCCCGTTCGCAGGCGGTCAGGGCGATGCGTACGGAGGGGGCGGCGGCCGCGGTCTCGCGCAGGAAGCCGTCCCAGGTGTGGTCGGCGCAGATCACGGCGGTGACCTCGGCGTCGGTGAGGACGTGGGTCATCTCGCCGGACTTGTACATGGGGTTGACGGGGACGACGACGCCGCCCGCCTTCCAGACGCCGAAGAGGGCGATCACGAAGTGCGGGGTGTTCTGGAGCATGATCGCGGCGCGGTCCCCGTGCCGGAAGCCGCGGTCGCACAGGTAGGCGGCCAGGCCGTCGGAGAGCGCGTCGGTCTCGGCGTAGGACAGCCGGCCGTCGAAGTAGGCCAGCACGGCCCGGTCGGGGACCCGGCGGACCGCTTCCTTGAAGGCGTGCAGGGTGGAGGGGTGCGGGTGCACGGGGGCGCGCTGTGCCTCGTTCAGCTGCGACAGCCACGGCATGTCCTGGTACGACGTCATCGGCGTGCGGCCCTTCTCTCTTCTTCGTCCCGGTGGTGTCGGTGCTCGGTTCCGGTGCCGTACGGCGCGGTCGTCCCCGCCGCGCCGTACGGGTGGTCGTCCCGCGTCGCTCAGGCGCCGGCGTCCGTGGCGGCGTCGAGCTTGCGCTGGAGGTGGTTCATGCCGCCGAGCCAGCGGTCGGGGTCGGCGGCGCGGGCCGCGTAGTAACCGGCGACCTCCGGGTGCGGCAGGACCAGGAAGCGGTTCTCGGTGATGGCGTCGAAGAGCGCGTCGGCGACCGCGGCGGGCTCGATGGCTCCGGAGGTGAGGACGAGGTCGCCGGCGGACCCGGTGTTGCTGAGCATGTCGGTCCGTACGCCCTGGGGGCAGATGGCGTGCACGTCGATGCCGCGGTGCCGGTAGGTGACGGAGAGCCATTCGGCGAAGGAGTACGCGGCGTGCTTGGTCACGCTGTACGGCGCGGAGCCGATCATGGTGAGCAGGCCGGCGGCGGAGACGGTGGCGACGAAGCGGCCGCTGCCGCGCTCCAGCCACTCCGGTATCAGCTCGCGCGCGGCCCGTACGTGGGCCATGACGTTGACGTCCCAGGCGAAGTCCCAGTCGCTGTCGGGGGCCTCGGGGCCGCCGCCGGTGCCCACGCCCGCGTTGGCGCAGAAGATGTCGATGCGGCCGCCGAGTGCCTCCCGGGCGGCCGGGACGATCGCCGAGGCGTCACCGGGGACCGCGATCGCGCCCAGCTCGGCGGCGGTGCGCTCGGCCTTCTCCTTGTCCAGGTCGTTGACGACGACCCGCGCGCCCTCTGCGGTGAAGCGGGCCGCGAGCGCGGCGCCGATGCCGCCGCCCGCCCCGGTGACCACCACGGTCTTGTCCCGCACGGCTTCCACGTGTGTCTCCCTCGGCTCGACCGGCATCACGACCGAACGGCAGACTAACCAGTCGGTATGTGCGAAGGGAAGGGCCCGACGCACCCTGTGCGGTGCGTTCCCGCGGGGCCTCGCGCGCGTTAGCGTCACAGCACACGAACCCCGCTCACGGAGGTGTGCGCATGGCCCTGTCCAGACGGACCCTGTTGACGGTCACCGGCGCGATGACCGGCGCGATCGCCGGTGCCCCGGGCACGGCGTCGGCGGCTCCCCCGCCATCCGCCGGCCGCCGGGTACAGACCGGCTTCGACCGGCTCGCCGCCGACGGATACCCGCTGCTCTCCGGGCAGAAGGTCGGCGTCGTCACCAACCCGACCGGCATCACCCAGGAGGTACAGCACCTCGTGGACGTGATGCACGCGGACAGGAGTGTGCGGCTGACCGCGGTGTTCGGGCCCGAGCACGGCTTCCGCGGCACGGCGCAGGCGGGCGGTTCGGAGGGGAAGTCCACCGACCCGGCGACCGGACTGCCGGTGTACGACACGTACCAGAAGAGCGGCCGGGCGCTGGCGGACATCTTCACCGAGTCCGGGGTCGACACGGTCGTCTTCGACATCCAGGACGTGGGCGCGCGCTTCTACACCTACATCTGGACGCTGTACGACTGCATGGTGGCGGCGGCCATGGCGGGCAAGCGCTTCGTGGTGCTGGACCGGCCGAATCCGGTGACCGGCCGCGCGGCGACCGGCCCCGTGCTGGACAAGAAGTACGCCTCGTTCGTCGGCCGGGAGCCGATCGCGCAGGCGCACGGGATGACGGTGGCGGAGCTGGCGCTGCTCTTCAACGAGCGGTTCGTGCCCGCGGCGGCCGGCAAGGCGGTACGGCTGGACACGGTCCTGATGAAGGGCTGGCGGCGCGCCGACTTCTTCGACGCGACCGGGCTGCCGTGGGTGCCGCCCAGCCCCAACATGCCCACCCCGGACACCGCACTGGTGTACTCCGGCACGTGTCTCTTCGAGGGGACGAACCTCTCCGAAGGGCGGGGCACGACGCGGCCGTTCGAGCTGCTCGGCGCGGAAGGCATCGACCGGAAGTGGGCGGAGACGGTCAACTCCGAGCGGCTGCCGGGGGTCCGCTTCCGGGAGGCGTACTTCGCGCCGACGTTCTCCAAGTTCCAGGGGAAGACGATCGGCGGGGTGCAGCTGCACGTCCACGACCGGGCGGCGTTCGACCCGGTACGGACCGGCATCGCGCTGCTGGTGACCGCGAAGAAGACGTGGAAGGGGTTCGCCTGGCGCCCGGACAACGGCATCGACCGGCTCGCGGGCTCCGACAAGGTCCGCACGATGATCGACGCGGGGGCCGGGACGGACGAGGTCGTCGGCGCCTGGCAGGCGGAGCTCGCGAAGTTCCGAGCGCTGCGCGCCGGTTACCTGCGTTACCACTGAGCCCGGCGGCCGGAGCCGCACGGAAACCGTCTCAGTAGACGAGACCACACGTCCCACCTATTGACTGCCCCATACAACGACCGTGAGCATGCGGCTCGTGCACAGCGAAGCGACAGCAGAAGAGACCACGGCCGGACCCGCCGGCGGCGAGGGCAGCCCCGAGAGCCTGCGGCGGGTGGCCGTGGCGTCGTTCATCGGGACGGCCATCGAGTTCTACGACTTCTACATCTACGGGACCGCGGCCGCGCTCGTACTGAACCAGGCGTTCTTCCCGACCCTGGACCCGGTCAACGCCACCCTCGCCTCCTTCTCCACCTACGCGGTGGCGTTCGCGGCGCGGCCGCTCGGCTCGATCGTCTTCGGGCACTTCGGCGACCGGGTGGGCCGCAAGTCCGTACTGGTCGTCTCGCTGCTGCTGATGGGCCTGTCCACGGCCTTCGTGGGTCTGCTGCCCGGCTACGCCACGCTGGGCATCTGGGCCCCGCTGCTGCTGATCCTGCTCCGCTTCATTCAGGGCATCGGCCTGGGCGGCGAGTGGGGCGGCGCGGCGCTGCTCGCCGTCGAACACGCCCCGAAGAAGCGGCGCGGCCTGTACGCCGCGTTCCCGCAACTGGGCCCGTCCGTCGGGTTCTTCGCCGCGACCGGCATCTTCTGGCTGCTGTCCGCCTCGCTGGACGACGCGGCCTTCCGGTCCTGGGGCTGGCGGATCCCGTTCCTGCTGTCGTTCCTGCTGGTGGCGGTCGGTCTGTTCGTCCGGCTGAAGATCAGTGAGACGCCGGTCTTCGCGAAGGTGATGGACGCGCAGGAGGCCAGCAAGGTCCCCACGCTGGACGTGATCCGCGGCCACTGGCGCGAGCTGCTGCTCGGCGCGGGCGGCATGATCATCGCGTACGGGCTGTTCTACACGGCCACGACGTACTGCCTCTCCTACGCCACCGGCACCCTCGGCGTCTCCCGCAACACCATGCTGGCCCTGTCCCTGGTCGCCTGCCTCTTCCTCGCCGCCGGCACCTGGCTCGCCGCCACCCGCTCCGACGGCGCGGGCCGCCGCAAGCTCATCCTGGCCGGCTGCGGCCTCGCCGTCGTCTGGGGCCTGGTCCTCTTCCCGCTGCTGGACACCGAGTCGCCGGTACTGATGGCCCTCGCCCTCGGCGGCGCACTGTTCTGCATGGGCGTGGTGTACGGGCCGATGGGCGCCTATCTGCCCGAGCTGTTCGGTACCAAGGTCCGTTACTCCGGTGCCTCGCTCGCCTACAACCTCGGCGGTGTCCTCGGCGGCGCGGTCTCCCCGCTGATCGCCACCCGCCTGCAGTCCGCCTTCGGGTCCTCCTCCGTCGGCTGGTACGTCTCCGCGATGGCCGTGATCTCCCTGCTGTGCGTCCTGGTGCTGCCGGAGACCAGGGAGCGCGAACTGGCCTGATCCCGGGGCCTCCGGCGTTCGCCGCAGCGCTGCGTATGGCGGGAAGCGCCGATGCGCAGGACGATGCTGCACGAGCGGCAGCGAAGGGGTTCGTCATGGCGGGTGTCGGGGTGAAGCCGTACTGGGAACTGACGTTTGACGCCGACGGGGACGTCGATCAGCGGCAGCGTGACGCCCTGCTCGCCGGGGCGGCGCGGGAACGGCTCACCGATCTCGTGGTGTTCGCGCACGGGTGGAACAACGACCGGTCGATGGCCACCCGGCTGTACACCCGCTTCTTCGAACCCTTCCCGGAGCTGCTGGCGGGGAGCCGGGCCCGGGTGGGGTACGCGGGGGTGATCTGGCCGGCGCTGCGCTTCACCGACGAGCCGATCCCCGACTTCGACCCCGCGCCGCCGGCCCGGGCCGCAGCGCGCGCCGCGGCCGCCGGCGAACCGGTACTGGAGGACGCCCTGCGGCACCAGTTGGCGCAGGCGTTCCCGGGCCGGGAGATGGTGCTGGAGCGGCTCGCGCAGCTGCTGTCGGAGCGGCCCGACGCGCGCTCGGCGTTCGACGAGTTCGCGCGGCTGGTGCGGGAGCTGGTGTCGATCCGGCAGGACAGCCCGGATCTGCTGTTCGCCGCGGACAGCGGTGAAGGCCTGCCCGGCATGCTGACCGACGACGCGCTGGAGGTCTGCGAGGTCCTCACGGCGGCGCTGCGGTCGGCGGGCGTGACGGTGTGGCCGGGCGAGGCCATGGACGCGGAGCAGCGGCCGCTGTTCGGCGGCGGGCTGACCCGGATGTGGAACGGCGCCCGCGAACTGCTCCGGCAGGGCGTCTACTACGGCATGAAGCGGCGCTCCGGCACGGTGGGCCAGCTGGGGCTGGGCCCGGTGCTCGGCCGGCTGGCGGACGAGGCGCCCGCGCTGCGGGTGCACCTGGCCGGCCACTCCTTCGGCGCCCGGCTGGTCTCCTACGCGCTGCGCGGGATGCCGCACGGCGCGCGGCAGGTGAAGTCGGTGACGCTGCTGCAAGGGGCCTTCTCGCACTTCGCGTTCTGCGCGGAGCTGCCGCACGACCGGGCGCGCGCCGGGACGCTGGACGGCGCGCAGGAGCGGATCGACGGCCCGCTGGTGTGCTGCTACTCCCGGCACGACGACGCGCTGGGCACGTTCTACCCGCTGGCGTCCAAGCTGGCCGGGGACGACACCGGCTTCCTCGGCGTGTTCGACCGGTGGGGCGCGAACGGGTTCGGCGGCATCCAGGGCGTGGACGGGACCCGGCGGATCCGGCTGGGCGAGGAGCTGCCGACGTCGCCGGGGTGCGTGAACGTGGACGTCTCCGCCGTGGTCCGGCGCGGCGCGCCGCCGGCCGGCGCGCACAGCGACATCTGCCATCCGGAGCTGGCCCGGGTGATCCTGGAGGCGGGCCGGGTCGGCCGCGCCTGACAGGACGGAGCGCAAAGTGCGGTGCGCGAAGTAGTGCGTGCGCGAAGCCCCCACAGCTCCGCGCACCGCACCGCTTCTCCCGAACCGCCTAGCGGTGGCTCGGGAACTCCACCACCTGCTGGTAGGTGGGCCGGTTCTGCCAGCTGATCGGATCGTGCGTGAGGCCGCCGACCGCCCGGTGGATGATCGCGTCCGCGCACCACTGGTCACCGGCCTTGCAGGCGTCGTCGCCCGGGTATACCTGCTCGGCGGTCTTCGCGGCCGCCTCGCTCAGCGTGCTGACCAGCGTGTCGCGGCACGCGTCCAGGTCGCCCTTGCCGCAGTACTGCTCGGCCAGGCCGCCGCGCACCTTCTCGCCGAGCACCGCGCGCAGATCCTTGTCGGCGTAGGACCACCAGCCGTACTGGAAGGCGGAGCCGGCGTGGCTGCCGGTCGGCCCGTGCCCGGCCGAGGGCGACTCGTCGATGGTGATGTTGGCCTTGATCGCGTCGTAGAGGCCGTCCCCGAGGCCCGGCCTGAACACCTTCTCGATCATCAGAGGCCACCAGGCATCCATGATCCTCACCGCGTCGGAGTGGGCGTACGTCTTCGATCCCGGGCTGGTCTCGCGGCGCTGTGCGCCGTCCTTGCGCCAGGCATCCAACTGCTGGACAGCGGTCTTGACCTTGGGGTCGTCGACCGGTGCCGAGCGCAGCACCTTGAGCAGCTCCGGCAGTACGTCCTCGCCGCGCAGGTCGGTGACCGCGGCCTCGCTCATCGCGCGGGTCAGGGAGGCGCGGGTGACGCCACCGTCCGCGACCAGTTCCTTCACCCGGTCGTCGAGCAGGTTGCCGCGGTGCACGGAGCCGTTGCCGAAGCCGGCCGAGTCGTACTCCCTGGCCTGCTTGTTGTTCCAGGAGATGTAGTAGTCCTGACCGACCGACTGCGGGTGCTCCTCGGGCGGGGTGTACGCGGAGGTGTTGGCCTCGGGGTCCCAGTCCTGCCACTCGTACGCCTTCTCCGCGCGGACCGGGAGGGACGGATCGACGTCCGGGTTGCGGACGGGGTTGAGGCCGCTGTTGTAGTACGCGATGTCCTTGGAGTCGGCGTAGAACCAGTTGAAGGCGTACCCGATGTGCTGTGCGGCCTGCTGGAAGGACTTGGCGTCCTTGACGTAGGACGGATCGTTGAACATCTGGAAGCCGATGATGGAGTCGGCCTCGTGGCGGTAGGTGGAGCGCTGCGCGGTGTAGGCGACGGGCTTGCCGTCGACGGTCGCGCGGTGCGTCACGACGCCGTAGTCGGTGCGGTGGACCTGCATACGGTACGAGCCGGCGGCCGTCGGGTCGGCGACGGTCGGCTTCCAGGAATTGGTGCGCTCCAGCTTCTCCATGGGCACGCACCGGCCGTCCTTGCGGTAGGACGTGGAGTCCTTCGTGGGCGTGGACCCGTCGGTGTTGCACAGCTCGATCGCGTAGGTGTCGGTGATGTCCTGGCTCGCGGAGGTGGCGCTCCAGGCGTAGTCCTGGCCGCGGCCGAGCTGGACGTACATGCCGACGCCCGCGAAGGAGGCGCCGCGCGCGCTGATGCCGGGACCCTGGATCTCCTGGAGCATCAGCAGCTGCGGGGCGAAGTAGCCGGTCTGCGGCCCGAAGACGGCAACCGGGTTTCCGCTGGCGGTGTGTTTCCCGGAGACCAGCAGGGCGTTGGACATGCCGCGGTGCTGGGTGGCGTCGAAGCTGCCCTTCGGGAGCACGCCGTCCTTGAAGACGCCTTCGAGCGGCTTGAGCTTCTTCGGGGTCTGCACATCGGCCTGTGGCGGGTCGCTCTTGGCGGTGGCCGCGCCCTTCCGGTCGTACACGAGCGGTTCGGGCGTGACCGAGCCGCGGTCGGGCAGCGCCGTGCCCTTGGCGTGCTTCGGCTTGACCGCGTACGGGAAGGACTGGCCGTCGTGGAGCGTCATCGCGGCCTCGGGGTCGTTGCGTTCCCGGAAGGACTCCCAGACCTCGGTGCCCTTCTCGACGCCGTACTTCTGCTGCGCGGAGAGCAGCGCGAGGGCCTGCGGTACCTCGCCGCCGCCCCCGTTGCCGAACAGCCCGCCGACGACGGACGCGAGGGCGATCAGGTCGGTGAGCTCGAAGGGCTTGATCTCCCCGGCGTTGGTGACCGCGTTCACGTGCCCGGTCAGCACGTACTCGCCGGGGAAGTAGCGGCCCTTCTTGGACTTCTCGCGGTAGGCGTTGATGCCGTCGACGTACGCCTGGGCGTCCGCCATGGCCTGCTCGCCGCGCGGCCCGTTGTTCTCGCGGATGGCCTCGACCTGGTCCTTCAGGTCCTGCTCGGTGTACGGGGCCTTCGGCCAGAACTCCTGCTCCAGGCCCTGGTTGGCGAGCGCGCCGCCGGCGAAGGAGGTCAGCTCGCCGCGGCCGATGTGCCGGAAGAGGTCCATCAGCCAGAGCCGGTCCTGCGCTGCGGCGTAGCCCGCGCCGTACTCGGTGCCGTAGCGGGTGGTGCCCTTGATGTGCGGCACCCCCGTCTTCTTGTCGCGGGTGATCGTCACGTCGTCGCGCGGCCGGGTGACCTTGCCGACCTGACCCTCGGGGACGCCGAAGGAGGCGTCGTTGAAGAAGTTCGTCAGGGTCTCGTCGGTGAGCGACTGGTGGCCGCCGTTCAGGTCGTTGTACGGGCCGAGCTGGTCGGAGGCGTGCGCGGGACGGGTGCCGAAGAGCTTGTTGCCGAGGATCTCGGCGAGGGTGGCGTTGCCGTTCTCGCCGGGCGGCAGGATGTCGGCGCACTGGCCCCGGCAGTGGTCGGTGACGGGTGGCGGGTCCGCGGTGGCCGCCGCGGCGGGGAGGGGTGCCAGGGCGCTGGCTCCCAGGGCGCACACCGCTGCCACGGCGGCAGCGGCGCGCCCTCCGGTACGTCGTCGCATTCCTGCTCCTTGGGAGGCGGGTGCGCTGGACGTTACCGTCGGTAAATCCGCGACGGAAGATGAACAACAGTCAACTTTCGTTCAACCACCCCACTCCCCCCACGCATCACCTCTACACCCCAGGTAACACCCCTTTCTCGCACGGCAGTTCGATGGATCCGGATGCCGTTCCGTTACGTCCATTCCATGTCCAGTCGGGTTCCTCCCCACGGAGGTGGGATGAATTGGCCGGTTTCAGAGCTCTCGCCGAGCAGGTCCGCAACCCCGGGCTCGTCGCGACCCAGCGGCGGACGGCGCTGCGCAAGTGCCTCGAACGGTTCGCCCCGTACGGGCACCGGGCGACCTGGCACCACTTGTGCACCCGTGCAGGCATCGGGACGCAGGACCGCAACCCTGACCCGGGCAGGCTCATGGCCGCCCTGGCGGAACTGGAGGAGGCACGCAACCTCTGGCTCGCTTATGAAGAGGACTTCGCCGCCCGTCGGCGGCGTGAGAAGCACGAAGGCATCCGGCAGCCGGGCGCCCTGCACGAATGGCACCTGCGCACCTGGGGCGGGTGCGACATCGTGCCCTGCGAGTCACCGCACCGGCATCCGACCGCACGCCTGGCCGAGGTGCTGCGCCGGGTGATCGCGGCCATGGAGTCGGGCCGGCAGCGCGAGGACTGCCCGGTGTGCGGGGGCCGGCGCTTCGTCTGGCACACGGACGGGGCACACCCGGTGAACGGGCCGGTCTGCCAGGAATGCGGAGTCGTCACCCCGTCGGCGGTCCTGACCACCGCCGTACTCTCCGCCGCCCGGCGCGCCAACGCCGACCGGGCCTTCGCCGCGGCCTGAGCCACGGGCAGCACGCGGCAGCACCCGGCAACAGGGTGTAAGCACCAGGGGGAAACGGCGGGGCGCCGGGCGCGCACCTGCCGCATCAGGCGGACGTGGGACCGGATGCGCCGGTACGGGGGACCCGCGCCGCCACGAACCGCCAACGAGCCACCGCGGTATCGCACTTGAGGGCCTCTTCCCGCGAGTGCATGAAGGTTGTACGTTCCCGTGCATGCTCCCGCTCGCCCGTTCCGCCACCGTCGCCCCGCCGGGCTGGAGCCGCTGGCTCGTCCCGCCCGCCGCGCTCGCCATCCACCTCGCCATCGGCCAGGCGTACGCCTGGAGCGTGTTCAAGCCCCCGCTGGAGTCCTCGCTCGGGCTCTCCGGCACCGCCTCCGCGCTCCCCTTCCAGCTCGCCATCGTGATGCTCGGCCTGTCGGCGGCGTTCGGCGGCACGCTCGTCGAACGGCGCGGCCCGCGCTGGGCCATGCTCGTCTCCACCCTCTGCTTCTGCTCCGGCTTCCTCGTCGCCGCGCTCGGCGCCGCCACCCGCCAGTACTGGCTGGTCGTGCTCGGCTACGGCTTCATCGGCGGGATCGGCCTGGGCATCGGCTACATCTCCCCCGTCTCCACGCTGATCAAGTGGTTCCCGGACCGCCCCGGCATGGCCACCGGCATCGCCATCATGGGCTTCGGCGGCGGCGCGCTGATCGCCTCGCCCTGGTCCAGCGGACTGCTGGAAGCGCTGGGCGCCGATTCCGCCGGTATCGCGCGGACGTTCCTCGTGATGGGCCTGGTGTACGCGGTCTTCATGTCGCTGGGTGTGCTGCTGGTCCGGGTACCCCCGGACGACTGGCGGCCCCCTGGCGCCGCGCCCGCCCGGACCTCTCAACGCCCCCTGGTCACCAGCGCCCAGGTCTCGGCCCGCAACGCGCTGCGCACCCCGCAGTTCTGGTGCCTGTGGGTCGTCCTCTGCATGAACGTCACGGCCGGCATCGGCATCCTGGAGAAGGCCGCGCCGATGATCGCGGACTTCTTCGCCGACACCGCCACACCCGTGAGCGCGGCAGCGGCGGCCGGCTTCGTCGGCATGCTCTCGCTGGCCAACATGCTCGGCCGGTTCGCCTGGTCCACCACCTCCGACCTGGTCGGCCGCAAGAACATCTACCGGCTCTACCTCGGCGTGGGCGCGCTGCTGTACCTCGTACTGGCGCTGACCGGCGACGCCTCCAAACCGCTCTTCGTCGCCTGCGCGGCCGTCATCCTGTCCTTCTACGGCGGCGGTTTCTCCACGGTCCCCGCGTACTTGAAGGACCTCTTCGGCACGTACCAGGTCGGCGCGATCCACGGGCGGCTGCTCACCGCTTGGTCCACCGCCGGCGTCCTCGGCCCGCTGATCGTCAACGCCATCGCGGACTCCCAGCACGCCGCCGGGCGCAGCGGCCCCGACCTCTACACCACGTCGTTCTTCATCATGATCGGTCTGCTCGTGATCGGCTTCATCGCCAACGAGCTGGTCCGGCCGGTCCACTCGCGCCACCACGAGCCGGTGCCGCCGGACCGCCTGGAAGCACAGGAAGAAGGAGCCGCCCGGTGACCGGCCGCCGCACCGCCCTGCTCGTCCTCGTCTGGCTGTGGGTCGGACTGCCCTTCGCCTACGGGCTGTACGAGCTGACGCTCAAGATGACGCAGCTGTTCACCGGCTGAGGCCGCTCACCCCTCGGGGGCCGGGTCCGCCGGGCGTCCGTCGCGGTCCACACGCAGCCGCCGCGCGCCCGTCCCCTGCTCGCCGAGCTCGTCGTACGGGTTGGAGAGCGCGCACTTCTCCAGGGAGAGGCAGCCGCAGCCGATGCAGTCGGTCAGCCTGTCGCGCAGATCCTGGAGCTGGCCGATGCGCGCGTCCAGCTCGCTGCGCCAGGCTTCGGAGAGCCGCGCCCAGTCCGCGCGGTTGGGCGTGCGCTCCTCCGGCAGCTCGGCGAGCGCGTCACGGATCACCGCGAGCGGGATGCCGACGCGCTGCGCCGCCCGGACGAACGCGACGCGGCGCAGCGTGTCACGGGTGAACCGGCGCTGATTGCCCGCGGTCCTGGTGCTGCTGATCAGCCCCTTGGACTCGTAGAAGTGCAGGGCGGAGACGGCGGCGCCGCTGCGCGCCGAGAGCTGGCCGACGGTGAGCTCGTGGACCTTACGGGAAAGCTGGGGCACGTCGGCCAGCCTAATAGGAAGAGCCGTTGACAGCGGAGGATCTGGACAGCAAGCTGAGCAAGCGCTTAGTCGATGAGGAGGCATACGGACATGGCAGACCCCCGAGTGTTCGGTTCGCTGGACGAACTGCGTGGAGCCGTCGGCGAGGAGCTCGGCCCGAGCGACTGGCTGGAGGTCGACCAGAAGCGGATCGACCTGTTCGCCGACGCCACCGGCGACCACCAGTGGATCCACATCGACCAGGAGAAGGCGAAGGCCGGGCCGTTCGGCACGACCATCGCGCACGGCTACCTCACGCTGTCACTGCTGCCCGCCCTCGTACCGCAGCTGATGCGCGTCGACAACGTCAAGATGGGCATCAACTACGGCACGAACAAGGTGCGCTTCCCCTCCCCCGTGCCGGTCGGCTCGCGGCTGCGCGCCACCGCGAAGATCGCCGAGGTGACCGAGGTGCCGGGCGGCGTGCAGCTCACGACGGCGGTGACCGTGGAGCGCGAGGGCGGCGACAAGCCGGTCTGCGTCGCGGAGTCGGTCAGCCGCTTCTACCTGTAAGTCCCCTGGAAGCCCCGGCTTTTACGGGCGCCGGGCGCCCACCATGCCCAGTACCAGGTCGGCGTAGAGCTCGCCGACCTGGTCGGGCGTGCGCTTCCCGTCCGCGGTGAACCAGCGGGCGACGTCCACGCAGAGTGACAGCACCGCCAGCGTCGTGCCGGGCACGTCCCGCACGGTGAACTCCCCGGCGTCCGCGCCGTCCTGGATGATCTCCCGCAGCAGCCGGTCGGTCTTCCGCCGCAGGTCCGCGATCTCGGCGTAGTGCTCCTCGCTCAGCGCCTTCAGCTCGTACTGGATGATGCGCGCGGTCGTGTGCCGCTCGGCGTGCCAGCTCGCGAAGGCGCGTACCGCGCAGCGCAGCCGGTCGGCGGCCGTGCCCTCGGCGCCGGCCGCGGCCGCCATGATCTTCAGCGCCCGCTCGTGGCCCGTGACGCTGATGCGGTAGAGCAGCTCTTCCTTGGTCTTGTAGTGGATGTAGAGCGCGGCCGGGCTCATGCCGGCCCGCCCGGCGATGTCACGGGTGGTCGTGGCGTGGTAGCCGCGCTCCGCGAACGCCTCGACGGCAGCCCCGACCAGCCGCTGGGCCGCGTCCGGAGCCACCTCGGCCCATTCTCCTGCGGCCTCGTCCGCCCGCTCCGCTCCCATCGCGCACTCCGATCCTGCGGTCCGCCGCGGTCCGTCCGCGGCGGGCCATCAGATCGAACACCATACTCCAGGACTGAGCAAGCGCTTAGGGCTGTGTCTTCGGAACCCGGTACTCCGGTCAGAACGCGGAGACCCCCGTCAGCGCGCGCCCGATGAGCAGCTTCTGGATCTGGCTGGTGCCTTCGTAGAGCGTCATCACGCGGGCGTCCCGGACGAGCTTGCCGACCGGGTACTCGTCGATGTAGCCGTACCCGCCGAAGACCTGCAGGGCGTTGTTGGCACAGCGTACCGCCGCCTCGGAGGCGAACAGCTTCGCCTTGGACGCCTCGGTGACAAAGGGCTTCCCGCGGTCGATGAGGTCGGCGACCCGCCAGGTCAGCAGCCGGGCCGCGTCCACGTCCAGCGCGATGTCGGCGAGCAGCTCCTGGACGAGCTGGTGGTGGGCGATGGTCTTGCCGAACTGGTCGCGCTCGCCCGCGTACCCGACGGCGGCGTCCAGCGCGGCCTGCGCGATGCCCACGCAGCCGGCCGCGACCGACATCCGGCCCTTGGCCAGCGCGGACATGGCGACGGAGAAGCCCTTGCCCTCGGGGGCGATCATCGCGGACGCCGGGACCCGCACGTCCTCCAGGACCAGCTCGGCGGTGGCCTGGCCGCGCAGGCCCAGCTTGCCGTGGATCTCCCGGCGGGACAGGCCCGGGGTGTCGGTGGGCACGAGGAAGGCACTGACACCCTTGTGGCCGGGCTCCGCGCCGGTGCGGGCGAAGAGCAGCACCACGTCGGCCCAGGTGCCGTTGGTGATGAACATCTTGGTGCCGTTGATCACCCAGTCCCCTCCGTCGCGCACGGCGCGGGTGGTGAGGTTGCCCGCGTCGGAACCGGTGCCGGGCTCGGTGAGGCCGAAGCAGCCGAGGGCCTCGCCGGAGGTGAGCCGGGGCAGCCACGCCTGCTTCTGCTCCTCGCTCCCCCAGGCGGCGATGGACTTGGCGACCAGCCCGAGCGAGACGGAGACGATGCCGCGCACGGAGGAGTCGCCGCGCCCCAGCTCCTCGGTGACCAGCGCGTACGCGAAGTGGTCGCCGCCGGAGCCGCCGTACTCCTCGGGGATCGTCAGGCCCAGGAAACCCAGGTCGCCCATGGTCTTCACGATTCCGCGGTCGACCTGCTCGGCGCGGTCCCACTCCGTGACGTGCGGGGCGACCTCGCGGTCGACGAAGTCCTTGGCGAGCTGCCGGACGGCGGCCTGCTCCTCATTGAGTTCGAGGTTCATGATGCGTCTTCCTCTGGGCCTTAATTATCACTGCTAGTTTTTTGCGGCGGCCTCTACTATGTGCGTCATGGCCCGACCCCGCAAGCCCCTGCTGAGCCGTGAGCGCATCGTCACGGCGGCCCTCGCGCTCATCGACGAGGAGGGACTGCAGGCGCTCTCCACCCGGCGGCTCGCCGCCGAACTCGGGGTGAGCGGCCCGTCGCTGTACAACCACTTCACGACCAAGGACGAGATCCTGGACGCCGCGGCGGACATGGTGATCGCCAAGGTCGACGTCTCCGGATTTGGACCCGACGGGGACTGGCGGCGCGGGCTGCTGGAGTGGGCCCGGTCCTACCGCGCAGCGCTCGCCGCGCACCCGAACTTCGTGCCGTTCCTCGCCCAGGGGCCCGGCCGCCGCCCGGCGGGCCTGAAGATGGCCGACGCGGCGTTCGGCGGCATGGTCGAGGCCGGCTGGCCGCCCGCGCAGGCCACCAAGGTCTGCGCGATGGTCCGGTACTTCGTGGCGGGCTCGGCGCTGGGCTCCTTCGCCCGCGGCTTCGTCGACGACGCGGCCGCCTACGACCCCGCCGACTACCCCCACCTCGGCCAGGCCCATCTGCTCGCCGAGCACCAGCAGCAGGTCGACGAGGGCGCCTTCGAGTCCGGACTGCGAGCCCTGGTCGACGGGTTGGCGCTGCAGTACCAGCCGGTCTCCTGACCTCACCCGCCGCGATACCGCGACCCTCCCCTGTTACGTACATGTAACACCCATGTAATATCCGGTCGGCCGTGACGTACCGCGCGCGACAGGAGAAGACACGTGCAGCAGCCGATACCGGACCGCCGGTGCTATGCCTTCCTGCTGCGAGTACTGCGCGGCCAGGCACAGGTCGACTTCCTGTCCAGCGCGCTCGCCGGGCTGATCTTCACCGTCGCCCTGTTCGCCGCCGGCTGGCAGTACGGCATCTACGGACTGTGCGGCACCGCGCTCGGCACGGCCACGGCGCAGGCGCTCGGCGTGGCCCGCGACCGGGTCACCGCGGGCCTGGAGGGCTTCAACTCCTGCCTGGTGGCGGTGGGTTTCGCCGCTTTCCTGGGCGCCGACCACCTCTCCACCGCGCTGCTGGCCGCAGGCGGCTGCGTGGTCGTCACCGTGCTCACCGGGGCCGTCGGCACGCTGCTGCGCCCGTGGAACCTGCCCACGCTGACCCTGCCGTACTGCCTCACCGCCAGCGCCATGACCATCGCGGCGCCCGGCTTCGTCCGCGTCTGGCACCAGGGCCCCGGCCTGGCCACGCTCGCGAGCCCGGCGTCCGGCCGGACCGCACTCACCTGGTCCGACCTCTGGCACGCCTTCTTCTCCAACATCGCCCAGATCTTCTTCATGCCGCAGTGGTACGTCGGCGCGCTCTTCCTCGTCGGCATCTTCGTCGCCGACCGCCGGCTGGGCGCGCTGGCCTGCCTGGGCAGCGCGGTGGGCATCGCGGCGGGCTGGCTGCTGGGCGCGCCCGCCGGGCAGATCGCCGACGGCGGGACGGGATACAACGCGGTGCTCGTCACGATGGCGCTGGGCGGCGTCTTCCTGGCCACCGACCGCTGGTCGCTGGCGTACGCGGTGACCGGCGCGACCGCGGCCACCATCCTGACCTCGGCGACCGCCGCGCTCTTCGCCCCGTCCGGCGGGCACACCTTCACCTGGCCGTTCGTGCTGACCACGCTGGCGTTCCTGGTCGCGGTGCCGGCCTTCCCGCGGTTGCGGAAGGCCGGCGAGCCCGCGGCGTCCGAGGCCCCGGCGGGCCCCGCTACTCCGCCGGCCGCGGCTGCGTAGCCGGGGCAGCGGCGGGCGCAGCGGCCTCCGCGGCCGCCCGCTTGGCGCGCTTGGCGAGTACCGCGATGGAGGCCAGGGCGATCACCGCGAGCACCATGATGTAGCCGGAGACCGCCATCGAGGTGCCGCTCGCCTCCAGCAGCAGGACCATCAGGAACGGCGCGAGGCCGCCGCCCAGGACGGCGCTGATCTGGTAGCCGAGCGAGGCCCCCGTGTAGCGCATCTCCGCCGAGAACAGCTCGGCGAACAGTGCGGCCTGCGGCCCGTACATGATGCTCAGGAAGCAGCTGGCGATGAACGTGCCGACGGCCAGCCACACCAGCGAGGCGGTGTCGATCAGCAGGAACATCGGTATCGCCCAGACCAGCAGCCCGACCGCGCCGAGCGTGTAGACACGCAGCCGGCCGATCCGGTCGGAGAGCGCCGCGGAGGCCGGGATCAGGGCGAGCTGGGTGAGGCTGACCAGGAGGGAGACGGTCAGCACGGCCGTGCGCTGCATGGCCAGCTCGCGGGTGGCGTAGTCCAGTACGCCGGTGATCAGGATGTAGAACGTCGCCGTGTTCACCGTGAAGCTGCCGCCGGCCAGCAGGACCGTGCCGAGGTGCTGGCGGAGGATCGTGCGCAGCGGCGAGCGCTGGGCGTCCGCCTGCTGTTCGGCGGCGGCCAGCCGGCGCTCGGCGTCGCGGAATTCGGGCGTCTCCTCGACGCGGGTGTGGATGTACCAGGCGAGGACCAGCACGAGGATGCCGACGAAGAACGGCAGTCGCCAGCCCCAGGAGGCGAAGCCCGCGTCGCCGACGACCGCGCCGGCCACCAGGAAGACGGTGTTGGCGGTGACCACGCCGATCGGCACGCCGAGCTGGACCAGCGAGCCGTACAGCCCGCGCTTGCCCTCGGGGGCGTACTCGGTGGCCATCAGCATCGCGCCGCCCCACTGGGCGCCGACCGCGATGCCCTGCACGATGCGCAGCAGGACCAGGAGGATCGGCGCGGCGATGCCGATCGTCTCGTACGTGGGGAGCAGGCCGATGCCGGTCGTGGCCAGGCCCATCAGCGTCAGCGCCAGGACGAGCATGGGCTTGCGGCCGCGCTTGTCGCCGAGCTGGCCGGCGATGACGCCGCCGATGGGTCTGGCGAGGAAGCCGACCGCGAAGGTCGCGAATGCGGCGAGCACGCCGGCGACCTGGCTCCCCGAGGGGAAGAAGGCGTGCCCCAGTACGAGGGCCGCGGCGATGCCGAAGACGAAGTAGTCGTACCACTCGACGGCGGACGCCAGAGCGGCCGCGGTGGCCACCTTGCGGCGGTGCCGGGCGGTGGGGGCCGGGGTGGGGCTCGGTGTCGCGGGGGAGGCCGTGTCCATGCGTGCACGCTCCGAGGGTGCTGGGGAACGGGGGGCGGCGCCGTGATTGCGGGTGACCGTACCGACCGGCTGGTACGTGGTCAACGGTCTGCGCAACAGGAGTTTTTACGGAGGCATGAGCGGGGCTTTGCCCAGCTGGAGCGGCATGTTCCGGGCAGCCCGAAGGCCCCCGGGGCACTCGCTCCCGGGGGTCAGTCGGACCGTGTCAGGCCATCAGAAGACGATCAGCGCGCGGCCTCCCTTGCCCGCGAGCATGGCGTCGAAGGCGGCCGGGATGCCCTCCAGCCCGATCCGCTCGGTGACCAGCCCGGACAGGTCCAGCGCGCCGCTGCGGACGTGCTCGGCGATGACCGGGAGGTCCTTGGCGGGGTCGCTGTTCCCGTAGACGCAGCCGGAGAGGGTGCGGCCGAAGTAGAAGAGCTCCAGCGCGGAGAAGGTGACCTGCTGGTCCTGGCCGCCGACGCCGACGACCGTCGTGCGGCCGCCGCGGCGGGTCGAGGACCAGGCGGTACGGATCGTGTCGGCGCGGCCGACGCATTCGAGGGCGACGTCGGCGCCGACCCCGCCGGTGATCTTGCGGATGCTCTTGGCAGTGTCATCGGCCGCCACCAGGAAGTCCGTGGCGCCCGCCGCGCGCGCCAGCTCCTCCTTCGCCGGGGAGACGTCGACGGCGATGATCGGGCCCGCGCCCGCGATCCGCGCGGCCTGGAGCGTGGCCAGGCCGACGCCGCCGACGCCGAAGACGACGACCGACTCCCCCGCGCGGACCTGCGCGGAGTTGTGCACCGCGCCCCAGCCCGTGAGGACCGCGCAGCCCAGCAGGGCGGCCTCGGTGAGCGGTACGCCCTTCGGAAGCGGCAGCGCGGCGTTCGCCGCGACCACCGTCTCCTCGGCGAAGACGGCCGTACCGAGGCCCGGGTAGAGCTCGCTGCCGTCCGCGCGCTGTGCGTACGGCTTCGCCGCCGCGGCGGCCGAGTTGGCGCACAGCCACACCTCGCCCAGCCCGCAGAAGTGGCAGTCGCCGCAGGACGGCGCCCAGTTGAGGACGACCGGGTCGCCGGGCGCGAGGCCGGTGACGCCCTCCCCGACGGCGGTGACGGTCCCCGCGCCCTCGTGCCCGAGGACCGCGGGGACCGGCTGCTTGAGCGTGCCGTTGGACAGCGACAGGTCGGAGTGGCAGACCCCGGCCGCGGCGAGCTTGACCCGGATCTGGCCGGGTCCGGGATCGGGGAGCTGGATCTCGGCGATCTCCAGCGGGGCGTTGACGGCGGTCAGTACGGCAGCGCGGACCACGGTGCGGTCTCCTCGGTGGGGAGTGCGGAGTACGGGCGGGAACTGCGGGATGGGACCTGCGGGGAAAGGATCGGGCGCCGGCCGGGACCGGCGCCCGGGCCGCTCAGAGCTGGAGCGACTTGGTCTGGAGGTACTCGGTCAGGCCGTGCGGGCCCAGCTCGCGGCCGACGCCGGACTGCTTGTACCCGCCGAAGGGCGCGAGGAGGTTGAAGCGGCCGCCGTTGATGTCGACCTGGCCGGTGTCGAGCTTGCGCGCGAACGCCACCGCGGTCTCCTGGTCCTTGGCCCAGACGGCGCCGGCCAGGCCGTAGACGGTGCCGTTGGCGATCTTCACGGCCTCGTCCTCGTCCCGGTACTTCATGATCGAGATGACCGGCCCGAAGATCTCCTCCTGCGCGATGGTCATGCCGGGGGTGACGTCGGCGAAGACGGTCGGGCGGACGTAGTAGCCGGACGGCAGCCCCTCGGGGGCCTCGGCGCCGCCGGTGACCAGGCGCGCGCCCTCCTCCTGGCCCTTGGCGATGAAGCCGCGGACCCGGTCGCGCTGCTTGGCGTTGACGACCGGACCGAGGCGGCTGGCCTCGTCGTTCGGGTCGCCGGGCACGTACTTGGCGACGATGTCGGCGGCGAGCCGGACGGCCTCCTCGTACTGGTCCTCGTGGACGAGCATCCGGGTCAGCGCGTTGCAGGACTGGCCGGAGTTGCGGATGACGTCGGCGACGTTGACCTTCACGGCCTTGGCGAGGTCGGCGCCCGGCAGGATGACGTTGGCGGACTTGCCGCCCAGCTCCAGCGCGACGCGCTTGACGGCGCCGCCGGCGATGGCGCCGATCTTCTTGCCGACCGCGGTGGAGCCGGTGAAGGAGACCAGGTCCACGCCCTCGTGCTCGGCGAGCGCCTGGCCCGCGACCGTGCCGAGGCCGGTGACGAGGTTGAAGACGCCGGCCGGGATCCCCGCCGCGTCCACGCACTCGGCGAAGAGCTGGGCGGTGAGCGGGGTGTCCTCGGCGGGCTTGAGGACGACGGTGCAGCCCGCGGCGAGCGCCGGGGCGACCTTGTTGGTGATCTGGTGCAGCGGGTAGTTCCAGGGCGTGATCGCGCCGACCACGCCGACCGGCTCGTGCAGCACGGTGGAGGTGCCGAGCTGCTCCTCGAAGGAGTGCTCGGCGGCGAGCTGGGCGTACGAGGCGGTCACCGCGATCGGCATGCCGGTCTGCACGTTCGCGGCGAAGGACTTCGGCGAGCCCAGCTCGGCGGTGATGGTCTCGGCGATCTCGCCGGCGCGCCCCTTGAGCTGCTCGACCAGCGCGGTGAGCTTGGCGGCGCGCTCGGCGGGCGCGGTGGCGCGCCAGCCGGGGAGGGCGGCGCGCGCCGCCCGTACGGCGGCGTCGATGTCGGCCGCGGTGCCGGCCGGAACGGTGGCGATCACCTGCTCGTCGGCGGGGTTGCGCACCTCGATGGTGTCGCCCCCCACCGCGTCCCGCCAGGCTCCGTCGATGTACATGCCGTCGTGTGCCTTCATGTCGGCGTCCTCCCCAGGGGTGGTCGTCAGGTGCGCTAAGCGGGCGCTCATACGCCGCGCGTACAAACTATCGCCGCTAGTTTGCGGGGCGCCACCCTGCCGAGGGTCCCCTCTCGACTGATTTCGGGTGGCGGGCGGCGCAGTATCCCACTCCCGCCTTTCGGGCGGGTGACAGTCGCCGGAAGGGACGCACGACCCACGCGTCGCCGCTACCGTGCGCGCCATCCAGCACCATTCACGAGTACCGACGTACGGGGTGGCGATGCGCATGGTCCAGGAGACCGGGCACCGGCGCAGCGGCGAGCTGCCCGCCGAAACGACCAGCTTCATCGGCAGACAGCGGGAGATCGCGCAGGTCGCGGCGGTGCTCGACCGCTTTCGCCTGGTCACCCTCACCGGCCCCGGCGGGGTCGGCAAGACCCGTACGGCGGTGCGCGCAGCGCATCGGCTGCGCGACCGGTCCCCGGACGGGGTCCATCTCGTACCGCTCTCCGCGCTCACCGAACCCGAGCTGCTGCCCAACACCGTCGCGGCCGCGCTCGATCTGCCCGAGCAGGCCGCCCGGCCCGCCATGGAAGTCCTCACCGCCTACCTGGAGGACAAGAACGCCCTGATCGTCCTCGACACCTGCGAGCATCTGATCGACGCGTGCGCGCTGCTCGCCGACGAACTCCTGCGCACCGCACCGGACGTGCGGCTGATCGCGACCAGCCGGCAGCCGCTGGACATCGAGGGCGAGCACGTCCTGCCCATTCCCCCGCTGTCCGTGGAGGACGGCCCGGACGCCGCGGCGGCCCGGTGCGGCCGGCCCGGCGCACGCTCCGACGCCCTGCAGCTCTTCGCGGACCGCACCGCCGCGGCCGTACCCGGATTCACCCTCACCGACGACAACCTCGCCGACGCCACGTCCCTGTGCCGCCGCCTGGACGGCATCCCCCTCGCCATCGAACTGGCCGTGTCCCGGCTGCGCGCCCTGTCCCTGGAGGAGATCCTCGGCCGGCTCGACCGCCGCTTCCTGCTGCTCACCGGCGGCCGCCGCACCACCGTGCCCCGGCATCAGACGCTGCGCACCACCATCGGCTGGAGTCACGCCCTGTCCACCCCCCAGGAGCGGGTGCTGTGGACCCGGCTCTCCGTCTTCGCCGGGGAGTTCAGCCTGGAGGCGGCGGAAGGGGTGTGCGCCGACGAGCGCACCCTCCCGGCCGAGGACGTCCTCGACGCGCTCTTCGGCCTCGTGGAGAAGTCCGTCGTGCAGCGCGTGGAGACCGAGGTGGGCACCCGTTACCGGATGCTCGACACGATCCGCGAGTTCGGCCGGGACCAGCTCGCCGCGGGAGCGGAGGAGGCGGGCCTGCGGAAGCGCCACGCGGCCTACTTCCTCGACCGGGCCGGGCAGTTCGACGCCGAATGGACCGGCGACGCCCAGCTCGCCTGGGTACGCAGGCTCCGCTGCGACCAGGCCAACCTGCGGACCGCGCTGGAGACCTGCGTCAGCACCCCGGGCCTGGCGTACGACGGCCTGTGCCTCGCGACCCGGCTGTGGGGCTACTGGCAGTGCACCGGTCTGTACACCGAGGGCCGCTACTGGCTGCGCCGCGCCCTCGAATGCAGCCGCGAACCGACGCCTGAACGCGTCAAGGCGCTCTGGCTCACCAGCTGGTACCTGGACGTCCAGGGCGAGCGGGGCGACAACTGGGCGCTGCTCGACGAGGCCGAGGAGATCGCCGCCCGCGCCGGCGATGCCCGCGGCCTCGCCTGGACGCTCGCCTTCCGGCATCACGCGCGCTATTTCCGCGGCACCGTCGACGGCGTCATCGAGGGATACGACGACGCCCGCCGGCGGATGGCCGAAGCGGGCGACGAAGTGGCCCTGCTGATCACCGCCTTCCACCTCGCCTTCGCCCACTTCGTCACCGGAGGCATCGGCGAGGGCATCGCCCTGTGCGACGAATCCCTGCGCCGCAACGCCGCCCACCCGCAGGAACACTGGTCGCGCAGCTGGGCGCTGTGGGTCAAGAGCGTCGGCCTGTGGCTGAAGGGCGAGTTCGCGCAGAGTATCGAGTGCTGCCGCGAGGGCATCCACTCCAAGGCCGCCCTGCGCGACACGATGGGCATCGCGCACTTCCTGGAGGGCTTCGCCTGGTACGCCGCGGAGCAGGGCCACTTCGAGCGGGTGGGCACCCTGCAGGGCGCTGCCGACGTGCTGTGGCGCAAGGCCGCCAAGGAAGCCCGGTTCGGCATCCCCGTCCTGCACGAGCTCCACGACAGGGCGGCCGAGCTGGCCCGCCGGGCACTGGGCGCGGACGCGTTCCACCGGGCGTTCACCGAGGGCGGCTCGCTGGCGCCGGCCGCGGCCGTGGCACTGGCGCTGGACGAGGACCTCACGAAGATGCCGGAGCTGCCGGTCCGGCGGGGCACCCCGGCCGACGAACTCACCCCCCGCGAGCGTCAGGTCGCGGCGCTGGTCGCCCAGGGCCTCACCAACCGGGAGATCTCCGAGAAGCTCGTCGTCTCCAAGCGGACCGTCGACTCGCACATCGAGCACATCCTCGCCAAGCTCGGCTTCAGCTCCCGCGCCCAGATCGCCGCTCTCGAGGACGGCCCGCCCGCGCCTCCGTAGCCCTGGCGGCCGTCCTGCGGGGCACGGCGGGCCCGCGCGGCACCCGTACCGCGATCACGGCCGAGCCCAGCAGCAGCACGCCGAGCAGCACGAAGGGCGCGGCGGCGCCCGCGACGCCGGCGGCGAGTCCGGCGCCGGCGGGTGCCGCGACCTGGCCGAGACGGTTGCCGGTGAGGCGCAGGGCGAGGGCCGTGGAGCGGGCGTCGTCGGGGGCCGCCTGCACGACGGTGGTCATGGACAGCGGCTGGCCGACGCCCAGGCAGAAGCCCAGCGCGGCCAGGACGAGGGCCAGTGCCCAGACCGGCAGCGGCACGGCGATGGCCGCGCACAGGAGGGCCGCCGCCGCGCACGTGCTGGTCAGCAGCGCGGTACGGCCGAGGAGGCGGAGCATCGGGGTCATCACCAGCCGGCAGGCGATGGTGGCCGCGGCGCGCAGGCTCAGCAGCAGGCCGATCGTGGCGGGCGCGATGTGGTGGGCCTCGCCGACGACCGGGAGGTAGGCGGTGAGGATGTCGGTGGCGGAGAGCACCGAGAGGCTGATGAAGATGCCGGCGCCGACGCCGCGGGTGCGCAGGATGCCAAGGACCGGAACGCGGCGGGCATGGGTGCGTGCAGTGCCACCCCCGAGTACGCCGTCTCGTCGTTCCTGCCGCTCCAGCCGCCACAGGGCGGTACAGGCGCAGGCCGCGGCGGCCGCGGAGACCAGCAGTGCGGTGGCGCTGGTGCGGGCCATCGCGCCGTCGTGCCCGGAGATCAGCAGTCCGGCGCCGATCGGCCCGATGAGCTGGCCGAGCGAGGCGCCGATGGTGAAGTGGCCGAAGTTCCGGTCGCGCTCCTCGGGGGCGCTGCGCCGGGCGACGATGGACTGGGCGCCGATCACGAAGCACAGGTGGCCGAGGCCCATCACACCGCTCCAGGCGGCCATCGCGGGCAGCGAGGCCACCACGCCGCTGAGCGCGCAGCCGCCGGTGATCAGCGCGATGCCGACGGCCAGCAGGGGCGTGCAGCGGCCGTGGTCGGTGCGGCGGCCCAGCGGGACCGCGACCAGCAGCGGCAGCAGCGCGTACACGCCGGTGATGACGCCGACGGCGGTCTCGTCGGCGCCCAGCGCGAGCGCCCGGTAGGAGACGGCGGGCCGTGCCATGCTCACCGCCGCCTGGGCGAAGGAGAAGGTGAGAACGAGGCGCAGCAGCCAGCCCCTGCCGGGCGTCGGAGCGTTCATGGGTCAGATGATTCCGTACAGCAGTCCGGCGCCGAGCACCACCAGGGACGTGAGCGCGGCCCATTTCACGGTGAATTTGGTGTGGTCGGCGAACTCGACCTTGGCCATGCCGACCAGGACGTAGACGGCGGGGACGAGCGGGCTGGACATGTGCAGGGCCTGGCCCACGAGGGAGGCGCGGGCGATCTCCAGGGCGCCCACACCGTGCGCGGCGCCGGCCTCGGCGAGGATCGGGACGATGCCGAAGTAGAAGCCGTCGTTGGACATGAAGTACGTCAGCGGGATGCTGAGCAGGCCGGTGACCAGGCCCATGTGCGGGCCGAGCGCCTCGGGGACGTTGCCGACGAGCCAGCGGGCCATGTGCTCGACCATGCCGGTGCCGGTGAGCACGCCGGTGAAGACGGCGGCGGCGAAGACCATGCCGGAGACGTTCAGGACGTTCTCGGCGTGCGCGGCGATGCGCGCCTTCTGGTCCTTCATGTGCGGGAAGTTCACGGTGAGCGCGATGGCCGCGCCGAGCAGGAAGAGCACCGGGATGTCCAGCACCTGCATGATCAGCAGGGTGAGCAGCGCGACGGTGAGGGCGGCGTTGAACCAGTACAGCTTGGGGCGCAGGGTGGCGCGGTGCGGGTCCAGGACCTGGAACTCCTCCTCGGGCGCCGGGCCGTGGTCCGGGCCGGCGGTCCCGGCGGAGCCTCCGGTGGGCAGCGTACGGCCGGTGGTGCCGCCCTTGCCGCCGGCGCCCGCGCCGACGAGGACCGTCTCCTTCTCGGTGACCACTGCGTTCTCGGTGTCCTCGGCGATGACCTTGGCGCTGCCGGGCTCGTCCAGGGTGAGCAGGCCCAGCCGCTTGCGCTCGCGGCGGCCCAGCACGTAGGCGAGGACGAAGACGGCGAGCAGGCCGGTGGCCAGCGCGGGGATCATCGGGATGAAGATGTCGCCGGCGTCCAGCTTCAGCGCGGTCGCGGCACGGGCGGTGGGGCCGCCCCAGGGCAGCGTGTTCATCACGCCGTTGGCGGTGGCGGCGACGCCGGTCATCACCACGAGGCTCATCTTCAGGCGCTTGTAGAGCGGATACAGCGCCGAGACGGTGATCATGAAGGTGGTGGAGCCGTCGCCGTCGAGCGAGACGATGGCGGCGAGCAGCGCGGTACCCACGACCACGCGGACCGGGTCGGCCTTGCAGAACTTCAGGATGCCGCGGACGATCGGGTCGAAGAGGCCGACGTCGATCATCACTCCGAAGTAGATGATCGCGAACATCAGCATCGCGGCGGTCGGCGCCAGGTCGCCGATGCCCTTGATGACGTAGTCACCAAGGTTCGCGCCCTGTCCGATCAGGACGCAGAACAGTGCGGGAATGAGCACGAGCGCCGCTATCGGCGACATCTTCTTCATCATGATCAGCACCAAGAAGGTGGCAATCATGACAAACCCGAGGATTGTCAGCATTGGGGGTACCTCACGTTCGCCCTTGAACACCTGCCAGGGGGTGGCGGTCGTGGTGACGTTAGGGGCGGCGAACTTTTGTTAACAAGACCTTGACGCGCGAGCAATACGAGCAAAACCCCAGGTCAATAGGGCAGCGGTCGCAGCGCGCTCAGTCCAGCACCCGTCCCAGGTACGCCCGCAGCAGCTCCTTGGTCTCCGCGACGATCCCCGGATCGCCCTCGGGCGCGACCCGGAAGGCCAGCTGCACCAGCGCGTCGGCCGCTTCCACGCCCACCAGGAACGCGGTCCGCAGCCGCTCCTCCGCGGGGTCCAGGCCGAGCGGCCCGGCCAGCAGCGCCAGCAGCCGGTCGGCGACGCGGTGGTTGGCCTCCCGGGTGGCCTGCGGCGCGGGCACGGTGAACTCCACCAGCGCGAAGCCCGGCACGGACCGCTTCATGACGAGGTACTCCTCGATCACCACGTCCATGGCGTACCGCCAGTCCAGCCGGTCACCGGCCGCCGCGAGCCCGGCGGTGACCCGCTCCGCGTACCCGTCGAGATTGCGCAGCGCCAGCGCCTCGGCCATCGCCCGCTTGTTGGGGAAGAAGCGGTAGACCGAGCCGATGGGCACCTCGGCCCGGGCGGCCACCGCGCGGGTGCTCAGGTCCTCGTACCCCTGCTCGTCGAGGACTTCGGCGCAGGCGTCGAGGATGCGGGTCAGGCGCTCGGCGCTGCGTCGCTGGACCGGGGCGCGGCGGAGTGACGGGGTATCCACGTACTCCATCCTGCACGCACTCCGGCCGGTTCCCGCCGCTCACGGGAGCGTCTCCGGGCGATTCCGTTGACGGGCCCGGGCGCCAATCCTAAGGTCATGCACAGGATTCCTTGAGGTTCTCCGGGTTGAGCGGCGGGAGTACGCGATGACAGGCACGGGCGAGGAGCGGGCGAGGAAGACGGCCGAGGGACTGGCCCACTCCCCGGGGTTCGGGAACGAACACACCTCGGAGGCCGTCCCCGGCGCACTGCCCACCGGCCGCAACTCCCCCCAGCGCGCCCCGCTGGGTCTGTACGCGGAGCAGCTCAGCGGCACCGCGTTCACCGAGCCGCGGGCCGCCAACCGCCGCTCCTGGCTGTACCGCATCCGCCCCTCGGCGGCCCATCCGCCGTTCGTACGGGCGGACAACGGCGGCGTGCGCGCCGCCCCCTTCACCGGGACGGTGCCCGACCCCAACCGGCTGCGCTGGGACCCGCTGCCCGAGCCCGCGCCCGGCACCGACTTCGTCGCCGGACTGTGGACGCTGGGCGGCAACGGCGACGTCACCGAGCGCAGCGGCATGGCGGTGCACCTCTACCGCGCCAACTCCTCCATGGAGCGCAGGGTGTTCAGCAGCGCCGACGGCGAGCTGCTGATCGTCCCGGAACGCGGCGGGCTGCTGCTGCGCACGGAATTCGGGCTGCTGCGCGCCGAACCGGGGCATATCGCACTGATCCCGCGCGGCGTCCGCTTCCGCGTCGAGCTGCTGGAGGCGAGCGCCCGCGGTTACGTCTGCGAGAACTACGGCCGCCCCTTCCAGCTCCCCGACCTCGGCCCGATCGGCGCCAACGGACTCGCGAATCCGCGGGACTTCCTGGCTCCCGTCGCCGCGTACGAGGACGTCGAGGGCCCCCACGAGGTCGTCAACAAGTTCTGCGGCAACCTCTGGACCGCGACCTACGACCACTCTCCGCTGGACGTCGTCGCCTGGCACGGCAATCACGTCCCGTACGTCTACGACCTGCGCCGTTTCAATGTCCTCGGGTCCATCTCCTATGACCACCCGGACCCGTCGATCTTCACGGTGCTCACCTCCCCGTCCGACACCCCGGGCCTGGCGGGCGTGGATTTCGTGGTCTTCGCGCCGCGCTGGCTGGTCGGCGAGAACACCTTCCGGCCGCCCTACTTCCACCGCAATGTGATGAGCGAGTACATGGGCCTCATCGAGGGCGCGTACGACGCGAAGACCGGCGGCAAGGGGGGATTCGTGCCCGGCGGCGGGTCGCTGCACAACATGATGTCCGCGCACGGCCCGGACCGCGCGACGTACGAGAAGGCGAGCACCGCCGAGCTGAAGCCGCAGAAGGTCGACGACGGGCTGGCGTTCATGTTCGAGACGCGCTGGCCGGTGCTGCTCACCGAACAGGCCGCGAGCGCCGACCACTTGCAACGAGGCTACGACGACGTGTGGCAGGGTCTCGAACGCCAGTGGGGGTCCGGGGGAGGATTCCCCGGAGAACCCAGCCGTCCCTGACCGGAGCCCGCCGTGACGACCTTCGCGCCCGACTCGCTCGCCCTGAACCGCAAGCTGCCCCTGTGGTACCAGGTCTCGCAGTCGCTGCGGGCCTCGATACTGGGCCGCTCCCCCGAAGCGCCGCTGCGGCTGCCCACCGAGGAGACGCTCGCCGCGCACTACGGGGTGAGCGTGCTGACCATGCGGCAGGCCCTGAAGGAGCTGGAGACCGAGGGGCTGATCAGCCGGCACCGGCGGCGCGGCACCTTCATCGAGCCGGCCGCGCGGCGCGGCGCCCCGGTACAGCTGCTGGGCTCGGTGGACGCGATCGTGGCCCAGCAGTCCGGCATGGTGAGCGAGCTGCTGGAGCACGGCACGGGGCCGGTGCCGCCGGAGCTGGCCGAGCACTTCCCCGGGCTGCCGGAGGTCGGCGTGTACCGGCGACTGCGCAGCGACGAGCGGACCGGCGAGCCGACCAACCACGCCGTCAACCACGTCCGTCCGGACGTCGCCGCCCGCATCGACCCGGCCGAGCTGGAGCGCCACCCGATGACGAAGGTGCTGCGGGACACGGTGGGCCTGCGGATCGGCCGGATCACCGACACCGTGGAAGCTCGGCTGGCGGACCCGGAAACCGCGCGGCTGCTGGACGTCCCGCTGCTCAGCCCGATCCTGCACTACACGGGCATCACCTACGACGAGGCGGGGCAGGTGGTGGATGTGGCGCGGATCCATTACCGGGGCGACCGTTTCTCGTTCACGGTGACGCTGGACGCCCACTGAGAGCCTGAGTCCGTCCAGCGGGGGCGTGGTTACCATGCCCGGGTCATCGGAAACGTCCGGGAGGGTTGCCGCGTGACGGCGAAGCGGGACGAGGGGGACGCGCCCCTGCTGTCCGATCTGATGCCGTGGTCCGTGCCCGCGCCGCGGCTGGGCCGGGCGTGGATCATGGCGCCCGACGCCGCCTCGCTGCGCGCCCGCTGGGACGCGCTGCTGCGAGCCGACGGCCTTGCGGACCGTGAGCGGCTCTTCCGCCCGTCCCGGGCCCGCACCCTGCACACCGCGGTCGGCCAGCTCCCCGGCCGGGCCACCACGACCGGCCGGCTGGCCCGGCTGGTCGCGGGCGACGCGCCCTGCGCCGAGCCGATGCGGGTCCGGCACGGCACGTACGACCAGCTCTGGCTGCTGCCCGACCACCGGCTGATCGACGCGGCCCGGCCCGAACTGTGGCGGGTCGCGGACGCCGCCCAGCTCTTCGCCGTCGAGCAGCCGCGCGTCCCGCAGGACACCGGCCCTGCGCTCGCCCTCTCGGCGGTGCTTCCCGTCGGCCGCCAGGGCCGTGTCCGCCCCCTGTACCGCCGCCCCAACGGCACCGAACCGAACCTCGCGCCCGGCCTCCTCGGCCACCTCGGTGACCGCCTCGGGCACCCGGTCACCGCCGAGGACGCCTTCGCCTACCTCGCCGCCACCGCCCGGCACGAGAGCGCAGGCATCACCGTCCCGCTCACTGCGGACCCAGAGGTGTGGGCGCGCGGGGTGGCGCTGGGGCGCGAGCTGATCCGGCTGCACACCCGTGGTGCGGGCTCCGGCGAGCGCCCCCGGCTGCCCGGCGGCCGCCGCCCGTACGTGCGCGCAGCGCTGCCCGCCCGGGGGCTCCCTACCGAGATCGCGTACGACCCGGAGGAGGAGGCGCTGGACATCGGCGGGGGCCGGATCTCCCCCGTACCCGTCGCCGCCTGGGACGCGCACGCGGGCGGCGTCCGCGTCCTGGAGGCGTGGCTGGAGCGGCGTACGGGCGCGGTCGAGCCGGGCACCCTGGAGGCGCTGCGCCCTGCCGCCTGGCCCCAGGAGTGGACCACCGACCTCCTGGAGCTGATCACCGTACTGGCCCTGCTCGGCGAACTCTCCCCCGAACAAGCCGGTTTGACGACCGCGCTCGCCGCGTCCCCGCCCGTCGGCGCCACGGAGCTGACCGCCGCGGGCGTCCTCCCGGCACCCGCGGCGACGCGCCGCCCGGCCTCCGTCCTGGACCACCAGGAGGAGGGCCCGGACGGCCAGTTCGCGCTGCTCTGACGGGGCCCGCGGCCCGCAGGACTACTTCTGCGGCGCGAGCTCCGGCCCCAGCGAGCTGAACTTCTCGTTGCTCACCACGCGCTTCGGGGGCCAGGTGATGTTCGGCGGCGGCCAGGACTGGCCGGTGCGCTCCAGGAACCACTGCGGCGGCTCGTACATGGGCGGCTCGTAGCCGTCCGGAAGGGCGGTCTTCCAGCGCACGCCCTTGGTCCGCTCGGCGAACTCGTCCTTGACCGCCTTCAGCCGCGCGGGCTGGGTGATCAGGTCCACCGCGGTCGCCGCGAGGTACTTCGCCGCCGCGAGGAGGGCCGCGTGGCCGGGCGCCGCCGCGGCGCAGGCGGCCGTCGACCAGGTGTGCATCTTCGTGCCGATGGGGGCGAGGGCCGCGCCCATGGAGACGGTGGGCACGTTCCAGCTGATGTCGGCGACATCGGTGGAACCGCCGCCCATGAAGACCGGGTTGGGCGGGGTCAGCTCGCCGATCTTGTCGTGCAGCCCCTTCTCGGGCAGGCCGAGCGACTTCTGCAGGTCCTTGGCCAGCCGCTGAGCCTCGTCGCTGAACTCCGGCGGGCCGATCTTCCGCATGTTGTCGTGCATCAGCTCGGCGAAGGACCGGGACGGGAGCTGGTTCCAGCAGGCCGAGGTGATCCGGTGCCGGACGGTGGTCCGGCTGGCCTTGGCGGCCGCCTCGGACACCTCGATGACCTTGTCGAGCAGGACCTGTACCCGCTCCGGGCTGCCCTCGCGCACATAGTACGAGATCTCGGATATCTCCGGGGTGACGTTCGGGATGTCACCGCCGTTGTTGATCACCCAGTGCAGCCGGCCGGACGGCGCGAGGTTCTCCTCCCGCAGGAACTCCGACATCGTCGCCATCATCACGGCGGCGTCCAGCGCGCTCTTGTTGCCGAGCGGGGTGCCGCCGTGGCCCGCGACGCCGAGGAAGGTGAAGGTGACCGCGGTCATCGCGGTGGACGAGCCCCAGCCGGTCGCGTTGGACGTGGACGGGTGCCAGTCCAGGAAGGCGTCCAGCCCGTCGTACACGCCCTTGCTGACCGCGTACGTCTTGCCGATCAGCTGCTCCTCGGCGGTGGAGCCGAAGAACTTCACGGTCACGTCGAGGCCGTGCGCGGTGGCGGCCTTGGCGACCGCAGCGGCCGCGGCCGCCGCCGCGGTACCGAGGGCGCAGTGCCCGCAGCCGTGGCCGGGCCCGTACCCGGGCGCGAACGGGTCGTGGACGTACTCCAGCGGGTCGTGGTGGCCCACGCCCTTGCGCTGTGACAGCCCCGGCAGCGCGTCGTACTCACCGCTGAAGCCGAGCACCGGGCCGCCCTTGCCGTGCCGGAAGGTGGCGGTGAAGGCGGTCGGGAAGCCGGCCGTGCCGAACTCCACGTCGAAGCCGGCGGCCTTGAGGAAGTCCGCCTCGGCGAGCGAGGACTTCCACTCGCGCAGCGAGAGTTCGGCGTTCTCCCAGATCTCGTCGTCCAGGCCGGTGATCTTCGCCCGCTGGTCGTCGATCCAGGCGAGCGCGGCGGCCTTGGCCGGGGAGTCCTCGGCCAGCCCCTTCGGCGCTTGGTATCCGTCGGGGTCGGCGGCGGTCGCGTCGGACGCCGCGGCCATCGCGGGGTCGGCGGCGGCGCTCATGGCCGCCGTGCTCACCCCCGCGGCCCCCAGCAGTTGAACGATTCTGCGTCTGCTGAGCCCGCCGGGGGCCGCCCCCGCGTCGTGCCCGTGCTTGTGCTCGTGGTCGTCGTGCAGATCACACACCGGCGCCTCCCGCGGCAAAGATGGTTGTACGGGGCAAGCGACTGCACCCTGACGCGGAATGATCGTCACGTCAACAGCCCGGCGAGAGATCACCGTTACGAGTGAGGCGATGATCCGGTACAGGTGAGCAGGTAACCCGGTACGCCGATACCGCTCACCGGCCGCCGGAAACGCCGAACGCGCCCGCCCCGCCCCCGGGCTGCCGGGAGAGGGACGGACGCGTACGACCGTGACGCTGTGCTGCGGTGGCCGGGGCCGGGCGGTTCCGGGGCCCGCGGACGGGGCCGGATCAGCGGCGGGGAGCTGACGGGGCGCACTCGGGGCGCACCGGAGCACCGCTCGGCGCGGCCCCGCTCAGCCGTGGCCGCCGAAGAGCGACCGGCGCAGCCGGCGCAGCGGCGCGAAGAGCGACACCCGCGCCCCGCGGCTCTTCCGCGTCCGCGCGTGGTCACGCTTGGTGATCTCCTGCATCAGCGACGTGGCGCCCTCGGTCTCCCGCTGCGGTATCGCCGGTCCGCCGAGCACCGCGAGATGGCGGTCCAGACGCGCACTGGACGCGCCGCCGCATGTGATGGCAGGCACTCGCGGCCTGCTGCGTACTGCAATCTGTTCCATGACACTCCCCACCCGTACGAGGGCACCCGGCCCGGGCAGGGTAACCCTATCTCTCCCGCACGTCCTTCGCGCAGCCCGGTATCAGTATTCACCTGCCCCGCAAGGGCGTTGACCAACACCATACGGAACGTCCGCGTACCGCACCTACTCCAGGCCGAGTTGACGGCGTACGGGGGCACGCGGTGGCCCCGAGCGTGCGCCCCCCATGACGGAGCGTCACCACAAGGGGCCGCGCCCCGCCCCGTATCGCTGCCGGATTGCCTCCGAAGGGGCGGCAACGGCGGCGTACGGAGGTACGTTTTCCCCACATCGCTCCTTTTGCGGGGTCGAGGGGGCTCGTGCCATGGACACAGGTGCGGGAAACGAACGGGTACTGGCGGGCCGCTACCGCCTGCTCGACGAGCTGGGCCGCGGCGGCATGGGCGCGGTGTGGCGGGCCCGGGACGAACTGCTGGGCCGCGAGGTGGCCGTCAAGGAGGTACGGGCGCCGCGCGAACTGCCCGCGCACGAGGAACGGTTGCTGTACGCGCGGCTGGAGCGGGAGGGCCGGGCAGCGGCCCGGATCGCGCACCGGAACGTCGTGACCGTCTTCGACGTGGTCACCGAGGGCGGCCGCCCGTGGGTCGTGATGGAGCTGGTCCGCGGCCTCTCGCTCGCCGAGACGCTGGCGGCCGACGGGCCGCTGTCCCCCGAGCGCGCGGCCCGTATCGGCACTGAGGTGCTGGCCGCACTGCGGGTGGCGCACGCGGCGGGCGTGCTGCACCGCGACGTCAAGCCGGGCAACGTCCTGCTGGCGAACGACGGCCGGGTGGTGCTCACCGACTTCGGGATCGCGACGGTCGAGGGGTCCTCCGCGCTGACCCTGACCGGCGAGCTGATCGGCTCGCCCGAATTCCTTGCGCCGGAGCGGGCGCTCGGGCGGACGCCGGGCCCGGAGTCGGACCTGTGGTCGCTGGGCGTGACGCTGTACACGGCGGTGGAGGGCGCGCCGCCGTTCCACGAGGAGACGCCGCTGGGCACGATGCGCGCGCTGGTCGACGAGGAGCTGCCGCCGCCGCGCCGGGCGGGCCCGCTGGCGCCCGTACTGGCGGGGCTGCTCCGCAAGGACCCGCGCGAGCGGCTGCCGGCGGACGAGGTGGCGGGGATGCTGGCGGCGGTCGCGAGCGGCGGGCAGCCGGCCACGGTGACGGCCGCCGCGCCGCCGCTCCCGTACTCCCCGACGGTCGCGGCGCCCGGCCCGCCCGGGGACACCGGTACGGACTCCGCGTCGGATGCCCCGCCGCCTCCCCCTGTCGGCTCCTACGGCCCGCACACCGCGCCGCCGCCCCGCCGCAGGCGCCGCTCGGCCGTCAGCCTGGCAGTGACCGCCCTGGCCGTCGCGCTGGCGGCCGGCGGCGCCGCCTGGGGGCTGCTGGGCGGGAACGGCGGCCCGGGGCCCGGACCGGCCGACCGTACGTCGTCCGCGAGCGCGCCGGGGGCGTCGCCGGGAGAGGACACCGGCCGGGGCGGTGGCCACGGGGGCGGGGCGCGCACGTCACCGCCCGAGGTCAGGGTCACGGCCGCCGTGTCGACCCTGCGCGGCCGCTACGGGGGCCGCTGCCCACCGCCGGCCGCCGCGGCCCCCGCGTTCTCCGGGGTCATCTCGGTCAGCCGCGGTCCGGCCGAGGTCGTCTACCGCTGGGACGTCGACGGCCGCGGTACCTCCGACGGGCCGTGGCGGACGGTCCGCTTCCCGGACGGCGGGGCGCAGCGGGTCACGGTCGGGCTCACGGTGACGGCATACGAGCCGGGCGGCACACGGGCGGGCCGCGCGGGGTTGCGGGTGCGCAGTCCGAAGGCGGTCGCCTCGAACCGCGCCGCCTTCTCCCTGACGTGCGAGAGGGAGGCCCCGGGCGGCGGGGCCTCCCCTGCTCCTTCCTACCCGGGGCCGGCCCCCACGGACACGACCCCGGCACCGTCACCCACGAAGACGACCCCGGAGCCGTCCCCTACGGATACGGACACGGGGACGGCCTCTCCTACGTACGACGAGAGCCCGCCTTCAGAGAGCGCGGGCTCGCCTTCGGGGAGCGACGGATCGCCCTCCTACGAGGAGAGTTCGCCCGGCGGGGATCACGTGGTGGCGCGGAACACCGGCAGGTAGCCGCTGGACTGGCCGGTGGCGGTCGGGTGGTAGGACTCCTCGACGGGATAGCGGACGCTGTGCAGCCAGGCGCTGCCCGAGCAGATCTCGTGGCCGGCGAAGGTGGTGTTGGCGTCACCGAAGGCGAAGCCGTGGTCGGCGGCCCGCTTGGCGGTGACGGCGTTGAGGTCGTCCGCCGCGGCGTTTATGGCGGCGCGCTCCTTCTCCGTGAGGCCGGCGATGCAGCTGCCGCTCAGCTTGTAGAAGCGGGGATAGCCCAGGACGGCCACCCGGGCGTTGGGCGCCTTGCCGGAGATGGCGCTGTACACCTGGTCCAGCTTTCCGGGGAGGGTGGTGTTGATGTACGTGCGCGCCTGCTGGACCCGGGACAGGCACGCGCTCTCGGAGTTGAGCACGCAGGTGGTCATGGTGTCGGCGAAGCCGGCGTCATTGCCGCCGACGGTCAGGGAGACCAGGGTCGTGTCACCGTTCACCGACGTCAATTGGCTGTTGATGACATCACCCGTACGGGCCCCCGAGCAGGCCGCGAAGGTGAACGAGGCGGGTGAGTTCGCGGCGGCCCAGAGGGCGGGGTACGCCTTGTTGCTGCGCTTGCAGGAGCCGCTGCCACTGTCGTAGCTGCCGGCTCCGAGGCCGGAGGAGTAGGAGTCGCCGAGCGCCACATAGCGGGCGACGCCGTCGAGTTGGGCGGCGGAGGCGGGAGTGGTGCCGAGGAGTGCCAGGGACGAGGAGACGAGGAAGGCGGACAAGAAGCCCGCACATCTGGAAACTCTCATGGAACCTCCAATAGCAGGATCTCTGCCGCAACCGTGGTAGCAGTACGACACGGTTGATGGAAGTGTTCATGCCAACTTTGCTACCCGCGTAGAGCATTACTGGCCATGCGTCCGGCGGATTGCCGCACTATGTCGCGCCCGTGACGATCAAGCGAGGCCCTCTTGAACCCCCACCGCATCTCGGCGAATCTTTCGTCCGGGCGGACTGTCGCACCCTCAACAGCCGCTCGTAGCACACGAATCCGTGTGCCACCCCCCATGCGCACGCACCACGCGCACCTGATGAGGAGGACCCCCTCGCATGGCAGTGATGCGTACCACCACCAAGGTTTTCGGCCGGATTCCGGCCAGGCTCCGGATCGCCACGGCGATCACCGCCGCGTCGGCCGCCGTCACCCTCGGCGTCACCGCGCTCCCGGCCCAGGCCGCGCCCGCCGAGGGCACGGTCATCGGCGCGGGCGCCAAGAACGCCGTCCAGGGCAGCTACCTCGTCACCCTGAAGAAGTCCGCGGGCCTCAAGGCCGCGTCCGCCGACGGCAGACGCCTGATATCCGCGCACGGCGGCACCGTGCAGCACACGTACACCGCCGCCCTCAACGGCTACTCGGCCCACCTCTCCGCGGCGGAGGCGAGACGCCTCGCCGCCGACCCGGCCGTGGACCAGGTGTTCCAGGACACGACGGTGCACGCCACCGGCACCCAGGCCAACCCGCCGTCCTGGGGCCTGGACCGCATCGACCAGACGAACCTCCCGCTGAACCGGAGTTATACGTACCCGGACAGCGCCGGAAGCGGTACCACCGTGTACGTCATCGACACCGGGGTCCGGATCAGCCACCAGGACTTCGGCGGCCGCGCGGTGAACGGCTACGACGCCGTGGACAATGACAACGTCGCGCAGGACGGCAACGGCCACGGCACCCATGTCGCGGCCACCGCGGCGGGCACCAGCTACGGCGTCGCCAAGAAGGCCAAGGTCGTCGCCGTACGGGTGCTCAACAACTCCGGTTCCGGCACCACCGCCGGGGTCATCGCCGGCATCGACTGGGTCACCAAGAACCACAGCGGCCCGTCGGTGGCGAACATGTCGCTGGGCGGCGGCGCGAGCACCGCGCTGGACACCGCCGTGAAGAACTCCATCGCGAGCGGCGTGACGTACGCCGTCGCGGCCGGCAACAGCAACCTGGACGCGAACACCTCCTCGCCGGCCCGCGTCCCCGAAGCGCTCACCATCGGCGCCACCACCAGCACCGACGCCCGCGCCAGCTACTCCAACTACGGTTCCCGCCTCGACCTGTTCGCGCCCGGCAGCAGCATCACCAGCGCCTGGCGGACCTCCGACACCGCCACCAACACCATCTCCGGTACGTCCATGGCCACCCCGCACGTAGCCGGCGCGGCCGCCGTCTACCTCGCCGGGCACCCCTCGGCCTCGCCCGCCGCCGTGTCGAGCGCCCTGGTCGGCGGCGCCACGTCCGGCGTCGTGACCAGCCCGGGCAGCGGTTCACCGAACAAGCTCCTGAAGATCGTTCCGTAACCTCCGGGCGCCCGCACACGCCGGTGCCCACCACGTTTCGGACACGACCGGAATCAACAATTCCATAGCCTGTACCACAGTTTGCAGGCGAGCCGCGTCCACCGCGACCAGTGCGGCGGACGTGGCTCGTTCACGTCTTCTTTGCATCTTGACGAGCACCCGGCAGCCGCGCCACATTGAAGCCCGGCATCGGGTGCTTATGAGCATCAGGCCGCTTTATGGGGGGCAAAGCTGCCAATGCAGACCAAGACCATCAACAGCAACAGATCGAGCGGCAGCAGACCGGCCCGGGGGGAGCCGATGCCGCTGCTCGCGGGCGCCGCCGTCGCGGTGGGGGGTGTGGGTGCCGTGCTGGCGCTCGCCGACCTCGACTCGCCGCTGCGCGCACCCTTCACGCTCTTCTTCCTGCTCGGCGCGCCGGCGGCGGCCATCGCCGCCGCCCTGGGACGCCTGGACCCGCTCAGCCGCACGGTGGTCGCGGGCGCGGGGGCTCTCGCGGTCGACATGCTGGTCGCCCAGACGATGCTGTCGCTGCACGTGTGGTCGGCGCGCGGCGGGGTCGTGGCTGTGGCGGCGATCAGCGGCACCCTCTTTCTGCTGGCGAGCGTGGTGCGCCGGGGTGCGTCCGCGCCAGAGGCACGGACGGACTGAAGTGGACATCAGCGTGTACCGCCCCGGCGAACTGAGCGGCGCCGACCGGGCGGCGTGGACCGCCGTGCAGTCCCAGGCACACCTCCTAGGCGCACCGGTCCTGGCCAACCCTTTCCTCGCACCGGAGTTCGCGCTCGCGGTGGGCCGCTGCCGCCGCGGCGTGCGGATCGCGGTGATCAGGGAGGACGGTGAGCCGGCCGCGTTCCTGCCCTTCCAGCGGACCGCGCTGGGCGTGGGACGGGCGATCGGCCTCGGCGTCTCGGACGCCCAGGGCCTGGTGCACCGGCCCGGCTTCCAGTGGGACGCGCGCGAGCTGCTGCACGCGTGCGGGCTGGCGGTGCTGGAGTTCGACCACCTGGTCGAGGGCCAGAAGCCCTTCGAGGCGCAGCCGTTGCAGCCCTTCCCGTCCCCGGTGATCGACGTGGACCAGGGCTTCGAGGCGTACTTGGCCCGGCTGCGGAAGCAGTCGCCGAAGTTCACCCGCACCACCCTCGCCAAGGAGCGCAAGCTCGGGCGGGACGTGGGCGAGGTGCGGTACGTCCACGACGAGCGGGATCCGGCCGTTCTGCGCAGACTCATCGACTGGAAATCGGCGCAGTACCGAAGAACGGGACGCAGCGACCGCTTCGCGCGGCCGTGGATCACGCACCTGGTGGAGCAGCTTTTCCACACCCGCACCGACTCCTTCGCGGGCGTGCTGTCGGTCCTGTACGCCGGCGAGCGGCCGGTCGCCGCGCACTTCGGGCTGCGTTCGGAGCGGGTGCTGGCGTGCTGGTTCCCTGCGTACGACCCGGAGTTCGCGAAATTCTCGCCTGGGCTGATCCTGCATCTGCGGATGGCCGAGGGGGCCGCCGCGGATTCCATGGCGTACCTGGATCTCGGCCGCGGCGAGAAGGAGTACAAGGACTCCTTCAAGACACGCGAAATTCAGGTTTCCGAAGGGTGGGTGACGCGGCGCCATCCGGTGGCGCTGGGACATCGCGCGCGGCGCGCTCCGGTAAAGGCACTGCGGAACACCGTGGTGACCCGGCCGGAATTGTTCGAGCCGGCCGACCGCCTGCTCAAACGGATGGGCCGAATCCGTACCGGAGAACTCGGAGCAGCCCGCACCCTTTCCGCCGACAAGACAAAAGGGGATTTGTAGTTCCAGCTCTTGCCATAGAGTGTCAATCATCAATACGGTCGTACAATCCACCCGCAACGGATCGTCATGAAGCGGCTCTAGGGGAGGGCTCAAGCGCCGCGACGGGGCCCGATGCGGGGCGCGGTAGGGGGGTGCCGTGCTCGATACGTGTGCCAGCGTCGAGCCACGAGCCGCGGAAACACGCATGCCAGCTCGCTCTCTCGGTCCGGTGTTCCATGCCGTGCTGAGCAGAGTGTGAACCCCCCTTTCGAACCGGAAACACATCCGGGCTGCCCGGGGGTGGGCGGCCTACCGGACGAGAGGGAAAAAAGACTCATGAGCTCGTTCCTTCGCCCTGCGGAGACGGATCAGAAATCCGCCGCGCGGATTCCCGCACAGGCGCAATACCGACCCGTTTCCTCGCACTTGGCGATTGCTCCGCCGGTCAGCGTCGTGATACCGGCGATGAACGAAGCGGAAAATCTCCCGTACGTCTTCAAGACGCTTCCGGACTGGATCCATGAAGTGGTCCTGGTGGACGGGAATTCCACCGACGACACCGTGCAGGTGGCGCGGGACCTGTGGCCGGACGTCACGGTCGTGAAGCAGCGCGGCAAGGGCAAGGGGGATGCCCTGATCAGTGGCTTCGCGGCGTGCACCGGCGAGATCATCGTCATGATCGACGCGGACGGCTCGGCCGACGGCGGCGAGATCGTCTCCTATGTCTCGGCGCTGGTCGGCGGTGCCGACTTCGCCAAGGGCTCGCGGTTCGCCAACGGCGGCGGCACCGACGACATGACGCCCATCCGCAAGCTGGGCAACCGTGTGCTGACCACCCTGGTCAACACCAAGTTCGGCGCCCGCTACACCGACCTGTGCTACGGCTACAACGCCTTCTGGCGGCACTGCCTGGACGAGATCGCGCTGGACTGCGCGGGCTTCGAGGTCGAGACGCTGATGAACATCCGCGTCGTCAAGGCGGGATTGCGCGTCCAGGAGATCCCCAGCCACGAGTACAACCGCATCCACGGCGTCAGCAATCTGCGCGCGGTCCGGGACGGCATCCGCGTCCTGAAGGTCATCCTGCGCGAACGCGGCACCCGTAAGCGTGCGGTGCGGCCCGCCTTGATCACGGGAGAGGTGTCTTGAGCGTCCGCATCTCCGTGGTGATCTGCGTGTACACCGAGGACCGCTGGGGCGACATTCTCGCCGCGGCGGCCTCGGTGCGTGACCAGCTCCACCCGGCACACGAGATCCTGCTCGTCGTCGACCACAACCCGGCCCTGCTGACGCGGCTGCGCACGCAGTTCGCCGGGGCCACCGACATCAGCGTGCTGCCCAACGCCGGGCCCAGAGGTCTCTCCGCGGGCCGCAACACCGGCGTCGCGGAGTCCACCGGCGAGGTCATCGCCTTCCTCGACGACGACGCGGTCGCCGAGCGCGAATGGCTGCTGCACTTCGCCGAGGGGTACGCCGACCCGAGGGTGATGGCCATCGGCGGCCGCACCGAACCGGTCTGGGCATCCGGGCGCCGCCCCGACTGGTTCCCCCGGGAGTTCGACTGGGTCGTCGGCTGCACCTACCTCGGCCTGCCGCCGGGCCGGACCCGGGTGCGCAACGTCCTCGGCGGCAACGCCTCGTTCCGCCGCGAGGCGTTCGAGATCGCCGGCGGGTTCGCCACCGGCATCGGCCGGGACGGCGACAAGCGGCCGCTGGGCTGCGAGGAGACCGAGCTCTGCATCCGGCTCACCCGCGCGTGCCCGGACGCCGTCCTGCTCATCGACGACCGCTCGGTGATCCACCACCGGGTCCCCGCGGGCCGCGAGCGCTTCGCGTACTTCCGTACTCGCGCCTACGCGGAGGGCCTCTCCAAGGCCCTGGTCGCGCGCAGCGTCGGCACCCAGGACGGGCTGGCGACGGAGCGCCGCTACACCACCCGCGTGCTGCCCGCCGGGGTGGCGCGCGGCGTCCGCGACGCGCTGCTGCGCAGGCCGGGCGGCGCCGCCCGGGCGGGCGCGATCGTCGCGGGCGTGGCGGCCGCGGCCGGCGGCTATCTGGTCGGCACCGCCCGCACCCGCCGCTCCGGCGGCGGATTCGTGATCGCGGCGGTACCGGGCCCCGCGCCGGACACAGCGAGCGAACCGCCCCCGGCCGAACCGGTACGGCTGACCGTACGGGCCGAGAAGCCCGCGCGCGGCGACGCTCAGGTCCCCGGCACGGGAGTGCTGCGCGGCGACGAGGGGGCGGTCGCATGACCGGCCTCGCGGGCACCGGCCTCGAAGGCACCGGGCTGGGAGGCACCGGCCTCGAAGGCACCGCCCTCTCCCCCGTGCCGATCCTCATGTACCACGCGGTCGCCCACAAGCCGGCCCCCGCGACGCACGCCCTGTCCGTCGCGCCCGGCGCGTTCGCCGAGCAGATGGCGGTCCTGGACGACGAGGGGTACCACCCGCTGACCACCGCGCAGCTCGCGGCGGCCTGGCGGGACGCCGCCCCGCTGCCCGACCGCCCGGTGCTGATCACCTTCGACGACGGCTACGAGGGCGTGCACCGCCACGCCCTGCCCGTCCTGGCCAAGTACGGCTTCCCGGCCACCCTGTTCGTCTCCACCGGCTGGCTGCCGGGGCCGTACGACACCGGTGGCGCGCTGGACACCATGCTCGGCTGGGACCAGGTGCGGGAGCTGGCCGCTGCCGGGGTGGAGATCGGCGGCCACAGCCACACCCACCCCCAGCTCGACCAGCTCGCCGACGACCGGCTCTGGTCCGAGGTGCTGCGCTGCAAGGCGATCGTGGCCGAGCAACTGGGCGCGGCCCCGGTGTCCTTCGCCTACCCGTACGGCTATTCCAGCCGGCGGGTGCGGCGCACGGTGCGCGCCGCCGGCTTCCACCAGTCGCTGGCCGTCGGCAACGATCTGGCCGGGCGCCGGCAGGGCCCGTATGCGCTGCGCCGGCTGACCGTGCGGCGCAGCACGGACCTGGCGGAGTTCCGGCGGATCGTCGCGGGCGAGGCCATCGGCCGCACCTTCGCCAAGGACCGCGTCCTCACCAAGGGCTACGCCCTGCTCCGCAGATCGCGTCAGGCGATCCGGCTCTGCACGCCCGGGGACTGACCCCGCGCGCCACAGCGCCGACGCAATGCCGTCAGTGGGGCCCGGTGACAGACAGTGCCGGGCCTCAGGAAAGGGAACCCGAGCCAGTGTCTGACACGACCACCCGGACCGAGGAACGCACGCAGGACCCGGCACCGGACGGGCGCAAGCTGCGGTTCCCGGGGCGCGGCGGCGGTACGCCCCTCTTCCGCAACGCCTACGCGCTGATGCTCAACACGGGCATATCCGGGCTGCTGGGCCTCGGCTTCTGGCTGGTCGCCGCGCGCTACTACACCGAGTCCGCGGTCGGCCAGGGCTCGGCCGCGATCGCCGCGATGAAGCTGCTCGCCGGACTCACCGCGCTGACGCTGACCGGCGCGCTGGCCCGCTTCATCCCGGTCGCCGGGCGGGCGACGGGCCGGCTGGTCTTCCGTACGTACGCGGGCAGTTCGCTGGTCGTGGCGGTGGCCGCCGGCGTCTTCCTGCTCACCCTGGACCTGTGGGGCCCCTCGTACCGCTTCCTGCACGGCCCGCTCAACGGGCTGGGCTTCATCGTGGCGGTGATCGCCTGGTCGCTGCTGACCCTGCAGGACGGCGTACTCACCGGGCTGCGCAGCGCCCTGTGGGTGCCGGTGGGCAATCTGGTCTTCTCCGCGGTGAAGCTGGCGCTGCTGGTCGCGATGGCGGCGGCGATCCCCACCGCGGGCGTCTTCGTGTCCTGGGTCGCGGCGATCGCGGTGTCCGTGATCCCGCTGGGCTGGCTGGTCTTCCGGCGCCTCGTGCCGCGCCACATCGCGGCCACCGCGCGCACCGTACGGCCGCCCTCGCTGCGCGAGATGGGCCGTTTCCTGGCCGGCGACTACACCGGCTCCCTCTTCTCGCTCGCGGTGGTCTACCTCGTACCGGTCATCGTCGCCTCGCAGGTCAGCGCGGCCGACAACGCGTACTTCTACATCACCACCACGATCGGCGGCACGGTCAACCTGCTCGCCACCAACATGGGCGCCTCGCTGACCGTGGAGGGCTCGCACGACCCGGCGCGGCTGGCGGAGAACACCCGCGCGGCGCTGCGCCGGATGGTCCGCATCATGCTCCCGGTCGCCCTCTTCCTCTTCGTCTGCGCGCCGTACATCCTCGGCGTGTTCGGCAAGGGGTACGCGGACGCCGCGACGCCGCTGCTGCGCTGGTTCGCGGTCGGCGCGGTGCTGCGCGTGGTGATGGAGACGTACTTCGCGGTGCTGCGCGCGCAGAGCCGGACCTCGGGCCTCGCCTACCTCCAGGGCCTGCTGTGCCTCCTCGTGCTCGGCCTGACGCTGCTGCTGCTGCCGCGGATGGGGCTGGCCGGCGCGGGCGTCGCGGAGGTGTGCAGCCTGGCCGTGATCGCCTCGATCGCGACGGTGAAGCTGTACGGCGTGGTCCGCGGCCGCCCGGTGGCGCCGCTGGCCAAGGCACCGGCCGACGGGGTGGCCCCCGACGGCGACCTGGCGGACCTGGCGATGCACGGCGACCTGGGCGACGCGGTACGCGCGCCCTCATGGGCGCAGCGCGCCCGGCTCGACGTGGACACGATGCCGCTGGGTGTCCACGTGGACTTCGATCACATGGAACGCCGGCCGGATGTACGGCCACCGTTGGGGGAGGAGCCGGTGGCGGAGGCATACCGGAAGACGGCGAGCGCCGGTACGGGCGCGCCGCCGCCTCCCGGGAAGCCGTCCTGGGCGAAGGAGACCGCGCAGGAAGCCGCGCCGGAGCCCGGTGGCCCGGCGGAGGCGCACACGCTGCCGCTGCCGGTCGTCTCCCCGTCGAGCGCCTCGGAGGCGCACACCGTACGACTGCCGAAGGTCACTCCGGCGGCCGCGGCCCCGGCCGCTCCTGCCGCGGCCCCGCGCGGCGGCCTGGCAGTCCGTCTCGCCGCACGCGCCGACCTCGGCGTCTGGGCCCTGCTCGGCACCGCGCTCGCGCTCTTCTGGCTGCCGCTGCGCGGGATGGGCGACGCCGACCTGGACCGGATGGGCGGGCTCGGCCTGATCTCCGTCCTGCCGGTCGCAACACTGGTCGGCGCCGCCCTGCTCGCCGTGGCCTTCGCCGCGGCGCTGTGGCTCTCCCGGCCGCGCCGGGTCCTGCTGACGGCGACACTCCTCCTGACGGTCGTGGCGCTGCACGCGCTGCCCGCCGTCCTGGAGGCGGAGCCGCGCTTCGCCACCGCCTGGCAGCACCTGGGCTTCCTGGACTACATCGGCCGCACCGGCACCGCCGTACCGGACCTTGACGCGCGCTGGAGCTGGCCGGGCTTCTTCGCCGGGGCGCAGTTCCTCGCCGAGGCGTGCGGCGTCACCGGCTTTGACGCGCTGCTCCGCTGGTGGCCGCTGACCATCCAACTCCTGTACCTCGCTCCCGTGTTCCTGCTGCTGCGCTCCGTACGGGCGGACTGGCGCGCGAAGTGGAGCGCGGCATGGCTGTTCGCGCTGTGCGGCTGGGTCGGCCAGGACTACTTCTCCCCGCAGGGCTTCACGTACCTGCTCTACCTCGTGTTCGTCGCGGTCCTCCTGGTGTGGTTCCGCGACCCCCGGGTGCTGCCCGGCAAGCTGCGCCCCGGGGAGGCCGAGGTGCGCCCGGCGGAGCGCGGACAGCGCGCGGCCCTGCTCTGCATACTGATCGCCCTGTTCACGGTCTCCGTGGCGGGCCACCAGCTCACGCCCTTCGTGATGCTCGGCGTGCTCGTCTTCCTGGTGTTCGTGCGCCGTTCGACGCTGCGCGGCCTGCCCCTGTTGCTCGGCGTACTGGTCGTCTTCTGGATCGGCTTCCTCGCCGAGCCCTACTGGTCGGGCCACTTCGACGAGCTGTTCGGCGGCATCGGGGGCCTCGGCTCCAATGTCACCTCCTCCGTGGCGGGCCGTATCGAGGGCGGCAGCAGCACTCACAAGCTCGTCCTGTACACCCGGGTCCTGCTGGCCGGTTCGGTGCTCGCGCTGGCGTGCTGGGGCGCGCTGCGGCGGCGCATGGCGGGCTTCACCGAGCGCTCGCTGCTGGTGCTCGCCTTCGTGCCGTTCCTCGCGTTCGGGATGCAGTCCTACGGTGGCGAGATGGCGCTGCGCGTCTTCATGTTCGCGCTGCCCGGCGCCTGTGTGCTCGGCGCGCTCGCACTCTTCCCGCGCACGGCCGCCGATCCCTCTCCGGCCGACCGCCCGGCCCCCGGCCGCCCCACCGCCGGCCGCCGTGGCCTCGGGCCGCTCGCGGCCCTGCTGGCGGGCCTGGTGCTGGTCTTCGGCTTCCTCGTGGCCCGCTGGGGCAACGAGCCGTTCGAGCGGACCCGGTCCGGCGAGGTCGCGGCGATGGAGTACGTGTACGCGCACGACGAGCCGACCGTACGGCTGCTGTGGTTGACCGACGATCCGGTCGACAACGTCACCCCGGACATGCCGTGGGGCGCCAAGGACATGGAGCGCGTCCAGTACGAGCCGACCCTCGCGCCGCGCGACCCGGTGCTCGTCGGGCCGCTCGTCAAGGCGCTGAAGGACGCGGGGCCGCAGTCGTACCTGATCGTCAACCGCGGCCAGTCCGAGGCGCTGCGGCTGGACGGCGGCTACCCGGACAGCTGGGAGCGGCGGCTGCGCGCGAACCTGGACAGCCGCCCCGACCTGCGGCGGGTGCTCGTCAACGAGGACGCCGTGCTGTACGAGCTGATGGACCCGCCGGCCGGCCCGGTACCGCAGCCCGCCCCGGGCCCGGCGGGCCCGAAGGTCACCTGGACGCCGTGGTCGGTGGCGGGCGGCCTGGCGGTCGTGGCGCTGCTCCTGCTGCTGGGCACCCGCGAGATCGTGCGGGTGGCGCTCCCGCCGAGCGTGGGCAAGCAGCGCTGGGTCCAGGGCTCGTTCTGGTTCTCGCTGCCGCTGCTGGTGGTCTTCCTGGCGGCCCTCGTGCAGCGGTTCGTGACGCTGTCGTAGGGCCGCCGTGCCTCAGCGCTCCGGCGCTTCAGCGCTTCAGCGCTTCAGCCAGCGCAGTCCGTAGCCCGGCATGTCGAAGGTCCTGCCGTCGATCTTGGCCTGGATCATCCGGTCGAGGGTGTTGATCACCAGTACGGTGTCGTCGTCGGCGAGCACCCGTACGTTCGGCCGGTCCTCCGGCGCGACGGCAACGGACCGGAATTCGGTCCCCGGCGGGAATTCCTTCCCGAACTTCCCGAGCAGTTTCATCATCGGCAATTCGCCGCCGCCGTCGTCCAGTTGCGTACTGCGCCACAGGCAGCCGGGGCAGTCCTTGCCCTCGTTCTGCGGATTCCAGTACAGCGCGGCGGCCACGCCGGCCCGCGCCATCTCCATCATCGCGGCGGCCTGGACGGCGGTACGGTGCGGCTCGCTCCAGCCGTTCCGGTCGTCGTTCTCGTCCGCGACCTCGACGTACCACTCCGACCACCACACCGGCAGTCCGATCTCCTGGCGCAGCCACCGCGTCACGTCGCCGAATTTCTCCGTCGCCCGGAATTCGTCCGGCGCGTACACATCGTCCTTGGTGTAACTGGAGCCGTCGACGGCCAGGAAGTCGGCACCGTCCTTGTGCTCGTTCCAGTAGGTGACCGCGTCCAGGACCCGCTGGTCGACCGAGCCCCAGGGCCCCGCGAGATCGGACGCGTAGGAGTCCTCACCGGGGCCGTAGCTGTCCATCACGACGTACGGCCCGCCGACCTGGATTCCCGGATCGACCTTCTTCAGCTCCTTGTACACGAGGTTGTACAACTGCGTGTAACCCTCGTAGTCCCAGCGGTTCTTGTCCTCGTCGAAGAAGCCCTTGAATTCGTTCCAGACGATGAAGTGCCGGACCTCCGGATAGCGTTTCGCTATCTTTCCCGCCAGCTTCGCGAAGTCCTCGTAGTGCTCCGGGGTCGGCGCCTTCTCCAGCTCGCCCCAGTCCGTTTTCCCGGCCTTGCCGCCCTTCATCCAGTCCGGCGAACAGCACAGGGTGAGGACGGGCGTGCCGCCGGTGCTCCGGATCAGCTCCAGCCGCCGGTCCAGGTCGCGGAAGTTGTATTTCCCGGGACTCGGCTCCGGATTGCGCGCGCCCCAGCCCATGATGTGCTGGTTCTGCGGCATCGGGTCGCCGGTGAGCAGCCGGTCGGCCGCCACCTTGGCGGTGTCCGCGCCGCGGTCGGCGCTGAACTCGGTGTGCGTGAACCCCCAGCCCAGCTGAGCCATCGGGTTCGCGCTGCCGAACACTCCGTTGTTCGTGCCCCTGCCTTCCTGTCCCCCCGGCGGAAACCCGCCCATGACCAGGAGTAACGACAGAACCGTCACCCCCGTGCCGAGAAGCGCGGTGATCGCCCACCGCGTGCGCCCCGGTATTGCCACCCGTAACCCCCCATGACGTCCCACAACGGGCAAGCCTAGCCAGAATCCCGACTGTTGAGCCGCAATACCGCGTAACGGTTGCCCTGTGGACAGAACTACCACGCCGCCTGTCAAGTGCCGGTCAAGCCCGCGTCCACCTCCGGTCCGGCCCGGGTAATCCCGTAATTCCGTGTACGGCACGCGATCCATGCCGGATCATGGCCGCCATGTGTGCCGATCACCTGCCGCCGGCCGCCGCCGAGGAGTCGCTGCCGATCCGTCTGACGATGGACGACAGCGACTCCCCGTCCGACGTGGTGGACGCCCTCTTCCTGGGGCGGTTCGCCAACGGACGCCAGCCCTACGCCCGCAGCCTCTCCGTGGAGCGCGTCAAGCCGGGCCTGACGCTGCTGCCGCCCGGCGCCGAAGTACTGCGATCGGCGCGCGACGACGACCGCAGCGCGACCCTCGCCGAGGGCGAGGGCTGGACGCTGCTCGTCTCGCGCTGGAGCCGCGGCGCCGACATCACGGTCACGGCGGTCAGCGACGAGCTGGCCCAGAAGGTGCTGGGCCAGTCCACGGACGGCGCCGAGGACGAGCCGGAGCCGCAGCCCGCCAACGTCACCATGGGCTTCTGGTACTACTCCCCGCGCCGCGGCCCGTACCGCACCACCCGGCAGATCTCCGCCGGCACCTGGGAGGAGATCCGCCCGAACTACACGGCACCGGTCGCCGACGCGCTGGACGGCCTGATGAAGGTCACCCCCGAGGAGATCGCCGGCCGGCTGCTGCTCCTGCACGGCCCGCCGGGCACGGGCAAGACGTCCGCGCTGCGCACGCTCGCCCGTTCGTGGCGCGACTGGTGCCAGGTCGACTGCGTGCTGGACCCGGAGCGGCTCTTCAACGACGTCGGCTATCTGATGGACATCGCCATCGGCGAGGACGACGCGACGGGCCGCGGCCGCTGGCGGCTGCTGCTCCTGGAGGACTGTGACGAGCTGATCCGCGGCGAGGCCCGGCACACCGCCGGGCAGGCGCTCTCCCGGCTCCTCAACCTCACGGACGGCCTGCTGGGCCAGGGCCGCAACGTCCTCGTGGGCGTGACGACCAACGAGGACCTGGAGCGGCTGCATCCGGCGGTGGTCCGGCCCGGCCGCTGCCTGGCCCGTATCGAGGTCGGCCCGCTCACGCGCACGGAAGCGGTCGGCTGGCTGGGCTCGGACGAGGGCATCGGCCGCGACGGCGCGAGCCTCGCCGAACTGTACGCACTCCGCCGCGGCACCCGCCCCGCCGCCGTCCCCACCCAGGACACGGGAGCGGATGCGGGGCTGTACTTGTAGCGACTCGGCTTGCACCGGTGGCAGTGCGGCTCGTACCGGCGACAGTGCGGGTTGTACCGGTGGCGGTGCGGCCCGTACGCGCGTCGGTGCGGGCCGGCCGCCTCACCGCCCGCGCCCCCGCGGCTTGAGCGGCACCGGGGGCAGGGCCGGGGCCGGCAGCGGCGGCCCGTCGTAGCCGTGCACCGTCCCGAAGCGCTCCCCCGCCATCCACGCCTCCCGCGCCGCCGCCACCTCCTCACCGCTGCGCGCGACGAAGTTCCACCACATGACGATCCGTTCCTCGAACGGCAGCCCGCCCAGCAGCATCAGACTGCTGTCGACGTCCGCGCGCACCGGCAGCTCGCCGCGCCCGCACCCGAGGTACAGCAGCGAGCCGGGCCCGAGCCGTACGCCGTCCACCTCGGTCTCCCCCTCGATCGTCAGCACGGCGTACTCGAAGTCGCTCTCCAGCGGCAGCCGTACGTGCGTCCCCGCGCCGATCGTGATGTCCGCGCCGACCAGCGGCGTGTGGATCGTGCCGGGCGACCGCGCGCCCGCCAGCTCCCCGAGGATCACGGTCGCGCTCAGCCCGCCGCCCCCGGTGATCACCGGCAGCTCGGCGTGGTGCTCGAACGACGGCGCCTTCCCCCGGTGCTCGTTCGGCAGCGCGACCCACAGCTGCGCGCCGTGCAGTACCCGGGTGTGGTCGCGCGGCGACTCCTCCGAGTGCGCGATCGCCCGGCCCGAGGTCATCAGGCCCAGCTCCCGCGGCCGTACGGTCTGCAGGGAGCCGAGGCTGTCGCGGTGCAGCACCTCGCCCTCGCGCAGCCAGCTCACCGTCTGCAGCCCCATGTGCGGATGCGGCGGCACCTGCATCCCGGGCTCCCCGGCGATGTCGTCCGGACCGTAGTGGTCCACGAAGCACCACGCGCCCACCATCCTGCGGCCGAGGTTCGGCAGCAGTCTGCGGACCAGCGTGGACTCCCCCAGCGGAACCTGCTTGCCTGGCTGGACGTCACGGACCGGTCCGGTCCGGCCTCCGCCCCCGCAGAGACTGGCCGCGGGCTTGAGATCGAGGTTGCTCATACGGTCACGATATGGCGGTCATGCGGGCAGCTCCCGCAGGCGTACGGACAGACACGTCACGCACCCCTCCAGCTTCTCGAACTCACCGATGTCGACGGGCACCGGCGTGTACCCGAGATCCGCGAACAGCTCGGCGCTCTTCGGCGCACTGGCCGCCATCAGCAGTTTTCCACCGCCCAGCAGCACGACGTGGGAGCCGCTCTCCTCCGGTACGGCCAGGAACCGCGGGAAGAGTGCGCGCGCCTCGTCGTCGACGAGCGGCGGGTATCCGATGACGGTGCCGTCGGGAAGTGCGGTAACGGCCGACTTCAGGTGCAGTACCTTGCTGACCGGTACGGCGACGACCCGCGCCCCCAATGGCTCGAATGCGGCCCGAATTTGGCGCACTCCGTCCCCATTGGTGCGCCCGCCGCGGCCCACGTACACCGTGTCGCCGATTTTCAGCACGTCCCCGCCGTCCAGCGTCCCGGGCGCGCGGACCCGGGCCACGAAGCAGCCGAGCGCCTCGACGGTCTCCGCGGCCGCCGCGGTCTCCGGCTTCCGCTCGTCCGCGCCGGGCCGCGAGATCAGCGCGGCGTTGCGGTACACCACCATGGTGTCCTCGACGAAGACGCCGTCCGGGCAGTCGTCGGCGGGCGGCACCTCGATGGTCTCCCAGCCGTGCGCCTGCAGCGTCCCGACGTACGCCTCCCACTGCCGCCCCGCGAGCCCGGCATCCACCGGCCGCCGGTCGATATGCGTGACCAGCCCTTCCGCAAGCCGCGAACCAGGCCGACGAACAAGCGCCTTCTTGCTGGCCATAACGCACCCACCTCCGGTTCCCGGCACGGAGTCCGCACCGGGCTTACTGAACGACGAGTTAGCAGGGTCACCTTACGCGGGGACCGGACGACAGAACACTCTCCGGCGCTCTCGCTACTGGTGGGTGGTCACCCGTCCTGGTCGTCCTCGCCGTACGTGGCGCGCAGGGCCGTCACCGCGGCGGTCAGCGCGGCCTGGTGGTCGAGGCCGAGCCGCTGCGCCCGCTGGGCGAAGGCCAGGGCGGCCTCCGCGGCCTGCTGAGCCCCCGCGTCCCCGGCAGCCGCGACGAACGTACCGTTCCGCCCCCGGGTCTCGATCACCCCGTCGCTCTCCAGCGCCCGGTACGCCTTGGCCACGGTGTTCGCGGCCAGCCCCAACTCCCCCGCCAGCCCGCGCACCGTCGGCAGCCGGAACCCGGCCGGCAGCCGCCCGCTCCGCGCCTGCTCGGCGATCTGGGTGCGCACCTGCTCGTACGGCGCGTCCGCCGCTTCCGGATCGACGACAAGCTGCAGAGGGTGCAGGGCCACGGTGACACTCCCGATAGAGCTGAGGCTACAAAACCATTCCCCCACCCATTCTCCTCCGCCCCCGACCGACACGACCGTCTCCGACCGAGGTGCCGCCCCTCGCCCGACACGACCGTCCTCGACCGAGGCACCGCCCCTCGATACCGATGCGGCCGACTCCGACCGAGGTGCCGCCCCTCGCCCGACACGGCCGTCCCCGACCGAGGCACCGCTCCGGACCGGGGAGTGCTGCCCTCCCCGACCAGGGCGCTGCCCTCCCCAGCCCAGGATGCTGCTCTCCCCGACCAGGGTGCGCCCTCCCCAGCCCAGGATGCTGCTCTCCCCGACCAGGGTGCGCCCTCCCCGACCAGGGTGCTGCCCCCTCCGCCGGCGTGACCGTCTCCGGCCCAGGCGCTGCGTCCGACCGAGAGGACTCTCCCCGGCGGGGGTACGGCGCTGTCACCGACCGAGGCGCCTGCCCCCGTCCCCCCCTCGGGCGCCCGAAATTGGGAGGCGGGTGGGGTGGGCGCGGCGTAGCGTTCTGCGCCATGTCGCTCACCGTTCGCGCGTTCCGTCCCTCCGACGCCAAGGCCGTTGCCGACGTACGCCGGGCCGTCGCCTCCTTCCTCGTCTGTACCCCGCAGTCAGTGGCATGGGAGGCCGCCAACGCACCGGCCGCCCAGCACTTCCGGATCCTCGTCGCCGAACTGAACGGCCGCGTCGTCGGCGCCGCCAAGACTGGGCTCATCCACGACAGCACCGTCCCCGGCCAGGCGGTCGCCAACCCGATGGTCCACCCCGCGCACCGCGGCCACGGCGCCGGCCGCGCCCTGCTCACGGCCGCCGAGGAACGCCTGGCAGCCCTCGGTGCCACCCGCATCCTCGCCAGCGTCCACGAGGACGGCCGCTCAACGGCGTTCGCCGACCGCAACGGCTACCGCCGCAGCCGCACCTCCCGCTACCTCCGCCTCGACCTGGCCCAAACGCCCTTGCCGCCGCTCCCCGATCGCCTCCCTCCCGGTGTGGAACTGCGCAGCGCCGCCGACTTCGGCGCCGACCCGTACCCGCTGTACGCACTGGACGCCGAGTCCACCTCCGACGAGCCGTGCGACGTGCCCGGCGACGCCATGTCGTACGAGGACTGGCTCTCGCAGACCTGGGAGCACCCGGACATCGACCTCGGCCTCACCACGGTCGCGGTGGTGGACGGCGAACCGGCCGCGTTCAGCGCGGTGGCGGCCGACGGCCTCGGCCGCTGCTCGTCCGCCACTACCGGAACCAAACGCGCCTTTCGCGGCCGTGGCCTGGCGAAGCTCGCCAAGCTGCACGCCCTGCACGAGGCCCGGGCAGCCGGCTGCACCGAAGCCTTCACGGGCAACGACACCACCAACGCGCCCATGTTGGCCATCAACAGCGCCTTCGGCTACGCGCCGTACGCCACCGAGTGGCGCTGCCTCCGCGACCTCAGCGACGTCCGCAGCACCGGCACCGGCACCGGCACCGCCGAAGGTATTCGGAACCCGGCCTGAGCAGCCCTCGCCTTCCTCATATCCCCGACCTCCTCACCCTCCTCGTCCCCCTCATCTCGTCCCCCTCATCCCCGTCCCCCCGTTTCCGCCGTGCGGCCGCCCGTGCTCGGTGGCAGCGGCACCGCGCGGTCCGGGCCCGCCGGGGCGTACGCGAGGGAATCGCCGGGCCGGTGCCAGTGCAGGACGAAGCGCCGGCCCGTGCGGTACGCGTCCAGGCCCGCCCTGCAGTACGCGACCATGTCGTCCGGCAGCGCGTCCAGCGGGAACCAGGCGAGCTGGGAGCACTTCTCCGGCTCCCGGTTGACCGGCTCGCCGCCCGCGCCGTACGTCGCCTCGAAGAACCAGCCGATCCGCGGCCGCCCGTCCGGCGCGCGGTGCTGCATGACCAGCGCGACCCGCAGGTCGGACGCGGTCAGCCGCAACCCGGTCTCCTCTGCCGCCTCTCGGATCATCGCCTCCCGGACGTCCTCGCCGTCCTCGGCGTGCCCGCTGGGTGCGTGCAGCAACCCGTCCGCGTATCCGGTGTTCGCACGCCGGGCGAGCAGCACCTCGTCCCCGCGGTGCAGAATCAGATGGACATCGATCACCTCCGTATGGCGGGCCGGTGGCGCGGGGTGGGCCACCAACGCGTACCGCTCGTCCCGCACCTCCCTGCCCCACAGCGCGGTATCAGCCGCGAGTCTCTCCAGATGCGTGCGGCGGGCCAGCGGAGCGGTCAGCCGCTCCAGCTCGGCGGCCGTGAAGCCGATCGGATCGGACTCGCCCCACCGGCCCTCGATCAGCACCAGCCGGCCCCCGAGCCGCAGCAGCCGGACCCACCGGCGCAGCACCGCCTCCGGATCGGGCAGCGCCCACAGCAGATGCCGGACCAGGACCACGTCGAACTGCCGCTCCCCCACCGGTGGTTCGGCGGCGTCACCGACCATCAGCCGCGCGGCCGGCGTCCGGTCCCCGAGCCGCGCCGCCGCGAACTTGGCGCGGGCCTTGTCGACCATCCGCGGCGAGCGGTCGATTCCCGTGACGCGGTGGCCCTGCTCGGCGGCGAGCAGGGCCAGGCTGCCCGTGCCGCAGCCGAGGTCGAGGACGTCGGACGGCCCGGCCGGGAGCCAGTCCCGCAGCCGGTCCGCCCAGGCGGCCCGGACCGCCGGATCGCGCATCCCGTGATCGGGCTCGTCGTCGAACCGCTCGGCGGCGGATTCCCAGTAACCGGCGTCGGTGACCGGCGTGTCGGTAGCCATGTACAGATAGTGACAGCCGCCACTGACAATCGCTCTGGCCTGTGGATAACCCGGATTTCGGCCGGACGCCGGTCGGGCGGAGGCGGGCGGGTGCCGTGGGCGCGGTGACAAAAGCCGACCGCCGCCCCGCCCCCGTCCGGCTCCCGTCCCGCTCTCAGTCCTCCGCGCGCGCGGAACGCCCGCGCGGGAGCGCCCGCTTGATCCACGGCCAGGCCAGCAGTACCGCGATCACGGCGTAGACGGTGATCGAGAAGGGCGTGTTGACCAGGCCGGTGACGCTGCCGTCGCTGATCTGCAGCGCCCGCCGCAGCTGCTGTTCGGCGGCCGGGCCGAGGATGACGCCGATGACGGCGGGCAGTACCGGCAGGCCGTACCGCCGCATGCCCAGCCCGATCAGCCCGATGATCAGCAGGATGACGAGGTCGAGCGGCTCACCGCCGACCGCGTACGCGCCGACCGCGGCGAAGAAGAGGATCCCGGCGTACAGGTACGGGCGCGGGATCCGCAGCAGCTTCGCCCAGACGGGCGCCAGCGGCAGGTTGAGGACGAGGAGCAGCACCATGCCGACGAACAACGAGGCGATCAGGCCCCAGACGAGCTCCGGTTCGCGCTCGAAGAGCAGCGGCCCGGGCTGGATGCCGTACTGCTGGAAGGCCGCCAGCATCACCGCGGCGACGGCGGTCGTCGGCAGGCCGAGGGTCAGCATCGACACGAGCGTGCCGGCCGCCGACGCCGAGGACGCCGATTCGGGCCCGGCCACGCCTTCGATGGCGCCGCGGCCGAATTCGTCGCGGTGCTTGGAGAGCCGCTTCTCGGTGACGTACGAGAGGAAGGTGGGGATCTCGGCGCCGCCGGCCGGGATCGCACCGAACGGGAAGCCGATGAGCGGCCCGCGCAGCCACGGCTTCCACGTGCGCCGCAGCTCCGACTTGCCCAGCCAGGGGCGGCCCACCGGGATCGACTCCCCGGTCGTGCGCCGCAGATGCGCCGCCACCCACAGTGCCTCTCCGATGGCGAACAGTCCGACGGCGACGATGACGACGTCGATGCCGTCGGCGAGTTCGAGGATCCCGAAGGTCAGCCGCTGCTGCCCGGTCATCTGGTCCAGGCCGACGAGCCCGAGGGTGAGGCCGATGAGCAGCGAGGCGAAGCCGCGTATCCGGGAGCTGCCGAGTACGGACGTCACGGCGATGAAGGCGAGCACCATGATGGCGAAGTAGTCGGGCGCGCCGATGTCCACGGCGAGCGCGGCGACCGTGGGCGCGAGGACGACCAGCAGGATCGTGCCGATCATGCCGCCCGCGAAGTGCCCGCCGGCGGCGGCCGCCAGGGCCTGCGCGCCGCGCCCGGCGCGTGCCATCGGGTTGCCTTCGATGGCCGCGACCACCGCCGCGCTCTCTCCAGGGGTGTTGAGCAGGATGGAGGTGGTGGAGCCGCCGAACATGCCCCCGTAGTAGATCCCGGCGAACATGATGAACGCGCCCGTCGGGTCCAGCCCGTAGGTGACGGGGAGGAGGAGCGCGACGGCCATGGCGGGGCCGATGCCCGGCAGTACACCGATGGCGGTGCCGAGCAGCACTCCGATGGCGGCCCACAGCAGGTTGATCGGCGTCAGCGCCGTACCGAAGCCGTCGATGAGTGAGGACAGGGAGCCCATCGTCTACAGCACCCCCATGAGCGGGCCGCCGGGCAGCGGCACGCCCAGCAGATTGTTGAACACGACGTAGGTCACCAGGGACAGGACGGCCGCGATGAGCGGGTCCCGGGTGAGGTTGCGGCTGCCCAGCGCGTATGCGGAGCCCCAGAAGAGCAGCGCGCCGGAGATCGGGAAGCCGAGCGGGCCGATGAGGACGGCGTTGGCGAGGAAGACGCCGGCCAGGAGGGCGACAGTGCGCCAGTCGCCGGGCTCGGAGAGGTCGATGTCCTCGCCGCCCTCGGCCTCTCCGCGGCCGCCCCGCAGGACGTCGACGGCGAGGAGCACGGCGATGACCAGGAGGAGCACCCCGACGACGATCGGCACGGTGGTGGGCCCGATGGGGCCGCGCTGGGTGATGTCGGCGTCCATCGTGACCGCGTCGGTGAGCACGAGGACGCCGAGGACCAGGAGGATGAGGCAGACGCCCAGTTCGGATCGGCCGCGCAAGGAGGCGCGCAGCCCGCTGCCCTTCGGGGGCGCGGTGGGTTCGGTACCGGTGCTCACAGCCCCAGCTCCTTCAATACGGTGTCGACGCGCCGGTCCTGAGCGTCCAGGAAGCGGCCGAACCTGTCGCCGGTCATGAAGGCGTCGCTCCACCCGTTGCGCTTGAGCGCGTCCTTCCACTGCGGGGATGCGTGCAGCTCGGTGAAGAGGGCGGTCAGCTTCTGCCGTTCGACGTCGGTGAGCCCCGGGGGCGCCACGATGCCGCGCCAGTTGGTGAACTCGGTGTTCACGCCGGCCTCCTTGAGGGTGGGCGCGTCCAGGCCCTTCACCCGCTCCGGGCCGGTGACGGCCAGCAGCCGCAGCTCCCCGGACTTGATCTGGTCGAGGTACTCGCCGACGCCGGACACCCCGAAGGCGACCTTGCCGCCCAGTACGGAGGCGAGCAGCTCACCGCCGCCGTCGAACGGCACGTAGTTGACGGACTTGGGCGTGATCCCGGCGGCCTTGGCCATCAGCATCGGCGCCAGGTGGTCGGGGCCGCCGGCGGAGGAGCCGCCGCCGACCGGCATCTTCCGGGGATTCTTCTTCCAGTCGGCGAGCAGTTGGTCGAACGTCTTGTACTTGGAGTCCTTGGCGACTACCACGATGTCCGGCTCCTCCGTGAGCCGCGCGATGGGCGTGGTGTCGCCGAGCCCGGAGGGCGAGTGGTTGGTGTGGACGGCGCCGACGACGCCGAGCCCCATGGACATCGCGAGCTTGCCGTTGCCGTGCTCGTTGACCATCCGGCTGAGGCCGACCGTGCCGCCCGCCCCGGGGAGGTTGAAGACCTCGACATTGTGGTTGAGCCCGGCGTCCTCGATGCTCTTCGCCGCCGTACGGGCCGTGATGTCGTATCCACCGCCCGGCGTGTTGGGCACCATGAACTGCAGGCCCGGGATCCGGGTCCCGGTGTCGGCCCCGCTGCCCGATGTCAGCAGGGGCGGGCCGAGGAGGACGATCAGAACCGCCCCCAGGAGGGCGAGGGGTGTGCGCGCATGCACAGATGACACCACCCTTCTCTTACGTGTGGCTTCGTGGCTCTGTGGGGGGGGGAGATCGTGGTGAGGGCCACATGTTGCCCGGGGGTTAACTCCGCGTCTCGCTTCCGGTATTAAGGGTCGTTGTGAACGTTGTGGTCGCGGAAGGGATCGTTCGATGACCAAGGTGCTGGTCGTCGATGACGACTTCATGGTCGCCAAGCTGCACAGCCACTACGTGAACGCCACTGAGGGCTTCTCGGTGGCCGGCGTGGCACATACGGGTGCCGAGGCACTGCGCGCGGCCGAACGGCTCCGCCCCGATCTCCTCCTGCTGGACATCTACCTGCCGGACATGGACGGCATCAGTGTGCTGCGTCGGCTGCGGGCCCTGGAGGGCGGGACGCACGCCGACGCGCTCTTCGTTACGGCGGCACGCGACGCGCACGTCATACGGGACGCGTTGCGGGCCGGCGCGCTGCACTACCTCATCAAGCCGTTCGACCGTGCCTCCCTTCAGGAGCAGTTGCGGCACGTGGCCGCGTTGCGCACCCGTCTGGAACGGCTCGGCGAGGCCAGCCAGGAGGACGTGGACCAGATCTTCGGCACCCGCCCGCGTGCCTCCAGAGGTCTGCCCAAGGGTCTCGCCGCCCATACGGCGGATCTGGTCGAACGCACCCTGCGACAGCACGAGGACGGACTCTCGGCATCGGAGTGCGCGGCGGCGGGCGCGCTGTCCCGGGTGAGCGCGCGCCGCTACCTCGAGTACTTCACGGGCACCGGGCAGGCCGAGGTCTCCCTCCGGTACGGCGGCACCGGCCGCCCCGAACGGCGCTACCGGTGGATCGCCTGACGGCCGTCCCGCCCGTGGTACTTAACCACCGCTGAGCGGTTCCTTAAGCCACCCATAAAGATCGCCAAGGGGCTGCTCCGGACGGCGAATTCGCTGGTCGGCGGGGCTAGCGTGCTGCCCGCCGCGTGCACCCGCCACGTACGGCATGAACTCCCGTACGTCCTGAAGGAGACCCCCACGATGACCGCTCGTCGCAAGGCCGCAGCGTTCGCCCTCACGACCCTCGCCCCGCTCGCCCTCACCGTGTTCGCCGCGGGCCCGGCGGCCGCGCACGGCTCGATGACGGACCCGGTGAGCCGGATCTCCGCGTGCTACGCCGAGGGCCCGGAGTCACCGGACTCCGCGGCCTGCAAGGCGATGGTCGCGGCCGGCGGCGTGCAGGCCCTGTACGACTGGAACGGCGTACGGGACGGCGCGGCGGGCGGCCAGTCCAGGACCCGCATACCGGACGGCAAGCTGTGCAGCGCGAACAGCGAGGAGTACAAGGGCCTGGACCTGGCCCGGGCCGACTGGCCGGCCAGCCCGATGGCGGCGGGTGCCCACACGTTCCGGTACAAGGCCACCGCGCCCCACAAGGGCACGTTCGAGCTGTACCTCACCAAGGACGGCTACGACCCGGCCAAACCGCTGAAGTGGTCGGACCTGGAGGCGAAGCCGTTCGCGAAGGTCACCGACCCCACCCTGACCGACGGCGACTACGTCTTCGAGGGCAAGGTGCCGGCCCGCTCCGGCCGCCATCTGATCTACAGCATCTGGCAGCGCTCGGACAGTCCCGAAGCCTTCTACACCTGCTCGGACGTGGTCTTCGGCAAGGCCGGCGACAGTGCGGGCACGGCGGCGGGTACCGGCGCGGAGTCGCACCCCGCGGCCACCGCCCCGACCGAACGGCAGCTCGCGGCCGGCGCGGACAAGTCGTCGATGGATCACACGCACATGCACCACGGGGACGAGGGCAGGGGCGCGGACCAGAGCGCGAGCGCCGCCGACGGCGTGCGCCCCGACGGCTCGTCGGGCAAGGCGGTGACCACGCAGCTCGCCGAGACGGGCGGCGACGACTCGACCGCTCCGCTCGCCATCGGCGGCGCGGCCGTGCTGGCGCTGGGCGCCTCGCTGCTCTTCGCCGTCGCCCGCCGCAAGGCCGCCCGGAACGGCGGCTGAGGACCGGGCGACGGCGCGGCAGGCCGACGGTGCGCTGCTCCCGGGGAGCAGCGCACCGCACGGCAATGGGGTCAGCGCGACGTGCAGGTCGTCGGCGTCGCGTGGGCCGGGTCCAGGGCGTTGGCCGTCTCGTGGAAGGCGACCCGGTCGGCCAGGCCGATGACCAGGTGCCCGGAGAGGTCGGTCGGGCACAGGTCCTGGACCAGTACGTTCCGCACATCCGGGCCGTTCAGGAACTGGCTCTTGTAGGGCGTGACCACCTCGTCGTACTTGGTCGCGATGACCGTGTAACGCACGCCGGGCACGGTGTCGCCGCCCTCGTTGAGGCGCTTGAGGAAGTCCGAGCCCACTATCTGGTCGTTGAGGCTCGGTGCGAGCGAGTCGAGGTACTTCTCGGCGTCCGGGAACTGGTCCAGGAGCCGGGTCAGCCCGTTCACGTCGGTGCCGTGGTTGTCGGGCGCGATGCCGACCAGCGCGTTCACCTTCGCCGCGCCGCCGAGGAACTTGAGGTAGTAGCGGGGCATCATGCCGCCCTGCGAGTGGCCCACGAGGTCGGTCTCCGGCGCGCCCGTCGCGGCCAGTACCCGGTCGACGTACGCGGAGAGCTGCTCGGCCGACTTGTCGACCGGGCCGAGGCCGTGGAAGAGGGGGACGCCGGGCAGTTGCCCGTAGTCGAAGGAGAAAACGCAGTAGCCGCGGGCGACCAGGTACGGCGCCAGGGCGAGCCAGTTGTCCACGGAGTTGCCGAAGGTGCCGTGGACGAGGACGACGGGCCGGGGATGGGCGGCGGACGGCTTGCAGGAGTAGTCGTTCCAGCCTGCGGAGACGGTGGCGTCCGGCGCGGTGGCGGCTGCCGCCGTGGGGGTGGCCGCGGTGGCGGCGCCGAAGGCGAGGGCGAGGGCGGAGACGGCGGTGGCCGCACGTCTCCAGGGCAGCGCTCGGTGCGTGGTCGTGTTCATGCGATGCTCCTTGCGGGAGGTGAGGGGACTCCGAAGTGCTCGCCGAGTCATCACCTGCGATCCGGATCGCATGGCTCAACGCTGTGATCGACCGTCAAGTTACGGCTGAGTAAGGTCGGGGGTCCAGCCTTGTGACGGTGAAAGAAGTGCCACACGATTCTCACCGGACGTACGGGTTATCCACAGGCTCCGGCGGCTGTCGGTGGTCCGGCGTAGAGTCGTTGCCATGGCGCTCGCGAGCCGCGCGGGCCCGCCGTGACAGGGGGATACGGCGATGAGTACAGCATCAGCGGGGACGACGGAGCCGACGGCCGATCAGCCGGGGCCGGCTGCCGCGAAGCCGGCGGACAGGACGCGGACGGCATCGGCGGGCGGGCCCTTGGAGGGGCTGGTGGAGGTCTCGTCCGAGGCGGAGCTGCGCGAGCTGGTCGGCGAGCCGAGCGCCCACGCCGCCCACAAGACCCGTCCCGCGCTGCACGAGCTGGACCGGCAGTGGCTGGCCAACTCCCCGTTCTGTCTGCTCGCCACGGCCGACGCCGAGGGCCGCTGCGACGTCTCGCCCAAGGGCGACCCCGCGGGCTTCACGCTCGTGCTGGACGACACGACGATCGTCATCCCCGACCGCCCGGGCAACAAGCGCGTGGACGGCTTCCGCAACGTCCTGGCCAACCCGCACGTGGGCCTGGCGTACGTCCTGCCCGGCCGCGGCGACACCCTGCGCATCAACGGGCGGGCCCGACTGCTGCGCGACGCCCCCTTCTTCGACGAACTGGTCGTCAAGGGCCACCGCCCGGCGCTCGCGCTGCTCGTGGAGATAGAAGAGGTCTTCCACCACTGCTCCAAGGCGTTCCTGCGGTCCGGCCTGTGGCGCACGGAGACCTGGCAGCCCGAAGCCCTCCCCACCCGGGCCCGAATATGCAAGGCCCTGGAGGCCCCGGAGCTCCCGCTCGAAGCCATCGAGGCGCACTACGGCCCGCGTTACGCCGACCGCCTGTACGGCTGACGGTAGGGCTGACCGTGGGACTGACGTCCCCGTCCCGTGGCCGGCGCGGGGGCGGCCGATGCGGCGGCGGGGCGGGCGGCGTGCGGGCCGAAACGGGTGCGCGCACGGTCGACAGCGGCTTCGATGCGGCGGGCCTTGTCGTCCGCCGGGTCGAACGTCAGCTGGCGGGCGGCGCGTTCGGCCCGGCGGAGGTCCTCGGCCCGTAGTGCCACCGCCCGTACGCGAGCGCGTTGCAGGCCGAGCGCGGTGTGCAGCGCGTAGGCGACCTCGGTCAGCGCGGGTCCGTGCGCGGTCGGTTCGGCCAGCCGCCGGGTGCGAGTTGTGGTGGTGCGGTCGGCGTAGCGGACGGTGAGCGTGAGCGCGCCTGCCACCTGACCACCGCTGCGCATCCGGGAGCCAAGCTCGTCCGCGAGCGAGAGCAGCGCCCTGCGGCGCCGCGCCTCGTCCAACTCGTCATGGACGAAGCGGTGTTCGGCGGCCATTGAGCGGGCCTGTGCGTTCGGGGTCACCGGCGTCGGGTCGATGCCGCGGGCCCGCTCGGACACCCGGCGGCCGGCCTTCGCGCCGAGGATGCGCTGCAGGGTGGCGGGCGGCGCCGCGGCGATCCGGCCGACGCTGTCGAGCCCGTACGCGCACAGGGCGCGGGCCGCGGCGGGGCCGATGCCGTGCAGAGCGGCGGCGGGCCTGCGGTCGAGGAAGGCCGCGACGCCCTCGGGGTCACCGGGGACGACGCGCACCTCTCCGGGCGTCGCGTCCTGGGCGGCCATCCGGGCGAGCAGAGGGTTGCCGGCGATGCCAATGACGCATTCGGCGTCGTACCACGCCAGGGCACGCAGCCGGAGCAGCTCGGCGATGCCGGCGGCGTCCCGGCCGAAGTACCGCTGCGCACCGCGTACGTCGGCGAGCGCGGCGTCCGGCGGCAGCGCCTCGACGACGGGGGTGAACTCCCCCAGCAGCGCGATCAGCCGCTCGTACGTCTCCTCTCCGAGGGACGCGGCGGCTCCCGCTCCGGCCGCCGCGGCCGGACGGAACCGTACGTACAGCGCGACCCCGGTCCTGGGCACCCGGCCCCGGCCCGGAGCACCGGCGGCACCCGTCGGAGAGTTCCCGGAAGGAGGTGAGGAAGGAGCCGAGGACGGGACTGAGGAAGGAACTGAGGAAGGGGGCTTTCGGTAAGTCATCCTGCGCTCCCTGGGCTGGAGTGCCACAGCTTGCGACCGGTGGCGGCGCGTTCGCCCGCGGGCTGGAGGTCGGCCCACGGGTGCAAGGTGTAGCCGGTGGGCAGGCGAATGACGCGGTCGTCGTCCGATGCCGTCGACTCGTCCGGCGTCGGCGAACCGGCAGGCGTTGCCGAGTCGGCAGGCGTCGACGGGGCGGTAGGCGTCGACGGGGCGGCAGGCGTTGCCGAGTCGCCCGGCGTCGACCAGTCGCCCGGCCTTGCCGAGTCGGCGGGCGGGGTGGGAGTGCCGCCCCCTCCGGGTGCCGGGCCGGTGCCGGCTTCCGCGGCGGCGTACCGCTCACGGTCGGCGGAGCCGCTCCGGCTGTGGGGGTGTCCAGTGATGCGTGCACCCGGGCCGCGCCCTGCGGCGGCGCGCGCCGTGGCTGGCGCGGGGGCCGTGGCGGACGCGGCGGCCGGTGCCGAGATCGGCGCCCCAGAGGCCAGGGCCCCAGAGGCCGTGGAAGCCGGGTCCGAGGCCAGGGCCCCCGACTCCAGGGCGCCGGAGGCCGAGGCCGACGCGGGGGCCGAGGCGGACGCGGGTGCGGGGGCTTGGGTTGTCTTGGAGGCTGAGACAGTCCCTGGGGTGGAGTTCGCGGCAGATGCCGGTACGGGGGTGGAGGTGGTGGGGGCGGGGG
>NZ_JOBH01000003.1 GCF_000717745.1 Streptomyces violens
CAACGCCGAGGACATGAAGAACGCCAAGCTCCCCTGGGGCGACCCGGTGGAGGAGCAGCACCACTGGTACGAGGTCGGCCACTGGGTGAAGTCCTTCGTATGGGACGGCCTGATCGTCGACGGCGTCTGGGGCACCATCAAGGGCCTGGGGACGCTGGTGGGCTTCGGCGGCTGGGACGCGATGGGCCAGGCCTGGAAGGGCCTGGCACAGCTGGCCACCGGCCTGGCCATTTCCTCCATCCCCGGCGTCGGCGCGGCCTTCTGGACGCTGCCGGACGACAAGCTCCCCTCCTGGCTGCGGGATTCGCGCACCGCGATGAAGGAGACCGGCAAGGCCCTGGTGGCCTGGGACGAGTGGGGCAAGAACCCGGCCCGTGCGGCGGGTGCGGTGACGTTCAACGTCGTCACCACCGTCTTCACCGGCGGCGCGGGCGGTGCGGCGGCCGGTGCGGGCAAGGCCGGCGCGGTCGCCAAGGCGCTGTCCGTGGCCGGTAAGGCGGGCAAGGTCATCGACCCGATGACGTATGTCGCCAAGGGCGCGGGCGCCTCCGGAGGGCGCGACCAGGCTGCCGGACGGCAACGTGCGGCTCCCCGACGACGTGCCCGCGCTGCCGGAGAACGCCACCCGGCTGCCGACGAATCCGGGGGAGCCGGCCCGGTACTTCGACGGCGACGGCAACGTCCTCGACCAGCACGGCAACGTCCTGGACAGCATCGACAACGCGCCCAAGGAGGGCTCGCCGCACGTCGAGCCGCCCGCGGGCTCGGGCCTGCCCCGGGTGGATGCCGACAGTCCGGCCAAGGTCCCGGCCATGGCCGGTGCTGCCCACGCCGCCGACAACGCCGGCCACGTCCACCTGGGCAACAGCCTCGACACCCAACTCGGTGACACGGGCCGCCTCGCCGACGATGTCGGTACGCCGGGCGGTCATGTGGGCGACAACGCGCCGGGCCACCTCGGCGACACCCCGGGCAACGGCCTGCCGGGGCACCTCGGCGACACCCCCGGCGGCCTGCCCGGCCGCATCGGCGACACGCCCGGCGGCACGGCCGACCACCTCCCCGGCGGCCACGCCGACGACCTGGCACACGGCCCCTCGGCCAGCCACGAACCGCCCACGGGCGGCGGGCACACGGGCGGTCACGGCGACGGGCCGGGCACGGGCGGGCACGAGGGTCATCCCGGTTCGCACGGTGAAGGCCCGGTCGGCGGCCACGAGACGCCTGCGGGCGGACCCGGTGGCGAAGGCGGCCCCGGCGGCAGCGGACCGCACGGGCCCACGGGACCGCATGGGCCGGACGGTCCGGAAGGCTGGGAGCGCCACGCGGACGACTCCGGTCCGCTCGAGCGTGGCAGCGAGCTGGAACAGCAGGTCCGGGAACAGGTGCGGGGCACCGCGGTCAAGCACGGCGACGTGGAACGCATCCTGCAGAATCTGGCCGACGAGCCGGCGGGCCGGGAAATCGCCGACACCATCGCTTCGGGGCGTTTCAGGGACGCTCCCAATTTCTCGAGTGTGGTGTCCGCGCTGACCGGAAAGGGGGAAATCTCCGGCTGTCTCGAACAGATCCGGCTGGCCAACCGTCTGCACGAAAGCGGACTCACCGACATTTCGTTCGAGATCAAGCAGGGCGGGCACGAGATCAAGCCCGGTGTCTTCACCGAAGCGAAGACCGACCTCGACGTCATGGCGCGGGACGCGGATGGAAATGTCCATGGCTGGCAGTTCAAGGACATGACCGGAAAGGATTCGCCCGCCGATCCGGCGAAGGTCACCCGTAACATCTTCAAGAAGATCGGTCAGCTCACCGACTCGAAGGCGGACATGCAGACCTTCGTCGTCGAAACAAAGGCATCACGGGCCGAAATGGCCACTCAGATCGGACGATTCCAGAAGGGGTACGACTTCGATGGCGTGCAGTTCGTCATCCGCTCGCCGGACGGTATCCTCTTCGTCCCGCGTGACGGCGGGATGTTCATGCCGGAGGGAGCGCTGTGATCGCTAGTACGCCTGTGGCCCGCTGGGACTGGGGCCGCGACGACGAGTCGGCGGACGCCCTCCTGCTGTGCCTCCGTGATCTCCTGACCGCGTTTTCCGTATTGGCCGAGCACCGGTTCGCCAGCGGTGCACCGACCGTACGTGTTTCCGTCAAAGAGGCGGGAAAGACGAACACCTTCCTTTTCGAGGGCGAGTTCACCGCAGCGGGTATGCGAACCCCGGCCGAGACGGCCGAAGAGCTCGCCGGCGAGGTGCGGGCCGCCCTTCGCCCCGGTGCGGTCGGCGGGGTGTCGGCCGATGTCGCCTGCACGGGCACGGTGGCCGGGGCGGAGGGGGAAAACCGCCAGGAGAATCTGTTCCGGCTCGGCGCCCACGCGGCCGCGGATTTCGTAAGTGTGGAAATGACGACGTCCACGGATGTCTGGATGCCGTACGACCTCAAGGGCCGTTCTCAGCCCGCGGTGCACCAAGCCAACGCGCCACGCCTGGCCGCCGCCCTGCGCGACCTTGAGAAGGCGCTGGAGTCCGAGACCGAACCGGACGACCCGACCCACTTCGGCAAGCCGACCGAGACCGGTGTCGAGAACCGCCGCGAACCGGACGGGACCCCGTCCGATGTGTGGTCCCGCTTCGAAATCCCGTCCCGGACCGAGGTCTTCCGCCACGCACCCGCGTTCCGCCCCGGATACCGACGCACGGCGGACGGCGATGTGCAGTACGTTCCCATCCGGAGCGAGCACGGTGTACTGGGCTACCTCTGGGCCTCCGACGCGGACAACGCCGCGAGCTTCGAGCCCCGCGCCGCCGCCGACGAAGAGGGCCGCCGGGTGGGGCTGGCCTGGCTGGACCACCTGGCCGCCGCGTACGACCGGGGTCTGTCCCCCTCGCGGGCCCTCGTCGAGCTGACCGGCCCGGCGACGCCCCCGGCCACCCTGACCCTGACCTCACTGCGCGAACTCGCCCGGGAGGACTGAAGCTGCGAGGGGAAGAGCCGGCTGAGAAAGCGGTCCACGTGACGCGCATCGATATCGATGACCCCGAGGCCGAGGAGGGCCATCTGCTCCTGTATCTGGGGGAGTTGTTCACCGGTGAGGTCGAGGAGCGGGCGGGGTGGCGGGTATTCCATCGAGGAATTCATCGACCTGTACGGTGTGCTGATCCCGCACGGGAATGTGGAATCCAATCTCCACGCCGAGCCGTTCCTCAGCCTCGCCCCGGTACTCTCGATGCCCTTGACGCGGGGCCGACGGCCGAATCTCGTACTACAGCAGCCCGTTGGGCATTCTGCGGCGCCGCTTGGTCGGCCGGAATGCAGAGACGTGCGACGAGGCATTCACCCGCAATCTCCGCTGGGAGCCGGCCGATTACCTCGGCGGGAGCGGCCATGTGCGGATCACCGAGGCCGAGGCTGCCGCTTTCATCGAGCAGATGAGCCAGGGGTACGCGTAAGCGGGTCAGAGGGCGAGTCTCAGGCGCGGGCCGTGGCAGCGGGAGACGCAGATGAGCATGGTGTCGCCGGCTGACCGTTCCGCGTCCGTGAGGAGGTGGTCGCGGTGGTCCGGGGTGCCGGACAGTACCTCGGTCTCGCAGGTGCCGCAGGTGCCGGCGCGGCAGGAGGACAGGACCGGTACGCCGGCGTCCTCCACCGCTTCCAGGATCGAACGGCCGGGCGGTACGCGTACGGTGGGCCCGGAGTCGGCCAGCTCGACTTCGAAGGAGCGGCCCTCGGCGGGTGCCGGGCGGAAGCGCTCCACCCGTAGCGCGCCCTCCGGGAGGCCCGCCGCCTCGCATTGCTTTTCTGCCGCGGCGAGCAGCGCCTCGGGGCCGCAGGCGTACACGAGGGTGTGCGCGTGCGGACCGCCGTCCGTGGCCGGGTCCGCGGCCCGTAGGAAGCCCGCCAGGTCCAGGAGCCCGTACTCGTCCTCCGGGCGCAGCGTGACGCGCTCCCCGTGTGCGGCGAGCCGGTCGGCGTACGCCATCGAGGCGCGGGTCCGGCCGCCGTACAGCAGTCGCCAGTCCGTCCCGGCCTCCTGCGCGCGGGCGATCATCGGGAGCAGCGGGGTGATGCCGATGCCGCCGGCGAGGAAGAGACAGCGGGCGGGAGGGGCGGACGGCGGCTCGAAGGGGAAGTGGTTGCGGGGTGCGGAGGCGGTGATCTTGTCGCCTGTGGTGAGGTGATCGTGTATGTGTGCCGAGCCGCCCGTGCTCGCGGGTTCCCGCAGTACCGCGACTCGCCACTCGGCCTGTACGGCCGGGTCTCCGCACAAGGAGTACGAGCGGGCCAGCCCCGGCGCGAGGTGCAGGTCCAGGTGGGCGCCGGGGGACCAGGCGGGCAGCGCGCCACCGTCCGGGCGGCGCAGCGACAGTTCGCACACGCCGTCGGCGACGGTCCGCTTGCGCGCGATGACCAGGTCGAGGAGGTCGACGGAAGCGTCACTCATCGGGCCGCCACCGCTTCCGGCCCGCCCGACACCCCGCCCGCTGCCGGCTTCGCCGGCCCCGCGATCATCCGCTCCAGTACCCGCCGCGCCGCCAGCCCGCCCGCGTCGATGCCGACGCTCAACTCCTGTACCAGGCGGCCCTCTTCCTCCGCCGTGACCTTCTCCAGGATGTCCAGCGCCGTCACGTCCTGAAGGACGACGGTGCGATTGAACTCGTGCAGGAAGGTGCTCACGCCCTCGTCCTCGCGCGCGAAGTCCCGCGCCACCAGCCAGAAGTCGTACGTGGTGGTCTCGGTGGACGGGGTGATGGCGTACGCGATCTCGGTGTGGAAGGCGTCCGGGTCGCTGCCGTCGGCGCCCGGTACCGAGCCGACCGGCGCGATCCGGCTGTGCAGCAGATACAGACAGGGCGCGTGGTACTCGATGTCCTGCCAGCGGCTGACGCGGCCCTTCAGGCCCGTGGAGTCGGCGTAGAAGGGCGGGCACTCGGCGTCGTCCATGCGCCGGCTCACCCGGACGATGCCGCGCTCCTCGTCGGCCTCGGTGGTGATCGGGGTGGCGGCGACCTCCGGGGTGCCGATGTACCCGCCGTGCAGGAACGTCTCGTGGGAGAGGTCCAGGAGGTTGTCGACGAGCAGGCCGTAGCGGGCGTTGAGCGGTTCCATGCCGCGGACGACGGTCCACTCCGGGTCGGCGAGCCAGGGGGCGCGCGGTACGGCGGACACGTCCGCGCGCGCCGGGTCACCGATCCACACCCACACGAAGCCGTCCAGCTCGGCGAGGGGGTACGAGGCGACGCGCGCGGTGCGCGGCACGCGGGCCTGACCCGGTACGGAGACGCAGGTGCCGGCCCGGTCGTACGTGAAGCCGTGGTAGCCGCAGACCAGCCGGCCGTCCTTCAGCGTGCCTTCGGAGAGCGGGTAGCGGCGGTGGACGCAGCGGTCGGCGAGCGCGACGGCCGCGCCCTCGGGTGTGCGGTACAGCGCCAGCGGCTCGCCGCAGACCGCACGGGCGAGGACCTCCTCGCCGCCGACCTCGCTGCCGTACGCGGCGACGTACCACTGGTCGCGGGCGAACGCGGTGGGAACGGGCATGGCGCGGCCTCCTTGACGCACAGGGGACCCGGACGGCCCCGGGTGTCGCCACAGACTGGGCGGCGCCCCGGAGACCGGCAAGGGCCTCTTCCAGCAGCTGGAAACATGCGTGCACGGGGGTTGCGCGCCGCACCCCGGATACGCAAGGCGCCCTCGAAGGCCCGACACGCAAGGCGCCCTCAACGGCCGGATGCGCAAGGCGCGCTCAAAGAATCGGCAAGCTCCGCGAGATGCCCTGCGCGGCGACGCGTACCGCGGGCGCGAGCAGAGCCGCGCGCCCCTCGCTCACCGGGACGACGACCGACAGCGCGGCCACCGCCCGGCCGTCAGGACCCCGCACGGGCGCTGCCACGGACACCGCGTCCATCGTGATCTGCCGCTCGCTGACCGCCACTCCGGAGGTACGTACGTCCGCGAGGACCGACCGCAGCAGTGCCGGGTCGCCGATCGTGCGCTCGGTGAAGCGGCGCAGCGGCGCGGCACACACCTGGGCGACCACGGAGGGCAGCGCGTACGCCAGGAGCGCGAGGCCCACCCCGGTGGCGTGCAGCGGCCAGCGCGCCCCGACCCTCGTACGCACTCCGACCGCGGACCGCCCCGAGATCAGCTCGATGTAGACCGTCTCCAGGCCGTCCCGTACGGCGAGTTGGACGTTCTCGTGCGTCGCTTCGTAGAGGTCCTCCATGAAGGGCAGCGCGGCCTGCCGAAGCCCCACGCCGCGCCGCGCGAGCACCGCGATCTCCCACAGCCGCAGCCCGATCTCGTACCGGCCGTCCGCGCGGCGCTCCAGTGCGCCCCACTCCGTCAGCTTGCCGGCGAACCGGTGTGCGGTGGCCAGCGGGAGGCCGGCCCGGCGGGCCAGCGCGGTCAGGGTCAGGCTGCGGTGCGCGTCGTCGAAGGCGCCGAGCAGCGCGAGCACCCGGTCGGCCGCCGACCGCCCGGGCCCGCTCCCGGCGCTGGCCCCGGCTCCGGCCTGCGGATCGTGCAGCGCCATCGCGCCCCCACCTCCGCTAGCCCGGCCGCCCATCCGTACGCCCGGCCGCCCGTCCGTACGTGAAGCCGCGAGCATAGTGGAGCCGCGGACCGGCTCCCAGGGCCGGGCGCCGGGCGGGCTCTGAGAGAGTGGGGGCATGAGCACAGCGCACACCGGTACGGGCCAGGAGCCCGGTCGTACGGGCCACGCGCCCGGCCACGTCGTAGTGATCGGCGGCGGCATCTCGGGTCTGGCAGCCGCGCACCGCGCGCTCGACGGCGGCGCGCGAGTGACCGTACTGGAGGCGTCCGGGCGCCTCGGCGGCAAGCTGCGGGCCGGCGAGGTCGCGGGCGTCCCGGTCGACCTCGGTGCCGAATCCATGCTCGCCAGGCGCCCCGAGGCGGTCGAGCTCGCGCGGGCCGTCGGGCTCGGCGACCGGCTGCAGCCGCCGTCCACCGCGACCGCCTCCCTCTGGACCCGCGGCGCGCTGCGCCCGATGCCCAAGGGGCACGTCATGGGCGTGCCCGGTGACGCCGCGGTGCTCGCCGCCTCCGGTGTGCTCTCCGAGGCGGGCCTCGCGCGCATCGAGGAGGACGCCGAGCTGCCGCGCACCGAGGTCGGCGAGGACGTCGCGGTCGGCGAGTACGTCGCCGAGCGGCTGGGCCGGGAGGTCGTCGACCGGCTCGTCGAGCCGCTGCTGGGCGGCGTGTACGCGGGCGACGCGTACCGCATCTCCATGCGGGCCGCCGTGCCGCAGCTCTTCGAGGCGGCGCGGAACCACCGCTCCCTGACGGAGGGCGTACGGGCCATTCAGGCGCGCACCGCCGCCACCGTCCACCAGACGGGGCCCGCCGCCGCAGGACCGGTCTTCATGGGCATCGACGGTGGCATCGGCACGCTGCCGGGCGCGGTCGCCGACGCGGTACGGGCCAAGGGCGGCGAGATCCACCTGAACACGGCCGTGGACGCGGTACGGCGGACCGGTGACGGCGGCTGGGAGGTGCACGTCGAGGACCGGGTCCTGACGGCCGACGCGGTCGTACTGGCCTGCCCCGCGCCCGCCGCCGCCCGCATCCTCCGCCACGAGAGCCCCGCCGCCGCCACGGAGCTGGACGGCGTCGAGTACGCCTCCATGGCACTGGTCACCATGGCCTTCCGCCGCGCCGACGTCGAGGGGCAGCTCACCGGCAGCGGCTTCCTCGTCCCGCCGGTCGACGGCCACAAGATCAAGGCGGCCACGTTCGCGAGCAACAAGTGGGGCTGGATCGACGCCGCCGACCCGGACCTCTTCGTGCTGCGCACCTCGGTCGGGCGCCACGGGGACACCGCCGACCTGGCGCGCGAGGACGCCGAGCTGGTGGACCTCTCGCTGGCCGACCTGCGCGAAGCGGTCGGGCTGCCCGCCGCACCCGTAGAGGCGCGCGTCACCCGATGGGACGGCGGCCTGCCGCAGTACCCGGTCGGCCACCTGGAGCGGGTGGCCCGCATCCACGAGGCCGTGGGCCGGCTCCCCGGCCTCCGGGTGTGCGGCGCGCTCTACGAGGGCGTCGGCATCCCGGCCTGCATCGCCGGCGCCACGAAGGCCGCCGACGCGGTACTGGCCACCCTGACGCCGGGCATTCCGGCCGACGAGTGAGAATGGACGACATGACTGACGCCACCCCTGGGCCCGCGCCCGAGAAGACCCCGAACGCCGGCAAGAAGGCGAAGGACCTCAACGAGGTCATCCGCTACACCCTCTGGTCGGTGTTCAAGCTGCGTGCCGCCCTCCCGGAGGACCGCAGCGGTTACGCCGAAGAGGTCGACGAGCTGTTCGAGCAGCTCGCCGCCAAGGACGTGGTGGTCCGCGGCACGTACGACGTGTCCGGTATCCGCGCCGACGCCGACATCATGATCTGGTGGCACTCGGAGAGCTCGGACGCGCTCCAGGAGGCGTACAACCTCTTCCGCCGCACCAAGCTCGGCCGCGCCCTGGAGCCGGTCTGGTCGAACATGGCGCTGCACCGCCCCGCCGAGTTCAACAAGTCGCACATCCCGGCCTTCCTGGCCGACGAGCAGGCGCGCGACTACGTGAGCGTCTACCCGTTCGTGCGCTCGTACGACTGGTACCTCCTGCCCGACGAGGACCGCCGCCGGATGCTCGCGGACCACGGCAAGATGGCCCGCGGCTTCCCGGACGTGCGTGCCAACACCGTGCCGTCCTTCTCGCTCGGCGACTACGAGTGGATCCTCGCCTTCGAGGCCGACGAGCTGTACCGCATCGTCGACCTCATGCGGCACCTGCGCGGCTCCGAGGCGCGCCTGCACGTCCGCGAAGAGGTCCCGTTCTACACCGGCCGCCGCAAGCCGGTCTCGGAGCTGGTGGCCGGGCTGGCCTGACCGGCCACCGGGCCCGGCCGGGCTCACTCCTCGCCGGGCTCGGGCTCCTTGTGCGGCTTGCAGAACGCATCCCGCGCCGGGACCCGCCCGGTGAGCAGGTAGTCCTCGGTGTACTTGTTCACGCAGTCGTTCTCGCTGAAGGCGATCCCGTGCGTGCCGGCGTCGCGCTCGGTGACCAGCGTCGACCCCGCCAGCCTGCGGTGCAGCTCCTGCGCTCCCGCGTACGGCGTGGCGCCGTCCCGCTCCGCCGCGAGCAGCAGTACCGGGGGCAGCGCCCCGGGAGCCGTACGGACGTCCAGCGGGCGCTGCTGCATCGCGCGCGCCGGCCGGGGCCAGAACGCGCAGGGCAGGTTCATCCACGCGTTGTCCCAGGTCTCGAACGGCGCGACCTGGGACACGATCGTGTTGTCGCGGTCCCACGTCGCCCAGTCCCGGGGCCAGTCCGCGTCATTGCACTCCACGGCCGAGTAGACCGCGTCGCCGTTCTCCTTCGACGCCGCGTCCGCCGGGTCCGGCGCCGCCTGCGCGATCAGCGGCTTCGGATTGCCCTTGAGGTACTTGGACAGCGCGGCCGCCCGGATGGGCCAGTAGTGGTCGCTGTACCCCGCCATCAGGAAGGCGGACTGCAGCTGGGCCGGGCCGACCTTGCCGCCCGCCGGTTTCCGCCGCAGCTGTGCGGCCGCCCGGTAGTACGACTTGCCCACCGCCTCCGCCGTCGTGCCGAGGCGGTACCTCTTGTGGTGCTTGGCCACCCAGGTGCGCCAGTCGAGCCAGCGGCCCTCGAAGGCGATGTTCTGTTCGAGGTTGTTGCGGTACCAGATGTGGTCCGGGGCCGGGTTCACGACGCTGTCGAAGACCATGCGGCGCACGTGCCCTGGGTAGAGCGTCGCGTACACGGCCCCGAGGTACGTGCCGTACGACGCGCCCATGAAGGTCAGCTTCTTCTCGCCCAGCGCGGCGCGCAGCATCTCCAGGTCACGCGCGTTGTTCAGCGTGTTGTAGTGCTGCAGCGCCGGTCCGGCCCGGCGCGCGCAGCCCTCGGCGTACTCCCGTGCCTCCTTGAGCTTCTGCTGCTTGAAGCGCTCCGAGGGGTGCACCGGGCTGTCCGAGGGCGCCTTCGAGGACTGCTCGGGGTCCTCGCACGAGAGCGGCGCGGACCGCCCCACCCCGCGCGGCGCGTAGCCGACGAAGTCGTACGCCCTGGCCGTGCGGCGCCACTCGGGCAGCTCGCCGTACATGGGGAAGGCCATCGCGGAGCCTCCGGGGCCGCCGGGGTTGTAGAGCAGCGCACCCTGCCGCTCGCGCGCGGGGCCAGTGGCGCGCCGCCGGCTGACCGTGAGGTCGATCTGCTTGCCTTCGGGGTGCGCGTAGTCCAGGGGCACACGGACCTTGCCGCACTCCACGCCGGCCGGGAGGTGCTCCACGGGGGCGCAGCGGCCCCATGAGATCTTCTTCGGGGCGGGCGCGGGGAGCCCGGTCTCCGCGCCGTCCGCCGGAGCGGCCGCCAGGGTGCCCAGGACCAGTGACCCGATGGTGCCGAACAACGCTACTGACTTCACAAGCCGTCCCTTCGTGGGTCACCGTGCCGCCCCGAATGGCGTCACCGTGTGTGACAAAAGGGATACTTGAGCGGGGATTTGATGATGTAAAGCACCGGGCGCCGGTGTCGGAAGGGATGCCCCGGAAGAGACCGTACGGGGGCGCGGGGTGGCTGCCTCCGGGGCCGGCGCTCGGCCTCCGGGGTCAGCGCTCCTCGTCCTCCCCGTGGGACCGGCCCGCGCGTCCGGTGCCCTCAGGGCCGGGCGCCGAGGCGGCCGGCGGCAGCGAGAACGTCGCGGACGGGGTGGCGGGCTCGGGCGGTGCGGGCGGCGCCGACGGCGTGGGAGGTACGGGCGGCGGCGCGGCCGGGGACGTCGGCGAGCTCGACGCCTGGGTGTCCCGCGCGATGGCGTCGAAGTCCACGACGCCGGTGCGTTCGAGCACGGTGATGTGGTCGAGCACGGTCGTGTTGGCGTCGTCCGCCAGCTCGCGGACCAGCGAGTTGCGGGTGGTCGCGCGGACCTGCGCGACGACCGTGAAGACCTTGCCGTGCGCCAGCCGCAGGATGTTGGCGAACTTCCGGTCGTACTCGGTGCCGCGCGCGGCCTCCAGTTCGGAGAGCCAGCCCTGCTGCTGGTCGTTGGGCTGGTTGGGCAGGTCGACGCCGAGCTGCCCGGCCACCTGCCGTACGTGCCGGTCGAGTTCGGCGTGCCCGGTCACGAGGTGGTCGCCCGCGGTCCGTACGGCCTTCGTGGTACCGCGCTCCTGCGCCTGCTGCCCGGCCGGCAGCTCCCACAGCCCGGCCAGCCGTACCTTGGTCACGAAGTCGCGGTCGAGCGCGGAGAGCGGGCCGGCGCGGGTGGCCACGGTGCCCTCGTCGGGGTCGGTGCCGGCCGCCGACAGTCCGGCGAAGGACAGGATGGGGAAGAGCAGTGCGGCTGCCGTCGCGACGAGTGCGGCGACGACGAGACCGGTTCCGGTGACGGTTCGCATGGTGCCTCCTGGTGCGGCACCGCACGCTATTCGGGCCGGCCCGGCCCGCGCCCCCGTTCGGCGAACCCCGCTCAACGGGAGGCGCGTGTTGGTACGTTGGCGGGTTTCCGGGGCCGCTCGCGTGGGCAGGGGCGCGGTTTCAGAGGCCCGGTCAGCTTCCCGAGCCGCACCACGTCCCGCCACTGTCCCCGGCCGCGCTCCAGTCGGCTCCCGGGCCGGTCGAGGACACCGCGGCGGCCGCGGCGCTGCCGGCCGCCGCCCGCTGCGCCTCCAGCAGGTGATCGCGCAGCACCCGGTCCACCAGCACCGCCACGCCGCCGACGGCCACGGTGAGCGCGGCGGACCGGTCCGCCGGGCCGGCCACGGCCGCCCTGTTCGCCGTACGGAACTGCTTCAGAGCCCGCTTGCCGGCCTTCGTGATGCGGCGGCGCACGGCGCTCCGGCACAGCGTGCCGACGAAGATCCCCGCGAACACCGCGGGCGTCACCTTCAGTACGAACGGCATGTTCTGCGGGTACTGCGGAGCGCCGTCGTCCAGCGCGCCCGTCACCGACTGGAAGATGCCGAGGAAGAAGACGCACATGCACGCGCCGATCTGCAACCGGGCCAGCTGCCGCCAGCGCCGGCCCGCCTCCGGGCGGCGCAGCAGGCCGCGGTCGGCCAGCCGGTCACCGATCTGCTGGACGGCCGCGCTGCGCATGACCGTGGGGCGCAGCCGCGTCAGCGAGCCGCCGGGCGTGCGTGCGAGCGCTTCCAGTACCGCGGACTCGACCGGGTCGTGCGAGACGGCGGGGCGGCGCGCGGTGACCGTTCCGGGGCCGCCGATCGCCAGCCGGCCGTCGCCGTGCATCCCGGCGATCGCCGCGTCGGCGACCCGGCCGGGACCGCCGGCGAGGAAGGCGTTCTCCCAGAGGCCGTGCGAGTCCACGTCGACGAGCACGGTGGTCCGGGGGGACGGCGTGGCGCGGCGGGTGTGGACCGTACCGGCGATGAGCACCACTGAGGAAGCGGCGACGGCCCAGTACACCAACTGCGCGAAGGACAAAGTGATTACCTCCCACTCCGGGGTCTGTCGACATACTCCACCCGCGAGCCACCCGCCGGCACGCTCGGGGGCGCGCTCCGGCCGTCCGCGGTGCCGGCCGGGTCCGGACCGCCGTCCGCCGTGCCGTCCGGGTCCGGACCGCCGTTCCGGGGCCGGGGCAGCAGGCGGCCCGTCACCGTGCGCGCCAGCCGGGCCAGCCGGGCCGCGGGGCGGGCCGACGGCGGGGTGGGGCCCGAGCGCTCGCGCCACCACTGTGTCAGCTCCCGCCGCGCTGCGGGGTGCGCCGGCAGCCCGAGGGCGAGCAGATGGCCGGCGAAGTCCAGCGCGTCGCGGCGGTAGCCGCCCCGCATCGGCCGGGCCTGCGCGTAGTCCAGGAAGGCGCTGCTGTAGTCCGCTCCGAGTATGCCGGGCAGCTCCGGCGCGACGGCGGCGATCACGTCGGCGCGCTTGCCCGCCAGCGCGCGCCGCTGCACGCCCAGCCGCTCCCCGTCGAACCCCGCGGGGTCCGGCTCGCCCGCCACGAGGGCCGCGAGCAGCTCCTCCTGCGCCGTGGCGAGGCGGGCGCGGGCGGCTTCGGTGTCCTCGGTGTCCCTGGCCGCCGTGCCGCTCAGCGGCTCGGAGAGCGGCGGCGCGGGCCGCAGGGCGGTCGTTTCGACGACGGTCCGTACGGCGTCCAGTTCGGCGGCCAGCTCTTCCGTAGGGGGGAAGTTCTCGTCGCGTTCGAGGAGGACGCCGGGCGGGCCGACGCGGGCGCACAGCTCGGCCAGTACGTCCAGGACCGGCTGTGTCACGGGGTGGGCATGGCTGTCGTGCCACACCCCGTCCCGTTCGAATCCGCCCGCGACGTGGACGTAGGCGATCGCCTCCACGGGCAGTGCGTCCAGCGCGGCCGCCGGGTCCTCGCCCCGGTTGACGCGGTTGGTGTGCAGGTTCGCCACGTCGATCAGGAGCCGTACGCCGGTCCGCTCGACGAGCTCGGCGAGGAACTGCCCCTCGGTCAGCTCCTCGCCCGGCCAGTTGATCAGCGCCGCGATGTTCTCCAGCGCCAGCGGTACCGGCAGCGCGTCCTGTGCGATGCGTACGTTCTCGCACAGGACGTCCAGTGCGTCGTACGTCCGCGGTACGGGCAGCAGGTGCCCCGCCTCCATGCGCGGCCCGCCGGTCAGCTCGCCACCGGCCCGTACGAAGGCGATGTGCTCCGTGACGAGCGGCGCGGCGAGCGCTTCGGCGCGCTCGGCCAGCGCGGCCAGCCGCCCGGCGTCCGGCCGCTCGGCGCCGCCCAGCCCGAGGGAGACGCCGTGCGGCACGACTGTGGTGCCGCGGGCGCGCAGCGCTTCAAGGGCGGGCGGGAGATGGCCGGGGCAGATGTTCTCCGCGACGACCTCGACCCAGTCGATACCGGGCAGCCGGGCGATGCCGTCGGCGATCTCCGGCCGCCAGCCGATGCCGGTGCCCAGGCGGGGCCCTCGCTCAGTACGGCCTGGCTGCTCCATGGTTTCCCCCTCCACTCCCGACTCCGCGTATTCCGTACTCATCACCCCTCTGGGGAGGACGAACCGTCCCGGGGCCGGGTTCAGAGCCGGATCTGAGCTTTCCCTGCCTTTGTGCAGCGTACGGGGCCGTTGCGCGGCATACGGGGGCGTTGCGCGGCGCACGGGCGGGACCGGTGCCGCGGGCGACGCGTCAGCGGGCCGTTTCGGCGGCCACCGCGGCGCCGAGCCCGAGGAGGACGGTGCCGGTGAGCTGTTCGAGGCGGCGGCGGACGCGCGGCCTGCGGAAGACGGCCCGCGCGCGGTGCACGGCGAGGGTGACGCAGCCGAGCCAGACGACGCCCAGTACGGCGTGGACGGCGACGAGCATCAGGGTGGTCGCCACGACCGGCGCGCCGTGCGGGATGAACTGCGGCAGCAGCGACATGTACACCACGCCGACCTTCGGATTGAGCACATTCGTCAGCAGCCCGGTGCGGAACGCCCGCCACGGGGTCTGCGGCTCCTCCGAAGTCGCCGCGCCGTCCGCCGGGGTGCTCTCGGCGGGCCCCGTCCTGGCGGTGCGCCGCGCGCTGCGCAGCGCCTGGAAGCCGAGCCACATCAGGTACGCGGCGCCCGCGATCCGCAGCGCGTCGTACGCCACCTGGGACGCCGACAGCATCGCCGTCAGCCCGGCCGCGCCCGCCAGCCCCCACACGAAGCAGCCCGCCGCGATACCGAGCGCGGAACACAGCGCGGCGCGCCGTCCCGAGCCGAGTGCCGTGCGCAGCACGATCGCGAAGTCCGGGCCGGGGGAGACGGTCAGCAGTGCGGCGACGACGGTGAAACCGAGGAGTGAGGTGAACACGTAAGAAAAGGTACGTGCTCGGTGCTGCCCCACCGGCCGCGGGGCGGTGCACCGCCCTCTCCGGCTCACCGCCGGGTGAACTCCGGCTGTGTCACCGTGTCGACCCGGGTCGCGCGCCCGAGGAGGGCCACCTCCCGGAACTGCCACAGCAGCGCACCGGTCGGCGCGTGGATCACCATCCCCGGGCGCAGCGGCATCTGGAGCAGCGGCCCGCCGTCCGGAGCCGTGACCCACCGCGGCAGGTCCGGCTCCCGCAGCCGGCGCAGCGGTACGTGGTGCACCGACTGGACCTCCCCCGGGGCCGGCCGCGGCAGCGCCGGTCCGCGCGGGACGACGACCAGCGGCGTGATGACGAACCCGGAGTCGGTACGGAAGTCGTCCAGATACCCGGCGATCTCCTCGGGGCCCGCGTCGACCGAGGTCTCCTCGGCCAGCTCCCGCAGCGCGGCCGCCTCCGTCGACTCGCCCTCGTCCAGGCGGCCGCCGGGAAGCGCCCACTGCCCGGCGTTGCGGGCGCGCGGCGCCCGCTTGATCACCAGGACGTGCGGCTCGTCGCGGTAAGGGAGCACCGTGAGGCACACGGCGGCGCGGCGCACGCCCTCGGGCACGGCGATCTCGCGCCGTTCGAAGGCCGCGAGGTTGGCGCGCAGGGCGGCTTCGAGCCGGGACGGATCCGCGAGGTCCGCTTCCTTCAACGTCGACATCGGCATCATCACGATGTACCACGACCGGACATCCGTTCCCACCCCTTCGTGGACTTTCACCGGGTCCTTCTGCGTACCTTCACTCGCTCTTGCCCGTGCCGCGGCCTCCTGGTCCCATGGGGGAGGGGCGGGGCCGGCGTCGCGGCGGTCCCGCCGGAGGCGAGTCCCGCGAGGGGTGCGCGAGGGGTGATGTCCGTGGAACTGACGCCGGACGACCCCGACCGGCTGTTCCTGCCGCCGGACGACGACCTCGCACCCAACCGCCCCGGGGAGGTGCTCCGCACCCACCTGGCCGCGCACCCCCTGGACGGGCCCGCGCTCCTCGCCGCGCGGCTGCTGGGCCGGCGGCCCGTACAGGACGAGTGGCGGCGCCGGCTCGCCGCGGAGTGCGCGGTGGGCGCGGAGCTGGAGCGGCTGGGCCGCGGCGGCTGGTACGTACTGCACTCCCTGTCCCTGCCGCCCGGCAGCGAGATCAGCCACCTCCTCATCGGACCGGGCGGCGTCTTCTGCGTCGCCACGGAGCCCGTACGTGCCGCGCGCGTACGGGCCGACACCACCGACATACGCCCGGGCCGCGGCCGCCGCCCACAGCCCTACGTCCGCCGGACCCGCCAGCGCGCCGACCGCGCGACCTACGCCCTGACCCGAGCCTGCGGCTTCCCGGTCCCCGCCCACCCCGTACTCGTCCTCATCGGACCCCGCCACATCGAACAGCTGCCGCCGGAGCAACCCGGCCCGGAGCCCGTCGGCGACGCGACCACGAAGGCCGACGATCCGGCCGTACGCCTCCTGGCCGGAGCCCAAGCGGTCACCGCCCTCGGCGCCCTGGGCGGCGTACTGACCCCCACCACCGCCAACCGCATCCACACCATCGCCCGCAACCGGCGCACTTGGCAGGGGGTGTGAGGCGGGGTCGTGCGCTCACGGGGCAGCCGGCTCCGTGGCACGGGCCGGCGGTCTCCTTACGGAGGTGCAGTACGGCGCGACCTCCGCTCCGGACGCGGAAGCAGCCCTCCTACGGCCGTCGTACGGGCCGGAGAGGGCAGAAACGACTGCCGCCTTCGGCCACCACCGTGTTCCCCGGGGCGATTTCCGTGAAGCCCGCGTCCCGGACGACGGGGAGGCCGCTGCGTATCAGCTCCGCCCAGCGGTCCGGCTCGGCCGTGCGCACCGACAGCGGGAAGCCGGCCGCCTGCCAGGCCGCCCGCTCGGGGCCGGACAGCTCCCACCACGCGAGCTGCGCGCCGTGGCCCGCCTGGGCCATCGACTTGCCCGCCGACATCTTCAGCTCGGGGCTCAGCCACAGCACCGGCCCCTCCGTGTCGGGCGCGCCCGGCGGCTCCGGGGCGTCCAGCTCCGTACCCGAGACCTGGAGCTTGGCCAGCTCCTTGGGCCAGCCGTCCAGCGGCACCGGCGGGAAGACCCGCACCTCGGCGGAGTCGCCGGTGACCGTGATGCCCGGCAGCTCCGCCGCACGCCGCCACTCCGCGCCGCGCGCCCGCCGCACGACCTTGCGGATGCGAGCGTCCTGCCAGTCCCGCACGGCAGCGGCCCACTCGCCGTCGCCCAGCGCGCGCTCGTCCGAGAGCAGTACGAGGACCGCCCGCGCGGCCGTCTCCAGCGCGTCCGTACGCGCCGGCGGTGCGGCCTTCTCCAGCCGGACGACCAGCGGCAGTACGAACTGCGGTGCCGCGTCGCGGTCGGTCTCCTCCCGGCGCGGAGTGGCGGAAGGCGTCTCGTGGTGCGTCACGGCCGGGGTCTCTGAGGTCTCGGTGCTGCTCACGGATTCAGTCTGCCAGCAGGCACTGACAATCCCCGCTGCGGAGCCGTCCCCCGGGCCTCCTTGGCGGAGGGAGGAGTTCCGGGCGATCATCCTCACCATGCAGAGCGAACTCTTCTCGTCCGAGAACTTGGTCACCCCGGCGACCGCCCCCGGCATGACCCTGCAGAACACCAAGTCGATCAAGTACGCGGTGGACGGCGAGTGCTACGCGCGCCAGGGCTCGATGGTCGCCTTCCGCGGCAACCTGCAGTTCGAGAAGCAGGGCCAGGGGGTGGGCAAGTTCCTCAAGCGCGCGGTCACGGGCGAGGGGCTGGCTCTGATGGCAGTGCGCGGCCAGGGGGAGGTGTGGTTCGCGCACGAAGCCCAGAACTGCTTCATCGTCGACCTCGCCCCCGGGGACAGCATCACCCTCAACGGCCGCAACATCCTGTGCTTCGACGCCACGCTGTCCTACGAGATAAAGGTCGTGAAGGGCGCCGGAATGACCGGCGGCGGGCTCTTCAACTCCGTATTCAGCGGGCACGGCCAGCTCGGCGTGATGTGCGAGGGCAACCCGATCGTCATCCCCGTCAGCCCACAGCTCCCGGTCTTCGTGGACACCGACGCGGTGGTCGGCTGGAGCGCCGCGCTGAAGACCTCGCTGCACCGCTCCCAGAGCGTCGGGTCGATGATCCGCGGCGGCTCGGGCGAGGCCGTCCAGCTGCGCCTGGACGGCGAGGGGTTCGTGGTCGTCCGGCCCAGCGAGGCGAAGCCCGCCCAGTCCTCGAACGGCTGAGGCACGGGGAGGGGCACTGAGGCGGACACCGGTACGAAGGCGGACACCGGAATGAAGCTGCACAAGGTGGGGCGGCGCTACGGGCTGCGCGGCCCCTGGGTGCTGCGCGACGTCGACCTCGAAGTGCCGCGCGCGTCCCTGCTGCGCATCGAGGGCACGAACGGCAGTGGCAAGTCCACGCTGCTCCGCCTCTTCGCCGGGATCGACGCACCGAGTACGGGCCGCGTCACAGGACGCCCGCGCGCCGCGTACGTACCGGAGCGCTTCCCCGCAGCGCTGCCCTTCACGGCCCTGGAGTACCTCGGCCACCTCGGGTGTGTCCACGGGCTGCGCGGTGCCGCGCCGGCCCGCCGGGCCACCGAGTGGCTGGAGCGCTTCGGGGCGGCGGGGCACGCCCGTACGCCGCTCGCCGAGCTCTCCAAGGGCACCAGCCAGAAGGTCGCCGTCGTCCAGGCGCTGCTCGCCGAGCCCGAACTGCTCGTCCTGGACGAGGCGTGGACCGGCCTGGACGGCACGGCGCGCGGGACGCTCGACCGCGCCGTGGCCGAGCGCGTCGCGGCCGGCGGCACCGTCGTGTTCGTCGACCACGACCCGGCGCGCCTGGCCGGAGCCGCGGACGCCTGCTACCGGCTCGTGGACGCGGGCCTGCGCCCGTATGACGCGCATCCGTATGCGGCGCGCGCCACCCCGGGGCCATGCGTCACCGTGGTGGCGCAGGGCCCGCCCGGGGCCGTCCCGCCGCCCGGCCTTCCGGGCGCACCCGTCACCGTGCCCGGCCCGGACGGCACGACCCGGCTCACCGTCCCCGCCGCGCACTCGGACACGCTGCTGCACGCCCTCCTCACGGCCCGTCCGCCCTGGCACATCCACGCCGTGGCCCCCGAGAGCGCCCACTCAGCCGACCCAGCCCACCCCGCCCAGACCGCACCGAGGCCCGATACCCCGTGATCCCGCTGCTCCGCTATCAGTTCGCGCTGCTCATCGGCTCGCACCGCTGGCTGCCGCCCGCCCTCCTGTACGCCGCCTTCGTGGCGATCGGCATCCGGGCCGGGGATCCGGTGCTCGACGGGTACGGGTACGCCGCCGCCCCGCTGCTGCCCGTGGCCGTATGGCTCGTACGGGCCTGCGTGACCGGCGAACCGCCCGCGGCACGGGCCTGCACCGCGGCGGCCGCGGGGCCCGGCCGCGCGCACCTGGCGGCCGTCCTGACCGCCGCGCTGGCCACGACGGTCCTCGGGGCGCTCGGTACGGGCTTCGTCGCGCTGGTCTCCGACCCGCACAGCGCCGATCACCGCACCGTCGTACCGATGGGGCCCGCGGCCCTCGCCGGGGCGCTCACGGCGCTCTCCTGCGTCCTGCTGGGCACGGCAGCCGGCGCGCTGGCCAACCGGCCGGTGCTGCGCAGTGCGGGATGGGCGGTCCCCACGGGTGCGCTGGCCGCCCTGCTGCTGCTCGTGACCGCGGCCTCACCCGCGAACGCCGCGGTCAGCGGCCTGGTCACCGGCTCGGCCCACGGCACGGTGACCATTCCCTGGCTGCCGCTGGGCGCGGCCGCGCTGATCGCCGCCGCGGCTGTCACGGCGGCCTGTACGCTCAGCTCCCGGCGTACCTGAGCCGGCTCCCGGCGTACCCGAGCGGCAACGCCAGTAGGCTCGGGACCATGCCGCCCGCCACCCAGCACCCCGCGCCCGAAGACGCACCGCTCGCCGAGTGCGTCCTGTGCCGTGAGCCGACCGAGTACCCGGAGAGCACTCCGGGCATCGTCCTGTGCCCGGTCTGCGAGTGGCAGGAAGCCCAACGCACCGCCTGTTCGGGCTAGCGGATCAGCCCGTACAGGCGGTGCGCGCGCTCAGCCTCGAAGGGCCGCTCGGCCCCGAAGGGCGGTGATCACGGTCAGAACGGTCCCGTCACCGCGAACGTCGTCCCCGGCGTGTAGCAGTTCACGTACATCGTGCGCCCGTCCGGCGCGAAGGTGACGCCCGCGAACTCGCCCCACTCCGGCTCCTCCGGCGTCCCGATGTTCTGCCGGCCGCGCGCCATCGGGTACACCTCGCCCTTCCGCGTCAGTCCGAAGACGTGCTGCGCGCCCTCTCCGTCCTCGCACACCATCAGGCCGCCGCTGGGCGCCAGGCAGATGTTGTCGGGGGACTCGCCGGGCAGCTGCAGATCGCTGTCCGGACCGAAGACGACCACCAGCGTCAGACAGCGCGCCTTCGGGTCGTACTTCCACACCTGCCCGTAGTGGTCGTCGGCCGAGCCCTCCTCCCGGTGCGCGAAGCTGGACACGAAGTACACACAGGAGCCGCCCCAGTAGCAGCCCTCCAGCTTCTGGGCGTGCGTGATGCCCTTCGTACCGAAGTCCTGGAAGCGGATGGGCGTCTGCTTCGCGAGCGGGTCCGGGACGTCCACCCACTCGATGCGCTCGAACGTCGCGCCCGTCTCCTTGATGGCGGAGAGGTCCTTCACCCCCGGTACGCGCATCGCCTGCAGGCGGCCGCCCGCGCGCAGCGAACCGGTGCCGCCCAGCGGCTTGTTCGGGTGGAAGCGGTAGAAGAGCCCGAACGGCTTCTCGAAGGCGTCCTCGGTCTCGTAGACCGTGCCGTCCCGGGGGTCGACCGCGATCGCCTCGTGCTGGAAGCGGCCCATGTCCGTGAGGGGCACGGCCCCGGTGCGCCGCGGGTCGTACGGGTCGACCTCGAAGATGAAGCCGTGGTCCTTGGTGTAGCCCTGCTCGCCCGCCTTGAACTCGGTCTCCTCGCAGGTCAGCCAGGTGTTCCAGGGGGTGGGGCCGCCCGCGCAGTTGGTGGAGGTACCGGCTATGGCGACGCGCTCGGAGACCACCTCGTTGTGCGCGTCGACCTCGATGGCCGTACAGCCGCCCTCGGCCTTCGGGTCGTAGGTGATGCCGGGCACGGTGGGCACGGCGGAGCGGGACTTCTGGCGGTTCTCGTGGTTGCGCACCAGGTGGGTGTGGCCCCGGCGGCCGCGGAAGGCCGCCATGCCGTCGCAGTTGCTCGGTACCTTGCCCTCACCGGAGAGCAGCGGGGAGCCCTCCCGGGACAGCACCTTGTAGCGGAAGCCCTTCGGGAGGTCGAGCAGGCCGTCCGGGTCGGGAACCAGCGGTCCGTAACCGCTCCGGCCCGTCGACTGGGCGACAGCGGTACCGGCGAAGATCTCCGAGACGGCGCCGGAGAAGGCGATTCCCGCCCCCACCGCGCCGGTTCTTGCAAGGATCTGACGTCGTGTTGTGGACATGAAGCAACTCCCTGCTGGCGGACAGGTGATGTGACCGCATGTGTGTACCACGTCACAAGGCCGCCGGGAACCACGCGCGTAGAGTGTCGTGGACCACCCCTGAAGGGCCTAGAGCCCGCCTCCGGGCCGCGCTCCGGCCATCCGGGGGCTACTGCTCCGTCAGCTGCTTCGCGTCCCGGGCGAGCGCCGTCAGCCGGGATATCGCGCGGAAGTACTTCTTGCGGTAGCCGCCCTTGAGCATCTCCTCGCTGAACAGCTCGTCGAACGGCTTGCCGGACGCCAGTACCGGCACCTCGCGGTCGTAGAGCCGGTCGGCCAGTACTACGAGGCGCAGCGCCGTGGACTGGTCCGGTACCGCCTGTACGTCCGTGAGGCAGACCGCCCGGATGTCGTCGCACATCGCGCCGTACCGGCTCGGGTGCACCTTGGAGAGGTGGTCCAGCAGCCCGGGGAAGTCGTCGAGCGAGGCGCCGGGCGTGGCGTACGCGACCCGGGTGACGGTGTCGTCGTCGAACGGCGCAGGCGCCTCGGGCAGCCCGCGGTGGCGGTAGTCCTCGCCATCGATGCGCAACGGCCGGAAGTGCGCGCTCAGGCCCTGGATCTCGCGCAGGAAGTCGGCGGCGGCGAAGCGGCCCTCACCGAGCTTGCCCGGCAGCGTGTTCGACGTGGCCGCCAGCGCCACGCCGTGCTCGACCAGCTTGGCCAGCAGGGAGGAGACCAGCACGGTGTCACCGGGGTCGTCCAGCTCGAACTCGTCGATGCACAGCAGGCGGTGGCCACTGAGGGTGCGCACCGTCTCCTGGAAGCCGAGCGCGCCGACCAGGTTGGTCAGCTCCACGAAGGTGCCGAACGCCTTGAGCTCCGGTGCGGCCGGCGTGGCGTGCCACAGGGACGCCAGCAGGTGGGTCTTGCCGACGCCGTAGCCGCCGTCCAGATAGACGCCGCGCGGGCCCTGGGGCGCAGCGGGCTTCTTCGAGAACCAGCGCCGCTTGCCCCCCGAGGAGCTCGCGCCGCCCCCGATGCTCGCCGCGAAGGAGCTGAGCACCTGTACCGCCTCGGCCTGGCTGGGCTGCGCCGGGTCCGGGATGTACGTCTCGAAGCGCGCGCTCTGGAAGCGCGGCGGCGGCACCATCTCGGCGACCAGCCGGTCGGCGGGGACATGCGGGGCGCGCGCGGTGAGCGCGGCCGGGGCCGCGTCGTCCGAGGGGCCGACGGCGGCCTGGCCGGTTATCGGAGCGGGCTGCGAGGGCGACGAGGGCGTGGAAGGTGACACAGCGCTCAAGGGTAGTCGCTGCACGGCACGCGCCGGGCCGCTGAGCGAGGCATGTCACACGGCCGTCTCCGTGCCACACTGCGGCCTATGCGACGTCTGTTCCCTTCTCCCGCCCAGTCCGTGCCGTCCGGAAGCGCATCGTCCCAAGGAACCGCCGGCGAAGCGGTGTCGTCGCCGCCGGACGGGTACCGGGAGTGGATGGAAGACCGGGAATGGACCTTGGACGAGCTGGCGGAGGCGTACGCGTATCCGGACGCGGCGGGCGCGGCAGCGGCCGGCACGGAGGCGTCGCACGGTTGGCTGCGGGCCAACATGGTGTCCTCGGTGGACGGCGCCGCGCACCATGAGGGCCGCTCGCAGCCCCTCTCGAGCGACGCCGACATGCGGATCTTCGGAGTGCTGCGCGGGCTGGCCGACGCGGTGATCGCCGGCGCCGAGACGGTGCGCCAGGAGGGGTACCGGCCGGCCAAGGCGCGCGAGGCGTTCGCCGCGCGCCGGGCGGCGGCCGGGCAGGGGCCCGCGCCGGCCATCGCCGTGGTGAGCGCGAGCCTGGACCTGGACTTCTCGCTGCCCCTCTTCACACAGCCGCTGGTGCCCACGGTCCTGCTGACCGGTGCGGCCGCCGACGAGGGCCGGGTGAAGGCCGCACGGGCGGCCGGCGCCCAGGTGGTCTTCGCCGGGGAGGGCACGGGGGTGGACCCCGCACGGGTGACCGGCGCGCTCGCGGGCCTGGGGCTGACCCGGCTGCTGACGGAGGGCGGGCCGCGGCTGCTCGGCCAGTTCGCCGCGGCGGGCGCGCTGGACGAGCTGTGCCTGTCGCTGGCGCCGCTGGTGACGGTGGGGGACGCGCCGCGGATCATGAACGCACCCGGCCTGGCGGTACCGGAACGGTTCCGGCTGGCGTCCGTACTGGAGGACGACGGATTCCTGTTCACCCGGTACAGCCGCCCATGAACCGTTTCACCCCAGCTCCCGGGCGTTCGGCGGAATTTCCCGTTCCGCTTAGCTTCCATTGGGCACACTGAAGGAACGAAGGCCCCGTTCTGGGACGGGGCAGGATGGTTTCTGTCGGACCACCGCTCCGTGGCGGTCCATGAAGCGGAGAAGAAGGGCGCCCGTCGTGTTCACGAGCGTATTGATGATCGAGAAGCCTCTGTCGCCCGCCGACGTGGAGTTCGTCACCACGCTGCACGGCGACGACGAGGTCTCCTTCGTCGTCCTCATGCAGCCGCGTGGCGAGCAGGACGTGCTGCTGCGGGCCATCGACGACGTCGCCCTCGGCGAGTTCGACGAGGCGGTGCGGGAGGGCGACGAGCCCGAGGGAGCGCAGGCGGAGCCGCCTGCGGAGCGGGCCCTGTCGCACACCCTGCAGCAGCTGCGGAACATGGGCGCCGAGGCCATCGGACAGGTGGTCGAGGATCATCCGCTGGACCTGTTGCGGTCGGTCGTCGACCAGACGGGCGCGGACGAGGTGATCGTGCTGACCGCCCCGCACTTCGTCGAGGAGTTCTTCCACCGCGACTGGGCGTCCCGCGCCCGCCACAAGGTCGGCGTGCCCGTACTGAAGCTGTTCGCGCACGCGCCCGGAGAGCCGGCGGGGGAGGCGGGCTAGGAGCCCTCGGAGCCGCTCTCAGGCGCCCGCCGGCGCCCCGGCGCCGACCCGCCCGTCCCGTACTTCCACGACCGCGTCCACCGCGCCCAGGTGCGACCGGTCGTGCGTGACGAGGACGGTCGCCGTGGCCCGCTGGTGGGTCAGCGTGGTCAGCAGGTCCAGGACGGCCGCGCCGCGCTCCTGGTCCAGCGCGCTCGTCGGCTCGTCGACCAGCAGGACGGCCGGGTCGTTCATCAGCGCCCGCGCGATGTTGATCCGCTGCCGCTGGCCGCCCGACAACTGGTGCGGCCGGCGGTCCGCCCGGTCGGCGAGCCCCACGGCGGCCAGCAGCTCCTTCGCCCGCGGCGCGGCCTTACGGGGCGAGCGCCCGTCCAGATGGGCCATCGCCTGCAACTGCTCGGCGGCGGTCAGCGAGGGCAGCAGGTTGGGCTGCTGGAAGACCATGCCGACCTTGTCGCGGCGGAGCGCGGTCAGCCGCGCCCGGCTCATCCCGGTGGTGCCGACGCCGTCGATCGTGACGGTGCCGCGGTCCGGAGTGATCAGGGTGGCGGCCACCGCCAGCAGGCTGGACTTCCCCGACCCCGAGGGGCCGAGTACCGCGGTCATGGTGCCGGCGGGCACGTGCAGCGACACCGTGTCCAGCGCGGTCAGCCGGTTGCCGCCGTCGGGGTAAGTGAGGGTCACATCGGTCAGATCGAGGCTCATCGGGCGCTCCACGGGGCGGTCGGTGCATTACGGGGACGGCGGCGGTGGCGCGTCATCGGGCGCTGCGTCACGGGGCGCTGCGTCATCGGGCGCTGCCCAGGGCCGTCAGCGGGTCCACGGAGGTGATGCGGCGGATGGACAGCGCGGCGCCCACCGCCCCCAGCGCGATCATGATCAGCGCGGGGACCAGCACGGTGGCGGGCTCCAGCACGAAGGGCACGGTGCCGCCGACCGCCGCGCCCACCCCCGCGGCGAGTGCGGTGCCCAGCCCCGTACCGAGGACCAGCAGGACGACGGCCTGGCCGAGCGCGTCCTTCAGGAGGTACCGCGTAGAGGCGCCGAGCGCCTTCAGTACGGCCACGTCGCCGCTGCGCTGAATCGTCCACACGGTGAAGAACGCGCCGATGACCAGCGCCGAGATGGCGAAGAGGAAGCCGCGCATCAGTTGCAGCGAGCCGTTCTCGGCGGTGAAGGACCCGATCGCCCGCAGGGCGTCGGCGGAGCTCACCGTCTTCGTGCCGAGCTTCTCGTCGGCGGCCGTGAGAGCGCCGGCTCCGGCGCCCTCGGCGGTCAGCGCGAGGACGGTAGAGCCGCCCGTACCGCGCGCTGCGGCCGGACCGCCGCCCACCCGCTGCCAGTCGTCCAGCGAGGTCCACACGACGGGCGTGTGGCTGTACATCGCCTCGCCCGACACAGCGGCGACCCGCAGCCGCTGCCCGGCCAGCGTGAAGCGGTCCCCGGCCCGTACTCCCAGCTCGTCGGCGGCCTCCTCGGAGAGCACGGCGGCGCCGTCCGCGATCGCCCGTGATTCCGGTGCCAGTCCGGAGCCGGGGCGCACCCCGAAGGCGGACAGCGCCGCGTTCCGCGCCCCGGACTCGGCCTTCGTGGTGGCGATGCCCAGCGGCTCCGCCCGGTCCACCCCGGGCACCCCGGCCCAGCGCTCCGCGGTCTCCGCACTGAGGTGCGAGTCGGTGAACGACACGTCGTCGCCCTGCGCCGGCGCGGAGAAGACGAGGTGGTCGGCGGGGAGCGAGGTGACCGCCGAGGTGTTCTCGCGGCCGAGGCCCGCCGTCAGGCCGGACAGTAGCCCCACCAGCACGGTGATCAGCACGATGACGGTCCCCATCAGGGCGAACCGCCCCTTGGCGAACCTCAGGTCCCTCCAGGCGACGAACACGGCCTCGGAGCTCCTTTGCGCACGGTGCCGGGCCCGGTGCCCGGCGGCTGCTCCCAACCTCGCCGCAACGGGGTGCGCCGGGCATCGCGCCGGGGACGGCTTCCCCGGTATCGAAAGGGCGCCGCCCCGATCAATCTTTCGGTTGATGCCGCTGTACGGGGCTCCGCATAGCCTTGAAGCTGTCGTGAACCCGCACTCCCTCACCCCCGTCCTCCGGGTGCTGCGCCTGTGCCTGCACCTGATGGTCGCCGCACTGCTGGCCCTCGCCGCGATCCGGGCGGCCGCCGAGCACGCGCCCGACACGCCGGCCGTCATCGGAGCGGCCGTCGTGCTCGCCTTCGTGTACGCACTGGGGCCCGTCCTCCCGAAGGTGTCCGCGGCCCCCGTGGCCGCCGCCCTCTGGCTCGCCGCCGTACTGGTCGTATGGGCCCTGCTGGTGCTGCTCACCCCGGACGGCGTCTGGCTCGCCTTCCCGCTCTTCTTCGTGCAGCTCCATCTGCTGCCCCTGAGGTGGGCGCTGCCCCTCGTTGCGGTCACCACCGCCGTGGCCGTCGGCGGCTTCGGGTGGCACGCCCGTACGCTCACCGTCGGTACGGTCCTCGGGCCCGCACTCGGGGCGGCCGTCGCGGTCGCCGTCGTCCTCGGATACCAGGCGCTGTACCGGGAGAGCGAGCAGCGGCGCCGCCTCATCGAGGAGCTGACCGAGGCCCGCAGCGACCTGGCCGCCGCCGAACGCACCGCCGGCGTCCTGGCCGAGCGCGAACGCCTCGCCCGCGAGATCCACGACACCCTCGCCCAGGGCCTGTCCAGCATCCAGCTGCTGCTGCGGGCCGCGGAGCGGGCTCTGCCCGACCGCCCCGAGGGCGCGCTCGGCCACGTACGGCACGCCCGAGAGGCCGCCGTCGACAACCTCGCCGAGGCCCGCCGCTTCGTACGCGCCCTCAGCCCGCCCGGTCTGGAACACGGCTCACTGCCCGCCGCCCTCGAACGGCTGTGTGCCACTACGGCGCGTACCAGCGGCCTCGCCGTGCACTGCCACGTGTCCGGTACGCCCGCGGAGCTGCCCACCCCGCAGGAGGTCGCCCTGCTGCGCATCGCCCAGTCCGCGCTGGCCAACACGGTGCAGCACGCCGCGGCGAGCCGGGCCGAGCTGACCCTCAGCTACATGGGCACCGAGGTCGCCCTCGATGTCGTCGACGACGGCACCGGATTCCGGCCGTCCGAGGTCCCGGCCCCGGGCACGGACACCACCGGCTCCGGCTTCGGCCTCGCCGCGATGCGCGCCCGGGCCCGCGCCCTGCACGGCACCCTCGTGGTCGAATCGGCACCGGGGGAGGGCACGGCGGTAGCGGTCACCCTGCCCACCGCTGCCACCGCCCCCGGGGCCGCGACCCCCACCGCTGCCACCGCCCCTGAGGCCGCGACCCCCACCCGACTTCCGGAACAGGCCCCGTGACCGACACCCCGCAGACCGGCGACCGCGCCCCCGAGGACGACGCTTCCGAGCACGACGCCCCCGAAGGCGGCCGCATCCGGCTCCTCCTGGCCGACGACCACCCCGTAGTACGCGCCGGGCTGCGCGCCGTACTGGAGACCGAGCCGGACTTCGAGGTCGTCGCCGACGTGCCCACGGCGGAGGAGTCCGTGGCGCTCGCGGCGCGGCCCGGTATCGACGTGGTTCTCATGGACCTCCAGTTCGGCGGCGAGATGCGCGGCCCGCAGGCCACCGCCGAGATCACCGCCCGGGCCGGCGCGCCCCGCGTGCTGGTGCTCACCACGTACGACACCGACGCCGACATCCTCGCGGCCATCGAGGCAGGCGCCACCGGCTACCTCCTGAAGGACGCGCCGCCCGAAGAGCTGGCCGCCGCGGTCCGCACCGCCGCCGCCGGGAAGTCCGCGCTCGCGCCGGCCGTCGCGCTGCGCCTGATGGACCGGATGCGCACACCCGCCACCGCCCTCTCGCGCCGCGAGACCGAGGTGCTCCAGCTGGTCGCCGACGGCCTGTCCAACGCGCAGATCAGCAAGCGGCTCTTCCTCAGCCAGGCGACCGTGAAGTCCCACCTCGTGCACATTTACACCAAGCTCGAGGTCGATTCCCGTACGTCGGCGGTCGCGGCGGCGACGGCGCAAGGACTGATCCGGCGCTGAGGCGGTGCGCCGACGCGGTGCGGGGCGGCCGGGCGACCGGCCGTGGCCGGGGTTGTCAGAGCAAGGTGCAAGAATCACCTCGAACCGCTACTGATTCATATCGCTGCACACCGCTGTACACCGACCAGGGAGACGTCACGATGGCACCCGGCATCCCCGCCGCGATGGACCGACCGCACTTCATCGGCATCGGCGGCGCCGGCATGTCCGGCATCGCGAAGATCCTGGCGCAGCGCGGCGCCGCCGTCGCGGGCAGCGACTCCAAGGAGTCGGCGACCGTGCTGGCCCTGCGCGAGGCCGGCGCCACGGTCCACATCGGCCACGCCGCCGAGCATCTCGCCGCCGACGCCACCAGCGTCGTCGTCTCCTCCGCCATCCGAGCAGACAACCCCGAGCTGGCCGCCGCCGCCGAGCGCGGCATCCCGGTCGTGCACCGCTCCGACGCCCTCGCCGCCCTGATGGACGGCGCGCGCCCGATCGCCGTCGCCGGCACGCACGGCAAGACGACCACCACGTCCATGCTGGCCGTCGCCCTCACCACCCTCGGCCTGGAGCCCTCGTACGCCATCGGCGGCGACCTCGACGCGCCCGGCTCCAACGCCCACCACGGCACCGGCGACATCTTCGTGGCCGAGGCGGACGAGAGCGACCGCAGCTTCCACAAGTACACGCCCGACGTCGCGATCATCCTCAACGTCGAGCTGGACCACCACGCGAACTACGCCTCGATGGACGAGATCTACGAGTCCTTCGAGACCTTCGTGGGCAAGGTGCGCCCCGGCGGCACCCTCGTGATCTCCGCGGACCACGCCGGTGCACGCGAGCTGACCACCCGCGTCCGCGGCCGCGCCGACCTGACGGTCGTCACGTACGGCGAGGCGGACGACGCCGACCTGCGCGTCCTGGACATCACCCCGCGTGGCCTGACCAGCGAGGTCACCGCACAGCTCCCCACCGGCGAGCAGCTGGCCTTCACGGTCTCGGTCCCCGGCCGGCACTACGCGCTGAACGCCACGGCTGCCCTGGCCGCCGGCGCGGCCCTCGGCATCGCGCCCGCCGACCTCGCCGCGGCGCTCCCCTCGTACACCGGCGTCAAGCGCCGCCTCCAGCTCAAGGGCGAGGCCAAGGGCGTCCAGGTCATCGACTCGTACGCACACCACCCGACGGAGATGACCGCCGACCTCGAAGCGATCCGGGGCGCCGCCGCCGACTCCCGCGTCCTTGTCGTCTTCCAGCCGCACCTCTTCTCCCGCACCCAGGAGCTGGGCAGGGAGATGGGCCAGGCGCTCGCCCTCGCCGACGTCTCCGTGGTCCTCGACATCTACCCGGCCCGCGAGGACCCGATCCCGGGCGTGACCAGCGACCTGATCATCAAGGCCGCCGAGGCCGCCGGCGCGACGGTCACCGCCGAGCACGACAAGTCCGCGGTCCCCGACGTCATCGCAGGAATGGCGGGCCCCGGCGACCTTGTTCTCACCATGGGAGCGGGCGACGTGACCGAGCTGGGCCCCGACATCCTCGCCCGCCTCGACGCCTGACCCAGTACGCCGGCCCGAAGGAGCGAGACCATGGCCTACGAGATCGACAAGCCCGACGAGCAGTGGCGCGCCGAGCTGACCCCCGCGGAGTACCACGTCCTCCGCGAGGCCGGCACCGAGCCCGCCTTCGTCGGTGAGTACACCGACACCAAGACCTCCGGCGTCTACTCCTGCCGCGCCTGCGGCGCCGAACTCTTCCGCTCGGACACGAAGTTCGCCAGCCACTGCGGCTGGCCGTCCTTCTACGACCCCAAGGACACCGACGCCGTCGAGCTGATCGAGGACCGCTCCCACGGCATGGTCCGCACGGAGGTCCGCTGCTCCCGCTGCGGCTCCCACCTCGGTCACGTCTTCGAGGGCGAGGGCTACCCCACCCCCACCGACCAGCGCTACTGCATCAACTCCATCTCCCTGCGCCTGACCCCGGACGACGAGGGCTGAGCGTCCCGCCGGCCTGCTCCGGGCCGGACGCCGTTGCCTCATGACGCTCATGGCCGCCCCCGCCGTTCGCTACGGTTGATCTCGACTTGGCGGGGACGGCGGCCGTAAGGGCGCCGTGAGCAGGGGAGTTGCGGATGGTGGACCCCATATCGCTGGCGGCGGTCACGGCGATGCTGGGAGCGGTCGGCACGGGTATGGCCAACGAGGCCGGGAAGCGCGCGCTCGAATCGGTCGGCGGCCTCGCCCGGCGGATCGCGGGGCGCGAGGTCGCTGCGCCGGCGACGCCGGGCGACTGGGACGGCCTGGCCCGCCTCCTCCACGAGGGTGCGCTGCGCGACCCCGGAAACGCCGCGCGGCTCGCCGAAGTGCAGGCCCTCGTCCGTGACGCGCTCCCCGAAGCGCGTGCTCGGGCGGTGCCGCAACTGCCGCCCTCGCTGCGGTACTTCACCGACCGGGACAGCCAGAAGCGGAGCATGGGGCGCGAGCTGGCCCGGCAGTACGCCGGGCGCCCGCGCCGCGTCCTGCTGTTCGGCCCGGAAGGCATGGGGACGAGCGCGCTCGCCCGTCAATGGGGGTGGCAGGCGACCGCGGACGGGCACTTCCCGGACGGGCAGGTGTACGTCGACCTCGGTGGTGACGGCGTTACGGGTGGCCTCGACCCGGCCGTCGCGGTCCGCCACGTCCTCCGCGAACTGGGGCTGGCCGAGCCGGAGATACCGCCGGGGCGGGCGGAGTGTGTCGCCCTGTTCCGCCGCCTCGTGGCCGGTCTGCGGCTGCTGCTGGTACTGGACCACACCCACTCCGCGGCGCAGGCCGGGCCGCTGTTCACCGCCGCGCCCGGGGTCTTCACGATCGTTGTCGCGCAGCACCGTCTGGCCGGGCTGGACGCCGTGCCGATCGAGGTCGACCCGCTGCGCAAGAAGGACGCCGTCGCGCTGTTGACCGATCTCGTAGGGGAGCGGGCCGTCAAGTCGGCGTCCCGGTCCGCGCTGTCGTCGGTACTCGCCCGCTGCGGCGGCTCACCGTACGCGCTGCGGGCGATGGCCCCGCGGCTGGCCCGTGGCCAGGAGGGGGAGCCGGGAGTGTCCGGAGACGAGGGCAGGCACGAGGCGGGGAGCTCCGCCGGAGGGGCGCGGAGCTCCGCTCACGCCCCCGTGGCCCCGGTCATCGACGACCTTTACCAAGAGCTCGCGCCCGCTCCGGCCCGGCTCTACCGGCTGGCGGCCGTGTGGCCGTGGGCCGCGTTCGGGGCCGGGCAGGCCGCGGCGGCCGCGGACGTCGAGGAGGCGGAGGCGGGCCGGCTGCTGGAGGCACTGGCGGACCAGGGGCTGCTGGAGCGTACCGATGCGGGGCGCTACCGCTACCGTCCGGCCGTCCGCCGCCACGCCGAGCAGGCGGCCCACAGAGAGGCGGGCGTCGCGGCGTACGCACAGGCCGTCGGGCGCACGGTGGAGTGGGCGCTGCGTTTCGCCGTACGCGCCGACCTGGCCGCGCTGCCGCAGCGCTGGCACGTCGGCCCGCTCTACGCCGACGGCCGGCTGACACCGGGCCCGTACGCGGGCCCCGGGGAGGCGGTCGCCGCGCTCGGCGGCGAGCTGGGCAACCTCGTACAGGCCGTGCTGGCCGCCGAGGAGTTCCGGCTCGGCGACACGGCCTGCCAGCTCTGCGAGGCGCTGTGGGCGTACCAGCTCAAGGCCGGCCGGCACGAGGAGCTGCTGCCCGCGCTGCGGGCCGGGGTCCGGGTCGCCGACGCGGTGAGCCCCGGTTCGCGGATGGCCGCCCGTATGCACACGCAGCTCGCGCTGGCCTTCGTGGAGCTGCGGCGCTTCGAGGAGGCGGAGACGGAGCTGACGGCCGCCGCCGACGCCGAGCGCGCACAGGGGCATCTGCGCGGCCGGGCGCCGCTGCGGAGACGCTGGGGCTGGTACGGCTGGCGCAGTGGCGGTACGAGGAGGCGCTGGAGCTGTTCGCCGAGGCGGACGGGTACGTGGCGGAGATCGGGCCGGGGGAGGAGGGGCGTGCGGATGTACCGCGCGCCCGCGCACTCCTCCAGCGCCACCGCGGGCGCGCACTTCGCGGGCTGGGCCAGTGGGCCGAGGCCGAGGAGCTGCTGACGCGCGCGCTGGGCTTCTTCCGGGACAGCGGGGAGGCGTACAACGCCGCGCGGACGCTGACCGACCTGGCCGAGACGTACCACCTCGCCGGGCGCCCGGCGGACGCCCTGCCGCTGATCGACGAGGCCGTCGCCGCGCTGGCGGACGAGCAGGCGCAGTACCACCTCGGCCACCTACGGGCGCTGCGCGAGCGGTGCGTGGAGGGTGCGTAACGGCTGTTACGGAGGCCGCGATGGACGCCGCTACGGGGGCAGCGACGGAAGCCGCTACAGGGGCCGCGACGGACACCGCTACGGAGCGGGGTCTTCGCGGCTGACCCGCACCCGGTAGGCCGTCCGACCCGCCCATACGGTCAGCCGCCCCGCAGGCTCGGACGGCCCGTCGTCCGGCAGCCCGTCCACCCCCTTGCCGCCCGCCAGCCAGGCGTACAGCGCCGAGGCGTACGCGGCCGGGTCGGCGCCCGGCAGGCCACCGGTCGTACTCCGGTCCGCGGTCAGCCGCAGCAGGTCGCCGTCGCGGGTGCGGACGGTACAGCTCCCGGGCCCGGTGACGTACGTGGCCAGCCGGCAGTACGGGTGGCGCTCCAGGACCTCCGCCGCCCAGGAGGCGGGCGGGCCGAGCCGGGGGTCGTCCGCCGCGCCGTACCGGAAGATCACGTCGGCCAGGGAGAGGCTGCCGGGATCGAGCGTGTCCTCGTGCACGGCTACGTGCGCCTGCAGCCCGTCAGGGCCCCCGCCCGGGCCCTCGCCGCCCGCGTCCGCCGTTCCGCCCCGTAGGTCGGCCCGGCGGTCCACCGTCACCTCGCCCGGCCCCAGGAGCCGCGTCAGGACGCGCAACGGAGCGGTGCGCAGCGGCGGTTCGTACGGGGGCAGCGGCAGCGGGTCGAGCAGCGCGGGCTCCGGCGGCTCGGGCAGGCCCATGAGCCCGTAGAAGGCGCGGCGGAGCAGCCGTGCCGACGCGCCCGGTGCCGAGGTCGTGAGCGCGGCGGGACCGGGCAGCGGCCGGTGCCCGGCCAGCGCGGCGTCCAGTTGGGGGCGCAGCGGCGCATACGGGTCCAGCCGCGGCGCGCGCCGTACGAAGTCGGCGACGGGGGAGTCCGCCGCGAGGCCCGCCGGCGAGTCCGCGCCGACGAGCACCGGCGTGCCGTGCGCGGCCGCGTAGTACGAGACGGAGCCGTAGTCGCCGATCACCAGGTCCGCGGCGAGCAGCGCCTGCTGCCAGCCCGTCAGCGGGTCGACGAGCGTCAGCCCGGCGCGCCGGGCCCGGTCGAGCCAGGCGCGTATCTGGCCGGGGCCGTGGCCGTGCCAGATGTTCGGGTGCAGCACGGCGGCGGTGCGGTACTCGTCGGCGGGGAGTTCGGCCGTCAGCCGGGCGAGCAGGGCAGGCAGGACGTCGTCGCCGCCGTCCCCGAAGAGCGCTTCCGGGTTCCACGTCGAATTCAGCAGGACGAGCCGCTGGCCCGGTGCGACGCCGAGCGCGCGGCGGAAGCGGTCGCGGTACGGGCGGGCCGCCAGCATCCGGTCGAAGCAGGGATCACCGGCCAGTACGGCCGTGTCCGCGGCCTGCGGGCAGGCGGCACGGAGCCGCCGGAGCTGCTCGGGGTGGGAGAGCACCATCGCATCCGCTATCGGGGCGCCGTCCGCGAGTGTCCATTCCGGACCGAAACCGAACACCGGTGGTTCGGATGCCGACGACCGCTGACCGGGCACGTCCCCGCGCTCCCCGCCGTCCGGCGTTTGGCGTTTGGCGTTTGGCGTTTCGAGTCTTTTATTGTATCCGGCACCGTGCGACAGGACGGCCAACTTCCCGGAAAGTTCCGCCAGTTGACCGCCGAAGCTGGCCGTGACGGCGAGGTCGACCGGCGTCTGCAGCGCCTGCTCCCACGGCAGTACCGGTACGCCGGTCTCCGCCAGCAGCTCCGGCACGCCTGCCTGGAACGGCGACGAACCCGTACACGTGGCGAGCAGCTGCACCCGTAGGTCGTCGCGGAACAGTGGCAGCACGTCCAGCAGCCGGGTCGCCGAGGTCACGTTGTGGACGACCAGTAGCACCTTCCGGCAGTGCCCCCGAGTGGTCCAGCGCGCCGCGTCCGCCCCGACCGGTACCCGTATCCAGCCCGGCTCGACGCGCCCCACAACAACCCCCGCACTTCTCGTACCCCTCGTGCTCCTCGAACCCCCTCACCCTAACGGCGCTTCAGTCCACCCTTCGGGTCAGCACCCTCCCCAGGTCGTACCGCACGGGCTCCTCCAGTTGTGCGTACGTGCAGCTCTCCGGGGTGCGGTCCGGGCGCCACCGCCGGAACTGGGCGGTGTGCCGGAAGCGCTGCCCGTTCTCCATGTGGTCGTACGCCACCTCCAGCACCCGCTCCGGGCGCAGCGGCACCCAGGACAGGTCCTTCTTGCCGCTCCAGCGGCTGGGCGCGCCGGGCAGCCGGGCGGACTCGTGCGCCTCCTCCTCCGTCCAGTGCGCCCAGGGATGGCCCGCCGCCGACTCCATGCGCAGCGGCTCCAGCTCGGCCACCAGCTCCTCGCGCCGCTTCATGGAGAACGCGGCGCAGACGCCCACGTGCTGCAGCGTGCCGGCCGCGTCGTACAGGCCGAGCAGCAGCGAGCCGACCACCGGGCCGCTCTTGTGGAAGCGGAAGCCGGCGAGCACGCAGTCCGCCGTGCGCTCGTGCTTGATCTTGACCATGACCCGCTCGTTCGGGCGGTACGGCATGTCCAGCGGCTTGGCGATCACACCGTCCAGGCCGGCGCCCTCGTACTCCGTGAACCACTCGGCGGCGAGCGCGGCATCCGTGGTGGCGGGCGCGAGGTGCACCGGGGCCTCGGCGCCCCGCAGCGCCTCGGTGAGCCGGGCGCGCCGCTCCTTCTGGGGCGCGTGGAGCAGCGCTTCGTTGTCCAGCGCCAGCAGGTCGAACGCGACGAAGCCGGCCGGGGTCCGCTCGGCGAGCAGATCGACCCGGGACTTGGCGGGGTGGATCCGCTCGGTGAGCGCGTCGAAGTCCAGCCGGTCGCCGCGCGCGATCACGATCTCGCCGTCCAGTACGCAGCGCGCGGGCACATTGAGGCGCAGCGCCTCGACCAGCTCGGGGAAGTAGCGGGTGAGCGGTTTGCCGGTGCGGCTGCCGAGCTCGATCTCGTCGCCGTCCCGGTAGACGATGGCCCGGAAGCCGTCCCATTTGGCCTCGTACTGCATGCCGGACGGGATCTTCGCCGCCGGCTTGGCCAGCATGGGCTTCACGGGCGGCATCACCGGGAGATCCATGTCTCGATTGTGCGCGTACGTCCCTTGTGTCGCCCGACGAGCGGGACCGGCGCGACCGTCCTACCGTGGCGGCCATGGGAGGTACAGGCAGTACAGGAAGTGCCAAAGGTGCGGGCGGTGCGGCAGTGGAGATCGAGGCCGGCGGCCGTACCGTACGGCTGTCCCACCCGGACAAGGTGTACTTCCCGGAGCGCGGCTATACGAAGCGGGACCTGGCGCAGTACTACCTGGCCGTCGCCGACGGCATCACCCGGGCGCTGCACGACCGGCCGACGACCCTGGAGCGGTATCCGGACGGGGTCACCGGCGAGTCGTTCTTCCAGAAGCGCGCCCCGAAGAACCGCCCCGACTGGCTGCCGACCGCCCACATCACCTTCCCCAGCGGCCGCTCGGCCGACGAGATCTGCCCCACGGAGCCCGCTGCCGTCCTCTGGGCGGCGAACCTGGGCTGCGTGACCTTCCACCCCTGGCCGGTCCGTCGCGGCCGGCCCGACCACCCCGACGAGCTGCGCATCGACCTCGACCCGCAGCCGGGCACCGGCTACGCGGACGCCGTACGGGCCGCCCACGCGCTGCACGCCCTCCTGGACGAGCTGGGCCTTCGGGGCTGGCCGAAGACCTCCGGGGGCCGCGGCCTGCACGTCTACGTACCGATCGCGCCGCGCTGGACGTTCACCGAGGTGCGGCGCGCGGCCATCACCGTGGGCCGCGAGCTGGCCCGCCGGATGCCGGACCAGGTGACGACGGCCTGGTGGAAGGAGGAGCGCGGCGCCCGCATCTTCGTGGACTACAACCAGATGGCGCGCGACCGCACCATCGCCTCCGCCTATTCGGTACGGCCGAACCCGCGTGCCACGGTGTCCGCGCCGCTGCGCTGGGAGGAGCTGGACGACGCCGAGCCGGCCGACTTCGACCTGGCCACGATGCCGGCCCGCTACGCGGAACGGGGCGATGTGCACGCCGATATGGCCGAGGAGAGCTTCGGGCTGGAGTCCGTGTTCGAGCTGGCCGACCGCGCCGAGCACGACGGCCTCGGTGATCTGCCCTATCCCCCCGACCACCCGAAGATGCCGGGCGAACCCACCCGAGTCCAGCCGAGCCGCGCCCGCCACAAGGACTGACGCCCGCCACCCGTACGCCGCCCCGGGCGCCCAGGTGTCACACCCGCCCGCCGCGCCGGATCCGGGTCGCCAGCCACAGGTCGAAGCGGTCGTCCGCGTCGTCCAGGCGGCGGCCGGTGAGGGTCATGGCCTTGTCGAGGCGGTTGCGGACGGTGTGGCGGTGGACGCCGAGGCGGCGGCTGGTGGTGTCCCAGGAGCCGCCGGTCTCCAGCCAGGCGGCCAGCGTGGCGATCAGCTCCTCACCGCTGTCGGCGAGGTCCAGGGGGCTCAGCACGGCGTCCGCGTAGCCGAGGAGGGTGCGCCGGTCGCCGAGCTCCAGGAGCAGCCGGCTGGCCTGGCTCTCGCGGGCCTCGACCGGTGTGCCCGAGGTCCGGCTCAGGCCCAGCAGCCCGGCTGCCTGCCGCAGGGACGCCCGTACGGCCTCGGGGGCGGCCGGCGGGCCGAGACCGGCGGGGCAGCCCGGCACGAAGCGGCCGAGCACCTCGCGTACGTCCAGCTCCTCGGCGACCACCGCCTCGACCAGGCCGCCCTCGGCGACCCGCACCAGTCCGCCCGGTACGGCGAGGGCGAGGTCGGCGGCCGCCTCCTGAGCGGTCTCCGGGGGCGCCTCGACCACGACGCCGCGCACCCGGTCCGTGGCCAGCCCCACCGAGGCGAGGATGTCCTGGGCGCGCCCCGCGGCCCGTTCCTGGCCGGCCGCCGGCTCGGCGAGCAGCTCCGAGAGGAGCGCGGAGCGCCGCCGCCGCTCCGGCTCGTCCATCAGGTGGCGCCGCTCCAGCTCCAGGGAGAGCAGGGAGACCAGTCCGGGGACGACGGCGCGGGCCGCGGCGTCGGGACCGCCGCTCAGGAGGAGCAGGCCGCGCAGCCGGCGGGCGCCCAGCGGCTGCACTTCCAGTTGCTGCCCGCCGGCCGTACTGGCCGCGCTGCCGCGCAGCCCCCGGGAGGCCACCCGGTCGATCAGGTCGCGCGCGCTGTCCAGTACGGGCTCGACGTCCGCCCCGCCCGAGGCGAGCAGCCGCCCCAGGGGGTCGAGGACCGCGGCCCCTACCCCGGTGGCCGCCGTCCACTCCTCCAGCATCGGGCGCAGCCCGTTGTCCGTGGCCGCCGCGGTCAGCCGCCGCTGAGTCGCGAAGGCCCGCTGCAGTACCTGCCGCTCCTCGTGGGCGCGCGCCTCGAAGACGGCCTTCGTGACGGCGATGAACGGCACCTCGTCCGGGACGGTGAGCAGCGGCAGGCCGGCCTCCTGCGCCGCGTCCACCAGGGGCTGCGGAGCCTCCTGGTACGGGAGGCCGTGCCCGAGGCCGAGGGCCAGGGCCGCCGCGCCGCCGGCCGCCACGTCGGCGACGTACGCGCGGCAGGCGGCGGGCTCCATCGGCAGCAGCAGCCCGATGGTCATCAGCAGCTCGCCGCCCTGCAGCCACTCTCCGGGATGCAGCAGGTCGGAGACGGTGGCGGCGTCGATGGTGCGGTCGAGCAGCCCGGGCGCGGGGTCGCCGGTGACCGAGAGGTTCAGGTCCGGGCGCGCCAGGAGGTCGGTGAGGTACAGCGGCATAGACATAGTGTCCATCACATATCTATCGGATGGACGATCGGGCGATCGAAGCAGCTCCGAACGGGCCCGTAGGTTCACACCACCGCGCTCACCCCCGGGCCGCACCACCCCCGCAGGCCCATCGTCCCCGTACTACGGCCGCCCAAGCCGATCAACGCACCACCCGAGGAGGACCCATGGCTGCCGCCCCCAGGGTCATCGAACAACGATCGATCGACTATGTGCCCGTGCGCGAGCGCCACGGCAAGGTCTGGCACCAGGGGCCGTTCTGGTTCACCGGGAACTTCGTGCTCACCACGATGGTCACCGGCTTCCTCGGCCCCGAGCTGGGTCTGAGCCTGGGCATGTCCGTGCTGGCCGTGATTCTCGGTGCCTGTTTCGGCACCTTCTTCATGGCGTTCCACGCCAACCAGGGCCCGCGTATGGGCCTGCCGCAGATGATCCAGTCGCGCGCCCAGTTCGGCACCCGCGGCGCCATCGTGCCGTTCGCCGCCGTCGTCTTCGTGTACGTCGGCTTCAACGTCTTCAACGTGGTGCTGGCCACAGAGGGGCTGCAGACGGTCCTGCCCGGTGGCACGACCCTCTGGTACGCCCTGATCATCGCCCTCGCGATCGTTCTCGCGGTCGTCGGCCACGATCTGCTGCACCTTGTCCAGCGCTGGCTGACGTACGTACTGATCGCCGTCTTCGGCGTGCTCACCATCGGGGCGTTCGTCCAGCTGGACCCGGGTACCGCGCACGCCGCGGCGTCCGGTGGCGGCTCGACCTGGACCTCCTTCCTGGTCGTCTTCTCCGCCGCGGCCGGCTACCAGATCAGCTACGCGATCTACGTCTCCGACTACTCCCGCTACCTGCCGAAGGACGTCCCGGCCCGCAAGGTCATCTGGTGGACCTACGCCGGCGCGGCCGGCTCCGCCGTCTGGCTGATGTCGCTCGGCGCGCTGCTGGCCTCCGCGCTGCCCGACCCGGGCGCGATCACCGGCCTCCGCCAGGTCGGCAACGACATCCTGCCCGGCTTCGGCACCTTCGCCGTGGTGGTCTCCTCCGTCGCCCTGATCGGCATCACGGCCGTCAACGCGTACGGCGCGATGCTCACCACCACCAGCGCCGTGGACGCCTTCCGTACGGTCAAGCCGACCGTCCGGCTGCGGGTCGCCGGCATCGCCGCCGTCGGGGTCGTCATCTTCATCGTCGCGATGCTGCTGCCGAAGGACTACCTGCACAGCTTCAACACCTTCGTGCTGATGATGCTGTACTTCCTGGTGCCGTGGACCGCGGTCAACCTGGTGGACTTCTACTGCGTGCGGCGCGGCCACTACGCGGTCACCGCGATCTTCGACTCGAACGGCGGCATCTACGGCCGCTGGTCCTGGCGCGGCATCGTCTCGTACGCCGTCGGCTTCGTCACGATGATCCCGTTCTTCGCGACCCAGGCCTTCGAGGGCCCGGTCGCCAAGGCCCTGGGCGGCGCGGACCTGTCCTTCGTGCCCGGCCTGCTCATCGGCGGCGGCCTGTACTACCTGCTCAACCGCAACCTCGACCTGGCCGCCGAGCAGGCCGCGGTCGAGGCGAGCGAGCGCGAGCTGGACGGCGAGCCGGAGGACCGCGAGCCGGCCGTCGCGTAGCGGCCGTCAGGACCTGAGCACCGCCACCGCGGCGGGCTCCAGCCGCAGCAGGCCGTCCGCGCCCCGTTCCGGGGGCGCAGGGCGGCCTGTGAGCGTCTGTGCGCCCTCGCACGGCAGCGGGACCGCGGCGGTACGGGAAGGGTGCAGATTCACCGCGAGGTGCACGCTCCCCGGGCCTTCAGGCGTCAGCCGGTCCAGCCGCAGCCACCGCTCCTCCTCGTCGTACGCCACGCGCGTACGGGTCAGGTCCGGGTCCGTGAGGGCCGGGACGTCGCGGCGGAGTGCGAGGAGCGTGCGGTACCAGTCGAGCAGCGCGCTGTGCGGCGCGCGCCCTGGCTCACTCCAGTCCAGGCAGGAACGCTCCCGGGTGGCCGGGTCCTGCGGGTCGGGGATCTCCTCGGCCTGCCAGCCGTGCGCGGCGAACTCCCGGCGCCGCCCGTTGCGCACCGCCTCCGCCAGCTCCGGATCGGTGTGGTCGGTGAAGAACTGCCAGGGCGTGCCCGCGCCCCACTCCTCGCCCATGAAGAGCATCGGGGTGTACGGGGCGCACAGCACGAGGGCCGCGGCGCATGCCTGAAGGCCGGGGGAAAGCTGCTCCGAGAGGCGGTCGCCGAGCGCACGGTTCCCGATCTGGTCGTGCGTCTGCGTGTAACCGAGCAATCGGTGTGCGGGGGTGGCACGTATGTCGAGCAGCGCGCCGTGCCTGCGCTCCCGGAAGCTGGAGTACGTATCGGCATGGAAGAAGCCGCTGGTCAGAGTCGTCGCGAGGGCCGCCATCGGAGCCCGCGCGAAGTCGGCGTAGTAGCCCTGGGACTCGCCGGTGAGCGCCGCGTGCAGGGCGTGGTGGAAGTCGTCGTTCCACTGGGCGTGCAGGCCATGGCCCCCGTAGGGGCGCGGCGCCGTGGTCCGCGGGTCGTTGAGATCGGACTCGGCAATCAGGAACAGCGGGCGGCGCAGCTGCGCGCCGAGCGCGTCCACCGCCTCCGACAGCTCGGCGAGGAAGTGCCGGGCCCGGGTGTCGTGCAGCGCGTGCACGGCATCCAGGCGCAGCCCGTCGATCCGGTAGTCGCGCAGCCAGGACAGCGCGCTCCCTATGAAGTACGCACGGACCTCGTCCGACCCCGGGGCATCGAGGTTGACGGCGGCGCCCCAGGGCGTGTGGTGGGTGTCGGTGAAGTACGGCCCGAAGGCGGGCAGGTGGTTGCCGTACGGACCGAGGTGGTTGTGCACGACGTCCAGGACGACGCCGAGCCCGAGGCCGTGCGCGGCGTCCACGAAGCGTTTCAGCCCGTCCGGGCCCCCGTACGGCTCGTGCACCGCCCACGGGGCGATGCCCTCGTACCCCCAGCCGTGCGTGCCCGGGAACGGGCAGACCGGCATCACCTCGATGTGCGTGATGCCGAGCTCCTTCAGATGCGGCAGCCGCTCGACGGCCGCATCGAACGTGCCCCCGGGGGTGAACGTCCCGATGTGCAGCTCGTAGAGGACCGCGCCGGGCAGCCCGCGGCCCGGCCAGTCGTGCCGCCAGGCGTACCGGGCGTGGTCCACGACCGCGGCCGGGCCGCCGGGGCCGTCCGGCAGCCGGGCCGCGCGCGGGTCGGGCAGCGGCTCACCGCCGTCCAGCCGGAAGGCGTACCGGTCCCCGTGGCCGGCCGGGACGTCGGCCTGCCACCAGCCGGGGCGCGCGGAGCCGGGGCCGGGCTCCATGGGGACGGTCCGTCCCTCCCGTACGAGCTCCACCCGGCCGGCGTCCGGTGCCCACACCTCGAAGAGCACGTGGCCTCTCCCTCCTCGTCACACCACCGCGACGCGCCCCCGTGGGCACCGACGCGCCTGCGTGCTGCGCCTACCCGTCGAAGAAAGCACGCTCCTGGGTGACGGGGTACCCCGCCTTGGCGAATGCCGCCGCCATTGGGGTGTTGTGCTGGTCCGTCTCGGCGACGATCCGGTCCGCGCCGAGCGCGGCCAGATGGCGCGTGCAGTCGGCCAGCAGGTCGTACGCGTAGCCGTGGCCGCGCTGCGCGGGGACGACCCCGATGAAGCCCACGACGGGCGACGTGTGGTTGCGCGCCGGGACGTGCAGCCCGACGACCTCCCCCTCGGGCGTGTACGCCACCCGCCACCAGTCGCGCGGCGACGGGCACCAGTGGAAGAACTCCAGCTCCTCCCGGGCGGCCTGCTCCACGCCGCCGGCGGCGACGGCCCGCCGCGCGTGCGCGTCCAGCGAACCGCGCTCCACCTGGCGCAGCACGTCCAGGATCACCTCGTCGTCCGGCTCCGGCCGGAAGACCAGCCGCCCCGGGTCCGCGGGCACGCCGCACTCGGGGGTCCAGCCGTACCGGAAGCGCTCGACCATCGGGCGCAGCCCGGCGGCCCGTACGACGTCCATCCGGGCCTCGGCGGCGGCCCGCACGTCGCGCTGCGCGCGCCAGCCGGGCGGCAGCATCAGGACGTACTCACCCGGCAATGATGCGGCGCGCAGCAGCTCGGCCGCCGCGGCGGCCTCGCCGGGCGCGAAGTCCAGCCGGTCCAGGGCGATCGGGCGGGTGTCGTCCGGGCCGGCCCACCACGCGGCGCGTGCCACGACGACGCCGTCGCGGAGCGCGACCCACGTCCAGTCGGGGCGGTACTCGCCGCCGGCCGCGAGCGTGGCGTACGGCCGGCCGAAGCGGTCGTGGCCCAGGAGCGGGGCCGTGGGGTCGTGCAGGGTGTGGAAGAGCTGCGCGTCGCCTTCGGTGAGCGCGCGGATGACCAGGTCGGTCATGGGTGTACGAGTCCTCTCGGGAGGCACGCTCCCGGCGCCCGTCAGCGTGTGCGGCGGGCGGCGCCGGAGCGCGCGAACAGATCGATGGCCGTGCCGTACATGCCGTCCCGCCTCCTTCCGCCTCACCGGCCCGCCTGTCGCGGGCCCTTCACGTGCCCGCACACTAACCGCCCCTCCGTGCGCGGCGCGAGCGAATTTCCGGTGCCCCGGGTGCTGCCTGGACAGAAGGCCGGAACTCGCCGGACAATCGGGCCATGACATCGCTCGAATTCCCGGCGCGACCGGCCCGCTTGTCGGATGCCGAGCGGGATCGCGCGCTGGCGCTGCTGCGCGAGGGCGCGGCCGACGGGCGGCTGTCCCAGGACACCTTTCTGCGCCGCCTGGAGCTGGTGCTCACCGCACGGCACCGCAGCGAACTGGACCGGGCTACCGGTGACTTGGCCACGCGTGGCCGCTTCGAGGGCGCCGTGCTGCGCGCGGTGGGCAGGGCGTCCGCCTTCCACCTCATGGTCCGCAGGGCGTGGCGCACGGAGCGCCTCCCCAAGCTGCTGCTGCCGGACCCCGGACCGTTCCCGCTCCAGATAGGCCGCGCGCCGGGTGCGGGCCTGCGCCTGAACGACGACACGGTCTCGCGTTCCCATGCCCAGCTCCGCACCTCCGGCGATGTCTGGCTGCTGCGCGATCTCGGCTCCATGAACGGCACGTTCGTCAACGGGCGTCGCGTCCTCGGTGAGGTCGCCGTCCACCCCGGTGATCACGTCACCTTCGGCAGCGTGGCCTACGTGCTCACGGGGCGCTGAGCACCAGAAGGGCCACCGGCCACCGGTCCAGTAGGTCGGCCAGCGGGACCGCGGGGCCTTCGAAGTCGCGGCCGGTGAGCAGGTCCCGCCAGACCGCGGACGCGCCGGGGAGCTGCAGGGCGGCCGTGTGCCAGCCACCGGTCTCGGCGAGGCGGAGCGAGAGCCGGGTGGCCACGGTCACGGCGCGGTCGGCGCGGGCGAAGGCCACGCAGTGGCCGTCCGGGTCGCCGACGGCGTGCAGCGGCCGGTACGAGCCCTGCGGGCCGAACCACTCCGGGTGCGCCCGGCGCAGCCGCAGCGCCGCCGCGGTCAGCCGCAGCTTCTCGGCGGAGAGCCCCGGCGTGCCGTACGGGTCGCCGGCCGGGCCGCCGCTGCCGTCCCCGCCGCTGTCCACGTCGGCCAGGAACTCCGGTGAGAAGCGCGCGGGGGCGCGGTTGTCCGGGTCGACGAGCGCCAAGTACTCGTGCTCCGTGCCCTGGTAGATGTCGGGGACGCCCGGCATCGTGAGGTGCAGCAGCGCGGCGCCGAGCACGTTGGCGCGGATGAAGGGGGCCAGCTCGTCGGCGAACGCGGCCAGTTCGGCGGCGGCCGCGGGGCTGCACGGACCCGCCTGGAGGAATTCCGTGACCGACTCCTCGTACCAAGTGTTCTGTTCGGTCCACGTGGTGTGCAGCCCGGCCTCCCGCACGGCCTTCAGGACGGCCGGCGCGAGCCGCTCGAAGGGGATGCCGCCGCCCATCGGCCCCGGGGCGACCGCTGCCCCGCAGGAGGGGACGTCCGCCGCGCCAGGAAGGGGCGCGGTGGTGCCGGCCAGTCCGAACGCCGTCTGCCAGGCCGTCCACGCCATCTGCGGATCGGGTTCGAGGCCGTCCATGGTGCGGGCCGAGCGAGCGTTGAGCCGGGTCAGCACCTCGCGCCAGCCTTCGGGGCACTCGCTGACGGCGGCGAGGCGGGCCCGGACGTCGGCGCTGCGCTTGGTGTCGTGGGTGGACAGCACCGTTCCGGACGCCGGCCAGGTCGCCTGGAGACGGGCGCAGAAGGCGTGGAACGCCGCCACCGTGACCGCGGGGCAGCCGGGATCGCCGCCGACCTCACAGGCGGACAGCAGCGGCGCGTACCGGTAGAACGCGCGGTCCTCCACCGACTTGGCGTGCAGCGCGGAGGCGGTCTGCGCGAAGCGGGCGGCGAAGTCGTCGTGGTCGGCGCTGTCGTCCCCGGAGCCGTCCCGCAGGCGGCCCAGCGCGAGGTCGCGCACGAGCGCCACGGAGCGAGCCTCCTCGCGCACTTCGAAGGCGGCGGCCGCGCCCTCGGCGGCCGTCGCCAGCATCGCGGCGTCCCGTTCCGCGCACCACGGGTCGTGCGCGTACGGGCGGTACACCGGGAGCCGGACGAGCAGCTCGTGCAGGGCGCGGCGCAGGGCCCACGGGGCGTGGTCGCCGTGGTGCGGCGCGCGCTCACTGATGCGCGCCGCCGTACGCACCAAGCGGTCGACCTCCGCCGACAGCTCGTGGGTGACGACTTCGTACGCGGCCTGCCGTACCGTTTCCTCCCAGTCGCCGCCGCGGTCGGCCAGTGGGGCGACGGCGTCGCGGTAGACCCCGAAGAGCCGGTCGGTGCCCTCCGGGCACACGAAGAGCCCGTCGATGTGGCGCAGCGCGTCGTAGCCCGTGGTGCCCGCGCAGGCCCAGCTCTCCGGGAGCCGTTCGTCGCCGGTGAGGATCTTCTCGACCACCGTCCAGCGCCCGCCCGTGGCCTGCCGCAGCCGCGCCAGATAGCCGGCGGGGTCCGCGAGCCCGTCCGGGTGGTCGATGCGCAGCCCGTCGATCACGCCGTCCTCGAGGAGCCGCAGCACCGTGGCGTGCGTCGCACGGAAGACCTCGGGGTCCTCGACGCGGACCGCGATCAGCTCGGAGATGGTGAAGAAACGCCGGTAGTTCAGCTCGGTGCGGGCCAGCCGCCACCAGGAGAGCCGGTACCACTGCGCATCGAGGAGCTGCGGGAGCGGCAGCCGCTCCGTACCGGGACGGATGGGGAACGCGTGTTCGTGATAGCGCAGCACGTCCCCCTCGACGCGCATCCGGGGCAGCTCGTCGGCCAGCCGCCCGCCCAGTACGGGCATCAGCAGCCGCCCGCCGTGCCCGCCCTCCCAGTCGATGTCGAACCAGCGGGCGTACGGGGAGGCGGGCCCGTCCCGCAGAACGGACCACAGCGGCCCGTTCAAGGAGGCGGGGGCCGGCCGGGCCATGTGGTTGGGCACCAGGTCCACCACAAGCCGCAGACCGTGTGCCGCGGCCGTCCGGGACAGCGCGCGCAGCCCCTCCTCGCCGCCCAGCTCGGCGCGCACCACGGAGTGGTCCACCACGTCGTAGCCGTGCGTCGACCCGGGGACGGCGCCGAGCACGGGGGACAGGTGCAGGTGCGAGACGCCCAGGGCCGCGAGGTACGGCACGGCCTTCTCGGCCGCGGCGAACGGGAAGCCGGGCTGGAGCTGCAGCCGGTAGGTGGCGGTGGGCGGCGCGCTGAATTCGGGCGTCATGGGGACACACGTACCCGCACGGTGCCTTGTTGCTTCATCCGATCGGGCGGGGTGTGCCCCGGTTTTCGTTCGTACGTCCTGCCCATACGGGCCAGGCCGCCGTCTCGATAGTGTCGGCCGAATGACCGCTGTACTGGCCACCTACCGCACCGTGCTCGCCACGACCGGCCCGGTACTGCCCGCCGTCTCCTTCCTCGGCCGGCTGCCCACCGCGATGTGCCAGCTCGGTAGCGTCCTGCTCGTCACCGAGACCAGCGGCAGCCTGGCGACGGCCGGTGTGGCCGGCGGCGCGCTGGCCGCGGGGCAGACCGTGGCGGGGCCGCTCATCGGCCGGCTCGCCGACCGGCACGGCCAGCGCCCGGTGGTGCTGACGGCCTGCTGGGCCAACGCGCTCGCCGTCACCGCCCTCGTACTCGCCGCGCTGGCCCACATGGCGACGCTCCCGCTGGCCCTCCTGGGGCTGCTCGCCGGGCTGACCGTGCCCCAGGTGGGGCCGCTCGCCCGGACCCGGCTGGTCGCCCTGGTAAGGCGGTCCGGGGCCGACGAGCGCACGGTGAACGCCGCGCTCTCCTGGGAGGGCACGCTGGACGAGGTGTCCTTCGTGCTGGGCCCGGCGCTGGTGGGCGTGGCCGCGGCGGTCGCGCACCCGGCCGTCGCGCTGGCCCTCGCGGCGCTGCTCCTCGCGACGTGCGGCTCGGCGTTCGCGCTGCACCGGACGGCGGGGGTGACGGCGCCGGAGGTCCGTACGGTCCGTACCGGGCGGGGCCGGCGACACGCCGAAGCGCGAGAACGCCGCAGGACGGCCCGGCGAGACCGCCCCCGCATCCCGGCGGGCGCACACGCGCTGCGGGTCTCCATGGCCCTCCAGGGCGCCATGTTCGGCGCCTCGCAGGCCGGCATCACCGCGCTCACCGAGCGGCTCGGCGCTCCCGGCCACGCGGGCCTGGTCTACGCGGCGATGGGCGTGATGAGCGCCGTGGCCGGGCTGTCGCTCGTCCTCGTGCCCGCCCGGATCGGCCTGCCGGCCCGCTGGCGGGCCGCCGCGGTGGGCCTGACCGTGCTCTCCGTACCGCTGCTGTTCGTCGGCTCCCTGGGCGCGCTGTACGCGGTGGTCGTGGTGCTCGGCGTGGCCTTCGCGCCGCACCTCATCACGATCTTCGCGCTCACCGAACGGCTGGTGCCCGCGCGCCGGATGGCCGAGTCGATGGCCTTCCTGACCAGCTCGGTCGTCGGCGGGCAGGCGCTCGCGCTGGCCCTTTCGGGGCGGCTGGCCGAGTCGTACGGCCCGTCCGCCGCCTTCGCCGTCGCGGTCGCCGCCGCCGTCCTCGTCCTGTGCCTGGCGCTGACCGTCCGGTTCCGCACGCGGCCGGAGAGCGCGGACGCACCGCTCTCCGTCAGGCCGGCCGCTGAAGCACCATCAGGCTCCGCGCCACCAGGGTGAGCGTGTCGCCGGCCCGCACCTTCGGGCCGCCCTCGGCGACCTTCTCCGGGCGCGCGGTGTCCACCACGGCCTGCCACTGCCGCCCGTGGTCCATCGGCACGGTGAACTCCTTCTCCTCGCCGTGCGCGTTGAACAGCAGCAGGAACGAGTCGTCGGAGATCCGCTCGCCGCGCTTGCCCGGCTCGGAGATCGCGCTCCCGTTGAGGAACACCGCCAGCGACTTGGCGTGCGCGGCCTGCCAGTCCCGCTGCCGCATCTCCTCGCCCTCGGCCGTGAACCACGAGATGTCCGAGAGCTCGTCGTGCGTGCCCTCCATGGGGCGGCCGTGAAAGAAGCGGCGCCGCCGGAACACCGGGTGGTCACGCCGCAGCCACACCATCTTGCGCACGAACTCCAGCAGCCCCAGCGCCTCCTGGTCCTGCCCGTCCTCGCCCTCCTTGGGCCAGCGCACCCACGCCAGCTCGTTGTCCTGGCAGTAGGCGTTGTTGTTGCCCTGCTGGGTGCGCCCGAACTCGTCACCGTGGCTGAGCATCGGCACGCCCTGGGAAAGCATCAGGGTGGCGATGAAGTTGCGGATCTGCCGGCCCCGCAGCTCCAGCACTTCCGGGTCGTCCGTCTCGCCCTCGGCGCCGCAGTTCCAGGAGCGGTTGAAGCTCTCGCCGTCCCGGTTGTCCTCGCCGTTGGCCTCGTTGTGCTTCTCGTTGTACGAGACCAGGTCGTGCAGCGTGAAGCCGTCGTGGCAGGTCACGAAGTTGACGGAGGCGAGCGGCCGGCGCCCGTCGCCCTGGTACAGGTCGGACGAACCGGTCAGCCGGGACCCGAACTCCGCGAGCGTACGGGGCTCGCCGCGCCACAGGTCGCGCACGGTGTCGCGGTACTTGCCGTTCCACTCGGTCCACAGCGGCGGGAAGTTGCCCACCTGGTAGCCGCCCTCGCCGACGTCCCACGGCTCCGCGATCAGCTTCACCTGGCTGACCACCGGGTCCTGCTGCACCAGGTCGAAGAACGACGACAGCCGGTCCACCTCGTGGAACTGCCGGGCCAGCGTGGCCGCGAGGTCGAAGCGGAAGCCGTCCACCCGCATCTCGGTCACCCAGTAGCGCAGCGAGTCCATGATCAGCTGGAGCACGTGCGGGCTGCGCATCAGGAGGCTGTTGCCCGTCCCCGTGGTGTCCATGTAGTACCGCGGGTCGTCGGTCAGCCGGTAGTACGAGACGTTGTCCAGCCCCCTGAAGGACAGCGTCGGCCCCATGTGGTTGCCCTCGGCCGTGTGGTTGTAGACCACGTCGAGGATGACCTCGATGCCCGCCTGGTGCAGCGCGCGCACCGCCGACTTGAACTCCAGCACCTGCTGGCCGCGGTCGCCCCAGGAGGCGTACGCGTTGTGCGGCGCAAAGAAGCCGATCGTGTTGTAGCCCCAGTAGTTCGCCAGACCCTCGTCCGCCAGCCGGTGGTCGTTGACGAACTGGTGTACGGGCATCAGCTCCAGTGCCGTGACCCCGAGATCCCGGAGGTGGTCGATGATCACGGGGTGCGCCAGCGCCGCATACGTACCCCGCAGCTCCTGCGGCAGCTCCGGGTGCAGCATCGTCAGACCCTTGACGTGCGCCTCGTACATCACCGTTTCGTGGTAGTCCGTACGCGGGGGCCGGTCGTCGCCCCAGTCGAAGTACGGATTGACGACGACCGACGCCATCGTGTGCGGCGCCGAGTCCAGGTCGTTGCGGCTCTCCGGCTTGCCGAAGTGGTAGCCGTAGACCGCCTCGTCCCAGTCGATGGTGCCGCTGACCGCCCGGGCGTACGGGTCGAGCAGCAATTTCGCCGAATTGCAGCGCAGACCCTTGGCCGGCTCGTACGGGCCGTGCGCCCGGAAGCCGTACCGCTGCCCGGGCATGATGCCGGGCAGATACGCGTGACGGACGAACGCGTCGGACTCGCGGAGCTCTACCGCCGTTTCCGAACCGTCGTCGTGCAGCAGACACAGCTCGATACGTTGTGCCGCCTCGGAGAACACCGCGAAATTGGTGCCCGCACCGTCGTACGTGGCACCTAGCGGATACGCCTGTCCCGGCCAGACCTGCATACGTCGACTCTTCCACTTCCTAGAGGGGCGCCGCGACGGACTCACGACCGCGGACCAAACCGGAATTCTTCCCCGATGACCGAGGAACAGTGGGATGTTCGCGAGATCTTCGCCGAAAGGCAGGCAACCTGCCGCGAAACAGGGTCCTCCGACCGGGGGAACGGTCAGGTGTCCGACCGCGGATCACCATGTATGACGACATGGCGCGCCGTAAGGGGCCTCATGGGCGTGTCGCGACTCCCGAGCAATCACTTTCGGCCTCGTTCCCGAGTGCCTCCGGAGTCGCCCGAGACCCCTGACGAGGGGCGTGACGAGGGGAGAGTGCGCCGGGACTCCCGGGCGGCGCCCGGTGACCCCGCTATGACTCCGCTCACGCCCGCCTCCCGTTTCCGGACACAACGGGCACAGCGAATAAGGGGAGTTGGTGGAAGAGTCGGCGCATCGGGCTGCACCCCCTCCCGCACCCGCAGTAGGGTGCCTTGATCGTTGGCACGGGGGTTCGGAAGGCGGTGTACAGGTGAGCTCGGGCGGGTTGGAGTTGCCTCCTGGTGACGATGGTCATGAGGGCGGCTCCATCGACGCACCGCCCGGTGCGGTGTCCCTCGCACGTCCCATGGAGATCGGGGCGGAACTGGAGTGGGGCGCCGATGCCTGGAGCGAGGTCCGCACCCGCGCCAGACGCGCCGGGCGTGCGTACATCTGGCTGAATCTGGTCGAACAACGGCTGCGTGCCGTTGTCGCGGCCGTGCTGCGCCCCATCTACGAGCCGGTGCACGGTGACGAGTGGGTGGTCGCGGCCGCCGGGCCCGCCGGGCAGGAGTGGGTGCACCGCGCGGTCGCCGTACGGGAGGTCAGCCGCCGCAAGGGGTACCTCCTGGACCCCGCCGACGACAACATCCTCAGCTTCCTCACCCTCCCGCAGCTCCGCGAGCTGATGGTCCAGCACTGGCCCTGCTTCGAGCCGTACTTCGACGACCGGCGCGACGTCGAGCTGGGCCTGGACGAGCTGGAGGTGGCCCGGAACATCGTCTCCCGCAACCGCGCGCTCTCCGAGACGGTGCTCGCCCAGGCCGAACGCGCCTCCGCGCGCCTCCTGGAGATACTGGGCTCCGGCATCGGCACCCGTACGGCCGGGCGGCTGCCCATCGACGCGGTCGAGGACCTGGTCGGCGACCGTTACGCCGATGTCGTCGGCGTCCACTCCGACCGGGTGCGCCTGCAGCGCCAGCTGCCCGCCGAGGACCTCTTCGGGGGCGCGCGGCGGCTCGACGCGGTCGGGATAGGGCTGAACCTCCTCGTACAGAACTACTCGGGCCGCCGGCTGGTCCGGCTCGCCGAGTCCGGCTGCCGGGTACGGCTGCTCTTCCTCAACCCGGCCAGCAGCGCGGTGCGCCGCCGCGAGCGGGAGCTGGGCCTGAAGAAGGGCGAGATGAGCCGCTCGATCGAGAGCAACATCATGCACATGCGGCGGGTGCGGGCCCGGCTGCGTGACCCGGGCGCGTTCGAGATCCAGGTCTTCGACGAGACGCCGCGCTTCACGGCGTACCTCGTGGACGGCGACGGCCCGGACGGCCTGGCCGTCGTCCAGTCCTACCTGCGCAAGAGCCGGGGCATGGAGGTGCCGGTCCTGGTGCTGCGCGGCGGCGGCCGGGAGGTCGTGCGCCACGAGGACGGCCGGGAGAGCGACCACGGGCTCTTCGAGGTGTACCGCGAGGAATTCGAGAGCGTGTGGGCGGACGCGCGGCCGGTGTCGTGAGCCGGGGCGGCCCCGCGGGCCCCGGGGGCCGTCGACGGGGCCTTCGGCCGGTGGCGGGGTCGGCGGCGGGGCCTGTGGCCGTCGGCTCAGGGCGTGCCCGTGATGCCGCCGTCGACGCGCAGCTCGATGCCGTTGACGTAGTCGGCCAGGGGGCTCGCGAGATACAGCACCGCGCCCGCGATGTCCTCCGCGCGCCCCAGCCGGCCGACGGGATTGGGCGCGTACAGGGTCGCCGCGTCCGCTGAGGTCTCGCCGCGCTCTTCGAACATCCGGTGCATCGAGGGCGTGGCGATCACACCCGGGCTGACGCAGTTCGCGGTGATCCCCGTGCCGGCGAGGTGCCCGGCCAGGCTGGTCGTCATGTTCACCACCGCGGCCTTGGCGGCGGAGTACTCGACCATGTTCGGCAGCGGCGTCCGCACCGCCCGGGTGCCGATGTTGATCACCCGGCCCCAGCCGTGCGCGCGGAGCGAGGGCAGCAGCGCCTGCGTCACCCGCGCCGCCGAGAACACGTTCCCCTCGAACGCGGACTGCCAGTCCTCCGGCCGTACGGAGTCCCAGTCGTGCTCGGCGAACGGCCCGGCGTTGTTGACCAGGATGTGCACCCCGAAGTCCCGCGCCGCGGCGGCCACCCGCTCCGCGCCGCCCGGCTCACCGAGGTCGCCGAGCACCACGTCCACGCGTACGCCGTGGTCCGCCGCCCGGCGCGCGACCTCCGCGGCGGCGTCCGCGTTCCGCCCGTGCACCAGCACGTCACAGCCCTCGGCCGCCAGCATTTCGGCGACCGCGGCCCCGATGCCGCCGCTGCTCCCCGTCACCAACGCACGCCGTCCGGCCAGTTGCAGATCCATGCCGGGACCCTAAGGGAGGGGCGGGCCGGGCGGTGCGGAAGGCGGGAGCCGGCGGCGTTGTCAGTGGTGCGTGGGAGAGTAAAGGCACACGAGATCGCGGCCGTGCGGGACGCGGCGGACGGTCGCGTGCGACACGGGGGACGCACCACTGAAGGAGGCCGCATGAGCTGGCACAAGGAACCGCTGGTCGGCTTCGACCTGGAGACCACGGGCACCGACGTCGAGACCGACCGGGTCGTCACCGCGGCCGTCATCCGGCTCGACGCGGCGGGGCGGGCGGCACCGGCGCTGAGCTGGGTCCTCGACCCCGGCGTGCCGATACCGTCCGAAGCGGCGGCCATCCACGGCTTTTCGACCGATGTCGTACGGCTCCGCGGCCGCCCGGCCGTGGAGGGACTGGCGGAGATCACGGACGCGCTCGAAGCGGCGCTGCGGGCGGGGACACCGCTGGTGGTGATGAACGCCCGGTACGACCTCTCGCTGCTGGATCGCGAGTGCCGCCGGCACGGCATACCGTCGCTGTCCGACCGGCTCGGCGCGGGCCCGGCCCCGGTCGTCGACCCGCTCGTCCTCGACAAGCATCTCGACACGTACCGGAAGGGTAAGCGCACCCTCCAGGCGCTGTGCGGGCACTACGGCGTGGCGCTGGACGCGGCGCACGAAGCGGGCGCCGACGCCGTGGCCGCGGTCGAAGTGGCCCGCCGCATAGGCGCGAAGCACCCGGAGGTGGCCGGCCTGACGCTGCCGGCCCTGCATGCCCTGCAGCGCAAGGCAGCCGCCGACCAGGCCGCGTCCTTCCAGCGCTACTTGCGCCGCACGGCCGACCCGGCGGCCCATGTGGAGCCGGCCTGGCCGCTGATACCGCACGGGTGACAACGTGCGCGTGACGCCCCTGAGGGGGAGAGCGGGCGTCAGCGGTGCGCCAGTACGTTGATCACCCGGCCGTTGGGGTCGCGGACGAAGAAGCGCCGTACGCCCCACTCCTCGTCCTGCAGCGGATGGACGATCTCGGCGCCGCTCTCCTGCATGGCTGCATAGGCCGCGTCCACGTCGTCCACTTCCACACTCATGTCGGGGACGACGGGTGCCGTCCGGTCGTGCGTCATCAGGCTGACCTGGGAGGCCGGGTTGGAGGGGGAGGCGAGCGTCGTGATCCAGCCGAGGTTCATGACCTCTTCGAAGCCCAGGAGACCGTAGAAATCGCGGCTTTCGTCCACCGCTTGGGACTGGATGTTGGGCACGACACGGCGAATGGCCATCGGTGTCTCCAAGTGATGTCTCCGAGTGAGAGGACGGAAAGACACCTTAGGGGCGCGGGGCGGGCCCGACCGGGACGAGAGTGAGGTAGGCGATGCCGAGGAGGTCGCGGTAGCCGGACAGCCAGGAGGCGCGGTGGGCGTCGGCCCGTTCGCGGGTCTCGGGGGCGAGCGGGTGATCGGGGTGGGTGGCCAGCCACTCCTCGACGTCGCAGCGGTAGCCGGACTCGAACGCCTCCCACTCGTCGCCGTTCGCCGTCTCCACCCAGGCCGGGCGGAAGCCCTCCTCGACGGCGAGGTCGACGAGTTCGGCCAGGCTCAGGTGCTCCTCGGCAGTGGCTCCGGGCCACATCCGGGTCAGCTCCGCCGCGGCCGGCGGGCGCTGCCAGAAGCCCTCGCCGTACAGCACGCGGCCGCCGGGGGCGACGAGGCGGCGCAGCTCACGCAGTACGGTGCGGAAGTTGTGCGGGGACTCGGGACCGGCCACGGCATGGCCGGCGCCGAGGCAGAGTACGAGGTCGGCGGGGCCGCGGGTGGTGCCGTGCCCGGACTCCTCGGCGAACTCCACGCGGTCGGTGAGCCCGCGGGCCGCGGCGTTGGCGCGGCCCCTGGCCAGGTCGTCGGCGTTGACGTCGATGCCGAGCCCGGTGGCGCCGGGTGTCGCGTCGAGCACCCGCAGCATGAACTCGCCCCAGCCGCAGCCGAGGTCGAGCACGGTGGCCGGGCGCCCGGCGGCGAGCCGTTGCACCATCCGCTCCGCCCGCTCCTCGGACAGCGGCCCGTGGAAGGCGAGCCGGGTCAGCCGCGGCGGCCCTACCGTCTCAGCGGCCTGGGGCGTCTCGGCGGCCTGTGTCGGCTGTGGGGCACGCGCTGCGTCGGCGGTGGGTGTGGTGTCGCTGGTGTCGGGCATGGGGCGGGACGTTAGCCCGCGGGGGCCCGCGGGCGACAGCGAATATCGGGCGGCACCGCCCACCAGATCCTCAGAACGGATACCACCGCACCGCCGCGTCCCCCTCCCGCAAGGAGGCGATCCGGCGGCGGAATTCCTTCAGCGCCGCGGGGTTGCCCGGGGCGTGCTGGGAGACCCAGGCGCAGCTGGCCGTCTCGCGGGAGCCGCGGAGCACGGCGCAGCCCTCCCAGTCCCGCACGTCCCAGCCGTAGGCCCGTACGAAGATGTCGTACGCTTCGGCGCCCAGGCCGTACCGGTCGCGGCTGAGCGCCATGACCACCAGGTCGTGCTCCCGCAGGTCGCGCGAGAAGGTCTCCAGGTCGACCAGGACCGGGCCGTCCGGGCCGACATGGACGTTCCGCGGGATCGCGTCGCCGTGGATGGGGCCGCGCGGCAGGTGCGGCTCCAGGGCCGAGGCCGCGGCGGCGAACGCGTCCCGGCGGCCGCGCAGATACTCCGCGTCCTCCCGCGACACCGCGTCCCCCGCCAGCCGCAGCCAGCGCTCCACGCCGCCCAGCAGCTCCCGCCGGGGCAGCGCGAACGGCGGCTCGGGCAGCGCGTGCACCCGCCGCAGCAGCTCGGCGAGGTCACCGGGCCCCGCGGGCCGTACCGCCTCGGGCAGCCGCTCCCAGAACGTCACTGGGTGGCCGTCCACCAGCCGGGCCGCCGGCTCTGCCGCGCGCACCGCCGGTACGCCCGTCTCCGCCAGCCAGCCGGCCACCCGCAGCTCCCGCTCGGCCCGCTCCAGCAGCTCGGCGCTGCGGCCCACCCGGATCACGGGGCCGGTGTCGCCGAGCGCGAAGACCGCGTTCTCGCCGAGCGCGAGCAGCTTGGCGTCCGCCGCGGCGTCCGGCCGCCCGGCCGCGGCCAGGACGTCCCGTGCGCGCGCTTCCGTGAAGGGCGTACCCGTCGCGGAATCTCCGCCACTCGCCTCGGTCATGCTGCTGCCTCCTGCGCTCCGTGAGCGGTGTCGCTGACGCTCCGCTGTTCCGACCAGTCGCTCTGTCGCTCCGGTGTTTCGATCACCCACAGTCTCTCAGGAGGGTCTGACAACCAGCTCGTACACGTCGCGCACACTGCCTTGACGGCGTCCCCCGCTGTCACGACGATGACGACGGCTGTCCGCGCGTACGGGCGCGCGCGGCCGTTCCGTACCGGATGTACCGGACCAGCCGGACACATCGGACCGAGCCGCGCCAAGGAGTCCCTGCCGTGACCCTCATGACCGCGGCGAAGCGGTCGTCCGGCCCACGGGCCGGTGCCGGACCGCGCCGTGATCACGGCGTCTGGTTCCTCGTGCTGCCCGCGCTGATACCGATCCTCGTGCTGAGCGTCGGACCGCTCCTCTACGGTGTCGCGCTGGCCTTCACCGACGCGCAGTCCGGGCGTACCGAACCCACCCAGTGGGTGGGGCTGCTCAACTTCGCCGATCTGTTCCGGGACACGCTCTTCTGGGACTCCTTCCGCATCGGGCTGGTCTGGGCGCTGGGCGTCACCGTCCCGCAGTTCTTCCTGGCGCTCGGCCTCGCCCTGCTGCTCAACGAGAAGCTGCGGCTGCGCTGGCTGGCACGGGCGCTGGCCATCGTGCCGTGGGCGATGCCCGAGGTCGTGGTCGGCATCATGTGGCGGCTCGTGTACCACCCGGACGCGGGCGTGCTCAATGAGACGCTGCGCAGTTTCGGGCTCGGCGAAGGCCGCGACTGGCTGAGCGGTCTTGCGACCGCGCTGCCCGCCGTCATCGTCGTCGGCATCTGGTCGGGCCTGCCGCAGACCACCATGCCGCTGCTGGCCGGCCTGCAGAACGTGCCGCGCGAGCTGCACGAGGCGGCGGCCATGGACGGCGCGGGCGCCTGGCGGCGGTTCCGTACGGTCACCTGGCCCGCGCTGCGCCCGGTGGCGCTGGCGATCAGCGCGCTCAACTTCATCTGGAACTTCAACTCCTTCGCGCTGGTCTTCGTGCTGACGGACGGCGGCCCCGGAGGGCGCACCCGGCTGCCGATGCTCTTCGCGTACGAGGAGGCGTTCCGGTACGGGCAGTTCGGCTACGCGGCGGCGATGGGGCTGGCCATGGTCGCGGTCGTCGCGATCCTGCTGGCCGTGTACCTGGCCGGCCGCCTGCGGACCGGGGAGGACGACCGATGACCGCCCGCCGCAGGCGTACCGCCGCCACCCGGACCGCCCAGTACCTGGCCCTCCTCTGCTACCTGCTCTTCCTCCTGGTGCCGTTCCTGTGGCTGGTGTCCACCGCCTTCAAACCCCCGCGCGAGCTGGGCAGCATCGACCCGACCTGGGTGCCGCACGACCCGACGCTCGCCAACTTCCGGGCCGCGTTCGACGAGCAGCCGCTGCTGGGCGCGGCCGCCAACAGCCTGCTCGCGGCGGCCGGGGCGGCGCTGCTGGCCGTCGTGGTGGCCACCCCGATGGCATACGTGCTCGCGCGCTTCCGTACGCGGCTGGCGCGGGCGGCGACCGGGTGGGTGGTGGTCAGCCAGGCGTTCCCCCTGGTGCTGGTGATCATCCCGCTGTTCCTGCTGCTGAAGGCCCTGCACCTGGTGGACTCGCTGGGCGGGCTCACCCTCGTGTACGTCGTCTGGTCGCTGCCGTTCGCGCTGTGGATGCTCACGGGGTACGTACGGGCCGTGCCGGCCGAGCTGGAGGAGGCGGCGGCCGTGGACGGCGCGGGACGGGTCCGCACGCTGGTCTCCGTGACCGCGCCGCTGCTCGTGCCCGGGATCGTCGCCACCGGGCTGTTCGCCTTCATCACCGCCTGGAACGAGTTCTTCTTCGCGCTCGTCCTGCTCAAGTCGCCGGAGAAACAGACGATGCCGGTCGTCCTCACGCACTTCCTCGGTGCGGAGGGGGCCGCCGACCTCGGCCCGCTCGCCGCCGCCGCGCTGCTCGCCACCGTGCCGAGCCTGCTCCTCTTCGCCGTCATCCAGCGCCGCATCACGGGCGGCATGCTGGCCGGGGCGGTGAAGAGCTGATGCCCGAGCCTGCCCGCACCGCGATGCCCGAGCCCGCCCGCACCGCGATCCCCGCGCCCGCCCGCGCGCCAATGCGCCGCCGTGCGTTCCTGGGCGCCGCGGCCGTCCCCGTACTCGCCGCCGTCCCTGTACTCGCCGGCTGCTCCGGCGGCTCCAGGGCGTCCGGCCCCCGCCGCCCCCTGCGCTTCCAGTCCCTGGCCTGGCAGGCGGAGTCCGTACGGGCCAACAAGGCGCTGGTCGCCGAGTGGAACCGGCAGCACCCCCGCAGCCCCGTCGAGTACGTACAGGGCGCCTGGCCCACCGTCCACGACCAGCTCGTGACCGCCTTCGAAGGCGGCGAGGCGCCGGACATCATCCACGACGCCTCCGACGACCTCGCGGACTTCGCGTACGGCGGCTACCTCGCCGATCTCACCGGTCTGCTGCCGGACCGGCTCGCCGCCGACATCCCGCGGCACAGCCTGGGGACCGGCACCTTCCAAGGGCGCCTCTACGGGGTGCCGTTCCTCCAGGAGCCGCGCGTACTGATCGCCAACCGGAAGCTGCTGCGCGCTGCCTCTGGAGTGCGCGTGCCCACACCGGAGCGCCCCTGGAGCTGGGCCGAGTTCCGGGCGGCTGCCAAGGCGCTGACCCGAGAGGCGCCGAGCGGCGACGGGCGCCAGTACGGCGTCGCCTGGCCCCTGAAGGAGCCGGTCTCCGCGACCCTGAACCTCGCGCTGTCCACCGGCGGCCGGCTCTTCCACCGCCGCGCCGACGGGCGTGCCGAGGTCCGCTTCGAGGCGGCCGACCAGGTCGTGCCGCGGACGGTCCACGACCAGGTGCACGCCGACGGCAGCGCGGCCCGCGCCACGCTCGGTATGGGCGGTTCGGACACGCTCCCCGGGTTCTTCGCCGGGCGGTACGCGATGGTGCCGCTCGGGTTCTCCTACCGGCAGCAGATCGTTCAACAAGCCCCCAAGGGCTTCGAGTGGACGGTGCTGCCGGCGCCCATGGGGAGCGCGCACGCCCAGGGCGTGAGCCCGCAGACGCTCTCGATCGCCGCCGACTGCCCGCGCAAAAAGGAGGCGATGGCGTTCCTCGCCTTCTTGCTGCGCCCGGAGAACATGGTGCGGCTGGCGCTCGGCGACTGGATGCTGCCCACGGGCACCACCGCGCTCCGCGATCACCGGCTCCAGCAACGCAAGTACGGCTGGGCCACGGGTACGGCGCTGGCCGGCACGCTGCGGGCCGCACCCGCGCAGACCGTACGCGGCTATCCGGAGTGGAAGGACAAGATCGCCACACCGGGGCTGCAGGAGTACTACAGCGGTGCGATCGGTCTCGAAGAGCTGCGCGGCCGGCTGGTCGACGACGGCAATCTCGTCCTCGCCCGCTATCAGCGCTGAGCGCCACCCGCCACCAGGCGCCCGCTACCAGCCTCGCCCGGCAACCGTGCGGAAAGGGCGTTTGTTGCCCCAGGTTGCCGGATTGTAACGGGAGTTGAGGCAACCGGAGTCAACTCAGGTGCTCAATTTGACCGGGTGTGACGGGATTTGCATTTTTGCAAGGTTGTTGCCTAGGTCACACCCGTGGGGGAGCCTTGAATTGGACGCGTCAATCAGTCAGGGTTTCGAGCCAGCCCGGCGCAGATTTTCTTGTGCGACCGGACTACAACGCAACGCTTTCCCCCCACACCACCAAACGAGGAGAACCCTCGCTATGGCTCACAAGCGTTCCAGCAAGAAGCGGCTGATCACCGGCATAACCGCCGTCGTCGCCGCGACCGGCATCGCGGCCGTCACCGCGGTCACCGCCGATGCCAGCCCCGCCGAGGGCAGGATCTACGGCGCGAGCGCCAAGTCCGCCGTCAGCGGCAGCTACATCGTCATGCTCAAGGACCAGGCCCGCGCGGCCGAGAACAAGGACCTCGCCGCGGAGTACGGCGGCAAGGTCAAGCGCTCCTACAGCGCGGCCATCGAAGGCTTCTCCGCCACCGGGCTGAGCGAGACCGAGGCCAAGCGGCTCGCCGCCGACCCGGCCGTCGACAAGGTCGTCCAGAACAAGAAGTTCTCCATCGACGCCACCCAGGACAACCCCCCGTCGTGGGGCCTGGACCGCATCGACCAGGAGGACACCGCGGGCGACAGCAAGTACAACTACCCGGACGCCGCCGGCGAGGGCGTCACCGCGTACGTCATCGACACCGGAGTCCGCGTCTCGCACAAGGACTTCGAGGGCCGCGCGACCTCCGGCTTCGACGCGGTCGACGGTGACGACAACGCCGACGACGGCAACGGCCACGGCACGCACGTCGCGGGCACCATCGCCGGTGCCGCGCACGGCGTCGCCAAGAAGGCCAAGATCGTGGCCGTCCGCGTGCTGGACGACCAGGGCTCCGGCACCACCGAGCAGGTCGTGGCCGGCATCGACTGGGTCACCAAGAACCACCAGGGCCCCTCGGTCGCCAACATGTCCCTCGGCGGCGGCGCGGACGAGGCGCTCGACGCGGCCGTGCAGAAGGCCATCGACGCCGGTGTCACCTTCGGCGTCGCGGCGGGCAACGAGTCCACCGACGCGGGCCAGGGCTCGCCGTCCCGCGTCAAGGACGCCATCACGGTGGCCGCCAGCGACAAGGACGACAAGCAGGCGGACTACTCCAACTTCGGGAGTGTCGTCGACATCTACGCCCCCGGTTCCGACATCACCTCGGACTGGAACGAGGGTGACGACGCCACCAACACGATCTCGGGCACCTCGATGGCCACCCCGCACGTCGTGGGCGCCGCCGCGGTCTACCTGGGCGGCCACCAGGACGCCAAGCCCGCGGACGTCGCCACGGCGCTGACCGAGGGCGCCACCCCGGACAAGATCTCCAACCCGGGTGAGGGCACGCCGAACAAGCTCCTGAAGGTCGTCGAGTAACAGCCCTCGACATCCGCCCGGTACCGGAACACCGGGCGCAGCTGCCGGCCGTCGCGCTCGCCCCCACGGGGCGCGGCGGCCGGCGGCGTCGAGCGGGAAAGGCGGAGTGCGTAGCATGGCGGGTGTGGCGCACACGGTGGGTATCAAGGATGTCGCACGCCAGGCCGGCGTCTCCATCGGCACGGTCTCCAATGTGATCAACCGTCCCGACATGGTCGCGAAGGAGACCCGCGAGCGGGTGCAGGCGGCCATCACCGCGCTGGGCTACGTCCGCAGCGAGTCGGCGCGCCAGCTGCGCGCGGGCCGCAGCCGGATCATCGCGCTGCTCGTGCTGGACATGGGCAACCCCTTCTTCGTGGACGTCGCGGCGGGCGCGGAGCGTGCCGCGCGCAAGGAAGGGCTGGGCGTGATGCTCTGCAACAGCGCGCAGAGCCCGGCCGAGGAGGCCGAGTACCTCTCCCTCTTCGCCGAACAGCAGGTGCGCGGCGTGCTCATCACGCCGGCCGACCTGACCGGCGGCACGCTCGCGCGCTTCCGGCCGCGCAACATCCCGCTCGTCTTCGTCGACCGCGTCCTCGGCAGCGCCGAGGGCTGCTCGGTCTCGGTGGACGACGTGGCCGGCGGCGCGCTGGCCGCCCGGCATCTCGTCGAGCAGGGCCACGAGGGGCTGGTCTACGTCAGCGGGCCGATGTTCCTGACCCAGTGCCAGGACCGGCGTACGGGGGCGCTCCAGGCGCTGCGTGAGAGCGGCCTGCCGGAGTCGGCACTGCGGCACATCGAGGCGGAGCGGATGGACGTCGCGGCGGGCCGGGACGCGGGCGCCCGGCTGCTGGGCATGTCGCCCCGGCCGACCGCGGTCTTCTGCGCCAACGACCTGCTCGCGCTCGGCGTCTTCCAGGCGCTCTACGGCGCCGGGCTGGCGGTCCCCGACGACATCGCCCTGGTCGGGTACGACGACATCGAGTTCGCCGCGGCCGCCGCCGTGCCGCTCACCTCCGTACGGCAGCCCGCCCGGCTCATGGGGCGGACGGCGGCCGAGATGCTGATCGAGGAGACCGGCGACCGGGCGGCGGACCACGAACACCGGCAGGTCGTGCTCGCGCCGGAGCTGGTGGTCCGCGCCTCCACGCTGGCCGCCCGCGGCTGACCGAGGAGGCGGGATGAGCACCGAAGCGTGGATCGTCGTGGTGGTCGCGGGGGTGCTCGTCCTGGCGACGGTCGTCCTCGCCGTCCGCCTCCTGGTGCGGCTGGTCCGTGCCCGTAGGCTCTTGCGCGACGCCGGCGTCCCCGTGCAGAACAAGGCGGTGTTCTGGGGCGCGATCCTCTACCTCGTCTCCCCGGTCGACCTGCTGCCGGACCCCGTGTACCTCGACGACATCGGCATCCTGCTGCTGGCGCTCCGCTCCCTGCACACCGCGGCGGCCTCCGCCGGGCTGCGTGCCCGCCGCGACTGACGCCCGGTCCGCACCCGGCCGCGGCAGCCCCGCCCGGCTGCCGCGGCCGGACCGCTCAGCGCACCGTGTCCGCGACCGGCACGCCGAAGTCCGGTGTGCCGTCCGCGTGCCAGCCCAGGCGCTGGATGCGGGTGTGCCGGTTGGGGTCGTTCAGCGGGTCGCCGGCGATGTCCTTGTACTGCCGCGCGTGGTAGACGAGGACGTCGGTACGGCCGTCCTCGGCGACCGTGAAGGAGTTGTGCCCCGGGCCGTACTGGCGGGTGGTCTCGTTGCTGGTGAAGACCGGTACGGGGGACTTGCTCCAGGAGGCCGGGTCCAGCAGGTCGGCGCGCGCGTCCGCGGTGAGCAGCCCCATGCAGTAGTTGCTGTCGGTGGCGCTGGCGGAGTACGTCATGAAGACCCGGCCGTTGCGGATGAGGACCGACGGCCCCTCGTTCACCTTGAAGCCGCGGGTCTCCCAGTCCAGCGTGGGTGAGGAGAGCCGCACCGGCGGGCCGCCGAGCGTCCAGGGGTTGGCCAGCGGGGCGATGTAGACGTTGGAGTTGTTGACGATGCCCGGCTCCTGCTGGGCCCAGATCAGGTACCGCCGGCCGCGGTGGGTGAAGGTGGAGGCGTCCAGCGAGAAGGTGTCCCAGGGGGTGGCGATCCGCCCCTTCTCTGTCCACGTCCCCTTGAAGGGGTCGGGGTGGGAGTTCTCCAGGACGTACATCCGGATCTTCCAGATGTCGTCGGAGTGGCCGGCCGCGAAGTAGAGGTACCAGCGGCCGTCGATGTGGTGGATCTCCGGCGCCCAGATATGGGCGGCCATCTCTCCGGTGGAGTGCTTGCGCCACAGCACGGCCTCGTGCACGTCGGTGAGGCCACGCAGCGTACGGGACCGGCGCAGCACGATGCGGTCGTACTCCGGGACGGTCGCGGTGAAGTAGTAGAAGCCGTCGGTGTGGCGGTGGATGTGCGGGTCGGCGTGCTGCCTGACCAGCGGGTTCGGGTACGTCGCCGCGGGGCGGTGGCGGCCGGCGGGCGCGGCGTGGGCCGCGGTGGCGGGCAGCCCGGCGGCCGCGGTCACGGCCAGCGTGCCCAGCAGCACGCCTCTGCGGCTCGGTTCGGTACGGGACATCGGTGCTCCTTCGTGGCGGGTGGGCGGGTCAGCCGGTCTTCTTGATCCGCAGGAACGTGACCGAGTGGGCCGGGAAGGTGTGCGTGAACTGGCGGCCGACGCCGCGCAGAGTCGACTGCCGGGGCGCGATCGGCTGCGCGTCGGCGGTGTTCTCCGCGTCCGGGGCGCCCTGGAGCGTGGTCAGCCGGGCGGTCGACGCGACCTTGGCGCCGAGGTCGATCCGGGTCCGGGCGGCCGCGTCCTGCGCGTTGACGACCTTCACGATCAGCTCGCCGGTCTTCTTGTCCTCGGTCACGACCTGGCGGAACGGCTCGGCCTTGGCGTCGTCGGTGAAGCCGCCCCACTTCTTGCCGTCGAGGTACAGCGTCACCTGCCGCCCGCGGACCTGGACCTTCAGGTCGTAGCTCCGGCCGGTCTCGATCTTCGTGCCGTCCTCGGTCCCGGCCATCGTCTGCTTGGCGCCGCCGGTGGTCTTCTCCACGGCCGAGCGGGTGTTGCCCCAGCCGCCGAGGTTCCACCAGTAGTGGTTCCCGGTGTCCTTGACACCGAAGGCGACCATGAAGCCCTCCTTGCCGGACTTCTTGGTGGCCTTCACGTGCAGGTCGTAGTTCTGCCAGCCGGGGTCGCCCGCGGTGACCAGGGTGTTCTCGGCCGCGGCGTCGGACTGCACGTACGCGCCGTCCTCGACCTGCCACGTGCCGCGCCCGGCGGCCTCGGTCCACTTGCCTTCGCCGCCGGAAAAGTCGTCGCTGAAGAGCGTCTTCCCGTCCGCGCCGGTGACCTTCACGTCGTCGTACGCGGCCGTGGTCGCCCAGGTGGAGAGGCCGACGGCGCCGGTGATGGGTGCGGTGGTGGCCGGGGTGCCGGAGGCGGTGCTCGGGACGACCCGGTCGCCGGCGTTGTTCATGAAGAGCTTCTGGACCTCGTAGCTCGTCGAGCCCCAGGACCGCTGCTCGTCGAACCAGATCATGTCGGGGCGCCACTGCACGGAGTCGGTGCGCGCGAGCAGCGGGGCGTACGAGGCGAGCTTGACCACGTCGGCGTTGCGTTCCAGGCCGGTCATGAACGCGGCTTCGGACAGTGCGTTGCGGAAGCGGTTGTCCTGGGAGGCGTACTCGCCGAGGAAGACCTTGGGGCCGTTGCGGTCGTAGGAGTCGTAGCGCGCGTTGTTCTCCAGGAACCACTGCGGGCTGTTGTAGTAGTGCTCGTCGACCATGTCGACCTTGGCGTCGCGGTTGAGCTGCCAGGCCCGGTCGAAGATGGTGCCGCTGTCATCGGGCCCGGAGTTGCTGATGACCGTGATGTCCGGGTACTTGGCCTCAATGGCGGCGCGGAACTCCTTGAAGCGGGCGAAGAACGCGTCGGGGAGGTTCTCCTCATTACCGACCGCGAGGTGGGTGAGGCCGAAGGGCTTCGGGTGGCCCATCTCGGCGCGTTTCTTGCCCCACTCGGACGTCACCGGGCCGTTGGCGAACTCGATCAGGTCCAGGGTGTCCTGGACGTGCCGCTTCAGCAGCGCGGGGTCGTCCGTCACCTTGTTCTCGCCGCACCCGGTGACCAGTGCGGGGACCACCGGCAGCGGCATCGCGCCGATGTCCTCGGCGAACTGGAAGTACTCGTAGTAGCCGAGGCCGTAGGACTGGTTGTAGCCCCAGAAGTTGGCGTTGGTGGCGCGCTGCTCGACGGGACCGATGGTGTCCTTCCACTGGTACGAGCGCCTGCGCTGGTAGCCGGACGCCTCGTCGTACCCCTCGTGGCTGCCGGTGTTGACCAGACAGCCGCCGGGGAACCGCACGAAGCCCGGGTCGAGCGCCGCGATCTTCTCGGCGAGATCCTTGCGCAGCCCGTTCTCGCGGCCCTTGTAGGTGTCGCGGGGGAAGAGGGAGATCATGTCGAGCGCGACGGGGGCGCCGGACGCGACGGTGAGCCGGCCGGTGGCGGAGGTGCGGGTGGCGGTGAAGGACGCCGTGTACTTCGTCCAGCCGCCCCGCGCGGTGACGCGGCGGGCCGCGGCGAGCTCGCCCGCGGAGTCCCGCAGGGTGAGGGTCAGGGGCGCGCCCGCCGCCTCGCCGGTGCGGGCCCAGACGGACAAGTCGTACCGCTCGCCCTTGCGTACCGCAATGCCGGTGCCGTAGCCGGAATTGGTGACGGAGGAACTGCCGCCCAGGGAGAGGTAGTTGCGGTTGCGTGCGTTCAGCCGGCCGTCATCGTTCACCACCTTCGCGGAGCCGGTCGTGTTCCACGAGGTCAGCGGCGTGTAGGAGGCGTTGTCGGCGCGGTCGTACTCGAAGGAGCGGTTCTGGACCTGCTCGGCGTACAGGCCGCCGTCCGCCGCGCGGTTGATGTCCTCGAAGAAGACGCCGTACATGGTGTCGTCGATGGCCGGGCCCTGGCGGGCGGGGTCGACGGTGAGGGTGTAGTCGGTGGGTTCCGCGGCCGCCGGGGGAGCGGCGAGGGCGGGTACCGCGAGGGCGAGGGTCAGCGCCCCGGTGAGGAGGGTGAGCCGACCGCGTCTTCGCGGCCGGGGCCGTGGCGCTGCGGGTGCGGACGAGGGTGCCGTGGTGGGCATGGTGCGCTCCTTGACGGGCTGTGCGAAGGAACGGACTGTTCGAGATATCGGACGTTGCTCGGGATATCGCCCAGTGAGGATTGCGTCAGAGCTGTCACTCCGTCAACACCCATGAGTGCGACCGGGAAATCCGTGCGGGGACCGTTGACACCGCTCCCTTCGTGGCATTACCTATCTCGCAGCATTTCGAACGTGTGACGAAATATCGAACGTGGCGAAGGGGCAGCTCCCGTGCGCATCACCGGAATCAGCACTCATGTCGTCGGGACGCCCTGGCGCAACCTGACCTACGTCCAGGTCCACACCGACGAGGGACTCACCGGCGTCGGCGAGACCCGCATGCTCGGCCACACCGACGCGCTCCTCGGCTACCTCCGCGAGGCGGAGGCCAACCACATCGTGGGCTCCGACCCGTTCGCCGTCGAGGACCTGGTGCGCCGCATGAAGTACGGCGACTACGGGCGGGCCGGCGAGATCGTGATGTCCGGCATCGCGTGCGTGGAGATGGCCTGCTGGGACATCAAGGGCAAGGCGCTGGGGGTGCCCGTCTGGCAGCTGCTGGGCGGCAAGGTCACCGACAAGGTCAAGGCGTACGCCAACGGCTGGTACACCACCGAGCGCACCCCGGAGGCGTACCACAAGGCCGCACAGGCGGTCGTCGAGCGCGGCTACCGGGCGCTGAAGATCGACCCGTTCGGCACCGGACACTTCGAGCTCGACCACGAGGAGACCGTGTACGCGGTCTCGCTGATCGAGGCGGTACGGGACGCGATCGGTCCCGAGCGGGAGCTGATGCTGGAGATGCACGGCCGGTTCAGCCCGGCCACCGCGGTCCGGCTCGCGCACGAGATGGCGCCCTTCAAGCCCGCGTGGCTGGAGGAGCCGGTACCGCCGGAGAACCTCAAGGCGCTCAGCAAGGTCGCCGCCAAGGTGGACATGCCCATCGCCACCGGCGAGCGCATCCACGACCGCATCGAGTTCCGCGAGCTGTTCGAGTCGCAGGCGGTGGACATCATCCAGCCCGACGTCGGCCACCTCGGCGGCATCCTGGAGACCCGCAAGCTCGCCGCCACCGCCGAGACCCACTACATGCTGGTCGCGCCGCACAACGTCGGCGGCTCGGTGCTCACCGCCGCCTCCCTCCAGGTCGCCGGCTGCACCCCCAACTTCAAGATCCTGGAGCACTTCAACGACTTCGCCGACGCGGAGATCAAGAAGGTCGTGAAGGGCGCCCCGCAGGTCGTCGACGGCTACTTCCAGCTCTCCGACGCGCCGGGCCTGGGCGTCGAGCTGGACACCGACGCGGCGGCCGAATTCCCGCAGCAGCAGGCCCGGTTCGACCTCTGGGCCGAGGGCTGGGAGCAGCGCAACCCCGCCGGGACGGGCCGGTGACCGGCCGCGCGCTCGTCCTGGACGCGCCGGGCTCGTACCACTTCGAAGAGGTCGGGCCCGGCGCGCCGGGCCCCGGCGAGGTCCGCGTACGGGTGCACGCGTCCGGTGTCTGCGGCAGCGACCGCGAGCTGTACCAGGGCACGCGCCCGGCCGGGTACGTGCGGTACCCGGTGATCCCCGGGCACGAGTGGTCCGGCACGGTCGAGGCGGTCGGCGACGGCGTACCGGCGGCCCTCGTCGGCCGGAAGACCGTCGGCGAGGGGTTCCGCAACTGCCAGGTGTGCGCCCGCTGCCACGCGGGCGAGACGACGCTCTGCACGGCCGGGTACGAGGAGACCGGGTTCACGCAGCCGGGCGCGATGGCCGACACGCTGGTGCTGCCCGCCCGGCTGCTGCACCCGCTCGCCGACGGCGCCGACCTCACGGCCGCCGCGCTCCTGGAGCCCGCCGCCTGCGTCGCGGCCGCCGCGCTGAAGGCGGAGGCGCGGCCGGGGGAGCGGGTGGCGGTGGTCGGCACGGGCACGCTCGGCATGATCGCCGTACAGTTCCTGGCCGCCGGATCGCCCGCCGAGCTGCTGGTGGTCGGCCTCGGCCGGGACCGGGAGAAGCTCGCGCACGACTTCGGGGCGTCCTCCTTCCGTACGGCGGACGAGCCGCTGCCGGACGACTTCGACGTCGTGATCGAGGCCGCGGGGTCGGCCGACGCGGCCCGCACCGCGGCCGGACTGCTCCGCCGCGGCGGCCGGCTGGTCCTCACCGGCCTCCCGGCCCCTGGCGCGGCGGGTCTGGACCCCACCGACCTGGTCGTCCGCCAGACCGAAGTACGGACCGTCTTCGGCGCCCCGCCCGCCGCCTGGGCGCACGCCGTACGCGCCTTCGACGCCGGGCTGCTGGACCTGCTGCCGCTGGTCACCCACCGCCTGCCGCTGGAGGGCTTCGCGGAGGCGATGGCGCCGGGCGCCGGGAAGGTACTGCTGCACCCGTAGACACCCCCGCTCCGCCCGGCCGCCGCGTGCTCCGCCCCACCATCCGAAGGGAACCCCACCCATGCCCACCCGCAGACGAGCCGCCGCACTGGCCGCCGTCCTCCTCATCGGCTCGCTCACCGCCTGCGGTCAGGAGGCCCGCGGCGGCAGCCGCTACAAGCCCGACACGGGCAAGGGCGGCACCATCGGCCTGGCGATGCCCACCAAGTCCTCCGAGCGGTGGATAGCCGACGGCAAGAACATGGCCGAGCAGTTCAGGAAGGCCGGGTACAAGACCGACCTCCAGTACGGCGACGACAAGGTCGAGAACCAGGTCGCGCAGATCGAGAACATGATCACCAAGGGCCACCGGCTGCTGGTGGTCGCGGCGATCAACGGCTCCGCGCTCACCGAGGTCCTCCAGCGCGCGAACGATGCCGGCATCCCCGTGATCTCGTACGACCGGCTCATCCTGGGCACGCCGCACGTCGACTACTACGCGTCCTTCGACAACGAGAAGGTCGGCCGCCTCCAAGGCCAGTACATACTCGACCAGTTGAAGCTCAAGAAGCCCGACAAGAACGCGGGTGAGTCCTACAGCATCGAACTGTTCGCGGGCTCGCCCAACGACAACAACACGAAGTACTTCTGGGGCGGGGCCATGAAGGTCCTCAAGCCCTACTTCGACTCCGGACAGCTCGTCGTGCGCAGCAAGCAGACGAAGATGAACCAGGCCACCACGCAGGACTGGAACGGCGGCATCGCGCAGAAGCGCATGGACGACCTCATCAGCAAGAGCTACGGCGACCAGAAGGTCGACGCGGTCCTCTCGCCGTACGACGGAATGTCCCTCGGCATCATCTCCGCGCTGAAGAGCGCCGGTTACCGGGGAAAGGACCTGCCGGTGGTCACCGGGCAGGACGCCGAGCTGGCCTCGGTGAAGTCCATCATCCGCGGCGAGCAGACCCAGACGGTGTTCAAGGACACCCGCAAGCTCGCCCAGCAGGCCGTCCAGATGGGCGACGCACTGCTCACCGGCAAGAAGCCGGAGGTCAACAACACCACCGACTACGACAACGGCAAGCGGGTCGTCCCGGCCTACCTCCTGAACCCCGTCTCCGTCGACAAGTCCAACACCGAGCTCCTCGTGGACGAGGGCTACTTCACGGCGGGACAGCTCAAGTGACGGGCCGCGACGACGCCCGCCCCGTGCTGGAGATGCGCGGCATCACCAAGACCTTCCCCGGGGTCAAAGCCCTCTCCGACGTGACCCTGACCGTGCGGGCCGGCGAGATCCACGCCATCTGCGGGGAGAACGGCGCGGGCAAGTCGACGCTGATGAAGGTACTCAGCGGGGTGCATCCGCACGGCAGCTACGAGGGCGAGATCCGCTTCGCGGGCGAGCCGGTGGCCTTCAAGGACATCAACGCCAGCGAGCGGCGCGGCATCGTCATCATCCACCAGGAGCTGGCGCTCATCCCCTTCCTGTCCATCGCGGAGAACATCTTCCTCGGCAACGAGCAGGGCCGGCGCGGCTTCATCGACTGGCCCACCACCCTCAGCGGCGCCGCGAAGCTGCTCAAGCGGGTCGGACTGCACGAGAACCCGCAGACCCCCGTCGCCGACATCGGCGTCGGCAAGCAGCAGCTCGTCGAGATCGCCAAGGCGCTGTCGAAGGAAGTGCGGCTGCTCATCCTCGACGAGCCGACCGCGGCCCTCAACGACGAGGACAGCGCCACCCTGCTGGCCCTCATCCGCGAGCTGCGCGACCAGGGCATCGCCTGCATCATCATCTCCCACAAGCTCAACGAGATCCGGGAGATCGCCGACGCGGTGACGATCCTGCGCGACGGCCGCACCATCGAGACGCTGACCGTACGGGAGCGCCCCGAAGACGCGGCGGAGCTGTCCGAGGACCGCATCATCCGCGGCATGGTCGGCCGCGACCTGGACCACCGCTTCCCCGACCGCACCGCGTACGAGGGCGCGGACGCCGGTGAGACCGCGCTGACCGTACGCGACTGGAGCGTGCGGCACCCGGTCGACCGGACCCGCAAGGTCGTCGACGGCGCGTCGCTGACCGTACGGCGCGGCGAGATCGTCGGCATCGCGGGCCTGATGGGCGCGGGCCGGACAGAACTCGCGATGTCCGTCTTCGGCCGCTCGTACGGGATCCACGACGGCGGGACGGTGGCGGTCGGCGGCCGCGAGGTGAACACCGCGACCGTGCCCGCCGCCATCGCCGCCGGGATCGCGTACGTCACCGAGGACCGCAAGCAGTACGGCCTGAACCTCATCGACACCATCCACCGCAACATCTCGCTGGCCTCGCTGCGCGGCATGACGCGCCGGGGCGCCGTGGACGAACACCACGAGCGGTCCGTCGCCGAGCGCTACCGCACCTCGATGAACATCAAGGCGCCCACGGTCTTCGAGCAGGTGGGCCGGCTCTCCGGCGGCAACCAGCAGAAGGTCGTGCTCAGCAAGTGGATCCACGCCGACCCCGAGGTGCTGATCCTCGACGAGCCGACCCGCGGCATCGACGTCGGCGCCAAGTACGAGATCTACACCGTCATCGACCGGCTCGCGGCACAGGGCAAGGCGGTGCTCTTCATCTCCTCCGAACTGCCCGAACTGCTCGGCATGTGCGACCGGATCTACACGATGGCCGAGGGCCGGCTGACCGGTGAGGTCGCCCGCGCTGACGCCACGCAGGAAGTCCTGATGCGCCAGATGACCATGAACAGAAGCTGAGGCCCGCGATGACGACCACGACCACCCCACCCAAGGACTCCGACGCCGCGGCGCCGTCCGCCGTCCGCTCGGCCGGCGCGCTGCTGGTGCAGAGCGTGCGGAACAACATGCGCCAGTACGGCATGCTCACCGCGCTGGCCTTCATCGTCGTGCTGTTCCAGATATGGACCGACGGCACGCTGCTGCTGCCGAACAACGTCTCCAACCTGATCCAGCAGAACAGCTACATCCTGATCCTGGCCATCGGCATGATGATCGTCATCATCGCGGGCCACATCGACCTCTCCGTCGGCTCACTGGTCGCCTTCGTCGGCGCCATGTCCGCGGTGATGATGGTCAAACAGGACGTGCCCTGGGTGCTGGCGCTGGTGCTTTCACTGCTGATCGGCGCGGTCGCGGGCGCCTGGCAGGGCTTCTTCATCGCCTACGTCGGCATCCCGTCCTTCATCGTCACCCTGGCCGGCATGCTGCTCTTCCGCGGCCTGACGCAGATCGTGCTCGCGGGCCAGTCCATCGCCCCGTTCCCCGAGGGCTTCCAGAACCTCGCCAAGGGCTTCATCCCGGAGATGGGCCCGTACACCCAGTACCACAACCCCACCCTGCTCCTCGGGCTCGCCGCCGTCGTCTTCCTGCTGCTGCGCGAGTGGCGCGACCGGCGCCGCCAGCTCGCCCTGGAGCTGGACGTGCTGCCCACCGGGCTGTGGGTCACCAAGTGCGTCGCGCTCACCGCGGCCGTCGTCGCCTTCACCCTGACCCTGGCGAGCTTCCACGGCGTACCGGTCGTGATGCTGGTGATGTGCGCGCTGCTGCTCGCCCTCGGATACGTCATGCGCAACGCCGTGATCGGCCGCCATGTGTACGCGCTGGGCGGCAACAAGGCCGCGGCGAAGCTGTCCGGCGTGAAGGACAAGCGCGTCACCTTCCTGGTGTTCGTGAACATGGGCGTCCTCGCGGCGCTCGCGGGCTGTGTGTACGCGGCGCGACTGAACGCGGGTACCACGCAGGCCGGCCTGAACTTCGAACTGGAGGCGATCGCCGCCTCGTTCATCGGCGGCGCCTCGATGAGCGGTGGCGTCGGCACGGTGATGGGCGCCGTGATCGGCGGCCTCGTCCTCGGCGTCCTCAACAACGGCATGTCGCTCGTCGGCATCGGTACCGACTACCAGCAGGTCATCAAGGGGCTGGTGCTGCTCGCGGCGGTCGGCTTCGACATCTACAACAAGCGCAAGGCCGGTTCCTGACCCGTGCGCTTCCGGACTTCCCGAGGAGAGAGCGATGACGACCAGCAGACGTACCGTGATCGGCGCGGCGGCCGCCGGGCTCGCGGCGACCGCCGTGGGCACCGGACAGGCCTTCGCCGCGGCGCCCGCCGCAGGCGGCGGCCGCCCGCACAAGGAACACTTCGGCACCCTCCCCGACGGCACCCGCGTCGACCGCTGGACGGTGGAGAGCGGCGGTACCCGGCTCGGTGTGCTGTCCTACGGCGGCATCGTCCAGACCCTGGAGATCCCCGACCGCCACGGCCGCCGGGCCAATGTGTCGCTCGGTTTCGGCGAACTCGCCCCGTACCTCACCGCGGGCACGTACTTCGGCGCCCTCATCGGCCGTTACGGCAACCGCATCGCGCGCGGCACCTTCACCCTCGACGGGCGGACGTACCGCCTGCCCGTCAACGACGGCCCGAACAGCCTGCACGGCGGCGACCAGGGCTTCGACAAGCGGGTGTGGGACGTCGAGCCGTACACCGGCGGCGACGGCAGCGGTCTCACCCTGCGGCGCGTCAGTCCGGACGGTGAGATGGGCTATCCCGGCACCCTGACCGTCCGCGTCGACTACGTCCTCGACCGCCGCGGCGACCTGCGCATCGCGTACGAGGCGACGACGGACAAGGCGACGGTCGTCAATCTCACCAACCACACCTACTTCAATCTGGCGGGCGAGGGGAACGGTGACGTCCTCGGCCACACCCTGCGGATCGCCGCGTCCCGCTACACCCCCGTCGACGACACCCTCATCCCGACCGGCGAACTGCCGAAGGTGGCCGGCACGCCCTTCGACTTCCGGCGGGCCAAGCCGATCGGCCAGGACATCCGCCAGGGCCATCAGCAGCTCGTCTTCGGCGGCGGCTACGACCACAACTTCGCACTGGACAAGGGCGTCACGGCCACCCCCGAGCACGCGGTGACCCTCGCCCACCCGGCGTCGGGCCGCGTCATGGACATCACCACCACCGAGCCGGGCGTGCAGTTCTACAGCGGCAACGGGCTGGACGGCACGCTGCGCGGCACCTCGGGCGCGCTCTACCGCCAGGCCGACGGACTCTGCCTGGAGACCCAGCACTTCCCCGACTCGCCCAACCGGCCCTCCTTCCCCGCCACGGTGCTGCGCCCGGGGCAGACCTACCGGACGACGACCGTGCACCACTTCGGGGTGCGCTGAGGGGTGCGCTGAGGGGGGCGCTGAGGGGGCCGGCCGTGGGGGAGAATGGGAGTTCGACCCGCGGCAGGAGAATGAACCCGATGCCCTCAGCCGACCTCCAGGCGGACTGCGCACAGTGCTTCGGCCTGTGCTGCGTGGCGCTGCCCTTCGCCGCGTCGAACGACTTCGCGGTGAACAAGGACGCCGGTACGCCCTGCACCAACCTCCAGGCGGATTTCCGCTGCGGCATCCACGCACAGCTCCGGGACAAGGGCTTCCGCGGCTGCACGGTCTTCGACTGCTTCGGCGCGGGGCAGAGGGTCTCGCAGGTGACGTTCGGGGGACGGGACTGGCGGCAACACCCGGACAGCGCGCGGCAGATGTTCGCGGTCTTCCCCGTGATGCGGCAGCTGCACGAGATGCTCGCGTACGTGACGGAGGCGCTGGACCGGCCCGAGTGCCGGCCGGCGCACGCCGGGCTCCGCCGCGCGTCCCAGGACCTGGAAAGCCTCACGCTCAGCCCCGCCGAAGTGCTGGCGGAGCTGGACACCGAGGCGGTACGGCAGGAGGTCAACGCGCTGCTCCAGCGCGCCGGAGAGCTCGTACGGAACGCCGTCCCCGGCAAGAAGAAGAATCACCGCGGCGCCGACCTCTTCGGCGCCCGGCTGAACAAAGCGAAGCTCCGGGGCGCATCCCTCCGGGGCGCGTGCCTGATCGCGGCCGACCTGTCGGGCGCCGACCTCCGCTCCGCCGACCTGATAGGCGCCGACCTCCGGGACGCGGACCTGAGCGGCGCCGACCTGACCGGCGCCGTCTTCCTCACCCAGGCGCAGCTCAACGCGGCCAGGGGCGACGCGCGGACCAGGCTGCCCGCGCCCCTCGTACACCCCGCCCACTGGCAGGCGTAGTCACCCAGGTCAGGCCGTCAGCGCCGGCGCCGGCCGCCGCAGCGTCTCCGCGTACCGCAGCGCCAGCAGCTGCGCCAGCTCCGGCGCCGGGCCCAGTACATCGGCGAGCAGATCGGCGCCCGCCTCCCGGGCCCCGGCCACGATGCGGTCCGGCAGCCGGCCCGGCGCGATGACGTACGGCGCGACGGCGATCCGCGCCACGCCTTCCGCCCGCAGTTCCCGTACGGCGTCCTCCGTACGGGGAAGGGATGCGGAGGCGAACGCAGGCCGCACGGCATACCAACCAGTGGTACGCCGCCACTCCCGCGCGATTTCAGCGATCACTGCGATCGCCTCCGGGTCTGAAGAGCCCGCCGAGGCCAGTACGACCCCGGTCGAGGCACGGTCGGCGGGGGAGAGCCCCGCCTCGGTGAGCCGCCGCTCCAGCGCGCCCACCAGCAGCGGCGCCGGACCGAGGACCTCCGCCTGCTGGACGTTCAGGCGGGGCAGCCGCGCGCAGGTCTCGCGCAGCACCGAAGGGATGTCGGTCTTGGCGTGGAAGGCACGGGTGAGCAGCAGCGGCTGCGCCACCACCTCCCGTACGCCGTCCGCGTGCAGCCGCTCCAGCACCTGCGGCACGCTCGGCGCGTTGAAGTCCAGGTAACCGACCTCGACGCGCAGTTCCGGGTGGAGCGCCCGGACCCGCTCGCACAGCGCGCCGACGGTCGCCGCGTGCCGCGGGTCCCGGCTGCCGTGCGCGACGACCAGCAGTGCCGGCCGCTCGCGCAGCCCGCACCGCCCGGCGGCCGAGGCGGTGCCGGTGGTGGGGGCGAGCAGATGGGGTCGCATGGCGGTTCCGTTCGGGAAGGTGTCAGCGGGCGTTGGGGAGCAGTCCGCGGCTGCGCAGCACGCGGCGCTCGATGGGGGCGAAGATCAGCAGCTCGATGCCGATGCCGACGATCAGGATGAGCAGGATCGCGGCGAGTACGAGGGACATGTCCGAGCCCACCCGGCCCTGGTCCAGCAGCTGGCCCAGGCCCGCGCCCAGGTCGGGCGAGGTGGCGATCAGCTCGGCGGCCATCAGCGAGCGCCAGGAGAACGCCCAGCCCTGCTTCAGGCCGGAGATGTAGCCGGGCAGCGCGGCGGGCAGCAGGACGTGCCGTACGCCCTTCATGCCGGTCGCGCCGATCGTGCGGCCCGCGCGCAGGAAGAGCGGCGGAATCTGGTCCACGCCCGAGATCAGGCCGTTGGCGATGGACGGCACCGCGCCCAGCAGCACGACCGCGTAGATCGTGGCGTCGGTGATACCGAACCAGATGATCGCGGCGGGCACCCAGGCCACCGACGGCAGCGACTGCAGACCGGAGAGGATCGGGCCGATCGCCGCGCGCACCGGGCGGACCCGGGCCACCAGCAGGCCCAGCGGCGTGCCGATGACGAGCGAGGCGGCGAAGCCGAGCGCGCCGCGCGAGACCGACTCCCACACGTAGCTGAGGAGCGTGCCCTCCAGCCACTTCTCCCGCAGCGAGCCCCAGACGTCCAGCGGGCTGGGCAGCTGGTAGTGCGCCTTGAGCTCGAAGTGGTAGGCGAGCTGCCACAGGGCCAGCACGATCAGGACGGCGACGACGGGCGGCACGACCTTGGAGAGCAGCGTGCGCAGCACGGGCGGGCGGCTGACGGCCTGCGTCTCCAGCGCGTCGAGCCCGGCCTCCAGCCCCGCGGTCTCGGCCCCGCGCGCGCCCGCCGCCTTGGCGTCGGCCGCGTTGCGGGTCTCGGTGGTGGTCTCAGTGCTGGCCATGGCGGCGGATCTCCCCACGGAGCTGTTCGGTGATCTCTACGGAGAGCTCGGCGACGGCGGCGTCCTCGATGCGGCGCGGCTGCGGAATGTCGACCTCCCACGTCCGGGCGATGCGCCCGGGCCGGGAGGACAGCAGGATGACGCGCTCCGCCAGCCGGACCGCCTCGCGGACGTTGTGCGTGACGAAGAGGACCGAGAGGTTGGTCGCTTCCCAGATGCGGGTCAGCTCGTCGTGCAGCACGTCACGGGTGATGGCGTCCAGCGCGGCGAACGGCTCGTCCATCAGCAGCAGTCCGCTGTCCTGGGCGAGCGCGCGGGCCATCGCGACCCGCTGCCGCATACCGCCGGACAGCTCGTGCACGCGCTTGCCGTACGCGCCCTTCAGCCGTACCAGCTCCAGCAGCCGTTCGGCCTCGTCGCGGCGGTCGGCGCGCGGCGTACCGCGCAGCTTCAGGGCCAGTTCGATGTTCTTGCCGGCGGTGAGCCAGGGGAAGAGCGCGTGCTCCTGGAACATCAGCGCCGGGCGGCTGCCGGGCACGTCGATGGTCCCCGCGGTCGGCTTGTCGAGCCCCGCGACGAGGTTGAGCAGCGTGGACTTGCCGCAGCCCGACGCGCCCAGGAGGCAGACGAATTCGCCCGGCGCGACATCGACCGTGATGTCGTCCAGTACGTGCTGCTGCGCGCCGGGGCGGCCGAAGGACTTCGAGACGTGGTCGATACGCGCCGCGTAGGGCGCCGGCTCGTCAATGCCGGCCGTGGCGGCCTGCTGGGTGAGGGTAGGGGTCGTCATCGGTGTCACCTCCTGGGGACCGTACGGATCGATCGGTTACTGCGCGCCGAGTCCGGCGGCGCCGACCGGGGGCCTGCCCTCGGCCTTGAGGACCTTGTTGAGCAGCCGGAGGTCGTAGATGCCGTGCAGGTCGGGCTTCTTGAGCAGCCCGGACGTGACCGCGTGCTGCGCCTCGTCCTTGAGGGTGGCGGCCAGCGGGTCGTCGGTGACCTCGACGTTGCGGAAGGCGGAGTTGAGCACCTTGTCGGGCAGCCGGGTGCCGGAGACCTTGGGATCGGCGAGCGAGGCGTTGACCGCCTGGGCGGCCTCGCCCGGGTGGCCCTTGATCCAGTCGTTGGTCTTCAGCGAGCCGCGCAGCACCGCCTCGACGGCCTTGGGGTGCTCCTTGAGGAACTGCTTGCGGACGATGATGTTCGTGATGACGAACTTCCCGTCCTTCCAGAGCTGCTTCTCGTCCAGCAGCGTGCGGCCGCCCTCGGCGACCAGCTTGGACGCGGTCGGCTCGGGCACCCACGCGCCGTCCACGCCGCCCTGCCGGAAGGTGTTCGGGATCTCCTTGTTGTCCTGCCGGAGGACCCCGACCTCGCCCTTACCGGTGTCCGGGTCGACCTCGTAACCCTTCTCGTGCAGGTAGTTCAGGAGCGCGACGTCCTGGGTGTTGCCGAGCTGCGGGGTGGCGATCCGCTTGCCCTTCAGGTCCTTGAGGGACTTGATCTTCTTGGGGTTCACGACCAGGGAGACACCGCCGGAGGCCGAGCCGCCGATGATCTTCAGGTTGTTGCCGTGCGACTGCACGTACCCGTTGATCGCGGGCGAAGGCCCGATCCAGCCGATGTCGATCGTCCCGGCGTTCAGCGCCTCGATCTCCGCGGGGCCCGCGTTGAAGATGTACGGCTTGACCTGCGTGCCGCCCAGCTCCTTCTGGATGAAGCCCTTCTGCCGGTCCACCATCGGCGTCGCGTGCGTGACGTTGCCGAAGTACCCGATCCGTACCGAGCCCAGGCCGTCCGTCTTCGGGCCCTTCGCGGCCACCGGCTTGGTGCTCTTCGGCGCCTTGGACCCGTAACCGCAGGCCCCCAGCGCCCCGATCAGCAGCGGGACGGTGGCGGCCGCCGCCAGCAGGCGGCGGGCGGTGGAGCGGGGGCGAGCGGCAGGCAGCACGGGAGGGGTTCCTCTCGGTGGGCCGGGGCGGTACGCGCCCCTTGGCTAGGGCGCGCCCGGCAGGTCAGGTGGTCTTCGGAAGGGCCTTGCGGGCAGGGCGGAGCGGAGCGGGGTCAGCGCACACATCGGCCGACTCCGCCCTGCCCGCTGCCGAGGGCTCCGCTGCCGATCCGGCCGCCCTCCTTCGCGAACGTCGAGAACGCCTCGCCCGCCATGACTAGAAGTCCCAGCCCTCGTCGTCGGCCTCGGTCTTCACCGGCTCCGGCGCGGCGAAGGACTCGCCGACCATGCCCGCGGTGAGCGTGGTGCCGTCGTTCGGGTCGATCAGGATGAACGAGCCGGTGCGCCGCGAGTCGGCGTAGGCGTCGACCGGCAGCGGCTCGGCGGTACGGATCTTGACGCGGCCGATGTCGTTGGCGACCAGCTGACCCGGGTGCGGGTGCAGCGACAGGTCGTCGAGGGTCAGCCGGGACGGGATGTCCTTGACGATCGCCTTGACCGTACGGGTGCCGTGCTTGAGCAGGACCCGGTGGCCGACGGTGAGCGCCTGGTCGGCGACGTGGCACACGGTCGCTTCGATGTCCTGGGTGGCCGTGGGCGCGTCGGGGGTCGGCACGATCAGGTCGCCGCGCGAGATGTCGATGTCGTCCTCCAGCAGGAGGGTGACCGACTGCGGGGTCCAGGCGACGTCGACCGGCTTGCCGAGCAGGTCGATCCCGGAGATCTTCGAGGTCTTGCCGGAGGGCAGGACGGTCACCGGGTCGCCGACGCGGAACGTGCCGGCCGCGATCTGGCCCGCGTAACCGCGGTAGTCGGGGAGCTCGGCGGTCTGCGGGCGGATCACGACCTGCACGGGCAGCCGGGCGTGGCAGTGCGCCAGGTCGTGGCTGACCGCGACGGTCTCCAGGTGCTCCAGGACCGTCGGGCCGCCGTACCAGTCCATGTTCGCGGACGCATCCACGACGTTGTCACCGGCGAGCGCGGAGATCGGGATCGCGGTGATCTCGGGGACGCCCAGCTCGCCGGCGTACGCGGTGAACTCCTCGGCGATCTTCGCGAAGACCGTCTCCTCGTAGTCGACGAGGTCCATCTTGTTGACGGCGAGGACGACATGCGGGACGCGCAGCAGCGCGGCGACCGCGGCGTGCCGACGGGTCTGCTCGACGACACCGTTACGGGCGTCGACCAGCACCACCGCCAGCTCGGCGGTCGAGGCGCCGGTGACCATGTTGCGGGTGTACTGCACATGGCCCGGGGTGTCGGCGAGGATGAACCGCCGCCGGGGCGTGGCGAAGTAGCGGTAGGCGACATCGATGGTGATGCCCTGCTCGCGCTCGGCGCGCAGCCCGTCGGTGAGCAGCGCCAGGTCGGGCGCTTCCTGACCGCGGTTGCGGGAGGCGTGCTCGACGGCCTCCAGCTGGTCGGTGAGGACCGACTTGGAGTCGTGCAGCAGCCGCCCCACCAGGGTCGACTTTCCGTCGTCGACGGAGCCGGCGGTGGCGAACCGCAGCAGGGTGGTGGCCGCGAGATCCTCGGTGGTGATCGTGCTCATGGTTAGAAGTACCCCTCGCGCTTGCGGTCTTCCATCGCGGCCTCGGACATCTTGTCGTCGGCCCGGGTCGCGCCCCGCTCGGTGAGTCGGGAGGCGGCGATCTCGGTGATCACGGCGTCCAGCGTCGTCGCGTCGGAGTCGACGGCGCCGGTGCAGGACATGTCGCCGACGGTGCGGTAGCGGACCTGGCGGGTCTCGACGGTCTCGTCGTCCTTGGGACCGCCCCACTCGCCGGCCGTCAGCCACATGCCGCTGCGCCGGAAGACCTCACGCTTGTGGGCGAAGTAGATCTGGGGCAGTTCGATGCCCTCGCGGGCGATGTACTGCCATACGTCCAACTCGGTCCAGTTGGACAGCGGGAACACGCGGACGTGCTCGCCGGGAGCGTGCCGGCCGTTGTAGAGCTGCCACAGCTCGGGGCGCTGACGGCGCGGGTCCCACTGCGAGAACTCGTCGCGCAGCGAGAACACCCGCTCCTTGGCCCGGGCCTTCTCCTCGTCGCGCCGCCCGCCGCCGAACACGGCGTCGAAGCGGTGCTGCTGGATGGCCTCGGTCAGCGGCACGGTCTGCAGCGGGTTACGGGTGCCGTCCGGGCGCTCCTTGAGGGCGCCGCGGTCGATGTACTCCTGTACGGACGCGACGTGCAGCCGCAGCCCGTGCTTCTCGACCGTACGGTCCCGGTACTCCAGGACCTCCGGGAAGTTGTGCCCCGTGTCCACGTGCAGCAGGGAGAACGGCACCGGCGCGGGCGCGAACGCCTTGAGCGCCAGGTGCAGCATGACGATGGAGTCCTTGCCGCCGGAGAAGAGGATCACCGGCCGCTCGAACTCGCCCGCCACCTCGCGGAAGATGTGCACCGCCTCCGACTCCAGCGCGTCCAGGTGGGACAGCGCGTACGGAGAGTCGTCGCCCTCCGGGGTCGGGCCGGTACCGGTGATGGCCGTTGCCGTCGTCATGCCAGTCCCCTTTCGGTGAGCAGCGCGTGCAGCGCCGCCGCGGACTCCTGCACGGTCTGGGTGTGCGACTCGATCCGCAGATCGGGCGACTCGGGGGCCTCGTACGGATCGTCGACGCCGGTCAGCCCGGAGATCTCGCCCGCCGCCTGCTTGGCGTACAGGCCCTTCACATCGCGCTCGGAGCACACCTCGACGGGCGTCGCCACGTGCACCTCCAGATACGCGGTGCCCTCGGTCTGGTGGCGCTTGCGCACCGCCTCCCGGCTGTCCGCGTACGGCGCGATCACCGGCACCAGCGCCTTGACGCCGTTGCTGGCCAGCAGCTCGGCGACGAAGCCGATGCGCTGGACGTTGGTGTGCCGGTCCTCCCGGCTGAAGCCGAGGCCCGCGGAGAGGAATTCCCGGATCTCGTCGCCGTCGAGCACCTCGACGCGGTGGCCCTCGCCGCGCAGCTTCCCGGCCAGTTCGTGCGCGATGGTCGTCTTGCCCGCGCTCGGCAGACCGGTCAGCCAGATCGTGGCGCCCGTCATGGATATCTCCTGAGTGTCCGTCATCGTGCTTGTCACTGCCGGTTATCCGTGCAGTCCGCACTCGGTCTTGTTGCTGCCGGCCCAGCGGCCGGCCCTGACGTCCTCGCCCTCCAGCACGCGCCGCGTGCAGGGGGCGCAGCCGACCGAGGCGTAGCCGTCCTGGAGCAGCGGGTTGGTGAGCACGCCGTGCTCGTTCACGTAGGCGTCCACGTCGGCCTGCGTCCACTTGGCGATCGGCGAGACCTTCACCTTCTGCCGCTTGGCGTCCCAGCCGACGACCGGGGTGTTCGCCCGGGTGGGCGACTCGTCCCGGCGCAGTCCGGTGGCCCACGCGTCGTACGAAGTCAGGCCCTCCTCAAGGGGCTTGACCTTGCGCAGTGCGCAGCACAGGTCGGGGTTGCGGTCGTGCAGCTTCGGTCCGTGCTCGGCGTCCTGCTCGGCGACTGTCTGACGCGGCGTCAGGGTGATGACGTTGACGTCCATCACCTCGGCGACCGCGTCCCGGGTACCGAGGGTCTCCGGGAAGTGGTAGCCGGTGTCCAGGAAGACCACGTCCACGCCGGGGAAGGCACGCGAGGCCAGGTGCGCGACGACCGCGTCCTCCATCGAGGAGGTGACGCAGAAGCGCGGACCGAAGGTCTCGGCGGCCCACTTGAGGATCTCCAGCGCCGAGGCGTCCTCCAGGTCGCGGCCCGCCTGCTCGGCGAGCGCCTGAAGGTCTTCGGCGCGTGCGGTCTGCTGGGCGTCGGTTGCGGTGGTCACTGCGTACCTCCGTCGTTGGCGGGGGAGTTGGCGGCGGTCCCCGGGGCCAGCAGGCCCAGGAACTTCAGCCGGAACCCACGGCTGCAGGACCGGCATTCCCAGGCTCCATGGCCCTCCTCGGAGGGCCGCAGGTCCTCGTCCCCGCAGTAGGGGCAGAAGAACGGCGCTGCTCGCTCACTCACCGTGCCTCCCGCTCAGCCTCGACGCGCTCTGTGGCGCTGGCTTCCTTCGTCACTGCTCGTTCCTTCGTCACTGCGCGGCTCCTCAGTCCAGCCAGCGCCGCGCGCCGAGGCTCGCTCACTTGAGAGCACCCTCTTCCGCACGGGCCGCCCACTGGGCGAACCGCTCGCCGTCGGTGCGCTCCGCCTCGAAGTTGCGCAGCACCCGCTCGACGTAGTCGGGGAGTTCATCGGCGGTGACCTTCAGGCCGCGGACCTTGCGGCCGAAGCCGGCCTCCAGGGCCAGCGCGCCGCCCAGGTGCACCTGGTAGCCCTCGACCTGGTTGCCGTCGTCGTCCAGGACCAGCTGGCCCTTGAGACCGATGTCCGCGACCTGGATACGGGCGCAGGCGTTCGGGCAGCCGTTGAGGTTGATGGTGACCGGCTCCTGGAAGTCCGGCATCCGGCGCTCCAGCTCGTCGATGAGGGACGCGCCGCGGCCCTTGGTCTCGACGATGGCCAGCTTGCAGAACTCGATGCCGGTGCAGGCCATCGTGCCGCGCCGGAAGGGCGACGCCTTGACCTGGAAGTCCAGCGCCTCCAGCCCGGCGACCAGCGAGTCGACCTGGTCCTCGGTCACGTCGAGGATGATCATCTTCTGCTCGACGGTGGTGTTCAGCCGGTCCGAGCCGTGCTCGGCGGCCAGCTCGGCGAGCTTGGTGAGGGTCTTGCCGTCGACGCGGCCGACGCGCGGCGCGAAGCCCACGTAGAAGCGGCCGTCCTGCTGCTGGTGGACGCCGATGTGGTCGCGCCACTTGGAGGAGGGCTCCTCGGGCGCGGGCCCGTCGACCAGCTTCCGCTTCAGGTACTCGTCCTCCAGCACCTGCCGGAACTTCTCGACGCCCCAGTCGGCGACCAGGAACTTCAGGCGGGCGCGGTTGCGCAGCCGGCGGTAGCCGTAGTCACGGAAGATGCCGACGACCCCGGCCCACACGTCCGCGACCTCGTCCAGCGGGACCCAGGTGCCCAGTCGCTGGGCGAGCTTCGGGTTGGTGGACAGACCGCCGCCGACCCAGAGGTCGAAGCCGGGGCCGTGCTCGGGGTGGTTGACGCCCACGAAGGCCACGTCGTTGATCTCGTGGACCACATCCTGGACAGGGGATCCCGAGATCGCGGTCTTGAACTTGCGCGGCAGGTTGGAGAACTCCTTGCTGCCGATGTAGCGCTCGTGGATCTCGTGCACGGCCGGGGTGCCGTCGATGATCTCGTCGGCGGCGATGCCGGCCACCGGGGAGCCGATGATCACACGCGGGCAGTCGCCGCACGCCTCGGTCGTGGACAGCCCGACGCTCTCGAGCTTCTCCCAGATGGCGGGGACGTCCTCGATGCGGATCCAGTGCAGCTGGATGTTCTGCCGGTCGGTGATGTCCGCGGTGCCGCGGGCGTACTGCTCGGAGACCTCGCCGATCGCGCGCAGCTGGGCGACGGTCAGCCGGCCGCCGTCCACGCGGACGCGCAGCATGAAGTACTTGTCGTCCAGCTCCTCCGGCTCCAGGACCGCGGTCTTGCCGCCGTCGATGCCGGGTTTGCGCTGGGTGTAGAGGCCCCACCAGCGCATCCGTCCGCGCAGGTCCTGGGGGTCGATCGAGTCGAAGCCGCGCTTGGAGTAGATCGTCTCAATGCGTGTCCGCACATTGAGACCGTCGTCGTCCTTCTTGAACTGCTCGTTGCCGTTGAGCGGAGTGAAGTGACCAACGGCCCACTGTCCCTCGCCGCGGTGGCGTCCGGCCTTGCGGCGGGTCGTGGCGGGGCGTTCCGGAGTGGCGGCCATGGTGATACGTCCTTCTCGGCGGCTGCAGTGAAATGTGGGCTGATGCGGTTTCAGGCCGGGTGCACCCACTGTGACCTGCGAAGACATGCCGGATCGCGACGCGTGGAAGCGCGCCTTGGCATGACTTGCCGGATCAGGGGTGGTCGCACGTCCGCGACGATGGGGACGGCGGGAAAGTCGGTGGAGCTGGGTGCTGTCAGGGGTTACCGGTCAGAGTCGCCGACCCCTGTGGGTACAGCGTCAGCGCGCCTGACAGATGGCGCTGGACACGCGCGCAAGGTCGACGTGGCGCCGACTCACCAAGGCAATTCCAGCTCGAGACATGACGGAAGCGTGTCACGACGGTCTTGGACCAGTCCACCATCGTCCAAAATGCGGACGAGTATGTCTTGAAGGGTGAGACATTGTGGCGCCGGTCACGTTCCGCTTGGTGTGACCGGCGCCCGTGGTGCGACTCAGGCGCCAGGCCAGGGGCCCGGCGCCGCCGCCTCGGGTTCCTCCGTCACGGTCGTGTCGTACACCCGGAACCCGCGGCGCTGGTAGTTGGCCATCGCATACTCGCCGTCCTTGCTGCAGGTGTGCACCCACACCCGCTTCGTCCGCTCGCACTCCGGCCGGCGATCGGCCAGGTCCCAGGCGCGCGCGATGCCGTACGAGAGCAGGTGGCCGCCGATCCGCCGGCCGCGGAACGCCGGTATCAGGCCGAAGTAGACGATCTCCACCGACGCGTCCGGCCGGGCCTGCAGCTCGATGAATCCAGCTGGCGTCCCCCGCTCGTACGCCACCCAGGTCTCCGTGCCGGGCTGCCCCAGGTGCTCCGCCCACTCCGCGTAGGTCCACGGCAGCCGGTCCGTCCAGGTCACGTCCCCGCCCACCGCCGTATAGAGGAACCGGCTGAACTCGGGCAGCGGCGTCCCGGACAGTACGACCCGGACCTCCTGCTCGGCGGGCGGCTCGGCGGCGGGCACGAGGTCCGCGGGGGAGGTCTGTTCCAGATACCAGGTGGTGACAGTCTCGGTCATGGCCGTCACCCAATCATGTGGAGTGCGCATCCGGCCCTCCGGTACCGGCTCGTGCCGCCACCACCGAAGGCGCCGTGGAGTGGGGGAGGAGGTCCGGCGCGCGGGGCGGGCGGCGGAGGTCGACGTGGACCTCGTCGGCGAAGCGGTACGGGCGGTGCGAGAGGACGCAGCCGAGTGTGCGGCGCAGCCGGGAGAGCTCCGCACGGACCGTCGCCGTGCGGCGGGCGTCGCCGAACAGATCGCGGGCCAGCTGCGCCGAGGTACGGCCCTCGGGGTGCACGGCCAGGGTGAACAGCAGCTCGGCGTGGCGCGGGCTCAGCTCGTGCGTCCAGCTGCCGGCCGGGCCGCCGACCGTCACCGTCCAGCCGGCCCGGCCGCTGAGGTCCAGCACCACCCGGCTCGGTGCGGGCCCCGGCGGCCCGTCCTCCCCGATCCGTACCAGCCAGCCGCCCGGCAGCGGCTCCAGCACGCAGGCGCCGTACCGCGGCAGCCACACCGGGCCGGCCTGCGGCGACCGGGGCAGCGCGAGCCGGGCGGGCGGCGCCGTGCCGGTGGCCGCGGCGGTCCAGCCGTCCCGGTCCACGGCCAGCGCCCGCCCGCCGAGCCGGGCGAGCAGCGGCGCGGCGCTCGTCCGCAGCCGGTCCAGCGCGGCCAGGTGCCGGGTGCGCTCCTCGCACTCGGCGAGCCGGGCGACCGCCGTGACCAGTGAGAGCGTGGTGGGGTGGAAGGAGTGCGCGGGGCCGCTGAGGTCCACCACGCCCAGCAGCCGCCCGTCGCGCGGGTCGTGCAGCGGCGCCCCGGCGCAGGTCCACTGGTGGTGGGTGCGGACGTAGTGCTCGGCGGAGTGCACCAGGACCGGGGCGCGGGTGACCAGCGCGGTACCGATGCCGTTCGTGCCGACCACGTCCTCGGTCCAGTCGGCGCCCGGTTCAAACCCGTGCCGGTCGGCCATCCGGCGCACCGGCGCCGCGCCGTCGCGCCACAGCACCCGGCCCTCGGGGTCGGTCACCACCAGGATCTGCTGCGCGGCGTCCGCGGCGGGCAGGAGGTGGGAGTGCAGTACGGGCAGCAGCCGCAGCAGCTGCGAGCGGGCTCGGCGCTCCTCGAGCTCGGCCAGGGACAGCGGCCGCGCGCGGCGGTCCCGGTCCGGGTCGAGGCCGGTGCCGATGACCCGCCGCCAGGATTCGCCGATCACGCTGCGGGGGCCGTCGGGCGGTTCGTCCCCCGCGAGGGTGGCCTCCCGTACGGAAGCCAGCCGACGGGCCGCTTCCCGGGAGTCCAGCGCCGCTGCCAGGACGGGGGTCTGGGTCCTGTCGTGGTGCCGTGTGCTCAACATCGCTCCGCTTGTGCTGTTTTGGGGTAACGCCGCGGCCCATCGTGCCGGGGCCGGGGCCCGGCGGAGTGCGGAATCGGCAGATCCATTGCAACGTCGTGCAACGGTTGCCGCTCCCGGTACGAGCGGAAAGGCTGAGCGCGAGCCGTTTCCGTACGCCGGGGACCGGGCCGTCGTACCGGCCCGTCCTCGCCAGGGCCGGCCACCCCCGTCGGAAGCGGTGCCGAGTCGGCGCGGCACCGCTTCCGCGCGGCGCCGGCTGCCGGCCCGGCCCCCTTGCGCGGCGCAACGTCATGGGCCGTCGCCGCCCCGCCGGATACGGTGGCGAGGTGCAGCCAGCGAACGAACCAGCCGAGCACCCCACGGGCCGTCTGCACAGGGCTCGCGTCCTGTACCGCCATGTATCGAAACGCCGCCTCGGGTGGCTGCTGCTCAAGGACACCGTGCACTCCTGCGTGGAGTACCGCGTCACCGGCCTCGCCGCCGAAGCCGCCTTCTTCTGCCTGCTCTCGCTGCCCCCGCTGTTCCTCGGACTCCTCGGGCTGCTGGGCTATCTGGAGCCGTGGATCGGCCACGACACCATCGACACCATCCGGGCGAACACCCTCACCGCGGCCGCGACCGTGCTGTCCGACAAGGGCGTCGACGAGATCGCCCGGCCGCTGCTGGACGACATCTTCCGCGGCGGCCGCCCCGACGTCATCTCGATCGGCTTCGCCATCGCCCTGTGGTCGGGCTCGCGCGCGCTGAACGTCTTCGTCGACACCATCACGATCATGTACGGCCTGGAGGGCAAGCGCGGCATCGTCGCCACCCGCCTGCTGGCGTTCTTCCTCTACCTCGTCGCCCTCGTGCTCGGCGCGGTCGCGCTGCCCCTGATGGTCGCGGGCCCGGACACGGTGGTGTATCTCCTGCCCGCCAGCGAGGACGCCGTCCGGGCGCTGTACTGGCCGGTCGTCCTGCTGGTCTCGGTCGCCTTCCTGACCACGCTGTACCACGTGTCCGTACCGGTCCGGTCGCCCTGGCGGGAGGACATCCCCGGCGCGGTGGTCGCGCTCGCGATGTGGCTGCTGGGCAGCCTGTTGCTGCGCGTCTACCTCGCCTCGACGGTCGAGGGCCCGACGATCTACGGCTCACTCGCCGCCCCCGTCGCGGTCCTCCTGTGGATCGGCGTCTCGGCCTTCGCGGTACTGGTCGGCGCGGCGGTCAACGCGGCCCTGGACCGCGTCTGGCCCTCCCTCGCCACGGCGGCCGGCCGCGCGGAACGCGAGAAACGCCGCCGCGCGGAGGCGGAACCGCTGCGCGAGGCGCGGGAGGAGGCGGAGGACGCGGACGAGCTGGACGACGGGCCGGGGCCGGAGAAGGAGTGACGGTGCGTCATGGCTGGTCGCGCAGTTCCCCGCGCCCCTGAAGGGGCGCGGGGCTGCGTTCAGATCAGATCCATCGCCGCCACCTCGTCCGGGCGGCCGTAGCTGACCGGACCCTGGAAGCGGTGCCGGGCGGTGGCGAACCACCACACCGTGGCGATGACCAGCACCACCGCGAGCGCGATCGGCGCGTAGTTGAACGAGCCGGGCGTGATGGGGGACGCCTGCGGCAGCATGAACAGCACGTTGCTGAACACGATCCAGACCACCGCGACCGCCGCGACGGGCTTGCCCCAGCGGCCCAGGTTCCACGGCCCCGGCTCGAAGGTGTCCAGCCGCAGCCGCAGGAAGATCGGCACGCCGTACGCGAGGAAGAGGCCGACGACATTGACGCTGACGATGGCGGTGAAGGCGGTGTGCGACCACCAGCCGGGGATCACCAGCACCAGTGAGCAGGCCGCGGCGAGCCAGACCGCCTTGACGGGCGTACGGGTGCGCGCGGAGACCGAGTGCCACCAGCGTGAGCCGGGCATCGCGCCGTCCCGCGAAAAGGCAAAGATCTGGCGGGTGTTGCTGGTCATATTGGCCAGCCCGCAGAAGAGCATCGCGCCGATCACGATCAGCAGCAGGAACTTGGCGGTGCCGGTGCCGAGCGCGTCGATGAGAATCTGTACGGGCGGTGCGTCAGCGCTCGCTTCCGCTGAGTAATCACGTATCGCGTAGACCAGCGCGAGCATCAGGATCAGACCGGCGACGGCGGAGTAGCCGATCGCCCGCATGATTCCCTTCGGCGCGTTGACGGTCGCGCCCACCGTTTCCTCCGACATATGGAAGCTGCCGTCGAATCCGGTGAAGGTCCAGCTGGTGACCAACAGGCCCAGCAGCGCGCCGTAAAGCCCGTTGGTGAAGCCGGTGTTGTTGGCGAAATGCGTCACGAACGAGGCCGGCTGGTGGTGTTCGGGCAGCACGGTCAGCGCCGTCACGATGACCACCATGCCGATCAGCAGCCACCACACCGAGATGCGGTTCAGGATCGCGACGAGGTGCACGGTGTAGGTGTTGGCCAGCGCCTGGACCAGCAGGATCGCCGCCGTGATGAGGACCGTGCGCTGCTCGGAGACCTGGTAGGACGGCCACTGCATCGCGAGGAACGCCTGGATGAAGGTGGCCGCCGCATAGCCGGTGGCGGCCGTACCGCCGACCTGGCCCACGAAATTCAGCCAGCCGGTGTACCAGGACCAGGCACCCTTGTGCCGCTTGGCGAGCTTGCCCGCGGAGAAATACAGCGCGCCGCTGGTGGGATAGGCGGAGGTGATTTCCGCCATCGAGGCGCCGATGAACAGTACGAGGATCGAAACGCCTATCCAGCCGAACACGAGAATGAGCGGCCCACCGGCATTCATCCCGAAGCCGAAGGACGAAAAGATGCCGGATATGATGTTGATGATCGTGAAGGATATCGCGAAATTGTCGAAGGCCCGGAAACGGCGGGTGAGTTTCCGGGGATATCCCATGGCGTGCAGGGTCGCGTCATCGTCCAGCGTGGGGGGCTGCTCCTCCCGCCGACGGGCGCGCACCCGGGCGAGAAATGCGGAATCGGACACGGACGAACCTTTCCGGGGACGGTCAGTGAGGTGTCGGTGTGATGTGGGGGGGGACCGCACTCACCCGGTGTCGGGGGAGTGCGGGACCGGGAGCCCGCAGCGCCTGCGGGCCCGGCTGAGCTGCTCGGCCGGGTCGCCGAAGCGGCTCCACGGCATGCGCGAGGCGTACGGGCCCATGGCCGCGAAGACCGCCCGTGCCTCGAACTCGTGGCGCGCCATGCACAGCGCGTGCGCCAGATACGCCAGGTCCAGCACGGGCGTGAAGCGGTAGCCGGCCACCTCCGGCAGCCAGTACTGGTAGATCCGCAGCGCGACCTGCCGCCACTGCGGCTGCTCCCACGTGCGGTCGGCGAGCGGCGCGCCCGGGTCGTACTCCTCGACCACGGCCACCAGCGGCAGCAGCCGCAGCGCCGAGGAGGCCGGGGCGCGTTGCGCGAGGAAGGCGGCGACGTCCCAGGCGGCGCCCGCCGACCCGCCGTGCCGCGCGAAGAAGCACGCCAGGAAGCGGTGGTGGGCCTCGCGGTGCCAGGGGTCCAGCCGCAGGATGTGCGAGAACAGCGACCAGGGGCCGGGCGGCGCGGTGATGAGGCCCTCCGGCGCCGGGTCGAGATGGCGCTGGAAACGGGCCAGCGAGAGCTTCGCGGCCCATGGCGTCGGGTCCCGCGGCGCGAGCTCCGCCGCCCGGTCGCAGGCGGCCAGCGCGATCCGGCCCAGCGTGGTGGCGTGCCGGTCGTCCGCGTCGGCGGCGCGGGCGGCGCGCAGCGCCGCGACCCGCGCCCACAGCAGCGCGGCCTCGGTGCCCGGCTCCTCGGCGAGCCAGCGCTCGGTCAGATCCGAATCGGCCGCCTCGGAGGCCAGTACCAGAGAACGGTGCGCCCGTACCCCGAAATTGTCGCGGCTCTCCTTCAGCACCTCCCGGGCGCTGAAGTAACGTCCCGCCCGCACATCCATGCAGGCGCTCGCCAGCCGCCGGTCATCGGCCGCCGGATGCCATACGTACTGCCCTTCGAACAGGCCAGCGGCCATGCTGCGTGCCGTTCCTTCCCCCGTAATCGACGCTGGCGCCACACCTTACTCAGGTGTCCCAGGGGTCGAAAATAGGCACTCAAGCAACTAATTTTCGGTGGCCGGTTATCGATGGTTGTCGACGGTTGTTGTCGACAGGTTTTCAGTAAGAGGATCCGGAAAATCGTTCGCGGCTCTGTGCGCGGCCGTTCTAGGCTCTGCACGTACGAGATCGCCGACGAGCGATCCGGCAACGACCGACGAACGAGGAGGTGTGGACCGATGGCTGTCACTGCGCTGGGCGCTGCCCGCATCCGGAAGAACATCCATCCCACCTCCGTGGTTCCCGGCTGACCTCAACTCTCCTTCGGCGCGCCCGAGTTGCGTGCCCACCGCCGGGACCACCCGCTTCGAAGGGTCATCCCGTTGTCCGACCTCACGTCCGACATCAACTCCGGCATCACCGCTGCGCACCCCCTCGCCCCCTACGGCTGGGACGCGGACCACGCGCAGGAGTTCACCCCGTACGCCGAGCAAGGTCTGCTGCCCGGCCGCCTGGTCCGCATCGACCGCGGCCGGGTGGACGCCGTCGTGCCCGGCGACGACGGCGTCCGTACCGTGCTCGCGAGCACCGCGCTCGTGGCGACCGGCGACCCGCTCAAGGTGCCGTGCACCGGCGACTGGGCCGCGATCGATCCCGGCAGCGGGCCGGACGCCGTCGTCCGCGCGCTGCTCCCGCGCCGCACCGCACTGGTGCGGTCCGCCTCCTCCAAGCGCTCCGAAGGCCAGATCCTGGCCGCCAACGTCGACCACGCGATCGTCGCCGTCTCCCTCGCCGAGCCGCTCGACCTCGGACGCGTCGAACGCTTCGTGTCCCTGGCGTGGGAGAGCGGCGCCACTCCCGTCGTGGCGCTGACCAAGGCGGACCTGGTGCCGGACGCGGCGGGCCTCGCCCACCTCGTCGCCGACACCGAGACCGTCGCGCCCGGTGTGCCGGTACTGGCGGTGAGCGCGGCGACCGGCGCCGGCCTGGACGTCCTCGCGGCGGTACTGGCCGGCGGCACCTCCGTCCTGCTCGGCCGGTCCGGCGCGGGCAAGTCCACCCTGGCCAACGCGGTGATCGGCGCCGACGTCCAGGACGTGCACGCCGTACGCGACCGGGACGGCAAGGGGCGGCACACCACGACCACCCGCGACCTGCTGGTGCTGCCCGGCGGCGGGGTGCTGATCGACACCCCCGGGCTGCGCGGCGTCGGCATGTGGGACGCCGAGGAGGGCCTCGCGCGGACCTTCACCGACGTCGAGGAGCTGGCCGCGCGGTGCCGGTTCCACGACTGCGCGCACACCGCCGAGCCGGGGTGTGCGGTACTGGCGGCCGTGGACGCGGGCGATCTGCCGCAGCGCCGCCTGGACAGCTACCGCAAGCTGCTCCGCGAGAACGAGCGCATCGTCGCCAAGACCGACGCCCGGCTCCGCGCCGAGCTGCGCCGGGACTGGAAACAGAAGCAGGCGCTCGGGCGGCACATGGGGGAGCGGCAGCGGGGGCAGCGGCGGTAGCACCGAGGGTTCGGGCCGTTCGTGTGCGGGCGGCCCGAACGCCATGTCCGATTTCCGCCGGAAGCGGCTGCCGCGATCCCGCACACTGGACGGTGTGAAGGACGAAAGCAGCAGGTACGAGGCGGTGGCGAGCCGGGACGCGCGCTTCGACGGAGAATTCTTCTTCGCCGTGGTGACGACCGGCATCTACTGCCGCCCGAGCTGCCCCGCTGTCACCCCGAAGCGGGCCAACGTGCGGTTCTTCCCGTCCGCTGCCGCCGCCCAGGGCGCCGGCTTCCGGGCCTGCCGCCGCTGCCGCCCGGACGCCGTCCCCGGCTCGGCCGACTGGAACGTCCGCGCCGACCTGGTGGGCCGCGCGATGCGCTTCATCGGCGACGGCGTCGTCGACCGCGAGGGCGTCGCGGGGCTCGCCGCGCGGCTCGGCTACAGCGCCCGCCAGGTGCAGCGCCAGCTCACCGCCGAGCTGGGCGCCGGGCCGGTCGCGCTGGCCCGCGCCCGCCGCGCGCACACCGCGCGCATCCTGCTCCGGACCACCGGCCTGCCGGTCACGGAGCTGGCATTCGCCGCGGGATTTGCCAGTGTGCGGCAGTTCAACGCGACGATGCGGGAGATCTACGGGAGCACCCCCAGCGAGCTGCGCGCCGCGGCACGCGGACGCACCGCGCGCGGGGAGCACGGCAGCCCCGGCGGTATCCCGCTGCGGCTCGCCTTCCGGGGCCCGTACGCCGCCCGGGAGATCTTCGACGACCTTCAGGCGGCGGCGGTGCCGGGCATCGAGGAGGTCATCGGTGTCCCCGGGGCGCGTACGTACCGCCGCACCCTGCGCCTCACCTACGGCACCGCCGTCGCCGAGGTCGGCGAACGGCCCGGCGGGCCCGGCGGACCGGCCCGCTCCGGCTGGCTCGACTGCCGGCTGCACCTCACCGACCTGCGCGACCTGCCCACCGCGAGCCAGCGACTGCGCCGCCTGTTCGACCTGGACGCCGATCCGTACGCGGTCGCCGCCCGGCTCTCGGCCGACCCGCTGCTCCGGCCGCTGGTCACGGCCCGCCCCGGGCTGCGCTCGCCGGGCGCGGCCGATCCGGCGGAACAGGCGGTACGGACCGTGCTCGGCGGGCCACCGGAGCGCGCCGCCGCCCTTGTACGGGCGTACGGCAAGCCGCTGGACACCCCGGACGGCACGCTCACCCACCTCTTCCCGACGCCGGAGGAGCTGGCCGGGGCGGATGTCGGGGAGAGCGTACGGGCGCTGTGCGCGGCGCTCGCCAACGGCACGGTGGACCTCGCGGCGGGCGCGGACCGGGACGCCGCCGAACGCGCCCTCGCCGCGCTCCCGGGCGTCGACCCCGCCGCGGCGGCGGTCATCAGAAGGCGCGCGCTGGGCGACCCCGATGTGGGCCCGCCCGACGCCGCCCCGGAGGCGGAGCGCCGGCGCCCGTGGCGTTCGTACGCCTACCACCACCTCCGGCACGCGGGCCTCCACGCCGGTCCCGCGCACGAACCCGAAGACCACGACCCGAAGGACAGCATCGACCATGCCGCTCTACACGCTGCTTGACAGCCCGCTCGGCCGGCTGACCCTGGTGGGCGAGCCGTCGGCCGACGCCCCCGGCGGCACGGTACTGACCGCGCTCTCCCTGCCCGACCAGAAGGGCGGCGTCGTACCGGAGGCCGGCTGGACCCGTGAACCGGCCGCCTTCGCCGAGGCGGAGCGGCAGTTGAAGGAGTACTTCGCGGGCGAGCGCCGCGACTTCGCGCTGACCCTGGCCACCCGCGGCACCGCCTTCCGCGAGCGCGTCTGGACGGCGCTGGACGCCATCCCGTACGGCGAGACCGCCAGTTACGGGGAGATCGCCCGCCGCATCGGAGCCACACGGCCCGCCGTACGGGCCGTCGGCACCGCGATCGGCGCGAATCCGCTGCTGATTCTGCGCCCCTGCCACCGCGTCATCGGAGCCGACGGTTCGCTCACCGGATACGCCGGTGGCCTGGACCGCAAGCGCACCCTGCTGTCCCTGGAGGGCGTCGACGCGGCCCGGTGACGCGTCGCGGAGCACTCTTTTGTGCACTGTCTCGCGGCCACGCAGCCATGGACAATACGGTCCATGAGTCAGCAGGGGGACACACGCGGACACGAGGACCACTGGTGGCGCGAGCTGTACGAAGCGGGCGACGGCAAGCCGGGCGACGCGGGGCCCTCGACCGCGCCGGACTCGCTGGACGACCGCGTCGACTCGGTCCTGCGCACGCTGGACGCGGCGGAGGCGGCTGACGCCCCTGAGGCGGTCGGCGCGCCTGAAGAGCCCATAGAGCCCGAAGAGCCCAAGGCGGCCGACGCGTTCGAAGCGGCCGACGCGGCAGGCACGGCCGGCGAGGCCGAGCCGCCCGTCCCCGTAGTGGAGTTCGTCGGGGACCGGCCGCCCACGTACGCGGCCGAGCCGGTCGCGCTGCCCGCCGCCGACCCGGCCGACCTCGCCGGGCTCGTCCCGGACACCGAGCTGGACGGCGCGCAGTACGGCACGCTCACGCTGCGCGCCGCCTCCGTACGGGGCGACTCCGCCCGGTACCGCGGCGACCCGCGCCGCGACGCCCTGCTCACCGCCCGCTTCGGGGCCGGGCGGCAGACCCTGATCCTGATCGCCGTCGCCTCCGGTGCGTACGCCTCGCCCGAGGGGCACCGCGCGGCGCGGGACGCCTGCCAGTGGATCGGCGCCGCCGTCGGCCGCTCCGCCGCGCGGCTGGCCGACGACATCCGTACCGGCCGCCGCGAAGCCCTCAGGTCCGGGCTGCAGCGGCTCACCGACCGCGGTTACGGCCGGCTGCGGGCCCGCGCCGCCGAGCTGGGGCTGGACCCGCGCGAGTACACCGCCTCGCTGCGCTGCCTGCTGCTGCCCGCCGACCCGGCGTGCCGCACCCGTGTCTTCTTCGGCCTCGGCGGGGGCGGCCTCTTCCGGCTCCGGGACGGCGTCTGGCAGGAGCTGGAGCCGCCGCGGCACCTCGGCGTCACCGGGCCACCGGGGGACGCCCGCGATGCCGCTTCCGATGCCGCTTCCGAAGCTGCTCCCGAACCCGTAGGCGAACCGTTCCGCTTCCGCGCCTCCGTGGCCCGCTCCGGCGACACCCTGCTGCTGTGCAGTACGGGGCTGGCCGAGCCGCTGCGCGAGGCGCCCGATTTCGCCGCGCGGCTGGCCGGTCGGTGGGCCGAGACCGACCCGCCGGGCCTGGCCGCCTTCCTGGCCGACGCCCAGCTCCGCGTCAAGGGCCACGCGAAGGACCGCACGGCCGCGGCCGTGTGGGACAGCTGAGCGCCGGGCCCGCAGCACGCCGTACGCCTTCCGGGGCCGCCCCGGGAATGAGTGGTAGAACCGAACCGATGCCGCAAAGGCGGGCAAATCATCTCCCCGCGAGCGGCGCGAGCCACTGATCCCCACCCGAAGGGCGTGCGCGCGATGGCGAAGCAGACCGTGGCCGAGCAGTTCGTCGACATCCTGGCGCGCGCCGGGGTCAAGCGGCTGTACGGAGTCGTCGGCGACAGCCTGAACCCCGTCGTCGACGCCATCCGCCGCACCTCGGCGGTCGACTGGGTCCAGGTCCGGCACGAGGAGGTCGCGGCGTTCGCGGCCGGCGCCGAGGCCCAGATCACCGGCCGGCTCGCCGCCTGCGCCGGCTCCTGCGGCCCGGGCAACCTCCACCTCATCAACGGCCTGTTCGACGCCCACCGTTCGATGGCCCCCGTACTGGCCCTCGCCTCGCACATCCCCTCCAGCGAGATCGGCACGAGCTTCTTCCAGGAGACCCACCCCGACCAGCTCTTCCAGGAGTGCAGCCATTACTGCGAGCTGATCTCCAACACCCGGCAGATGCCGCGCGTCCTGCAGACCGCGATCCAGCACGCGGTGGGCCGCAGCGGCGTCTCCGTCGTCGCGCTGCCCGGCGACATCGCGGGCGAGGACGCGCCCGAACGCGCCGAGGAACACGCGTTGGTCACCTCGCGGCCGTCCGTACGCCCCGGCGACGCCGAGATCGCGCAGCTCGCCCGCATGATCGACCAGGCCGGCAAGGTCACGCTCTTCTGCGGCAGCGGTACGGCGGGCGCCCACGCCGAGGTCATGGAGCTGGCCGAAAAGATCAAGTCGCCCGTCGGCCACGCGCTGCGCGGCAAGGAGTGGATCCAGTACGACAATAAGTTCGATGTTGGGATGAGCGGTCTGCTCGGGTACGGCGCTGCCTATGAGGCCACGCACGAGTGCGATCTGCTGATCCTGCTCGGCACGGACTTCCCGTACAACGCGTTCCTCCCGAAGGACGTGCCGATCGTGCAGGTCGACGTGCGCGCCGAGCACCTCGGTCGCCGCTCCACGCTGGACCTGGCCGTCTGGGGCGACGTACGGGAGACGCTGCGCTGCCTGACCCCGCTGGTCCAGGAGAAGAAGAACCGCCGCTTCCTGGACCGGATGCTGAAGAAGCACGCCGACGCGCTGGAGGGCGTGGTCAAGGCGTACACCCGCAAGGTGGACCGGCACGTGCCGGTCCACCCCGAGTACGTGGCCTCCGTGCTGGACGAGGAGGCATCGGACGACGCGGTCTTCACCGTGGACACCGGGATGTGCAACGTCTGGGCGGCGCGTTACCTCACGCCCAACGGGCGCCGCCGCGTCATCGGTTCGTTCACCCACGGGTCGATGGCCAACGCGCTGCCGCAGGCCATCGGCGCGCAGCTGACCGACCGCCGGCGGCAGGTCGTCTCGATGTCCGGCGACGGCGGCTTCTCCATGCTGATGGGCGACTTCCTCACCCTGGTCCAGCACAACCTGCCGGTGAAGGTCGTGTTGTTCAACAATTCCTCACTCGGGATGGTCGAGCTGGAGATGCTGGTGGCGGGCCTGCCCTCGTACGGCACCGGCAATCAGAACCCCGACTTCGCGGCCATCGCCCGGGCGGCGGGCGCGTACGGCGTCCGCGTGGAGAAGCCCAAGCACCTGCGGGGCGCGCTGCGGGACGCCTTCAAGCACAACGGTCCCGCGCTCGTCGACGTCGTCACCGACCCGAACGCGCTGTCCATCCCACCGAAGATCAGCGCTGACATGGTGACCGGCTTCGCGCTCTCGGCGGGCAAGATCGTGCTGGACGGCGGCGTGGGCCGGATGGTGCAGATGGCCCGGTCCAACCTCCGCAACATCCCACGCTTCTGAGCCGTTACCGTCCAGACGGGCACATGCCCCGCACCTGTGCCTGTCCGCGGCAGGAGGAGTCAGGAGCTTCCGAGCTGCGCCGCTGTGCCGCGGCGGCACGGACGCGGGCGTAGCCGCACCGGGCCACTCGGCGGACCCCGCGCCGCGATCTCTTCCGGGACGCGGTGCACCGGGTGCGGCAGCGGGCCGGTCGACAGCGAGGGCGAATTCGTCCTACGGACGGCCGTGCCGCGCTCCCGTTTCCGCCCTTGTCATGACAGCCGGACAGGACCTTGGTCGGGACCAGCCGGGCATCTCGTGGCATATGCGGAAGCAGGGGGCGAAGCTTGGGCCGTATCCCGATGGGCATGCATCGATCTGAGGTCGTTCGACAGATCGGGGATGAAGATCGGGGACACCGGAGCGCTCGGGGCGGGGAGGATGAAGCATCAGCCTGTACGGGGCGAGCAACTGCACGGACGGACCGACGGGCCGGTCACCGGCCCCCTCGGCAGCCGTGGCGGAACATGGAGGGAAGGGCAGCGGCCGAGGGCCGTCCGGCACCGGCTGCGCCGCGCCGACCTCACGGCGGTGGCGAGGGTCCGCAGGGACCTGCGCCGGCAGCTGGCCCACTGGGGGGATACCGGCAGGTCGGACATCGCGGAGCTGCTCATCAGCGAGCTGGTCACCAACGCACTGGTGCACACCGACCGGGGCGCCGTGGTGACCGTGACGGTGACCGACCGCCTGCGGGTGGAAGTACGGGACTTCGTGTCCCGGCGGCCGCAGCCCCGCAGACCGACCACCGAAGGCACTTCGGGGAGAGGACTGATGCTGGTGCGCTCACTCGCGGACGCCTGGGGCATACGGATGCACGGCGTCGGCAAGTGCGTGTGGTTCGAACTGGGCGGCACGGCGGCGTGAGTCCCGGTGCTCCGCTCGGCGAACGTGCGGCGGGCCGCCCTTCAAGGGGCGGCCCGCCGCTCTGTTGTCACGTTCCGCTCGGCGCGTTGAGCTCGCTCAGCCGAACTGCCGCTCGATCTCGGCGAGTTTCTCCTCCAGGGAGTCCAGCCGCGGGATCGTCTGCGTGTCGTCCTCGGCGGTGAGGTCCACGGTCCGCGTGCCCTGCCCATCGGCGCGGCCGGTCACGGCCTTCAGCGTCGGGCGCGACCGCCGCCGGTCGCCCGGAGCGGGCTCCGCCTCGATACCCGGGCTCCCGGCCGGAGGCGGCGCCTCGACCGCCTGGGCCTCGATCGCCGGCGTTTCGGCCTGCTGTGCCACCGGCCGTCCGGCTGTCACGGCCGGCAGCTGACGGGCGTGGCGCCCCCACCGGTGCTGCCGGTTCAGCGCCTTCACCCGGGCCCGGTCGAGCTTGCCCTGCTCGCGCCGGCGCCGCCGCGCCTCCTCCTTCTCGCGGCGGTCCTCGCGTACCTCGTCGACCGCTTCGTCCAGGCTCCGTACGCCCTCCAGCAGCATCAGTGACCAGGCGGCGAACGTCTCGCGCGGGGCACGCAGCCAGCGCACCATCCGGATCTGCGGCAGCGGCCGCGGTACCAGGCCCTGTTCGCGCAGCGCCGCCCGGCGGGTCTGCTTCAGCGCCCGGTCGAAGAGGACCGCGGCGGAGAGCGACATGCCCGCGAAGAACTGCGGCGCGCCCGCGTGGTCCAGGCCGCGCGGCGCGTGCACCCAGTTGAACCACGCGGCCGCGCCCGCGAACGTCCACACCAGCATCCGGGAGCCGAGCGCCGCGTCACCGTGGCTGGCCTCGCGCACGGCCAGTACGGAGCAGAACATCGCGGCGCCGTCCAGGCCGAACGGCACCAGGTACTCCCAGCCCCCGGAGAGGTTGAGGTTCTGCCGGCCGAAGCCGACCAGGCCGTGGAAGGAGAGCGCGGCCGCCACCGCGGCGCAGCAGAAGAGCAGCAGGTAGGACGCCGAGCCGTAGATGGCCTCCTTGCGGCGGCGGCGTTCCTCGCTGCGCTCCCAGGAGTCGTCGGCCGCCTTGTCCGCGCTCTGCTTGCCGCGCAGGACCACCGCCACGGCTGCCGTCACGCCGATGAGCAGCAGGGCTCCCGGGACGAGCCAGTCCAGCGATATGTCCGTCATTCTCATCTGGGACCCCTTGCATCGCGGTACGCGTTTCGCGCGACATCCTGGCGGAGTCGGCCGGTACGGCAGGGGTTTTCGGGGCAAGAGGACGCCAAGGAGGCGCCCCGGGCCGCCGAGAGGGCCGAACTGTTCGTACAGCCTTAGGGGCGGCGGCAGTTGAGTTCGATTGTCGCCACTCGATCGGGTGGCTGGGGAGTAGTCCGCTGTGGCGGGGGAGCGGAGCGCTCGGGTCAGGCGCTCGCGGTCAGCCGCGCGACCCGGTCCGCGTCGCAGGTGCGCGGGCAGGTGACGCAGGTGTCCTCCGGGCGCACCGTGTAGAACATGCAGCAGCTCGCGCGGTCCCGCGTCGGGAGCTGCTCGCCGGCCGGGCCGGTCAGCTCGCGGAAGCCCGCGCCGCCGACGTACGGCGCCGTCGAGCCCGGCAGCAGCCGCGCCACCTCGGCCACGGCGCGCGGCTCCTCGCCGAGCAGATGGCCGAGGTACCACAGCCCCTCGACGATCTCGTCCGTCGCCATGCCCCACAGGGCGCGCGGGCCGCGCCGCACGCGGGGCCGGAAGCCGTCCAGTACCGGCCCGAGGTGCTCGGCGACCGCGGCCCGCACCTCGGCGCGCAGCGCCTCCTCGTCGGCCACGACCACGGCGCCCGGCAGCCCGGCCGCCGGGTCGTCGGGCAGGCACGCGAAGGAGGTGATGCGTACGGCCGCGTGGCCCAGCTCGCGCGGGAAGAAGACGGCGCCGGCGGGCAGCCGGGGCACCCGGCGGTGCAGGAACCACGGCATGGTGATCAGCAGGCAGGCCGGCCAGGCGTACCGGTGCAGGCCGAAGCTCGCGACCACGTCCGGGCGGGCGCGCTTCCCGTAGTTCTTGATCACCTGCGCGTCGTCCCAGGCCAGGAAGGCGTCCAGGGCCTCGCCGCCGGCCGCCAGCTCCGCCGCGCTCGTCCACTCCTCGCCCGTCGGGGCCGCGTCCTGCGGCCCGAGCTCGGTCACCCGCAGGCCCGGGAACACCTCGGTGAGCCGGGCATAGGCGCCGGTCACGGGGGAAGGGGACGGCGGGGCGGCGAGGACGGAAGCATTCATGCGGGGACCACCGAATCGCGTCGTTGGCAGGTAAGGCTTACCTTAGCGGAACTCTCCGAGGTTTGAACTGCGGCAGGGGCCGCCTATGGTGCACAAGGACATCAGGAGGTACCCCATGGAGCAGCGCGCAGCGGAAGAGCCGCCGCGGATACGCGCCCGCGTGCCCGCGCAGGGGCGCCCCGAGGCGGTACGCGGACGGCACCCGGCCGACGGCGACGGTGCCGTCACCCACGCCGTCGCGGCCCCGCCCGCAGCGTCCCCCGCCGCCTCCGCCGCGCCCTCCGTACGCAAGCCGCAGCGGCACTCCGTACGCGCGCAGGTCCTGGCCGCGCTCCGCGACGCGCTGCTCTCCGGCGAGCTGGCCCCCGGCGCCGTCTACTCGGCGCCCGCACTCGCCGACAGCTTCGGCGTGTCGCCGACGCCGGTCCGCGAGGCGATGCAGCAGCTCGCCGTCGAGGGCGCGATCGAGGTGGTCCCCAACCGCGGCTTCCGGGTCGCCGAGCGCACCCCCCGCGACCTCGCCGAGCTGGCCGAGGTACGGGCCATGCTGGAGGTACCGGCCGTCCTGCGGCTGGCCCGCACGCTGCCCCCCGAACGCTGGGAGGAGCTGCGCCCACTGGCCGCCGCGACCGTCACGGCCGCCGGCCACGGCGACTGCGTGGCGTACGCCGAGGCGGACCGCGCCTTCCACCGCGCGCTCCTCGCCCTGACCGGCAACCGCCAGCTGACCCTCGTCGCCGAGGACGTACAGCGCCGCACGTCCTGGCCGTGCGCCGCCACCCGAGTCGGCGTCGCCGACCTCCTGGCCGACGCCTCGGACCACATGGCCCTCCTCGACGCCCTCCAGACCCAGGACCTCCCCCTCACAGAACGCATAGCCCGCGACCACCTCACGGGGAACCGCTTCCTGCACTGAGGAACCCATCACCGGGCATCACCCGACTGGCGGCCCCTGTATTGCCGTGCTCTGCTGGGAGGAGCACCATTCCTCCCGGCTCAGGCGGCCGCTATGAACAACTCCTCACCACCGGACCCGCACGTGTGGCGGCGTCAGCAGGCACCGCCGCCCAGGCCCCGCCGCCGAGGAAGGGCGCGGCTGCTCTCCGTACTCGCCGCTCCGGCCGCGTTCGTCGTGTTCGCCGGCATCAGCGGCTGCGGCGAGAGCGGTGGCCGGATGGATGCCGACCAGGATCCGGCGGCGACCGAGCCCGGGCCGGCGGTCTCCGAACCGCCGGCGGAGGACTCCGAGGAACCCACCGACGCGCCCGCTTCCTCCGAGCAGCGGCGGAGCACCGCGCACGCCTCCGTGGCGCGCATCATCGACGGCGACACGCTGGAGGTCTTCGGAGGGGGCGGCCTCCTCCCGGACGGCGCCCAGGCCACCGTCCGCCTGCTGGAGATCGACGCCCCCGAGGTCGGCACCTGCCACGCCGGCGAAGCGACCGACCGCCTCTCGGACCTGCTGCCGCTGGGCTCCGACGTACGCATCGAACGCGACGAGGAGCTGAAGGACCGCTACGGCCGTTATCTGCTGTACGTGTGGAACGACGGAGGGCAGTTCGTCAACGAGACGATGGTCTCCGGCGGGGACGCCAAGGCGACCCTCTTCCCGCCCAACGACAAGCACTGGCCGACGATCTCCCGGGCGGCCGACGAGGCCGAGCAGCTGGAGGCGGGGCTGTGGGCCGGTTGTGACGACACGTCACCTGCTCCGGATCCCGCGGACACGCCGACGGACGAACCCACCGACGTGCCCACCGATGTGCCCACAGACGTACCCACCGACGCCCCCGAAACCGAGCCGTCGCAGGACGCCCCGTCCGAAGACACTCCGTCTCCGGAAGCGCCGGCAGGTGGGGCCGATGTCGACTGTTCCGATCTGTCGGGGCCCACCTCCGTGGGGCCGGATGATCCTTATCGGCTGGACCGGGACGGTGACGGCATCGGGTGTGACGTCGAGTGAGGCTCCGTTACGCCGCCGTCGGCAGGTGGTCCGCCAGCCACGTAGGTACGCCGTCCATGAGGCGGAAGAGGCGGGCGGCCTCGGCGCGGAGGCGGGCCGCGTCCTCCTCCGGGGCGGCGTCGGCGAGGGCGGCGAGGGCCGGGGCCGTGCCGATGAGGTAGCCCAGTTCCTCGCGGAGGCGGAGGGATTCGGCGAAGCCGTGCCGGGCCTCGGCCAACTCGCCGTCGCGCAGGGCGAGTCCGGCGAGGTGGCGCCAGGTGAAGGAGAGCAGGAGCGGGTCGTCGTGGGCGGTCGCGGCGGCGTGTGCGCGACGGTAGGCGGCCCGCGCGGACTGCGGGCTGTCGGCGATGTGCTCGGCCATCAGGCCGCGCCGGAAGTCCAGCAGCGCGCGCCCCTCGGCGGCCGGCGGCAGCAGCGCCGCGGCGCGGCCGAGCGCCGCCCGGGCCTCGTCGGCGCGGTCGCGTACGCCCAGCACCGTGGCGGCGTAGGCGAGATGACCGCGCTCGCAGGCCGCCTCGCCGCGCTCGTCGTCGGTGGTCGCGCGGGCCTCGGCGTACCGCAGCGCGTCCTCCGCCTCGGCCCAGCCCGCGCAGGTGAACATGGAGCGCTCCACGAGGAGCGCCGCGCGGCGGAGCGCGGCGGCGGGGTGGGCCGCGGCGTGTGGTTCGAGCAGTGCGGCCGCGTCCTCCCAGCAGCCGCGGGACCGGAGCCGCCAGACCGCCCGGTCCAGTGGGCCGTCCCCGTCCTTGTCCCCGTCCGCGGCCGGACCGGCGGTCCTGGCCGCCGGCAGTCCCGTCACCGGTGCTCCCGGCACCGGCAGTCGTTCGACAGATCCTTCGGACCCATCGGTTTCGGCAGATTCCGGCATGGCGGTGTCCGCCACATTGCCCTCCCCGAGCGCACCTTTGAGCTGGACTGGAAGCAGTGGGCGAATCTCAGCACGAATTTCGGCGTGGGGCCAAGGGGCTGGGTGAATGATTTCACAATCTCCGGCGGGCCGTGTACGGCGCGGAGTTGAGCCGCTAGGGAAGCGGATCACGGCTGTCCGGCGGGGTGCGCGCACGGGGTGATCGGCCGTCGACGGCCCTGACCTGGCGCTTCGATCGCCGTTGCGGCGGCGCGCGAAAGCCGCTCGAACGAGTGATCCGGAGTCACGCGGTCGGCCCCGCGCCGTGCGCCCTTCGCCGCCCGCCCCATGATCCCGTCGCCCGGTCCCGGTGCAGGAGGCGGTGGTGGACGCGTGGCGGAGTGCGGACCACCGGAACGAGGGGGTACGGAGAGCGCGCCGGCGGGGCGGAGATCATCCCTGGCGCCGACCGGGCGGCCTCATTCCCAGGGGATGTTCCGCCACGGGCTGGCCGGATCGGTGGTGAGGATGCGGTGCGCGGTGGCCATGTCCTCGTACCAGTGGCCGAACTCCTCCTCGTCGAACTGGAGGCAGCGGCCGAGGATGAAGCCGGCGGAGAAGTCCTCCCAGGAGCGGTACGCGCTCCGGCTCGCCGCGCCGGCGCGCAGTACGGCCTGCTCCGCCTCCGCCAGGGTGCAGTAGCGCGCGCCGAGCCCCCAGCGGGCCATGCCCGAGGCGCGCCCGTAGTCCCATGCCTCGACGGACCGGACGAACTTGCCCTCGGGCAGTACGCCGTCCGCGCGGAACCGCGCCTCGTACCGCGCGATCCGCCCGATGAGCCGCTGCACGCCCGCGACCTGCGACGCGACCTCCGCCTCGCCGGGCGGTTCGGTCTTCGTCACGCCGTCCGGGGTGAGCTTGACCTCGGCGCCCTTCTCGGCGTTGTGCCGCAGTACCCGCTCGGCCACCCCGCGCCAGTGGTCCACGCTCACGGCGCCCGCGAAGTCCAGCGCGAGCGAGCGCCGCACGGCGAGCGCGAACTCCCATACCTCGCTGACCATGTCGGCGGCGGTCAGCCGCTCCTGGGCCTGCTGCCACGTCGCGCGGTCGGTGACGTTCCAGAACTCGGCGAGCTGCTTCTTCTCGGGGTAGTAGCCCCGGCCGTGGTGGGCCATGGCGTTCCACGGCTGCCCGTTCTTGACGAACAGCAGCGCCCCGCAGGCGAGTCCGTGCGCCACCGGGCCGTGCAGCGGCCCGCCCACATGCAGGGCGCGCAGCCTGATCCCCTCCTCCGACGAGGAGGCGGCGGCCGCGGCCGCGGCGTGCCGCTGCCACACCGCCCGGTGCCCGGGGGAGGTCGGGAAGTACGCCTCGCAGGGACTGCCGGGGTTGACGGCCAGCCACGGCGGGTCGTGCGGTTCCCAGTTGCGTGCGTACCAGTCCAGCGAGCCGGACCAGAAGACCGGGTCCTCGACGGGCGCGGGCAGCATGCCGATCGTGAAGGCGGCCAGGCAGGGCGTCCCGGTCCGCTGGTCCCAGTACGGCTGGAAGCGCACCGTGCCCGGGTGTGCGTCGGCCGCCGCCCGGGAGTCGGCGATGTAGAGCTCGGTGCGGGCCAGTACGTCGAAGTACGCGGGCCAGTCGCCGCGGGTCTTCGCGTCGTACAGCTGCTGCTCGACCTCGCTCGGCGCCTGCCAGGCCGGGGCCGCCGGGGCTGCCGGAGTCGCCGGTTCCGCAGGGTCCGCCGGGTCCGGCTCGGCGGCCGCCTCCGGCCCGTTCGTCATCGCCATGGGAAAACCTTATCGAGCGGTGATCACGGGCCGCGCGGGGCCCGGCGAGCGCGGCTCACGTCATCCGCAGGGCCTCACGTCATCCGCAGCGCCAGGAAGAAGTCCAGCTTGTCCTCCAGGCGGGACAGGTCGCGGCCGGTGAGCTGCTCGATGCGGCCGACGCGGTACCGGAGGGTGTTGACGTGCAGGTGCAGCCGGCCGGCGCAGCGGGTCCAGGAGCCGTCGCTGTCGAGGAACGCCTCCAGGGTGGGGATCAGCTCGGCGCGGTGCCGGCGGTCGTAGTCCCGGAGCGGGTCCAGCAGCCGGGCCGTGAAGGCGCGGCGCACGTCGTCCGGTACGAAGGGGAGCAGCAGGACGTGCGAGGCCAGCTCCTCGTGGCCGGCGGCGCACACCGGGCCGGGCCGGGCCGCCGCGACCCGGCGGGCGTGCCGGGCCTCCTCCAGCGCGCCGCGCAGCCCCTCTGCCGAATGGACGGCGGCGCTGACGCCGATGGTGAGCCGGCCGTCGTCGGACAGCCCGCGGGCCAGCGGCTCCTGGACCGACCGGAGCAGCGACTCCGCGTGCAGGCCCTCGGCCTTGGTGTCCGCGTCGTCCTCGTGCAGCGCGGGCAGTGGTACGAGCGCGACCGCCTCGTCCCCCGTGTGCGCCACGGCGATGCGGTCCGCCGGGTCGGGGCCCGCGCTGCCGGGGTCGACCAGGATCTCTTCGAGGAGGGTCTGCGCGACCGGGCCGCCGGGCAGGTCCCCGCCCTCCCACTCGACGCGCGCGACCACGACCTGCCAGTGCGGCGCCGTGCCCAGGCCCGGCAGCAGCACGGGCGCGGCGACCCGCAGCCGGGCGGCGATCTCGGCGGGCGGGGCGCCGGTCTGGACGAGCTCCAGCACCTCCTGGGCGAGCCGGCGGCGCACCGTACGGGCCGCGTCGCGCCGGTCCCGCTCCACGGCGATCAGCTGTGTGACGCCCTGCAGCAGGTCCAGCCGCTCCGCCGGCCAGTCCCCGGCGTCCGCCTCGACGGCCAGCAGCCAGTCCGAGAGCACGGTCTCGCGCAGGTCGCGGCCGCCGCTGCGGATGGGGAAGAGGGAGTACGTGCTGTTGCCGAGCAGGACGCGGTGCGGGCTGCGCCGCCCGCTGCGCGCCGCCGCCAGGTGCTCGCCCGCCAGCCGGGCACCGACCGCCGTGTCCCCGGCCGGCGTGGCGTCGCCGCCCGGCGCGGCGCCCGCGATCCGCCGTCCGGTGGGGGAGAGGACCCAGGCGTTCAGGTCGAGGTCGGAGCCGAGGAGGTCCAGTACGACCTCGGGGCCGCCGCCCGCCGGGCCCGACGTCATCAGCCGGCGGTGCCGGTCGACGACGGCGGCCAGGTCGCCGGCCCGCTCGCCGGAGACCTGCCGTACGACGTACTCGGTGATCGAGGCGAAGGAGACCGACTCGGTGACGGAGAAGAGCGGCAGGCGGTGGTGCGCGCAGGCCGCGATCAGGTCGTCGGGGACGGGGCCCAGCTCCGCCGTGCCGGCCGCGAGACCGGCCACCCCGGCCTGGGCCAGGATGCGTACGAAGGACTCGGAGTCCGCCGGCTCGCGCCGCCAGGCGAGCCCGGAGAGCACGAGCTCGCCCCCCGAGAGATAGCGGCTGGGGTCGCGGAGGTCGGTGGTCATCACGCCCCGGACCGTCCGGTCCAGCTCGTCCTCGCCCCCGAGCAGCCGCAGGCCCAGGGAGTCGGTGTCCAGGAGTGCGCGGAGCCGCATGACGTCGTCGCCCGCCGATCTTTCTGTCTGGTGTTGCCGGTGGAATACCGCGAGGTTGCCGTGCCCCGCTTTTCGTTCGAATCTACAAGACGGCCGGCCTGGCCAGCCAACCGCTTCATGGTTTCGGTGACTGCACCGGGTGCGCGCCTGGCACGTGTACTGGGTCACATCGCGTAACTGAAACATGAACGACCGATGAACGACTTCGGAGAAGAGAGCCACGCATGGACTTCCTTCGCCCCGCCAGCTGGGAGGAGGCGCTCGCCGCGAAGGCCGAGCACCCCACCGCTGTGCCGATTGCGGGCGGCACGGACGTGATGGTCGAGATCAACTTCGACCACCGCCGCCCCGAGTACCTGATGGATCTGAACCGCATCGGTGATCTGCGGGAGTGGGAGACCGGAGCGGACACGGTACGGCTCGGCGCCTCCGTCCCGTACACCCAGATCATGGAGAACCTGCGCGCCGAGCTGCCGGGCCTGGCGCTCGCCTCGCACACCGTCGCCTCCCCGCAGATCCGCAACCGCGGCGGCGTCGGCGGCAACCTCGGCACGGCGTCCCCCGCCGGCGACGCGCACCCCGCGCTGCTCGCCTCCGGTGGCGAGGTCGAGGTCGAGTCGGCGGCCCGCGGCGTTCGCATGATCCCCATTGACGAGTTCTACCTCGGCGTGAAGCGCAACGCCATGGAGCAGGACGAGCTGATCCGCGCCGTCCACCTGCCGAAGGCCACCGGGCCGCAGCAGTTCTCCAAGGTCGGCACGCGCAACGCCATGGTGATCGCGGTGTGCGCGTTCGGCATCGCGCTGCACCCGGAGACGAAGACCGTACGGACCGGCATCGGCTCGGCCGCGCCCACCCCGGTACGCGCCAAGGAGGCGGAGGCCTTCCTCGCCGCGGCGCTGGAGGAGGGCGGTCACTGGGAGTCCGGCGCGCCGGTCGCGCCGTCCGTGGCGAAGCAGTTCGCCCAGCTGGCGAGCGGCGCCTGCAACCCGATCGACGATGTGCGCGGCAGCGCGAAGTACCGCCGGCACGCGGTCGGCATCATGGCCCGCCGCACGCTCGGCTGGGTCTGGGAGTCCTACCGCGGCGACGGCCGCACAGCACAAGGAGGCGCACAGTGCGCGTGAAGTTCACCGTCAACGGCCGCGAACAGACGGCCGACGACGTCTGGGAAGGCGAGAGCCTGCTGTACGTGCTGCGCGAGCGGATGGGCCTGCCGGGTTCGAAGAACGCCTGCGAGCAGGGCGAGTGCGGCTCCTGCACGGTCCGGCTGGACGGGGTGCCGGTGTGCTCCTGTCTGGTCGCGGCCGGCCAGGTCGAGGGCCGCGAGGTCGTCACCGTCGAGGGGCTGGCCGACTTCGCCCGGCAGCGTGCGGAGCACGGCGGCTGCGGCGCGGGGGTCTGCGGCGGCAAGGGCACGACGCTGGACGAGGCGAAGGGCTGGGCCGCCAAGCCCACCGGTACGGGCGACAGCCAGGCCGGTGAGCAGGGCACCTCCCCGCATACCGCTCTCTCGCCCATCCAGCAGGCGTTCATCGACGCGGGCGCCGTCCAGTGCGGCTTCTGCACGCCCGGCCTGCTGGTCGCCGCGGACGAGCTGCTGGAGCGCAACAACCAGCCCTCCGACGCCGACATCCGCGAGGCCCTGTCGGGCAACCTGTGCCGCTGCACGGGCTACGAGAAGATCCTCGACGCGGTCCGCCTCGCGGCTGCCCGCGGCGAGTCCGAAACCGCAGGAACGGGGGCCTGACAATGGCCGGAGTCACCCGGACACCCACCAACCTCACCCAGGGCAGCAAGACCCCGGCCGGCATCGGCGCCTCCACGCTGCGGCCCGACGGCACGCTCAAGGTGACCGGCGAGTTCGCGTACTCGTCGGACATGTGGCACGAGGACATGCTGTGGGGCTTCACGCTGCGCAGCACCGTCGCGCACGCCGAGATCCGCTCCATCGACACCTCCGAGGCGCTCGCCCAGGCCGGTGTCTACGCGGTCCTCACCTACGACGACCTGCCGACCGCGGTGAAGAACTACGGCCTGGAGATCCAGGACACCCCGGTACTGGCCAACGGCCGGGTGCGGCACCACGGCGAGCCGGTGGCGCTGGTCGCCGCCGACCACCCGGAGACCGCCCGCCGGGCCGCCGCCAAGATCAAGATCGACTACGCGGAGCTGCCGGTCGTCACCGACGAGGCCAGCGCCACCGCCGAGGACGCGCCGCTGCTCCACCCGGGGCGCAAGGACCACCACGCGGGCCACGTACCGCACCCGAACATCGTCCACCGCCAGCCGATCATCCGCGGCAACGCCGACGAGGCCGCCAAGCGCGCGGACGTGATCGTCACCGGCGAGTACGACTTCGGCATGCAGGACCAGGCGTTCCTCGGCCCGGAGTCCGGCCTCGCGGTGCCGGCCGAGGACGGCGGCGTCGACCTGTACGTCGCGACCCAGTGGCTCCACTCGGACCTGCGGCAGATCGCGCCGGTGCTGGGCCTGCCGCCGGAGAAGGTCCGGATGACGCTCTCCGGCGTCGGCGGCGCCTTCGGCGGCCGCGAGGACCTGTCGATGCAGATCCACGGCTGCCTGCTGGCGCTCCGCACCGGCAAGCCCGTCAAGATCGTCTACAACCGGTTCGAGTCCTTCTTCGGCCACGTCCACCGGCACTCGGCCAAGCTCTGGTACGAGCACGGCGCCACCAAGGACGGCAAGCTCACCCACCTGAAGTGCCGCATCGTGCTGGACGGCGGCGCGTACGCCTCCGCCTCCCCGGCCGTGGTCGGCAACGCCTCCTCGCTCGCCGTCGGCCCGTACGTCGTCGACGACGTGGACATCGAGGCCATCGCGCTCTACACGAACAACCCGCCCTGCGGCGCGATGCGCGGCTTCGGCGCGGTCCAGGCGTGCTTCGCGTACGAGGCGCAGATGGACAAGCTGGCCAAGGCGCTCGACATGGACCCCGTCGAGCTGCGCCAGCGCAACGCCATGGAGCAGGGCACGCTGCTGCCGACCGGGCAGGTCGTCGACTCGCCCGCGCCGGTCGCCGAGCTGCTGCGCCGCGTAAAGGCCATGCCGCTGCCGCCGGAGAACCAGTGGGAGACCACCGAGGGCGCCGACGTCCGCGCGCTGCCCGGCGGTCTGTCCAACACCACCCACGGTGAGGGCGTCGTCCGTGGCATCGGCTACGCCGTCGGCATCAAGAACGTCGGCTTCTCCGAGGGCTTCGACGACTACTCCACCGCGCGCGTCCGCATGGAGGTCATCAACGGCGAGCCGGTCGCGACCGTGCACACCGCGATGGCCGAGGTCGGCCAGGGCGGCGTCACCGTCCACGCGCAGATCGCCCGTACCGAGCTGGGCGTCCAGCAGGTCACCATCCAGCCGGCGGACACCCAGGTCGGCTCGGCAGGCTCCACCTCCGCCTCCCGGCAGACCTATGTCACCGGCGGCGCGGTGAAGAACAGCTGCGAGGCGGTGCGCGAGCAGGTCCTGCAGAAGGGCCGGCTCAAGTTCGGTACGTACCACCCGGCGTGGGCCACGGCCGAGCTGCTCCTGGAGGGCGGCAAGGTCGTCACCGACGGCGGCGAGGTGCTCGCCGACATCGTGGACGTGCTCGGCGAGGAGTCGGTCGAGGTCGAGCTGGAGTGGCGGCACCGCCCCACCGAGGCGTTCGACCTGGAGACCGGCCAGGGCAACGGCCACGTGCAGTACTCCTTCGCGGCGCACCGCGCGGTCGTCGAGGTCGACACCGAGCTCGGCCTGGTCAAGGTCATCGAGCTGGCCTGCGCGCAGGACGTCGGCAAGGCGCTCAACCCGCTGTCCGTCGTCGGCCAGATCCAGGGTGGCACCACCCAGGGCCTGGGCGTGGCGGTCATGGAGGAGATCGTCGTCGACCCCAAGACCGCGAAGGTACGCAACCCCTCCTTCACCGACTACCTGATCCCCACGATTCTCGACACGCCGACCATCCCGGTCGATGTGCTCGAACTCGCCGATGAGCACGCGCCTTACGGGCTGCGTGGCATCGGTGAGGCGCCGACCCTGTCGTCGACCCCGGCAGTCCTCTCCGCAATCCGGGCGGCGACAGGTCTGGCACTCACGAAGACGCCGGTGCGACCGGAACACCTCACCGGCACGTGAGAACCCTCCGGGCGGTGCGGACTTTTGGGGTGTCCTGTCCGTCCTCCTGCGGTTCGTACCGCCCGGAGTTTCCCCCACGTCAGCCCGGGCTCCTAGGATCCGTCCTCGGCGCCGCATCTGGCTGAAAAACGTTCGTCTCGGGCCGTCCCCCGGGTCGTGCGGCCCGCTCCATCCCAAATCTCACATTTCCCCCCTCTTGTGAGTGCCCCTATGAACCTTGGGAGATAGGCACCATGACCCAGCCCACCATTGAGCCCACGACCACGGCGGAGGACGCCGGCGCGGGTACGCGCCAGCCCGCCGGCCGGTCGTGGCTCGACCGGTACTTCCACATATCCGAACGCGGCTCGACCCTCGGCCGGGAGCTGCGCGGCGGCATCACCACCTTCATGGCGATGGCGTACATCCTTCTGCTCAACCCCGTCCTGCTCAGCGGCAAGGACGCGGTGGGCGGCACGCTCGCACCGGGTGCCGTCATCACGGCGACCGCCTTCGCGGCGGCGCTGGCCACGCTGCTCATGGGCATCGTCGGCAAGGTACCGCTGGCCCTCGCCGCCGGACTGAGCGTCTCCGGTGTGCTCGGCACCCAGGTGATCAGCGACATGTCCTGGCCGCAGGCCATGGGCATGTGTGTGATCTACGGCGTGGTGATCATGCTGCTGGTGATCAGCGGCCTCCGCGAGAAGATCATGAACGCGATCCCGCTCGGCCTCAAGCACGCCATCACCATCGGCATCGGGCTCTTCGTCACCATGATCGGCCTGGTCAAGGCCGGATTCGTCGGCATCGGCAACGCCTCGGCGCCGGTCACCCTCGGCGTCCACGGCCACCTCTCCGGCTGGCCCGTCCTGGCCTTCTGCATCACCCTCGTGGTCATCTTCATGCTGCTGGCCCGCAACATCCCCGGCGCGATCCTGATCGGCATCGCCGTCGGCACCGTCTTCTCGCTGATCGTCACCGCGATCTTCGGGCTGGGCGACAAGCAGTGGGGCCTGGCCACGCCCGCGCTCCCGGACACCCTGGTCTCCAGCCCGGACTTCAGCCTGTTCGGCAAGATCGAGTTCGGCGGCTTCGCGGAGCTCGGCGCCACCACCGTGGCGATGGTCGTCTTCACCCTGGTCCTGGCCGGCTTCTTCGACGCCATGGCCACGATCATCGCCGTCGGCCAGGAGGCCAAGCTCGCCGACCACCTCGGCCGGATGCCGGGCCTGAACAAGGCGCTGCTCATCGACGGCGCGGGCGGCGCGATCGGCGGCGTCTCCGGCGCCTCCGGCCAGACCGTCTTCATCGAGTCCGCCAGCGGCGTCGGCGAGGGTGCCCGTACGGGCCTGTCGGCCACCGTCACCGGCCTGCTCTTCGGCCTGGCGCTGCTCTTCACCCCACTGGCCGAGATCGTGCCCGCCCAGGTCGCGTCCGCCGCGCTGGTCGTCATCGGCTCGATGATGATGCAGAACGCACGGCACGTGGACTGGAAGGACCGTTCCGTGGCCATCCCGGTCTTCCTGACCGTGGTGATCATGCCGTTCACCTACTCGATCGTGAACGGCGTGGCCGTGGGCGTCATCTCGTACTGCGCGATCAAGCTCGCGCAGGGCAAGTGGCGCGAGCCGGGTCCGCTGATGTGGATTCTCGCGCTGGTGTTCATCGCCAACTTCGCCTTCAACGACATCGGGTAGGCGAGACCCGCCCGCGCCGGGCACCGTGCCCGGGCGGAGGCTCGCATCGGCCCTCCGCGCAATCGCAGACAAGGAGCTGGACATGCTGGACATCGCCGAAGAGCTGAACCGGTGGGTCGAGCAGGGACGCGACTTCGCCGTGGCCACCGTGGTGGGCGTCGGCGGCAGCGCGCCCCGGCAACCGGGCGCCGCCCTCGCCGTCGACCGCGACGGCACGGCGATCGGGTCCGTCTCCGGCGGTTGCGTGGAGGGCGCGGTCTACGAGCTGTGCCAACAGGCTCTGGAGACCGGCGAGCCGGTCCTGGAGCAGTTCGGATACAGCGACGAGGACGCCTTCGCCGTCGGCCTGACCTGCGGCGGCATCATCGACATCCTCGTCACCCCGGTACGCACGAGTGCCCCGGAGCCATCGGAGGGGCCGGACGACCCCCCGGCCCCGGTGGACAGCACCTCCGGGACGCTCGTCGCGGCGGTGGCCGCCGCCGTCACCCCTGAGGCGGCGGCCCTCGCGCGCATCGTCTCCGGCCCGGCCGAACTCCTCGGCCGCGCCCTCCTCGTCCGCGCCGACGGCAGCCACACCGGCAGCCTCGGCGGCCACCCCGCACTCGACCGCACCGCGGTCGAGGAGGCCCGCGCGCTGCTGGACGCGGGCCGCACCACCACCGTCGAGATCGGCGCGGACGGCAGCCAGTGCGGCGTCCCGCTGACCCTCCTCGTCGAATCGTCCGTACCGCCCCCGCGGATGCTCGTCTTCGGCGCCATCGACTTCGCCGCGGCCCTGGTCAGGGCCGGTAAGTTCCTCGGCTACCACGTCACCGTCTGCGACGCCCGCCCCGTCTTCGCGACCAGGGCCCGCTTCTCCGACGCCGACGAGATCGTCATCGACTGGCCCCACCGCTACCTGGACTCCCAGGAGCTGGATCCCCGCACGGTCCTCTGCGTCCTCACCCACGACGCCAAGTTCGACGTGCCCCTCCTCGAACGCGCCCTCAAGCTCCCCGTCGCGTACGTGGGCGCCATGGGCTCCCGCCGTACCCACCTGGACCGCCTGCGCCGCCTCCGCGAGGCAGGCCTGACCGACCTCGAACTCAACCGTCTCCGCTCCCCGATCGGCCTCGACCTCGGCGCCCGCACCCCCGAGGAGACGGCCCTCTCCATCGCCGCCGAGATCGTCGCCACCCGCCGCGGCGGCACCGGCGTCCCCCTCACCGGCGCCCATACCCCGATCCATCACGACACATCGGTCACGACACGCCGTATCGGATCGGTTGCCTGAGGGCAGCAATACCGCTCCCGTAAGGCGAAGGCTAAGATCGGCTGCCGGCCGTCCGCGCCATACGTGGGCGGCTGTCGCCATGTCCGAGAACGAAGGAACACCGCACGATGAACTCGCCGGACAGACCGCTCACCCCGATCTACGACCAGCTCATCAACGAGCACGGTGACGTCGCCACCGAGGCGCGCGAGTACGCCAAGAAGACCGAGCGGGAGGCCACCGAAGTCCTCGACTTCCGCATGCCGGCCCCGCCGGCGCAGCAGTCGGCGCAGTAGTTCCTCAAGGCGTCCCCGGCACCCGCAACGCCAGGAGCGCCACGTCGTCCTCGTTGGCCGCGTACAGGGCGCGGCTGATGAGCTGGTCGCAGAATTCGTCCAGGGAGCGGTCGGCGAGGGCGGCGGCGAAGCTGGCGAGTTGGTCGAGGCCCTCGCTCAGCGGCAGGCCGCGGGCCTCGATCAGGCCGTCGGTGTAGAGGACGACCGTGCTGCGCGGCGGGAGGGCCTGCCGGAAGTCGGTGCGTGCGGGGGAGAGCTCGGTACCGAGTACCAGGTCGGCGGCGCCCTGCTCCAGGAAGCACACCCGGCCGTCGTCGTGCACCAGCAGTGGCGGCGGGTGTCCGGCGTTGGTCCAGCGGAGCTGCCAGTCGCCGGCCTGTGCCCGTTCGACCTGGGCCAGGATCATGGTGGCGAGCTGCACGTCGCTGATGTGGACGAGGGCCCGGTCCAGCCGGTCGACGGTGACGGACGGGGCCTCGGTGTGCTCCCAGGCGAAGGCCCGCAGCATGTTGCGTACCTGCGCCATGCAGGCCGCCGCCTGCAGGTCGTGGCCGACCACGTCCCCGATGACCAGCGCCGTCGTGCGGTCCGGCAGCCGGAAGGCGTCGTACCAGTCGCCACCGACCCGGGAGGCGTGCGGCGCCGGGTGGTAACGCACCGTCATCTCCAGGCCCTCGATACGGGGGAGTGGCGGCAGCAGATGGCGCTGCATCGTCTCGGCGACCCGCCGCTGCCGCTCGTACAGCTGCGCGTTGTCCACGGCGAGCCCGGCCCGGCGGGCGATGTCGTCGACCAGCGCCAGTTCCGCCGCGTCGAAGGGCGTCTCCTGTTCCGTACGGACCAGGGTCAGCGCGCCCAGCACCTTGCCGGGCCCGCGGAGCGGCGCGATCACCGCGGACCGCATGCCGATCGCCTGGAACATCTCGCGCTGCTGGACGGCGACGCCGGAGTCCGGCGGTCCCGCGTAGTCGTCCGGCGAGACGATCCGCGGCGCCGCCCCGCGCAGCACGCTGGACAGCGGCATCCGCGACGTCTCCAGCACCGGCGGCATCGGGCCGGCCAGCTCGTCCACCCGTACGTGCTGCCCGTTCACGTGGTGCACGACGGCCACCCGCCGCAGCGAGTTCTGCTCCTCCAGCAGATCGACCACCGCCCAGTCCGCCAACCGGGGGACCACCAGCCGTACGAGCCGCTTCAGCGACTCGTCGAGGTCGAGTGTGGAGGTGAGCACGGCGGTGGTCTCGGCGACCATCGTCAGCCGGTCGGCGAGGTCGGTCAGCGCCTCCAGGTTCGCCGGCGGCGTCGGCGTGTACACCTCCTCCGGCGGCCGCTCGAAGAAGACCACGACCGCACCGTCCGGCACGCCGTCCACCTCGTACGGCACGGACAGCCCGCCCACGCAGATCAGCTCGCCGTCCCCGCGCGCGAACCACTGACAGCCGTCCAGGGACACGGTCCGACCGGACAGGAACGCCTGGAGGAGCACGCAGTTCGGCCGCGGCAGCCGTGATCCGTCGGGATTGCGGTGCAGCAGCTCGTGCGGGTCGGCGCCGAGCATGTCGCGGGCCGGGCGCCCCAGCAGCTCCTCGGCCTTGTCGTTGACGTGCGAGATCCGCCCGTAGCCGTCCTGGATGTACACCCCGGCCGCCAGCCCGGCCGGCAGGACCGGCTCCGGCTCGCTTCCGGTCGCGGGAACCGCCACGCCCGGCCCTCCTCACTGACGCCACCTGCACCGACGACCTCCTCCAGCGTCTCGCAGGATCGCGGGCGCGGCTCGCCGGAAGCGGGGGCGGAAGAAGGCGTGGCTACGGCAGCAGGCCCGCCCGGCGCGCCGCGACCACGGCCTGCAGCCGGGTGTGGACGCCCAGCTTGCGCATGGCGGAGCGCAGGTAGCCCTTGACCGTCTCCGGGCGCAGCCCCAGCCGCTCGGCGACCGCCACGTTCGTCGCGCCCGAGGCCACGCAGGAGAGCACGTCCACCTCGCGCGGCGAGAGTGCGACGGCGGGGTCCCGGCGGGCCCCGCCCGAGGCGGCCGCGAGCCGCCCGCAGGCCGCCAGCATCTCCTGCCGCAGCAGCGGATCGCCGACCCGCTGCGCCAGGGTGCGCAGCGCGCTGTGCGCCTCCCTGACCTCCTCCCACATCACCGGATCGGCGGCGGTCGGCTGCCGGGCGACCGACAGCAGCCGCTCCGCCTCGTCCTGCACCACCAGCGCCTGCTCCAGCTCCCTGGCCGCCTCCAGCGCGGCGGACAGCGGCCGGTCGCCGAGCTGCAGCGGCTGCCGCAGCGCCCCGTACAGCACGCCGCGCACCCGCCGCCGCACCACGACGGGTACCGCCAGTACGGACTTCAGCCCCTCGGCGGCCACCGCCGCGTCGTACTCGTGGCTGATCACCGCGGAGGAGTGGTAATCGGTCACCGCGAAGGGCCGGGAGCGGGCCGCCGTCTTGCCGCCCAGACCATTGCCCGAGTGGACGGACAGCCCGCGCAGCGCGGTGGTGGCCGCGCCGGTCAGCTCGGTGATGCGGAAGCGGCCCGTACTGGAGAGCAGCCCGCCGAACGCCACGGGCAGCCCGCTCGCCCTGCGCAGCCGCAGCAGCGCCGCCCTGACGTCCGCCGACCCGCTCAGCTCTGGCTCGTTCAGCACGCGCTAACCTCCGCTTCCCCCCATTCGGGGGTGGTGAGACCTGCGTCACTGATTACACGATGGCCGGAAGCCGCGGGGCAATGAGGAGGAGGGCGACGGGGTTGACCGACGGCGAGTCGGTCGAGGATACGGAAGCGGCACTGTCCGGACCGCCCACCAGAGCCGCACCGGCCGAATGCTGTGAAATGTTGCGAATACAGGAGAGAGTGCAATGCGGACACCGATGACCGTCGCGGACTTCCTCGACCGGGCAGAGCTCGGCTTCGCCGCAAGCCCCGGCGTGATCGACGAGCCGAACCAGCCCGCCCCGCCGGTGCCCGAGTCCACGTACGGCCGGCTCGCCGAGCGCGTACGCGCCTGGCAGGCGGGCTTCGACGCACTGGGCATCGGTGAGGGCGAACGCGTGGCGGTCGCCAGTCACAACTCCGCCCGCCTCCTTGAACTCCTCTTCGCCGTCCCGATGAGCGGCCGCATCTGCGTGCCGATCAACTTCCGCCTCAAGCCGGAAGAGGTCGACTACCTGGTGCAGCAGAGCGGCGCCTCGGTCCTCCTCCTCGACCCGGAACTGGAAGAGACCCTCTCCGGCATCAAGGCCCGCCACCGCTTCATCCTCGGCGACCAGACCGAGAACGAACTCATGCGCTTCGGCGTCGAGCCGCGCCCGTGGTCGAACCCGGACGAGGACGCCACCGCCACCATCAACTACACCTCCGGCACCACCGCCCGCCCCAAGGGCGTCCAGCTCACCCACCGCAACATCTGGGTCAACGGCCTGACCTTCGGCCTCCACACCCGCGCCTGGGAACGCGACGTCTACATGCACACGCTCCCGATGTTCCACTGCAACGGCTGGGGCATGCCGTATGTCATGGCCGGCCTGGGCGTCAAGCAGGTGGTGCTCCGCAAGGTGGACGGCACCGAAATCCTGCGCCGCGTCGACGAACACGGCGTCACCCTCATGTGCGGCGCCCCCGCCGTCTGGAACGCGGTACTCGACGCGGCCGCCACCTGGGAGGGCGAAATCCCCGGCCGTGACCGCGTCCGCGTCGTCTGCGCCGGCGCCCCGCCTCCCAGCAAGACCATCCAGCGCATGAGCGACGAACTGGGCTGGGAGTTCACCCAGATCTACGGCCTGACGGAGACCTCCCCCCTCCTCACCTTCAACCGCCTCCAGCCCGCCGACGACGCCCTCCCCGCCGAGGAACGCGCCCGCAAACTCTCCCGCGCCGGCATCCCCGCACTCGGCGTCAAACTCGGCATCTCCCACTCCGGCGAGGTCCTGGCCCGCTCCAACACCGTCCTCGACGGCTACTGGGAAAAGCCCGAGGAGACCGAAGCGGCCCTGGGCGACGGCTGGTTCCACACCGGCGACGGCGGCACCATCGACGAGACCGACGGCCACCTCACCATCTCCGACCGCAAGAAGGACGTCATCATCACCGGCGGCGAGAACGTCTCCTCGATCGAGGTCGAGGACACCATCTTCAGCCACCCGGCCGTCGCCGAGGTGGCCGTCATCGGCGTCCCCCACGAGAAGTGGGGCGAGACCATCAAGGCCCTCGTCGTCCTCACCGAAGGCGCCACGGCCACGGAAGCCGACATCATCACCCACTGCAAGCAGCACATGGCCGGCTACAAGGCCCCCACCACGGTCGAATTCCGCGACGCCATCCCCCGCACGGCCACCGGCAAGATCCAGAAGTTCAAGCTCAGGGAGCCTTACTGGTCGGGGCGGGACCGGCAGGTCAACTGACTTCGGCCGCTGCAGCGTCAGTCGTTGGGGAGCAGGGTTCCGAGGGGGCCGAGGTCGAGATTGAGGTCCTCGGGCCGGATCCCGTGCTGCTCGCAGAGCTCGGTCATCCGCTGGTCGAGCATCATGAGGGTGGTGCCGATCTCTTCGATCTGCCCGTCGTGCAGGTCGCCCTGCTCGACGCGGCGGATCGCCTGACGCTCCATGAGCTGCCGCAGCAGCTCCACCACCGTCAGGACGAGGGTGACCAGGTCCTTCCCCAGCCGGTCGCGGTCCACGTCGAGTCGTGCGCTGGTCATAGGGGCCCTCCGTCCGGCCACGGGGCAGGTACGCGTTCGCTGACCGAGGAAAGGAGCGCGTGCAGCGAGACCCGTACCAACGGCACGTCCGCAATGGCGATGACCAGGTCACCGCTCACCACAACACCGGTGGCCAGGACGCGGTCCAGCAGGTCGACGAGCGGAACGCCGATCGGTCCGGACAGCGGCCCGGGGGTGTCCCAGGGCACCGGTTCTCTCGTCATCGTTCACACCTCGCTGACGAACGAATAGGGGACCCACGGGCCGGAGATCTCGATGGACGCTCCGGTCCGGCCGCGCAACGCCCGGGTCAGCTCGGCGAATTCGTGCGAGCGTTGTTCGGCCACGAGGTAGGTGGCGTTGAGCACCTGGCTGCCTTGCGTGTCCGACGGCCGGTGGCTGTGGGGGCGCAGCCTGCGCGCGGCGGTGGCGAGTTTCGCCAGCGCGGCATCCACCTCCTCCGCGATCCGCAGACCCTGCTCGTGGTGCTGCTCGCGCCGCAGCTGGAGGCCGCGCTTGCGCTCCAGGTAGGCGAGGCCGGCGCCCGGTGCCGGCCGACCGCGGTCCGCGGCCGCAGCGGGCCGGTGCGCACCGGCGGGCGGCGAGGCCGGGGGGCTGTAGACCTTCACGCCCCACTCGGCATGGTGCGCGATGCGCTTCAGTACGGCGTGGAAGCGGTCCGCCTCGGCCTCCAGCGCCTGTCGGGCTCTTGCGTCGCTGAGGTACAGGGTGGCCAGGGGAAGGGGGACGGCGGGGCCGTGCGCCGCGGACGCGGACACGACCTCGTTGTGGGAACGGGCGCACCGTTCGAGGTCCTGCGGGTCCGAGAGGCGCTGCTGCCAGGCATCGTCGGTGAAGTCGTGCGCAGGGACGCTCTGCACGACACCGACCAGTGAGCCGAGCGGCAGGAGGCGCACGGGCTCCCCGGCGGTCATCCCGTCCAGATCCGCGACGACGGCCGGGTCCAGGGTGCGGGCGACGGCGAAGACGTAGGTGGCCCGGTCCGCCGGACCAGAGGCGCGTTGCGTCATGTGCGTGATGTCTCCTCGGTCTGTTCCGTCCCTTCCTCCAGAGACGCCAGCCGGTCGCGAAGCTCGCGGTTCTCGTCCTGGAGGGCGTTGCGGGCTGCCCGGGAGCTGAGCGCGGGGTCGGTCTCCCACCAGTCGATACCGGCCTTCTTCGCGGTGTCGACCGAGGCGACGAACAGCCGCAGCCGGATGGTCAGGAGCTCGATGTCGAGGAGATCGATCTTGATGTCTCCGGCGATGACGATCCCCTTGTCGAGCACCCGCTCGAGGATGTCGGCGAGTGTGGCGTTCGGCGGCCCCGGGACGGGGGCGGAGCCGGTACGGAAATCGACGTCACTCACTTGGGCGCCTCACCCCTTCGACGCGTCGGCGGCTCGTCCTCGTCCTCCCACTCCTCCTCGTCGCCTTCCTCGTCGCCCTCTTCCTCTTCCTCGTCCTCGTACTCGTCCTCGGCGTCCTCGCCGTCGCCCTCCCTGCCTTCGTCCTCGTCCGCCGCCTCCTCGTGGTCGTCGTGGCCCTCCTCGTCCTGCGACTCGGCTTCTTCCTCCGCCACCGCGTCTTCGTGCGACACGACGACTTCGCCGTCGCGGATCTCGCCGCGCCATGCTTCTTCGGGCTCTTCGTCGGTGAGGGTGACGTACCGCTGGAAGTGCTTGAAGTCCAGTCGCACACGACGGCCCTGCGCCCGCCAGAGATTGCCCGTCTTCTCGAAGAAGCCGGCCGGGTAGTACTCGAGGACCAGGACGATGCGCGTCAGCGTCGGCCCCAGCTCGTGGAAGCTCACCGCCCCGCGTGTGGTGCCCTTGGCGCCTTCGGAGGTCCAGACGATGCGGTCATCGGGGATCTGCTCCAGCACGGTGGCCTTGAAGCTGCGGGCGGACGGCCCGACCTTGACCTTCCAGTCGCTGGCCGCCTCATCGCTCTTCGAGACGTTCTGGACACCCTTGGTGAAGCTGCTGAACTTGTCGTACTGCGTCCAGTGGTCGTAAGCGGTACGCAACGGCACGCCCACATCGAGGACTTCGATGATGTTCATGAACTTGCCGCCGCTGGAGCCGCCCTTCCCCTTGCCGCCCCCGAACGTCTCCTTCGCCTTCCCGACGATGGTGTCCTTGACGCCCTTGGCCTTCTCGGCAGCGACCGCCTTCAGCGGGGATTCGCCCTTGAACAGGCGGGACCCGATGGCGGGCAGTGTGCCGCCGTTCTCGGCCGCGTCGGACAGCTGGTCCGTGAGGCCGGTGAGCCTGTCGCTCGCCTTGTCGGCGAGTTGGCCCGCCTGGGCGCTGAGGTAGTTCGTCAGCTCCTCACGCAGCCGGCTGAACCCTGATTCCCCGGACTGTTCCTCTTCCGTCCTGTTCATGACGCGCTACCTCCGCCGAGCTGCGGGACTGGCCGGCTTCTTGGCAACGCGCCTCGAGGACGCCGCCTTCTTTCCCGGTGCCTTCTTCTTCGCCGCGGACTGACGCGCCCCCGTCGTCTTCTTCGCCGCTGTCTTCTTCGCGCCCGTCTTCTTCGCGGACGTCTTCTTCCCGGTCGTCTTCTTGGCCGGTTCCTCCGCCTCTTCCTCGCCCTCTTCTGCCTCGTCGGGCGAACTCAGCCGTGCCGTACGGTCGCTGAGGGCGTCGGCCAGTGACGTCATGCCTCGGTCCGCGGCGGCTGTGACCGCCTTGCGGCCGGCGTCGAGCACCTCACCCCGCAACTGCTCCTGAAGTTGGGCGACTTGAGGTACCTCTCCGAGCCTGCGCAGTCCCTCGGCGGCGAGCTCACGTGGCCGGAGGCCGAACCGCCTCCCCGCCAGGTACGTCGCAGCCGTGAGAGCCAGTCGGCCCTTCTTCGTCCGGCCCAGTACGTAGCCGCCGATCACCGCGGCCGCCAGTGTCACCTTGGTCTGTTCGTCCATGAGGAGTCGCATTCGCGTTGTTCGGCAAGTGGTGGGGAGGGGAGGACGCGTACAACCGGTCGAGCAGCATTTCCTCCTGCCGCTCGAATTCGTCGAGACCGATGTGTCCGTCTTCGAGCTCTTGATTGAGCGCGGCGAGCTGGGCGCGCAGTACGGCCGGGTCGTGAATTTCGTTCTCGGCCGCGTCACGGAGCTTCTCCGCCACCCAGACCACTCCGTGGACCGGAGCCAGCGGAAGCGTGAGCAGACCGGTGATCAGACCCATGTCACGTCACCGCGGTCGGCGCGGGGATCTGGCCGGCGACGAAGCTGTAGCACGGCAGTGGTCCCGCCAGCCGGAGTTCGGCGCGTTCGTGGTGCGTGAAGGCGAGCTGCCGGGCTGTCGCGGTGAAATGTTCGACGTCGTCCCGGTCGACGAGGAAGGACGCATTGACGGCGCACCCTTGGACTTCCGGCCCCGCGGCCACCGCGTGTGCCAGCGAGGTGAGCTCACGCACCACGTGCGTGCCGGCTTCGGCCGCGCGGCGGGAGAGAGCGGTGGCCACGGCCTCACCGAGCCGCAGGTCGGCTGCGTACCCGGGACGGTGGCGGGCGTCTTCCCGCAGCTGCCGGATCGCCGGGTCCTCGCGGACCAGGGCAGCCAGCGCATTCTGGGCCGCCACGGCCTTCAGGTTGAACTCGACCCTGCCGGCCAGCTGCTCGAGCGTCGCGAGGTGCCTTGTCCCCGCCTCGGCCAGCTGCTCGCGCAGTGCCTGCTCATCCGTGGCGACGACGCCGAAGCGCATGGGAAGTACCGGCCCGTCCTCGGAGAGCGCGAGCAGGAGTTCCTGGTGCGCGAGCAGGTCGCGGCGCCGTGCGCGCAGCTGGGGAGGGGCATCGCTGACAACCGCGGCGATGGCACCCTCGCGCAGGATCCGCGGTGCGGCCGGGGGGCCGCCCACCCCCCGCGCGTTCGCCGGCAGCCGCTGCCCCGACCGGATCACGGCATAGACGTACAGCCCGTGGTCTGCCACAGCTCAGGCCTCCGCTCGTCGACGCTTGGTGGCCGAGCTGCGGGCCGGGGCACGCCGTCGGGGCTGCTCCTGCTCCTCGGCCTCCTCTTCGGTGTCCTCGTCGTCGCTGCCACCGACCGCCTTGCGCACCGTGTCCCCCACGCTCTCGGCGGCTCTTTTCACCTTGCGTTTGCCGACGGACTTGGCCACGCCGCCGCCGAGCAGCTCGGGAATGGTGGTACTGCCCGAGTCGCGCTCCAGGTCCAGGCGGTTGCACGCCTCGGCGAACCGCAGATAGGTGTCGACACTGGCCACGACTATGCGCGCGTCGATCTTCAGGATCTCGATGCCGACCAGGGAGACCCGGACGAATACGTCGATCACCATGCCCCGGTCGAGGATGAGCTCCAGTACGTCGTACAGAGTGCCGGCGCGAGGCCTGCACACGACCTCGTCGGAGTAGGTGGTTGTTGTCATGGTCATCGCAACGTCCTCTCACCTGGTCGGAGCAGCACGGATCACTCGTCCGCGGAACCCCTTCGGTAACGGCGGACCCTTCGGTACTCCAGCAGCTCACCGTCGCGGTCCAGCTGCACTTCGTAAGACGCGAGGAGGCTGGTCGTGTCCGGGATCCGCGCGACCTCGAGGGCGTCCACGACGACGCACCAGCCCTCCTCGGTACGCCGGACAGCGGACGCCCCCTCCGGGGGATGGCCGATCAGCGCCTCCAGCCGCGTGCACGCGAGCTCGGCGGCCTTCTCGGGCCCCCGCACCGCTGAGGCACGCCGAGTGGCTGTTCCGGTGGAAGTCCGGTTCGGGGCGCGACGTTGTTCTGCCATGGGACCGAGTCTTGCGGCTGCTGACCGGGGCGCATCCCGGGCGCGTCCATTCGGAATCCACCTCGACCGCAAGGCCTGATCCGGCCGGGGAGCCACGTCGGAGGGCTTGTGGCCATAAACCACCGTGCTTCCGCATATGGGGTCGGTCATCGGTTAATTGACAATCCATCCCGGGTAGCCCCGCCTCCGTCACGCCCCGCCACGGACACCAGGAGCACCCCGATGGGTCGGAAACCCCTGCCGGAAGTCCCTCACCTGCTGGGCCACCGGCCCCCGTTGGACGGGCTCAGAGGCGTCGCCGTGCTGCTCGTGCTGCTGGGGCACTTTCAGTTGACGGAGTGGGGGTTCGTCGGGGTCGATGTCTTCTTCGCGCTGTCGGGGTTCCTCATCACCACGCTGCTCTACGAGGAGTGGGAGCGCAGCGGGCGGATCGGGCTGCCGCGTTTCTACCGGCGCCGGGCCCGTCGTCTGCTGCCGGCACTGCTGCTCCTGCTGACGGCGTACTCCGTGGCCAAGGTGTGGTTCGGGCTCCTCGGCAGCGATTGGTCGCTGCGGCACCAGCTCTTGACCACGCTGTTCTTCGCCAACAACTGGGTGGCGACGGCAGGACACATCGGGGGTCTCGCGGTCCTCGGTGTCACCTGGTCGCTCGCGCAGGAGGAGCAGTTCTATCTGCTCTGGCCGCTCGCGCTCTGGGGGCTGCTGCGGCTCCGGGCGCGGCCGGCCGTGCTGCTGGCCCTGGTCGTGGGGGCGATCGCCCTGCTCATACTGGCGGTGCCCCGTACGCCGCCCGGGGAGTGGGCCGCAGCGGCGAACCATGGATACTTCAGCCCCTTCACGCGGGTGGCGGAACTGCTGGTGGGATGCGCCGCGGCGCTGGCGTGGCGGCTGCGGCCCAGGCCCCTGCACGGCGTTGCCCAGCTCCCCTTGCTGATCGCGGCCGGCTTCATGGCCCTGGGGATCGGCTATCTCGTCCCGGAGATGAAGCTTCCCGGGCTTGCCGGGCTCGCCGCTCTGGCCATACTCACCGTGCTCGCGGTCCCGAAGGGCATCCTGGCGCGGCTGCTCTCCTTACGCCCGCTGCGGTACACCGGCCGGATCAGTTACGGCCTGTACCTCTACCACATGCCCGTCGCCGAGGTGATCCGCGAGCTGCTGCCCCACCTTCCCCGGCCGGTGTACATCCTCACCTCCGCGAGCCTCGCCTTCGCCGTGTCCGCCGCCTCCTGGCACCTGCTGGAGGTCCGCTTCCTGAAGCCTCGCCCGCCGCACCCCGCGCTGTCGCCGCCCCTGCCCGTCCCGCCTCCCGCATCCGTCCTGGGGCCGCGCCGGTCGAGCCGGTCCGTCCGTACCGTGGTCGCCGATACCGAAGCCCCGCGTGCCGGCATCCGACCGCTCCCCGAGGAGGTGACCGCCCGCCGGATCCTCAGCCGGGGCCAGTCGGCCGTCCTCGGCGCGCTGCTCACCCTTCCCGTGCTGATCTGCGCCTTTCAGCTCGCCACCGGCAGTGGCCCGTCCCTGCTCGACTGGGCGCGCTGGACCGTCCTCGCCATCCTGCTGATCGACGTGGTCGCGGTCGCCGGCCAGTCGGTGCTGGTGCTGGCTGCCTGGCGGGCGCCGGTGCTGCGAGGGAGGGACCTCGATCCGTACGGGGTTCCCGACGAGGTCCTGCCGCGCTACACGGTCCTGGTGCCACTGCACCAGGAACACCGGATTCTGCCCGACCTCGTCCAGTACCTCTCCGCACTGGACTACCCCACCGACCGCCTGCAGATCCTCCTGCTCATCGAGAACGACGACCACCTGACCCTGGCGGCTCTGGAAAAGCTCACCCTCGGCCCGCAATTCCGGGCGCTGGTGTTCACACCGAGTCTTCCGCGTACCAAACCGAAGGCGTGCAACATCGGTCTGCGGCACGCCACCGGTGACCTGTGCGTCGTGTACGACGCGGAGGACCGGCCCGCGCCCGACCAACTGCGCCTGGCCTCCGCCGCGTTCCGCCGGCTGCCGGACGACATCGTCTGCGTTCAGGCCGAGCTGCAGTTCTGGAACCCCTGGACCAACTGGCTCACCGAGTGCTTCGCCGCGGAGTACGCCCTGCGTTACTCGCTGGTGCTGCACGGACTGGACCGCTTGCGGCTGCCCGTCCCGCTCGGCGGCACCTCCAACCACTTCCGTACGACCGCCCTGTGCGACCTCGGCGCCTGGGACCCGTACAACGTGACCGAGGACGCCGACCTGGGCATGCGGCTGGCCCGCCGCGGATTGGGCACACGCATGCTCACCTCGGTGACGTACGAGGAAGCCAACAGCGAGGTGGGCAACTGGATCCGGCAGCGCAGCCGTTGGATCAAGGGCCACATCCAGACCTGGCTCGTGCACAACCGCAACCCCCTGCGGACCTGGCGCGAGCTGGGCACCCGGGGCTTCCTCACCCTGCACTTCATGCTCGGGCTCGGCCCACTGGTACAACTGCTCAACCCGGTCCTGTGGCTGCTGACGCTGTATCACTTTCTTGCGGACACCCACACCGGTACGGCGCTGCTCCCTCCTCCCGCGCGCGAAATGGCGCTGCCGGTCATGCTGTTCGTCAACTTGATGCTGGTCGGTCACTTCGCGGCGGCCTGCGCGGCCCGCCGACTGCACCGGTCCATACCGACGATGCTGAGCCTGCCCCTGAACTGGGTGCTGATGTCGCTGGCCGCGTACAAGGCGCTCGGCCAGCTGATCCGGCCCAGCCGCCGCCACTTCTGGGAACTCACCCGGCACGGCCTCACCCCACAACCGGCCGAGCCGGGAGTACGTGCCCTGGCCGATCCGGTGGTACCGCCGGCAACGCCTCCGGACGACAAGCCCCATCTGAGCACCGCGTGAATGGCCTCTGGCTGCGACGGGCGGGGAGGCGCCTCTGTCTGCGACGGCCGGCGTGGCGCCTCGCGGTCGCCCTGGCCATCGCCCTCCCCACTGTCCTCGCGGGCTGCGCCTCCACTCCCGCTCCCACCCCCACTCCCCATGCCGCTCACGACCGGGCCCCGCGCCTCCACGTCCAGGGCAACCAACTCGCCGACCAACACGGCCGCACCGTCGTCCTGCGCGGAGTGAACCGGATCGGTGGCGAGTACGCGTGCACAAAGCTCGGCAGGCTCTGGGACGGGCCCATGGACCAGGCATCGGTCACCGCCATGCGTCGCTGGGGCATCAACGCCGTCCGTATCCCGCTCAACTCGGCCTGCTGGAACGGTGCTTCGTACGTTGACGACACCGTCTCCGGCCCGGCGTATCGGCGAGCGGTCCGCGCCTATGTGGAGCTCCTCGACCGCAACGGCCTCACTCCGATCCTCGACCTGCACTGGACCGACGGGCACTACACCGGACGCGACACCCAATGCACGCAACTCGAGGCGGTGTGCCTCAAACCGATGCCGGACGCCGCCGGCGCGGTGCCCTTCTGGCGCTCGGTGGCGGGAACCTTCAAAACCAACCGAGCCGTGGTCTTCGACCTGTTCAACGAGCCCTACCCGGACCGGGCCCTGGCCGACCCGGCTGCCGGCTGGCGCTGCTGGCGCGACGGCGGCGCGGCCTGCGCCCCGGGCATCCCCGGCTACCGGGCCGCCGGGATGCAGACCCTCCTCGACGCCGTCCGTTCCACGGGCGCCGCCAATGTCGTCCTCGCCGGCGGTATCGCCTACGCCAACGACCTCGGCGAATGGCTGCGCTACGCCCCCAAGGACCGCCGGGACAACCTGGCCGCGTCCTGGCATGCCTACGACTTCTCCCTCTGCCGCACGACCGCCTGCTGGGACAGTGACATCGCTCCTGTCGCATCGAAAGCCCCGGTCGTGGTGACCGAAATCGGCCAACGAGGCTGCCGTGACACCTTCCTCCGCCCCATGCTGCGCCATCTCGCCACCCGCGCGGCGGGCTACCTCGCCTGGGCCTGGTCCACCTCCGGCACCTGCTCCTCCACCCCCTCCCTCATCACCGACTACAACGGAACCCCCACCTCGTACGGCCTCGGCCTCAAACAACACCTGACCGACCTCACCACGCCATCGACGGGAGCAGTCCGGACGCGTCACGGTGACTCCGGGTTGGATCGCTCGAATGGGGGGCAGGTGAAGCTACTCAGTGTTCGCGCTTGAGAGGGTGAAGACATGACGACGCTTTCGGTCCATACCGCCGAGGAGCACACGCTCGTCCCCGGGGCGCCCCGGGTGGGGGCCGGTGACGGGGAGCTGCCATGGGTCGAGAACGCCGCCAAGGTCGCTCCCAAGGACGCGAAGGCGCTGACGAAGCTGTTCTTCGAGCGGCTGGCGGTGCTGGATGAGGGCACCCACGAATATCAGTACGCCCGCAACACCGTTATCGAGATGAACCTCGCGTTGGTGCGCTTCGCCGCTTCCCGGTTCCGTAACCGTGGTGGTGATCCGGGGCAGATGGAAGACATCGTGCAGGTGGGCACGATCGGTCTGATCAAGGCGATCGACCGTTTCGATCTCTCTCGCGAGGTCGAGTTTCCGACTTTCGCCGTTCCTTACATCATCGGTGAGATCAAGCGGTTCTTCCGGGACAGCACATGGGCTGTCCATGTGCCGCGGCGTTTGCAGGAACTGCGTGTCGAGCTGGCTCAGGCCAAGGAGCGCCTCGCTGCCGAGCTGGACCGGGAGCCCACGGTGGCGGAGCTCGCCGGCCATCTGAAGATCAGCGAGGAAGAGGTCATAGAGGGCATCGTCGCGAGCAACGGTTACACCACCAGCTCGCTGGACGCCCCCAACGACGGCGGCGAGGCCGACGGCGACAGCCGCTCCATCGCGGATGCCGTCGGCGCGGCGGACCCGGCGATGGAGCTGGTGGAGGACCTGCACGCGTTGGCACCGCTCCTGAACGAGCTGGGGGAGCGCGATCGCCGGATCGTCGAGATGCGCTTCGTACGGGAGATGACGCAGTCCCAGATCGGCGCGGAGCTGGGTGTCTCGCAGATGCATGTCTCCCGACTGCTGACCCGCATCCTCGAACGTCTCCGCAAGGGCATGCTCGCCGAGTCGTAAGGCCTGAGCCCACGGTCTTCTTGGAATTCACCCGAGAACTCTCGTGAGAACTCACACCAGAACTCTCGCGTGCACAGGACGTTCGCGCCGAGGCAAAACCGCAGTGACAACCTTACCGTTCGCCTCTTCGGTGACAGCTGTGGTCCTCGCCAGACCGCGCACCAGTCCCCAGCCGAACCCGCCGCCTTCTCCGGAGAAATCAGGCTCGCGAAGCCGGGGCGGGAGAGTACTCGAATCCCGAACGGTGACGACGATGCTGTCCGAGTCGGCCGACAACCTCAGCGAGCAGGAGCGGCCGCCGGAATGCCGCACGGCATTCGTGACAAGTTCAGAAACGACCAGCTCAACTGCGTCAGCCGCGTCCTGCAGCAAAGGCGGGCTCAGTCCCCGGAGAAAGGCGACCGTAAGGTCCCGAGCTTTCGCCACCGCTTCCGGACAGCAGTCCAACCTGACATGAAACGCCGCAGGTGCAGGGAGGGGAAGCGGCACCGTAGCGCTGCTCATGGGCTCACCTCGTTTCGCGTCGTCCATATGCCTTCCGGCCGGGGAGCGTGCCCCATAACCAAGCGGCTAACCACAAAAGTGCGCAGGCTCTCCCGACGTCGCATCGAGCAGCCACTGGTGAAACGGGGCGCGGCCTTGATCCAGGTCCACATGTTGGTCATGACCTGTGACCCTGCATCCGATGAAAAGATGGCCGGCCGGGGTGTGCGCGCGAAGGTGACCGCCGCCGCGCACTCACCCCGGCCGTACGTCTTCCTAGTACCCCGGTAACGTTCCGTCACGCCATCGAACACCAAGGCGCAAAAAGGGATTGCTCCGGTCGGAGACGACCAGCAAAACCGTGTCGGCAATTCACAGAAGGTGGAGACCCGAGTGATGAGGAGGACGCGTGCGATTCGCGCTGGACGCACTGTTCGCTGACGTGCCCGCGGAGCAGGTCGAGGAAGCTCGGGACTTCTACAGGTCGAGGGCGGCAGGCCGTGGCCCCAGCACGCTGGAGGAGCTGAAGGAGGCACGAGCGAGGAGGTCTGCTCCTCCTGCCGCCGATCCGCCTGCCATCGAAGAGACGGTCGAAGCCGCGGGAGCGCGCGTCCCTGTCAGGATCTTCCTGCCTGTCGACGGTCCGCCGCGGGGCGTCTACCTGGACATACACGGCGGCGGGTTCTACATGGATTCCGCAGCGCGAGGGGACAGACGCAACCGCGAGCTCGCAGACGCCCTGCACCTCGCCGTTGTCAGTGTCGACTACCGGCTGGCGCCTGAGCACCCCTGGCCGGCGGCACCCGACGACTGCGAAGCGGCGGCGCTCTGGCTCGTCGAAGAAGCCGGGGCCCGCTTCGGGACGTCCCGACTCGCAATCGGCGGAAGCTCCGCGGGAGCCACACTCGCCCTGGCTACCCTGCTCCGGCTGAGAGACAGAGGTGCCGTTGGCCGACTCACCGGCGCTGCACTCCAATTCGGTACCTACGACCTGAGCGCACAAACCCCGGCCGGTCGCCGCATCGCGGACGAATACTTCATCCAGGCGTACGCCGGCCATGTGGAAGACCGCACTGTTCCCGATATCTCCCCCCTCTACGGCGACCTTCGTGGGCTTCCCCCAACGCTGCTGGTCGTCGGCAGCGAAGACGTGTTGCTGGAAGACAACCTGGCGCTGGCAGGCCGGTTGTCAGCGGCCGGCAATGACGTCGAGGTCCGGGTCTACCCCGAGTCACCTCACGGCTTCACCGGCCACCCCACCGCAATGGCCAGGACGGCGCTCAGCGGCGTCGACTCCTGGCTGCACGACCGCCTCACGCAACCGTAGAGCGCAGGGGCCGTGGCCGAGCCGATCTTTCTCGCGCGCCGGGGTAGGCGAGCCGAAGATCCCCGGGGCATGCTTGGCGCGATCGTGCCGAAGGCGTACATCGTGCCGGCGTCGGGTAACGCGAGGAGGACCACCGATGAGCGCAACGGAGAAGTCCACGGAGAACGTCACCACGCCGGACGGCCGTCCGCTGTCCTACGAGAGCGGGGAGCGCGAGCGTCCGCTGCTGGACCGCACCATCGGGGCCGATCTGGAGCTGGCCATCGAGCGGTTCGGGGACCGTGAGGTGATGGTCGACGTGGCGGGTGGGCGGCGGTGGACGTACGAGCAGTTCGGGCGGGCCGTCGACGAGGTCGCGCGCGGGCTGCTCGCCAAGGGCGTCGCGAAGGGCGACCGGGTGGGGATCTGGGCGCCCAACTGCCCCGAGTGGACACTGATCCAGTACGCCACGGCCCGCATCGGCGCCGTCATGGTCAACATCAACCCGGCCTACCGGGTGCATGAGCTGGCGTATGTGCTGAATCAGTCGGGCGTGGAAGTGCTGGTCGCCGCGGTCTCGCACAAGACAAGTGATTACCGGCGGATGGTGGGGGAGGTGCGCGCGGACGTCGAACGGCTGCGGGAGGTCGTGTACATCGCGGACCCCAGCTGGGAGGAGCTGCTGGCTGCCGGTACGGCGGTCTCGGCCGCCCGGGTCGCGGAGATCGCGGCGACCCTCACCCCCGACGACCCGATCAACATCCAGTACACCTCCGGCACGACCGGCTTCCCCAAGGGCGCCACCCTCTCGCACCGCAACATCCTCAACAACGGCTACTGGGTGGGCGAGACGGTCGGCTACACCGAGCGGGACCGAGTCTGTCTGCCGGTGCCCTTCTACCACTGTTTCGGCATGGTCATGGGGAACCTCGCGATCACCTCGCACGGCGCCTGTGCGGTGATCCCCGCGCCCGCCTTCGACCCGGCCGCCACGCTGCGTGCCGTGCAGCAGGAGCGCTGTACGTCCCTTTACGGCGTGCCGACGATGTTCATCGCCGAGCTGAACCTGCCCGACTTCGCCTCGTACGACCTGAGCTCGCTGCGTACCGGGATCATGGCGGGCTCGCCCTGTCCGGTGGAGGTCATGAAGCGGGTGGTCGCCGAGATGCACATGGCCGAGGTCTCCATCTGTTACGGCATGACCGAGACCTCGCCGGTCTCCACCCAGACCCGCCGCGACGACGACCTGGAGCACCGCACGGAGACGGTGGGCCGGGTGCTGCCGCACGTCGAGGTGAAGGTCGTCGACCCGGCGACCGGCGACACGGTGCCGCGCGGCGAGCCGGGCGAGCTGTGCACCCGCGCGTACAGCGTGATGCTCGGCTACTGGGAGGAGCCGGAGCGCACGGCGGAGGTCATCGACGCGGACGGCTGGATGCACACCGGCGACCTGGCCGTGATGAACGACGACGGGTATCTGCGGATCGTCGGCCGGATCAAGGACATGATCATCCGGGGTGGCGAGAACGTCTATCCGCGGGAGATCGAGGAGTTCCTGTACGGGCACCCGAAGATCGCGGACGTGCAGGTGGTCGGCGTGCCGGACGAGAAGTACGGCGAGGAGATCGCCGCCTGCGTCATCCTCAGGGACCCGGCCGACACGCTCACCCAGCAGGAGCTGGCCGACTACTGCCGCGACCGCCTCGCGCACTACAAGGTGCCGCGCCACCTCGACATCCTGGAGTCCTTCCCGATGACGGTCAGCGGCAAGGTCCGCAAGATCGAGCTGCGCGACCGGCTGGCGGGGGAGCTGTCTGGCGGATCAGCCGGCCAGGCGTAGGAACGTCCACGGGTCGTGTGCGTTGAGCACCGTGATCCCTTCTTCGCGCGCGGCCGCGGCCAGCCGCCGCTGATTGGCGATCCGCAGCTCCGCGTCCACCTGGGCGTCGAGCTGGATGACGTCCAGCAGCGGGTGGGAGGACGGGGCCTCCGGGGCGATCTCCCGGTGGTAGAAGTAGGCGTCCCCGGCGTGCAGCAGCCACCGGTCCCTGTCGCGTACGGCGATCCCGGCGTGCCCCGCGCTGTGCCCGCCCAGTGGTACGAGGAGGAAGTCGCCGCCGAGGCCCGCCAGTTCGCGTACGCCCGCGAAGCCCGCCCAGGTGTCGCCGCCGTCCCCCTCGTATGTCTCCCAGTGCGGGCCGTGCGCCCAGTGGGCGGGGCGGTAGCGGCGGCTGGGGGCTTCCGCCGCGGCGGCCGTCAGCTCCTCGGCCCGCACATGGACCCGCGCGGCGGGGAAGTCGGGCAGCCCGCCGGTGTGGTCCACGTCCAGATGGGTGACGGCGATGTGCCGGACGTCCTCGGCCCGGAACCCGAGCCGTTCGACCTGCCGTACGGCCGGTTCGGCGGGGTCGAGGCCGGGCGACGCCAGTTCCCGCCACACCGGGTCCAGGGTGTCCTGCGGGCGGCGCACGTCCTCCGTGCCCAGCCCGCTCTCGACCAGCACCAGCCCGTCCGTGTCCGTCTCGACGAGCAGGCAGTGGCAGACGACGGGCAGCGGCCGCGGCCCGTCGTAGGTCGCCTCGATGGTCGTCATCGAGCCGCAGTTGAGGTGGTGGACCTTCATGCCGCCCCTCCGGTGGTGACCGTCGCCAGCCGTGCTTCGATGTGCGCGCCGACCTGGCCGGCGACGGCGTGCAGGACGCCGACGTCCCGGCGTACCTGGGCGAGCAGCAGGGCTCCCTGTACGGAGGAGAGCGCGAGGTCGGCCAGTTCGGCGGCCGTTTCCTCGGGCGCTCCCCAGCTCTTGAGCTGTTCGCGCAGCCCCGCCAGCCAGCCCTCGTACGTCGCCGCGCAGGCGTCGTTGATCGGCCCCGTTTCGCCCGCCTGCTCCAGCGCGACGGTGGCTACCGGGCAGCCGTCCCGGTAGCCGGAGGCGGCCAGCCCGTCGGCCAGCACGCCGCCGAGCGCGGTCACCGCGGCGCGCGGCCCGTCCGCGGCGGCCACCGCCACAGCCAGCCGCTCACCCAGGTCGCTCCCGGCCAGTGCCATCGCCTCGGCCGCCAACTGCTCCTTGCCGCCCGGGAAGTGGAAGTACAGCGATCCCTTCGGCGCGCCGCTGGCGGCGAGGATCTGGTTGAGCCCGGTGGCTCCGTACCCCTGACGCTGAAACAGCTCGGCGGCCGTGCGCAGGATCCGTACGCGTGTCTCTTGTCCCCCTGAACGTGTCATGGCGGGGACTCTAGACCGACTGGTCTACATAATTCAATTGGTTGGTCTGCAGGGTCCAAGATCCTCAAGGGCGGTCCAGCCTGAGGCGCTGCGCGCGCGGCAGGCCGGCGATGACCAGGTCGTAGGAGTCCTCGATCAGGGCGCGGATCAGGTCGTCGGGGAGGGTGCCGGTCAGGGTGACGGTGTTCCAGTGGCGCTTGTTGAGGTGGTAGCCGGGGACGATTTCGGGGTGGGCGGCGCGCAGGCGTACGGCCTCCTCGGGGTCGCACTTGAGGCTGACGGTGAGGGGGTCGGCGGCGTCGAGCGAGGAGAGGGCGAAGATCTTTCCGCCCACCTTGTAAACCGCCATGTCGGGGGCGCTGGGAAAGGGGAACTCCTCGACCGAGCCGTTGAATTCCAGACAGAAAGCGCGCAGGGCGTGGTGATCGAACATGTGGTCATTATGTGGTGCCGAGCTCTTGACCTGACTTCTCGTCATATGGCTGATTGATAGGCCCCTTGACGAGGTGATGGAGGAAAGCTCTGTGCTCACGCTCGAAGGCAAGACCGCGATCATCACGGGTGCGGCCCGCGGCCAGGGAGAGGCCGAGGCCCGGCTCTTCGCCCGGCTCGGCGGGCGGGTGGTCCTGGCCGACGTGCTGGACGAGCCCGGGAAGCGGGTCGCCGACGAGATCGGCGAGGCGGCGCGCTACGTCCATCTCGATGTCACGGAGGAGACGGGCTGGCAGGCGGTCGTGGAGACCGCGGTCTCGGCCTTCGGTGGCGTGGACGTACTGATCAACAATGCGGGCGTCTTCCGCTCGATGCCGCTGGCCGATGAGTCCGTGGAGAACTTCGAGCGGACGCTGCGGATCAACCTTGTCGGGCCGTTTCTGGGCATCAAGGCGGTGCAGGGCGTGATGGCGCGGGCCGGTGGCGGCTCCATCGTCAACATTTCTTCGGTGGGCGGGCTTACCGGCATACCCCGGACGGGTGGCTACGGTGCCTCCAAGTGGGGGCTGCGCGGGCTGACGAAGATCGCCGCGCTGGAGCTGGGGCAGTACGGCATCCGGGTCAACTCCGTGCACCCGGGCGTCATCGACACCCCGATGGTCGCCGAGGTCGCGGCCATGCCGGAGTCCGGCGCCCACCCGGGCGTCGCGCTGGGCCGCATCGGGCTGCCCAACGATGTGGCGGGCCTGGTGGCCTTCCTCGCCTCGGACGCCTCCGCCTACCTGACCGGCGCCGAGATCGCCGTGGACGGCGGCTCGTCGGCGGGCCCCATGCCGCCGGCTGCCGCGCAGGGCGTGGCTGCTGCGCAGGGCGAGGCCGCCGCTGTGGGATAAGTCTCGCCCGCCGTTCCGTGCGGGGCGAAGGGGGCGTGACGTGACAGAACGGGCGCACGGTGCCGGCCGGTTGATGGCTGGTTCCGTGCGCCCTTCTTGCTGTTGCGCTACTCCGTTCTTGCCGTTGCGGTACTCCGTAGACTGTTCGGGGAGATGAACGGTGACGACGATGTGCCGTTCGGTTGACGGAACAGGCGCGGGGTCGCGTCGCGACGGAAGGGCGGGAAGGGTGAGCGCTCCCGAAGGCTCGATCCGGGACATGCTGGCGGCGAACCTGAAGCGCGCCCGCGCGCGTCGGGGACTCTCGCTCTCCGAGCTGTCCCGGCGCTCCAGGATCGGCAAGGCGACGCTGTCGCAGTTGGAATCCGGTACCGGAAACCCCACCATCGAGACGGTGTTCAGCCTCTCGCGCGCGCTGGAGGTGCCGATCTCCGGGCTGCTGGACACCCGCCCGGACGACAGCCCGACCGTGGTGCGCGCAGCGGACGTCGAGGTGCTCAGCGGCGACGCGGTGGACCTGCGGCCGCTGCGCCGCTTCGAGCTGGGCGAGGGCGGCTTCGAGGTGTACGACCAGCAAGTACGCGAGGGCGCGCGGCAGAACTCGCTCGGCCACGTCGGCACCGAGCACACGATCGTGCAGGCCGGGCGGCTGGCCGTGGACGTGGACGGCGAGCACATCGAGCTCGGCCCCGGGGACTACGTCGGCTTCGACGCCTCGCGGCCGCACGCCTATACGGCGCTGGGCGGCCCGGTTCGCTCGGTGCTGCTCCTCCAGTACGGGGCGGGCGTGCGGCCGGCGGACGGCGACACGCACCCGGTGCTGGGCCCGCACGCCTGAGAAGCGCCACACATGTAATCGGGTGCCCGACTGGCGTCTGACTGCCCGTCAGGACAAATCCGTGTTACCTCCATTGACCTCGCGAGCGCCCCCTCCTAGCCTCGCAGCGTTCGGTAAAGCGAACGAAGGGGTGGCCCATGCGGACGATGTACGGAACGCGGGTCGTGGTTCTCGGTGCCGGGATCGTCGGCGCGGCCTGCGCGCGCGAACTGGCCCTGGCCGGCGGCTTCCAGGTGACCGTCGTGGACCGGGGCGGCGCCGCCGAGGCGACCACCGCACACGGCGAGGGCAACGTCCTCGTCTCCGACAAGGGCCCGGGGCCCGAGCTGCGGCTGGCCCAGCTGTCGCGCCGCCTCTGGCCCGAGGCGCTGGCCGCGATCGCCGACGGACCGGCCGGCAGCGCCCGCGCCGTACGCGCCGTCGAATGGGACCCCAAGGGCGGCATCGTCGTCGCCACGACGGAAGCGGGTGCGGACGGACTCCACCGGTTCGCCGCCGACCAGCGCGCGGCGGGCGTACGGGCCGAGCCCTTGGACGCCGCCGCGCTCGCCGCCGCCGAGCCGCACGTCACCCGCGACCACACCGCTGCCCTGCACTATCCCGAGGATGCCCAGGTGCAGCCCGCCGCCGCGGCCGCCGCGCTGCTCGGTGACGCCCTCGCACACGGCACCACGCTGCGCACCGGCTGCGAGGTCCTCGGCGCCCGCACCCGAGGCGGCCGCCTCACCGCCGTCCGTACCACCGAAGGCGACCTGGCCGCCGACCTCTTCATCAACGCGGCAGGCCCCTGGTCCGGTCGGCTCGCCGCCCGCCTCGGCGCACCCGTCGACGTCCGCCCCCGCCGCGGCGACATCCTCGTCACCGCTCCGCTGCCGCCCACCGTCTTCCACAAGGTCTACGACGCCGACTACGTGGGCGCGGTCGGCAGCAGCGCCGAGGATCTGCAGACCTCGGCCGTCGTGGAGTCCACCCGCGGCGGCAGCGTGCTGCTCGGCTCCTCCCGCCGCCGCACCGGCTTCGACGACCGGCTGCGCCCCGAGGTGCTCTCCGCGATCGCGGCGAAGGCGCTGCGGCTCTTCCCGGGCCTCGCGGGCGTCCCCGTGATGCGCGCGTACGGCGGCTTCCGCCCGTACGTACCCGACCATCTCCCGGTCATCGGCGCCGACCCGCGGCTGCCGGGCCTGTGGCACGCGACCGGTCACGAGGGCGCCGGCATCGGCCTCTCGATCGGCACCGCCCGCCTGCTGCGCGACCTGGTGCACGGCACCGAACCGGAGATCGACCCCGCCCCGTTCCGGGTGGACCGCCCCGCCGTACTGGGCGCACCGGCCCCGAGTGAGGAGAGCGTATGAGCCCCCGACTGATCCGTGCCGCGGCCGACGCCACCGGGCGACGGCCCGACCGGCCGCTGCACCTCACCGTGGACGGCGAGCCGGTCACCGGCATCGCGGGCCAGAGCATCGCCGGAGTACTGCTCGCGGCCGGCCGCACCTCCTGGCGCACGGCACGCTCGGGCGCCCCGCGCGGGGTCTTCTGCGGCATCGGCGTGTGCTTCGACTGCGTACTGACCGTGAACGGCGCGCCGGACGTACGGGCCTGCCGGCGCCGGGCGGTGGACGGGGACGTGGTGATCACTCAGAGCCGGGCGGACGGATCGACCGACGGCGCTGCGGGGGGAGGGCGCATGACGTTGCGTCAGGTCGTCGTGGTCGGCGCCGGTCCCGCCGGCCTCGCCGCTGCCGCCTCCACGCTGGCCGCCGGGGCCGCCGTCACCCTCCTCGACGCGGCCGAGCGGCCCGGAGGCCAGTACCACCGCATGCTGCCCGAGGAGTACGGCGCCGCCCGGCCCGGCCGGCTGCACCACGGGTGGGCCGCGTTCGAGCGCCTGCGCCACCGCGTCCTCGGCCATCCGCGCTGCACCTGGCTGGCGGAGACCGCCGTCTGGGCGCTGGAACGGCCGGAACCCGGGTGTCCAGGGCCGCCCCTCGTCCACACCCTGACCGGCCCCGCCGACGGCACGGACCGGCCGCGCCGCACCCTCGCCCCCGACGCGCTGGTCCTCGCCCCCGGCGCCCACGACCGGGTACTCCCGTTCCCCGGCTGGGAGCTGCCCGGGGTGTACGCGGCAGGCGCGGCGCAGGCGCTCGCCAAGGGGGAGCGGCTGGCCATCGGCGACGACGTGCTGCTCGCGGGCAGCGGACCGTTCCTGCTCCCCGTCGCCGCCGCGCTGCTGGAGGCGGGCGCCGGGGTACGGGCGGTCCTGGAGGCGAACCCGCCCGCGACCGTCGCCCGCGGCTGGGCACGCCGCCCCTGGGAACTGGCGGAGCAGCCCGGCAAGGCCGCCGAACTCGCCGAGTACACCGCCCTGTTGGCCCGCCACCGGGTCCCGTACCGGATGGGCAGGACCGTCATCGAGGCGCGCGGGAAGGGCCGCGTCGAAGAGGCGGTCACCGCGCGGCTGCGGCCCGACTGGTCGGTGGTCCCGGGAAGCGAGGTGACCGTCGCCGTGGACGCGCTCTGCGTCAGCCACGCCTTCAGCCCGCAGCTTGAGCTCCCGATGGCCGCGGGCTGCGCGCTGCTGCGGTCCCCGACGGGTGAGTTCGTGGCCGTCGACGGCGACCAGCTGACGAGCTGCCCGGGCGTGTACGCGGCCGGGGAGATCACCGGCATCGCGGGCGCGCCCGCCGCCCGTACCGAAGGCGCGCTCGCGGGCTGGCTCGCGGGCGGCGGCGACCCCGCGGCGCCCGCGCTGCGCCGGGTCCGCCGCAACCGCGACCGGGGCCGCGCCTTCGCCGCCCGACTGGCCGCCGCCCATCCCGTCGGCTCCGCCTGGCCCGGCTGGCTGCGCCCGGAGACCGTGATCTGCCGCTGCGAGGAGACCGATTACGGGGCGCTCTGCCGGACCGCCACCGAGGAGGCCGGCGCCGCGCCGCGCGTCACCAAGCTCGCCACCCGCGCGGGCCTCGGCCCCTGCCAGGCCCGGATCTGCGGACCCACGGTCGCCGAGCTCACGGCCCGGCTGGGCGGTTCCCCGCCGGGCCGGCCGGCGGACGGCCTGCCCGTCGCCGCGCCGCACCGCCGCCCCCTCGCCCAGCCCATCCGCCTGGGTGAGCTGGCCAGTACCCCCGACCACCCCGACCCCTCGGAACCCGACACGAAGGAGAGCACCGCATGAGCAGCACCGCCTCCCACCGCCCCGCAGGCCTCGGCGGCGTGGTCGTCGCCACCGCGCTCCCGTACCTCGAGGATCCCGCGGCGCCCGCCGGGCTCGCCGTCGACCTGGACCGTTACGCCGAGCACTGCCGCTGGCTGGTGGCCAACGGCTGCGACGGCGTCGGCCCGAACGGCTCGCTGGGGGAGTACTCCTCGCTCACCGACGAGGAGCGCCGCGCGGTCGCCCGTACCGCGATCGAGGCGGTCGGCGACGACGGCACCGTGATCGTCGGCGTGCACGGCGTCGGCAGCCACCAGGCCCGGCACTGGGCCGAGGTGGCCGCCGAGGACGGCGCCGACGGCGTGCTCTGTCTGCCGCCGACCATGTACCGCGCCAACCCCGGCGAGGTGCTCGCCCACTTCGAGGCGGTGGCCTCCGTCGGCCTCCCCGTCATGGTTTACAACAACCCCATCGACACCAAGGTCGATCTCACCCCGCAACTCCTCGGCGAGATCGCACAGATCGACAACGTCGTGGCGGTCAAGGAGTTCTCCGGCGACGTCCGCCGCGTACTGGAGATCAAGGAGCAGGCGCCGGGGCTCGACATCATCAGCGGCGCGGACGATGTGGTCCTGGAGAGCCTGCTGATGGGCGCCGTCGGCTGGTTCGCCGGCTTCCCGAACGTCTTCCCCGCCGAGTCCGCGAAGCTGTACGCGCTGGCCAGGGCCGGGCGCCTGGAGGAGGCACGCGCGCTGTACGAGCCGCTGGTCGCCGCCTTCCGCTGGGACTCCCGCACCGAATTCGTGCAGGCCATCAAGGCGGGCATGGAGCAGGTCGGCCGGTACGGCGGTCCCTGCCGCCCGCCGCGCGGCCCCCTCGTCCCCGAGCACCGCGAGCAGGTCCGCGCCGACATGGCCCGCGCCATCACCGCCCTCGAAAAGCTGGCGGCCGCCTGATGAGGTCGGTACGCACCCTCAGCGCCGTCGACTCGCACACCGAGGGCATGCCCACCCGGGTGGTGACCGGCGGGGTGGGCCCGATACCGGGTGCCACCATGGCCGACCGCCGCCGGTACGCCGTCGAACACCTCGACGGGCTCCGCCGGTTCCTCGTCGACGAGCCGCGCGGCCACCCCGCCATGAGCGGCGCCCTGCTGCAGCCGCCCACCCGCCCCGACGCCGACTGGGGCGTCCTGTACATCGAGGTCAGCGGCTTTCTGCCGATGTGCGGGCACGGCACGATCGGCGTCGCCACCGTCCTCGTCGAGACCGGCATGGTCCCGGTCACCGAGCCGGAGACCGTCGTCCGGCTGGACACTCCGGCCGGGCTGGTCGAGGCGCGGGTGAGCGTACGGGACGGCGTCGCGGAGCGCGTCACCCTGCGCAACGTGGACGCCTTCGCGCTCGAACAGGACGCCAAGGTCGAGGTCCCCGGGCTGGGTGAGGTCCGCTACGACATGGCGTACGGCGGCAACTTCTACGCGATCGTGGAACTGGAGCGGCTGGGGCTCCCGTTCGACCGGGCACGCAAGGACGAGATCCTGGCGGCGGGCCTTTCGATCATGAAGGCCGTCAACGAGCAGAACCGCCCGGAGCACCCCGTCGACCCGCTCATCTCCGGCTGCAAGCACGTACAGTTCCTCGCTCCCGGGTCCGACGCCCGGCACTCGCGCAACGCCATGGCCATCCACCCGGGCTGGTTCGACCGCTCGCCGTGCGGCACGGGCACTTCGGCACGGATGGCCCAGCTCCACGCCCGCGGCGAACTCCCGCTCCACGCCGACTTCATCAACGAGTCGTTCATCGGCACCCGGTTCACCGGGCGGCTCGTCGGCACCACCGAAGTCGGCGGGCTGCCCGCCGTCGTACCGGAGTTCTCCGGCCGCGCCTGGATCACCGCCACCGCCAACTACCTGCTGGATCCCAGAGATCCCTTCCCAGAAGGCTTCGTCCTGTGAGCGTCGCGAGAGAGATCTTCCGCCGCAAGCCCGTGGACTCCTCCGAGGAGGAGTCCGCCGGCGGGCTGCGCCGCACGATGGGCCTGTGGCAGCTGGTCGCGCTGAGCCTGGGCGGCCTGGTGGGCGCGGGCGTCTTCTCGCTGGCCGGGGTGGTCGCGCACGAGGACGCCGGGCCCGGCGTGATGCTCTCCTTCCTGATCGCGATCATCGCCAGCAGCGCGGCGGCGCTCTGTTACGCCGAGTTCGCGGGCACCATCCCGAAGGCGGGCTCCGCGTACACCTACTCCTACGCGGCGCTCGGCGAGGTCGTCGGCTGGGCCATCGGCTGGGACCTGCTGCTGGAGTACACCGCGATCGTCGCCGTGGTGGCCATCGCGGTCTCCGGTTACTTCTCGTACGTCCTGGAGGGCATCGGCATCGACCTGCCGGCCTGGATGCTCGGTGCGCCCGGCACCGGCGCCGGACACCGGGTCGATCTGCTCGCCGCGCTGCTCTGCCTGCTGCTCGCGTTCGTGCTCTCGCGCGGTACGAAGGAGTCGGCGCGCTTCGAGACGATCCTGGTCGTGGTCAAGCTGGGCATCGTGGCGCTGGTGGTGATCGCCGGGGCCTTCCACATCTCGGCGGGCAACTACAGCCCTTTTCTGCCGTACGGTCTCGGCGGCGCGTTCACCGGCGCCGCGACCACCTTCTTCGCGGTCTACGGGTACGACGCGATGAGCGCGGCCGCGGAGGAGAGCGCCGAGGCGAAGAAGGTGCTGCCGAAGGCCATCGTGATCTCCCTCGGCATCGCCGCGGTCGTCTACCTGCTGGTGTGCGTCGTGCTGCTGGGCATGCAGGACTACCGCCGGATCGACGTGGACAGCCCGTTCTCCAGCGCGCTGGCCTCGGTCGGCCTCGGCGGGCTCGGCATGGTCGTCGCCGTCGGTGCCATCATCGGCATCACCACCTCGGCCTTCGCCAACATGCTGGCGGTGTCCCGGGTCTGGTACTCGATGAGCCGGGACGGGCTGCTGCCGCGCTACTTCGCCCGCAATCACCCGAAGCGGCAGGTGCCGACCCGGGTGATCTGGCCGGTCGGCATCGGCTCGGCGGTCATCGCCGGCTTCCTGCCCATCCGGGAGGCCGCGGACCTCACCAACATCGGCATCCTGATGGCGTTCATCGTCGTCGCGGTGGCGGTCGTGGTCATGCGGCGCACCCGCCCCGACCTGCCGCGTGCCTTCCGTACACCGCTGGTCCCGCTGGTACCGGCCATCGGCGTCGCCTTCTCCGTCTGGCTGATCAGCAACCTCGACCCGGTGACCTGGCTGCGGTTCGCCGGGTGGATGGCGCTGGGCATGGTCGTGTACGCGCTGTTCGGCTACCGGAACTCGCAGGAGAACCCGGACCGCGCCGAGCGGAGTCAGGACCGGGAACGGGTCACGGACCCTTCCTGATCAGCTCGTCCGCCGGGTCGTTCACCGGCTGCGGGGTGCCCGTGAGGTCCATGACGAAGAGCGGGACGTGCAGCGCGTCGGCGCGGGTCCGGGCGTCGTTCGCGTAACCGGCCAGCGAGAAGAACACCGCGAGCGCGGAGTCGTTGAGGCCGTTCAGCCAGACCGTCTCGATCTCGCGGAGCCGGGTCGGGCGGGTGGTCGGGTCGACCTGCGCCACCAGCCCGCGGCCCCGTACGTCCACCCCCGATGAGCTGCGCTCGGGGGCGCGGACGACCTCGGTGAAGCCCAGCCACTTCAGGTACTGGACGGCGGCGGTGACGCAGTCCCGCGCGGTGCGGATCGTCACCGGGCGGAAGGCGGGGCGCAGCGTGGCCGGGCGCGCGGGGGAGCGGTGTCCCGCACGGCCGAGTGGGCTGATCTCCGGGGCCGGCGGTCCCGGGGCCGGTATCACCGGCACCCGGACGACCGTGCCGCACGCGCATGCCGACTCCGGCGTCGGCCACTCGTCCAGCCGCCCGCAGGACTCGCAGCGCACCTCGACCCAGGAGCTCTGCCACGTGCGGTGCTGGATCTCGACGGGCACCCCGCCGCGCAGCACCGGCATCGTCAGCGGCGCCCCGCACGCACACGGGAAGGTGGGCGGGGTGAAGGCGTTCTCGCGGCGGCACGTAGGGCAGCGCACCGGCACGCTGTCGGCCATGTTCGGCTCCTGGCGGGTCGTTCGGCTCATCGCCGTCCATGGTCTCCCGGAATGCGCCGTTCGTGGGGCGAATCGCGGGGAGAGACGGGAGGGAAGGCGGGAGGAGACACGAGCACAGGGCCCGGCTCGTCCGTGACCGTACGGACGAGCCGGGCCCTGCGGGTGGTTCCCGCCCGGTGACACGGGTTACAGGCGCGACAGGACACGCGCCACCGGACGGAGTCTTGAAGAGGGATGGGGTGAAGAAGGTGTGCTCCGCGGTGCGGGGGAGAGGACGCGCCCTTCCCTATGAGACGCGCCCGTACCACCGCACTGGTTTCTCCCACCGCGCCGCGGAGCCCACCGTCGGCCGGCGGCCGAAGCCGCCGGCCGGTCCGTACCGCCCGGCCACCCCTCAACGGGCCGGACGGTACGGACGCGCAAGGGTGCTGACCTCCCGTCAGTCCTCACGCAGCCTTTCGAGGACCGGTACTCAGTCCTCGCGCAGCTCGCGGACCTTGGCCTCGACGCGCTTGCCGTAGTCCGGGTCGGCGGCGTGGAAGTGCGCGAGGTTCTTCTCGATGACGTCGTCGCGGGAGACCTGCGAGAGGCCGCCGGCGATGTTCGCCACGAGACGCTTCTTCTCGTCCTCCGACATCAGTCGGTAGAGCTCACCGGCCTGGAAGAAGTCGTCGTCCTTGGTGTGCTGCGGGGCCTCGTGGGTGCCGGTGTGGCCGGTGACGGCGAACGGCGCGGACAGCGCGTCGTTCGTCTGGACCGGGCCGTCGTAGCTGTTCGGCTCGTAGTTCTTCGCCTGCCGGCCCTGGGCGTTGGCGGCCATCAGACCGTCCCGGCCGTAGTTGTTCGCCACCGTCGCCTTGGGGGCGTTGACCGGGAGCTGGGTGTGGTTGACGCCCAGACGGTAGCGCTGCGCGTCGGCGTAGGCGAAGAGCCGGCCCTGCAGCATCTTGTCGGGGGACGGGCCGATGCCGGGCACGAAGTTGTTCGGCGAGAAGGCGGCCTGCTCGACCTCGGCGAAGACGTTGTCCGGGTTGCGGTCCAGGACCATCCGGCCGACGCGCTGCAGCGGGTAGTCCTTGTGCGGCCACACCTTGGTCAGGTCGAACGGGTTGAAGCGGTAGTCCGCCGCCTCGGCCGCCGGCATGATCTGCACGTACAGCGTCCAGGACGGGTACACACCGCGCTCGATGGACTGCAGCAGGTCCGTCTGATGCGAGTTGGCGTCCTTGCCGGCCAGCTCGGCGCCCTGGTCGGCGTCCAGGCAGCGGATGCCCTGGTTGGTCTTGAAGTGGTACTTGACGAAGAACTGCTCGCCCTCGGCGTTGGTCCACTGGTAGGTGTGCGAACCGTAGCCGTTCATGTGGCGGTAGGAGGCCGGGATGCCCCGGTCGCCCATCAGCCAGGTGACCTGGTGGGTGGCCTCGGGGGCGTGCGCCCAGAAGTCCCAGACGTTGTCCGGCTCCTGCTTGCCCGTGAAGGGGTCGCGCTTCTGCGAGTGGATGAAGTCGGGGAACTTGATCGGGTCCTTGATGAAGAACACCGGGGTGTTGTTGCCGACGAGGTCGTAGTTGCCCTCTTCGGTGTAGAACTTGACCGCGAAGCCGCGCGGGTCACGCGCCGCGTCCGGGCCGCCGAGGCTGTCGGCGACGGTCGAGAAGCGGATGAAGAGCTCGGTCCGCTTGCCGACGGTGTTCAGGAAGTCGGCGCGGGTGAAGCCGGTGACGTCGTCGGTCACCTCGAAGTAGCCGTACGCGCCGGAACCGCGGGCGTGCACCACACGCTCCGGGATGCGCTCCCGGTTGAAGCGGGCGAGCTTCTCGATCAGGTGCTGGTCCTGCAGGACGATCGGGCCACCGATGCCGGCGGTGGCGGAGTTCTGGTTGTCGGCGACGGGGGCGCCCGACTCCGTGGTGAGTGTGCGCGCCGTCAGCGAGGGCTTCGTCATGGTGACCTTCCGTACGAAGAGCGCGGAAGCCGACTTCCGCATGTTGGAGCGTATGGAGGGCTCCAACCAAACGTCAACAGTTTGTTGAAAACTTGCTCGTGTCCTTCTACCACCGCAACGAGCGGCCGGAAAAGGGTCCCGGCGGCGGCACCTGGGCGCGACAGGACAGGTGTCGGCGCCGCCGCCGGAAGTCTGTGTGTGCTGTTATGCGTCGGGCCTGGCCAGCACGTCCACCAGGACCGGGCGCCGCGTGGAGACGGCCTCCTTGCGGGCCCACTCCAGCGCCGAGCGCAGCCCTTCCTGAGCCGTGACCCGGCAGCCGGAGCAGTCGTACGCCTCGGCCAGGCGCACGGCGTCCGGGCCGCGCTCGTCCCGGCCGAGCAGTAACTGCACGTACGGCACCGAGCACTCCGCCGCGACCGCCAACTCCTCGGCCAGCGGCGGGAGTCCGGGCCCCGTGCCGAGACCGACCAGTACGGCGTCCGGCGCGGCAGCGGCCAGCGCGAGTTGGGCACCGAGCGCCGCGGGGACCGCCCAGCCCGGCGGCCCGCCGCGGCCGCCGAGCAGCAGCCGCCGTGGCCCGCCGACCGGGAGCAGCGCGCCGCCCCACTCGCCGTACACCTCCTCCGTGAGGACGAAGCAGGCGTCCGTGCCGAAGACCGCATCGAGCTCCGCGTGGACCCGGCCGGCCGGGACCGGAGCGCCGCCCGGGGCGGGCGCCCGGACCGCGGCCCCTGCGGGCCTGGTCCAGGAGGCGCACTCCCGCTCCGTACCGGACGCCGCGTCGTGCAGCGCCTTCAGGAAGAGCCGCGCATCCGCGACGATTCCCAGGCCGGCCGTGCCGTACCCGCAGATCGCCGACGGTTCGGCGTCCACCTGAATCACCGTGGGCACCCCCGAGAGGAGCCCGGCGGCCCGCCCGGTGCCGACCGCCAGCACGCAGTCCGCCGCACCGAGGGCCTGGTCCCCGGGAGGGCGCCCGACGGTACCGGCGTACAGCTCAGCACCGTCCCCCGCGCAGCCGCGGCCGCCAGGGGTGTCGGCGAACGGCACCCGCAGCCGGCCGGCCAGCGCGCGGAGCGCGGCACCGGCGTCGGCCGCGGTCACTCCGCCGCCCGCCAGCAGCAGCGGCCGGCGCGCTGCCAGCAGCAGCTCCAGCGCGGCCGCGACCTGCGCCGGATGCGGTGCGCCGCTCCGTACGGGCAGTGGCGCGTCGACCGCCGGATCGTATGCGATCTCCGCCCCGGTGTCGGCGGGCAGTTCCACCAGCACCGGTCCGGGTCGGCCCTCCCGGGCCGTACGGAACGCCTCGCGCAGCGCCCACGGCAGGCGGGCGGCGGAGGCGGCCGGTAAGACCTGCTTGGTCACCGCACGTACCGGCTCACCGGGCCCCGCGGCGAGGCAGACCAGCGGTACGCCGTCGGCGTGTGCGGCGTGCAGCCCGGGGACCAGCCCCGGCCCTGATGCCGCGCCCGCGACGACCACCCCGGTGCGCCCGCTCGCGCGGGCCCAGCCGTCGGCCATGTGCGCCGCGGACTGCGCGTGGCGTGCGGTCGGGAGAGCGGTGCCGACGGCCGCGAGCGCCGCGTGCAGCGGGCCGCCGGGCGCGTCCGGGCAGCCGAAGGCGGTGTCGCCGCCCTCGTCCCGGACGATCCGTGCGGCCGCCGCTTCAGCGGTCATCCTCGGCATCGGTCGCTCCCCCCCGGCCCGTCCGTCAGTCGTCCGGGCTCAGTGCCGGCCGGCGGCGCGCAGCGGGGCGGGCAGCCACTCGAAGGCACCGGCGCTGGGGCGGTCGCCGGGCTTGTACTCCAGGCCCACCCAGCCGTCGTAACCGGCCTTCTTCAGGCGGTTGATCAGGTCGGTGAAGTCCAGGTGGCCGGTGCCGGGCGCGCCGCGTCCGGGGTTGTCGGCGATCTGCACGTGCCCGGTCTTCTCGGTGCAGGACTCGATGACCTCGTTGAGGTCCTCGCCGTTCATGGCCAGGTGGTACAGGTCCATCAGGAACTTGGCGTTGCCGAGCCCGGTGGCCGCGTTGACCTTGTCGACGATCTCGATGGCCTTGGGGGCGGAGACGATCGGGCAGAGCGGCGACTCGGGCTGGTTCAGCGCCTCGATCAGCAGCGTCGCGCCGATGGAGTCGGCGGCGCGGGCGGCGTAGGTGAGGTTGGCGAGGGCCACCTCGTCCTGGAGGGCCGGGTCGACGCCCTCGATGCGGTTGCCGTACAGCGCGTTCAGCGCCGTGCAGCCCATCGTGCGGGCGAACTCCACCGCGACCGGTACGTTGGCGCGGAACTTCTCGGATTCCTCGCCGGGCAGGGAGAGGGCGCCGCGGTCGGGGCCCGGCAGCTGCCCGGCGTAGAAGTTCAGGCCGACGAGCTGGGTGCCGGCGTCGTTCAGCGCGTCCCGCAGCGCGTCCAGCTCGGACTGCTCGGGCACCGGCGCGTCGACCCACGGCCACCACAGCTCGACCGCGGTGAAGCCGGCGGCGGCCGCGGCGGCGGGGCGCTCCAGCAGCGGGAGCTCGGTGAAGAGGATCGACAGATTGACGTCGAAGCGCGTGTCGGTGAAGCCCATGCTGCGTAAGCGCCTTCCGTATTGCGAAACTTTCTTTCTGCGTATTGGAAGAGTGCCCGCGGGGTAGGAGGGCTGTCAAGGGGTCCCGTGCGGTCGATTCTGGTGGCCGGGCCGACGTCGGCAGTAGGTTGACGGTGTGCGATTGAGAGTGGAGTTCACGACGGAACCGTTCGACCTGGACGAGGCACCGGACCACGCGGTGGTGGCCCGTGAGGTCGTCACGGGCGGCGAGCTGGACGCGGTCGACGTCGGCCCGTTCGGCAATACCGCCGAGGGGGACGCGGAGCGGGTGCTCACCGCGGTGGACGCGCTGCTGCGGCAATCCCTGGCGGCCGGCGCCACCCGCGTCTCGCTCCAGGTCAACGTGATACCGGACGGCCGGGACGGCCAGGACGCCAAGGAGGCCGAGCGGTGACCGAGCCTGCCGACCACCCGTTCGTCCAAGCGGTGAAGCCGCTGGTGGACGCGATGGGCGGGGAGATGGTCGCGCCCGATCTGGCGCAGGGGGACGACGTCGTACTGACCTGGGAGGGCGAGGACCGGGTGGCCGTACGGCTGCCGCATCTCTCCGACTCCCTGGATCACCTGCTGGCGGACCTGGAGCGCCGGCACGGCCGCCCGCTCGCCGAGCTGGACCGCAGGACCAAACAGTCGGTCGTGCGCATCCTGGAGACCCGCGGCGCCTTCTCCGTACGGCATGGCGTGGAGACGGTCGCGAGCGCGCTCGGCGTCAGTAGATTCACCGTCTACAACTACCTGAACAGGGAGAACGGGGCCAAGGCCGGGCGCTGACCGGCTCCCGTCCCTTACCTCGCGGCAAACCGCCACAAGCCGTCGTTCCGGGTTTCCGGAGCGGCGGCTTTCGTGTTGCCGAGTTTTCAACAAAGTGTTGACGTGGTGTTGTCCGCAGACTTAGCTATGCCCAGCCCGTCCAACGCACAGCACGACGCAGCCACGGAGGCTTCCCGTGTCTTCGAGTACGACTCCGGGGCTCACCCGGTTCAATGCCGCCGATGTCAGCGAGGCCCAGGCCGCGCTGCACGAGGTGTGTGCCAGCGAGGCGTGGGGGAGCAAGATCCTCGCGCAGCGCCCGTACGCCGACACCGAGGCCCTCTTCGCCGCCAGCGACGCAGCCATGGCCGAGCTGACGGCGGACGACCTGGCCGAGGCGATGGCGGGGCACCCGCCGATCGGCCGCCCCAAGCCGGGCGACCCCACCTCCTCCCGCGAGCAGCGCGGGATGGCGGGGGCCTCCGACGAGCTCAAGGCCGAGATGCTCGAACTGAACCTGGCCTACCAGGAGCGCTTCGGGCACGTCTTCCTCATCTGCGCCACCGGCCTGACCGCCGAGCAGATGAGGGACGCGGTCCGTAACCGGATCGACAACGCGCCGGAACACGAACGAGAGATCGTGCGTGGGGAGCTCGTCAAGATCAACCGCATCCGCCTGACCCGCCTCGCAGAAGGAGACGCAGCATGAGCAGCGACACGGCTGCCGATCAGACGTCGGTGTCCACGCACATCCTGGACACCAGCGTCGGCCGCCCCGCAGAGGGCGTGGCCCTCACGCTCTCGGTGCGCTCCGGCAGCGACGGGGCATGGACCGCGCACGGCGCGTCCAAGACGGACGCGGACGGGCGCTGCAAGGACCTGCCGGCCCTGCCGGCGGGCACCACGCACGTACGTCTCGACTTCGAGACGGAGGCGTACTTCCTTGCGGGCCAGCACAGTTCGATAAAGCAAGCCGAGGAACAGCAGGACGCCCCCGCGCTACGGGACAGCGGAGCCTTCTTCCCGGAGGTGGCAATCACCTTTGCCGTCAAGCCGGGCGAGCACTACCACGTACCGCTGCTGCTCAACCCGTTCGGCTACTCCGTATACCGAGGGAGCTAGCACCGACATGCCCACGATTCTCGGCCAGAACCAGTACGGCAAGGCGGAAAACCGGGTCGTAAAGATCACCCGGGACGGCGACACGCACCACATCAAGGACCTCAACGTCTCCGTCGCCCTCTCCGGCGACCTGGAGGAGGTCCACCTCTCCGGCTCCAACGCCAACTGCCTGCCCACGGACACGACGAAGAACACCTGCTTCGCGTTCGCCAAGGAATACGGCATCGAGTCCGCCGAGCAGTACGGCATCCACCTCGCCCGGCACTTCGTCGACAGCCAGCCGTCCATCCACCGGGCGCGCATCCGCATCGAGGAGTACACCTGGGAGCGCATCGCCGGCTCCGACGCCAACTCCAAGTTCATCGGCGCCGACGAGGTCAAGCACTCCTTCGTCCGCAAGGGCCAGGAGACCCGCCTCGCGCAGATCACGTACGACGGCGAGAAGTTCGAGATCCTCTCGGGCCTCAAGGACCTGACCGTGATGAACTCCACGAACTCCGAGTTCTGGGGCTACATCAAGGACAAGTACACGACGCTGCAGGAGGACTACGACCGTATCCTCGCCACCTCGCTGTCCACCTGGTGGCGGCACAACTGGACGTCCGACGAACAGCGGATGCCCAGCTGGGAGCGGTCCTACGACCAGGTCAAGAAGCACATCCTCAACGCCTTCGTCGAGACCTACTCGCTCTCCCTGCAGCAGACCCTGTACCAAATGGGTTCGCGGGTCATCAACAACCGCAGCGAGATAGACGAGATCCGCTTCTCGGCGCCGAACAAGCACCACTTCCGCCAGGACCTCTCGCCCTTCGGCCTCGACAACGAGGCCAAGGACGGAGCCGTCTACTACGCGGCGGACCGCCCGTACGGGCTCATCGAGGCCACCATCCTGCGCGACGGTGTCGACGCGCGCATCCCGGTGGACATGACCAACCTCTGACGGCTCTCCCACGCCGCGAAAGTGCCTCGTATCCCCCTCCCGTTCTCCCGCACGGCGGGAGGGGGCCGCGAATCCTGAGGGGAACGACCCATGGCACAGCAATCGCACGTTGAGCACCACCCCGAAACCGACGTCCACCCGGTGGACGAGAAGCTGGGTCCCAAGCGGCTCGTCCCCGCCGCCCTCCAGCACATCGCCGCCATGTACGCCGGCGTGGTCACCCCTCCGCTCATCATCGGCCAGGCCGCCCACCTGGACTCGGCCGGCCAGACCCGGCTGATCGCCGCGAGCCTCCTCATCGCCGGGCTCGCCACCCTTCTGCAGACCCTGGGGATACGGAAGTTCGCCGGTAACCGGCTGCCGTTCGTGAACGCCGCCTCCTCGGCGGGCATCACGCCCATGCTCGCCATCGCGGAGATCACCTCCAAAGGGCACCAACTGCCCGCGATCTACGGCGCGGTCATGGTCGCCGGCGTCTTCTGCCTCGCCGTCGGCCCCTTCTTCGGCAAGCTGCTGAGGTTCTTCCCGCCGCTGGTCACCGGCGTCGTGATCACCCTCATCGGGGTGACGCTGATGCCCGTACCGGTCGGCTGGGCGCAGGGCGGCGACGCCAACGCCGCCGACCACGGCGACATGAAGTACCTGGCACTGGCCGGCTTCACGCTCGTCGTCATCCTGCTCATCCAGCGCTTCTTTCAGGGCTTCATCAAGCAGATCGCCCTCCTCCTCGGCCTGGTCATCGGCACCCTCGCCGCGATCCCCTTCGGTCTGGCGGACTTCTCCTCGATCCGCGAGGCGCCCATCGCCGCGCTGCCCACCCCCTTCGCCTTCGGTCCGCCCGAGTTCCAGCCCGCCGCGATCCTCTCGCTGTGCATCGTCATGCTCGTCCTGATGACCGAGTCCTCGGCCGGGATGCTGGCACTCGGCGAGATCTGCGACCGCGAGTGCACCGGCAGGACCATCACCCGTGGTCTGCGCACGGACGGCATCGCGACGCTCATCGGACCGATCTTCGGCGGCTTCCCCACCAGCGCCTTCGCGCAGAACGTCGGCGTCGTCTCGCTCACGAAGGTACGCAGCCGCTACGTCGTCGCCGTCGCGGGCGGCGCCCTCATCGTGCTCGGCGCCTTCCCCGTGCTCGGCGCGGTCGTCTCGCTGGTCCCGATGCCCGTGCTCGGCGGCGCCGGCATCGTCCTCTTCGGCTCCATCGCGGTCAGCGGCATCCGCACGCTCTCCGAAGCGGGCCTGGACGACAGCTCCAACATCATCCTCGTGGCCGTCTCGCTGGGCGCCGGCATCATCCCGCTCGCCGCGCCGACGTTCTACGCGGACTTCCCGGCCTGGGCACAGACCGTCCTCGGCTCCGGCATCAGCGCCGGCGCGCTGGTCGCGGTCCTGCTCAACCTGTTCTTCCACCATCTCGGCACCCGGAGCACCCCACCGGCGGCAGTCCTGTCAGCTGCGTCGTCCGGCTCCGGCACTCAAATTCCCTAGGGTCCTGCCGTGCCCAGTCAGCGACAGAGTGAAGGAAGACCCCATGGCAGCACCGGCAACCCCTGACAGCGCGGTCGCGCGCATCATCATCGAGAACTGCGCGATCGCGACCGTCGACGCGGACGACACCGAGTACGCGAGCGGACACGTCGTCATCGCCGGCAACCGGATCGAGTCGGTGGGCGCGGGACCCGCGCCCGAGGGCCTGGAAGGTGTCGTACGCCGTATCGACGGCACCGGCCACCTGCTCACCCCCGGCCTGGTCAACACGCACCACCACTTCTACCAGTGGATCACCCGCGGCCTCGCGACCGACCACAACCTCTTCAACTGGCTGGTCGCGCTCTACCCCACCTGGGCCCGCATCGACGAGCCGATGGCGGCGGCGGCCGCGCAGGGTTCGCTGGCGATGATGGCCCGCGGCGGTGTCACCACCGCCATGGACCACCACTACGTCTACCCGCGCGGCTCCGGCGACCTCTCGGGCGCCATCATCAAGGCCGCGTCCGACATGGGCGTACGCTTCACCCTCGCCCGCGGTTCGATGGACCGCGGCGAGTCGGACGGCGGGCTGCCGCCGGACTTCGCGGTGGAGTCCCTGGAGGGCGCGCTCGCGGCCACCGAGGAGACCATCGACCGGCACCACGACGCCTCCTTCGACGCGATGACGCAGATCGCCGTCGCGCCGTGCTCGCCGTTCTCGGTCACCACCGACCTCCTCAAGCAGGGCGCCGAACTGGCCCGCCGCAAGGGAGTACGCCTCCACACCCACGGCAGCGAGACCGTGGAGGAGGAGAAGTTCTGCCACGAGCTGTTCGGCATGGGCCCGACGGACTACTTCGAGTCCACCGGCTGGCTCGGTGAGGACGTGTGGATGGCGCACTGCGTCCACATGAACGACTCGGACATCGCGGCGTTCGCCCGTACCCGTACGGGCGTCGCGCACTGCCCGTCGTCCAACGCGCGCCTCGCGGCCGGCATCGCCCGGGTACCGGACATGCTCGCGGCCGGCGTCCCGGTCGGCCTCGGCGTGGACGGCACCGCCTCCAACGAGTCCGGCGAGCTGCACACCGAACTGCGCAACGCGCTGCTCATCAACCGCCTCGGCCCGCACCGCGAGGCCGCCCTGAATGCCCGTCAGGCGCTGCGCCTGGGCACGTACGGCGGCGCAGAGGTGCTCGGCCGGGCCGGCCAGATCGGCTCGGTGGAGGCCGGCAAGCTCGCCGACCTGGTGCTGTGGAAGCTGGACGGCCTCGGCCACTCCACCATCGCCGACCCGGTCACCGCGCTGGTCTTCGGCGCGGCGGCCCCGGTGACCCTCTCGCTGGTCAACGGCGCGCCGGTGGTCGAGGACAACCGCCTCGTCACCGTCGACGAGGACGCCATCGCACGTACCGCGCGCGCCGAGTCCCAGCGGCTCGCCCGCATCGCCGCCGAGGGCTGACCCTCAGCGGTACGCACCTCCCGTACGGCCGACCAGTAAAGGCCGGCCCGTACGGCACACCTCAAGACTCGGCCGGGGGGGACGGCCCCCGGCTGAGCTTGTGGATCCGAGCGGGATCCACAAGCGCCGTGCCCCGGGGACGCGGGCAAGAACCCGCGTCCCCGGGCCGGTACCTCACCCGCTCTCCGCGTCACCACGCACCACCCCTCCACGCGCGCCATAAGCGCACAGCAGCACCCGCAACCGCACTCGCACCCGCACGGCATCACATGGCAGTCCCTCCGTGACAGGCTCGTGCCACCGGCCCGGTGGCACAGAAATCGAAGGAGGCCCGCAGTGGCCGCAACACCCGGGCAGCAAGTGGAGGGGGACCGGAAGCATCCGGTCGACGAGACCCTTCCGCCTTTCAAAATGTTCACCAGCGGCCTGCAGCACGTGGCCGCGATGTACGCGGGCGTGGTGGCCCCGCCGATGATCGTCGGGCCGGCCTGCGGGCTGAGCGCGACCGAGACGGCATTCCTGATGGGCGCCAGCCTCTTCACCGCTGGCATCGCCACCCTGCTGCAGACCCTCGGCTTCTGGAAGATCGGCGCGAAGCTGCCGTTCGTCAACGGCGTCTCGTTCGCGGGCGTCACCCCGATGGTCGCCATCGGCAAAGCGCAGAGCCCCGAGAACGCGCTGCCGATCATCTTCGGCGCGGTGATCGTCGCCGGTGTACTGGGCTTCGTCCTCGCCCCGTACTTCTCCAAGCTGGTCCGCTTCTTCCCGCCGGTCGTCACCGGCACCGTGATCACCCTGATCGGCGTCTCGCTCCTCCCGGTGGCCTTCAACTGGTCCCAGGGCGGCAACGCGGCGGCGCCGGACTACGGTTCGCTGACCAACATCGGTATGGCGGCGCTGACGTTCGTGATCGTGCTGGTACTCCGGCGCACCTTGCGCGGCTTCCTCCAGCAGATCTCCATCCTCCTGGGCCTGATCGCCGGCACGCTCATCGCGATACCGGTCGGCATCACCGACTTCAGTGTGATCACCAAGGCCGACATCGTCGGCTTCCCGACGCCCTTCCACTTCGGCGCCCCGCAGTTCGACATCGCCGCGATCATCTCGATGTGCATCGTGATGCTGGTCTGCATGACCGAGTCGACCGCCGACATGCTGGCGCTCGGGAAGATCGTCGGCCGGCCCGCCGATGAGCGCACCATCGAGGGCGGCCTGCGCGCCGACACCCTCGGCACCGCGATCAGCCCGCTCTTCAACGGCTTCGCGTGCAGCGCGTTCGCGCAGAACATCGGCCTGGTCGCGATGACCAAGGTACGCAGCCGCTTCGTCGTGGCGGCCGGCGGTCTGATCCTGATCGTCCTCGGCCTCTGCCCGATCGCCGCGTCCGTCATCTCGCTCGTACCGCTGCCGGTACTGGGCGGCGCGGGCATCGTGCTCTTCGGTTCGGTCGCCGCCAGCGGCATCCAGACGCTGTCGACGGCGGCGCTGGAGAAGGGGGAGAACGCGCTGATCGTCGCGGCGGCCGTCGGCATCGGCCTGATACCGATCGCGGCGCCCGAGTTCTACCACAATTTCCCCAAGGATCTGCTGGTCGTCCTGGACTCCGGCATCTCCACGGGCTGTCTCGTCGCCATCGTCCTCAACCTGCTCTTCAACCACCTTCGCGCAGGCCGTGAAGGTGAACAGCAGGGGACGGAAGGGCATCTGGAGGAAGGAATTCCGGCGCAGAGGTCGGCAGAAGGGTCTTCCGCTGCCGGGGTGCACTGACGTAACGTCGTGCCGCCCAGCGCATGACGGAAGTTACTTTCCAGTCTTGAGGCCGGTCCTGCCGTGGCCGCTCCGTACCGTACGGAGCCCAGGGCGGGGCCGGCCGCATCCCGTTACGAGACGGAAGAAGCGCCACCCATGAGTTCTGCCCGCGTCCCGTCCGACGCCCCCGCACCACCCGCGGCCGACGCCGCCGCCGTTCACCCCGTCGACGAGGTGCTGCCCGCGGGCCGCATGCTCGTCGCGAGCCTGCAGCATGTCGCCTCGATGTACGCCGGTGCCGTCTCCGTACCGCTCGTGGTCGCGGTCGCGGCGAAGATGTCCGCCGCCGACACCGCGGTCCTCATGGGCGGCAGCCTCCTCATGGCCGGCATCGCCACCCTCCTCCAGACCCTCGGCATCGGCAACTTCATCGGTTCCAAGCTGCCGTTCGTCAACGGCGTCTCCTTCGCGGGCGTCGGCGTGATGCTGACGATCCTCACCACTCAGGGCGGCGTAAAGGCAGGCATGCCCGTCGTCTTCGGCGCCATCATCGTCTCCAGCCTCTTCGGCTTCCTGGTGAGCTCCTACTTCTCCCGCCTGGTGCGCTTCTTCCCGCCGGTCGTCACCGGCTCGGTCATCCTCCTCATCGGCGTCTCACTGATCCCCGTCGCGTACGACTGGATCGTGGACGGCTCGTCGACCGGCACCCCGCACCCCGAGAACATCGCCCTGGCCGCCGCCACGATCCTGGTGATGCTGCTCCTCCAGCGCTTCACCCGCGGCTTCCTGAAGCAGATCAGCATGCTCTTCGCGATGCTCTTCGGCACGCTGCTCGCGATCCCGATGGGCCTCGCCGACTTCTCCAAGCTCGACGACGCGGCCCTGTTCGGCATCCCGACCCCACTCCACTTCGGCGCGCCCCAGTTCTCCGTCCCCGCGATCATCTCCATGTGCGTCGTCATGCTGGTGATCCTCACGGAATCGACCGCCGACATGATCGCCCTGGGCAAGATCGTCGACAAGGAAGTCGACGAGAAGACCATCGCCCGCGGCCTGCGCGCCGACAGCCTCGGCTCCGCGCTCAGCCCGCTCTTCAACGCCTTCCACGCCAGCGCGTTCGCGCAGAACATCGGCCTGGTCGTGATCTCCAACGTCCGCAGCCGCTTCGTCGTCGCCCTGAGCGGCGGCCTCCTCGTCCTGATCGGCCTCAGCCCGGCCGCCGCCGCCCTGATCTCGGTCGTCCCCATGCCGGTACTGGCCGCCGTCAGCCTCTTCCTCTTCGGCTCCATCGCCGTCAGCGGCATCCAGACCCTGCTCCAGGCCGACCTGCACCGCGGCGACAACGCCCTGATCGTCGTCATCACCCTGGGCGCGGGCCTCGCCCCGGCTCTCTCGGACGGCTTCTACAACGCCTTCCCCTCCTGGGCCCAGATCGTCCTCGGCTCCGGCATCTCCACCGGCTGCCTCCTGGCCGTCACCCTGAACCTGGTCTTCAACCACCTGGGCAAGCGAGCCGGCACGCCAACGGAGGAGCCCGCACCGGCACACTGACCCGCACCGACGGGCACCGGATCACCGGCGGGCAGGGACGCGTGGGGTGTCCCGGCCCGCCGGCTTGCCATTGCCTTCTTCCGAATGCCGCCCAAGCTGCATCGCCCCATACGGACGACCCGACGTGGTCTCGGGCAATACAGTGATCATTCGACATGGTCATTGCCAAAGTGGCTGAGAACAGAGGGGGTTGGAGCAGATGGCCCACGCGGACGACATGCTGCGGGTAGAGGTGACAGGTGCGGATCCCAGCCACGCGGAGCGGGAGGCACGGGAGCTGCGTGACCTGCTGCGGCAGCTGGACGGCGTGGACGCTCGCTTCGCCCATGCCGCCGGGGCCGGGCAGGCCACGGACGGCGCGAAGGGACCGTTGCTCAGCCCAGAGGTAGTGCTCCTCGTCGCGGGAGGCGCTCTCGGCGTAGTGCGGACGGCCATCAAGGGATGGGTGGAGGTCCGCAAGAGCCGAGGGGCCCGGATCGAGCACCCCGACGGTACGGTGCTGGAACTGCGGGGTGGTGTCTCCGGCCGCGAGCTCAAGAAACTCCGCGATCAGGACCGCCCCGACGGAGACGCGTCGCGTGGAGAGGCCCGGTGAGCCGGAATCACGCTCTGCTCATCGGTACTGCCCTGTACGAGGACGAGACCTACCCCGCGTTACCCTCCGTCCGCGCTGACGTTCACTTCCTGAGCCAGGTACTCGAACTACCGGCCGTCGGACGTTACGAAAAGTGCGAGCGGGTCGAGGACTCGACCAAGACTGTTGTCCGGCAGGAAGTCGAGAGGTTTCTGAACGACCGGGAACCGGACGAACTGGTCGTCGTCTACCTCAGCGGCCACGGTGCGTACGACCAGGAGGACGGTCAGCTCTACTTCGTCGCCGCGGACACACGAGCGGACCGGTTGCCGCAGACGGGCGTTTCCGCCGCGTATCTCACGGAGCAGCTGGAGGCATGTGCGGCACGCCGGAAGGTACTGGTCCTGGACTGCTGCTTCAGTGGCCGGGCGGTACAGGGCTTCCGGAGCAAGGGCCCGACCGAGGAACGCGCGGTGCCCGTCATCGAGGCCAGCGGTGTTTATGTCCTTACCGCTTCTCAGCAGTGGGAGGCGGCTTACACCGCGGCGGTTGATCAGCCGTCCCAGTTCACCAAGGCGATGGTGGACGGCCTTCACTCGGGGCGCGCGGACACCGACAGCGACGGCATGGTGTCGGCGGACGACCTCTTCCGGTATGTCAGCCGCGCGATGAAAGACGCTCCCGACGGCAGGCGCCAGACACCGACCAAGTCCAGTCTGCATGTGACAGGAGATGTGTATCTCGCACGCTCCGCTGTCGGGAAGCAGGTGCCGAGGCTCGAACCGCTGCCCACCACTGGCCCCGCGTCGGCGGACAGTCCTGGCGTGGCGCCCCTGCCGCCGGCCAAGGAAGCCGCGACGGAGCACGACGACACGGCGTTCGACGCCGCCGACTGGGAGCGGCTCCTCACGTACTACCTGAACTGCCTGCACTACGAAGCCAGCAATGACGACATGCTGGCCCTGAACGGTGCTGACCCGCCCCGCGCGCTGTGGCCCGCCGGTAAGGAAGTACTGCTGTCGGGGGAGACGACCTCCGTGCCCGCGCCGCAGCCCATTGCGGAACTCGCCGAGCAGGCACGCAAGGACGGAGCCGATCTCTGGTACGGCTACCCGACGGTTGTCGTCTTCGAGGGGCGTCAGCAGAAATGCGCCCCACTGGTGATGCAGCAGATCGAGGTCACCCAGGACGAACGGGGCTGTGACACTGTCGTGCCCAGTGGCCCGGTCGTGCCACACCCGGCACTGGTACTGGAACGGCTCGGCAGGGACGAGGGGCTGGACCTCTTGTCGGGTTTCCAGCCGGGGTGGCGGCCCGGTTTCCGGGACGACATGATGCGTGAACTCCGTGCTCTGCTCCAGCAACTGAACCTGTCGGACACCGAACACCTCGACCCCGGTGCACTGGGGAGCGGGGACTCGTTGCGGTCCGCTCACGAGGGAGCGCGCAACCTTGCCCTTGTGTATGCCGTACGCGCGGATTCGCCCGCTGCGCGGCGGCTCGCCAAGGACTACGCCACGATGCGCAGCCAGATCGGCGGATTCGCGGGCACTGCCTTGGGCGCTCTCGCCGAAGGAAGCCAACCGGATGACGATGCCGAGCGGGACGTACAGATCGTGTCGCCGCTACCGCTGAATGAAGGCCAGGAAGCCGTCATCAGAGCGGCACTGACTCGTCGGCTCACAGTGGCCACGGGCCCGCCCGGCACCGGCAAGACACAGCTCATCGTCAATACGGTGGCCACGGCGAGGGCGGCCGGGAAGACCGTCCTGGTCGCATCGACCAACAACAAGGCGGTCGACGAGGTCTGGGAGCGATGCGAAGAGCTCATGCCGGGGCTGGTCGTACGCACCGGCAGTCCCTCGGGCGAGCGCAACAATATCGAGGCCGAGCTGTCCAGCCTGCAGCAGCTCGCTCGCAGCGCTCCGCCGGTCGGGTCATCCGCTATGCAGCGTGGGGAGGTGCGCAACCGGCAGCGGGCACGGGACGACGAGCGGCGGAGCCTTGCGGCGGTGGCACGGCGTGAGCGGACACTGGCCGATCTCGGTCGAAGGCGTCATGCCTACGCCGATCGGCAGAAGTGCGATGTGCCGGCGCTGGTCGGAGGGCTGGGGGACGACGAGCAGCTCGCCCGTTGGCAGCGTACGGCGCGCAGGGCAGCACGGGCATGGCTCTTCGGAGCGCTGCGACGCAGGCGCGCGCTGCGCAAGCTGGGCCCGTTGCCCGTAGAAGCCCAGGACAAGGACGGCTTCGCGCGCCTCGTTGCCTTCGTGCAGGATCAGACCGACTGGCTGCGGCTCACGCGCGAGGCCGAAGCCGAACCGGACGACGGCCAGTTGCTTGCCGGACTACGTGCTGCCGATCAGTCTGCGCAGGAAGCAGCGGTCGGACTTCTCCAGGCCTTGGTGCCGGAGCAGGCTGCAGCCGGGCGGGGGCTCATCGCGGACCGGATCGAGGCGGTACTGCAGCGGTCGCCGCGTGAATGGGCGACGCTCGACCGCGTGCTGCCCTACGTACCGGGGTGGGCCGTCACCACGAGGTCCGTCAGGCCGCGTTTCAGGGATCGTGCCGGACTCTTCGACCTGGTGATCGTGGACGAGGCGACGCAGTGCTCCACGATGGACGTGCTGCCGCTGTTGTTCCGCGCCCGTCAAGCGCTCGTGATCGGGGACCCGATGCAGTTGCCTCCGATCACGCGGATGCAGCCGCAGCAGGAGGCGCAGGCACGCAAGGCGGCGGGGGTGAGGGCCAGCTGGCTGGACGAGCACCGTCTGGAGCATCGTCAGTACTCCTCGTTCCACGCGGCGGCGCACGCCGCAGGCCGGCCGCTGCTGCTGGACGAGCACTTCCGGTGCCATCCCGACATCGTCGGGGTCTCGAACCAGCATTGCTACGGGGGACGCCTGACGGTGCTCACCGATCCGGAGGGGCTGCAGAGCCTTGACGGGATTGAGGCCGTCCGCTGGCGTCATGTGAGCGGTGTCGCTATGCGCGGGCGGAACGGCTCCTGGATCAACAGCGAGGAGGCGGACCAGGTCCGCAAATCGGTCGAGTGGCTGCTGAAGAACTTGCCGGGTGAGTCGACCATTGGCGTCGTCACTCCCTTCCGGGCTCAGAAGGAACTGATCACGGGACTCCTGGCGGACGAGCCGCGCGTTCGCGTGGGCACAGTGCACACCTTCCAGGGGGGCCAGCAGAACGTCATGCTCTTGTCCCTTGTCGCCGGTGAGCAGATGGCGCCTCGATCGGTGAACTGGCTGTGCCGCGAGGTGAATCTGTGGAATGTGGCCATCACCCGCGCCCGCTCACATTTGATCGTGTTCGGCGATCAGGGCTTCTGGACGGAGCGCAGTGGAATGCCTCGTGCCCTGCTCGCGGCTGCGTCGGGTGAGCCCTCACTGCCGTACGGGGCCGTGGAACAGGATGAGGAACGGGTGCTGGTGACGGACCGGCTCCAGGAACTCCTCGCAGAGGCTGCGCCAGATGCCCTGCTCGACCGCGAAGGAACGGCGGACGGTTATCCGTTCGACCTCGCGGTGCGACGGAACGACGACCGGTTCAACCTCCGCCTGGACCACGGGTGGTCCGCCGGTGACGGCCACGACCCGGCACGTCACCTGCGGCTGCAGCTGCTCCGGACGGCTTTGCTGCCGTCCGGAGTCAGGGTGCCCGCTTGGCATGTCTGGGACGGCCGAGCGGCGGAGCCGGCGGCCAGGCCGAAGGCATGACCCGACAGGGCGGGAGGCCCCGGGCGCGACAGACAGTGGCCGCGCCCGGGGACGGACCTGGTCAGTCCAGGAGTTCGTACGCCGGGAGGGTGAGGAAGGCGGCGTAGTTGGTGTCGAGGGAGACCTGGAGGAGGAGGTCGTGGGCCTGCTGCCACTTGCCGGTGGTGAAGGCTTCCTCGCCCACCTCCTTGCGGATGGCGGCCAGTTCCTCGTCGGCGATGCGGCGGACCAGGTCGGCGGTGACCTTTTCGCCCTCGTGGCCGGGCTCCTCGAAGACGACGCCCGCGTCGACCCACTGCCAGATCTGGGAGCGGGAGATCTCCGCGGTGGCCGCGTCCTCCATCAGGCCGAAGATGGCGACGGCGCCGAGGCCGCGCAGCCAGGCCTCGATGTAGCGGGTGCCGACCTGGACCGCGTCGACCAGGCCCTGGTAGGTGGGCTTGGCGTCGAGGGAGTCGATGGCGATCAGGTCGGCGGCGGAGACGGAGACGTCCTCGCGGAGGCGCTCCTTCTGGTTCGGCGCCTCGCCGAGGACCGCGTCGAAGGAGGCGCGGGCGATCGGGACCAGGTCGGGGTGGGCGACCCAGGAGCCGTCGAAGCCGTCGCCGGCCTCGCGGTCCTTGTCGTTCTTGACCTTGGCGAGCGCCTTCTCGTTGGCCTCGGGGTCCCGGCGGTTCGGAATGAAGGCCGCCATGCCGCCGATCGCGTGCGCGCCGCGCTTGTGGCACGTACGGACGAGGAGTTCGGTGTACGCGCGCATGAACGGGGCCGTCATCGTGACCGCGTTGCGGTCCGGGAGGACGAACTTGGCGCCGCCGTCACGGAAGTTCTTCACGATCGAGAAGAGGTAGTCCCAGCGGCCGGCGTTCAGGCCGGAGGCGTGGTCGCGGAGCTCGTAGAGGATCTCCTCCATCTCGTACGCCGCGGTGATCGTCTCGATGAGGACCGTGGCGCGGATGGTGCCCTGCGGCACGCCGACGTAGTCCTGCGCGAAGACGAAGATCTCGTTCCAGAGGCGGGCCTCCAGGTGCGACTCCGTCTTGGGCAGGTAGAAGTACGGGCCCTTGCCAAGGTCGAGGAGACGCTTTGCGTTGTGGAAGAAGTAGAGGCCGAAGTCGACGAGGGCACCGGGCACGGGCTTACCGTCGAGCTGGAGGTGGCGCTCGTCGAGGTGCCAGCCGCGGGGGCGCATCACGACGGTCGCGAGCTCCTCGGCGGGCTTGAGCGCGTACGACTTGCCGCTGCGCTCGTCGGTGAAGTCGATCCGGCGCTCGTACGCGTCGATCAGGTTGAGCTGGCCGAGGACGACGTTCTCCCAGGTGGGAGCGGAGGCGTCCTCGAAGTCGGCGAGCCAGACCTTCGCGCCCGAGTTGAGCGCGTTGATGGTCATCTTCCGGTCGGTGGGACCGGTGATCTCCACCCGGCGGTCGTTGAGGGCCGCGGGGGCCTCGGCGACCTTCCAGGAGTCGTCCGCGCGGATGTGCGCGGTCTCGGGAAGGAAGTCCAGGGTGCTGGTGCGGGCGATCTCCGCGCGGCGCTCGTCGCGGCGGGCGAGGAGTTCGTCGCGGCGGGGGGTGAACCGGCGGTGCAGCTCAGCCACAAAGGCCAGGGCGGCCTCGGTGAGGACCTCGCCCTGACGCGCAGGGACCTTGTCGGGGCCGACTTCGACGATGGCCAGCGGGGACGGCGCTGGTGCGGACATGGGCTGTCACTCCATTCAGCAGCGGTGCCTTGACGGCCGCCGGGGCGCCCTGGCGGCACTGGGTGCCGAGGGCTCCGAGATACGGTCGCGGGCGCCGTCTGGGGTTCAGGGCGCTTCTGACCAGTGGAGAGTAGTTTCCTTATGGCGGAAGTTCAATGGTTTGTTGACGTCGAGATTCTTTTGATCGACAGATGAGGTGATCGAATGGCGCTGAGTGCCATCGTGGTCACGCTCCATTACCGTCCGGGCCCCCGTCCAGCGGTGCCGAGCCGGGGCAGGTCGGCCGGTGTGTCGATGTCGTACGGCTCGGCCACGTCCGCGCACTCGACGAGCGTGAGGGCGTCCGCGTGCGCCGCGAGATAGTCCCGTGCGCCCCGGTCGCCCGTCGCGCCCGCCGCGACCGCGGCCCAGCGTTCCGCGCCGAAAAGGACCGGGTGCCCGCGCCGCCCCTCGTACACCGCCGCCGCCAGATCCGCGCCCGCCTCGTACGCCGCCACCAGCCGGGCCACCGCCGCGGACCCGATGCCCGGCTGGTCGACGAGGGAGACCAGTACGGCGCCCGCGCCCGTACCGGCCAGCGAGGCGAGACCCGCCCGGAGCGAGCTGCCCATGCCCTGCGCCCAGTCCGGGTTCTCGGTGACCGCGTACCCGGACAGCTCGGCCCGCGCGCGTACCGTGTCCGCCGCCGCGCCCAGCACGATGTGCACCGGGCCGCAGCCGCCCTCCCGCAGCACCCGCGCGGCGTTCTCGACCAGCGGCCGGCCGCGGAAGTCCAGCAGCGCCTTGGGGCGCCCGCCCAGCCGCCGCCCGCCGCCGGCCGCGAGCAGCAGGCCGGCGACGGGGGGCCGCCCGGCCTCCGTGGGCGGGGTGGCCGGGGGAGTGGTGGGGTGCGCGTCCGCGCCGGAGGCCGTCATGGGGCCGGTCATGGGGTCGGTCATGGGGCCTGCTTACCGCATCACGGCGCATCGCAGCACATACCGTCGTACGTACCGGACAGTGCGCCCGGCGCACCACGGGCGCGGGCCGGAAGTCAAACGACATCCGGAGCGACGGCGATTCTGCGACAGATTTGTCCGCGGGCACGAGGCGAACGGCGCCGGTCACGGTCGTGACGCTCCCGGCCGCGGGGGCGCCGGACCCGGGTGGAGCGCCGGACGGGCCGGTCGGGCGTCATGTGCCGGCTGGTGAAGGGTCCAACTGAATTTCGCTCTCCGTATGGCGCGAATAGCGCACCGTGGCGTTAACTGATCCGCGGCTTCCCGATGGAGCGGGGCCGGGTGAGGGGGCGATGAGGTGCGGTGCGAACCAACGGCCGTGGAGGGTGCCGTCGTTGTGGAGCAGTGGCAGAGGCAGAGGGCGAGGCAGGAGACCGGGGTCGAGGACGACCCGCGGGTCGAAGCGCTGCGCGTGGCCGTCGCCAGGCTCCGCCGCGAGCTGGCCGGTTACCCGGCGGAGCTGCCCGACCGGGGCGTCGCCGAGGAGGAACTGGCCGCGCTGGACGCCATGGTGAGCGGCGGCACGCCGGAAGTGCCGCGGCTGCGCCGCTCCCTGCTGCTGATCGCGGGAGCGGTGGGCTCGGTCAGCGCGCTGTCGCCGACGCTCACCGAGGTACGCAAGGTCATCGACCTCTTCGGTGACATGCCGCGCGGCTGATTCCACAGCAGGACGAGTCCGTCAGACGTACGAGGCGGGGCGCGGGGGAATTAGCCCCGCGCCCCGCCTCGTATCTCTGCGACGCCCCGTGCTCCGCTACGCGGCCACTGGCTCCGCTACGCCGGGTTCTGGTTCGCCAGCGCCACCGACAGCTCGCGGGCGACCTCCTGGAGGACCGGCACGATCTTGTCCGTGGCGGCCTCGGTGACCCGGCCGGTCGGGCCGGAGATCGAGATGGCCGCGGCGGTCGGGGAGTCCGGGACCGGCACGGCGATGCAGCGCACGCCGATCTCCTGCTCGTTGTCGTCCACCGCGAAGCCCTGCCGGCCGACCTCTTCGAGGGCCGCCAGGAAGGCGTCCGGCTCGGTGATCGTCTTCTCGGTCGCGGCCGGCATGCCCGTACGGCCCAGCAGCGCGCGGACCTCCTCCGGCGGGTGGCCCGCCAGCAGCGCCTTGCCCACGCCCGTGGTGTGCGGCAGCACCCGCCGGCCGACCTCGGTGAACATGCGCACCGCGTGCCGGGACGGCACCTGCGCCACGTACACGATCTCGTCGCCGTCCAGCAGCGCCATGTTCGCCGTCTCGCCGGTCTCCTCGACCAGCCGGGCGAGGTAGGGGCGGGCCCAGGTGCCCAGCAGCCGCGCGGCGCTCTCGCCGAGGCGGATCAGGCGGGGGCCGAGCGCGTACCGGCGGTTGGGCTGCTGGCGTACGTAACCGCAGGCCACGAGCGTGCGCATCAAGCGGTGGATGGTCGGCAGCGGCAGTCCGCTGCTGGCCGACAGCTCGCTGAGACCCACTTCGCCGCCGGCATCTGCCATCCGTTCGAGCAGGTCGAAGGCGCGCTCGAGAGACTGGACGCCGCCGCTCGCGGCTGCGGGCTTGGCTGCGTCGGAAGTGCTGGCGCTGGACGACGGCACGTCGCGTTCCTTTCGGATCAGGTGGTGTCGGGCCCGGCGCGTGCAGAGGGGAATTCCGCGTCCGACCGGAGCAGCCTACCGGTCCCATCCTGTCGACACACTGTCTATCGCACAGTCGTTCCCGCCGGTCAGCCCCCGTTTGGCGGTGAACACGAGGGACGACCAGGGTCGACCGGGGTTACTCGCGAGAATCCCTTGACGGCCCTAGTGGGCAAAGCTACGTTCTGCAACGCGAAAGCTACTGCCCATTCTGTGGAATCCTCCAATTCACCGAAGCGCCGGGCCGCCCCCCTCGGAGCCCCCGCTGCCGGGCCCGTGTCCACCCCGGGCCGCCCCGTCGCGCTTCCCGGCCGAAGCCTCCGGCTTCCTGGAGCGTCATGCGCATTCTCGTCATGAATCCGAACACCACGGCCTCCATGACCGCATCGATCCGCGCCACCGCCACCGCCGTGGCGGCCCCCGGCACCGAGATCATCGCCACCGAACCGCTCTGGGGCCCGGAGTCGATCGAGGGTCACTTCGAGGGGTACCTCAGTGCCGCGGCCGTACTGGACCGGCTCACCACCCTCGACACCCCCTTCGACGCCCTGGTCATGGCCGGGTTCGGCGAGCCGGGCCGGGAGGGTGCCCAGGAGCTCCTGGACGTACCCGTCCTGGACATCACCGAGAGCGCCGCCCAGATGGCGATGATGCTCGGCCACTCCTACGGCGTCGTCACCACCCTCGACCGTGCCGTGCCGCAGATCAGTGACCGGCTGCTGACCGCGGGCCTGCTGCAGCGCTGCGCCGGCATCCGCGGCACCGGCCTCGGCGTGCTGGAGCTGGAGGAGGACGCGCGGCGGACCGAGCGGATCATCGTCGAGACGGCCCGCGAACTCGTCCGCGAGGGCGCCGAGGTGATCTGCCTGGGCTGCGGCGGGATGGCCGGGCTGCAGGAGAAGGTCGCGGCCGAGCTGGGCGTGCCGGTCGTCGACGGCGTCGCGGCGGCCGTGAAGTTCGCCGAGGCCGTGGTCGGCCTGGGGCTCACCACGAGTACGGTACGCAGCTTCGCCGCACCGCGCCCCAAGCGGATCGGCGGCTGGCCGATCAGCGGCCAGGCGTCGCAGCAGGCATCGCAGCGGTGACGCGAATTTTTCCGCGGAGACGTCAGGCATCTGACGTCTGATGACCGCCGCCGGAGGCTCCTGAAGGGTCTTGACGGGCCGCCGCCCGAAGTGAAGACTCTTCAACAGAAAGTTGAATTTCGCAGTGCGGAAATCCGCACTCGCGCCGAGCAAGAAGAAAGGGGACCGGGTGTCCGACGTACAGCTGGTGCTCCGCTCCACGCGGGTCATCACTCCGGAGGGGACGCGCGCGGCGTCCGTCACGGTCAGGGACGGCAGGATCGTCGAGGTACTGCCGCACGACGCCGAGCCCCCCGCCGGGGCGCGGGTCGAGGACTTCGGCGACGACGTCCTCCTCCCCGGGCTCGTCGACACCCACGTCCACGTCAACGACCCGGGCCGGACGGAGTGGGAGGGCTTCTGGACCGCCACCCGCGCGGCCGCGGCCGGCGGCATCACCACCCTCGTGGACATGCCGCTCAACAGCCTCCCGCCGACCACCACGGCCGAGAACCTCGACATCAAGCGTGACGTCGCCCGGTCCAAGGCGCACATCGACGTGGGCTTCTGGGGCGGTGCCATCCCGGGCAACGTCAAGGACCTGCGGCCGCTGTACGACGCCGGCGTCTTCGGCTTCAAGTGCTTCCTGTCGCCCTCCGGCGTGGACGAGTTCCCGCAGCTCGACCAGGAGCAACTGGCCGCGGCGCTGGGCGAGATCGCCGGCTTCGACGGCCTGCTCATCGTGCACGCGGAGGACCCGGGCCACCTGGAGAGCGCGCCGCCCGTCAGCGGCCCCAAGTACGCCGACTTCCTGGCCTCCCGCCCGCGCGTCTCCGAGAACGACGCGATCGCCGGCCTGATCACCCTGGCGAAGCGCCTCGACGCCCGCGTCCACGTCCTCCACCTCTCCTCCTCCGACGCACTGCCGCTGATCGCGGCAGCGAAGGCGGAGGGCGTCAAGCTCACGGTCGAGACCTGCCCGCACTTCCTCACGCTCACCGCCGAGGAGATCCCGGACGGCGCGACGGAGTTCAAGTGCTGCCCGCCGATCCGCGAGTCCGCGAACCAGGACGCGCTGTGGCAGGGCCTGGCCGACGGCACGATCGACTGCATCGTCTCCGACCACTCGCCCTCCACCACCGACCTGAAGACCCCGGACTTCGGCAACGCCTGGGGCGGCATCTCCTCCCTCCAGCTCGGCCTCCCCGCGATCTGGACGGCGGCCCGCGCCCGCGGCCACTCCCTGGAGGACGTGGTCCGCTGGATGGCGGCGGCCCCCGCCGCCCTGGTCGGCCTCGACCGGAAGGGCGCCATCGCCCCGGGCCGCGACGCCGACTTCGCGGTCCTCGCCCCGGACGAGACCTTCACGGTCGACCCGGCAGCCCTCCAGCACCGCAACAAGATCACGGCGTACGCGGGCAAGACCCTGCACGGCGTGGTCCGCTCCACCTGGCTCCGCGGCCAGAAGATCAACGACGCGGGCAACCTGAGCGAGCCGGTCGGCGAGCTGCTCGTACGGGACTGACGTACGGGACTGACGTAGGGACTGACGCACGGGGCGCGGCGGGCCACTGGCTCTGCCGCGCCCCGCCCTTATGCCAGCGTCTCCCAGAACATCAGCTCGTACGCCTGCAGATGCCGGCCGTACCGGTGGGCCAGTGGGAGGTCCAGCGTGCTGGAGTCCAGGCCGTGTTGGAGGGCTGTCAGGGTGCGGTCGGTCAGTTGTGGGGGTGGGGTGGCGAAGAAGTCGAAGAAGGCGCAGGCCTCGTCGGTGAAGCCGTAGCGGTGGCGCATGGCCTGGCCGACGGCGCGGCAGTAGTCGCCCCAGGCGGCGAAGTTGGCGGCGAGGGCCAGTACGGCATCGGCGGGCTCGGCGCCGAGGGCGAGCCAGGCCGCGTACGCCGGGTATGCCTGGCAGCCCGGTCGCGGTTCGTACGCCGCGGTCTCCTTCTCCGTCAGGCCGCAGGCCGCGGCGAGGGTGCGGACGTGCTCGAGCGCGATGCCCTCGCCGTCGGCGAGGAAGGTGAAGAACGCCGCGAGCGGTGGCTCGGCGGCGGCCCGGCCGGCGAGGTGGCGGAAGCTGCGCCGGTCCGAGGCGATGATGTGGTGCTGCTCCAGGGCGAGCGCGGCGAAGACCTCGCGCGGCGCCTCACCTGCGGCGATGGCCGGTACGAGGGGATTGGCGTCGGCTGCGGGGGTCAGCTCCCGCACGGCGGAGTCGAGGACATCGATCGCGGAACGGGCCATGGGCGGCCTCCTCGGCGGGCAACGGCGGGGCGGTGCCCCGCGTGGTCCCCTCCAGTGTGGCGACACAGCGGCTGCTCGGGGCCTTAATCATTGCGTTACGTATCCGTAGGTGTGGTGTCACAGTGACCGGTGAGGCTAGTGAAGCCGACGCCCGCCCCCCACATGACGGACGTCGGTGACCACATATTCCGGTCCTCCCCCACAATCCGATCAGGATGGGACCACACAGATGCGCAATCCGCTGGAATCCCCTTCCCGCGCCGGTGCCTGCTGCGCCGGCCCGCGTGCGTCCCGCCGAAGAACCGGCCACTCCGGCTGACAGCTCACCCCTGTACGGGCCCGGAGCCGCCCACGTCGCGGCCCGGCCCGGTTCTTCGCGCGCCCTCACGCAAGGAAGGAACCCCCACGGTGCTGATATCGCACCCAGAGAATCAAGCCCAACTACCTCCCAATTCCCGTTCTGCGACAGTGAGTTCGCCGCCGCCCAAGGAAGGGGCCGGGCGGGTCCTCGCCGTCGGTATGCCGGGGCCCCGGCTCGACCGGCTCACGCACACGCTCCGTGCCACGGGTCATGACGTACGGCAGGTCACGCCCGGGCTGGTGAGCACGCAGGTCCGGCAGGCCACGCCGGACGCAGTGGTCGCCCTGAACGACGGCCGGGACGGGCGGGAGGTGATTCGCGAGGTCCGGGCCGCGCCCGCCGGACGCGCGCTGCCGCTTGTCATGGTCACCTCCGGACCCGGCTCCGCCGAGGTCGCCGACCTGCTGCGGCACGGCGCCGACGACTGCGTCCCCGACGCCTCCGACCCGGTCGAACTCGCCGCCCGTATCGAGGCGAAGCTGCACCGCGTCCCCGTACCGGTCGAGCAGCTGCTGCTGGATCCGCGTACCGGGCTCTACTCCCACCGGCACTTCCTGGACGAGCTGGAGCGGGAGTTCCAGCGGCCGGGAACGGGGCGCCGCTCCGGCGTTCAAGGTGTCATGGCCATGGTCGCCGTAGCCGAAATGGGCGCGCTGGAGCACCGGTTGGGCCCGCGCGTCCGGCGTGAGGTCGCCGAGCGGCTGGCCGGCGTCGCCGAACGGCTCGGCAGCACCTGCGACCGCTTCGGCTGGGACGACGACGGGCACCTGCTGATGCTGCTGCCCGGCATCGACGAGGAGACCGCCCGGCGCGGCCTGGAGAAGTTCGCGCACGCGGTCGCCTCCACCCGCTTCGTCGTCGCCGACGAGAACGTCCGGCTCACCCCGGCCACCGGCCTCGTCCCGCTCGCCGACTGCACCGGGCCCGCGCAGGCCGTCGAGAAGGCGCTCGCGGCGGTCGCGCAGTCCACCAGCCACCGCGACCTGCGCCCGGTGGCGTACGCGCCCTGGATGCGCGCCTCGCACCGCGGCCGCAACCCCTTCGGCGCAGCGCTCCGCGCCCGCCTGACGTCCCTCTCCTCGCTGGTCGTGCTGCCCCTCGGGGTGGGCCTGCCGTTCGTGGTCTACCAGCAGGCGTACGGCTGGGGCTGGGACGTGGGCTCGGTGATGTACTGGGTCGTCGTGGCCGGACTGCTCATCTCGGCCGCGCTGATCGTCATCGAGTGCCTGTTCTCGCTGGACGCGCCGCGCCGTCCGGAAGGGCCCGCGCAGCCGTACCCGCCCGCCAGCGCGATCATCGCCGCGTACCTCCCGAACGAGGCGGCGACCATCGTCGACACCGTGGAGTCCTTTCTCCGCCTGGACTACCCGAACGACTTCGAGGTCGTACTCGCGTACAACACACCGCATCCGCTGCCCATCGAGGACACGCTCCGCGAGATGGCGGCGCGCGATCCGCGGCTGGTCCTGATGCCGGTCGCGGGCAGTACCTCCAAGGCGCAGAACGTCAACGCGGCGGTGACCCGGGTGCGCGGTGAGATCGTCGGGATCTTCGACGCGGACCACCACCCGGCCCCGGGCGCCTTCCAGCACGCCTGGCACTGGCTCTCGCACGGCTACGACGTGGTCCAGGGGCACTGTGTGGTGCGGAACGGTGACAGTTCGTGGGTCGCCAGGCTCGTCGCCGTGGAGTTCGAGGCGATCTACGCCGTCAGTCATCCGGGGCGCACCCGGCTCTACGGCTTCGGCGTCTTCGGCGGCTCCAACGGCTTCTGGCGCACGGACCTGCTCGCCCGCACCCGTATGCACGGCTCGATGCTCACCGAGGACATCGACTCCACGATGCGCGCGCTCGGAGAGGGCGCGCGGTTCACCGTCGACCGCACCCTCATCTCCCGCGAGCTGTCCCCGACCATGCTCAAGCCGCTGTGGAACCAGCGCTCGCGATGGGCCCAGGGCTGGCTCCAGGTCTCGCTCAAACACCTGTGGCGCAGCCTGCGTTCACCGAACTTCACACCCCGTCAGAAGGCCGGGCTGCTCGTCCTGTTGGGCTGGCGCGAGGTGCAGCCCTGGCTGACGCTCCAGATGTGGCCCATCCTGATGTACTCGGTGTGGAAGGCCGGCGGCCCGGACAAGCTGGACTGGACCGTGCCGGTCTGCCTGCTCGCGATGGTCTTCACACTGTCGGCGGGCCTCGTGCAGGCGGCCTTCGCCTGGCGGCTCGCCGTGCCCGAACTGCGCCGCCGCCGCGGCTGGTTCTGGAGCTACGCACTCCTTTCGACGTTCTTCTACACGCACTTCAAGAACACGCTCGCGCGGCAGGCGTGCATGAAGGAGGCGCTGGGGGACCGGCGTTGGCGGGTCACCCCGCGCGCGGCGGCCCCGGCAGCGGTGGCGGCGGGGGAGCGCCCATGACGGCGACGCCCCTGTCCGGCGCGCGCAGCGAGGAGTCGGCGGCTGTCCGCAACAAGGCGGAGGAAATCCAGGGCTTCCGCGGTATCGCCGCGCTGAGCACGGTGATCTTCCACGTCTGGCAGCAGTACCACGTGTACGACGCGGCCGGCTCGCACCCGCCCGTGGACAGCCCCTACCTCGCCGCACTGCTCTCCCTCGAAGTCATCGACTTCTTCTTCGTGGTCTCCGCGTACCTGCTCACGCTCTCGTACGCGCGCGCCGCCATCGACGGCGGTTCGACCCGCCCGGGGCGGCTGTTCCTGTTCCGGCGGGCGGTACGCATCGTGCCGCTGTACTTCATCGCGGTACTGGTCGTCTGGTCGATCCGCAACCCCGAACTGGGCGGCAACTGGCAGGACTTGGTGGAGCACCTCACCTTCACCCACGTCTTCGACCAGCGGCAGATCTTCTACACGCTCGGGCCCGCCTGGTCGCTGTCGCTGGAAGTGGTGTTCTACCTCGCGCTCGTCGCACTGGGGCCGCTGGCCGTGCGCGCCTGCCGCCCGCTGCGCCGCCGCGGCGCGCGCGTCGCCGTGTGTGCCGCGGGCTGCCTGCTGCTGTTCGTACTGCCGGTGGTGTGGGTCGCCGTCGCCCGCTACGGGTACGGCGTGCCGCACACCGACTGGACGGTGTACTTCGGCCCGCAGGCCCGCTTCAGCGGCTTCGCGGCCGGCATGGGCCTGGCCGTGCTCGTGGTCGCCCTCCGCGGGCGGGGACGGCTGCCGGGCGGGGCGGCGGCCGCGCTCTCGGCGGCGGCCGTGGCGGCGGTGTACTGGCTGTCCTTGGACTCGCGGCCGGAGAACCTCGCCTTCACCTTCTACCACCCGCTCGCCGCGCTGGCATGGGCGGCGCTCATGCTCGGCGTCGTGCACGCCGGCGGCCGGGTCCGCTGGCACCGCCTGCTGCGGGCCCGCTGGCTCACCTACCTGGGCCTGGTCAGCTACAGCCTCTTCATCTGGCACGAGCCGGTCATGCTGCAGCTCTACCAGTGGGGCCTGCTGCCGGGCCGCCCGGCGGGCTTCTGGTGGGCGGTGGCGGTCGTACTGCTGGTGGCGGTGCCGGTCGCGGTGGCCAGTTACTGGGTCATCGAGTACCCGTCGAGTCTGCTGTACCGGCTCAGGGACGGGCGCGGCCGGCGGCGCGACTTCTATGCGGGGGTGGTGACCCGGTAGCCGCGGGGCGGACTCAGGGGGCGGACTTCAGCATGACCACGATGAAGCTGAGGAACGCCAGGAGGACGTGCGAGCCGACAACATAGAGGGCGACCCGTACGGACAGTCCGAGCGGTGCCCGGTCCTCGATGTCATTCTTACGGGCTCCGGCGGACGCCGGCGGGGGCGCGGGCTGCTCGGACACGGTGCTGGTCCTTTCCACGACGGGCGGCTTCACAGGCCGCGGCGGGTGCCGCCGCCCAGGCACAGTTCGGCGGCGCCGCTCTGCATGAGGGTGTGGACGAAGAGGATCTCGGTGCCGCTGCCGGCGGCGTCGGCGATGCGGTGCGGGGTCAGCGAGTCAAAGTGCGCCGCGTCGCCCGGGTCCAGGAGCTGCACCGTCTCGCCGAGCGTCAGCCGCAGCCGGCCCTTGAGCACGTACAGCCACTCCTCGCCGGGGTGCACCCGCACCAGCCCGGCCTGGCCGTCGTGCGGCGGGACGAACACCCGCAGCGCCTGCATGGCCCGCCCGGGACCGCCCATCGGCCAGTACGTCCAGCCGCCCGCCTCCGAGGGCTCGGCGTCGCTGCCGCGGAACACCGGCTGGAGCTCCGGCGCGGTCTCGCCGAGCAGGTCGGATACCGTGGTGACGTACGTCCGTGCCAGGGAGAGCAGCATCGGCAGCGAGGGCTGGCGGCGCCCGGTCTCCAGGCGCGAGAGGTGCGCGGGCGACAGACCGACCCGCCGGGCCGCGGTCTCCAGCGTGAGCCCCGCGCGACGCCGCAGGTCACGCAGGCGGGGGGCGACGACGGGCAGCTCTTCGGCGGCACCGTCGGGCCCGTTGTCCAGGGGTTCGGTCATGTCTCTGGTATAGCCAGGTCCGGCCTGAGGGGCAAAAGTTTTACCTCTGAGGCAAAAGCGGTCACGGAACCCCACGCATCTTTCCCCTCCTGTGAACTCCCGGGAAATTTCCGGCACTTGGATTGACAGGTCCATGTCTACGCGCGTCATGCTGTACGCCATGAGAATCCCCCCACGGATCACCCGGATCGGCGCCCTCGGCGCCCTCGCCTCGGCCCTGTTCCTCGCGGGCCCCACCGCCGTCGCCACCACGCCCGCGGCCACCCCGGCAGCGGTGGCCTACGCGGCTCCCGTACACGCAGCGCCCGTACACGCGGCGCCCGTGTACGCAGCTCCTGTGCAGGCCGCCGCCGTCGGCGACATCTGCTACTCGAAGCTGCCCGGCGAGGCCCACGAGACCCTGGGCCTCATCGACAAGGGCGGCCCCTACCCCTATCCGCAGGACGGCGGCGTCTTCTCCAACCGGGAGGGCATCCTGCCGCAGCAGCCCAGCGGCTACTACCACGAGTACACCGTCGAGACCCCCGGCTCCCCGGACCGCGGCGCCCGCCGCATCGTCACCGGCGAGCAGACCGACGAGGACTACTACACCGCCGACCACTACGAGTCCTTCGACCTGGTGGACCGCGGCTGCTGAGCAGCCCGGGACCAGCGCGGCGGCCGGGGCGGTGCCCCGGCCGCCGCCGTGTTTTTCCCCGGCGTACCGGGCCCCGCGGGCGCCGCCCGGGAACCAAGTCGCACCCCCCGCTGAGGGATTGTCAGCGGTTGGCGGTAGCGTTTCGGTGGAAACAGCGACCGGGCGGGCATCGGCGGCAAAGCGGCCTCAAGGCGGCGACCTGCGGCGGAGCCCGACCACCGGCGCATCGGAACAGTTCCCGGGGGGCACGGCGGCGACGCCGTGTGCGGGAGTGACCATGAAAGGGCGGCGAGCTGTCGTGTACCGCTGGGAGATCACCCGGGCCGCACTGGCTCAGCGCGTTTTCGCCATCGTCCGCAGCGAGACGTACGACGAGGCCAGCGCCACTGCCGACACGCTGCTGTCGGCCGGTATCACCAGCCTGGAGATCTCGCTGACCACACCGTTCGCGCTGGAGGCGGTCACCACGCTCACCCGCGAGCTGGGCGACGACGCGATCATAGGCGCGGGCACGGTCCTGGACGCGGCCTCCGCACGGATGGCCGTGGACGCGGGCGCCCGCTTCCTGGTCTCTCCCCATCTGGACGCCGAGGTGATCGCCACGGGCCATCGGTACGGCCTCCCGGTCTTCGCCGGCGTCGCCACGCCCACCGAAATGGTGCGCGCGCTGGAGCTGGGCGCCGACGCGCTGAAGCTCTTCCCGGCCTCCGGATACGGCCCCGGCTGGCTCAAGGACGTCCGGGCGGCGCTGCCGCAGGCGCCGCTGCTGCCGACGGGCGGCGTGACCACCGAGAGCGCCCCGGAGTGGATCGCCGCGGGTGCGGTCGCGGTCGGCATGGGCTCCGCGCTCTCCGCCGGCGACCGCGACACGGTCACCAAGCGCGCCGCGGCCCTCCTCCCGCTCCTCGCCGCTGCCGCCCCGCCGGCCAAGACCCCGGGGCTCGGCGCGCTGGACCTGTACGACGCCTGAGCGGTACGGACGTACCGCTTCCCGGCCTCCCGCCCGCCCGCTCGGATCGCCCCGCCTCAGATCCCCCCGCGCAGCATCCGTGACAGCCCCAGGGCCGCCGTGCGGACGGCCGGGGCGAGCTGGGCCGGGCGGAAGCGGGCGCGGGGGACGGCGACGGAGAGCGCGGCCACGGCGTCGCCGCCCGCGAAGACCGGCGCCGCGATGCAGCTCACCCCGAGCACGGCCTCCTGCTCCTCGTAGGCCAGCCCGGACACCTGGGTGTTCTCCAGCGCCATCCGCAGCCGCGCCGGGTCGGTGAGCGAGTGCGGCGTCAGGCACGGCAGTGGCCGCGCCAGTACCTCCTCGGTCAGCTCGGTGCCGCAGAACGCCAGCAGCGCCTTGCCCACGCCGGTACAGCTCAGCGGCAGGCTGTGGCCGATGTGCGAGGGCAGCTGGAGCGCGTCATGGCCGTGGATGCGCTCCAGGTAGACCACCTCCATCCCCTCGCGCACGCCGAGGTGCACGGTCTCGCGGGTGGCCTCGAAGAGGTCCTGGAGGAACGGCAGCGCCGCCTCGCGCAGATCCCGCCGCCGCGGCACCAGTGAGCCCAGCTCGAAGAGCCGGCCGCCGAGCCGGTAGCGGGCGTCGTCCGTGCGCTCCAGCCAGCCCAGCCGTACGAGGTCCGCGGCGAGCCGGTGGACGGTCGGCTTGGGCAGGCCCGTGCGCCGCGCCAGTTCCGCCAGCCGGTACGGACCGCCGGTCGGGCGGAAGGACTCCACGATCAGGGCGGCCTTGTCGAGCATGCTCGACCCGGTTTCGTTGGCTGTGTCGTTCCGTGTCACGGAACAAACATTGTCCCGTCCACGGCGCCACGTCTATACCGGAGCAGCACGCCCTTCCCTTCGGGCGCTCGCCCGGCCGCCCCCCAAGCGCCGCTCACACGCCGCCTCTTCTTGCCGATCAGGAGACGCTCCATGCCGACCCCACCCGAGCCCGTCCGCGCGGACGGCGCGCCGCCCGTCGTCGTCAAGGCCGCCGACATCCTGGCGGAGGCCGCCCGTACCGGTGTGCCCTGTGCCCCCGTACGCGGCCTGCTGCCCGAAGGCGACCTGGACACCGCGTACGCCGTCCAGCGGCTCACCATCGAGCGCGAACTCGCCGCCGGCGGCCGGATCGTCGGCCGCAAGACCGGCCTCACCTCACCCGCGGTACAGGCCCAGCTCGGCGTGGACCGCCCGGACTTCGGCGCCCTGCTCGCCGCGATGGCGGTGCCCGAGGGCGAGCCGGTGGCGGCCGGACGGCTGCTGCAGCCCAAGGTGGAGGCGGAGGTCGCGCTCGTCCTGGGCGCCGACCTGCCGCACCGGGACTGCACCGTCGCGGACGTGCTGCGCGCGACGGACTTCGCGCTGGCCGCGCTGGAGATCGTCGACAGCCGGGTGGCCGGCTGGGACATCTCGATCGTCGACACCGTCGCCGACAACGCCTCTTCCGGCCTCTACGTACTCGGCAGCGCCCCCGTGCCGGTGACGCGGCTGGACCTGCGCGCGGTACGGATGACCATGACCCGCAACGGCGCGCAGGTCTCCACGGGCACCGGCGCCGACTGCCTGGGCAGCCCGCTCAACGCCGCCGCCTGGCTGGCCTCCGCGCTCGCCGCGACGGGCGACCCGCTGCGGGCCGGCGATGTCGTACTGACCGGCGCGCTCGGCCCGATGGCGGCCGCGACGCCGGGTGACGTGTTCGAGGCGCACATTTCAGGGCTGGGCTCGGTGACGACCCGGTTCGCGGCGGAGACGGAAGGAGACCAGCGATGAGCGAGCACGCCCCCGACACGCGCACCAAGATCGCGATCATCGGCTCCGGCAACATCGGCACCGACCTGATGATCAAGGTACTGCGGCTCTCCGAGAGCCTGGAGGTCGTCGCGCTGGCCGGCATCGACCCCGACTCCGACGGCCTCGCCCGGGCCCGCCGGCTGAAGATCGCCACTACCCACGAAGGCGTCGAAGGGCTGGTGAAGCTCCCCGAATTCGAGGACGTGACGATCGTCTTCGACGCCACCTCCGCCGGGGCGCACCGCCACCACGACGAGGTGCTGCGCGCCCTCGGCCGTACGGTGATCGACCTGACCCCGGCGGCGCTCGGCCCGTACGTCGTGCCGCCGGTCAACCTCGACGCGCATCTGGACGCGCCCAACGTCAACATGGTCACCTGCGGCGGCCAGGCCACCATCCCGGTCGTCGCCGCGGTCTCGGCCGTCACGCCCGTCCACTACGGCGAGATCGTCGCCTCGATCTCCTCGCGCTCGGCGGGGCCCGGTACCCGCGCGAACATCGACGAGTTCACCGAGACCACCGCCGCCGCCATCGAGCGGGTCGGCGGCGCGGCGCGCGGCAAGGCGGTGATCGTCCTCAACCCCGCCGAACCGCCGCTGATCATGCGGGACACCGTGCACTGCCTGGTGTCGGACGGCGACCGCGAGGCTCTCGCCGCGGCCGTCGCGGAGATGGTCGCGCGGGTCCGGGCGTATGTCCCCGGCTACCGGCTCAAGCAGGAAGTGCAGTTCGAGAAGGTCGTCGCGGGCGACCCGCTGCACGCGCTGCTGCCCGCGGCGGCCGCATCCGGCGACGCCCTGAAGGTCTCCGTCTTCCTCGAAGTGGAGGGCGCGGCGCACTACCTCCCGGCCTACGCCGGGAACCTCGACATCATGACCTCGGCCGCGCTGCGCACCGCTGAGCGCATCGCCGCACACCGCACCAGCGAGGTGGCAGCACGATGACCGCGAACGGGACCGGCACCCCTGCCCTGTACGTCCAGGACGTCACCCTCCGGGACGGCATGCACGCCATCCGGCACCGCTACACCGTCGACCAGGCCCGCGCCATCGCCGCAGCGCTGGACGCGGCCGGCGTCGGCGCCATCGAAATCGCCCACGGCGACGGCCTGTCGGGCTCCAGCATCACCTACGGCGTCGGCGCGCACACCGACTGGGAGTGGATCGAGGCGGTCACCGACGCGGCGAAGACCGCCGTACCGACCACCCTCCTGCTCCCCGGCATCGGCACCGTCCGCGACCTCAAGCAGGCGCACGCGCTCGGCATCCGCTCCGTACGCATCGCGACCCACTGCACCGAGGCCGATGTCTCCGCGCAGCACATCGCGGTCGCCCGCGAACTGGGCATGGACGTGGCCGGCTTCCTGATGATGTCCCACATGGCGGAGCCCGCCGAACTGGCCCGCCAGGCCAAGCTGATGGAGTCCTACGGCGCGCAGTGCGTGTACGTCACCGACTCCGGCGGCCGGCTGACCATGGACGGCGTACGCGACCGCTTCCGCGCCTACCGCGACGTCCTCGACCCGGACACCGGACTCGGCATCCACGCCCACCACAACCTCGCGCTCGGCGTCGCCAACACCGTCGTCGCCGTGGAGCACGGTGCCACTCGCGTCGACGCCTCGCTGGCCGGCCAGGGCGCGGGTGCGGGGAACTGCCCGCTGGAGGCGTTCGTGGCCGTCGCGGACCTGATGGGCTGGGAGCACGGCTGCGACCTCTTCCCGCTGATGGACGCGGCCGACGACCTCGTACGCCCGCTCCAGGACCGCGAGGTGCGGGTGGACCGCGAGACCCTGAGCCTGGGGTACGCGGGGGTCTACTCCAGCTTCCTGCGGCACGCCGAGGCGGCCGCCGACCGGTACGGCCTGGACACCCGCACCATCCTCGTCGAGGTGGGCCGCCGGGGCCTGGTCGGCGGCCAGGAGGACATGATCACGGACGTGGCATTGGACATGGTGGCGGCGCGGGGCTGAGCCGCACGCGGGGGCCGGCGCCCGTACGGATGCCGGCCCCCGTACGGTCAGGACAACAGCGACTCCGCCACGTCGGCCGCCCGCGCCGTGCCGCCCTCCGCGCGGAGTTCGGCGCGCAGCGCGGCCGATCGCCGGGCCACCTCCGGGTCGGAGGTCAGCGCCAGCAGCGCGCCCCGCAGCGCCTCGGCGGTGGCGTCCGCGGTGTCGATCCGCCGGGCCACGCCCAGCGACACCAACTGGTCGGCGTTGCCGAACTGGTCGGCGGCCTGCGGCACCGCGATCATCGGCACGCCCGTGTACAGCCCCTCACTGGAGCCGCCCATCCCGGCGTGCGTGACGAACGCGTCGGCCTGCTCGAGAATCGCCAGCTGCGGAACCCAGGAATGCACTTCGACGTTCGACGGAATGGAGCCCAGCTCCGCCGGATCGGTGTGCTTCCCGATCTGCAGCACGACGTGCCACCCCGGGAGCTCCCCGAAGGCCGCCAGGCAGCGCCGGTAGAACTCCGGCAGCCGGGTGTAGGCCGAGCCCAGTGAGACCAGCAGGACGCGCTCGGCGCCGGCCGGGCGGGTCCAGTCGCCCTGGTCGCTCCGGTCGCCGAGGCAGGGCCCGACGAAGGTCACGGCTTCGGTGTCCACCTTGTCGGCGTGCGGCTGCATGGCCCGCGGAATCGTCGCCACCGCCCGCGCGGGGCGGCCGGAGAAGGCGCCCGGCTCCAGCGTCGTGGCCCCGTTGCCGGCCAGCCACTCGGCGAACTTCGCGAAGTACGCGTCGGCCCCGGGGAGTGCCCGGATCTGCGCGTCGATGTCGTCCTCGCCCGTGCCGCTCCACCCCACGTACGTCGGCGAGATCTGGAGCGTGGGCCGCCCCTGCGACTCGGCGAGCGCACGGCCCGCGTACCCGCCGATGTCGTACAGGTACAGGTCGGCCGGGTCGTCGTCGTACAGCTCGTGCAGCTGCGGCAGCATCTGGACGGCGTCGTCGAGGAAGACGGTCATCCCCTCGACCGGGCCCTCGGGCCAGGTGCTGCCGGTCACCGGCGGAAGGGTGGAGCGGTACGGGCGCAGTTCGGCGCCGGTCGAGGTGACCAGGTCGCCCAGGAACGGGTCGTTGGCATACGTGACGCGGTGGCCCCGGGCCACCAGCTCCCGGATGATCTCGATACCGGGGAGGGTGTGGCTGATGACGGGATTGCCGATCATCGCGATGTGGGCGCGGCGCGGCGACGCACCGGAGCTACGGGAAGCCATGGAGGATCACTCACTTCAGGTCTACGGAGGACAGGACACGGTGGCCCGGCGCCTGGCACCTGATGGTGCGGCGCGGGCGGGCGGCGCGGCGGGCGGAGCCGCCGCCGGGGCCGTGTCAGCCGTAGATCTGGTAGTGATGCATGGCCTCAACGTAACCTCATGTGCCGGACGTGACCAACCGATTTTCCGAGACCCAGTGGCCAGGGGGAGCGCACGTGACGGACATCGTGGAACTCACCGCCTTAGCACCGGACTTCACCAGCGACCCGTATCCGCACTACGCCGCGCTGCACGCCCGCGGCCCCGTGCACCGGGTGCGGCTGTCCGACGGCCAGGAGGTCTGGCTGATCGTCGGCCACGACGAGTCCAGGGCCGCGCTCGTCGACCCCCGGCTGAAGAAGGACTGGTCCGACCACCCGCAGTGGCAGCCGCCGGAAGGCACCGGCCAGCTCCTCGCCAACATGCTGCAGAGCGACCCGCCCCGCCACACCCGGCTGCGGAAGCTGGTCACCAGGGCCTTCACCGCCCGCGCCATGGAGGCGCTGCGCCCCGCCGTCCAGCAGATCACCGACGGCCTGATCGACACCATGCTCGCGAAGGCGACGGACGGCCGCGCCGACCTCGTCGAAGCGCTCGCCTACCCGCTGCCCATGACGGTGATCTGCGAGCTGCTGGGCGTGCCGGACCTCGACCGCGAGCGGTTCCGTCGCTGGTCGGACGCGTTCGTCACCGCCAACGGGCCGTCCGGCAGGGACGGCACGCAAGCCGAGTTCGCGCGCTATCTCGAACAGCTCATCCAGGACAAGCGGCGCTCCCCGGGCCCGGACCTGTTCAGTACCCTCATCCGCACCACCGACGAGGACGGCGACCGCCTCTCCGGCGACGAACTGGTGGGCATGGCCTTCCTCCTGCTCGTCGCCGGCCACGAAACCACTGTGGGCCTGATCGCCAACGGCACCCTCGCCCTGCTGCGTCATCCGGACCAGCTCGCCGCGCTGCGTGCGGACTGGGGGCTGCTGGACAACGCCGTCGAGGAGATGCTGCGGTACGACGGGCCGGTGGAGACCAGCACCTGGCGGTACGCGGCGGAGCCGGTGGAGATCGGCGGCACGGTGCTGCCGGCCGGGGACACCGTGATCGTGGCGCTGGCCTCGGCCGCCCGCGATGCCGGCCGGTTCTCGGACGCCGACCGCTTCGACATCACCCGCGACACCCGCGGCCATCTCGCCTTCGGGCACGGCATCCACTACTGCCTGGGCGCCCCGCTGGCCCGCATGGAGGGCCGTATCGCCGTCCGCGCACTCCTGGAGCGCTGCCCGGACCTCGCCCTGGACGCCGACCCCGCCGCACTGACCTGGCGCCCCGGCATCCTCATGCGCGGCCCTGTCCGGCTTCCGGTGCGCGTGCGCTGAAAGCCGGGCCCGGCTTAAGCTCTTGATCTTGCCTGGCCCATGCTGGTCCGTGCACTTGCCCGGAGCCCCCGCCGCGTACAGGAGTCGCCATGAAGCGTGCCGTCACGCTGTCCGCCCTCGCCTGCCTTCTCGCCGCCACCGCCGCAGCGCCCACCGCGTTCGCCGGGGACGGCAAGCCCGAGGCGTCCGCCACGCCGGAGGCGTCCGGCACGGCAGACGCCAAGGCCACCAAGACCGCCAAGAAGAAGATCGTCCACAAGCTCGCGCCCAGCCTCCTGGACACCGTGCCGCGCCGCGGCACCCTGCGGGTGTGCACCACCGGCGACTACCGCCCCTTCACCTCCTGGGACCGGAAGACCGAGAAGTACAGCGGCGTGGACATCGAGATGGCCCGGGACCTGGCGAAGAGCCTGGACGCCAAGGCCACCTTCGTGCCCACCACCTGGGCGAGCCTGGTCGCCGACCTCGACGGCGGGCGCTGCGACATAGCCGTCGGCGGCGTCTCCATCACTCTGCCCCGCGCCCGCAAGCTCGCCTTCAGCGAGCCGACCCGCACGGACGGCAAGACGCCGATCGTGCGCTGCGAGGACAAGGACAAGTACCGCACGCTGGAGGACATCGACAAGCCGGAGACGACCGTCGTCGTCAACCCCGGCGGCACGAACGAGGAGTTCGCCAGGGCGAACATCAAGCAGGCGAAGATCAAGGTCCACAACGACAACAACACGATCTTCGACGAGATCGTCGCGGGCCGCGCCGACGTGATGATGACGGACGCCAGCGAGACCCTCTACCAGGCCAAGCTCCACCCCGAGCTCTGCTCCGTCCACCCCGACGAGCCCTTCACCTTCGCGGAGAAGGCATACGCGCTGCCGCGCAAGGACTTCCAGTTCAAGGAGTACGTCGACCAGTTCGTGCATCTGGCGAAGCACGACGGCACGTACGAGAAGTACGAGGATGAATGGATGAAGTGACGCTGCGTCAGCCTTCCCCGTCGTACAGCGTCGCGCGCGCCGTGCCCCAGTCGCCCGGATAGTGGCGGTCGAGTGCGGTGAGGGCGTCGGTGAGGGCCGGGGTCAGGATGCCGTACGGGTCGGTCAGGGGGTCGAAGTAGGGGTGGCCCGGCTGGGCGTCGGGGCGTGGTCGGCCGCTCGTGCCGCGGGTCGGTTCCGGGCCGAGCCAGGCGGCTGCCAGGGCCCGCGCCATCGCCGTCGGTGGGTCGTCCTGCGTGAGCGGGCGGACGAGGCGGTGGTAGCGGCGGACCGGTGAGTCGTCGGAGAAGAGGACGTAGTCGCGGACCGGCGCGCGCCGGACCAGGTCGAATGCCTCGCTCCGGGCCGTCCGGTCGGTCGTCTGCTCGAAGACCCGGGCGAGGTACGCGGCCGCCGTCGGCAGATCGCCCAGCGCCAGCGCGTGGTGCGCGGCGGCCGCGCCCTGGCCGTGGTCGCGGGCCCGCAGCCGCAGCGCGTCGTGCGCGTGCCGCCAGGTGAACGCGTCGGTCTCCGGCCGCATGGCCAGTTCGCGCAGGAGCAGGTGGCGCAGCAGCGGGTGCAGCTGGTCGTGCCGGCCGTTCTGTACGGGCGGGGTGAGCAGGCCGTGCGTACGGAAGTGGGTCAGGGCGCCCTGCGCGCGGTCGTCCGTGTCGCCCCACAGGCCCCAGGCCGTGAACGCGTGGTCCAGGTCGACCGCTGCGGCGGCCCGGGGCAGCAGCTCCCGTACCTCCTCGGGGACGTCCCGCAGCAGCGTGTGCAGCAGGTCGCCCGCGAAGTCCCAGCCCGTGCCCTCGGGCAGCGGCCCGGCCGGCGTGAGCAGCCGGCGCAGCCGGTACGCCCAGTCGGTGTCCGCGGGGAACCGGGGCAGCGCGTCCAGGAGCGCGGCGACCGCGCCGGGGTGGCCGCGCGTCACGTCGTGCACGAGGCGGCCGAGCCAGGCGGCCGGGCGCGCGACGGGCGGCCGGGGCAGGCCGCGAGTGCCGCCGAGCGTTTCCGCCGCCAGCTCGGTGACCTCGGCCAGGGACAGTCCGCCGAGCTGGGCGACGACCAGGTCGTCGGCCGTCCGGTTCTCCTGGCGATGCGTCAGTCGCCAGTTGGTGAGCTGGAAGCGCAGGTCGGGCCCGGCCAGTTGCTCCGGGTCGACCTGCCGGGGCACGGTCCCGGCGGTGGCCACGGCCAGCAGCGGGTCCCAGGCCGGGGTGACGCCGCTGTCCAGCGCCCGGGCATGGGCCAGCCCCTGCAGGAACTCCTCGCCCACCGGGCAGTCGGCGTTGTCCAGCAGGAGCAGGCAGTGCGTGGTGCGTCGCCGGACGGAGCCGGAGCCGTAGGCCGTCCGCAGGTCCGAGAGCAGCGCGCGCAGCAGTACTTCGTCCACGGTCCCGCTGTACGCCGGGAGGCCCGCGAGCTGCCGCCGCAGGTAGCGCAGCAGGTCACGGGCGCTGCCGCCGCTGCGCCGTGCGACGCCGGCCAGTGCCCGCTCCAGGTGCCGCAGCCGCAGCCGTGGTTCACCGGCCAGCCGCATTACGGCGCCTACGCCGGGCGGCGGTGGTGCGTCCCCGAGCGCGTCCAGACTGCTCTGCAGCCCGGCCCGGACGGCAGCGGGCACGTCGCCGAGCGGGAAGCGGCCCAGCACGCCGCGCACCGACTCCGCCAGCTCCCGTCCGGCACGCGGCGTGGGCGCGAGGGCGAACGCGAGGAGCAGCCCGGCGAAGGCCGGGAAGGCGAGTGCGGGATGCCGGGCGGTGTCCCGGTGGAACTGCCCGGCCGCCTCCAGGGCCACGTCGGTGATCGAGGTGTAGGCGCCGTCCAGGTCCAGCCAGGCCAGCGGCGCGTCCAGCTCCTGGGCGCGGGCCGAGAGCTGCCGCAGCAGGGTGGTCTTGCCGCCGCCCGGCGGCCCGAGGAAGAGGTAGGCGGGCAGCTCGCTGTGGGCGTGCGGGTCGCGGTGGAGCGCGTCCAGTACCGCCGCCTTCAGCGCCTTCTCGCCGCGCGCCCCGGCCGGGGCGGCGGCAGCGGGCCAGGGCGCGGGGGAGCCGCCGTCGGGGACGCGGGGGCCGGGCAGGACGCCGGGTACCGGCGCCCGGCCGGCCGTGGCCGGCGTGGCCGCTGCCGCCGCGGCCGCCGTCGTCCTGGGCGACGCGATCCGCGCGGCCACCGGAAGCTCGGCGACCGTCGCCGCCCGGCGCGGCCCCGCCGCGTCCGCCCGCCCGATCCCCAGCCGTACCAGCAGCGCGTCGTTCACCCAGGCGAACGCCCTGGCGTGGTCCGGCAGCCGGTCCGGGCCCGCCGGGTGGGAGAGCCAGGCGGGGAAGTCCGGGGAACGGCCGACCAGTTCGTCCATCCGGCGGCCCACCGTCAAGCCGGTCTCCAGCAGTTCGGCGGTGGGGACGGTGTCGAACAGTATGGCCTTCGTCGCCGCGGAGAAGTCGAACTGCCGCAGCCGCTCGGGGACGTCGTGCGCGGCCGGGGGCGGCACGGCGCGCAGCAGCCCGCCGGAGAACACCTCGGCGAGATGCGCGGTCTCGGCGGGCCAGGACACCGATTCCTGCACCAGCCGCATGGCCGGTACGGACACCGGCGCGAGCGCCGCGAGATGGGCGGCGAGGCGGTACGCCTCGGGCGAGACGGTGTCGCGGAACCGCAGCACGGCGGCGGTCGCCGCGTCGGTGCCGGGTGGCGGCGCGGGTGTCGCGGCGGCGTCCGCGCCCAGGTCGCCGGCGGCCGCGGGCGCGGTGCGCAGCAGGGGGAGTACGGCCGTGCCGCCGGGCGAGGCGACCAGCCGCGCCCACTCCGCGACGGAGGCGGGGCGCGGCGCGAGGACGGGGATCGGCACGCCGCGGAAGGACGCCAGCTCGGGCGGCAGGCCCGAGGCGGTGACCTGCCAGGTCGCGTTCGCCGAGGCCCGGCCCCGGGTGGTCACCTCCCAGCGGTCGGCGCGTACGCCCGAGCCCTTCCAGAGCTGTGGCGGCAGGACTTGGAGCACTGCGGTGGGCCCGCAGCGGCCCCACCCGGCAAGTACGTCCGCCATCCGGCCGCCGCGCCACGCCGAGCCGATGCCGTCGGTCACGACCAGCACCATCGTGGCGCCGGAGGGGTCCGCGAGGACCGCCGGGTCGCCGTTGGCCGGGCCGTCGCCAAAAGGGCTGCTGCGCAGGGCGGGCCGCCCGCCGCCGCGGGTGTGCAGCCCGTACACCCGCACGTCGCGGAAGGCGCCGAGCCGTTCCAGTACGCCGCGCAGCTCGCCGCAGAGCCGCTGCCACAGCAGCATCGACGTGCCGTCGTCGATGACCAGCGCCAGGTCCAGCCAGCGTTCGCGGGCGGGCAGGATCGCCACGTCCGGGAGCCCGGTCTCGGCCATCGCGTCGACCGTCGCGGCCTCGTCGACCTCGGTACGGACCGGGCTGGGGCGCTGCTGCTGGAGCGGGCGCAGGGCGCGGGAGAGGGCGAGCGCGTCGGTGACGGCCTTGCCCTCGGGGGCGCGTACGGACACGGCCGGGCGGCCGCCGTCCCGGTCGGGGGAGGTGGTGCGGAGCGAGCCGCCGTGCAGGCCGTGCCCGGCGTCCGGGCGGCGGGGCGCGCGGGCGGGCGCCTGGGGGCGGGCCTCGCGGCCGGGGGAGCGGGAGGGCAGCACCGGCTCCCCGTCCGGCGCCTCGAGCTCCGACGGGTCGTCCGGCTCCGGCGGCGCCGTCCCGTTCTCCGGCTCGGGGGCCGGCGCCGCGGCCGCTTCGTCCGGTGCGGGCAGCCGGGTGGCCAGCCAGAGCGCGTCCAGCAACTCCTGCGGCGACAGCTCCACTCCGCTGTCGCTCAGGATGCGGCGGGCCCGCTCCGGCATCGTGGTTACACCGTCCCGCCGAGCCGGTGCAGCACGGCCTTGCGTACCGCCTCGGCGTCGATGTCCACGCCGCCCGCGCGCAGGAAGACGGCGTTCAGCAGCTGGTCGGTGGCCAGTTCGCCGAGCGCGCGGCGGTTCAGGAACGCGGTGAGCAGGTCGTCGACCTCGGGCAGGATGTCCGGGCCGAGGTGGGCCGCGATGATCTCGCGCAGCCGGGTCTCGTCCGGGTCGGGCAGGTCGAGGCGGACGCAGCGGCGCAGGAAGGCGGGCGGGAAGTCCCGCTCACCGTTGCTGGTGATCACCACGACCGGGAACTCCCGGCAGCGGACCCGGCCGCGGTGCACCGGCTCGGTCGCGCCCGGATCGGCGGTGAGCACGTCCACATCGGCCTGGTCCTCGGGCAGCCGGGCCAGCTCCGGGATCTCGAACTCGCCGCTCTCGAAGACCGCGAGCAGGTCGTTGGGCAGGTCCACATCGCCCTTGTCCAGCTCGTCGACGAGCAGCACGCGCGGCCGGTCGCGGGGCGCGAGGGCGGTGCCGAGCGGCCCGAGCCGGACGAACGTACCGATGTGCGGCTCCGGTTCGTCCCGGTCGCGGCGGAGCGACGCCTCGCGCAGCCGGCCCACCGCGTCGTACCGGTACAGCGCGTCCTGCAGCGTGGCGCGGCTGTTGACCGGCCAGTGCAGCACCCGGCCGAGCGACAGCTCGTGCGCGATGGCCTGCGCGAGCGAGGACTTGCCCGTGCCGGGATGGCCGGTGACCAGCAGCGGGCGGCGCAGGTGCAGCGCGGCGCTCACCACGTCGGCCTGCTCCGGGCCGATCAGATACGGGCCGCCGCCCGGCCCGGCGGCGGATGTCTCCCTGCGCGCGTGCCCGAAGCGGCGCCAGGGCGGCGCCTCGGGCATCGCGGGCCGGCGGGCCCGGCCGTCGCCGCGGAAGAGCCGCCAGCCGTCCGCGCCGCCGGTGCCGCGGTCGTCGGCGGGTCTTCCGGGGCCGGGGACGGCGGCGTCCGGGGCCTCGCGGGGGTCGGCGGGTGCGTTCTCGGTGCTCATGGCTCCCTGGACTTCCTACAGTTCCGCTCGCTCGGAAGGGTCGGTCAGCTGCGCGGTCAGCGGCAGTGGGCGGCCCGGATCGTCCCACACCAGGACCGGACGGGCACGGTGCTCGTCGGGGGAGCGGCGGGCCTTGGCCCGGTACTCCCGTACGGCTTCGGGCAGTTGGTGCACCCGCGAGGGCGGGTCGAGCGCGAAGAGCCGGCCGCTGTCGGCCGCGTGCTCCCCGCGGTCCCACAGCAGTACCGGTACCCCGCAGGCCAGGCACCATGTGGCGGTCCTGGCGCGGGTGCCGTGCGGGGTGCCGATCACCACGACGGACGCGTCCAGGTCCTCGTCGAGCAGCCCGGCCACCCGGCCCGGGTCGTCGTGCGCCGCGTCCAGCCGCACCGCGCCCTTCTTGCCCAGCGCCCGCCACCGGCGCCGCCACACGCCGTCGCTGTCGGCCAGCCGCCGGATGCTGGGGCAGCGCAGCACCATCGGATAGCGGGTGCCGACGACCTTGGGCGGCAGCGGTCCCTCGCCCGCGGCGTCCAGGGAGTCCAGGTCGATCTCCAGATCGCCGTGTTCCACGATCAGTTCGACGGCCGGCCAGGCCTGCCCGACCGAGGCGCCGGCCAGCCGGTCCAGGTGCTTGTGCAGCACCTTGACGATCTCGGCCGGGGACAGCGGGTCGGCGCCCGCACCGGCCGCGGGCTGCAGCCGGCCGTCGCCCACATCCGTCCAGAACCCCACGTCGTACCGGCGGGTGCGGCCGTGGCCCGTGCCGCCGGTCAGCTCCACGACCAGCCGCGGCGGTGCGCTCACCGCGGACTGCGCCCACTGGTCGGCGTCGGCGCGCCGGTCGGCGAGGGTGGCTGCGTCGATGCCGAGGTGGCCCGCCATCCGCTCGTTCCACAGCCGCAGTTCGGTGCGCTGGGCGAGCGGGCTGCCGAGCGCCGCGACGAACTCCACCGCGCGCAGCAGCGCCGGTACGCCCGGTGTACCCGCCGGCACCTGCCGCCCGTCGCCCGCGCGGCTCTCCAGCGCGGTCACCCAGTGCCGCGCGTACGCGGCGAAGACCTTCGGGTCGCTGAGCCCCGTACCGTCCACCACCTCGTCCGGCAGCGGATACGGGAACGCGCTGCGGGTGGCCTCGGGGACCCGCCGCCGGACGTCGTCGGGGAGCGTGCCGAGCAGTTGCAGCAGCGCCTGCTCCTCCCAGGGGGACATCCAGCGGTCCGTCAGGCGCGGGGTGAGCCGGGCCAGGTCGCGCAGCGCGCGGGCGTTCGCCGGGTCGTACGGCGCGAGGACCTCGGCGAGCGCGGGCACCGCCCGGTCGACGGTCAGCAGGACCTCCGTCCACTCCTCCAGGGTGGGCAGCGAGCCGTCCTCGGGGTGCGGCAGCCGGCACCGCTCGGCGAAGCGCGCCGCGTGCTTGCGGACGTGTGCCTCGTCGGGCAGCGCGCGGTCCAGCAGTACCCGCAGGTCCTCGCGGAGCCGGTCGGGGGTGCGCTGCTGCGGTACCGGGTCCGCGCAGTCCGCGAGCAGCGCGCGGGCGCCCGCGGCGATCAGCTCCTCCTTGATGACCTGCCAGGAGAACGACCAGCTCAGCCGGGTGGTCATGGCGGGATCGTAGGGCCCGGTCCCGTGCGTGACCATGGCGGCGACCAGCCCGACCGCGCGGTGGTCGTCCACCGACCAGACCGGGCCGCCGCTGTAACCGCCGCGGATCGCCGCGCCGGTGGGCCGCCCGTGCACATAGCCGATGCCGCCCTCGCAGGAGACGATCCGGCCGTACGCGGTGTGCTCGGGGTCGCCGGTGCCGTAGCGGGCGCGGACGGTCCGGTCGCCGGTCATGGCGGTCCAGCGGGGCGGGGTGACGCCGGGCGGCGGATCGCCGGTCAGCTCCAGTACGGCGAGGTCGCCGCGCCAGCGCCGGGCGCCGGGCGGCACGGGGGAGTGCCGCTCGGGGAACTGCTCGTCCCGCGGCGGTATCCAGTGGGTCAGCCGGGCGGTGCCGCGGGCGTCGTGCGTGGCGCCGGGGAAGCCCACCGTCAGCTCCACCGCGCCGGGGTGGGAGTGCTCCAGCCGGTCCCGGCCGGCCGCGAGGTTGACGACGTGGGCGCAAGTGAGGACGTGCCGCGGGGTGAGGCAGACGCCGGCGCCGACCGTGCGGACGCCGCTGCTGGGCGCCGCCGCGAGGGGACTCGGGTCGTACGTGCCGAGCGCGCCGCCGCCGAGCGGGGTGGCGGCGAAGGGACGGACGGCGGACGGGGGCGGCACGGGCGGCTGTCCGCCGTCCGCCGGGGCGAAGTCCGTCCCGTACACCGTGACCAGCCCGGCCCGCTCGTCCGGCGTCGCGTCCTCACCGGTGCCCTCGGCGCCGGCGCCGAACCACCGCACTCAGCCCTCCTGGGATGCGGTGTCCGGCAGCTGCCAGCTCGCGGTGATCTTCATGGCGGCCTGCGTGCTGCCCCCGGCGATGCCGAGCTTGAGGTCCTGCCCGATCTGCACGCCGAACTCCACGGACAGCTCCTGCGGCGGATTCTCCGTGCGTACGACGGAGTCGTGCACCTCCTGGAGCAGGGGCCCGAGCGGGCTGAGCACCGCGCGCAGCCCGTCCCCGGCGAGCGCGGCCACCCGCTCGCGGGCCCGGCCCACGGGCTCGACGGTGCCGGCCCCGTCGGGCAGATCCGGACGGGCGGCGGGCACGGCGGGCGCGGGCGTCCCGACGGGGGCGAGGGCGAGGCGGACCAACGTGCGGTCGGACAGTTGCAGTTCGGCGTACTCCGGCATCCGCCCATTGTGCCGTCTGTGCACCCTGTGGCCACCCGTTTCTCCCGATCGGGGCGCGCCGAAGCGGCGCCTGACCAGGGGTCAGGGGCGGGCGGGCTGCCGTACGCCGGTGCAGAAACGTACCGTTGGGCCGCCGAGCGAACACGGAACGGGGAGGCGCCCACCATGGCCGAGGACACCACCACCATCGGGCTCGATCTCGAAAGGGCCCGGCAGTCGCTCGCCGCGCAGCCGTTCAGCGCTCTGCTGGGCGCGCGGATCACGGCGTACGGCGACGGCGGCGCGACGCTGGAGCTGGACGTACGCGCCGAACTGGAGCAGCAGCACGGCTTCCTGCACGGCGGGGTGCTCTCGTACGCGGCCGACAACGCGCTCACCTTCGCGGCCGGGACGGCGCTGGGTCCGGCGATCGTGACCGGCGGTTTCTCGATCCAGTACCTGCGCCCGGCGCGCGGGCGGCTGCTGCGGGCGCGGGCCGAGGTGGTGCACGCGGGGCGCCGACAGGCGGTCTGCCGCTGCGACCTCATGGTGACCGACGGCGACGGTACGGAGACGCTGTGCGCGGTGGCCCAGGGCACGGTGATGGCGCTGAACGGACAGGCTCCGAAGTAATGCCAGTACATAATGTCCGGACAATGTGACCTCTGGACTTCCCGTCATGAGGATGGGCGGATACGCTCGGCCGCGTGGGGAAACACGAAGCAGTCACCGAGGGCGCCGAGGGCCCTGTCCAGTTCAGCGTCGACCGGAGCAGCCCGGTCCCGCTGTACTTCCAGCTGTCCCAGCAGCTGGAGGCCGCGATCGAGACCGGCAAGCTGGCCCCGGGCAGCCTGCTCGGCAACGAGATCGAGCTCGCGGGACGGCTGGGCCTGTCCCGGCCGACCGTCCGGCAGGCCATCCAGTCGCTGGTGGACAAGGGACTGCTCGTCCGCCGCCGCGGCATCGGCACCCAGGTCGTGCACAGCCAGGTCAAGCGTCCGCTGGAGCTGAGCAGCCTCTACGACGACCTGGAGGCGGCCGGCCAGAAGCCGGCCACGAAGGTACTGCTGAACACCACCACCGAGGCCACCGCCGAGGTCGCCGCGGCGCTCGGCGTCGCCGAGGGCGAGGAGGTCGCGCTCGTCGAGCGGCTCCGGCTCACGCACGGCGAGCCCATGGCCCACCTGCGCAATCACCTCCCGCTCGGGCTGATCGAGCTGGAGACCGCACAGCTGGAGAGCACCGGCCTGTACCGCCTGATGCGCAACGCCGGGATCACCCTGCACAGCGCCCGGCAGGCGGTCGGCGCGCGGGTCGCCGACGCGGCGGAGGCCGAGCGGCTGGCCGAGGAGGAGGGCGCCCCGCTGCTCACGATGCAGCGCACGACGTTCGACGACACGGGCCGCGCCGTCGAATTCGGCTCGCACGTCTACCGCGCCTCGCGCTACGCCTTCGAGTTCCAGCTCCTCGTGCGGCCCTGAGTCCGGCGCAGTCTCGGCCCCGGCGCGTACGAATGTTCTGACAAACCATTGACGCGGCTCGTCACGCGCCGCTAGAACTCCTCCAGCCGCAACCGGGCGGCGGGGGAGCGAAGGCGGTCCACGATGCGTACCGTACGAAAAGTCCGCGCCGTCGCGGCGGTCCTGGCAGCGCTCGCCCTCGCCGCCGGCTGCAGCGGCTCCGGCGGCAAGCAGTCCGAGGAGGACGCCGCGTCCGGTGCCTCCGGGAAGGCCGCCGGCACGCCCCGCATGACCATCGGCATGGTCAGTCACTCCGGCGAGGGCGACACCTTCTGGGACATCGTCCAGACCGGCGCCGAGCAGGCGGCGAAGAAGGACAACGTGAAATTTCTCTACGCCAATGACAAGGAGGGGTCGCGCCAGGCCGAGCTGGTCCGCAGCATGACCGACCAGAAGGTCGACGGGCTGATCGTGACGCTCGCCAAGCCGCAGGCCCTGCAGTCGGCGGTCCGGGCAGCCGTGAAGGCCGGGATCCCGGTGATCACCATCAACTCCGGCGGCGAGTACTCCCGCCAGTACGGCGCCCTCACCCACATCGGCCAGGACGAGACCGTCGCGGGCCAAGCGGTCGGCGACGAGCTGACCGAGCGCGGCCGCGAGAAGGCGCTCTGCGTCATCCACGAGCAGGGCAACGTCTCCCTGGAGGACCGCTGCGCCGGGGTGAAGAAAGCTTTCGACGGTACGGTCGAGAATCTCAACGTCGACGGGACGAACGCGCCGTCCTCGCAGTCCTCCATCGAGGCGAAGCTCCAGTCGGACAAGAGCATCGACGCGATCGTCACGCTCGGCGCACCCATGGCGGCCATCTCGGTCAAGGCCCGGGAGCAGGCCGGCAGCGCCGCGCAGATCGCGACCTTCGACCTGAACGCCGCCGTGGTGAAGAGCCTCAAGGCGAAGGACATCACCTTCGCCGTCGACCAGCAGCCCTACCTCCAGGGGTACGAAGCGGTCGATCTGCTCTGGCTGAACCGGACCAATGCGAACGTACTGGGCGGCGGCCGCCCGGTGCTCACCGGCCCGGCGGTCGTCACCGGCAAGGACGTGCCGGAGCTGGAGAAGTACACCGCTCGCGGGACCCGCTGACCCCGGGACCAGCACGCATAACGGATACTTGGCGGTTGGGCCCGATCCGTCGGGCCCACGGAATGACTACGGACAGTGAGATCCGCAGGATCCCATCGATTCAGCGATCCAACGAGAAGGGCACGACCTCGTGGCAAGGGTTCGGACAGGGGCACGCGCGCTGGGCGCCGTGCTGGCAGGGGTGCTCGGCCTGGCCCTGGCGGGCTGCAGCGCCACCGGCGGCAAGCGGGCCGAGGAGGCGCGCGAGGCGCAGGTGGCCGGCGGCCGGGCGGCCGTGAACACCCCGAAGTGGACCTTCGCCATGGTCAGCCACTCGGGCGACGGCGACACCTTCTGGGACATCGTGCAGAACGGTGCCAAGCAGGCCGCCGCCAAGGACAACATCAAGTTCGTCTACGGGCACGACAAGGAGGGCAGCCGGCAGGCGCAGCTCGTCCAGTCCTACATCGACCAGAAGGTCGACGGGCTGATCGTCACGCTCGCCAAGCCGGACGCCATGAAGGGCGCACTGGCCAAGGCCGAGAAGGCCGGCATCCCGGTGATCACCGTGAACTCCGGCTCCGAGGTCTCCGAGAAGTACGGCGCGCTCACCCACGTCGGCCAGGACGAGTCGATCGCCGGCGAGGCGGTCGGCGAGGAGCTGAACAAGCGCCACAAGAAGAAGGCCCTGTGCGTCCTGCACGAGCAGGGCAACGTCGGTCACGAGCAGCGCTGCGACGGCGCGCAGAAGACCTTCGAGGGCACGATGAAGAAGCTGTACGTCGAGGGCACGAACATGCCCGACGTGCAGTCCTCCATCGAGTCCCAGCTCCAGGCCGATCCGAAGATCGACTCCGTGGTCACGCTCGGCGCACCCTTCGCCGCCACCGCCGCGAAGGCCAAGGACCAGGCGAACAGCAAGGCCGAGATCGACACCTTCGACCTGAACGCGCAGGTCGCCGACGGGCTGCGGGACGGCTCGCTCGGCTTCGCCGTCGACCAGCAGCCCTACCTCCAGGGCTACCAGGCGGTGGACCTGCTCTGGCTGTACAAGTACAACTCCGACGTCCTCGGCGGCGGCCGTCCCGTCCTCACCGGACCCCAGGTGGTCACCAAGAAGGACGCCGGCGCGCTGGCCGAATACACGAAGCGGGGGACCCGATGAGCACCGCCGCACCGCCTGCGGAACCGCAACCCACGAAGCCGACCGAGGGCCCGGACGAGCGTCTTGTGCACCGCTCGCTCGCCCGCCGCCTGATGGGCCGCCCCGAGCTGGGCGCGGTGGTCGGCGCGATCGCCGTCTTCCTGTTCTTCTCCTTCGCGGCCGACACCTTCCTGCAGGCGGACAGCCTCTCGACGGTGCTGTACGCGTCCTCGACGATCGGCATCATGGCCGTACCGGTCGCGCTGCTGATGATCGGCGGCGAGTTCGATCTGTCGGCCGGCGTGATGGTCGTCAGCTCGGCGCTGATCTCCTCGATGTTCAGCTACCAGATGACGGCGAACACCTGGGTGGGCGTCGGGGTGTCCCTGCTGGTCACCCTCGCCATCGGGGTCTTCAACGGCTTCCTGCTGACCCGGACGAAGCTGCCCAGCTTCATCATCACGCTCGGCACGTTCTTCATGCTGACCGGCCTGAACCTCGGTTTCACCAAGCTGATCAGCGGCACGGTCTCCACGAAGTCCATCGCCGACATGGAAGGCTTCGAGTCGGCCCGGGTGCTCTTCGCCTCCCACCTCACGATCGGCGGCGTGGACATCCAGGTCACCATCCTGTGGTGGATCGCACTGATCGCGCTGGCCACCTGGATCCTGCTGCGCACCCGCGTCGGCAACTGGATCTTCGCGGTGGGCGGCAACGCGGACGCGGCCCGCGCGGTCGGCGTCCCGGTCATCAAGACCAAGATCGGCCTGTACATGGGCGTCGCCTTCGCCGCCTGGATCTCCGGCCAGCACCTGCTGTTCTCCTACGACGCGATCCAGTCCGGCGACGGCGTCGGCAACGAGTTCCTCTACATCATCGCGGCGGCCGTCGGCGGCTGCCTGATGACCGGCGGCTACGGCTCGGCGATCGGCGCCGCCGTCGGCGCCTTCATCTTCGGCATGACCAGCAAGGGCATCGTGTACGCCCAGTGGAACCCGGACTGGTACAAGTTCTTCCTCGGCGCGATGCTGCTGCTCGCCACGCTGCTGAACGCCTGGGTACGCAAGCGCGCGGAGGCGAGCAAATGAGTACCGCGACCGACCGTGAGCCGCGCACCGAAGCGGGCACGCCGCTCGTCGAGCTGAGCGACGTCAGCAAGTACTACGGCAACGTCAAGGCCCTGGAAGGGGTCTCGCTGGAGGTGCACGCGGGGGAGATCTCCTGCGTGCTCGGCGACAACGGCGCCGGCAAGTCCACCCTCATCAAGATCATCGCGGGGCTGCACCAGCACGACGCCGGCTCCTTCACGATCGAGGGCGAGGAGGCCCGGCTCTCCTCCCCGCGCGAGGCCCTGGACCGCGGCATCGCCACCGTCTACCAGGACCTCGCCGTCGTCCCCCTGATGCCGGTCTGGCGGAACTTCTTCCTCGGCTCCGAGCCGACGAAGGGGTTCGGCCCCTTCAAGCACCTCGACGCCCGCGCGATGCGCGAGATCACCCGCTCCGAGCTGCTGCGGATGGGCATCGACCTGCGCGACGTGGACCAGCCGATCGGCACCCTCTCCGGCGGCGAGCGGCAGTGTGTGGCCATTGCCCGCGCCGTCTACTTCGGCGCGAAGGTCCTGGTACTGGACGAGCCGACCGCGGCGCTCGGCGTCAAGCAGTCCGGCGTGGTCCTCAAGTACGTCGCCGCCGCCCGGGACGCGGGCCTCGGCGTCGTGCTGATCACCCACAACCCGCACCACGCCTACCTCGTCGGCGACCGCTTCGTCCTCCTCAAGCGCGGCACGATGGCCGGCAGCCACCTCAAGTCGGAGATCGCCCTGGAGGAGCTGACCCGCCAGATGGCCGGCGGCAGCGAGCTGGAGCAGCTCAGCCACGAACTGGAGCGCGCGCAGGGCCCGGAGCACCTCGGCGGCCACCCGATGCACTGAGGTCACTCCTGCGCTGAGGCCACTCCTGCACTGCGGCCGCGGGGCGTACGGGTGCCGGTGGCCGGGTACGGGTGCGGCGCGCGGGACGGCTTCCGCGGGGGCGCCGGTCCCCGGCGGTAGCTTCGCCGGTACGGGGGTCAGCGGACCCCGCGGCGCGCCCGCGCCGAGTACGCCACACGCACAGGAGGCACGACATGACCAGCGCCCCGAGCGGCGAGACCACCATGCGCGCGATCATCCAGGACGCGCTCGGCGGACCGGACGTCCTGCGGATGTCCGAGGTGGCGCGGCCGGAGCCGCTGCCGACCGAGGTGCTGGTGCGGGTGCACGCCGCGGGCGTGAACCCGATCGACTGGAAGACCCGCCAGAGCGGCGGCCTCGGCGTCCTCGGCGATCCGCCGTTCACCGTCGGCTGGGACGTCTCCGGCGTGGTCGAGGCGGTCGGCTTTGGCGTGCACACCCTCGCCGTGGGCGACGAGGTGTACGGGATGCCGTGGTTCCCGCGCGAGGCCGGCGCGTACGCCGAGTACGTCACCGCCCCCTCCCGGCAGTTCGCCCGCAAGCCCGCCCTGCTCAACCACGAGCACGCCGCCGCCGTGCCGCTGGCCGCGCTCACCGCCTGGCAGACGCTGGTCGACGCGGCCCAGGTGACCGCCGGGCAGCGGGTGCTGGTCCACGCGGCGGCCGGTGGCGTCGGCCACTTCGCCGTGCAGCTCGCCAAGCACCTCGGCGCCCACGTCATCGGCACCGCGAGCGCCGCCAAGCACGACTGGCTGCGCAGGCTGGGCGCCGACGAGCTGGTCGACTACACGGCCGTACGGTTCGAGGACGAGATCCGGGACGTCGATGTGGTCATCGACCTGGTCGGCGACGACAAGGACGACACCAGCACCCGGTCGCTGGGCACGCTCCGCTCCGGCGGTCTGCTGATCGCCGTGCCTTCCGGTGTCGCGCCCGAGCTGGCGGACACCGCCCGCCAGCTCGGTCTGCGGGCGTGCGGCTTCCTCGTGGAGCCGGACGGCGCGGCCCTCACGAAGATCGCCGAGCTGATCGACAAGGGCGTGGTCAAGGCCGAGGTGGAGGACGTCCTTCCCCTGGAACACGCCGCCGAGGCGCACCGCCGCGGCGAACAGGGCCGCACCAGCGGCAAGCTCGTCCTGAAGGTACGGGACTGACGCTCAGTCCTGGATGCCGGTGGGAAGGGACAGCTCCGAGCCCGCGTGCAGGGTGATGCGCGTCGGTACGAGCGCGGTGGCCTCGGCCGCGGGCTCCCCGGTGCCCGGGTTGCGGGCGTAACGAGGGTGCGCGCCGCCGCTGAGCTGGAGGCGGATGCGGTGGCCGGCGGCGAAGCGGTGGGCGGTGGAGCTCATCGGTACGGTGACCGTCGAGGGGCCCGGCCCGTCGGCCGGCAGCCGGAGCAGCCCGTCGCAGACATTGGTGGAGCGGTTCTCCGCGTCCACGTCGCACAGCCGGGCGAAGACGTCCGCGTGGCCGGTGTCCGTGGAGATCCGCAGCCGCGCGGCGACCGGGCCGAGTACCTCGACGGGCTCGGTCAGCGGCGGGCTCGTGAACGTCAGGACGTCCTTCCGCGCCTCCAAGGCACCGTTGTCGCGGGGCCCGGCTCCGGGGGAGAGCAGCGGACCGCCCACGGAAGGGGTGGGATCGGCCGGGTCGTAGCGGACGGAGGCCGGCGGCGCGGAGTCCGCCGGGGGCTGCCGGGTGAGGGTCCCGTGCGCGGCGGGGAACCAGGCGGTCGTGGCGGGGGCCGGCGGCCAGTCGTCCAGGTCTCGCCAGGCGCCTTCGCCGCCGACGTGCACGCGTACGGGGGTGGGGCGCAGGCCGGCGGGGTCGCCGCACAGATGCGCGCGCAGCGAGCCGAGGCTCTCGGCGAAGACCTCGGGCCAGCCCTGCTGCATCGCGGAGGTGTGCGTCCAGGGGCCGACGAGCAGGGTGGTCGCGCAGCCCGCCCGGCGCAGCCGGTGGTACTGCGCAATGGTCTGGTCGGCCAGCGTGTCGTGCCACCCGGCGATCAGCGCGATGGGCACGCCCGGCCGCTCGGCGGCCGCCGCCATGGACGTGCCGTGCCAGTGCGGGTCGTCGGCCTCCGGGTGCGTCATCGCACCGTCCAGCCAGGGCACCTCCCCGAGCGCCGGTACGTACGCCTTGCGCAGCGGCAGCGCCGTGGTGATCTCGCGCAGCCGGCGCTTCAGGCGCAGCATCGCGCGGACGAGGGGCACCGTCCCCTGGTGCTGGTACGTCATGCCCGCGCCGACGGCGAGCGCGTTCTCCAGGTGGAAGGCGCCGCCCGCGTGGAAGAAGGCGTGCGGATCGTGCAGTCCGGCCTGTATCACCATCGCCTTGAGCTCCGGTGGCGGATCGAGCGCGAGCGCCCACTGCACATACCCCAGGTAGCTGGGGCCGACCGTGCCGAGCGTGCCGGTGAACCAGGGCTGCTGCCGCAGCCAGGCCACCGTGGCACGGCCGTCGGCGGCCTCCTGGCGCCACGGGTCGAACCGGCCGCCCGAGCCGCCCGTGCCGCGGCAGCTCTGCAGGACCACGTGGAAGCCCTGTTCGGCGAAGAGCATCCCGTACATGGGTGACCAGGGCAGCCCCCTTCCGTAGGGCGAGCGCACGAGCAGGGTGGGGAAGTCGCCCGCCGCGCGGGGGAAGTAGTGGTCGGTCAGCAGGGGGCTGCCGTCCGCCGCCGGTACCACGAGCCCCGGCTCCCAGCCGGCTTCGTACCGCTTGGCCGGGAGGCCGCGGAAGGTCGCCCGCATCATCCGTGCGGACAGTGGCGGTCGCCGTGTCATACGTTCTCCCCCTCGTTCCCCTCCAATATTTCCGTACACTGTACGAGAATAGTCGGACGTGAAGGAAGGCGAAGAACGTGGTCAGTCATGACGGAGCCGGCGTCGACCCCCAGCAGCTCTGGCTCGGCACCGCCCGGACCGGCCGGGGCCGCAAGCCCGCCTTCAGCCGCGCGGCGATCACCGCGGCGGCCGTCGCGCTCGCGGACGCCGAGGGGCTGGACGCGGTCACCATGCGGCGCGTCGCCGCCGAGGTCGGCGCCGGCGTCATGTCGCTCTACAGCTACGCGCCCGACAAGGAGACGCTGCTGGAGCTGATGGTCGACCACGTCAGCGGCGAACTCCCGGCGGACGAGCCCCTCACCGGCGACTGGCGTGCCGACCTGAAGGCCATCGGCCACCTCCAGCGCGCCCTGATGCTCCGTCACCCCTGGCTGCCCGCCGCGCTGACCACCCGCCGCACGCTCGGCCCGCACGCGCTGGCCTTCCTGGAGCGCGCGCTCGCGGCCCTGCGGCCCACCCGGCTGGACGGCGCCGCGAAGCTGGAGGTCTTCAGCCAGCTCACCGGCTTCGTCGCCGGGCACGTCGGGTACGAGATCGCGCAGTCCGCGGCGGCGGAGGCGCCCGGCAGGGCCGCGGCCGAGGCCCGCTACCTCGCCGCCGTCGCCGCCGACGGCCACCACCCGGAGCTCGCCGCGGCCCTCGCCGCGCCCGGCCGCCCCCTCACCCCGGAAGCCACCTTCACCCGGTTCCTCGACCGGCTGATCGACGGCCTCGACACCGGCTGACCCCGCCGTCGAGGCACGCGTGGTCCGTTTTCGGGGTACGCGCGTCAGCCCGGCCCGCGGCGGGCCGCGACCGCCAGTCGGGTGTCCTCGCCGACCAGATCCGAGTTGATCGCCTGGGCGGCCTGCACCCCGGCCGCCGCGGCGCCGATGACCTGGTCGGACAGGGACGTGATGTTCCCGGCCACCCACACCCCCGGCACGTCCGTGGCCCCGGATCCGGCCGCCTGTACCGAGCTGCCCACCATCTCCCCGTCCGACCGCTCCGCCTCGGCGGCCAGCCCCAGGGACGCGAGGAGCCCGGCGCGCGCGGTGAACCGCGGCTCCACGACCAGGGCCTGACAGGGCACCCGCCGGCCGTCCGCCAGCCGCACGCCGGCCAGTGCGTCGTCCGCCACCTCCAGACCCGCCACCCGCCCCGGCACCACGGCGATGCCACGGGCGGCCAGCCGCTCGTACTCCTCGGCGTCGGGCTCCGGCGAGGCGTGCAGCAGCAGGGTCACGTCCGTGCTCCACTGCCGCCACATCAGGGCCTGCCGGCAGGCGAGCGGCCCCGTGGCGAGCACCGCGATCGCCCGGTCGCGGGCCTCCCAGCCGTGGCAGTACGGGCAGTGCAGCACGTCCCGCCCCCACCGCTCCGCCACCCCCGGCACCTCGGGCAGCTCGTCGACCAGTCCGGTCGCCACCAGCAGTCGGCGGGCCGCGACCGGCGGGCCCGCCGCCAGGAGGACGCGGAAGCCGCCGCCCTGCTGCGGCTCGGCCGCCACCGCCTCGCCCGGCAGGAACTCGCCGCCGTACCCGGCCACCTCGGCCCGGCCGGCCGCGAGCAGCTCCTCGGGCGGCATGCCGTCGCGGGTGAGGAAGTTGTGGGTGCGGTCCGCCATGACGTTGCGCGGCCGGCCGTCGTCGATCACCAGCACCGAACGGCGCGCCCGCACCAGGGCCAGCGCCCCGCTCAGCCCGGCGGCACCGCCGCCGACGACCACGACGTCGTACCGCCGTTCCTCCTGCGCCACCATGGTTTTCGGCCTTCTTCTAAATCGAGTGCTCCGGCCGGGCGGCCGTTGCTACCTTCCGCGCCATGTCTTCCCTTCAGAGAACACCCGCCGGGCCCGTCACCGCAGCCGATGTCGAGGAAGCCGTGCGGCTCGCGGTCACCGCCCTGCGCGCCGCGGAAGGGGCGGACTGGAGTGCGCGGGCCGGCTCCCTGGAGTGGGACTGCTGGGAGACCGCCGAGCACCTCGCCGACGACTACTTCGGCTACGCCGCCCAGCTCGGCCCGGCGCACCCGCCGGCGGACACGCACGTACCGTTCGCGGGGACCCGGCAGCGGCCGGACGGCCCGGTGAACGTCGTCTTCGCCGACCGCGAGGCGGGCCCCGCGGGACTGCTGCACGTACTGGAGGCGACCGGCGGCCTGCTGGCGGCCGTCGTCCGCACCGCGCCGCCGGAGAAGCGCGCCTTCCACGTCTTCGGCACGTCCGACGCCGCGGGCTTCGCGGCCATGGGCATCGTCGAGACGCTGGTACACGTGCACGACATCGCCGAGGGCCTCGGCCTGCCCTTCACGCCGCCCGCCGGGCTGTGCGACCGGGTGCTGGCCCGGCTCTTCCCCGACGCCCCGGCCGCGCCCGACCGCTGGTCCGTACTCCTGTGGTGCACGGGCCGCACGGCACTCCCCGGCCACCCGCGCCGCACGTCGTGGCGCTGGGACGGCACGCTCCGGGAGTCCGCCGGACGCTGACCCGCTGTCAACAGAAGGGTGCCGGCCCCCCGAAGGAGGCCGGCACCGGTGTGGACCACGACGTTACTTGTTGGCGCACTGCCCGTGTGCGGGGTTCAGCAGCCCGATCACGTCGATGCTGTTGCCGCAGACGTTCAGCGGCACGTGGATCGGGACCTGGATGGTGTTGCCGGACACCAGGCCCGGCGAGTGGCTGCTGCTGCCCTGGGCGCCCGAGTCGGCAACGGCGGCGCCGGCGCCACCGACGAGAGCGGCGGTGGCCAGAATGGCCGCGGCTGCGGCGGTACGGATGCGCATAGCGTTCTCCTCACAGAGGGCGGAACATCAACGGTTCCCATCACAACCCACAGTCCTGCGCGGGGCTCGTCGGGTTCGGCCGTCAGGGGCACACGGTCCGGGAAAAACGCTTGTGACCAGGGCCTCCTGTGCCGGCCGGGGACCCGGCCCCGTCAACGCGGCCCGAGCGCAGCGGAAAAGGTTCCCGAGATCGCCGTACTTTGAGAAAGGCCACAGGTCAGAGGGTTGCGGTGCGCCGCGGGGCGGCTTTGATGCACAATCGCACGGCGGGTGGGCTGTGCCCGCCCCGACGCCAGCCGAGGCCATGGCCTCCCGAGACCGCACAGGGACGAGACGAGCCGAGCATGAGTACGTACCGGGACAGGGTGCACCGTGGATCGGCGCGGGCCACCGTGCTGCGCACGGTCGGCACCCGCGAGCGGCGCTCGCACCTCAGCGCGCCCCGCGTGCCCACCGTCGGCATCGACATCGGCGGCACGAAGGTCATGGCGGGCGTCGTGGACGCCGACGGGAACATCCTGGAGAAGGTCCGCACCGAGACGCCGGACAAGTCCAAGAGCCCCAAGGTCGTCGAGGACACCATTACGGAACTGGTGCTGGACCTCTCCGACCGGCACGACGTGCACGCCGTGGGCATCGGCGCGGCCGGCTGGGTCGACGCCGACCGCAGCCGCGTCCTCTTCGCCCCCCATCTGAACTGGCGGAACGAGCCGCTGCGCGACCGCCTCGCGGGCCGTCTCGCGGTCCCCGTCATGGTCGACAACGACGCGAACACCGCCGCCTGGGCGGAGTGGCGCTTCGGCGCCGGGCGCAACGAGGACCACCTCGTGATGATCACGCTCGGTACCGGCATCGGCGGCGCGATCCTGGAGGACGGCCAGGTCAAGCGCGGCAAGTACGGCGTGGCCGGTGAGTTCGGGCACATGCAGGTCGTGCCCGGCGGGCACCGCTGCCCGTGCGGCAACCGCGGCTGCTGGGAGCAGTACAGCTCCGGCAACGCGCTGGTGCGCGAGGCGCGCGAGCTGGCGGCCGCCGACTCCCCGGTCGCGTACAACATCATCGAGCGGGTCGGCGGGCACATCCCGGACATCACCGGGCCGCTGATCACCGAGCTGGCCCGCGAGGGCGACGCGATGTGCATCGAGCTCTTCGCGGAGATCGGCCAGTGGCTGGGCGTGGGCATCGCCAACCTCGCCGCGGCCCTGGACCCCTCGTGCTTCGTCATCGGCGGTGGCGTCAGCGCCGCCGACGACCTGCTCATCGGCCCGGCCCGGGACGCCTTCAAGCGCACCCTCACCGGGCGCGGCTACCGCCCCGAGGCCCGCATCGCCCGCGCCCAGCTCGGCCCCGAGGCCGGCATGGTCGGCGCCGCCGACCTGGCCCGGCTGGTGGCCCGCCGCTTCCGCCGCGCCAACCGCCGCCGCGTCGAGCGCTATGAGCGCTACGAGCGGAGCGGCCGCCGATGACCGACCTGGAACAGGCACCCGTGACCGACCAGCCCGAGCGCCACGACCGCTCCGAGTCTCCCGACCGGGACGCGCACGACGACGTCCCCGCGGCGGGCGACGGCGGGACGCACGCGCCCCCACCCCCGCCGAGCCGCCGGCGCCGCTGGCTCACCGCCGTCGTCGTCTTCCTGCTGATCGCCATCCCGGCCGGCTACCTCGCCCTCTCCGCCGCGCAGAGCCGCGACAGCGGTCAGGAGAAGGAGGAGCGGGCGGCCATGGCGGGCCTCACCTGGCACTGGCCCTCCAAGGTGCAGCGGCGCATCTATGACGTGCCGATACCGTCCTACTCGTACCCGGTCGCGTTCTTCGAGACCAACTCCTTCAAGACCAGCTCGCTGTACGTGACCTTCCGCACGTCCCAGGACGGCCTGGACCAGTTCCTGGCGCACTACGGGAAGACCCGCGAGGACCTGCGGAAGGACGTCGCGACGATCACGCCGAAGCAGGCGGCGCGGGTCAAGTGGGACTTCACGGTCGGGGACGGCTACGCGGGCCTGGTCAACAAGGAGAAGGCGCCGCGGCCCTCGCAGCGGATCACGGTCGACTTCGCCGAGGACGGCCACCCCGTGGTGTACATCGTGTCCACGACGCGGTTCTGACGCGGTTCTGACGCGGTTCTGATGGGGCGTGCCGGTCCGGAACCCGGCGCGGACGGCCGGGTTCCGATGGCGAAACTCTGATGAAGAATGCCGACCGGATCACATGCGGGCGATCCCGGCCAGCCGGTTATGAGCCGAATCCACCACCATGACCGACTCTTCCGGCCACGGCGGTGTCCGATTGCTGACCCGGGTGTCAGGAGTGGGCGGTTTGATTGGGTAGCGTGGCCGGGTGAGCGAGAAGACCCTGCAGCACCGGATTGACGGCCCCGACGACGCGCCCGTACTTGTCCTCGGCGCCTCGCTTGGCACCACCTGGCACATGTGGGACCGGCAGATCCCCGAACTGACCCGCCAGTGGCGCGTTGTCCGCTTCGACCTCCCCGGCCACGGCGGATCCCCCGCCTACCCCGCCGCCTCGGTCGCCGAGCTCGCCGAGCGGGTGATCGCCACCCTCGACGGCCTCGGCATCGACCGCTTCGGCTACGCCGGCTGCGCCATGGGCTCGGCCGTCGGTGCCCAGCTCGCGCTCGCCCACCCCCAGCGCCTCACCTCGCTCGCGCTGGTCTCGGCCTCGCCCCGGTTCGGCACCGCCGACGCCTGGCGGCAGCGCGGCGTGGTGATCCGTACCAACGGTCTCGACCCGATCGCCCGCACCGCGCCCGAGCGCTGGTTCACGCCCGGCTTCGCCGCCGCCCAGCCCGCCATCGTCGAGTGGGCCGTACAGATGGTGCGCACCACCGACCCCGGCTGCTACATCGCCGCCTGCGAGGCGCTCGCCGCCTTCGACATCCGCAATGAGCTCGGCAGGATCTCCGCGCCCACCCTCGTGGTCGTCGGCTCCGAGGACCTGATCACCCCGACCGCCGACGCGCGCACCCTGGTCGCGGGCATACCGGACGCGGGTCTCGCCCTGGTGCCCGGTACCTCGCACCTCGCCCCGGTCGAGCAGCCCGCCGCCGTCACCGAGCTGCTCATCCGGCACTTCTCCACCGCCTGGCAGGACAAGCCGGCCGGACAGGCCGCGCTCGGCGCCACCCCGCCCAAGCCCGTCCTCACCCCGAAGCCCGCGCAGCAGGCGCAGCCCCAGCCGCCGGTCGTCGCCATCGAGCCGGCCGCCGAGCAGCCGGAGATGGTCGGCACCGACTCCTACGAGGCGGGCATGAAGGTCCGCCGCGAGGTGCTGGGCGACGCGCACGTGGACCGCGCCGAGGCCACCGCCGACGAGTTCACCGGCGACTTCCAGGACTTCCTGACCCGCAACGTCTGGGGCGAGGTGTGGACCCGCTCGGGCCTGGACCGCCGCACCCGCAGCGTCATCACGCTCACCGCGCTGATCACCAGCGGCCACCTCGACGACCTGGCCGTCCACGTCCGCGCCGCGCTCCGCAACGGTCTCACCCCCGGGGAGATCAAGGAGACGCTGATCCACACCGCGGTCTACGGCGGCGTGCCGGCCGCCGGCGCGGCCTTCACCATCGCCCAGCGCGTCATCCGCGAGGAGACCACGCCGGAGGATTGAACTGCCTGGCAGACAAGGTGATGGAAGGCTTGTCCGGGGCACGCCGCGGATCAGGTGAATGGGTGCGCACGCAGCGCGCCGCAGGATGTACTCCTGGCTTTGGCACAGCGTCATCCTGTGGAGAGAGCCATGTACATCCGTAGCACCATGACCGCCTGCAGTCTCGCCGCCGCGGCGATCGCCGGCGGAGCCGGCAGCGCCGTCGCGCTCGGCGACGGCCCGACGAGCCTCAGCGGCAACGGCGCGGCGTCCGCCTTCGGCAACTCGACGACCCACGGCAACCTGAGCGCGCAGTTCGGGGCGGTCCAGGGCACGTTGAACAAGCTGTGCCTCGGGGTGCCGGCGAAGGCCAATGTCGGATCGCTGGTGGGCATCCTGGTGCCGGTCACGGTGCAGGACGTCAACGTCCTCGCCTCCCCGCAGAACCAGCAGTGCGCCGACAACTCCACCCAGTCCTCGGGCAGCGATCACTGAGCTCCGGCCGAGCAGCACAGGCCCCGGCCGGGCCCTGTCCGGTCCGGGCCGCCCCGCGCGGCAGGATGGACCCATGGAACTGGAACTCACCAAGAAGACGCACGCCTGCGTCCGGCTGGCCAAGGACGGGCGGACGCTGGTCATCGATCCCGGTGGCTTCAGCGAGCAGGACGCGGCCGTGGGCGCGGACGCGATCCTGATCACCCACGAGCACCCCGACCACTTCGCCGAGGACCGGCTGCGGGCGGCCATGGAGGCCAACCCGGCCGCCGAGATCTGGACGCTCGCCTCGGTCGCGGAACAGATCTCGGCGGCGTTCCCGGGCCGGGTGCACACCGTCGGCGAGGGCGACACCTTCACGGCGGCCGGCTTCGAGGTGGAGGTGCACGGGCAGCTGCACGCCGTGATCCACCCCGACATCCCGCGGATCACCAACGTCGGGTACTTCGTCGACGGCTCGGTCTTCCACCCCGGCGACGCGCTCACCGTCCCCGGCCGCCCGGTCGACACCCTCCTGCTGCCCGTGCACGCCCCCTGGAACAAGGTGGCGGAGGTCATCGACTACGTACGCGAGGTCAAGCCGCGGCACGCCATCGACATCCACGACAGCCTGCTCCAGGAGCACGCCCGGCCGATCTACGACCGCATGATCGGCCAGCTCGGCGGCACCGATCACGGCCGTCTTTCCCCTGGTCAAGCGGCATCGCTCGGCTGAGTACGGCGACTGTCACAGGCGGGCGGTAGGTTGGCACTCATGCGCATCGCGACCTGGAACGTCAATTCGATCACCGCCCGCCTGCCCCGGCTGCTGGCCTGGCTGGAGACCACCGGCACGGACGTGCTGTGCATCCAGGAGGCCAAGTGCTCCAAGGAGCAGTTCCCCTTCGACGAGCTGCGCGAACTGGGGTACGAAGCGGCGGTGCACGCCACGGGCCGGTGGAACGGCGTGGCCGTGCTGTCCAAGGTGGGCCTGGCGGACGTGGTCGAGGGCCTGCCCGGTGACCCGACGTACGACGGCGTGGCCGAGCCGCGCGCCATTTCGGCGACCTGCGGCCCGGTCCGCGTCTGGTCGGTCTATGTCCCGAACGGCCGCGAGGTCGAGCACCCGCACTACGCCTACAAGCTCCAGTGGTTCGAGGCGCTGAAGGCGGCGGTCGCGGGCGACGCGGCGGGCGACCGCCCGTTCGCGGTCCTCGGTGACTACAACGTCGCGCCGACGGACGACGACGTCTACGACACCGCCGCCTTCGAGGGCGCCACGCATGTCACCCCGGCCGAGCGGGCCGCCCTCGCGGACCTGCGCGGCGCGGGCCTGACGGACGTCGTGCCGCGCCCCCTGAAGTACGACCACCCCTTCACGTACTGGGACTACCGCCAGCTCTGCTTCCCGAAGAACCGCGGGATGCGCATCGACCTGGTCTACGGCAACGAGCCGTTCGCCAAGGCGGTCTCCGACGCCTACGTCGACCGCGAGCAGCGCAAGGGCAAGGGCGCCTCGGACCACGCGCCGGTGGTCGTCGACCTGGACGTGTGACGCGCGCGCCGGCCGGGGCACAGCCCCGGCCGGCCCCGCCTCACGGCACGAGCTTGCGCAGTTCCACCGACTCCGCGAGCGCCTTGAGCCCCTCGTCGCCGGGGTGCAGATGGTCGCCGCTGTCGTAGGCGGGCAGCATCCGCTGCGGCCGCTCCGGGTCGCGGATCACCGCGTCGAAGTCCAGTACGGCGTCCACGGCCCCGCCGCTGTTCCGGATGAAGGCGTTGACGGCCTGCCGCCGCTGGTCGACCTCCGGGTAGCAGTCGGGGTAGCCCTCGCAGGGCGCGACCGTCGCGGCCACCACCCGCAGGCCCCGCTCGTGCGCCCGCCGCGCGATGTTCCGCAAGCCCTCGATCACCTCGGCCGCCGAGGTGCCGGAGCGCACGTCGTTGATCCCCTCGAAGACCACGACCGTACGGGCCGAGGTCTGGGCCAGCACGTCCCGCTCCAGCCGGTGCTGGGCGCTGACGCCGCCGGTGTCCGTGCTGATCCCGTCGCCCTTGTAGCGGTCGGTGACGATGCGGTTCGCCGAGATGCCGTGGTTGATCACGCCGTACTTGGGCAGCGCGGTCTGGTTCTGGAAGCGCCGCGCCAGGGTGTCCGGCCAGCGCCGGTTGGCGCCCTGCGTCGACTTCACGCCGTCGGTGATCGAGTCGCCCAGCGCCACGATCGAGCCGGGCCCGCCGGTGACATCGACGCCCGAGAGGAACGGCCAGGTCGTGAGGGTGCCGGTGTAGGCGGCGCCGCCCGCGTCGCCGGTCCGGTCACCACTGCCGGTGGCGCTCACGTACGACCGCTGGATCGCCTCCTTGTGCACGGGCGCCGCGCCCACCGGGCCCGCGAGGTGGAAGCTGACCAGCAGATTGGTGTCGGCGGGTACGGCGAAGTCCACCGGATCGCTGAACGCCTGCGCGCCGGCGGGGATACGGGTGCCGCGCTGCCCGCCGAAGGTGAGCGGCACCGGCTTGCCCTTGGTCGCGGCGCCCGACCCCTGCACCGCGACGCTCGCCGCGCCGATGTCGACGGGCGTGGCCGCGAAGGTGTTCTCCAGCCGGACGCGGGCCTGGCGGCCACCCGCCCCGGCGTGCACCACCAGCCGCAGCGTCTGGTCCCGCCACGGCCCGACCTTGGTGTACCCGGCGCTGCTGGCCGCCCAGCTGCCGGTCCAGCCGGGCGTGGCCCGGCGCAGCGCCGCGGCGAAGACGTGCAGGTCACGGTCGGGGCCCGGGTCCTTGGGGAGGACGACCGAGCGGACCTGGCGGCCGGGGCGCACCGGCACCGTCACCGCGTACAGGCGTACCGTTTCCGCGCGCTGCCCGGCCGCGGTGTTCAGATGCGGCAGGGCCACCGCCTTGGTACTGAGGGGACCGGTCCGCCAGTCCGGCGCGGTCAGCTCGTACGTGCTGCGCGAGCCGTCCTTGTACTCGACCGTGCCGGTGCCGGTGGCGTCCCCGCCGGTCCCGGCGACCAGGAAGGACAGCGCGGTGCCGGTGCCGCCCAGCCGGACGGCCTGGCCGTTGGCCCGTACGTTGTCGGGCGTGCCGGGCGTGGTGCGCGGCCAGGTCAGCCGGGTCGCGTCGAGGTCCAGCGCCCGGCCGGGCGTCCAGCCGGCCGCGGCGAGGTCCTGCGCCGACAGGGAGCTGCCGGCGCCGTCGAAGTCGGCCGCGCCGGATCTGGCGTCGTCGCTCACCGCCTTGTTGTCGAAGAGTCTCGCCAACGGCTGTGGCTCCGCGGCGCGTTGCTGGTCGGCGACGGCCGGGACGGCGGTGCCCGCGACCGTGAGGGTGAGAGCGAGCGGAACGGTTGTGCCCCATTGTCGTACGCGCATCAGACGGCTCCTTCGGTGGCGGGTGCGCCACGGGGATGAGCATGATCCGGTCCATCAGACACAAGCGCCATGAACGTAAGGAGACGGCTGGGGAGCGTCAAGGGAGATGTGGCGACCGGATGACGCGGGGCGCCGCGCGCCTGTGGCCGCCATCCGGTCGGGAGTGGGACCCTGCACCCCATGAACCTGTCTTTCCTGGACAAGTGGCGCAAGCATCCGGAAGCGGTCCGTTCCGCCGCCGCGCCGGCACCGGGGGACGAGGACGCGGAGGGCATCGCCGATCTGCTCTCGGAGTGCGATCTGCTGCGCGGGCAGGCCGCGAGCGCGGGGGTGGAACTGGATGATTCCGTGGGCTCGTTGGAGGCGCTGGACCAGTTGCTGCCCGCCTGGCGGTCGGACCCGGAGGTCGCGCCGTGGCTGGGCAACGACGCGGGCCTCTACCTCGGTACGGTCCTGGTGCGCACGGTCCCCGGGGCCCGCTGGAAGATCTGGCCCGGCGGCGAGCCGGTCGTCCGGCTGTCCTCGGGCCGCGAGATCGATGTGGTGACGGCCGGTCACGAGTGGGCGGACAGCGGCGTGCCCGAGCTCTCCCAGCTCTACGCCGAGGTCGCGGAGAGCTGAGCGCCCCTTCGCCGGGGCGGCTCCCCTCTCATACGAACGCGATGTCGTACGCCAGCTGCCAGCGGTCGGCCCGTACGACGATGTCCGAGGTCTCCACCGCCCGTCCGTCCGCGTCGAAGTGCGTGCGCTCCACGACCGTGACGCAGCTGCCCGGCAGGCAGCCCAGCGCCTCCGCCTCGGCGCTGGCGGCGGGCCGGGAGCCCACCCGCTCCTCGGCGCGCACCACCCGGATCCCGATCGCCGCCATCCGCCCGCGCACGCCGCGGCGCGCGTAGGGCCCGTGCTCCGGGAACACCACGTCCGTGCCCTCGGTGATCGCCAGCGGCTCCCAGCTCGTCGCGAGCTGCACGGGCCGGCGGCCGGCGAGGTACTCGTACTGCGAGCGGACCACGCTGTCGCCGGGCGCGATGCGCAGCCGCCGGGCCACCGGCTCCGTCGCCGCCTCGGTCGTGGACGTCGCCTCCCATGTCAACGGCGTGCCCTCCGGGCAATTCACATGGGTGATACTCGCGGCGAAGGGCGAGTCGACGGCGCCCGTGGAGCGCAGCAGTATGCCCAGCGGCGCCCGGTCCGCGACGAACACCCCGCGCCCGAACTGCCCTTCCGCGTACCCCGCCGCCTTCAGCATCCGCACCGCCCGGTCCACGGTCTGGTCGCTGGCTTCGTACGCCCGCTTCAGCTCGGCGCGGGAGGGAATGCGGGCGCCGACGGCGAGGACGCCCTCGTCGATCTGACGCCGCAGGTCGTCGGCGATGCGCTGGAAGACAGGCCGGTGCTCCACCATGCACACAGACTCACACATTCCCCTAGAGGCCCGTAGTGGTGTCATCCGGCAGCACCGTGATGTGTGTCCGGCGTCGGTGACGGTGTCGCATATGAGTGCGCGAACCGAATGCGTGACCTTTTCGCGGAGATGTCGTTGATCGGATGATGGCATCACGGGCGGGAGGGGCGTCGATGAGCCGGAGGGTGCCGCTGGGCGAGGGCGAGACAGTCCGTACCGCGTGCGCACGCGGCGTGCTGCGAACCGGGGTGGATGAGAAGACCGGTGCGCTCCTGCCTGCCTCCGCGCTCGTCGAGCGGGTGGGCTGGTGCGCTGATCTGGTGTGCGGGATGGTCAGCGCGTTGCTCGCCGAGCATTGGAACGGCCCCGATGTGGCCGTGCTCGCCTCCGGCGAGGACGCGGGCTGCAGGAAGCTGCCGTCGAACGCCTGGATGGCGCTGCGGCGTCTTGGTTGGACTGTCGCACCGTCCGAGGGCATCCGGGCCAATGACCGGATTGTGCGTATGGCTCAGGAGCAGGCCGGGCGGGCTCTGCGGTCGGCGAAGTGGCGTGCTGATCTGACTGCCGGGGTGCTCGCGGCGTGGCCCGCTGACCCGGCCAGGCGCGCCCCGGACGAATGGGACGCGGTGCGTGAGGCCGTGCCGGGCGGGCAGCATCTGCCGGGCAGTGCGATCAAGTCCCGCACTCGACAGATCGCCGCCTTCGTCGGGAAGTACGGGCGGCTGCCGGCCGATGTGTTCGAGCTGGAGGCCGCGCCCCGAACTGCCCGGATGCTGCTGCTGTCGGCGTGCGACGGGCAGCAGGCCACCGTTGAACGGCACGAGAGCGAGCCGGGCCGGGCGCTGCTGCGGGTGCAGCTCCCCATCCGCCCCGACCCGCGCTCCTACCGGGACTGGACGTGGGTTGCCTGCCCGATCATGCTGCCGCCCACCATCCCGCCCAGCGCGGCGCTGCACCTTCCCACCCTGCGCATCCACCGAGGGCGCGTGCGGGCCGACCTCGCCTTTGCCCACCCCGTTCCCCGGACCCGGCGTACCGGACATACGGTCGCGCTCGGCGTGGACTGGGGTCTCACTACGCTGTTGTCCGCCGGGGCCGCCCGGCTGCACGACGACGGGCGCATCACCGGCCTCGGGGCCGGGGGCATGTTCCGCGCCGCTGGTGTCCTGGCGAAACAGCACCGTCTGCGCCGCCTGTCCGAGCAGCTGCACGCAAAGGCAAACCACTACCAGCGACTCACCGGCGGCATCGCCGAACATCCCTTGTCGGCCAAGCATCAGCTTCTCACCGACGAGATCCGACGCGTCGGCGACCGCCGGTCGAACCTCAACGACGCCCTTGCCGGGTCCGCCGCCCGCTGGACCGTCGATCAGGCCATTGCCGTCGGCGCGACGGTGATCTATGCAGAGGACCTCCGCTCGATGGAGGCCAGGGGTATGGGCCGCACGATGAACACTCGGCTCTCCCAGACGGTGCGCGGGCAGATCGTGGACCGGATGCGGCACCTGGCCGCCGAGGCCGGGATCGCCGTCGTGACGGTCCCGGCCCGGAACACCTCCCGGCACTGCCCGCAGTGCCTCGTACCGCTACGGCACCGCAAGGCCCCGGACCGGCCCACCACACCCGGCTGGACGTGGGCCCTCTGCGGCTCCTGCGGCTGGCAGGGCGATCGCGACCAGGGGGCATGGATGCGCGTCGCCGCACGCGGCCTCACCCACCAAGCGAAGACCGTGACCGAACGCGCCGGCAGTGGCATGGTCATCCGCGCGGTGGTGGACACACTCGAAGCAAAAGCCGTGGTCACCCCGAACACCGCGAAGACCAGCCGCGTCCGGTCCAAGACCGGACCCACCCGGCGGCAGACAGCACGCCCCGCGCCCAGGCGACGCGGGGCACCCTCCCCCACCGGTCCTTCGGGTCTCGCGGGCAAGCGTCCGGAGGGACACGCTCACACGGGCCGGACCCGGCTGCCTCGCGCCGCCGACCGGCACCAGGGCGTGACGACGATCAGCAAGCACACCACCGACCGGCCTCACAGGCCCCGCGGGGCAGCACTGGGCGCGGGATTCCACCTGCACGCTCACGCTACCCGGCCTCGGTGGGAAGACCCCGAGCCAGACACACTCCGTCTTGCATGGGGTCGCTCAGCTGATCAGAGACGTTAGGTACGCAGGCGTCTCGTGTGTACCTAGGGGGTGAGCGAGGCGCGTGCCCAGGGATCGTCGTGCCGTCCTCGGGAGCTCGCGGCGCCGGGACCGGCGGCCCCGCGTGTCCCCGAGCGTCGAACCGGGGGCATTTGGGGTAGTTTGCGAACTCTCCGCTGTACGGACGTGCCGGACGAGAGTGAGCAGGGCTGCATATGGCCGGTGACGCGCTGATCGAGATGCGCCGGGTCAACAAGTACTACGGGAAGCTGCACGTCCTCCAGGACATCGACCTCACCGTCGGCCGCGGCGAGGTGGTCGTCGTCATCGGCCCCTCCGGCTCCGGCAAGTCGACCCTCTGCCGAACGATCAACCGCCTCGAACCGATCCACTCCGGCACCATCACGCTGGACGGCCACCCGCTCCCCGAGGAGGGCCGCGAGCTGGCCCGGCTGCGCGCCGACGTCGGCATGGTCTTCCAGTCCTTCAACCTCTTCGCGCACAAGACCGTGCTGGCCAACATCACGCTCGCGCCGCTGAAGGTCCGCAAGAGCGGGAAGGAGGCGGCCGAACGGCGGGCCCGTGAACTCCTGGACCGGGTCGGCCTCGCCTCGCAGGCCGACAAGTACCCGGCCCAGCTCTCCGGCGGCCAGCAGCAGCGCGTGGCCATCGCCCGCGCGCTGGCCATGGAACCCAAGGCGCTCCTCTTCGACGAGCCCACCTCGGCGCTCGACCCGGAGATGATCAACGAGGTGCTGGAGGTCATGCGGCAGCTCGCCCAGGAGGGCATGACGATGGTCGTGGTCACCCACGAGATGGGCTTCGCCCGCTCCGCCGCCAACCGCGTGGTCTTCATGGCGGACGGGGCGATCGTGGAGGACCGCACCCCCGAGGAGTTCTTCACCCACCCGAAGAGCGACCGCGCCAAGGACTTCCTCTCCAAGATCCTCAAGCACTGAGCGGGGGAGTGCGCAGTGAAGAAGACACCATGGGCCGCCGCGGCCCTCCTCCTCGCCGTCCTGGCCGTACTCACCGCCGCCTGCGGCAAGCCCGGCAGCCCGCCCGCCAAGGGCCCGCGCGGCGACAAGCTCCCCAAGTACCAGGTGCAGACCCGCTTCCAGCTCACCGACTCGCCCACCTGGCAGCAGGCGAAGCGCCGCGGCCACCTGGTCGTCGGCGTCAAGGAGGACCAGCCGTACCTGGGCGAACGTGACCCGTCCTCCGGCGCGTACCGCGGCTTCGACATCGAGATCGCCAAGATGCTCTCCGCCGCGCTCGGTTTCGACCCCAAGACGCTCACCTACAAGACGATCGCCTCGGCCAACCGCGAGACCGCCCTGCAGAACGGCCAGATCGACTACTACGTCGGCACGTACACCATCAACGACCTGCGCAAGAAGCAGGTCGGCTTCGCGGGCCCGTACTACATGGCGGGCCAGGGCCTGCTGGTGCGCAAGGACGAGCAGGACATCAAGGGCCCCGAGGACCTGGCCGGCAAACGGGTCTGCTCCGCCGCGGGCTCCACCCCGTACCAGCGCATCAAGGCCGACTATCCCAAGGCCGTCCTCGTCGCGTACGACACCTACTCCGTCTGCGTCGACAACCTGCTCACCTTCCAGGTCGACGCGGTCACCACCGACGACGCGATCCTGCTCGGCTACGCCGCCAAGGCTCCCGACGAGCTGAAGCTGGTCGGCAAGCCCTTCTCCAAGGAGCCCTACGGCGTCGGCCTGCCCCTCAAGGACCCCGCGCTGCGCTTCGCGCTGGACGACGCGCTCGAAGCCGCCGAGAAGAACGGCAACTGGAAGAAGGCGTACGACGCCACGCTCGGGCTGTCCGGAGTGCCCGCGCCGAAGCCGCCCAGGATCGACCGCTACAGGTGAGCCGAGGGAGCCCGCGACACCTATGGATGTACTGACCCACAACTGGTCCCTCTACGGCAAGGGCCTGCTCGGCACCGTCGAGCTCACCGTCTTCGCCTCGCTGCTCGCCCTCGGACTCGGCGTGATCATGGCGGGCTTCCGGGTGGCACCGGTCGGCTCGCTGCGCGCCTTCGGCACGGTATGGGTGACGGTGCTCCGCAACACCCCGCTCACCCTGCTGTTCTTCGCGGTCCTGCTCGGCCTGCCGCGGTTCGGTCTCGTGCTGCCCTTCGACGTCTTCGCGATCCTGGCGCTCGGCTGCTACACCTCGGCGTTCATCTGCGAAGCGGTGCGCTCGGGCATCAACACCGTGCCGGTGGGCCAGGGCGAGGCGGCCCGCAGCCTCGGCATGACGTTCGCGCAGACGCTGGGCACGGTGGTGCTGCCCCAGGCGTTCCGTACGGTCATCCCGCCCGTCGGCTCCACGCTGATCGCGCTGGCCAAGAACTCCGCGATCGCCGGCTCCTTCAGCGTCGTCGAGCTGCTGGGCACGTACAAAACGCTCAACGAGTTGGGCTACAGCATCATCTGGTCCTTCATCTGGATCGCCGTCGGCTACCTGATCGTGACCCTGACCATCAGCGCGCTGTTCAACGTGCTGGAGAAGCGCTGGGGAGTCGCCCGATGACCGGCACAGCCCTCTACGACGTCCCCGGACCGAGGACCCGCGGCCGGCACCGCCTCTACGGCGTGGTGGCGACGCTCGTCATCCTCGCCGTCCTCGCCTGGGCGGTCTATCTCCTCATCGACACCGGCCAGTTCAGCGCCCGGAAGTGGACGCCCTTCGAGTACCAGGGCATCCAGGAGCTGCTGCTGAGAGGCCTGGGCAATACGCTCAAGGCGTTCGCGATCGCGGCGGTGCTCGCCCTGGCGCTCGGCGCGGTGCTGGCCGCCGGGCGGCTCTCCTGGCACCGGCCGGTCCGCTGGCTGGCGACCCTGCTGGTGGAGTTCTTCCGCGCCATGCCCGTACTGGTGATGATCTTCTTCATCTATGTGGCGCTGCGAGCCGAGCCGCTGACCGCGCTGGTCGTCGGCCTGACGCTCTACAACGGCTCGGTGCTCGCCGAGGTCTTCCGCACCGGCGTGCACGCCGTCGAGCGCGGCCAGCACGAGGCGGCGTACGCGCTGGGCATGCGCAAGACGCAGGTCATGACGCACGTACTGGTCCCGCAGGCGGTCCGCTCGATGCTGCCCACGATCATCAGTCAGTTGGTCGTCGCGCTGAAGGACACCTCGCTCGGCTTCCTCATCACCTACGAGGAGTTCCTGCACGCGGGCCGGCTGATCGCCTCCAACCTCGACTACGACCTGCCGTTCATCCCCGTCGTCCTGGTCATCTCGCCGATCTACATCGGGATGTGCATGCTGCTGTCCTGGTTCGCCCACTGGATCGGCCGGCGGCAGCGGCGCAACCCGAAGGTCGAGGGGGAGGTGGGCGCCGCCGAACCGGGGAACCTCATGCCGGGGAATCCCCCGCTGTGACGGCGCCCTCCCGGCCGGTGTCAGTCCCGTACCGGTACCGACACCCACGACGGGTCGTCGGCCGGCGAGGAGAAGGTGAGCTTCGCGCCGTCCGGGTTGTGCTCGATGTAGAGCGGGTCGACGGAGTCCACGACCACCGCGAGGCGGTGCCCGGCGGGCACGTCGTACGCCGTGGAGAACAGGTCCAGGTCCATCCCGAACGGCTCGCCCGGCTGCTTGCCGTGGAAGGTGAACGGCGCGTGCGTGACCAGCTTCCCGGTGCCGAGCGGGCCCACGTCGTAGAGGTAGGCGACCGCGGTGCCGCTCTCGGCGGTGCTGGTGACCGTGGTGTGCACCTTGGCCGTGCCGCGCACCCTCGCTTGCGTCTCGTACCGCTCGGACTGCCAGACGGCCGCGGCCGAGCGGGGCAGCAGCGGGATCGACGCCATCGGCGGGACCTTGAAGAACTGGTCCAGCATGCTGGAGAGGAAGATCGTGCCGCCGTCCGCGCCGCTGTTGCGGTTCGTGGCGATCTCGTGCGTGCCGTTCAGCGGGATACGCCGCTGGTCCGACGGCACGTCCTTCCAGCTCGCGTACCCCTCGTACGCGCCCGTGGAGCGGGACTTGAGCTGTACCGGGGACTCACTGTCGACGCCGTTGTCGGCGCCCTTGAGGTAGTGGTCGAACCAGCGCTTGGTGTCGGTCCAGGTGTCGTTGGGCAGCCCGAGCAGGCCCGTGGCCTCGGCGGTGGCATGGTCGCCGGGCCGGAACTCCAGCCGCTTGGGCCCCTTCAGCTTCTCGAAGAAGTCGGCGTACTGGTTCGGCGGGAAGATCGAGTCACCCCAGGCATTGCCCAGCATGATCGCCGCGCCATTGGCATTGATCCTGTCGAGGTAGGTCGCGGGGGAGCGCTTCTTCCCCCACGCGATCATCTCGTCCTCCTTGTCGAGGTTCGAGCCGAGGAAGTCCTTCATGATGGTCTGCAGCTCGGCGCTGGGGCGCCCGGTGATCTGGCCCGCGCCCGCCAGCAGCCCGGCGGCCTGCGCGTGCTGCGTGCGGCCGCTGTAGATGGAGTCGATCAGATCGGCCCACCCGCTGAGCGCCGCGACCGCCTTGATGCGCGGATCGAACGCCGAGGCCAGCAGGCTGATCCCGGCGCCGTAACTCACCCCGCCCATGCCGACCTTCGCCGGGTCGGCGGGCGTGTTGGCCAGCGCCCAGTCGACGACCTTGCGCGCGTCGGCGACATCCTGCGGACCCGCCGTCTCGATCTGCCCGCCGGACTGCCAGAAGCCGCGCGAGTTGTACCCGACGACGATGTACCCGGAGTCCGCCAGCTTCTTGGCCTGCGCGACGTACTCGATCTGCGGCATGCCCCAGCTGGTCGGCAGCACGATCACCGGATACTTCTTGCTTCCGTCGGCGTCGCCGGGGGTAAAGACATTGGCCTTGAGGGTGATCCCGCCGTCGCCCTCGATGTCCACGAACTTCACGGACGCGGGGGCGGTGGTGGCGGCGGCCGGGGACGCCTGGGCGACGGGGGCCGTGGCCGTCAGGGTGGTGGCGAGGACGGCCGCGGAGACGGTACCGATCGCGGCGCGCAGCGTCGTACGGGAGGGCGTCATCTACTGCTCCAGGTCGCGGTGTGGGGGGACAGGCGGAGAGGGGGCGTGACCGGTGGCACCGGTACCGAAGTGACTGGAGAGTAAGGCGAGCGAGTTACCGAAGGTAACCCGTCGGTAGGTTACGCAAGGGTAAAGATCTCGTGGCAGCGGTCCTTCGGCGCCCTGTCGCCCCTGAAGAGCCGCAGGTAGGCTCCGGCTTCTGGCGCGAACTCGATGGAGGGAAGGCACAGATGACGCATGTCCGACGCCTGTCGGTGCTGGCCGTGACGGCCGCACTGGCCGGCTCGCTGGCCTCCGTACCGGCCAGTGCCCGGCCCGCGGCGGCCCCTGAGGCCCCCGCGACCGAGGCCCCGCCCAAGTCCCCGGTCGCTGTGGGCTCCGGCGGCGCGGTCTCCAGCGTCGATCCCGACGCCTCGGCGGCCGGCATCGAGGTGCTGAAGAAGGGCGGCAACGCCGTGGACGCCGCGGTCGCCACCGCGGCGGCGCTGGGCGTCACCGAGCCGTACTCCGCCGGCGTCGGAGGCGGCGGCTACTTCGTCTACTACAACGCCAAGAAGCGCTCCGTGCAGACGATCGACGGCCGCGAGACCGCGCCGCTGACCGCCGACAAGGACCTCTTCCTGGAGAACGGCAAGCCGATCCCCTTCAGCGAGGCCGTCACCAGCGGGCTGAGCGTCGGCACCCCCGGCACCCCCGCCACCTGGGACAAGGCGCTGGACAAGTGGGGCAGCCGCTCGCTCGGCGACGTCCTCGCGCCCGCCACCCGCATCGCCCGCGACGGCTTCACCGTCGATGAGACCTTCCGGAAGCAGACCGCGGACAACGCCGACCGGTTCCGGGACTTTCCCGCCAGCGCGAAGCTGTTCCTGCCCGGCGGGCAGCTCCCGGTCGTCGGATCGACGATGCACAACCCCGATCTCGCGCGCACCTACGACGAGTTGGCGACGAAGGGTGTGGACGCGCTGTACCGCGGACGGCTGGGCGAGGACATCGTCCGTACCGTCGAGCAGCCGCCCGTGCGGGAGGGTGCCACCCGCAAGGTGCGGCCCGGCGACCTGACCGCGGCGGACCTGGACGCGTACGAGACCAAGGACCAGGCGCCGACGAAGACGAAGTACCGCGGCCTGGACGTCTACGGCATGGCGCCGTCCTCCTCCGGCGGCACGAGCGTCGCCGAGGCGCTCAACATCCTGGAGAACTACGACGTAGCGAAGCTGAGCGAGAAGCAGTACCTGCACCGTTACATCGAGGCCAGCCGCATCGCGTTCGCCGACCGCGGCCGCTGGGTCGGCGACCCGGCCGCGCAGAAGGTGCCTACCAAGGAACTGACCTCGCAGAAGTTCGCCGACTCGCGGGCCTGCCTGATCAAGGGCGACGCGGTGCTCAAGAGCCCGGTCGCGCCCGGCGATCCGCGCCACCCGAAGCCCTGCGCGGCCGGTGACAAGGCCGCACCGACGACGTACGAGGGTGACAGCACCACCCACCTCACCGCCGCCGACAAGTGGGGCAACGTCGTCGCCTACACCCTCACCATCGAGCAGACCGGCGGCAGCGGCATCACCGTCCCCGGCCGCGGCTTCCTCCTCAACAACGAACTGACGGACTTCTCCTTCGCCCCGGCGGCCCCCGGCGTCCCCGACCCGAACCTCCCGGGCCCCGCCAAGCGCCCCCGCTCCTCCATGTCGCCGACCGTCGTCCTCGACCACGGCAAGCCGGTGCTGGCCGTCGGCTCGCCCGGCGGGGCCACCATCATCACGACAGTTCTGCAGACGCTTCTCGGCCACCTCGACCGCGGCCTGCCGCTCGTCGACGCCATCGCCGCGCCGCGCGCCAGCCAGCGCAACGCCGCGCAGACCGAGCTGGAGCCGGGGCTGTACGACAGCAAGCTGCGCAAGGAACTGGAGGCGCTCGGCCACGCGTTCAAGGAAAACCCCGAGATCGGCGCGGCCACCGGCGTCCAGCGGTTGACGGACGGGCGCTGGCTCGCAGCCGCGGAGAAGGTCCGCCGCGGCGGTGGTTCGGCCATGGTCGTCCACCCCGAAGGCCACGCGAACTCCCGCTGACCGTATACGGAACAGCCGTCTCCGGTGCCCCGCGCGGGCCCGGAGACGGTTGATGCCGGCTCGCGCACATGGTTACGCTGCGCTTCTCCGTCGGAACGGAACGTCAGTGCGAGAGGCGGCGTGAGGCAGTGGGGGACAGGTTCGAGGGACTGGCCGAACAGGCCAGAGCGTTGCGCGACGGCGACACCACGGCGGCCGAACTGGTCGGGCGGTCGCTGGAGCGCATCGAAGCGACCCGGGGCACGGTCAACGCCTTCCGGCTGGTGCGGACCGAGGCGGCGCTCGCCGAGGCCGAGGCCGCCGACCGCAGGCTCGCAGCGGGCGAGCGGCTGCCGCTGCTCGGCGTGCCGGTGGCGGTCAAGGACGACACCGACGTGGCGGGCGAGCCCACCGCGTTCGGCTGCGCGGGCACGTTCCCGCCCAAGGCCGAGGACTCCGAAGTGGTACGGCGACTGCGCGCGGCCGGCGCGATCGTGGTCGGCAAGACCAACGCCTGCGAGCTGGGCCAGTGGCCGTTCACCGAGGGCCCGGCCTTCGGCGACACCCGCAACCCGTGGAGCCCGGCGCACACCCCCGGCGGCTCCTCCGGCGGCTCGGCCGCCGCGGTCGCCGCCGGGCTCGTACCGGCCGCGCTCGGCACGGACGGCGCGGGCTCGGTCCGCATCCCCGCTGCCTGGACCCATCTGGTCGGCATCAAGCCGCAGCGCGGCCGCATCTCCACCTGGCCGGAGCCGGAGGCGTTCCAGGGCATCACCGGCATAGGGCCGCTGGCCCGCACGGTCGAGGACGCGGCGCTGCTCCTGGAGGTCTCCAGCGGCAGCCACCGGCACGACCTGCACCGACCGGCGCCGGTCGCGGTGCGCGACGCGGTCGGCCGGGACCCCGGACGGCTGCGCATCGCGCTGTCCTGGAAGGCCGCCTGGACCGGTACGCCGCGCCCGCTCCACCCCGATGTGCGCGCCGCCGTCACGGACATCGCCCGCACCCTCGCCCGCCTCGGCCACTTCGTCGAGGAGGCCGAGCCGGACTACGGGCTGATCGGGCTGTCCTTCGTGCCGCGCGCGACCACGGGCGTACGGGAGTGGACCGAACGGGTGCCGGACCGCTCGCTGCTGGACCGCAGGACCCGCGACGCCGCGCGGCTGGGCCGGCTGCTGAGCGGGCGCGCGCTGCGGCTCGCGCGGGCCGTCGAGGCGCGCCAGCAGAAGCGGGTGGGCGCGGTGTTCGGCCGGTACGACGTCGTGCTGACGCCGACCACGGCCACGCCGCCGCCGCGGGTCGGCACGCTCGCCGCGATGAACGGCTGGCGCACCGACCGGGCGATGATCGCGGCCTGCCCGTACGCCTGGCCGTGGAACGTGCTCGGCTGGCCGGGCATCAGCGTGCCGGCGGGCTTCAGCTCGGGCGGACTGCCGCTCGGCGCCCAGCTGTTGGGCCCCGAGGGCGGCGAGCCCCGGCTGGTCTCGCTCGCCTCCCAGCTGGAGGACGACCTGCGGTGGTACGAGAAGTGGCCGCGGCTGCGGGCCGGGGCGTGAGGTCGGTCTTCAGGGCAGCCGGGTGATCAGCCCAGCAGCTTGAGAATCGCGTCGGTGGTGTCGGTCTCGCCCAGCCGCGGGAAGATCTTCTCGACGCTGTTGCGGTGCGCGTCGGCGTCCATGTCCGTCACGGCGTCCGTCGCGACCGTCACGTGGTAGCCGTGCTCGTACGCGCTGCGCGCCGTGGACTCCACGCCGATGCTGGTCGCGATGCCGCCGAGCACGATCTGCGTGACGCCGAGGCGGCGCAGCTCCATGTCCAGCGCGGTGCCGTGGAAGGCGCCCCAGGTCTTCTTGGTGACGAGGAGGTCGGACGGCTGCCGGTCGAGCTCGGGGACCAGGTCGGCCCAGTCGGCGGGCGGGTTGCCGGCGGGGGCCGGGCCCTCGGTGCGGCCGGGTGCGCCGCCGGTGACGTTCACCAGCACGACCGGCAGGCCGCGCGCGCGGAACGCGGCGGCCAGCCGCGCGCCCTGCGCGATGACCTCGGCGGCGGGGTGGGCGGTGGGCAGCGCGGCGATGCCCTTCTGCAGGTCGATCAGGACCAGTGCGGTCTTCGGGTCGAGCGTGGTGGCGGTCATGGTTCAGTGCTCCGTCAGTCGTTTCAGCAGCGCGGCGGCCTCGGCCAGTACACGCCGTTCCTCGGGGGTGGTCTGCTCGGCGATGGCCGCGGTGAGCCAGTTCTGCTTGGCCCGCCGGACGTCGGCCAGTACGCGCCGGCCCTCGTCGGTGAGCGCGAGGACGGCCTGCCGGCCGTCGGTGGGGTGCGGGCTCCGCGCGACGATGCCGCGCTCCTCCAGGGCGGCCAGCGTCACCCGCATCGACTGCGGGCGCACCAGCTCGGCCCGGGCCAGCGCCGCGGTGGTGGCGGGCCCGTCGCTGTCCAGCCGGGCACAGACCGCGCGCTGCGTGGGCGTGAGCTGCCCGCTCGGTGACTCGGCGCGCAGCCGGCGCATCAGCAGGCCGACGGCCGCGCTGAGGTCCGTGACGAGCTGCTCGTGCGCTGTCCCTTTGGTCGGCATGGCGCCACCGTAAAAAATAGACAGGCAAACTTGCAAGTTTGGCTGTCATCCGTGCCGATCACGCCGTTGTTCCGCGATCGCGGAACCCTCGCCCCGGCGGGGGTGGAAAACTCCCTGTAGTCGTTCCGTGACAGACGGGACGGTGCATTGCTGATGTGCAACCGAGGGACCGGTGCGGCAGCGCACCGTGACCATGGGGGAGGAGAGGACGGCATGCCGGAGGAGCAACTGCAGGACGCATTAGGCGAGTTCGCGCACTTCCTGCGCGGCCTGACGGAGGCGTTGGACGAGACCGGGGGCTGGTACGGGGTCTTTCTGCAGCGCGACCCCGAGGGGGTGCGGGCCTGGCTGGAGGGGCGCGAGGTGCCGCCCTGGGACGTGGTCGAGTCGCTGCTCCACGACCTGTCCGGGCGGTGCGGCGCACAGGCGGCGGCGGAGGCCGGGACGCGCGCCCGGCGGCTGCACGGTGCGGCGGTCGCCGCGTACGACGCGCTGACCGGCCCGGCGGGGCTCCGCGACCGGCTCGACACGACGCTCGCCGAACTCCGCGACGCCACCCGCCGCGAGCGCGACCTGCGCGCCGGTCTCGAGCACGCGGAGCCCGGTACGGAGGCGGACACGCTGACCTATGAACTCGCCTGGGCCGCCGACGACATGGCCCGTGCGCACGCCCGCGTGCAGGAGCTCCAGTTGCGTATCGAGGGCAGTGAGTGGGCGGAGGGGCCGCCGCTCGTGGTGGGCCACCTCGCGCCGCACGAGCCGGCGGCGGAGCCCGTGACGGAGGATTCCGTGGTGGCGGAGCCCGTGGCGGAGTACGCCTTCACCGACAGCCGGGAGGGCGGACAGGAGCGGAAATCCGCCAACGAGCGGGCCGGGGAGGCACGCGGGTCTGGTACCGGTCAGGTGCCTCCGCCGTCCCTCCCGCCCCATGTGCAGCAGGCCGTGGCCACTGCCGTGACCCATCTCGCGGAGCTGCGGGCCGCCGGGCGCGGCGGTGAGGCGCACGCCGTCCTGTGTGCCGCGGCCCGCCGCCCCGCCGAGGAACTGCCGTTCATCGCCGAGGAGTTGGAGCGCTGCGGGCTCGCCGTCGACGTGCCCACCCTCCTGTGGGAGGTGGCCTGTCTGCCGCCGGTCCCGCTCGCCGCCGCGGCCGGCGCGCTGGCCGCCGCGGGCCGGGACCGGGACTGTACGAGCCTGCTCCGGCAGGGCGTGGCCCGGCCGGTCGCCGAGGTGGCGAGCGCCGCGCAGACGCTGCTGGACGGCGGGTTCCGGGCCGAGGCGCGGGACCTGCTGGCCGCGCTCGTCCGCACCCGTACGGCGCAGGAGGCGGCCGGCCTGGCGCACGCCACGGACGTGCCCGAGGTCCTGCTGCCGCTGCTGCTGGAGGCGGCCGAGGAGGGTGCCCCGCACCGCTACCGCGATCTGGTCCACGCGCTGCGGATGGCCGGTGTCCCCGACCGCCTCACCGGTGCCTGCTGACCCGTTCGCACCACTGCTCACAGCCGCTTCGTACAGCAGTTCCCGGCGGCGCGGAATCGGCCGCGCGGCGCGGCAGAGATGGTCTTGCCAGGGTGCACATCGCGGCCTACGGTCACCTCCACACGCGTAGAGCACACATGGACCGGTGTCTGACGCCCTGGCAAAGGAGCAGCTCATGGCCGATGTTGTACGTGCCGCACTGGTGCAGGCGACCTGGACCGGTGATACCGAGTCGATGATCGCCAAGCATGAGGAGCACGCCCGCGCGGCGGCCGCCCAGGGCGCGAAGGTGATCGGCTTCCAGGAAGTCTTCAACGCCCCGTACTTCTGCCAGGTCCAGGAGCCGGAGCACTACCGCTGGGCCGAGCCGGTGCCGGACGGCCCGACCGTCCGCCGGATGCAGGAGCTGGCCCGCGAGACCGGCATGGTCATCGTCGTCCCGGTCTTCGAGGTCGAGCAGTCCGGCTTCTACTACAACACCGCGGCCGTCATCGACGCGGACGGCACGGTCCTCGGCACGTATCGCAAGCACCACATCCCGCAGGTCAAGGGCTTCTGGGAGAAGTACTACTTCAAACCGGGCAACAAGGGCTGGCCGGTGTTCGACACCGCGGTCGGCAAGGTCGGCGTCTACATCTGTTACGACCGGCACTTCCCCGAGGGCTGGCGGCAGCTCGGCCTGAACGGCGCCCAGCTCGTCTTCAACCCCTCCGCCACCTCCCGCGGCCTGTCCGCCCACCTCTGGCAGCTGGAGCAGCCGGCCGCCGCGGTCGCCAACGAGTACTTCGTCGCCGCGATCAACCGCGTCGGCGTCGAGGAGTACGGCGACAACGACTTCTACGGCACCAGCTACTTCGTCGACCCGCGCGGGCAGTTCGTCGGCGACGTGGCCAGCGACAGCAAGGAGGAACTGGTCGTCCGCGACCTGGACTTCACGCTGATCGACGAGGTCCGGCAGCAGTGGGCGTTCTACCGGGACCGCCGCCCCGACGCGTACGAGGGGCTGGTGCAGCCGTGACCCACTACGCCGACGACGCCGCCCATCTGCACGCCCGGCACCGCTCCGTCCTGCCCGAGTGGCTGACCCTGCTCTACGACCGCCCCATCGAGCTGACGCACGGCGAGGGCCGGCACGTCTGGGACTCCGAGGGCAACCGCTACCTCGACTTCTTCGGCGGCATCCTCACCACGATGACCGCCCACGCGCTGCCCGAGGTCACCAAGGCGGTCGCCGAGCAGGCCGGGCGGATCATCCACACCTCGACGCTCTACCTCTCCCGTCCGATGGTGGACCTGGCGGAGCGGATCGCGGCGCTCTCCGGCATCCCCGACGCGCGGGTCTTCTTCACCACGTCCGGTACGGAGGCCAACGACGCGGCGCTGCTGCTGGCAACCACGTACCGCCGCTCCAACCAGATCCTGGCGATGCGCAACAGCTACCACGGCCGGTCCTTCTCGGCCGTCGGCATCACCGGTAACCAGAGCTGGTCGCCGACCAGCCTCTCGCCGCTGCAGACGCTGTGGGTGCACGGCGGGGTGCGCAGCCGCGGCCCGTACGCGCACCTCACGGACGCCCAGTACATCGAGGCGTGCGTCGCGGACCTGAAGGACATGCTCCAGCAGACGGCGGGCGGCGTGGCCGCGCTGATCGCCGAGCCCATCCAGGGCGTCGGCGGCTTCACGGCGCCGCCCGACGGCCTGTACGCGGCGTTCCGCGAGGTACTGGCCGAGCGCCGCATCCTCTGGATCAGCGACGAGGTGCAGACCGGCTGGGGCCGGACGGGTGAGCACTTCTGGGGCTGGCAGGCGCACGGCACGAACGGCCCACCCGACCTGCTGACCTTCGCCAAGGGCATCGGCAACGGCATGTCCATCGGCGGCGTGGTCGCCCGCGCCGAGGTCATGAACTGCCTGGACGCCAACTCCATCTCCACCTTCGGCGGCAGCCCGGTGACGATGGCGGCGGGCCTCGCCAACCTCACCTACCTGCTCGAACACGACCTCCAGGGCAACGCCCGGCGCGTCGGCGGCCTGCTCATCGAGCGGCTGCGGGCGGTGGCCGCGGGGCTGGACATCGTGCGCGAGGTCCGCGGGCGCGGCCTGATGATCGGCATCGAGCTGGTCGAGCCCGGCACGGACGAGCCGTCACCGCGGGCGGCCGCGGCCGTCACGGAGGCCGCACGGGAACGCGGCCTGCTCATCGGCAAGGGCGGCCTGAACGGCGCGGCCCTGCGCATCGCGCCGCCGCTGTCGCTGACGGTCGCGGAGGCGGAGGAGGGGGCGGACCTGCTCGCGGAAGCGCTGCGGGTGGCACGTAAACAGCTCGCCGGCTGACCGCCGTAGGGGTTCGCGCCGGTGGCCGGGCCCAGCTGCGCTGTGGCTGGGCGCGCAGTTCCCCGCGCCCCTGAAGGGGCGCGGGGAACTGCGCGAGCAACCCACGCGGTGGGGCAGTCGGGGGCCGGCGCGAACCCCTACGGCGGGGGCCGGCCGAGGTCGCGCGGGCCCGCGCAAGCGCTGATCATCGGAGGTATGGCCACACCTCCGACGACCGGGCTCAGGCCCATGCTCGCCACGCCGGGTCCGCTGCCCGCCGACGGCGCCGACCCGGCCTGGGCGTACGAGGTGAAGTGGGACGGGGTGCGCCTGCTCGCGCACGTACCGGGGGACGGGTCCGTGCGGCTCGTCACCCGCGCGGGCAACGACGCCACCCGGACCTACCCCGAGCTCACCGCCCTCGGCGACGCGCTGCGCGGCCGGTCCGCCGTCCTCGACGGCGAGGTCGTCGTGCTCGACGCGGAAGGCCGCCCCGACTTCGGGCGGCTCCAGCGCCGGATGAACGTCGCGGACGCGCGCCGCACCGCCCGGCTGCTGACCGACCACCCCGTCCACCTCGTCCTCTTCGACGTGCTGTACCTGGACGGGCGGCCGCTGCTGGACGCCCCGTACGAGGAGCGCAGGGCGGCGCTGGCGGGCCTGGAGCTGGCGGCGCCGGAGTGGTCGGCGCCCGGACACGTCGTGGGGAAGGGCGCCGAGGTGTGGGAAACGACGCTGCGCAACGGCCTGGAAGGCGTGCTCGCCAAGCGGCTCGGCTCCCTCTACACCCCGGGCGTCCGGTCCGCCGACTGGCGCAAGACCAAGCACGTGCGCACCCTCGACGTCGTCATCGGCGGCTGGTGGGAGGGGCGCGGCGGGATCGCCGGGCTGCCCGGTTCGGTACTCGCGGGGATCGAGGAGGCGGGCGGAGCGCTGCGGTACGCCGGCTCGGTCGGCTCCGGCCTCTCCGACCACGAACGGCGGGAGCTGGCCCGGTACTTCGAGGTCCTCGCGCGCGACACCTCGCCGTTCACCGGGCCGGTCGAGGAGCCGGGCGCCCGCTGGGTGGAGCCGCGGCTGGTCGCCGAGGTCGGCTACTCCGGCTGGACGGCGGCGGGCCGACTGCGCCACCCGACCTGGCACCGGCTGCGGCCGGACCTGACGCGGCTGGACTGATCCCCCGGCAGTCGACAGCCGGTGTGCGCCTCACCGCTTCGCGCGCGGCAGCCGCTTGGCCCGGTTGAGGTTGATCAGCGGGCCGAGCAGATCGCCGTACCGCTCGCGCCGCTCCGCGATGTCCCCGATGAGGAAGTGCAGGTCGCCAGGGTCCGTACAGCCGTCGATCTCGTCCCAGGTCACCGGCGTGGAGACGGTCGGCTCGGCGCGGGCGCGCACGGTGTACGGCGTGGCCGTGGTCTTCGCCGCGCTGTTCTGGCTGAAGTCGATGAAGACCTTGCCGGGCCGCAGCGCCTTGGTCATCCGGTGCACCACCTGCTCGGGCAGCGCGTGCTCCGCCTCCACCGCGATGCCCTTGGCGTACGCGGTGACGTCGTCCGACGGGGTGGGCTCGATCGGCACGAGCAGGTGCAGCCCCTTGGACCCGGAGGTCTTGGCGTACACATGGAGGCCGTCGGCCGACAGCCGCTCGCGCAGCCACCCGGCGACCGCGCAGCAGTCGACGATCGTGGCCGGCGCGCCGGGGTCCAGGTCCAGCACCAGCCGGTCGGCCATGCCCGGCTCGTCCTTGCGCCACTGCGGGGTGTGCAGCTCCACGACGAGGTTGGCCGCCCACATCAGGGACGCGGTGTCCTGCAGTACGACCTGGCGGCCGGTCTTGCCGCTCCGGCGGGTCAGATCGACGGTCTTCACCCAGGCGGGCGTACCGGGGGGCACGTTCTTGGTGAAGAACGTCTCGCCGTCCGGGCCGTCCGGATACCGCAGGAAGGAGACCGGGCGGTCGTAGAGGTGGGCGAGCATCGCGCCCGCGGTCTGCGCGTAGTAGTGCAGCACCTCGCCCTTCGTGGTCCCGGTGGCCGGGTAGAGCACCTTGTCCAGGCGGGTGACCGTCAGCCGGCGTCCCTCGATCTCGGTGATCGGCATACCCTGAGAGTCGCACGAATCGTGACATAACGGTCGAACGCCAAGGGGCGCACGCATGAGATCCATCTGGAACGGGTCGATCTCCTTCGGCCTGGTCAGCATCCCGGTGAAGATGTACAGCGCGACGGACAGCGCCGCGGCGGTCTCCTTCGTCCAGATTCACGAGAAGGACGGCGGCCGCATCCGCTACCGCAAGGTGTGCGAGCTGGACGGCGAGGAGGTGTCCCAGGACGAGATCGGCAAGGGGTACCAGGCCGCCTCCGACATGATCGTCCCGCTCACCGACGCCGACCTCGCCCAGCTGCCGCTGCCCACCGCCAAGACGCTGACCATCCTCGCGTTCGTCGACGCCTCCGACATCGACCCGCTGCAGATGGACAAGGCGTACTACCTCGGCGCGAACGGCCCGTCCGCCGCCAAGCCGTACGTCCTGCTGCGGGACGCGCTGGTGCACCACCAGAAGGTGGCCATCGGGAAGGTCGCGCTGCGCAACCGCGAGACGCTGGCCATGCTGCGGGTGCACGACGACGCGATCGTGATGCACGCGCTGCTCTGGCCGGACCAGATCCGCTCCCCGGCCGGCCTCGCGCCCAAGGAGAACGTCCAGATCCGGGACAACGAACTTACCCTCGCCGAGACCCTGATGGACTCGCTCGGCGAGCTGGACCAGGGCGAGCTGCACGACGACTACCGGGACGCGGTCGAGGAGCTGGTCACCGCGAAGCTGGAGGGCGGCGAGCCGGCCGTGCCCTCGGAGGGCCCCCGGCGCGGCGGCAAGGTCATCGACCTGATGGCGGCGCTGGAGGACAGCGTCCGGGCGGCGCAGCAGGAGCGCGGCGGGGACGAGGAGGAGGGGGCCGGCGCGTCCGTCACCCGGCTGCGGGGGAAGGCCCCGGCGAAGGCATCGGGGACGGCGGGGAAGAAGGCCGCGGCCGAGAAGGCCGCTCCCGCGAAGAAGGGTGCCGCGAAGAAGACCGCTTCCGCGAAGAAGAGCGACGCGAAGAAGACCGCTCCTGCTGAGAAGGGCGCTTCTGCTGAGAAGGGCGCCGCGAAGAAGACCGCGACGGCGAAGAAGACCCCGGCGAAGAAGACCGCGTCACGCCGGAAGGCCGGCTGAGCGCCGGCTCGTGCCAGTACGGGTGGACACCGAGGTGGTGGGGCGGGGTCCGGGCCCCGATGGTGCGCCGTGCGGCGCGTCGGTCGATGCGCTGCCCATGGCGCTTCACGTACCCGCGAGGACCGCCCGTACGGTCTTGCCGCCGCCGCGGTCCGCGGTGATGTCGAACTGCCGGGACAGCAGTCCCACGATGGCCATGCCCCGGCCGCCGACCGCCTCTTCACTGAGCGGCTGGACGGTGGGGGTGCGCGGGCTGTCGTCGTGCACCTCGATGGTGACGCCGCTCGCCGCGGCACTGAGGCGGAGCCGGCAGCGGCTGTTGCCGTGCCGCACCGCGTTCGTGACCAGCTCGGACACGATGAGTACCGCTTCGTCCACCCGGCCGGACACTCCGTCCGGCATCTCCGGATGGCCGAGGAAGCCGCTGGTCAACCTCCTGGCCCAGCGGGCCGACGCGACCTCCCGCGGCAGCGCGTACTCGACGCGCGCCGCGCGGTTCCTGTTCGCGTGCATGGGTCTCACTCCCTCCCTTGACGGTGGCGGAGGGCGTACGGTCAGCGCGTCGACCCCTCCACCGTGGCCGGTGCGATCCACACGGCCTGCCGACGGGAGCGGTCATTCCCGCTCACCCACGCCCCAACCGTCGAGTACCCGTTTGCCGACCCGCTGTGACGGAGTGAACACCCGCACCTCAGGGGGCGACCGGCGCTCACGGGCGTACGCGCTCCCGGAGCGGGCACCCGGAGGGCCACCGGCGCACGCCCCACGGCGGACGGATCCGGCCGATCATGGCGGCCCCGCGGCGCCGCGCGGCGGTCCCGTGCGGCCCGGTACGGCCCGCTGCCCGTCCCCCGGTGCCACCCACCGGGGCCCGGTTCGTCGGCGCCGGGAACGATGGTTTACTATTCAAAAGAAGTGAGGGACGGCGACGCACCGCCGCTGACCTCGCACTCCGGCGCCCCCGCGGTATCCGCGGCCGCGCCCCCCACACCAGCCCCGGCCGGCTTCCCCCGTCTGGCCGGGGCTTCCCCTTCTTTTCCGGTTTTCCGGACGCGGTGCGCCGAACGGCCTACGCGGCGTCCCCCCAACGCCCTGCGCACCCGACCGGTACCGACCTACGCTGCCCGTATGAGTGCACACTTTGACGTCGTCGTCCTCGGCGCGGGCCCCGGTGGCTACGTCGCCGCGATCCGCGCGGCCCAGCTCGGCCGCAGCGTGGCGATCATCGAGGAGAAGTACTGGGGCGGGGTCTGCCTGAACGTGGGCTGCATCCCGTCCAAGGCCCTGCTGCGCAACGCGGAGCTCGCACACCTCTTCACGCAGGAGGCCAAGACCTTCGGCATCCAGGCGAGCGGTGAGGTGACGTTCGACTACGGCGCGGCCTTCACCCGCAGCCGCAAGGTCGCGGACGGGCGCGTCAAGGGCGTGCACTACCTCATGAAGAAGAACAAGATCACGCAGTACGAGGGCCGCGGCACCTTCACCGACCCGAACACCCTCCAGGTCGCGCTCTCCGACGGCGGCTCGGAGACGGTCACCTTCACGAACTGCATCATCGCCGCGGGCGCCACCACCAAGCTGCTCCCGGGCACCTCCCTGAGCGAGCGGGTGGTGACGTACGAGGAGCAGATCCTCAGCGACGAGCTGCCCCGTTCCATCATCATCGCGGGCGCCGGCGCGATCGGCGTGGAGTTCGCATACGTCCTGCGCAACTACGGCGTGGACGTCACGATCGTGGAGTTCCTGGACCGGCTGGTGCCGCTGGAGGACGCCGAGGTCTCCGCCGAACTGGCCAAGCGGTACAAGCGACTGGGCATCAACCTGCTCACCTCCACCCGCGTCGAGGCCATCGACGACGACGCCAGTGGCAGCGTGAAGGTGCACGTCAGCACGGGCGGGCAGCGGCAGACGCTGGAGGCGGAGAAGGTCCTGCAGGCGATCGGCTTCCAGCCGCGCGTCGAGGGCTACGGCCTGGAGAACACCGGCGTACGGCTCACCGAGCGCGGCGCCATCGACGTCGACGGCCGCTGCCGTACGAGCGTCCCGCACATCTTCGCGATCGGCGATGTCACCGCGAAGCTGATGCTCGCGCACGCCGCCGAGTCCATGGGCATCGTCGCCGCCGAGACGATCGCGGACGCGGAGACCATGGAGCTGGATTACGTGATGATCCCGCGCGCGACGTACTGCCAGCCGCAGATCGCCAGCTTCGGGTGGACCGAGGCGCAGGCCCGTGAGCAGGGCTTCGACGTCCAGGTCGCGAAGTTCCTATTCACCGCGAACGGCAAGGCGCACGGCCTCGGCGACAGCGTCGGCTTCGTGAAGATCCTCAGCGACGGCAGGTACGGAGAACTCCTCGGTGCCCACCTCATCGGCCCCGAAGCCACCGAGCTGCTACCGGAGTTGACGCTGGCTCAGCAGTGGGACCTGACCGTCCACGAGGTGGCCCGCAACGTCCATGCCCACCCGACGCTGGGCGAGGCGGTGAAGGAGGCCGTGCACGGGCTCGCGGGACACATGATCAACATGTGAGAAGCCGGGTCATACCCCCTGGTCGCGGCACTCCGTGCCCCGTCGTGACCGAGCCGAAAACGAGCGGCGGCGCGACGGGGTCCGGCGACACTGAGGCATGTCCAGTGTGTCCCGGGGCAGCCGCCCGCACCGGCTGCCCGACCATCCGCTCAGCGTCCGCCTCGGCCCGCTCGCGAGCACGCTGCGGGACGTGTTCGGCTGCCTCGGGGTCATCGTGGCCGCGGTGCTCGTCTCGCTGCTGTGTGTCCTGCTCTCCCAGACGTTCCCGCAACTGGCGGAGATCTCCCCTTGAGGGGGTGGCGGGCCCGTCCTTCGGTAGCGCGTGGCGCTCTACACCCGTAGATCTCCACACTTCTGACACCCCTTCACACCACAAGGGTCACACCGTGGTGATGCCGGAGTGGCAGCATGCCTGCGGCCGACAGACCGTCGGCAGCCTCGGCCCGCACCCCCCACACTTCCGCGGGCCGGCCCACGCGCATGGGGGAGAGGACACCACTCGTGGACATATCCCGTTCCAGCACCGCTCGGCGCAGAATCGTCACGGCACTCACCGGCACCGCGCTGCTCGGCCTGGCCGTCCAGGTACCGGCCACCGCGGCCCCCGAGCCCGCCCCTCCGCACCGCACCACCGCCACCGCGCAGCACACCACCGCGTACGACGACACGTACTACAAGGATGCGCTCGGCAAGACCGGCCCCGAGCTCAAGTCCGCGCTGCACACGATCATCAGCTCCGGCGTCAGCAAGCTCAGCTACAGCCAGGTCTGGGACGCCCTGAAGGCCACCGACCAGGACCCGAAGAACTCCGCGAACGTCATCCTGCTCTACACCGGCCGCTCGCAGAGCAAGGATGACAACGGCGGCGACCCCGACCAGTGGAACCGCGAGCACGTCTGGGCCAAGTCGCACGGCGACTTCGGCACCTCGACGGGGCCCGGCACCGACATCCACCACCTCCGCCCGACCGATGTCTCGGTCAACAGCACCCGCGGCAACAAGGACTTCGACAACGGCGGCAGCGAGGTCGGCGAGGCGCCCGGCAACTACACCGACGACGACTCCTACGAGCCCCGCGACGCGGTCAAGGGCGATGTGGCCCGCATGATCCTCTACATGGCCGTCCGCTACGACGGGGACGACGGCTTCGCCGACCTGGAGCCCAACGACAAGGTCGACAACGGCTCGGCGCCCGCCATCGGCCGACTCAGCGTCCTGAAGACCTGGAGCGAGCAGGACCCGCCGGACGACTTCGAGAAGAACCGCAACCAGGTCATCTTCGACAAGTACCAGCACAACCGGAACCCGTTCATCGACCACCCGGAGTGGGTCGACGCGATCTGGTAGACCGTCCGCACGGTCAGAGCCCGACACGGGCTCTCAGGGATGGTGGCCGCCTGCCGCGGCCACCATCCGGCCGCCCAGCTTCCGCAGGTACGCGATCAGCTCGGGCGGCTCCTGGACCTCGAACTCCACGTCGAGCAGGGCCAGTCGGAAGGCGAGCCAGTCCAGCGCGTCGCCACCGGTCAGCAGGCGGCAGCGGTCGGCGGACAGCGGCTCCAGCACCCCGCCGCCCGGGGGCACGCGCCGCGCGGCGTCCTCGGCCGAGGTGTGCAGCACGACCACCGCGCGGTGCCGGGCGCGGTGGCCGGTGACCGACTCGGCGACGTAGGAGGCCGCGTCCTCGGTGGGCAGCGCGCGTTCGGCGGACCGCGCCCCGGTGGCCAGCGGCTCGCGCACCCGGTCGGCGCGGAACGTCCGCCAGTCCGCGCGGTCCAGGTCGTACGCGACCAGGTACCAGCGCTGGTCGGCGCTCACCAGTCGGTACGGCTCGGTGTGCCGCCGTCCGGGGGCGCCGTCGCGCGCCGCGTACGTGAAGCGCAGCCGCTCCCGGCGGCGGCACGCGGCGGCCAGTACGCCCAGGACGGCGGGGTCCGTGGTGGGCGCGGTGCCGCCGGCGGTGAGCAGCCCGTAGAGCGGGTCGGTGGCCTCCTGGAGGGCGGCGACGCGGCGGCGCAGCCGGCCGGGCAGTACCTGCTCCAGCTTGGCCAGGGCGCGCACCGAGGTCTCCGCCACGCCGGTCACCGCGCCGCCCGCCGCCGCGTGCAGTCCGATGGCGATGGCCACCGCCTCGTCGTCCTCCAGAAGCAGCGGCGGCATGGCCGTACCGGCGGCGAGCCGGTAGCCCCCGACGGTGCCGATCGTGGCGTCAACCGGGTATCCCAGGTCGCGCAGCCGGCCGACGTCCCGGCGGACGGTCCGCTCGGACACGCCGAGCCGGCCGGCCAGCTCGGGACCGGTGTGCTCGCGCCCGGTCTGCAGCAGGGAGAGCAGTTTCAGCAGCCGGGCCGGGGTGTCGCTCATGCGCGCTCACGCCCTCCAGGGTGGCAGCGAAGCAGGACACGAACTGTCCTGCTTCCTTTCTACCGTGCGAGGCATGGCGACAGACAGCATCCGCATCACCGGGGCCCGCGAGCACAACCTGAAGGACGTGACGCTGGAGACCCCCCGCGGCCGGCTCACCGTCTTCACCGGGGTCTCCGGCTCCGGCAAGTCCTCGGTGGTCTTCGGCACGATCGCCGTGGAGTCGCAGCGGCAGCTCGGCGAGACCTTCGGCTGGTACGTGCGCAACCGCCTGCCGAAACACGAGCGCCCGAAGGCGGACACCATCGAGCGGCTCTCCCCGGCGGTCGTGGTGGACCAGCGTCCGGTCGGCGGCAACGCCCGCTCCACGGTCGGCACGATGACCGACATCCACCCGATGCTGCGGGTGCTGTACTCGCGGTGCGGCACGCCGAGCGCGGGGGAGGCATCCGCGTACTCGTTCAACGATCCGGCGGGGATGTGCCCGGAGTGCGACGGGCTCGGCAAGGTGGTGCGCCTCGACCTCGAACGGGCCCTGGATCGCACGAAGTCGTTGAACGAGGGGGCGATCCGGCTGCCGATGGTCGGTGTGGGCAGCGCCTGGTGGCAGATGTTCGCCGAGACGGGCCTGTTCGACCCGGACAAGCCGCTGGCCGAGTACACCGAAGCGGAGCGCGAGCTGCTGCTGTACGACGACACCGGGCGCAAGGTGCGGCGGGCCCGCGCCCGTAACGACAATTCGTACGAGGGGCTGGTCGTCGGCTTCCAGCGGCAGTACGTCAATCGCGATGTCTCGGGGCTGAGCGAGCGGCTGCGGGACGCCGTGCGCCGCTTCGTGCGCGAGGACGTGTGCCCCGAGTGCGGGGGCGCGCGGCTGGCCGCGGCCGCCCGCAAGACCCAGGTGGCGGGGCTGACCCTCGCCGAGATGACGGCCCTGGAGGCGGACGAGCTGATCGCCGTACTGAAGGGCATCGACGACCCGGTGGGCGGGCCGGTCGCCGCGCGCGCCGTGGCCTCCCTGGAGCGCGTCGTCGGCATCGGCCTCGGCTACCTGAGCCTGGACCGGGAGACCGCCACCCTCTCCGGCGGCGAGGGCCAGCGCCTGAAGACCGTGCGCCACCTCGGCTCCAGCCTGACCGGCATGACGTACATCTTCGACGAGCCGAGCATCGGGCTGCACCCGAGGGACGTCGCGCGGCTCAACACCCTCCTGCTGCGGCTGCGGGACGACGGCAACACGGTCCTGGTGGTCGAGCACGACCCGGACGTCGTCGCCGTCGCCGACCACGTCGTCGACATGGGCCCCGGAGCGGGCACGCACGGCGGCCGGGTGGTGTACGAGGGCACGGTCGAGGGGCTCCGGAAGGCGGACACCCCGACCGGCCGCGCGCTGCGCCGTACGGCCCGCTTCAAGGCCGCGGTCCGGGAGCCCGCAGGACTGCTGCCCCTGGAGGGCGTGACGCTGCACAACCTGAAGAACGTCTCGGTCGCCGTGCCCACGGGGGTGCTGACGGCCGTCACAGGGGTGGCGGGCTCGGGCAAGAGCACGCTGGCCACCGAGGCGCTCCCGACGCGGTACCCGGAGGCGATCGTGGTCGGCCAGGGCGCCATCGGGGCCTCGTCGCGCTCCACCCCGGCCACGTACCTGGGCCTCATGGACCCGCTGCGCAGGCTCTTCGCCCGTACGCACGGCGTCGCGCCCGGCCTGTTCAGCTTCAACTCCTCGGGCGCGTGCGGGACCTGCGGCGGCCGCGGCGAGATCCGTACCGACCTGGCGTTCATGGACCCGGTCACCCGGACCTGCGAGACGTGCCGCGGGCGCCGCTTCCACGAGGACGTACTGGCGCTGACCGTGCGGGGCAGGTCGGTCGCCGACGTGCTGGACATGACGGCCGAGCAGGCCCGGGATTTTCTGGCCGGGGAGCCGGCGATGCGTGCCCCGCTGGCCGCCATGAACGACGTGGGCCTCGGGTATCTGCCGCTCGGCCGGGCGGTGTCCTCGCTCTCGGGCGGCGAGCGGCAGCGCCTCAAGCTCGCCACGCACCTGGACCGCACCGGCGGTCTGTACGTCCTGGACGAGCCGACGACCGGGCTGCACATGGCCGATGTGGACGGGCTGCTGGCGCTGCTGGACCGGCTGGTCGACGCGGGGAACACCGTGCTGGTCATCGAGCACAACATGGACGTCGTCCGGCACGCGGACTGGGTGATCGACCTCGGCCCGGAGGGCGGCAGGCGTGGCGGCGAGGTCCTGTTCAGCGGCGTGCCGCGGGGTCTCCTGGGCCGTCCGGACTCGCCCACGGGGCAGCGTCTGCGGCGCGGGTGACCGTGACGCGGTGATCGCTGTACGGATAACGGGCGGTCAAATTCTCGTTGCTGATCTGTCGGAAACGGTCAGGAAGTGGCACGCTCTCACCGGCCCAACTGCTGCTTCACAACAGGAGGGTCTGGTTCCGCGTGTATGCGCGCGGTCCGTGCTCCGCCTCGTACCACCCGCACCACTCCGTACGACTCGTATGAGCGGGCGGCCGCGACCCATGGCCGTCCACCCCCCTCGACGGGCCGCCACCCCGCGGCCCCGTACCAAGGAGACCGAGTGAGAGGCTCTGCCCCCAGACGTAAGTCCGCCCTCCGCGCCGCTGCCCTGGTCGCTTCGGCGGCCACGGTCGTGCTCGGCCTGCAGAGCGCCCCGGCCGGCGCTCAGAGCGACCGGGAGACCGGCGCCGTCGCCCTGTCGCCGGGCCAGCGTGCCGCGGCCGTACAGGACGCCCAGTCCGGCGCCGCCGGCACCGCCCGCGCCATCGGCCTCGGCGGCAAGGAGAAGCTGGTCGCCCGGGACGTCATCAAGGACGCCGACGGCACGGTGCACACCCGCTACGAGCGGACCTACGACGGCCTGCCGGTCCTCGGCGGCGACCTCGTCGTGCACGAGAAGAAGAACGGCGACCGCAAGGTCACCAAGGCCGTGAAGGCACGAATAGCCGTGCCGACCACCACGGCCGAACTGCCCGCGGCCAGCGCCGAGAAGAGCGCGCTGAAGACCTCGGCGGCAGAGAAGAACACGAAGACCGACGCACCGCAGGCACCGCGCAAGGTGATCTGGGCGGCCACCGGCAAGCCCGTCCTCGCCTACGAGACCGTCGTCAAGGGCGTCCAGAAGGACGGCACCCCCAGCGAACTGCACGTCGTCACCGACGCGGCCACCGGCAAGCAGCTCTTCGCCGACGAGCGCATCGAGACCGGCACCGGCACCGGTGACTACAACGGCACGGTCACCCTCGGTACCACGTCCACCGGCTCCGGCTACGACCTCAAGGACGGCGCCCGCGGCGGCCACCGCACCTACGACCTGAACCAGGGCACCTCCGGCACCGGCACCCTCTTCCACGACGCCGACGACGTCTGGGGCGGCGGCCGCCAGTCCGCCGCCGTCGACGCCCACTACGGCGCCGCCACCACCTGGGACTTCTACAAGAACGTGCTGGGCCGCAGCGGCATCAAGGGCGACGGCGTGGGCGCGTACAGCCGGGTCCACTACGGCAACGCGTACGTCAACGCCTTCTGGTCCGACAGCTGCTTCTGCATGACCTACGGGGACGGCGAGGGCAACGCCAACCCGCTCACCTCCCTGGACGTGGCGGCACACGAAATGAGCCACGGCGTCACCTCCAACACCGCGAACCTGCGCTACAGCGGCGAGTCCGGCGGCCTGAACGAGGCCACCTCCGACATCTTCGGCACCTCCGTCGAGTGGTACGCCAACAACACCAAGGACCCGGGCGACTACCTCATCGGCGAGAAGATCGACATCAACGGTGACGGCACCCCGCTGCGCTACATGGACAAGCCCAGCAAGGACGGCGCCTCGCGCGACTACTGGTCCAAGGACCTGGGCCGGATCGACGTCCACTACTCCTCGGGCCCGGCCAACCACTGGTACTACCTGCTCTCCGAGGGCAGCGGCGCCAAGACCATCAACGGCGTGAACTACAACAGCCCGACCTACGACGGCAAGGCCGTCAGCGGCATCGGCCGCGCCAAGGTCGAGAAGATCTGGTACCGGGCGCTCACCACGTACATGACGTCCACGACCAACTACGCGGCCGCCCGCACCGCCACCCTCTCGGCGACGAGCGACCTCTACGGTGCCTCGAGCGCCGAGTACCAGGCCGTGAACGCCGCCTGGGCCGCGATCAACGTGCGCTGAACCGGAACCCGGTACGGCCGCATTTCGATCACTCGTCCGAGTGACTCCTCCGGTATCCCGCTTTTCGGTCCGCCGGCTGGGTAGTTCCCCGACGCACGCCGGGGGGCGCGGGCATCCGCAAGGGTGCCCGCCTTGCCCGCCCCCCGGCACCGTCGAGAAAGGCCGGGGACCGTGACACAGCCCTTCCAACTGCCGGATTTCTACACGCCGTATCCGGCGCGCCTGAACCCACACGTCGAGGCGGCCCGCACGCACAGCAGGCAATGGGCGCGCGAGATGAACATGCTCGAAGGGTCCGGGATCTGGGAGCAGCGGGACCTCGACGCGCACGATTACGCACTGCTCTGCGCATACACCCACCCCGACTGCTCCGCCGACGACCTCGCCCTGGTCACCGACTGGTACGTCTGGGTCTTCTTCTTCGACGACCACTTCCTGGAGATCTTCAAGCGCTCCGGCGACCGCGAGGGCGGCAAGGCGTACCTCGACCGGCTGCCCGCCTTCATGCCGATGGACCTCGCGGAGGGGATGCCCGAGCCGACCAACCCGGTCGAGGCCGGCCTCGCCGACCTGTGGGCCCGCACGGTCCCCGCGATGTCCCGGGGGTGGCGCGAGCGCTTCTCGGAGAGCACGGTCAACCTGCTCAATGAGTCCCTCTGGGAGCTGTCGAACATCAACGCCCACCGGGTGTCGAACCCAGTGGAGTACATCGAGATGCGCCGCAAGGTCGGCGGCGCGCCCTGGTCGGCCGGGCTGATCGAGTACGCGGCCAGAGCCGAGGTCCCCGACCGGGTCGCGGCCTCCCGGCCGCTCCGGGTGCTGCGCGACGCCTTCTCCGACGCCGTGCATCTGCGCAACGACATCTTCTCCTACCAGCGCGAGGTCGAGGACGAGGGCGAGCTGAGCAACGGCATCCTCGTCCTGGAGCGGTTCCTGGACTGCTCGACCCAGGAGGCCGCCGACGCGGTCAACGACCTGCTGACCTCACGCCTTCAGCAGTTCGAGCACACCACTCTCACCGAACTGGAGCCGCTCTTCGCCGAGTTCGCGCTCGCGCCGGACGAGCAGGCCCGGGTCCTCGCGTACGTCAAGGGCCTGCAGGACTGGCAGTCCGGCGGCCAGGAATGGCACATGGTCTCCAGCCGGTACATGAACGGCGCGGGGGAGGGCACGGCCCCCGAGGCCCCGCGGCGCTTCTTCTCCCTGCCGCTGGGCGCCCTGGGCCTGGCCGCGCTGGACGTCACGCCGACGGCGCCGACCACGGCGCGCGCCGAGGCAGCGCGCGCCCGCACCTTCACACACGTACCGTTCCAGAAGGTCGGCCCCTCCCGGCTGCCGGACTTCAGACAGCCGCTGCCCGGGCAGCTCTGCCCGCACCTGGACACCTCCCGGAAGAACCTCGTCGAGTGGGCACACCGGATGGGCATCCTGGAGGAGCAGCCCGGCATCCCCGGCTCCCAGGTGTGGACCGAGGAGAAGCTCCGCGACTACGATCTGCCGCTCTGCTCGGCGGGCCTGGACCCCGACGCCACCCTGGAGGAGCTCGACCTCAGCTCCGCGTGGCTCGCCTGGGGGACGTACGGCGACGACTACTACCCGGTGGTCTTCGGGCGCCGCGGCGATCTGGCCGGGGCCAAGGCGATGGACGAGCGGCTGGCGGCCTGCATGCCGCTGGACTGCTCCCCGCCCCCGCCGGCCACCCACGCGCTGGAGCGCGGCCTCGCCGACCTGTGGCAGCGCACGGCGGGCCCGATGAGCGCGGAGAACCGCCGCCGCTTCCACGACGCGGTGCGGGTGATGACCAGGAGCTGGCTCTGGGAGCTGGACAACATGGTGCAGAACCGCATCCCCGACCCGGTCGACTACATCGAGATGCGGCGGCACACCTTCGGCTCCGACATGACGATGAGCCTCTCCCGGATCAGCCACGGCAACACCGTGCCCGACGAGATCTACGACAGCGGGCCGTGGCGGGCCCTGGAGAACGCCGTTATCGACTACGCCTGCCTGCTCAACGACGTCTTCTCATACCAGAAGGAGATCGAGTACGAGGGCGAGGTGCACAACGCGATCCTCGTCGTGCAGAATTTCTTCGACGTCGACTACCCAACAGGGCTGCGCATCGTCGACGACCTCATGAACAGCAGGCTCGACCAGTTCGAGCACATCGTGGCGCACGAACTGCCGGTCCTCTACGACGACTTCGGCCTGGACGCCGAGGCCAGGAAGGGGCTGGCCACCTACATCGCCGAGCTGGGCGACTGGATGTCCGGCATCCTCAAGTGGCACCACGAGTGCCGGCGCTACAAGGAGGCGGACCTCGTCCGGCACCACACGCCGGAGCGGCCCGGCGGCTCCGACGCCGCCGGCGGTTGGCGCCCGCCGGTCCCCACCGGCCTCGGCACCTCCGCGTTCCGGGTCCCGCGGCCCGAGCCCGTCGGCTGACGCGCGCGGACGGCCTCGGCTGACGCGCGCGGACGGCCCGCCGGCACCACGCCGGCGGGCCGTCGTGGCTCTCAGGGCAGGATCTTCTCCACTGCCGCCTGCCCCTCGGCGGCCAGTTTGCGGCGTGCCCACTCCAGATTCTTGGGCGTCAGGTCACGCCCGGTGGCCATCACCAGGTCCTCGGGGGTGGCGTCGGCCGACGGACCGCTGTGCAGGCTGCGGTCCGGAGTGGTGAGATCCTCGGGCTCGGGCCGCGATTGCTTGTCCATGCCGCCTCCTCGCGCCTCACGGTGTTTCTCCATCTTTGCCGCAGTTGGGCAGGTGTGCACTCCGAGGCGGATATTGTGACGCTGCGCGCCCATTGCTCACCGTGCGTAACGGTGGAAGGGGGAGGGAGGTGGCGGGGCGGCGCACTCGTTCCGACGGGACGGTGGCGCCGGTATTGCCCGCCCGTGGTGGCGCCGGTCAGCCGCGCAGCAGACGGTCGTGGCGCGCCAGCAGGAAGTGCCTGAACTCCACGACGGGAGAGGGCGCTTGGCGGCCCTTCATCCAGATGAGGGCGATGTCGCGGACTACGCCCGGGCCGTCCGCCTCCAGCTCGACGACGCCGGGCCGCGGCACCGCAGGGGCGGGCAGCAGCGCCACGCCAAGGCCCGCCGCGACCAGCCCGCGCAGGGTCTCCACCTCCTCGCCCTCGAAGGCGATCCGCGGGGTGAACCCGGCCTGGACGCACAGCCGGTCGGTGATCTGCCGCAGGCCGTACCCGGAGGGAAGCGATACGAAGGCGTCGTCGCGGACCTCCGCGAGCCGGGCCCGCTTGCGGCCTGCCAGCGGGTGCCCGGCGGGCACGACGATGCGCAGCCGCTGCCGGTGGACCCGGCGGGCGGTCACATCGCTCTCCTCGGGCGGCGGCGAGATGAGGGTGAGGTCCAGCTCGCCGGTGCGCAGCCGGGACAGCAGCGCCGCGCCGTAGTCCTGCATCAGCTGGAAGCGGATCCGCGGGTATTCCTCGCTGAACTCGCGCAGCAGGTCGGGGACGGTGGACGGGCCGAGGGTGTGCGGGAAGCCGAAGGCGATCCGGCCGCTGTGCGGATCGGCGTCCTCCCGTACGGCCCGGCCGCCGCGCTCCGCGTGCACCAGGGAGCGCTCGGCGTGCGCGAGGAGCGTACGCCCCGACGAGGTGAGCCGGACGCGCCGGCCGTGCCGGGTCAGCAGCTGTACGCCTAGATCCGCCTCCAGGCGGGCGATGGTGCGGCTCAACGTCGGCTGCGGAATGCCGAGTTCGGCGGCGGCGCGAGTGACGTGCTGGGTGCGGGCCACGGCGGCGAACTGGGCCAGCCGCGGGGAGAGCAGCAGGGCGGCCGATTCGCCGGTCAGCTCGACCAGGGGGACGGCTGCCTCGTCGTCCGTGTCCCCCGCCGGATCCGGACCTTCGGACACCCCGTCACCTCCGCTGCCACCTTCGCTGATGCGTTTCTGCATCAGTATCGCTGTTTTTGACCATTGGACGCATAGGTCGCGTGCTTTCTAGCTTCACCGGCATGGCGAATACACGTACGGGGGCCGATGCCCCCACTCCCGTCCCGGCCCCGCTCGACGGCCGTAAGCTCACCCCCGGAACTCGCGCCTACCGCCGCGCCATCACCGCGCTCTTCGCGGCCGGCGTGGCCGTCTTCCTGCTGCTGTACGTCACCCAGGGCCTGCTGCCGGAGATCTCCGACGAGCTGCGGATCACCCCCGCCGAGGCGAGCCTGACGGTGTCGGCGACCACCGCCGCGATCGCGATCGCCCTGCTGCCGTTGAGTGCCCTGTCGGAGAAGTACGGACGTACCCGCGTCATGACGGCCTCGGTCTTCAGCGCGTCCGTGATCGGCCTGGCGCTGCCGTTCGTGACGGACACCGGCGCGTTCGTGGCGCTGCGCGCCCTTCAGGGCGTGGCGCTCGCCGGGCTCCCCGCGACGGCCATGGCCTATCTGGCCGAGGAGGTCTCGCCGAAGGCGGTGTCCTCGGCGATCGGGCTGTATCTGGCGGGCAACAGCATCGGCGGTATGAGCTCGCGCTTCGTGGCGGGCCTGGTCGCCCAGTGGAGCAGCTGGCGGGTCTCGCTCGGGGTGCTCGGAGTGATCGCCCTGCTGTGCGCGGTGGTCTTCCGGCTGACCGTCCCGAAGGCTGCCAACTTTCGTTCGGCTCCGGTCAATCCGGGTGCGGTGGCGCGTACGGTCCGCGGCCATCTGGCCAATCCGCTGCTGCTGCGGCTGTACTTCCTCGGCGCACTGTTCATGGTGGTCTTCGGTGCGGTCTTCACAGTGCTGGGGTACCGGCTCTCGGCGCCGCCGTTCGGCCTGCCCGAGGGCGTGATCGGCGCGTTCTTCCTGATCTATCTCGTCGGGACGGTGACCTCGACGTACATCGGCCGGCTCGCCGAGCGCTTCGGGCGGCGTACGGCCCTGTACGGGGGCATGGTGCTGGCCTCGGCGGGTGTCCTGGTGACGATCGCGGACAGCGTCGTGGCGATCGTCGCGGGTCTGGTCCTGGTCACCGCCGGCTTCTTCACCGGGCATGTGATCGCCTCCAGCTCGGTGAGCAGCAACGCGGCCACCGGGCGTGCCCAGGCGTCCGCGGTGTATCTGACGATCTATTACATCGGCAACAGCATCGGCGGCACGCTTGCCGCCTCGGCGTACCACGGTGCGGGGTGGACGGGCGTGGTCGTGGTGTGCCTGGCGTCGATGGGGTCGGCGGCGCTGATCGCCGTACGCAAGATCTGAACGCATCACGATTCGTGATCGGTGCCAGAGCGGATTGCGTCTTGGACGGGTCCGGGCCCGGTGCTGGACTTGATCCATCACATTCACCCCCGACTTCTGGGAGTACCGCCATGCCTCTCATCCACGTGCAGCAGACCCCCGGCAAGACCGCCGAGCAGAAGGCCGAGCTGGTCCGCGACCTCACCGACGCGTACGTGAAGGCCACCGGCAGCAAGCCGGAGAGCGTGTGGGTGACCGTCCAGGAGATCCCCACCGACAGCTGGTCGATCGGCGGCGACACCCTCGCCGCCCGCGCCGCCAAGCGCTGACCCGGCGGCGGGCCGGCGAGCCGCAGCATGGCTCCCGGCCCGCCCCCCAAGGCCTCCACAGCAGACAGGAGATGAAGAGCCGCCGTGAGCGATGTGCTTGACCCCGACGTCCCCGCGCCCGACGCCGCAGCCGATGCCGCAGGTCCGCTGGACCTGGTGGTGGTGGGCTGCGGAGCGGGCGGTCTGGCCACCGCCGTCAGCTTCGCCGAGAACGCCCCGGGCAGCCGGGTCCTGGTCCTGGAGCGCTCCAGCCGCTACAACCGAGGCGGGAACACCACCTGGACCGGTTCGTTCTTCCGGCTCACCGCCGAGGGCAGGCCCGCGGACGACTTCGAGAGCCGGATGCACGAGCTGAGCGAGGGGCAGTCGGACCCGTCGTACATCGCGGCGCTGTGCGACCAGGCCGAGCCCACCGTGCGCTGGCTCGCCGACCGGCACGGGGTGGAGTTCGAGACCCGTCCCACCTACTTCGTCACCGCACGCGGGCCGCGGCTGATGCCGGCCGGCGGCGGTGCCGCGCTGGTGGACAAGCTCGCCAAGTCGCTGGAGCGGCTCGGCGGTTCGATCGCGTACGGGGTACGGGCCACCGCGCTGAGCACCGACTCCTTCGGCGCCGTCAACGGCGTGCACGTCGAGGAGGGCGGCAAGCCGCGGCATCTCGCTGCCCGCCGGGTCGTCCTGGCCTCCGGCGGCTTCCAGGGCAACCGGAAACTGCTGGAGCGGTACGTCGGGCCCACCGGCGGCGAGCTGCGGCCCATCGCGCCCGGCGGCAAGAACAACAAGGGCGAGGGCATCGAGATGGCTGTGGCGGTGGGGGCTGCCCGCAGCGGGCAGTACGACCGCTTCCACGGCGAACCCGTGGACCCGCGCAGCCACCAGGCCGAGGCGCTGGTCATGGCCTATCCGTACGGGATCCTGGTCAACGCCGACGGGCGGCGATTCCTGGATGAGGGGTCGGACACCCCCGACAACACCTTCGAGGAGGTCGCCTACCGGATCTGGCGGGAGGCGCGGCAGTCCGCGTATCTGATCTGCGACGCGAAGCTCCTGGAGATCGAGGGGCACGAGCGGTCGCTGCTGACCGACAAGGACCCCATCACCGCGCCGAGCATCGACGAGCTGGCCCGCAAACTGGACATCGCGCCCGATGAACTGAACTGGACCGTGGACCGGTTCAACGACGCGTGCCGCCCGACGCCGTACGACCCGACACGGCTGGACGGCAAGCACACCGTCGGTCTGGTGCCGCCGAAGTCCAACTGGGCCAGGGAGCTGGACACCGCCCCGTACATGGCCTGGCCGGTGCACTGCGCCATCACCTTCACCTTCGGTGGGGTGCGCACCGACGCCCGCTCGCGGGTGCTGACCGAGGGCGGCGAGCCCATCGAGGGCCTGTACGCCATCGGGGAGACCGCCGGTCTCTATTACAGCCGCTACCCGGGGGCCACCTCGGTGCTGCGCGCGCTCACGTTCGGCCGGCTGGCCGGGGCGGACATCGCCCGGGTCCCGGCCGCCACCGGGTGAGGACAGCCCTCAACCCGCCTTTGGAACAAGGAAGTTGTCAGTTGTCATGAAGACCGCATCGGCACGCACGCCCTACGCGCTGTTGCTCGCAGTCCTGTGCTCGCTGAACGCCGGCGGCCTGTTCGCCTCCGACATCAATCTGCCGGGTGTGCCGGCCACCGCGCACGCTTTTGGTACCCCGGTCGCGTCCGTGCAGTGGACCTTCAGCGCGTTCATGATCGGCATCGCGGTCTCGCAGGCGGTCTACGGGCCGATCTCGGACGCGTACGGGCGCAAGCGCGTCATCGTCACCGGGCTCGGCCTGTTCGTGCTGGCGTCTCTGGTGTGCGCGGTGGCGCCCACCGTCGAGGTGTTCGGCGCGGGCCGGCTGCTCCAGGCGCTCGGGGCCGGCTCGGGCATGGTGCTCGGCCGGGCCGTGATCAGCGACCTGTACGAGGAGAAGGACGCGGCCCGGATGTTCGCCACGGTCATGCCGATCGTGGGCGTATCGCCGTCCGTCGCCCCGCTCGTCGGCGGCTATCTGACCACGTACGTCTCGTGGCGCGCGCCGTTCGTGGTGACCGCGCTGATCGGTCTCGCGACGCTGGTCGTGATGGTCACCGCGATCCCCGAGAGCCTGCCGCCGGAGCGGCGCAGCAAGCACCTGGGTGCCACCCTCAAGGGCTACCCCAAGCTGCTCACCCGGCCGCTGTTCTGGGCGTACACGATCAACCTGGCGGTGGCGTACGGCGGTTACTTCGGCTATCTGGCCGCGTCCCCGCTGGTCTTCGAGAAGATGGGCCTGGCCACGGAGACCACCAGCTACTGCTACATCACGGTCTCGATCGCGTATGTGGCGGGCAACCTCACCTCGCGGGCCCTGGTCCGCAGGCGGCCGGTCAACCAGCTGCTGTGGGTGGGCCACGGCTTCTTCTTCGTCGGCGCGCTGATGATGCTGGGCCTGGGGCTGAGCGGGGCCGGGGCGCCCTGGGGGCTCCTGGTCCTGGTCTTCATGCCGGTGATGACGTACGGCAACGGATTCCTGCTGCCGCTGTCGATGAGCGCGGGCGTGACGAACTTCCGCTCGACGGCCGGTTCGGCCTCCGGGCTGATGGGTGCGCTCCAGCTGCTGGGCGCCTCGCTGGGGATCTTCCTCTCCAGCCGGCTGCCGGCCGGTGACCTCTTTGCCCTGGGGTGGTTCGTCACCGGTGCCTCGGCGGTGGGCATTGTGGCCTTCGCGCTCTTCTTGTCGCTGGCGGCCCGGCAGTCGGCGGCAGCGGAATCCGCAGCTGTTCCGGAGCCGGTCGCGGAGAACCGTAGCGGCGATTTGCAGACGGCTACCGCAGAGTAAATAAATGTTTGCCCGGCCCGGTGGCAGGGGTCGCCGCGAGGTGTGCAAGGATTGCCGTCGCGGCGATCCCGCGACCGGAATATCGCAAGGTCCACAGAAAGGGGTCGCCCGCAGGAAAAGGGGGATCCTGTGGAGCTGCGTCAGATTCAGTACTTTGTTGCGGTGGCCGAGGAGCTGCATTTCGGCAGAGCGGCCGAGCGGCTGCACATCGGCCAGCCCGCGGTGAGCCAGCAGGTGCGCCGACTGGAGCGCGAACTGCGCACCCAGCTCTTCGACCGCTCCGGCCGCACCGTCACGCTCACCCCGGCCGGTCAGGCCCTGCTGCCCGAGGGCCGCGAGCTCCTCAAGGCGCAGGACGCCTTCGCCGCCAAGGCCCGGCGGCTGGCCGCACAGAGCGCGGCCACCCTGCGGGTGGGCATCAGCTCCGCGCTCGGCGGCCGCCTTGACGACTTCCTCGACGCGGTGCCCGCGGACGCCACCGGGACTCGCTTCGAATTCCAGACCCTCGACGCCCATACCCGGCTCGAAGAGGTGCGGGCCGGGCGCCTGGACGCCGCCTTCGTGCGCGGTCTCGACGCTGCGCCCGGCCTGCGGCTTCTCACTCTCTGGCAGGACCCTCTGGTGGTCGCGCTGCCCTCCGCGCATCCGCTGGCGGAGCGCGGCCGGCTCGACCTCGCGGACCTGGCGGGGCTGCCGCTGCGCATCGCGCCCCGCGACAAGAACCCGGTGCTGTACGACGGCGTTGTCGCCGCCTGCCGCAAGGCGGGTTTCGAAGTGACCGTCGGCCCGCCCTCCACGGGGCTGCAGGACACCCTCGCCGACATCGGCGCGGGCGCGCCGGGCTGGACGCTGATGTACCCGACGGCGGCGGGCGCCGTCTCCTCCCGTCGGATCGCGCTCCTGCCGATCGACGGCGCTCCCCTCACCATCCGGATGTCCCTCGCGCTGCGCGAAAACGCGGATCCGCGGCAGCGGGAATTGCTCATGGCGACCTGCGCGGAGGTGCGCCGGAAGATTGCCAGGGAGGGAACGGGAGATGCCGAAGAATGAAAGGTGAACTTCCCGATCGGCTTGGGCAATTCTTTGCCCGGGCATGGGGATCGCTTCGCATAGATGCGCTAGATTCTGTGGCATCGAACTTCTCGTACCGCCTTGCCGATGTTTTGTGCCGGCTGAACGGGCGTATGTGAACTCGGAAGTTCGTCAACGGGGTGATGCGGGATTTGTTGCATGGGGATCCCGCGGAGATAAAAACGCATCAATACTTATTCGATCCGCCGCCGCGCCATCGCGGCCGGATCTCCGCGTGGAGCGTCACCCCGCCAATTTCGTGCGCCGGCTATGGAGGGGTAATGGTCATCAATCTTGATGTGACGCTGCGTGACGGGGGCTACCGCAACAACTTCGACTTCCCGCTCGACTACGCGCTGCACCACGCCAGAGAGAGCGTCGCGGCCGGCATGGAGTGGGTCGAGATCGGCTACCGCAACGGCTCGTTCACACCCAAGCCCGGCATCGGCCGGACCGGCGTGGGCGCGGACGACTACATACGCGCGGTCGCCGAGGTGGTCTCACCCGAGCGCCTGTGCATGATCCTGCACCCGAAGAACATCACCGAGGACGACCTGCCGCGCATGTACGAAGCGGGCATCCGCCTCGTACGGTTCTGCCTGCCCTCCGGCACGCCCGAACCCGGGCTCGCCCTGCTGTCCAAGGCCGCAGACCTGGGCTTCACCACCACCGTCAACATCACCCGCGTCAGCCAGCTGGACCGGCGCCGGCTGGTCGAACTCGCGGCGATGTCCGGCGACGCCGGCGCCGACGTGGTCTACCTGGCCGACTCCAACGGCAGCATGCTGCCGCACGAGGTGTCCCAACTGGTCACCCTCGTAGGCTCGGTGACGGATGCGGCCATCGGCCTGCACGCCCACAACAACCTCGGTCTCGCCCTGGCCAACGCGATCGCCGCGGTGGACGCGGGCGCCACCTGGATCGACTCCTCCGTGCTCGGCATGGGCAAGGGCCCGGGCAACCTCGTCACCGAGCAGTGGCTGGCCTACCTCGGCCGGCACGGCCGGGGCGACGGGTACGACCTCGGCCGCGTCCTCAGCCTCGCGCACCGCATGGAGGGCGAGTTCGAGGAGGCCCGGCCGTCCCTGCCGCTGCCCGACCTGGTCCTGGGCCACTTCGACCTGTCCGTCGAGGAGCGCGCCAAACTTCCCGTGGACCGGATCGGCGACGCCTTCTCGGCGGCCCGCGAGCTGACCGCGGCGGGCGCACGGTGATCTCGCGTACCCCGCACCCGGAGCCGGCGCGCGACGCCGCGCCGGCTCCGGCCACCGCCGTCCTGGGCGATCCCGCCGCGCCGCGCCATGCGGTCGTGCTCGCCCCCGTCATGGCCCGCTGGGACCAGGGCGCGTTCTTCCGGCAGGCCGCCGAGCCGCTGCTCGCCACCGGGCACCGGGTGACGATCCACGACACCCTGTCCCTGCTGCGCGCCGGCGACGACCTCAAGGCGCTCGCGAACCGCTGGGCCCACCACCTCGAACAGGACGCCGCACCTGACGTGTTGGCAGGAAACGCCCTGGGCGGCGCGATCGTCCAGACCCTGCTCGACCGGGAGTGGACCCACCGCGCCAAGGTCCTGCTGCTCTCCGGCCCCACGGTGGCCGACGAGGAGCTGAACGCCGAGCTGGAGCGGATCGCCGCCGCGGTCGGCGCCGAGGGCCTGGCCGCGGCGCTGCGCCTGCTGGAGGAGGCCGTCCGCGGGCCCGGCGCCGTGCCGCGGCCGGACAGCGGGCCCGAAGAGCCGTGGCCCGGCGATGAGTCGGCCGGACGGCGGCTCGCCACCGGCCTGCGGCTGCTGCGCGACGCCGGCGCGCGGGAGCCCGTCCGGAGCTTCCCCGGACCGCTGCTGCACGTGTACGGCGAACAGTCCCTGCTCGTCCGGCGCAGGCATCTGGCCACCGGGCCGCTGCCCACGCACCGCCTCGCGGGCATCCCCGGAGCCGGGATGCGCCCGCACGCCGACCAGCCCGGTCTCACCAACGAGGCCGTCGCCCGCTTCCTGGGAGCTGAAGAGACATGAACCGCAAGACCGTCGCAGTCCTGCCAGGCGACGGAATCGGGCCGGAGGTCCTCGACGCCGCGCTGCCGGTGATCGAGGCCCTCGGCCTGCCCATCGACCTGGAATTCGGTGCCATCGGCTGGGAGTGCTGGCGCACCGAGGGCACGCCCGTACCCGACCGCACCTGGGACCTGATCGGCCGCAGCGATGCCGTACTGCTCGGCGCCACCACCAGCAAGCCGCGCCGCGAGGCACTGGCCGAGCTGGACCCCGCGCTGCGCGCCGGCGACTCGCGGTACATCTCGCCCATCATCCAGCTCCGCCAGCGCCTGGACCTGTACGCCAACCTCCGCCCCGTGGAGAACTACCTCGGCGGCGGCACGCCGTACCGCTTCTGCGTGGTCCGCGAGAACACCGAGGGGCTGTACGCGGGCCTGGACTGGAACCACGTACCGGACGAGATGTGGCCGCTGGTCGCCGAGCACCCCAACGCCCGGCGCAGCGGCAGGGCCGGCTCGACCGCGAGCATCCGGCTGCAGACCGCGCACGGCCTGGACCGCATCCTGCGGTTCGCCTTCGAGACCGCCCGCGGCCACGGCTACGAGCGGGTCACCCTCGCCGACAAGCCCAACGTCCTGCGGGCCTCCAGCGCGTACGTCCTGGAGCGCCTTGAGGCGATCGGCGCCGACTATCCGGAGATCCCGTACGAGGTCCTGAACGTGGACGCGGTCGCGCTGTGGATGGCGCGCCGCCCGGAGCGCTTCGGCGTGATCGTCGCCGAGAACATGTTCGGCGACATCCTCTCCGACCTCGGCGGCGGCGTGATGGGCGGCCTGGGCCTGTCGCCCAGCGCCAACATCGGCGAGCACGGCAACTACTTCGAGCCGGTGCACGGCAGCGCCCCGGCGATGGCCGGACGGCAGCGCGCCAACCCCACCGCCGCGTTCCTCACCATCGGCCTGATGCTGGAGCACCTCGGCTTCCGGGACGCGGCGGGCAGCATCCAGGACGCCGTACGGCACGTCACCCGCCGCCGCGACCGGGTCACGTACGACCTGGGCGGCTCGGCCACCACCGCCGAGGCCGCCGCGGCGGTCCTCGACGCCTGCCGCGACGTGCCGCACACCCCCACCGCCGCCGTCGTCACCATCGGCGACGAGCTGCTGCGCGGCGACCTGGAGGACTCCAACGCGGGCAACGCCTCCCGGATGCTGGGCGAGCGCGGCATCCCGGTCCGCGTACGCCACACCATCGGCGACGACGAGGCCACCATCGCCGACGCCATCCGGCCCTCGCTCGGCCGCGACGACGTCGTCGTGGTCATGGGCGGACTCGGCCCCACCTCCGACGACGTGACCCGCAGCGCCGTCGCCCGCGCGCTCGGCCGCCCGCTGGTCCACCGCGAGGAGGCCTGGCAGGGGGTGGTGGAACGCCTCACCCGCTTCGGCGTCGCCGTCCACGAGGACAACCGCCGCCAGGCGCTGTTCGCCGAGGGCGCCGAGCTGCTGCCGAACGCCAACGGCACCGCCTGGGGCTGCCGGGCCGACGCCCAGGGCAGCACCGTGATCATGCTGCCCGGCCCGCCGCGGGAATGTCTGCCGATGCTGGCGGACGTGCTGCGCGACGGGCTGCGGCACATTCCCGAGCCGCCCGCGACGACCACCGTCTTCCGCCGCACCCTCGGCATCATCGAGGCGGACGCGGCGGCGCTGGTCGACGAGCTGGTACGGGAGAGCGGGGTGCCGGTGAAGCCCGCATACCGCTGGCACTACCCGTACGTCGACATCCGGCTCGGCTGCCCGCCCGAGGCCGCGGACGAGCTGGCCAAGCGCCTGGACGCGGCGCTGGCCGGATACACCGTCACCGACCAGGACCGCACAGCCGTACAGGAGCTGGCCCTGCTGCTGGACGAGCGGGGGCTCGTGCTGGACCTCGACGACCGGCTGACCGACGGGGCCTTCGCCACCGAGCTGGCCCGCGAACGCGACACCAGCGAGGGCTCGGCCGCGCTGCACGTCGCCCTGTCGGGCGCCTGGGACGGCGGGGACCGTACGACCTACACCGGCACCATCGCCCTGACCTGCACGGTCCGGGACGCGTCCGGCGAGCACACCGCACGGCTGACCGTGCCCAACCGCGGTGCCGAAGTGACCACGTACGTCACCCAGTTCGCCGCCTGGTCCGCCGCCCGCCACCTCACAGGGCGTCACCTCACGGAGGAATCCGCATGACCACCGCCACCGCCACCGCCACCCAGGCCCTGCGCGAGCGGCTGTCCCGCCTGGACACCGCCGCGCTCTCCGACGCCATGGACAGCCTGCGCACCCCGCCGTGCGTGCTGCCCGGCATCCGGCCGCGCACCCCCGGCACCGTCGCCTGCGGACCCGCCTTCACCGTCCGCTACCGGTCCATCGACGACACCTCCACCTTCCACAACGCCGCCAACTACATCGACGACGTACCGACCGGCTCGGTCGTCGTCGTGGACAACGGCGGCAGCCTCGAATGCACCAACTGGGGCTCCCTGCTCACCGCCGTCGCCCTGCACCGTGGCATCTCCGGCACGGTCGTACACGGCTCGGTGCGGGACGTGAAGGAGAGCCGCGCCGCCGGATACCCGCTGTTCAGCGCGGGTGTGACGATGGTCAGCGCCAAAAACCGAGCGGTCCTGGACCGCACCGGCACCGAGGTCGACATCGCCGGTACGCGCGTCGCACCCGGCGACTGGATCGTCGCCGACGACAACGGCGCGCTGCGCATACCGGCCGCCCTGATCGAAGAGGTCGTCCGCCGCGCCGAGGCCGTGGAGCGTACGGAGTCCCGTATCCGCGAGGCCGCGCTCGGCGGCAGCCGGCTGGACGAGGCGCGGGCCCGCTTCGGGTACGCGCGCCCGTGGGAGGACGGGGACGCGCGTGGTTGACGTCACCGGGGCTCGCTTCATCGACGTCCACTACCACGTCGGCCCGGACGCCTACGTGCGTCGCCACACCGCCGCGAGCGCCGGTGCGGTCTACGCCGAGCACGGCGGCTGGGTCGTCCTGAAGAACCACCTCGGCTCGACCGCCGCCCAGGCGTGGGAGGCCCGTCAGCAGGGCCTGCCGGTCTCCGGCTCGATCGTGCTCAACGACCTGGCCGGCGGGTTCGACCCGAGGGCCGTGGAGCAGGCCGTCATCCAGCACGGCGAGGACAGCGGCCTGCGGCTGATCGTCCACCTGCCCACGGTCACCGGGCGCACCCACCGCAGCCGGCTGGCCCGTACGCCCTCCCATCCGCTGCTGGGTGACGGACAGCGCCCGCTGACCGTCACCGACGACAGCCGGAAGCTCCGCCCGGAGGTGCGCGAACTGCTGCGCGCCGCCCGGGACCTGCCCGTCGTCATCTCCACCGGCCACGCGGACGGCCACGAGGTGCGACTGCTGGTCGAGGAGGCCGTACGGCTGGACCTGCGGCTGATGCTCAACCAGCCCGCCAACCCGATGACCGGCCTGACCTGCAAGGACCTGGTCGAGGTAGCCGTGGCCGAGCAGGTCTGGACCGAACAGACCGCACTCACCTACCTCCTCGAATACCAGGACTGGGACGACTTCGCCGATGTCCTCTCCCTCCTCCCGAGGACGGTCTACAGCTCCGACCTCGGCCAGCCGACCCAGATGGACATCGCACCCTGGCTGACGGCCAGTCAGGCGTGGTTCGGCCGGGCCGGGCTGACCCCGGAACGGATCGACGAGGTCACGCGCGCCACGCCGCTGGAGATGCTGAGGCTGTGACCACGCCGTCGGCCCTGCTGCTCTCCCTGCCCCTCGTGCGCACCGCATGCTGGGCGGGGGAGCCAGGTCCTGCGGTATTGCCAGCCGCCCGGTACGGGGCGACCCTGAATCCCGTGCAGCGACGGGTGCAGCGGGGAGGGAGCGACAGCCATGACACGGATGCTTGTCCGGGACAGCCTGGTCATCACCGCCGCCGACGAGAGCCACGCAAACATCCTGGCTGCAGGAGAGATTGAGCTCGTTCAGGAGTCCCGTTGGCCAAAGGTGACCAGGGATTTCCTGGCGGGTGACGCACCGAATACGGGGAACGCGCCGCACACGGCGACATGATGCCCGGCCGGCGAGTAGCTCCCTGACTCGGCTGCGGAGATCGGTGGCTCCGGGGGCGGGAAGGGCGGTGTAGCGGCGCGCATACTCGGGCCAGAGCGTTCCCAGGATGAGCCATGAGGACGACGTCGATGACGAGCCGTGATGAGCGCTCCGGTGCGTAAGTTGATGAACCGCGGGGCGAGGTTGGCGAATCGCACGCAGGTGAGACGACGTTCGCGGCGATGTTGACCGGGAGCGTCGCCTTAAAGGCGGTGACAGGGGCGAACAAGAGGCCGAAGGCCTTGTCGGTCTTGATGGCCAGCTCGCCCCGGTCCCAGATCGCCGCACCGTAGGCATGCTGCGAGTCCGCCGTTACGAGGGCGGACAGCAGAGGGAACAGCGCCATGGTCGCGGGCAGGCAATCCGCATCGACGCCCCCTTCGTCATCCGGCCGAGAGTACGCGGGCTGAGTCCGAATGGGCGGCGGCGCATCAAGCGCACAACCGACAGCACCCCTACGAGTTCCAACTCGTATGTGCATTGGCGCGGCAGGGGTTGATGGGACGCGAAGGTAGTCAGGTGGCCTTACGCTGACTGGTGGCGTTGAGAGGCGATGAATCGACGCGTCGGTGATGCGGCGGTGAACACGGGGTGGGCGATGAGCGGCGGTGCTGGCGCGGTGCAGGGCAGGTACCTGTACGAGCGGCTATCAGACAAGGACTTCCAGCGACTGTGCGGAGCTCTGCTCGCCCGTCAGTACTCGGGGGTTCGTTGCTATCCGGTGGGCCACTCCGACGGTGGCCGCGATATCACCCATGAGAGCGCTGAGGGTCTGGTGGTTTACCAGGTCAAGTGGACCAGCAAGCCCGAGCAGGACCCGGTGGCCTGGCTGAAGGCCGCGATCGCCGGGGAGGCGGACAGCATCCGTCGCCTGGTGGCGAAAGGTGCGAGCGAGTACTGCTTGGTCACGTCGGTGGCGGGTACAGCGGTGCCTGAAAAGGGCATGATGGACCGACTCGACGTCGAACTGCGTGCGTATGAGGAAGTCTTCGGCATACCCATGCGGGTGTGGTGGCGCTCCGACGTGGACGCGCGGGTGGATACCGCACCCGCCGAACTCAAGTGGTCCTACCTCGACATGCTGGCCGGGCACGACTTGGCGCGCTACTTTACCGAGGCATCTGGCGGCGCCGCTGAGGAGAAGGCGTTGCGTTCCCTCGTGCGGAAGGTCGTAGCCGCGCAGTGGGAGGAGGATGCCAAGACCAAGTTCAAGCAGATCGATCTGACCGACCACAATCTTGACGACTTGTTCGTCGACGTGGATGCCGTCCGTCTGGCGCCTTGTGGGACAGGGCCGCGGGACGAGGATCCAGGCCAGGGGCAGCTTGTCGATGAGCGCCCGTTCATCGAGGCACCGTCTCCGCGTCACCTTTTCGACGAGCGTTCTGAGGAACTGGGAGGTGCCGCCGCATATCTGCTCGCCGCACACGTGCCATTTACGCTCGTACGAGGGGCGCCGGGCCAGGGCAAGTCCACGCTCGGCCAGTACGTGTGCCAGCGGCACCGCGACGCGTATGTGCGGGGCGCGGCAGCGCCGGAACATGTCCCCGGGCAACGCCTGCCTCTGCGTGTCGACCTGCGGGACTACTCGGCCTGGCTCGTCGGATATGACCCGTTGGGTCGCGGCGAGCGGGTCCTCCAGCCGAGCCCGCGCACGTGCGGCGGACTCGAGGAGTTCCTCGCATACCTGCTGACCGCGTACAGCGGCGGGCTGCCCGCCGACGCCGCCACGGTGTACAGCCTCCTGGATCGCTTTCCCGTCATCCTCGTCCTCGATGGACTGGACGAGGTCGCGAGCAAGAAAACACGGCAGCGCGTCGTGGAAGAAATCGACGGCTTCGCCGCCCGCCTGCGCACCGCCCGCGATGCGCAGCTGGTCGTCACCACCCGTCCCAACGCCGGCGACCTCGCCGAGCCGTCGCTGCGGCTCTTCGAGGTGATCTCGCTGTCCCGGCTCAGCCGTGAGCTGCAGGACGAGTACTTCGGCAAGTGGGTACATGCGCGCGCCCTCCCGGACCGAGAACGCACCGCCCTCAGGCAGACCTTCCAGCTGCGCTCCACAGAGCCGCACATCGCTCAACTTTCCGACAACCCCATGCAGTTGTCGATCTTGTTGTATCTGATGCGGAAGCGTACGGACTCAGTCCCCAGGGACATGACGGGTCTGTACACCTCCTACCTGGAGATCTTCCTCGACCGGGAGGCCGAGAAGTCGGCGACGGTGGCGAAACACCGGGACGACCTGAAGGAGGTGACCGCCTATTTGGGCTGGCACTTGCAAGCGCGCGCCGAAGCCGACGCCGAGAACGGGCGGATGACCGCCAAGGATCTCCAGAAGGCCATCTGGGGCTACCTGTTCGAAGTGGAGAAGGATCAGTCACTGTTCAAGGAGCTCTTCACCGGAGCCACCGACCGTGTCTGGGCGCTGACGGCGAAGACGCAGGGCACCTTCGAGTTCGACGTGCAACCAATGCGCGAGTACTTCGCGGCCCGCTTCCTGCGCGAGTTCGCCGGTGCCGATCGGCGGAGCTTCGACAGCGGTGAGGTGCTGCGGGAGCTGGTACGGCGCGCCTACTGGCTGAACACCTGCCGGTTCTACGCGGGGTTCGCCAACCCCAACGAACTCGCGGGCATGCTGGAGGACCTGGAGGCGGAGTTTCAGGCGGGTACCGCGCCGGAGCCGGTGCGCGCGGCGGCGTGGACCCTACTCGCCGACGGCGTGTTCAACGGGCGGGTACCGACACGTCGCCGGGCGGCGGGACTCCTCGCCGACGATCTGAGCGTGCGGCTGGTCACTGAATGGCTGCGGAACCGGTCTCTGCCCGAGCTGACCCCGGACCGTGGCGGCAGCGATCTCGCGCAGCGGCTCCTGGAGCGCGTGGCCGAACAACCGGAGTCTCGTGCGACGCCCGAGCGGGTGGGGCTGGCCGCCCGGATCTGCCGGGCCAAGGAGTTCAACGCCTGGTGGCGGCCGAAGATGCTTGACGCGGCCGGAGGTGAACACGAGGCCACATGGCTGTCCATCGCCGCAGCCACGCGCACCCCGTGGCTCGACACCGCCGACCTCGACCGTCTCGCCCTGTCTGACGACCGGGCGGCCGTCGCGGCCTTTGCGGCGGGGGCCAGGCCCGCGCCGCACTCCGCCATGGAGCAGCGGCTGCTCAGGGTCGTACTCGACGGACTTGCGTCCGAAGTCGCCATACCCCCCTGGCAGTCCTACCCGCACACGATTCTGGAGGCTCTGAACCCGCACCGTCTCCTGAGCCTGGCGACCCGGCGGCACGGTCGCGCTCGCTACCCCTGGTTGATCGGCCGGGAGGCCGTGGAGCGATTGACGTCCCGGGACGAGCGGTACGCGGTGCTGATGCGGGACGAACGCGATCCGGACACCACCGCCCCGTGGGGTGATCTGGCACGCGCCGTCAAAGAATTGTTCGGCCCGTGCTGGCTGGCCGCTGAGATCGCCGTCAGCGGAGCGATCGCGGCCAGTTCGGACCGCGTGATCGCGGGTGACCTCACCCCCGGCTCTGAGGGCTTCGGCGACAATCCCGACTACGGGCGTCTCCTGCGGGACATCCATCACAACCGCTCGGAGACTTCTTGGTGGACGGATGTGTTCACGCGGTACGACGACAACCTGTCACGCGCTGTATGGGCCCTGTCTCTCGTAGCATGCGCGGACAGAGACGTCGTCGTCAGCCAGCTCGCCACCTTGGACCGCGCGGTCCGTCAGCTTTCCGGCAGCATGCTGCAGGCCCTGATGACGAGCTCAAGCAGGCTCGGCCGCTTCAACATGCGTCGGCTGCCCCACGTGCTGGCCCACGCGGCGGACCACGAACTTGGCACCGTGACGCTGCTCAGCCACTTCACCATGTTCCACCGGAACGAGCGTCTTCGCCCCCTCAGTGACGCCACGCTCACCGACATGGCGCAGTTCGGCGAAGTGGCGTGGCCCGCGGTACGCGAACTAACGGCCAGGATGGGGGAGCGGCCTTCGCAGGCTCTGATCGATGGACTCATCGCGCACGGACCTACCTCTCGGGGATTTGTGCGCCGCATGGTCCGCTTCGCGGTGAACCAGGAAGTCCGTGAGAGAGTCCTGGCCACCCCCTTCGACTTTCCCCGAGACTGGGTGCTGGCCGCGGCAGAGCAGACCGGCACGGCGGCAGATGGCGGCATCTCCCGCTACCTAGAGCAAGTAGCCCGTGACAATCGCTGGTTCGCTCATTGACCTCGCCAGCACTCCCCCCTCGAGTCCGCGACGCCCCGGTAGAAGGCTGTGTCCGCATGGCACTTTGACCCGCTCCGGGATCGGTGGAGGTTCAGGCCCGCTCTGGTCCGTTTCAGGCCTCAGTCGCCGGCGGGCGGCTAGGGTCTGCGTTGCCATGTCCGATCAGGTGAGGAATTCTCCGTACCATGCCCGGGTGAGAAAGGCTGTGGGCAGGCGCGGCCGGACGTCGTCTGGAGCGGGAAGTCAGCGTCGTGTACGAGGCACGCGATGGCGAGGGGGGCCCAGCGCCACCGGGCTGCAGGGGTCCTTCGATCCACTCCAATAACGGTCATGGTGCGCGAGGGCCTCAGCGCGACGGACTGGTAGTCGATCAGGTCCCAAAGGCGCTCGGTTTGCGCGTCGCTGCCTCGGGGCGGGAGTAGTGCATGTGGCGAGCAGCTCATGGACGATGCCATCCACGGGACGCCTGAGCCAGTAGCTCTGTAGGGTGTCGATCCAGTTGAAAACGTAGTCGTCCTGGGTTCCGGTCCGGCGCAGGTCCTCCAGCGGAACTTGGCTCAGGTCCCTGAGCCGGTCGGGCCCACGGCAGGCGAGAGCGGTCCAGAAGGCATCAAGTCAGGCGCGAGCGCCGGCATATGGTGCCGGTCTGGTGGCGGACAGCGTCACCATGCGTTCGCCGATGTGGCATTCCACGGTGCCACTGTGGGGAAGGTGGCGAACAGCGCTCCGCCGACCCTGCACGGGGTGGCCCACGCCTCCCAAGTCTCCAGTGTTCCCGCGTCGGTGTCGGCTCCACAGCCTGCGTGGGCGTGCACCAAGGCTCTCTCCAAGGCGTCACCGAAGCTGCCCGGATCGTGAGCCACGCGACGCCTGTAGCGTGAAAACAACTCTCCCGACTCCGCGCAACTCAGAGCAGGTCTGAGCCTCCATCGAACCCGGAACGGTTCAGTCACTGGCTTCAGCTGGTGTGCGATGATCGTTTAGCTTGTCATGTACCGGTGATACCCGACGCTCACGCGCGGGGGAGTTCACTGACCTGGGGGAGGTTTCGATGTCGGATTTGAAGAAGGATACGGAGAGCATCCGTACCGGAGCCAAGGCGTTGGGCCGGGTCACGCACCACACTGCCCGCCCGCTGCAGGCGTTCTCGGGGCAGGCCCAGGATCTGTCTGCACTGGGAGCGTTGGGGTCGTTGCTGGGCGCGAAGGACGACATCGCCGAGGGCATGGACACTCTGGCCCGGCTCACCCGCGAGCTGAATGAGGAGTGGGAGGACGAGGCGAAGGCGATGACGGATGTCTCCGACGCCTTTGACCTGTTGGATGCGCTGCTGGAGGGCGAGGGCCGGTAACGGCCGAGCCACGCAGACCGGATCCGATCGCACCATCAGCTACTGACGGGGGAGGTTCCACGTACCCGTGGTCGACCTGAATCCACTGCACCTGATCAACAACGTCAACCACGCCATGGGCGACTCCATGGCGAGCGTGCTGGAGTTCTTGGGCATCACTGATCCGGCAGTGGATCCTGACGGGGTCCGGGAGATCGCCAAGAAGTGGCGGGCGCTGGCCGACGCGTTGGACGATGCCAGTCGAGACGCGGGCACCGCGCTTGAAGACGTTGTCTGGGAAGGTCAGGCCGCCAAGGCGTTCCACAAGCGGGCGACGAGGGCGCGCGGTCAGGCCAAACAGATGGCCGACGCGTTGCGCGATGGCGCAGAGGCGTTGGATCAATTCGCGGACGAGGCCCACGAGATGATCACCGAGATCGGTGTCATCTGCGTGGAGATCGCCGAGATGGAGGCGGCCGGGCTGGCGCTGTCGGTGCTGACCGCGGGGGTATCGGCGGCGGCGACGACGATCGCGGCAGGCGCGCGGGCGGCCCGGATCATCGCGTTGATCGCGCGGATCGAGGAGTCCGGGACTGCGCTGGCCCGGGTGATCCGTGGGGTGATCGAGGTCATCCGGGGCCTGTCGCGGTCGCTGCGGGCGCTGAAGGAGGTCAAGGCGGTCGCCTCTGCGGGACGGATGGCCGGTGAGGGGATGAAGTTCTCCGCCCTCGATGCCGCGCTGCAGGACCCGGAGGCCTTCAAGGACCCGGGCAAGCTGGCGCATGTGCTGGGCGAGGGCGCCGCGCTCGGGGTCGGCTTTGGCGTGCTGGGCAAGGGCTTGGGTAAGGGCCTGAAGGCGCTCAAGCCCAGCACACTGGGCCGACTGGGCAATGCGTTGAAGCTGGATGGCTCCGGGCTGTCGCGGGCGAAGCTGCGCCCGGCGGCGTTGGAGCAGTTGCGGGCGTCGATCCGCTCGACGTTCAAGCGCTGCGAGCTGGACCCCATCGACGTCGCCACCGGCGACATGCTGCTGCATGAGGTCGACGTCTCGCTGCCCGGCACCCTGCCGCTGCTCGTCGAGCGCACGCACCTGTCCTCCTACCGCTATGGCGGCTGGCTCGGCACCACGTGGGCCTCCACGCTGGATCAGCGCCTGCAGGTCGACGACGACGGCGTCACCTACGCCGCCCCCGACGGCGCTCGCCTGGTGTACCCCGCCCTGGAAGTGGACGTCACTGAGCCCGTGCATCCGGTCACCGGCACCGGTCCCACCCTGATCTGGGACGACGCAACCGACGGTGGCATGCGGCTGACCGACGCCGACACCGGCCTTGCCTACGTCTTCCACTCCCCGCGCCCGATCGACGACGAGAGCGGCGTCGACCTGCCGCTACAGGCGATCATCGACCGCAACGGCAACCGCATCACCGTCGACTACGCCGACGACGGCACACCACGGGAGCTGGTTCACTCCGGCGGATACCGCCTGGCATTGGACCGCCACCGGATCCAGCCGCGCATTGCCCGAATACGCCTACTCGACCCGACGGACCCGGACGCACCCGGTACCACCGTCGTCTCCTACGGCTACGACGAGGCCGGTCACCTCACGGAGGTGACCAACTCCTCCGGGCGGCCGCTGCGGTTCACGTACGACGACGTCGGCCGTATCACCTCCTGGACCGATCGCAACGACTCGGCGTATGCCTACACCTACGACGACCGCGGCCGCGTCATCCGCACCGAAGGCAGCGCCGGACACCTGACCGGCACCCTCACCTACCACGACGCCACCCATACCACCGAGGTCACCGACTCCGCCGGCCACGTCCGTCGCTTCGAGCACAACGACGCCTACCGCCTGATCCGCGAGACCGATCCACTGGGCAACGTCACCTGCCAGGAGTGGGACGAAAACCACCGCCTGATCGCGGTCACCGACCCGCTCGGCCACACCACTCGCTATCGGTACGACGACCACGGCCAACCGGTTGGTGTCATACGCCCCGACGGCCACACCATCACGATCACGTACAACGAACTCGGCCTACCCGCCGAGTCGGTCGGTGCGGACGGTGCGAGGTGGCTGCGTGAGTACGACACCGGCGGCAACCTCACGGCCGTCACCGACCCGACCGGCGCCACCACCCACCTCACCTACACGCCCGCCGGCCATCTCAGCACCGTCACCGACGCACTGGGCAACACCACCCGCGTGGAGTGCAACCCGGCAGGTTTGCCGGCGAAGGTCACCGACCCGGTCGGCAACACCACGAGCTACCGCCGCGACGCCTTCGGTCGCCCGACAGTGATCACTGATGCCCTCGGTGCGGAAAGCACCGTCGTCTGGAGCCCAGAAGGCCAGGTGGCCACCCGGACTGCGCCGGACGGCACCAGCGAGTCGTGGACGTATGACGGCGAGGGCAACTGCCTGACCCACACCGACGCCCTCGGTCAGACGACCACCTATGAGTACACCCACTTCGACCTGCTGGCCGCCCGCACCAACCCCGACGGCACCCGCTACACCTTCACCCACGACCACGAGCTGCGCCTGACCCAAGTCACCAACCCCCAGGGCCTGACCTGGGATTACGTCTACGATCCGGCTGGCCGTCTAGCGACGGAGACGGACTTCGACGACCGCACCATCACCTACACACACGACGCCGCCGGCCGCACCACCGCCCGCACCACCCCCCTCGGCGACGTCATCGGCTACACCCACGACGTACTCGGCCGGGTGACGGAGAAGGATGCCGCGGGCGTCGTCACGCGCTTCGCCTATGACCCGGCGGGACGGCTGCTCGAGGCCACCAACCCCGGCCATGAGCTGACGTACACCTATGACCTGGTCGGACGGCTCACGACCGAAACGACGAACGGCCGCACGGTCACGCACACCTACGACTCGTTGGGCCGTCCCGTCGAGCGCACGACACCCACGGGCGCGACGACTGCGTACGCCTACGATGCGGCCGGTAACCGCACCGCGGTCACCACCGGCGGTCACACCCTGACCTCCGCCCACGACGCCGGGGGCCGCGAGCTGCTGCGCACGCTGGACGATGGCACCCTGACGATCGCGCACACCTGGGACCCCACAGGCCGGCTCTCAGAAGTATCTCTGGCAAACCACGGGTCTCAACTGCGCACGCGCGCTTACGAGTACCGCGCTGACGGCTACCTCACCGATCTGCACGACAGCCACACGGGCCCGCGCCGGTACCGGCTCGACCCCACCGGTCGCGTCACGGGCGTGAACGCCCGCGACTGGTCGGAGACCTACGCCTACGACGACGCCGGCAACCAGACCGCCGCCACCTGGCCGGACTCCCACACCGACGCCGAAGCCCAGGGCGAGCGTGACTACACCGGCACCCGCATCAACACCGCCGGCAACATCCGCTACGAACACGACGCCGGTGGCCGCCTGACCCTCCGGCAAAAGCTCCGCCTGTCCCGCAAGCCCGATACCTGGTCCTACGCCTGGAACGCCGAAGATCAACTCACCGAGGTCACCACCCCCGACGGCACCCGCTGGCACTACACCTACGACCCCCTCGGGCGGCGCACGGCAAAGCAGCGCCTCGCCGCCGACGGCACGGTAGCCGAACAGGTGGACTTCACCTGGGACGGCCCAGCTCTTATCGAACAGACCACCACCGCCCCGGCCCAACTCCCGCACTCGGTCACCCTCACCTGGGAGTACGCCGAGCTCCACCCAGTCGCCCAGACGGAACGCCGCCTGGACACGGCCACGCAGGAAGAGATCGACGCCCGCTTCTTCGCGATCGCCACGGACCTGGTGGGCACCCCGACGGAACTGATCGATACCAGCGGCGACATCGCCTGGCACACCCGCACCACCTTGTGGGGCACGACCACATGGTCACGCGACAGCAGGGCGTACACCCCGTTGCGCTCCCCAGGCCAGTACCACGACCCGGAAACCGGTCTCCACTACAACCTCAACCGCCACTACGACCCGGCCATCGGGCGATACGCATCGCCGGATCCCCTCGGCCTGGAAGCCGCCCTCAACCCGGTGGCCTACGTCCACAACCCGCTCTTGTGGGCGGACCCACTCGGCCTGTCGCCGTGTACCGTCACGGTATATCGAAAGCAGAGCGATCATCCGTTGAGCCAGCGCGTGCACATCGGGCCAAACGGAGAGGTCTCGATTACCGGGAAGGGGCATCTGTATCTGAACATGAGCGGAGACATCCGTCATACCCTTACGTTCCGGTCCGAAGAGGGCGGATATCAGGAAATAGTTGCGTTCGACGTCCCCAAGTCCTTTGTCGATGACCTTCGGCGCACCGCCGTCCCGCAAGAGAACCCACCCGGTAGCGGGTTCACCAAGGATGAATGGCGGCAGTTGAAAAAGATCAGTCCCGAGATCTCGGACCCCACTAAGGGAGATGATCTTTACGGGATTCCTAGGAGCATGCTGGACGGCCTGCGCGGGGTAATCATCCCGGGATCCGGTAAGGTAGTCCAAAGCGGCTAGCAAGGAAGTATAAAATGTTCCACGAGGTTCAGGATGTCATCGACGAGCGGCGGAGGCTTTTCTCTCGCCCTGCTTCCGATCAGGTACCTCCCGTGCTCGGTACTTTCACCGTGCAGCTCGACATTGAACCCGTCATTTATGGGACCAGAGTGCGGAGTGTGTTGAATGCTGCCTACCAGATTGCTGCATCGGTAGACTTCGACGAAAGCCCATTGCCGACGCAGGACTTTCCGTCATGGTTCGCGCAGGTGAGCCAACAAGACGCCGTGAGTGTCCCTTCCTTTGCCAAATCCGGCCGAGATCTCTACCTGAGGGAGCATGGAGATTTCGGCTGGGATCTGGAGGATTGGCTGTACCGATTCGAGCCCGAAGAATCCATTCGCGGATGGTCGTGGTGGGACATGACACAAACGCCTGCCGGAGACGTATGCGTGTGGGTGGACACATGGGGGGAATCCTTCATTTCGAGCCAAGATCTCCGTTGGCTGCTGTGTACGGCCGGCGCGCGATCAGTTTCTGAGTACACCCTGATGAAGTCAGGTGGGTGGCTCACCCAGTCCACCGTCCCTGTAGAGCAGGGAGATACGGGTGCAGCGTGAGATCCGGGCACAGTACACGTCAGATTCGATCACTGTATATCAGGCGTATCCACTCGAGATCGCAGCTCCTGCACTCAAGGCTGGGACCTTTGTGCCGCCATTCAAATTTGACAGGATGACCTGGATCAAGCCGTCTTTCCTGTGGATGATGTATCGATGCGGCTGGGCGTCGAAACCCAACCAGGAACGCGTATTGCGCATCACCATCACGCGAGAAGGTTTTGAATGGGCGCTTTCGCGTTCCTGTCTGAGTGGTTTCGACCCCGAAGTGTACTCAGACCGGGAGCGGTGGCGATCGACGCTCAAGGAGTCTCCGGTGCGCATCCAATGGGATCCAGACCGAGACGTCCACCTGGCGCCGCAGCCTCATCGGGCCATTCAAATTGGACTCTCCGGGGAATCGGTAGGGAAATACGTCAACGAGTGGATTACATCGGTCGAAGATGTTACTCCGCTCGCGAAACGGATCCATAAGGCAGTCGCAGGCAATGACGTGGGGCTTGCAACGGAAATGCTCCCGAGCGAGAAGGTGTATCCGTTGAGTGCGCGACTGCGCGCTGTGATCGGCGCATCGAGCACTTGAACCGGGGCGGGGTCTTTGAGTAGCGGCTTGGGCGCCTTTGTCGTGCCGGTTGTCTACCGTGGCAACCAGTGCTTCGCGCCACGTCGTTGGGGCAAAGGCCATGCTTTGGCTGCCCTCGAGCAGCGCGAAAATCTGCTGGTAGGAAGAAAGAAGTAGCTCTGGTCAATCGTCCCCCCAACGTCTTGACGCGCGGCATCATTCGGGACGTCGCATCAGCATTTTCGAGGGCTATCGCGCCAGCAGTCGGATTTGTAAGTGACGGGGTAAACGCCGGGGAAGCCGGCTGTTTTCGCCGCTGTACGGCGGATGGCAGCAGCCAGCCGCCTGGGGCGACTGAAGGAGGGAAGCGTGAGCACCTCCTTCCCATGGCCGCACGCGTCGCGAAGCTTGGCTTCGCCTGATCAACATGCATACGCTCCGGCCCTGCGGCACGTAGTAGCCGCGGGCCGGGGCCGTGCGGGGCCGGGAGTGCACCCGACTGATCAACGAGCCCATCGCCGCCCCAAGGTCCTGCCGCAACAGTAAGAGACGGCGGGGCGACACCACAGCCCGCTCCAACTTCATGTACTCAGACACCCATTGCGATGTAGGCCCAGCGCAGTTCGGACATGCTGTCGAGGGCGGATTCCGAGAAGGCGGCGGCGCTGGCCACAACGGCGGCCCGGGTCCGTCATGAGGAACTGCGCAGCGTCCGCATGCCCTGGCGCGCGCGGATACTCGCGATCAGTTCCCAGGCACCGAGGACCAGGGCAAAACCGATGAGGGGGGCTGTCAGGCTCGGCTCACCGTCACTGGGAGTCTGCAGGAGCCACGGCGGCGCCGAACATGACTGCGCACACTGGCGGTGCCCAGGTAGGCAGGGATGGACGCGCCGAAGCACAGTATGACCGGCGGGGTTGTCCACGGCTGCCACTGGTCTGCTGCTGCGTCCATGTCGGCCGCTGTAGTAGCCAAACGCCAGCGCCCCCGCTACCCGCGAACCGCAGGAGAGCCCCTGCCTCGACCGCAGGCGGACCCGTCACATCGGAAGGGCTGTACCCCAACTGAGTCCGCCGAGTGGCCAACGAGTCCGGCCGCATCGAGTGGATCCCAGTCGATGCGGCCCCGCGGTCGGGCCACCCCGGGCCGGCTCCTCCACGCTCCGTGCAGCCTTGGCCGCTGATCACTACCCGGCGGGCGACCGGTGTACCTCGCCGTCCACCGTCAGGACTGACGCTTCAGGCCCTGCGGTATTGCCAGCCGCCCGGTACGGGGCGACCCTGAATCCCGTGCCGCGACGGGTGCAGCGGGGAGGGAGCGACAGTCATGGCACGGATGCTTGTCCGGGACGGTTGGCCAAAGGTGACCAGGGGTTGCCTCGTGGACGACGCACCGTACACGCCGAGATGATGCCCTGCCGCGGCGGCTGAGGCGCACACTCTGACCTATCGACTACCAGGCCGGGAATGCAGACGGGCGCCCGGCGCAGGGAGGGGCGAAGCATGACCCGCACTCTGATCACCGGTGGCCTGGTCATCACGGCAGCCGATGAGGTCCACGCCGATGTGCTCATCGAGCATGGCCGCATCGCGGCCCTCGCGGCCCCGGGCACGCAGGAGTGGACCGCGGACCGCGTTATCGACGCCGCTCAGAAGTACGTGATCCCCGGGGGCGTCGATGCCCACACCCACATGGAGATGCCCTTCGGCGGTACGTACGCCTCGGACACCTTCGAGACGGGCACGCGTGCGGCGGCCTGGGGCGGCACCACGACGATCATCGATTTCGCGATCCAGAGCAGGGGACACTCGCTGCGCGAGGGCCTGGACGCGTGGTACGCGAAGGCGGACGCCAAGTGCGCCATCGACTACGCCTTCCACATGATCCTCTCCGACGTGAACGAGCATGTACTGAAGGAGATGGATCTTCTGGTCGCAGAAGGATTGACCTCCTTCAAATTGTTCACGGCCTACCCGGGAGTGTTCTACAGCGACGACGGGCAGATTCTGCGTGCCATGCAGCGGGCCGCCGGGAATGGCGGGCTGGTGATGATGCATGCGGAGAACGGCATTGCCATCGATGTGCTCGTCGAGCAGGCGCTGGCCGAGGGGAGGACCGATCCGCGGTACCACGGCGAGGTGCGGCGTGCGTTGCTGGAGGCCGAGGCCACTCACCGTACGATCCAGCTCGCCAGGGTCGCCGGGGCGCCGCTCTACGTCGTCCATGTGTCCGCCGAGGAAGCCGTCGCGGAACTGACGCAGGCCCGCGACAAAGGACTGCCCGTATTCGGCGAGACCTGTCCGCAATATCTCTTCCTCTCCACCGACAATCTCGCCGAGTCCGATTTCGAGGGCGCGAAATACGTCTGCAGCACGCCGCTGCGGCCGCGGGAACACCAAGCCGCGCTCTGGCGCGGCCTGCGCACCAATGACCTGCAAGTCGTCTCCACCGACCACTGCCCCTTCTGTTTCCGCGGGCAGAAAGAGCTCGGCCGCGGCGACTTCTCGAAGATCCCCAACGGCATGCCCGGCGTCGAGAACCGCATGGACCTGCTCCACCAGGCCGTACTGGACGGCCATATCAGCCGCCGCCGCTGGATCGAGATCGCCTGTGCCGCGCCGGCCCGGATGTTCGGGCTGTATCCGAAGAAGGGCACGATCACGCCCGGCGCCGACGCCGACATCGTCATTTACGACCCGCACGCCGAGCAGGTCATGTCGGCCGAAACCCACCACATGAACGTGGACTACTCCGCGTACGAGGGGCGGCGGGTGACCGGTCGGGTGGAGACTGTTCTCTCCCGCGGTGAACTGGTCATCGACCGCCGGGAGTTCACCGGCCGGGCGGGCCACGGGCAGTACGTGCCGCGGGCCACCTCCCAGTACCTCTCCTGAACTTCGCGCGGGCCCGGGCGCACCGACCCGCACCCGGGACGTCAGTCATCACCGGTTCTGCATCAGGGAGTTGAGCGATGGACTTTGGAGTCGTCCTGCAGGCCGACCCGCCCGGCTCGGCCGTGGTCGGGCTCATGCGCCGCGCCGAACGGCAGGGCTTCCGCTACGGCTGGACCTTCGACTCCGCCGTTCTCTGGCAGGAGCCCTTCGTCATCCACGGCCGCATCCTCGAACACACCGAGCGGCTGATCGTGGGCCCCATGGTCACCAACCCCGGCACCCGCACCTGGGAGGTCACCGCCTCCACCTTCGCCACCCTGAACGAGATGTACGGCAACCGCACGGTCTGCGGCATCGGCCGCGGCGACTCGGCGATGCGGGTCGCCGGCCGCCGCCCGAACACCCTCGCCCGCCTCGGCCAGGCCATCCCCGTCATCCGCGACCTCGCCGAGGGCCGCGAGGCGATCGTGGACGGCAAGCCGCTGCGGCTGCCATGGGTCCGCGACGGGAAGCTGCCCGTCTGGATGGCCGCGTACGGACCCAAGGCGCTGGCCATGGCCGGCCGGCTCGCAGACGGCTTCATCCTCCAGCTCGCCGACCCCTTCCTGACCGAGTGGATGATCAGGGCGGTACGGGACGCGGCCACGGAGGCCGGCCGCGATCCGGACGCGCTGACCATCTGCGTGGCGGCGCCCGCGTACATCGGTGACGACCTGGCGCACGCCCGCGAGCAGTGCCGGTGGTTCGGCGGCATGGTCGGCAACCATGTCGCGGACCTGGTGACCCGGTACGGCGAGCACTCCGGCATGGTCCCCGAGGAGCTGACCGCGTACATCAAGACGCGTGAGAAGTACGACTACGCGCATCACGGCCGCGCCGACAACCCCGACACCGCCTTCGTCCCCGATGAGATCGTCGACCGCTTCTGCCTTCTCGGCCCGCCCGCGGCCCACCTCGAGAAGCTCCGCGCCCTGCGCGACCTGGGCGTCGACCAGTTCGCCCTGTATGCCATGCACGACGCGAAGGAATCGACGATCGACGCGTACGGCGAGCGCATCATCCCGACGCTGGCGGGGGAGTGAACACGCCCACGGTGCCCGCGGACAGCCGGGGTGACGGGCGGCCGGGCCCCGGCGGCCGGGTCGAGCTGCCACCGGACGCGATACCCGCCGACGGCCGCTTCGCCAACGCCGACCTGCTGCCCGTGCCCGCCGCCGACCGCCACTGGACCACCTACAACTTTGCCGCGCTGTGGGTCGGCATGGCCCACAACATCCCTTCCTGGACGCTGGCCTCCGGCCTGGTCGCGCTGGGCATGGACTGGCGACAGGCCGTCCTCACCATCGCCCTCGCCAATGTCATCGTGCTGCTGCCGATGCTGCTCACGGGGCATGCGGGACCCAAGTACGGCATCCCGTTCCCGGTTCTGGCCCGCGCGTCCTTCGGACTGCGCGGGGCGAACCTCCCCGCCCTCGTACGGGCCGCCGTCGCCTGCTGCTGGTTCGGCATTCAAACCTGGATCGGCGGCCAGGGCATCTACATCCTGCTCGGCAAGATCTTCGGCGGCGGCTGGGAGAAGGCCGCGCCCGTCGCCGGGTACCCCTGGACCCTCTGGCTCTGCTTCGCGGTCTTCTGGGCGCTCGAACTGGCCATCATCGCGCGCGGCATGGAGACCCTGCGCCGCTTCGAGAACTGGGCGGCGCCCTTCGTCCTGGTCGGCGCCGTGGCCCTGCTCGCCTGGATCGCGGCGAAGGCGGGCGGCCTCGGCCCCCTCCTGGACCAGCCGGGCACCCTGGGCTGGGGCACGGACTTCTGGCCGGTCTTCTTCCCGTCCCTCATGGGCATGATCGGCTTCTGGGCGACGCTGTCCCTCAACATCCCCGACTTCACACGCTTCGGGGCCGGGCAGCGGGCCCAGGTCTGGGGGCAGACGCTCGGACTGCCCACCACCATGACGGCCTTCGCGCTGCTCTCCGTACTGGTGACCTCCGGCTCCCAGGCGGTGTACGGCGTGCCGATCTGGGACCCGGTGGCCCTCGCCGGCAAGGCCGACAACGTCTTCGGTCTGCTCTTCGCGCTGGTCACGGTCCTCGTCGCGACGATCAGCGTCAACATCGCGGCCAACGTGGTCTCCCCGGCGTACGACCTGGCCAACCTCGCCCCGCGCTTCCTCACCTTCCGCAGCGGCGCGCTGATCACCGGAGTGATCGGCGTCCTCGTCCTGCCGTGGAAGCTCACCGCCACGCCCGAGCTGTACATCTTCACCTGGCTCGGGGTGGTCGGCGGCCTCCTCGGCACCGTCGCCGGCATCCTCATCGCGGATTACTGGATCATCCGCCGCACCGTCCTCGACCTCGCCGACCTCTACCGTCCGGGCGGCCGCTACTGGTACACGGCCGGCTGGAACTGGCGGGCCGTCCTCGCCTTCGCCGTGGGCGGCCTCCTCGCGGTCGGCGGCTCCTACTCGGCCCCGGGGAAGGGCCCGTTCCCCGCCGACGGACTGCTCCCCTTCCTCCGCCCTCTCGCGGACTACGGCTGGGCAGTGGGCCTCGGCGCGTCACTGCTGCTGTACACGGCGCTGATGGCCCACCGCCGCGGAGACCCCTCGGACACGCACTAGGAACTACGGAGCGCTGCTCGGAATCACGCAGTTCTTTGGCTGTTCCTGGCCGGTGGGCCAGCCCAGGCCGACGAACTTGAGCTGGCCCAGGCCCTGTTGGCCCGGGTCGAGCTGGACCACCGCGGCGGGCTTGTCGTACGCGTTGCCGCCGCTGGTCAGGCAGATCAGGCCGCTCGTGCCCCGCACGCGGTGCCGGGACTGGAGCAGCGACCACTGCCTGCCGACATCCTCCCGGCTGGGGACCGCCTCGGCGCCGCCCTTCTGCGCCTGGTGCAGCGCCTTGCCGATGGTGATGAGGCCGTCGTACACCAGCATCGTCCGGGAGTCCTGCAGATTCGGGTCGGAGCCGAGCCGCACGCCCTCGCCGCGCGTGCTCTCGATCCGCTTCTTCAGGGTGTCCAGGGCCGCCAGGGGCTCGGTGAGGTACTGGGGGAGCTCCGCCTCGGTGGGCTTGCGCTTGTGGTCCGCCTCCCACTTCCGGTTCCAGTCGGCCAGCTCGGTGCGCCAGGCGTCCGGGTGCGCGGGCGCCGCGTACTGCACCGTCACCTTCGGCTTGCCGTCGGCGCCGCGCAGCTGTGCCCAGTTCTGCTCCGTCATGTCCTGCCGCAGCGACGCGGCGTCGGAGCCGCTGACGATGGTGTAGTGCCGGTTCTTGCACTCCACCTGGGCGAGCTTGAGCGCGAAGATCCGCAAGTGCAGCGTGCGGCCCGCGAAGTACACGGTGTCGGCGCCGGAATCGCAGATGTTGTTGGCCGTCTGCGCGAACTGGTTGCCGGTCGAGCCCGCCTCGTCGATGGCCGGGGACTCGAAGGGCATCGCGGCCGGGCCGGCCGGGCCTTTCTCCTTTATCCCGCTGAATGCTTTCGCCAGCGACTCGCTGTAGCTGTCCTTGCGCTGGTCGTAGACCAGTACGGTCCGGCGGTTCTCCCGGCCCCGTTCGCCGTTGAAGTTGGCCAGTGCCTGGGCCGCGTCGTGGTTGGTGGGGAGGATCCGGGCCAGGCCCGGGAACCGCAGCTTCGCCGTCCCGTCCGTCCGGTCCTCGTTCGCGATCCGGTCGCCGCTGATCCGCGAGGCGAGCACAGGGATCTTGTGCTTCGTCAGCCGTTTGACGGCCTTCTCGGTGGTACCGAGGCTGAGGTTGAAGCCCGTGACGGCGCGCAGCCGGTCCTCGGGCGAGTCGGCCATCCGCAGCAGGGTGTCCACCACCTTCTCCTGCTGCTTGTAGTCCCGCCCGGGGTTGGCCAGCACCAGCCGGACCTTCGGCGGCTCGCCCTCGCCGTCGTTGGCCTGCCGCTGTCCCAGGTACGCGCCCTGGAGGTCGCTGCGCATCTGCCGGCGCAGCGCCGGCCGGTCCGACTGGAGCGGTAGCATCACCGCCACCGTGACGTGCGGCTCGCCGTGGATCTTCTTGTTCTGGGCCGCGATGGCCCGGGCCACGTCGCGGATCTCCGGCGTGCCGAAGTCGTAGCCCTCGCCGTTGACGCCGATGCACTCGTCGCCGACCCGCTCGATTCCCTCGGTACAGGTGTCCAGCTCGTGGGTGATGAGCACCGCGAGCCACACGCCCCCGGCCAGCGCGCCCACGCCCAGCAGCGCGTAGAGGATCTTCTTCCAGATGGGCATCCCCGTTATCTCCTTCGCCCGAGCTGCTCGGTGCAGGTGCAGCGCAGCAGCGGTTGCTCGTTCGCCGCCAGGCCGCTCCAGTAGGTCGCCGTCCTGCTGAGCTGTCCCGCGCCGTCGAACTCCATGATCGAGAGGAGTTCCAGCAGCTTGGCCAGCGTGCGGGCCGTCTCTTTTCCGGTCGGCCTGGTCCGCTCCTCGCACAGCCACACTGCGTGCAGCAGCTGGTCGACGGTGCGCCGCAGCGCCGGTCCGTCCGCCGCCACCAGGCCCTGGGCACGCTCCCGCCGGGCGTCCGCACTGCCCGGATACGGTGCCTGGGCGATCTCCAGAAGCTCCGCGCACCACTCCTCGGGGCGCCCGGGCAGCGTGGCGGCCAGATGGCGGGCCACGTCGTCCGCACCGCCGGAGACGAGATGGTGGTTCATCCGGTGCGCCGTGACCGACCGGAACGCGCCGCCGCGCGTCTCCTCGCCCGCCGCCGCGCGCAACGCGTAGTGGTCCCGCAGCAGGTGATGATCGGCGTACCAGGCGGCGGCGTCGGGCCGCAGCCCGTACAGCCGGTGCACCAGCATCTGGCGCAGCCCGAAGTCCCCGATGAAATGCCGCTCACAGCTCGGCCACCCGGTGTCGGTGAGCAGCTGCGATACGTGATGCACCGTCAGGTGATGTACCCGGCCCGCCTGATGGTGCCGAAGCAGGACGTCCGCGCACTCCTCGTCGTGTGCCACCGACAGATGCGTGAGCAGGTCCAGCCACTGGTCGCGGTGCTCGCTCGGCAGCGCGACCGGCAACTGGTCCAGGATCAGCTCCTGGAGCAGTACTTCCGTCACCGGCCGCTCGGTGGTGCCGTCGCCGGGGAGCAGCAGCGGGGCTGCGAGGAGGTCCCGGTCGTTGGCGTCCTCGGGCATCCGGAAGGCCGCGGCAGCGGCGGCGAGCCGGATCACCGTGTGCGGGCGTCCGCCGCTCAGCCGTGCCACGGCGGCGTCGATGCGGCGGCGGTTCGCGCCGCCCTCCGGCTCCGCGCGCGTCTGCCGGCGCTCGGTCTCCTGGCGCAGTTGGTCCCCGGTGAGGAACGGCATCCGCAGCAGCAGTACGCCGTCGGCCAGCGGCGCCCGGTCAGGGCCTGCGTCCGTGCGCCGGGACCACGCGGGCGGACCGCCGTTGGCGGGCCGGAACTCCGCCGGCGGCACCACCTCCTCCGGCGGCAGGCCCCCGTGCAGGAAGGCGCCGCCGTCCGCCCGGAGCGCGGTGCCCACGATCACCACTCGGTCGCGCTGCCCGCCCCGGCGGTCGGTGAGCACGGCGCGCAGCAGCCGCTCGCCCAGCGGTGACACCGCGTGATCCAGCAGCAGCGCCGGGCGGCCGACCCTGCTCAGCTTGCCGAACACCGAGGCGTACGCCGCCTCCAGGTCCTCGCGCAGCGCCCGGAAGAGGAACCCTTCGGCCAGCTCCCGTGCCTCGCCCCCGGCCTGGAAGTCGGCGGCGAGATTGCTGAGCCCGTGCTTGGGCTGGCCGGCGGCACCGGGATACGCACCGTAGATGCGCTCCAGTTCCACCCTGCCCCGCGGCGCCAGGCGCTCGAAGAGGGCGTCCAGCAGCGCGTTGCTCACCGCCGCCGAGTACGGGTCGAGCCCCTGCCCGGACAGGGTCGTCAGCAGATTCCGGATGCTCCCGCGGATCACACCCCGCCAGAAGTCGCCACCGCCCAGGCCACGGAGACGCCCCCTCTGGGGCAGCTCCTCGTACCGTTCCACCTCCGTCGCGACCGCCTCGGGGGTGCCCTCGGCGGCGCCGGTCGCGATCACCGCGAGGCCCGCGAAGAGCCGGGGGAACGCGAAGGATCCGCCCGTGCCCTGCCAGGTGCACAGCCGCCGGGCGACCTCGGCCAGGGCCTCGGTCGCGTCCGAGCGGGCGCCCGGCTCCGGCTCCGCCCGGTCCGCGTACACCGGCGAGCCGCTGTCGAGGTAGATCACCGGCACCTTGGTGGCGAACCGGTCCCGCACCGCGCGCAGCAGCCGCCCCTTGCCCATGCCGGGGCCGCCGGTGAGAAGTACTACCGGAAGGTCGGGGCCGTACAGCAGCTCGCGCCCGCCGCCCGACGGCGACCGCCCGAACAGGCGCGCGAAGAAGCCCTCCTCGCTGAGCAGCTTCTCGAACCCCAGATCGTCACGCACTGACTCCTCCCCCATGGAGTGCTCTCCCGCCCGGGAACGGGACACCGGCGCCCCGTGGCCGGTGTGTCGGGGAGAGGCTAGTGGAACGCGTGGAACGCGCACCCATTCTTCGGGGTAATGAGGTCCGTGGGGAAGGGACCGGAGTGGGTTGCTTTACCGGGGAGTTGACCGGGGATTGGCCGGGGAGCTGGCCGGGCTCAGTGCTCCTGCGAGGCGGTTACGGCACCCGGGCCGTCCACTCCGGGTCGCTGAACTTGGTCGTCACCAGCTCGCGGGCCCGCGCGAACTCCTCGTCCGTGACCGTGCCGTCGGTGCCGCCGTAGCGGGCGCGGAAGGAGGCGATCATGCGGGTGATGACCTCGGAGCGGGGGAGGCCGGTCTGCCGGCGGAGCGGGTCGACGCGCTTCTTGGCGCTGGTGGTGCCCTTGTCGGAGAGCTTCTCCTTGCCGATGCGGAGCACCTCGACCATCTTGTCGGCGTCGATGTCGTAGGACATCGTCACGTGGTGCAGGACGGCGCCGGAGCCCGCCACCATGCGCTTCTGGGCCGCGCCGGCGATCTTGCCGGCGTCCGTCGCGATGTCGTTGAGCGGCTTGTACCAGGCGTTGATGCCCATGTCGCCGAGCGCCCCGAGCACCCAGTCGTCGAGGTAGGCGTAGCTCTCGGCGAAGGTGAGGCCGTGAACCAGGGATTCGGGGACGCAGAGCGAGTACGTGATCGTGTTGCCGGGCTCGACGTACATCGCACCGCCGCCGCTGATCCGGCGGACGACCGTGATGCCGTGCTTTTCGGCGCCCGCCGGGTCCACCTCGTTGCGCAGCGACTGGAAGCTGCCGATGATCACGGCGGGGCGGTCCCATTCCCAGATCCGGAGCGTCGGCGGCCGCCGGCCCTCGGCGACCTCGGTGGTCAGCACCTCGTCCAGCGCCATGTGCAGCGCGGGCGCCTGCGGCGGCTCGTGGATGATCTGCCAGTCGTAGTCGGTCCAGTCGGTGGCCTGGGCGACGGCCCGGCGGACCGCGACGCCGACCGACTCCGCGGTGAAGCCGATCATGGCGACGCCCTCGGGCAGCGCGGCCTCGATGCGGTCGGCCAGGCCCCGGGTGCCGGTGTCGGCGGGGGCGCCCTCCAGGGCCGCGTTGATCTCCAGTAGCGCGTCGTCCGGCTCCAGGAAGAAGTCCCCGGCGACGCGGACATGGCGCAGCACGCCGTCCGCGACCTCCAGATCGACGACGACCAGCTTGCCGCCGGGCACCTTGTACTCACCGTGATGCCTGCTCTGCACGGCGCTCACCCTCCACGTCTCCGCGGCCGTCCGACCGGCCGGCCGCCCGGACAACCGTAACGCCGTCACCGGCATTCCCCGTCAAAGGGGGGCAAGCCCGTCGGTGGTCACGGGTGCAAAGCGGCCAGCAGCCGGGGCAGCGCCTCGCCGATCGGGTCGCGGACGATCTCGTCGGCGAGCGCGTCGTACGGGGTCGGCTCGGCATTGACGATGACCAGGCGGGCGCCGTGCTCGGCGGCCAGCCCCGCGAGCGAGGCGGCGGGCTGCACGGACAGGCTCGTGCCGACCGCGACGAAGACATCGCAACTCTTCGCCACCGTGATCGCCGCGCCCAGCACCTCCGGATCCAGGCTCTCGCCGAACATCACGGTCGCCGACTTCATGATCCCGCCGCAGTCGAGGCACGCGGGGTCCGGGTCGCCCGCGGTCACCCGGGCCAGCGCGTCGGCCATCGGCGTCCGGGCGCGGCATTCCGTACAGACCGCGGTACGGGCGGTGCCGTGCAGCTCCAGGACCTTGCCGCCGGGCATGCCGGCGAGCTGGTGCAGCCCGTCGACGTTCTGGGTGATCACGCGGACGGGGACACCGGAGCGTTCGAGGCGGGTGACGGCCTCGTGCGCGGCGTTCGGCCGCGCGCGGAGCGCCGGACCGTCCCGCCGCATCAGCCAGGACCGGCGCCGGATCTCCGGATCGCTCATGTAGTACGCGTACGTGACGAGCTTCTCGGCGTCCGGGTCGCGGCGCCACACCCCGTTCGGCCCGCGATAGTCGGGGATGCCGGAGTCGGTGGAGATCCCGGCACCGCTGAGGATCGCGACCAGGGGGCTGTTCATGCCGCCAGGGTACGCAGAGCCCGGTTGCCGGGCGCGGTTATTTAGATGTAACCAGAAACTTACCCAAGATCGGGGACGGCCTCTTGCCGGTCGTCTGTATGCGAAATACGGTCTGCTGCATTCGTTCCTGGTGATCGTTCGCGATGCGTTCTCGTTCTTGATGATCGTTCGGGAGGTAGGGCACTTGCGCCGAACAGCGGCTGTTCCCTTGGCAGTTGGGCTGGTGATCGGCGCCGCGGGGTGCGGGTCGCTCACCTCCGCCGCCACCGAGGTGGGCGGGGTCCGGATGACCGACCAGCGCCCCGTCCGGGACGGCGGCACGCTCACCGTCGCCCTCAAGTCCGACCCCGACAAGCTCGATCCGACCCTCGCGCAGACCCTCGTCGGCCGCACCGTCTTCGCCGGCATGTGCGAGAAGCTGTACGACACCGACCGTGCGGGCAAGGTCGTGCCGCAGCTCGCGGCGGCCCTGCCGAAGACCTCCGACGGCGGCCGGACCGTGACCGTCCCGGTCCGCCGCGGCGTGACGTTCAGCGACGGCACCCGCCTCGACGCGGCCGCCGTCGCCCGCTCCCTGGAACGTCACCGCACCCTCCCCGGCTCCGCACGCGCCACCGAACTCGGCCCGCTGGTCAAGGCCGAGGCCGCCGGACCGTACACCGTCCGCATCCGCCTCAAGGAGCCGTACGTCCCGCTCACCGGCGTGCTCGCCGACCGCGCGGGCATGGTCATGTCCCCGCGGGCGCTCGCGAAGTACGGCAAGAACTTCACCAACCACCCGTCCTGCGTCGGCCCGTTCAAGTATGTCGAGCGCGTCGCGGGCGACCGCATCGTGCTCGCGAAGGACCCCCGGTACTACGACGCGGACAAGGTCCACCTGGACCGCGTCGTGTACAAGACCATCACCGACGGCAGCGTCCGGCTGGCGAATCTGCGCTCCGGTGACGTACAGGTCGGCGACCAGATGGGCCCGGTGGAGGTGCGGAGCTCGCTCACCGAGCCGCAGCTCCAGCTCTTCAACTCGCCCTCGCTCGGCTACCAGGGCCTCGGCTTCAACATCGGCAACGTCCACGGGACGGGGGAGAAGCCCGGGAAGCTGCGCACGGTGCTCGCCCGCGAGCCGCGCGTCCGCGCAGCCTTCGCACTCGCCCTGGACCGCAAGCTGATCAACAAGGTCGTCTTCCAGGGCATGTACGAACCGGCCTGCGGCCCCGTCTCGCCGGAGTCGGCCATCGCGCCGGGGGCCGCCGGCTGCCCGGAGCGCGACCTGCCGCGCGCGAAGAAGCTGCTCAAGGAGGCGGGCGTCAAGCTCCCGGTTCCCATCGAACTGAAGGTCTCCACCTCGCCCGAGGACAGCCGCCTCGGCCAGGTGATCCAGGCGATGGCGCGCGAGGCCGGCTTCGACGTACGGCTGCGGCCCATGGAGTACGCGACGCTCCTGGAGGAGACCGACGCCGGGCAGTTCGACGCGTACGTCAGCGGCTGGTCCGGGCGGCTCGACCCGGACGGCAACATCGCCTCCTTCGTCGGCACCGCCGGCGCCATGAACACCTACGGCATCTCGGACCCGGTCATCGACCGGCTGATCGCCGAGGGCCGCACCACCGCCGACCGGGCCGGCCGAGCCCGCGTATACACACAACTCGCCGACCGTATACGCGACCAGCACGCACTGATCTACCTCTACCGGCAGAAGAACTACGTCGTGGCGCGGAAGGACGTGGCGGGCGTGCGGGTCTACGGCGACGGTCTGGTGCGCGTCAAGGATGCGGGGTTCGCCCGATGAACCGCTTCATGAATGCGGAGTGTGCCCGATGAGCAGATACCTCCTCACCCGGCTCCGGCAATCGGTCATCACGCTCTTCCTCGTCAGCGTCGTCGTCTTCGCCGGCATCCGCGCGCTGCCCGGCGACCCGGCCCTCGCGCTGGCCGGCGAGGAGCGCAGCCCCGAGGCGCTGGCCGCGATCCGCGAGGCGTACGGGCTCAACGACAACATCGTGGTGCAGTACGGACGGTTCGTCGGCCACGCCCTCACCGGCGACCTCGGCACCTCGGCCCGCACCGGCCTGCCCGTCCTGGACTCGATCCTCAGCGCCCTCCCCGTCACGCTCGAACTGGCCGCGCTCTCCCTCCTCCTGGCGGTTGTCCTCGGCATCGGGACGGGCGTCCTGGCGGCCGTGCGGCGCGGCAGGGCGACCGAGTGGCTGGCCAACGCCGTCGCCCTGCTGGGGCTGTCCGTCCCCACCTTCTGGCTCGGCATCGTCCTGGTCCTCGCCTTCGCGATCGCCGTACCGGTCTTCGCGGCGTCCGGTTACGTGCCCTTCGGAACGGATCCGGTCGACAATATGCGGCGCATGGTGCTGCCGGCCGTCGTCCTCGGCTCCGGACTCGCGGCCGTCGTGATGCGGCAGACCCGCGGCGCGATGCTCGACAGCCTCTCCGCCGACTACGTCCGCACCGCCCGCGCCAAGGGCCTCTCGCGCCGCCAGATCATCGGCGGGCACGCGCTGCGCAACAGCCTGGTGACCGTGGTGACCGTCCTCGGCCTCCAGCTCGGCCACCTCATCTCCGGCGCCGTCGTCACCGAGCAGATCTTCGTCCTGCCCGGCTTCGGCAAGCTCACCATCGACGCGGTCTTCACCCGCGACTACACGATGCTCCAGGGCGTGGTGCTGTGCACCTCCGCCGCCTACATCCTCGTCAACCTCGCGGTCGATGTGCTCTATTCGGTCATCGACCCGCGCATCCGGCTCGGAGGCGCCCGATGACGGCCACACCGGACACCGTCGACGTGGCGGCCGTTTCCGCAGCGCCCGCCGCCGCTCCGCGCCCCGGCACCCTGCGCACCCGGCTGCGCGCCCTGCGCAGGAACCGGCTCGCCCTCACCGGCGCCGTGATCGCCGCCGTCTTCGTACTGGCGGCGCTCTGCGCCCCACTGCTCACGCCGTACGACCCGGCAGGGCCGGACTTCGACGCCGCGCTCGCGCCGCCCTCCTGGGCGCACTGGCTCGGCACCGACGACCTCGGCCGCGACCAGCTCTCCCGGGTGATCTACGGCGCCCGCGCGTCCATGCAGGTGGGCCTGCTCGCCGTGGTACTGGCCTTCCTCATCGGCGTACCGCTGGGCCTGGCCGCCGGGTATTACGGCAAGTACGCCGACTCCGCGGTCTCCCGGCTCACCGACACGCTGCTCGCCTTCCCCTTCCTAGTCCTCGCGGTGGGACTGGCGGCCGTCCTCGGCCCGTCGCTGCTCAACGCCACGCTCGCGATCGGGATTTCGCAGGTACCGGCCGTCATCCGCATCACACGCGCCGAGACGCTGCGCCTCAAACACCTCGACTACGTGGGCGCCGCGATCGTCAACGGCGGCGGCGACGGCACCGTACTCGCGCGGCACATCCTCCCGAACGCCACCTCCGCGCTGATCGTCCAGGCCACCGTAGGCATCCCCGCCGCGATCATCGGCGAGGCGCTGCTCAGCTTCCTCGGCCTCGGCGTCCAGCCCCCGGCCCCCTCGCTCGGCGTGATGCTCGCCGGCGCCCAGCCCTTCCTCGGCCCCGCGCCCTGGATGGCGGTCTTCCCCGGCCTCGCCATCGTCGCCGCGACGCTGGCCTTCAACCTGCTCGGCGACGGACTGCGCGACGTCCTCGACCCCCGCGGAGGCACCCGATGAGCACCGCGCCCCATGCTTCTGACGCGCCCGGCGCGCCCGGCGCCCCCGTACTGAGCGTCCGCGACCTGTCCGTCTCCTTCCGCTCCGACACCCGTACCGTGCACGCCGTCGACTCCCTCTCGTACGACGTGGCGCCCGGCGAAGTCCTGGCCATCGTCGGCGAGTCGGGGTGCGGCAAGTCCGTCACCTCCATGGCCGTCATGGGCCTGCTGCCGCCGACCGCGACCGTCACCGGGTCCGTCCGGCTCGGCGGCCGCGAGCTGGCCGGGGCGGCCGAGAAGGAGCTGGAGAAGGTCCGCGGCAAGGACCTCGCGATGATCTTCCAGGAGCCGATGACCTCGCTGAACCCGGTCCTCACCGTCGGCCGCCAGATCGGCGAGGTACTCCGCCGCCACCAGGGCCTGACCCGCAAGGAGGCCCGGGAGAAGGCCGTCGAACTGCTCGCGCTCGTCGGCATCCCCGCGCCGGAGCGCCGCGTGGCGGAGTACCCGCACCAGCTCAGCGGCGGTATGCGGCAGCGCGTCATGATCGCCATCGCGGTGGCCTGCGACCCGGCCGTCCTCATCGCCGACGAGCCCACCACCGCACTGGACGTCACCGTCCAGGCCGGCATCCTCGAAGTCCTCCAGTCGCTGCGCGAACGGCTGGGTACCGCCCTCGTCCTCATCACCCACGACCTGGGCGTGGTCGCCGACGCGGCGGACCGGGTGCTGGTGATGTACGCGGGCCGGGCCGTCGAACAGGCCCCGGTCGACGAGCTGTTCGCCGCGCCCCGGCACCCGTACACGCGCGGTCTGCTGGGCGCCGTACTGCGGCCCGGCCAGGAAGGGAAGCGCCGGCTGCCGGAGATCCCCGGGCTGGTACCGAGCCTGACCGCCCAGCCGGACGCCTGCACCTTCGCCGACCGCTGCACGCACGCGGACGAACGGTGCGGGGCGGAACGGCCGCCGCTTATACCGGAGTCCGGCCACCGGGTGGCGTGCTGGCACCCGGTCACCGAGCCCGCAGCCACGCCCTCCGCCGGGCATGAGGAGGCCGCCCGATGAGCGCCGTACGAGAGATCCCGACCCCGCGCGAGACCAGTGACGACGCCGTCCCCGTACTGGAAGTGCGCGATCTGGAGCGGTACTTCACCACCTCCGGCGGCGTCGTACGGGCCGTGGACGGCGTCAGCCTTACCATCGGGCGCGGCGAAGTGCTCGGTCTGGTGGGGGAGTCGGGCAGCGGCAAGTCCACGGTCGGGCGCTGCGTGGTCCGCCTCGACGAGCCGACCGGCGGCCGCATCGCGCTCAAGGGCACCGACATCACCCACCTCTCGCGCCGCGCCCTGCGCCCGCTCCGTACCGACATGCACCTGGTCTTCCAGGACCCGTCCTCCTCGCTGGACCCGCGCATGACGACCGGTCAGATCGTCGCCGAGCCGCTGCGGCTGCACCGCCTGGTACCAAAGTCCGGCCTCCGGGCCCGTGTCGAGGAACTGCTCGGCCAGGTCGGGCTGCGCCCCGAACACGCCGACCGGCACCCGCACGAGCTCTCGGGCGGCCAGCGTCAGCGCATCTCCCTCGCCCGCGCGCTCTCCGTGGCCCCGGACCTGCTGATCGCCGACGAGCCGACCTCCGCGCTGGACGTCTCCGTCCAGGCGTCCGTCCTCAACCTCCTCGCCGACCTGCAGCGGGACCGCGGCTTCGGCTGCCTGTTCATCACCCACGACCTGGCGGCGGTGGAGTTCCTGGCGGACCGGATCGCCGTGATGTACCTGGGCCGCATCGTCGAGGAGGCCCCGACGGCGCAGCTCTTCGCCGCCCCCCTGCACCCGTACACCCAGGCCCTCCTCTCCGCGGCCCCCGTTCCGGACCCCACCACCCAACGCGCCCGCGAACGCATCGTCCTCCACGGAGACCTCCCGAGCCCGCTGTCCCCGCCCCCGGGCTGCCACTTCCACACGCGCTGCCCGGTGGCGGTGGACCGCTGCCGTACGGATGTACCGGAGCTGCGGGAGCTGCCGGGGGGCCGCAGGGTTTCATGCCACTTGGTGGACTCCGGCCGTCCGCTCGACGGACGAAGCCCAGCAAATTCAAGCCCGTCCGGCGTTTGAGGACGAGCCCGAAGGGCGATCCCCGGCGCGCCACAACGCACCCGCACCAAGTCACCGACAGGAGCAACCTTGTTCACCACCCGCCCCACCCTCCAAGGCACCTTCGGAATGGCCTCATCCACCCACTGGCTGGCATCCCAGTCCGCCATGGCGATCCTGGAGGGCGGCGGCAACGCCTACGACGCCGCGGTCACCGCCGGCTTCGTGCTGCACGTCGTCGAACCGCACCTGAACGGCCCGGCCGGCGAGGTCCCGATCATCCTCGCCCCGGCCGGCGGCCCCGTACGGGTGCTGTGCGGCCAGGGCCCCGCCCCGGCCGGCGCGACCGTCGCGCACTACACCTCGCTCGGCCTCGACCTCGTCCCCGGTACGGGCCCGCTCGCGGCCGCCGTACCGGGCGCGTTCGACGCCTGGATGGTGCTGCTCCGGGACCACGGTACGAAGACGCTCGCCGAGGTCCTCTCGTACGCCATCGGGTACGCACGCAACGGCCACCCGGCCGTCGAACGCGTCGGCGAGACCGTGGAGACCGTCCGCGAGCTCTTCGAGAACGAGTGGCCGACCTCGGCCGAGATCTACCTGCCCGGCGGCCGCTCCGTGACCCCCGGCGGACTCCTCCGGAACCAGCCGCTCGCCGACACCTGGGAGCGGCTGGTCCGCGAGGCCGAGGCGGCGGGCCCCGGCCGCGAGGCGCAGATCGACGCGGCCCGCCGCATCTGGCGCGAGGGCTTCATCGGCGAGGCGATGGCCGCCTTCGCCGCGCGCCCCGCCATGGACACCTCCGGCGAGCGGCACGCCGGCACGCTCACGGGCGACGACCTCGCCGCCTTCCGGGCCACGTACGAGGAGCCCGTCACGTACGACTGGAACGGCTGGACCGTCGCCAAGGCGGGCGCCTGGTCACAGGGCCCCGCCCTCCTCCAGCAGCTCGCGCTGCTCCCCGAAGAGCTGCCCGCCTACGGAAGCGGTGAGTACGTCCACACCCTCATCGAGGGCACCAAGCTCGCGATGGCCGACCGCGAGGCGTGGTACGGCGACGCGGAGGGCGCCGATGCCGTACCCGTGGCGGCCCTGCTGTCCCCCGAGTACAACGCCGAGCGCAGGGCACTGATCACCGGCACCGCCTCGTACGAGCTGCGCCCCGGCCGCCCCGGGGGCCGCGCCCCGCGGCTCAGTAAGCACGCCACCGCGGTGGCCGCCGGCGAGCCCGGCTTCGACGCGCTGGGCGTCTCCGGCGCAGGCGAGCCGACCGTCGCGACCGGCACCGGCACCGGCACCGGCACCGGCGGCGCGGGCAAGGCCGCCATCGCCCCCGAGGTGGACCGCAGCGGAGCCACCCGCGGCGACACCTGCCACATCGACATCGTCGACCGCTGGGGCAACATGGTCTCGGCCACGCCCTCCGGGGGCTGGCTCCAGTCCAACCCGGTGATCCCGGGCCTCGGCTTCCCGCTCGGCACCCGGCTGCAGATGGCCTGGCTGGAGGAGGGACTGCCCAATTCCCTCACCCCGGGCCGCCGCCCGCGCACGACCCTCACCCCGTCCCTTGCGCTGCGCGACGGGGTGCCGGTGATGGCCTTCGGTACGCCGGGCGGGGACCAGCAGGACCAGTGGCAGCTGCACTTCTTCCTGGCCGTGGCGGTGCGCGAGCCCGTACGCGGCGGCTTCGACCTCCAGGGCGCGATCGACGCGCCCAACTGGCACACCGACTCCTTCCCCGGCTCCTTCTTCCCGCGCGCCATGCGCCCGGGGAGCGTGACCGTGGAGTCCCGTATCGGTGCGGAGGTCGTCGCGGAGCTGCGGGAGCGCGGCCACGATGTCACCGTCGGTGACGCCTGGTCCGAGGGCCGCCTGTGCGCGGTCGCGCGCGACCCGGAGACGGGCGTGCTCTCCGCCGCCGCGAACCCCCGGGGAATGCAGGGATACGCCGTGGGCCGCTGACTCCCCGGTACTGACCGAACACCAAAGGTCACCACTGTCCGCGTGCACCTGGGGTTCATCTGGACGCCAGGTGCCGTGTCAGTGGTCCGTGCTTCCATGGAGACATGATCGAAGCAATTCCTGCGATTCCTGCAAACAACGACGACAGGACGGACAGGGCGGACATGACGGGGCCGACCGGGACGGCGGAGGCCGTGCTCGCGGCCGTCGACCTGGACGCTGTCGAGAAGGCCGTCCGCGAGGCCGCGGCGGCCGAGATCCTGCCGCGCTTCCGGCAGCTCGCCGCCCACGAGGTGGTGGAGAAGAACGGCCCGCACGACCTGGTCACCATCGCCGACCAGCGCGCCGAGGAGTTCCTCACGGCAGCCCTTACCGCTCTCCTGCCCGGCTCGGCCGTGGTGGGCGAGGAGGCGGTGCACGCCGACCCGGCGGTGCTGGACGCGCTGGAGGGTGACGTGCCCGTGTGGATCGTGGACCCGGTCGACGGCACACGGCAGTTCGTGCACGGCGACCCCGGTTTCGCGACCCTGGTCGCGCTCGCCCACCGCGGCGAGCTGCTGGCCTCCTGGACGTACGCCCCGGCGCTGGAGGAGATGGCCGTCGCGGTGCGCGGCGGCGGCGCCCTGCTGAACGGCCGCCGGCTCCGCTCCGGCGCGCCGCACGAGGGCAAGACCCTCGAAGTCGCCATGTCGCACCACGACTTCACCACCGTCGCCGAGAAGCGCGCGCTCTCCGGCCTGGTCTGCGAGGGCATCGCGCCCCGCCCCTGCGGCTCGGCGGGCCTGGAGTACCTGGCGGTCGCCCGCGGCACGCTGGAGGCCACGGCGTTCACATGGGAGAACGCCTGGGACCACGCGGCGGGCCTGCTGCTTGTCCAAGAGGCGGGCGGCGTGAGCATGACCCTCTCCGGCGCCCCGTTCCGGATATCCGGGGGCAACGCGCTGCCGTTCACCGCGGCGCGGGACGCGGCCACCGCCCGGCGTATCCTCGACGTGCTGGCAGGTGACACCGGCTCAGTCGCAGGTGACACCGGCTCGGCCGCCGACTGATCCTCGACGCGGAGGATCGTTACGAGGGGAGTGGCGCAGGTGCCGACGATGCTCGATGCCGTGGTGATCGGAGCCGGACCGAACGGCCTGACGGCCGCGGTCGAACTGGCCCGCCGGGGCATGTCCGTCGAGGTCTTCGAAGCCCGCGACACGATCGGCGGCGGCGCGCGTACGGAGGAGCTGACGCTCCCCGGCTTCCGGCACGACCCCTGCTCGGCCGTGCACCCCACCGGGATCGGCTCGCCCGCCTTCCGCGACCTCCCTCTGGGGCGGTACGGCCTGGAGTGGCTCCACCCCGAACTCCCCATGGCGCACCCCTTCCCGGACGGCAGCGCCGCCGTGCTCTCCCGCTCCGTGGGCGAGACCGCGCGGTCCTTCGGCGTCCGCGACGCCGGACCGTACCGCCGCCTGGTCGACCCCTTCCGCGGCAAGTGGGACACGCTCGCGCGCGACATGATGCGCGGCGTCTTCGAAGGGTTCCCGCGCGACCCGGTGACCCTCGCCCGCTTCGGCCTGGCCGGCATCCCGCCCGTGGCCGTGCTGAACCGCCGCTTCCGCGACGAGAAGGCGCGCGCCGTCTTCGCCGGCTGCGCGGCACACGTCATCCACCCGCTCACCGGCATCGCCACCGGCGCCATCGCCCTGACCTTCATGCTGGCGGCGCACGCGTACGGCTGGCCCATCGCCCGCGGCGGCTCGCAGTCCATCTCCGACGCCCTCGCCGGGTACCTCCGTGACCAGGGCGGCGTGATCCACACGGACTACGAGGTCAAGCGCCTGGACGACCTGCCGCCCGCCCGCGCGTACATCTTCGACACCTCGCCGACGGCGCTGGCCCGCATCGCGGGGCTCGGCAACGCCTTCGCCTCGTACCGCTACGGCCCCTCCGCCTTCAAGATCGACTACGCGCTGTCCGGACCCGTCCCGTGGACCTCCGAGGAGGCCCGCCGCGCCGGCACGGTCCACGTCGGCCCCACCGAGGGCGACATCGGCCGCGCGCTGCGCGACGTCCATGAGGGCCGCGCCCCCGAGCGCCCGTTCCTCATCACCTCCCAGCCCAGCCTGATCGACCCCACCCGCGCCCCCGAGGGCAAGCACACCTTCTGGGCGTACGGCCACGCCCCCAACGGCTGGACGGGCGACCTCACCGACGCCATCGAGCGCCAGCTGGAACGCTTCGCCCCCGGCTTCCGCGACCTCGTACTGGCCCGCGCGACCGCGGGCCCGCCGGAACTGGCCGCACGCAACGCCAACTACGTAGGCGGCGACATCGGCGTCGGCGCCTTCTCCGGCCTCCAGACCCTCCTCCGCCCCAAGCCCCGCCGCATCCCGTACACCACCTCCCACCCCGCCGTCTTCCTCTGCTCCTCAGCGACCCCGCCAGGCGGCGGCGTCCACGGCATGTGCGGCCACAACGCGGCCAAGGCGGCTTGGCGACGGATCAGGGAGACGCGGGGCTGAGCGCCTGCGTACCGAGGTCCGCCCCACAGCCTGCGGCGGGCGCGGAGGCTGCGCCATGATGCCCGTATGAGTACGGGCAAGGACAGTACGGGCGAGGACATGCACAACGAGGGCGCGCGGCTGACGCTCGTCCTTGGGGACATCACCGAGCAGGACGTGGACGCGGTCGTGAACGCCGCCAACTCCTCGCTGCTGGGCGGCGGGGGCGTGGACGGGGCGATCCACCGGCGGGGTGGGGCGCGGATTCTGGAGGAGTGCCGGGTTTTGCGGGCGTCCCGGTACGGGCGTGGGCTGCCCACCGGGGAGGCTGTGGCCACCACGGCGGGTGAGCTGCCGGCCCGTTGGGTGGTGCACACGGTGGGGCCGGTGTACTCCCGCGAGGAGGACCGTTCCGCCCTGCTCGCCTCCTGCTACCGGGAGTCGTTGGGGGTGGCGGTGGGGCTGGGGGCCCGTACGGTCGCCTTCCCGGCGATCTCGACGGGGGTATACGGCTGGCCGCTGGACGACGGGGCGCGGATCGCCGTGCGGACGGTGCGCGAAGCGCTCGCCGGCGGGACCGGTCCGTTGGACGAGGTGCGCTTCGTCGTGTTCGACGAGCGGGGCCGGGAAGCCTTCGCGGCGGCGCTGGAGGGGTAGGCCCGGGTCGGCCGGACCTCCCACGTCCATGTCGGATTCTCGCCAGCCACCGGGCGCTGCCTGCGGAATCCTTGAGGTATGCACACCGACACCGAGCGGTGCGTACGCGCCGTGCAGTCCAAGGACGCCCGTTTCGACGGGTGGTTCTTCACCGCCGTCACCACGACGAAGATCTACTGCCGGCCCAGCTGCCCGGTGGTCCCTCCCAAGCCCGCGCACATGCGCTTCTATCCCAGCGCCGCCGCCGCGCAGCAGGCCGGGTTCCGGGCCTGCAAGCGGTGCCGTCCCGATGCCAGTCCCGGCTCCCCGCAGTGGAACGAGCGGGCCGACGCGGTCGCGCGGGCCATGCGGCTGATCGGTGACGGGGTGGTGGACCGGGACGGGGTGCCGGGGCTGGCCGCGCGCCTCGGGTACAGCCCGCGGCAGGTGGAGCGCCAGCTCCTGGCCGAGCTGGGCGCCGGGCCGCTCGCCCTCGCGCGGGCCCAGCGCGCCCAGACCGCGCGGCTGCTCATCGAGACCAGCACGCTGCCGATGGCGGAGATCGCGTTCGCCGCCGGGTTCGCTTCGATCCGTACGTTCAACGACACCGTGCGGGAGGTCTTCGCGCTGTCGCCGAGCGAGCTGCGGCAGCGGGTACGGCCCGCGCGCCCGGCCGCCGCGCCGGGCCCGCAGCCCGGGGCGCCGGACTCCCCGGCGCTCACCACCCTCGCCCTCCGCCTCCCCTTCCGTAAGCCGCTGTGCCCCGACAACCTCTTCGGGCACCTCGCCGCCACCGCCGTCCCCGGCGTGGAGGAGTGGCGGGACGGCGCGTACCGCCGCACCCTGCGTCTCCCGTACGGCCACGGCATCGTGGCGCTCACCCCGCGCCCCGAACACATCGACTGCCGGCTCTCCCTGACCGACCTGCGCGACCTGTCCGGGGCCATCGCCCGCTGCCGCCGGATGCTCGACCTGGACGCCGACCCCGAGGCGGTCGACGCGCTGCTGGCGGACGATCCGGTACTGGCGCCGCTGATCGCCAAGGCGCCGGGGCGGCGGGTGCCGCGCACCGTGGACGCGGACGAGTTCGCCGTACGGGCGGTGATCGGACAGCAGGTGTCGACGGCGGCGGCACGTACGCACGCGGGGCGGCTGGCCGCCGCGTACGGGGAGCGGATCGAGGACCCCGAGGGCGGCCTCACCCACCTCTTCCCGAGCGCGGCCGCGCTGGCGGAGCTGGACCCGGAGACCCTCGCGATGCCGCGCACCCGGCGCGCCACGCTCACCGGCCTGATCGCCGCGCTGGCCGACGGGGAGCTGCAACTCGGGCCCGGCAGCGACCGCGAGGAGGCCCGCGCCCGCCTCGCCGCGCTGCCCGGCTTCGGGCCCTGGACGGTCGAGTGCATCGCGATGCGGGCGCTCGGCGACCCCGACGCGTTCACCGCCACCGACCTCGGCGTGCGCCGCGCGGCGCAGGGCCTGGGACTGCCCGGCACACCGGCCGCGCTGCTCGCCCGGGCCGCCGCCTGGCGCCCCTGGCGCGCGTACGCGGTCCAGTACCTCTGGGCCACCGACGACCACCCGATCAACCACCTCCCCACCGACTGAGGGAAGCGCCATGTCTGCTGTCAGCACCACGTCTGTTCGTACGTACACCGTTATGACCGAGACGCCGGTCGGGGCGCTCACGCTCGTCGCCCGCGACGGCGCGCTCACCGGCCTGTACATGACCGACCAGCGGCACCGGCCGCCGCAGGAGAGCTTCGGGCACCCGGAGGAGCCGGCGGCCGAGCCGTTCGCCGGCGCGATCCGGCAGCTCCGGGCGTACTTCGCCGGGGAGCTGACCGCCTTCGATCTGCCGCTCCGCCTCGACGGGACGCCGTTCCAGCGGCGCGTGTGGGCGGCGCTGTGCGAGATCCCGTACGGCGGGACGCTCTCGTACGGGGAGCTGGCCGGCCGGCTCGGCAAGCCGTCGGCCGCCCGCGCCGTGGGGCTGGCCAACGGCAAGAACCCGATCGGGATCATCGTGCCCTGCCACCGTGTCGTCGGCGCGGGCGGCGGCCTGACCGGCTACGGCGGCGGCCTGGACCGCAAGCGTCACCTGCTCGACTTCGAGCGGGAGGTGGCGGCGGCCGCGTGACGGCGGCTCCGGGCTAGCGTCGCGGCGGTACGCCGTCCTCCAGCTCGGCCGGCCCGCGGCCGTCCGCCAGTGCGTCCAGCGCGGCGCCCAGCCGCAGCCGCATCGGCCCGTCCACATAACCGCCCAGCTCCGCCGGGTCCACCAGGCGCCAGGAGAGCAGCTCTTCCTGTTGGAGGGTGATCGCGGCGAGTTGCGCCTCGTCCAGTACTCCGCCGTCGAAGAGGTACGACACCAGGGGCGGGCGCTGCTCACCGCGTACCCAGTCGACCGCCAGCAGCGCGCCCGGCTCGATGTCCAGCCCGATCTCCTCGGCGGTCTCCCGGCGGGCCGCCTGCCGCGGCGACTCGCCCTGATCGGACTCCACCGTCCCGCCGGGCAGGAGCCAGGTGTCCTTGTAGTTGGGCTCGACGAGCAGGACGCGCCCGGCGGCGTCGCGGAAAATGGTTCCGGCGCCCGCGAGCACCCGGGGCAGGCTGGCGATGTACGCGGCGTAATCCAAGGTCACTCCGCGAGCCTAACGCCTTCCCGGCAGGCGCTGTTGGCACCATGGGTCCCACCCGTACCGACGGACGGAGCACCACGATGAGACGCCCGGCGTACGCGGCATTCGGCCTGGCGGCGGCGTTCGCCGTGACGGGCGGCGCCGCACCCCACGTCGTCACCGGCCCGAACACCGGGTCGCTGGTGCGCACCGGTGACGTGGACCTGCTGGAGGACGTGCTGGAGCACATCAGCACCACGTCGGACGGCCGGACCGCCCATCAGACGTATCACCAGACGGAACCGGCGAGTTGAGCGTCCGCCCGGGTGGCTGATGCCGTCACTCGGTCGGCGCTCCGGTCGCCAGCCGGCAGGTGCGTTCCGCCAGTTCGCTGATCCGTACGCCGTCGAAGCCGAAGACGGCGGTACGCAGGCGGTCGTGCAGCGGCTCCGTCCACTGGGGCGGGATCGCCGCCGCGCCGCACAGCACGCCCGCCACCGAGCCGGCCGTCGCGCCGTTGGAGTCGGTGTCCAGGCCGCCGCGTACGGTCAGCGCGATCGTGGAGGTGAAGTCGCCCTCGCCGTAGAGCAGTCCGGCGGTGAGCACGGCGGCGTTCGGGACCACATGGATCCAGTGCAGATGGCCGGCCTCGCGCTCCATCTCGGCGAGCGTGTCCGCCCAGGCGACGCCCGATTCGTACAGCGCCACGGTGTGCCGGACCGTACGCGCCAGCCTGCTGCCCGCGGGGATACGGGCCAGCGCCGCCTCCACTGCCTCGCGCGGCCCGCTCGCCTCGAAGGCGGCCGCGATCAGCGCGGCCGCCCACATCGCGCCGTACACGCCGTTGCCGGTGTGCGAGAGGACCGCGTCCCGGCGGGCCAGCGCGGCCGCCCGGCGGGGGCGGCCGGGGGAGACCCAGCCGTACACGTCCGCCCTGATCAGCGCGCCGATCCACTCCTGGTACGGATTGTCGGTGGTGGCGGCGAGCGGGGGCCGGATGCCGGTGGCGAGGTTGCGGTACGCGGCGCGCTCGGCGGTGAAGGTCTGCAGGTACGGCAGCCGGTGCAGCCAGAGCGTGCCGAGCTGTTCGGTGGTGAAGTCCGTGCCGTGGGTCTCCAGCAGGTCCAGTACCAGCACGGAGTAGTCGATGTCGTCGTCGCGGCAGCTCCCGTCGACCCGGCCGCGTGCGCAGCTCCGCCACTCCGGCCGCAGCTGTTCGGCGTCCTCGGCGGTCGGCGGCGGGGGGAGGTAGTCGGTGAGCGGCAGCGCGCCCGTCCGGCGCAGGTACTGGTCGATGCGCTCGCGGGTCCACAGGTCGCCGTGCTCGACGGGCTTGCCCAGCATGTTCCCGGCGATCCGGCCGAGCCAGCCGCCGTGGATTCGGTCGGCGAGGCCGGGTGGCCGGGCAGCGTCGGCGGGCGTACTGCTGTGCGGCGGCGTCATGGGTACAGGTGTACCGAAGTCCGCCGGGGTGCGCGTGGGCCCGAACGCGCCGAACCGGGACGCGGCGTGCGGACGCGGGGTACCGTACGACCACAGTGAAGTGGAAAAGGAAATCCGCTTCGTGGAAAACGTGATCGGCGTCTCTGTTCTCCCTGCCCGCCGCCGGATAGGGTCACAGCGGCGCGACTGCAGTTCGACGGCAAGGGGAGTCAGGGTGGCGGACGTGGACGCAGCAACGACAGGGGCACCGGCAGCACACGTGCTGATCGCCGCGGACAAGTTCAAGGGCTCGCTGACGGCCGTCCAGGTCGCCGAGCACGTCACGGCCGGGCTGCGGCGCGCGGTACCGGACCTCTCCGTGGCGGCCGTCCCGGTCGCGGACGGCGGGGACGGCACGGTCGCGGCGGCGCTGGCCGCCGGTTTCGCCCGGCACGAGGCGCGGGTCACCGGACCCCTCGGGGAGCCCGTCAAGGCCACGTTCGCGCTGAGCGCCGACGGTACGGCCGTGGTGGAGATGGCCGAGGCGTCGGGCCTGCAGCACCTCCCGGACGGCGTCTTCGCGCCGCTGACGGCCACCACGTACGGCACCGGGGAGCTGCTGCTCGCCGCGCTGGACGCGGGCGCCCGCTCCATCGTCTTCGGCGTCGGCGGCAGCGCCACGAACGACGGCGGCGCGGGGATGCTCGCGGCGCTGGGCGCGCGCTTCCTGGACCGTACGGGGGAGCCGGTCGCGCCCGGTGGTGGGCCGCTCGCCGGTCTTGCCACCGCCGACCTCAGCGGCCTCGACCCGCGGCTGGCCACTACGGAGATCGTGCTCGCCAGCGACGTCGACAATCCGCTGACCGGCCCGAAGGGCGCGCCCGCGGTCTACGGCCCGCAGAAGGGGGCGACCGAGGCGGACGTCGCCACGCTGGACGCGGCGCTGGCGCACTACGCGAAGGTGCTGGAGACGGCGGTGGGGCCGAAGGCCGCCGAGTACGCGGTGGCGCCGGGCGCGGGGGCGGCGGGCGGCATCGGGTACGGGGCGCTGGTCGGGCTGGGTGCGACATTCCGCCCCGGCATCGACGTCATGCTCGACGTGCTCGGGTTCGGGCCTGCGCTGGAGCGGGCCACGTTTGTGATCACGGGCGAGGGGTCGCTGGATGAGCAGACGCTGCACGGGAAGGCCCCGGCGGGGGTCGCGGCGGCGGCCCGCGCCCGCGGCCTGACCGTCGTCGCGGTCTGCGGTCGTCTGCTCCTGCCGCCGTCGGCGCTCCTCCAGGCGGGGATCGAGCGGGCGTACCCGCTCACTGCCCTGGAGCCGGACCCGGCCCGCTGCATGGCCGAGGCGGGCCCGCTCCTGGAACAGGCGGCGGAGTCCCTCGCGCGGGACTTCCTGGCGTAGCCCCCGTAAGGGGCGCGGGGAACTGCGCGAGCAACCGCAGCGGCGCCGCAGTGGGCCGCGGGCGGGACCGGCCCCGCGAGGCCGGTGGCCCCCTGCGGGAGCGAGTGGGCTGGGCGCGCAGTTCCCCGCGCCCCTGGGCGCCGCTCCGCGGCGGCCCCCCGCAACGCCGGAGGCCCGGTACGAACCCAAGGTTCGTACCGGGCCTCCGGCGTGTGTCGGTCACTACGGCAGCTGCGCTGCCCTGGCCTCGCGCCGATTGTCCCGGAACGTATTCACCCGCCGAGCCGTGGCGAAGAGCGGAATCATCGCGCCCGTCACGACCTGCAGCGCGCAGCCCGTCTGCAGCAGCAGCTGGCCGGCCGGTGCGTCCAGTGCCCACGCTGCCAGCATGGCCATGCTCGCCACGATCCAGGAGAGCATCGCGACCGCGAGGCGACCCCGCGGCTTCGGGTACTCCACCCGGCTCACCATCAGCCACGCCACGCCGATGATGGCGAGGAGCGTCGGCAGGAACGGCAGCTCCAGCAGCACGATCGCTACGACGGTCAGCGCCCCGAAGGGACTCGGCATGCCCTGGAACATGCCGTTCGGCACCGTCACGCACGAGAAGCGGGCGAGGCGGAGGATGACCGCCAGCAGCACCACCACCGCCGCGACCACCGAGACCCGCTGGTTCGCGTCCTGGGCGACCATGCCCCAGGTCACCACGAAGTACGCGGGCGCCAGGCCGAAGCTGATCAGGTCGGAGAGGTTGTCGAGCTCGGCCCCCATCGCCGAGGCCCGCAGTTTGCGCGCGACCAGGCCGTCGAACAGGTCGAAGACCGACGCGAGCAGCATGAGGATGACCGCCATGGCGGCGCTGTGCCGCGCCATGCCGCCGTCCTCGGTGCCCGTCAGGTGCGGGATCAGGACGCCGGTGGTGGTGAAGTACACCGCCATGAAGCCGCAGATCGCGTTGCCGAGCGTGAGCGTGTCCGCTATCGACAGCCGCGTCGACAGCGGCATGTCGTCGTCCTCCTCCTCGGCCGCCCAGCCCGCCTGGGTATCGGGATCAATCACGGTCAAGACGAGTCACCCCCGCTGTGGTGGCCTGGCCGACCTCGACCGCGGCCTCGACGCCCTCGGGCAGGTACACATCGACGCGCGAGCCGAAGCGGATCAGACCGATACGCTCGCCCTGCTCGACCTTCGTGCCCTCCGGTACGTACGGAACGATGCGGCGGGCCACCGCACCGGCGATCTGCACCATCTCGACGTCACCGATCTCGGTGTCGAAGTGCCAGACGACCCGCTCGTTGTTCTCGCTCTCCTTGTTGAACGCCGGAACGAAGCCGCCGGGGATGTGGTCGACGGACGTGACCGTGCCGGCCAGCGGCGCGCGGTTCACGTGGACGTTCAGCGGGCTCATGAAGATCGCGACGCGGGTGCGCCCGTCCTTCCACGGCATGATGCTCTGCACCACGCCGTCGGCCGGGGAAATGACGCGGCCCTGAGCGATGTCGCGCTCGGGGTCGCGGAAGAACCACAGCATGCCCGCCGCCAGAGCGGTGGTGGGCACGGCGACGGCGGCCCAGCGTCCCGAGCGCCGGGAGCGGGCCAGGCTGACCGCTGCCATTGCGACGGTCGGCAGGAGCCACGGCGACGCTCCGCGCGCGAGGCGGACGCGACCGCGATGTGCAGAGGATTGGCTGTGGGGCATGGATGACCTTCGTAGCGGAGGATGCCGCGTAGGGATGGGGGACGGCGGCTTTCCGGGGATGCTATCGGTTGCGAGCGGCAACTGGCCAAGAGCCAACGCCAATCCGTGCCCGAAGTCCGGTGACGGGGTGTGATCTTCTTCTCGAAGAAAACACCCCGAAACGGACATTCACCCCTGGATGCGGTACTCCTCGAGTAGCCGGCGCCCGATGATCATTTTCTGGATCTCAGCGGTACCTTCACCGATGAGCAACATGGGCGCCTCGCGGTACAGGCGTTCGATTTCATATTCCTTGGAGAAGCCGTAGCCGCCGTGGATGCGGAAGGCGTCCTCCACGACCTCCTTGCAGTACTCGGAGGCGAGGTACTTCGCCATGCCCGCTTCCAGGTCATTGCGCTGACCGGAGTCCTTCTTGCGGGCGGCATTGACCATCATCGCATGGGCCGCCTCGACCTTTGTCGCCATTTCGGCCAATTTGAACTGGATGGCCTGATGCTGTGCGATCGGCTTGCCGAAGGTGTGGCGCTGCTGCGCGTAGTCCACGCCCAGCTCAAAGGCACGCTGCGCGACGCCGCAGCCACGTGCCGCGACGTTCACCCGGCCGACCTCGACGCCGTCCATCATGTGATAGAAACCACGTCCGGTCTCGCCGCCGAGCACGCGATTCGCCGGGATCCGGAGGTCCTGCATGATGAGCTCGGTCGTGTCGACGCCCTTGTAGCCCATCTTCTCGATCTTGCCCGGAATGGTGAGTCCGGGGCGGACCTCGCCGAAGCCGGGCTCCTTCTCCACGAGGAAGGTCGTCATCGACTTGTGCGGGGCCGTGCCCTCGGGGTGGCCCTCGTCCGTCTTGCAGAGGACCGCGACCAGCGTGGACGAACCGCCGTTCGTCAGCCACATCTTCTGGCCGTTGAGGACGTATTCGTCGCCGTCCTTGACGCCCTTGGAGGAAATGGCGGACACGTCGGAGCCAAGGGCCGGCTCCGACATCGAGAAGGCGCCCCGTATCTCACCGGCCGCCATCTTCGGCAGGAAGTAGTCCTTCTGCTCCTGCGTGCCGTGCTGCTTGAGCATGTACGCCACGATGAAGTGGGTGTTGATGATGCCGGACACCGACATCCAGCCGCGGGCGATCTCCTCGACCGTCAGGGCGTAGGTCAGGAGGGATTCGCCGAGGCCGCCGTACTCCTCCGGGATCATCAGGCCGAAGACGCCCAGTTCCTTGAGGCCCTCGACGATCTGTGCCGGGTACTCGTCCTTGTGCTCCAGCTCGGTGGCGACCGGAAGGATCTCCTTGTCCACGAAATCGCGGACGGTGGAGAGGATTTCCCGCTGGATGTCCGTCAGGCCCTCGGTCTGTGCGAGACGCGCCATGGCTACTTCTCCTTCACCGCAGGGGTACGGAGCTCCGGGCGGCCGGGCTGCTCGCCGCCGCGCTCCTTGATGTACGTGGCCGTCGGCACCATCACCTTGCGCCGGAAGACGCAGACGAGCGTGCCGTCCTGCTTGTAGCCCTTGGTCTCGACGTACACGATGCCGCGGTCGTTCTTCGACTTCGACGGCGTCTTGTCCAGCACGGTCGTCTCGCCGTAGATCGTGTCGCCGTGGAAGGTCGGCGCCACGTGCTTCAGCGACTCGATTTCGAGATTCGCGATCGCCTTGCCGGAGACGTCCGGCACGGACATGCCCAGCAGCAGCGAGTAGATGTAATTCCCGACCACCACGTTCTTACCGAAGTCGGTCGTCCGCTCCGCGTAATTGCTGTCCATGTGGAGCGGGTGGTGGTTCATGGTGAGCAGACAGAAGAGGTGGTCGTCGTACTCGGTGACCGTCTTGCCGGGCCAGTGCTTGTACACGTCGCCGACGGTGAACTCTTCGTAGGTGCGGCCGAACTGCATCGCGCTTACGCCTCCGGGGCCTCGAACTTGGACGTACGGGTCATGCCGGCGGCCCGGCCCTTGCCGGCGATGACCAGCGCCATCTTGCGGCTGGCCTCGTCGATCATCTCGTCGCCGAGCATCGCGGAGCCCTTCTTGCCGCCCTCCTCGGAGGTGCAGTAGTCGTACGCGTCGAGGATCAGCTCGGCGTGGTCGTAGTCCTCCTGCGAGGGCGAGAAGACCTCGTTGGCGGCCTCGACCTGGCCGGGGTGGAGCACCCACTTGCCGTCGAAGCCCAGCGCGGCGGCGCGGCCCGCGACCTCGCGGAAGCCGTCGACGTTCTTGATCTGGAGGTAAGGACCGTCGATCGCCTGGAGGTCGTTGGCGCGGGCCGCCATCAGGATCTTCATCAGGATGTAGTGGTAGGCGTCGGCGCCGTAGCCGGGCGGCTGCTCGCCAACGACCAGGGACTTCATGTTGATGGACGCCATGAAGTCGGCCGGGCCGAAGATGATCGTCTCGGTGCGCTGCGACGCCTGCGCGATCTCGTTGACGTTGTTGAGGCCCTGCGCGTTCTCGATCTGCGCCTCGATGCCGATCCGTCCGACCTCGAAGCCCATCGTCTTCTCGATCTGGGTCAGGAGCAGGTCCAGCGCGACGACCTGCTGGGCGTCCTGCACCTTGGGCAGCATGATGCAGTCCAGGTTCGGGCCCGCGCCCTCGACGACCGTGATGACGTCCCGGTACGTCCAGTGGGTGGTCCAGTCGTTGACCCGCACCACGCGCGTCTTGCCGGTCCAGTCGCCCTCGTTGAGCGCCTTCACGATGTTGTGCCGCGCGTCCGGCTTGGCGAGCGGCGCGCAGGCGTCCTCCAGGTCCAGGAAGACCTGGTCGGCGGCGAGGCCCTGGGCCTTCTCCAGGAAGCGGGGGTTGGAGCCCGGGACCGCGAGGCAGGAGCGGCGGGGGCGAAGCCGGTTGACGGGGGTGCTCATGCGGGGACCTCCAGGGGATCGAGCTTGTTCGCGGTACGGATCTCGTCGACGATACGGCCGATGATCTCCGTGATACCGAAGTCCTTCGGGGTGAAAACGGCGGCGACACCGGCCTCGCGCAGCGCTGCCGCGTCCGCCGAGGGGATGATGCCGCCGACGATGACGGGGATGTCGTCCACGCCGGTGCGGCGCAGCCGGGCCAGTACGTCCGGCACCAGCTCGGCGTGCGAGCCGGAGAGGATCGACAGGCCGACGCAGTGCACGTCCTCGGCGACGGCCGCCGAGACGATCTGCTCGGGGGTCAGCCGGATGCCCTGGTAGACCACTTCGAAGCCCGCGTCACGGGCCCGTACGGCGATCTGCTCGGCCCCGTTGCTGTGCCCGTCCAGGCCCGGCTTGCCCACCAGGAGGCGCAGCTTGCCACTGCCGAGCTCCTCGGCCGTACGGGCGACCTTCTCGCGGACGGCCGCGAGCGGGGTGCCCTGCTCGGCCGCGACGGCCAGCGGGGCGCTGGAGACGCCCGTAGGCGCCCGGAACTCGCCGAAGACGTCCCGGAGGGCCCAGGCCCACTCCCCGGTCGTCACACCGGCCCTGGCGCACTCCAGAGTGGCCGCGAAGAGGTTGGTGTCCCCGGCCGCCGCCTTCTTCAGCGCGGAGAGGGCCTCCTGCGCCCGGTGCTCGTCCCGCGAGTCCCGCCACTCGTGCAGCGCCTGCACGACCCGCGCCTCGTTCTCCGGGTCCACCGTCATGATGGCGGTGTCCAGGTCGGCGGTGAGCGGGTTGGGCTCGGTCGACTCGTAGCAGTTGACGCCGACGATCTTCTCCTCGCCGGCCTCGATCCGGCCGCGCCGCTCCGCGTGCGAGGCGACCAGCTGGGACTTGAGGTACCCGGACTCGACGGCGGCCATCGCGCCGCCCATCTCCTGGATCCGGTCGATCTCGGCCAGGGACTCCTCGACCAGCGCGTCCACCTTCGCCTCGATCACATGCGAGCCGGCGAAGATGTCCTCGTACTCCAGCAGGTCCGACTCGTGCGCGAGGACCTGCTGGATACGGAGCGACCACTGCTGGTCCCAGGGGCGGGGCAGGCCCAGCGCCTCGTTCCAGGCGGGCAGCTGCACGGCGCGGGCGCGGGCGTCCTTGGAGAGCGTGACGGCCAGCATCTCGAGGACGATGCGCTGGACGTTGTTCTCGGGCTGCGCCTCGGTGAGGCCAAGGGAGTTGACCTGGACGCCGTACCGGAAGCGGCGCTGCTTGGGGTTCTCGATGCCGTACCGCTCGCGCGTGATCTTGTCCCAGATGCGGCCGAAGGCGCGCATCTTGCACATCTCCTCGACGAAGCGGACGCCCGCGTTCACGAAGAAGGAGATCCGCGCGACGACATCGCCGAACTTCTCCGCCGGCACCTGCCCGGAGTCCCGTACGGCGTCCAGCACCGCGACGGCGGTGGACATCGCGTACGCGATCTCCTGCACCGGCGTGGCCCCGGCCTCCTGCAGGTGGTAGCTGCAGATGTTGATCGGGTTCCACTTGGGGATGTGCGCGACCGTGTAGGTGATCATGTCGGTGGTCAGCCGCAGCGAAGGCCCGGGCGGGAACACGTGCGTGCCCCGCGACAGGTACTCCTTCACGATGTCGTTCTGCGTGGTCCCGGACAGCTTGGAGATGTCCGCGCCCTGCTCCTCGGCGACCACCTCGTACAGCGCCAGCAGCCACATCGCGGTGGCGTTGATGGTCATCGAGGTGTTCATCTGCTCCAGCGGGATGTCCTGGAACAGCCGGCGCATGTCACCGAGGTGGGAGACCGGGACCCCGACCCGCCCGACCTCGCCGCGGGCGAGCACGTGGTCGGGGTCGTAACCGGTCTGCGTCGGGAGGTCGAACGCGACCGACAGGCCGGTCTGGCCCTTGGCGAGGTTACGCCGGTACAGCTCGTTGGACGCCTCGGCGGTGGAGTGTCCCGCGTATGTCCGCATCAGCCACGGACGATCCTTCTGACGCTCAGTCATGTGCAGTCGTCTCCCGGACGGTTATTCGTCTCAGACGTTGCGGAAGCGGTTGATCGCGTCGATGTGCTGCGCGCGCTTCTCGTGGTCGCGGACGCCCATGCCCTCCTCGGGGGCCAGCGCGAGGACGCCGACCTTGCCCTGGTGGAGGTTGCGGTGCACGTCGTACGCGGCCTGGCCGGTCTCCTCCAGGGAGTACGTCTTCGACAGCGTCGGGTGGATCTTGCCCTTGGCGATCAGGCGGTTGGCCTCCCACGCCTCGCGGTAGTTGGCGAAGTGCGAGCCGATGATGCGCTTCAGCGACATCCACAGGTAGCGGTTGTCGTACTCGTGCATGTAGCCCGAGGTCGAGGCGCAGGTGGTGATGGTGCCGCCCTTGCGGGTGACGTACACGGAGGCGCCGAAGGTCTCGCGGCCGGGGTGCTCGAAGACGATGTCGATGTCCTCGCCGCCGGTCAGCTCGCGGATGCGCTTGCCGAAGCGCTTCCACTCCTTCAGGTCCTGGGTGCTCTCGTCCTTCCAGAACTTGTAGCCCTCGGCCTTGCGGTCGATGATCGCCTCGGCGCCCATCTTCCGGCAGATCTCCGCCTTGTCCTCGCTGGAGACGACGCAGATCGGGTTGGCGCCGCCGGCCAGCGCGAACTGGGTGGCGTAGGAGCCCAGGCCGCCGGACGCGCCCCAGATGAGGACGTTGTCGCCCTGCTTCATGCCGGCGCCGTTGCGGGAGACGAGCTGGCGGTACGCGGTGGAGTTCACCAGGCCCGGGGCCGCCGCCTCCTCCCAGGTCAGGTGGTCCGGCTTCGGCATCAGCTGGTTGGACTTCACGAGCGCGATCTCGGCGAGGCCGCCGAAGTTGGTCTCGAAGCCCCAGATGCGCTGCTCGGGGTCGAGCATCGTGTCGTTGTGGCCGTCGGAGGACTCCAGCTCGACCGAGAGGCAGTGCGCGACGACCTCGTCGCCGGGGTGCCAGGAGTTCACGCCCGGGCCGGTACGGAGCACGACGCCGGCCAGGTCGGAGCCGATGACGTGGTACGGCAGGTCGTGGCGCTTGCTGAGCGGCGACATCCTGCCGTACCGCTCGAGGAAGGCGAAGGTCGACACCGGCTCGAAGATCGAGGTCCAGACGGAGTTGTAGTTGACCGAGGACGCCATGACGGCAACCAGGGCCTCGCCCGGGCCCAGCTCCGGCACCGGCACCTCTTCGAGGTGCAGCGACTTGCGCGGGTCCTTGTCCCGGCTGGGGAGGCCGGCGAACATCTCGGCCTCGTCCTTGTGCACGGTGATCGCGCGGTACGACTCGGGGATGGACAGGTTCGCGAAGTCTTCGCGGTTGCTGTCGGGCGCGGTGATCGCGTCAAGAATGTGGTTCACGGTTTGCCTCCGGCGAAGCACGCTGAGGGAACGGCTTTGAGGGAACGTCGGGGGTGGTGCGAAGGCGGTGCCGTCGGTTCGGCTGATGGTGCTCGGCAGGCGCGGGTGTGCGCGGGAGGTTGCCTGTGACGCAGGCATCCGGGCGCGCGGACCAGTGGTTCGCGGGGACAACCGGTACGCCGAAGATCGGGTGTACCGGCCGCCCGGACAACATCAACGTATGACACCGCGTGCCAGTCGACAAGGCACTCGGTGCCAACAATTTCTCTCAGATGTCATCCATGCGGCACGCATGAGCAACAAAAACCACCGCAAAAGCGGACGATCCGCCGCCGCTGGGCGTGGCACGTGACGTTTGTTACTCGTGGGTCGCATAGCGAAGCGCCGCCACACCCAAGGGCGTGACGGCGCTCTTCGCGGCTCGTGATCAGTTGTTGTGCTCGCGCAGCGCCTTCTGGATCGTGCGCATGACCTCGCTGAGCGGGGCGTCCGTACGGGCCACCGTCACCAGTACCTCGCCCTCCCGGGCCGCCGTCGCGGCGGGCGGCGGCCCCGCGGGCGTACGCCCTGCCCCGATGCCCGTGCCGAACGTCTCGCGGACGATCGCGAAGGCGTGGTCGAGCTGCGTCTCCACGTCCCCCTGCGCGCCCGCCCGCAGCCAGCGCCGCAGTACGTGGTTGTGCGCGGTGACCACCGCGGACGCGGCGACCTCCGCGAGCAGCGGGTCGTCGTTGCCCTCGCGGTGCGCGCCCTCGTCGAAGTGGCCCAGGAGGTAGCGCGTGAAGAGCCGTTCGTACCGCGCCACCGAGGCGATCTCCGCCTCGCGCAGCGTGGGTACTTCGCGGGTCAGGCGGTAGCGGGCCACGGCCACGGCCGGCGAGGCCGCGTACATCCGCATGACCTCTTTGATGCCGCGGCACACCGTGTCCAGCGGGTTCTCGTGTGCGGGCGCCGCGTCCAGCACGGCCTCGGCCCGTACGAGGGTGTCGTCGTGGTCGGGGAAGATCGCCTCTTCCTTGGAGCGGAAGTGGCGGAAGAACGTCCGCCGGGCGACCCCCGCCGCCGCGGCGATCTCATCGACGGTCGTCGCTTCGTAGCCCTTGGTCGCGAACAGCTCCATCGCCGCCGCCGCCAATTCGCGGCGCATCTTGAGCCGCTGGGCGGCCGCGCGGCGCGAGCCGGGCGTCGTGGTGTCGGGACCGTCTGAAGGCTGCGTACGAGCGGGCTGGGACATGTGGGGACGGTACTTCATAATCCCTCGGCCTGCGCCATTCGCCCGGGGGACGGGCGGCCGGGAGGCCGCGGGAGAGCCGCCTCCCGGCTCCAGCAGCCCGCCCCAGCCGCCCCCGGCGTCAGCGCTTGGCGTACTCACGGAAGCCGCGGCCGGTCTTGCGGCCGAGGCAGCCCGCGGCCACGAGGTGTTCCAGCAGCGACGCCGGGGCCAGGCCCGGATCGCGGAACTCCGCGTGCAGCACCTTCTCGATGGCCAGCGAGACGTCCAGGCCCACCACGTCGAGCAGTTCGAACGGGCCCATCGGGTAGCCGCCGCCCAGCTTCATCGCGGCGTCGATGTCGTCCGGGGAGGCGTAGTGCTCCTGGACCATCTTGATCGCGTTGTTCAGGTACGGGAAGAGCAACGCGTTCACGATGAAGCCCGCCCGGTCGCCGCAGTCCACCGGGTGCTTGCGGACCTTGGCGCACACCGCGCGCACCGTCGCGTGGGCATCGTCGGCCGTCAGGACCGTCCGCACGACCTCGACCAGCTTCATGGCCGGCGCCGGGTTGAAGAAGTGCATCCCGATGACGTCCTGGGGCCGCGAAGTGGCCCGCGCGCAGGCCACGACCGGCAGCGAGGAGGTCGTGGTGGCCAGCACCGCGCCCGGCTTGCAGATCTTGTCCAGCGTCCCGAAGAGCTGCTGCTTGATCTCCAGGTCCTCGGCCACCGCCTCGACGGCCAGATCCACCTCGGCGAACGCGTCCAGCGAGCCCGCCGGGGTGATCGCGGCGAGCGCCGCGTCCCGGGCCTCCTCGGTCATCCGGCCCTTGGCGACCGACCGGCCCAGCGACTTCTCGATCCGGGCCTTGGCCTTCTCCGCCTTCTCCTGGCTGCGCGCGGCGAGCATGACCTCGTAACCGGCCTTCGCGAAGACCTCGGCGATGCCGCTGGCCATCGTCCCGGAACCGGCCACGCCGACGCTGCGGACCGTACGGGCCCCGGACTGCTCCCCGGCCGCGGCCGGAGTGTCCGCGTCGGCCACGACGGTCGCCGAGCCCGGCGCCTCGTACGTGTAGAAGCCGCGGCCCGCCTTGCGGCCCGTCAGCCCCGCTTCGGAGAGCTGGCCGAGGATCGGCGCGGGCGCGTGCAGCCGGTCGTGCGACGCGGCGTACATCGCCTCCAGGACCGTACGGGCGGTGTCGATGCCGATGAGGTCCAGCAGGGCGAGCGGCCCCATGGGCAGCCCGCAGCCCAGGCGCATCGCCGCGTCGATGTCCTCACGGGTCGCGTACTTCGACTCGTACATCGCGGCGGCCTGGTTCAGGTACCCGAAGAGCAGGCCGTCGGCGACGAAGCCGGGGCGGTCGCCCACCGCGATCGGGTCCTTGCCCAGCTCACGGGCGAGCTCGGTGACGGCGGCCACGGCCGTGGGCGCGGTCAGCACGGAGGAGGCGACCTCGACCAGCTTCATGGCCGGTGCGGGGTTGAAGAAGTGCAGGCCGAGCACGCGCTCCGGGTACTGCGAATCGGCGGCCAGCCGGGTCACCGAGAGGGAGTTGGTACCGGTGGCCAGCACGGCGTCCGGGCGGACGATGCCGTCCAGGGCGTTGATGATCTGCCGCTTGAGCTCGTAGTCCTCCGGCACCACCTCGATCACCAGATCCGCCTCCGCGGCGGCCTGCAGATCGGAGAAGGTACGGAACCGGGCCAGCAGATCGGCCCGCTCGCGCTCGGTGATCCGCTCGCGCTGCACGGCACGGGCGGTGGACGCTTCCAGGGCGGTGACCGAGCGGCGGACCGCGGTGTCGTCGATGTCGATGCCGATGACCTCGCGGCCGGCGCGGGCGAGCACCTCGGCGATGCCGGTACCCATCGTGCCCAGGCCGACGACGGCGACGGTGGCGATACCGGAGGCGGCGGTGGCGGGGGACAGGGGCGAATCTGGGGTGGACGAGAGGCCCATCGCGAGACTCCTGAGGGTGTTCCCCTGCGGGCAGGGGAGAAGTGACGACTGAGGGTGAGCGCACACGTGGTCGCCGCGATCGATGCGGTCGACGCCATCGAGGGATGCGGTCGAGGAGTGTGTACGGAAGGAGCTGCGCGGCGGGCCCTGTCCCGGGACCACGGCCGGTCACTCCGCTGATGTCGTGCTGTGCGGTGCCGAACCGACTTCACTCATGGCGGCTGCGTCACCAGGCCGCCGGAGCAGGGGTGCTGCTCGTACCGGCAGATTAACTCGCGGGTAATGGCAAGCGCCAGGGGGAAAGGGGGGAATTAATCTGTGGCGCGGGCCACGCCGAGGCGGCGGGGGAGGAGCATCGCAAATGGAAGACCAATTCCATGAGTTGACCGACCGGGTACGGGGCGAGCTGCGGTCACCGGCCGATCTCGTCACCTACGAACGCCTGCTGGGCCTCGCCCGCAAGAACACCCCGGCGGGCAGAGAAGAGCTGGCCAGAATGCTCACGGCGGTCGAGCGCCCGCTGTGGACCCGCGAGATCGCCGCCTTCTCCCTCGGCTGCGCCGGCGACCGCCGCGCCTTCGAGACGCTCGTCCTCCTCCTGAACTACCGCGACCCGGTCCGCTGCGCCACGGCCGCGCACGCGCTGGCCCGTCTCGGCGACCCCCGCACCGCCCGCGCCGCCGCGGCCCTCGCCACCAACCCCCTCCGCACGGCCTACGCGCTCCACCCCGTACGCCTCCTCGTGGACCTCCGCGCCCCCGAGTCCGTCCCCGCCCTGATCTCCACCCTCGAACGCCTCCTCACCCCCCACACCCCCTACTGGCGCGTCGCCCTCGCCTGTGTGGAGGGCCTCGGCGCCCTGGGCGACCGCCGCGCCGTACCGGCCCTCACCGCAGCCCTGGACCACCCCCGCCTGGCGGCCGCGGCGGCGGCCTCGCTGGCGAGGCTCGACACGGGGACCGGCTGAGCTACAGGAGAGTGAGCTGGGTCGGCACCTCGGGGGCGGCAGGGGTGCGCTGGGGTGGGATGCGGCGGTGGGTGGTGGCGTGCGTGGGGCCTATGCCGTATTCGGTGGCCAGATCGTGGACCTGGCGGGTGATGCGTCGCTGGTACCACTTGGGGGCGTAGGCGCCGCCTGCATAGAGGCGCTCGTATCGCGGCACCAGGTGCGGGTGGTGCTCCGTCAGCCAGGTCATGAACCACTCGCGGGCGCCGGGCCGGAGGTGCAGCACCAGTGGCGTCACGGAGGACGCGCCGGCTGCCGCGATGGCCCGTACGGTGGCGCGCAGTTGGTCGGGGTGGTCGCCCAGGAAGGGGATGACCGGGGCCATCAGGACGCCACAGCCGATGCCGTGCTCGGTCAGGGTGCGGACCGTGTCCAGGCGGCGCTCCGGGGACGGCGTACCGGGCTCGACCGTGCGCCACAGCTCGCGGTCCAGGAAGCCGACGGACATCGAGATGCCGACATCGGTGACCTCGGCGGCCGCGCGCAGCAGGTCCAGGTCGCGGAGGATCAGCGTGCCCTTGGTGAGGATGGAGAAGGGGTTCGCGTGGTCGCGGAGGGCCTCGATGATGCCGGGCATCAGCCGGTACCGGCCCTCCGCCCGCTGGTAGCAGTCGACGTTCGTGCCCATGGCGATGTGATCGCCGCGCCAGCGTCTGCCGGACAGCTCGCGTCTCAGCAGGTCCGGCGCGTTGACCTTCACCACGATCTGGCTGTCGAAGCCGAGGCCGGTGTCCAGGTCGAGATAGCTGTGGGTGCGCCTGGCGAAGCAGTACACGCAGGCGTGAGTGCACCCACGGTACGGATTCACCGTCCATTCGAACGGCATACGGGAGGCGCCCGGGACCCGGTTCACGATCGAACGGGCGCGTACTTCGTGGAAGGTCACCCCGCGGAACTCAGGCGTGTCGATGGTCCGGCTGACCACGTCCGTACCGAAGAGCGCCGCCGTACGGGCAGGGCCCGACGGGTCCGCCGTGTGCTCGCTCAGATTGTTCCAGCGCATCGCGCCTCCTCCTGGGTGGTGCCGGCCCCCCGCTCGAGATAATAGAACAGGTGTTCCCAATGTTGCTGTCAACCCGGATTTGGGCGCGCCGCGCCGGAGTGGTTGGCTGTGCTGCGCACAGCGCACGACCAGCGAGCGAGCACCGGAGGGCAGCACACATGGGCCAGGTCGAAGCCACCACGCAGCGGGAGATCGCGGCGAAGCCGGAGGACGTCTTCGACGCGCTCGCGGACTACTCCGGTACGCGTCCGAAGCTGCTGCCCGAGCACTTCAGCGAGTACGAGGTCCGCGAGGGCGGCGACGGCAAGGGCACCCTGGTGCACTGGAAGCTCCAGGCGACCAGCAAGCGCGTCCGCGACTGCCTGCTGGACGTCGACGAGCCGGCCGAGGGGCAGCTCGTCGAGAAGGACCGCAACTCCTCGATGGTGACCACCTGGACCGTCACCCCGGCGGGCGAGAACCGCGCCCGGGTCACCGTCACCACGACCTGGCAGGGCGCGGGCGGCGTCGGCGGCTTTTTCGAGCGGACCTTCGCGCCCAAGGGCCTCGGCCGGATCTACGACGCGATCCTCACCAACCTCGCGGCGCACACGGAGAAGTGAGTCTCTGGAACGAGGCGAAGTGAGCCCCTGAAAGAGGCTTGAGGGCTCACCGGATCGGGTGGTTTCCCGTCGTGCCCGCATGACGCGGGCCGCCCGTGGTCCGGAGGTTAAAGCCCTGATGAGGGCCCGATAGGGCGCTCCCGCACGGCCGTTGACGGGTGCTCCCGCCCCGAACGCGCCGTTTCGTCACGCTTGATCGCAGTTGTCGCCCGATGCGAGAACAGGGCGCGGCACAGGCGTGACGAGGGGAGCAGCACGTGGGCGGGATCATCCTGGCGGAGCCGGACGAGAGGTCCGGACCGCCGGCGACCGGAGCGGTGACGGCCGTACTGGACACCGGCGGACCACCCGAGTCCGGCCCCGCCCAGGAGCGGCCCGGACCCCGCCGCTTCCGCCCCGTACTGTTCCTCGGCCTGCTGCCCGCGCTGCTGCTCGCGGCGCTCGGCCAGACGATCGTCGTCACCCCGCTCCCGGAGATCGCCGCCGAACTGCGCGCCCCGGGCCGGATGTCCTGGCCGGTGACGTCGTACCTCCTCGCCGCCGTCCTCGGCCTGCCGCTCCTCGGCAGGCTGGGCGACCACCTGGGCCGCAAGCCGGCCCTCCTCCTCGCGCTCCTGGTCTTCGTGGCCGGGGCGGCCTCGGCCGGACAGGCGCACACGATGGGTGAACTGACCGCCTTCCGCGCGGCCCAGGGCTTCGGCGCCGGCGGAGTCATGGCCGGCGTACAGGCCGTCCTCGCGGCACTCGTACCGGCGCGTGCGCGCGGCCGCGCCCTCGGGCTGGCCGCCGCCGTCCTCGGACTCGCCGCCGCCGCGGGCCCGGTGCTCGGCGGCCTCCTCGCCGATCACGCCTCCTGGCGCTGGTGCTTCACGCTCGACGTCCCCGTGGGGCTGGCCGTCCTCCTCGTGCTGGCCGTCGCGCTGCGGCTGCCCCGGACGGCCCGCCGCCCCCGGCCGGACGTCCTCGGCGTCCTGCTGCTCGCCGTCCTCGCCACCTGCCTTGCCCTGCTGGTCAGTTGGGCCGGTACGGAGTACGCCTGGGACTCGCGCGTCGTCCTCGGGCTCGGCTGCGGCGCGCTCGGCAGCGCCCTGCTCTTCGCGGCCGTCGAACACTTCGCCGCCGAACCGATCCTGCCGCCCGGCCTCCTCCGCGGCCCGGCCTTCCGCGTCACCGGTGCGGTCGGCGCCGTCCTCGGCCTCGCGCTCCACGGGGCCGCGGGCCACCTCCCGGCTTTCCCGCACGCCGCCTCCGCCACCGATACCGGGCTGCTCATGCTGCCCCTGACGGGCGGCGCCGCCCTCGCCGCCGCCGTCGCGGCCCGCCTCATCGGCCGTACCGGACACCACCGGATCTTCGCCGTACTGGGCTGCGCGCTGGCCGCCGAGGGCATGTGGCTCCTGTCCCACCTGCGCGCCGACACAGGGCGCGCCACGTACGGCCTCTGGACCGGCATCCTCGGCCTCGGGCTCGGCTTCGTCCTGCCGGTCCTCGTGCACGCCGTACGGCGCGCCGCCCGGCGCACCGGCCGCGCCACCGCCCCCGGCGCGTACATCCGGCAGCTCGGCGGCAGCGCCGCCGTGGCCGTCCTCGCCGCCCTCCTGGCCGAGCGGGCGGCCCGCCGCCGCACCGTGCCCGGCCCGCTGCACGACGGCCCCGTCGCCGCATACGTACAGGACGTGCCCGGCACCTTCCCCTACCTCGTGCCCGTGCTCCTTCTCGGGCTCCTGCTCGCCTTCTTCCTCAAGGAGAACCCCCTGGTGACCCACGCCCCCCACTCCCTGCACGGCCCGCACAGCACACTCGGCGAGGGCGGCGCGGAGACCGTCGCGACCGTCCCCGCCGCCCGCACCGCGCCCGCCGCGGCGCCGTACACCCCGGCCGGCGTGCCCGTCTGCGGCACCGTGCAGCACCACGACGGGTCCGTCGTCCCGCGCGCCGCGCTCACCCTCATCGACGTCTCCGGCCGGCAGATCGGACGCGGCGCGACCGGCGAGGACGGGCGGTACGCGCTGAGCACCCCGGGCGCCGGCGCCTACGTACTGATCGCCTCGGCCGGCGGCCACCAGCCGCAGGCCGTCAGCGTCACGGTCGGGGACCGGCCGGTCGACCTGGACGTGGTCCTGGGCGGCGCGGGACGGCTCGCGGGCACGGTCACCACGGCCGACGGCACGCCCGTACGCGACGCCATGGTGACGCTGACGGACGTGCGCGGCGAGGTCGTGGCGACGACCCGCAGCGGGCGCGAGGGCGGATACGTGATCGGCGAGCTGGTGGCGGGGGAGTACACGCTCGCCTCCAGCGCCCCCGCCTTCCGTCCCGCCGCGCTCCCGGTGACCGTCCAGGCGTCCCGCGAGACCCGGCAGGACGTCGAACTGGCGGGCGGCGCGGTGCTGCGCGGCACCGTACGGGCCGGTGGCGGGCGCCCCGTCGAGGACGCCCGGGTCACGCTCCTGGACGCGGGCGGCAACGTCGTGGACACCGCGACCACCGGGCCCGACGGCCTGTTCCGGTTCGTGGACCTGGCGGCCGGTGAGTACACCGTCATCGCCGCGGGCTATCCGCCGGTCGCCACGGTCCTCCAGGTCGCGGGCGGCGGCCGCACGGAGCGCGATCTCCAACTGGGGCACGAGGACTGACCCTTGAGCTCCCGAGGGCGCGGCCGGATGCGCTCGCGGACGCGCGTGCTCCCCGAGTGCACGCGCATCCGCGGCGCGCACGAGGCGGAAATATGCACCCTCCTGCGTCCGCGACCACCGCGCGGCGCTCCTTTCCGCTACGGTCCCGTGCCCAGAGCCTGTGTCATAGCCCTGGCCGGATCAGCGCGCGTCGTCTGGTGCGTGCTATCGCCAGGCGCCGGGGCGTCCTCGTAGCGGAGCTACGTGGGCGGTTCGGCAACGCCGCGAGAGTGCGTGCCAGGCGGCGGGCGCCCGGCCGGGGCTATGACACAGGCTCTAAGGGCGACCGTCGTCCATGGGGCCACAGGGAGGTGTGCGGAGTGCTGAGTAAGCACGTTCGTCCGGGAATAACGCGAGGCAGCACGGCCTGCGCACCGGGTGCCGCACTTCGGGGAATGCGCCCCGTCCGGCAGCGTGTGGCCGTACCGTGGTAGCGGGACGCAGATCATGCGTACGCGTACGAAGGAGCAACCGCCCATGGAGCGTGGCCCGTCGCACGGCGACGACATGGTGAGCGCGGCACCAGGAGTGCCCGCGCCGCGGGACCCTGAGCCGGGCCGGATCCCGCTGGCCGTCGTCGTGGTCGACGCCCGTGGTCTGGTCTCCCACTGGAGCCGGGGCGCACGCCGGCTCTTCGGGCCCTCGCGCGAGGAAGCGGTCGGCGCCCCCGCCGTGGACCTGATGCCCGTCTCGGGCGCGCTCGGCTCCGACGAATGGCAGAGCACCGACGGCGCCGTCGGCGCCGAGGACCCGCACGGCCCCGACCTGGAGTCCGCGCTCGGCGGCGAGACGTCGTTCCCGCGGGCCGGGCGGGCCCGGACGGCGGACCCGGAGCGCGGCCGCGTAGACATACTGTGGTGGGCGTATCCCCTGGTCGGACCGGGTGAGGAGCGGCTGCTGGTGCTGGCGGCCGACGCCGGGCAGCTGCACGGCGAGAGCGAGGACGGGGGCGAGCGGGACCGCGAGCGATTCGCGCCAGGTTTCGCGCTGCACACGGACTTCCCCGGCTCCCACGACCTCGCCCGGCGGCTGCCCGAGATCCTGCCGAGCATGAGCCCGCAGGAGAGCGCCCGCATCGTCTCCCAGGTCCTCGAACTGGGCTATCCCGTACTGGAGATCAGCCAGCAGGAGCGCTTCCCGGTCACGCCGGACTGGGGCGTGCCGCGGCGCGTCGAACGGCGGGCGCGGCTGCTGCGTACGGCCCAGGAGGCCGCCGACCCGCAGACCGCGGCGGCGGCCGCCGCCGAGCTGGAGTCGGACCTCGAATACGCCGCGGTCCGCGAGCGCCTGGAGTTCCTGAACGAGGTCAGCGGCCGCATCGGCTCCTCCCTCGACCTGGCCCGCACGATCCAGGAGGTCAGCGAGGCGGTCGTACCGCGCTTCACCGATGTCGCGGGCACATACCTGCGCGAGCAGGTCATCGCCGGTGAGGGCTTCCCCGACGGCCCGCCGGACACCACGACGATGTGGCACCGCGTCGCGGTGGAGCACAATGACGAGCCGGGCCGCTGGGACGACGTGGTGCCGGTCGGCGAGTCCATGCCGTTCCCCGCCCACACGCCGTTCTTCCAGTGCATGACCACGGGCGAGCCGGTGCTCATCCCGCGCATCAGCGAGGAGATGGGCCACCGCATCGCCTCGCAGTTCGAGAAGCGCGACATCAGCCCGCTGATCAGCCTCCGCTCCATGCTGGTCGTCCCCCTGAAGGCGCGGAACGTCGTACTGGGCTTCATGATCCTGCTGCGCCACCCGGAGCGTACGGAATTCAACGACATGGACCGGGTCACGGGCGCCGAACTGGCAGCGCGTGCGGGCCTCGTGCTCGACAACGCCCGTATGTACACGTACCAGGAGAACGTCGCGGAGACGCTGCAGGACAGCATGCTCCCGCACATCGAGCCCCGGATGGCGGGCTGCGACACGGCCACTCGCTATCTGCCCGGCACCCGCCTCGGCCGGGTCGGCGGCGACTGGTTCGACACGATCAAGCTGCCCGGTTCCCGTACGGCACTGGTGGTCGGCGACGTCATGGGCCACGGTCTGAACTCCGCTGCGATGATGGGCCAGTTGCGGACGGCCGTGCAGACGATGGCCGCCATCGACATGCAGCCCGAACAGCTGCTGCGCAGCCTGGACGACCTCGCCCAGCGCCTCGGCGACAACTACCTCGCGACGTGTCTGTACGTCATCTACGACCCGATCGAGTCCCGGCTGACCCTCGCCAACGCCGGGCACATCCCGCCGGTGATCGTGCGCGCCGCCGACGGCCGCAGCGAGCTGCTCGACCTGCCGACGGGCGCGCCGATCGGCGTCGGCGGCGTGCCGTTCGACGCGGTGACCGTGCCCGTCGCGCCCGGTGACCGGCTGGTGCTGTGCACGGACGGGCTGGTCGAGGTGCGCGGCGAGGACATCGGCGTCGGGCTCGCGGCGCTCGCCGAGTCCGCTGCGCACCCGGCCGCCTCCATGGACGAAGCCTGCGACACGATCATCCGCGCGCTCGCCACGACGCTGAACAAGGGACGCGGCGGCCGCAAGGACGACGTGGCGCTGCTGATGGCCCGGCTGAACGGCATCGAGCGCGCGGACGTCGCGGAGTGGCGGCTGCCCATCGAGGCCCGCGAGGTCTCCCGGGCCCGGCTGCTGGTGCGCGCCCAACTCTCCCGGTGGGGCCTGGAGTCGGCGGCGGACACGGCGGAGCTGCTGGTCAGCGAGATCGTCACCAACGCCGTACGGCACGCCCACACCGAGCACCTCGTGCTGCGCCTGGTGCGCACGGACGCGCTGCTGTGCGAGGTGTCGGACGACGACCACAGCCTGCCGCAGCTGCTGAGCGTGGAGGACGAGGACGAGTTCGGGCGCGGCCTGCGGGTGGTGAGCCGGCTGGCCCGTGAGTGGGGTACGAGCCGGACGTCCACGGGCAAGACGGTGTGGTTCGAACAGTCGCTGCCGCGGACGCGACGGGGACCCCGGTAGCCGCTGCGGCGCGCATCCCGTTGGCGCGCGCAACACGTTCGAACATCAGGTGACAGAGCGCCATCGCTCCTGAAAGAACCGTTACCACTCTTGCGCCTGGCCGAGCCTCGGCAGTAGCAATTGGCCATGAGCGCAACGAGCCACAATCCGACAGCGTGGGAAGGCTTCTGGCGCGATGCGCCGGCGGGCGAGGGCGAGGTCTTCTGGGATGCCGCACCGGCACTGGCGGTCGCCCGCCATCTCCCGCTCTTCGCCGAGCACTTCGACCCGGCCCTGCCGGTGATCGACCTGGGCTGCGGGAACGGTACGCAGACCCGCTTCCTGGCTGAACACTTCCCCCGCGCGATCGGTATTGACGTATCGGCGTCCGCGATTGACCGGGCTCGTCGCGAGGACCCGGACGGGGTGGCCGAATTCCGCCAGGTGGATGCGGCGGACGCGGACCGGATACGGGCGCTGCACGACGACGTCGGTGATGCCAATGTCTACGTGCGCGGCGTACTGCACCAATGCGCCCCCGAGGAACGGCCGCGCATCATCGAGAACATCGCCCATCTCCTCGGCAAGCGCGGCCGGCTCTTCCTCGTCGAACTCTCCGAGGACGCCAAGGGCGTCCTGATGTCCTTGGCGCAGCGCCCCGAGGGCCCGCCGGCCAAGGTGCGCGCGATCTTCTCCCACGGCATCGCGCCCGCCGAGATGGCCGACGACCTCATACCGGATCTGCTGGCCGGCCACGGCCTGGAGTCGACCGGCTCCGGCCGCCTCCCGCTGATCACCACCGAGCTCCGCCCCGACGGGACCCCGGTCGAGATCCCCACCAACTGGCTGGTGGCGAGACCTCGCGCGGCGTGAGGCGAGCGGGCCACGGGGGCTGTGCCCCGCGCACGGCACGCACTACTTTTGGGCACAGCTTCTTACGGTTGGGCAGCTTCTTACGGTGGGCCGGTGGTACGGGCCGGTGGTCCTACTGGAGACGACGAGGTTCGGGACGCCCATGTCATCAGTGCGAAGTGACCTCCGGCAGCGCAGAGCCGCGCTGGAGAGCGAATGGTCCCGCTGGGTTCCGGAGCTGCGCGCGGCCCGGCGGGCGCCGGCCGGGAAGGCGCCGCTGCGCCCCGAGGTGACCGACTCCTGGGTCCGCTCGCTGCACACCGTGGACCCCGGCGTCGGCAGCGCCCCGGTGACCGACGGCGGCGAGGTACGCCCCCGCTGGGCCGACTCGCCGCTGCGCCGCCCGGTCAGCGATCTCGCGGACGAGCTGAACAGCATCGCGGACGACGCCGGCTTCGTCGCCGGGGTCACCGACGAGTCCGGCACCCTGCTGTGGACCTGCGGCGGCCGCGTCATGCGACGCCGTGCCGAGCAGGTCAACTTCGCGCCGGGCGGCCGCTGGGATGAGTCCGCCATGGGCACCAACGCCCTCTCCCTCGCACTGCGCACCGGCCGCCCCAGCGCCGTCTTCTCCGCCGAACACCTGGTCGCCGCGCTGCACGGCTGGGCCTGCTACTGCGCCCCGATCCACGCCCCCGACGGCCGCATCCTCGGCGTACTGGACCTCTCCACCACCTGGGACCGCTCGCATCCGCTGGCGATGTCGACCGTACGCAGTCTGGTGTCCACGATCGAGACGCGGCTGCGGGCGGACCTCGGCACGGGTCTCGGCGCCCGGCAGCGCAACGGGACGACGGCCGGCCGCGGTACGGGAGCGACCGGCGCGGCCGGCGTGCGGCTGACCTGCCTCGGCGCCGGGCAGGCCGTGCGCGCCGGCGCACGGCTGCGGCTGCGCCCCCGCCAGCTGGAGATCCTCACGCTGCTGGCGCTGGAGCCGGCGGGGTATCCGCCGGAGCGGCTGCGGGACGCGCTGTACGGCGAACGCCCGGTGACCGCCTCCACCTTCAAGGCGGAGGTCTCCCACCTGCGGCGCGCGCTCGGCGACGGGGTCGCCACCCGCACGTACGCGCTGACCACCCCGGTCGACTGCGACGCCGTGGAGGTGCTGCGGGCACTGGCGGCGGGCGATACGGAGGGCGCGCTCAACCGGTACAGCGGCCCGCTGCTGCCGCAGTCCGAGGCCCCGGGCATCCGCGCCTGGCGGGAGCACCTGGAGGTCGCGGTCCGCGAGGCCGTCCTGACCAGCCCGGTACCGGAACACGCACTCACCTACGGGGCGCGCGCCCCGCACGACGCCGAGATCCACCAGCATGCGCTGCGCGTCCTGCCCCCGCACGACCCCCGCCGCGCCCTCGCGGCCGGCCGCCTGAGCACCGCACTCCGCGACTGACGACGGACGACTGACGACGACGCGAGGTGACGCCAACCTTTCGCCAACCTCACCGAGTGAAGGTATGCCGCACCCGCACTCATCCGTACTCCCCGAGGAGCGCCGACAATGGTGTATGCGCAGCCCGGCACAGAAGGCAGCATCGTCAGCTTCAAGCAGCGCTACGACAACTTCATCGGCGGCGACTGGGTCGCCCCGGTGAACGGCCAGTACTTCGACAACCCCTCACCGGTGGACGGCCGGACGTTCACCCAGGTCGCGCGGTCCACCGCGGGCGACATCGACCTCGCGCTGGACGCCGCGCACGCGGCGGCCCCGAAGTGGAGCCGCACCTCCACGACGGAGCGCGCCAACATCCTGAACAAGATCGCAGACCGGATCGAGGAGCATCTCGAGACGCTCGCGGTCGCCGAGACCTGGGAGAACGGCAAGCCGGTCCGCGAGACCCTGGCCGCCGACCTGCCGCTGGCCGTCGACCACTTCCGCTACTTCGCGGGCGCCGTGCGTGGCCAGGAAGGCTCCATCTCGGAGATCGACGCCGACACCGTCGCGTACCACTTCCACGAGCCGCTCGGCGTGGTCGGCCAGATCATCCCGTGGAACTTCCCGTTGCTGATGGCCACTTGGAAGCTGGCCCCGGCGCTGGCCGCGGGCAACTGCGTGGTCATCAAGCCTGCCGAGCAGACCCCGGCCAGCCTGCTGGTGATGATGGAGCTGATCGCCGACCTGCTGCCGCCGGGCGTGGTCAACGTCGTCAACGGCTTCGGCGTGGAGGCCGGCAAGCCCCTCGCCTCCAGCCCGCGGATCGCCAAGGTCGCGTTCACCGGCGAGACCACGACCGGCCGCCTGATCATGCAGTACGCCAGCGAGAACATCATCCCGGTCACGCTGGAGCTGGGCGGCAAGAGCCCCAACATCTTCCTGCCCGACGTCATGGCCGCCGACGACGACTTCCTGGACAAGGCCGTCGAGGGCTTCGTGATGTTCGCGCTGAACCAGGGCGAGGTCTGCACCTGTCCGTCCCGCGCGCTGATCCCCTCCTCGATCTACGACGAGTTCATGGCCCGCTGCGTGGAGCGCACGAAGGCGATCGTCAGCGGCAGCCCGCTGGATCCGGCGACCATGATCGGCGCGCAGGCCAGCAACGACCAGTTCGAGAAGATCCTCTCCTATATCGACATCGGCAAGAAGGAGGGCGCCGAGCTGGTCACCGGCGGCTCCTCGCGCACCGTCCCGGGACTGGAGGGCGGCTACTACATCGAGCCGACGATCTTCCGCGGCACCAATGACATGCGGATCTTCCAGGAGGAGATCTTCGGCCCGGTCGTCTCGGTGACCACGTACGACTCGGTCGACGAGGCCCTGAAGATCGCCAACGACACGCTGTACGGTCTGGGCGCCGGCGTGTGGTCGCGGGACGGCAACACCGCCTACCGCCTGGGCCGCGAGATCAAGGCCGGCCGGGTGTGGACCAACTGCTATCACGCATATCCCGCCCACGCTGCATTCGGCGGGTACAAGAACTCCGGCATCGGCCGGGAGAACCACAAGATGATGCTGGACCACTACCAGCAGACCAAGAACCTGCTGGTCAGCTACTCGGCGAAGAAGCTCGGGTTCTTCTGATGGGCGGCCTCACCAGGCGCGTCGACCTGACGCCGGCCGCCGAGGAGCTGGTGGCCCGGCTGACGGAAACCCACGGTCCGGTGATGTTCCACCAGTCCGGCGGCTGCTGCGACGGCAGCGCCCCGATGTGCTACCCGCGCGGGGAGTTCAAGGTCGGCGCCGCCGACGTCCTCCTGGGCCACGTCTTCCACGACGACGTGCCCTTCTGGATGAGCGCGGACCAGTACACCTACTGGCGGCACACCCACCTCACCGTCGATGTGGTGCCGGGCAGGGGCAGCGGCTTCTCGCTGGAGGCCCCCGAGGGGGTCCGCTTCCTCATCCGCTCCCGGCTGCTCACCGACGAGGAGCTGGCGGACATCGAGGCCGAGCCGCCGCTCCCCACGGGAGCCGACACGTCCGGCTGAGAGCCCGCCTTCGTATGCGGCCGCGCGGCCTTCGGGCTGCGCGGCCGCATCGTCACAGTGGCTGCGTCGTCATAGGGGGGCGTACACGTCGTCATGCGGGCAGCGGGCGCTCGTACACGACGTGCTTCATCACGAGCGTGGAGCTGAGCCGCTGCACGCCCGGGAGCGTCGCCAGCTTCTCGTCGTAGAGCCGCTGGAAGGCCGGCAGGTCCGCGCTGACGATGCGCAGCAGGTAGTCGGGGTCGCCGAAGAGGCGCTGCGCCTGCAGCACCTGAGGGATGTCCGCGACGGCCTCCTCGAAGGCGGAGACGGTGCTGCGGTCCTCCTGGCGCATGGTCACGAAGACGAGCGCCTCGAACTTCAGCCCGACCGCCTCGGCGTCCACGACCGCGCGGTACCCGCGGATCGCGCCGCTGCGCTCCAGCTCCCGCAGCCGGCGGTGGCACGGCGAGAGGCTGAGCCCCACCCGGCCCGCCAGCTCCGTGAGGGTCAGCCGCCCGTCCTCCTGCAGCTCCGAAAGGATCTTCCGGTCCATGTCGTCCATGGGGAGAATCCTTCCACACAGAGCCCGCTGAGCAGCAATATACGGAAACACTTTCCGGCTCATCGCAACTATTCTTCTCAGGGAAAGCCGCAGGACAGCAAAGAACTGAGAGAACCGCTCCATGGCCGCCAGCTCCATAGCCGCCTTCTGGGCCGTGTCCGCCCTCCTCGTCCTCGTGCCGGGCGCGGACTGGGCGTACGCGATCACCGCCGGCCTGCGCGACCGGTCCGTCCTCCCGGCCGTCGGCGGCCTGCTGCTCGGCTATGTGGGACTCACCCTGGTGGTCGTCGCCGGCCTGGCAGCCGTGGTCGCGAGCAACCCGGCGGTGCTCACGGCCCTGACAGTGCTCGGCGCGCTGTACCTGATGTGGCTCGGCGTCATGACCCTGGTCCGGCCCGCGGCACCCGCGTCGGCCGACCCGTCCGACGTTCCGGCCGGTGCGGCCCCGGGGGCCAGGCTCCTCAAGGGCGCCGGCATCAGCGGCCTCAACCCCAAGGCGTTGCTGCTCTTCGTGGCGCTGCTCCCGCAGTTCGCCGCCGCCCACGACAGCGGCAACGGCTGGCCCCTGGCGGCCCAGATCGCCGTACTGGGCCTGGTGCACATGGCCAACTGCGGAGCGGTCTACACGGGCGTCGGCGTGCTGGCCCGTACCGTGCTGCGCGCCCGGCCGGTCGTCGCCCGCGCCGTCACCCGCGTCTCGGGCGCCGCCATGCTGGTGATCGGCGGGCTGCTCCTGGTGGAGCGCCTGGCCCCGTAGCCGGGGTGTCGTCGTGAGGCGGCGCGGCGGTCGTGGCCGGACGGGTGATCAGCTGCCGTCGTCAGGCCGTGAACCGCCGCACGTACCGCTTCTGCCACGGCGTCTCGACCGCCCGGCGGTCATAGTTCCGGCGTACGAACTCCACCGCGCGCTCCCGCGGTACGCCGTCCAGTACGGCGAGGCACGCCAGCGCCGTCCCCGTGCGCCCCCGGCCGCCGTCGCACGCGATCTCGACCCGCTCGGCGCCGGCCCGCTCCCACGCCTCGCCGAGCGCCGCCCGGAGCTGCCGCCCGTCGCTGGGCAGCCAGAAGTCCCGCCAGCGCAGCCACCGCGCCTCCCAGGGCACCTCGGGCGGCTCCTTGCCGAGCAGATACACGGCGTACGACGGCACCGGCCCGGCCGGCATCGGCCGCCGCAGTCCACGCCCCCGCACCAGCCGCCCGGACGGCAGCCTCAGGACCCCCGTACCGCCCTCGTTCCACGTCTCGTTCACCCACTCACCGTACTGGCGCGAGTCGTCCCGAAGGCAGTGCTCACCGCCCTCGCCGCACGGCTCCGGGGACCGCCATCGGTCTGGACCTCCGGAGTTATCCACAGGCATGGTCGGAGCCTGCGCGGTCGCGTAACGTGCGGCACATGAAGATCCTCATTTCCGCGGACATGGAAGGCGCCACCGGCGTGACCTGGCCTGCGGATGTGCTGCCGGGGACGAGTCAGTGGGAGCGCTGCCGTCACATGTTCACCTCCGACGTCAATGCGGCGATCGCCGGATTCTTCGACGGCGGTGCCGATGACGTGCTCGTGAACGAAGCGCATTGGACGATGCGCAATCTGCTGCTGGAGCAGCTGGACGAGCGGGCGCAGATGCTGACCGGGCGGCACAAGTCGCTGAGCATGGTCGAAGGCGTGCAGCACGGCGATGTGGACGGCATAGCCTTCGTCGGCTATCACACGGGCGCGGGTACGGAAGGTGTGCTGGCGCACACCTACCTCGCCAATTCGATCACGGGCGTGTGGGTCGACGGGACGCCGGCGAGCGAGGGCTATCTGAACGCGCTCGTGGTCGCGGAGTACGGCGTGCCCGTCGTGCTCGTGACGGGCGACGACCGCACGTGCGAGGACGCCAAGGGGTACGCGCCCGGGGCGCGGGGCATCGCAGTGAAGGACTACGTGTCGCGGTACGCGGCGGTGTGCCGCCCGCCCGCGCGCACGGCCGCCGACATCCGGGCCGCGGCCCGGGAAGCCGCGGCGCTGGCGCGGCGGCACGAGCCCATACGGCGCGGTCCGTTCACCGTGGAAGTGGAGTTCGACGCCGAGCACTTGGTGGGCGCCGCGACCTGCGTGCCGGGCGTGGAGCGCAGCGGCACCCGCCGCGTCCGCTACGAAAGCCCGAACATGTACGAAGGTATCCGCTGCTTCAAGGCGGTCACCACCCTCGTCTCGTCCCATGTGGAGGAGCAGTATGGCTGAGCAGATGATCGATGTGGAGGACGCGATCGCGGGCGAAAGACCCGCGCCTGGCATCCGCCAGGACAGCGCGGTGGATGCCCAGGCGCTGGACGAGGTGGTCCGCTTCACCTCCGAGCTGATCCGGATCGACACGACGAACCGGGGGAACGGCGACTGCCTGGAGCGGCCGGCCGCCGAGTACGTCGCGGAACGGCTGGCGGAGGCGAGTATCGAGCCGACCCTCCTGGAGCGCAGCCCGGGCCGGACGAATGTCGTCGCCCGTATCGAGGGCAGCGACCCGGGCGCCGACGCGCTGCTGGTGCACGGCCATCTGGACGTGGTGCCCGCCGCGCCGCACGACTGGAGCGTGCACCCGTTCTCCGGCGAGATCCGGGACGGCGTGGTCTGGGGCCGCGGCGCGATCGACATGAAGAACATGGACGCGATGGTGCTGGCCGCCGTGCGGGCCTGGGCGCGGGCCGGCGTCCGGCCTCGGCGGGACATCGTGCTGGCCTTCACCGCGGACGAGGAGGCCAGCGCCGAGGACGGCTCCGGCTTCCTCGCCGACGAGCACCCGGGCCTCTTCGAGGGGTGCACGGAAGGCGTCAGCGAGTCGGGCGCCTTCACCTTCCACGCCGGGGACGGCATGCAGCTGTACCCCATCGCGGCGGGGGAGCGGGGCACGGCCTGGCTGAAGCTGACGGCGACGGGCACGGCGGGCCACGGCTCGAAGGTGAACGGCGCGAATGCGGTCAGCCGGCTCGCCGCCGCCATCGCCCGTATCGGCGCGCACGAATGGCCGGTGCGGCTGACCCCCACCGTCCGCGCCGCGCTGTGCGAGCTGGCCACGCTGCACGGCGTCGAGGCCCGGCTGGACGCCGCCGACCCGCACGACCTCGCGCGCGACGTCGACGCGCTGCTCGCCGCGCTCGGCCCGGCCGCCGACCTGGTCGCGCCGACGGTACGCAACAGCGCCAACCCGACGATGCTGGACGCCGGTTACAAGGTCAATGTGATCCCGGGGAGCGCCACCGCCTTCGTGGACGGACGGGTGCTGCCCGGCGGCGAGGAGGAGTTCCGCACCACCCTCGACCGGCTCACGGGACCCCATGTGGAGTGGGAGTTCCACCACGGCGAGGTGGCGCTGCAGGCCCCGGTGGACGGGCCGACGTACGCCGCGATGCGGGCCTCGATCGAGCGCTTCGACCCACAGGCCAGGGTCGTGCCGTACTGCATGTCGGGAGGCACGGACGCCAAGCAGTTCTCCAGACTGGGCATCAAGGGATACGGCTTCTCGCCGCTCAAGCTGCCCGAGGGCTTCGACTACCAGGCGCTCTTCCACGGCGTCGACGAGCGGGTGCCGGTGGAGGCACTGCACTTCGGCGTGCGGGTACTGGACGACTTCCTGGTGCACAGCACGGGGTGACAGCGTCGGCCCGGCGCCGCTGAACTGGACCGAACGGACCGATCGGACTGAGAGGAACACCACCATGGTGACCACGGCGCCCTATGGAGCCTGGCCGTCGCCCATTGACGCCCGGCTGGTCGCCGCCCACGACGGCCGCCCGGAGTACCTCGGCGTGGTGGGCGACGAGGTGTGGTGGACCGAGCCGCGTCCCGAGGAGGGCGGCCGCCGGGCGCTCGTCCGGCGCACGCCGGAGGGCGCGGAGCAGTCGGTGCTGCCCCCGCCGTGGAACGTCCGCAGCCGGGTCATCGAGTACGGCGGCCAGCCCTGGGCCGGTGCGCTGGACGCGGACGGCGCGCCCCTCGTCGTCTTCGTTCACTTCGCCGACCAGCGGCTGTACGCGTACGCGCCGGACGGGGACGGCGAGCCGCGCCCGCTCACCCCGGTCTCCGCCGTCGGCGGCGGCCTGCGCTGGGTGGATCCGGTCGTGCTGCCCGGCCGCGGCGAAGTCTGGTGCGTGCTGGAGGAGTTCACGGGCGAGGGACCCACAGACGTGCGCCGGGTGATCGCGGCCGTGCCCCTGGACGGCTCGGCCGCCGAAGACCGGGACTCCATAAGGGAGTTGAGCGACGACCGGCACCGCTTCGTCACCGGGCCGCGGCTCTCCCCGGACGGCGGCCGGGCCGCCTGGATCGCCTGGGACCACCCCCGTATGCCTTGGGACGGCACGGTCGTCATGGTCGCGGAGGTGACCGGGGACGGCGCGTTCACCGGCGCCCGCGCCCTGGTCGGTGGCGCCGAGGAGTCCGTCGCGCAGATCGAGTGGGCGGCGGACGGCTCGTTGCTGTACGTCTCGGACGCCGACGGCTGGTGGGAGCTGCGGAGCGCCGACCCGGACCCGGCGGCCGCGGGAGCGGAGGGCGCCACGGCGACCAGGCGCCTCTATCCGGCCCGGCAGGAGGAGTTCGGCGGGCCGCTGTGGAAGGTCGGGCTGCGCTGGTTCCTACCGCTGGAGGGCGGCACCATCGCCACGCTCCACGGCCACGGCACGAACCGTCTCGGCATACTGGATCCGGTCACCGGCGAGCTGGTCGACGCGGCCGGGCCGTGGACGGAGTGGGCCCCCTCGCTCGCCGTGCACGGCACGCGCGTCATCGGCATCGCCGCCAGCCCGCGCAGCGCGTACGAGATCGTCGAGCTGGACACGCTGACCGGCCGCTCACGGGTGATCGCCGCCCGGCACGTCGACGCGCTCGACCCGGCGTATTACCCCGAGCCGCAGATCCGCACCTTCACCGGCCCGGACGGCCGGGACATCCACACCCACGTCTACCCACCGCACAGCCCCACCCACGCCCCGCCGGACGGCGAGCCCGCCCCCTTCGTGGTGTGGGCGCACGGCGGCCCCACCGGCCACGCCCCGCTCGTTCTCGACCTGGAGATCGCCTACTTCACCTCGCGCGGCTTCGGCGTCGCGGAGGTCAACTACGGCGGCTCGACGGGGTACGGCAGGGAGTACCGCGAGCGGCTGCGCGAGCAGTGGGGCGTGGTGGACGTCGAGGACTGCGCCGCGGTCGCCCGGGCGCTGGCCGACGAGGGCACCGCCGACCGCTCCCGGCTCGCCATCCGGGGCGGCAGCGCGGGCGGCTGGACCACCGCTGCCTCGCTGACCGGCACGGACCTCTACGCCTGCGGCACGATCAGCTATCCGGTCCTGGACCTGACGGCCTGGGCCGGCGGCGAGACCCACGACTTCGAGTCGCAGTACCTGGAGTCGCTGGTCGGCCCGCTCGCGGAGGTCCCCGACCGGTACCGAGACCGCTCGCCGCTGCATCGGGCGGACCGGATCTCCGTGCCGTTCCTGCTGCTCCAGGGCCTGGACGATGTGATCTGCCCGCCCGCGCAGGCCGAGCGGTTCCTCGCCGAGGTCGCCCGCTGTGGCATCCCGCACGCGTATCTCGCCTTCGAGGGCGAGGGCCACGGCTTCCGCCGCGAGGACACCATCGTCCGCGCCCTCGAGGCCGAACTGTCCCTGTACGCGCAGACATTCGGCATGACGCGTACGGACGTGCCGACGCTGGAACTGGGCAAGTGACCGTGCGGCAGGGCATCCGGCCGCCCCGGCTGCGGCCCGGCGACCGGGTGGCCGTCGTCGCGCCCAGCGGCCCGGTCGCCCCCGAGCGGCTGGACGCCGGCCTGGACATCCTGCGCGGCTGGGACCTCGACCCGGTACTGGCGCCTCATGTCCGCGCGGGGCACGAGGAGTTGACGTATCTCGCCGCGCCCGACGAGCGCCGGGCCCGTGATCTCCAGGACGCCTGGTGCGACCCGGCGGTGGCGGCGGTGTTCGCGGCGCGCGGCGGGTACGGCGCGCAGCGCATGGTCGACCTGCTGGACTGGGAAGCGATACGCGCGGCGTCGCCCAAGCCGCTGATCGGCTTCAGCGATGTGACGGTGCTGCACGAGGCGTTCGCGCTGCGGGCCGGGGTGGCGACGCTGCACGGCCCCGCGGTGGCCGGCGAGATCTTCCTCAAGGACGAGCCCACCCGCGACCACCTGCGGCGCACGCTCTTCACTCCCGAGGACCCGGCCGTACTGACCCTGGCGCCCGGCACGGCGCGGACGCTGCTGCCGGGCCGGGCGCACGGCGTCACCTTCGGCGGCTGCCTGGCGCTGCTGGCGAGCGAGGCGGGCACGCCGGACGCGCGCCCGGACGCGGCCGGCGGCCTGTTGCTGCTGGAGGACGTGGGCGAGGCGCCGTACGCCATCGACCGCGCGCTGACCCAACTGCTGCGCTCCGGCATGCTGACCGGCGCGACCGGCGTCCTGCTCGGTTCCTGGGCACGCTGCGGCCCGTACGAGCGGGTGCGTGCAGTACTGACGGACCGGCTCGGCGGCCTCGGGGTGCCCGTCGTCGAGGAATTCGGCTTCGGGCACGGCGACTCGGCACTGACGGTCCCCCTGGGCGTACCGGCCACACTCGACGCGGACGCGCGCACGCTGACTTTCGACGTACCGCCACTGACCTGACGCACCGACCCCGGTCTCCGGCGCCGACGACAAGCTGCCCGGTGCGGGCCGTCACCCGGGCTTGGCGGCGATGACGGAGTCGAGCATCGTGCGGGACGCGTGCAATTCACCGATGGCGCGGCTGATCCGCTCCCTTTCCTGCTCCAGCCGGGCGACCAGATCCGGGCAGGTGGGGAGTAGCCGGCCGTCGTCCGTACGGATGCAGGGCAGCACCTCCGCGATCAGCGAGGTCGTCAGCCCCGCCGCCAGCAGGCAGCGGATGCGGTGCACCGTTTCCACGTCCGACTCGTCGTAGACCCGGTATCCGCTCGGCAGCCGCTGCGGTGCCAGCAGCCCCTGCTGTTCGTAGTAGCGCAGCAGCCGCTCGTGCACTCCCGTGCGCCGGACCATCTCCTTCATCCGCACGTGGTTCGCCTCCTGGTTCGTCTTCCGGCGCCGCGACTTGACTCTGACACTGATGTCAGAGTTTAGCGTCGTCGGCATGAACGCTGAGCACTCGGAGCACCCACTTCCCACCCCTCACCTCGACGTCGTCGTCCAGGGCAGCGGTCCCGCGCTGCTGCTCGCGCACGGTGCGGGCGGCGGCATCGTCGGCAACTTCGGCCTGGTCCTGGACGATCTCGCCCGCGACCACACGCTCATCGGCCCGCACTACCCGGGCGCGGGTGGTTCGCCCGCCGCTGCCGAGCCCCTGGACCTGGATGTACTCGCCGACCAACTCGTCGCCTCCGCGGTCGCGGCAGGGGAGGAGTCGTTCGCCGTGCTCGGGGAGTCGCTCGGGAGCGCCGTGGCCGTCCGGGTCGCCACCCGGCATCCCGCACGGGTCAGGGCGCTCGTCCTCACCGCCGGTTTCCCGGTCGCGGACCCGGTCCTGGCGCTGGCCGCCCGGCTCATCAAGTCGCTTGCGGATATGAGCTATTGGGAAGAAGTGGCCCGGCTCGCCTGCGTGTCGTGCCTGTCGCGGACGGACCTGGCGGAGCTGGCGCCGTCCGACCTCGACGCGCTGGTGGCGCAGACCCTGGCCGGGATGCCGCCGGGGATGGTGGACCACTTCGACCTGGTGTCCCGGGTGGACGTACGGGCCGACCTGGCAAAGGTGTCCGCGCCCACGCTGGTGGTGGCCCCGATGGGCGACAGGCTGGTCCTCCCCGACAGCTCGCACCGCCTGGCGGCCGGCATCGCGGGCGCCGAGCTGATCGAACTGCCCGGTGCGGCCCACATACTGAATCCGGTCGACCGTATGACGTGGCTGCGCCACGTCCGCGCCTTTCTCAGCAGCCTGCCGGCCTCCACCAACTCATCAACTCCCGTGTGACCAGCGGTAACTGACTCCCGGGTAATAACTTTCGTCACCTCCGTTGACATGTCCGAAATGCATGCCCGACCATGAGCGCGCCGTACTGACTGGTAGGTATGGCGTGTCTCTGTGGAGGTCAGCGTGTACCCAGCAGTGTCCCGCCCCGTTCTGCGCACGTCCCTCGCCCTGTTGGCCGCTGTCACCATGGCCGCCCCGCTCGCGCTCGCCGCCCCTGCCGCGGCCGCCGACCCGTACGACGTCACCGCCGTGAAGCTGACCGTGCGGGCCGGCGACCGCGACTGCACGGTGGACGCCGATCTCTACCGCCCGGCCGGTGTCGACGCCGCGCACCCCGCGCCCGCCGTCCTGACCACCAACGGCTTCGGCGGCAGCAAGGCGGACGGCTCGACCGCCGCCACCGCCCGCGCCTTCGCCGAGCGCGGCTATGTTGCGCTCTCCTATTCCGGCCTCGGCTTCGGCAAGTCCGGCTGCCCGATCTCGCTCGACGATCCGCGGATCGACGGCCAGGCGGCCAGTCAGCTCATCGACTTCCTCGCCGGTACGCGCACGGCGGACGACGGCACCCGCGTCGACTACGTGACGAAGGACGGCGGGAGCGGGAAGACCGCAGGGGCCGGGAAGGCCGCAGGGACCGGGAAGGCCGAGGGGACCGGGGCGAACGGTGCCGACCCACGCGTCGGCATGATCGGCGGCTCGTACGGCGGCGCGATCCAGATGGCCACGGCCTCCGTCGATCACCGCGTGGACGCCCTCGTCCCCCTGATTACCTGGAACGACCTGGCGTACTCCCTGGACCCCAACAACGCCGACCAGCCGGCGGGCAGCGTCAGCAACGATGTCCCCGGTGTGTACAAGTACCAGTGGACCAACGGGTTCTTCCTCCTCGGCGAGGCGCAGGGGCTGCTCAACCCGAGCCTGGATCCGTCCCGGCTCGGTGGTGCCGGCTGTCTGCACTTCGTCGCCAAGGCGTGCGAGACCAAGCGCTGGCTGGATTCGGGCCGGTATACCGACGACAGTAAGCAGTCGATCCTCGACTACGCGCGCAGCGTCAGCCCCGTTTCGTACCTGAAGTCCGTCAAGGCGCCGACCCTGCTGGTCCAGGGCCAGGCGGACACCCTGTTCAACCTCAACGAGGCGGCGGCCACGTACCGGACACTCACCGCGCAGGGCACCGAGGCAAAGATGATCTGGCAGTCCTGGGGCCACAGCGGCGGCATGACCGACCCGGCCTCCGGCGAACTGAACCTTGCCGAGGGGAACTTGGAGACCAGTTACGTCGGGCAGCGCATCCTGGCCTGGTTCGACCGCTACCTCCAGCACAAGAAGGGCACCGACACCGGGCCCGCGTTCGCCTACTACCGGGACTGGATGCCGGCCGGGCAGACGTACGGCACGTCGGCCACGTTCCCCGCGAGCGGCGACGCCTGGAAGCTGTACCTCTCCGGCGACGGCAAGCTCGTCAACAACCGGTCGAAAGTGGCGCGCGGCAGCCGCGAGTACCGCAACGGGCTGCTGCCCACCAGCCACTCGGAGAGCTCGCTGGCCGGGCTCATCGGGCTGAAGGACCCTGAGCCGTACGACCTCAAGGGGACCTACCTGGGCTGGACGTCCGAGCCGGTCGAGGGCGCGCCCGTCGATGTGGTGGGTGCCCCGAAGGCGACCCTGAAGGTCGTCTCGCCGCGCACGGAGAAGGTGCAGAACTCCGGTGACGCGGCCGACAAGCTGGTGCTCTTCGCCAAGCTGTACGACATCGCGCCCGACGGCTCCAAGACGCTCGTGCACCGGCTCGTGGCGCCCGCGCGGGTGCCGGACGTGACCCGCCCGTTCACCGTCGAGCTGCCGGCCATCGTGCACCGCTACCAGCCCGGCCACCGCCTGCAGTTCGTCATCGCGGCAAGCGACACGGCGTACTACGGCAACCGCGGCATCAAGCCGGTAACGGTGACCAGCGCGCCCGAAGACACGGGCACGCTCGAACTGCCGCTGGCAGGGCGGTAGTTGCCCCGTCCGGCCCGCCGGCCAGCGGGCCGGACGGGGGCCACCTGCCGGGCGGTGTTACTCATCGGGCGCGCGTCCGCCCGGCCGTGGCAACGGAAAGCCGGTCGACCCAACAGGGGGTGCCGTACTGTGTCGGGGCATGGACGCGGACCGTTGGTTGGCAGACACCCGGAGCTCCTACGACACGGTCGCGGCCGATTACGCCGACCAGGTACCCGAGGTGTTGGCCGGGCAGCCGTACCTTCGAGCGGCGTTGGCGTTGTTCGCCGACTTGGTGCGCGGCACGGGCGGCGGGCCGGTGGCGGACGTGGGTTGCGGACCCGGACACGTCACCGCTCACCTGCGTGAGCTGGGTGTGGACGTGTTCGGTATCGACCTTTCACCCGTGATGATCGACGTGGCTCGGCGGGACCACCCCGGTCTGCGGTTCGAGGTGGGCTCGATGACGGACCTCGAACTCGCCGACGCTTCGGCCGCCGGTCTGCTCGCCTTCTGGTCGTTGATTCATGTCCCCGACGACGCCGTTCCTACGGTCTTCGGCCACTTCCACCGGGTGTTGCGTCCCGGCGGGCCACTCCTGCTCGGTTTTCACGTCGGCGATGAGACGAGGCTGAAGACGCAGGGGTATGGCGGTCACCCGATGCACGTCCACGTCCACCACCGCCGGCCTGACCAACTGGCGGCCCGGCTGCGCGATTCCGGGTTCACCGTAGAGGCACAGATGCTGCTCGACCTCGACGAGAGAGTTCCAGGGGCGGTCCTCTTCGCGCGCCGTCAGTCCTGACCTGCTCTCGTCAGTGATGCGGTTACGGCCGGGCCCGTTGGTCTTGTGTCACTTCGGGTCGGGTTCTCAGTCCTCCGCGACCGTGATCGCCTGTACCGGGCAGGCGCGGGCGGCCTCGCGTGCGAGGGGGTCGGCGGGGGCGTCCTCGGCGTGCGGGAGCAGTGCGCTGAAGCCGTCGTCGTCCTGCGTGAAGGTCTTGGGCGCGGTGAGGGCGCACTGCCCCGATCCGATGCAGCGCTCCGTGTCGATGCTGATGTGCTGGGTGGTCGGCATGGTCGGTCCCTGAGTCCGTGGGTGGCTTGTGGGGGAGGGGCCGGCCCGGCGCGGTGTGGTGCTGCCGTGTCGGGGACGGGGCCGGCTCCGGTGGTGCGGTGAGCGGTAGTGCGTGTTGATCCGTACTGCGCGATGGGCGGTACTGCAGTGTCAACTGCTACCAGGCGACGGGGAGTTCCACCATGCCCTGGATGGTGTCGCCGGGCTTGAACGGGATCTCCTCGGCGGGTGCCGCGAGGCGCAGGCCGCGGAACCGGTCGAAGAGCGTGTGCAGCGCGATCTCCAGCTCGGCGCGGGCCAGGTTCTGACCCAGGCACTGGTGGATGCCGAACCCGAAGGCGACGTGGTGCCGCGCGGAGCGGTCCCAGTCCAGCTCGTCCGGCGACTCGTACGCCGTCTCGTCACGGTTGACGAGCGAGGTGGAGAACACCACGCCGTCGCCCTTCTCGATGGTCACGCCGCCGATCTCGATGTCCGCGGTCGCCACCCGCAGCATCCCGTCCGCGATGGAGAGGTACCGCAGCAGCTCCTCGACCGCGGCGGGCATCAGCGAGGGATCCGCGCGCAGCGCCGCCAGCTTCTCCGGCTGCTGCAACAGCGTGAACACGCCCAGCGAGATCATGTTGGCGGTCGTCTCGTGCCCGGCGATCAGCAGGATCATCGCCATGCCGACCAGCTCGTCGTGCGCCAGGTCGCCGGTGCGCAGCCGGTCGGCGATCAGCTCGTCCAGCAGCCCGTCGCCCGGCTCGGCCTCCTTCCGCGTGATCAGTTCGCCGAAGTACTCCTCCAGGTCCTCCAGGGCCTTCCGGGAGTCGTCCGCGGTCGGGCCGCGCAGCAGACGGCGCGACGCGTCCTCGAAGAACTCGTGGTCGGCGTACGGGACGCCGAGCAGCTCGCAGATGACCATGGACGGCACCGGCAGGGCGAACGCCGAGACCAGCTCGGCCGGCTGCCCGGCGGCCACCATGTCATCCAGTAGCCGGTCGACAATCTGCTGGATACGCGGGCGCAGCGCCGTCATCCGCTTCAGGCCGAAGCTGGGGATCAGCATCCGCCGCTGGACGTTGTGCTCGGGGTCGTCCACCCCGAGGAGCATGGCGCGGCTCTTGCGGTCCTCGTCGCGCAGCCCCGCGAACCGGGCGGTGGGAATCGGGAAGTCGGGGTTCAGCCGGTCGGACGACAGGCGCTGGTCGGTGAGCAGGGCGCGTGCTTCGGCGTGCCCTGTCACAACCCACACCTCCCGACCGTCGTAGAGGTGGACGCGGGCGAGCGCCCCCTGGTCGCGCAGGGGCGCGTAGGCGGTGGGCGGGTGGTAGGGACAGGCGCGGTCCTGCGGAAACGCGACGGTTTCCGTGACCGCTTCGGATATGGCTTCCGACACGGCGTACCTCCGGTGCGCTAACTCGGGTGTGCCGCTTCTCATTTCATGCCATCTCAGGAGAAACCACTACGCAGTGTTCGGCCAAGTAGTCGGTTACTGACACGAGTTGGTCGTCGTGTCTGCTACGAGGCGGCTGAACTGGGCGTACTGGAGCGGGACGAGGGGGCGGGGCGTTCGCCGGGCGGTTGAGTGGAGGCCGCCGCTCCTCAGTGGCGCCGACCGGGCGGCCCCGGAGTGGCCGAGAAGTGCCGGGGGTGGCGAGTGGTTCGCGCCGATCCGGTACCGCATACCGTCCCCCGCGCACAGCTCGGCGGCGGTGCTCTTCTCGTGGGTGGCACTCAGTGCCACACTGGCGGGATGGATGACGACGCGGGGTACCGAGGTGACGCGGCGGCCCTCGTCTGGGCCGCGCTCGGCGGTCCGGCCGGGCTGACCGGACGGGTGCGGTACGGCGGTGCGCGCGGGCTGCTGCCCGCGCGGCTGCCGGTCATGGACCTGGCCAGGACGGCCGTCGCGGTCTGCGCGCTGGCCGGCGCGGAGCTCGCCGCGGCCCGTACCGGCGGCCCCGTACCCGCCGTGACCGTCGACGACGGCGCCGTGGCCACCGCCTTCCTCAGCGAGCGCCATCTGCGCATCGACGGCCGCGCGCCCACCGCCTTCGCGCCGCTCTCCGGTTTCTGGCAGACCGCCGACGGTCGACTGCGTACGCACGCCAATTACCCGCACCACCGCGACCGCCTGCTCGCCGCACTCGGTCTGCCCGGTGACGCCGGGCCCGAGGCGCTCGCGGCCGAGCTCGCGGGGCGGAGCGCCGGGGAGGTCGAGGAGACGGTGTACGCGGCGGGCGGTCTGGCCGTCGCGGTACGGGACGCGAAGGAGTGGGCCGCCCATCCGCAGGGTGCCGCCGTGGCCCGCCGCCCGCTGCTCACCCTCGCGCCGCTCGGCGCCGCCACGCCGCCGGTCCGGCCGCCGGGCCTGGCCGGCGACCCGCTGCTGCCCGCCGCCGGGCTGCGCGTACTGGACCTCACGCGGGTGCTCGCCGGGCCGGTCGCCACCCGTACGCTCGCGCTGCTCGGCGCCGACGTGCTGCGCATCGACGCGCCCGGCCTGCCCGAGAGCCGGGACACGCACGGCGACACCGGCTTCGGAAAACGTTCCGCCGTACTGGATCTCGGCGCGCGGGCCGGACGGGCGTCCTTCGAGGAGCTGCTGGCCCTCGCCGACGTGGTCGTCACCGGCTACCGGCCGGGCGCCCTGGACCGCTTCGGGCTGGCCCCGGAAGCGCTGGCCGAGCGCCGCCCCGGCATCGTCGTCGCGCGGCTGTCCGCCTGGGGCGACTACGGCCCGTGGGGCGCCCGCCGCGGTTTCGACAGCCTCGTCCAGGCCGCCACCGGCATCGCCGTGACCGAGGCGGCGGCCGACGGCACCCCCGGTGTGCTGCCCGCCCAGGCGCTGGATCACGCCACCGGCTACCTGCTGGCCGCCGCCGTACTGCGGGCGCTCACCGAGCGGTCCCGTACGGGCGGTTCCCGGCTCGCGACGCTCGCCCTCACACAGACCGCCGCGCTGCTCACCGAGGTGCTGCCGTGGCGGGCGCCCGACGCCGCCGGCGCCGCCGACGCCTTCGACCCGGAGGTCCGGCTCGCCGACGCCGACAGCCCCCTGGGCCGCCTGCGGCACGCCCTGCCGCCGGTCTCCTTCGCCGACGGGCCGGCCAACTGGTCGCGCCCGCCCAGCAATTGGGGGAGCGACGCGCCGGAGTGGTGGTGAGAGCCGGGCTTCCGGCCCGGCCGGCGCGACGCAATGGAGTGGCTCCGCAGACACGCCCCCCGCACGCACAGCAGCCCACCCCGCACACCTGACCGATATCATCCGACGATGGCCGACGATCGACACCTCGCGCCCGCGTCCGTCGCCGCGGGGGAGCCCGACCCGTACCTCGCCCGCGGTCACCGCGTGGGCATCCGGCCCTTCCGGCCGGCGGACCGCGCGGAGTTCATCGCGCGGACGCAGGAGAGCGTGGAGCTGCACCGGCCCTGGCTCTTCCCGCCCGCCGACGAGGCGTCCTACGACGCGTACTACGACCGGCTGCAGGACCCCTCGCGCGCGGGATTCCTGATCTGCGACCTCCAGGACGGCGGCCGGATCGCGGGCTACCTCACGATCAACAACATCGTGCACGGCGCCTTCCGCTGCGGCGCGGCCGGCTACGGCGCCTTCGCGCACGCCGCGGGCCGCGGACTGATGAGCGAGGGCCTCCAGCTGATCCTGCGGTACGCCTTCGGCCCGCTCGGCCTGCACCGCATCGAGGTCAACGTTCAGCCGGAGAACACCGCCTCGATCGCGCTCGCCCGCCGCAACGGCTTCCGCAAGGAGGGCTACTCGCCCGACTTCCTCTTCATCGACGGGGCCTGGCGGGACCACGAGCGCTGGGCCATCACCAGCGAGATGATGCCCCCGGAAGGCCCGTGATCCCCGCATCGCCGGCCCGCCCCCTCAGCGCCGCTTCCGGTTGACCTTCATCGTGTCCATGTCCGTGGCCGAGGAGCGCAGGTCGCGGTAGCCGTACCCGGCGGCGCGCAGCGCGTGCTCGGCCTTCTCCTCGGCGAGCGCGGCCGCCATCTCCTCGCCGTCCGCCGCGTCCGAGACGACGACGTACCGATACGCGAAGGACGTCATCGAGGGGTCGCACGCGAGTGATCCCTCGGGCGTGAACTGCAGCTGCGCCAGGCCCTGTTCGTCGGCCTCGGCCCGCAGCCGCGCCCGGGCCTCCTCGGTCAGCCCGTCCCACTTGCCGCGCACGATCACGCGGTAGGTGTGCTCGGTGGCCATCTCGTCCGTCCTCGCCTTCGCCGCGCCGCGCGTCTGCGGCACACGGTCCATGTCATGCAGTCCGCGGTCCGCAGCCCACAGTCCGCGGTATACGGTCCGCGCCATGCGGTGTGCGTCATACGGTGTACGGGGCCAGCATCCATCATCCACCGGCGCCGTGTCGCGCGAATTCTTTTTGCGCAACCCTGACCGGAGGACGCCCTGTTCAGCAGGGCCGGGAGAGGGTTCCATGGTCACCAGACGGCCGCCGTGACCGGGGCGGCCCGGTCCGACTGCGAGGCGCTGTGGCCACGAGTGTGCGACGCACCACCCTCTCCCTGCCCGCGGCGGCCGTCGGCCCCGACAACCCGCTGCCCGCGCTGGCCGGCCCCCGTGACGTGCACCGCATCACCGTCCCCGAGGACGCGGGCGTGCCCGCCGACATGGCCCGGCAGCTCGCCTACCGGCCACTGGAATCGCTGCTGCCCGTACGTCGCAGGGACGGTTACGGCCGCGACCGCACCCGCACGGACCTCGACGCGCTCGTGATCGAGAACGACCGGCTGCGCGCCACCGTCCTGCCGGGCCTCGGCGGCCGCGTCCATTCGCTGCACCACAAGCCCACCGGACGCGAACTCCTCTACCGCAACCCCGTGTTCCAGCCCGCCGACTTTGCCCTCAACGGCGCGTGGTTCTCCGGCGGCATCGAATGGAACATCGGCGCGACCGGGCACACCACGCTCTCCTGTGCCCCCGTGCACGCCGCGCGCGTGCCCGCGCCGGACGGCGGGGAGATGCTGCGCCTGTGGGAGTGGGAGCTGCTGCGCGATCTGCCCTTTCAGGTCGACCTCTGGCTCCCGGACGGATCCGATTTTCTGTACGTGGGCGTTCGCATACAGAATCCCCACCACCACACCGCGCCCGTCTACTGGTGGTCCAACATCGCCGTCCCCGAGGACGCGCGCACCCGCGTCCTCGCCCCCGCCGACGAGGCGTGGCACTTCGGGTACGAGCGCACGCTGCGCCGCGTCCCGGTCCCCGAGTCCGGTGGCACCGACCGCACGTACCCGCTGCGCAGCGAGTACCCCGCCGACTACTTCTACGAGATCGCGCCCGGCAACCGCCCCTGGATCGCCTCCCTCGACGCCGCGGGCCACGGTCTCGTGCACACCTCCACCGACACCCTGCGCGGCCGCAAGCTCTTCCTGTGGGGCGCCGGCCGGGCCGGGCGGCACTGGCAGGAGTGGCTGACCGAGCCGGGCACCCCCGGGTACGCCGAGATCCAGGCCGGGCTCGCCCGCACCCAGCTGGAGCACGTGCCCCTCGAAGGCGGGGCGGAGTTCGCGTGGCTGGAGGCGTACGGGCCGCTGGCCACCGACCCGGAAACGGTGCACGGGACGGACTGGAGCGCGGCCCGTGGTGAGGTCGCGAACCGGCTCGAAGCGACGCTGCCGCGCGCCGACGTGGCCACCGCGTACGCCACTTGGCGGCCGTACGCCGACCTCGAACCGAAGGAGCGGCTCGCCACCGGCTCCGGCTGGGGCGCGCTGGAGGTGGCCCGCGCCGGGTACGACCTGCCGGGCACGCCGTTCACCGAGGACACTCTGAGCGAGGAACAGCGGCCCTGGCTGGAGCTCCTGCGGACCGGCGACCTCCCGGACGCACACTCGGACGCGCGCCCGGCCGGGCCCGGCGTACCGGGTGCCTCGCTGGTCGCCCCGCCCTGGCGCGACCTCCTGGAGTCCGCGCGCCCGAGCCCGTCGTCCGACTACCACCTGGGCGTCGCCCAGTGGCACGCGGGCGACCGCGCCCAGGCCGTCCGGAGCTGGGAACGCGCGCTCTCCCGTGGCCGGAGCTGCTGGCCGCTGTACTGCCTGGCGGTCGCGGAGGCCGCGGCGGGCGAGACGGCCCGGGCGGCGCAGCGGTACGCCGAAGCGGTCGCGTGCGCGGGGGAAACAGAGGAGGAGGTGCAGCGCACCGTACTGCCCGCACTCGCCCGCGAGGCGGTCCCGGCGCTGATCGCGGCCGACCGCGCCGACGACGCGGCCGCCGTCCTCGACCGGCTGCGCCCCTCGGACCGCGCACGCGGCCGCTTCCGCCTGCTGGCGGCGCAGGTCCTGCTCGCGCAGGGCGACGCGCCCGGCGCCCGCGCGGTCTTCGACGAGGGCTTCGAGGTCGCGGACCTCCGCGAGGGCGACGAGACCCTCAGCGACACCTGGTACGCGATCGCCGAACGGCTCGTCGCCGGCGACGGCCCGGTCACGGACGAGGTACGCGCCCGGGCCCGCGCCGCTCATCCGCTCCCGGAGCGGTACGAGTACCGGATGCGCCCGGCCTGACTCCACGGCTCCCGGGCAGGGAGTCATCCAAGGGAGTCACCCATACGAGCGACGAACGGAATGATCAGGCGAGGACGTTCGTTCACTGCGACATGAAGGCAATCACCGCGAACAGCTACGGCGACCCCGACGTCCTCGAACTCACCGACCAGCCCGCCCCGAAGGTGGCGCCCGACTCCGTCCTGATCCGGGTGAAGGCGGCCGGCGTCAATCCGGTCGACTGGAAGATCCTGGCCGGCTATCTCGACCCGATCATGCATGTGCACTTCCCGCTGATCCCCGGGTGGGACGTGTCCGGTGTCGTCGAGGAGGTCGGCATGGACGCGACGGAGTACGCCGTCGGGGACGAGGTGTTCGGATACGTGCGCAAGGACGAGGTCCAGCACGGCACCTTCGCCGAGCTGGTCGCGGCGCCGGTGCGCACCCTTGCGCGCAAGCCGGCGGCGCTGGACTGGCAGCAGGCGGCGGGCGTGCCGCTGGCCGGGCTCACGGCGTACCAGGCGCTGAAGCGGCTGGCCGTGGGCAGCGGTGACACTGTGCTGGTGCACGCGGCGGCGGGCGGTGTCGGCGCGTTCGCCGTGCAGATCGCGGTGGCCTGGGGCGCCCGCGTCATCGGCACGGCGAGCGAGCACAACCACGACTTCCTGCGCTCGCTGGGCGCCGAGCCGGTGACCTACGGGGAGGGCCTCGCCGACCGGGTGCGCGCGCTGGCCCCCGAGGGCGTGGACGCGGCGGCGGACTTCGTCGGCGGCGACGCGGTCGACGTCTCCCAGCAGGTGCTCAAGGACCCGAAGCGGGTGGCGTCGGTCGTCGACAACGAGGTCGTCGGGAAGGGCGGCCACCTCGTGTGGGTGCGACCCGACAGCGCCGACCTCACCGCGCTCGCCGACCTCGCCGAGGCCGGCAAGCTCACCGTCAACATCGACACGGCGCTGCCCCTGGAGCAGGCCGCGGAGGCGTTCCGCCGCAGCCAGTCCGGCCGCGCCCGCGGCAAGATCGTCCTCGACGTGTCCCGGTAAAACTGGACGTGTCCCGGTAAGAGCCGAAACCCCGTCAGGTGATCGCCACCCGGTCCACGTACTCGAAGATCGAGCCGTCCGGGTGGCGGGCCACCATGTTGCGGCCGGCGGGGCCGGCGAGCGGGCCCGCGATGACCTGTCCGCCGACCGCCTTCAGGTCGTCCACCGCCTGGTCCACGTTCGACACCGCGATCGTCGCGGCGATCTTGCGGAGTACGGACAGCTCCGCTTCGGGGCCGCTCATCAGGAAGAAGCAGCCGACCGCGGCGACGGACACGCCGCCGCGCTGGAAGCGCTGCGCCTGCGCGCCCGTCAGCCGTTCGTACACGGGAATCGCGGTGTCCAGGTCGTCGACGCACACCCGCAGGGAGGTACCGAGAATGTCCATGCGGAGGAGCCTAGTTGGCGTGGCCGTACAACGCGATCATCCCAGAACTCCTCCAGACGGTCCTCACACGCGGCACAGGATTTCGCCGTGCACCATCGCGAACCAGCCGTCCTCGCGGCGGCCCCACTCGCGCCAGGCGTCGCTGATCCGCCGCAGCTCGGCCGGGGTGGCATGGCCGCCTTCCGTCGCCCGCTCGGCGTACGTGGAAGCCAGCGTGCGGTCCGCCCACAGGCCGCTCCACCAGGCGCGTTCCTCGTCGGTGGCATAGCACCATCCGCTCACCGAAGACGTCACCGCGTCCGGCGCGAACCCGGCCGACAGCGCCCAGGACCGCAGTCGGCGCCCGCCGTCCGGCGCGCCCCCGTTGGCCACCGCGACCCGCATGTACAGGTCCAGCCAGGCGTCCATGCCGTCGACGTCCGGGAACCACGTCATCGTGCCGTAGTCCGCGTCCCGCACCGCCACGATCCCGCCCGGCTTGGTGACCCGGCGCATCTCGCGCAGCGCCTGGACGGGATCGCCGACGTGCTGCAGCACCTGGTGGGCGTGGACGACGCAGAAGGTGTCGTCCGGGTAGTCCAGTGCGTGGACATCGCCGACCGCGAAGTGGACGTTGGTCAGTCCGCGGTCGTCCGCCACGGCCCGGGCCTGCTCCAGGACGCCCGGCGCGTGCTCCAGACCGGTCACCGAGCCGTCCGGCACCAGCGCCGCCAGGTCGGCGGTGATCGTGCCGGGGCCGCAGCCGATGTCCAGGATCTTCATGTGCGGCTTGAGCGAATCCAGCAGGTAGGCCGCGGAGTTGGCGGCTGTGCGCCAGGTGTGCGAGCGCAGTACGGACTCGTGGTGACCGTGGGTGTAGACGGCGGACTCCTGCGACATGGCTGCTCCTTCGCATGCTCGATGCGGTCACGGCGCGACACCCGCGCCGTGATCACACCGTACGCCGCCATCTCGAACTATGAGAGTCCCGTCTCAGAATATAAACACTGTGTGTGCGGCTCACTCCGGCAGCAGCCGATAGACAACCAACGCCTCGTTCTCCTTATCAACCACCAACTCCTCGCCCGCCGGAGTCACTTCGCCGTCGTACGCAAGATCCGTACCGGCCGCCAGCCCCCCGATCCGCAAGGTCCGCAGCCGCGCCTCGCTCAAGACGGGCGTATGCCGCAGCGCCCCCGTCAGTGCCGCGGTGAGCAGCCGCGTGCGGGCCAGCCGGCCGCCGTGCACCATCCGTACGTCCAGCACGCCGTCCGCCAGGTCGTGCCGCCGGACCGGGGCCGAACCGAGGCCCCGGTACGCGCAGTTGCCCACGAACAGCGTCCACAGCTCGCGCCGCCGGCCGTTGATCTCCACGGTCACCGGCTCGGCGGTGCGCAGCACCTGCCACGCGGCCAGCACCCCGGCCGGCCAGGCGCCGATCTTCCCGGCCCACTCCTCCCTGATGCGCACCAGATCGGGGTAGGCCCCGATCGAGAAGGTGTTGAGGAAGTAGGTCGGCTCCTGCCGCGGCCCGGTGCGGAACCGCGCGAGGTCCACCGCGACCGCCTCGCCGGTCTGCACCGCCCGCGCCGCCTCGGCCACGGTCTCCACGCCCAGGTCGTACGCGAAGTGGTTGTGGGTGCCGCCGGGCAGCACCGCGAGCGGTACGCCGTGCCGCACCGCGACCGCGGCCGCCGCATTGATCGTGCCGTCGCCGCCCAGCACGCCGAGCGCCCCGCCGCGCTCGGCGGCCCGCTCGGCCGCGGCCTGCAGCGCCTTGTCCAGCGGCACCGCGCCCTGGTGGCCGCACTCGGTCACCTCGGCCAGCGGCAGTACGTCATGGATGACCTGGGTCTGGTCGCTGTGCGCGCCGGTGCGCTGGCCCGAGCCCTGGTTCGTGACGACACACAGCCCGTCGCCGTCCGGCAGTGCGGGCGCGTCGGCGCGCGGCCGGGCGGGCGGCGCCATCTGCGCGCGGGTCGGCGCGAAGCCGCGTACCGCGAAGGCCGCGCCCGCGCCGAGCGCGGCGCCCGCCAGTACATCGCCCGGATAGTGGACACCGGTGTAGATGCGGGAGAAGGCTACCGAGGCGGCGACCGGCGCCAGCGCCAGCCCCCACCACTTGTTCTCGAAAGCCACGCCGGTCGCGAACGCCACGGCGGAGGCGGCGTGCCCCGAGGGGAAGGAGGTCGTGAAGGGCTGCCGGGAGAGCTGCCGTATCACCGGTACCGCGTCCAGGATCGGCCGGTCCCGGCGTACCGAGCGCTTGCCCAGGGTGTTCACCGTCAGGGACGCCACCGCCAGCGAGGCGACGCCGCGCAGCGCGGCCCGGCGTGCGGGCCGCCCGCCCAGCGCCGCCGCGCCCGCCGCCGCGCCCAGCCACAGCAGCCCGTGGTCGGCGGCGCGGCTCAGTTTGGGCAGCACGCGCTCGGCGCCGGGCCAGTGCCGGGTCGCGACCCCGTTGAACGTCCTGCGGTCCCACGTGCTCAGTACAGTGCGCATGAGCCACATGTACCCCAGCGGGACCACCGCAGACGGTAACGGGCCGGCAGACGGTAACGGACCGTCTTCCGGACGGATCACCACCGACCCGGCGATCCGTCCGGCGCGGCCCGGCTGATGTCCGCCAGGGCCGATTCGGGGTCCTGGTCCCGCGCCAGGTCACCGATGCTGACCATGCCCACCGGAGCGCCGTTCTGGACCACCGGCAGCCGCCGCACCGCGTTCCGGCGCAGCAGCGTCACCGCGGCCGACACCGGCTCCTCCGGACCGACCGTGACCGGTTCCGGGGTGCACACCGAATGGCACTGCACGCTGAACGGGTCCACTCCGTCCGCCACGGCGCGCAGCACGATATCCCGGTCGGTCACCACGCCCACCAGCTTGCCGTCCTCCGCCACCAGGACGTCTCCGATGTCGTGCGCGCGCATGAGCTGAGCCGCCTCCACCAGCGAAGCGTCTGGGTGTACGGCGGTGACGGCCGGCGTCATGACTTCCCGTACCAACTGTGCCATTGCCTGATCGCCTTCTTCCTTCTCCTGCTCTCACGGCCGGCCTCCTGCAGGGGGAGTGCTGGCAGCAGTACCCAAGACGCCCCCGGCCATGCCCGCCGCGTGCTTCGATGGGCCGATGATCAGACCTCGCGACGCGCAGGACCTGCCCGCGTGCGTACGCCTGCTGCGCGCGGTGCACCTGCACAGCGGCTATCCGTACGTCTGGCCTGCCGATCCGGCGGGCTGGCTGACTCCGGAGGGGCTGACCGGCGCGTGGATCGCCGAGGACGCGGACGGCCGCGTCGCGGGCCACGCCGCGCTGTGCGGGGGAGAGGTGAACCGGCTCTACGTTGCCCCCGAGGCGCGCGGCCGGGGCCTGGGCGGCCGGCTGCTGCGTCGCGTGACCAACGAGGCTGCGGCCGGTGGGCTGCGGCCCGTACTGGCCGTCAACGCCACGGACGCCGCCGCGATCGCCCTGTACGAACGCCGGGGCTGGCGGCTCGTGCGCACCGAACGGCAGGACTGGGGTGGGCCGGAGCCGGTCACCGTACGGCACTACGAAGCACCGCCGACCGGGCGGCGGACGGCGGGCTGAAAACCGACTCCGCCCGGTGGTGGGGCGCCCCGCGGGCGGAATCCGTACGAAGTACGTGGTGTACGGCGCGCGCGGGCGGTTACCTGGGCGCCGGGCACGGCCGGTCGGCGGCCCGTCCGGTCCGGGCGTGGGACCGCGCGTCCCGAACTGACTTGAGGGGGGAGGGGTTTACGCAGGGGGCGGCCGGGCACGCGACTAACCGTGCTTCGGACCGGAGGCACGCCCGTGGAAGACGTATGACGCCTCGCGGGCGCGCCTGTCTGGCCGCGCTTCCACGGGATCTGACGGACTCTGAGTCGACGGATCAGGGAGCCCAGACCATGCCCATGACACCCCAGGCCGAAGAACAGCACACCGCGATAGAACGCACCCCCGAGCAGCGCGCCGCGCGCCGGCGGCCCGACCAGGCGCCGAGCCGGCCGCCCGGCAAACCCGTACGCCGCAGCAAGCCGCGCAGGGTCACGGCGAGCAAGGCCCCGCCGGGCGGCAGCCGGGCGCGGGCCCGCCACTCCCACCACGACGCCCCCGACACCGCCGCTGACTTCGAGCGGCTGTCCACCCTCCCCGAAGGCCCCGAACGCGACGAGCTGCGGCGCCGCGTCGTCTGCGCCTGGCTGCCCATGTCCGAGCGGCTCGCGCTGCGCTTCCGCAACCGTGGCGAGTCCGCCGAGGACCTCCAGCAGGTCGCGGCGCTCGGCCTGGTGAAGGCCGTGGACCGCTACGACCCCGAGCGCGGCTGCGCGTTCGAGAGCTTCGCCGTGCCCACCATCGTGGGCGAGGTCAAGCGGCACTTCCGTGACCACATGTGGGGACTGCACGTACCGCGCCGGGTGCAGGAGCTGCGCAACCGCGTCCGCGCCGCGCGCCAGGAACTGACCCGCAGCGTGGACGACCGCGGGCCCACCCCCGAGGAGATCGCCGAGCACACCGGCATGTCCCTGGAAGAGGTACTGCTCGGCAGCCAGGCGCTGGAGAGCTTCACCACGCTGTCCCTGGACGCCGAACTGCCCGGCGCCGACGACGGCTACTCGCTCGCCGACACGCTCGGCGCCCCCGAGGCCGGCTTCGACCTCGTCCTGGACCGCGAGGCGGTCAAGCCCAAGCTGCGCAATCTGCCGGAGCGCGAGCGGGAGATCCTCTACATGCGGTTCTTCTGCGACATGACCCAGAGCCGGATCGCCGACCGGCTCGGCATCTCCCAGATGCATGTCTCGCGGATCATCAGCCGGACCTGCCGCCGCCTCGCCGACCAGGTCGGCGGCCGTCAGGAGGAGTGCGCCGCCACCTGACGCCCGGACCCGGCGCCCGTACCGCTCTCACCTGCTCTCGCGGCAGGGCGCCGTTCTCAGGACCGGGTGTCGCGCAGCGCCAGCGCCAGGTGCCGCGACACCCGGTCCACGACTCCGGCCTCCGGGAGGCTGAACGCCTGGCGGGCCCCCGTACGGAACAGCGTGAGCACACCCCGTACGGGGCCGCCCGCTTCCCGCAGTGGCACGCACAGCAGGGAGGTGACCGAGGCGCGTACCAGCAGTGGTGCCCCCTGTGCGTCGTGGCCGAAGTCCGCCACGTCTTCGGGCCGTACCTGGAGGGCGGAGCTGCCGGTGCGGGCCCCGTCCTCGGCGAGCGGACACTGGGCCGGGTCCTGCCCGGCGAGCGCCGCGGTGAGGTCCTCGCTGTCGTCCGGGCCGAGGACCAGGGTGCGGCGCAGGGCACCGGCCCCGTCCGCCGCTTCCCCCTCCGCCGGCGTCGTCTCGTCGAGTACCACCCAGTCGGCGAACCGGCCGCTCAGCTCCCGCAGGGCCCGCTCCACCGCGGCGGGGGGCCCGCCCGCCTTCACCGCCGTGCCCGCCGGCTGCCCGGAGAGCAGCGCGGTGGTCGTGTCGTCGAGGAGATCCATCAGCTCGGCGCCCTGCTTCACTTCCGCGAGGTGCGCGCGCTGCTCCCCGTGGTCCCCCTGCTGTTCATCCCCCAGCCATATCCCGTTAATTGATGGTATTTCGTGCGAAGGGAACGCACCGCCCCCGGTGTGGAAAACCGTGAGAACGGCCGTGCCCGGCTCCCCCGGCGGACGCAGCGCCGTCATCGTCGCGCGCAGCGGCTCGCCGGGCCCGTCGGGCGTGCGGAGCAGCCGGACGACCATGCTGCGGTCGCCTTCGTTACGGGCCACGGCGGCGACCTGCGACCGGAAGGCCGCGCGGATCTCCGGGGCCAGCGAGCCGGTGAGCGGGCGCCCTGTCGCGTACCCCGCGCGCATGCCGAAAAGGATCGTCCCGGCGAAGTTCAGCCGCCGCACGACCGTGTCCGGATCCAGCAGCGCGACCACGCAGGGCGTCCGCTGGAACAGCGCCCGCAGCAGCTGCTGCTCCTCCGTCCCCGCCCGCGAGCCGTTGTTGCGGCCGGCCGCCGCCAGCCCTTCGTACCGCGGCAGCAGTACGTCGACGACGTGCTGCAGCTCGAAAAGGGCAGCGTCCAGCATCGGCTGCTGCTCCTGCGACGGCAGCGCCCGCGCGCTCCGCAACTCCTCCACCCGCTTGCGGAAATCGGTGAGATCCCCGCCCGCTGACTGCTCTACCCCGGCCATGCCCACACCGTATCCGGACCGACAGGTACCGGCCCCGCCCGGAACCCATACACGTCCGGAAGAGCCCCATCACGTCCGGAATGGAGGGAGATCGCGGGCGCGGAACGGGAGGCGCGGGCAGGGCGCGGAGACGCGGGTGCGGGCCGGGACGGACGTACTCGCCGGGGCGGCCGGGGCGCCGGTGCCGGGCCCCGGAAACCGGCTCCCGAACGACGGGATACCGGCGTTTTCCGCGCCCGCGCGCCGGGCATCCGACTCCCTACGGGCCGGGCCTCCGACATATGCGACCGGCCGCGGCGGGACCACTGCTGAGCTGCACCGCCGCACCGCCGGCCCGGAGCACCGACCGAGGACCGACAAGGACCGAGGGACTGACAGCAATGGCGACCCACACCCTCTGCCCGGTGGATGAATCCGGCGACGCGCGGGGTTCGTCCGCCCGGAGCCTGGTGAACCTCGCGGACGTAGCCGCGCGGTGCACCCCGGACAGCTGCGGCGCCACCGCGACCGTGACCACCGGCGAAGCGGCCGCCGACCCGCCCGCCGCCGTCACCCATCCCGACCTGACCTCGCTGGTCAGCGTCCAGTGGGAGTCCGGCGAAGGGCCCATCCAGGCCGCCCTGGCCTCCGGACGCCCCGTCACCTCCGACGACCTGCTGCACGACGACCGGTGGCCCGCGTACCGCACCGAGGCGCTGGAGGCGGGCGTACGCTCCAGTACGACGCTGCCGTACCTGCGCGACGGACTGGCGGTCACCGTCACCGTCTACAGCTTCCGCCCCGGACTCACCGCGGACCCCGGCGACTGCGCGGCCGCCGCGCTCGGCGACCTCGCCGCCACCGGCCTGGCCCGCGACCGGAACTACCGCCGGGCGCTGGCGGAGGTCGGCCGGCTGGACGCCGCGCTCCGCTCCCGCCCGATCGTCGACCAGGCGTGCGGAATCATGATGTACGTGCTGCGCTGCGACGCCGACGAGGCGTTCGGCATGCTGCGCCGGCTCTCCCAGCACACCAACCGCAAGCTCCACGACCTCGCCGCCGCCGTCGTCGAGACCCGCGGCCGCGGCCTGGAGCGGGAGCTGCGCTGCCTGCGCGAGGAGAACGGCGGCCGCGGACGGGAGGCCCGCGGCGCGGAGCGGTGACGTGTCGTCCCGCGCCGCACCTCCGTGATCTGCAAGGGTGGTCGGGGCCCGACGCCGTGCGGGCCCCGACCGCCTGCCGTGGACAGTGGAGGTACGGATGCAGCCGAGCGCCCTGGAGCCGCACCCGGATCCGGATCCGCCCATGGGCCTGCCCATCCTCCCGGAGCTGGCCGCGCACCTGGCCGCTGCGGCCGACCGCACCGACCCCGAACCGCCCGGCGGCGCCCTGACCCTGCGCGCCACCGCCTGCGGCTACTTCGAGCGCCGGGGCCTTGCGACCGCCGCCGAACGCGTGCTGGCCGGACCCGGCGCGCCCGCTCTGCTGCTCGCGCTGCTCGCCGCGACCGGCGGCGACGTCGTACTGCCCCGCCCGTGCGCCGCGTGGTACGCCCCGCAGGCCCGGCTGCTGGGCCGCGCCGTGCACCCGGCGCCGGCACCGGCCGAGTCCGGGGGAGTACCGGACCCCTTCACGCTCCTGGAGGCCGTGCACCGCGCCCGGGACACCGGCGGCGACCCGCGGGTGCTGCTGGTGTCCGTCGCCGACGACCCCACCGGCACCTGCCCGGCGCCCGAGCAGCTGCACGAGGTGTGCGAGGTGGCGGCCGACGAGGGACTGTGGATCATCAGCGACGAGACCCGCCGCGACCTGCTGCACGACCCGCACGACACGGTGGTGCTCAGCCCCGCCGAGATGCTGCCCGGCAGCGTCGTCGTCCTCGCCGACCTGCGGGCCACGCTCGTACCGGCCTCCTGGCCCGCCGCGCTCGCCCGCTTCCCCGCCACCGACCCCGGCGAGGTACTGCGCGCCGCCGCGCTCGACGCGCTGACCGGCCTCGCCACTCCGCTGCCGGGTCCGCTCGCCGCCGCCGTCGGCCATGCGCTGGGCGAGCCCGCCACCGTACGGGAGCGGATCACCGCGGCGGCGCGGCTGCACGGCCGGCTCGCCGCCGGGCTGCACCACACGCTCACCGACGCCGGCGCGGTCTGCCGCCCGCCGCACGCCGGCAGCCACCTCTACGCCGACCTCGAACCGCTCCGCCCCGCCTTCGCCGCCCGCGGCGTCACGGGACCGGCCGCGCTGGAACGGGCACTGGCCCGCTGGGCCGCCCGCGGCGGCCACCGCTTCGGCGACGACCCCAAGGCGCTGCGCGTCCGCCTGAGTACGGAGGCCCTGTTCGACCCGGACGCCGACCGCCGCAGACGCTTGCTGGCCGCTCCTGACCCTCTCGAAATCCCCGCGGTGAAGGAGGAACTCCGGGCGCTGGGCGAGGCGTTGGGAATGGAAAGGAGGACGGCCGACTGACGACACGTCAGGCCGGTCGGGTCGGTCGGGTCGGTCGGGGGCGCGTCAGGCCGAGTGGTCGTGCGGGCGGCGGATCCGGCGCCAGGCCGCCGGGGCCGCGCTGAGCAGGACCGTCAGGCCGACCGCCGCGGCCACGCCCTGCCACGGCTCGCTGAAGAGCGAGCCGCCCAGAATGCCGATGAGCTGGTACGTCGCAGCCCAGGCCAGGCACGCAGGCAGATCACCGCGAGCGAACCACCGCACCGGCAGCTTCGCCAGCAGGCACGCCAGCATGATCGGAATGCGCCCGGCCGGCATCAGCCGGGACAGCACGAGCACCTGCACTCCGTGCTCGTCCAGCCGCGTCCGGGCCTGCGCCAGCCGCTCCGGCGCCGACCGCTCGCGCAGCCGCTCCAGCCACCGCGAGCCGTTCTTGGACCGCACCCCGCGCGCGCCCAGCCAGTACAGCGCCATGTCGCCGAGGAACGCGGCGGCCGACGCCACGAGGAAGACCAGCAGCAGCGAGAACGGCGCGGTGTGGTGGAACGCCACGGCCGCCGCCGAGCTGACCAGCGCCCCGGTCGGCACGACCGGCACCAGCGAGCCGAGCACCACCAGGACGAAGAGCGACGGATAACCGGCCGCCTGCTGCGTGGACTCCGGCGGGACCACGGCAGCCAGCGCGACGACCGGTGTCCAGGAAGCGCTCACCGGCCCGCCGCCAGCCGCACCGAGTCACCGTGCTCCAGCCGGTGCACGGTCACCTCGGGCGCCACCAGCGCCGACTGCCGTACGAACTCCTGCCCCGGCGCGTGGAATTCGTGCGGCCGCACGAATTCCATACCGATCGGCCAGTACGTGCCGTAGTGCACCGGCACGGCATCGCGCGGCGCGAGCCGGGCCGCCGCGACCGCCGCTTGACGCGCGTCCAGGTGCTCGTGCCCGAGGCGCGGGCCCCAGCCGCCGACCGGCAGCAGCGCCACGTCGCACGCTCCGACCTCGTCCGCCATTTCGTCGAACAGCCCGGTGTCACCCGCGAAGTACGTCGTTGCCGCGCCCTGCATCACATAGCCGAGCGCCGGCACGCGGTGCCGCCCGAACGGCAGCCGCCGCCCGTCGTGCGCCGCGCGCACCGCCCGTACGGTGACCGCACCGACCTCGGTCTTGTCGCCGGCCGCGAGCTCCGTCACGGGCAGGCCGTGGGCGGCCGCGGTGCGACGCAGCCCGGGCAGTGCGGCGGGCGCGCCACGCGGCACGATCAGCCGCGTACCGGGCGCGAGACGCGCGAGCGAGGGCAGGTGGAGATGGTCGGCGTGCAGATGCGAGATCAGCACCGCGTCCGCGATGGTGGCGCTGCCACCGGGCAGGGCGCCCCGGCGCCGCCGCAGGTGCGCCAGGCGCCGTACGAACAGCGGGTCGGTCAGCAGCCGCGTCCCGGAGTCCTCGACCGTAGCGGTGGCATGCCCCCACCACGTGACCTCCACCGACACGGTCTGACCTCCGTACGCGCGCCTTACACCCCGCCCCTCGAGCCTACGCCCGAGCCGCGAAGGTTATGAAAGCGGCAAACGTGTCAGGCCGCACGTCGAGGACCGGCCCGTCGGGGTCCTTGGAATCCCGGATGTGGACGAGAGTCAGGCTGGGAGCGACCTCGACGCACTCACCGCCCGTGGAATCGCTGTAGCTGCTCTTGAACCATTTCAGGTCGCTCATAGCTCATCCCTCAACTGCTCGATCAGCTTCACGGAGTCCTCCGGCCGGAGGGCCTGGCGTCCGATCATGGCATAGCGCCGAGTCAGTACTCCGACTTCTTCCGGACGCGATACCAGAGTGCTCTGCCCCTCTACTTCCGTGTAGACCAGGCTCGTCAATTCCGGAGTTTCGATTACCGTCATGGGACCCGGGATCCCCGCGTGTTCGCCCTTGCTCATCGGCATCACCTGGAGCGCGACGTTGGGACGCTGAGCGCACTCGATGAGGTGCTCGTACTGGCGCCGCATGACGTCCAGGCCGCCGAGCCGCCGCCGCAGCGCGGCCTCTTCGTGGATGACGTTGATGCAGCACACCGGTTTGCGGTCGAGGAGCGCCCGGCGCTCCATCCGGGCCTTCGCCAGCCCCTCGATCTCCTCCGCTTCCAGCGGCGGGAAGGCGCAGCCCAGCGTCGCCCGCGTGTACTCCTCGGTCTGCAACAGGCCGTGGATCAGCTGCGTGCAGTACGAGGACACGCTCAGCGCCGCCTGCTCCAACTGCACCACGCCCCGGAAGTGCTCCGGATACCGCTCCAACCTCACATACTTCGCCGCCGCTGCGATCACCCCGCCCGCCTCCAGCGCCCCCTCCGCGCTCTCCAGGAACTCGTCCGTCGCCGGTTTCGCGCAGGTCTCCACCGCGCTCACCGCCGCGCCCGTGTAGTTCATCAGCGAACCCAGCTCGGTCTGCGACAGGCCGCGGGCCGTGCGCAGAAGGCGCAGTACCTCCGCCAAGTACTGCTGGGCCGGGCTCAGGGCCTTCTTCTTCGGCTGCGCCATTGCAGCCCCCCTCAACGTGGTTCAACGGTCGGTCAACGGTCCACCCGCAACCACTACCGAGCGTAGCCACCACCACTGACAGTGGACCCATGAACGCAGAAAGTCACCCCTGGTGCCAGCGGTTCACTTCCGTCCCCCAGTCCGTCGGCCGGGCCCGGCGGGCCGTCCGCGCGGTACTGCTCGCGCACGGCGTCGCGCCGGACACGGTCGACACCGTCGAGCTCGTCGTGTCCGAACTCGCCGCGAACGCGGCCCGGCACGGCCGCGTCCCCGGGCGGCTCTTCGAGGTCCGCATCGACCTGGGAGAGGAGGGCGAGGACAAGGAGATCACCGTGGAGGTGTCGGACGCGGGTGACGCCCGCCCCGCGCTACAACGGCCCACCGCGAACGCGGAAACTGGCCGCGGGCTCGTACTCGTCGCGGCGCTGGCCACCGCCTGGGGCGTGCGGGACCGGCAGATCGGCAAGACCGTGTGGGCGCGGGTCAGCCGCTAGTGCAGCCCGGCGCGTCGATGACGTACACCCGGACCGTGCGGCCGCATGTCGGGTCCACCGTCTCGCGGTCCAGCCGCATCCCCAGCTTGCGCATGATGCGTTCGGAGGCGTCGTTGCCGCGTTGCGCGATGCTGATGATCCGCTCCAGGCCGCGCTCGCGGAATCCGTAGTCCAGCGCGGCCCGTGCTGCCTCCGTGGCGATGCCCCGTCCCCAGTACGGCCGGCCCAGCCGCCAGCCGATCTCCACGGCGGGCAGTACCTCCGGCAGGAAGTGCGGTACGGACAGTCCGACGAACCCGGCCAGCTCCCGCGAGGCGCGCAGCTCCACCGCGAACAGTCCGAAGCCCTCGATGTCCCACTCCTGTTCCCAGGAGGAAATGCCGGAGGCGGTCTGCGTCAGACTGCGCGTCGCGCCGCTCCCGATCCAGCGCATCACTTCGGGATCGGCGTTCACAGCCGCCATCGGCTGAAGGTCTCCGGGGAGCCAGCGGCGCAATGTGAGCCGCTGCGTGTGCAAAGTGATCACGCTTCATCCTGCCAAATCCGGCTACCGGGGCACCGCGCGGGAAGCTGTTTCCCGCCGACCGGTGCCCCTGCCATTGCCATGGCCATTGTCGGGGTTGTCCACAGGGGCCCGACCCGTCCCGGCTCGTGTGGCACGCTGAAGCGCGGACCGGTGACACGTACCGGACATGTCAGTGACATGTCCGAGGAAAGGTGAGTGCGGAGTGCGGCGACCCCGATGGCGGAGCGCGGGCGGTGCCCTGCTGCGAGTGATCGCGGTCTGGGCGGTCTCGACCGTCGCCATGCTCGTGCTGGCCGGTGCGCTGCCCGACTTCCGGCTGCAGTCCGCGGACGGCGACAGCGCCACCCAGATCGCGGTGGCAGCGGCGCTCGGCGCCGGCGCCTTCGGCCTGCTCGGCGCCCTGGTGTGGCCGCTGCTCGTACGGACCCTGCTGCTGGTGCCCGCGCTCGTGCTCGGCCTGCTGGTCTTCGCGCTCAACGGCTCGCTGCTGCTGGTCGCGCTCTGGCTGATCCCCGACGGGCGCGGCGCGGCCTCCCCGGAGACGGCCGTGGTGGTCGCCGCCGTGATGTCCGCGGTGTCCTCCGCCACCGGTGCGGCGCTCGCGGTCGGGGACGACGACGCGTACCGCAGGCGGCTGGCCCGGCTGGCCCTCCGGCGACGCACCTCCGTGGTGCAGGACCCGGCCGGCGCCCCGCCCGGCACGGTCTTCCTCCAGCTCGACGGCGTCGGGCACGACGTGCTCGCGGACGCGCTGGCGGGCCCCGACCCGCTCATGCCCACCGTCGCGGGCTGGGCCGGCGCGACCCACACGCTCACCCCCTGGCGCACCGACTGGTCCAGCCAGACCGGCGCCAGCCAGCTCGGCATCCTGCACGGCACCAACCACGACGTGCCCGCCTTCCGCTGGTACGAGAAGGAGACCGGCGAGGTCATCGTCAGCAACCGCCCGACCAGCGCCGCCGAGCTGCAGCGCCGCGCGATGGTCAGGACCGGCAGCGGCGGCCTGCTCTCCGTGGACGGCGCGAGCCGCGGCAATCTTTTCAGCGGCGGCGCGGCACAGCTCGCGCTGGTGCTCTCGGTGGCCGCCCGGCGCGGCCGCTACAACCGCTCCCGGGCCGGGTACTTCGCGTACTTCTCCGACCCGGCGAACGCCACCCGCACCGCCGCCTCCTTCGTGGTGGAGGTGTGCCGCGAGATCAAGCAGTCGCTGCGGGCGCGCTTCCGGGAGGACGGGCCGCGGGTCAAGCGCGGCGGGCTGTACCCCTTCGTGCGGGCGTTCGCGACGGTCGTCGAGCGGGACGTGGTGGTCGCCGCGGTGATCGGCGACATGCTGGTCGGCCGGACCGCGATCTACGCCGACCTGGTCGCGTACGACGAGGTCGCGCACCACTCGGGGCCGGAGAGCCGGGACGCGCGGCTGGTGCTGCGGCGGCTGGACCGTTCGCTCGCGCTGATCGCCAAGATCGCCCCGCATGCGCCGCGCCCGTACCGCATCGTGCTCCTCTCCGACCACGGGCAGAGCCCGGGGGAGACCTTCGCCGGGCGGTACGGGCTGACGCTGGAGGACCTGGTCCGGGCCGGCTGCGGGCTGCCGGTGTCCCGGCGGGCGCGCCGCAGCCCCACGGGCGCCGAGGCGAGAAACACCGCGCGCGCCGCGCTGCACCGCCCCGAGGAGGAGCCGGAGGAGACCACGCGGCGGGCCCGCCGGGCCGCCGAGCCGATCGTGCTGGCCTCCGGGAACCTCGGCCTGGTGTCGCTGCCCTCGATACCGGGCCGGGCGACGCGCGAGCAGATCGACCGCCGCAATCCGGCACTGCTGAGCACCCTCGCCGAGCATCCGGGCATCGGCTTCGTGCTCGTACGGTCCGAGGAGCACGGCGCGGTCGTCCTCGGCCCGCGCGGGGGCGCGCACCACCTCGACACGGGGCGGATCGTCGGCGAGGACCCGCTGGCGCCGTTCGGGCCGGGCGCGGCGGATGCGGTACGCCGTACTGACGGCTTCCCGCATGCCGCCGACATCATGATCAATTCCTCCTGCGACCCGGAGACGGGCGAGGTACACGCCTTCGAGGAACAGATCGGCTCACACGGCGGCCTCGGCGGCAAGCAGTCCCACCCGTTCCTGCTCTGGCCGGAAGAGCTCACGCCGCCGGTGCCGGAGGGCACGGAGCTCGTCGGCGCCGAACACGTCCACCGGGTGTTCCGCCGCTGGCTGGGGGAGGGCGGGGGACCGGCGGTACCGGTGGGCGGCGAGCCCCGGTCCAGTACGGATACGGCACCGGGCGCGGGCGAGATACGGTCCGGTGTGGACGAAATGCGGTCGCAGGGTGCCACTTCCGAAGCTTTTTCGCCCGCCGATGGCGCCGCACAGGACAAAAAGCGCTGATTTGGAGGCGGCCTCCGGGGTCGCGGACCATGGTGGGGCGCCCGCTGCCACCCGGCCGGGCGCGGCGCGTGCCGGGAGCCTGACACAGGCCCGGTGCGCAGGGCGTCCGGCGACCTCGGACGCAGAGCACAAGAGAGAGCCACCACCCGCCATGCACGACCGGCACACCCGCCGCTTCGGTCTGGGGACCGCCACCGCCCTGGTGATGGGCAACATCATCGGCGGCGGGATCTTCCTGCTCCCCGCCTCGGTCGCCCCCTACGGCACCGTCAGCCTCGTCGCCTTCGGCGTCCTGACCCTCGGCGCGCTCGCGCTCGCCCTGGTCTTCGGCCGCCTCGCGCAGCGCCACCCGGACACCGGAGGCCCGTACGTCTACGCGCGCGAGGCGTTCGGCGACTTCGCCGGCTTCCTCTCCGCCTGGTCGTACTGGACCATGTCCTGGGTCAGCAACGCGGCCCTCGCCGTGGCCGCCGTGGGCTATGTCCACGTGCTCTTCCCCGGCCATGACTCCAAGGGCATGGACCTGGCCGTCGCGCTGATCGCCCTCTGGCTCCCGGCGATCTCGAACTTCGCCGGCACCCGCTACGTCGGTGCCGTGCAGCTCATCGCCACCGTCCTGAAGTTCCTGCCGCTGCTGTTCATCGCGATCGCCGGGCTGTTCTTCTTCGACCCGGACAACCTCGGCTCCTTCCACGAGGGCAGCGGCAGCTCGCTCGGCGGGCTCTCGGCCGCCGCCGCGATCCTGCTGTACAGCTACGTCGGCGTGGAGTCCGCCGCGATGAGCGCGGGCGAGGTGCGCAACCCGCGGCGCAACGTCGGCCGGGCCACCGTCCTCGGAGTCCTCGGCGCCGCCGTCGTCTACCTCCTCGGCACCCTCTCGGTCTTCGGCACCGTCCCGCACGACAAGCTGGTCGACTCCCAGGCCCCGTTCTCCGACGCGATGAACTCGATGTTCGGCGGCACCTGGGGCGGCACGCTGATCGCCGCGGCCGCCGTGATCTCCATCCTCGGCGCGCTGAACGGCTGGACGCTGATGAGCGCCCAGTCCCCGTACGTCGCCGCCGGGGACGGCCTGTTCCCGGCCGCCTTCCGGAGGAAGCGGCGCGGCGTGCCGACCTTCGGCGTCCTGGCCTCCGTCGTACTGGCCTCGGCGCTCACCGTGTGCAATTACGTCTCCGGCGCCGGCGGCGTCTTCGAGATCCTCGTCCTGATCACGACGTTCTCGGCCACCGTGCCCTACCTCCTCGCCGCCGGCGCGCAGGTGTACTTCCTGCTCACCGGGCGCCGCGACGAGGTGCGCCCCGGCCGCTTCGCCCGGGACCTGGTCCTCGCGCTGGTCGCCTTCGGCTTCACCTTCTGGCTGGTGGCGGGCGCCGGATACGCGGCGATCTACCAGGGCGTGCTGTTCCTCTTCGCGGGCATCCTGGTGTACGCCTGGATGCGGGCCCGACGGACCGTACGCGAGCGGGAGACGACCGAGGGGCCCACGGCGGCCGAGGGACCCACGGCGGCCGACGGCCTCACACCGGCCGACGGCCCCGCGACCGCCGAGGCCCCCGCAACGGCAGAGGACTCGCCGAAGGAGATACTGGCGCCCTGACAGCGCGCCTCACCGAACGGAGAGTTGAGAGCCATGCCCCGCACCCTCGCCACCGCCCCGATCCTCGTCCTCAACGGCCCGAACCTGAACCTCCTGGGCCAGCGGCAGCCGGAGATCTACGGCTCCGACACGCTCGCCGACGTCGAGGCGCTGTGTGCCAAGGCCGCGGCCGCGCACGGGGGCACGGTCGACTGCAGGCAGTCGAACCACGAGGGGCAGCTCGTCGACTGGATCCACGAGGCCCGGCTCACCCATGCGGGCATCGTGATCAACCCGGCCGCGTACTCCCACACCTCCGTCGCGATCCTCGACGCGCTCAACGCCTGCGACGGGATGCCGGTCCTGGAGGTACACATCTCCAACATCCACCACCGCGAGGAGTTCCGGCACCACTCCTACGTCTCGCACCGCGCCGACGGCGTCATCGCGGGCTGCGGCGTCCAGGGCTACGCCTTCGCGATCGACCGGGTGGCCGCGCTGGTGGCCGCGGCGCAGGACTGAGCCACCGGCCAGTACCGCGGTACAGGACCGACCCGCGGCACGCCCGTCCGCACATTGGCGCGAAAGCGGGTTCGGCGTGCGAAGGTGGGTGGAAATCTGGAACGCAGATACCCACGCGGCACGCGACGGCTGAGAGGCGGACGGCATGAACGGTCAGGTGGATCCGCTCACCGACAAGGAGATCGAGGACCGGCTGGCGGAGCTGCCCGGCTGGACGGTCGCCGACGACAAGCTGACCCGTACGTACGGCTTCGACAGCCACCTCCCGGCGGCCGCGATGGTCATCCACGTGGCCCAGATCCAGGAGGAGCTGGGCCACCACTCCGACCAGACGCTGAGCTACAACAAGCTGACCATCGCGGTGAACACCCACAGCGCCGGCGGCCGCATCACCGAACGGGACTTCGCCCTCGCACAGCGGATCGAAGCCGTCGCAGCGGGCCACGGGGCCCGCTGACCCGCTCCCGGCCCCGCTCCCGCCCGGCGCGCGGTGCCGCCCGCGTCAGCTCCGCGTTGAACTGCGCGCCGGTCAGCAGGGACAGGTGGGAGAACCACAGCCAGATCAGAAAGACCACAGGGCCCGCGAGCGACCCGTACAGCCGGTTGAAGGTCCCGACGTACGACGCGTACAGCGCGAAGCCCGCCGAGGAGACCAGCCACAGCAGCACCGCGAGGACGCCGCCGGGCACCCCGCGCCGCACCCCGCGCGAGGCCGGCGGCCCCGAGCGGAAGAGGACCAGTACCAGCACGGTCACCAGGCACAGCAGCAGCGGCCACTTGACCACGCTCCAGGTCACCTCGGCGGCCCGGCCCAGCCCCACGGCGCGCCCCATCGCACGCGCCAGCGGCCCGCTGGCCAGCAGGGCCACCGCGCTGCCGATGAGCGAGGCGAGCAGCACCAGCGCCGTACCGAGAATGCGCGGCGCCTTGCGCCACGGCGGCCGGTCGTCCTTGACCCGGTGCATGGCGTGCAGCGCCCGCCGGAACACCGCGAGATAGCTGCACGAGGACCACACCGCGCTGACCGTCGCACCGCCCACCACCAGCCAGGCCGCGGTCCGCTGATGCGACATGGAGATGAGCGCGCGGTGCAGCGTGGCGCCGGACTGGGCCGGGGCGAGCGCGCTGATGTGCTCGATGAGCTGCCCGGTCGCGGGCGGATCGGCCAGCCCGATCAGCGACACCGTCACAATCATCGCGGGCAGCAGCGCCAGCACCGAGTAATACGTCAGGCTGGCCGCCCAGTCCGTCAGATCGTCACGCCACACGGACAGCGGCGTACGGCACAGCGCGGTCCGCCACTGCCGCCAGTCCGGCAGCGAGCGCACGACATCCTGTACCGCTCCGCGCACCGGACCGGCCCGCTCCGGCGTCTGCTGTTCCGGTACCCGGCGCCCATCGCCGACCTCCATCGTGCTGGTCTTCCTTTCCGTACGGACCGTTCCGCTTACCGGCCCGCGCCCCATCCTGCCCCGTGCGACGGCCCTTTCCGTACCGGGCCCGTGCCCAGTGGGCCCGGCGAATGATCGGAAAGCGGGAAAATCACCGTGCTTTGCGCGTGCCGTACCGGGACATCGGGACCGGAGCGTGCCCCAATGGGTACCGGGGCAGTGATGCCTGGCACGCATGTTCCGCGGTGCCGACCGAGAGGAGCGGACGGGTGCCCGAACCCGGCGATGCCCTCCTGGCCGTGCGGGCCGGAGAGGGAGACGAGGGCGCGTTCGAGGTGCTCGTGCGCCGGCACGGCCCGCCGCTGCTGCGCCTGGCGACCCGGCTGCTGGGCAGCAGGACGGACGCGGAGGACGCCGTGCAGGACGCGTTCGTCAACGCCTGGCGCCGGATCCCGGAGTTCCGCGGCGACGCCTCGTTCTCGACGTGGATGTACCGCATCGTCACCAACCGCTGCCTGAACATCCTGCGGACCCGCCGCCCCACCCAGGACCTCGGCTCGGTCCCCGAACCGCCCGCGCCCGAACACGCCTCGTCACCGGTCCGCGCGGCCGAGTCGCAGGCGGCGGTGCGCGCGCTGAGCGACGCCATGCAGGGGCTCACCCCCGAACAGCGCGCCTGCTGGGTCCTGCGCGAACTGCAGGGGCTGCCCTACGAGGAGATCGCCGAGATCGTGGGCAGCACGCACCAGGCGGTGCGCGGCCGGGTCTTCCGGGCACGCCGCTATCTGACGGAGGCGATGAGCTCATGGCGCTAGGCGACGCGTACGAGGGCGAGGACCCGGCACTGCCCTGCGGCCGCACGCTCTCGGAGGTCTGGGAGGCGGCGGAGGAGTCCCCGGACGATCCGCATACAGTCGGCTGTCCGCACTGCCAGGAAGCGCTGGCGCAGCTCGGGATACTGGACGACTACGTACGCGAGGCCCGGGACCGCGACGTGGACGAGGCGGCCGAGGCGGCGGCCGCCGACCGGATCACGGCACGGGTGATGGACCTGGTCAGGACCGATCTGCGGCCCGGCCGCACACTGCCGCTGGGCGAGCCGGCGGACGACGCCTGGATCACCGAGGCGGCGGCCGCGAAGGCGTTCCGCGCGGCGGCCGAGGCGCTGCCCACGGTATTCGCGGGCAGCTGCAAGGTCGTCCTGCAGGCACCCGGCGGACCGGCGACGGTGACCATGGAGGTCGCGGCGGGCCTGGAGTGGCCGCTGCCGGAACTGGCGGAGCGGATCCGGGACCGGGTGCTCGCGGCGGCGGACGAGGCGGTCGGCATGACCGTCTCCGAAGTCGACGTCGCGGTCGTGGACATCGTCGAGGCGGATGCGGATGCGGGTTCGGGGGAGGAGCGGGCATGAGCGGCGCACACCGGGCCGAGGACCTCGGCAGGACGGAACGCGAGCTCCGGACACTGCTGCAACGCACCGCGGCCGAGGCCGCACGAGCCACATCCGGCGTCGCATACCTCCGTCCCGGCCTCGGCGACCTCGTACGCGGCGCGGTCCCGCTGCTCGCACCCGCCGACGGACAGCCACGCGTCACGGGCGTCCGCGCGGAGCCGGGCGACGCACCGGGCCTGTGGCGACTGCGCATCCACCTCGCGGTGCGCCGCGGCCACCGAGCGCTGGACGTGGTCCGCGAGGTACGCACGGAAGTGAAGTCCGCGGTCCAACGGGCGCTGCCACCAGCGGACTTGGAACAGCACGGCGTCGCGACACTCACCGTCACGGTGACGGTGACGGACCTGGCGTGACCGGAGGCCACCCGATGGAGAGGGGCCCCATGGAGATGGACTGGGAAGAACTGGCCCCGGTGCTGGTACGCGAAGCCGAACTCGCCACGCCCCTGTACGAACAGGCCGCCGACTGGCTGCGCACGCTGCTCGGCGGCTCCGAGGAACGGGCCGCGGGACAGGCATCCGTACGCCGCGTCTGGGACGTCGGCTCCGGCCCCGGCGTCGTCACCTGCCTGCTGGCGCGGGCCTTCCCGCACGCGGAGGTGGTGGCGGTGGACCCGACCCCGGAACTGCTGGCCCGCGCCCGGGACCGCGCCGCGCGACTCGGCCTCGCCGACCGGTTCCGCACCCACGAGGCCGAACTGCCCGACGACGACCTCGAAGCGCTCGGCACGGCCGACCTCATCTGGACGAGCAAGGTACTGCACCACGTCGGCGACCAACGGGCCGCGGTGGCACTACTCGCCGCGCGGCTACGGCCCGGCGGTGTACTGGCCGTGGCCGAGGGCGGCCTGCCCGACCGCGTACTGCCACGCGACATCGGCATCGGCCGCCCCGGCCTGCAGGCCAGACTGGACGCGGCCCAGGAGGAGTGGTTCGCACAGATGCGAGCGGAACTCCCGGGCTACCGGGATACCACCGAGGACTGGCCCGCCCTACTGGCGGCCGCGGGCCTCGCCGACACCACCAGCCGCACCTTCCTCCTCGACCTGCCGGCCCCCCTGGACAGCACCGCCCGCGACCACATCGCCGCCCGGCTGTCCCGCGCCGCCGAACAGTACGCCGACCTGCTGGACGAAGCAGACCGCGCAACACTCACCCGCCTCACCGACCCAACCGACGAGGCATCCATCGCCCACCGCCCGGACGCCTTCCTCCTCACGGCGCGCACGGTGCACGCGGGACGCGCGGAGTGACCAACAGTGCTGCGTCATGTCTGCGTCGCGTTTGCGGGAGGGCGGAAATGCGGAGACCCTGGGGACGTCAGGCACCCCATACAGGGAGGCAACCATGTCCATGCTCGACAAGCTGAAGAGCATGATGAAGGGCCACCCCGACCAGACCCGGAAAGGCGTTGAGAAGGCCGGCGACGCCTTCGACGCGCGGACGGGGAACAAGTACCAGAGCCAGGTGGACAAGGCTCAGGACAAGCTGAACGATCAGACCGGCACCGGCCGGCAGCAGCGGCCCGAGGACCGGTAACCCTCAGCACCGCCGCCGCCCACCCCAAGGCGGACGGCGGCGCCGTGCTGGTGAGCCGTTGACTCAGGCCACGTCGAACGTGGCCGGGTCCGGACCCAGGCGCTTGTCCGCGTCCAGGCCGGCGATCGTGCTCAGGTCCTCCGCGTCCAGCTCGAAGCCGAAGACGTCGAAGTTCTCCTTGATCCGGGACGGGGTCGCGGACTTGGGGATGACGACGTTGCCGAGCTGGAGGTGCCAGCGCAGCACGACCTGAGCCGGCGTCTTGCCGTGCTTCTCGGCGAGCTTGCCGACCGTGGCGTTCTCCAGGAGGCCCTTGCCCTGGCCCAGCGGCGACCACGCCTCGGTGGCGATGTCGTGCTCGGCGTGGAAGGCGCGGGTCTCGGCCTGCTGGAGCTCGGGGTGGAGCTCGATCTGGTTGACCGCGGGGACGACCGAGGTCTCGTTCAGCAGCCGCTGGAGGTGCGGCGGCTGGAAGTTGGAGACGCCGATGGCCTTGGCGCGGCCGTCCGCCTGGATCTTCTCGAACGCCTTGTAGGTGTCGACGTAGGTGTCACGGGCCGGCAGCGGCCAGTGGATCAGGTACAGGTCGACGTAGTCCAGCCCCAGCTTGGCGAGCGAAGCGTCGAACGCGCGCAGGGTGGAGTCATAACCCTGTTCCGTATTCCACAGCTTCGTCGTCACGAACAGCTCGTCACGGGCGATGCCGGATGCGGCGAGGGCCTTCCCCGTGCCCTCCTCGTTGCCGTAGATCGCGGCGGTGTCGATGCTGCGGTACCCGGCCTCCAGGGCGTGGCCGACAGCGGTGAACGCCTCGTCGTCCGGGATCTGCCAGACACCGAAGCCGAGCTGCGGCATCGTGACGCCGTTGTTGAGGGTGATGTGGGGAACCTTGCTCACGAGCGAATCGGTCCTTTGGTTCGGCGTACAGGTGCTACGAGACTCAACGATCATCCGGCGGCACACATTCCCATGCACGCCGACGGACTGAGATGGACTGAGCCGTCACCCGTTCCGTCGCTGCCGCGTCCCCGGCCATCCGTACGCCCGTTCGAGTGGCGATGCCGAGCTACCGCTCGTACAGCGCCGCCACCTCCGCCTCGTACGCCGTCTCGATCGCCTTCCGCTTCAGCTTCAGCGACGGCGTCAGCAGCCCGTGCTCCTCGGTGAACTGGTGGGCCAGGATGCGGAACGTACGGATCGACTCGGCCTGCGAGACGAGTGTGTTCGCGGCGACCACGGCCCGCCGGATCTCGGTCTCCAGGTCGGGGTCGCGCACCAGGTCGGTGGCCGGCAGGGACGGCTTGCCGCGCATCTGCAGCCAGTGCGTCACGGCCTCCGAGTCCAGCGTGACCAGCGCGGCGACGTACGGCCGGTCGTTGCCGATCACAATGCACTGGGCGACCAACGGATGCGCCCGCACCCGCTCCTCCAGCGGTACTGGCGATATCGTCTTGCCGCCGGAGGTCACCAGGATCTCCTTCTTGCGGCCGATGATCGTGAGGTATCCGTCCTCGTCGAGCTGTCCGAGGTCGCCGGTGGCCAGCCAGCCGTCGTGCAGTACGGCATCGGTGGCCTTGGTGTCGTTGAGGTAGCCCTGGAAGACCTGGCCGCCGTGCACCCACACCTCGTTGTCGTCCGCGATGTGCACGGTCGTACCGGGGATGGGCAGCCCGACCGTGCCGAACCGGGTCTGCTCGGGCGGGTTGGCGGTGACCGCGGCGGTGGACTCCGTCAGGCCGTATCCCTCGTAGATCGTGACGCCCGCGCCCTCCCAGAAGAGGCCGAGCCGGCGCTCCATGGCCGAGCCGCCCGACATCGCGTGCCGGACCCGGCCGCCCATCGCCGCGCGGACCTTGCTGTAGACGAGCTTGTCGAACAGCTGGTGCTGCATGCGCAGGCCCGGACCGGGCCCGGAGCCGGTACCGAACGCCTTGTGCTCCATCGCCTCGGCATACCGCCGCGCCACGTCGACGGCCTTGTCGAAGGGGCCGACCTTGCCGTCCGCCTCGGCCTTCCGCCGCGCCGCCGCGAACACCTTCTCGAAGATGTAGGGCACCGCGAGAATGAAGCTCGGCTGGAAGGACTGCAGGTCGGGGAGGAGCGCGGTGGCCGAGAGGTTCGGCTGGTGGCCGAGTTTGACCCGGCCGCGGATCGCGGCGACCTGCACCATCCGCCCGAAGACGTGTGCCAGCGGCAGGAAGAGCAGGGTGGACGCCTCGTCGCCGGGCTTGGAGTGGAAGACCTTCTCGTACCGTGCGACGACGTTGTCGGCCTCGGCCATGAAGTTGGCGTGGCTGATCACGCAGCCCTTGGGGCGGCCGGTGGTGCCGGAGGTGTAGATGACGGTCGCGGGCGCGTCCGGGGTGACCGCCATCCGGTGCCGGTGCACGACGTCGTCCTCGATGTGCGCGCCCGCCTCGGTCAGCTCGGCGACCGGGTCGGCGTCCAACTGCCACAGCCGCCGCAGGTGCGGCAGCCGGTCGATGACCGAGCCGACGGTCATGGCATGGTCCTCGTGCTCGACGACGCACGACGAGACGGCCGAGTCGTGCAGCATCCAGAAGACCTGCTCGGCGGAGGAGGTCGGGTACAGCGGTACCGGCTGCGCGCCCACCGACCACAGGGCGAAGTCGAACAGCGTCCACTCGTACCGTGTCCGCGACATGATCCCGACGCGGTCGCCGAACCGGACGCCCTGGGCCAGCAGTCCCTTGGCGAGCGCCATGACCTCGTCGCGGAACCGCGCGGCGCTGACGTCCTCCCAGCGTCCCGCGTCATCCTTACGGCAGAGCGCGACCCTGTCAGGGGCGGACTCGGCATTCTCGAAGACGGCGTCCGCCAGACCGCCGACCCGGGGCGCCGTCGCCAGTGGGGGGACGGAGTACTCGCGCAATGACCCGCTCCTCGTGGTGCTCCATGCAGCGCCGCGACCGTACCCCACAAGAGCGCCCGAACGGCAGCGACTGCCAAACGTCCGAACCGTGGCCATAGGCCCAGGTCATCCGGCGAAAACGGGCTACTCTCGGAGAACCCCGGACATGAACCCGCGAGTAACATGCCGAACGATCACGCCACAGGGACCGTTTCTGCACCAAATCTTTCCGATCGGAATCAGCCAGGGCAAGGGCGGGGGTGGCCGAGTCGCCTCTTGAGTCACCCGCGGCGGGGCGCGTAAAGCACCCGGTGGGCGCCACCCCTGATGAATCGAGCAGAAGCCTGGGAAACCTTGCAGGTCAGAAGGGGATCGGCTGCTGATGCGCGGACGCGGAGGGGAAACGACGATGGCTACGGCGTGGTTCCTGAAGCCGCTGAACGGGGGACAGGAGAGACGCTGCGCGGTGCGCCCGAGGAACCCAACTCAGCACGAACTCAGCACGCCCCCAGCACCAGGTGCCGCCGGATTCGCTGGCTGAACGGGAACGTGCTGAGCGAAGCTCGACGTGATGATCTGGCGACAGCGCTCGCGACCGTCCTGAGTGAGGTGGCCGTAGAGGTCTGCGGTCACGTTGACGGAACGGTGGCCTAGCCACCGGGAGACCTCGTGGAGGGCAGCCCCGTTGCTCAGCGTGATCGTCGCCCACTTGTGTCGGAGGTCGTGCGGCTTATAAGGGGGAAGGCCGAGCCGGGCGATCGCTGCGTCCCAGGATTTACGAACCAAGCCAGGGTGCGTCATCCCGCCACGGGCGCTACGTACGGGCAAGGACCTATGGAAGGGATCCAGAATGGCTGGGGCAGGGATATCACGCCATTCTCCCTCTGAGCGATGCTTGAGAGGTGCGTACTGAGCGACGTATTTTCCGCATGTGTCTTTGACGAGGGTGACTTGGCGACGCAGCCGAAGCGTTCCGTCGCGAATGTCTTCGGGGAATACGCCGAGGGACTCGCCGATCCGAAGGCCGCAGCAGGCCATGAGCCAGACGCACGGCTCGAGTCGCGGCCCAATTTTCTCGGCTAGGGCAGATATCTCTTCGAAGCTGGGCAACGCCCGCTCGTCGACGGAGACGACAGGGGCCTGGGGCGCCTGTGCTTCCCTTACGGGGTTCGTCGCGATCCGTTTGTGGCGTGCGGCATGAGAGAAGAGGCCCGAGAGCGCGATCCGACGGCAGGCGATGGTGTTGGGTTTCGCGCCGTCGTGGCGCCAACGAGCGAAGAGCGCTTCGACGTCAGCTGCGGTCACCTTGGCCATCGGCTTGTTCCCCAAGTGGGGCAATACGTGCAGCCGCATGATCTGTTCGTACCCGACGAGGGTGCCGGGTGCACCCACCTTCGACGCGAGCCAGCTCTCCGCGTACTGGCTGACGGAAACGCGGCCGGCTGTCGGATCGACATACGTGTTCTCACGCTTGTCGTTCTCGACTTTCGTGGCGAAGTCGAGAGCGTCCCGCTTGCGGTCGAAGGACTTCTCACGCTGCCGCGCGGTACGCCCGCCCGGCTCCCGGTAACGAACCACCCACCGCTTTCCAGTCGCGGTGGCGCCCTTGTCTATGAGCTTGGCCAATGTTCATCCCAATCCCCTGAGAGGCTTCATTTTCCCGTCTCAGGACTTCGACTGGGTGATGTTGTAGCTCAGAATTCCGGCCACACCAAATGGAGTGCACTCGCTTGGGGTTTGGTGCCGCTTGGGCATCAGTCGGTCTGCCGCTGGACTTCGGGTGTGTGCCAAATGAATCTAGCTAACACGCTGCTGCGCGCTTTGCGGTCATCGTTAGCGAGGTATGTACCGCCAGCAGGCTCCCGGGCCGTCACCGCCCGGGAGTAGGCGCGGTTCATGGGGCCCGGGGCTGGGTTTCCGGGGCCGCCGAGTTCCCTCCGGCGCAGCTGGATCCGTGACAGTGCCATGGCGGCTTGCCAGGTGTCGTGGAGTGGCGAATGCCGAGCAGGCGGCTGCCGGTAACGGCAGGCAGCTCGGAGGCCCCCCTGCCGGTCAGATGACTTCGGCTTGCCCCTGATGTGGCTGTTCCAACTGTTGTTCCCGCTTGCGCTGCTCCATCCGAAGCGTCTCCACGTTCTCCGCGAACCTCTCCAGGTTCACCGCCGCGTCCGCATCCGCGTACGGCGCAATCCCCAAATCGAAGGCCGTGGCGTGCTGCTCTACCTGGTCCGCGGTCTGCTGAAGGTTGTACGCCCGCTCACGGAATTTGAAATAGCCCGTCACTGCGGTGGCGAACGCAAGGAATGACCCCAGCGCGATCAGGATCGTCTTACCCGGCTGCGGGGTCTCCCAGAAAGCCGTAGTCGCCGTGGTTCCCACGGACGCGAAGAACACCCCCCACTGAAACCAGTTGTGAATACGCCGGTAGAATCGTGTGTCGCGCCGCAAGCGATCTATCACCCGAGGTATGTGCTCCCGGTAGCCGTCCCTCCGCTCCGTCGTCGGGCGCGTCTTTGAGGCGTTGAGGATCCATCGGTCATGGATGATCTCCAGATCCCTGCGTAGCAGGAACACCGACCTGACACCGTGTTCCTCGTCCTTCACCCGCAAGAAGAAGCCGACCAGGAACACCACCACCAGGACCAGCATCACCGCGAAGGCCACACTGTTGAACGTGCGCAGGTCCGGCACGTTGTCCGGCCACAGGTTTCCCCATGCGACCACTGTCAGAACCAGCGGCATCACCACAAGCGGCACCAGCCGGAGCCACCGCGACAGCAGAGCCCTCCGTACGCGGCGTTCCGCCGTCGCGACGTCCCGCCGGTAGGTGATAACGCTGTTCGCGTACTCGTACTGTTTAGTGGGCTCTAGGCGCCACCCGTACTCTTGTTTTGGGTCATTGAGGTATTCAATGACCTCTTCAACGAGGTCGCCCCAGGTGGAACCCGAGCCTGCGGTGAACAAATTCTTAAGTAGTACGTGAGGTTTGTATCGGTCAGGTGACCCATACTCATGGTGGAATACGTATGCGCCGTCACTGGCGTATCTGACCTGTCTAGCTATTCGGACATGTATGGTCCACTTGAGTTCTTCCCTATCGGTCTTCCAGGCGGCGGAGAGGATCGCGTCTACGCCCTCCCAAGTCAACACGAAGCCCTCGGGGAGGGGGGTGAGTATGTCGGCCTCCGACAGCCGCTGGCCTTCGTATGCGAGGTGATGCAGGACATCACCCACCCACGGTTGGTAACTGTCGGCGGTCTCGGGTTCAGGTTCGCGCGGCACGTCGGTAAGGCCAGACATCGCGGAGTGGCTCCCGGTCAAGGGTCGTGGTGTGTGGTCGACGGCACGCTACCGCCGCCCTGCCTTCCACCAGTCGGTAACCCGCCTGCTTGGGGGTGGAGTTGACCACACCCGCTCCTAAGACGTCATTTCATTTCGAGTCGTCGATGGCAGATGAGAGTCGAAGCGATGGCGGTGAAGGCGAGGAAGTGCTCGGGCTTGCGCTCGTAGCGGCGATGGAGGCATCGGCAGCCCAGCAGCCAGGACACCGTGCGCTCAACGACCAGGCGGTGCCGGCCCAGCCGCCGCGAGGACTCGGTGCCCTTGCGGGCCAGGCGATGGCGAATCCCGCGGCCGGCTAACCATCGCCACAGGTGCGGGTAGTCGTAGCCCTTGTCGCCATGGAGCTTGCCGGACCTACGACGCCGCGGTCCACGGCGGGAGCGGATCGGCGGTATGCCCCACACCAGCGGGATCAGTGCCTGACTGTCGTGGAGGCTGGCCGCGGAGATGCCGATCGAGACCGGGAGGCCGTTGCCGTCCACGATGAGGTGGATTTTCGATCCGCTCTTGCCGCGGTCGGTCGGATTCGGTCCCGTCAACTGCCCCCTTTGAGGGCGCGAACGCTGACGGAGTCGATCGCGCACCGCGACTAGTCCAGCTCGCCGCGGGCACGAAGCTCGTCCAGGACCGGGCGGTGCAACTTGGCCCACACCCGGGCCTCGGACCACTCGGTGAAGCGGCGGAACGCGGTCACCCCCGGTAGTCCGAAGCCCGGCGGCAGTTGATTCCACGTGCACCCCGAGGTGGCCACAAAGATGATCGCGGGCAGTACCTCACGGTCCCCGCGCCGACGCCGGCCACCGCCCTGCGGTCGTTCCGGCGCCGGCGGCACCACGCGCGCGAACAGCTCCCACAGGCTGTCCGGCACCATCCGCTCGACAAGAGGGGCAGTCACCACCCCAGACTGCCGCAAGATCACACCAAACGAAATGACGTCTAAGTGGTCAGGGTGAGCGAAGTCCTCTCCCGCGCACTCCATGCCGAGTCGCTCGTCGACAGTTGCGGGGCGGGGAGGCGCACTGACGTCAGGGGGTCCACCTGCGGTCCCGAGTCTGGTGGGAGCGCAGATAGGTAGCGGGGGCAGCCTGAGCGCATACAGCTTCTGGGTTGTCAGTGGTGTGTGTGACGATGGCTGCTGTTGGAGGCGTCCCAACTGAGCGGCTTGGGGGATTGGCATGACGGGGTGGGACATCTCGCCTGCGGGGGTGCGGTCGGTGATCTCTGAGGTGAGGGAGGCCGCCGACGGCATGAACGCGGGCCTCAGGCTGTACGGGAGCAGTGTGCAGGGCGCCATGGAGTCGGCAGGCACGCTGGCCTTCGGTGGTGAGGGGGCCGGTGGCGGCCAGGCGTCGGGGTTGGTGCCGGTGGCGCTGGCCACGTTCGCCAAGGAGTCCGAGAGGGATGTGGCGTTCCTGCCGCTGCGAGCCAGTAATTCGGCCAACGGGGCGGTGGAGGCGACCAACGCCTATGTCACCGGGAGCCTGGAGCAGGCGTGGAATGCCCAGCATCAGGCGACGCTGGCCCCGGATGTGTCCGCGGTGTTGGAGGCCGCCCGTAAGAAGGCGGACGAGAAGTGATCAGTCCGGAGAAGATACCGACCTTCACCGGGGACCTGGCCGAACTGCAGGGCGAGATCATCTCCATGCGGCGGGCAGCGCAGGAGATTCGGGGACACGGCGGAGCCGTGCACTCCCGGTTCCAGCGCTTGGACGCCTTCTACCAGGCGCCCGAGGCTGAGCAGCTGTTCGCGACCACGCAGGCAGTGCGGGAGAAGTCGGGGGACTTTGCCGACCATCTGGAGACGGTGGCCGACGCGTTGGCAGGCTATGCGGACGAGGTCGCCGAGATCGTCCAGCGGCTGGAGGAGTTACGCCACCGGGCGACGGCGTTCGTTGCCTCGATCACGGGTGAGCACGGCGTCTTCTTCGACTGGGAGCGCGACCAGGACAAGGCCGATGAGCACCAGGCACTGTGGAACGGGGTGAATGCAGCCGTCGCGGCCTTCCAGCAGGCCGAGGTAACGGCCGCGGACAAGATCACAGCCACCGTCGGCGGTACACAGTGGCACATCAACGACGGCAGCCCGAAGCAGAAGAACGCCTACGGGTTCAGTACCGATCAGCTCGCCGAGGCCGAGTCCTTGCCCTGGGGAAGCCCCGCGCACTATCACGCCCTGCCGTTCGGGATCGACTACCACCTGCAGGAGTTCGGGGTGGGGCTGTACGACAACGTCGTCGGCTCGGTGGAGGGACTGGTCAACCTCTTCAGCTCCGGCGAGGAGGGCGACGCTACGCGTGAAAGCGCGGGCAAGATGTTCTTGGGCATGGAGTCTTACCTCTTGGACCCATCGGGCGACCGCAAGAACATCGATCCCAACTGGCGTCGGCTCCACGCCCCTTACAGGAAGGACGCCAAGGAGTTCGCAAAGTCATTTGTCGCCTGGGACGACTGGTCCACTAACCCCGCCAAGGCATTCAGTACCGTCATCTACAACGGCCTCACCATGGGCGCGGGGCCGCTGGGGGTGGCCTCCAAGGTGGGCGCGGTGGGCAAGGCCGGCAGCGCCGCACGCGTGGCCGGCGCCCTGTCGAAGGTTGGCGAAGTCCTCGACCCGATCGGCGCGGCATCCAAGGCGGTGGGGACTGCGGCCCGCGCCCTGCCCAAACTCTCGGAAGTGACCGCCGGCGTCCGTGCGGCTACGAGTGCAGCGGCCGCCGCGGACATTCCGCACAGCGTCATCGAGCTGTCCGACGGCGCCAAGGTCCGCATCGAAGACGGCAAGTTCATTCCCAGCGGGAAAGGCGCTCCCGACACCAGCCTGGCTCCGCACGAGCCGTCGGCCGCCCAGCGCACCCCACCGGTCGAGACGCCCCGCGAGCACGAACTGGTCGGCGCTGGCGCCCGCAGCCCCGAAGCCTCAGCCCACCTGGGCGAGAACTTGCCGCCCCAAGCCAGCCACGATCCGCCCGGCGGAGGCGAGCGCAGTGCCTCGGGAGGGGAAGCCGGCACTGCACACCATGCGCACTCCGGTGCGTTCGCTTCTGCCGACGGACCGGACGCTAACGGCGCAGGCCGCGCGGGTGACAGTGGTCACCACGCTCCCGATCGGCACGGAAGTAGCGGGGGCGGCGACGGCGTACCTGACCGAAGTGCGATGTCGGACGAGGAAATCCTCCGAGAGCAGGTCGACCGCGCGAACAACGACCCGGACTGGCGCAAGCAGCACTACTACAAAGACGGCCGACGCCGGTCGGTCGAAGGCGTGGACGAGTACGGGAACGACCTGCCCCAGCTGAGAGCCACGGGCGACCCGGACAGGCCGTTCACCGCGGACAAGACTCCGCCGCTACGGGCCATTCACCACCCCGGGAAAATCATGGGCGACCCGGCAACGGTCGAACCCCAGCATGTCGATACGCTGAAGCGCGACGCGGAAGTACGTCGACATCTGATCGACCACGACATGGCCACCGAGAAGAAGAAACTTGCCGCCATCGCGGAATATAACTCACATAAGACGCCCGAGAACGAACTGGCGGTGAATGACGCCATACGCGAATACAAGGACAGCCACTCGGCTGCGCGTGACGCGAGTGAAGATCTTGGTGAGGACGCGGCGGAACTCCACGCCATTCGGGACCATTATCCACAAGCTCAGAGACTGGACGATGGCGCTCGTGGTAGATACAGATTCGATCAGATTTGGCGTGCGCAAAACGGCCGCTATGTGGTAGTGGAAGCCAAGGGGTCACTCCGGGCCAAACTGGGGGTGCGCAACCTTGGAACGGGAAGAGATGTCCAGCAAGGGACGCCGGAATACTTCGAAGCGACTCTCCTAGCTATGGAGGCTCGCGGAGAGATTGACTTGGCGGACGAGCTGGCCCAAGCTTGGGCGGACGGTAACCTTGATTACATCGAGGTGCGAGCGAACCCTGTCGGGCCTGAGTATCATGGATACGAAATGACGTACTTCAACATCGGTAGAGGGCGTTAAGGATGGCCATTATCGTGCCGCGCCACGCGTTTCCGCTTGAGGGTGCAGAAACCCGTGCTGAAAAACTTGACAATAGCGCCCGCCGTAAGATCGGCTCCCTCGAGCGGTCACCGGCCAACTTCAACATGGCGCTCGGAACCTCGCTGCTCGCCGCCCAGACGCACTGTGCCCATGACCCCAGAGCTGCCATGCTGCCCACCTGGGAAGCATGGGTAACCGCCATGCAAGTGGGCTCCGCCCTGTTCGCCGCGGCCACCACCTCGGACGAGACGGTGCAGTGCCGGATTGCCGACGAGATGCGGACGATCCCGGCCACAGGCCCTCAGCATTACACCGATGCGGGAAACTGGCTGACTTCCTTCTGGCTCGCGGTCATCTGCCGAGAGCAGGAGCGGATGACCCAGCTGGCCAACGTCCCGATCTCTCTCTTGCGCGCTTCCGGCGCGGTATTCGACGAGTATGTCTACTCGTGGGTGGAAGCTTTGCAGGTGACGTGGCGGGAAGGAGGGGACTTGGGAGAATTGCTTACGGCCGCAATGAACGGCACTCATCCCGATTCGCTGCGCGTGGCCGACCCGGACTTGGTACTGAAGACCCTGTACCCGCCCATCAACTTGTTCACCCGGTACATCATGCGCGAGCCCGGGCAGTTCAACGAGGCCCTGTCCGACGCAGTGCGATGGCACAAGGAGTACTGGTCTGAGGACGAAGAGCGGAGCAACAGCAGCGCGGGACTTGTCGCCCTCGCCCCACTCGCCCTCGCGTGCCTTGCCTACGACGCCGGTTTCCCGATCGAGGTCGAATCCGAGTATCTGCCTAAGCACCTGCTGCACCGCACCTGGCTGAACGAGTTCGACACGTGATCATCGCTGAGGATTTGAGCAGCCTCCGCACCGATTGATTACTGCGGCACCGGGTTAGCTTGCCCCGGCCCTATTGACTTGGATTTTTGTGACACAGGACGTCATTGCCCTGACGCCAAAGATGCCCGACGTCCACACGATTCTTGCCGGGCTGTACGCGGGCGGGCCTGGCATGCGCGTGGGAAGTGCTTCCGAGGGAGCCGCCGTCCAGTTGCATGCAAGCGACGGCCGCCCCATCGTGTCCGTCGAGGCTCCTCTGTTCATCCAAACGCCGGGTGAGGCCGCCCGGTTGCTTGGCGAGGACGTACGCGTGAACGCCCCGATGTGGTGGACCGAGGTGCGAGCCAGTACAGCGGTCGAGGAGGCCGGACACCTGGCCGGGGCCGTTGCCGGGCGGCTTACCGCCGTGCTGGGCGGCACCACCTGGCCACCTGACGCCGCACATACCGACATCGTGACCGTCCCCGCCGCAGACGCCGAAGCGCCTTCGATCGTGGCCGGCGAGGATCCGCTGTCCGTCGACGTGGTCACCGATCGGGCAGCTGTGGTCATCCAAAACCGCCCCATAATGGCTGCCACCAGCTGGTTCACCGACGTCTTGCGCGCCGCGGCTGCCTCCGGGCGCGAGCTGCAGGTTGTTACCCCGCCCGACACCCGACTGACCCTGCCTGCCCGGTCGCTGCTGGACGGCCTGCCGGCCCGCTGGGTCGTCCGCGCCCCCGATGGTGGCTATTACGACGGGCGCTCCGGCGCGGTACTCCATTGGCACGAGGGTCACTTCACGCCGCTGCACACCTCCGGCAACGCCGCGGTCGCGGATGCCTACGCCGCTTGCCCAGATCCTAATCCCCAGGGCGAGCGGCAGCTGCTCCTCTCCCTGCGCACCACGCACCGCGCCGACGAGCGCCTCCTTCTCGGCGGAGCTTTGGAGGTCGCCTGGGAGGCCCTCACCGGCGCACCGCCCGCCGGATGGTCCACCGCCGAGCCCGTTAACCTGCCCTGGGCACCCCGACAGCTGACTGAGCTGGCCCGCACCCGAGCCCAGAAGTCCGCCCCCACCTGGCTGGTCACCGTCGGCGCTGCCGACCACCCGGCCATCGCCACCCTCCGAATCACCCGCACCCCCGCGGGAGTCGAAGAGCACGTCACCCTCGCCGTCGGCTACACCGCAGGCCGTGCCCCATCCTTGGACGTCCTACCCGAGCTCGCCGAGACCCTCACGACTCAGCACGGGCTGGCCTCGATGCTCATCCACCTGCACACCGCCCGCGCGGACCTGACCACCCCGCCCCGCCGTGAAGCGCTCCCGATCCCAGTTTCCTTCACACTGGGCTCCCACGCGGTGCGTGCCGTCGGCCGCACGGTCGCCGAGTACGCCCCGGCCGTGCACACCACCTCGCTCGGACCCACCACACATCCCACGCTGCACTACTTCCTGGGCGACGGCACCGACCCGGCCGCATGGAAGCGTCTCGATGAGCTGAACGAGTATTTGAAGGGCAAGGGCACGCCTGTTAGGCAGGCAGACGATGGTGAAGCGATTCAGCGGTCGTGATGCCCGCACAGCACAGCCGTCCCCGACTGGCAGTTTGCAGGGCATCTAAACGGCATCTGCGCTGAGTTGGACCATGTAGGACACGGGCTACTGGGGCAGGCGGGGTGCTGATGAGAAGGGAAACAGGCGGAGCGGGGACACTACAGGTTTGTGCGTCATCCCTGATGGTTCCCGAGGTAGCGGTCGTTCCTCGCAGAAGCCTGTCATGCTGGGGGCTCACAGCGAGGGAGCAGAGCGCATGCAGTGGCAGGTCCATGGCGAGCGACAGGTTTACACGAATCCATGGGTGAACCTGTGTCTTGTTGATGTTCAGCAGCCAGATGGTCAGCGCTTGGAGTATCACGTGGTGCGCCTGCGGCACCTCGCTGTCACGGCGATCGTCGATGATCAAAGACGTGTGCTCATGATGTGGCGCCACCGCTTCATCACGGACACTTGGGGCTGGGAGCTGCCAATGGGACTCATAGAGGAAGGCGAGACCCCAGAGCAGGCGGCAATGCGTGAGGCTGAGGAAGAAACTGGGTGGAGGGTCGAGGAGGTGAAACCGCTCATCTACGCGCAGCCGGCAAATGGCATCACCGACTCCGAGCACCACGTCTTCCGGGCCCGCGCTGGTGAGTACATCGGGCCGCCCACCGAACTCAACGAGTCAGATCGGGTCGAGTGGATCCCGATCTCGAATCTGAAGGCGATGATCGATCGACGAGAGATCGTTAGCAGCGGCTCGTTGATCGGTGTGCTCTACCTCCTGCTCGACGAGGCCTTGACCTGAGCAGGTGCTTCACAGCACGCCGGTGATCTGCCCGCTCTCTGCGCTGAGGTCCACGCCCCACGAGCGCGGAGCGCACCGTGGGCCAAAAGGGACTATTTAGGTAGTGCTGCGAGAGTATGTGCGTGATACATCGGCGGAATCTGACGGAGTCGACGAGACGGGCTTCTCGGATGATGGTCGCTCGTCCGTGAGGCAGGTGGGTGGGAAGAGCGAGCCATTGGCGCTGCTGAGATCGATCAATGGCAGCGAGGCGAGCACGGTGCTGGTAGTCGCGGAGGGGCGAACTGTACGTCGTCCAAGACGATCCAGCAGTTCGCCGGCGAACGGCTTGGCCAGCGTGCTCAGGCGCCACAGTGATTCGGTTGGTGAATGGCTCAGCGCCCGCCCGATGCGGGCAGGTCATGAGGAGAGGAGTCTGCTGGTGAAACCTTCGTTGGTGAGAGACGCGTACGCGGCATGCACGTCCTCCGGGACGTCCTGCTCGATGGCGAATCCGAGCGATGGGTACTCGATTACCCGTTGGAGGTCGCCGACGAGCATGTCAACGACGAGCTTTTCGTCCCCGATGCTCTTGAGATAATCGTCGAATTCCAAGGGTTCCGAAGCGCAGATCACCTCCACCTCGGGCCACACCTTGCGTGCGGTGGCGTATGAGCGTCGTTCCATGTACGGCTTGGACACGAGCAGCACTGACTTCGGCGTGATGCCAGCGGCGGCCAGTACCTCGCGAGAGAGCGCGATGTTCTGGCCGGTGTTGCCGGCGTTGGGCTCCAGCAGGATGGCACTGTCCGGGACACCGAGTTCGAGGGCGTGTTCGCGGTAGTGGACGGCTTCGCCATGTGGGAAGCGGGCCGCTGTGGTGGGGCTGTTGCCGCCGGTGAACACCAGGGTGGTGTAAAGGCCGGCGTGGTACAGCTCAGCGGAGAAGGCGGCCACCCCGAGGTCGTGACTGCCAAGACCGATGGCGGCGTCGGTCGGGCGCACCTCGTGGTACATCTGGTGGTAGTCCCAGATCAGCTTGGCTTCGCGCCACTGTTGTTCGCTGATGGCCTGCTGGTAGTCCGACACTCGCTCGTCTCCCTGGTTACGGTCGCAGGGGACCTGGCGCCCCCGGCTCGTCTTCTGGATGTCCTCTATGTAGGAGGGCGGCGCAACGCTCAGCGGATGCGCCGGATCATCACCGTGAGGCGCATGTGCGGACTGAGCGTGGCGCGGTAGCGATCTGCGTCGTACTCAGCAGTAGACCAGTCACCGAGGGCGAGATAGGCCGTGAGTGCCAGAGACTGCAGCTCGGCCTCGTCGTAAAAGGCCAGCAGCCAGATGAGGCGAGAGGCGCCCGGCTCGGCGCGACTGCTCTGTTTCGTCCCGTGTCCCGGAGCCCCGCGTCGGCTCCGGGACACAAGACCTGTCGCTTAGCTCAGGCTCTTCTCGATGGCCTCGAAAATGTCCGAGTCAGTTTCCTGCTGCCACTGCGGCAGGTCCGGCCAGTCCGCCACGTAGCCCGGCTTAGGGTCTTCAAAGTGCTTGTACATCTGAGCCGTCCAGCACGTCGCCACGAAGCGCCCTTTCTGCTCGCGCGTCAGTCGCGAGGCGTGGCCGCCGCTCAGCTCGAGGAACTGGCGTACCTGCTCGTACACGGCGCCAGCCGCCGCACGTTCCCAGTCAGGGGTGCCTTCCCAAGGCGTCACGTAGCCGGGCTTCGGCTCGCCAGGGAAGTGCTCACGAACGCCTGCGATCCACGCCTCACGGAACAGTCGCGCGCCCTCGGTCTGCGACATGCTGGCCCCTCTCGTCACGTCGTACTCAGTGCGCTGATCTCCGCTCCCAGCTCGGCGATCCTCCGATCCCGGGCCAGCGGGCCGATCACAGCTCGTAGGCCCTGGAGTCTACGGGCGACGTAGCCGGAGGAAGATTCCCGAGCCAGGGTCAGCGCCTCCCGCCCGTACGTGATCACTTGGTCAGCGTCACGCCTCTTCGCCCCGATCGCCGCGAGGTCGGTGAGCACAGCGCCGCGGCGGCGGAAGGACTGCCCCTGGGCGAGAGCGCCCTGCTTCAGCGCGGTCGTCAGCGCTGTTTCCGCGAGGTCCAGCCGGCCGAGTTGCACGTACCGGGCACCACGCTCCTCCGCCAGACGGGAGCCGTCGAACCGCAGCCAGCCTCCGTTGTGCGCAGGTGTGGCGAGGTTCTGCACCTTCTCGGCTTCGTCGAGAGCCCGTTCACAGGCGGTTAGGTCCCCCATGCCGGCGAAAGCTTCTGCCTGAACGGCCGCTACCCAGTGACGTGTGGACAAGGAGCTGTCCCCGCGCTTTGCCACCCTCTCAGCAGCTGCCAGCACGCCTGCGGCCTCTCGATACCGCTCTTCGTACACGTCCACGTATGCCTGGCGGGTCAGAGCGCACGCCCACAGGTCGAAGGCTTGGGCGTCCTTGCTGGCAGACGCAGCCAGCATGTAGGAAGCCGCCGCATCGGTGTAGCGGTTGCTGTCGAAGGACAGCTCCCCTGCAAGCTGGAACAGATCGCCGGCTGCGTTGCACAGTGCTGGCACTTCCGCATCCGAGCGGTTGGCCAGAGCGCCGTTGAGTGACGACATCTGATCGCGCACGATCGGGTACACCGAGCCTTTGGAACGGGCCAGTTGGTAGACCTGCCAAAGATGAGTGTTCATCCGCGTGAAGTCTGACGAGGCTCCGCGACGTGCCCCTTCGGCCAGGGCCTCGGCTTCATCGACCGGCAAGGCGGTCAGAGCGCCGGTTACGGCAATCGCGCGCAGAAATTCGCGTCGGATCATGTCGTCGATGTCCCCAGAGCCGTGGTGATCGCTTGGTGGCGACCCTGCGGCTTCCTCAGGAGGCGGTGGCGAGGCCACCAGAACGTCCAGCTCGTCAAGGTCGATGTTCAGCAGCTCCGCCAGCTTCGGCCGAATGGGCGGCTGTGGCGAAGCCTTGTGCTTCTCCCAGCGCTGAACCGTTGTGCGGTCGACGCCGAGCGCGTGGGCAAGTCCTTCCTGACTGTAACCCAAAGCTTTCCGCCGCTTGGCCAACCCCACTGCGGTTCCCTTCCCCGGCCTACCCGGGCGTCCCCACATTGCGCACCCGTGCATCAGAACTGCCTCAAGAGTGCCGCATTGATGCCGTGGAGCGCTGTGCCTTGGAGCGGTTTCCTGAACGTGTCAGCCAAACCGTGGCTCACAAGAAAGGAGGCCGGCACGTGATGGGAACCCAGGAGAGCGCGGTCGAGCCGCCCACTTCGCAGATCAGGTTGGATGCGCGCCAGGAGATTGACATCGACCTGATCAACGCGACCATCGAACTCGCCCTTGCCCCAGGCGTGTCCATGCCGTCTCGGGACACCATCGACGGCCGGACAGCAGAGCTCCACAAGCACCTCCGGCACCTGATGGAAGCCATGGACTTCCGTGCCAAGGAGCGCCCCGCGGTGCGAGCTCTCTACCGGATCGCCCACGGCCTCCTCGACTTGCAGAAGCGCCCCACCGCGGAGACCACGCACTACCAGGCGTGGGATCACATGCGGAACCTGGCCACCATCACCGCGGCCTTCCGCGACCTGTACCTGAAACGCACCACCGCCCTGTGATCGGCTGATGTACACGATTCCCTCTCGGGACAGCACCAACAGCTCTCTGCGGCAGGCTCAGGGGGGCGCTTCAGCGCTCCTTGGCGTCGCGCCAGTAGTTCTCGAGCATTTCGCTCGGCCAGGACGGCTGCGTGACGGGTCCGCGCGGCAGCATCTCCTGGAAGACGGCCACGAGGTCGATGATCGGGGTGCCGTCGTCAGCGTCAAGGTCAGTGACGTGCAGGTCGCGCCCCTCCACGCTGAGGAGCCTCGGGAACGAGGTGGCGATGCGGGCCGGACGCCTGTGGTTGTGGTGGACGAACGTTCCCGTAGCGGGCCAGTCGGGGTTGTCCCTGGGCGACCGGGCATGGAGGGCGACGTCGTCGGGCGAGCCCTCGCTGAAGAACCAGGTGACCTGGAGGTGGCTGAACTCCTCGATGCCCTGGAGCGTTTCCACCGGGTACTCGGGAGCGAGCCGGATGATCGACTCCACACCGCCCTTGAAGTCATCCAGACGGCCTGTGTGGCCGCCGACCACCGTGGCGATGATGGGAACCTCGATGTGCTCGGACACGCGCATCTCCTCGATCCGATCGCAGGGGGCCCGTACGGCCTCGTCCTGGCGGGCACCCCACTGGGCATGATCCGGTCAGGTTACTCGTCCGAGCAGCTCCCGGGCCCGCTCGTCGATCTCGGCTGCGGCGCTGATCCCCCGGTTCCGGTAGGGCGAGAGCATCCGCCGCATGGTGATCACGCTCTCTCGGGCCCGGCCGGACTGGACGCCCTGCATGACGTCCAGCGCCTGGCCCCAGACCGCGCAGGCTGCCTCGACACCACCCTGTTGTGCCTCCAGTGCACCGAGGTAGCCCAGTGTCACCGCGTGGGTCCGGCTGAACGTATCCGCCTTGCGGGTACGGACGCTGCGCCAGAACTCGGTTTCGGCTCCCTGGAGGTCACCGAGCGCCCACAACGTTCGTGCGGTCTCGTGGGCGAGGGACGCTTCAGAGAAGAACCAGACCCGGCTCGGTTCCTCGTCACCGGGCTTGGCTGCAGCCAGGTCGTCCTCAGCCCGGAGAAGAGCGCTTCGCGCCTCGCGCCGCTGCCCGTCCGTTGCCAGGCTGCGGGCCCGGACCACACCGAGCAGGGCACGCTCGCGCCGCGAGGCAAGGGCGTAGCGTCGGCGGTCGACGGAGGCACCGGCGAGGTCGACGGCCTGCTTCGGGTATCCGAGGTCGGTGGCCTGATGCGCCATGGCGCGGAGGATGTGGCCAGCCAGGGGGCCATCGTCGGCCTCGGCCGCCAGCTTGATCGCGAGCGTGAAGTAGCGACGCGCAGCCTCATGCTGGGAGGCGTCGAAGGACATCCAGCCGGCGAGGTAGACCGCTTCTGCAGCGGCGGCGTGCATGCGGCTTCGTGTCGTGTCGCTGGCGAACGTGCCGCCCAGGTAGGCCGCGACATCGTCGTAGATGTACTGGTGCAAGGCTGTCCGGCCGTCCATGCCGCCCTGTCGCTGATCACGGCGGGAGAAGAACTCGGTCATCTCGCGCACAGCGTGGATTTCCGATGCTCCGACCCGGCGGCCGGTGGTCGCGGGGCGGGACTGAGCGTGGCGCGGGGCATCGTCCCACCACTGCTGAGGGGGCAGAGCCAGCCCGCCTATCGAGTAGGCGGCCCCGGCCAACAGCCGGCGTCGGTCCACGTTGGTACTCCCGAGATCTACGAGGGCGGTCAGCGTATCGACGTGCCATTCGGAGGCACCTGGGTCATCCGGTGCGTCCAGCCCGATCTCGGCCGGGGTGATGGGGCGTTGGAGACGGCGGGACAGCGTCTCGCACAAGATACGCGGCGCCCGGCCCGAAGGCCGCGTGCCCGCGATCCACATGGCGATGTGGGAACGGGTGACGGCGAGCAGTTCCTCCGCGCCGGCCTCGGCAGCCACCCGGACTATCGCCGCCGCCATTTTGGGCTGCGACCAGCCGGTTTCCGCGATGGCAGCGGCCAACTTCTCGTTCCGTTCACGCGCCATGGTGCGTTCCTGCTCCGAAGATGATCTTTGACGGGTTTGACGGCATCGGAAGCCGTTCGGGGATGCCTACTCGCCCTTCCTAACGGTTCGCTAGGTGACAACGAAACCACCAAGTGCCGCCGTTGCATGAGGAGTCCGGCCAAAAACTGCCCCTGTGTCTACTGCTGCCGCCACGCCCGCTCCATGCCCTGCTAACGCCTCTCTGGAGAACGCCGATGACTCCCCTCACCGCCATCGTCGCCCCGGCCGCCACAGCCGCAGGCCAGGGCCTCCTGGGCGGCTTCGACGTGGCCTTGCCCCCGGAGGTCCGCCGTGTGGCACACATGCGCCGGGTCACCGCGGCCCACCTGCGTTACTGGGACTTGGATGCCCTCGTGGACAGCGCCACCGTCATCGTCTCCGAACTGGTTACCAACGCGATCCAGCACGGGTTGGGACAGCAGCCCATTGGGCTCCGGGTGACGCGCTCTGCGCACGAATTGCGCATCGAGGTCACTGACGGGACGCCGCAGCCAGCCCGGGTTCGGCGCGCGAATGACGACGACGAGCACGGCCGCGGGCTCCCACTCGTCGCTGGCCTTGCCGACGGCTGGGGCGTCAGCCGCGACGGTGCAATGACGTGGGCCACCTTCGTGCTTCCCGCAGGGAGAACCTGATGGTTGGGATCAATCGTGAAGCCACTCCTTCAGCAAGTGGTGTCGGCCAGCGCTCCTCGCGAGGCGAGATTATGACCTTCACACGCTCCACGGCCCGTCCGACCGCTGTCCCGCACGTCGTAGCGTGGAGCAGCGAGCGCCCGGGATACGAGTCCGACCTGGCCGTCCAGCTCACGCCCGGTCCACGTCTTGCCTACCGAGGCATCCCCCGCCCTACGGACCGTGATCGCGCCGGGGTGCTCAGAGCGAGGATGACCCACTCTCCCGGAGTCGGCCGGCCCATCTACAACAGCATGCACCCCGCACGGCAGCACCTCTGTATGACCTACATGAAATGCCAACACTGTGGCCTGCCGGCCAGTAGGAACCAGGACGGTTGGCTGTTCCTCGACTGGCGTAAGCCGTGGGATCCGCCGACATGGCCGGAGGGCTCCCTGACGGAGATGCCGCCCCTCTGTGAGCGTCACGCTCGCATGGCCATCGAGCGTTGCCCCCATCTCAGCAGGGAGGACTTCGTGGTGCTGAGGGCCAGGACGCCGAAGCTGTGGGGAGTCTTTGGCACTGCCTATGAGCTCACGGTCGACGGGTGGCGGACACAGGCTGTCGATGTGATGCGGCCTTATGGAGACGAGGGCCTGAAGGCCGTGCTCGCCTCCCGGACGGTCCGCGAACTTCGAGCAGTTGCTGTCGTCGATCTGCGGGAGGTCCTCTGATGGCATCGCTCAGCACTCGCATCAGGCGTTCCTCGAAGCGTCCGCTCCCGATCGAGGAGATCAACCGGCAGCGGATACTCAACCCGTCGCGGCCCACGCTCGCAGAGCGAGCGCGTTCAGTCCTCTGGGCGGTGGAAGAGTGGTGGCGTCGGCATGTCACTCATCGCGAGCTGTACCGCCGCCTCGACACAGCGGGCCGAGTTTTCCAAGCGATGCTCCCACCTGAGTGGGACTGCCCCGAGCACGCCAAGGAACGGTTGCGGCGCCTCAGGGAAAGGGCGGCCCACGAGCGCATCTGCGGAGCCGTGCCTTTCGCGGTCCCGCCGGAGGACTACCTGCTCGACCATCCGCCCGAGTAGACGGCCCGACCGGCCATAGACCGCCCGCCCCAGTTGCGTTGGAAGGACAGCAGCAGCTCGGGCGGGCCTCCAACCCCGTCCCGGTCGCTCATCTCACCCCGTGGTGTCACCCCGATGAGCGCCCGGGGCGGGTCAACAGACGCCGCGTTCCACAGCAGACCCACCGAACAGGAGGCACGGACCGATGCCCGGCTCTGCCGCTTCCGACCACATGCACGGAGTTCTTGATGATCCTCGGCCGCTACCCGTGGCTGCTCCGATTCGGCGTCACCCCGCGCCCGGAGACATTGCAGGGACGTCCCATCGACATCGTCGAGGCCAGTCTGCGGCTGGCAGTGGACGCCGCCGAGAGCCTGCTCGATACGAGCACGCCGGTGGGGCCGATGCTGTGCTGCCTGCAGCATGCGAAAGCGCTCATTCCGGTGCCAGCCGGCACCGTGGACTGGTGGTACGCAGCGCACTCGCAATGCCATGCCTCGCAGCACGCGTGCTCGGCCGGTCTTGGCGAACCTCTGCAGCCGCAGTGCTGGGGCTCTGGCTCATTCCGCCCGGCGCTCCGTGCCTGACCTCCCCACGGGCGCTGCACGACCAGCTAGGACGGTGCCGTGGCAGACGTTCTTCCGCCGCAATGTGCGCGGCGTGACCCACGGACGTCGTCATCGTGGTGAATCTCCCGCTCGTCGGCGTGCTGGCATTGATCGTTTGCCTGCTCGTGAAGCGATCCGGGCTGAAGGCCGGCCACACAGTTACGTGCCTGCTGCTCGGCTTCTACCTGGCTTCGTCCTCCGTTGCGCCCACCATCAACGACGCGGTGGTGGCCGTTCTCGATGAGCTCGGCTGCGTCCGGTTCTAGACCGGCTGTCGAGGCGCGGTCGCGTTGTGGTCCGTACGCATTCCCCCTTGCGCGGCGGCCCGCACCGCGCCTCGGCAGCCCTCCCCCCTTCCTCCCACTTCGTCCGACCACTCTGAGGCCCCATGACGACGAACAAACATCGCCCCCCACACCGCGCCCCGAGAGCCTGGCACCGGCTGCTGACCGTACGGGCCCGGCTCACGCTGGTCGCGACCGTGGCGATCACGGCTCTGCTCGGCTTCGTGCTGGTCGACGCGTGGGGGGACTGGCAGCAGCAGACCCAGTTGCGCAACGACAGTGCCACCGGAGAGCTCGGCGGGGAGGCAAGCCTGCCGTTGTTCGTTGGCGCTCAGCAGGAACGTCGGCTCACCGCCGCGTACCTGGCCCGGCGCACGGCTGCCGCGAAGGCGCGGTTGGATAAGCAACGTGCCGCCACGGACAAGGGGGTCAGCTCCTTCCGCCACCTTTCCGGGACGAAGCTGGAGACGGAGCGGCGCCACAAGTGGGCGTACGTGGAGCGGGTCTACGAGAAGATCGACGGGCTGCAGGCGACCCGCCGCGCCGTCGATGCCCGCACCGGTGATCCGGATGAGGCGACCGGGTACTACACCGAGCTGCTCTCCACGATGGTGCAGTTCTACCAGGCGCTGAGCGCGATGGACGATGCGCAGCTTACCCAGGAAACCCGTCCGTTGGTCGGTTTGTTCTGGGCGAGCGAGGGCGCGAGCCAGGAGGATGCGCTGCTGGGCCAGGCCCAGGCCGCGGGCGGGATGAGCGCCGAGCATCGTCGGGCGTTCGCCGAGGCGTACGGATCCCAGCGTGTGATGTACCGGCGGTGGATTGCCCCCTATCTGCCGGAGGAGGACAAGCGGACCTACGACCGCATCGTCTCTTCCCGCTCCTGGCGCACGGTCGAGCAGATTGAGGGCGACCTGATCAGCGCCCCCACCACCAACGGCGCCATCGAGACCCTGCCGTCCTCCGTCCAGCAGTGGGACCGCGCGTATGGGGAGGTGGCCCAGCAGGTTGCCGGCCTCAATCTGAACCGCACGCAGGGACTGCTGGCCCACGGCTACGAGCGCGCGGACGCAATCCGCAGCGCGGTCTTCATCAAGCTCGGCATCAGCCTGGCCATCGTCGTCGCGCTGGCCCTGCTGATCTTCGGCGTCACCCGCACCGTCATCCGCCGCGCCGATCAGGTCCGCGTCGGCGCCCTGACCGTCGCTCAGGACCTGCTCCCCACGATCGTGCGGGATCTGCAGCACGGCCGCGCAGCCGACCGTTCGACGCTTCCCCAGGCGCACCCGCACCCGCGGGATGAGTTCGACCAGGTCGGCAACGCCCTGGCGCTGCTTGCCCAGCAGGCCGCCGATGCGGCGGAGACCGTTTACGACGAGCGCAGGGGCTTCGCCGCGTTCGCCGAAGGGGTCAGCACGCGGGCCGTGGTCATCATCGGCCGCAGGCTCCTCACGCTTCTGGACCAGCTGCAGAGCGACTACGGCGACGATCCCCAGCTTCTGGGGCGGCTGTACGAGCTGGACCACCAGCTCGTCCGCGTGCGGCGGCTTCTGGAGAACCTCCAGGTGCTCTCCGGCGGCCAGCTCGACCATCCGCACGACCGCCCCGTCCATGTCGCCAATCTCCTCATGGACGCGGCGGGCGAGTCGGCCGGGTTCAAGCGTGTGATCAAGGATTTCCGGGCCGAGGCGTGGGTCTCTCCGGAGGCCGCTGGGGAGCTGACGCATCTGCTGGCCGAGCTGATCGACAATGCCACCACCTTCTCGCCCGAGCAGTACCAGATCACCATCCGGTCCGTGGAGGCGTCCGCCGGCGTGGCCATCGAGGTCGAAGACCGCGGCCAGCCCCTCCACGCCGGGCAGATCAGCGAGCTCAATACCCGACTGGAACAGACGCCGCTGTACGGGGACCTCGCCCGTACCTCCCATCAGCTGGGGCTGTTCGTGGTCGGTCAGCTCGCTCAGCGGCTCGGCGTGAAGGTCACCCTGAGCCAATCCCGGTACCTGGGCGCGCTGGCAACCGTGCTCGTGCCGTACGCCCTGCTTACCCAGGCACCCGAACCGCTGGTCCAAAACCCCTCCGGCCCCAGCCGGCAGGAGCCTCGCGAGGGGCATGAGCAGAACGCGACCACTGCCAGCGGCCTGGTCAAACGAATGTCGCAGCGCCGCGCCGACCAACAGCATTCTCTGTCGGCTGCAGGCGAGGCCCGGCACGCCGCCGGGCCCGGTCCCCAGCCCGTGCCCGGCCTGCCGCAGCGCAAGCCCGGAACGCACCTGGTGAAGCAGCTACAGCACGAAGCCCCGGTGCCCGCGGCACGCCGGCAGGCGGTCGATCCGCGCCCGCTGGAGGAGATCGAAAACGCCTTCAGCGCCCTCGACGACATCAAGATCACCCCCCATGGAGAAGACCTGTGAGTCTCAAGCAGCTGAGCAACGTCATTTCCCCCGCGACCCCGGGGGACGCCGCCCGCTACGACAACCTCCGCGATCACTTCGCCGACGTCCCCGACGTGTTCGCGATCGTGCTGCTGTCCAACGACGGTCTCGCCAAGTGCGGCTACGGCCTCGCCCAGGATGAGGTGCAAATGATCGCCGCCGCCTGCTCCGGACTCGCCAGCCTCGGCAAGGGACTCTCCGGCCCGGTGAACGGGGGTCAGGTCACCCACACCAACGTGACGTTGGAGCACGCGCACGTCATCGTCACCGCCTGCGGTGAAGGCAGCAGCCTGGTCGCCTACGTCAAGTCCGACGGCGCGATCGGCGCGAGCATCCGCGAGACCGTTCGCGTCGCTCGCGCCTTCGGCCGGCAGATGGGCACCGACAACCGCCCGGACACCCGGACGCCCTGATGAGCACCCCACAGCCGCGCCGCACGCGGACCTTCGCCCTGACTGCCGCCCAGGCGGCAGTCCAAGGCGAGACGGATCCCGCACACCGGATCACCATGCACTCCCTGATCCGGACGGCCATCCCCGTTGAAGCCGCCGGGGTCATCCCCGAGGAATGGCAGGCGGTCCTGCGGTGGTGCGTCGGTACCGGGATCGCTGTGGCGGAGATCGCCGCCCGCCTGCACATGAGGCTCACCCCGACCGCGGTGATGCTCAACGAGCTCCGGGCGCACGGCCTGGTCACCCACCAGGCGTCCATGACCACTGACCAGGCGGCCGACGTCGCCTTCCTATGGAGAGTCAGGAATCGTCTTGCGGAAATCTGAGCCCGGCGTGGACGGCGCCGCACCGCCTACGCTCAAGATCCTTATCGCCGGGGGCTTCGGCGTCGGGAAGACGACCCTCGTCGGTGCCGTCAGCGAGATCCCTCCGCTGCGCACCGAGGAGCGGCTGACCTCGGCCGGTGTCGGCGTCGATGACCTGGCGGGCACTCCGGAGAAGACCGCCACGACGGTCGCCATGGACTTCGGACGCATCACCATGGACGAGGCTCAGCTGCTGCTGTTCGGCACCCCCGGACAGGAGCGCTTCTGGTTCATGTGGCGCGACCTGCTCCAGGGCGCCGTCGGCGCGGTTGTCTTGGTCGACACCCGGCGCCTGGACCGCAGCTTCGCGGCCGTCGACTTCTTCGACAAGTACGACCTGCCCTATATCGTCGCGGCCAACTGCTTCCACGGCCGGCAGGAATACACCGCCGAGCAGATCGCCTCCGCCCTCGCGCTGGGCCCCCACATCCCTGTGCGGATGTTCGATGCCCGCAGCCGCGACAGCGTGCGCGAGGTGCTCCTGGCCCTCCTGGACCACCTCATCACCCGCGCCCAGCCCGCCTCCGCGTAGAAAGGACGACTTCCGTGACCGCACCCCCCTCCTCCAGCATCGACCTGTTCGCCGACGCGGTGCTCCATGACCCTTACCCCGTCTACGCGGAGCTTCGTAAGGCCGGGCCGGCCGTCCACCTGACCCAGCACGGGGTCTGGGCGATTCCGCGCCACCCCGACATCAAAGCGATCTTGCATACCCCGGGCGCCTTTGGCTCCGCAGGAGGTGTCGCCCTCACCGAGCTGGCGAACACTCAGGTCCTCGTCGGCACCGTCCTGGCCGCGGATGCCGAGGCGCACGTGCGCCTGCGCCGAGTGCTGTCCGCGCAGCTCGCCCCGCGGGCCATACGGCGCCTGGTCGGTACCGTCACCGAGCGCGCCGACCGCCTGGTGAGCGAGCACGTCGCCCACGGCAACTTCGACGCCGCAGTGCTGGCCCGGGCCATGGTGTGCGACACCGTGATGGAACTGATGGGCCTGCCGGAGGAGACCCGCCAGTTCCTGCTGACCGGTGCCGCTGCCACCTTCGACGTCTTCGGCCCCGATAACACGCGCTACCAGCGGGCACTGCCGGTGGCCAGCAGGATGGTCGAGTTCCTCCACGAAACGGTCACCCGCGAGACCGTCACCCCGGACTCCTGGATGGGGGCGATCTTCCAGGCCGTCGACGAGGGAAAGATCAAGGAGGCGGACGCGATCCCGCTCGCCTCCGCCTACACCGCGGCGTCCATGGACACCACCATCCTCGGCATCACCGCAGCGATCGCCCAGCTCGCCCGCCATCCCTTGCAGTGGGAAGACCTGCGCCGCAACCCCGTCTGCGCGACGCCCGCCTTCCACGAAGCCCTCCGGCTGGAAGCACCGATACAAGGCTTCGGACGGATAGTAAGCAAGACCGTCGAAATCGGCGACGTGCGGCTGGATCCGGGTGAGCAAGTATGGCTGCTGTACGGCTCGGCCGGCCGCGACCGCGTCGAATGGGGATCGGAAGCCGATGCCTTCAACATCCGTCGCCACCGTGTCGACCGCCACCTCGCCTTCGGCGCCGGGCCACACCTGTGCGCCGGCATCCCCCTGGCCGAACTCCAGGCCCGTGCCGTCCTGCGGGCACTGGCGGCCCACTGCACTCGCCTGACCATCACAGGCGAGCCGGTGCGGGTGCTGAACAACCTGCTGCGCGGCTGGGGACTCATGCCGATTGTTGCCGAGCTTTCTTCCCGCACCGCAGTTTCGGTCACCGTCGGACGCCCCGGAGCGCACCCCGGGTCATCCCCTGCCGCGCCGGGAGCTGCCTCGTGATCGCCCGCAACGAAGGGGCCGTTGTACGGGCACCGATTCCTGGCCGTCCGTCGCTGCCGACACCTCCCTCCACAGGCTCTCTATGCAGCACACGCCCGCAGCTCAGCGGCCAGAAGGTCCGCCTTCCTCCGTACGCCGAGGAGGCCGAACAGCTCCAACGTCGCCACGTCTCGCCGTCTGCGTTATCGCCCCTGTCGGCACGGCCCCCAGCAGTTCAGCGGCCATCCGCTCGCGGTGGTTGCCCCGATCGCCGCCTCGACTGGGACGCCGAAGGCCAATGCGCCCAAGACCAGGCCCCGCATGCGGAGCCCCTTCCGTACCTCGACCCGCGTCCAAGTGACCCCGCTGTGTTCCGGCACAGTGCGGTTCGCTCGACGCGCCTAATGGATGGTGATGTGATGGCGCGCTCCGCGGAGGCGAGCGATGGCGGGAACGACGTGTTACTCAGACACCTGGATCAACTGGGTTGGTCCATGCGCGGCTTCGCCTTTCGGGTGCGCACCCGATGTGAGGCGGTGGGGCTGTCGTACACCGTCAGCCCCAGCACCGTTTCCCGGTGGTGCAAGCACGGTGCGATTCCAAGCGTCGAACTCGCGGCTGCGGCCTGCCACGTGCTCTCCTCAGCGCGGCGCCAACACGTGACACCGGAAAGCCTCGGCTGGCCGGCGGACACTGCGGACATCGCCGCGGAATCCCTTGAGTACAAGGACCTTTCCCACGCCGTGCGCATGCTGTCCAAGCTCTGGGAGCTCGATGCCATGCGGCGCCGCAGCGTCGTCAAGAGCACCTTCTTCCCCGGCGTCTTCGGCCCCGCTTCGCGCGAAGCTCTCGTCATGCCGCCCGACACGAACATCGCCGGTCTCGGCAGGTACAAGATCACGACCGCCGACATAGAGCTGCTGGAGGACCACACCGTTCTCTACGGGAAGCTGGACGCGCAGCACGGCGGGGGGAAGTTCCGCAGCGTCTTCGCGGACTTCCTCAGTACTCATGCCGTCCAGCTTCTGAATGGTGGCTTCTCCGCGCGAGCGGGGCGGCGACTGTATGGCGGTGTGGCGGACGCGGTGCTTGCGATGGCGAGCATGGCGTACGACGACCAGCTCCCGGGACTCGCCCAGCGGTATGACCTGCAGGCGATGAGGCTGGCCCAGGCGATCGGTGATCGCGCTCGCATCGCGCGCGTGCACATCCACCAAGCCCGCCTGGCTGCCTCTCTGGGAGATCGAAAAGACGTGCTCACGCACTCCCGCAGCGCCGTCCTCTCTTCCGACGGCGCACCGCCGCTGGTGAAGGCGTATGCCGCGATCACCGAGGCCCGAGCGTGGGCGTTCAACGGCAGTCCAGGTCAGGTGCTGCATGCGGTGGCCCGGGCCCGGGAGGCTTTCGACCGGGCCGGGGCCGCGTCCAACCCCCGCTGGCTCGCATGGTTCGACCAGCACGAGCTGGAAGCCCAGGCGGCGTGGGCTCTCACGATGGCCGACTTGGTCGAACCGGGGACGCAGGCGCTGAAGACGGCCCTGGGCATGCCCGGCGAGCGCGCACGCGACAACGTAGAGCTGCTGATCACGGCCGCGGAACTGGCGCGCCTTCGAGGAGACCTTTCGGAGCAAGCAGAGCTGACGAAGCGCGCTGTGGAATCGTCGCGCCATCTGATGAGCAGGCGGCTGACAGCCCGCATCTCGCGGCTCACCGCAGACAAGCCGCTCGACGACTTCTAGCCGCGCCGCCCGTCCGGCGCCGCCCGGCGCCGTCACTGGCCGGTACCGCTCGTGGTGGCAGACGGACAGAGCCGCTGCTCGCGCAGCTTCTCTTCCTCTGTGTAGGCGAGCCGTCTCACCGTGGCCTTCAGGATGGGTGGCGCCATCAGGGGGGGGGTGACGATGGCGATCAGGACGATGATGCTGTACGTCGCGGTGTTGAGCAGTCCGAGGCGGACTCCGACCACGGCGATGACGACTTGGATGACGCCGCGCGCGTTGATGCCGGCGCCAACCGCGAGGGCCTCCCACCGGCTGAGCCCGGCGACCGCGCTTCCGACGAAGGCGCCCAGGAACTTGCTGATCACGGCGACGGCCAGTGCAGCGGGCGCCCACACAGCGGCCGTGGGGTGGGCGAGTGAGGTGAGGTCGATCCGCAGCCCGGCGAGCGCGAAGAACAGCGGGGAGAGGAACGCCAGCACGGTGGTGTTGAGCGGTTCGAGCTTCGTCTTGTGCTGTTCGGTCACGTTGGTTCCGATGAGAACGCCGCACAAGAAGGCGCCCAGCAGCGCCTCGAACCCCAGGGCCTGGGCGCCCGCGCCCGCCAGAACGAGGAGTACGACCACTGCTGTGCTGGTGGGCGCGGCGGAGTAGGTGCGGGCGGCCCAGCGCATGGTCCGGCTTACCACCCAGCGGCCGGCCGTGAGGGTGAGGAGCAGCAGGACCGCCATGTGCCACAGCGGGGTGACGATCTCGTGGCCACCGAGGCCGGTCGTGGCCATGGCGGTCACGACCGAGATGAGCAGCCAGCCCACGGCATCGTCGATGGTGGCGACAACCAGGATCAGCTGGCCGACCGTGCGGTGGATGAGACCCATGTCTACGAGGACGCGGCCGATGATCGGGATGGAGCTGACGCACATGGCGACGCCGAGGAAGCTCGCGAAGACCACGGGATCGATACCGGCGGGCTTGAGCTTAGCGGGGAAAGAGAGGCCGAGGCCGAAGCCGAGCCCCAAGGGGAGGAGGAGAGCGGCAGCGCTCACCGACGCTGCGGTTCTTCCGTGCCGTCGGGCCAGTTTCAGGTCGACGTGCATGCCGGTGAAGCCCACCAGGAGCAGAACGCCGAGCTGCCCCACGCCATCGAGCAGGTGCATCCGCTCGACATCCTGCGGGAAGAGCCACGCGGAGAACGCGGGCGCGACGTGGGCGAGGACGGAGGGCCCGAGAAGAACCCCGGCCGCCAGCTCGCCCAAGATCGTCGGCAGTCCGAGTCGCTGCGCCAGGCGGCCCAGTCCCAGTGCCAGGGCGAGCAGGGCGCCAATCTGGAGCAGGAGCAGCAACAGAAACTCGCCGGGCAGGGGCTCGACGGTATCGGTGGCGGTCAGCATGAACGGTTCCTTCGCAGAAGGGCACGCCGGAGGACCAACTGCGGCGGCGGGTACGGGAACAGGCCGCGGCGAGGGCCGGGCTGAGAGCGCGGCAGGGCGGAGGTTCAGGCCCGCAGAAGCGGCAGGGTGCTGCAGCGCAGCGATCCGGGCACCTTTGTCACCTCGGAGTAATCCACGATGAGGACCTCGATCCCTCGCGCGGTCAGGGCTCGGGCGATGCGGTCGCTGCCCCGAGCGATGACAACGGTCTCCGGCGCGGTCGCCAGGACGTTGGCCTGAACCGCCAGGGCCTCGTCGTCGGTGACGTCGATCAGGTCAAAGCGCTGCTCGAACCATCGGACCTGGGCCTGGGGAAAGACCGCTCGGTGGATGAGCGCGGTGCGCGGAGCGACGATGTTGAAGTGGTCGTCCAGGTGGACGATGCCTGGGACCGAGAACCGTACGGGGACGACCTCGCGGTCGATGCCGAGCGCTCCCAAGGAGGCCCGCAGGGCTTCGATGCCGGCGGCTGAGGTCTCCTCGCTCAGGCCGACGAGGACCGCGCCGTCGTGGAGCATGACGTCACCGCCCTCGATGGTCCCGTCCGGCAAGTGCACGACCTTCGGCATCGCGGCGGTGAGCCGGGCGAGCGCGTTTGTCTCCGGGAGACGGTGCGCGGAGTTCAGCCGGGCCATGACGAGGACGTCATCGATGACGAAGGCCAGATCGCGGGGGTAGTGCTGCGCTGAGCATCCGGGGGCGGGGTCGAGCAGGACCACTTCCGTGCCGCGGCTGCGGAGCAGGTCGATGAAGGCATCCTGTTGCGCGCGGACGCGGGCTGTGTCGTACGGCGCCCACGTGCTTGTGGTCTTCTGCCGGGCGAGGACCGGGTGCATCCCCGGGCCCTCCAGGTCGCGGGTGAAGTCGCCGGCGTAGCGCATGGCGACCTGCCGCAGGGAGCCGTATTCGCTGACGGCGTGTGGGGCAAGCACAGGTGGCCTCCGTCGGTGTGCCGGGCGTGAAGGACTGGCTCACGGGGAGCTGGTCGTGGTGGATGACACGGCACGGCTGCGGCGGCGCTGTCTGCCCGGCCGTGCTCGGGTGGTGAGCTGGTGAGGGCGTCTCACCACCCGAGCGGCCGGTCGGCTCAGCCGACGACGGTGCTGTGCTGGGTGTCCGGCACCGGGGGGAGCCAGTGCACCGCGTTGTCCCGGAAGGACTGGTTGACCGGGACGAGGTCGGCGCCGGAGGTGTCATCCAGCGCCGTGACGTTGATGCCGATGTCCGGGATGTCACTGTCGATCGCCGCGAGGCGGCTGCCGCAGTCGGGGCAGAAGGCGCGCTTGGCCTCGCTCTCGAACGTCTCGAACCACGTCGGTTCGCCACCCTCGCCGGTCCACTTGAAACCGTCCATGGAGAAGCCGGCCCACCACATCAGCGGTGCCCCGCCCAGTTTCTGGCAGTGCGGGCAACTGCAGGTGTGGGGGTAGATCGCCTTGCCCTTGACGGTGAAACGGACCCGGCCGCACAGGCAGCCGCCGGTGCGCTCGTCGGTCTCCTCGGCGTGGGTGGCGTTCATCAGTTCATCTCCTGTGCACGATGGGCGAGTTGAGTCCACCAGTGTGTCATCGCCTCCATGATCTGCAGGAAGCCGTCGAGGGCCTGCGGCAGGTCGATGTGGAACAGATCAGCCTTTCGGATGAACTGGGCCAGGCCCTCGATGTGTGCGGCCTCGACGCTGAGCCCGTCGACCTGGGCGGCGTCGTGATCGTCGTCCAGGTGGAGCCGGTAGTAGTAGTCCAGCTTCTTCAGGGCGCTGCCGCTCGCCTGAATGGTCAGCTCGCCGTAGCGGTCGGTGATCTCCCTCAGGAGTTCGGTCTCGGCGATGGCCACCGCCTCGGTGGCGTAGTAGCTGCCGGCGATCAGGCTGGGCATGTGCGAGCCGACCATCCACTGATGCATCTCGACCAGCAGCGCCGTCTCGGGGGCGGGGACGTGCCCGTTGACGAGCAGGCCGAGGTCGCTGAGGAGGGCGTTGGAGTACAGCACGTAGTGCGCGGGGACCTTGCCGCGCTCGCCGCCCTCCTCCAGGTGGTTGCGGCGCAGCTCGTGGGCGAGCTCGGGGCAGAAGCCCTCGACGTTGGTGGCCGCCGCCTTGAGAAACTGGGCGTTGTAGCGGGCGAAGACCGAGAGCTCTTCGATGTACATCCGCGCCTGCGTCTCGGCCAGCTCGCTCGGGGAGACCTGGTCGGCGATCTTCCCGTACACCCACGCGATCATCGGCGCGAGGTGCTTGTCGACGAGGTCATCGCCGGAGGTGAAGTTGCCCAGCAGGGTGCCGTTGACCGCGCTGCGGGTTTCGGGATGGGTCTTGAGGTAGGCGTGGACGAGCGAGTTTTCGGGGGTCATGACGTGCTGCCCTCCGGGGCGGTGGAGCGGGGGTTGACGTGGAGGCCGCCGGTGGCACCGAGGGCGCGGACGGCGGCGAGAGTGGCCTCGTCATCGGGCAGACGAATGGAGGTGCCGGCATTGAGGGTCGAGACCAGCTCCGGCTCCAGCGCGCTGGCGTCGACGTCGACCTCGAAGCCGCGCAGGAAGACCTCATCGCCGCTGACGCGCAGCCGGTAGGGCGCGATGAGCGACACGGTGGCGCCGGGCTTCACCTCCCGCGCGTCGAAGGCCGCGGCCGCCACGGAACGGGAGAGGTCTCCCTCCGCGAGCTCCCAGCCACCGTTGCTGAGCACCGTGTCCCACCGCCGCTGCACGTGCCGCTCGACCGCCTCCTCGGCCCGCTCGGCGGCGACGTGGAGCGTGGTGCGGGCGAGCTGGAACAAGCGCTGGGCCACCGGGCCGCCGCCTGCAACCTCGGGCGCCATCGGCGAGGGCTGGCTGAGCTCGTCGTCGGGACCACGGTCGGCCAGGAGCGAGTCGAGCAGCTCGGGGAGTACGGCCTGGCGCAGGATGCCCGCGTCCGGATACGTGTACAGCGGCACGGCCACGGAGACGGAGAACTGGTCCTGGGTGCCGACGTGGAAGACGCGGCGAGGCAGGAACAGGGCGTCGCCCGGCTCCAGGACGAAGTGCTCGCCGTGTTCCAGCAACCAGCGGTAGTCGCCGTAGAGCGGGGCCTTGCCGCCGGTGAGCTTCTCGTACTCGTCGCCGGGCCAGGTGTAGAAGTTCTTCGCGTTCGGCCCGAGGTGGATGAGGAATGCGTCCTCGTACCCCTCGTGGACGCCGAACGCGGTGCCGGCGTAGTTGCCGGCGAACGCGACCTGCTCGGCGCCGCCGAGCGGGACGCCCCAGCCGTCCAGGAGGGATGCGAGGAAGGTGCCCAGGCCCGCGGCCAGCGGCGGGCTGACGGTCTCCAGGTTGTTGATCACCAGGCTGAAGCGGTCGGCGCCCGCGAGGGACTGCATCCACGGTACGAAGCCGTCGTCGGGCCAGGCTGCCGCGCTCAGTACCTCCGGGAGGAGGTCGTCGCGTCGCTCCTCGCCGACGTAGACGCGGGCCTTGGCCTTGATCTCGGTGCCCGAGGCGTGTGCGTTGCGGATGGCCGCGAACCCCTCAAGGACGCCGTCGGGGCTCGCCGCGGTGGACGGGACGATGCCCTTGAACAGGTGCGGCGCGGTCCTGCCGGTGGTCTTGGCGGGGAACTCCTCGGTCCAGAAGTCGCGGTCGGGCGGCCAGGCGTAGGTACTCATCGGGGTTCTCCTGATGTTCGGGCGGACTGTCGTGATCGGAGCCCGGCTGATCGGGACGCCGGAGTCAGGTGAGGTATTCGTCGGGGCCGCCGCGTCGGACGGTGTCCAAGGTGAAGCAGTGGAAGCCGCCGCCGAACAGCCTCCGATGCCGGTGGCGGACCGGGATGACGGTGAAGCCGCGGCGTTCCAGGACGGTGATCAGCTCCGGGTACAGGGAGTTGACGATTACGGTGTCCTCGTCGACGGACAGGACGTTGATGTCCATGTACCGGCTGCCGATGGGGATGACGAAGCCGAGGTCGCTGTAGTCCGGGAAGTTGCTGTCGTCGGTCTCCGGTGCGTAGATCACCTCCCAGGACTGCATGGCCTCGGGCAGATACTTCAGGTACTTCGGGGACCGCAGCAGCATCAGCCCAGGACGCAGCGGCACGATGACGCTGTCGATGTGGTTGTCGGCGATGCCGTCGAGGCGGTGGAAGCGCAGGTGCGGGAGGTTGTCCCGCAGCCAGCGCAGTGCCAGCTCGTGGTTGTAGTTGGCGACGTTGACCAGGACGTCGCGGCCCAGCCGCATGCACTGCGCGCCGTCGAAGACCATCTCCAGACCGAGCCCGTCGATGCTCAGGGCCGTTTCAGAATCGGTGGCGCGGGAGGCGTCGATGCCCTGGCTGCGGAAGTAGGCGTCGTCCAGGGAGCCGCGGGCCAGCGCGGGCCGCGGCATGCTCACCCAGTTCGACCCGGCTCCGTAGTAGCGGTAGAAGATCGGCTTGAGCAGGTCGTTCTCGAAGACGCGGGCGCGCACATGGGGCGCGGTCTCGACAATGGTGTCCCCGAGGATGATCGTCTGGTCGCGAACGTTGAGAGGAGGCGTCGCTCGGGCCTCCCAGTGCGGGGAGTTGATGTCGATGTCCTTGCCGGGGGTTGCGGGCCGGTGCACGCGCACCCCGGAGCCGGCCAGGGCATCGACCAGGCCGGCGATGTCCTCGTTCAGCTCGTCGACGAGCTGGTCACGGATCGGCAGAAGACCCTGCGCGGCGGCTTCGCCGTCGAGGGCCGGGGCCACGTTGTCGAAGAAGAACAGGCGCCACGAGGCGTCGACGTGGTGCGCGGTGTAGTGCTCGGCGCGGCCCACGACGACCTCGCGGAGCTGTGTCCATTCGTCGAAGCTGTTCACGGCGAGGGCGGGATCGGTCATGGCGTGCCGCCTCCTCGGCGGCCGTTGCCGACGCTGCGCAGGGTGCACCGCGCCGCTCACGCGACGGGCGCTGGGCACAGCGGTGTCGGCTGGTTGATGGACGGTGTGGCGAGACGGGGTGGTGTTAGGCGGCTGCGCTGCAGGCACGGGCCGGGCGGGCTGGACCGGGGCCGGTGCTGAGGCGGGCGAGGATGTCCTCGATCACGCACGGCTGGCCGGGCGTGGAGCGCCGGCGGAAGAAATAGCCGCTGCACCAGGGAACTTCGTCCCAGCGCTCCAGGTGCTTGGCGGCCAGGGCCCTGGCTTCGGGCAGACGCCGCCAGGGGATCTGCGGGCACCAATGGTGCACTGGGTGGTACATGTCGTCGAGGTGGCCGCCGAGCAGGTGCCGGGTGAGCCAGTGGGAGGACCAGCCGCGGGTCTGCAGAAGGACGTCCTCGTTCTCGATGAGGCCCGCGTGGTTGCCGAGGTCGGTGATCCAGGTGACGACCGGCCGTACGAAGACCAGCGGCACCAGCCAGTAGAGCAGGAAGGGCGCCACCGCATCGAGGGGCCAGCACGCGGCGATGACGGCTGCCCACAGCATGGCCCGGGCGGCGAGCGCCCGCCACGTCTCCTCGGGAGCCTTGGTGACCAGGGTGCGGACCGCGGTCTTCGGCAGGCGCCACAGGCCGCCGTACACGATGAAACGCAGCACGAAGGCGCGGCGACTCGGAACCGTACCGGCCGCCCAGATGTTGCCGGCCTTGTAGGACTGGAACATCGGGTCGTCATCCGAACCGAGCTTGGCGTGGTGCACATAGTGAGTGCTGCGGTAGGGCAGGAAGCCCTCCCCCAACAGCGCGGTCAGTGCGTACCCAACAAGCCGGTTTCCCCAGCGCGTTGCCATCAGCTTGGAGTGCACGCACTCGTGCGCCAGGTTCGACAGGTGCCGCTGCCTCACGCCGATGTAGCAGATGGCCAGCAGGGGGCCGACGACGTGGCCGACGAGCTGTCCGACACCCGCCGCGAAAGCCACGGCCGCGAGGTCCTTGAAGACATCGAACAGCCCGACGGTCGGGCGACCGCACAGCTTCTCCAAATCAGCGATGAGCCTCGGCCCGAGGGCCTTGCGAACGGGCCCCGAGGCACCAGTACCGTTGCGCGTTCTGCCTCGTGGCGCCGGCTGCTGCACCGAGTGCACGGCGGGGCTGCCCATCAGTTCCTCCAGGCGTAGCGAGTCTCGGGGCGTACTTCACGAAGGTGCGGGTGAGCTGCACCCCCGCTCCGGTGCGGCCCACCAGGGACCGCACCGGAACAGGGACAGCAGGCACAGCGGCGCGTCAGGCCGCGGTCGTGGCGTCCGGACGCATGCCGAGCTTCAGCCCCGCGTCGGGACGCATCCCGCTCTTGAGCGCGACGGCGTCGGGGCGCATGCCGAGCTTGAGCCCTGCGTCGGGACGCATCCCTGCCTTCAGCACGGTGGCGTCCGGGCGCATGCCGAGCTTGAGGCCCGCGTCGGGGCGCATGCCGTCCTTGAGGGCCGTGGCGTCGGGACGCATGCCGAGCTTGAGGCCGCCGTCGGGACGCATCCCGTTCTTCAGAGCAGTCATGGTGGGCTCTCCCTTCGGTCGCGGAGGATCCGCGACTCCTTGGTGATCGGGCGGTGGGTGTACTGCCGGGTCGCGGCAGAGGTGAGGTGCTGGGCCGTCGGCCCGAAGCTTCCCGGGGATCATGCGGCACGCCGCACGGGGTCACGCCTGGAGCACGCGCCGGTTACGAGAGGCGATGGGGTGACGCAAGCGCGCCGGGTGCTTGAGCCATCACGCTATGGCGGCAGTGAGAGCTGCGGCAACGCTCTGCGGCGTTGCGCCGAGTGCACCCGGCTGTTGCGCGACCGTTGCGCGGGCACACCCTCTGACCTGCGCGAACATGCCGCACTGGGGCTCATGGAGACCGCTTTCTGCTCTTCCGAGGAGTCCCGGATCTAGCGGCGGGGTTCTGCTGCGCGCACGGTCACGGCTAGCTTGTGGCTCGCCGACGAGCCGGATGCCGAAAGCGGCCCACGGCTCCTTCAACCGGCCCCCAAAGACCTGGACTTGAGGAGAGCTGCATGCTCGACCCGATCGCTATGAAGTCCGACACGCTCTTCACCCTGCGGGACACCTTGTGCGCGGAAGCCTTCGTTGAGGTGGTGACGCCCGTTGCCCGGCGCGCCGACCTCGGGCCGGGGCGCCGGGCCCCGGTCGACCTGGACGGCGGCCGGTTCCTGCGCGCGATGATCGGGCCGGCACTGCGCGTGAACCTCGAGTACCACCCGCGGATCTTCGAGATCGGTCCCTGCTTCCGCCCCGAAAAGCCGGACCACCTCCACGCGTCCGAGTTCACGATGCTCGATCTGTACGTTGCGGGCGAGGACTTCGAGTTCCTCTTCGCCCTGGCGGAGCGGCTGGTCGCCCCGCACATCGCCCACGCCCCTGCCCGGATCTCCGTTGCGGACCATATCCGCGACCAGTTCGGCCTCGACCTGCGGCGCGAGCCCCTCGGTGACCTCCCGGAGCGAATGGCCGACCGAATGAACCTCGCCCCCAGGACGCCGTTCAGGGACGTGCTCGGGCAGTACGTGGAACGTGAGCTGGAGACGCAGAGCGCGGGCACCGCGGTGTTCCTGACCGACTACCCGCTCGGCGGGGACGAGCCGTGCGCCCGCCTCACTCCGGGCACCACCGCGACGATCAACCGGTTCGAACTCATCGTGGACGGCATCGAGGTCGTCCATGGCTACGAGGACGAGGTCGACGGCGCAGCCTTCGCCCAGCGCGCCCGTGACGTGGACCTCTACGACGAAGAACAGCGCCTGGCGTGGGAGGCGATCGACGAGGGCCGAGTGCCGGCCACCAGCGTCGGCCTGGGCATCGGCATCGAGCGACTGTGCATGGCCGCCTCCGGCATCAAGGACATCAACCGGTTCCTGCAGTCTCCCCAGTTCTGAGCAGCCCGCCCGCTTCACCCCGCCAGGAGGATCCGCGATGCCCCTTGCTCTCCGCCCACTGTCGGGCGGGCTCGGCGTCGAGGTCAACTGTGACCTCAGCGCGCCCCGACAGCAACCGCTCGTCTCGGACCTGGGCGAGGCTCTGGCTCGCCACCGGGTGCTCGTCTTCCCCCGTCAGCATCTCAACCACGCCGATCTCCTCAGGGTCAGCGCCTATTTCGGCACCGTGGACACCGACGTCGACCGCCGCTACGCGGTCGGCGGGTTCCCTGGGATCACCACCGTCAGCAACATCGTCGAGGACGGCTCGTACGTCGGCATCTACGACGGCGATGACGAGGAGGAGTGGCACGTCGACAATTCCTTCAAGCCCGAGCTGACCCGGGCGACGCTGCTGTACTCGGTCATCACGCCCGAGCACGGCGGGCAGACCCGGTTCGCCGACGCCACCCGCGCCTACGCCGAACTCCCGCAGGATCTGAAGGAGCGGATCGAGGGCCTGCGCGCCATCCACTCCATCCAGCAGCTCAGCACGCTGCAGAGCCAGGCCAGCGGCGGCACCTCGTCGGCCGCGGCCGGCAGCTTCGCCGACCAGCCCGAAGTCGAACACCCGCTCGTCCAGACCCATCCCGTCACCGGTGCCCGCTCCCTCCTGCTCGGCCCCATGGTCATCCGCGGGATCGTCGGCATGGCCGCGGAGGAGAGCCGCAGCCTCCTGGCCAAGCTGCTGGAGCACGCAACCAGTCCCCGGTACGTCTACAGCCACCGCTGGCGCCAGGGCGACCTCATCGTCTGGGACAACCTCGCCACTCTTCACACCGCCTCGTCCTGCGACAGCTCCCGCCACCACCGGCTGCTGTACCGCACCGCCGTCCGCTGACTCCGCCCCGCCGCCCTGCTCACACCACCGGATGACCTGCGGCGTGATCGCGAGGGCCGTCCCTGTAGCCGACCCTAAGGTTTGCCCATGACCGTGAAGGTGCCCCTCAAAGAGACCGCGCTCAACGCCGAACGCATCGCCCGCATCGCTCGTGAACTGCAGGGATCATGCTCCGAGTTCGACGCCGACAGGTTCGTGCGGGACGTCATGGCCGACTTGCCCCGGCTGGAACTGAAGGACCGGATCGCCCGCACCAGCGCGGCCCTGCACGCCCACCTCCCGGTCACCGGCGTCGAGGCGCTGGAGATCCTGCTGCGCTCGCTGCCGCCGACTCCCGAGGCGGCCGGCGTGACGAACGACTTCGGGCTGCACATCTACTCGCCCCACTCCGACTACGTCGCCCGATACTTTCGCACCGCCGAGCATCTGGACCAGGCCCTCGACGCCCTCGCACGCCTCACCTGCTACTTCTCAGCCGAGCTCGCGGCTCGGGACTTCCTCACCGACTTCCCTGACGAGACGATGAAGATTGTCCACGCCTGGGCCCGAGACGAGGATCACCGGGTCCGCCGTCTGGCCAGCGAGGCAACCCGCCCTCGCCTGCCCTGGGTCCCTCGGGTCAGGCTGCCCGCGGACGCGGCGCTGCCCATCCTCGATCAGCTGTACGCCGACGCCAGCCCCTACGTGCGCACCTCGGTTGCCAACCACCTCCACGATCTCTCGATCGAGCAACCCCAGCTGGTGCTGTCCACCCTTCAGCGCTGGCAGAACTCCGCTCGCGCCACCGACAAGGACTTCACATCCCTCGCCCGGCAGGCGCTGCGCAGCAGGCTGAAGGAGGGTTGGCCGGCCGCCTACGCCTTCCTCGGATACGCGCACGGCGCCCCGATCGAGCTCACCCCAGTGGCCCTGAAGCACACCGAGCTACGTGACGGCGGCACGCTCAGCTTCTCCGCCGATCTCACCACCACGACGACCGCGCCGGTACACGTGATGTACGTGATCTCCTCAACGACGAAGACCGGCAAGCCACGGGAGAAGGCGTACTTCCTCCTGCGCGGCACCGCCCAACCGGGGCGGGAGCTGCGGCTCTCCAAGGACCACGTACTGCGCTCGACCGCCACCGTGAAGCTCGTCCCCGGTGAGTACTCGATCGCTCTCCAGATCAACGGACGCCGCTTCCCCCCCGGCGGCTTTCCACGTCCGGGAGGCATGACGAACTGCCCATGTCCCTGACCTGAACCCGCCCATCCGCAGGCCGTGTCGGCGAGGCCACCACGGCCCAGCCAGCCGTGCCCGCAACCACTTGCCTTGCCGGGTCGCAATCCCCCGAAGGAGTGCCCCCATCCGATCGAACGAGTTTGAGGCGCGACCGTTCGGAGCCCGCACAACCAACCCCTGTGATGAGAACTCACGTTCACAAAGTGCCCCGCGATCGGACCGTAACGGGACCAGATCCGGTGCGTTCTTAGAGCACCAGTGCCACTTCGCCGCCCAGATGGAGGACGCCATGCACCCCACCCCTACCCCCGCGCTTCAGCCCCCTGGAATCGAACGGCGACTCCACCCGGACGCGCACACCGTTGACGGCACCACCAGCTCAGCACGACCGGATACGGGGTGGGCGGCATGAGCGAGCCCACCGATGCATCAACCGACAGCGTCCCCGGGCCGCGCACCACCCTGCCGCCTCCCTCCGCGACGGCCCCTGCCGGATCCCAGGGTGAACCGGGCGCCTCCCCAGAAGCTGAACCAGCCGCCGCGACCGGCTCGGCTTCACAGATGCGGTTCGTGGATGTGACCGGCCGCCGTGAAGCGGCCGGCAGGTCGATCCGGCTGCTCGACATGGCCCGGCGCCTGCCCCAGCTCGTCCGCCGGTCCCTGGCGCTCGCCTGGCGGGTGGACCGGCCGGCAACCGTGGGCCTCCTGGTCTGCCAGGCCCTCTCGGGCGTGATGCAAGCGATGGGGCTACTCGCCATCAGTGGCACCCTGACTGCGCTGCTGTCCAGCGGGGACGTCTTCCACCGACTCATGCAGGCATGGCCGTCCCTGGCGCTTCTCGCCGGCACCGCCGGTGCGCGAGCGGTGATGGGGATCACCGTGAACTGGCTCTCCTCGCGGTTGGGCCCGCTGATGACACGCGAGGCCGAGCAGATGCTCCTCGATGGCTGCACCGAGGTAGAGCTGTGCGCGTACGACGAGCCGGACTTCAACCGCGACCGGGAAGCCGCCGACCGCGGCGCGCAGGTCACCGGGGACCTGATCAACGAAGGACAGGACCTGATCGCGTCGAGTGCCTCGTTCCTCGCCGGAGCATTCGTGCTGGCCGGGGTCCATCCCGTGCTACTGCCGCTGTTGGTGGCCGCCAGCCTGCCCCAGGCCGTCTCCCAGGTCAGCGCCGCGCGGGTGCGCTACCTGGCCAACCTCCGCTCCAACGGTGATTACCGGATGCTGTCGGTGCTGCGTTGGCACATCTACACCAAGGACGCCGCCGACCAGATCCGCGCCGGCACCATGGCCCCGTTTCTCTCCGGGCGGTACCGGCAGACAGTCGCCCGGATCAACCGGGAGGACCGGGCCGCGGCTAACAAGGGGGCCCGCATGTCCCTGATCGGCGCGGCGTGCGGGGGCCTGGGATCAGCGATTGTGTGGGCTGCCGTGGTGGGCCTGCTGGCGACCGGCCGGATCAGCGTCGGCCACGCGGGTACAGCGGTCTTCGCCCTCCAGACAGTGGGCCAGTCCGTCCGCGGCCTCGTCTCCGTTGGCTCCCGGGCCATGCGCACGGGGCTGTACATGGATGACTGGAACAACTTCCTGGAGAAGGCCGGCGGGTTCCGCATGCGCCGGGGCACCTACCGACCCGAGCCGCCGAAGAAGATCGAGATCAAGTCGGTCTTCCACCGCTATGCAGGCAAGGACCGGGATGCGCTCTCGGACGTCTCGCTCACCCTGCGCCAAGGCCAGGTGACCGCCCTGGTGGGCTTCAACGGCTCGGGGAAGTCGACGTTGTCAAAGTTGGTCAGCGGGTTGTACTTGCCCACGGACGGACAGGTGCTGTGGGACGGCACCCCCACCAGCGATGCCGACCCGCAGGCGCTGTGGCAGCAAGTGGCCCTGGTGCCACAGGACTACGCGCACTGGCCGCTCACGGTGCGGGAGAACATCACCCTCGGGCAGCCCTCACCGCGAGGCGACGAGGCGGTCCGTGAAGCGTGCGAGGCCGCCGACGCTGACGAAGTCGTCGACAAACTCGGCGCCGGGCTGGACACCCTCCTCGCCCGTGAGTGGCTCAACGGGGAAGAGCTGAGCGGCGGCCAGTGGCAGCGAATCGCTCTCGGGAGGGCGTTTTTCCGCGAGGCCGGGCTCCTGGTTCTCGACGAGCCGACCGCGAACCTGGACCCCCGCGCCGAGTACCGGATCTTCCAGCGACTTCGGGACCTGGCCCGTGACCGGGCGGTGCTGCTGGTAACCCACCGCATCACCAACGTTGCCGTGGCCGACCGGATCGTGGTCCTCGACGAGGGACGGATCGTGCAGGAAGGCACCTATCAGGAGCTCTCCAGCCAGCCGGGCCTCTTTCAGCAACTGCTGTCTTACCAGGTCTCCTCCGACGCCTCCCTGAGCGAAGGAGGGCAGCACCAGGCACACACCTGAGCCGCCCACCCCGAGCGGTCACACGCTGCTCAGCCGTGCTCGACATCCGTGTTCCCCTCCTGTCCCCATGGCCCCGAGGTGATGACATGCCGCCCAGCCGCTCCCTCATCCGCGACACCGTCGAGGCGTACCTCGTACGCCACCCGAACGAGCGCACCGCTCTGACCCCGCTGCTGAAGGCCCTCGCCCATCCCGCCGACCCCACTAGCCGCACCGCCTTCCCCGGCCACGTGACCTGCAGCGCCCTCGTGATCGATGAGGCCGGCCGGGTGCTGCACATCCATCACCGGGCCAGCGGCAAGGCCCTCGCCCCCGGCGGCCACACCGAGCCCGGCGACGAGACGCTCGCCGCAGCGGCCCTGCGCGAGCTGCACGAAGAGGCCGGCATCCCTCCGCACGCAGTGGCCGCCTGGCCCGGCTACGACGGTGCACCCTTGGACATCGACGTCCACGACATCGACGCCAGCCCGGCCAAGAAAGAACCGGCCCACCAGCACTACGACCTGCGCTTTGTCTTCCGGCTCCTAGGTGAGGGGGCCATCACCCTCCAGACCGAGGAGGTATCCGGGTGGGAGTGGCGCCCCGTCGACCGCGTTACCGCGCCGACACTGAGGGAGAAGCTGCTCAAGCTCGGTTCGCCCACCCCCGTGGCCGAGCCGCCGAACACCTCGGAGTGTCTCGTAGGGGGCACCGAGTCCGCGGGATCGGGCCGTCCACCGGCCGTGCAGGCGAAGGCACCGAGCGGGACCGTCCTGAACGTCATCGGTGTCCATCTCTACCTGGAGGATGCCGAGGGACGGGTACTGCTCGGACTGCGCCATCCCGACTCGGCATACGCCGGATCGATGCACCACTTCCTGGCGGGCCACTGCGAGCAGGAAAGCGCTGTCTCGTGCCTCGTGAGGGAAGCGCGGGAGGAGGCCGGACTGTTAATCGATCCCATCGATGTTGATCTCGCGCACGTCGTGCATCTCGTGGATACGCCCGGCGACCGGCCACGGATGCAGATGGTCTTCCGGGCGCGTGCGTGGTCGGGCACGCCGGAGGTCCTGGAGCCCGACAGGTGCATCAGCTGGGGCTTCTGGCACCCGCAGAGGCTTCCCGAGCAGGTCGTGCCCTATACCCGCGCAGCCATCGAAGGCATCCGCGCCGGCTGCCTCTACACCGAGCTGGGGTGGACATGACCGTCGAGGCGACCGGCGAAGCGCCCCGGGCCGGCACTGGGGACAGCATGCTTCCACGACAGGGCACAGCAGCAGACCCCGCGGGCGATTCTGCCGCTGCTCGGGCGGCGATGGTCGCCCGGCTGGAGGCGGACGGCGACCTCGGCCCCGGCCCGGTGCGCGAGGCGCTGCTCGCCCTGCCCCGCGAGGTATTGATGCCACAGGCGTACGTGCGGCGCAGCGCCGCCGATGAGATGCCGCCGCGCTGGGAACTGCTGGACTGGGCCGAGCCGGATGACCGTGAGGAACTTCTCGCGGTGCTGCACGGTGGCCAGAGCGTCCTGATCCAACACGACGGCGAGCCCCTTCTCGGCCGGCCGCGCCGGGGCCGGTCCGGCGGGGGCATGACGTCGATGTCGACCGTGATGAGCCTGACCTCCTCCCTCCTGGAGGAGTTGGCCCTCCGGCAGGGGCACCGGGTGCTCGACATCGGTACCGGCGCCGGCGTGACCACGGCGGTGGCCTGTCATGTCTGCGGAGATCAGACCGTGGTCACACTCGACCGGGACCCGCACGTAACCGAAGCCGCCCGAGCACGTCTGGGAGCCCTCGGGTACGGGCCGACCCTGGTCAGCGGAAACGGCGAACACGGCTGGCCACAGCAGGCCCCGTACGACCGGATCCTGATCACCTACGCCCTGCCGTACGTGCCGCAGGCATGCGTGGACCAACTGGCCCCCGGAGGGCGGTTGCTGGTACACGTCACCACCTCCTCACCGTCCTGGCCTGCGCTGGCCGTCGTTACCCGAAAGCCTGACGGGCGACTTCAGGCTCAGCTGCGGGCCGTGGAGTACGCCCACCGCGCCGGGCACGGCATGAACCGGCTCTACCTCTCCGCAGCCTTCCGTCAGCGCATCGCGGCCGGTTGCGCCGAGGAGTCGGAGGCTCGTGCCTTCCGCTCGGTACAGGCGCCGCCGCCGGACGAGGCCCGCGGTTTCTGGCTCGCACTGGACGCGTTGCACCCGGGCCTGGTGCGGCACTGGGGAGCTGGGGGGCTGGTGTCGGCGCACCTCGCTGCGGCTCCTGGGTGTCTGCCCACCCGGACCGCACTGGTGCCTGGAGCATCACCACCGGCGGCCCACGCGACATCTGGGGCGAAATTCACGAGACCGCCGCACGTTGGCGGGCCGCCAGCGCGCCCGCGGTCTACCACCTCGCTTTCGAAGAAAGCGGGAAACAGCGCGTGAGCGCGGGCAACGGGCCGAGCGCCCTGACCTGGCGACTGCCCGTTCCGCCCACCGCCACCGTCCACCACCGCTGATGAGGAGAGCACCTGTGGCATACGACCGCTCGGACTGGTCGAAGCACTACGACGAGGGCCGCGGTTTCCGCCCGTTGCGCGACGTGGAGCGCGACTTGCTCACCCGGCACACCTCCGCACCCGACGGCGGCCGGGCGCTGGATGTGGGCTGCGGCACCGGCGAACTCGCCGCCCACCTCGCCGAACTCGGCTACGAAGTCGATGCCGTTGATTTCGCCGAAGGGGCCCTGGCCCGCGCCCGCAAAGAGCAGGACGGCGCCGAGGGGGTGCGGTGGTTGTGCCTGGACATCGAGCACGACGACCCGGCCGGGCTGAACGACGACGGCTACGACCTGATCACCATGCGCCTGATGCTCGCCTTCGTGGGCGATCGCACCCGAGTGGTGCGCAGCCTGGCGAATCGGCTGCGTCCCGGTGGCGCCCTGGTTGTCATCACACCCGTAGCGGCGAACACCCCTGAGGAGCGGCGGCGCATCGCCCTGGACGAGCACGAGATCGACCTGCTCACTGAAGGCTGGGCACAGGTGGAGCGGTGCGACGCGGACGGGCTCGCGTTCCTGGTCCTGCGCGCTCCGGTCAGTTCCTTCAAGGCGGTGGAGAAGGGCCGCCCGGAGCCGCAGGCAGTCCTCGGCGCGTGCGCCGTGGTCACCGACGACTGCGGGCGGGTCCTGCTCGGGCGCTCCGCCCGCGGCATGTGGGAACTCCCCGGCGGTCGCGTCGAGAACGGCGAATCTGCTCAGGCAGCGGCCGTACGGGAACTGGCCGAGGAGGCTGGCCTGAGCGCACGTCTTGAGGATGCGCACCTGCTAACGATCCTCCACGATGATCGCGCCGATGTCCGTCGCGTATCGGCGGTGGTCCGCATCACCGCTTGGACAGGCGCCCCACGGGTGTCCGAGCCGCACCGCTTCACCCGCTGGGAGTGGCACGACCTGCATACCCTGGCCGGCCTCGGGCCCGTCTTCACGCCCTCCGCGCAGGCGCTGGAGGCGGTGTGGCCGGGCGTCCTGCCCGGCCTACCGCCCGTGCACTCCTACCCTCACGCCGATGGTCCCCCCGCCGTCGGCGGCGAGCCGGCCGAGGCTGTCCGGCTTCGTCAGAAGATGGCCGACGCCGTGATCGCCAAGGGCCGGGCACCCTCGGCGCCCGTTCAACAGGCGCTGCGCACCGTGCCCCGGCACCGCTTCACCCCCGAATCCCCGCTGAGCACCGCCTACGACGACGACCTGGCCGTCGTCACCCGCCGCGACGAATCCGGTACGGCGCTCAGCTCGGTCTCGGCCGCCTGGCTCCAAGCCGACATGATCGAGCACTTCCACCTCGAGCCGGGCATGACCGTCTTCGAGGCCGGCTCAGGCGGCTACAACGCCGAGCTGATGGCCCACGTCACCGGCCCGGCAGGGCGGGTGATCACCGTAGACCTCGACCCTTACGTCATCCGCCGCACCCGGCGGCTGTGCGCCGAGGCCGGCAGTGGCCGGGTCACCGCCGTGCTCGGCGACGGCAGCCTCGGCGCTCCCGACCACGTCCCGGATGAGGGGTTCGGCGGCATGGTCATCACCCACAACGTGTGGGACATCGCGCCCGCCTGGCGGGAGCAGCTGGCCGAGGGCCGGTACCTCGTCCTCCCGCTGGAAATGCACGGCTACACGCGTGCGATCGCTTTCCAGCGGCAGGGTGACGTGCTGCACGCGCGCGACTGGACCGTGTGCGGATTCGTGAGGGATCAGGGCGCCGCCGCCCGCGCCACGCAGACGGTCACGCTCGCCGACGGACGTCTGAAGCTTCCACGACGGCCCGGCGCTGGAGACGACCAGGCTCGAGGAGGCACTGCACGGTGAGCGATACGAGGCGCCCACCGGGGTGGTCATGCCGGGGATGTGCCCCTTCGACACGCTGCAGGTGTACGCGGCCACCACCCTGCCGGACCACTGCCGCCTCACCACCGACCGCTCCTCCAGGACTCCCCTCGTGGTCACCGGAGGTGAACACCTGCCCGCCCTTGTCGCCGACGGGTCCCTGGCCTACCTGACCACCGTCCAGCTCCACAAGGGCGAGACGCCGCCCGAAAGTCGCTGGGAGTTCTATGCGCACGCCTACGGCCCGGCCGGGCCCGCTCTGGCGGACCGGCTGATCGACTGCGCACAGCAGTGGGACCGGCATGTCCGCCACACCGGCTACCCGCCGATGACCGCCCATCCAGCAGGTACGCCCGACCAGGACCTGCCCGCCGGGCACGTGTTGGACAAGGCGGCCTCCCGCCTGGTCTTCCAGTGGCCAGGCGGCTCGGCGGATGCCCGGCCGGCGGCTCTGACCGCGGCAGGCAGCACACGTGAGTGACGGCGAGGCGTTCACCCACGCGGCCGCCGACACGCTGGTCCTCGCCTACGGCGCCCACGGTGAGTGCGAGCGACAGGCGGCCGACCCGACTCAATTCGCACGATCGGTCCTCCTGGCCGGCCCGGACGACCACCAGAGCCCCGCGCTGCTGCCTCGAAACCCTAGGCTCAGCTACTGATCATTCCAGGGCGCCGTCTGCAATGCCGGCGGTGCCCCGGAGCTCCAAGGAAGACCACGTGTGGAAGGAGGGCGCGCGATGGAGATCGTGGTCGCCTCACAGAACGTCTCCCGAGGCGGGATACGGAGCGGAAACGGCGACCCGCAGGACCGGTGGCCCGTCATCGCGGAGGCGCTGACCTCCGTCTCGCCGGACATCGTCCTGATACAGGAGGCAGAGGGCTGGAGCGCCGATGCGGCCCGGCAACTGGTCCGGGCCGAGACCGACTTGGACATGGACGGCATCCTCAGCCCGAGCCGCACGGGGCTTGGGCCGGCCCTGCTGTACCGGCGGGAGACACTGGGCCGCCGCCAGTACGTCAACAGCGACTTCAGTCTCGACGAGACGCACCACGGCTACACGACGGTCGGCTGGTCCCTGCCGACCGCTCTGCCTGCCCTGCTGTGCGCCGGCAGCGTGCACTTCACGCCGTACGACGCGACGAAGGCCAAGCAGGAGGCCAACTTCGTGGCCTCGCGCGTACACCGCGCGGGCGGTGGCTACGCCATCCTCGGCGGGGATGTGAACTTCGCCCCGCAGGACGGTCCCGAGCCCGACCTGACCATGATGCGGCCCTACAACCGCGGCTCCCGGCTCCTGCCCTCCGTCAACGGCGAGCCACCCCGAGCTGACCGGTCCGTGGCCCAGGTCCTGGCTGACAACGGGTTCGTGGACGTCGCCCGACACCTCCACCAGGCGACCGGGGACGAGGCCCTGATCGCGCCAACGGCGGGCGGCCTGCGCATCGATCAGATCTGGGTTTCCGGCGCGCTCGCACCGTGCATCATCGACTACGGAGTGCTGGACCACGGTGCGTCCGATCACCCTGGGCTTTGGACTCGGCTGGACCTGTCGCGGGCAGCAACCGACGACGTGTGGGAGTACGTGTGAACGGGCGCAAAGTTGCGTCGAATGCAGCGGCGAGGCCGGACCAGGCTGCGGGCCATGAGGGCGATGACGGCGGTGTTCATCATCGCTTCCGCGTGCGCGGGCTCGCGCACATAGTCTCTGACCAGCCGTCTCGCCTGATCCACCAACTAATTGAACGACCCACACTCCAACGCCTGGGCAGGAGCACGAAGCGCTGCGTGCGGCCGCCCGTCTGCCGGACGATGAGCCTCGCACGCTCGCGGACTACCTCCTCGCCGAGACTGAGCGGCGCTGTCCGTACCGCTGGTGGGGCACCGTGCGCTGTTCCCAGGTCCGCGCTCGCCTCGGCCGTGCCCTGTATGAGCGCCAGGATCGCCAGAGGGGCCGGCCGTGCCGGTCCCCTCAACGTTGTCTGAGGCTGCCGCGCACCTAGGCGCGACCACGGCTCCCCTGGCTGTGCGGCCCGTGTTGGGTTCCCACATGCGCGCACGTCACACCGTGTCCGCACGGTAGGGAATCCTTCGAACCTCAAGGGGATGTGGCGGCTGGTGTTCTTTGGTCAGCAGGTGACGACGAGGCCCGTACTGACTTGGCAGTTGGCCGAGGATCGGATGCTGTGACCGTCGGTGACGCGGGGGACGGCGCTGCCGTAGCGCGCGGTGGTGGTGAGAGGCCCGAGTGCGAGCAGGTTGTTGGTGGTGGCGGTGAACCGGGCGGTGGCTGTGCGGGTGCCGGTGTAGCGCACCACGCAGTTGATGATTTTGTTCCTTGTGCCCGCTGCTGTCCGCACGTCACAGCCGGTCCCACTGGTGAAGCTGAGGCTCCGTGGGAGGTTGATGATCGCTGAGACCGATCCCGCTCCGTTGTCCTGGCGGGCTGCAACGCTCAGCGTGTAGGTGATACGCCCTCCGACAGCCACCCCGCGCGGTGCAGAGAGCCGGAGCGAGACCCCCTTGATCTCGATGGGGTCGGGAGCCTCCGAGGGCCACTCGCAGCGCCCCTCAAACGGCGCGCCCCGCTCGTCGGCGACGAATACCAGCGGCGGGTTCGCGAGGGCGCAATCCTTCTCGTACGCGTAGTGGTTGCTGCAGTGCCAGAACTTGCTGAGATCCTCGTGCTCGAATGTCCCGTCGGAAGCCGGACAGTCGAAGTCCTCTTGGGCGAGGGCGGCGCGGGCTGGGACAGCCTGCGCGGAGACCGGGGCCAGCACGCTGGCCAGGAGCACCAGCATCACCGCTACCGCCCACAGCCGCCGGGCCGGCCCCCCGCGGAACCGTCCAGTGATTAAGAACCCACTGTTGCTGTGCACAGGGAACCTCTCTCCTTGGTCAGGTCGGGCCCGCCAACGCTCAGGGGCGGGTGCGCCGCTGTCCCGGGACGGGGTCGCTGGCCGTCCGAAGCAGTCGGGGCCCATCCATCCAATCGGCAGCAGATGGGGCTCCAGCGGGAAGCGAAAACTCCGAGCAGCGAATGAGCCACGGCCAAGGGAGTTTCTGAGAAAACTTGCGTACCAGCGCCTTGGTCAGCGGCCGTCACACCGTCAGCCCGCTCAGCTTGTAAGCGACCGATACCGCGTCACTCCCACCGGTGAACGGCAGCGTTCAAACATCAGGGAGCGTGATCGGAAAGGCCCGGCGCAGCCTTTGAGAAGGTGTCGCCCAGCGTCTCAGCGCAGGTCGACGGAGATGTAGAAGTCGCCGTCGATTCGCGCGAGGCGGGGGGCGGTGGTGCGGATGGCCTGCCGCAGCTCGGCGGCGGTCAGCCGCGGGTCGCGGGTGAGATGGCCCTCGGCGCACTCGTACGTGGCGTCCTCGTGCCGGGCGGTGAGCACCCCGCCGGTACGCGCCCCGCAGGTGCGGCACACCAGCGGCAGCCGGCTGCCGCTGGTCATGAAGAACCACACAGTGCCGGCGACTTCGATCGCGCGGACGGTCGGCTCGACGCCGGCCCCGGCCTCGTCGGCAGCGAGCGCGGCCAGCAGCTCCGTCAGTTCCTTCAGCGCGGCCGCGCCGGCGTCTCCGGCAGCCAGCTGCGGGGTGTCGAGCAGTGCATCGGCGGCGGCCAGGACGTCGGCGAGCCGCCCGCTCATGCCGGTCATCAGCAGGGCCCGGCGTACGCGCAGCAGCTCCAGCGGGCCGACCGCCAGGTGCTCGACGGCGGTCTGCTCCTGCGCATCCGGCCGCCAGGTACCGGCGCGGTAGTCGGCCAGCAACTCGTTGGCGGCGTGTGCGAAATCGTCTGCCATCAGCTCGGCTCCTCGGGGAAGAGCGAGGTGAGCGTCTCCTGCCGACGCCGGGCGGCGGCCTGCAGAGCCGGTATGCGCTCGCACAGCGCCGGGAGGCGATCGGCGAGCAGCGTCTCGTCGACGCCAGCGTCCTCGCGATGCCGCTGCACCGCCTGCCGTACGCGGCTGAGGAGCACCTCGACGTCAGCGTCGCCGTACCGCTCGAGCAGGTCGTCGCGCTCGCGTCCTCCGGTGTCGGCCGGGGCCGGGCATGCCTGCAAGGCTGAGACCACGTACTGCAGCCCGTCGGCGACGTCGACGAGCGGCAGTTTGGTGACCGCCGGGCCCTCCAGGCCGGCCTGCTGGGCCCGGTCGTGCAGGACGGCGGCCAGCAGCACGGTCGCCTGGGTGCGCTCGGGTTCGGAGGTCAGCGTCGGATCGTCTTGAGCGGCCCACTGCCGCAGCAGGTCGGCCATGCTCACGCAGTGCTCCCATGTCGTACGGGGCCGCAGTGTCGTCATGGCCATACCCTCTCGCATCCCACCCAGCGACGTTGAGGGAGGTCTCGCGAGGCCAACCGCTGGCGACAGGCACGAGTCCTGCGAGCGTTCACCGCAGCTGGTAGGCGCGCCAGCGCCGCTCCGTACGTCTGAGAATCCCGCGGTGTTCCAGCTGCCGCAGTTGGTAGTGCACCGAGGACGGACTCGACAGTCCGACCTGCTGGCCGACTTCGCGGACCGTCGGCGCTTCACCGTGTTCAGCGATCCACTCCCGCACGCACGCCAGCACCCGTTCCTGCCGCTCGCTCAAGCCCTCCCGCACCGCTACGCCTCCCGCTCTTCGCGGGCGCGGGTCTGGCGGCGCAGCTCCGCGCGGGTGGCCGCGGAGCGCCGCGTGGTCGCCGTCCAGAACGGATGGCCGGCGATACGGGCGGAGAGCAGCTGCAGGCGGCGGCGCAGCGCCGTGGTGTGCGGCGGCCGCGCGGCGAGCGCCTCGTAGGTGCGGTTCCACTCGTGCTGTGCCTCGATCAGGTCCTGGGGGAAGGAGGTGGTTCGCGCCATGGCCGAATTAGATCACGTATTCGATTTCTCGTGCACGTGCCGACGCGGCGCGCCGCCGGATGCGGACCGGCGCGAAGCGCGGACCAGCGGCGCGCGACCAGACGCGTGCGCCGGTTGCATATGTGACGCGTGAGGCTCCTGTGGCGCTCGGAAGGCTTATGGATAGTGGATGTGCCAGTTCCGAAAGATTTTGCAGATGCGCGTGAACATTCGGCCGCCCTTTCCGATTGGCTGATGAGCGAGGGCTACAACGGCCTTGGGTGCCAACGGGGGTGGGCACTCTCCAGCGTCCTGGAGGGACACCAAACGTGGATCTTGAAATGGCCGCTCACGCGATGACGTGGGCAGTCACGGCGAGGGTGATCGCAGCCGATGCGTGCACGGCAGGACGGCGCCTGCTGGGAGCCAGCGTGCGCATCGGAGCCGCCTACCTCGCCGCCCAGCAGCACGACCGCGCCCGCAAGGTGAAGCACCGGCAGCCGGGGGAGGGCTCCAAGTGACCGACCAGACCGACCCCTGGGGCGACTCCGCTGCCAACAGCGACCGCTTCTCCGCCGTGCTCCCGCTGGACTTCACGGCATTCTTCATGCTGCACCACAAGGCGTACCTGCGCTTCGCCCACCTGCAGCTGGCCGACCGCACAGCAGCCGAGGCCGTCGTGGAGGAGGCATTCGCCGAACTCGCCGACACCTGGAATGAGGTACTGCGCCAGCCCAGCGTGGAGGCGTACGCGATGGCCACCCTCAAGGAGGTCATCGACCGGCGCCTGGCCGCCAAAGGGCGCGAAGTCCCCTTCGTCGCCACCGCCGCCTTCGCCGCGATCCGCGACGCCTCCCGAATCCGCCTGAACGCACTCGAATCGAACCTCGGCCTGTACACGGCGATCGCCCGACTGCCCGAACGCCACTACGACGTCATCGTGCTGCGCTTCGTACTCGGCTACCCACCCAAAGAAGTCGCCCACATCATGGGCATCTCCCCCGCCACCGTCCGTTCGCACATCCACGGAGCGCGTCGCCGCCTCGCCCGCTACCTGGGATTCGACTGGGAACCGACCGAGGAGGAAAAGGTATGAGCCGGAAGAACAATCTGCCCGCCATCGACCGGGCCCTCGCCCAGGCCGAGGTGCTGGCCGGAGAATACGACGACTACGACGCGCAGGCCGCGCTGAACCGCATCGCCCACCGCGTGGTCTGGCGCAAGGCCGCCGCCCTCGAGCACCGCGCCCACCGGGCCCGGCACTCCCACGCCCGCCCGGAGGACCGCGAAGCACCCAGCACCGCAATGGCCGCCCTGCACGCCCGCGCCGCCGCCCACCTCGGCTCGCTCTCCTCCCGCGTGGTCCGCAACCCGGCGGCCACCGCCGCGATGGCCCTGCTCGTCGATGACCCGGCCCGCATCGAGCCGGCCGGCGCGCTCGCCTTCGCCTGCCTGCTCTACCTCGCCGACCGCCACGAAGCCGCCCAGTTCTGGTGGCAGTTCGCCGCCGGCGCCGACTCCGCCACTGCCGCCCGCTGCCTGTACCTGCACCACCTGCAGCTCGCCGAGCCCGAATCCGCCCTGTACTGGCACCACCAGGCCCAAGCCCTCTACGACAAAGAGACCGACCCGATGCTCACCGAACGCCCCACCCTGCTCGCCCCCGCCCCGGACCTCTTCATCACCGCCGGGCAGGTCGACGTCCTCGTCGAAGTCAAGCGCTGCACCCGACAACACCGCGCCTACGAAGCCAGATGGTGGGTCTTCAGCACCTCCCTCACCGACGCCGTACTCCGTCTGGAGACCGACTCCGACGAAGACTTCGGGGCCATCCCCAAGCCCGACCCGGACCTGGCCGCCGAACTCGAAGACGCCACCACCCCGTAGGAACGACCGTCCGGGGCCAGGCACCCTGCCGGCCCCGGACGGGCTCCCGACACCGCGGCGCAAGAGCGCGCATCCCGCCCGCCTGCCTCGAGCACGTCCTACGCGCGGGTGGTTTCGACGCCGGACGCCTCGGGCTGCGGTCCGAGGCCGCGTAAGAACTTCCATTGTGGATGCCGCCCTCGGCCGACGCCCGCTGCACCTACCTCGCCGACTGGGTGGGCACCAAACTCCGCTGGGAGCTCACCGCCGACCGTACGCAGGTGAAGAGCCTCCAGGACGTGGCTGCCGGCTGCGGGCAGCAGCACGTCCAGTACGAACACGCCCAGGACTGACACCACCGCCGTACCGCTCCCAGCCCGCCCTCCAGGCCGGCCGGTCTGCGGGCGCGCTTCACGGCCGGGAGGCGCTCGCCTGCGGCAGCGGGCTTCGGCCGAGCGGCCCGGGACGACAGCGGATTCACGCCGGACCGCTTCGCAGGGCCGGGGCGGGACGTACGGGTACGCTCCGCCTGGAGGGCGCGGCGCTGTCGCCGCTGTTGGCGCAGATGGGCACCTGGGCGGGTTGGCCTGTTCCTTCTTCTCGTTCCCTGCCCAGTACGCCAGCCGCCGGTGCTCCTCGCCCCACAGCTGCACCTCATCGACGCAATGGCGGGCAAGGATTACCCAGTCGATGCCTGCGGCCAGCACTCGTATGCCCGGCGTCGGACTCATAGCGTGTCGCGCCATACGGCCGCCGGGTTGCTCGGGCCCGGCGGCCGGTGGAGCCCGCTCTTACAGGTGGTACCGGTTCCGGGACGTCTACCGGTGGCTGAAGAAACGGCTGAAGCGTTCGAGGCTGATGTTGGGCTTCTTCGCGAGGGCACCTACCACGTCCCATCCGCCGACGGTGTTGCCGATATTGGCGGTCAGTGCTGTGCCAGTGGCTGCGTCCTTTGCCTGCTGGTCCACGGCGGTCTTGGTGGAGAGCTCGATGACGAGGGGCACCTGGGTGGCAAGGCTGACCGATCCCTGCAGCACCTTCCCGGCGATCTGGCCCTGGCTGACGGTGCCTTTGACGACCTGGGCGCCCTTCTGGCCGATGTAGTCGAAGATGTGTGAGGCATCGGAGGCGCCCTTGCCGGCGATCGCCCCGGCGAAGGCCCGCCCGCCTTGGTTGACGATGACGTTGGCGACCTTGTTCATGCGGGCCGCGGCCCAGGCAGCCCTGGCGCCTTTGGCCACGGCGCCGACGGCCGGGATGGCAGCGAGCGTGTCCGCTGCGAGACCAGCGATCGCGGCCGGGTCGTCCCAGTTGCCCGCGATGGAGACAGCTGCCGCGTGCGCGCCCATCGAGGCGACAGCGGTGACGATGGCGACGGGGGCCATGAGCGGCGTGAAGATCGGGATGAGCGCCAGGACGCCGGCGGCGGCGCTCACCAGTCCGAGGATGTCCCCCACGTAGCCCCAGAAGGCGCTGCTCTTCTCCTTCGCCTCCATTTCAGCCCTGGCACGCTCCACGGCCCATTCCGCGGTCTTCTGATACAGCCACTGCTCCTCCTTGCCCCGGCTGTCGATGATGTTGGCAAGTTCCCGGTCCACGAAGACACATTGGAGCTGGTATTCCGCCTGCACGGCCAGGACGCTGTCCACCAGGTCATACAGCAGCCCGTCAGGAATGCGTGTCCTGGGGTAGCCGTGGTCCTTCAGCCGCCAAAGCTCCATGTCGAAGCCGGACGCCTGGAACGACGTGTCCTTGGGCCTCTTGTTCCCCTCCGCGTCCGTAGGGGCGGAGGCATACGCGAAGCCACGGGGGCCGAGATCGTGAGAGATCTCGGGGTCGTGGAAGTCCACGACGCTGCGCACGGCGTGGAGGCGTCGGAAGGGGGGCGGCAGATACTTGTCCGTGAACGGACTCTCGCGCACGACGCGGAACCGGCTGTCTCCAAGGACACTCCCAAGGAAGGCCCCGACGGTCTGGGCGAGGGCGGGCCCGAGATGGTCCACGAGAACCCCGCCCACGAGCATCGTGCTCTGCTCCAGCACGCTCTGCCCGGGGGCGACCCGGCGCGAAGGCCGAAAGGCCTCCAGCGGATTCGTGTCTGCCGAGGAGACGTGAGCGTCGGCCTTCGGCGCCTCCTGTTGCCACTTGGCCACTACGTCCTTGGCCGCCCGGTCACGTTTGTCGTCCGTGAGCTCGGCGGCTGCTGCCTCCGGCAAGCCGCCAACTACGTGATCGATCGCGCGGCGGGCGGCGCCCTGATTGAGGGAGTCGATGAACGCCTTGGCGTTCGCGCGGGCCTGGGGGGAGGAGTCGGCGTAGGCGCGGTATTGCTCGTCCAGCCAGTGCAGCGCGGCGACGATGCGCTGTTCCTGGTAGATGAAGGAGCGCAGGAGCTGGGCGATGCGGTACCGGTCCGTGGCGTGCAGGGAGCGGGAGTTCCAGCCCCACATCTGCACTGCTTCGCCTTCATTTTCGAGGAACCGGTTGAGCTCCTTGTGTGCGGCCTGCACGAGCAGGTCGTGCACGGAGGCGTTGTAGCCGAGGTGGTCCAGCTGGGTGTCGGCTTCGCTTTCGGGTGTGTACAGCGGCTTCGTCATGACAAGGTCCTTTGGTCCGTGGCGGCAGGCGGCGTCAGGTGAAGGCGATGGTGCTGCAGACGCCGGCCAGGATGTCGACGCAGTGGTCCCACTCGGCGAGGTTTTCGGTGGCGATGGAGAAGTCCGCCATCGCCAGCCGGCCCGGGATCGGCACGAAGACATGCAACTGGCGCACCACGGTGGGTTGGTCGTCATTCGCCAGGAGGTTGACCGGTTTCTCGACCTTGCTGTCCTGGGTCAGCAGCACTACGGGCCCCGAAGGCAGCCGGGAGACACCGACCTCTGCCTCGGGATGGATCGCGCCCAGAGTGCGCGCCAGACGCGTGACGGTGTGTTCGTTGGCCAGCTCACTGGGCCGGGCGATGACCGACAGGATCAGCGAGCTCAGATGCTGCTTCTCCGGCGGGGCGCCAGCCGGTGGCTTCGCCAGCAGAACACCTGCGTAGACGGCGCCGGCCGCGGTCAGCATCTCGTACATCGTCTGCTGCGCCAGCACGGCGTGGGCGAGCTCCTCCTGCGACGGCGTGCGCTCCAACGTGCCGAGTCGTGCGAGCAGCAGGTTGGTGTTCTCCTCCGCGGACGCCGCAAAGTCGAGGGAGAGGAACTCTTCGGGTACGGAGAACGCCAGCGGCAGCTCAACCCCGGTCCCGGCCTTCGTCGAGGGGACTCGTTCCAACATCCACTGTCGGTACGCGTGGGTCTCCGAGTCGTCGTCGTACACCTCCGCCTGGGCACCTGCATCGTGACTGTGGCCCACGACGTTGAGCCAGCGCCCGCCGACCACACACTTCAGCTTCCAGACCTCACCGTCCGGGGTGGTCTCGTTGAGGACCTCCCACATGTAGCTGTCGGCATGGTCGGGCTCGTAGACGAACTCCTCCAGCAGGGTGCTGGCGTCACCGCTGTGCCCGGCGGGGTGCAGGTATGTCTGCCGCCGCTCCATGTTGCGCAGCATGAAACGTCCCTGGGCGTTGCCCTGCCGTAACTCCCACAGCTGCGTTCGACGCGCCTCCCCTTCCCGCAGGGGCTGCAGTTCGACGGTCCCGTGCTCGGCGCGGTCCGGATTGGGCTTCCCGGTCAGGTACTGCCCGGTCTTCCTGTTTTTGATCAGGTACTGGCCGCCTTCGATCAGGTCGCTCATATACCCTCCTTAGGTATTTATCCCGCCCAGTACCTCTTAGGGTCGGTGTGCGTGTAAAGGCGATGGGTCTGTGCCGGTGGCGGTTCACGTCAGCGGAGGCTGCCCCTCCGGGGCCACCGAACGACAGCACCGCCACGGACAAGCCGGAACACAACTGGCGTCGGCCAAGACGGCCGCCGCCCCGGTGCCCTTGTCGGCCAATCGTCCGGCTGCCGTGGGCCAGGACACTGAAGAGCACGCGGCGGCCTCTCGGCATGACGCCACATGGTCCGCCGTCCGCGAATGGCAGGTCCGCCTCGACACCGCACCGCCGTCGACGCCTTCCTCGACTCCGCCATGGGCGATTTCGACTACATCCACCCGAAGACATCCTCAGGCTCCGCCGAGAGAGCTCGTCGCCGACGGCTGCGCTGCCCGGGCAGCGGAGGCGAGCTGGGCCAGGACCAGGGTGAGATCGTCGGCTGCCGCGGCGGCGTGCCGGGGGTGCTGGTGGTGCAGGGCCAAGAGGACGTCGAGGGCCTGGTCGAGGGTGGGGGCCATGAGCGCGGCGCGGGCGTGGGAGTCGAGGGGAAACAAGGTGCCGTGGGCGTCCCGGGCCTCGGTGAGGCCGTCGCTGTACAGCAGCAGGCGCTGGTCGGGTAGGAGGCGGTGGCGCTGGACGCAGGGGCCGGGGCCCAGCCCCAGAGGCGGGGAGGGACGGCGTGGGGTGAGCGGGTCAAGGCTGCGGCGGGTGATGCTCAGGGATGGGGGTGGCCACAGTTGGCCAGGCGGACTTCGCTGGGGTGGAAGTCGGCGATCAGCAGGGTGATGAAGTCCTCAGCGTGCAGGTGCGGGCCCCGGCGGGCATCGAGGGCCTCTCGCGCCGGGCCACTTCCACATTCTGGTCGTAAACCACCAGGTGAGAAGCGTGCAGGACGACCCGCACCCGCCTGCCGATCAGCCGGATCGGCACCGAGTAGCGGTTGGTGCGGACCGGGATCTGGCCGTACCGGTCCACCCTCGGGGTGAACAGCCGACCCGTCTCGAACGGCTCCTCAGGCAGCGGCAGCAGCAGCGGCTGCTCGAGCGCGAAGCACTCGGCGACCGTCTTGGACCGGGCATCGATGCGGTGTGCGTCGTCCTGCCGGTGAGCCGCGTAGGCGCGACAAGCGCCGGGCCTGCCTCAGCAGCGAGTCTGTCCGGTGACCGCTACCCGCGGAGAGGACCGGACGGGAGGCAAAGAAGAAGGTCTCAGGTCACAGGCGGAGGCTGGCGGTTGATGTCCTCGGGTTGGTGATCGCGGTGGTGGTGCTGACCGTCTGCGTGCACGACAATGCCGCGGGGTCGCGCTGCTGGACAAGTGCCCCGGAGCCCGGCGCGAGGCTCCGGGGCATGGGAGGAACTCAGCGCAACCTCGCGTGAGAAGCCGGTCGCATCCGCCCAGGAAGGTACCGGCGGTGCCCGGTACGGGGCGCTGGCATGCCACCTGTACGGGCTCTCTCTGGCACGAAGACGGACTCACCAGCCGGAAATGGGGACGATCGGCGCACCGCTACGGCAACGTCGCTCGGCCCATCGCACGCTCGATCGCGACGTTGATCACGACGCGCTCCGGATCCGGGACCGGTGTGCGCCCGTACCGCGCGCCGTACCGCTGAACGGCATCGTCCACGGCGTCGGGGTCGGTGAGGATTTCCGCTGTTCCCTCCAGGGTCGCCCAGCGGCCCCCGTCTACCTGGCAGAGGGCCACACGCGCCCCGCTGGGCTGTGCAGCCTGGATGTTGGCAACTTTCTTACTTCCTTTGCGAGTGATAACTCGCGCGACCCCCGTATCGGCGTCGAGCGTGACGCCCACTGGTACAACGTGTGGCCGTCCGTCCGGCCTGATCGTCGTCAGCGTGCACAGATGGTATTCGTTCCAGAACTTGAGGTAGTCATTGCCTTGGTCGTGGAGCACCTTGGACATGGCTGAAACGGTAGCTCTTGCTTTTGCTCGATCCGGCCGAGAGTGACCACGCGCACAGATCACCTTTCGAGGTGCATATGGGGCGTCCGGGAGTCCGATGATCGGCACTAATACTCAAAAGTCTCGGATTGGTAACGATCCTCAAGTGAGGGCTGCGGCTGAAATGAACATGGCGGGCACCTGAAACGCCAGCGCATGGATGTAGGTCAACGATCAAGTGCCCTGTTCATGCTTTTTGTGTGAGTGGACTGTGCGTCGAGATGTGGGCTGAGGCGTCGATATCAAGCCTCAATCACGTGTACGCGTCACGTATCGTCCGCATGTGGCGCCCGACGCCCTACTGGAGTGCCCAGTGAGGTGTCATTGCTTGTTCGCGGTAGTGATCATGAGGCGCCTCCTGGGGGTTGGATGGAGTCCATGACCCCGTTCAAGCCGCTACAGAGCGGTGCGTTCCGACGTACCCCCGACGACCGCGTCTGCCGTGCATGCGCGGTGGCAAGTTGGACGGGGATGGCTCGCCTGGCTCCCGAGAGGAGCTGCTTGGCCGGTACGGAAGGGACTCGAATGCGATCGGGTACGAGTGGTCGCGATCTTGCTGGTGGCATGGCCCATCTTCGAGGTGCGGCGTCGCGCTGGTGGAGGAGTCGCCGGCAGCAGGTACCGCCGACCGCCGAGGCAGAGCTTCTTCACCGGATGCGTCGCGAACTCCGTGACCTCGGCATCCACCCGCCGCTCGACATGGCCCGCCTGTGCCAGGCGCTGGGGGAGCGACGCGGACGTCCGATTGAGCTGGAAGCGAAGCGGCTGACGACACTCGGCCCCTCGGGCCTCTTGGTCGAAACGTCTCGACGTGACGTGATCATCTACCAGGCCGAGACGACACGGCTGCACCAGGACCACATCATCCTCCATGAGCTGGGACACATCCTCGTCGCCGATGATGCTGGCGAAGAGGAACCCGATGACGCCGTTGAGACCTGGGCGGGGCTGATCCCGGTGTTCGAGAACGAGATGATCCGCCGGGTGACCCAGCGCTGCTCGTACGAGTCGGAGGAAGAGTGCGTCGTGGAGGCGGCAGCGACGTCCCTGCTGGAGTGGTCTTCTGTGGAAGGCGCCACCCCGTTGGCGGAGGATCCCTCCCTGCGCAGGGTGCAGTCGGTCGTTGGCGACCAGCGCGGTTGGCGGTAGCGCGTGTTCCACCTGTTGCTTCTCGTTCCGGCCGCGGCCGTCGTCTGGAAGCTCTACCAGCTTGCGCGGCACCCGAAGGATGCGCCCCTTCGCTCGGTGACGCTGTGCCTCGTGACCGCAGTGGCCTCCTACCCCTTCGCCTTGCCCAACGCTGCTTCCGAAGCATCGATGAGTGCCGACCATGGAGCAGGGAAGATCGTGCAGAACGTGCTGCTGTTGGGCACGGTCTACTTCCTCATGTGTTTCTACCTGTACTCGGCAGACGAACAGGCCGGCGGGCGCCGGGCACGTACGGAAGCGGCCGTGGTGGTGATGGTCGCAGCGCTTTTGATCGCCGACGCAGCGACCGTCCCGCACGACGTCTTCGCCGGCTCGTACAGTACGGCGGACATGACCATCCCCCAGGTTGCGTTCTTCTACGGCCTGGCAGGTGCGTATCTCATGTATGCCCTGGCGGTCGCAGGGAGGTGGACCCGACGCTGTGCGCGCCAGTCGAGCCGACCACATTCCACGGGTCTGTGGATGGCTGCTGTCGGCCTGAGTGCGATGGCCGCCGCCTGCCTGGTCAGAGGTGTCATGATCCTCATTCGCTGGCTCGGGGGAATCGTGCCGCAGCAGGTGACGGCCGCCGTCGCGTTCTTCCTCGCTGTAGCGATTGTGCTGTTCGTCGTCGGTATCATCTATCCCGCCGTTCGCACGCGGATTACCTCTGCGCGTTTGTGGTTCCGGCACCGTCGAGATCACCGCCGCTTGGCGCCGTTGTGGCAGCTGCTGGCCGAGGCGTATCCCGACAACGTCCTGATGCCCTGCTCCGATGACCCTCGTGAGGCACGCCGTGTGCGAGGCGTACACCGGCGGTACTACCGCCGCATGGTGGAGTGCCGAGACGGACTCGTTGACGTCAGCCCCTACCTGGCCGGGGGAGAGGACGAAGATGGACTCCTCGACCTCACTCCCGAAGAGCTGGCCGACAGGCTCCGGCGAGCCGTGCACCGCGTTGAGCAGGGGGCCCCAGCGCCTCGGCGCGCCATGCCGCTGGCCATCTCTGGTGGACGAGATCAGGAATCCGATGTCCGTCAGCTGATCGCCATCTCCGAGGCCCTCAGCTCATCCAGTCATCAGCCGACCGACCGAGGAGAACCAGTCGATGCTGATCACCGCTGACCGAATCCTGGTGAGCACCGGCACGTACCTGGAGGACGGCGCAGTCCTCACCGACGGCGACGAGATCATCGCGGTAGGCCCCAGAGAAGAGATCAGCCGGCAAGCAGGACCTGACGTCCGGCGTGTCGAGTTCGCCGGCACGGTCATGCCCGGCCTCATCGACGCCCACGTGCATCTCATCTTCGACGGGAGCCCGGACCCCGTGGCCGCACTGCAGAACAGTGACGAGGTACTGCTCGACCAGATGCGGCATCGGGCTGAGCGGCTGCTGCGCAGTGGCGTGACGACGGTGCGTGACCTGGGGGACCGCAACGGTCTGGCGTTTAGGGTTGCTGAAGAGGTCGAGGCCGGCCGGCTGTCTGGCTCGCGCATCCTCGCGGCCGGCACCCCGGCGACGCCGCCCGGCGGACACTGCTACTTCCTTGGCGGAGAGGTCACCGGTGAAAAGCAGGCCCGTGACCTGGTCCGGCGCAACGCCGAAGCCGGTGCCGCCGTCATCAAGGTCATGACGAGCGGGGGAGGGCTCACCAAGGACGGCCCACGCAGCTGGCAGAGCCAGTTCTCGCGCGAAGAACTGCACGCCCTGGTCGAGGAGGCCCACTCCGCCGGACTGCCCGTCGCCGCGCATGCGCACGGAACGGAAGCGATCACCGAAGCCGTCGACGTCGGCGTCGACACCCTCGAACACTGCACGTGGATGACCGAGGACGGATTCGACCTCCGTCGCGATGTCCTCCAGCGCATCATCGACGGAAACATCACGGTCAGCACGACCGTGAGCCCGCACTGGCGCATGCTGCCGAAGGTCTTCGGTGAGGAGCGCGCGAACCTCATGTTCGACCAGATCCGGCAGATGGCCGAGGCCGGAGCCAACATGATCGCGGGCACCGACGCGGGGGTCCAGCGCACCGGCTTCGACGGCCTGCCCGGCGCGCTGACCTTCTACGCCCACCTCGGCATCCCGAACAGCACCATCCTCGACATGGCGACCCGCCGGGCTGCCGAGACGCTCGGACTCGGTGAGGTGACAGGACGAGTCGCCCCCGGCTTCCGCGCTGACCTTCTCCTCGTCGACGGTGACCCGCTCCAGGACCTCGAAGCATTGCGGCGGGTCCGGGCTGTTGTCGCCGCCGGCCGTATCCACGAACAGGAGTAGGGCTGGCGGGCGTTGCGCGTAGGTGCCGCCAGGTCTCTATGGCGCCCGACTTTTGCAGTCGTAGGGCGCTGGGTTGCGTGCGGTCCGTGTCCGGGCTCGTCCGCGGATCAGGACGGCGGGCGTTGCGCGGTGCGCGACGGCGGAGGCGGCACACGCGTGCGTTCGATCCTGGACCAGCCCTCCGGCGTCACGCGGTAGTGATCCCCGTCGTCGGCGTCCATCCGCGAGTGGGCGTGCACATGCACGTAGTCCTCTTCGAGCCGGTAGGTGAAGCCGCCCATCATGCCGACCACCTGGAAGAAGATCTCCACGGCCGGCCCTTCTGTGAGGGGAGCCAGCGGGGGCAGCAGGTGTTCGATCTCCTCGAAGCAGCGGCCGGTACGCTCCCGCAGCAGCGCATGGAAGTGGTCCTCTAGCACCTCCGGAAGGGAGGGGAGCTGTCGCACCACGACCGGCTCCAGGAGTTCCAGCAGGTGCGTGTGCCCCTGCTCCCGCGCGATGTCCACGGCGCGCCGTCCGTCCCGGGTGCGCTGCGTGCGCCAGGCGCCGTGCGCGATCAGTCGGGAGACGACGGCGAAGTCCGCGCCGTGCCAGGCCGCTTGATGCAACGGGGCGAAGCCGCTGCGGTTCCCGGGCCGGGGGAGATTGACCCGCCTCGGATGCTTGCCCAACTCCTCGAACAGGCCGTTCCAGTCGGCGTCCCGGGCCGTGTCCGCGAGCCGGTCCCGTTCCTTCAGGTACCACTCGTTGAAGCGCTCGCGGTCGGTGAGCCCGTCCCACTCCATGCTGATCACACCAACACGCTAACCGACCACGCCGGGGCAGTACCGAAGGGGAAGCCCCAGCCGCCGGGATCAGAACCTACGGGGCACTACTAGCGAGAGCCGGAGTCTCTCTGCTCCAGCTCGTCCACCAGGTCATTGACGATCGACATCACGTCGGCCGGCAGGCCCTGCGCCCCGCCGCGGGCGCGTACGCGGCCCACCGCACCCCGTCGTGAGGCTGACAGCAGCCGCAATCCTTCGTACACCTGCCGTGCCACCGCGTCGTCGGGCTGGAAGTACATCGGCGAGACGCCGAAGAACGAGGCGAGCCCTTCCAGGACGAGCGGGGCGGCGTCCGTCTGCTCGCCAGTTCGGAGGGCGCGCACGTCCTCTGCCGAGGCGACATGGGCTTCGGCGTGCGCGTTCACCGCTTCGGCGATCTCCGCGTCCGACGGCGGCTTCTGCTGGCCGGGGAACGAACGCTCCAAAAGAAACGTGATCTTTTCTGCGAGGGAGCCGGGCGGTCCGCCGGCCGCGGCCTTGCCTTCTCCCGCGGTCTCCTCCTCGGCGTCTTGCGCCTTGGCGATCGACCGCTCCTGCGCGCGCAGCAGCTCTTCCTCGCTCACCCCGTAAGCGGCCGCGAGCGGCCCGACGTACCGGTCCTTGAGGCGCCGCTCCCCGCGTTCGGCACCCCGGACGGGCCCAGCGCTCTTGGTTCCGAGAATCGCGCTCGTCTCTTTCTGGTACAGGCCCGCATCGCAGCGCAGGTCGGCTAGGTCCGGCAGCCCGGTGCGCGGAAAGAGGTCGTCCAGGTCTCGTCCGAGCACTCTGGCCAGCGCGGGGAGCTTCTCCGGGTCCGGCGAGGTAGGGCTGTCCGCTTCCCAGCCGGCCACGGAGGACGTGGCCACGCCGACACCCGATGCGACATCGCCTTGCGACAGCTCCGCGGCGCGGCGCACCGCACGCAGGCGGCCTCTGTCGAAGTGGCGGGCAGGCATCGGACCTCGTTTTTCACTGAGCCGAAGAAGTGTCGGCGCATTGACTTTGTCGCTCTATCGGAATAGGTTCAGCCTAGCGAAAAACGGAGTGGTCTGCACCCCGGGCTTCGTGTTGGTCGGGCCCATTCCGTGCACTTCACGGGGTGGGCGCACCGTTACTCCTGCTGTTGTCGTTGGCTGGGGCGCGTGGAGCGATCCTGCGCCACGCGGTCTCGACCGAGGCGGCGCAGTCGGGAGGGCTGTGCCCTGTGGCCGTATGTGTCTGGCTCTGCGCACCCTGCGTCGATCGCCCAGGGAATGTGTCGGGTTGGCGTCGGTGTGGGGCAACCCCCTCTAACGGCTGGAGCGTTGACCGGCCTGCACATATGTTGCTGGTCCCTCGGCGAGAGCCGCCGAGACAACGCCCGCGAGGAGCGACAACCACACCGAGTGTGCCGGAGGGAGTCGTGCCCGGCGCCCGGAAGTAGCAGCTTCCGGGCGCCAGGACCGCCACCCCGAAGGGGCACGGATACACAACTGGAGCGGGTCGGCTGACCTTTTCGACGAGAGCGGCCGTCCCTCCCCACCTACGAGCGAGGAATTATCGCATGCCCGACAACGCCCGGGGAGGGGCGTCCGCGGCCCTGCCCGCCGAGGCACCCTGCGCCGGCATCCGCCAGCAGCATCTCGCCGAGCTGCTCGCCGACATGGCGCCCGGCACTCACACAGTGATGCGCGCCTGTTCACGACTGGACGGGGACGAACCGCACTACCTGAAGCTGGCCGCGGGCGAGCTGAGGCCCGCAGTTGAGCAGCACACTGTCGCTGCAAGGGGGCGCTGAGCATGGCGAGGATCCGTACGTTGAAGCCCGAGGCTTTCGCCTCGGAGTCGCTCGCCGAGGTGAGCGTCCACGCGGAGCGGACGTTCTTCGGTCTGCTGACCCAGGCCGACGACCGGGGCCGCTTCCGAGATCAGCCCGCCGTCATCGCCGGGCTGCTGTGGTCGCTGCGCCCCGAGCACGGCCCGGTCGACGTCGAGGATGACCTGACTCAACTCGCCGCCGCTGGACTGATCTGCCGCTACGAAGGCCCCGACGCCAAGCGGTACCTGCACATCGTCACCTTCGCCCAGCACCAGCGGATCAACCGGCCCAGCGGCATCCGCCACCCCGGCTGCCCGGTCCACGACTCCGAGGACCCCGCCGGGCAGGACGCGACGCAGACTCCAGGAGTCCTCCGTGAGCCCTCACGAAAGGCTCACGGAGGACTCACTGAGGGTTCAGTGAGTCCTCACCGAGCAGACCGTGAGCCCTCCGCGGACCGCGAAACCGCAGGTCAGGAGACACTCACTGAGTACTCAGTGAGTCCTCACGGAGGAAGCAGTGAGCCCTCCATGAGCCCTCACGGTCCGGATCTAGGACCTAGGAACGTGGATCTAGGATCTTCCCCTTCGGGGGGCGCAAGCGCCCCCGCGCCCGGCTCCGCCCCCACCCAGCAGCTCATCGGCGAGTACGCCGCCTCCTGCGCCCACCGCCCGCCCCAGGGCGTGCTCGGGCACCTGGGGCGCGAGGTCACCAAGCTGCTGAAGGAGGGCATCGCGCCCGAGCACATCCGCGCCGGGCTGGCCCGCCACCGGGCGAAGGGGCTGCATCCGAGCACCCTGCCGAGCCTGGTGCACGAGGCCATGAACGCCGCCAGCCCGACAGGTGGGTTGGTGCGGCCGGAATCCGCGCCTACCGTGCCCGGTCACCGGGCCTGGGCCAACCCCGCCAACCCTGCCGCCGCCTACGCCGAGGAGTTGTGATGCGCGACCACGACGCCCAGCCCGTGGGTGGCATCGCCCGGCGGCTGACCGGCATCCTGAAGGCCCGGGGCATCGACCCGAGGACACCGGTTGCCGACGAGGCCGAGCCCAGCCCCGCGCTGGAGGCGGCTCAAGCGCGTATCCCCGCCCGCTACCAGGACGCCGTCGCCGACCACCCGGCCGTCACCGCCTGGGTGAAAGAAGTCGCCGCTGCCGGACGCCGAGGACCGGACGGGGCCCCAGGCATCGCCCGGGGCCGGTCGCTGCTGATCGTCGGCACCACCGGCACCGGCAAGACCCACCAGGCGTATGGCGCCGTACGCAGCCTGTTGGCAGCCGGAGTCCGCCTGCGATGGAAGGCGACCACCGCCGCCGACCTGTACGCCGACCTGCGGCCGCGGCCCGGCCACGACGGCGAACGCGAACTGCAGGACCTGGCCCGCTGCCCGCTGCTGATCATCGACGACCTCGGCGCGGCCAAGGCGAGTGAGTGGACCGAGGAGATCACGATGCGGCTGATCGACCGCCGCTACACACAGATGATCCCGACCCTGGTGACCACCAACCTCGGCATGGCCGACCTGCGCGCCCACATCGGCGACCGCGTCGCCTCCCGGCTGACCGAGATGACCGACAAGGTCATCCTCGACGGCCCCGACCGCAGAAGGGCCATCGCGGCCGAGCGCCGCCGCCTCACCGCCGCCTGACCGGCACCGAACCTTCCCTCACGCACCACGCCCGGGCCCGCGCCTGCCCGAACGCGGCCCGAGGCCGACCGGAGACACCCATGTACCACCAGACCGCCGAGCCGCGCACCCTCGGCGACTACACCTGGCACAACCACGCCGCCTGCCTGTCCACCCCGGCCAACCCGGTCGACCCGGAGATCTTCTTCCCGGAACCGGATGAGATGGACCGCATCCGCGCCGCCAAGGCCCTGTGCGAACAGTGCCCGGTCCGCCAGACCTGTCTGGACGCCGCCCTGGAGGATGGCGACCGCGAAGGCATCCGGGGCGGAATGACCGAGGAGGAACGCGACCCGCTGCACCGCAATTTGCCCCACCGCCTGGACTACGCCCGCGTCAACGCCACCCTGGCCGGCCGCGACATCCATCTGACCGACGCCGAACGGCGCGCGGTCACCCGCGCCGCCTACCAGGCCGGCATCCCGGCCGGACGGCTCGCTTGGCTGCTGAAGGTCACCGAGGAGCACGCCGAGAAGCTCTACCGCCAGGTCCGCCGCGAGATTCGCAACCGCTCGGTCAACCGCAAGAACAGGGGCGACCTGTCCCTGGCCACGGCCCAGACCGACCACGACGACCTCGGGGCGGCCGCGTGACCCACACCGACGCCGCACCGGTACGCATCACCGGCTGGGACCGCGCCGCCATCGTCACCCTGGGCGGAGCTGGCTGCGCCCTGTCGTACGACGCGTTGCAGCAGATGGCCGTCGCCATCCACATCCGCGGACTGCTGACCTACCTCTTCCCGTTCGTCATCGATGGCTTCATCGGCTACGGCGTACGCGCGGTACTGGTCATGCGCAGCGCCTCCCTGGGCGCCCGCTGCTACGTATGGGCGCTGTTCGGCACCGCGACGGCAGCCAGCATCTGGGCCAACGCCCTCCACGCCGTCCGCCTCAACGACCACCTCAGCGGTGACGGTCTCCGGCTCGGTGACGTCACGGTCGGCGTGCTGTCCACCCTCGCCCCGCTGGCCCTGGCCGGCGCTGTCCACCTGTACATCCTCATCGCCCGCCGCGCGGGACAGCCCGGACACAAGGAGGCGGCAATCGCAAGGGAGACCGTGAGTGTCCGGACAGAGCGGGGCACAGTTGTCCCGGACAGTCGGTCGGGTCGGGGTGTCCCGGGCAGCCAAGCCGCTGTCCGGCCGGTCACCGGTCAGCAGTCCTCCGCGCTGTCCGCCGGGGTCTCCGCCCGGCCAATGGGCATCCGTCCGGACGTCCTGGACGAAGAGCCGGTCACCGCAGAATCCGAGCCGGTCAGCGCGTCCAAGGGCGCTCTGGAGCAGGGGCGTCGGAACGCGGCCCCCAGCGGAGAGCCCGGCACGAGATGCGGGCACACCGCCCCCACCGATGTGCCTGACCCGGAGGGCACCAGTTCGGCCGCAGCCGCTGAAGTGGACGATCTGCTGCGGATCGCCCGCCGCGCGGTCGCCGACACCGGAAAGCTGACCCGCAAGGTGGTCGCCGACGCCGTCCGTGGACAGCGGATCCCGCTGTCCAATGACCGACTGACCGAGCTGATGCAGCAGCTCCGCGCCGAGGCGGACAACCGGACGCTCCGGTCCACCGGCTGACCGCACGAAGCCATTCGGCGGACACCCCGCCCGGTCACTCCGGACACCGGTCAACCGGTCGCCGGCAGCAGGGTGTCCGCCCGGCCCGGTCACTTCGCCCACCCCGACGTTCCTGTCCTCCGCCGAGGAGCCCCTGTGCGCACTACGCCACCCACTACCGACGAGATCGACGCATGGATCGCTGTCCTGAGCGCCCACGGCCACCTGCACCACGCCGAGCCCGGCCCCGATGGGGCCTGGACGGTTCGGCGCACACCGTCGAGCAGGCCACGCACGCTGCACCACCCCGTCCTCGCCCTCGACTACATCGCCGAGGTCCTGCGCGAGGCACGCGTCGAAGCCGGAGACAACGCCCGATGACGACCCCGAACGCCTCGGACACCCCGCGCGAGGGGCACCCGTACGACCACCTGGCACGAGGCCGAGCAAGCTATACCTTGCGAAACTCCCTCGCCGGACAAGCCGCCGAGGGAGTTTCGCAAGGGCATGCCCCCGCCCCAGGGGAGACGGGGGAGGCCCGGCACCAGGAGGCGCCGGACTCTGGGACTGCGACCGAGGGCGGATCGCAGCTGGAGGGGGAGAAGACGCCGAGCGAAGCCGTCGAGACGCGTATGCGCCCACGCCTACGTCAGTCCCAGCAGCGCGACCGCGTACGCAGCGTCCGCCTGACCGCCGACGAACTCGCCGACGTTCAGCGCGCCGCCACCACGATGGGCATGCGGGTCGCCGGATTCCTTGCCGACGCCGCGGTGGCCGTGGCCCGCGCTCAGGGTGGTCCACACACCTGGTTGATGGACCAGCGCGCCGTCGTCGGAGAGCTGATGCGCGCTTCCGCCCAGCTCGCCCGCGTCGGCAACAACCTGAACCAAGTCGCCAAGGCACTCAACAGTGGCGGCCAAGCCCCGTACGCCGAAGACGCCCTCGCCCGTGTGTTGCGGGCGGCAGCCCGCGTCGAGGCCGTCGCCACTGAGATCGCTAAGCGCTGACGCGGTGGTGCCCGATATCTCTCTCGGCGATCGTACCTACGGCCTGCTCGCCTACCTCTATGGCCCCGGCCGCCGCGAGGAACACACCGATCCCCATCTGGTGGCCGCGTGGGAGTCGGGGCTAGCTCCCGACCCGGGCCGCGACCGGCAGGCGACGCTCAAGCAGCTGCAGGAGCGGCTCGACCTGCCGGTGCAAGCGGTACCGGAGCACCGCCGCCCGAAGCGACACGTGTGGCACTGCCCGGTCCGTACCGATCCCGGGGACCGGTACCTGACCGACGCCGAATGGGCCGAGGTCGCCCGCCGGGTCGTGCACGCCACCGGCATCGCCGAAGAGGGCGACGAGCAAGCCTGCCGCTGGATCGCCGTACGCCACGCCGACGACCACATCCACATCGTCGCCACCCTCAAACGGCGGGACGGCCGTGCCCCACGTCGGCACGACGACTTCAACCGCGCCCAGGCCGAATGCCGAGCCATCGAAGCCGACTTCGGCCTTCGCCAGCTCAACGCTGGTGACGGCACTGCCGCTAAGCGTCCCACCAGCGCCGAGCGCGCCAAGGCCGAACGCACCGGCCGCACCGCCACCTCGCGCGAGCTGCTGCGCGACTACGTACGCCAGGCCGTGGCTGGCGCCGCGAATGAAACAGAGTTCTTCCGCCGCCTTACCGAGGCCGGAGTACGCATCGATCAACGCCTCGCACCTTCCGGTGACGTCCTGGGATACAAGGTCGCCCTGCCCGGCGACCGCAACCGCCACGGCGAACCGATCTGGTTTGCAGGCTCCCGCCTGGCCCCCGATCTCTCTCTGCCGAAGATCCGAGACCGCTTCGGTGACGAGGGGGGAGCGGACGAGCGGCCGGCCGAGTCCCGTCCGCGTACACAACGTGGGGCACCGGCACGCGCACGACGCGCTGCTGCCGACCTCGTGGACCAAACGCCCTCCGCACTCGATGAAGGCGGTGAACCCGAGGTGGCCGCCCGCCTGTCGGGCTTGGGCGAAGTGCTCGACGCCCTCGCACAGACCTCCTCTGCCTCGACCCGACAGCAGACCATCGAAGCCGCCCGCTCCTTCGAGCGCGCCACCCGATGGCACACCCGCGCCGAACGCGCAGAACATCGCGCCGTGCGCTCGGCCGCCCGCGGCATCATCCGAGCCGGCACCGCCCTGGGCCGCGGCGAAGACGGCGGCGCCACCGCCATGCTCCTGTCCACCCTCATCCTGGCCACCATCGCCGCCGCTCGCTGGCACACCGCCCGCCATCACGCCCAGCAAGCAGCCGCCGCCCACCAAGCCGCCCAACACCTGCGCACTGCATACCGCACCACCGCGACCATGCCGATGCGCGCCATGCGCGACCACGGACGACGCCTCCCCGGCCCAGCCCGACACCGCCACCAGGGCACCGTCGAAGCAGTCCTTCCTAACCAGACCGACGAGATGCGCTGTGAACACGGCTTCGACGCCCTCCTGGCCACCCTCGACCAGGCCCAGCACGCCGGACACGACCCAGAGGCTCTCCTGCAACGCGCGGTTGCTCACCGCGAACTGGACACCGCCGACAACATCACGGACGTCCTCGTCTGGCGCCTACGCCGACTCGGCAACCTCCCCGCACACCCCCCTCGCGCCCGCACCACTGCCAAGGCCGCGAAGCAGCAGGCGCGAACCGCCCGGCCGCATACCGCCACACCACCCCGGACTCGGGCCCCACCCGAGCACCGGCCTCGGCGCTGAACCAGCAGGGCAATGCGCTGGACGCCGCCGGCATCACCTGTTACGGCTGATCAAGAACCACAAGGAGAACAATGCACGCGATCGCCAACAACCAGTTCGCCAGAGTCACCGTGCCGAGAGCCTCTCAGGGTGACGACCCGCTGCTGCGACTGCAGCAGGAGACCGAGGAGGACCGCCCCCGGATTCGCTTCACCACCCACCCCGACCCCATCACCATCACCGGCATCACCGTGATGTGCCCAGCCTGCGCCGCCCGCCGCGACTGGATGGTCATCTGCGACGTCCCCGGCCGCGTATTCCTCCGCTGCCGCTGCGCACACCAGTGGCACGAACCCGAACTCACTCGCGCCGACTTCGACGCCATGATCGGTGACCCTGACCGGAAGTACCCCAGCCTTGAAGCCGCCGCCCGCCACACCGGACACGACGGCACCCTGGCTGGTACCTACCTCACCGGCGATTTCGACATCGGCGAGTAAATCTGACAGAGGAAAGGATCAGAATCTGGAACCTCAACATCTACTGCAACTCCCTCCATAGCTCGGCTGATGATGCTCGTAGTCCTCGCCCTTTCACCGTTCAGCTGAGATTGGGGCTGAGCAGGGTGGTTGCCTTGGGGTATAAATAAGATTAGGTGGCCTTTCTATCTCAACAAGGAGACTGGACGGTCGAGAAGGTCAGGAGTTTGGGTGCGGGGCATCGGCAACGCCAACGCCTCGACATCACCGGAAGGTGTGAAGCGTCGAGCCGAAATAAGGGTGATCGCTTACATTTTTCGGTGTTCTTGAGGAACTCCGCGATCAGAGGTGAAGAGAATGAGCGAGCGCAGTGCGTCAGTTGAGGGTGAGGCTGTCCCCGAGGGCGTCCATGCTGTTGTTGACAGCTATCTGAACGGTCTCGGCTCCCATCTCAGTCGTATGCTCAATAACCAGGCCACCGTTCCTCACGATGTGCGGGAATGGGTGCACAAGCAGTTGTATGCGGCAGCGCGTGTCACCTATCATTGCGAACAGCTGAATGCTTTCCTCGTGGCCTATGCAATCAACTCCGGAATCTCGAAGGATGACGTGTCATGGGCAATGGATCGGCCAGCGGATGAACTTGGTATCTTCACAACTGTCACATCTCAGAGGCTGCTCCAGGGCGTACTCGGAGAGGACCCCAAGGATCATGACGTCGAAAGCGTAGAGGATCACTTTGTGGCCAGGTCTGTGGTGGAGCATCGAAGCGAGCATCGTAGGCTCGCCGATGAGCTGATGGAGCTATTGCTTCTCCACCGGACCCCGCGCCATGCCGCAAGAGGCCTGTATTGGGCCAGTGACAAGACGAGGACAGCCATCCAGAACGGCTGGTACATCCAGGCCAAGCGTGGGCCGGGGAGGAAGTCGGACGATGATGCTTCCGGGGCGATGGAGACCGCCTCTCCGCCCCACCAGGTTGCTCGATCGTCCGTAACACCGCAAAGGTCGGCATAAGACAGTCACCTCCCACGCGTTTAAAGTGGACCAATCCGCCCTGACTCGTGCGCGACCCGCCCCAGGCGCTGTGGCCCAGGAACTGTCCGTGGGTATGGCCGGTGCGGAGGGGGCTGTGCTGCAAGCGGCTGGACGAGCCGTCCGGGCCTGTAGGAGTCGACCGCAAGGCAGCCGAACGCCGGGGCCCCGCGAGCGGTGCTTGCGGGGCCCCGGCGTTGTGAAGGGGGTGGTGCCGCCGTATGGAGACCGTTGATCTAATGCCGTCTTGTCGGCCAGCCGCAGGTGCAGATGAGAATGGGGGAGTGGAGCGCGGCTTCCTTCAGGGCCAGCTCAGTTTTGTGCGGACGGCGGGCGGGAGGACGCCTTCCTGGCCGCTCTCAGCGATATAGACCGCGCCTCGATCCGCCCCGGTGAGAGCCATTACTCGGCCGATGCGGTGGGCGTAGGGCCAGTCAGGATTGATTGCGAGGTAGACCGGTAGGTCGTGGTCGAGGATGTGCAGTTGGTGGAGCAGCTGCCCGACGGTCACAGCGTGTGGCACGAAGACCTCCGTGTTGTTCTTTGGCCTGCGATTCTCGCGGATATCCGTACGTTGACTTGGACTGGGCCCGTCGATCCAGTCGGTGGCAGGGCGTCTGCCATTGGCGAACGCGAGGTGCAGCGGCCGGCCCCGCTTTGCTTGGGTAAATGCAACGAGTGCTCCCCTGCTGGCTGGAATCGGGGACGTTCACCGTCGGGGGCGGGCTGCCTTGCGGGTGGAAGTGTCGCCGCCGGCGCGCGATGGCGTCGGTGCCGTCTGCGGCTGCGGGTGGGTGACAGTGGTGCGGATACGGGCGGCATGGGCCCGCTTGGCGCCGGGTCGGCTGCACGCTGTACGGCGGCGGTGACCGCCGTCTGCTTGGCCTCCAAAGGAGTGGGAGCCCGCGGATGCGAGGAGGCTTCGGCCTTCACCGGGTTGAGACGCACCAGGTGCTCGATGTCACGGTGGAGCATGTGTCGTTCCCGTACGACGGGGGTGGGGTCGCTCATGGCGGCCGCGGTGGCGGCGATGAGGTGGTGCGGAGTGCCGACGCTGAAGGACGCCTCCGCGCGGGTGGCCCAGCCTTGCGGTCCGGACCACAGCAGTACTCGTTCGTCCAGGCGGCCGTAGCTGTGGCGGTCGATGAACACCCCGGCCTGTCGATCGGGCGCGAGGACCTCCACCGTGCCGCGTTCGGCCGGCCCGTGGGTCCATCCGGCATCCAGCAGGGGCTGGACGCTGTCAGCCCAGTACACCGATGTCGGTGTGAGGAAGCGGTCGCTCTCAGGGCTCCAATCCTCGGCGAGGGCTGAGGTGAGGCCGACGACGATCTCGGGTGGGAAGGCGTGGTTGAAGGTCGCCTGCCAGCGGGGTGGCGAGACGGCGTCCTGGGCTGCGGTGATCTTCCACAGGTCGTAGTTGTCGCCGAACCAGCCGATCTTGATGCGGTGGTCGGGGGAGGTGACGAGGAGCTGGCAGGGGCCGTCGTCGAAGGTGTGGTGCGGCCAGTGGGCGACCGGCTCGAGGCCGGGATCGCCGGCGTAGCCGGAGCCGGCGAGGTAGCGAGGTGTGACGCGGTACTCGTTCCAGTGCTCGATGTTGTACTCGGTGGGCATCAGGAAGGTTTCTCTCGGGTACGCCGTTGCGCTGTCAGCGCTGGTGGCGGGGGCGTTGTGGGGACGGCGCCGTGGCCGCGGCTGTCTGGGGGCCGTTTGGCCGTGTTCGGTGCGGGCGCGAGTCGTGCGGGCGGCGCGGGCTCGCCGGGCGTGCGGTTCGGACTCGGTATGCCGGCGCTCGCGTTGCAGCCGCCAGGCTGCCGCGCGGTACGCGGCGTGGTCCTTCCGCTCGCCCACGGCCAGGAGAAAGATCTCCCGCTGGTGCTGGGAGGAAGCGGGTGCGTCGCGGAGGTCGGCCAGCGCGTCGGGATGGGTGGCGAGGCGTAGCGGGCACTCATCAGCGGCTGCGCTTCGTACGGCCCGTGCTCGGCGCGATCGCCGGTCCCCGGCTGGGAGCGGTCGGGCTTGGGCCGGACGAACTTGTGGTGGTGCGGGCGCGGGCGGCTGCCGCCCGGCGACCGAAGCCATCCTGCGGCTCAGGGGCGAAGGGCAGTGGCGAGTCGCGGGTGCGCATCCAGGTGCCTGCGGCTTCGGCGGTGGGGAAGGCGCCTTCGCGCACGGTGTAGGTGGCGAAGGAAGGCACGGTCTCTTCGAGGAAGATCCGGTAGGGCTTGGCGGCCGCATGGGGGTGGTGGTCGTACAGCAGGGTGCTGACCTGGATACCCTCGTCGAAGTTGCCGGGGTTGTCGGTGTAGTGGTCCAACAGCGTGTACCGGCCCTCGGGGTGGTGGCGCAGCTGGCGCTCCAGGCGGGTGGTAAGTGCGTCGGCCGGGCGCGGGCTCACCGAGCCGTCCGGCTCGATCGCCTCGGCCGGGCAGCCCCGGTGGATGAGCCAGTGCTGGGTGAGGGGGACGGTGGGTAGGCGGGCGGCATCGAAGGTGAACCTGCGGGCGTCCAGGTCGCGTTCGATGTGCATGCCGAGGTACTCGGCGGTGCCGGGGAGATCCCAGATGGCGGCGCCGTCGTAGAGCAGGAGGAAGCTGTGCCGTCCGTCGGCGGTGTGGTGGGCGGCCAGTCCCGCGTAGGTGTCGTCGCCGAGGGTGACCCAGTGGAAGTCGTCTTCGACGCGGCTGGAGGCGGGCTCGAAGCCGTCGATGCGGTAGTCGGGCGCGGCCACGTCAGCCGCCGTCCGCAGCGGGTTCGGGGCCGGCCAGCAGGCGGTGGTTCGGCCGCGTGGGGCTGGTCATGCACGCGGCGAACGGCCCATCAGGTGCCCGGAGCTGGAGGAGGGCCGGGTCGAGGTGGTCGCGGTGCCAGGTGGAGGGCCCGGCGAGGCCGGCCTCGTCGTCGGTGTACTGCTGCCAGGCCAGCCACAGCGCGTGCAGCCGCACAACGGCTTCGGGGTGCTCGTGCCACTGGTGGCACCAGGGGCGGCTGGCGGTGATCTCGCGGCCGTATACCGGCAGTAGCAGGTCGTACACCCAGGTCGCCAGCGCTGCCAGCTCCTTGGTGTAGGCACGGCCTGTGAGCGCCATGATGCAGGACGATGACGCCCCCTCGGCACCGGTCTCTTCAGTCGGTGGTGAAGGGACGCCCTTCTGCGGTGTGGACTGTTCGTCAGTGAGGCGGCTGAGGACCTCGGCCTGTTGCTGGCCTTGCGCCACGAGCGCGCTGACCGTGGCGGCGAGGTCGTCCAGGTCGTGGTCCGGTATCCGCACCGGGCCGCTGTCATCGGCGGACTCCGACATTGATGCCCCCTTCGTACTCGGGTGGTGGGGCGTCGATGATCCGCAGAAGGATCGGCTTGGCCCGGCTGGGCAGCGGGGTGTAGGAGGAGCCTCCTCAGCCGGCCATGTAGTGGCGGCAGGCGGACATGGACGGGGCGAGAAACCGCAGCGCCTGAGCGGCTTGTTGCGGAAGGACCACGTTGTCCGTTGTCCGTTGTCCAGTACCGGGAATCCCACGAACCGTAGTGAGAGGCGGCCCACCTCGTCGGTCATCGGTGCGGTGTTGGCCGGACCGGCCCCTCTTTTCGGGCCAGATCGTGCCGGGAAAAGAAACCCGACGGCACTTCTCTTTGATTCCTTCGTAGGATCGGCTTATGAGTGCTGAGGCTGATGATGTGGAGCGGCTGATCGCGGCCTGGGACCGGGTCGAAGCGTGGCTTCAGGCGCACGCACCGGCCTCCGCGGCGCTGCTGCGCCCGCCGGCCGGGGACGCAGACATCACCGCGGTGGAGGCGGCCATGGGCGTCGAGCTTCCGGGGGTGCTGGCGGCCTGGTACCGGATCCATGACGGTATCGACGAGGGCCATGGATCCGGGATTCTGCCGTCCGACAAGACGATGTTGTCGCTCGACCAACTGGTGGATGAGTACCGGACCCGTACCCAGGACTGGGAGCGGGAGACGGGCATTCTGCCGTTCGCGCGGAAGGCTGGCGACATCTGGTCAGGCTGGTATGTGGACGCGCGCGAGGGCGAGTCCTCGTACGGCAATCTGGGGCACTGGTCGGTGGACGGTGGGGACGAGCCGTTCCCGTCGGATGCGAACGGGTGGCCGCTTGCCGACTGGTTGGCAGAGATGGCCACGGCATTGGAGGAGGGCCGGTGTTTGCAACTACCGAACGGGGCGGACGACAGGAATGACTGGCCAGTCCTTACCGGTAGCCGCGGTCTGGCCTGGATTGATCCAAGGGATCCCCGGTTGTTCCCCGACGGGATGATCAAGCTGGACGGTCCCCTCTAAAGCCAGTGGCCCGAGAGCAGGGTGCTCCCGGGCCACCACCCAGCGGGCAGTTTCTTACGCCGCTTACGCCTTAGGAACCGTGCACTTCACGGTTGTCTGGCTGGCGTCGCAGTGCTCGAACTCGGGGAACCTGACCCAGTATTTGTCCTCGTCCAACAGGTGGTACTTGCCGGCCCCGGCGAAGGTGCCGGGGAATCCGGCCATCGAACCGGAGTTGATCCAGCCCGACATAGTGGAGCGCCCACAGACTTCCTTCCAGGTCGGTGCGGCCTCGCGGATGTCGTCGTACAGGTGCCACTCACCCTGCTTGACGCGGGTGGCGTAGGTCTGCACACAGGCGTCGCCCGAGGTGACCTCGTTCAGGCCGCCAATGCTGGCGGGCATCCCACCGGAGTTGTAGGTAGAGGCATAGGCGAATTCGTCACACGACGGAGTGTCCGTCGGTTTGATCTCCGGCAGCAAGGTGGCGTCCGGATTGCCATAGACGCTTGCCCAGCTCTTACCGTCACTGCCCTTGGGGCAGATGACGTCCCGGTTCCTCTGCGGGTCATGATTATGGGCGTTCTTGCTTGCCTGCGGGAGGTACTTCATCGGCTTGCCCGCGCTCTCACTACCCGGGTGGTTGGGCAGCTTCGACTGGATCAGCCAGCCGTGCGCGACAGCGGCCGGATACTTCTTGAAGTTCATCACCCAGGTGGGGATGTACTTGTGGAACACGCAGCCCGGCTTGGTGGAGGCGATCGTGTCGCAACGGATCTGGGCGTCCACGGCCTGCCAGCGGATCGCCGAAGGATTGGCGACCGCAGCGTAGCCGGTGATCTTCGCGCTCAGGTCGAGCATCTGCGACGTGTCCGCCGTCGTGCCGCCGTTCCAGGTATGCGTGATCGATCCCTCGGCGGTGTGCCAGTCGCCGACGGTCCACTCCAGCGCGCCGTCCCACTTCTGCGAGGTGTTATCGGTGGCGCAGTCCGTGGCGAGCAGACAGTCCATTTCCACGTTCAAGGTGACCGAGACGAACTTCTCGTCCAGCGTCACGGGCACAAGGGTGATCTTTTCCTCGATGGTGCCGGTGGTGGGAGACAGCTTGTACTGCTGACCGACCGCCCACGAGGCGTTCAGTATCTCACCGGTGGGCTTGCCGTCCTTGACGACGATGCCCTCGTACTCATAGTTGAAGCCGCCGATGCAGGCTTCAGTGCGCTTGATGTGTGAGTTGGTGTACGTGGCGCACCAGTTGGCGAGATCAGCCATTTTCATGGCCTTGGTGAGGGCCTTCTTCGTCGCCGCGCTATGGTCCGGCACGATGCGTGAGCAAGGCTGGATGCCGGTCTTCTGGTTGAGTTCGCCGCAGTGCCAGCCGTCGCTGGTACGCAAACCCTTGTTCAGCGGCGGCTGAGTGGGCTCCACGGCGCGCATCGCCGGCTGGTCGATCTGCTGCGGCTCCTGGTAGTCCTCGAGGTTCACCGCTGCAGCGCCCTGATCTGGTTCGGGCAGCTTGATGTCCACCACGCGGTCACGGATCTTGAACTTGGCCCAGGGAGACCACTCGGTCTCGTACAGGCCGCCGTCGTAGGCGGAGGTGTGGAAGGTGTAGGTGACGCCCGGCTTCAGCTTGCCGTACGGAACCTTGACTTCGGCTGTCTTACCGGATGCCACGTAGTCGGACACCAGAACGCCGTACTGGCTGTCGTCGAGCTTGACCTGTGTTTTCGGGTTGCCGTTGGCGTCGGTCGTGTAGACCTCGAAGGTGAGGTTCGCCTTGTCCCCGTCGGGGTCGGTCACTGTGTTACGCAGGACAGCTTCAGTGGTGTTGACCTGCCACACCCCGCTCACGTCGGTGAAGGTCGGGCCGGCCTTGGGGGTCTTGCCCGAGACCGGACGGCTGCCGGCCCGGATGTTCTTCTCCGGACCTGCTGCTGGGCGCGACGAGGGCGCGGAGTCGGGGTCAGTGTTGGGAATGAAGGCGGCCTCGGGTGCGGCGGTTGCTACCCCGGATCCGAGAAGCAGGGCAGCCGCGGCACCCATGGCTATGCGAGTCAGGATGCCTCTTCGCTTGGTTAATCTGGACACGTAGTTGTAGTCCTCGCTCGTCGTGATTGGATTCGTCGCGCCACTGGCTTTCTTAGGCGCTATCGAACACACGTAGCAACGTCACCTATTCGGACATCTCAGCCTGTTCGATAGATGCCGGATGTGACGCTGCGCACGGTTGTAGAACACCCGGTCACGATTGCGTTGCACTCTCCGCTGTGGGGTGAAATGCCGTGTGCTGGCAGCGCAACTACCGGTGTGTGCTCCGCCCAGAGGACGAGGACACCCGCCCATCAAGAAGGGCTCCTCCGAAGGTTCGGCCGAGGTGCGGAGGAATGGCGTGTCGCTGTGCTCGGGGGAGTTTTGGCCTCGGTGTATTGCGTTGGGCTACGCGCAAGGGCGGCGGCGGCACGGGCCGGCGACAGCCCGGTAAGCGCCTCCGCCGTGACTGGCTCAGTGCCGGGGCCGGCATCGGCGGCAGCCCGACGTCGACGCACTTCATCGAGCGGGCCGAGAGCGGTAAGGGTGTGGCTGATGACCTGGCCGGGCGCCAGTGTTTCGCTCCCGGCCAGGTCACGGGCCTGCTGCGCACAGGCGGCAGCCGTGCGAAGCAGCGAGGCGTCGAGGATCTGCTCCCCGAAGTAGCCGGCCGAGCCTCCGGCTGCGGTATCGCACAGGCAGCGCACGCGGTCGGCATCCAGTGTGCCGTCGACGAGGGCGCCGCGGCGTTGGCATTCCCACAGCACGGTGAGCTGGTCGACCGGCTCACCCCGGTGGTGCAGTGCGCTCAGCGCGCGGTAGATCTGCCTGTGGCCCGAGTCGGCGAAATCCTCGGGGCGCAGCCATCCGACCACGTCACCCAGCTGCCGTGGGTAAGCGGTCAGTGTGCCCAGTAGGAATTCCTCGTCGGCCGGTACCCGCCCATCCGCCCTGTCCCCAGGAGCCGCGGACGCCGCCTGCGCTGTTCCTGGTCGAGCGACGACTTCGCTGCCCCAGCGGCGGCCGAGGTCATCGAGTACCTCGTACAGGACCTGGGCGTGGCGCAGGGTCTCAGCGACACCGGTGCCGCGGGCAGCATCGGCGCGCGCGCCGTGGTACAGGCGCTCGGCGTGCTCGGTGACGGTGCGGCGGATCGCACCCTCCAGCACCATCCGTCCGTAGAGCGGCGCGTGTGCCGGACGTGGGCAGGCCGATACCAGGGAGTGCATGTACGAGGCGGTGAGGCCGCGCGTGTGTGCGCTCGCCCGTGCGAGCGTGTCGTTGACCCAAGCCAGTGGGACCGGTGCGTCCGGTGGCGCCTTAGTCGCGGGATGGTCTTCGGCGCGCAGGTCGAGCATGGCGGCGTACAGGGCGGAGTGCGCGGGCCGGTAGAAGTGCTCGGGGCGCAGCCATCCGGAGAGGCGGCCGAGCTGGCGTGGCTCCAGGAGCACCGCGCCCAGGACGGCCTGCTCGGCCTGGAACAGCGGCGTCATCACGGTCACGCCTGCTCCATGCCGGCAACGGCGCGGTTCGCTGCATCCAGATCAGCGGCGTGACGGTCAAGAGCGCGCGAGAGCGCGTCGTCTGAGGGGACGGCGCCGCTGCGGGCGTCGAGCCACCAGCGACCGCCCCGGTACACGGCGGCGGTACCGGCAAGCCGGTTGGAGACGTACGGGGGCAAGGGGGAAGAAGGCACGGGACACCTCGGCGGGAGACAGAAGCCGGCGGGTACGGGGGCTGGTTGGGCGTCTCGTCGGGGCGCGGTGCGGGGCGTCCAGGGTCATGCGATGGGTCCGTACGGGTGGTGGGACGGGCCCTTGGCGAGGGCTCGTTCGGTGATGGCGGCCGTGGCCTTCTTCGAGGCAGCGCCGAGCCGTTCGGCGTCCGGTTCGCGGTACCAGGGCTTGAGATCGAGCAGCGTGGGGCGGATACCGGTCGCCAGTAGCAGCGCGGAGCCCTTTGGCAGCGCGCGGATTGCGTCGGCGGGCAGGACGCGTTCTTGCCGCATGGAGATGGAGAAGGACTTGCCGGACTCGCTGGTGGAGACCGACACGGTCTGTACGTCACGGTCGCCGGCGAGGCGGGAGAGCTTGTCGGCGAAGTCGGCGTCGTCGATGCCGGAGCCGATCAGCTTGATCGTCGCAGCGGACCACAGAGCGTCCATGCCGGTGTCGCCCCACACCCGCTGGCCCTGCCGGTAGGACTGCAGGATCGTGAGCGGGATGACGCCGCGGGAGCCGAGGTGGGAGTAGAGGTCGGGCAGGTCCTGGATGCGGCAGACGTTCGCCGCCTCATCCAGGATCGCCAGCATCGGTGGGTCCAGGCGTCCGCCTGCGCGCTCGGCCTGGACGACGGCGGAGCGCATTACCGCGTCGGCTGCGGCGGCGATGATCGCCGAGGCGGAGCCGCCGCCGTCCTTCGACAGCAGGAAGAGGGTGTCGCGGCTGGTGGAGAACGCCTCGGGCTTGAACTTCCGGAGCTTTGAGTGGCCTTGGGGTGGGGTGACCCAGGCGGCGATCCGCGGGTCGAGCAGGCAGCTGGCGTACTGGCGCGCGGTCTCGAAGATGCCGTCCCGGGTCTCCACGGCTCCGGCGACGGTGCCCTGCAGCTGGGTGGCGACGGCGTCCAGGCCGGCATCGGTGAGCAGATCGATCGGAGTACGGTCGGCTGGGGAGGCCAGCCACGCGGTCACCTCGGTGACCGGGCGACCGCCGCGGGCGGCGGCGAGGAAGAGCGCGGTGAGGGTGTTGGCGGCGGCGGTGGACCAGAAGTCCCCGGCGCTGGATTCGTTCACGCTGGCGGTAACGAAATGCTGGGCCAGCCGACGCGCTCCGGCCAGGTCGTGGGCGTCGGCGAGGATGTCCCACCACATCGTCTGCTCGGCGTGCGCGATCTGCTGCGGATCCAGCGTCCACACCGCCCCCACGCGGGAGCGTTCGTCGACCGTCGCGGTGAAGGCGTCGTTGGCCGCCTTGTTCGAGGTGAGCAGCACGGGCCCCGGCGCCCGCAGGATCGCGGGGATTGCCAGGCTGGAGGTCTTGCCCGAGCGCGGCGCCATGATCGCCAGCATTACGTCCTCCCAGGAGGCGCGCACCTCTGACGCACCGGGCTGGAGAGTGCCGAGGAGGACACCGCGGTCATCAGGAGCGACGGCCTTGGGCCGGACACCGCTGAGGCTGGCGCGCAGGCCGGTCGCCTTCGCGGCCGCCTTCTTCGCCAGCAGGTCGCCCAGGTCCCGCGGGCTGGCCAGACCGCGCGGGTTCGCACGGAAACGCAACCACAGCTTCACGCCGATGGCCGCGCCCGTCGCCAGCAGCAGCGTCGGAATGCCATAGCAGCCGAGCAGAAGGCTGGCTCGGGGAACGTGGGGCCACAGCTGGTCGGGGTGGAACAGGGCTTGTGTCGGCTCGTACGGCATCCACGGGCCGGAACCGAGGAAGGTGTTGGCGATATTGCCGAACAGCCAGGCCAGGGAGCCGCCGCCGAGGCCGACGGCGGCCAGGGCGAGCAGGAGGTAGAGCAGGACGTCCGTGCCGGTGGTGGTCGATGGCGTCCTGGTACGCGCAGCAGGCAAAACGAAATCCAGAGACGTATTGAGAGGAGGCGGAGGAGCGCGGGGCGAGGAGGGTGTTCTGGAGGTGGTCACGGAGGGCCTCCTAGCGGTGGCGGCGCGAGGACGGGGCGGATGCCGAGGGCCGTGCGGGATGAGCTGGCTCAGCGGTGGGCGGGGGCGCAGCTGATCGCTGGGGCGCGGTTGCGTTGTAGCGGGTGACGCGCTCCCGCCAATGCGGCGGCTCGGGCGGGCCCAGCTCGCGCAGCTGCTCGGGCAGGCCCAGTCCGCGCAGTTCCTCGCGGGCGTCGTCCAGCTCTTCCCGGAGGTCGGTAAGCGCGGCGGAGGCCTCTGCGAACCGGTAGTGCAGCTCCCAGCCGTCATCGGTCTCGGACGCCCGGGCCTGCTCGGCGGCGGCATCGAAGAACTCGCTCAGCCGCGCCAGCACGCCGAAATCCGGGTGTAGCACCTGATCGGCGTGGTGCTTGGCGCGGTCATAGGTGTGGGAACCGAGCATCTGCGCCGTCCCGCACCTGGCGACCAGCGGTGTACTTCTCCTTGGCATCGGGCAACGGGTTCGGCATTGAGCGGCATCCTCAGAAGTGCGGGTTCTCGGTGGGCCGGTCGACGTCTGCGGCGGCTTCGATGAGTTCGGGCAGATCGGCCGGGTCGGCATCGCGGTTGTCGATCCACCACCCGGCGCGAGTGACGGGACGGACCGCGTCCTCGATGGCCTCCCAGGCGTCCTCGCCCAGCTCGCCTTCGCTGACCAGCGCGGTGTAGGCGGTGGCCACCAACTGATGGCGGCAGCGAGTGGCCCAGCCGACAGCGCGCTCGCTGCCCTCCAGCGGCGGCATCCGGTACTGCTCGGCCCACCTCTCGGCCTTGGCCGCCTCCTCGGCGCGCTTCTTGGCCAGCCACTCCGCCGTCGACTCGATGCCCTCCTCGCGGGTGGCGCGCCAGCAGTCGGTGCAGTCGCGGTCGGCGAGCCAGCGGGCGTAGCCGGCACGCTGATCGGCCGGACGCGCGGACAGATCGACTTCCATGCTGTGGCCGCAGGCGTGGTCAACGGCCCAGATCTTCTTCACGGGCACGGCAAGTTCCTTCCAGCAGTAGGGGCGGGGTGGTTCAGTGGGCTCGTCGGGCGGCCGATGCTGCGGGCGACAGATGCTGGGTGGCCTCTGGCGGGGGCGCTTTCGCCGCTGCAGCTGGGCGGTGGGGTGAGGAGGCCGTGGCGGCGTTGGAACGGGCACGCGCCCGACCGGCGTCCTGCGTGACCGGGGGCAAGGCATCGAGGTATTGGGAGACGTGTGTGAGGCGGTCGCCGAGAACTTCGATGTGCTCGGCGATGTTGCGCAGGTGATGCGCCAGCGCGGGCCCGTCCGGCTGGTCGAGCCGGTCGCACCAGGTCGCTGCGGCCCCGATGAATTGCTGCAGCTCGGGAATGGCGCCGGCAGGGCCCTCGACGGGGCGGCGCAGCCAGTCCGCGACGTCCGTAGGTTCCTCCAGCGTCGGCAACGCAGCGGACAGGCCGGCCAGAGACGTGTGCGGAGAAGGGCCCGGCGGCGGCTTCCGTTGCGGGCCGGTGGTCACGACCCGGGGGTCGGCTGCGACCGACAGGCCCGCCGCCTGGAGTTTCCGGTTGCTGGCGGCCACCGCTTGGACGGCGACGTGGTGTTCGGTGCCGGGCGGCAGCAGGTAGATGTCGCGCCGGAGGTCGTGGGCGAAGCCGTGTTGGCGCAGTACCTCATCAACCAGGGCGTTGTTCTCGGCTGCGGCTGCGGCCACTCCGAGGTCGGGGATGACGCCGAAGGCCACGCTGGGCTTCACTGTTTCTTCGGATGCAGGCACAGAATTGTTTCTCCGATTGCGGATGTCGGGAGCGAGCGGTCCACTGGATTGCATTGGGCGCGGGCTGGCAGGCCAATGCACCGGCAGAGGTGAGCGGCTCGGCGGCAGGCGTCGCTCGTGTGGGATGACAGCGGGCCAGGATGGTGCACGGTAAACGGGGATTTGGCGGTGCCGAAGATCGGTGCTAGCGCGAACGGGGCCCAGCCCGGCCCGACGGTCGGGTAGTGGCGGGTCTGCGGCGCTGGATGCCGTGGTTACGCTGACGGCGGTGGTGGACCGGGCACGGGCGGCCTCGACCTGCGCCGTTCGCGCCGACCCGGCAGCCGGGTGAGCGCGGGCTGCCTGGTTGATTTCGACTAGGGCGTGCATCGAAAACGGATCTCGTGCGCGAAGTGATCTTGTGTCGTGGCGCGTGGAGACCTATCGGATGCGCAGTGGGCCGTGCTGGAGCCGCTGTTGCCCAGAGGGGAGAAGCCGGGGCGTCCGCCGACGTGGATGAAGCGGCAGCTCATCGGCGGGATACGGTTCCGGACCCGGACGGGCGTCCCGTGGCGGGACGTACCAGAGCGGTACGGGCACCCTGGGGGCGGAATCGGGAGGAGAATGACAAGGGTGGTCATCGGCTCCCGAGCCCCCGGAGCGTGCAATGTCTCTTCCCGATTCTTCCCCAGCCGGTCTGGAGGTCTGCTGGACCTCCAGACCGCCTGGTGTGCGACTCACTGGTGCCCTCGATGCGGCCAGCGATGCGAAGTTAGAACAGTGCTTGGCCGAATTGTCGGACCACCTCGGGCCGGTTCGGAGGTGTTCGCTCATGCTGCTGATGAGCGCAGTTACCGGCTGGAAGTCGCGCAACTGGTAGGAGGGGAAGGCCCGTGCACCGATGCCTACCTGCAACGCAGGAGCGTGGAAACGGATGTACAGCAGGCGCCGGACAGTGGCTCGTCTTTGCGCAGACGGCCGGCGAGCTCGGCATCTGCCAGGCGGTGGCGGTGCCGTTGCTGATCGCCGACCACGCGGCGGTCGGCGCCATGGATCTCTACCGCACTGCCTCGTCCCGGTGAGCGCGGAGGAACGCAGCAGGCTTGAGGCGTACGCCCGCATTCTCGCGCTCCTGGCTCTGGCGCCCACCCCGTACTGATCGGCTGGGAAGAGACAGTCCCGGAGGCCGGCCCTGTGGGTTATCCGCCTGCCGTGCACCAGGCGGCCGGCGGCGTCGCCGAAGCCAGCCATGTCACCGTCGCTGACGCCCTGGCCCGTATGCGCGCCCACGCCTTCAGCCACCGACAGCTCCTTGAGGATGTCGCCCGCGACATCCTCACCCAGCAGCTACGTCTCGAGGAAGACCGCGACTCTCCGCCTGGCTAATCGCCTCGCCTGCCCTCTGGGAACCCTGCACCGGAGGCCAGCATGGCGCTTCCCGGTTCGGGAAGCCTGTTCCCATGGCGGTGGAAGGGGGCCCGCTGCGGCAGCGGTTGGACGGCACGATGGAGTGCGCCGAAGGACTCGTGCGGACGGCTCACCAGGTGATCGAGAAGGGTCAGGGCTTGCGTGACGAGAGCGGTCGCCTGCGGCGTGACCTTGCCTGAGGGACCAGGAGCGTCGGTCCCTGCCGCGACGTTGATTCAGGGCCTGGCTGAGTGGTCAGGCCACTTGTGGCATCACGTAGCCGTGAGCGATGTAACGGCGCGCGGTGGGCTGGGCCTTGCGGCGCTTGAGGCGCCTGGTCACCAAGGTGGTGGCCGCCCAGGTGATCAAGGATTCGCTCATCTCGGGAGCCGTTCGTCGTCCCGCAGTGACGGCGGTCCCGCATGGATCCACGACCAGCTTCGTTCGACCACCCACCTGCGCGGGAGGACGACGAAGCCTTTCGCGCCTGGCGGGCGACGTACCGTTTTTATGGTGATGTCGAGGTAGGTCTTGGCCCAGGCCATCAGCTTCCCGGCGTAGGCGGAATCGGCCAGACAATGGCGATCGCGGGGTAGGCGGGTGACGTCCATCCCACTGCCGACCCGCAGCGCGCGGTCCTATTTCTCCTTGGGGGGCCAGGTGCGGGTGCGCATGACTTCCCGGGCGACGTGGTGGAGCCTGACGCGGTGTGAGCGGGCGTGGTTGCGCAGGATGGTGAAGGCGGTGTTGGAGTCGGTGTCCAGGTGGCCGGCGAGGAAGCCCTTGGCCTGCTCGATGATCAGGCGGGTGTGGAAGGCACCTTGCAGTTGGTCGACCAGGATCTTCTGGTGGGTGAGGGTCTGGTGGGTGGTCAGGGCGATGGCGGCGGTGTCGGCCAGGGCCTGGGCGTAGGTGCAGTCGGTGGCGGTGAAGGGGCTGGCGTCGCTGCGGTAGAAGACCAGCACACCGCGGATGGTGAGGCCCTGGCGCATCGGGGCGGCGTACAGGGCGTGAAAGCCGGCATCGGTGGCAGGCGAGCGCTGCTGGGGCCAGGCGGAGGCAGCAGCGGACAGGTCGGCCACCGAGACGGCGTCTCCGCTGGTGTAAGCGGCAGTACTGGGCCCGCTGGCGTGCGCGGCGTGAGCGGCGAAGAAGGCGGCGGCGGCCGAGGAAGCAGCCACGGTCTCCAGGGCCCCGTCAGCATCGGGCATTTCCATACTCAAAGCGCTGCCCGGCACCAGAAAGGCGGCGTGCTGCAGCACCAGCGCGGCGTGCAATTCCAGATCGAACGGGACGTCGCTGGAGCTGGTCAGCGCCAGCAGCGCATCGACCAGGGCCTGCTGCCGTGGTTCGCCCGGCGCTGGGGAACCAGAAGTCATGGCAGATCCTCCACGGAAAGCCGCCGCTTGAGGAGGTCGTCGGCCACCTCGGCCAGCGGGCGCTGTGTGACGAAGGCGTGCGCACGCAGCCGGGCCAGCGCCTGATCCGGATCCAGGTCCAGGCGGGAGACGAGGAACCCGACCCCTTGAGAGATCACCGCGAGCGGCGGCGGGATGAGGGCAACCTCGTCGTCGTCCTGATCGGAGGTGATCAGGGTGTGGGCGTCGTGCAGCAAGAGCACCGCTGCCGCTGTCGCGTAGGCGGTCGCCCGGTCGTCGACAGTTCTCCTGGGGTTGCGCGGTAGAGCGAGAGCACCGCCACCACCTGTTCGTGCAGCAGCACCGGGAAGGTGAACACCGCCCGGATGCCTGCCTCCCACGCCTGCCCGGCGAACACCGGCCAGTGCTGCGCGGGCCCACCCGCCTCCAGGTTCTCCGCCAGGACCGGCCGCCGCTCCACGTGCGTCTCGATGCAAGGGCCCTCGCCCAGGTCGAACTGCAGGGCTTCGCCCGGTTCGGCCAGCCAGCCATGCGTGCTGACAGTCATCCGGGCCCCGGCCGTGGGATGTATCGCCACGGTCAGCCCCACGGCATCGATACCCGGCACCACGCGCTGGCAGTGCTCGGATACCTCGACCAGTCCTCCCCGTGATGTCAGCATGGCCACCAGCATGGCCACCAGCTCCGTATCCGACGATGCCGCCCCGCTCATCGGGGGCCTGGCCCACGCGGCTGGTACGAGCACGTTCCCTCTACCGGGTGCATCCCATGCCCCGATCTCCTGAACGCCACTACCAGCCGTGCAGCCGAAAGCGCCCGCCCGGGCTACCGCAGAATTTCGGACAGCACCCCGACTGGGGCACAACCATCCCGCTCTTTCACGGTAGTGCAGAACACGTGTCAAGTGCTGCCTTGCCCAGTTCGGTTGCCGTACGCCACCTGGTGTAGGTGGAGCCCGCCCGCCCGCCGGGCCGACGACCGCGCCTGGACGCCGGAATCAGTTGCACGCTGGGCCTATGCGCGCGCACCGCACATGGTCAGCATGAACAGCGCCCACTGCCACAAGCCCACGCACGATCCCCGCAACTATCTGGCTTTCTCGGCCTCGCCATCATGTTTCTGCTGCTATCGCCTCACCACCATGTAGGACACGGCCTCAAAGTCGTCTCTAGCTCGCGGCCGTGGGGTTCGCGGCTTCGGCGGCGCGGCGGTATTGGGCGTTGAGGCGCTGGGCTTCTTCGAGCTGGTCTTCGAGGATGATGATGCGGCAGGCGGCCTCGATGGGGGTGCCCTGGTCGACGAGTTCCCGGGCGCGGCCAGCGATGCGCAGTTGGTAGCGGGAGTAGCGGCGGTGGCCGCCCTCGGACCGCAGCGGGGTGATCAGGCGGGCTTCGCCTATCGCCCGCAGGAAGGCGGGGGTGGTGCCGAGCATCTCGGCGGCCCGGCCCATCGTGTAGGCGGGGTAGTCCTCGTCATCAAGACGGCCGTAGGCGCCATCTGCTGTCATTTGCACCTCTTCTGTGGAACGCGTGGAGGGGCCCTGGTGCCGTACGGCACCAGGGCCCCGAAGGAACTGCTACACCATCTGCCGGCCCTCGTACTGCGCCGGCCTTCGTGTCCGCAGACCCGACTTAGATGCTGTCGGGTGCGGGGATCGCAGTTGCTTGACCGGAGACCACCTCACTATCGATGTCCTGCGGTACCCAGGCCCAAGACTTCCGCCCGGGCGATCCTGATGGCGCTTGGCTCCTCCGTTCTTCCCTCGATGACCAACTGCGTACTGCTGATGATGCGACTGCTCAGTGGCCTGTCAGAGCACCACTCTTCGGCAGCCAGCCCCGTCGCCCGTCCTGCGTCTGCTCTGGCTTAGAACCCCGCTGCCGAACTTCCCGGTACGCGCGCCCGCAGCCGACGCCTTTACCGAGGTGCTACTCGCTGACTTCACTGCTGGTACAGCGAACTTCACTTGCCTGCGGGTACCGCCACTGCGTTGCCCGCAGTCCTGCTCGACGGCGACCCCTGGTCACTGCGGGCCACCCGGTCCGGCCGTCAGCCCCGTCACCTTCCTGCAACCGCTCTGGCTTCGGAACTCCACCGCCGCACCGTCCTGCGAACTGCATGTACTGCTGACCGGCAGTTCATCTCTGCCGGACCTTGCTGTCTCTCTGCGTTACGAGAGAAACCATAACCATGACCACCGCACGATGTCTACTGTGGCCGATGCAGATTTTCGTGTGTTCGACGATTAAATAACCGCCCTCGAACAGCGACAGGTCGGCACAAGTGCTGTCACCGGCCGGGGCAACAGGCTGCAGGCGGGGATACGAGCGTGCCGGGCAGGCGGGACTGGGCATTGAGGTAGGCCCCATCCAGCACGGTCACCAGTCCGGCCCATGTTGAGACCGAGTGCAGGCCGGCGACGACACTGCCCAAGGCGGCGCCGGAGGGGACGAACCGTTGAGGCGTGAACGCCACACGCTCGCCCGCCACAGGAAGTAACCGTCCAAGAAGGTCAAACACAGCAGGCTCTGCCTTCGGCACCGACGTCCGCCAGTCCAGTGCCCCCCAGAGCTTGACACCGCTGGCGGCGGGTACTCACCGATCAAGCCGAGAAGGCACCCGGGAGCCTCCTCAGCCCAGGCTTGGCCCGTCCGACAGCGCGGCGGGCCAAACCGCACAGATGCCGACGGCCACCGCTTCTGCGCACCGCTGGCAGCCCGCACGAAACGAATGCGTCCCATGCTTCGGCATCGCGCTGGTGCTGGCGTGTGTCGTACCGCTCGTCCAGGAGTTCGCCGTGGACGTGGCAGGAGGTGTTGGAGACAGCAGCCCAGTCCTCCAGCGCTCTGCGGCCTCGCACGGTGGCATCGGGAATGGCCGGCAGCAGGGACTCGCGGGTGAAGTGGTCGAGAGACAATGAGCCTTTTCCAACCTCAGTTCGTGCATGTGAGGTGCAGGGTGAGGACGGCCTGGACGATGCTGGTGATACGGCTGGTAGAGCATCGCAGTTTGCGCATGAGCCGCCAGGTTTTGAGGGTGGCCATGGCCTGTTCGACGAGTGCACGGATCTTCGCGTGTGAGCAGTTGACGGCCCGCTGGCCAGGGGAGAGAGTCTCCCAGCGCCCCCAGTAGGGAACTCGCACGGTGCCGCCGGCGCCCCGGTAGCCCTTGTCGGCCCAGCAATCCACCCCAGCACCCACCAGGGCACCGATGATGCCGTGGGTTCGCGTGGCCTTGATGTCGTGGACGGATCCCGGCAGCGCGGGCGAGGCCCACAGTAACCGTCCTGCCGGGTCGGCGATCACCTGCACGTTCATGCCGTGCTTCTTATGTTTCCCGGAGTAGAAGGGGCGGTCGGCGGCGATCCGGTCGATCGGCAGCAGCGTGCCGTCCAGGATCACGAACGCCTTGCCGGAGGCTGTCCTCACCGCCTCGGCGAGGGTTGGCGCCAGAGCGGCCAGGATGTCGACGGCCTCGGCGATGTACCGGTAGGCGGTGGTGGTGCTCACGCCGAACCCGGCGGCGAGCTGGGCGTAGGTATGGCCGCATCGTAGATGAGCCAGCACGAGCAGCGCCTGCCGTCCGGCGGCCAGCCGGCGCCATCGTGTCCCTTGCGCAAGACGACGTGCGGTCAACTCACGGGCGAGGACGCGCAGAGCGGAGGTGGACAGATCCACCCCGGCTGGGTAGACGAGCATGCGGAAAGCTCCTGGCAGGATGGCTTGTACTCGACACGCACCCGTCTACCAGGAGCTTCTCTACGCCCGGACCCCGCCCTTACCCCCAGTGGCTCTGTTCCGCACGCAGGTTGAGGACACCTCGGTGGGTGTTGGCATGAGGGAGCGCGCGCGGAAGTGCTCGGCGCCGATCACGAGCGCGGGACGGTGGTCGAAGCGACACCGATCCATTCGTGTCCGCGTCGTGCTCGGCTACCTGCGAGCCGGGCGCGAGCTGGATCCGGTCGAGCTTGCGGCTCAGGGCCGACTCGGACTCCTTCCGGTGTGCTCAGCTGTGTTCAGCGAGGAGCAGTACCGCCCGGGGACTCTGCGCCCAGGAGCGTGAGCAGCCCGGGGAATCTCTTCTCGATGTCCGCGCGTCGTAGTCGGATGCCCTTGCGGTTGCCGTAGTCGATCTCGTCAATGAGACCTGCCTCGCGCAGGACCCGGAAGTGGTGGGTCTGGGTCTGCTTCGAGATCGGAAGATCGAACGAGTTGCAGCCCCGCTCGCTGTCGCTGCGGTCGGCGGCCAACTCCATCATCACCGAACGACGGTGCTCGTCGGCGAGGGCGCGGAACACCGCACCCAGATCGAGCGCATCGGCCGCCGGGCCGACCAGGTTCCTCCCGGCCACGCCGCACCTCCTTCAAGTACGACTTGCATCGTACCTGAAGGACGTGCTCCACTGAGGTACGAAAATTTTCGTACCTTTGTCCGGTTGTGCTGCCCCGTGCCGCCGCCCCCTGAGACCAGGGCCGGCACTCGCCGGGGACCTGGTCATCGACACTCCGAGAGGTCATCGTCATGAAGAAGCCCGAGGTACTGATAGTCGGTGCCGGAATCGCAGGGCCCGCACTCGCCTACTGGCTCTCCCGGAATGGCTACCGGCCGACGGTCGTCGAACATGCCCGGCAGCTGCGCTCCGGTGGTAGCGCGATCGTCGTGAAGGGGCCCGCGATCCCGGTCGCCGAGCGCATGGGCATCCTCCCGCAGCTCCGCGAGCTCGCCACCCGCAATCGGTCGCTGACCCTGCTCGACCCCGGCGGCAGGCGAATCCTGCAACTCCCGCTCACCTCGGACAAGGCACCGACGGTCGAGGTGACCCGAGCCGACCTGTCCGAGGTGCTCCACCGGTCGGCGCAGACCGAGGCCGAGTTCTTGTTCGACGACACGGTCACCGCTCTCGACCAGGACGAAGGCGGGGTGGACGTCACCTTCCGGCGGTCCGCGCCACGGCGCTTCGACTTGGTAGTCGGTGCCGACGGGATGCACTCCACCGTACGGCGCCTGGTGTTCGGACCCGAGCGGCAGTTCGCGAGCGACCTGGGCCTGTACGGCGCGACCGTCCCGCTGGAACCCGACGCCATCGAGGACCCGAGTGAGATGACGATGCTGACCGTGCCGAACCGGATGCTGGTCCTCCACCCCTCGCGGACCACTCCGCTCGCGATCTTCACCTTCCGGGCCGCACAGCCAGCGCCCCACGACCGCAAGAACATCGCCCTTCACAAGCAGACCGTGGCCGACGCCTACGCCGACGTGCGGTGGCGGGCACCGGAACTCGTGGCGGCGTTCCTCGACCACCCGGCTCCGTTCTTCGACCCCCTGACCACCGTCCGGGTGCCCTCGTGGTCCCGCGGACGGGTCGTACTGCTCGGGGACGCGGCGGCGGCGACAGCCCTGCTGGGCGACGGGTCCAGCATGGCGATGGCGGGCGCGTACGCCCTCGCAGAAGAGCTCGCCGCCCATCCCGGTGATCACGCCCGCGCCTTCGCCGCCTACGAGTCGCGGCTCCGCCGTGAGGTAGGCCCGCGGCAGCGACGCGTCGGTCTGCTCTCCAGGCTCATGGTGCCCCGCACCCGGCCGGGCCTCGCGGTGCGCAACGCGGTGGGCCGCGCGGTCGGTCGCACGAACCGGATCGCCTCTCGCGAAGCCGCGAACCGGTAGACCGAGCCCGCACCGACCGCTCACCGGCCGGTGCGCAGCTCCCCTGTAGCTCCCAACCGGGTCGGCGCCGCCACGCCCGACGAGCCCGGCTCGGCGTGGTAGGTCATCGCCGATGCGGCAGGTCGACTGCTGGCGGCCTCACCCACCGTTCCCGGCGCTCGCCACGACACGGGTGCTGCCGGTGACTACACCCCCCGCGACGCGGAGGTGAAGTGCTGGACGGACAAGGCGTATCAAGGCGCCGGCGGCACCACCCGGGCGCCCGTCCGCGGTCGGCATCTCAAGCTGCGGCGACGTCGGCACAACAGCAGCCAGGCCGGAATCCGTTGCCTCGGCGACCAAGCCATGGCCGCCCTGAAGGGCTGGCGCCTCCCGCGGAAACTCCGCTGTAGCACCAACCGAGCCACTGCCATCGTGAAGACCATCCCCGCCCTTCGTCACGCCTCAACCTGAGGTTGGAAAGGGCTCATGGTGTCCTTCAAAGAGTGCGGGGGGCGGGGGCAGGGGAGCGACCGGTTAAGCGCGGGATGTGGTGTAGCGCGCCCTGAGCTGCTCCTGGATTTCCTCAAGGGTCTTGCCTCTGGTCTCGGGAACACCCATGACGTAGATGATCAAGGTTCCGATGTTGATGAGGGCGAAGACGAAGAAGGTATTGCCGTGGATGCTCTCGATGAGCTGTGGGAAGCCAAAGGTGATCAGGGTGTTGGCGACCCAGACGAACGAGGTGGAAAGCCCGTTGGCGTATCCGCGCAGGCGCAGCGGGAAGATCTCGGAAAGCAGCATCCAGAAGACCGGGCCGATACAGGCCTGCATGAAGAGGAGGAACAGCAGCATGCCGCCGAGGATCAGGTAGGAGCGGGCCGTTGACTCAGGCAGCAGGAAGAACACTCCGACCAGGAGAAGCGCCACGGTAACGCCGGTCTGACCGGTGATGATCATGGGACGGCGCCCGATTCCCCTGCGGAGCATCGCGATGCCCAGCAGCGTTGCCAGGACGGAGACCACACCGTTCGCGATCGTCGCCACCAGCGAGGCCTGCGTACCGAGACCAGTGTTGATCAGGATGGACGGTGCAAAGTACATGATCGAGTTGACGCCGGTGGTCTGGGAGAGGAAGGCGATCGCGACCCCCAGCAGAATCAGCTTCCTCACCCAGGGAATGCGCAGGTCGCGGAGGCCTGGCGTAGGGCTCGCCACGTCCTTGTGAACCACCGCGGTGATCTCCGTGAGCTCTGGTTCGATCTCGTGCGAGAGGCGCACCTGGGCGAGTGCGGCACGGGCGTCTTCTGTCCGCTTCTTGCTCACCAGCCAGCGGGGTGACTCCGGCAGGAATTGGACACCCAGGAACAGCGCGACGGCAGGAAGCGTGGCAACGACCAGCATCCATCGCCAGATGGAGTCGTGGGGGAACAGCGCGGCCATGGCCGCATTGGTGGTGTAGGCCAGGAGCTGACCGCTGACGATCATCAGTTCGTTCACTGTGACGATCTGGCCTCGGCGATTCGCCGGAGCGATCTCGGCAAGATAGACCGGGATAGTCGCCGACGCGCCGCCGACAGCGAGGCCCAGGAGGAAACGCGCCGCAATCATGACGCCGGTGGTAGGGGCAAGGGCCGTTCCCAGCGCGCCGAGGAAGAAGATGGTCGCCAGGAGCATGATGTTGCGCTTGCGGCCCTGCCGGTCGGACAGGCGGCCGCCGAAGATCGCACCGAATGCGGCGCCGAAAACGAGCGAGGCGGTGACGAAGCCCTCCTGGGCGGGCGTCAGTCCCAGGCCGCCTTCCTGTCGGCCGAGCGTCATGAACGGAAGTGCGCCACTGATCACACCGGTGTCGTAGCCGAACAGCGCACCGCCCAATGTTGCGATGGCCGTGACGATGCCGATTCGCGGGCGAGAGGAGTCGTGGAGTGGTTTTCGGCTGTCGAATTCCGTAGCGGACTTCGTTGTCGCCATGGTAATTGTCCTTTTGGCTTCGGTGCAGCCGGCTGAGCCGCCGGCAATCCTGTTGTCCTGGCAGGAGGTCGTCAGATCTGTGCGGGCGTCCAGTCCGGGGCGTCGACGAGAGCGACCTGCTTGAGCAGGCCGGCGGCCCGGCCCACCCCTTCCACCGAGTTGACCAGCGCGTCCTCGTGCTCGATGTTGAGCGGTCCGTCGTATCCCACCGAGCGCAGCATGTAGACGAAGTCGGCCCAGAAGGTTGCCCCGCCGGGGTGGCCGAGGCCGAGCGTGACGTAGTTCCAGGCGCGGTCACCGGGGTTGGTGATCGCGACGGTGTCGAGCAGCCCGTCGCGCGCTGCCTCCGGCTTGTTCACGCGGATGTCCTTGGCGTGCACGTGGAAGATGGAGCTGCCGAGCGTGCGGATCACGGTGGGGATGTCGGCGCCCATCCACATCAGGTGCGAGGGATCCAGGTTTGCGCCGACGGTCTCCGGGGCGCCGACACTCTCGATGAGCCGGAGCATGGTCGAGGAGCTGTGCACGAGCTGGGCACCGCAGGCCTCGATGGCGAGGCGTACGCCCTTGTCCTGGGCGAAGGCGGCCAGCTCCTTCCAGTACGGGACGGCCACCTCGTCCCACTGGTAGGCGAGGACATCGAGGTTCTCCGGAGGCCAGGAGGTGGTGATCCAGTTCGGGGAGGAATCGCCCTTCGCCCCCGGAAGGCCGGACATCATGACGACGGTGGGAACGCCCAGGGCGCCGGCCACCTCGATCGTGTCGCGGACGACCTTGTCGTGTTCGGGGCCGGAGACCGGGTGGAGCTGGTTGCCGTTGGCGTTCAGGGCGCTGAGGCTGAGCCCGCGGTCTGCGATCTTGCCTGCGAATTCGGCTCGGGCCTCGGCCGAGGAAACGAGGGCGGGCAGGTCGGCGTGCGGGCTTTCCGACCAGTTGCCGGTGGCCACCTCGACTGAGCTCAGGCCGAGCTCCTGGGCAAGGTCCAGAGCCTGCTCGAAGGGCAGGTGGCTGACGCCGTCGGTGATGAGGCCGATCTTCATGGTGAGTCCTTAGCGTTTGTCGGGCGGCGCCGGAGCGAAACCGGTCCTGGTGGAACCGAGGAAGCAGAGACCTGCTCGGGCTGTCCCGGCGGGGGACCGGCCGGGCCGGGTCGTCCGGTGCGAACAGCGGTAGCGGAGAGGCAGAGCCGGTCACGCACCGGTCGGGGGCCTACTCGTCGAGTGTGCGAGACGAACGGGCAGGGCATTGTTCGTACAACTAGTACGTACAAGTGCTACGTACTATGAAGAGGGGGTGCTAGGACTGTCAATGCATAGGAACGAATCAAACAGGGAGGCTCGCGTGCGGGACGCAGAGGAAGCTGTTCAACCGGGCATAACGGGGCGGCAGAAGCGCCCCACCATGTCCGACATCGCCGCGCGAGTCGGGGTCTCGCAGGCACTCGTCTCGCTGGTGTTCCGCAACCAGCCCGGTGCAAGCGTCCGGACGCGGGAGCGGGTATTCGAGGCGGCCGAGGAACTCGGCTATCGCCCCGACACCGCAGCACAGCTCCTGCGACGGACCCGGAGCAGGCAGCTCGGCGTGCTGTTCACCATGCGCCACCCGCATGACGTGGACATCGTCGAGGCCCTCTACCCGGCCGCCGAAAAGCAGGACTACCACGTCGTCCTCAGCGCCATGGTCGCCACCCGCGACGAGCGTCGGGCCGTCGAAGAGCTCCTCGGGCTGCGCTGCGAGGCCATCCTCATCATCGGCACCGAGTCCACTCCGGACCGCCTCGCAGTGGTAGCGGGCGAGGCACCCGTCGTGGCAATCAATCCGCGCAAACGAGCCTCCGGCATGGACGTTGTACGAACCGCCGACGCAAAGGGAGTTCGCCAGGCGGTCGACCACCTCACAGAACTCGGCCACCGCGCCATCGTGCACATCGACGGCGGCTCCATGCCCGGCGCCGCCGAGCGACGACGCGGCTACCGCACCGCCATGCGACGCCACGGACTTGCCGAGCACATCCGGATCATCCCCGGCGACTACACCGAGGAATCCGGTGCCCGGGCCGCACGCGACCTGCTCGCCTGCGACACGTTCCCCACGGCGGTCATCGCCGGCAACGACCGCAGCGCCCACGGCCTGCTCACCACGTTCCTCCGCGCCGGCGTTCGTGTGCCCGATGACATCTCCATCGTCGGCTACGACGACAGCCGTCTCGCCGGCCTGTCCTTCATCGGGCTCACCTCGGTGCGTCAGGACGCAGCCGAGGTGGCCGAACTCGCTGTCCAGGCAGCCGTCGAACGCCTGGACAACGGCCGCACCACCGACCGCGACATCGTCCTCGACCCCGCCCTCGTCGTCCGCGAGAGCACCGGGCAGCTGCGCAGCGACGCCTGACGGCCGCCGGACGAACCACGGCTGTTCGAAAACGGGGATGACTTCGTCCATGGAGCGCAGGAACTCGTGCTCGGCGAACTAGCTCGCTTCCGGGCGCCGTTGAGCCCGGAGTTCATGGTGCCGACGGGGTCAGCGGTCGGCGTTCGCGGCGAAACCGCTTCGAGCAGCTGCCCGTACCCGTCATCGCCGCGGTCCAGGGGCTCTGCTTCGGCGGAGGCTTCGAACTGGCACTGCGTGCCGACGTGGTCTTCGCGGGGCAGAGCGCCCGCTTCGGACATCCGGAGCAGACTCTGGGCCTCACCACCCTCTTGGGCGGGATCTACCGTGTTGCGGCACGGGCCGGCCGTGCCCGTGCCTTCGAGTGGGCCCTCACCTCGGAGCAGGTTCCCGCACACGTCATGGCCGATGCCGGTGTGATCAACCGCGTCGTCCCGGATGATGAACTCTTCACCCAGTCAGGGGCCTTCGCCGACCGTGTGGCCTTCGGTCCCACTCTAGCCCACGCCGCGCACAAGGCGCTGCTGCACAGCTGGGCCCTCGGCGGGATCGCGTCGGCGGACCGGGATCTCTTCGACCTGTCAGTACCGCTGTTCGCAACGCAGGACGCCCGTACCGGCCTGGAGTCCGCCGCCGCAGCGCTACGGGCAGGCAAACCCCGCCCGGCTCTGGACTTCCACGGCTGCTGACACCCGCCGAGTACTGGGAGCCTTCGCCCCGACCGCGCCGTTGTACGCGGGGGCGAAGGCAGAGCTGGGGACTGCGAGAAGAACGGCCCGGCACTACAAGATCCGCCGCGACTGCCGCCAGCGCGGCATCGGCCTCCGGCATGCCATCCGAGCGGTCGCCCACATGCATAACCTCGCGCCGGCCGCGTGACTAGGACAACCCCGGAACCGCGTTGCCCCTGTAGGAGCCGAGGAGTGACTTGCCCTCGCCGCGAAGGCCCGCGCGGGAACTTCCAGCACGCGGTCGGGCGTGGGAAGGACTTTTTCGGAAACCCGATCATCATCAGCCCAGCGGTGATCGGCTTCTGCCGGCGGAAACACTGACACCTGCGGTTCGGCCGGAGGGGCGCCCACCGGCTCGTGACGGCGAGCGTTACAGGGGTGCCGTCCGGGCACGGCTCACTGTCCAGACCGCTCAGCCAGGAGGGGGGGACGGCCGCTCCGGCCGCGGACAACGCGTTGCGGGGACTTCGGTACCCAGGAGGTCTTCCATCGCGGCTGTCATCCCGGCGACGAGGTCGCGTCGCGGGTCTATGAGCCACTGGAGTTGGAGTCCGTCCCACAGGGCGACAAGGGCCCCCGCGATCTCCTGGGGGTCCCTGCTGTTGGAGATGCGGCCCTTCTCCTGGTCCCGCCGAATGGCCATCGCGGCAGTGGCGATGACCCTCTCGTACCTGTCACGGAACCACTGATGCGCGGGGTGGTCCGGAGCTGAGGATTCCGCAGCCATGAGGGCGAGCAGTCGCAGCATCTCTTGCCGCTCGAGATTGCGGCGAACGTACTGCAGGACGGCGTACGCGACGCCCTCTCCCCGGCTGTCCGATTCGAAGGAGTCGATGCTTGCGAAGTCGGCGTTCTCAAGGACGGCCACCAGGAGCGCGCTCTTGCTGGGGAAGTGGTGCACCACGCTGGTCAGGCTGAGATCGAGTTGTTTCGCGATCTACATCTCCTCGATGGCCGGACTGCTCGCCGGCGGCGAAGCCATCGCGTACGCCACCTCCAAGGCCGCGGTGCACGCCATGACCCGCAGCCTCGCCCTGGACTACGCACCGCACGGCGTCCGCGTCAATGCCGTCGCACCCGGCATGATGGACACCCCCATGGGCGTCGATGCCAACGCCCGCGCCGGCGGCGTGGACCGTGCGGTGATCGCCGCCAAGCGGGCCGCCGTGGTGCCTATGGGCCATCAGGGCACCAGCCAGGACGTCGCCGACGCCGCGCTGTTTCTCGTCGCGGACGAGTCCGCGTTCATCACCGGCACTGTTCTCCCCGTCGACGGTGGCTTCACCCTCCGAGCGAGATCCCACTGACCGCTGGTCAACACCGGCACACGGCAACCTGGACACGGCACACCGGACAAGAATGACGGCCGGGGTGCTGCCCTGCAGATAGGGCAGCCCCCCAACCGGGCGGGTCGGTCAGGCCCGCACCTCCGCACCGGCGGTGGCGTCGACCGGGTCGGTCAGCGCGCGGTCGACCGTCTCGGGCGACAGGCGTACGGCGATGAGGCTGATCAGGCCCATGAGCATCATGTATGCGGCGACCGGGATCCATGAGCCGGAGAACGCGGTGATGAGTCCGGCGCAGATCAAGGGTGCGACGCCACCGCCGAGGACGGAGGAGAACTCGCGGCCCAGGGTGACTCCGGCGTAGCGGTAGCGGGCGCCGAACATCTCGGGGAAGTAGCTCATCTGGACGCCCACCGCGCCGTGCGCGGCGAAGATGAAGCCGAGGATGACCACTACGGTGATGGCCACGGTGGAACCGGTGTTGAGGGCGACGAAGCTGGGGGCGGGCAGGACGATCAGCGCGCTCATGATGGCGGTGGAGACCGGGCGGCGGCCGAAGCGGTCGGAGAGCCGGCCGGTGCACAGGGCGGCGACGCCGCCGCACAGTGCGCCGATGAGCAGCACCTGGGGGACCAGGCCGGGGTCCACGCCGACCGTGGTGATCATGTAGGAGGCCATGAACACCTGGTAGGTGTACGACTGGGCGCTGACGCCGAGGCTCATGAACATCACCAGCAGCAGCGGACGGCGTCCGCCGCGCAGCACCTCGCCGACCGGGGAGGAGGGCTTGGCCTGTTGCGCCTTGAGTTCCTCGAAGACGGGGCTCTCGTGCAGTCTGCGCCGGATGACCAGCGCGCCGACGGTGACAAGGATGCTGCTGGCGAAGACCAGGCGCCAGCCCCAGGCCATCAGGGCGTCATCGGGCAGGAGTTGGACCGCGGCCCAGGCCGCGGCGCCGAGCGCGGTGCCGAGGGCGGCGCCGGTCATCACCATGGCGGCGAGGACTCCGCGATGCCCCTTGCGGGCGGTCTCGGTGAGCAGGGTGGAGCCGCCGGACTGCTCGGCGCCGGCGCCGAAGCCCTGCGCCATCCGGCACAGCACTAGCAGGGCGGGCGCGAGGACGCCGGCCTGGGCGTAGGTCGGCAGTAGTCCGATGGCGAGGGTGGAGCCGCCCATCAGCAGGAGGGTGGCGACGAGAACCCATTTGCGTCCGAGGCGGTCGCCGTAGCGGGAGAAGAACAGGCCGCCGAGCGGGCGGGCCGCGAAGCCGACGGCATAGGTGCCGAAGCTGGCCAGGATGCCGACGGCCGGGGACGAGCCCGCGAAGAACAGCTCGCTGAAGACCAGCGCCGAGGCGGTGCCATAGATGACGAAGTCGTACTGTTCGAGGGCGGTGCCGATCAGGCCGGCGAGGGCGGCCCGGCGGACCGTGCGCGGGTCTGCGGGGGGCTGCTCGGCCGGAGATACCACTGTCGCCGCAGATGCGGTGGAGTCCATCGTCCATGCCTCCTTGGATGGATATGGATGGATCGAGCTCGGGGGAGGGAGAGGTGCTGCGGTCAGCAGGCGAGGAATGCCGCAGCAGTCAGCGGACGATCAAGGCGTGTCGCCGGGCCGGATGACGACCTTGAGATGCGTCGGGTCGGCGGTGGGGGCGCGCAGGGCCTCGGCCGCGTGTTCCAGGGGGAAGCGGCCGGTGAGAACGGAGGCCAGGTCGACACTGCCGTCGGCGGCGAGGGCAAGGGCGGTCGGGAAGGCGTGCGCGTAACGGAAGGCGCAGACCAGGTCGATCTCGTGCCGCTGGAGGTGGGCCAGGGGGAGGCCGTCGACGGTGGGGGCCGCCTGGCCGACGACGGTGGCGCGACCGCCGGGGCGCAGCGCGTGCAGCGCCTGCCAGAGCGCCGAGGGGTGGGCGGAGCACTCCAACAGCCGGTCAAAGCCTGAGAGTTCGAGGTTGTGCCGGGCGGTGTTCACGGTGCGGGTGGCGCCCAGCTCGCGTGCGCGGGCGAGACGGGCGTCGTTGATGTCGGTGACGACGACCTCGACGGCCCCGGCGGCGCGGGCCACTTGACAGCAGAGAATGCCGATTGGCCCGGCGCCGGTGATCAGTACTCGGTCGCCGAAGGTCACCTCGGCGCGGCGCACCGCCCAGACGGCGACGGCCAACGGCTCGATGAACGCGCCGAGTTCGAGAGGTATCGCGTCCGGGAGCGGGTGCACGGCGCGGCTCGGGGCGACCAGGTGCGTTGCCAGGGTGCCGTGGACGGGCGGCGAACCGAAGCAGGTACCGGTCGGGCAGAGGTTGTACCGCCCCGACCGGCAGACAGCACATGTGCCGCAGCCGACAGCGGGTTCGACGGCGACGTGGGTGCCGGGGGTCACCGTGGCCGAGGGGCCGGTGGCGACGACGGTGCCGGAGGCTTCGTGGCCGAGGACGGTGGGCTGCCGCAGGACGTTGCCGCCGTTGCGGCCACTGGCGAAGTAGTGCATGTCGGAGCCGCAGACGCCGACGGCGTCGACAGCGATGAGGACATCGTCCGCGCCGAGCGGCCGCAGCGGCAGTTCCTCGATGCGCAGATCTTCGGCAGCGTGCAGGACGGCGGCGCGCGCCGTGGTGGGCAGGGGTGGGACGGCTGTCATGTGCTCACGTCCTTGTGAGGAGGGGCGGGATGCCCCGGGGAGAAGGAAGGGGAGGATCAGGCGGAGCCGGCGGCTTCGGCGGCCGCCGCACGCGTGCCCCTGGTGTGGATCAGGTCGATGAACTCGCCGATCCGGGCGGCGAATGCGGGGTGTTCCGGCAGTTCGTCGCCGAGGAGACCGTCGTTCAGGACGGCGGTGGCGAATGACGGGCCGCCTCCGGCACGGGTGCGAAGGGCGGCGAGGCGGTCGCGGGCCGGGTCCGCCATGGCGGCCGCGTGCTCGCCGGGGTCGAAGCCGGCGGCGGGGGCCAGGCAGCAGAGGTAGGCGGCGACGGTGAGGGCGAGATGGTGGGGCATCCGTCCGGCGCGCAGCTGGAGCAGGGCGGGGTCGGGGATGCGTTGCCGCAGTTTGACGGAGCCGTCCGAGCCGACCTGGCGGGTGCGGTGGCCGAGCGCCGAGTTGGCCCAGCGGGTGAAGAGCTGGGCCACATACGCGTCCAGGTCGACGTCGTCGGGGACGATGAGGCTGGGCAGGTACTCCTTCCAGAGGACTGCGCGGGCTGCCTCGGTGACGAAGGGTTGCGCGGTGGACTGCGGGATGGTGTCGCAGCCCGCGAGGGCGCCCAGGTAGGCGATGAGCGAGTGCGTGCCGTTGAGCAGCCGGACCTTCAGCAGCTCGTACGGCTCCACGTCGTCGGTGAACAGCGCGTCACCGGCCTCCCAGGCGGGACGGGACGCGGCGAAGCGATCCTCCAAGACCCACATGCTGAACGGCTCAGCGGGTGCCGGGACTTCGTCGCGCAGGCCGAGCGCCTCGGCTACGGCGCTGCGCTCCGCGTCCGTCGTCGCCGGCACGATGCGGTCCACCATCGTGTTGGGGAAGGTGAGGTTTCCGGCGGCCATCCAAGCACCGACCTCCTCGCCTTCCTCGCCCGGCAGGCGGTCGATGAATTCCTGGACGAGGCGGCGCGTGTGGTCGCCGTTGCCGACCAGGTTGTCGCAGCTCAGGACGGTGACCGGGGCGGCATGGGTGGCGGCGCGTTCCTGGAGGGCGCGCACGATGCGGCCCAGGGTGGTCTGCGGGGCGGTGCGGTTGCCGCGCAGATCGGCCTGTATTCCTGGGTGGTCGAGGTCGAGGCCGCCGGTGCGGGGCGAGTACGTGTAGCCGTGTTCGGTGACGGTCAGGGAGATCACGCGGGTGCCGGGGGCGGCGAGGGCGCGCTGCACCGGCTCGGGTTCGCGGGCAGCGACCAGCACCCCCGTGTGCACGGCAGGGATGGTGCAGCGCAGGCCGTCCGGAGAGAGCTCGGCGACGGTGTAGCGCAGGTCCTGGGCGCGGAGTGCGTCGGCGACGCCGGTGGCGCGCCCGGCGACGCCGAGGACGCCCCATGGGCCGTCCTCGCGGGCGAGCGCGGCGGCGGTGTAGACGGCCTGGTGGGCGCGGTGGAAGTTGCCGAGGCCGAGGTGGACGATGCCGGTGTCGGCCGGGGTGAGGGTGCGGTGGTGCAGCAGGGCGCCGGCGGGTGCGGTGGCCGCGGTCAGCCGGGCGGTACGGGCGGGAGCGGTGCTCATGAGCGAGTAAGTCCTTGTTGCGGGAGGCCGGGTCACCAGTCGGTCATCGAGCCGTCGCGGTGGCGGGCGAGGGGGAGGTAGGCGGGCTCGTAGGGGTGCCGTGCGGCGAGTTCCTCGTCGACCTCGATGCCGAGGCCCGGCGCGTCTCCCGGGTGCAGATGCCCGTCCTCGTACGACCAGGCGTGCCGGAACACCTCGTGCACCAGCGGGTCGTACCCCATGTACTCCTGGATGGCGAAGTTCGGGGTGGCCAGGCCGACGTGGAGCGAGGCGGCCAGCGCGACGGGGGAGATGTCGGAGGGGCCGTGCGGGCCGAGCTTGATCTGCCAGATGTCGGCGAGGGATGCGATACGGCGCAGATGGCTGATGCCACCGGCGTGGGTGACGCAGCAGCGCACGTAGTCGATGAGCTGCTCGGTGATCAGGCTCTGGCATTCCCAGACGGTGTTGAAGACCTCCCCGATGGCCAGGGGAACGGTGGTCTTCGCGCGGACACCGCGCAACACCTCCTGATTCTCGGCGGGGGTGACGTCCTCCAGCCAGAACAGGTCGAGGTCCTCGAGGGAACGGCCCAGCCGGGCGGCCTGGTTCGGGGTGAGGCGGTGGTGGGCGTCGTGCAGCAGCTTGATCTCGGGGCCGAGGTGGGAGCGGGCCGCCGCCAGCGCCTCGGGGGCGTGCCGCAGATAGGCGTCGGTGTCCCAGGTCTCCTCAACGGGGGCCAGGCCGCGCCCGGCGGGCTCGTACGCGGCGCCGTCCTTGCTCACGCCGTACACGATGTCCAGTCCGGGGACGCCGGTCTGGGCCCGTACGGCCCGGAAGCCCTGGGCGAGCCGGGCATCGAGGGAGTCCAGCAGCCGCGGTACGTCCCAGCCGGTGGCATGGGTGTAGGCGAGGATCCGGTCGCGTACGGCACCGCCGAGGAGCTGGTAGACCGGCAGCCCGGCGACCTTGCCCTTGATGTCCCACAGGGCCAGGTCGACCGCGCCGATGGCCGTCATGGTGACCGGGCCGCGGCGCCAGTAGCCGCCGCGGTAGAGGTACTGCCAGGTGTCCTCGACGCGGGCCGGGTCGCGGCCGATGAGCAGCGGGGCCAGATGGTCGCGGAGGTAGGAAGCGACGGCCAGTTCGCGGCCGTTGAGGGTGGCGTCGCCCCAGCCGACGAGGCCCTGTTCGGTAGCGATTTTGAGGGTGACGAAGTTGCGGGTGGGGCTGGTGGCCAGGACGTCGACGGCGGCGATGCGGTCGGGCTTGCTCATCAGGAGCGCTCCACGATATTGGTAAGTTCCTCGCCCGCGGCAAGGCGGCGGATGTTGGCGGCGATGTCGGCCGCGCGGGCGGCGAAGGTCTGCCGGGTCAGCCCACTGGAATGCGGGGTCATCAGGACGTTGGGCAGCGTGTGGAAGGGGTGGCGGCTGGGCTGCTGCCGCTCGCCGGGTGCGGAGGGGTAGGCGTACCAGACATCCAGCGCGGCGCCGCCCAGCCGGCCGGAGTGCAGTGCCTCGTACAGTGCGTCCTCGTCGACGACCGCTCCCCGGCCGACGTTGATGAGCACCGACTCCGGGTGCAGGCGAGCGAGTTCGGGCGCGCCGAGCAGTCCGCGGGTGGTCTCGGTGAGAGGTACGGCGACGACCACGATGTCGCTGCGGTTGAGGAGATGTGGCAGGTCGTCCACGGTGCCGGACCATTCCAGCCCTTGTGCGCCCGCATCCACCTCGCCGCGCCGGGAGATGGCGAGCCCGCGGGCCCCGAAGGCCCGGAGCAGTTGCCATGAGCGGGCGCCGATGTGGCCGAAGCCGAGGAAGCCGACGGTCGCCCCGGCGAGGGTGGGCTGCCACCCGGCGTCGTCCGGTGCGTACACGGGGCTGAGCCAGCGGCCTTCGCGCAGGGCGGCGTCCTGGCGGAGCAGGCCGCGGCGCAGCAGGACCGCGGAGGCGGCCACGTACTCCGCCATGGAGTCCTCGTGGTGGTACGTGCACGCCACTTGAGTGCCGGGTGGGAGTGCGGAGCGGTCGATGCCGTCCGTGCCCGCGCCCGCGGCGTGGACCAGCCGAAGCCGCTCGGCGGCCCGTGCGATGGCGGCCGTGCAGGTGCCGGACACCAGCACATCGGCCTTGACCACGGCCTCTGCGACAGCATTGGGGTCGGTGGGATCGGGCCACTCCACCGTGCTGCCGGCGGGAAGCCCGCGCTCGAATTCCGAGCGAAGGGGGCGGAGGTTGGCGTCGGCCACGACGATGCGTAGGCCGTGGGAGGTGCTCATGCGTGGCCTCGATGCGCAAAAAGCTGGCACATGGGTGCTCCTGGGAGGGAATCGCGGGTCAGGAGTGGGCGGCGAACGCGCGGGAGGCCGCGGGCACGGGGCCGGTGGAGGCGCGGACGTGCAGTTGAGTGGCGAGCCGCAGGGTGTCCGGCCGGGGGCGTTCTCCGGAGACCGCGGTGGAGATCCGTTCCACAGCACTCGCCCCGGCCTGCGCCATGGGGACGGAGACGCTGGTGAGCGCCGGATGGGAGGCCTCAGCGAAGGGAATGTCGTCGAAGCCGACGACGCTGAGGTCCTCCGGGATCCGCACGCCGAGGGTGCGGGCGCCGGCGAGGATGCCCAGGGCGACGAGGTCGTTGTGGGCCAGTACGGCGGTGGCGCCGGAGGCGAGGACACTCGCCGCAGCCGCGGTACCGCCGGCCACGGTCTCCGACTGCCGCCCCAGCACGTCGAGTTCCAGTCCGGCCTTCGCGGTCAGCTCGCGGGCCAGCGCGACGCGGTGGGCATTGGACCAGGAATGCGAGGATCCCTGAACGTAGGCGAGCTTCCGGTGGCCGAGCGCTGTCAGGTACTCGACGGTCTGGCGCAGCCCGTCATGCGCATCGGCGAGCACGCAGTCGGCCTGGTCGGTCTCCCGGTTGACCAGGACCACCGGCGTGTCGCCGCACAGCCCGATCACCTCGTCGGCCGCCAGCCGCGGAGAGCAGACGATCAGCCCGGCCGCCCGCTGCCGCAGGTGCCCGATCAGCTCGCGCTCGCGGTCGGGGGCGAAATCGGTATCGGCCACCACGACGGCCAAGCGGCGGTGCCAGCCCTCGCGTTGTGCGCTCTTGACGAAGGAGCCGAAGACGGGGTTCGCGACATCCGGGACGATCACCGCGACGGTGTCCTGCTGGGAGTCCCGGACCGCTCCACCGCTCGCGCGACCCTGAGGCGCTTCGTATCCGAGCTCCCGGGCGGCTTCGACAACCTTGCGCAAGGTTTCCGGTCCCAGGCGATCCGGTTCGTTGAATGCGCGGGATGCGGTGGACAAGGCGACGCCTGCGCGTTTGGCCACGTCCGTGAGGGTGGGGGCCACCATGCCTCCTGAGGGGTATCGCGAGGCCGCATGGACTGCGGCTCGGGGCCCGATGAGCGGGCTGCCTCATGTTCGGCAATGTTGCGCAAGAATGTCAACGGTTTGCCAACAGGTAAATTCAGAGGGGCTTGCGGTCGCCGTGCGAGCTGCCCAGCAGATTCCCTTCCGCGGCCCCGCCGCGGTCACCCTTCCCGTGGTGGCCCGCTGGTCCCCCGGACCACCAGCTTCGGGTTCAGTACCGCCTCCCGGGGCTCCAGCGCCGCGTTCTCCAGCCGCTCCACGGCGAATCGCACCGCGTGTACCGCCATGAGTACGGCGTCCTGGCGGACCGTTGTCAGGCCGATCGGCATGACGTGCGAGAGGTGGCTGTCGTCGTAGCCGACGACCGACACCTCGCGAGGGACGTCGATGCCCGCCCGGGCGAAGGTCATCAGCAGGCCCATCGCGCACCGGTCGTTGCCCGCGAGCACCGCGGTGGGCAGGGGCAGTCCCCGGTCGCGCTCGGCCAGGAGATGTCCCGACTCGGTGCCGGAGGCCTCGTCGTGGGCGCCGGGGATCACGCGGATCTCGTCGGCGAGGCCGTGCCGGCGCATCGCGTCGCGGTAGGCGCGGCGGCGTTCCACCGATCCGGGCTGCCGGCCGCCGTCGATGTGCACGATGCGTCGGTGGCCGAGTCCGAGGAGGTGGTCCATGGCCTGGCGTACGCCCTTGTTCTCGGCCGTGTGGACGCTGTCGATGGGCGCGCCCGGTATCCGGCGGCCGACCGAGACGGTGGCCGTGCGCTGCCCGAGGGCGGTCAGGTCGGCGGGGCCGGAGGCGGGACCCAGCAGGATCAGTGCCCCGCAGCGGTGGCTGAGCAGGGCGCCGGCCACCTGGTGACCTGGGCGAAAACCTTCCTGGGCCTGACCGTCCGCACCGTTGCCCGGCCCAGGGACGCCACCGGCTTCGTCGTCCTGCCCCGCCGCTGGGTGGTCGAGCGGTCCATCAGCTGGATCATGCACGCCCGCCGCCTGGTCCGGGACTACGAACGGCTTCCCCAGCACAGTGAGGCCCTGATCACCTGGGCGGCGATCACGTTGATGACCCGTCGGCTGACCCACCCGGCCCGTCCGCTGGTCCGAACGGTCCCCAGCCCCTCTTTATCCACCGCATCCCGGCCTCGGCCTGCCAGGCTTCCAGGCCCGTCACTGCTTCCAGCTCCCGCAGGCTGCGCCCTTCGGAGTGGTGTTCCCGCACCGCACGGACAATCTTTCCCGCCCACATCTCATCGCTGATGAACGGCCGCCGCCTCAGCTTCTCGCAGATCGTGCCCATGCACTCCCGGGAGCAGGCCAGCACCATCCGTTGGCCATCGCGCTGGGGTTCGCTCACGTGGTTGGCCGAGGAATCCGCCACCACCGCCAGCAGTGCGCCATCCCCGTCCCCGGTCAGCTCCAGCGCTCGTCCGCACGCGTCGCAGGCATCCAGCGACGGGGAAACATCGTCTTCGTCCGGTCCCATACCCAGGGCACTACCCCGCCCCGCTGGTCACCATCGGGGATTGAAACCGGTGCTGGCCAAATTTCCGCCGGACGAGTAGGCGGCCCGGAAGACGACTACCGGCTCACAAGAGTTTGTGCAACAAGGTGAGGCATGGTCTGCCACGTCCCTTTCGACGGCGATGAACGCCGCGTGCTGGTCCGCGACGACATCATCGCCGTTCTGCTCGCCACCTTGGAGGGCGGAGCCCGAGCCGGGATCGAGGGCGCCGCCGTCCACGGAGCCGCCCTCAGCAAGCTGACCATGGACAATCTTGGCTCCGCCCTGATGCCGGTGCCGATCAAGCTGCTGTTCGCCGCTAACGCGGCAGTGCTGGCCAGTGCCGCCGACGAAGCGCAGAAATCCGGACCGACAAGCCGCTGCTTCGCGCGGATGAACGTGTTCCTCGTGGTGGACGACATCCTGGGAACCATGGGGCTCGGGACCTCCCACCACACCGATCCTCCCCAGATACTCTGACGTGCGCCGGGCCCGCAGCACAGGGACGGTGATCACCTTGAGTCCCGGCGCCTGACCCGTCCGGCTCACCCGGTTGCCGTGAGGACCGGCAACACCGGGCATCCAGCCAAGCCAATCCCACCGAGATCTGCGGCAGCCGCAGCCCCGTCTGGCGCTCCAGTTCCGGCGGACTGAGCTCCCTCGGATGCCCCCTCAAAGCGCGGAGTATCTTGCCCGCCCACAGCTCTCCCGCATCGAACGGCCGACACCGGAACCGCTCTTCGAACCGCGTGAAGGTTCACCGACAAACGGTGGCCGGGATCGACGATCTGCAGCTGGCCGAGGAGCCGGATCCCCGGCTCCGGTCGGCCGCCCGCCTCACCGGACGGGCGGTGAGGAGCTAGCGGATTGGGGCGGCGGGTCGGGTGGTCGGGCCAGGGCGTAGACGATTCCCTCGTCCAGAGAGGGGAAATCCAAGCCCTCCTGGTACGCCGCCTCGAACGCCTGGTCGCCGATGGCGGCCTTGGCCTGGCGTTCGCACGCCGCGCGGGCCGCGAGCAGCGGTGGGCTGTTCCCCATCTGCGGCCGCCCGAAGCTCTGCCACACCTGGTCGGCGAAGCCGAGCAGCCGGGCGGCGCGCCCGCCTCGGCCCCCGGCTGCTGCCGCCTTGGCCAGCAGGTCGAGGGCCTCCGCCAGCCCGGCGGTGTCGTGCAGGAGCCACTTGGCCTCGACGGCGGCGCGTCCGTGCGCGACGGCCGAGGCAACCTCGCCGCGGCCCAGGTCCGCGCGTCCGTGCAGATAGTCGGCGTAGCCGCGGATCCATAGCTCACCGTGCGGGGTCCACCGGGTCCGCACCTCGTCGGCCACCGCGGCGGCCCGGTCGAACTCGCCCCGCGCGAGGTGGGCCCACGCCACCCCGGTGAGGGAGGAGAGGGTGAGCGATGTCGCGCTGTCCTGCTCGGCCGCCCGTCGTGCCTCGTCGAACGCCGTCAGGGCACCTGCGAGGTCACCGCGGAGGGCCATCACGTTCCCGGCGAGGAGGAGCGCGGCGGCGCGGGTCGCGGCATCACCACGCTGTTGGGCCGCGGCGGCACAGGCGGCGCTCAGCCGCTCGGTGGCGGCACGGTCCCCCTGGATCGTGGCGATCACGCCGCAGCCCCACAGGGCCCGGATATGCTCCGGGCTCGCCTCGGGGCTCAGGGCCAGGGCAGCCTCCAGGTAGTGCCGGCCCTCCCGCAGGTATCCACAGGCGTTCCAGAAGAACCACAGCGCGCCGGCCATCCGCAGCGCACTGCGGTCGGGTTCGCCCAGGCAGAAGTCCAGTGCCGTACGCAGGTTGGCGTGCTCACGTAACAGGCGGTGGCGCCACTGCACTTGATGCGGCCCGAGCCATTCCCGGGCGCCTTGCTCGGCCAGGCGGAGGTAGTAGTCCCGGTGTTGCCGGATGGGATCCACCTCGCCGAGCCGGTCCAGCCACTCCTTGCCGTACTCCCGGACCGTGTCCAGCAGCCGGTACCGGGGGCGCTCCGCATCCTCTTCCTCCCGTGCTTCCCGGAGCACGATGGACTTGTCCACCAGCCCGGCCAGCAGCCCGCGGACCTCCTCGGCGGGAATCGGGCCGCTGGAGCAGACGAACTCCGCCGCCTGCCGGTCGAAGCCGCCGGGGAACACCGACAGGCGGGCCCACAGCAGCCGCTCCCGGGGCGCGCACAGCTCATGGCTCCAGCCGATGGCGGTACGCAGCATCCGATGGCGCGGCAGTCCGGTGCCGTTATCCCCACCGGTCTCCCCGTCGCCGACCAGCACCTCGAAGCGTTCATGCAACCGGTCCGCCAGGTCCTGCACGGACATCTGCTTCAGCCGCGCGCCGGCCAGCTCCAGGGCCAGTGGAAGGCCGTCGAGGCGTCGGCACACCTCCGCCGCGGCCGCCGCCTCCGCCCCCGTGAAACGGAGCCCGGGGACGGCGGCCGTGGCCCGCTGGGTGAAGAGCGTCAGCGCCTCGCACTCTTCCGCACCAGCCGCCGGCCGGTTGCCGGGAACGGCCAATGGGCCCAGTTCCAGCAGCCGTTCCCCGCGCACCCGGAGGGGCTGGCGCGAGGTGCACAGCACGGTCAGCCCCGGGGCGACGGTGAGCAGATTAGCAACGAGATCCACACAGCCGTCCACCAGATGCTCGCAGGTGTCCAGGACAAGCAGCAGCTCCTTGTCCTGGATCCATTCGGCGAGGACCTCCGGCATCGGCCGCACCGTCTGATCCACCAGACGCAGGGCCTCCGCAATCGCCAAGGCCAGCGGCTCGGCACTGCACAGGGGAGACAGCTCCACCAGCCACACCCCGTCCAGATACCGGGCCCGCACCACATCGGCGGCCCGCAGCGCAAGCCGCGTCTTACCGACCCCGCCGACCCCGGTCAGCGTCACAAGGCGAGAGTGGACCAAGGCGTCTCGCAACGCGGTGAGCTCTCTTCTGCGACCGATGAAACGCGTGGTCTCGACAGGGAGATTGCCCTTTTTGTGACCTCTCGTCCCGGCCATGTCTCTCCCGGCGGCCTCTTCGACGCTCCCCTGCCTCCGCAGCGCCAGTCTGGCGAGCCGGCCCCCTCGCCTGAAGCCGCACCCCCGAGTCGGTCACCATCGGACACAGATGAGGTGTGAAGCGTCCTTTCCGTGCATCTCTACTAATCAACTCGGCCATATATCAGCCCCCTTCGGGCCTTAGGCGCGTCAGCGGGCGGGTGATGCAGCATCATGCCCTCGCTTCGACATGTCCTCCGTACCTTCGGGGGGCGCCCGACGGCTCCAAGGCTCAGGGGTCTGCGCCGGAAGCCTGCCGAAAGCGGAGGATCGCAAACAGGTACTCAGGGCCGGGCAGCGGTGGGTCTCGGTTACCGATCTTCGGTGGGGAACGCGCCAGTGCGGGGAAGGTCTTGTTCGGCCCAGGCGCCCATGGTGGCCAGCACGACCTCGAGTCGTGCGCCCGCCGGGGTGAGTTCGTACTCCACGCGGGGCGGGATCTCCGGATGCGCCGTGCGGGTGACCAGTCCTAGGAGTACGAATCGTTGCAGCCGTGAGGACAGGGTCTTGGGGCTGATCCCCGGGAGTCCGGCGCGCAGCTCGGTGAAGCGTTTCGGGCCGGTCAGCAGCTCCCGCACGATCAGCGTCGCCCAGGGACCGTCCAGCACGGTCAGGAACCGGGCGATCGGACATTCCGGCAAAGGATGATCCAGCTCACTCATGCTCTTCCCATTAGTTCATTTGAGGGAAGCCGGAGCAGCCCGCACCCACACCATGGAGGACCTCATGGCCGCGATCAGTACGGCCAACACCGCGAGCGAGATGGTGCGCTCGGCCACGACCACCGCGTTGCGGGTCGCCGTGCGGAACCTTGAGCTCTACGACACCGGCAACGTCGCCGGGGCGGACGAGGTGTTCGCCCCCGACGTGATCGACCACAACCCCGCTGGCGCCGCCTCGGGCATCGACAGCATGCGAGCGTCGATCGCCGCGGTCCGCGACGGATTCACCAACACGCAGCACCGGATCCTGTTCCAGCAGGAGCTTCCCGGCGGCTGGGTGGTCCTCCACTGGCGGATGACCGGGACGCACACCGGAGACGCCTTCGGGTTCGCCGCCAGCGGCAACCCGGTCGACATCACCGGCACCGACATCGTCCGCGTTGTCGACGGCAAGATCACCGAGACCTGCCACGTCGAAGAGCTGCTCAAGCTCACCCAACAGATCAGCACCGGCACGCAGTCGGCCTGAAGACCGAGACCTTCTCGGACCACGCCTGCCCCCTGAGCCCTGACCGGCAACCGCCGCCTTGGACGCGGCGTTTCCGGGGCCAGTCCGGGAAGGACCGCTGAACGTGACACTTACCGGGCACGACATGATCTGACGCTCGGCGGCGAGGTTCAGAAACAAGCACTCAGGCTGCAGGGGCTGACGAGTCGGCGGATCGGGGAGGCGAGGATAGAGGCAGGTTTGGTCCCGACACCTCCCGTCTCCTCCCAAGCCCGCCTGACCCGCTGCCCTTTGCCCGCTGGCCGAACCGGTCGCCGCGCGGTACATCCGAGACATGACCCCGCACGACGGGTACCCCAGCGACCTGTCCGACGACCGCTGGGCGCTGATCGAACCCGTGCTCACCGCCTGGCGGGCCCGGCGCCGCCGGGACGCCCCGGACTTCGGCCGCCCGCCCGAGCACGACCTGCGGCGCCTCATGGACGCGATCCTGTACGTCGACCGCACCGGCATCCCTTGGCGCTACCTGCCGCACGACTTCCCGCCCTGGCAGACGGTCTACGGGTACTTCGCCAAGTGGCAGCACGACGGCGTCTTCGCGCAGCTCACCGGCCTGCTGCGGCGTCTGGTCCGCGAGGCCGAGGGCCGCAGCAGCGAGCCGTCCGCCTGCGTGCTCGACTCCCAGACCATCAAGACCTCCGCCAACGTCCCCCTGGCCGGCCAGGGCACCGACGCCGGCAAACGCATCGTCGGCCGCAAGCGCCACCTGGGCTGCGACACTCTCGGCCTGCTGCTGATCGTGGCCGTCACCGCCGCCAGCGTCTCCGACACCGCGGCCGGGGTGACCTTGCTGTCGCGGATCGCCTCCGCCCATCCCGGCATCAGGAAGGCCTGGGTGGACGCCGGCTACCGCACCAGAACCATCGACCACGGCGCCCGCCTCGGCATCGATGTCCAACCGGTGTCGCGGCCACCGGGCAGCCGCGGCTTCACGGTCATCCCGCGCCGTTGGACCATCGAGCGCAGCATCGGCTGGCTCATGCACCACCGCAGACTCGCCCGCGACTACGAAAGCCACCCGCACCGCTCCGAAGCCATGATCCAGCTCGCGATGATCGCCCTCATGGCCCGCCGCCTCACCGGCGAAACCACTCCGAACTGGCGCGACATCTAACCCGACGGAACCAGACACCCACCGCCGGACCAAACACTCAGTTAGGGGTCCTTTCAGAAAGCTGGGAGCTTGCGGGCGAGGATCATGCAGTGAGCAAGTTGGAGGAAGGCGTTGTGCATGTCATCGCGTGCCTCCCAGCAGACTCGCGGCGGAATGCCGCCGCCGTCGGTCAGCACGTGGTGCTTGGAGCCCGGCCGTCCCCGGTCAACCGGGCTCGGGCCGACTTTTGGGCGGCTTCGCCCCCGCTTGGCCTGCACGTGCGAGGCATCGACGGTG
>NZ_JOBH01000004.1 GCF_000717745.1 Streptomyces violens
GTGGGTGACGGGGCAGCCGGAAGGGGCGGGGGGAGGGGCGGGAGGGCGGTCGGAAGGACGGCCGGGTGGACGGTTGGGTGGTCCGTTCGCAGCAGTGGGTGGGGCGTCGCGTGGCGGGCGGTCGGAGGGCGGCCGAGGATGGAGCTCGCACCTGTCTCCTCACGGTTGGGAACAGCACATGATGCGTCGTCTCACTGTCATGCTCACCGCTCTCTTCGCCGCCGGGCTCCTTGCTACAGGGTCCGCCGTCGCGGCGCCCGAACCGGAAGAGCTGACCCCGCGGGAGCAGGCGGGGCTGCAGTTCGCCGGCGATGTGCTCGGCGCGCTCTTCGGTGGCGGTCTGCGCTGACGCCTCGCGGCCGCGTTGGCGCCGCCGCAGAGTAACGCCGGCGTCGCGCAAAGAAGGCCGGCGTCGCACAGCGACGCCGGTCTCGCGCTGGAGTGAACGCCGGTCCCGCCCGCCGGTCCCGCGCGGTGGCAACGGCCCACGACTCGCCCTCGTACGGTTCTCAGGGGCCGTTCACCTCGTTGGCGATGTGGTGGGCCCAGTCGCGGATGCGGGTCATGTCCGGGTGATCGGTAGTCGGGGTCCGGTTGTCGTCGGGTCGCTCCCGATCCCGCTCCCGGCCCAGGTCCCGCTCCCGGCCCAGGTCCCGCTCCCGGCCCAGGTCCCGATCCCGCTCCCGGTCCCGATACCGGCCCCGGTCCGCCGTCGAGCGGCCGGAACGCCCGGGGCGACTGAGCCGACCGAACCGACCGAGCCGACCAGGGCGTCCGGGACGACCGGGACGGCCGGGACGGCCGGGACGACCACCGAACGTGATGTGCCCGCGGGCCCCCGCCCGGTCCATCGCGCGGCTCGCGCCCGGTACCGGTGGCGCGTCGGGCTCGCTCGCCGAGGTACTCGAAGGGCCGCTGCTGAACAGCCACACCGGGCGGGAGCGCAGCTGCGCGGAGTGCCGGCGGGCGAAGCGGCGGGCGTCGCGGTGCCAGCGGTTCGCGCGGAGCGCGCCGCCGAGTACGACGGCGTCGTACGGGCCCACGCTGACCACTTCCGCCGCGGGGCGCAGCTCTGTATCGAAGCCGTCCTCGCGCAGCACGGTGGCTATTTCCTCCGCGATGGCCTGGGTGAATTCGGCCTTGGGGCCGCAGGCGTAGGCGATCAGTACGCGGTGCTTGGCCATGGCGCTTCCTGGGGTTATGGCGCTTTCCCGAGACGGTCGGTGAGCTCGACGACGCCGTCGACGCGGGAGCCGGCGAGGGGGCTCCTCCGGCTAGCCACCGGGGATCTCCTCCCGCTCGAAATCCGGCTCGCGACCCGCCTCCGGGCCGCGGCCCCGTACGACTTCCCGATCCCGTACGACTTCCCGATCCCGTACAAGCTCCCGATCCCGTACACGTTCCGCGATGACCGCCGCCTGGATGCGGCGGCCGACCTTGAGCTTGGTCAGGATGGCGGAGATTCGGTTCTTCACTGTCTTCTCGGCGAGAAAGAGGCGGTCGGCGATCTGGCGGTTCGTCAGGCCCTCGCCGATCAAGTCGAGGATCTGCCGCTCCCGAGGGGAGAGGCGGGCCAGTTCCGGTGGGCCGGCGGGCGCCACCGGGCCGCGGACGCGGGCCAGAACGCGGGCGGTGGCGCCGGGGTCCAGCATCGACTGGCCGGCCGCCACCGTCCGTATGGCCGTCACCAGGTCGGATCCCTTGATCTGCTTCAGTACGTACCCCGCGGCGCCGGCCATGATGGCGTCGAACAGTGCCTCGTCGTCATCGAACGAGGTGAGTATCAGGCAGGCCACTCCGGGGAGCGCGCCGCGCAACTCCCGGCAGACGTCGATGCCTTCGTGGTCCCCGCTGTCGGTACTGGAGCCCAGGCGTACGTCGAGCACCGCGACGTCCGGCCGCAGGGCGGGGGCGCGGGCGAGCGCCTGGCGGGCGTCTGCCGCGTCGCCGACGACGGTCAGGTCCGGCTCGGCGTCCAGGAGGTCGCGCAGGCCGCGGCGGACCACTTCGTGGTCGTCCAGCAGGAAGACGCGGATGGGGGATGCCTTCGTACTGCCGGGCTCCGTCATGGTCTCGGCTCCGTCCTTGTCCTTGTCCGGTCGCTGTTCAGTCCGCTCGGTCCGCTCAGTCCGTATCCGGGCCGCCGACCCCAGCGTGGTGCACCCGCGCACGCACCACCATGGGCCGACAAGCCCCATCCGGGACCGGAGTGCCCTGGCAACCAAGGCCAGTCCGCGACCGTGTAGGCGTGTTGGTCAGTCCTCGACCGTCAGAGCCTGGGGGCCGGCTTCCTTCATGCGGGTCTTGATCCACTTGATGTGGGTGAGGGTTTCCTTGTGGTGGGCCGTCACTTCGGTGAGGAGGTCCTGGTCGCGCACCGCCTGGGCCACCTGGCCCAGGTAGATCCAGTGCACGTTCACGGCCTGCGCCGCGAGGAAGAGCTGCCGCAGGTCGCGGAGCAGGAGGAGGCCGGACTCCGGGCGGCGTGGTTGTCGCACTGGGTCGCGATGGTGCGGCACGGGTACGACGTGCCGTGGTCGGCGGCCTGGCGCTCGGCGGTCCGGCGGCAGGCGGTGGCGAAATCGGTCTCTGCGTCGTGGAGTTCGGAGAGCAGCAAGCCGATTTTGTTCATGGGATCAGCCTTCCGGGGATCAGCCTTCCGGGCCTTCCGTGGCGATGCTGTGCGGAGGAGGTGCCCCGTCCTCTGTTGGCTTCTCTTCCCCCGACGACTTCCGCACCCGTACCGCCGTCACCTTGTAGAGCGGTTGTTTGGAGACCGGGTCCCACACTGGGTCGGAGTGAGTTCGTTGGCAGCGCGGGTGTGAGGTGCGCGTGCGTCGTCTACGGGACGGCGGTCGAAGTACCCGTAGCGGAACGGGGCGAAGACGACCCCGGCCGGCCTTGCGCCAAGGCGCCCGATGCGGAGCCGGTAACGTGGCGGGATCATGATGAACTCCGGAACGGTTTCCCGCGACGACGAACTGCGTAACTGGCCTGCCGATGAGGCCGCGGCCCGGGCCGCCCAGGACCGGCTGCGCCGCCATGTGGTGCTCGACGAGCCGGGCCCCGAGCCGGACTTCGACGGCACGGTGGCAGGCGTGGACGTGGCGTACGACGACGAGCGGGGCGTCGTCGCCGCGGCGGCCGTCACGCTGGACGCCCGTACGCTGCGCGTCGTCGACGAGGCGACGGCGGTGGGGCCGGTGTCCTTCCCGTACGTTCCCGGCCTGCTCGCCTTCCGGGAGATCCCGACCGTGCTCGACGCGCTCGACCGGCTCGAGCGCGTCCCCGACCTCGTGATCTGCGACGGTTACGGGCTCGCCCACCCGCGCCGCTTCGGGCTCGCCAGCCACCTGGGAGTACTCACCGGGCTGCCGGTGATCGGCGTCGGGAAGAACCCGTTCACCTTCACGTACGAGGCGCCGGGGCCGGACCGCGGTGCCACCTCCGCGCTGCTGGACGGTGGCGAGGAGGTCGGCCGCGCGCTGCGAACGCGGCGGGGTGTGAAGCCGGTTTTCGTGTCCGTGGGGCACCGTGTCGGGCTGGACCACGCGTGTGCCCATACGCTGCGGCTGGCGACGAAGTACCGGCAGCCGGAGACCACCCGGGAGGCCGACGCCCTGTGCCGCCGGGCACTCGCGGAGGCCTGAGCGTCGAAAGCGTCAAAAAGAGGCCCGCGCCCGGGCCTTGAGCGGCGCGGCCGGGGGCTCCCGTTCGTCAGTCCGTCAGGTCCTGTTGCTCGACCACCCGGAAGCGCATTCCCGCCTTCGTCAGCCGTTCCGTGAGCGCGTCGCCCATGGCGACCGCGGCCGTCACCTGGCCTGCGGTCTCGGGGAGTTCGTCGTACGCGAGGGACAGGGCCGACTCGGCGAGCATCTTCGCCGTCTCGTCGTATCCGGGGTCGCCGCCCGCGACCTCCGTGACGAGCCGTCGGCCGCCGCCCTCGCCCACGAAGCGGACCTTGAACCAGCTCTTCGCCCGGCGCGTCTCGTCCGGGCCGTCGCCGGGCGCGAGCCGGGCCGACAGCCACCGGCGTGCGGGCGGGAGCTGGGCCAGTCCGGCCGTGACGCCTGCGCCCAGTACGCATCCGACCGCCACCGGAAGCGACTTGACGCCGGCGTAGTGGCGGTAGCGGAAATCCGGCCCGTACCGCTCCAGCGCGGCCGCCGAGCGGGCGACCATCTGCGGGTCGAGGGTCGGCAGCGGTACGCCCCAGACGCCCTGCTGCCGGGTCGGCGTCCCGGGCGCCGCGCGCACCGCACGGCCCACCGGGCGCGGCTCGACGCGCTGCCGCTCCCGGGCGGCGCGCGCCATGCCGAGCGGGCGGGACATCGCGGTGAGCGCGGAGGCCAGCGTGCCGCCCGAGAAGGTGGCGTTGGTGCGCACGAAGCCGGCCACCCGCAGCGGTACGCCCTCGGGCAGCAGTCCCACCGTGTAGTGCACGCCGAGGTCGTACGGAATGCAGTCGAAGCCGCAGGCGTGCACCAGGCGCGCGCCCGAGGCGAGCGCCGTCTCGTGGTGGCGCAGATACATCCGGTCGACGAATTCCGGTTCACCGGTGAGGTCCACATAGTCCGTGCCCGCCTCGGCGCAGGCCGCCACCAGCGGCTCGCCGTACGCGAGATACGGGCCGACCGTCGTGGCCAGTACCCGGGTCGCGGCGGCCACCTCGCGCAGAGACGCGGGGTCGGCGGCGTCGGCGTGCAGCAGCGGCAGATCGGCGCAGGCGGGGTGACGAGCCGCCAGTTCGTCCCGGAGCTGCTCCAGCTTCGCCCTGTTGCGCCCGGCCAGTGCCCAGCGGCAGCCCTCGGGGGCGTGCGCGGCCAGGTAGGCGGCGGTGAGCCGGCCCGCGAAGCCGGTCGCGCCGAAGAGGACGACGTCGTACGCCCGTCCCGCGGCAGCCTGTCGTCCCATGGTGCGGCCCTTCGGTGTGATCGTGTCGGCAGGTGTCGCACGCTAAGGACGAGCTGTACGTGGCGTCAACACGGCCCTGCGCGCGACGTGGCGGGAAGACGGCCGTTCCGGCCGGCCACGGGACTCACTCCGTACGGTCGGCCTCCCGCCCCATAGTGATCCCACGGACGCCGTCCAGCTCCGCCAGGCGTTCGAGCAGATCGTGCGGCGAGGCGGTGCCCTCCAGGCGGAGGAGTACTTCGCTGGCGACCCGGTCGGGTTCTTCCGGCCCGGTCTCGACCTGTACGTCGGTCACCTGGAAGCCGCTGCCGGTGCACAGCTCCAGCATCCGGCCGAGCAGGCCGTGCTGGGAGCGGTAGGCGAGCCGGAGTTCGAAGCGTTCCAGGGACGGGGTCATCGACATCCGGTCGGTGATCTTGGGGAAGCCGCGTACGACGAGGAAGTGCACGGCCGTCGAGGCGAGCGCGAGCAGCGGCAGCCCGCCGCCGCAGGCCATGCCGATGGCGCAGGTCAGCCAGATGGTCGCGGCCGTGGTCAGGCCGCGTACCGCGTCCTTCTTCACAAAGATCAGGCCACCGCCGATGAAACCGATGCCGGAGACGACCTGCGCGGCGACCCGGGACGGGTCGAGTCCGACGCCCTCGATACCGGTGACCGCCCCGAAGCCGTGGATCGACACCTCCATGAAGAGCGCGCTGCCGACGCCCACGAGGGTGTGGGTGCGCAGGCCCGCGCTCTTCTGGCGCGCCTCGCGTTCCAGCCCGATGAGGGAGGACAGCAGCAGCGCCATGGCCAGCTCGATGATCTGGCGCCAGCCCTGGCCGGTGGCGGGGTCGAACAGTGCGGCGGCGAGGTTCGAGGAAGGCATCCGGCCATTGTCATCACTGTCCCCGCGCGGACAAGGGAGGCCGCCCGCAAAGCTCCCAGGAGCCCGCCCGGAAAGCCCCAGGAGGGGCTTGTGGAAAGTGGAACACGTTCTTAACATCACGAGTGTTACAGCATTGGTGTCACAAGCTGGGGGCGCGATGGCGCAGACAGGGAACGGCCCGCTGAGCGGAGTGCGCGTGGTGGAACTCGCCGGTATCGGGCCGGGCCCGTTCGCCGCGATGCACCTCGCCGACCTCGGCGCCGACGTCGTACGCGTGGACCGCCCCGGCGGCTCCGGCATCGGCGTCGATCCGGCGCACGACCTCACCAACCGCGGCAAGCGCTCGGTGCTCGTCGACCTGAAGGCTCCGGAGGGGCCGGGGCAGGTGCTCGACCTGGCCGAGCGGGCCGATGTACTCATCGAGGGCTACCGGCCGGGCGTCGCCGAACGGCTGGGTGTCGGCCCCGAGGCGTGCCTGGCCCGCAACTCCCGCCTCGTCTACGGCCGGATGACCGGCTGGGGCCAGGACGGCCCGCTCGCCGACACCGCAGGGCACGACATCGGGTACATCGCGCTCACCGGTGCGCTCGGCATGACCGGCACCGCCGACGGGCCGCCCGTCGCCCCCGCCAACCTCCTCGGCGACTACGCCGGCGGCTCGCTCTACCTCGTCATCGGCATCCTCGCCGCGCTCCAGCACGCGCGCGCCGAAGGCGGCAGTGGCCAGGTCGTGGACGCCGCGATCGTCGACGGCACGGCCCACCTCACCACCATGATCCGCGGCATGCTGGAGGCGGGCGCCTGGCAGGACCGGCGCGCCGCCAACCTCCTGGACGGCGGGGCGCCCTTCTACGGCACGTACGAGACGGCCGACGGCGGCCACATGGCCGTCGGCGCTCTGGAGCAGCGCTTCTACGCCGAGTTCCTGCGGCTGCTCGGCCTGGCGGACGAGGTGCCTCCGCGGGAGGACTTCGCCCAGTGGGGCGCGCTGCGTACGGCCATCGCCGACCGGTTCCGTACCCGTACGCGCGAGGAGTGGACGGCCGTCTTCGACGGGTCCGACGCGTGCGTGGCGCCCGTGCTGTCGCTGCGCGAGGCGCCGGACCACCCCCATCTCGCGGCCCGCGGCACCTTCGTCGAACACGCCGGTGTCACCCAGCCGGCGCCCGCGCCGCGCTTCTCGCGCACGCCCGGCGCGGTGCGCGGCGGCCCCGCCCTGCCCGGCGCGGACACCGAAGCGGTGGCCCGCGACTGGGACGTCCCCGCCCTGACCACCACCGCTCGTCCCGAGGACGGCACCGAGGAAGGCCCGCAACGATGACCCAGCCGACGCAGATGGCGCGCCAGATCTTCACCGAGGACCACGACGCCTTCCGCGAGACCGTGCGCACCTTCCTCAAGAAGGAGGTCGAGCCGCACTACGAGCAGTGGGAGCAGGACGGCATCGTCAGCCGGGAGGCCTGGCGCGCCGCCGGCCGCCAGGGACTGCTGGGGCTCGCCGTGCCCGAGGAGTACGGCGGCGGGGGCAATGCCGACTTCCGCTACTCCGCCGTGCTGGCCGAGGAGTTCACCCGGGCCGGCGCCGCGGGCCTGGCCGTCGGCCTGCACAACGACATCATCGGCCCGTACCTCACCTCGCTGGCCACCGAGGAGCAGAAGCGGCGCTGGCTGCCCGGCTTCTGCAGCGGCGAGATCATCACCGCGATTGCCATGACCGAGCCGGGCGCGGGCTCCGACCTGCAGGGGATCAGAACGACCGCCGAGGACCGCGGCGATCACTGGGTACTGAACGGCTCCAAGACCTTCATCTCCAACGGCATCCTCGCCGACCTGGTCGTCGTGGTCGCCAAGACGACCCCCGAAGGGGGCGCTCACGGACTCAGCCTGCTGGTAGTCGAGCGCGGCATGGAGGGCTTCGAGCGGGGCCGGAACCTCGACAAGATCGGGCAGAAGGCCCAGGACACCGCCGAGCTGTTCTTCAATGACGTGCGCGTGCCCAAGGAGAACCTGCTCGGGGAGCTGAACGGCGCCTTCATCCACCTGATGACCAATCTCGCGCAGGAGCGGATGGGCATAGCGGTGGCCGGCATCGCCGCGGCCGAGCACCTGCTGGAGATCACCACGCAGTACGTCAAGGAGCGCGAGGCGTTCGGGCGGCCGCTCGCCAAGCTCCAGCACATCCGGTTCGAGATCGCCGAGATGGCCACCGAGTGCGCTGTGACGCGGACGTTCCTGGACCGCTGCATTGTCGACCACTCGGCCGGGCAACTGGATGCCGTACACGCCTCGATGGCCAAGTGGTGGGCCACCGAGCTGCAGAAGCGGGTGGCCGACCGCTGTCTGCAACTGCACGGCGGGTACGGCTACATGAACGAGTACCGCGTCGCCAAGGCGTTCACCGACGGCCGCATCCAGACGATCTACGGCGGCACCACCGAGATCATGAAGGAGATCATCGGCCGCTCGCTGCTCGGCTGACGCTACGTCAGCGCGGCTCACCCTCACCCCTTTGAAAGGCTGCACACCGTGACTTCCGAAGCGTACGTATACGACGCGATCCGCACCCCGCGCGGCCGCGGCAAGGCCGCCGGCGCGCTGCACGGCACCAAGCCGATCGATCTGGTCGTCGGCCTGATCCACGAGGTGCGCCGGCGCTTCCCGGACCTCGACCCGGCCGCCGTGGACGACATCGTGCTCGGCGTCGTCGGCCCGGTCGGCGATCAGGGCTCCGACATCGCCCGTATCGCGGCCATCGCCGCCGGGCTGCCCGACACCGTCGCCGGCGTACAGGAGAACCGCTTCTGCGCCTCCGGCCTGGAGGCCGTCAACCTGGCCGCCGCCAAGGTCCGCTCCGGCTGGGAGGATCTGGTACTGGCCGGCGGCGTCGAGTCGATGTCGCGCGTACCGATGGCCTCGGACGGCGGCGCCTGGTTCAACGACCCGATGACCAACTTCGACACCAACTTCGTCCCGCAGGGCATCGGTGCCGACCTCATCGCCACCATCGGGGGCTGGAGCCGCCGCGACGCGGACGAGTACGCCGCGCTGTCCCAGGAGCGCGCCGCCGCGGCCTGGAAGGACGGCCGCTTCAAGCGGTCCGTCGTCCCCGTCACCGACCGCAACGGGCTGACCGTCCTGGACCACGACGAGCACATGCGCCCCGGCACGACCGCCGACTCGCTCGCCGCCCTCAAGCCCTCCTTCGCCGCCATCGGCGACATGGGCGGCTTTGACGCCGTGGCGCTGCAGAAGTACCACTGGGTCGAGTCCATCGACCATGTCCACCACGCGGGCAACTCCTCCGGCATCGTGGACGGCGCGGCCCTGGTCGCGATCGGCTCCAAGGAGGTCGGCGAGCGGTACGGCCTGACCCCGCGCGCCCGGATCGTCTCCGCGGCGGTCTCCGGCTCCGAGCCCACCATCATGCTCACCGGCCCCGCCCCCGCCTCCCGCAAGGCGCTCGCCAAGGCCGGCCTGACCATCGACGACATCGACCTGGTCGAGATCAACGAGGCGTTCGCTGCCGTCGTGCTGCGCTTCGCGCAGGACATGGGCCTGAGCCTGGACAAGGTCAACGTCAACGGCGGCGCGATCGCCATGGGCCACCCGCTCGGCGCCACCGGCGCGATGATCCTCGGCACCCTCATCGACGAGCTGGAGCGCCAGGACAAGCGCTACGGCCTGGCCACCCTCTGCGTCGGCGGCGGCATGGGCGTCGCCACCGTCATCGAGCGCCTCTGACCGTCCGTCCCGACCCCTTACGGAGAACGCACCATGAGTGAAGCCAGCACCATCCGCTGGGAGCAGGACGAGACCGGCGTCGTCACCCTCGTCCTCGACGACCCGAGCCAGTCGGCGAACACGATGAACGACGCCTTTAAGACCTCCCTCGCCGCGGTCGCCGACCGCCTGGAGGCCGAGCAGGACAACGTACGCGGCATCATCTTCACCTCCGCCAAGAAGACCTTCTTCGCCGGCGGCGACCTGCGCGAGCTGATCGCCGTCCGCCGGGAGAACGCCCAGCAGGCGTTCGAGGCGGGCCAGGGCATCAAGCGCGACCTGCGCCGCATCGAGACGCTCGGCAAGCCCGTCGTCGCGGCCATCAACGGCGCGGCGCTGGGCGGCGGTTACGAGATCGCGCTCGCCTGCCACCACCGTGTCGCGCTGGACACCCCCGGCACCAAGATCGGCCTGCCCGAGGTCACCCTCGGCCTGCTCCCGGCCGGCGGCGGCGTCGCCCGTACGGTACGGCTGCTCGGCATCGCCGACGCGCTGCTGAAGGTCCTCCTCCAGGGCACCCAGTACAACGCCACGCGCGCGAAGGACAACGGGCTGATCCACGAGGTCGCGGAGAGCCCCGAGGAACTGATCTCCAAGGCGCGCGCGTTCATCGACGCCAACCCCGAGTCCCAGCAGCCCTGGGACGTCAAGGGGTACAAGATCCCCGGCGGCACGCCCGCGAACCCCAAGTTCGCGGCGAACCTGCCGGCGTTCCCCGCCAACCTCAAGAAGCAGCTCAACGGCGCGCCGTACCCGGCCCCGCGCAACATCCTCGCGGCCGCCGTCGAGGGCTCCCAGGTCGACTTCGAGACCGCGCAGACCATCGAGGCGCGGTACTTCGTGGAGCTGGTCACCGGCCAGATCTCCAAGAACATGATCCAGGCGTTCTTCTTCGACCTCCAGGCCGTCAACTCCGGGGCCAACCGCCCGAAGGGGATCGAGGAGCGCAAGGTCACCAAGGTCGCCGTGCTCGGCGCGGGCATGATGGGCGCGGGCATCGCATACAGCTGCGCCCGGGCCGGCATCGAGGTGGTGCTGAAGGACGTCACCCCGGAGGCGGCGGCGAAGGGCAAGGCGTACAGCGAGGGGCTGCTCGCCAAGGCGCTAGCCAAGGGTCGCACGACCGAGGCCAAGCGCGACGAGCTGCTCGCCCGCATCACCCCGACCGCCGACCCGCAGGACCTTGCGGGCTGTGACGCCGTCATCGAGGCGGTGTTCGAGGACACCGCGCTCAAGCACAAGGTGTTCCAGGAGATCGAGGGCATCGTCGCGCCGGACGCGCTGCTGTGCTCCAACACCTCGACCCTGCCGATCACCGGCCTCGCCGAAGGCGTCCAGCGCAAGCAGGACTTCATCGGTCTGCACTTCTTCTCGCCGGTCGACAAGATGCCGCTGGTGGAGATCATCAAGGGCGAGCGGACCGGCGACGAGGCGCTGGCCCGCGCCTTCGACCTGGTACGCCAGATCCGCAAGACCCCGATCGTGGTCAACGACAGCCGCGGCTTCTTCACCTCCCGCGTCATCGGCCACTTCATCAACGAGGGCGTGGCGATGGTCGCCGAGGGCGTCGACCCGGCCTCCGTCGAGCAGGCCGCGGGCCAGGCCGGCTACCCGGCCAAGGTGCTCTCCCTGATGGACGAGCTGACCCTGACCCTGCCGCGGAAGATCCGCAACGAGACCCGCAAGGCGATCGAGGAGGCCGGCGGCAGCTGGGCACCGCACCCGGCGGACGCGCTGATCGACCGCATGGTCGACGAGTTCGGCCGGCCGGGGCGCAGCGGTGGCGCGGGCTTCTACGAGTACGGGGAGGACGGCAAGCGGGCCGGTCTGTGGCCGGGCCTGCGCGAGCACTTCACGAAGCAGGACGTCTCGATCCCCTTCAAGGACATGCAGGAGCGGATGCTCTTCTCCGAGGCGCTGGACACCGTGCGCCTCTTCGAGGAGGGCGTGCTCACCTCGGTCGCCGACGCCAACATCGGCTCCATCTTCGGTATCGGCTTCCCCGGCTGGACCGGCGGCGTGATGCAGTACATCAATGGGTACGAGGGCGGCGTGGCCGGCTTCGTGGCCCGCGCCAAGGAGCTCCAGGCGGCGTACGGCGAGCGGTTCGCGCCGTCGGCGCTGCTGCTGGAGAAGGCCGCGAAGGGCGAGCGCTTCAGCGACTGACGGAGGTGGGGGCGGGTCGCGCGGCGGCCCGCCCCCGCTCCCTCACCGCCCGCCGAACCACTCCCGCAGTTCGTCCTTCATGGACCTTTGAAAAGCAGTCACCAGCGCCTGCACGACCAGCGGCTGCATGTCGGCGGAGAGGGACTTGCGCCGGGCCACCTCGGCGGCGTCCGGCCCGCCGTCCTCGTACGCGGCCCCGACCTCGTCCCTGAACAGCCGGCTCAGTTCCCGGGCCGCCGAGCGGGTGTGCTCCAGCACGACCGTACGGGCCGCGAGGATGGTCTCCAGCGCGATCGGCACGTCCAGCAGCCGCACGCCCAGCTGCAGCAGCCCCGGATCCACCTGGAAGACGCCCGCCTCCTCGGTGCGCACCAGCACGCTCATCGCGCCCAGCCGGTCCAGGTCCTGCTCGGTCAGCGACCGGCCCACCCGCCGCTCCAACTGCGCGAGCGTCTGCTCCTCGGCCCGGTCCGGGAGCCAGCCGGCGACGAGGGCGCGGTGAATGGCCAGGTCCTGGGCGCTGAGGTCGGGCGGCAGCTGGTCCAGGTACCGTTCGATCGCCGACAGCGTCATGCCCTGGTGCTGCAGCTCCTCGATGAGCGCGAGCCGGGAGAGGTGGTCGGGGCCGTACCGGCCGACGCGGCGCGGGCCGATCTCCGGCGGCGGGAGCAGCCCGCGGGTGCTGTAGAACCGGATCGTACGGACCGTGACACCGGCCCGGGCGGCCAGCTCGTCGACGGTCAGGCTCAGCTCGGCAGCGGACTCCATCATGTTGAACAGTATTGCTGTCTCACCACTGATGTCACCACTCCTGCGGGTGAGGGAGCGCCGATTCGCCTCCCGGCCCACTGCCCCTGTCAGTAGCGTCCAGTGTTCGGTACAGCGCTCTCGGGGGATGCATGCTCGAACTCAGCGACGACCCGTTCACCGTCCGGGTACTGGTGGTCGGGCCGTCCGGATCAGGCAAGACGGTCTACCTCTCCAGCCTCTTCAAGCGCCTCCAGGTGCAGAGCAGCGCCGCGATCTTCCTGGAGTGCTCGCAGGCGCAGCGCGTCGAGCTGATGGGCATCTACCGCCAGGTGCGGGACAGCGGGGAGTGGCCCGCCTCGACGCGTGTGCACAACGACCGTGAGTACACCTTCGACTGCAAGACCCGGCGGAACGCCACGAACCACTCGGTGCTGCGCATCAAGTACCTGGACTACGCGGGCGAGCTGCTCACGGAGGCCACCCAGGACGACGCCGCCTCGCGGGCCCAGGAGGAGCTGACCGAGCGGCTGGTGGCGGCCGACACGGTGCTGTGCCTGCTGGACGGGCAGTACGTACGCGAGCTGCTGCGCGGCACCGACGAGGGCCTGGACCACTTCCACCACGAAATGTCGATGATCTTCGGGCTGCTGCAGTCGGCGGAGAAGCCGGTGCACTTCGTGATCACCAAGTGGGACCTGATCGCCGGATACGCCGGTACGGAAGCGGACTCGCTGGCCGCCGTCCAGGAGGCGCTGTGCGGCATGGAGGAGTTCGCGCACCTCGTGGGGAACGTCGCGATGGCGGGGAACGAGTACGTACCCGCCGTCCGGCTGCTGCCCGTCAGCTCGGTGGGCCCCGACTACGCGACGCTGGAGCCGGACGGCCGGATGCGCAAGCACCCGGGCGCGCTGCCGCACCCGCAGTACGTCGAGGTCCCGTTCCTCGCGATCCTGCCCGACATCTTCTCCTCGATCCTCGGCCGGCTGGACGAGGCGACCCGCCGCCAGCTCATCCGCGAGATCCAGCGCTGCACCGCCCTGACCGCCGCCGAGCGGATCAAGTGGCTGAGCGGCACCCTCAGCGCCCGGCTCAGCAAGGCCATCAGCGGCGTCCTGGGCGCCGTGGTGGGCGGCAAGAAGCTCGACAAGGTGAGCGAGGCCGCGGTGGAGATGTTCGCCAGCCGGCTCACGGAGCAGGGCGAGCGCAAGATGGGCCTGCGCGAGCAGGAGCTGGGGCAGGTCGACCGGCTCACCGAGGAGGCGGCCTCCGCGCGGCGGATCGCGATGGACCGCATGAACGCCGAGCTGGCCTCCTTCGTGGCCAAGATGCCGGCCTCCGTGCTGCGCGACGGTGAGGCGTTGTGAGCCGCAGGGGCGGGCGGGACGCCGGCTGCTGGCCCTTTCTGGTGGGGCGCGGCCGGGTGGTGGGCCAGCGCACGCTGCTCGTGCCGCGCTTCCTGGGCGAGCGCAATCTGTCCGGGCTGCTGCGCGACGCGATCACCGGCAGCCTGACGCAGGAGGGGGAGAGCCGGCACGCGGAGGCGCCGCTGCCGGGCGGCGGGCGCATCGGACTCTCGTACCGCATCGTCCAGGCGTCGCCGCCCGGCGCGGCCGGGGTGGTGCTGCGCGACCGCAGCGGCCGGCCCATCGAGCTCGCGTACGGCGTGGTCGTCACCGGGGCGTCGGGCGCGCGGGCACGGATGTCCGTGGCGGACGCCGACCTGCCGGGGCTGCGTCCGATGGTGCTGGAGGTCTTCGCGCGCTTCCTGGAGGACGAGCGGGCGTTCCCGCCCGCGGTGTCCCCGCGGGTGCCGGTGGCGGTGCTGGCCGCGGGGACCGTACCGGTACCGGAGTCCGGGCAGGCGGCGGAGCCGGCGTCCACCGCGCCCGACCGTGAGGACGCGCCCGACGCCCCGGCAGAGCCCGAGAAGGCCGTGCCGGGGCCCGAGGCGGCCGGAGGTCCGCAGCGGGCGCAGCAGGGCGAGGACGGCGAGGACGACGAGGACGACGCTCCCGAGGACCGCTACGGCCTGGTCGGGCGGCTCGTGGCGCTGCTCAGGGGGCCCGGCGGCGGGCTGTGGGCGGTCGTACTGCTGGCGGGCTGGCCGGTTGCGGTCGTGCTGGCGCTGGTACTGATCTTCAAGGACTGAGGGAGGCCGTCGGGCCGGTCCTGAAGGGGCGACCGAGGCTCAGCGGCTGGGCCCATGTGATCTCTTTCACAGACGGATGACCGTACTTCGGGGAAGGTGTGCGGTCGGCCGACTCGCGTGATCCGCGGCAGCCGGCCATCGCTCCACCGCCCTCCCGAAAGCGAGATGACGCACCTGTGAGCACGCACACCGTCCAGGAGGACGCCTACCGGCCGCCGGACGGGGGGACCGGCAACGCCCCGCACGACGCGGGCGACGCCGGATACAGCAAGGGCCTCAAGGCCCGGCACATCAACATGATCGCCATCGGCGGGGCGATCGGCACCGGCCTCTTCCTCGGCGCCGGCGGCCGGCTGGCCGCCGCGGGCCCCGCGCTGGCCATCGCGTACGCGGTCTGCGGCCTCTTCGCCTTCTTCGTCGTCCGGGCGCTGGGCGAGCTCGTGCTGCACCGCCCCTCCTCCGGCTCCTTCGTGTCCTACGCCCGTGAGTTCCTGGGCGAGAAGGGCGCCTACGTGGCGGGCTGGATGTACGTCGTGAACTGGTCGACCACCGGTATCGCCGACATCACCGCCATCGCGCTCTACACGCACTACTGGAGCCTCTTCACCGACGTGCCGCAATGGCTCATGGCGCTGATCGCCCTCGCGGTGGTACTCGCCGTGAACCTGATCTCGGTGAAGATCTTCGGTGAGCTGGAGTTCTGGTTCGCGATCATCAAGGTCGCCGCGCTCGTGGCCTTCATGCTGATCGGCATCTTCCTGCTCGCCACGCAGCACCCGGTGAGCGGCCACACGCCCGGCTTCGACCTGCTGAGCGACAACGGCGGACTGTTCCCGACCGGCCTGCTCCCGGTCGTGGTGGTCCTCCAAGGCGTCGTCTTCGCGTACTCCGCCGTCGAGATGGTCGGCGTCACCGCGGGCGAGACCAGCGAGCCGCACAAGGTCGTCCCCAAGGCCGTCAACTCGATCATGTGGCGGGTCGGCATCTTCTACGTCGGCTCGGTCGTGCTGCTGACACTGCTGATGCCGTGGGACAAGTACACCGACGGCGAGAGCCCCTTCGTCACCGTGCTCTCCAACGTCGGCGTGCCGGCCGCGGGCGACGTGATGAACCTCGTCGTGCTCACCGCCGCCATGTCCAGCCTCAACTCCGGCCTGTACTCCACGGGCCGCATCCTGCGCTCGATGTCGGCGGCCGGCTCCGCGCCGAAGTTCACCGGCCGGATGAACCGCCACCAGGTGCCGTACGGCGGCATCCTGCTCACCTCGGCGGTCTGCGTGCTGGGCGTCGGGCTGAACTACGTGGTGCCGGGCAAGGCGTTCGAGATCGTGATCAACATCGCGGCGCTCGGCGTCATCAGCACCTGGGTCGTGATCATGATCTGTCACATGGTGTTCGTCCGCCGGACCAAGGAGGGCCTCCTGCAGCGCCCCAAGTTCCGCCTCCCGGGCACACCGGTCACCGACATCGTCACCATCGCGTTCCTGCTCGGCGTCATCGTCCTGATGTGGTTCGACGGCGGCGTCGGCCGCGACACGGTCATGCTGGCCCCGGTGATCGCCGTGGCCCTGATCGCAGGCTGGTTCGCAGTCCGCGGCCGCGTCAACCGCATCGCCGCGGAACGCACCGCGTCCGGCGGCGCGGACGGCCCGGAAGGCCCGCCCGCACCCAAGCTCCCGGGCCCGCGCCACTGACCAGAAGCAGCCGACGCAGCGCCCCGGCCCATGTCTCTACGGAGACGGGGGCCGGGGCGCTGCCGTACAGTGGTCTGCCCCTTGACCGGCCTTACGTACTCGGCTTCTCGCCGGCACCGGCTTCGCTGCCAACCGCAACACGGTCCTCGCCCAGGGCGTCGCGCATCTGCTGGCGGCCGTCCCGCTGGCGTTGTTCTCCACGGCGGTCGGCAATGGGCGAGCGCGCCTGGCGGGTTGGGCGGCCGCGGCAGCGCTCCCAAGTCCTAGACGGCCGTCCCGGTCACCGGATAGTGGTCGCTGAGGTTCGTGTACGTGTAGTCCTTGCCGCCGCTGGTGACCGTCCAGGGCGGGCACTGCTCCTTGACGACCTCGTTGCGCCAGTCGGTGGGGCGGGTGTGGCCGGTGCGGTGGAGGATGTGGTCCAGGTCCTCGCGGGGGTCGGTGGGGTAGCGGTCGCGGGCGATGGAGTTGTCCTGGGTGTCGAAGGAGTACGGGTGTCCGGTGCGGGTGTCGGCGGCTGTGAGGCCGGCGGCGCTCAGCATCGCCCCGTACTCCTCGCTCCGTGAGTCGACGTTGAAGTCGCCCGCCACCATGACCTGCTCGCCCGCCGGGATCTGTTTGGCGTCCAGGAAGGCGTCCAGTTCCTTGAACTGCTTCGCGCGGGTCGTGGCGGCCTCGCCCGCGGCGCAGCCGGGGTCGGTGGACTGCGTGTGGGTGCCGACGACGTGCACCTTCGTGCCGTTCACGTCCAGTACGGCGTAGACGAAGCCCTTGTTGGAGTAGGAGTCCGAGCCGCAGGCGTCCTTGTAGATGTACTGCTCCTTGCGGAGCACCGGCCACTTGCTGAGGACGGTGACGCCGCCGTCCTCCGGGGTGAGCGAGGAGTACGCGCCTCCGGTGGCGTCCCAGCCGTCCTTGCCGCGGCCCATGACCGGGGTCTGGTACGGATACGCCGCAGCGGCGTTCGCCTTCAGGGCGTCGGAGGAGGAGTTGTCGAACGCCTCCTGGAGGACGACGACGTCCTGGCCGCGGAAGAAGTCCGCCGCGGGGATCTCCTTCGCGCGGTGGTCCTGGCCCCAGTTGGGGTAGAGCGTTTTGCTGAACAGGAATGCGTTGTAGGTGAGGACCTTCAGGGCGGGGGTGTCCGCGGTGGTGGCCGGTGCGGCCGATGCTGTGGCGGACGTGAGGAGTGGTGACGCGGCGACGGCTATCGCGGTGGCGAGGACGGCGGCACGCGTGCGTCGCCGTGTGGAGTGCGGCACTGAATCTCCCTGTGGGGGTGGGGGGTTGATCCGGTGCCGCACATCCAATCAGGCGCGGTTACCTTCTGGTAACCGGTGGTCGGCGGGAAGATTTATTCCGGGCGGTGGCCGTCCTGCGCGTGGACGTCGTCCTGCGTGTGGACGTCGTCGTGCGCATGGGCGTCGCCGTGTGCGTGTACGTTGTTTGTTGCCGCGATCTTCTTCCAGGACTTCGGCTGCGCCGCCGGGGCCTTGCCGGCCGCGATCGTGGCGCCCTGCGCCGCCGGGGCCGACGGCTTGGCGGGCTGGTACAGCCAGGTGTCGAAGAAGGCGGCGAGCGGCTTGCCGGACTTCTCCTCGGCGAACTTCACGAAGTCGGCGACCGAGGCGTTGCCGTACTTGTTCTCCGTCGGCCAGGATTTGAGGATCTCGAAGAAGGTCTTGTCGCCGAGCTTGTTGCGCAGCGCCTGGAGGGCCAGCGCGCCCCGGTCGTAGACCGCGATGTCGAACTGGTTCTCCGGGCCCGGGTCGCCCGGCTTCACCGTCCAGAAGGCGTCGTCGGCCGGGTGCCGGTCGTACACGTAGTCCGCCAGCTCCTGCGCGGTGCCCTCACCCTCCTTCTCCGACCACAGCCACTGGCTGTAGCGCGCGAAGCCCTCGTTGACCCAGATGTCCTTCCAGTCCTTCAGGGACACGCTGTCGCCGTACCACTGGTGGGCCAGCTCGTGCACGACGACGGAGACGTTGGTGCCCGCGTCGAAGGCCTTCTTGCCGTAGAAGGGGCGGGTCTGGGTCTCCAGCGCGTAACCGGCCGGGACGTTCGGTACGTAACCGCCGAGCGCGTTGAACGGGTACGGGCCGAAGACCGTCTCCAGCCACTCCGCGACCTCGGTGGTGCGCTCGATGCTGGCCTTCGCCGCGCCCTCGTTGCTGCCGAGGTCCTTGCTGACGGCGTTGATGACCGGCAGGCCGTTCGCCGTGGTGTCCTTGGTGATGTCGAACTTGCCGACCGCGAGCGTCGTCAGATACGTCGCCTGCGGCTTGTCCGAGCGCCAGTTGTAGCGCGTCCAGCCGAGCTTGGAGGACTGCGAGAGCAGCACGCCGTTGCTGAGCGCCTGGGTGCCGTCCGGCACGGCCACCGAAATGTCGTACGTCGCCTTGTCGGTGGGGTGGTCGTTGCTCGGGTACCACCAGACCGCCGCGTCCGGCTCCTGCGCGACCACGCCGCCGTCGGGGGTGCGCGCCCAGGCCGTGAAGCCGTCGATCTTCAGCTCGGAGGGCTTGCCCGCGTAACGGACGACGACGCTGATGTCCTTGCCCTTGGGCAGCGGCGCGGCCGGCGTCACCTCCAGCTCGTGCTTGCCGGACGCCTTGAAGGCCGCCTTCTTGCCGTTGACGCGGACCTCGCTGACCTTCAGGCCGAAGTCGAGGTTGAAGCGCGAGAGGTCCTGCGTGGTCTTCGCGAGGAGAGTCGCGGTGCCCTCCAGCAGATCCGTCTTCGGCTGGTACTTCAGGCGCAGGTCGTAGTGGGAGACGTCGTACCCGCCGTTGCCGCTCTCGGGGTAGTAGGAGTCGCCCACGCCCGGCGTGCCGGGGGAGTAGTCGGCAGCCGATGCCGGGATCGCCAGCAGCAGGCTGAGCGCGGCGGCGCCCGGCACGAGGAGTCTGTGACGCACGAGTCCTCCAACTCGTCGGAGAGACCGGTCGGTTCCGGCCTTCGTGGGGGTGGTGCCGATCCGGGTCGGGATCGCTTCCGACCCTATGTACTGCCGCGTCCCACGTCAGGTGCATGGCCATATCTGACACATGACCGACATCGGGCCGTCATGGTCACTTCCGTCCCTGCCACACCCTTACGTACCGCCCTGGCCTCGCGCTACGGTCCCGCGGGTGACCATACGCACGCGGCGAGGCCGCATACCGTGGCAAGCGTTCGTCGTGGCGGCCACCGCCGCCCTGCCGGCCGTCCTGCTCCCGCCCGGCGGCGTCGCGGAGGCCGCACCCGGCGCCTCCGGGGAGAGCAGGCCCGTGTACTCCTACGACCGCGCCATCCGCGAGTCGGTATGGGTGGACACGAAGCTGGACGGTGATTCGGACGGCAGGACCGACCGGGTCGCCGTCGACATCGTCCGGCCCCGCGAACCGGCGCAACAGGGCCGCCGCATACCCGTGATCATGGACGCGAGTCCGTACTACTCCTGCTGCGGCCGCGGCAACGAGAGCCAGAAGAAGACCTACGGCGCCGACGGCCGCCCCGTGCAGTTCCCGCTCCACTACGACAACTACTTCGTGCCGCGCGGCTATGCGACGGTCCTGGTCGACCTGGCCGGCACCAACCGCTCCGACGGCTGCGTGGACGTCGGCGGCCGCTCCGACGTGCGGTCCGCCAAGGCCGTCGTGGACTGGCTGGCCGGCCGCGCCCGCGGCTACGACGCCCCCACGGGCGGAAAACGGGTCACCGCCGACTGGTCCAACGGCAGGACCGGCATGATCGGCAAGAGTTACGACGGCACCGTGGCCAACGGAGTCGCCGCCACGGGCGTGCCGAACCTGAAGACCATCGTGCCCATCGGCGCCATCTCCTCCTGGTACGACTACTACTTCTCCCAGGGCGCGCCGCTCTACGACTCCGGCCCCGAGTGGCTGTCCGACTACGTCGAGAGCCCCGCGGCCCGCACCCGCTGCGCAGCCGTACAGAAGGAGCTCGTCGACGGCGCCCCCAGGAGCGGCGACTGGACCGGCCTGTGGGACGCGCGCGACTACGTGAAGGACGCGCACAAGGTGAAGGCCAGCGTCTTCGTCGTGCACGGCATGCAGGACCTCAACGTCCGCACCAAGCACTTCGGGCAGTGGTGGGACGCGCTGGCGAAGAACGGTGTGGAGAGGAAGATCTGGCTGTCCCAGACCGGCCACGTCGATCCGTTCGACTTCCGGCGGGAGGCGTGGGTGTCCGCGCTGCACCGGTGGTTCGACCACTACCTGATGGGTTACGAGAACGGCGCCGACCGCGCCCCGATGGCCGACATCGAGCGGGCCCCGGGGGAGTGGACGACGGACCGCGTCTGGCCCGCGCCCGGCACGGCCGCCCGTACCACCCTGCGGCCCGGCAAGGGCGAGCAGCCCGGCGTCGGGGTGCTCGGGACGAAGCCCGCGCCGCCCGGTGCCACCGAGACCTTCACCGACGACCCGAAGCTGAGCGAGACCGACTGGGCGGCGCACGCCGATCAACCGACCGCCGCGAAGGCCGCGTTCAGCACCGCGCCGCTGGCGGCACCGCTGCGCCTCTCGGGCGCCGGCAAGGTCACCGTGACCGCCACGCCCTCCACCGCCACAGCCCACCTCTCGGCCGTACTGGTCGACCTCGGCCCCGCCACCATCCGCGACTACACGGGGCAGGGCGAAGGCATCACCACGCTGGACCGGCGCACCTGCTGGGGCGCGAGCCGGGACGGCGACAGCGCCTGCTACAAGGAGACCGCGCCCGACACCGAGAAGGTGCGGCAGACCGTCTTCAGCCGCGGCTGGGCCGACCTCGGCACCTACGCCGACCCGCACAAGGGCCGCCCGCTGACGCCCGGGAAGCCGTACACGATCACCCTGGACCTGGCCGCGACCGACCATGTCGTACCCGCCGGGCACCGGCTCGCGCTGATCATCGGCGGCACGGACGCCGGTCTCATCGACCCGCCCTCCACCCGGCCGACGCTCAGCGTCGACCTGTCCCGCACCAAGGCCGAACTGCCGCTCACGGGCGCAGCGCGCGCCCTCTCCGGTACGCCGAAGGCACCGCACACCGGGGCGGGCCCGCTCGCGGGACTGGACGCGCCGCGCCCCGGCCGGCCCGTACCGGACGCCCGCTGACCACCGGGCCGGGGCCGCAGCGTACGCACGCGGCCCCGGCCCGGAGCACCCTGTCCGCTCCACCAAGGGAGGCACCACTTCGTGAGGTACAGATTCCGCGCCGCGCTCCTCGGCGCCGTCACCACCGCGCTCACCACGGCCTTCCTGGCCGCACCGGCGCCGGCCACGGCCGCGGCGCAGGAAGGGCCGCGTACCGGCTTCGAGACCAGTAACGGCGCGCGCTGGACCACCCAGCCCGAGGAGCAGGAGTTCCTCGCCCGCGTCGACCGGGACAGCGCGCGCACGCGCGTCGACCGCATCGGCTCGACGAAGCAGGGACGCCCGCTCCAGCTCGTCCGTATCGGCGCCACGCAGCCGCCCAGCGCCGAGCAGATCCGCCGCGGCAACTCGGTCCTGCTGATCTGCTCCCAGCACGGCAACGAGCCCTCCGGGCGCGAGGCGTGCCTGTCCACCATCCGGAACCTCGCCTACGCCACCGACGCGGCCACCCGCCGCTTCCTGGAGCACACCAGCGTCCTGGTCCTCCCGACCGCCAACCCCGACGGCCGGGCCGCGAACACCCGCGGCAACTCCGACGGCGTGGACATCAACCGCGACCACCTCGCCCTGAAGACCGCCGAGGCCCGCACGATGGCCGCGCTGTTCCGCGACTACCGCCCGGACACCATCTACGACCTGCACGAGTACGGAGCCACCCCGCCGTACTACGACAAGGACTTCCTCTCCCTGTGGCCGCGCAGCCTCAACACCCAGGACGCGGTGCACGACGAGGCCCATACGCTCTCCGAACGGTACGTACGCCCCACCGTTCAGGACAGCGGCTTCAGCACCGGCATCTACGGCATCTGGACCGACCCGGAGACCGGCGAGCCCATCAAGCAGGTCGCGGGCGACGGACAGGAGCGCATCCTGCGCAACACGTCGGGCGTGAAGAACTCCGTCGGACTGCTCGTCGAGACCCGTACGACGCCGCTCACACAGGCCGAGAAGGACGATCCGGCCGTGAACAACCGGCGCCGGGTCGACTCCCAGCTCGCCGGGCTGAAGGGCACGTTCGCCTTCCTCGATGAGCGCCGTGGCCGGATCGAGGCGGCCACCACGGCGGCGCGGCTGGCAGGATACGCGGACCGCGGGCCCGTCTACTTCGGCGGCGCCGACAACGATCCGGCAACGGACGAGGAGATCCTCCAGGACCCGCCGTGCGCCTACCGGCTGGACAAGGAAAGCTATGCGGAGGTCGGAGACGAGCTCGCGCTGCACGGTGTACGGGCCGAGCGCGACGGCGACGGTGCCGTCGTACGGCTGCGCCAGCCCCTGCGGGCGCTCGTGCCGCTGCTGCTCGATGAACGATCGGCATATCACCTTACGGCCGCGAAGCCGTCAACCACGTGTTAAACCGTGGTAGGGGGTAATGGCTAGGGGAAATCCAGCCCATCGAAAGGTCACCACGTGACGGACAGAGAGAACGAACCGGGGGGCGGGAGCGGGGCGACGAGCCCGATCGACCTGCCCCCGGAGTCGCAGCGTGCCCGCCCCGCCCAGACCGACCGCGTGGTCTTCGGCGTCACGGCACTGCTCACCCTGGCCTTCATCGTCTGGGGAGCGACCTCCACCGAGTCACTCGAGAAGGCATCGGGCACGATGCTCGACTGGCTCATCAAAAACGGCGGATGGGCCTTTGTACTGGCCGCGTCCGGCTTTGTGATCTTCGCGATCTGGCTGGCCATCAGCAAGTACGGGCGCATCACCCTCGGAAGGGAGGGCGAGAACCCCGAGTTCCGTACGGTCTCCTGGATCGCGATGATGTTCAGCGCCGGCATGGGCATCGGCCTGATGTTCTACGGCGTGAGCGAGCCGCTGGGGCACTTCAGTACCCATCCGCCGGGTACTCACCCCCGGGACGCCGCGCAGGCCATGGATACGGCGATGGCCACCACGCTGTTCCACTGGACGCTGCACCCGTGGGCGATCTACGCGGTGGTCGGGCTCGGCATCGCGTACAGCACCTTCCGGCGGGGCCGCCGACAGACGATAAGTGCCGTTTTCACCCCGTTGATCGGAGCCCGGCGGGCCAACGGTACGGGCGGCCGCATCATCGACATCCTCGCGATCTTCGCGACGCTCTTCGGCTCGGCCGCCTCGCTGGGTCTGGGAGCGCTGCAGATCGGCAGCGGTATCAAGGTCCTCGGCTGGAAGGACAGCGTCAGCACGACCCTGCTGGTCGTCATCATCACCGTGCTGACGATCGCGTTCATCCTCTCCGCGGTCTCCGGCATCGCCAAGGGCATCCAGTGGCTGTCCAACATCAACATGGTGCTGGCGCTGATCCTGGCCGTCTTCGTGTTCATCGCGGGGCCGACCATCCTCATCCTGAACATGGTGCCCACCGGGGTCGCCACGTTCTTCGACGAACTGCCGCAGATGGCCGGCCGTACGGGCGCCAGCAGCGGTGAGGGCGTCGAGGGCTGGCTGCGCAGCTGGACGGTCTTCTACTGGGCGTGGTGGATCTCCTGGACGCCCTTCGTGGGCATGTTCATCGCACGCATCAGCCGGGGCCGCACGATCCGTCAGTTCGTCGGCGGCGTCATCCTGGTGCCCAGCGTCGTGAGCCTCATCTGGTTCGCGATCTTCGGGCAGTCCGCGATGTTCCTGAAGGAGCGCAAGCAGCTCTCGGACACCTCCTCCGTGGAGGGGCAGCTCTTCGATGTGCTGCACCAGTACCCGGTTGCCACCCTCATGAGCGTGATTGTCATGATCCTGGTCGGCATCTTCTTCGTGTCCGGTGCGGACGCCGCGTCCATCGTGATGGGCACGCTGTCCCAGAAGGGCACCATGGAGCCCACCAAGCCCGTCGTCATCTTCTGGGGCGTGGTCACGGGCGCGGTCGCCGCGATCATGCTGCTCATCGGTGGCGGCAGCGGCGACGCCCTCACGGGTCTGCAGAACCTCACAATTCTGGTCGCGGCACCGTTCACCCTTGTCATGATCGCCATGTGTTGGTCGCTCCTGAAGGATCTGCGGAGCGATCCGCTGATCGTTCGGGGGCAGCTCGGCGAGGAGGCCATCGAGGCCGCGGTCGTGGCCGGACACGAGAAGTACGAGGGCGACTTCGAGATCCGGATCGGGCCGTCCAACGGCGGCTCGGGGGAGGAGACGACGGTCATCAGCGACAAGGACGGGCCGGCTCCGGCGGGTACCGGGAAGGACTGACTGGCAGGTGTGTCAGGGAGCGGAGGGCCGTTGTGGCCCTCCGCTCCGGCGTGTCCGGAGGCTGTCAGGCCGCCGCGTCCAGCAGCCGCAGCACCTCGTCCGCGCACCCCCACGCCACGGTGACGCCCGCGCCGCCGTGCCCGTAGTTGTGCACGCACAGCCCGCCGCCGGGCAGCCGCTCGGCCTCCAGGCGGACCGCGGGCCGGGCCGGGCGCAGCCCCACCCGGTGCGCGAGGATCCGTGCGTCGGCCAGTGCGGGGTGGATGCGGGCACAGCGCGCCACGATCGCCTCGGCGACCGCCGGATCGGGCTCGGTGGACCACGCGCCCTCGACCGCCGTGCCGCCCAGCACGACGCCGTACGGCTGCGGCAGCACGTACGTCGTGGTGTCCGCGTGGCCGTCGGCGTCGACGAACCACTCCTCGATGCCCGGATTCTCGACGATCACCAGCTGGCCCTGTACCGGGCGTACGTCCGGATCCGGCACCAGCTCCCGGGCGCCCAGGCCCGAGCAGTTCACCACCGCGCCGGCGTCCTGTGCGAGGGCGTCCAGGGAGTCGACCGGGCGCCGCTCCACGGTGCCGCCGGCTGCGGCCAGCCGCCGCTCCAGGTACTGGAGATGCGCGTCCATGGCCACCAGAGGGGTGCGGGCCCGCAGGCCCTCGGGTATGCCGGCGGGCAGCTCTTCGGGGCGCGCGGCGCGCAGCCCCGGTACGGCGTCCCGCCAGCGGTCCGGCACCGACGCCGCCGCCATCGTGCCCGTCACCATCCGTACGCCCGTGCCTTCAGTGTCCGCGAGTCCCGCCAGCGCTTCGTAGCCGCGCACCGACCACTCGACCGCCGCCTCCTCCGGGAGGATGCGGTACGGCCAGCACAGCCCGCCGGCCACCGAGGACGTCGTTCCGGCGCCTTGGTCCCGGCTGATCACCCGGACCGCACGGCCGGTCTCGGCGAGCTGGACGGCGCAGGTCAGGCCAGTGACACCGGCTCCGATCACGATCACATCGTTCGTCATGCGAGGACCGTATCCGGACTCCCTTCGGCCTTTTGTGATCTTGGGTTAACCCTCCGGCAGCGACCCGGACAAAGCAGGCACTTAGGCTGGTACCAGCAGACCGTCGGCCGACGACGCCCCACGGACCGTCCGTACTCGTACGCAGCGAAGACCCCTTCCGTACTGTCCCGCATCCGTACGCAGCCGACTCGAGGAGGCCCATGCCCCGCGCCGTACCCGTCTGGCTCGCCCACCCCTTCCGCTGGCAACGGCTGCCCGTCCCGTGGCCGGCGGTGGTCAGAGGGGCGCTGTGCGCCGGGCCGCTGCTGGGCGCGGGCGTCGCCACCGGGCACCCGGCGGCCGGCGTCCTCGCGGGCCTGGGCGCGATGCTCGCGGGCGTCAACGACCGCCCCGGGACCCGGCGCAGGGGCGTCGTGCACATCGGGCTGCCCGCGCTGGCCGTCGCCCTGGGCATGTTCGCCGGCGCCTCCCTCGAGGGCGTCGGCTGGTGGCTGGTGCTCGCCCTCTTCGGCATCGGGTTCGTCTCCGGCGCCGGCAGCGTCGCCGGGCCCGTGCGGTCCGCCGCCGGCATGCAGATGCTGGCCGCCGCGATCCTCGGCGCCGGCATGCCGCTGCCACAACTGGAGCCGTGGACCAAGGGCCTGCTGACGCTGGCCGGCGCCGGCTGGCTGCTCCTGCTGCGCCTCGTGCTGCGCTCGCCGCGCCCCCCGGGCGGGTCGCTCAGCGGCGAGCGCGCGGCCGTCGCCACCGTCTTCGACGCCCTCGCCGACGCGCTGACGGCCGTCGGCACGCCGGGTGCCGAACCGGCCAGGCGCGCGCTGACCACGGCACTGGACCGGGCCGACGAGGCCATGCGGCTGCGCCGGCTGCTGCGCCGCAGGCCCCGTACCGACGAGCGCCGGCTCATCGAACGCTTCGCCGCCGCCACCGCGCTCTGCGAGGCCAGCGTCGCGCTGCTCTGGGAGGCCCGCCCGCTCCCGTCCCGGGTGGCACAGGGCCCGCGCGCCCTCGCCAGGGCGCTGCGCACCGGGCGGGCCCCCGGTCGGCTGCCGGCGCCCGAGAGCTCCACGCCTGCGCGCAGTGCCTTCGACCGGGCGCTGCTGGACGCGGCGGTGGTCTTCGCGCGCACCCAGCCGCCGGCCGGCGGCACCGCGGCGGGGGCCACGGACGAGCGGCTCCTCCGGGGGCTGCGTCCCGCCGCCCCCGTGGATGCCCCGGAGCGCCGCGTACCGGAGGAGGACAGCGGCGCCTGGGCCCCCTTCGGGTCGCGCGCGGCCTTCGAGACGGGGCGCTGGGCCTCCTTCGCGCGCGGTGTCGCGGGCGTGTTCGCCTGGCGTCGCGGGCCCGGCCGCCGAGTCTTCGGGCCCGCCGGGCGCAACTACGGCCTGCGGGTCGGCATCTGCATCGCCGCCTGCACCGCCATGGCGCTGCTGCTGCGCGCGGAACACTGGTACTGGCTGCCCGCCACCGCCACGTTCCTCGTCAAGCCCGACCTCGGCCCGCTGTTCTCCCGTACGGTCAACCGCTTCGCCGGTACCGCCTTCGGCGTGCTGGTCTTCGCCGTGGCCGGACTGGCGCTGCCCGACGCGTGGTGGCCCGTGGTGATGGCCACGGCGGGCGGCGCGCTGCTGCCCTTCGCGACCCGGCACTTCGCCCTGCAGACCGTCGCGATCACCCTCATGGTGCTGTCCTTCGTGCACGTCAGCGGCGCACCGGAGGCCGCGCCCGAGCGGATCGTCGACACCTCGATCGCCTGCCTCATCGTGCTGGTCGTCGGCCATCTGCCGCGGCTGGCGGACCCGCGGCGCCGGGTCGGCCCGCGGGTCGGCGCCGCGCTGCACTGCACGGAGGCGTACTTGCGGCAGGTCCTCGCGACCGAGCCCGGGACGGACACGGGGGAGCGGCTGGCGCTGCGCCGGGCGGCCTACCAGGCGCTGGGCGAGGCCCGTACCGCCGCCGAGACGGCGGCTGCCGAGCTGCTCGCGCACCGCCGCGGCGACCCCGACTGGCCGACCGTCGTCAAGGCCGCCGAGCGCATCGTGGACGCGACCACGGCCGCCGCCGTCCGCCTGGACCAGGGCGCACAGCGGCCCAGCGAGGAGGACGCGCGACGGCTGTGCGCCGTCCTCACGGACATGGCGGCCGCGCTGAACGCGCCGCGCCGCCACCGCCCCCGGCCGCTGCCGCCGCCCGCCCTGGAGTCGGTCCCGGACTGCGCCACACTCAGCGACGTCGCGGCCGAACTGGAGCGGATGCGGGGGTACGCGGGGGCGGTGTGAGACGCAAAGGGGCGGCCCGGCCGGTACGACCGGCCGGGCCGCCCCGTAGGACCGTCAGCGCCCGCCCTTGTCCTTGCCGAGCAGGCCCGCGCGGCGCAGCGCGTCGGCCATCGCGCCGTTCGCGGGGGCCGCGTCCCGGCCGCCGCCGCGCCCGCCGCGGTCGTTGCCGCCATTGCCGCCGCGCCGGCCCTGGCCGCCGCCTTGACCGCCGCCCTGGCTGCCGCCCTGCCGCTGCCGCGGGGCGCCGCCCCCACGCTGCTCACCGCGCTCCTCACGGCGCGCGCCGCGGGCGCCGCCCTGACCGGCGGCCGCCGTGTGGTCGTCGTCCAGCCGCAGCGTCAGCGAGATCCGCTTGCGCGGGATGTCCACGTCGAGCACCTTCACGCGCACGATGTCGCCCGGCTTCACCACGTCACGCGGGTCCTTCACGAACGTCTTCGACATCGCCGAGACGTGCACCAGCCCGTCCTGGTGGACGCCGATGTCGACAAAGGCACCAAAGGCGGCGACGTTCGTGACGACGCCCTCCAGGAGCATCCCGGCCTGCAGGTCGCCGATCTTCTCGACGCCCTCCTTGAAGGTGGCCGTCTTGAACTCGGGCCGCGGGTCGCGCCCCGGCTTCTCCAGCTCGCCCAGGATGTCCGTCACCGTCGGCAGACCGAAGGAGTCGTCCACGAAGTCGGCCGGCTTCAGGGTGCGCAGCACAGCGGTGTTGCCGATCAGCGAGGGCACGTCGCTGCCCGCTGCAGTGACGATCCGCCGCACTACCGGGTACGACTCCGGGTGCACGCTGGAGGCGTCCAGCGGGTCGTCGCCGCCCCGGATGCGCAGGAAGCCCGCGCACTGCTCGTACGCCTTCGGGCCCAGCCGCGCCACGTCCTTGAGCGCCTTGCGGGTACGGAACGGGCCGTTGGCGTCGCGGTGCGCCACGATGTTGTCCGCCAGCCCCGAGCCGATGCCCGACACCCGCGAGAGCAGCGGCGCCGACGCGGTGTTGACGTCCACGCCCACGCCGTTCACGCAGTCCTCGACCACCGCGTCCAGGGAGCGCGAGAGCTTCACCTCGGAGAGGTCGTGCTGGTACTGACCGACGCCGATCGACTTGGGATCGATCTTGACCAGTTCGGCCAGCGGGTCCTGAAGGCGGCGCGCGATGGAGACCGCGCCCCGCAGCGACACGTCCAGCTCCGGCAGCTCCTGGGAGGCGAACGCGGAGGCGGAGTACACCGAAGCGCCCGCCTCGGACACCATCACCTTCGTCAGCTTCAGCTCCGGCTGCGCGGCGATCAGGTCGGCGGCCAGCTTGTCCGTCTCGCGCGACGCCGTACCGTTGCCGATCGCGATGAGCTCCACGTTGTGCTCACGGGCGAGCTTCGCCAGCGTGGCCAGCGAGGCGTCCCACTTCTGCTGCGGCACGTGCGGGTAGATCGTGTCCGTCGCGGCCACCTTGCCGGTCGCGTCCACGACGGCGACCTTCACGCCCGTACGGAAGCCGGGGTCCAGGCCCATCGTGGCGCGGGTGCCGGCCGGCGCGGCGAGCAGCAGGTCGCGGAGGTTCGACGCGAAGACCCGTACCGCCTCGTCCTCGGCGGCCTGGCGCAGCCGCAGCCGCAGGTCGATGCCGAGGTGGACCAGGACGCGGGTGCGCCAGGCCCAGCGCACGGTGTCCAGCAGCCAGCCGTCGGCCGCGCGGCCGCGGTCGGCGATCCCGAACTTGTGCGCGATGGCCTGCTCGTAGGCCGTCCGGCCCTCGGCCGGCTCGGTCTCCGGCTCCAGCGCGAGGTCGAGGATCTCCTCCTTCTCGCCGCGGAACATCGCCAGGACGCGGTGCGAGGGCAGCTCCGTGAACGGCTCGGCGAAGTCGAAGTAGTCGGCGAACTTCGCGCCCGCCTCCTCCTTGCCCTCGCGGACCTTCGAGGCCACCTGCCCGCGGGTCCACATCCGCTCGCGCAGCTCGCCGATGAGGTCCGCGTCCTCGCTGAACCGCTCGGTGAGGATGGCGCGCGCGCCTTCGAGGGCCGCGGCCGGGTCGGCCACGCCCTTGTCGGCGTCCACGAACGCCGCGGCGGCCGCCTGCGGCTCCACCGACGGGTCGCTCAGCAGTCCGTCCGCGAGCGGCTCCAGACCGGCCTCACGGGCGATCTGAGCCTTCGTCCGCCGCTTGGGCTTGAACGGCAGGTAGATGTCCTCCAGGCGGGCCTTGGACTCCGCGCCCCGGATCTGCGCCTCCAGAGCCGCGTCCAGCTTCCCCTGGGACCGTACGGACTCCAGGACGGCCGTCCGGCGCTCCTCCAGCTCCCGCAGGTACCGCAGCCGCTCCTCCAACGCGCGCAGCTGCGCGTCGTCGAGCATCTCCGTGGCTTCCTTGCGGTACCGGGCGATGAACGGCACGGTCGAGCCGCCGTCGAGCAGTTCGACCGCGGCCTTCACCTGCCGCTCCCTGACGCCGAGCTCCCCGGCGATCCTGCTCTCGATGGATCCGAGGGCCCCCGCGGCCCCGGGGGCCTGGGTGGGTCCGGTGGACTCGGTGGTTGCCGTCACGATGCTCCCGACCTGCCTTCTCGCGCTGTGCTTGAGCCTGCATTGTGCAGGGTCGCGGTACGGCCTGTCGCGTGACCCGGGCAGGAGGGCACAGGTGTGACAAGAGGCACGGCACTACGGGGCGGGCCGCCGCGTCAGGCGGCTCGCCCCGGTGGCGGGCCCCGCGCGTCCGGTGGCCCGCCCCGTGGCCGGGCTCAGCCCTGGCCGAACAGGTCGGCGGGGAAAGCCCCGTTGCCGACCGCGGTGGTGGTGAACTCCGTGGCCAGCTCGGTCAGCCGGGCGACGCCCTCGGCACCGAGGTGCGCGTACGGGGCCGCGTCGAGCCGGTCGGTGGCCTCCTCCAGGTCGGCGCGGAGCTTCGTACCGGCCTCGGTCAGGCCGAAGTCGGCGTCCAGGATGCCGCGGTCGCGCAGCGTCTCGCGCGCGGCCTGCCACTCCTCGGCCGACCAGCCGCGGGTCGCCAGGATCCACTTGGTGCTCATGCCGCGGCCGCTGGCGGTGTGCGAGGCCAGCGCCTCCAGGGGGCCCAGGCCCGCGTCGGCGAGCGCGATGAGGTGGCCGTCGCCGCGGTGCTCGCGCAGCAGGGTCGCGGCGTGCCAGTACGCCAGGTGCGGCGCGTCCGGTACGGGCAGGTCGGCGTGGGCGGCGTACAGCGGACGGGCGTGCCGGGAACACGCCTCGGCGGCGCGCAGCGCGAGCCGGGCCGCCTCGGCCATCTTGTCGGACTCCACCAGCTCGTCGCCCAGCAGCCGGCGCAGCGTGCTGTCGGCCGCGCGCAGCCGCGCGTCGAGCACCTGCTGCGGGGTGACGGTCGCCCAGGCGTCCGGGATGTGCCGGGCGATCAGCTCGTACTTGAAGTTGTAGAACGTCGCGGCGATGACGCCGGGGCCCACCGGACCCATGGCGGCGGCCCGGCCCAGGAAGTAGGCGGCGCTGCGGTCCTCGATGCCGAGCTTCGCCAGCTCCTCGGGGAAGTCCGGCGAGAAGTACACCGTGGAGTGCAGCGGGTTGATGACGTTGTGGCAGTGCCGTCCGGCGCGGTCGGGCAGCGCGGAGCGGTCCTGCGGGGAAGCCGTTGTAGTCATGGCGGCACGTTACCGACCCGTCGGTATGCCCGGTAGACCGGGGCGGGCCGGAGCCGGAGTCGGTGGCATGGCAGGAAAGGTGGGAAAGTCGTCATTGCCGCCACCCGGCCGCGCGCCCAGGATGGGGCCATGCCATCGCGCGACGTACTGGTCGTTCTCTTCGACGACGTCCAGAGCCTGGACGTCACGGGCCCTATGGAGGTCTTCGCGGGCGCGGGTCTCTGTATGCCCGGCGCCTACGAGGTACGTACCGCCACGCTCGACGGCGGGCCGGTCCGCACCTCCAGCGGCCTGCGGATCACCCCGGACCTCGCGCTGGCCGACGCGGCGCCCCCGGACACCCTCCTCGTGCCCGGCGGACCGGGCACCCGTGAGCCCGACCCACGGCTCGTCGACTGGCTGCGTACGCAGGCGCCGCGGGCCCGCCGCAAGGTCTCCGTGTGCTCGGGCGCGTTCCTGCTGGCCGCCGCCGGGCTGCTGGACGGTCACCGCGCCACCACCCACTGGGCGCTGTGCGACGCGCTGGCCGACCGCTTTCCCGACGTCCACGTCGACGCCGAGCCGATCTTCATCCGGGACGGCGACCTGGCGACGTCCGCCGGCGTCACCTCGGGCATCGACCTCGCACTGGCCCTCGTGGAGGAGGACCTCGGCCGGGAGGTCGCGCTGACAGTCGCCCGCCATCTCGTCGTCTTCCTGCGCAGACCCGGCAATCAGACGCAGTTCAGCGCCCAGCTCGCCGCGCAGACCGCGGAGCGGCCGCCGCTGCGCGAGGTACAGCACTGGATCACCGAACACCCGGCCGCCGACCTGTCGGTGGACGCGCTCGCCGCCCGCTGCGGGCTCTCACCTCGGCATTTCGCCCGCGCCTTCCGCGATGAAGTCGGCATGACGCCAGGTCGCTATGTCGACAGAGTCCGACTGGAGGCCGCCCGGCGGCTCCTTGAGGACACCACCGACGGCATCGAACGCGTCTCCCGGCGCTGCGGTTACGGCACCCCCGAAGCCATGCGCCGCGCCTTCGTGCGCGCCCTCGGCACGGGCCCGGCGGAGTACCGGCGCCGGTTCCGCCCGCACCAGCAGACCGCGTGACTCCACGCCTTGCTCCACGCCTTCCGAACACCTTCCGAAGGGACAGCCATGCAGATCGCCATCCTTCTCTACGACCGCTTCACCACACTCGACGCCATCGGGCCCTTCGAGACGCTGCGGGGTCTCCCGGGTGCCGAGACCGTGTTCGTGGCCCAGCGGACCGGACCCGTACGCAACGACAGCGGGCAGCTCGCGATGGTCGCGGAAGCCACGCCGGCCGAGGTGACGCGCCCCGACATCCTGGTCGTGCCGGGCGGCCCCGACCAGTCCGCGGTGCTGACGGACGAGGCACTGCTCGACTGGCTGCGGACCGTCGACGCCGCCACCACCTGGACCACGTCCGTCTGTACGGGATCGCTGCTGCTGGCCGCCGCCGGGCTGCTCAAGGGCCGGCGCGCCACCTCCCACTGGCTCGCGCTCGACCGGCTGAAGGAGTACGGCGTCGAACCCACCGGCGAGCGGGTCGTCTTCGACGGCAAGTACGTGACGGCGGCCGGGGTGTCGTCCGGCATCGACATGGGCCTGAGCCTGCTCGGCCGGCTGGGCGGCGACGAACTGGCGCAGACGGTACAGCTGGCCATCGAGTACGACCCGCAGCCGCCGTACGACAGCGGCTCCCCGGAAAAGGCCCCGGCCAGGATCGTCGAGCGGCTGCGCGGCGACAGCGGGCTGGTGCTCTGAGGGCGGGCCGGACCGGTAGTGGTGGCCGGGCGGCTCACACCGTCCAGTCGAAGCGCGGTGCCCGGCGCTCCAGGAAGGCGGTGACGCCCTCCGCCGTGTCGCCGCTGCCGCGCGCCTGCTCCTCCCAGTACGCGCTCCGCTCCGGGCTCGTGGGGCCGGCGGCGAACTCCTTCGCCGCTGCCTGGGTGAGCTGCGACCGGCTCGCCAGTACGGCCGAGAAGTCCGCGACCCGCTTGTCCAGCTCGCCCTCCGGCAGTACCTCGTCCACGAGCCCGGTGCGCAGCGCCCGCTCACAGTCGATCAACTCACCCGAGAACAGGAGGTACTTGGCGGTCGCCGGGCCGACCAGCCGCACCAGCCGCTGGGTGGACGCGGCCGGGTAGACGATCCCCAGCTTCGCCGGCGTGATGCCGAACAGCGCGCCCTCCTCGGCGAACCGCAGGTCGCAGGCGGCCGCCAGCTGGCTGCCGCCGCCCACGCAGTAACCGCGGATCGCGGCCAGCGACGGCTTGGGGAAGGCGGCGAGCGCCTCCTCCGCGGCCAGCGCGAGGCCCCGGTTCTCGTCGCCCGACTCCCGCAGCGACCCGATGTCCGCGCCCGCGCAGAAGGTGTTCCCCTCGCCGGTCAGCACGAGCACGCGGACGGAACGGTCCCCGGCCAACCGCTCCACCAGCTCCGGCACCGCCCGCCACATGTCGCTGGTCATGGCGTTCCGCTTGGCGGGGTTGCTGATCGTGACGATCGCGGTGCCGTCGCTGACGCGCGTACTGAGCCCTGGGGTCGTGGGGGTCATGCAGGGGATCGTAGAGCGGCAGGCCCGCCCACGTCCCTGCCCACGAAGCGTGATCACCACCACGCCCGGCCCCGCGCGCCCGCGCCCCAGCCCCCGCCCCCGATATCCCCGCGCCCCCCGCCCGCCCCGCCGCTACGATCGGCGGTCTGATGTCTGCCACCCTCGTTGCCAAGAATCTCGCCGCCGGGCACGGCGACCGGACGCTCTTCGCCGGGCTCGACCTCGTTGTCGCGCCGGGTGAGGTGATCGGGCTGGTCGGTGCCAACGGAGCGGGCAAGTCCACGCTGCTGCGGCTCTTCGCGGGGCTGGACGCCCCGCAGGAGGGCGACCTGCGGCTGAGTCCCGCCACCGCGACCGTCGGCCACCTCCCGCAGGAGCCCGAGCGGCGGCCGGGGGAGTCCGTGCGCGCCTTCCTCGCCCGCCGCACCGGCGTCGCCGACGCGCAGATCGCGCTGGACGAGGCGACCCAGGCGCTGGTCGAGGAGAGGCCGGGCGCGGACGACGCGTACGCGACCGCCCTGGAGCGCTGGCTCGCGCTCGGCGCCGCCGACCTCGACGAGCGGGCCGAGGAGACCGCGGCCCAGCTCGGCCTGGCGATCGGCCTGGACCAGCAGATGACCTCGCTCTCCGGCGGCCAGGCGGCCCGCGCCTCGCTCGCCTCCCTGCTCCTCTCCCGGTACGACGTCTTCCTCCTCGACGAGCCGACCAACGACCTGGACCTGGACGGCCTGGAGCGGCTGGAGCGGTTCGTCACCGGCCTGCGCGCCGGCACCGTCCTGGTCAGCCACGACCGCGAGTTCCTGACCCGGACCGTGGACCGGGTGGTCGAACTGGACCTGGCCCAGCAGCAGGTGAACACCTTCGGCGGCGGGTACACCGCGTATCTGGAGGAGCGCGAACGGGCCCGGCGGCACGCCCGCGAGGAGTACGAGGAGTACGCCGAGACCAAGGCGTCCCTGGAGGCCCGCGCCCATCTCCAGCGCAACTGGATGGAGAAGGGCGTCAAGAACGCCCGCCGCAAGGCCCCCGACAACGACAAGATCGCCCGCAAAGGCCGGGTGGAGGCCACCGAGAAGCAGGCCGCCAAGGCCAAGCAGACGCAGCGCATGATCGAGCGGCTGGACGTCGTCGAGGAGCCGCGCAAGGAGTGGGAGCTGCGGATGGAGATCGCGGCCGCGCCGCGCTCCGGAGCGGTGGTCGCCACGCTGCGCGGCGCGTGCCTCAAGCGCGGCGACTTCCGCTTCGGCCCGGTCGACCTCCAGATCGACTGGGCGGACCGGGTCGCGATCACCGGCCCGAACGGCTCCGGGAAGTCGACACTGCTCGGCGCGCTGCTCGGCCGGCTCCCGCTGGACGAGGGGCAGGCGTACCTGGGGCCCGGCGTGGTCGTCGGGGAGATCGAGCAGGCCCGCGGGCAGCTCTTCCAGCGCCCGGAGGCCGCCGGTGAACCGCTCTTGGACGCCTTCCGCCGATCCGTCCCCGACATGGCACCGGCGGACGTCCGGACGCTGCTGGCGAAGTTCGGGCTCAAGGCCGGACACGTGCTGCGCCCGGTGGCCACGCTGTCGCCGGGGGAGCGGACCCGGGCGGCGCTCGCCCTCCTGCAGGGCCGCGGGGTGAACCTCCTCGTACTGGACGAGCCGACCAACCACCTCGACCTCCCGGCGATCGAGCAGCTGGAGTCCGCGCTCGCGTCGTACAACGGCACGCTGCTGCTGGTCAGCCACGACCGCCGGCTGCTGGAGGCGGTGGACACGTCCCGGCGGATCGAGGTGGCGGACGGGCGGGTCACCGAGCGCTGAGAGCCGGGCGCGCGAGCCCGGCGCACAGGCCCGCGGCGCCCGAGCCCGGCGCACGAGCCCGCCGGAGCGCCTGACCGGAAGCCGCCGTACGGCGTCCGGTAATGGATTTGGCCCTGTGGCAGGTAACCCGTAAGGTTGTGTTCACCGACGCGGGGTGGAGCAGCTCGGTAGCTCGCTGGGCTCATAACCCAGAGGTCGCAGGTTCAAATCCTGTCCCCGCTACTGACGCAACAGTGCGTGTCAGAGGCCCCTTCCTCCGGGAAGGGGCCTCTGACGTATGCGCGGGTTCTCCGTGGAGCTGACGCCCGGGGCGAAGCGGGAGAAAGGTATCCCTTCCCGGCGGTTTTGAAACGGGAACAAAAGGGTCAGAGTCGATCCCCGGCGTGATCGTCGCGCAGAAAAGCGGTCGGAAGCCGTCGATAAGTGCTGACTTTTTGTCAGCAGGCCAGTCCGGACGGTGGGATTCCCAACACTCGAAGGGTGAGGATGCCTTCCGGACCCCCAGCCGAACCCCCCGAGGAGCTGACGGCCCCGCTCGCGTACGAAGGTGTCTGGAGGTTCACCGCTCCGGCACTGGAGTCCTCGGTGCCACAGGCGCGGCACGCGGTACGGGATCTGCTCCGCGACCAGCGCGTGCCGACGGGGCCCGACATCGTGGACGGCCTGCTGTTGATCACTTCCGAGCTGGTCACCAACGCGGTGCAGCACGCAGCCCTGCTCTCCCCGCAGATCCTCGTCGAGCTGGCGGTCGGCGCCGACTGGGTGCGGGTCTCCGTCGAGGACAACCACCCCTACCGCCCCAAGGCGCTGGAGGCCGACGAGGAGGACCTCGGCGGCCGCGGCCTCTGGCTGATCAAAATGATCACTGCGGAGGCCGGCGGGAAATGCGGCGTGGAGCACACGGCGAGCGGCGGCAAGGTCGTCTGGGCCGAACTGCCGCTCGCCCGTGTGCCCGCGCCTACCAGCCCGCCGTCGTCCCTGTGAGCTCCCGGATCGCCGGGCGCGCCGCGTCCAGCACGGTCATGAACCACACCGAGAACGGTGCCTCGGAGTGCCGCCGGGCCAGCTCGTCCGGCGTCACGAAGGCGTACTCCCCGACCTCCTCGGGGTCCGGCTCCGGAGCGTCCCGGACCAGACCAACGAAGAGGTGGTTGTACTCCTGCTCGACCAGCCCGGACTCCGGGTCCGGGTGGTTGTAGCGCACGGTGCCGGCCTCGCCGAGCAGCGACGGGGCGATGCCCAGCTCCTCGGCGGTGCGCCGGGCCGCGGCCGCGAACGGCTTCTCGCCCGGATACGGGTGGCCGCACGCCGTGTTGGACCACACGCCGGGGGAGTGGTACTTCCCCAGCGCCCGGCGCTGCAGCAGCAGCCGGCCCTGCTCGTCGAAGAGGAAGACGGAGAAGGCCCGGTGCAGTTGGCCCGGTGCCTGATGGGCGGCGAGCTTCTCCGCCGTGCCGATCGTTCTACCGTCCTCGTCCACCAACTCCAGCATGATCGGCTCGTCGGCCGTGTCCGTCGCCGTCATCGCGGCGGTCCCGGTGGTCTGTCCGTTGGCAGGTGTGATCGGCATGCCCATCCTTTGTGTTTCCTCGGTCCTCGATGGTCAAGTCTGCCCTAGTAGCGCCCGTATCAGGCGTACGGCGACGCCTCGTGTGCGGCGTGGCAGAACGCACGGCGCGCAGCAGGGGCTGCGCGCCGTCTCAGAGGGACCGGGCGCTGTCTCCCTGGGCCTCCGGGTGCCGCAGGCACCAGCCCTCCCAGGCCGATGCGACCATCGCGTCGATGCCGTGCCGTGCGCGCCAGCCCAGCTCCTTCGTGGCCAGCTCGCACGAGGCGACCACCCGTGCCGGGTCGCCGGCCCGCCGCTCCTTGACGACGGGCGCCAGGTCCGAGCGGCCGCTGATCCCGAGGACGAGGTCCGCCATCTCCCGTACGGAGACGCCCTGGCCGGTGCCGACGTTGAGCGTGAGGTCCCCGGGGCCGTCCTGGCCCGTGAGCCGCCGTGCGGCGGCAACGTGCGCCTCGGCCAGGTCCTCGACGTGGATGTAGTCCCGGACGCAGGTGCCGTCGGGGGTGTCGTAGTCGGCGCCGAAGATCAGCGGCGGTTCACCGGCCGTGACCTTCTCGAACATCATCGGGATGATGTTGAAGACCCCGACGTCCGCCAGCTCCGGTGCCGCCGCGCCCGCGACGTTGAAGTACCGCAGGCACGCGGTCTCGATGCCGTGCGCCCGGCCTGCGGCGCGCACCAGCCACTCGCCCGCGAGCTTGGTCTCGCCATAGGGGTTCATCGGCAGGCACGGGGTGTCCTCGGTGACCAGGTCCACATCCGGCATGCCGTACACCGCCGCCGAGGAGGAGAGGACGAAGCGCCGCACGCCGGCCGCCGCCACCGCCTCCAGCAGCACGGTCAGCCCGTGCACGTTCTCCCGGTAGTACGTCAGCGGCTGTTCCACCGACTCACCGACCTGCTTCTTCGCGGCGAGGTGGATGACGCCGGTCACGCCGTGCTCCGCGAGCGTGGCGTCCACCACGTCACGGTCCTGTACCGAAGCACGTACGAGGGGCACCCCCGCGGGCAGCCGCTCGGGGAATCCGCTGGAGACGTCGTCCAGTACGACGACCCGCTCACCCGCCGCCGCCATGGCCCTCGCCACATGCGCGCCGATATAACCCGTCCCACCTGTGATCAGCCATGTCATAACCGGCACCCTAACCAGGGCCGCAGTTGTTCATCGACGGCAAGATCGACCATGATGATCGCGGCAGACGCCACCGCCGGACGGCCACCGCCCGGTGAATGCGTGGTGAACGGCCGCATCCGGCGATCCGATAACCTCTGCCGACGTGCCACCGACCCCTCCGGGGTCCGAGGTGTGCCACGACTGCTGCCCGGGTAGTTCGTACTGAATGCGGACCGGCCGGCGGCCTTGCCAGCATTCAGGGAGTGAATTCGTCTGTCGACCGCAATCCTCACCGGTGCGCCGGTCGCCGGGTCGTCGCTCGAAGGCGACCTGCGCGAGCTGGGCTTCGATGTCCGCAGCGCGGCCGACGCCGCCGAGGCGGCCCGGCTGCTGGCCGAGGTCCCGGCAGGCCGGCGGGTCGCACTGGTCGACCCGCGGTTCGTCGGTCACCTGCACAGCCTGCGGCTGGCGCTGACCGACCCGCGTTTCCCGGCCGCCGCGGTCACCGGCGCGCTCACGGCGCAGCCCGAGGCGCGCGCCGCGCTCACCCGGGCGCTCGCCACGACGGGCTCCGCCGACGGGCTCCCGGACGCCGTCGCGGAGACGCTGGACGCCGAGGGCGTATCGGTGCACCGCCCCGAGCTCGGCTCGCTGGTCGCATCCGTACCCTCCGGCGCACAGCAGCGTCATGAGGCGCGGGCCGCGGTGAGCGCCGTGGACGAGGAGGCCGTGCGCCTCCGTACCGCGGTGAAGTCCCGCGATGGGTTCTTCACGACGTACTGCATCAGCCCGTACTCCCGGTACATCGCCCGCTGGTGCGCCCGCCGCGGCTTCACGCCCAACCAGGTCACGACCGCGTCCCTGCTCACCGCGCTGATCGCGGCGGGCTGCGCGGCCACCGGGACGCGCGGCGGTTTCATCGCCGCGGGCGTGCTCCTCCTCTTCTCCTTCGTCCTGGACTGCACCGACGGGCAGCTCGCCCGCTACTCCCTGCAGTACTCGACGATGGGCGCCTGGCTGGACGCGACGTTCGACCGCGCCAAGGAGTACGCGTACTACGCGGGCCTGGCGCTGGGAGCGGCGCGCGGCGGCGACGATGTATGGGCGCTGGCGCTCGGCGCGATGGTGCTGCAGACGGTCCGGCACGTCGTCGACTTCTCCTTCAACGAGGCGAACCACGACGCCACCGCCAACACCAGCCCGACCGCGGCCCTCTCCGGCAAGCTCGACAGCGTCGGCTGGACGGTCTGGGCCCGCCGGATGATCGTGCTGCCCATCGGCGAGCGCTGGGCCCTGATCGCGGTCCTCACCGCCGTCACGACCCCCCGCATCGTCTTCTACGTGCTGCTCATCGGCTGTGCGCTGGCCGCTTGTTACACCACGGCGGGCCGTGTGCTGCGCTCGCTGACCCGCAAGGCCCGCCGTACGGACCGGGCAGCGCAGGCCCTCGCCGACCTCGGCGACTCCGGGCCGCTCGCCGAGGGCTTCGCCGCCGCCTTCCAGGGCGCGGCTCGCAAGCTCCCCGGCTTCGCGGCCCCCGTGATCGCCGCCGTCGGCGCCGCTGTGATGATCGCCACCGCCGCGTTCGCCGGCTGGGGCAGCCCCTGGGTCTGCGTCGCCGCGCTGGTGTACGCCGTACTCTCCGGCCTGGCCGTCGCCCGCCCCCTCAAGGGCGCGCTGGACTGGCTCGTGCCGCCGCTCTTCCGCACCGGCGAATACGTCGCGATTCTGGTGATTGCGGCCCGTTCCGAGGTGAACGGAGCGTTGCCGGCGGCATTCGGGCTGGTGGCCGCGGTCGCCTACCATCACTACGACACGGTGTACCGCATCCGCGGCGGCAGCGGCGCGCCTCCGCGCTCTCTGGTGCGGGCGACCGGCGGACACGAGGGCCGTGCCCTCGTGGTCTCGGTCGCGGCGGCCGCACTGCCCACCTCAGGTTTCACAATCGCGCTCACGGTCCTCGCGGGGGCCCTGGCGCTGCTGGTGCTCATCGAGAGCATCCGCTTCTGGGTGTCCTCCCATGCACCCGCCGTACACGACGAAGGAGAACCCGCATGATCGGCCTCGTGCTGGCGGCCGGCGCCGGACGGCGTCTGCGTCCCTACACCGACACTCTGCCCAAGGCCCTGGTGCCGGTCGACGGTGACACCACCATCCTCGACCTCACCCTCGGCAACTTCGCGGAGATCGGCCTGACCGAGGTCGGGATCATCGTCGGCTACAAGAAGGAGGCCGTGTACGAGCGCAAGGAGGCGCTGGAGGCGAAGTACGGCCTCAAGCTCACCCTGATCGACAACGACAAGGCCGAGGAGTGGAACAACGCCTACTCCCTGTGGTGCGGCCGTGACGCGATCAAGCACGACGTGATCCTCGCCAACGGCGACACCGTGCACCCGGTCTCCGTCGAGAAGACCCTGCTCGCCGCGCGCGGCGACGGCAAGAAGATCATCCTCGCGCTGGACACGGTCAAGGACCTGGCCGACGAGGAGATGAAGGTCGTCGTCGACCCCGAGAAGGGCATGACGAAGATCACCAAGCTGATGGACCCGGCCGAGGCGACCGGTGAGTACATCGGCGTCACCCTCATCGAGGGCGAGGCCGCCGACGAGCTGGCCGACGCCCTCAAGACGGTCTTCGAGGCGGACCCGCAGCAGTTCTACGAGCACGGCTACCAGGAGCTCGTGAACCGCGGCTTCCGGATCGACGTGGCCCCGATCGGCGACGTCAAGTGGGTCGAGATCGACAACCACGACGACCTCGCGAAGGGCCGTGAAATCGCATGCCAGTACTGACGAGGCTCATCCCCTCGCCAGTCGTCGTCGACATCCGGCCGGGGGCGCTCAACGACCTGGCCGGTGTCCTCGCCGACCAGAGGATCTCGTCGTCAGGCAAGCTCGCCATCGCCATCAGCGGCGGCTCCGGCGCGGTGCTGCGTGAGCGGCTCGCGCCGGCGCTGCCCAGCGCCGAGTGGTTCGAGGTGGACGGTGGCACGCTCGACGACGCCATCAAGCTCGCCGACGCCATGAAGAAGAAGGGGCGCTACGACGCGGTCGTGGGCCTCGGCGGTGGCAAGATCATCGACTGCGCCAAGTTCGCCGCGGCGCGCGTGGGCCTGCCGCTGGTCGCCGTCGCGACGAACCTGTCGCACGACGGCCTCTGCTCGCCGGTCGCGACCCTCGACAACGACGCGGGCCGCGGCTCGTACGGCGTGCCGAACCCGATCGCGGTCGTCATCGACCTCGACATCATCCGCGAGGCCCCGGTCCGCTTCGTGCGCTCCGGCATCGGCGACGCGCTGTCCAACATCTCCGCGGTCCGCGACTGGGAGCTCGCGGCGCGCGAGCGCGGCGAGGACATCGACGGCCTCGCGGCCGCGATGGCGCGCCAGGCGGGCGAGGCCGTCCTGCGCCACCCCGGCGGCGTCGGCGACGACGCCTTCCTGCAGGTGCTGGCCGAGGGCCTGGTCCTCACCGGTATCGCGATGTCCGTCTCCGGCGACTCGCGGCCGGCGTCCGGCGCCTGCCACGAGATCAACCACGCCTTCGACCTGCTCTTCCCCAAGCGCGCTGCCAGCCACGGCGAGCAGTGCGGCCTGGGCGCGGCCTTCGCGATGCATCTGCGCGGGGCGCGCGAGGAGTCGGCGTACATGGCGCAGGTGCTGCGCAGGCACGGCCTTCCGGTCCTGCCGGAGGAGATCGGCTTCACCGTGGACGAATTCGTCCAGGTCGTGGAGTACGCCCCGCAGACGCGGCCGGGCCGTTACACGATCCTCGAACACCTGGACCTGTCCACCGATCAGATCAGGGACGCATACGCCGACTATGCCAAAACCATCGGTAGCTGAACTCCGGCCGGTCGTTCACCCGGAGGGGGTGAAGGACCGGCGGAGCGGTGAGCACTGGGGCGGCCGGCTCTACATGCGCGAGATCTCGCTGCGCATCGACCGGCACCTGGTGAACACCCGGGTCACGCCCAACCAGCTGACCTACCTGATGACCGTCTTCGGCGTCCTCGCCGCCCCGGCACTGCTGGTGCCGGGGGTGTGGGGTGCCGTGCTCGGCGTGGTCGCGGTCCAGCTGTACCTGCTGCTCGACTGCGTCGACGGCGAGATCGCCCGCTGGCGCAAGCAGTACTCGCTCGGCGGCGTGTATCTGGACCGGGTCGGTGCCTACCTGACCGACGCCGCGGTCCTCGTCGGCTTCGGCCTGCGCGCCGCCGACCTGTTCGGCTCCGGGCGGATCGACTGGCTCTGGGCCTTCCTCGGCACCCTCGCGGCGCTCGGCGCCATCCTGATCAAGGCGGAGACCGACCTCGTCGGCGTCGCCCGGCACCAGGGCGGGCTGCCGCCGGTCAAGGAGGCGGCGTCCGAGCCGCGCTCGTCCGGCATGGCGCTGGCCCGCAAGGCCGCCGGGGCGCTCAAGTTCCACCGGCTGATCCTCGGGATCGAGGCGTCCCTGCTGATCCTGGTGCTGGCGATCCTGGACGCGATCAGGGACGACCTGTTCTTCTCGCGGCTCGGCGTCGCCGTGCTGGCCGGTATCGCGCTCCTCCAGACGCTGCTCCACCTCGTGTCCATCCTGGCTTCAAGCAGGCTCAAGTGACCCAGACCCCACAGAACCTGAAGCTCGGCGCGGTCGTCCTCACCATGGGCAACCGCCCCGAGGAGCTGCGCGCGCTCCTCGACTCCGTCGCCAAGCAGAACGGCGACGCGGTCGAGGTGGTGGTCGTCGGCAACGGCTCGCCGCTGCCGGAGCTGCCCGACGGCGTACGGACCGTGGAGCTGCCGGAGAACGTCGGCATCCCGGCGGGCCGGAACGTCGGCATCGAGGCGTTCGGCCCCGCGGGCGCCGACAAGGACGTCCTGCTCTTCCTGGACGACGACGGCCTGCTCGCCAACATGGACACCGCCGAGCTGTGCCGCGAGGCGTTCGCCCGCGACCCCAAGCTGGGCATCATCAGCTTCCGCATCGCGGACCCGGACACCGGGGAGACCCAGCGCCGCCACGTACCGCGGCTGCGCGCGGCCGACCCGCTGCGCTCCTCGCGCGTCACGACCTTCCTCGGCGGCGCGAACGCGGTCCGCACGAAGGTCTTCGACGAGGTCGGCGGGCTGCCCGACGACTTCTTCTACGCGCACGAGGAGACCGACCTCGCCTGGCGGGCCCTGGACGCGGGCTGGATGATCGACTACCGCGCCGACATGGTCCTGCTGCACCCGACCATGGCGCCCACCCGGCACGCCGTCTACCACCGGATGGTGGCGCGCAATCGGGTGTGGCTGGCGCGCCGCAACCTCCCCGCGCCGCTCGTCCCCGTCTACCTCGGGGTATGGCTGCTGCTCACGCTGGCCAGGCGACCCTCTCTGCCGGGGCTGCGGGCCTGGCTGGGGGGCTTCAAGGAGGGCTGGACCACTGCATGCGGCCCCAGGCGCCCCATGAAGTGGCGTACCGTGTGGCGCCTGACCCGACTGGGCCGGCCGCCGGTCATCTGACAAGCTCGGGTCGGAGAGCAGCATCCGGCGCGACCCGGGGGTACCCAGAGCCTGTGGCACCCCCTGGGAAGCGCACCTTGAGGACGAAAGTGTCAACTGTGAGCGAGACCAGGCACGACAGTGCGGTCGCCATGAATGCGCCGCGGGCCCCCGAAGGCGGGCTCAAGCCGGTGCAGCTGGCCCAGAAGTACGGGCTGACGCAGAGCGGCGCCCGGCCGAGCCTGCCGGAGTACGTCCGTCAGCTCTGGCAGCGGCGTCACTTCATCTCGGCGTTCTCCAGCGCCAAGCTGACCGCCCAGTACAGCCAGGCCAAGCTGGGCCAGCTGTGGCAGGTGGCCACGCCGCTGCTGAACGCGCTGGTCTACTACTTGATCTTCGGTCTGCTGCTCGGCACCAGCCGGGGCGTGCCGGACTTCGTGCCGTTCCTGGTGACGGGCGTCTTCATCTTCACGTTCACGCAGAGCTCGGTGCTGGCGGGGACGCGGGCGATCTCGGGCAACCTCGGTCTGGTGCGGGCGCTGCATTTCCCGCGTGCCTGCCTGCCGATCTCGTTCTGTCTGATGCAGCTCAAGCAGCTGATGTTCTCCATGGGCGTGCTCGTGGTGATCCTGCTGGCGTTCGGGCAGGTGCCGGGCTGGTCGTGGCTGCTGGCCATTCCGGCGCTGTGCGTGCAGTTCGTCTTCAACACCGGCCTCGCGATGATCATGGCGCGGCTGGGCAGCAAGACGCCGGACCTGGCGCAGCTGATGCCGTTCATCCTGCGGACGTGGATGTACGCGTCCGGCGTGATGTACAGCATTGACCAGATCATAAAGAGCAAGCACGTCCCCGGCTTCGTGCACTTCCTGCTGGATGTGAATCCCGCCGCGGTCTACATCGACCTGGTGCGCTTCGCGCTGATCGACTCCTTCACGTATCAGCAGCTGCCGGCCCATGTGTGGGCGCTGGCCGTCGGCTGGGCGGTCGTGATGGGCGCGCTGGGCTTTGTGTACTTCTGGAAGGCGGAGGAGCGGTACGGCCGTGGCTGAGCAGCAGAGCACCGATCTCGAGCAGCCCGCGGTGGAGCAGGCCGCGGCCGCCGAGGAACGCATTCCGACCGTCATCGCGGATGATCTGCACATCGTGTACCGGGTCTACGGCTCGGGCGCGGGCCGGGGGAGTGCCACGGCGGCGCTGAACCGGATCATCCGCCGCAAGCCCTCCACGGGCGTGCGGGAGGTGCACGCGGTCAAGGGCGTGTCCTTCACCGCCTACCGGGGCGAGTCGATCGGCCTGATCGGCACCAATGGCTCGGGCAAGTCCACGCTGCTCAAGGCGGTGGCGGGCCTGCTGCCGGCTGAGCGCGGCCACGTGTACACGCACGGCCAGCCCTCCCTGCTGGGCGTCAACGCCGCCCTGATGAACGACCTGACCGGCGAGCGCAACGTCATCCTGGGCGGCCTGGCCATGGGGATGACCCGCGAGCAGGTCCGCGAGCGCTACCAGCAGATTGTCGACTTCTCCGGGATCAACGAGAAGGGCGACTTCATCAGCCTGCCGATGCGCACCTACTCCTCCGGCATGGCCGCCCGGCTGCGGTTCTCCATCGCCGCCGCCAAGGACCACGACGTCCTGGATTGACGAAGCCCTCGCGACCGGCGACCGGAAGTTCCAGAAGCGGTCGGAAGCCCGCATCCGGGAGCTGCGCAAGGAGGCCGGCACGGTCTTCCTGGTCAGCCACAACAACAAGTCCATCCGGGACACGTGTGACCGGGTGCTGTGGCTGGAGAAGGGGGGCCTTCGATGTTGAAGAAATGGTCAACTCTGGCCGCGGCAGGAACAGTTGTGGTGCCCGGTGGAGTTGTCCGGATCGTTGCTTCGCGGTTCGGTACCCACTCGGACGAGTGTGAGATGTACGGCGTAAGCTGTACGGGTGCGGAACGGCACATGTGGTACAAGTCGGGCAAAATGGTCCGACGGTGGCGATGAGCGCCCTGATCGGACCGGCTGCGCGTGCGGCGTGTCCGAAATATGAAGTTTTAGCGTGGCGGTGTAGAACGGGAGACGTGACGGCAATGGCTACGGGATCTCTCCGGCTCCGGAACGCGCCGGGCAGCCTCCGGTGAGCCCGGAGCCTGTCGCGCCCGAGCGCGCCGTCCTCGACAAGGCCGCGCACGAGAACTTCCCCGTCGCGCCGTTCTTCCTGCCCCGCGCCTGGCGCGCCGACCTGATGGCGGTCTACGGCTTCGCGCGGCTGGTCGACGACATCGGCGACGGCGACCTCGCGCCGGGCGGCGGCGACGCGGTACTGCTCGGCCTCGACCGCGCCCAGTCCGAGGACCGGCTCGCGATGCTGGACGCCCTGGAGGCCGATCTGCGCCGGGTCTACAGCGACCGGGCGCCGGGCCCCCGGCACCCCCTCATGCGCCGCCTCGGCCCCACCGTGCGCCGCTGCGCTCTGAGCCCTGAGCCGTTCGAGCGTCTGATCGAAGCCAATCGGCAGGACCAGCGCGTCAGCCGTTACGAGAGCTACGCGGACCTGCTGGACTACTGCGAACTGTCCGCCAACCCCGTGGGCCGGCTGGTCCTTGGCATCACGGGCACGACCACCCCCGAGCGGATCCGCCGTTCGGATGCCATCTGCACCGCCCTCCAGATCGTCGAACACATCCAGGACGTCGCCGAGGACCTCCGGAGGGACCGCATCTATCTGCCCGCCGAAGACATGAAGCGCTTTGGTGTCGCGGAAACCGACCTGGCCGCTCCGACAGGGGGCGCACAGGCGCGCGCGCTGGTTGCATTCGAGGCGGAACGCGCCCGTGACCTGCTGAATGAAGGTGCCCCGCTGGTGGGTAGCGTCCACGGCAGACTCAAGCTGCTGCTCGCCGGCTTCGTCGCCGGCGGACGCGCCGCCCTCCAGGCGGTGGCGGCCGCCGATCACGACGTCCTCCCTGGACCGCCCAAGCCCAGCAAGCTCAGTCTGCTGCGCGCGGTAGGGGCGACACTGCGAAGAGAGGGGTGAGTCGGACCGTGGAGGCAAGTACACACGCGTCCGCGCCGGTGCTCGCTGCGTACCGCTACTGCGAGGCCGTTACCGGGCAGCAGGCGCGCAACTTCGCTTATGGGATCAGACTGCTGCCCGCCGACAAGCGCCAGGCGATGTCGGCGCTGTACGCGTTCTCGCGCCGGGTGGACGACATCGGCGACGGCGCGCTGGCGCCCGCCGAGAAGGAGCAGCGGCTCGCGGACACCCGCGGACTGCTGGCGCGCATCAAGGACGGCCGGGTCGCCGAGGACGACACCGACCCGGTCGCGGTCGCGCTCGCGGACGCCGCGCGCCGCTTCCCGCTGCCGCTGGACGGCCTGGACGAGCTGATCGACGGCGTCCTGATGGACGTGCACGGCGAGTCGTACGAGACCTGGGACGACCTCAAGGGTTACTGCCGCTGCGTCGCCGGGGCCATCGGGCGGCTCTCGCTCGGCGTGTTCGGCACCGTGCCCGGCGCGCCGGAGGCCGACCGCGCTCCTGAGTACGCCGATACGCTGGGGCTCGCCCTGCAGCTGACCAACATCCTCCGGGACGTGCGGGAGGACGCGGCCAACGGCCGTACGTACCTGCCCGCCGAGGACCTTGAGAAGTTCGGCTGCGCCGCGGGCTTCCACGGCTCCGTCCCGCCCTCCGGGGCGGACTTCGCCGGGCTCGTCCACTTCGAAGTACGCCGGGCCCGCGCCCTGTTCGCCGAGGGCTTCCGGCTGCTGCCCATGCTCGACCGGCGCTCCGGTGCCTGCGTCGCCGCGATGGCCGGCATCTACCACCGCCTGCTGCGCCGGATCGCCGACGACCCCGAGGCGGTGCTGCGCGGCCGGGTCTCGCTGCCCGGCCACGAGAAGGCGTTCGTCGCCGTCCGCGGCCTCTCCGGGCTCGACGCCCGGGCCATCGGCCGCCGACAGGCCGTCAGGAGGCGCGCATGACACTCGGAGCGAGCCGGGGCGCGTCCGTACAGGTATGCGCCGTGCGAGGGGCAACCCCGCGGCGTACTGCTGCGTCCATGACAGCGGCATTCCGGGAGGACGCATGACTTCCGCCGACACACGGCCGGCCACGCACGTCACCGCGGGCGCCTCCGCCGACGGGGGCGCCACGGCGGTCGTCGTCGGCGGCGGCCTCGCGGGCACCACCGCTGCCCTCGCGCTCGCCGACGCCGGGCTGCGCGTCACCCTCGTCGAGGGCCGGCCACGCCTCGGCGGCCTCGCCTTCTCCTTCCGCCGCGACTCCGCGGCCGGCGAGCTGAGCGTGGACAACGGCCAGCACGTCTACCTGCGCTGCTGCACCGCCTACCGGGGCTTCCTGGAGCGCGTCGGCGGCGCGCACCTGATGCCGGTGCAGGACCGGCTGGACGTGCCGGTGCTGGACGCCGACCCGGCGCGCGCCGCGGCCGGTATGCGCCTGGGCCGGCTGCGCCGCACCGCCCTGCCCGTACCGCTGCACCTCGCCGCAAGCCTGGCCGGCTACCCGCACCTCTCGCTCGCCGAGCGGGCCTCCGTCGGCCGCGCCGCGCTCGCCCTGAAGGCCCTGGACCCGGCCGACCCCGCGCTGGACCGCATCGACTTCGCGAGCTGGCTCGCCCGGCACGGCCAGTCGCCGCGCGCCGTCGAGGCGCTGTGGGACCTGGTCGGCGTCGCCACGCTGAACGCCCGTGCCGGTGACGCCTCCGCCGGGCTCGCCGCCATGGTCTTCAAGACCGGCCTGCTCTCCGACCCGGGCGCCGCCGACATCGGCTGGTCCCGCGTCCCGCTCGGCGAGGTCCACGACACGCTCGCCCGGGCCGCGCTGGAGAAGGCCGGGGTGCGTGTGGAGACCCGTACGCGCGCGAGCGCTCTGACCCGGACCGACGAGCAGCGCTGGCAGGTCACCGTCGAGAACGGGCCGCACAGCCAGGAGCAGCTGGCCGCCGACACGGTCGTACTGGCCCTGCCGCAGCGCGAGGCGCACGGCCTGCTGCCGCCCGGCGCGCTGGACCGCCCGGACCGGCTGCTGGACATCGGTACGGCCCCCATCCTCAACGTGCACGTGCTCTACGACCGCAAGGTCCTGCGCCGCCCGTTCTTCGCGGCGCTCGGCTCGCCGCTGCAGTGGGTCTTCGACCGCACGGAGGCGTCCGGGCTGGAGGGCGGCGGGCAGTACCTCGCCGTCTCGCAGTCCGCGGCGCAGGACGAGATCGACCTGCCGGTCGGCGTGCTGCGCGAGCGGTACCTCCCGGAGCTCGCGCGGGTGCTGCCCGCCGCGCGCGGCGCGAAGGTCCGCGACTTCTTCGTCACCCGCGAACGCACCGCGACGTTCGCACCCGCACCGGGCGTCGGCCGCCTCAGGCCCGCCGCCCGCACCCAGTCCGCCGGCCTGTACCTGGCCGGTGCGTGGACCGCCACAGGGTGGCCCGCGACCATGGAAAGCGCTGTTCGCAGCGGCATCAGCGCCGCCCGCGAGGCACTCACCGAACTCGGCTTCCCCCAGGGATCACTGCCCCAGGAGGCGGCATGAATACGAGTACGCGCGCTCGCACGAGCACGAGCACCGGAAACAGAGGAGAAACCGTGAATCCGGCTTCCCCAGTAATCGACACCGAGGGCGTCACCGCACTCCTGGAGCGCGGGCGCAGGCTCGCCACTCCGGTGCTGCGGGCCGCCGTTGACCGGCTCGCGCCTCCCATGGACACCGTAGCCGCGTACCACTTCGGCTGGATCGACGCCGCTGGAGCGCCGTCGGCGGGCGACGGCGGCAAGGCCGTCCGCCCCGCGCTCACCCTGCTCTCGGCGGAGGCCGCGGGCGCAGCGCCCGAGACGGGCATCCCCGGCGCCGTCGCCGTGGAGCTCGTGCACAACTTCTCGCTGCTGCACGACGACCTCATGGACGGCGACGAGCAGCGCCGCCACCGCGACACCGTATGGAAGGTGCACGGACCCGCCCAGGCCATCCTGGTCGGCGATGCGCTCTTCGCGCTCGCCAACGAAATACTGCTGGAGCTGGGGACCGTGGACGCCGGGCGCGCAGCCCGCCGGCTCACCGCCGCCACCCGCAAGCTGATCGACGGCCAGGCCCAGGACATCTCGTACGAGCACCGGGACCGGGTCACCGTCGCGGAGTGCCTGGAGATGGAGGGCAACAAGACCGGCGCGCTGCTGGCCTGCGCCGTCTCCATCGGCGCGGTACTGGGCGGCGCGAGCGACCACACCGCCGACGTCCTGGAGAAGTACGGCTACCACCTCGGCCTCGCCTTCCAGGCCGTCGACGACCTGCTCGGCATCTGGGGCGACCCGGACGCCACCGGCAAGCAGACCTGGTCCGACCTGCGGCAGCGCAAGAAGTCGCTGCCGGTCGTCGCCGCCCTGGACGCCGGCGGCCCGGCGTCCGAGCAGCTCGCCCGTATCCTGGCCGCCGACGCCAAGAAGAGCGACACCGAGATCGCCGATTTCACGGAGGCGGAATTCGCCTCCCGCGCAGCTCTCATCGAGGAGGCCGGTGGCCGCGAGTGGACCTCGGAGGAGGCCCGCCGCCAGCACGCCACCGCGATCGCCGCACTCGACGAGATCGATATGCCCGAAGAGGTCCGCGCACAGCTGACCGCCCTCGCGGACTTCGTCGTCGTACGGAAGAGATGATCACGATTACACCGAATTAGTTCGCAGTCGCCGGCCGGTGCCGGCCGCCCCCGGTAGGCCATACCGGGGCCCGGCACCGGCCGACGGAAGCCCCATGCATTTGTCTTTGATTACTGCAGAAGGGGAAGCCATGACAGCGACGACCGACGGAAGCACCGGGGCACTGCCGTCCCGGGCACCCGCGGCCAGCGATGCCACCGCTGAGACCACCGACCAGAGGCCCGCGACCCCGCCCCCGGCGCCCGACGACCTGACGGGCGCGGCGCGGCAGGCGACCGCCCGGGCCACCGATTACCTCCTCTCCCTCCAGGACCCCGCCGGCTGGTGGAAGGGCGACCTCGACACCAATGTGACGATGGACGCCGAGGACCTGATGCTCCGCCAGTTCCTGGGCATCAGCGACCCGAAGACCACCGAGGCCGCCGCCCGTTTCGTACGCGGAGAGCAGCGCGACGACGGTACGTGGGCCAGCTTCTACGGCGGCCCCGGCGAGCTCTCCACCACCATCGAGGGCTATGTCGCCCTCCGCCTGGCCGGCGACCGGCCCGACGAGCCGCACATGGCCAGGGCGTCCGCCTGGATCCGTGCGCAGGGCGGCATCGCCGCCTCCCGCGTCTTCACCCGCATCTGGCTGGCCCTCTTCGGCTGGTGGAAGTGGGCGGACCTGCCGGACCTGCCCCCGGAGCTCATCGCCCTTCCGAAGTGGTTCCCGCTCAACATCTACGACTTCGGCTGCTGGGCCCGGCAGACCATCGTCCCGCTGACGATCGTCTCGGCCCACCGGCCCGTACGCCCCGCGCCGTTCGCCCTCGACGAGCTGCACACCGACCCGCGGAACCCGAACCCGCCGCGGCCGCTCGCCCCCGTCACCACCTGGGACGGCGTCTTCCAGCGCCTGGATGCGGCGCTGCACGTCTACCGCAAGGTCGCGCCGCGCCGGCTGCGCCGCAGCGCCATGCGCACCGCGGCACGCTGGATCATCGAGCGGCAGGAGAACGACGGCTGCTGGGGCGGCATCCAGCCACCCGCGGTGTACTCGGTCATCGCCCTGCATCTGCTCGGCTACGACCTGGACCACCCCGTGCTCCGCGAGGGCCTGGCCTCCCTGGACCGCTTCGCCGTCTGGCGCGAGGACGGTCACGGTGCTCCCGTCCGCATGATCGAGGCCTGCCAGTCCCCGGTCTGGGACACCTGCCTCGCCACCATCGCGCTCGCCGACGCGGGCCTGCCCCGCGACCACCCGCAGCTCGTCAAGGCCGCGGACTGGATGCTGGACGAGCAGATCGACCGGCCCGGCGACTGGGCGGTGCGTCGGCCGACGCTGCCCTCCGGCGGCTGGGCCTTCGAGTTCGAGAACGACAACTACCCGGACATCGACGACACCGCCGAGGTCGTCCTCGCGTTGCGCCGGGTCGAGCACCCGGACCCGCAGCGCGTCGAGGACGCCGTGCGCCGCGCCGTGCGCTGGAACCTCGGCATGCAGTCCCGCAACGGGGCCTGGGGCGCCTTCGACGCCGACAACACCAGCCCCTTCCCCGACCGGCTGCCCTTCTGCGACTTCGGCGAGGTCATCGACCCGCCGTCGGCCGACGTCACCGCGCACGTCGTGGAGATGGCGGCGGACGTCGGCAGCACCCACGACCCGCGCATCCGGCGCGGCATCGAATGGCTGCTGGCCGAGCAGGACCCGACCGGCGCGTGGTTCGGCCGCTGGGGCACCAACTACGTCTACGGCACCGGCTCCGTACTGCCCGCGCTCGTCGCGGCCGGCATCCCCGCCTCGCACCCCGCGATCCGCCGCGCGGTCGCCTGGCTGGAGAGCGTGCAGAACGACGACGGCGGCTGGGGCGAGGACCAGCGCTCCTACAAGGACCGCGACTGGATCGGGCGCGGCGCCTCGACCGCCTCGCAGACCGGCTGGGCGCTGATGGCGCTGCTCGCGGCCGGCGAGCGGGACAGCAAGGCCGTGGAGCGCGGCGTGCAGTGGCTGGCCGCCACGCAGCGCCCCGACGGCTCCTGGGACGAGCCGTACTTCACCGGTACCGGCTTCCCCTGGGACTTCTCGATCAACTACCACCTCTACCGGCAGGTCTTCCCGCTCACGGCCCTGGGCCGCTATCTGGGCGGCGGTCCGGCCGGAGCGGCCGTGAGGTCCTAGATGACCGACTCGGACGGCCCGTCCCCGGGCCCGCCGCCCCCGCTGCTGGTCGCCTGCGCGCTCGGCATCGAGCGCCTCGCGCTGCGCGGCGGCCCGGCCGGCACGGTACTCCGCACGGGCATGGGCCCGCAGGCCGCGGAGCGGGCCATCGGCGCCGCGCTCGGCGCCGGCTCGCCCACCGCGGCCTCGCCCGTCGTCGCCAGCGGCTTCTGTGCCGGGCTCGCGCCGGGCATGCGCCCCGGTGACGTGGTCGTCGCGGAAGCCACCCGCGAGCACCACCCGGACCGCCCCGAGGCCGTCTGCCGCGACAACGCGCCGCTGGTCGCGGCCCTGAAGGAGCGCGGCCTGACCGTGCACTCCGGGCTGCTGCTCGGCAGCGACCACGTCGTGCGCGGCGCCGAGCGGACCGCGCTGCACGCCGCAGGAGCGGTCGCGGTGGACATGGAGTCCGCCGCGACGCTCGGCAGCGCGCTGCGGGCCGGGCCCCGCCCCATTGCGGCCGTCCGAGTGGTCGTGGACGCTCCAGAGCACGAACTCGTTCGTATTGGCACGATACGCGGGGGAATATCGGCCTTCCGTGTCTTGTGTGCCGTCCTTCCCGTTTTCTTTGAATGGCACCGTTCTTTGCTGCTCCCCAGGAGGTGAGCCAGATGGCCATGCCGCTCCGTCAGACCATCAGGGTCGGGACCTATCTCTTTGAACAGAAAATGCTCCGGCGGCGTGCGAAGTTCCCGCTCATCGTCGAGCTGGAGCCGCTTTACGCGTGCAACCTCGCATGCGAGGGCTGTGGAAAGATCCAGCACCCGGCCGGGGTGCTGAAGCAGCGGATGCCGGTCGCCCAGGCGGTCGGTGCCGTACTGGAATCCGGCGCCCCGATGGTCTCCATCGCGGGCGGCGAGCCCCTGATGCACCCTCAGATCGACGAGATCGTGCGCCAGCTGGTCGCCAAGAAGAAGTACGTCTTCCTGTGCACCAACGCCATGCTGCTGCGCAAGAAGATGGACAAGTTCACCCCGTCGCCGTACTTCGCCTTCGCGGTGCACATCGACGGGATGCGCGAGCGGCACGACGAGTCCGTGGCCAAGGAAGGCGTCTTCGACGAGGCCGTGGAGGCCATCAAGGAAGCCAAGCGCCGCGGCTTCCGGGTCACCACGAACTCCACCTTCTTCAACACCGACACCCCGCAGACCATCATCGAGGTGCTCAACTTCCTCAACGACGACCTCAAGGTCGACGAGATGATGCTGTCGCCCGCCTACGCCTACGAGAAGGCCCCGGACCAGGAGCACTTCCTCGGCGTCGAGCAGACCAGGGAGCTGTTCAAGAAGGCATTCGCGGGCGGCAACCGGCGCCGCTGGCGGCTCAACCACAGCCCGCTCTTCCTGGACTTCCTGGAGGGCAAGGCGGACTTCCCCTGCACCGCCTGGGCGATCCCGAACTACTCCCTGTTCGGCTGGCAGCGCCCCTGCTACCTGATGAGCGACGGGTACGTCCCCACGTACCGGGAGCTGATCGAGGAGACCGACTGGGACAAGTACGGCCGCGGCAAGGACCCGCGCTGCGCCAACTGCATGGCGCACTGCGGCTACGAGCCGACCGCCGTCCTGGCGACCATGGGCTCCCTGAAGGAGTCGCTGCGCGCCGCCCGCGAGACCGTCGCCGGAAGCCACGGGTGACGTCATGACCATTGGTGAGCCTCCCGGGGGTCCGGGGGTTGTCCCCCGGACAAGCACAGCGCTGGGGCTCCCCGAGGTCCCGGCCCGGCCCCTGGCCATCCGGCGCGTCTCGCGCCGGATCCAGGTCGGGCCGGTGGCCGTGGGCGGGGGAGCGCCCGTCTCCGTACAGTCGATGACGACGACGCGTACGGCCGACATCGGGGCGACGCTGCAGCAGATCGCGGAGCTGACGGCGTCCGGCTGTCAGATCGTCCGCGTGGCCTGCCCGACGCAGGACGACGCGGACGCGCTGCCGGTGATCGCGAAGAAGTCGCAGATCCCGGTGATCGCGGACATCCACTTCCAGCCGAAGTACGTCTTCGCGGCGATCGACGCGGGCTGTGCGGCGGTGCGGGTGAATCCGGGCAACATCAAGCAGTTCGACGACAAGGTCAAGGAGATCGCCAAGGCGGCCAACGACGCCGGCACTCCGATCCGCATCGGCGTGAACGCCGGGTCGCTGGACCGCCGTCTGCTGCAGAAGTACGGCAAGGCCACGCCCGAGGCGCTGGTGGAGTCGGCCCTGTGGGAGGCATCGCTCTTCGAGGAGCACGGCTTCCGCGACATCAAGATCTCCGTCAAGCACAACGACCCGGTCGTGATGGTCAACGCCTACCGGCAGCTGGCCGCGCAGTGCGACTATCCGCTGCACCTGGGTGTGACCGAGGCGGGTCCGGCTTTCCAGGGCACGATCAAGTCCGCGGTCGCCTTCGGCGCGCTGCTGAGCGAGGGGATCGGCGACACCATCCGGGTCTCCCTCTCCGCCCCGCCCGCCGAGGAGGTCAAGGTCGGTATCTCCATCCTGGAGTCGCTGAACCTGCGGCAGCGCCGGCTGGAGATCGTCTCGTGCCCGTCGTGCGGGCGGGCGCAGGTGGATGTGTACAAGCTGGCCGAGGAGGTCACCGCCGGGCTGGACGGCATGGAGGTGCCGCTCCGTGTCGCGGTGATGGGCTGTGTGGTCAACGGCCCCGGTGAGGCCCGCGAGGCCGATCTCGGCGTCGCCTCCGGCAACGGCAAGGGGCAGATCTTCGTGAAGGGCGAGGTCATCAAGACCGTGCCGGAGTCGAAGATCGTGGAGACCCTCATCGAGGAAGCCATGAAGATCGCCGAACGCATGGCAGCCGAGGGAGCGGCGACGGGCGCCCCGAACGTCACCGTCGGCTGAACCGACCCCCGGCGCCGCCGCCGGCCGACGACCCGGCGGCTCCGTCGGCAAGTACAAAAGAGGAGGGGGACCCAGCATGTCGATGCTCGAACACATCCGGGAACCGCAGGACCTCAAGGAGGTGCCGGCGGACCGCCTCGGTCAACTGGCCGCGGAGATCCGCCAGTTCCTCATCCAGGCGGTCGCCCGCACCGGCGGCCACCTCGGACCCAACCTGGGCGTGGTCGAGCTGACCATCGCCCTGCACCGGGTGTTCGACTCGCCCGCCGACCGCATCCTGTGGGACACCGGGCACCAGTCGTACGTCCACAAGCTCCTGACCGGTCGGCAGGACTTCTCCAAGCTCCGCGGCAAGGGTGGCCTGTCCGGGTACCCCTCGCGCGAGGAATCCGTTCACGACGTCATCGAGAACAGCCACGCCTCCACCGTGCTCGGCTGGGCCGACGGGCTGGCCAAGGCAAACCAGGTACTGGGGAAGCGCGACCACGTCGTCGCGGTCACCGGAGACGGCGCGCTCACCGGCGGCATGGCCTGGGAGGCGCTCAACAACATCGCGGCCGAGGACCGGCCGCTGATCATCGTCGTCAACGACAACGAGCGCTCCTACGCGCCCACCATCGGCGGCCTCGCCGACCACCTCGCCACGCTCCGCACCACCGACGGCTACGAACGCTTCCTGTCCTGGGGCAAGGACGTACTGAACCGCACGCCGGTCGTCGGCCGGCCGCTCTACGAGTCGCTGCACGGCGCGAAGAAGGGCTTCAAGGACGCCTTCGCGCCCCAGGGCATGTTCGAGGACCTGGGCCTGAAGTACGTCGGCCCGATCGACGGCCACGACATCGAGGCCGTGGAGTCCGCGCTGCGCCGCGCCGCCCGCTTCCACGGCCCCGTACTGGTGCACTGCCTCACCGAGAAGGGGCGCGGCTACCAGCCGGCCCTGGAGGACGAGGCCGACCGCTTTCATACCGTCGGCGTGATGGACCCGCTCACGTGCGCGCCGGTCGCGCCGCCCGGTCCGCCGTCCTGGACCTCCGTCTTCGGCGACGAGATGGTCCGCATCGGCGCCGAGCGGCCGGACGTGGTGGCCCTCACCGCGGCGATGCTGCAGCCCGTGGGGCTGGGCAAGTTCGCCGCCGCGTACCCGGACCGGGTCTGGGACGTGGGCATCGCCGAACAGCACGCCGCGGTCTCGGCGGCCGGGCTCGCCACGGGCGGCCTGCACCCGGTCTTCGCGGTCTACGCCACCTTCCTCAACCGCGCCTTCGACCAGATCCTGATGGACGTCGCGCTGCACAAGTGCGGGGTCACCTTCGTACTGGACCGGGCCGGCGTCACCGGCACCGACGGGCCCAGCCACAACGGCATGTGGGACATGTCGATCCTCCAGGTCGTACCGGGCCTGCGGATCGCCGCCCCACGTGACGCCGACCAGCTCCGCGCCGAGCTGCGCGAGGCCGTCGACGTCGACGACGCGCCGACCGTCGTGCGCTACCCCAAGGAGTCCGTCGGCGACCCGATCCCCGCACTGGAGCGGATCGGGGGAGTGGATGTCCTCGCGCGCGGCGACGGGGAGGACGTGCTGCTGGTCGCGGTCGGCGTGATGGCGCCGGTCTGCCTGGAGGCGGCGGCCCTCCTCGAAGCGCGCGGCATCGGCGCCACGGTGATCGACCCCCGCTGGGTCAAGCCGGTCGACCCGGAGATCCCACGGCTGGCCGCACGGCACGCCGCGGTGGCCGTAGTGGAGGACAGCAGCCGCACCGGCGGCGTCGGCGCCGCGGTCGGCCAGGCGCTGCGCGATGCCGACGTCGATCTGCCGCTGCGCACCTTCGGCATCCCCGAACAGTTCCTCGCGCACGCCAAGCGGGGCGAGGTGCTGGCCGACATCGGGCTGACCCCGGCGGAGATCGCGGGACGCATCGCCGAGAGCCTGCCCCGTACGGACGACCGCGCGGCGGCCGTCGCGGCCGTCAAGGAGAACAACACCGCATGACCGGATTCGACCTCACCAAGCTGCTCGCCGAGCGCGGCGCCGAACGCTACGACCTGCACGCCAAGTACCTGAACCACCAGCTGCCGCGGATGCTGCACACCATCGGCTTCGACAAGGTCTACGAGCGGGCCGAGGGCGCGTACTTCTGGGATGACCAGGGGCAGGACTACCTGGACATGCTCGCCGGGTTCGGCGTGATGGGCCTCGGCCGGCACCACCCCGTGGTCCGGCAGGCGCTGCACGACGTACTGGACGCCGGGCTGGCCGACCTCACCCGCTTCGACTGCCCGCCGCTGCCGGGCCTGCTCGCCGAGAAGCTGCTCCGGTACGCGCCGCACCTGGACCGGGTCTTCTTCGGGAACAGCGGTACCGAGGCCGTCGAGACGGCCCTGAAGTTCGCCCGGTACGCGACGGGGCGCCCGCGCATCCTGTACTGCACGCACGCCTTCCACGGCCTGACCACGGGCTCGCTCTCGGTCAACGGCGAGGCCGGCTTCCGCGACGGCTTCGCGCCGCTGCTGCCGGACACCGCGATCGAGATGGGCGACCTGGACGCGCTGGAGCGGGAGCTGAAGCGCGGCGACGTGGCGGCCTTCGTCGTGGAGCCGATCCAGGGCAAGGGCGTCCACCCCACTCCGCCCGGCTTCCTCCTCGCGGCACAGGAGCTGCTGCACAAGCACAAGGCGCTGCTCATCGCCGACGAGGTGCAGACCGGCCTCGGCCGCACCGGCGACTTCTTCGCGTACCAGCACGAGCCCGGCGTCGAGCCGGACCTGGTCTGCGTGGCCAAGGCGCTGTCCGGCGGCTATGTGCCGGTCGGCGCGACACTCGGCAAGGAGTCGGTCTTCAAGAAGATCTACTCCTCGATGGACCGGGTCCTGGTGCACTCCGCCAGCTTCGGCTCCAACGCCCAGGCGATGGCGGCGGGCCTCGCGGTCCTCACCGTCATGGAGGACGAGGGAATCGTCGCCGGCGTGCGCTCCACGGGCGACCTGCTGCGCACCCGCCTGACCGAGCTGATCCCGAAGTACGAGCTGCTGCACGACGTGCGGGGCCGCGGCCTGATGATCGGGATCGAGTTCGGCCGGCCGAAGTCGCTGGGTCTGCGGAGCCGCTGGACGATGCTCCAGGCGGCACGCAAGGGGCTCTTCGCGCAGATGGTGGTGGTGCCGCTGCTCCAGCGGCACCGCATCCTCACCCAGGTCTCCGGCGACCACCTGGAGGTCATCAAGCTGATCCCGCCGCTGATCATCGGCGAGCCGGAGGTGGACCGCTTCGTCGAGGCGTTCACGGCCGTCATGGACGACGCCCACGCGGGCGGCGGCCTGATCTGGGACTTCGGGCGGACGCTGGTGAAGCAGGCGATGGCGAACCGCTGAGGGCGGATACGGCGGCGGCCCCCGGCCCGTCACTTGACGGTACGGGGGCCGCCGCCGTGCCGGGGCCTCAGTCCTCCAGCAGCCGTTCCCGCAGTCGGCCGCGGGTCTCCGGGGTGAGCTTCAGGCCCTCGGTGAGGTAGGTCTCCGTCGAGCCCCAGGTGGACTCGATGGTGTCGAAGGCCGCGTGCAGGTACTCGGCGCGGGCGTCGAAGAGGGGTGCGAGCAGCGCCATGACCTCTTCGGACATGCCGGCCGCCGAGCGGTTGGAGCGGCGCACCTTGTAGCGGCGGCGCGGGTCGTTGGACTCCAGATAGTCCGCCTCGATGGCCTCCCGCTCCACGCCCACCGCGAGCAGCGTGATCGCGATCGACAGGCCCGCGCGGTCCTTGCCGGCCGCGCAGTGCATCAGCGCCGGCACGCTCTCCTCGGCTATGGAGTGCAGTATCCGGCTGTGGTCGGCGGTGCGGGTCGAGACGATGTGCCGGTACGTGCGCGCCATCCGGCCCGCCGCCTGCCCGTCGCCCAGCGCCGCGCGCAGCTGGTCCAGCTCGCCGTCGCGCACCATCGCCCAGAACTCCGCGCCGTCGGCCGGGTCGGTGAGCGGGATGTTGACGTGCCGCACGCCGGGCAGCGTGACGTCGGGGCCCTCGAGCTTGATGTCGGCGGCGTTGCGGAAGTCGAAGATGGTGTGCAGGCCGAGGGTGCCGAGGAAGGCGGCGTCCGCCTCCGTCGCGTGTGCCAGGTGACCGCTGCGGAAGAGCCGGCCCTGCCGCACCCGCCGCCCGTCGACCGTCGGCAGCCCGCCGACGTCCCGGAAGTTGCGCACCTCGGTGAGCAGGGGCTCGGTCGACCGGACCTGGGGCGGCTGCTGCGTCGTCACGGGCGCGCTCCTTTTACGTCGGCCGCCGACGCTGCTCGTCGGCGAGCGGGCTGATTCGACCATACGGCACTGGTGCAATAGGCAACTAGCTCGTCCGGCCACTGATCGTGACCGTACGCGGTCGGGATGCGGTCGGTATCGGCCCGCGCTGCCGTCGCTCGACGTCCGTCTCGGCGTGGGGCTGGTGTCCACTCGTATTCCGACTTGGGCAGAATTTGACTGAGTGGCAATCATCACCTGCCGTCAACCCATGGTTACGGTGGCGTAGGTCACTCCTGAAGGTGAAGTATGTCCTGACGTGGCAGAGGATTCGAAGAAGATAAGCAGCAGGGAAAGTGGCCCGTTCGGGTCGTACGCGGCCATCGGGGACAGCTTCACCGAGGGCGTCGGCGACCCCGGTCCGGACGGCACGTTCATCGGCTGGGCGGACCGGCTCGCGGTCCTGCTCTCCGACCGCCGCCCGGAGCACGACTTCCGGTACGCCAACCTCGCCGTGCGGGGCCGGCTCCTGGACCAGATCGTCGCCGAGCAGGTGCCGCGCGCCAAGGAGCTGGGCCCGGACCTGGTGACCTTCTGTGCCGGCGGTAATGACATCCTCCGGCCCGGCTCCGACCCGGACGCCGTCGCCGAGCGCTACGCCGCCGCCGTCGCCGACCTCAAGGAGTCGGTCGGCACGGTCCTGCTGTGCACCGGCTTCGACACCCGTGACATCCCCGTGCTCAGGCACCTGCGGGGCAAGATCGCCACGTACACCGCCCATGTGCGGGCCATCGCCGACCAGTACGGCTGCCCGGTCCTGGACCTGTGGTCGCTGAAGTCCGTGCAGGACCGCCGCGCCTGGAGCGACGACCGGCTGCACCTCTCGCCCGACGGGCACACCCGGGTGGCGCTCCGTGCGGGGCAGGTGCTCGGCCTGGACGTGCCGGCCGAGCCGGACCAGCCCTGGCCGCCGGAGGCCGCGCGTACCGCGGCCGACGCCCGTCGCGAGACCATCCACTGGGCGCGCGAACACCTCGTGCCGTGGATCGGGCGGCGGCTGCGCGGCGAGTCCTCGGGCGACCACGTCACGGCGAAGCGGCCCGAGCTGGCGCTGCTGGAGGCCGACGCGGCCGCGCTCGCCGAGGCGGCCGCATCGATCCGCTAGTACGCGAGATCCCCTAGTGCCCAACGCCCACTAGCACGCGAGGTCCGCCCACACGACCCGGCCCCGGCCGGTGTCGGCGGGCCGTACGCCCCAGTCCTCCGACACCGCGCCGACCAGCAGCAGGCCGCGCCCGCACTCCCGGTCCGTGCTGCGCGGCTGGGCCTGCGGCCGGGAGTCGCTGTGCCCCTGGTCGGTGACCGCCACGCGCAGCCGCGCGCCGTCGAGGGTCAGTTCGCAGGAGACCCGCTCGCTGTCGGTGTGCCGCACCGCATTGGTGAAGAGCTCCGAGACCACCAGCTCGGCGTCGTCGCGCAACTGCTCGGTGACGCCCCATGTCCGCAGCGCGGTGGTGACTCTTCGGCGGGCCTCCGGAACGGAGGTGCGCAGCGCCGGCAAATGGAAGGCGTCGCTGAGGAGTTGGACGGCGACGCCGCCGCATCCCCTTAACGATTCCGCGTTGTGGGAGGAAGGCACACCGTAACTATGTGCGATGTTGAACAAGCTTGGCAAGGACCAACCTGTAAATTGCAGAATCGTCGTGACAGTCTGTTGGCGCTTCTGATGGCATGACACACTGCTGAGCACGTAACTCAGTTGGAGGAGATCACAAGTGGTGGACGCACGGTCGGGCGGGGCGCCGACCGTCCTGCGGGTAGTCCTCGGCAAGAGGCTGCAGGACCTTCGAGAGAAGGCCGGACTCTCCTTCGAACAGGCCGCAGAGGCACTGGACGTCACGCACGCGACCGTACGCCGCATGGAGAAGGCCGAGGTCGGGCTGAAGATCCCGTACGTGGAGAAGCTGCTCGCCACCTACGGTGTCACCGACGCCGAGGAGAGCGAGACGTTCGTCGCACTCGCTCGGGAGGCCAACCGCCCTGGCTGGTGGCACCGTTTCCGCGACGTACTGCCCGACTGGTTCAGTGCGTACGTCAGCCTGGAGAGCGCCGCCAACCTCATCCGCGCCTACCAGCCGCACTACGTACCCGGCCTGCTGCAGACCGAGGGCTACGCGCGCGCCGTGCTGCGCGCCGGCATGCCGCACGCCGCCCCCGAGGAGATCGACCGCTCCGTCGCCCTGCGCATGGAACGCCAGTCGCTGCTCCGCCGCGACAACGCGCCCATGCTGTGGGCCGTGCTGGACGAGACGGTGCTGCGCCGCCCGGTCGGCGGCGCCGGCGTCATGCGCGAGCAGCTCGACCGGCTGATCGAGGCCACCGAACTGCCCAACGTACGGCTGCAGATCATCCCCTTCGCCACCGGCCCGCACCCCGCCATGTACGGGCCGTTCCACATCTTCCGGTTCCCGATCCCGGAGCTGCCCGACATCGCGTACGCGGAGAGCCTGGTCGGCGCCGTGTACTTCGACCAGCGCGGCGATGTCTCGCAGTTCCTGGAAGCGCTGGACCGGATGTGCGCGCAGGCCGCGCCCGCACACCGCACCGCAGCCCTTCTGAGTGGCTTTCGCAAGGAGATCTGAACCATGGATCGCATACGCATCTACAACGGCATGCCCGCCAGCGAGCTGGGCAGCGAGGGCTGGCACAAGCCGTGGAGCGGCGGCAACGGCGGCGAGTGCGTCGAGGCGATGAGACTCAAGGACGGCCGCGTGGCGCTGCGCCAGTCCACCGACCCCAACGGCCCGGCACTGATCTACACCCACGGCGAGATCGAGAGCTTCATCCGGGGCGCGAAGGCCGGCGAGGCGGACTTCCTGCTGCACGGGGTGCCCTGCGTGTGCGGGGACCGGAGGAGCGCATGAGCGATCAGACCTTCCCGGCGGAGCACAGCCCGCTCGCGGACCACAGTCTGCCGGCGGAGCGGGGCTTCACGGCGGACGAGATCGACACCAGCAGGCCGCATCCCGCGCGGATGTACGACTACTACCTCGGCGGCTGGGACAACTACGCGATCGACCGCGAGGCCGCCGACGAGGTGATCCGCGCCCACCCGCAGGTCCGCGACAGCGCCCGCGCCAACCGCGCCTTCATGCAGCGCGCCGTCCGGGACGCGGCAGCCGCCGGCATCCGGCAGTTCCTCGACCTCGGCACCGGCATCCCCACCTCGCCCAACACCCATGAGGTGGCGCGCGAGGAGAGGCCGGACGCGCGGGTGGTCTATGCCGACAACGACCCGATCGTTGCGACCCACGCGGGCGCCCGGCTCACCAACGCACCGGGCACCGGCTTCGTCCTCGGCGACGTCCGAGACCCGAAGACGCTGCTCGCCGACCCGGCGGTCCGCTCGCTGATCGATCTGGCGCAGCCAGTGGCGGTGCTGCTCGTCGCCGTACTGCACTTCGTACGCGACGACGAGGACCCGGCCGGGGTGGTCGCGGCGCTCGCCGACGCGCTGCCCGCCGGGAGCCGGCTGATCCTCTCCCATGCCACGGGCGAGCCGTACGAGGAGTACGCGGAGGGCCGCACGGACGAGGTGGCGCGGGACGGCGTCCTGAACGTCTACAAGAACGCCACCGCCACGCTCAACCTCCGCGACAGGGCCGAAGTCCAGCGGCTCTTCGGCCCGTTCCGGCTCCAGGAGCCGGGCGTCGTCCGGGTCCCGCTGTGGCGCCCGGACGGCCCCGTGCCCACCGCCGAAGAGATCAACAACACGATCTTCTACGGCGGGGTGGGCATCAAGGAGTGAAGCTCACGGGTGAGGCTCACGGCGTGAGGCTCACGGGGTGAGCGAAGGGGCCCGCAGCTCAGCGGCGGGCTCCTCCTCTTCCGCCGCTGCCGCGAGCAGCTCCTCCGCCGTGATGAGCGCGGTGTGCGTGCCCTCCGACGTACAGGCGTGCGCACCCGCGAGCGTGCCCAGCCGGGCGCACTCCTCCAGCTCGTGCCCGGCCAGCCGACCGTGCAGGAAGCCGCACACGAAGGCGTCGCCCGCGCCGTTGCTGTCCACCACCGGCGCCGCCGGCACGGCCGCGGGGACGTGCCGCGGCGTGGAGTCGTCCGGCGTGAGCAGATACGCGCCGCCCGCGCCCGCCGTGGCGATCACCGCCTCGGCACGGCCCTCCCGCAGAATCTCCCGCATCACCGCGCCGATCCGCTCCCCGGCACCCGCCGCGCTGAGGAACACCAGGTCCGAGCGGAGCGCGAACTCCCGGTGGTGGTCGGCCAGCCCGTCCCAGTCGTGCAGATCGGTGGAGACGGGCACGCCCAGCTCCGCGATGTCGTCGAAGAGGAACCGCGCGAAGTGCATGATCGACAGATGCACGTGCCGGGTCCGGCGGAGGTACGGGAAGTAGTGCTCGGGCGGCATCCGCAGATCGAGCGGGTCCCGGCCGTCGTAGAAGGACGTGCGGCGGCCGTCGGGGGAGACGAGGTTGACCGCGCGGCGGGTCCCGTGCGGGGAGACCATCGGATCGAAGTCGACGCCGGTGCCCTTCAGCCGCTCCCTGACCAGCTCGCCCTCGTGGTCCGCACCGATGAAGTCCACGAACGCGGTGGACAGCCCGAGCGCCGCACAGCCGAGCGCGACGCCCGTGCCCGTATGCCCGGCCCATTCCCGGATCGGCGGTACGGCGAAGGAGTCGGCCTGCGGAACCGGCAGTGCGCCGACCCGGACGATCGTGTCCACACCCGATCCGCCGACGACCAGCACGTCGTACGGCTGCGTCGGCCGGGTGTCCTGGTGGAGTCCCTGCTGGAATGTCACAAGTGTCCTTGAATCCCTGGCTGGTGAGACCGATAACGGCCCATTGGGGTCGCTTCGGGGAGTGTAGACGCCATGCACCCCGCGCAACGGCAAGTCACTACCCCGTCACCCGCCGGGACGTGCCCGGCACTGCCCCCACCACCGCTTTCCGGACAGCCCCCGCGCCGCACCCGCCCCGTGCGGTCCGCCCGGCGGGCCCGCCCCCGCGTGTTGCTCAGCCCGCGGGACCCGCCTCCGCGGGCCGTCGGGCGCGGCGTCACTTGGCCGATACCCGATGCCGCGCGGCCCGGGGGATGATGGAGACATGGAGGGCGAAGCGGACGGACTGTTTCCGCGCGAGGTGTTCCCGCGCGAGCGGACGGAGGTGGCACCCGGCGCCGTACACGTGCCGGACTGGCTGGACTCGGGGGAGCAGCGGGAGCTGCTGGCGGCGTGCCGGGAGTGGGCCAGGGAGCCCGCCGGGCTGCGGACCGGACGGACCCCGGGCGGCGGCGTGATGTCCGTCCGGCAGGTCTGCCTGGGCTGGCACTGGAGCGCGGTGCCGCGCTGCCCGGACTGCGGCCGTGCGGTCCGGCACAACCCCGGCTGCCCGGGCCGGCACTCCTACCCGTACGCCTACACCCGTACCGTCGTGGACGGCGACGGCGCGCCCGTGAAGCCCTTCCCCGAACGGCTCCGCACGCTCGCCGGCCGGGCGCTGACGGCCGCGTACGGCAGCGGAGCGGGCGCGGCACCGTACGCACCCGACGCGCCGTACGACATCGCCCTGCTCAACTTCTACGGCGACGACGCCCGGATGGGCATGCACCAGGACATCGACGAGCGCTCCGCCGCGCCCGTGATCTCCGTCAGCCTCGGCGACACCTGCGTCTTCCGGTTCGGCAACACCGAGACCCGGAACCGGCCCTGGACCGACGTCGAGCTGCGCAGCGGCGACCTCTTCGTGTTCGGCGGCCACTCCCGGTGGGCGTACCACGGGGTACCCCGCACCGCACCCGGCACCGCTCCCGCGGCACTCGGCCTGAAGGGCCGCGTCAACCTCACCCTGCGCGTCGGCGCCCTGGAACGGCCCGCCCCGCGGCCCTGAAAAACCGGATGCGCGCCCGCCGGAGCCGGCGGCACGCTGGACCATGGGCTGGACGACGACGGACGACCTCGACACCTTCCTGACCAGCGCGGGCGGCTTTCTGCGCGCCCGCCCAGCCGAGCACACGGTGCTGCTCGGCGTCACGGCCACGCTGGCCGCCGCGGGCCCGGCGGCCTACGGCGACGAGCCACCCCGGTACGGCTGGTGGCGCGGCCCGGACGGCCGGACCACGGGCGCGTTCCTGTGGACCCCGCCCCGCCCACCGGTGCTCTCGCCGATGCCGGACCGGGCCGCCGCCGAGCTCCTGGACGCCCTCGCGGCCGGGCCGCTGCCGGTCGGCGGGGTCAACGGCGCGCGGCCCGCCGCCGACGCGTTCACCGCCGCCTGGGAGCGCCGCACGGGCCGCGCCGCGCTCCTCCGTACGCACCTGCGGCTCTACCGCCTGGGGGAGCCGGCCCCGCCGGACCCGGCGCCGCGCGGCAGCGCCCGTGCCGCCACCGCCGCCGACCGCGGCCTCCTCGTGGACTGGTGGGGCGCGTTCGCGCGCGAGAGCGGCGGCGAGCCGGACGGGCACGACCGCGCGGTCGACGACCGGCTGTCCTACGGCGGGCTCACGCTCTGGGAGGCCGACGGGCGCCCGGCGTCGCTGGCCGGCCTCACCCGTACGGTCGGCGGCATGGCCAGGGTCGGCCCCGTCTACACACCGCCCGCGCTGCGCCGCAACGGCTACGCGGCAGGCGCCACGGCCGCGGTGACGCGCGGCGCGCTCGCGACCGGCGCCGAGCAGGTGCTCCTCTTCGCCGACACCGCCAACCGCACCAGCACGGCCCTGTACGAGCGGCTCGGCTACCGGCCCGTCGGCGAGCACCGCCGCTACGACTTCCCGCAGGGCACGCCGTCCCAGTGAGGCACTCGGTGCCCGGGCGGACCGGACTGTTCTCCTCCGCCACGACTCTCCCGCCGACCGGCTGGGTAGCCGTCCCCCGACCGGCGGTACGCGGAATGCGTGGGCCGGTCGCGAGGTTGCCCGTTGAGGGTGATGGTGTTGTGACCGTCCCGAACCTGGAGGTGTCGTGACCGCTCCCCGCTCTTGGCGCATGAGTACCGGCTCGTGGCGCACCGCCGCATTCGGCGCAGTGCCCACAGGAGAGCGCCTGGCCAGGATCCGCCGCTCCCCGCAGTTCGTGGACGGGCAGTTCCGCAACCCGGTCGTCACCCGGCAGCTGCTCCAGGGCTCGACGCTGCCCATGGTCCGTACGCAGCTCAACAGGGACGGCCGGCTGCGCAGGGCACCCGTGGGCGAGGTCCCCGTCCACCACCCGGCCGCCGCCGACTGGGCCCGGCCGCCGGCCTCCGGGCTGCGCATCACCTGGATGGGTCATTCGAGCGTGCTGGCGGAGATCGACGGACAGCGGGTGCTGTTCGACCCGGTCTGGGGCGAGCGCTGCTCGCCGTTCACCTGGGTCGGGCCGCGGCGACTGCACCCGGTGCCACTGCCCCTGACGGAGCTGGCGCCGGTCGACGCCGTCGTCATCTCGCACGACCACTACGACCACCTCGACATGCCCACCATCCAGGGCCTGATCGCCACCGGCACCGCCTTCGTCGTGCCGCTCGGCATCGGCGCCGACCTGGAGTACTGGGGCGTACCGCCGGATCGGATCACCGAGCTGGACTGGCACGAATCGACGCACGTGGGCGAGCTGACGCTGACCGCCACCCCGGCCCAGCACTTCTGCGGGCGCGGGCTGCGCGGCCCGCAGCACACGCTGTGGGCGTCCTGGGTGGTCGCCGGGCCCGAGCACCGCGTGTACCACAGCGGCGACACGGGCTACTTCGGCGGCTTCGCGGAGATCGGGAAGGCGCACGGGCCGTTCGACCTCACCATGATCCAGATCGGCGCGTACAGCGAGGAGTTCTGGCCCGACATCCACATGACGCCCGAAGAGGGCCTGCGCGCCCACCTCGACCTCGGCGGCGGCCGCCCCGCGGGCGTCCTGCTGCCGATCCACTGGGGCACCTTCAACCTCGCGCCGCACCCGTGGGCGGAGCCGGCGGAGCGCACGGCAGCGGCGGCCATGGCGGCCGGCGCGAAGCTCGCGGCACCGGTGCCCGGCAAGCCGTTCGAGCCCGCCGACGAGCTGACCGTGGAGCCGTGGTGGCGGGCCGCCGCGGTGCCGCCGGTGCACGGCTGGCCGGCCTGGCCGCCGAAGGGGCCCGCGGCGATGGCGAGCGGAGCGGGGAGCGCGCCGGCCGCCGGGGAGTGAGCGGCGGCGGAAGCGGAGCCGGAAACGGAGTCGGTCGGGAATGAACGCCCGGGCAGCGAACGGCAGTTCGTACCGCTTCGCACTGGCGTGCGGGGGACGGTAACTCAGGGAGGTGGCGCGGGGTAGCGAAACCTCGAAGTCCGTCTGATCGGCCCCTCCGCAACAACTAGCGTGCGTGCTCCGCGAACCGCCGACGGCCGATCCGGAGGGCGCCGATGCCTGCTGCATTTCCCCAGGGGACGGGGACCGAAGTGTCCCAGGACTCCCCCGAATCCCACGGGACCGGGGGGACGGGGGGAATGGTTCCCGCACCGCTGCCCGGGCGGCGGCGGGACCGTGAAGGCGCCCGGCACAGCCGTGTACCGCTCCGCGAGACGGCCGCCGACTCCGTCATACGCGTCCGCCTCGTCCGCCTCGCGGCCGTGCCCTGCCTGCTCGTCGCCGCGACCTGCTCCGCCGTGACCGCCTTCATCGCCCGGTCCGGCGGCCAGCCGCTCAGCGGCGCCGCCTGGACCGTCCTCGGCTGCGGCTTCGCCCTCGTGTGCGGCATCACCGCGGTCGCCTGCGCCGCCGCCACCTCCGAGGCCCGCGCCACCGTCCAGCGCTACGCCCGGCTGCGGGAGGTGTGCGCCCGCAGCCAGTCCGACCTGTACGCCCTCGTGCACCGCGTACGCCAGGGCGAATGGCTCCAGCAGCGCGCCCCCGAACCGCTGCCCCGGCCCGCCGGCGACACCCTCGACCTCCTCGTCCACGACGTCGCCGCCGCCGGCCGCGCCGCCGAGACCGCCGTCATCGACGCGGTCGCCATCGCCCGCGGCAACGCCAGCGGCAGCGAGCAGAAGGTCGAGGTCTTCGTGAACCTCGCCCGGCGCCTGCAGTCCCTGGTCCACCGCGAGATCGAGCTGCTGGACGAGCTGGAGAACCGGGTGGAGGACCCCGATCTGCTCAAAGGTCTCTTCCACGTGGACCACCTCGCCACCCGCATCCGCCGGCACGCCGAGAACCTCGCCGTCCTCGGTGGCGCCATCTCCCGCCGCCAGTGGTCCCGCCCGGTCACCATGACCGAGGTCATGCGCTCCTCCATCGCGGAGGTCGAGCAGTACCCGCGCGTCAAGCTCGTACCGCCCATCGAGGGCACGCTCCGCGGCCACGCCGTCGCCGACGTCATCCACCTCCTCGCCGAACTCGTCGAGAACGCCACCGTCTACTCGGCCCCGCACACCCACATCCTGCTCCGCGCCCAACTGGTCACCGCGGGCCTCGCCGTCGAGGTGGAGGACCGGGGCCTGGGCATGGACGTCGAGGAGCAGGACCGGATGAACGCGCTGCTCGCCGACCCCGACCACGTCGACGTCGCCGAGCTGCTCAACGACGGCCGCATCGGCCTGTTCGTGGTCTCCTCGCTGGCCCGCCGGCACGGCGTCGTCGTCCGCCTGCAGAGCAACATCTACGGCGGCGTACAGGCCGTACTCATCCTGCCGCAGGGCCTGTTGGGCGACGAGCCGACCGAGGAGGCGGCCGGCGAGGCCGACGGTGCCGCTGCCAGGCCCGCCGTCGCCGCCGCGCCGCCCGCCGACGCCCCGCGCCGCCGCGTCGTACGGACCGCCAACGGCCACGCCGACCTCGATGCCGGTCTGCTGCCGCCCGCAGCAGCCCCGCCGCGGCCGGACCGCCCGGCACCGCCCGCCGCCCGTCCGGCACCGCCCGCACCGGCCGCCCGCCCCGCCACGGTCGGCGCGTACACCGGGGGCGCCCACACCGCGCACACCGCGCCGGGAGCCCCCGAAGGCGCCGCCGCGGGGCCCACCGACCCGCGCCGGGACGCCGCACACGACGATGCGCGCGACCCCGGCAGCGGCCGGACCGCGGCGGCGGACGCTCCCACCGCCGCCGCGGCCCCCGGGCCCGAGACCGGCCCCGGCCCCGTCGTCCTGCCCCCGGCCCCGCCCGTGACCACCGGCGACCGCCCCCGGCTGCCGCGCCGCCGCAAGCAGGAGCACCTCGTCCCCGAACTGCGCGCCGACCCCACCCCGCCCGGCGGCACCCGCACCGCCGGCCGGCCCGAGCCCGAGCACGACCCGAACCTGATGGCCGCCTTCCGGCGCGGCATCACCCGCGCCGACGACACCTACGACACGACAGCGGACCGGGGCACCGCCTACGACAGCACCACCGCTTATGACAGCGCCGCCTACGACACCGCCGCCCCGTACGACAACACCGGCACCGGACCGGCCCCGAGCCGCCCCCGAGGAGACGACCAGAACCATGGTGAGTGACGTTCACGTACAGTCCCAGCGACACGGCGGCCGGCCGACGACGGACCTGTCCTGGCTGCTGACCGGACTCGTCCAGCGCGTACCGCACGCCCGCAGCGCCCTGCTGCTCTCCTCCGACGGGCTGGTCAAGGCCGCACACGGCTTCGAGCCCGACAGTGCCGACCACATGGCGGCGCTCGCCTCCGGCCTGTACAGCCTGGCCCGCAGCGCCGGCGTCCGCTTCGGCGACGGCGACGACGTCCTCCAGGTCGTCGTGGAGCTGGAGTCCACCCTGCTCTTCGTCTCCACCGCCGGCTCCGGCGCCAACCTCGCCGTACTCGCCTCCCGCGAGGCCGACGTCGCCGTCCTCGGCTACGAGATGGGCATGCTGGTCAAGAGCGTACGGCCCTACCTCGCCACGCCCGCGCGGCACCAGGCGCAGGCGGGCAGGCACTGAACATGGCGGTACGTCGCCGGAGACGGCAGGGGTCGGAGCCGCTCTGGCTCGACGACGAGGCCGGCCGCCTGGTCCGTCCGTACACCGTCAGCAACGGACGGACCCGCCCTACCGCGCACTTCGACCTGCTGACGATGGTGATCGCCACCGGCAAGCGGCCGGTGACGTGCCAGGGCCCGGACTACATGCAGGTCCTCGGTCTGTGCGGCGGCCCGGTCTCGGTGGCCGAGGTCGCCGCCCATATACGGCTGCCGGCGGTGGTCACCAAGGTGCTCCTCGCCGACCTCGTGGACTGCGGAGCCCTCACCGCCCGGGCCCCCGCGCAGAATCCGCAAGGCCCGTCGCACTGTACCGACCGAGCACTCCTGGAGGCGGTGCTGCATGGACTCCGACAGCGTCTTTGAAACGACCAGTACTTTTGAACCGTATGCGCCGGCCACCACCCCCGCCGGCGACCCCTTTCCGTCCGCCCTGAAGATCCTCGTCGCGGGCGGCTTCGGGGTCGGCAAGACCACCTTCGTGGGCGCCGTCAGCGAGATCGAACCGCTGTGCACGGAAGAACTCCTCACCCAGGTCAGCATCGGCACCGACTGCCTGGACGGGGTCGAGGAGAAGACCACCACCACCGTCGCGATGGACTTCGGGCGGATCACCGTCAGCACCGACCATGTGCTGTACCTCTTCGGCACGCCCGGCCAGCAGCGCTTCTGGTTCATGTGGGACGAGCTGTCGGCCGGCGCGCTCGGCGCCGTGGTCCTCGCCGACACCCGGCGCCTGGAGGACTGCTTCTCCGCCGTCGACTTCTTCGAGCGCCGCGGCATTGAATTCATCGTCGCGGTCAACCAGTTCGACGGTTCCTTCCACTACGAACCGGACGAGGTGCGCGCCGCCATAGACCTCTCACCCAGCACCCCGGTCGTGCTGTGCGACGCCCGGCACTGCAGTTCCGCGACCAACGTCCTGGTCTCCCTCGTCCAGCACCTTCTGACCCCCGCCTTCGCTACGGAGCTGCCATGAACCGGCCCGCGTCCCGCCTGCCCGCACCCACCTACGACCCCACCCGGCACCTGCTGCTGACGCCCGACGACGACGAGGCGCCGGCGCGGGTCGCCCGGCTGCGTACGCTCGGCATCGGCGAGACACCGCTGCCCGCCTTCGACGACTTCGCGCGCAATCTCGCGCGGACCACCCAGGCCCCGTACGCCATGGTCAACTTCATCGACGAGCACCGGCAGTACTTCGCCGGGCTCTACACCCCTGCCGAGGAACAGGCGCCGGTCGAGCTGGGGCCCGCGCCGGCCAGCGCGCAGCCGGGCCGGGTGATGGCCCGCGACCACGGCTACTGCCCGCACGTCATCGTCCGTCGCAAGGCCCTGGTCCTGGAGGACGTCTGCGACTACCCGCGGTTCGCGGGCAATCCGGTCGTCGACGAGATCGGCATCCGGTCCTACCTCGGCGCGCCGCTGATCGACCGTACCGGCATGGCGCTCGGCACGGTCTGCGTCGTGGACCTCGAACCGCGCCCGTGGGGCCGCGAGGGGCTGGAGACCATCAAGTCCATGGCGGCCCGTCTGGTCGACCAGATCCACCGGATGGAGCGGGAGCGGACGGACGGGCTGTGAGCCCGTCCGAGCTAGGTCGTGTCCGCAGAGTCCCGTCGTCCGCCCGGAGGGCGGGGCCCGCGGCGTCTGGTGCGTGCGATCGCAAGGCGGAGGGTCGTCCTCGTAGTGGGTCTACGTGGGCGATCCCGACAACGCAGCGCCCGTTGTGCGTGCTCTCCCGCAGTAAGTCCTGTGCTGTCACCCCGTGAGCAGGCCCGCTCCCGCGTACGCGTGGTGGTGGTCGCACTCCTCCGTCCGGTCCTCCGTACGGACCCGGTCCGAGAGCCGGCCGGACCATTCGCCTTGCGCTGTGCCCAGGGCCAGCTCGCCCAGCCGCAGCAGCTGGACGTCGGAGGTGCCGGCCGGCGCGAAGATGTGGTGCGCGTCCCGCAGATAGCGCTCCACCGGGCGGTCGGTGAACAGCCCGCACGCGGCGTGGATGTCCATCGCGTCGCGCGCCGACTCGATCGCCGACTCGACGTTGACGAGCTTGGCGTTCATCAGCTCCGCGTCGCAGTTCTCGCCCCGGTCCAGCAGATGCACCGCGTGGTACGCCGCGAGCCGCGCGGTCAGCAGCCTGGACTGGATCCGGCCCAGCTTGAGCTTGATGTTGGTCAGCGCGTGCAGCGGCTTGCCGTAGCGGTGCCGCTCCGCGCAGAACCGTGCGGTCTCCTCCAGGACCGCCTGGTGGATGCCGAGGGAGACGGCGGTGAGGTTCGGGCGGCCGTACAGCACGCTGGAGGAGTAGGCGACGGACAGCCCGTCGCCCTCCCGGCCGAGGAGGTTCGCCGCAGGGACCCGGCAGTTGTCGAAGAAGAGCTCGCCGAAGCTGAAGCCGTGCAGGCCCATCGTGGCGGCCTGCGGGCCGACCCGGAAGCCGGGGCGGTCGTGCTCGACGAGGAAGGCGGACAGGCCGTGCGAGCCCTCGCCGGTGCGCACGACGACGCCGTGCAGATCACCGACGTGGCTGTTGCCGACGTATATTTTGCGGCCGTTGAGGATGTAGTCGTCCCCGTCGCGGACCGCGCTGCTGGACATGCCGAGCACATGGCCGCCGGAGTGCGGCTCGGTGACCGCGATGGTCGGCAGGCACTCGCCCGCGGCGATGGCGGGCAGCCAGGTCTTCTTCTGCTCCTCGCTGCCGAAGTGGATGATCTTCGCGACACCGAGCTGGGACGCCTGCACCATCGCGCCCATGGCGGCGCTGACCCGGGACAGCTCCTCGATGATCACTGTCTTCGCCAGGTGCCCGGCCCCCATGCCGCCATAACCGCGCTCGACGGTCGCGCCGATCCACCCCTGGCGGGCGATCCGGCGCGACAGGGCATGGCAAACGGAACGGCTTGCCTCCATCTCTGCTATGCGGGGGCGTACTTCGCGCTCTGCGAAGTCGCGCACCCTGTGCCGGAGTGCCTCATGCCGCTGGTCGGTGAAGTAGCGATGCAAGACGAGCCCTCCTCCGCGATGCGTCCGTACTAGTTGCTCTGTGTCATCCGGTACGTGTCATTCCTCGATCGAATCCGGACAGTTGTTCTGCGGTTACCCCGAGTGCAATACCCGTTGGCATACCTGGTGCAGGACGCATAAAACCTCTACTCACCGCATTTATGCGAAGACATTGGAGTGCGCATTGATCCTTCACCACCCTGTGGGGGCGTCACATGCGGAAATGCAGAACTGAGGCAGGAGTGATCAGAGTTGCTCGCCGAGTGGGTACGTGTGACCGAATTTCATCGTGGTCTCATCACCCGCTGAAGGCGTAGCGCACGCACGTCCGCCACTCGTCCCGGCGGATCGAGGGCGGGTCAGGTGGCGGCGGGCGACGGTCTGCCGGTGCCGTACACCGGCGCACGCCGCCCGCGCCACCCGACGCCTCCCCCCACGTACGTCCGGTGGGCTTCCGTACGGTCAGTGCTCGGGCCCGCAGCAGGAGTCCCGCCGGAGCTGCCGGCCCACCGCCCGCCAGTCCTCCGCGCCGGCCGCCCGAGCCGTGCGCGGCCGGTCCGCCGTGAACGCACCCACCAGGTCCGCCTGTTCGTACAGCCGCCCGCCGCGCAGCACTCCCGTCGTGCGGACCAGCGTGTTGAAGTCGTCGAACGGATCGCCGTCCACGAAAGTCAGGTCCGCGAGCCTGCCCTCCTCCAGCGTCCCCAGGTCCCGCTCCGCGCCGAACACCCGGGCCGGCAGCGCCGTCGCCGTGCGAAGCGTCTGCGCGACGGTCAGCCCGGCGCCGTGCAGCGCGCGCAGCGCCAGATGCAGCGAGAGCCCGATCGCCATCAGCGGCGCATCCGTACCCAGCGCGACCAGCCCGCCCTCCGCCAGCACCCGCCGGTAGAACGCCGTCTCCCGGGCCAGGTCCGCCAGCTCCTTCTCCGTCGGCCGGTGCGCCGCGTCCTCCTGGACCAGCGCCACGTCCCACGGCGGCATCAGCGTTGTCACCCGCGGGTCGTCCGCGAGCCCCGGATCGGCCCCCAGCAGCACCCCCGCCGTGAAGGGCGTGGCGACCAGATGGAAATCGGTCCCGGTGTAGATCTCGGCGACATCGCTGTACGTACGGGCCGCCGCCGACGTTGCCCGCCCGAACTCCAGCCGCTGCGTCGCCTGCAGATGGGTCGTCAGATCCTGACCCAGCTGCACGCCCGGCGTCAGCAGATGGCTGCCCGACCGCACCCCCAGCCGTTCGTGCGCGAACTCCGCCGCCTCCTGCATGATCCAGCCCGGCGCCCGGACGTACGTCTTCACGAAGTCCCAGTCCAGCGCCGCACCCCGGGCCAGCGACCGGCGCAGCCCCGCGCGCGTCCGGTGCGCACGCCCCATGCTGTACGCCACCCGCGCCCCGTCCAGCAGCTCCCCGCAGCTCAGCAGCCGCGGCCCGGCGAGCACCCCGGCGGCGACCGCCTCCCGCAGCCGCGCCTGCTCGTACGAGAAGCCGCCGAACGACACCGCCGTGGTGATCCCGTACGCCAGCTGCAGCGCGGTCTGCCGCCCGCCGTACGTCAACTGCCACGGATGCGTATGCGAATCCCACAGGCCGGGGATCACCGTACGCTCGGAGGCGTCCACCCGATTCGCCGCACGGCGCCCGGCACGGTGCGGCGCGACCGCCGCAACCCGCCCGTCCCGGATCACCACGTCCACGTCGTCCCGTACGCCTTCGCCCACGCCGTCCCAGAACCGGCCCGCGTGCACGACCGTGTCCGCCGTCGGCGCCCGCCGGTGATCCAGCCGCAGCGGTACCGTACGCGGCGTCCCGCCGGCCGCCGGCACCGTCCGCAGCCGCCCGGCCGAAAGGTAGAGCAGCGTACGGGAATCACCCGACCAGGACGGATGGTCCGCCGCCTCCTCCGTGAGCTGCCGCGGCGCGCCGTCCGGCGTGCCGTCGGGCCGCACCGGCAGCAGCCACAGCGCGGACTCGGCGACCAGCGCCAGCCACCGCCCGTCCGGCGACCACACCGGCCCGGAGTCGTACCGGTCGGAGAGCGACACATGCTCGTCGGCTGCATACAGCCGACTGGCGCCCGTCGTCGTGTCCAGTACCCGGATGAGGTTGTAGCCCTCCCGGAAGCGCTGGTTGAGCCGGTTGCGGTCGCAGAGCGCGAGGTACCGGCCGTCCGGCGACCAACTGGGCCGCCCCGGCAGCCCGCCCGCACCGAGCGGCGCCGCCAGCTTCCGCTCCGTACCGGCGTCGAGGTCCCGCACCACGAGATTGCCCGACATGTCCAGCGCGGCCAGCCGCCGCCCGTCGGGGGAGAGCGCCGGTTGCACCCGGCCGCCCTCCGCGAGCACGCTCTCCTCACCCGTCGCCACGTCCCGGCGGCGCACCGCGTACAGCCCGTCCCGGTCGTCCGCGTACACCAGCGCCCGGCCGTCCCGGGTCCAGGACGGCGCCAGAAGGTAGCGCGTCGCGCCCGTCTTCACGATGCGGCGCGGCGCGCCACCCGAAGTGGGCGCCACCCACAGCCCGTTGAGCGCGGCGAAGGCGAAGCGGCGGCCGTCGGGGGAGAGCGCGGGCAGATGCACGCCGCGCACCGGGCGCGCACCGTCCCGCTCGAAGCCGTAGTCCTTGACCCGGTACCGCGGCCGCTCCACCGGCATCGCCGCGGTGAACGGAATGGCCTCGGCGGCGTCGGGCCGCTCCGGCCGTACGACGGTGAACCGCCCGCCCACGGTCAGCAGCAGCTCCTCGCGCGAGACCCAGCGCGGCGGCACCGGCATCACGTCGCCGTCGACCGGAACCGCCGCCCCGTCCACGACCAGCGTGCACGTGGGCCCCGGGGCCGGCGTGGTCCGCACGTAGGCGAGCCGCCCGGCGGGCGACAGCGCGGGCACCATGACCTGCGCGGCGGCCGTCTCGGTGTGCTCGATGACCACCGGCCCGCGGCCGTCCGCCGGTACGGACGCGACCGTACGGGACTCCAGCACGGCCCCCGCCATCCGCCCCCGTACGAACCAGATCCGCGCACCGTCCGGCGCCCACACCGGATCGAAGTCCTCCCACGCGCCGCCCTGGTGCGGACCGTCCTGGTCCGGCACCCCCGTGACCCGCGTCAGCTTCCCGCTCGCGAGCTCCAGCACCCAGATCCGGTACGGGCTGCCCGTCACCGGGTCGCCACCGCGCTCCGACGCGAACGCGATCCGCGTGCCGTCCGGCGACCAGGCGGGCCCCCGGTCGTCCCACGGCCCGTCCGTGACCTGGCGCAGCGCCGAGCCGTCCGGGGCCAGCGTCCAGATGTGGAAGCCGCCACCCTGGTACGCACAGACCGCCAGCCGCGAGCCGTCCGGGGAGAAGACCGGGCGGGTCGGCTCCAGGAGGGGCGGGGTGAGCGCCTTCGCCGTACCGCCCGAGCGCGGCACGGACCACAGCACGTTCTGGATCTCCGCGATCAGCCGCTCGCCATCGGGGGCGAGCGTGGCCGCGCCATTGGTGGCGGCCGTGAAGGAAAGGGTGTCGGCGGCGCGGGCGGCGGCCGGCACGGGCACGCCCACCAGGCCCACGGCGGCCGCGGCCGTCGCGGTGCCCTGCAGGAAGCGGCGGCGGGAGAAGGGTGAAGGGGCGGCGGTGGCGCCGGGGAAACTGTCCGTGGTGTCCAACGGTCCTCCTACGACAGGGGATACGTGTGGTGCACAACCGGTCAGGAACCCGCTGATCTTTCCACGCACTGGACCGGACTGGTCAACACCGCACGCGTCGCCCCTTGGCGCACACGGTCACCGGAGGAGAAAGTGTCCTGGTCCGCCCACCCGCGTCAGCAGTCAGGAGACGACGCCATGCAGCAGGACTTCCACGAGGCGCCCGACGGCACCCGAGTGGCCACCTACAGCTGGCTCCCCGAGAGTGGCCGCCCGCGCGCCCTCGTACAGATCGCGCACGGCGCCGCCGAACACGCCCGCCGCTACGACCGCTTCGCCCGCTTCCTGGTCGGGCACGGCTACGGCGTCCTCGCCTCCGACCACCGCGGGCACGGCGCCACCGCCGCGTCCACCGGCGGCCGCGGCGTCGTCGGCGAGGACGCCTGGCGCCGCATCGTCGACGACCTCAGGGCCATCGGCGACACGGCGCGCGGACTGCATCCCGGCGTGCCCTTCGTGCTGCTCGGCCACAGCATGGGCTCGATGCTCGCCCGCGACTACGCCCAGGAGTACGCCGACGGGCTGGCCGGACTGATCCTCTCCGGCACCTTCCGCACGCTGCCCGGCGCCGAGATCGAGGGCTCGATCGGCGCGTTGGAGGCCGAGGCGGCGGAGCGCGGCCGCACCGCGCTCTCCGACTTCATCCCGCGCCTCTTCGGCTCGTTCAACGACCCTTATCCGCACCGCACCGGCTTCGAGTGGCTCTCCCGGGACGAGGCCGAGGTCGACGCCTACGTGGCCGACGAGGACTGCGGCTTCCCCTTCTGCGCCGGGCTCGCGCTGGACTGGGTACGTGCGGCCCGCAAGGTCAACGACCCGGCCAACCTGGCCCGCACGCCCCGCGACCTGCCCGTCCACCTCGCCGTCGGCGACCAGGACCCCTGCAACCAGCGGATGACGCTCGTCTATGAACTCCTGGAGGACTTCCGCTACCTGGGCACCGAGGACCTGACCTGGAAGGCGTACCCCAACGCCCGCCACGAGATCCTCAACGAGACGAACCGGGAGGAGGTGCAGCGGGACTTGCTGGGGTGGCTGGAGAAGCACATTGTCAGTGGCGGCCGCTAGCTTGAGGAGTGTGTGGCGGCGGTGGGGGAGGGGCCCTCGTCACTGAACGGGGAGAGGGAGGGGCCCTGCCCAGGGACGCGCGCGCCGGCTCCCGATCACCCCCCGAAGAACCCCGCGATCCGCCCCCGCAGCGACGCCGCATCCAGCCCCTGCGCAGCCAGATGCGCCGCCATGTCCCCGTAACGCCGCAGTTCCTGCCGCCGTACACCGAGGCCCAGCACGCGGTGCGGGGTGTCCTGCAGCGCCTCGCCCGCGGACGCCGCCGACGTGCCCGCCAGATACGGCTCGACCAGTACGACGTCGGCGGCGTCCGCCGCCCCGATCGCCGCCCGCAGCGCCGCGCCGTCGAAGGGCCGTACGGTCGTCGCGTACAGCACCGTGACGTCCAGCCCCTCGGTCGCCGCCAGCACACCGTCCAGCATCGGCCCGACCGCGATGACGGTCCCCGCCCGCCCCTCGCGCACCGTCAGGAACCGCCGGCCGTCCACCGCCCGCGCCGCCTCGTTGGTCTGCAGGGACAGCCGTACGTACACCTTGTCGTCGCCGGCCGCCGCGGCGTGCCGCAGCAGCGCCTCCGCCTCGTCCGGATGCCCCGGCACATGCACGGTCCACCCGTCGAGCGTGTCCATCAGCGCCACATCCCCCGGCGCCATATGGGTGAAGCCCCCCGCCGGCCAGTCGTACGACCCACCAGCACTGACCAGCACTCCACCCACTCCCTGATGCCCGAAGTCCAGCTTCACCTGCTCGAAGGGCCGCTCGACCAGGAAGCTGGCGAAGGTGTGCACGATCGGACGCATCCCGGTCAACGCCAGCCCGCCGCCCACGCCGACGAGCAGCTGCTCCCGGATACCGACGTTCACGACGCGGTCCGGGTGCCGGTCCATCGCCGCCCGGAAGCCGTCCACGCCGATCTCGGCGAGCACGACGGCCAGCCGCGGATCGTCGTCCAGCAGTCGCGAGGTGACCGTGGCGAAGCGTTCCCGCATGGTGTCCATGGCTCATGCCTCCTTCGGCTCGACGCGGGCGACGACGGCGTGCGGCCGTCCCGGATGCGGTGCGGTGTACGCCGCGTACAGCGCGCCGTGGTCCCGCCCGTCGACCGTACGTGTGGACCACCCCGCCGCTTCGAACCGCGCGGCGATCCCACCGTCCCTCGGGTACGAAGCCGACCCGTTGTCCAGAACGACCACATGCAACCTGTCCAACCCGGCAGGCCCCGCATAAGCGATCGCCTCGTGGTTACTGCCCTCATCCAGCTCGGCGTCGCCGATCAGCACCCATACCGCGGGCCCGGTCAGTCCCTGCGCCCGCAGCCCGAGCGCGGTACCCACCGCGAGCGGCAGCCCGTGCCCGAGCGACCCGCTGCCGATCTCCGCGCCCGGCACGAGCTGCCGGTCCGGATGGTGCCCGAGCGGCGAGTCGTACCCGCCGAACCCGGGCAGCCACTCCACCGGAAAGAACCCCTTCGCGGCGAGCACCGCGTAGTACGCCATCGGCCCGTGCCCCTTGGACAACAGAAACCGGTCCCGGTCCGGGTCCTCGGCGCTGTCCGGCGAGACCCGCAGCACCCGGTCGTACAGCACCCAGAGCGCGTCGAGTGTGGAGGTCGCCGCGGGCCCGTGCTTCTCGTCCCCGGTCATCAGCCCCATGAGGTACGGAAGCCGTTCGTACGAAAGCGGCACGTACCCGTCCCGCTCCCTCGTGAGATCGCTCATCACATCCGTCATGCCACCCACCGTGCAACCTCAACCAAACTTGAGGTCAAGCACTCGAGGTCAAGGACTCATGCCGTTGGGTCAAGGCCGATGGGCATCATCTGCGCGGCGCTCAAGACCGAGCGCCGCCTGCATGAAGAAGACAGTCGTCGTCGGACGCTGAATGGATGGTGTGCTCATGAGAAGCAGCGTGCCGCCCGGCGACCCGCGCAACATGAGTAGCGCTACTCACCCCGCCCCGGCCATCCCACTCACCTCACCCACCCCTCCCGCCATCCCGCAGCGCGCACCCTCTGACATGGGGTATTGTTCTCGTGCACGGCCGCCCGGGAGTTCCCGAGCGGGCCCGGCACCGGGACGTGGCGCAGCTTGGTAGCGCACTTGACTGGGGGTCAAGGGGTCGCAGGTTCAAATCCTGTCGTCCCGACCAGCATTTATGCGGGTCGAAGGCCGCTTTCTCCGAAGGGAGAGGGCGGCCTTTGTGGTGTTGGTGTGGTGGTGGTCGTCGCTCCAGCGTTGCGTGCCGAGCGGGCGGCGGCTGCGGCGGCTTCGGTCAGGAAAATGGCGTCGGCGGCCAGGAAGAAGAGTCCGACGCCGTCGGCGTGCCACTGGTCGATGCGGCCGGGGTCCGGCTGGAACAGGCCGGCCGTGCGCCGGTGCGCCCGGGCCGCTCGTACCACCGAACGCAATGCGGCGTCCAGCGGCTCCCCGGTGGCGCCGATCGCCACCGAGAGGTCTCCAGGGGCGGCGTAGAGCGCGTCGATGCCGTCCACCGCCGCGACGGCATTCGCGTTACGGACGGCGAGCGGGCTCTCCACCTGGGCCACGAGCAGCAGCTCGTCGTTGGCGCGGGCCATGTAGTCGGCGAGGTCCTGATTGTACCAGGACGCGCGCCCGGGGTAGCCGCCGCGTTCACCCAGCGGCGGATAGCGCGTTGCGCGCACCGCCCGCTCGGCATCGGCCGCGGTGTCGACGCGGGGGACGACGACCCCGGCTGCGCCGCTGTCGAGCGCGGCGGCGATCAGCTCGGGGCGGTTGTCGGCCACCCGTACCAGCGCGGGCCGGCCCGCGACGTCCGCGGCGCGGACCAGGGACTCCACCGCGATGCGGCCGATGGGGGAGTGCTCCGTGTCGATGCACACGAAGTCGAACCCGGAGGAAGCCACCATCTCCACGACACTCGGGTCCGGGATGGTGCAGAAGGTGCCGACCAGGGGTTCGCCGTTCGCCAGACGGCCGCGCAGGTCGGAGTGTGGACGGGGCATTCGTTCTCCTGAAGTCGTAGGTTCTCTTGGAGGCGAAGGTTCTCCTGGAGACGTACGAAGTGTTCAGTGCTGGTGTCGGCTGAGTGCCTGCTCCGGGGCGTACGTCTGCTCCTGCGGCGTCCGCGTCCTGCCGCGCCGGTGGTACCGGAAGTAATAGACGGCGCCGAGGACGGCCAGCGTCGGTATTCCCAGGGCGTCCGCCACGAGCATCTCCGGGACGCGCAGGCCGGTGGCGAGGATCGACAGCAGAGCGATGATGCCCAGCACGGGAACCGCGCGGCCACCGGGCAGTCTCAGCGTGGAGGCGGGCCGATCGCGGTGGCGTCGGAAGGCCATCAGGGTGAGCAGGATGATGATCCAGGTCGTGATGACGGCGATGCTGGCGAGCGACATCATGAACGAGGCCACGCCGGAGCCCAGGAAGCCGGTGAGAACGGCGGCCAGGACCATCCCGGACGCCGAGACCATGACCGCCCGCCGGGGCACGCCGTGGGAGTCGGTGGCGGCGAGCGACGCCGGGGCCAGTCCGTCGCCGCCCAGGGAGTGCAGTATCCGAGTGCCGGCGTAGAGATTGGCGTTGGCAGCGGAGAGCGCGGTGATCAGCACCAGCGCGTTGGTGACGGCTGCTGCGGCGGGGATGCCGGCGGCCGAGAACATCGTCACGAAGGGGCTGCTCTCGACCGACCCGCCGGAGTTGGCCCGCTGCCACGGAGTGACGGCGAGGATGACGGTCAGGGCGCCGATGTAGAACAGACTGAGCCGGAACATCATCGACCGCATCGCGGTACGCAGGGCCCGCGGGGCGTCCTCGGTCTCCGGGGCGGAGATGGCGATCAGCTCGATTCCGGCGAAGCTGAAGATGACCACGGCCATCACCAGCCAGACGGCGATCCCACCGTTCGGGAAGAAGCCGCCGTGTGCTGTGAGGTTGGCGAGGCCCACCGCGCGCCGGTCGGGCAGACCGAAGAAGACGAGAGCGGCGCCGATGACGAGGAAGACCACGATGGCGATCACCTTGACGGCACTGAGCACCGACTCCATCGATCCGAACGACTTCACTCCGGCCAGGTTGACGGCGGCGATCAGCACCGCGAAGACCACGACGGAGAGCGCCAGGGGGACTTGCGGCCACCAGTACGTCAGGTAGATCGCCGCCGCCACGACCTCGCTGCCCACCGCGAGGATCACTCCGATCCAGTACAGCCAGCGCACGGCGTATCCGGCGAACGGCCCGAGATAGCGCGCGGCGATGGTCCCGAACGTCCCGCGGACGGGCAGCGCGCTCACCATCTCCGCGAGGGCGAACGCGACCGTGAGCGCGATGGCGGCACCCACGGCGTAGCTGACGAGGACCGCGGGGCCGGCCGTGCCGATCGCCGTGCCGGCACCGAGAAAGAGCCCGGTGCCCAGGGCCGACCCGAGTCCGAGCAACGCCATCTGACGTTGCGTCAGGCCCTGGTGGAGCCCGGTGGCGGTGTCCTGTGCCACATCCTGTGCCACGTCCTCTGCCATTACCGCTGCTCCTCGAGCCGCTTGCCGTAGCCGATCAGCCGGACACAGACGGTCACGGCCCGGATCGCTTCCTCCAGGTCCTTGAGGTCCGCGTAGGTGGGGGCGATACGGATGACGGTGTCGTTCGGGTCATCGCCGTACGGATGGGCGGCCCCTGCCGGAGTCAGCAGCACGCCGGCCTCGGCGCATTGCCGTACGACCGCCTTCGCACAGCCGTCCGGGACCCGGAGGGTGATGAAGTAGCCGCCCTTGGGGTCGGTCCACTCCGCCAGCCCCGTGCCGCCCAGCTCTTGCCGGAAGATGCGCTGTACGGCCTCGAACTTGGGCCGCAGCAGGGCGCGGTGCCGGGCCATGTGCGCGAGCACTCCGTCCGCGGACCTCAGGAACTGGGCATGCCGCAGCTGGTTGATCTTGTCGGGGCCGATCGTGCGTCCGTTGCTGTGGTCGAGCTTCCATTCCACGTTGACGGGGGAGGAGCCGAAGAACGCAACGCCGGCACCGGCATGCGTGATCTTCGAAGTGGAGCCGAAGACCAGTACCCGGTCCGGATTGCCGTGCTCGGCGCAGGTGCGGAGTATGTCGCCGACCTCCACCTGCTCCTCGGTCAGATGGTGGACGGCGTACGCGTCGTCCCAGAAGATCCGGAAGTCCGGCGCGGCGGTCCGCATCCGGGCGAGCCGTCGCACGGTCCGCTCGCTGTACGTCACGCCGTCCGGGTTGCTGTACTTGGGCACGCACCAGATGCCCTTGACGGCCGGGTCGTCGGCGACCAGGCGCTCGACGACGTCCATGTCCGGGCCCTCATCGGTCATCGGGACCGCGACCATGTCGATGCCGAAGCGCTCGCACAGCGCGAAGTGCCGGTCGAATCCGGGAGCCGGGCAGAGGAACACAATGCGCTCCTCGTCCAGCCAGCGCGACGTACCGCCGGGGACGCCGTCCAGCAGGGCCTGCACCAGACAGTCGTGGATCAGCGCCAGGCTGGAGTTCCCCGCCGCGAGCAGTTGATCAGCGGGGACCCGCAGCAGCGGCGCGAAGATCTCGCGCAGTTCGGGCAGGCCCATGCCCCGGTCTCCGGCGTAGTTGCGGGTATCCACGCCGTCCCGCGTCAGATGGCGATCGGCCGGCAGACGCAACAGCTCCGCGGAGAGGGCGAGCTGCTCGGCGGACGGCTTGCCGCGGGTGAGGTCCAGCGAGAGGCCGCGCGCGGCCAGCGCCGCGTAGTCCTCCCGGGCGCGATCCAAGGACGCGGACAGCGCGTCGATGCCCGTGAGCGTTTCCACCGCACATTCCCTTCGGTTGACTGCGACCGGGCGCGTCAAGGCTGAGGAGCCCGCGCCCGGTGGTGGCAGTCATGATGGCCGTCGCCCTGGCGGTGATCTCCGGTCGGTGGAACGAAAGTCATGGCTCGGGTTGTGCGATTGAACGAAAGCGACGAAGGCGACGGCGTCACCCGGACAACGCTCGAACCGGCACCACTCGAAGCGACATCACTCGAAGATGCGGAGCTGAAGGGAGAGAGCGAAGCGGACATCCGGATCGGACAGGTCGACATCGGCGATCTGCCCAAGACGCGAAAGCCGGTAGCGAAAGGTGTTCTTGTGCACGCGGACGGTCTCCGCCGCCTTCGTCACGTCACCGAAGGCGTCGAGCCAGGCGCGCAGTGTCTCGACCATGGAGCCGCCGTGCTCGGCGTCGTACTCGCGCAGCGCTCGCAGCGGGCCGCCGACCACCATGCGCTCATCCGCCATGGCGTCGGCCACGCGCAGCAGGATGTGCTCCACCTGTACATCTTCGAGCGCCGCCACCCGGCGGTGCGCGGCTGCCCGGTGTCGCACGACGCGCAGCGCGGCGTCGGCCGCCGACCGGGAGAACGCCAGGTCCGTGGCATCGGCGACCACGGTCCCCACGCCCGCGAAGTAGGTCTGCGACGAGTCCAGTCGCGCGATGAACTCATCGGCGATCCGGCTTGCCTCCCGCTTGCCCGGCTCGCCCGTGCTCCGCAGGGGCAGTACGGCATAGAGAACGGATCCGATGAGCGCTGCCGTCGCCCGCGGACAGATCGGCTTGAGGTACATCGCCAGTGCATTGGCCGTGCGTTGCTGGTCGGCCTCGACGACGGAAGGGTCCTCGCCTTCCGGAACGCTCGCTCCCAGGGCCAGTACACAGATCGGAGAGTTCGCGAAATTCAGCTGCCGGGCGGTCTTCCGTGCGTTCGGCCCTCCGTCGAGGAGGCTGAGGACCAGCCCGAGGCGCAGCCGCATCGCGGCATCGGCGCCGAGCCGCGCACGGAGCATCGTCAGCGCGACGACCTGCGCGGCCTCGCGCATGCCCTGCTCGCGCTGCTTCGTCAGCGGACCCTTGACGACGGCCCATATCGCACCGAGGGGCTCCTCGCCCGCACGGACGCGGACGGCCACGCGCGGCATCGCCCCCTCCATCACATCGGTGATGTAGACCGGGCGGTCGGACTCGTGGATGCGCAGGAGCAGGCCGTGCCGGCGCTGCAGCTCACCGACGTCCGTCGGCGCCTGCATGCTGAGGATCGTGCGGTGACGCCCCTCGTCGGCCCCCGACTGGTCGGAAGAGAACGCGATGACGCGGGAGGACAGGTCCTCGATCGTCACCGGGGCGTCGAGGAGCGCGGCCAGGGAGTTCGCCAGCTCGAACAGGTCGGTGCCCGAGTCGTGGCCGCCGAGCATGAGCTCGTCCGGCGAGACCGTGCTCAGCGTGGCGGTCACCAATGTCGCCACGTGCATCCACGAAGCCCCGCGCGCGAGCCCGTAGACCGCCATCGAGGTATCGGCCAGCGCGGCGCTGATCAGCGGTCCGTGCGGAACCGGCTCGCGCAGCACGAGTGCGATGGCGCCGTCCCGGGCGAACGAGCGGATTGCCGCCGCGATCTCCTCCGGACTCGCCAGGCCCGCCCCGAGAACGAATGTGCCCGGCGCGACCGCCGGCGGGTCGAGCGGGTCGTACAGCACCACCGAAGTGACCGTCCGGCCCGGATCGGGGCGGCCGGCCTCCCACGAAAGGAGCGTCGCGCCCAGCCGTTCCACGACCCGCGAAAGAATCGCCGAGGAGCCGTACTGCGCAGATGCTTCCACGTGCGTGCTGCCTGCCTACTCGACCGCCATCGGACGCGGGGATGGTACCGGGCGGCCCTCCGGCGCGGCGCGCGGAGCCTGACCACCTGCGTCAGAGGCGCACACTCAATGCGTAGAGGCGGGTGATCTGCTGGTCGCTGTCGTTGTCGTCCGCCACCAGATACAGGGGGCGGTGCCCTTTGTACGGGCCGGTGGTCCAGGGTTTGCCGAGGGCCATGCCCTCCACGTTCTGCAGCAGGGGATTGAGCTGCTTGCCCTTCATGGGGACGACGCCGGGGTCACCAGCGGGGCACTTGGCCAGGTCGACGAGCAGCGAGTTCTCGATGAAGACATCGGCGTGCTGGTCGTACAGTGCCGTGTGCTCGTCCACGTTCTCGGCTCCTCGGAGCGGGACGTCGTACACCCGGACCGTGTTGCCCGTGCCCGCCACGTACTGCCGTTCCAGCGCCAGCAACCGATCCTTGCCGACGGCTGCCAGCTCTGCCAGGTACATGCCCTCGCCGGTCTTGTACGCGTACTGCCGGTCGAGTTCGTAGTCTCCGCCCGGCGTGCCACGGTACCGCTGGATACGAATCAGATTGCGGCCACGGGCATCGCCGTCCGTCGCGAGCGGGCCCTCCGTGGCGGTGTACAGATGGCGTCCGTCCTCGGAGAGCGCCAACGACTCCAGTGTGCGTCCGGCCTGGGCGTCGCCCCTCGGTCTGGCTCGGAACTCCTCGGGAATGGGCAGGGCCTTGCCGACCTGCTTGCCCGTGGCCAGGTTGAAGCGGCGAACCATCGGGCCTGTCTCGGAGGCGACGAGGATCGTCCTGCCACCGCGCTCAACAGCAAGTCCCTCACCGTCGAACCATTTGGACGGAGCGGTCCCGCTGGGAGTGCGCAATGTCGTGGCGGTCAACGCACGAGGTCGCAGCCTCGTTGTTTCGCCGAGGTCGAGCGGGAACACACGTCCAGGGGCGTTGTCTGTGAGGGCCAGGACCCGGTTGGGTCCGGTGAGGGCGAGCGCGGAGACGCCCTCGACCTTCTCGCCCGACACCTGTTGCTTGTCGAGCGCGTCGGAGTAGCTGAGGAGCTCCGCGCGCTTGGAGCAAGTGCCTCCCGCTTGCTGGGGGTTGCGTTCCTGCCACCAGTCGGCCGCTGCCGGCACGATCGTGGCCCCGGCCGTCACGCCCAGGGCAAGAGCGCCCACGGCCAAAGCCCAGCGCCTGCGGCGGCTCGGATCGGCGGCCGGGGTTTCTTGGTCAGTGGGCCAAGGAGGTGGCGCCACCGCGATGTTGTGAGCGAAGGGCATCCAGCCGATACCACCGTCATCACGGTCCTGTGGCTCCTGGGGCTGGGGAAGTTGCCGTCCGGCCATGCGAGCGCGGACGGCTTCAAAGATCTCGTGCAGGCCCAGCATCGCGGGTCCGTCCGCGACTCCGTTGCGTAATACGCCCACGAGTTCTTCCGTGAACGCCGTGCAGCGTTTGGGGTCCGGGGCATGTGATTTCCGGGTCTCCGAAGACGACGTCATCACATAGGCGCCGGACACGCCCGCCAGTGCTTTGCCCGACGCCCGGACACCGCGGTCGGCCGCCGACATTCCTCCCTTGAGTACCTTGCCGCTGTAACAGCAGTCGAGCAGCAGGACTCGACGCGCGGCCGTGCTGTCGCGTATCGCGCGCCGAATGTAGGAGTCGGGGACCGAGGTTTCCGGCTGGTCCTCCACCGAGTCGGGCAGCGTCAGGTACAGGTGTTCCTCATCGCCGCGGTCCAACAGGCCGTGTCCCGCGTAGTAGACGATCAGTGTGTCCGTCGCGAGCTTTGCCGCCTCACGGATCGGCCTCACCAGGCCCGCGGCCGACGTGGGATTCTCCACGGAGAAGATGCGGTCCGGAGGGATCCCGAGGATCCGCTCGTTCGTCAGGACCGATCTGAGTTCGCTCAGGTTGTGCCGCACGCTGCGCAGCGGATCGAGGACCGAGTAGTCGTCGACGCCGATCAGGACGCACGCGGAGCGTGCTGGGTCGATCTTCTTCCGCAGCTCTCCGTGTGAGCCGGATCGCGTCTCGTGCGACGTCATGCCGCGCCCTCCGGCTCACCGTCCGTGCACTCGTCCGACGCCTCGGTCTCGCCGGCCAGCACGGTGAGATCAGGAACGGCCTGCCGGGCAGCCTCGAGATCAGCCGCAGTGGCTCCATTCACCCGGATGACGATCTGTGACCGGGGCCTGCGGGCTTCGCGCCAGGTGTCGACGGAGATCAGCAGCTGGATCAGCGAAGCGCCCGTCGACACCAGGGCCAGTACCAGCTCGAGCCCAGTGCCCATCTCACCGGAATGCGTCCGCTGACGCCCCGGCTCGATCGTGCTGTGGTGCTCCCGCCGTGCATCGTGCAGCCAATTGCGGAGCAAACGCAGCTCGTGTTGTGTCGTCTCGTCCTCGGCATCGACCGCGCCGGTGCGCGCGTGAGCATTCCTGAGCTCCAACTCGACCTTCATCAAGATCCCCCGTGGCGACGTGGACACTCTCACCTGATGCGTCGGCTGTCACGTTATACAGCACGGCACAGTGCCACGACAGTTCCTCAACGTGCCTGAGGTGCCGTTGGGGTGGACGCCATCCGCCCCGGGAGTCAGCCGATGCACACGCCGATCAGGCACACCTTGACCGGGGACTGCACCGCGGGTGTGGGGGTCGTGTCCGCGGTACCCGTGTCGTCGGTACCCGTACCGGCACCCGTATCCGTCGTACTGCCGTTCTCCGGGCTTGTGGCCGATGTGTCGCCGGAGGGGTCCGTCGGCGCGGAGATGGGCGTGGTCGTGGGGGTGGTGGTGCGTGGGGGTGCGGTGCGCTTGGAGTCGGCGTCCGTGCCGGAGGAGGTGGCGTGCGTCTGTCGGGGTGCCGGGGCCGAGGTGTGTGGCGCCGGGCTCGACGGTGCGGCGGCCGGGGTGTGGCGCGGCGTGCTTGTGGCGGTGGTGGAGGGCGCGGGGGCAGGGGTCTTCTTCCGCGGGGTGCCGGTCTCGGCCGGGTGCGGCTCACGGTGCCGCGAAGCGTGCTCGCCGGGCTCCGCCGGAGCGGATTCGAGGGAGTCCGGCCTGGTGGTGTCCCGGTGGGTGGCCGGCGACGCGGCGGCGTCCGAGTGGGGCTTGGGCGAGCCGTTCGACATCGCGCCGAGGGCCAGACCGCCGCCCACGAGTGCGAGCGCCGTCACGGCCGCTGCCCGGCGGCGGCTCTTCTTCCAGCGCGCCAGCTGCCGGCGCCGGGCCGCACGACCCTGTCCGGCGGCAGCGACATGCCCCTCGTTGCCGGCCGGGTCCGCGCCCGATGCGTTCGCCGCTTCCGCGGACACGGCGCCGGCCGCCGCCGCGGTCTCGGGCCGTATCCGGCCGGAGCGGGGCTCCCAAGGTGAGAACTCCTCGTCGGCGTACGCCGCCGCTGCCGTCACGGTCGTGGTGGCCGCGTCGCGGGAGCGCTGGGCGGACGGGGCGATGTCCGGCGCGTAGTCGCCGCACCCCGGGCATATCAAGGCCCCGTTGAGGTGCCGACGGCACGAGGAGCAGTAGTCCATCTGCGAACTTTCTGTGCGGACGCCGGAAGAGACTCGGCGATGATCTTGCCTTTGTGCGTCGGATCGAGCGGTCAGTAACACTATCGGCACACGTCAAAGAGCATGTGTGAACTTCGTGAAGGTCCCATGGTGCTGCCGTCCGTGCGGCGGGATTCTACGTGCCGAGCGGCTCGGCCAGTGCGTGAGTCCGGCTCGGTCGCAAGCGGGCGGCGGCCATTTCGGCGGCGGCGTCCGCCTTGGGCCGGAAGCCCCCCCCAGAAAGAGGATTCGTGCGGGGCGTTGACGCCTCTACGTGCCGACCCTATCTTCCAGTCCGAAGTCACGTACGGCGTTCGATATTTCGGACATGAGGTCGCGGGAACGTGAGACGGATGCGTGAGGAGAAGGTGCGTTGCGGAGACTCATACAGTCCTCCTTGGACAGACGGCACTTCATAGCGACGGCGGCCGGCAGCGCCGCGGCGGTGGTGATCAGCACGACGAGCGGCGGTACGGCTCACGCGAGCGCCCCGGGCGGCGCCGCGAGCGGGCAGCAGGTGCTGTCCGGGCCCGTCCGGCCCTTCTCTCTCGGCGAGGTGAAGCTGCTTCCCGGCGCGTTCCGGGACAACCAGGCGCGCAACACCGCCTACCTGCACTTCGTCGACATCGACCGGCTGCTGCACACCTTCCGCCGCAACGTCGGCCTGCCGAGCACCGCGCAGCCGTGCGGGGGATGGGAGGCCCCCGACTGCGAGCTGCGCGGCCACAGCACCGGCCACCTGCTGTCCGGGCTCGCCCTCACCTGCGCCAACACCGGGGACGAGGCGCTGCGCGACAAGGGGCGGAAGCTGGTCGCAGCACTCGCCGAGTGCCAGGCCGCCTCGCCGAAGACCGGGTACGGCAAGGGGTACCTGTCGGCGTTCCCGGAGAGCTTCTTCGACCGGCTCGAGGCCGGCACCGCGGTATGGGCGCCGTACTACACCATTCACAAGATCATGGCCGGGCTCGTCGACCAGTACCGGCTGGCGGGCAACGAGCAGGCCCTCGAGGTCGTGCTGCGCAAGGCCGCATGGGTGGACGCGCGCACGGCCGGGCTGAGCCACGACCACATGCAGCGCGTGCTGGAGACCGAGTTCGGCGGCATGAACGACGTCTTCGCCGACCTGCACGAGATCACCGGGGACGCGAAGTGGCTGGTGGTCGCCGAGCGGTTCACCCACGCCCGTGTCTTCGACCCGCTCGCGAAGAACGAGGACCGGCTCGCCGGCCTGCACGCCAACACCCAGATCCCGAAGATGGTCGGCGCCCTCCGGCAGTGGGAGGAGGGCCTGGACGATCGGTACCGCACCATCGCCGAGAACTTCTGGCAGCTCGTCACCGACCACCACACCTATGTCATCGGCGGCAACAGCAACGGCGAGGCGTTCCACGAACCGGACGCCATCGCCTCCCAGCTGTCCAACAACACGTGCGAGAACTGCAACAGCTACAACATGCTCAAGCTCACCCGGCTGATGCACTTCCACTCGCCGGAGCGCACCGACCTGCTCGACTACTACGAGCGCACCCTGTTCAACCAGATGCTCGGCGAGCAGGACCCGGATTCCGAGCACGGCTTCAACATCTACTACACCGGTCTGGCGCCGGGGGCGTTCAAGCAGCAGCCGTCCTTCATGGGCAAGGACCCGAACGCCTACTCCACGGACTACGACAACTTCTCCTGCGACCACGGCAGCGGCATGGAGACGCACGCGAAGTTCGCGGACACCATCTACACGCACAGCGCCGACACCCTGCTGGTCAACCTCTTCATCCCCTCCGAGGTCGAGTGGGAGGAGAAGGGCATCACCTGGCGCCAGACGACCCGCATTCCCGACCGCGCCTCGACCACCCTCACCGTCGCCTCCGGCGCGGCGGAACACCGGCTGCACCTCCGCATCCCGGCCTGGGCCTCCGACGCGCGGGTCAAGCTGAACGGCCGTACGCTCCCGGACCGCCCCGGCCCCGGCACCTGGCTGGTACTGAACCGCTCATGGCGTACTGGAGACCGGGTCGAGGTGGCGCTGCCGATGCGCCTGCGGATCGAGCCGACGCCGGACGACCCGGACGTGCAGGCAGTGCTGTACGGGCCGGTGGTACTGGCCGGGGGGTACGGCGACGGCGACGCCATGCGCATGCCGCGGCTGGACACGAAGTCCGTGAAAAAGCAGGCGGCCGACCCGATGCGGTTCACCGCCCGCGCCGACGGCGAAACCGTCACACTCCTGCCGGTCGCGCGGACGCACCACCAGCACTACACCGTCTACTGGCTGACGGGCGAACCGCCTTCCCCGCCCCCGGAGTTCGCGGCCTGGCACCGCTTCGACGAGGCATCCGGGACGACGGCCGCCGACGCCACCGGCAACGGAAAGACCGCCCAGTTGGCGGGCGGCGCCTCGTGGACCACGGGGAAGACCGGCGGTGCGGTGGCCCTGAACGGGACGGACGGGCATGTGAAGCTCGCGGCGGACCTCCTCGCGGGCGCCTCCGCGTACACCGTCGCGACCTGGGTCCGGCTCGACGGGCAGCCGGCGGCCTGGTCCCGGATCTTCGACATCGGCACCGGCGTGACGGCGAACATGTTCCTGACCCCGCGCAGCGATGACGGGAAACTCCGGTACGCCATCACCGCCGGCGGGGGCGGGTCCGAGCAGCGCATCGACGCCGATCCGCTGCCGACGGGGGAGTGGGTGCACGTCGCCGTGGCGTACGGGGACGGTACGGCGGTGCTGTACGTGGGCGGCCGCGAGGCGGGCCGCAACGACAAGGTCACCGTCGAGCCCAGCTGGTTCGGCAACCACATCCGCGCCGCGTACATCGGCAAGTCGCAGTACCCAGACCCGTACCTCAAGGCGGCGGTCGACGACTTCCGCGTGTACGGAAAGACGCTGACCGCCGCCGAGGTCGCGTCCCTGGCGCTGGGCTGACGCACCATCCGTCCCGCGGCCGGCCGGACTCACGGAGTCCGTCCGGCCCCGTCCTTCCCCAGCGTTTCTTCTGTTTCCCGCAGTGGTAACGACGTTGTGGGAGGGGATCATCATGATGGAGCCGCATGCTGAGCACGATTTCGTGGTGGTGGGGGCCGGATCGGCCGGCAGTGTGATCGTCCGGCGTTTGCTGGACGCGGGCCACTCGGTCCATGTTCTGGAGGCCGGGCCGGTCGACGACGACGAGCGTGTGCACAGCCCGCAGGGCTGGCCACTGCTGCTGCAATCGCACCTGGACTGGGCCACCATGACGCTCCCTCAAAGACACGCCGAGAACCGGTCGTTGTACTGGCCCCGGGGCAAGGTGCTGGGCGGATCGAGCTCGCTCAACGGAATGATCTACATACGCGGGCACCGCAGCGACTACGACACGTGGGCGTACGAAGGGTGCACGGGCTGGGACTGGGACAGCGTGCTGCCCCTGTTCAAGCGGTCGGAGGACCATGTCGACGGCGAGAGCGCGTGGCACGGCAAGGGCGGTCCCCTGCCCGTCAGCAGGATCACCGAACCGCACCCCACGGCAACCGCGTTCGTGGAGGCCGCCGTCGCCCTCGGACATGAGCGGACGGACGACTTCAACGGCGCTGACATGGTCGGCGTCGGTTTCAACCACGCCACCATCCGCGACGGGCGCCGCATGAGTGCCTGGCAGAGCTTCGTCGCCCCGGTGCGGGACAACCCATCCCTGACCGTGACCACCGGTGCCCGCGTACACCGGGTCCTGCTCGAAGACGGCCGGGCGGTCGGCGTGGAGTACGCCGCGGAGGGCCGCCTGCACCGCGCGCACGCCGCCGCCGAGGTGGTACTCAGCGGCGGTGTCATCGGCTCGGCGCAGACCCTGCTGCTGTCCGGCATCGGCCCCGCCGCGCAGCTGCGCCAGGTCGGCGTCGACATCGCCGTGGACCTGCCGGGCGTCGGGGAGAATCTGCACGACCATCTGCTGGTCAGCAACGTCTACGAGGCGTCCCGTCCGCTGCCGCCCGGAAAGGCAAACCTGCTCGAAAGCCAGCTCTTCACCTCCACCGACCCGCGCCGCCCCGGCCCCGACCTGCAGCCTCTCTTCCTGCACCTGGTCTACCCCGCCGAGTCGTACCCCGTGCCGGAGCACGGCTACACCATCGCCCCGGGCATCGTCCGGCCGCTGTCCCGCGGCACGCTGCGGCTCGCCTCGGCCGACCCGGAGGCCGCACCACTGCTGGACCCGAACGTCCTCGCCGAGCGGTACGACCTCGAAGCGCTGGTCGACGCCGTGGAGCTGTGCCGGGAGATCGGCGGCCAGCGCGCCTTCGACGCGTGGCGCAAGGCGGAAGTGGCTCCGGGGCCGGACGCCCGCACCCGGGACGACCTGCGGAAGTACGTACGGCGCGCGGTCGGCACGTACCACCATCAGGTCGGTACCTGCAGGATGGGCCAGGACAACCTCGCGGTCGTGGACCCCGAGCTGCGCGTTCACGGCGTGCGGGGACTCCGCGTGGCGGACGCCTCAATCATGCCGTCCGTCCCCTCCGGCAACACCAACACCCCGTCGATCATGATCGGCGAAAAGGCCTCCGATCTGCTGATCGCCGCTCACTGACGTCTTCCTCGACCGGGGAGCGGGGGCCTCGTAGCCACTGTCGGTGTGGGTGGCGAACTTCCGGGTGACGAACCCGAGACCGAGTCCGAACCATGAGCCGGGCGGCAGGCCAACCAGGCGGGGGTGCCGGCGTGGTGTTTGAACGTGGGCGTTCACCGGTCGGAGTGACACCGGATCGGTCGCTTCGAGGCCGGCCGGATGCCCGGTGAGGAGAGCGCTGACCAGGCCGCCGGGGTGTCTTGGGGACGCATGAGGCTCCAGCGCCCCATTCGTTGTGGCCGGTTCGCCGCCGAGCGCTCCGTGGCCGTGTTGTCCGTCTTCCGCGACGTCGCTTGGGTGGGCCATGAGCCGAGTGTTTCCGGGGCGGCCCCGCCGTCCCAGTGGGGACGCGGGCGCGTTCTGGACCGCTGAGGCGATACCCGTCGGACCTCTCGGCGGCCGGGCGCGCCCGGCCGCACTCGCTCAGCCCGCTCTCACCGATGACCGGAATGGAGTGCCGTGCGCCCACGCACCGTCGCCGCCAGTGCCCTGACCATCGCAAGCCTGATCGCCGGGCTCTTGACGACTGCCGGTCCGGCCCAGGCCAGGCCCCTCGACCTCACCTGCACGCCCCCCAGCAGCGATGTCATCACCTACGACCCACCGCTGACCCGCGACCCCAAGCCGACGAGGGTCAGCGCCCGTACCGAGTACGGCCCCTGCGTCTCGCTGTCCCATCCCCGCGTGACCTCCGGCACCCGCACCGACCGGGTGAGCGGCAGCCTCTCCTGCTTGGAACTCCTGCTACCCACCTCCACCACTTTCCGGATCACCTGGAACACCGGTCAGACCTCCACCGTCGAGGCCAGCGTCCAATCCAGCCTCGAAGGCGCGACCTTGACTGTCGTCATGACCGGCACCGTCACCAATGGCCTGTTCGCCGGTGGCACCTTCCTGCAGACAAACGTCGGAGCAGCGACGGACATCCTCCAATGCGAACTCGGAGAAGGCACGGTCAGGGACATCTACTCCACCGTCACCCTGGAGATCACCTGAGTGCGGCCCTCGTACCAACGCCGTACCGTCTCCCGCCGTACTACCTGACGTCGCCGAATTCGCTCAGTACGCCCGAGGGGGCCAGGCGGGAGATGTAGTGAGTTGGCATGTGGTCGTCGAAGGAGTACTTGAAGGGCAGGGTTCGTGTCAGGTTGAGCCTGACGGCGAAAAACGCGAGGGGGGCCACGAGTGTGAAGCCGGAGAGGTTCTGCATCGAGCCCGAGCGGGCCGCGCCGGTGCGCTCGTGCCACCCCTCCGGCAGCTGCGACGGCACGCTTGTCGCCCACCGCGCGGCTGCGCCCATGAATCGCAGAGCCTGCTTCGGCAGGAAGCATCCCACCCGCAATGCGTCGCGGCCGATCGACCCGTATGCAGGCCCGGCGGATGAGGGCTGTGGCCCTTGGAGCAGCTCGCTCATGGTCTCCAGGATGTCGCCCGGGAGTGACGCCAGCTCGTCGACCGCGTCACTGAGCCGGGAGAACGCCACATTCACCGGGCTCATGGCCTTCTCGTACCGGAACTCCCGCCCGAACGGCGCGTACCGGCCGACGGGGCGGGGCGGGAGGTGCGGTACGGCGTCGCGGGAGTAGACGTAGCGCAGCAGGCGGTCGCGGAGCACGTGGACGCCGCGGTTGTCGACTGCCTGCTCGCAGGCACGGGCGAAACCGGCATCGCCGATCAGGGGCTGCCCGAAGGTGTAGACCGCTTCGAGCTTGTCGGCGATGTGCGCATACGCGGGCTCTTTGACCAGGACGACTGCCATGAGCGCGGCCATGGCGCCGCCGAGGCTGTGCCCGGTGATGTACAGCTTCTGCAGTTTCTCGCCAGCGTCGTCCCCGTCTTCGGGCAGGATGGACTGCCCCTTGACGGCCCTGTCCAGCGCCTCGATGACCAGGTAGCGGGTCACGCGCATGTTGCGGTAGAAGCCGGCGTGGACGTAGTGCTCGGTACCGTCGAGGTCGATGGAGAGTCGCTCCGGGGCGACGTCTGCGTCGGCGAGGGTACTGATGACGTCTTCCGGCTGCGTGCCCCGGTAGCAGAGGATGGCCACCCGGCGGTCCTCGCTCTGTATGAGATACGCCGTGGAGGCGACGAACAGTGCGTCCACCCGCTGTTCAAATGCCTTGCAGCGATTGCGCTGCAGCCCCATCCTCTCCATGATCATTCGGACTGTCTGCGGGTCTGCGTGCGGCATGGGACCGGCATAGGAGTACGCGGAACAGGTCGCCATCACATGCGGGATGACTCCGCTCGGGTCCGGGTGCTTGGTGACCGACAGCAGGTAGTCGGCCAGGCCGGGGTAGACGGGGAAGCTGCCCGGTGCCCGCAGTGTCGCGTCGGGCGGTTTGAGCGGCCGGAGTCCGGCAGAGCCAGGACCACCGAGCCCGGCAGAACCAGGACCGTGGAGCCCGGCAGAACCAGGGCCTTTGGCCTCAGCTTCATTCATGGCAGCCTCACTCGGCAGGGCCGCTGAACCAGCATCGGATGGAGTACGAGCACACCACCGGCCCGCGCCGGCGTCAATCGAGGCTGACGAGGCCGTCAGCTTTCGTCCGGCTTCGGCCGGCACTCCGCCGAGATCTCGTCCAACAGGTCGATCAGTGCGTGCAGTGCCGGGTTGGGGTCGTTCTTACGCCAGGCGAGGGCCAGTGGCAGTGGGGGGATGTCGGAGACCGGGAGCAGGACGACGCCCGGGACCTTCAGGTGGGCCGCGGACGCGGGGACGAAGCCGATGCCCACGCCCGCGCCGACCAGCGACAGGATGGTGTGGGTGTCCGGGGCCTCCTGGACGACGTTCGGGCCGGTGCCGTGCTTCAGGAACGCCTTGTGGATGACGGAGACGATCCCGGCGCCCCGGTTGGTGGGGTGGCTGACCACGGGCTCGTCGCGCAGGTCGAGCACGCCGACCTCCCGGCGCGTCGCCAACGGGTGCTCGGTGGGCAGCGCCACGGTGATGCGGTGCCGCGTGAGCTCCCGTATCTGCAGCCCCGAGCCCGCCACCGGCAGCCGGATCAGCCCCGCGTCGACCTCGTCCCGGCCGAGCCGCCCGACCATTTCGCCGCCGAAGACCGGACCGAGGACCTCCAGCCGTACGTGGGGCCGGTGTTCGCGGAACTTCCGGGTCATGAGGACCAGTACCTCGTGGGAGGTGGGGCCGCTGAAGCCGAGCCGGACCACGCCGGTCTGTCCGGCGGCCGCCTGGCGGGCCGCCTCCGGCGCCGCCTGAGCTGCCTGCAGCGCGCGCCGGGCCTCCGTCAGGAAGGCCGCGCCGGCGCCGGTGAGCGTGACATGCCGGGTCGTACGGCGCAGCAGATCCACCCCCACCTCGCGCTCCAGCCGTTTGATCTGCTGCGACAGCGGCGGCTGCGTCATCTGCAACCGCGCCGCCGCACGACGGAAGTTGAGCTCCTCCGCGACGACGACGAACGCCTGCAGATGTCTCAGTTCCATCCGGCCACCCTCGCTCTGCGCTGGTCAGGGCCCATTGTGTCGCTGCGGCGAATCAATCGTACGCAGGTTTGGTGTTGGACGAAACTAGTTGGTTGCCCCTAGTTTCCCGAGCAGCAACATCGCGCCGCCGTCCGCAAGGTCCATGCGCAGGGTTCATACGCGGGATTCCTACCCGGGATTCCTACGCAGGGTCGCCATTCCGGAAGGAAATGAGATGCGAACCGGACAGTTGCCCGGAGAAGAGAAAATGGCCCGCAAAGCAGGCTGGGCTTCTTTCATGGGCACGACGATCGAGTGGTACGACTTCTACGTCTACGGCACCGCTTCGGCCCTGGTCTTCGCGCCGTTGTTCTTTTCCCGGGTCCCGGCCTCCGTCGGCATTCTGCTGTCCTTCGCCACCTTCTGGATCGGTTTCCTGGCGCGCCCGCTCGGCGGCATCGTCTTCGGTCACCTCGGCGACCGGATCGGACGCAAGAAGGCGCTCATCGCGACCCTGATGCTGATGGGTGTCAGTACGGTCGGCATCGGCCTGCTGCCTACCTACGCCCAGATCGGCGCCGCCGCACCGGTATTGCTGATCGTGTTCCGCATGGTGCAGGGGCTGGCGGTCGGCGGCGAATGGGGCGGCGCGGTGCTGATCGCCACCGAGCACGCCAAGAAGGAACGCAGCTTTCTTTTCGGCGCCTTCGCGCAGCAGGGCTCGCCCGCGGGCCGCATCCTGGCGACGCTGTCGTTCCTCGCGGTCGCCCAGCTGCCGGAGGAGGCGCTGCTGAGCTGGGCGTGGCGGCTGCCGTTCCTCGCATCGGCGCTGCTGGTGGTCGTCGGCCTGGTGATCCGGCTGAGCCTGGAGGAGTCGCCCGCGGTCGTCGCGATGCGCGCGTCCCAGCAGACGGTGAAGGTACCGCTGGTCAGCCTGTTCCGCGGCAACACCAAGACCGTGCTGGTCGGCGTGGGCGCGGCCCTCACCGTGTTCACGGTGGTGTACGCGCGCGATACCTTCGCGCTGTCCTGGGCCACCGCGGAAATCGGCCTGGCGAAGAACGACTTCCTCACGATCATTCTGATCGCCAGTGTCGTGCAATTCCTGGTGCAGCCTTTCGGGGCGGTGCTCGCCACCCGGTGGAGCGTACGGAAGGCCGTCACCCTGCTGCTCGTACTCCAATTGCCGACGCTGCCGTTGATGTTCCTTCTCGTCAGTACCGGGAGTTTGGCCCTCGCCATGCTGGGGGCGGTGCTCGCGACCATTCCGGACGTCATGTATTACGCCCTTCTGGCGGGGATGTTCGCGCAGGCGTTCCCGCCGAACGTCCGCTACACCGGGATCTCGGCGACCTACGGACTGGCGGGGGTCCTTGGTGGCCTGGCACCGGTGATCCTGCAGTCCCTGCTCACCGCCTCCGGGTCGATCGTGCTGCCGATCGGGTTCGCGGTGCTGGTCAGCGTGGTGTCACTGTTCGCCGCCCGGGCGTTCCTCACGCTGTCCGAGCGCCGCACCGCGGAAGAAGAACCGATGGATCCGGGGGATTCGGTGGATCCGGTGAATCCGGCCGCTGCGCGCTGAAAACCAAGGAGTTGACCGTGCCTGCGAGCAACCTCAGTTCCCATCCGACTGATGCGACCGACAGCGGCGACGCCGTGCAGAAGCTGCTGTACCCGCGGTCCATAGCGATCCTCGGCGCGTCGGACAATCCGGCCAAGCTGTCGGGCCGCCCGGTGGAGTACCTGAAGCGGTTCGGGTTCGCCGGACGGATCCTGCCGATCAATCCCACCCGCGAGACCGTTCAGGGCCTGCCGGCCCACCGCAGCCTCGACGACGTCGACGGCGACATCGACCTCGTGATGATCATGCTGCCCGCGGAACGGACGGCCGACGCGGTACGGGCCTGCGGTCGGTGCGGTATCCCGGCCGCGATCGTGGGCGCATCCGGCTTCGCCGAACTCGGCGGCGAGGGCGCGGCGCTCCAGCGCGACCTGCGGGCGGCGATCGAGGAGAGCGGTGTGCGGGTGCTCGGCCCGAACTGCCTCGGCATGATCGGCGTACGGGACCGCGCGATGCCCACGTTCACCTCGGCGCTGGACGAGGACGTACCGCTGCACGAGGGCCCGGTGGCCTTCCTCAGCCAGAGCGGTGCGTTCGGCGGCTTCGTCTTCAACGAGTCGCAGAATCTGGGCATCGGGATCTCGCACTACCTCAACACCGGCAATGAAGTCGACCTGTCGGTGGCCGAGTTGCTGGACGGGCTGGTCCGCACCGAGCAGACCCAGGTGGTGCTGGCCTACCTGGAGGGCGTCACCGGCGGCCGCCGGCTGCTGGAGGCCGCCCGGGCGGCGCATGAGCGGGACAAGCCGATCATCGCCGTGAAGGTCGGGCGCTCGGCGGCGGGCGCCCGCGCGGCGCAGTCGCACACCGCGTCACTCGCCGGGGAGGACGCGGTCTTCGACGGCGCGGCCCGCCAGTACGGCATCCTGCGGGTCGACGGCCCCGAGGAGATGCTCGACGCCGCGCAGCTCTTCGCCACCGGGCGGCGGGCCCGCGGCCGCAGGCTGACCAGCCTGTCCGTCTCCGGTGGCGCAGGCGCCCTGATGGCCGACGCGGCGGCCCGGTACGGCCTCGAGGTCCGCGCCTGGGACGAGACGTGGCAGCGCAAGATGGCCGCCGCCATCCCGGCGTACGGATCGCCGCGCAACCCGGTCGACCTCACCGGCACCCTCCTCGCCGAGCCGCAGATCCTCCGCCGCGCGCTCCGGGTGGCCGTCGAGCACCCCGACACCGACATGATCGCCGTCCTGCTCGGCTGCGCGGACAGCTGCGCCACCGAACTCATCGACGCCGTCGAAGAGGCCCACCGCTCCACCGACCGCCCCGTGGTCGTGGTGTGGACCGGCGGCAGCGGCCGGCCACGGCAGCGGCTGCGCGATCTCGGCATCCCCTGCTACACCGGCCCGGGCAGCGCCGCCGCCGCGCTCGGGCTGCTCACGGACTTCAGCCTGCGTCCCGCGCTGCCGCGGCCGCAGCGTCCTGACGGTATCGATGACGCCGCCGCGCGCTCACTGCTGACCGCGGCGCGGGCCGCGGGACGGATCCAACTCGACGAGGACGAGTCGACCCGGCTGATCGCCGCGTATGGCATACCCTGTGCCGCCTCCCGCCCGGTGGCATCGGCCGACGCGGCGGTGACCGCGGCGGCAGAGCTCGGCGGTCCGGTCGCGGTCAAGCTGCTGTCCGACCGGATCGGGCACAAGAGCGACATGGGCGGTGTGCGGCTCGGGCTCGACGCGGCCGGGGCCATTCGCGGGGCCGCCGACGACCTGTTCCGTATCGCCCGCGAGGCGGGAGTGGACGATGCCCGGCTGCTGGTCCAGCGCATGGCGCCCGCCGGCACCGAGCTGATCGTCGGGACCAAGAACGACCCCGTGTTCGGCCCGGTCGTCGTGGTCGGCCTGGGCGGGGTACTCGTCGAGGCCCTCGCCGACAGTCAGGTCGCCGTCGCCCCCATCGACACCGACACCGCCCGGCGCCTGCTCCTGTCACTGCGCGGCAGCCGGCTGCTCGGCGCGGTACGCGGCAACCCGCCGCGCGACATCGACGCGGCGGCGGAAACCATCGCGCGCCTGTCCTGGCTGGCCACCGACCTGTCCGAGGAACTCGCCGAACTCGATGTGAACCCACTGCTGCTCGGTGCACGCGGGGAGGGCGCTGTCGCCGTGGACGCCCTGGCGGTCCTGACCAGCCCGACAGCCTGACCAGCCCGATCGAAACCGAATGAACGCGGGAACGGAGAACAACACCATGGAATCCACCGATTTCGAGGCCGTGCTCGACGCGGTGCGCCGCTTCGTGCGCGAGGACGTCGTTCCGCGTGAGGACGAGATCGAGGAGACCGACGCGATACCGGCGGACATCCGTCAAAAGGCCGCGGAGATGGGCCTGTTCGGATACACGCTCCCGGAGGAGTACGGTGGCCTCGGCGCCAACCTGTACGAGGACGCACAGCTCGCCTTCGAATTCGGTTACACCACTCCCTCCTTCCGCTCGATGTTCGGCACCAACAACGGCATCGCCGGCCAGGTGCTGGTCAACGCGGGCACCGAGGAGCAGCAGAAGTACTGGCTGCCCCGGCTCGCCGAGGGCGCCGTCGCCTCCTTCGCGCTCACCGAGGCCGAGGCGGGCTCGGACCCGTCGGGCCTGACGACCCGGGCCCACCGTGCTGGCGACCTGTACGTCATCAACGGGTCGAAGCGGTTCATCACCAACGCCCCGCTGGCCGATCTGCTCGTGGTCTTCGCCCGGACGGACCCGGAGAGCCGTGGCACGAAGGGCATCTCCGTCTTCCTGGTCGAGGCGGACCGGCAGGGCGTCACCATCGGTCCCAAGGATCCCAAGATGGGCCAGGCCGGCGCCTGGACCGCTGAGGTGTTCTTCGATGACGTGCGCGTCGGCAAGGACGCGCTGATCGGTGGCGAGGAGGGCGCCGGCTTCGGCACCGCGATGAAGTCCCTCGTGCGCGGCCGCGTACACATTGCCGCGTTGTGTGTCGGCATGGCCCAGCGGATCCTGGAGGAGTCCGTCGCCCACGCCGCCGCCAACAAGCAGGGGGGCAGGCCGATCGGCGAGTTCCAGCTGGTCCAGGCGATGCTCGCGGAGATCCAGACCGGGGTACTGGCCGGCCGCGCGATGGTCCTCGACGCGGCACGCCAGTACGACTCCGGCGAGGACCGCAGGATCGCGCCCTCAGCAGCCAAGCTCTTCTGCTCCGAGATGGTCTCCAAGGCGGCCGACCTCGCGGTGCAGATCCACGGTGGCATGGGTTATATGCGCGGCACGGTCGTCGAGCGCTGTTACCGCGACGCCCGGCTGTTCCGCATCTACGAGGGCACCAGCGAGATCCAGAAGCTGATCATCGGCAAGAACCTGATGCGGGGAGCGAAGTGAGGCACGACCCCGCAGTACCGCATGAGCCACGGGAGTGGGAAGCGCGCCGCTCCCAGCCCCTGCGCGGCATGCGGATCATCGAGATCTCCAGCTATGTGGCGACCCCGCTGAGCGGGATGACACTGGCCCAGCTCGGCGCCGACGTGATCCGGATCGAGCCGGTCGGCGGTGCCCCCGACCGCACCCGCCTGCCACTGGCCGACAGCGGGACGAGCCTGTACTGGTCAGGGCTGAACAAGGGCAAGCGGGCCATCGAGGTGGACCTGCGGTCCGAACGGGGACGCCGGCTCGTCACCGACCTGATCGTCGGCGGCGGGCGTTGCGACGGGCGCCGCGGCGGGATTGTGATCAGCAACTCCGAGCGGCACCCGGACCTGACGTACGAGGCGCTGCGGGCGCGCCGGCCCGACCTGATCCACGTACTGCTGACCGGCCGCCGGGACGGTGGTACAGCGGTGGACTACACCGTCCAGGCGGCGACCGGATTCCCGCTGGTCACCGGCCCGGAGGACGCGGCGCGACCGGTGAACCACCTGCTGCCCGCGTGGGACGTCGCCGCCGGGCTGTACCTCACGACCGGACTGCTGGCCGCCGAACGGCATCGTCTGCTGACGGGCGAGGGCCAGCAGGTACGGGTCGCCCTGGAGGACGTCGCGCTGGCGACCGCCGGAAACCTCGGCTACCTCGCCGAGGCCCAACTGAGCAGCACGCCACGGGAACGCATCGGCAACCACGTCTATGGCACCTTCGGCCGCGACTTCACCACCGCCGACGGCGAGCGGCTGATGATCGTCGCGCTCACGCCCCGGCACTGGCGGGACCTTCTGGCAGCCACCGGGCTCACCGACGTGGTGTCCGCACTGGCGTCCGCGCTCGGGGTGGACTTCGCGGAGGAGTCGGAACGCTACCGACACCGCAAGGTCCTGGGGGAGCTGCTGGCCGGCTGGTTCGAGACCCGCACGTTCGCGCAGGCGGAAGCGGCCTTGCGTACCACTCGCCTGCTCTGGTCGAAGTACTGGAGCTTCACCGGTCTCGCCGCCGACGGCGCGCGCCTGCTGCGCGAGAACCCGCTGATGGCGCAGGTACGACAGCCGGGGGTCGGCAGGTACTGGGCGCCCGGATCACCCGTGGTGATGGCCGGCGAACAATCACCGCCGGAGGCTTCGCCGCGAGTGGGAGAGCACACCGAAGAGGTACTGCGCACCGAACTCGGCCTGTCGTCCCGCGACTTGGCGGAGCTGCGCGAGGACGGCGTCATTCAGTATCCAACTCACGTACTCAACAAGGAGGTTCACCACCATGCCGCTACTCGCTGACAAGACCGCGGTCATCACCGGCGGTGCCCAGGGGATCGGTCTCGCGATCGCCGAGCGGTTCGTCGAGGAGGGCGCGAAGGTCGTCCTCGGTGACCTGAACCTGGCGGCCGCCGAGGCGGCGGCCAAGGGACTCGGCGGGTCCGCGGTGGCCCGGGCGGTGCGGTGCGACATCACCAACGCCGCCGAGGTGGACACACTCATCCAGACGGCGCTGGATGCCTTCGGCTCGCTGGACGTCATGGTCAACAACGCCGGGATCACCCGCGACGCGACGATGCGGAAGATGACCGAGGAGCAGTTCGACCAGGTCATCGACGTGCATATCAAGGGCACCTGGAACGGCACGCGCAAGGCGGCCGCGGTCATGCGCGAGCAGCGGAGCGGTGCGATCGTGAACATTTCCTCGCTGTCCGGGAAGGTCGGCATGGTCGGCCAGACCAACTACTCCGCCGCCAAGGCCGGCATCGTGGGCCTGTCGAAGGCCGCGGCCAAGGAACTGGCGCATCACGGCGTACGGGTCAACGCCATCCAGCCGGGCCTGATCCGTTCGGCCATGACCGAGGCCATGCCGCAGAAGGCGTGGGACCAGAAGATGGCCGAGATCCCGATGCAACGCGCCGGCGAGCCGCGCGAGGTCGCCTCCGTCGCACTGTTCCTCGCCTCGGACCTGTCCTCGTACATGACCGGCACGGTGCTGGAAGTCACCGGCGGGCGGTTCATGTAACACCGGCGGCTCTCGTCCGCCCTATTCGTCCTCGACCCGCCATGGAGGTGTCAACACCATGCGTGAAGCCGTGATTTGCGAGCCCGTCCGTACCCCCATCGGCCGCTTCGGCAGTTCCTTGAAGAGCCTGAGTGCCGCCGAGTTGGGCACGGTCGCGCTCCGGGGTCTGCTGACACGTACCGGCCTCGACCCGGCCACGATCGACGACGTCATCCTCGGCCACTGCTACCCGACCAGCGAGGCGCCCGCCATCGGCCGGGTCGTCGCCCTGGACGCGGGCCTGCCGATCACCGTGCCCGGCATGCAGGTCGACCGGCGCTGCGGCTCCGGCCTGCAGTCCGTACTGCAGGCAGCCATGCAGGTCCAGTCCGGCGTCAGCGAGCTGATCGTCGCCGGTGGCGCGGAGAGCATGAGCAACGTCGCCTTCTACACCACCGACATGCGGTGGGGCGTCAAGGGCCCGGGCGTGACACTGCACGACGGCCTGGCCCGGGGCCGCGCCACCGCGGGCGGCCGCAACTACCCGGTGCCGGGCGGAATGCTGGAAACCGCGGAGAACCTGCGCCGCGAGTACGGCATCGACCGCGAGGAACAGGACCTGCTGGCGGTGACCTCGCACCGGCGGGCGGTCGCCGCGCAGAGCTCCGGCGTGTTCGCCGAGGAGATCGTCCCCGTGCCCGTACGGACGAAGAAGGGCGAGACCGTCGTCGACACCGATGAGCACCCCCGCGCCGACGCCTCGATGGAGACCCTCGGGGCCCTGCGCCCGGTACTGGGCAAGCAGGACTCCGGGGCCACCGTGACCGCGGGCAACGCCAGCGGCCAGAACGACGCCGCGGCGATGTGCGTCGTCACACACCCGGACCGCGCCGCCGCACTCGGCCTGCGTCCGTTGGTACGCCTCGTGTCATGGGGCGTGGCCGGCGTGGCCCCGAAGATCATGGGCATCGGCCCGGTCCCCGCCACCGCCGTTGCGTTGGAGAAGGCGGACCTCAAGATCTCCGACCTGGACCTGATCGAACTCAACGAGGCGTTCGCCGCCCAGGTGCTCGCCTGCACCCGCGAATGGGACTTCGGCGAGGCCGACTTCGAGCGGCTGAACGTCCACGGTTCCGGCATCTCCCTGGGCCACCCGGTCGGCGCGACCGGCACCCGCATCCTCACCACCATGGCCCGCGAAATGCACCGCCGCGACGCCCGCTACGGCCTGGAAACCATGTGCATCGGCGGCGGCCAGGGCCTGGCAGCGATCTTCGAACGGGTGAGCTAGCGCTGTCAGAGCCCGGCCACGTCCGGATCGGCCGCGACCCCGCGGAAGTACTCCCGGGGATTGGGCACGAGTCTGCGCTCGTTCAGGTCGAGTATTCCGCCGACGTTGAACACCTCCGCCACGAGAGTGCCATCGGGGCGGGTCATGGCCTGCTCCACGCGGAAGGACTTGCCCTCCCCGAAGACGAAGGCGCAGCTCACGTCGATGTCGTCGCCGGCGACCACTTCGCGGTGGTACTTGATCGTGCTCTCCAGGCTGACCGGGCTGACCCCCTTCGCCAGCAGGTCGCTCTGGTGGATGCCCGCCGCACGCAGCAGCTCCCACCGTGCGTGCTCCGCGTATTGCAGGTACACGTTGGCGTTCAAGTGCCCTTGTGTGTCGGTCTCGTAGACGCGAACGGTGACTCGGACCGTGAATGGCTTTGTCATGTCCGTACCCTCTCACCCCTCTGTGTGGGAGCGGCGGCGGTGGAGGGCGAAGGCTGTGCCGGCGGCGGCCAGGATGGCGGCGACACCGATGCCGATTCCGAGCGGGAGCGAAGACGTCTCGGTGGGGCGATTCGCGGTGTCCGGGGCTGCTGCCGCGCGTACCGGATCGGTGCCGGACGGGGCGGCGGCCGGGTCGAGCGGCTGGACCGGGGGAATCGGACCGGTCGAGGACACTGAGCCGTCCTTGGCGAGGAGGACCCGCTTGTTGTTCGGGTGGGCGAAGTCGAACATCGAGGTCAGGGGGTTGGCGCGGGAGTCGAAGGAGGCGTCACCGATGCGGCCCGTGTGCCAGTTGTCCTCGATGAAGCGGGTGATCGAGGTCTGCTCGGTGGGGGTGTGGTCGATGTGGTTGACCTTGCTGTACGGGGAGATGACCAGGAGCGGCTGGCGGGTGCCCGGGCCGCAGCGGTCGGCGTAGCCGCCGGCGGCCGCCGGGGCTTCGCGGCAGGCCGCCGCGTCCGTCGGCTGCCCGTTGTCGTTGGGAGTGCCGTCCTTGGAACCGTTGCGCGGCTTCGCGTACACGTGGTCGTACCAGCCGTCGGAGTCGTCGTACGCCACGACGATCGCGGTGTCCTTCCACTGCGCGGACTTCTGGATGCGATTGATCTCGTCGATGAGGAAGTGCTGCTCGTCGGTGGGGGAGGAGTTACCGGCGTGCGCATCCTGGTACGCCGGCGCCTTCACGAAGCTGACGGCCGGGAGTGTGCGGGCCTTCAGCGCGGCGTGCAGGTCGGTGAGGTCGTAGTTGTGGTTGGCGCGGCCCGCGTGGCCGATCTCCGCGGTGTTACGGGGCGCCAAGTGGTGCGGATTGGAAGTGGTCTTGTAGTACGCGAAGGGGTTGTGATGCGGGCTGTAGTCCTCGACCGCCTGACCGCCGACATTGGTGTGCGTGACCGCGGCACACTGCGCGTAGTGGCCCTTCTTGCCGTCCCACGCCGTGCCCGGCCGGAAGCCGCCCTGAAACCAACCCCAGCTGACTCGCCGGGAGTTCAACAGATCACCGATGTTGCGTCCGGTCATCGCTCCCAGGTTGTCGCCGCTGGTGTGGTCCTTGTCCGAGCAGTCGTCGTACGCCGGGTCCGGGTCGAGCGTCATCGTGCCGACACCCTTCGCGTCCGGCGAGGAGACGACACCGGGGTCGGGCTTGTCGGCCTGCCGGGGGTGTTCGGTGCTGGAGTGGGGATCGATGGTGACAATGCCGTGGGTCTGGCCGGACACCAGGTTGATGGCGCCGGGGGTGGACGGGCCGTACGTGGTGCTGAACGAGCGGTCGCTGAGCGCGTAATGCTGCGCGTAGTTCCACATCGCGGTGACGGTGTTGCCGTCGTAATAGTCCATCACTAGCCCCGGCTCGCCGAACAGCCCGCCGGAACACTTCCCCGAGTCGGTGTTCTCCACGAATTCATCGGCCTTACCGCCGTTGTAGGCGTACTGCTCGGGGCTGTAGTCGTGCTTCTGGTCGCAGGTCATCGCCTGCTCCGGAGTCAGTCGCTTGGGCCGGTACTGGTTGGGGTTCTCGTCCAGCAGCCCGGCGGTCCGCAGGTTGTCGATGTCCTTCGGGGTGTCCTCGGCCGGCGTGAACTTCGTCCCGTCGGTGTTCGCGGCCTCGGGGTAGGTCGCGAAGTAGTGGTCGAACGAGATGTTCTCGTCGAAGATCACGACGAGGTGTTTGATCGGAGTGGCAGTACCGCCGTGCCGCCCGGCACCGGCCGCCGGGGCCGCTCCCGCCGACGCGGCCGTACCGCACACACCGAGAGCAACTGTACCGAGCAGCGCCGCCCATCTGATGCCACTCCGGCCGCCGCCCGCCCGCCGTGCCGCCTTCCCTGCCCTGCTCATCACCTGTCACCTTCCGTCGCACCGTGAAATACGCACCGCGCGATATGACGCGCCGTGATATGACGCACCGTGATATGAACTTCCGCGCAGCTCAGGCCAGCAGCGTCCGCCCCAGCCAGTCGTCGCGGTCCCGCACGCCCGGCAGCGCGTAGAAGTAGCCGCCGCCGAACGGAGTGAGGTAGTCGGTCAGCGGCTCGCCCGCCAGCCGCTTCTGCACGGTGACGAACTGCCGCTCCAGGTCCTGCTGGTAGCAGCAGAACAGCAGCCCCATGTCGAGGTTGCCGTTCGCGTCCGTGCCCCGGTCGTAGTTGTAGGCGCGGCGCAGCAGGCGCTGGTCCTCGGTGTCACGCGCACGCGGATTGGCCAGCCGGATGTGCGCGTCCAGGGGGATCGAGTCGCCCTTGGGATCCAGTGCGTACCGGGGCGTGTCGTGCTCGTGGGTGCCGTCGAGCGGCGCACCGGTGTCCCGGGCGCGACCGAACATCCGCTCCTGCTCGGTGAGCGAGACCCGGTCCCAGAACTCCACGAGCATCCGGATCAGCCGTACGGCCTGATAACTGCCGCCCACCGCCCAGTCCGGCTCACCGGCGCCGCGCCCGACCCACACCAGCCGGTCCATCGCCCGCCGGTCGCGCACGGACGGATTGGCCGTACCGTCCTTGAAGCCCATCAGGTTCCGCGGCGTACCACTCGGCCGCGGCGGCGAGGTGAAACCGTCCAGCCGCCAGCGCACCTGCATCGCGCCGCGGGTGTGCCGGGCCAGGTCCCGGAGCCCGTGCAGAACGGCGTCGGTCTCGGGCGCACACAGTTGCACGCTGAGGTCTCCATGACACCACTCCGGCCGCAGGTCATCGTCGGGAAACGTCTCCATGGCCCGCAGCCGCCGCGGCTTCCTCGCGGCCAGCCCGTACCGGTCCTCCTCGAAAAGGGCGGCGCCGACACCCACGGTCACGGTGAGCCCGGTCGGCGGTACATCGGGCCCGAGCACTCCGGAGTCGGAGGGCGGCGCGGTGATGCCCAGCGGCGCGGGGACGCCGCCGGTGGTCAGGAACCGCGCCCGCTCGGTCAACGTCCGCAGCAGGTCGGCGAGTTCGGTCCGGCCCGCCGCCAGTACGTCGAACGCCACGAAGGCGGTGCTGCGCTGCGGGGGGGGGTGAGGATGCCGGCTTGGTGGGGGCCGTGGAAGGGGACGGCCCGCGCGGCGGCCGACACCTCCTGCGCGTTGCCGCGCGCCGGTTCGTCGCTGTCCGCGGCCGCGGCGACAACGGCCCCGCCGGCGGCCGCCCCACCGAGCCCCGCGGCCGCACCGTACAGAAACCGCCGCCGGCCCAGGCCACCGTCCGCACCGCCACCCGAACCGATATCCGAGCCGGTGCCCGCCCTGGTACCCGCCCCGCTCACTCTCTCGCTCAGTCTCTCGCTCACGAGACCGTCCTCCGCACGTCGAGCACGGCGGCCACGTCGGCCAGCCCCTCGACGAGATCGCCGAACGTCCCGTTCAGCCGCTCCCGCTGCGCTCGCGAGAGCCGATCCAACGGCACCCAGCGCCCACCGCTCCTGTACTCGCCCACCTGCTTCCCCGCCCGATCCAACGCCCGCTCCGTCTCCGGCAGTTCGGGCACCCGGTGCCTCAACAGAGGCCGCAACCGGTCCAGTACAGCCCGGGTCCCGTCGAGATTGGCGCGAGCGGTCGCAAGGTTGCTGCCGCTGCCGTAATCCGTACGGCTGGTCAGCTCGAACTGCACGGTGTTCTCCAGGATTTCGTGGGCACGCAGCCCGACGTCGAGCGGATCCATCCGGGCATCGGCCCACTCCCGCCGCAGCGCCCGCACGTCCCGGGCCAGCCGCCCCGCCGGACCGCGCAGGTCGGCCGCGGACTCGCCGTGCCACAGCCCGTACTCCACACGGTGGAATCCGGTGAACCCCCGGTCGTGGACGCCGTTCGCAAGTCCGGCCGTGGTGCCGTTGATCGCCGCGTCGGCGTCCCCGAACGTCCCGTACGCCACGCCCATCCGCTCGTACACCAGATGCGCGGTCAGCCAGGCCGTCCGCGCCCGCCGCAGATCGCCGCGCTCGACGGCGTCCGCCAGCGCGTCCGTCCGCGTCACCAGCTCGCCCATCCGCCCCCGCACCCACTTCTGGTACGCCAACGTGGGCGGGATCAGGTCGTGGACGCTGACCGGGACGGCGGCCGGCCCGCCGGGCCCCTCGGCACCCGTCACCTTGCGCGCGGGCCCGCGGGCCGCGGTGGCATCGTCGGGAATGCAGGTGAACGCGTACGTACCGTTCCCCAGATCCGCCCGAAGCTCCCGGCTCGCCCCGGGCGCCAGCCCCTCGACTTCACCGTGCACCGCACCGGTCACCACGTCCTTGAGGTACACCTCGGTCGCCGCCGAACCGGTGTTCCGCAGCTCGAAAACCTGCATCCCGGCACGCGGCCGCTCCCAGCCACTGCCACAGCCGCCGGTCGAGACCTCGACGCCGGTGCGCCGCAGCCCGTCGTGGGCGACAAGCCGGCCGCCGTCCCCGGGAGAGTGGCCGCCGACCATTCCGAACAGACCTCCCGCGATAGCCACCACGACCACGATCGACACGACCGCCACGGACTTCGCGGACGTTCCTGCCATCTGTGGGATCTCCTCAAGGTCTCGGCGCACGGGACAGTCAGCCAGACAACTCCCCGTCACCCCAGACCACCCCTGCGTATTTTCTGGAGACTTGGCGCAATGTTGGCTGAGGTAAAAATGAGGGGACGAAATGAGGGGAAGAGGGTGAGCCGGCCCAGGTCGCTGGATGATCGTGCGGTTCCCCTGCGCGAGTGATCGAGATTTTCTATCGTCGTTCCATGGCCGACAGCAGTGGGGGAGCGGGGAGATCACCAGGGCAGACCCTCTGTGACTTCATAGGGGAGGAAGCCTGGGCCGATTTGGCCCGTCATGGTTTTCACCGACGGCACCACGCCGGGAGCCAGTTGCTGAGGCAGGGTGAGCCCGGTACACATGTGCTGGCCGTGCTGAGCGGAGTGGCCAAAGTCGTGCGGCACGAGCGGGACGGCGGCCTGACACTGCTCGCGTTCCGCGGCCCCGGGGAGCTCCTGGGTGAGGTGGCCGTGCTGGACGACGGGGTGCGGCTGGCGAATGTCGAAGCGCTCTCGAGCTGCGTCGTCGCCGTGCTGAGCAAGACGGAGTTCCTCGGCTTCGCCGCCCGCCACGACCTCTTTCCCGTCCTTGTGCGGTACGCGCTCACCCGGCTACGGGAGTCGGATCAGGCTCGCGGTGGGGGCGACGTGCTGGCCCGGCTGGCAGCGGTGCTGGTACGGCTGGCGGACATCTCGGGGCAGGCGGCAGGGCGGCCGGACCAGCCGCTGGAACTGGCCCTCACTCGTCATGAGCTCGCCCAGTACCTCCAGACGTCCCGGAACACGATCACGTCGAAACTCGCCGAGCTGGAGTGCTGCCGGGTCGAGGCTCGGCGCACCCGCATCGTCATTCACGATCTGGCCGTTCTGCGGCAGGTCGCGGCCTCGCTGAACGGCTGACCTCTCAGCGGTCATGTGACGGCCGTCACTCGGTCTCTGCACCGGGCGAGCGGAGCGGGACCCGGACTCCCGCGAATCTCTTAGGAGTCGGCCTTCGGGCTGACCCGAACCGCGGGCAGGTGCTCCTGCCCCTTCCACCAACTCCGAAAAGGAACAGCTATGTCGGACCTCCGCCAGCCGCTGCCCGAAGCCACGGCACAACCCAACCTCCAAAGCCGACGGCTGCCGCCCTACCGGGGAATCGTCGCCGTCGACGCCAAGGACTTCACCGGATACGCGGCCGTCCAGCACGGGGAGATCAGCCGTGCCATCCCGCAGCTCCTGCAGACTTCGTTCGCGCGTGCCGGCCTGTCCGACGTCTGGGAGGACCGGAGGTTCCCCGACTCCACCGGTGACGGCTATGTGTTCGGCTTCGACCCGGGAGCCATGCCCTTCGTCATCCACCCATGGCTGCACACCCTCCAAGATGTACTCACCGAGTTCAACGTGCACTCGGCCGGTGCCGTGCGCATCCGGCTCCGTGTGAGCCTGCACATCGGTCCACTGCCGGATTCGGGAGAGGAGTTCGACGGCAACGGCACGCCGCGCAACGACACCCACCGACTGCTGGACTCCCGTCCGGTCAAAGCCATGCTCGCCGCTTCCAGCGAGAACATCACCCAGGTGGCGGCCATCCTCTCCGACCGTTGTTACCAGGACGCGGTGGCGAGCGGTTACACCGGCCGGCACACCGACCACTTCATCGAGGTGCCGGCGACAGTGGAGGGCAAGCGGTTCGAGCAGCGGGCCTGGCTGTACGTGCCCGTCCCTTCCGGGCGTCTCTACGATCGCAAGATCCTCGGTGCGCGGGTGGTCGATGACCAGGAGGCCCGGCGTGCGCAGCAGGAGGACACGCAGCGGGGGAACGGACAGCGGCCGTCGTACCGGACGGTGACGAGCCGCGCCGACCGCGGAAACATCAACCACGGCACGGTGCACGGCGGTCAGAGCGTGCGCAACGTCGACGTGGCCGGCGACTACGTCGGGGGCAACAAGTCGGGCACAGTACACGGGAACCAGGGCGACACGGTGCACGGCGACAAGAATGAGAGCCGCTGATGGACGGCGAGAGGGAGAGGCCGGCCCTGGAACAAGGGGCGGGCAAATCGCCCGAGGAAGAAATCAAAGAGCCGGAAGAGCTCTCCGACGACACCGACGACCCGGAGGACAGCGAGGACATCAGCGAGGTCTTCGACCGGCTCTGGGACTTGCCCCAGTCCGAGGGTGCGCCCAATCAGTTCATCTACTACGTGCCTGGCGGCAACGTCAACAACGGCGCGATGTTTGGTGACCAGCACGTCGAGAATCGCAGCGGACCGGCCGGCGGGGGCGGCCGGCGTGTGGAGGTGCACGAGGGGCCCATCTCCGCGGAGGAGATCCTGGAGGCCCAGGCCGGCTTCGCCGAACCCGTGTGCTTCCCGGAAGCGCTGCGGAAGCTCGGCACCGGGCTGCTGTTCCTCGCCGGGCAGCCCGGCACGGGCCGCCGTACGACGGCGTTGAACCTGCTGCGGCGGCAGAGCGACAGCATGGCTCTGCGAGCGGTGGACAGTGACGACCTCGCCTCCTGGCGCCCCACCCGGAACGGGGCCCGCGGGTACCTGGTGGACGGCTTGTTCCCCGAGTACCTCAAGAAGGCCGGGGCGGTCGGCAACCTCCGGGCCCGGCTGAGTGATGCCGGGGCATGCATGGTGATCGTGCTGCCGGACGACCCGGGTCTCCTGCGGAGCCTCGAACGCGATCTGCACATCTCTCCGGTGCGATGCACGCCGCCCCCGCCGCGCGCCGTGTTCGACGCTCGTCTCGAGGCGGCGGTGCCCCATCCGGGAGAGCGCGAGCGGCTGCTCGTGGGCCTGGACGCGGGCCTGCTGGACGAACTCCTGGCTCCGGAAATGGTCCCCGGTCAGGTCGCCGAACTGGTGACCGCGCTGGTGAATACGGTTGACGGGCAGACAGCTGACGGGCAGACAGCTGACGGGCAGACAGTTGACGGGGCGACACGCGCCGACGACATCCGCAGCCGACTGAGCTTCCTGGCCGAGGGGGAAGTCCCGGAGCTGCTCCAACAGCTCCTCGACGACGCCGACGGACTGGCGTTCCTTCTGGCAGCCTGTGTTTTCGAGGGCGTGGACCACCGCGTCGTACGGGAAGAGGCCGAGCGGCTGCTGGAATTGGCGGACGGCCGGCTCAGCTCCGTGCTCCCGCCAACCGAGGACGAGGGCGGACGGGGCGGCGGGCAGCCTGCACCACGACCCAACCCGCGGTTCGTGTTCCGGCGGTCACTGGACGGTCTGTTGCGGACCGTGCGTGCCGAGTGCGCGCCCCAGGAGATCCGGTCGACTTCCGGATACATCTACGCCGTGGAGCCGGTGCGGTTCACCCGCCATCGGCAGGCGGAAGCCGTGCTCAAGTACGTATGGCGGCAGTACGGCCAGTTGTCCGGACTGCTGACGGACTGGATGGGCGGTGTCCGGGCGGACCGGGACTTGACCCAGCCGGTGGGACGCGTCATGGGCATGGCCGCGCGCTGGGGCGGCGGCCGGAGAGCGCTGTGGCACATCCGGGACCTCGCGAAGTCCGACCGCATGACCAGCAGGGCCATCGCCGCGTACGCGCTCGGGATGGCAGCCGATGACCCGGTGCTCGCCGGCGAGGTGAAGCATTTCCTCAGGATGTGGAGCCATGGGCAGAACTGGCAGCTGCGTTCCACGGTCGCGCACGCCTGCGGCACCGATTTCGGCGCCTCGCGGCCGGACCAGGCGATGAAGCTGTTGCGGTACGTACCGCGACGGCACCAGGACGACAAGGACGAGCGCCTCGTCGACAGGGCCGTGCGGACGGCGGTGCGACAGCTGTTCGCGTCCGGCAGTCAGGCGACGGTCTTCCAGCACCTGGCCGACTGGGCCGGCGGTGAAGGCGCCGATGCCGAGCTGGCGTACAGGACCTTCGCCGACCTGCTGTCGGACGCCCGCTGGTTCCATGAGCAACTGCTCACGGACGGCGAGTTCGCCGACGTGATCATTGCTATGGTCCGCCGGAACCTGAACGACGACGATCTCTTCTGGTCCACATCGCGTTCCGTGCTCTCGTGGTGCCGCGAGGCGGCCTGGAGCGAGACGGCGGAAGGCGCCCTGGAGATCCTGCTCGAGGCACTGGCACAGGACATGCAGCACGGAGTCCTGCGTCTCTTCGTCGTGCTGGAGCAGCAAGACGACGCCGACCTGCCCGGCCGGCACATCGCACGCCAGGCACTCGGCGCCTGGCGGCGTGGCGAACCCGCACCCGCACAGAACTCCGCACAACCACACGGGAGGACGCCGTGACCCGCGAAGCCGCCCCAGCCGTCTACACCACAGCCCCGCACTCCCCCTGGCGGGAGATCCTCAAGCACCGCTGGTCCGGCCGGCGCGACCGGGCACTCGTCCTGGAGACCAGGGGCGGCGCGTACCGCGTGCTCGGATCCCGGCGACGGCAGGACAGAGTGGAGACGGTGCTGGCCTCTCTGTCGGCGACGCGGGAGCCGGTCGCGGGGGAGTCGGCTGCCGCGGTCAGGCGGCTCGGCGGGTATGAGCGCGCCTTCCACGTGCAGCTCACCGAGCGGTCGGACGTCCTCCCCGTAGGCCTTCCGACGTCCTACGGCGCGGAGCCGGTCGATGCCCATGTGCTGTGGTGGGTGCACGATCCTGCCGAGGTCGTACGCAGCCGCACGGCCAACGGCTGGAATGCCGTACGCAGAGACCTCGAGCGGCGACTGCACCACCTGGAGGAGGCCCACGCCGCCCAGGGGCACAGCGTCGGGGCACCCGAGATGATGCACCACCTGGCTGCCCCGCATGCCTTGGAGGACAGCGGGATCACGTACCGGGTCACCGACGTCTGCGCCCGGGACAGGGGGGAGGAGTTCCTGTTCGGCCGCCAAGCGGACGGCGGCACGCCATACACCTGGTCGTCCGTCCGGAAGGAGGAGTACGACTTCTGCCTCCAGGCGGTACGCAGCGGACCGGTCTCCCTCGCCGCTCTCTGGCTGCTCACGCAGCCCGATCAGGTCAGCGACGTACTGAACTGGGTCGCGGGAAACTCGAACCTCCTCCGGGAGGAGACCACCTGGCAGGACGAGATGGCCGGTCTGCTCGGCAAGCTCACCGAGGAGGAGCAGACGGAACTCTCCCGGCTGCTGCGGGACCGGCTCGCCGCGCTCGGCCGGCCGGTGCCCGGCCAGGGACCGCTCCGCGCGGACATCCCGCAGCCGCCTGCCGGACTCAACGGCCGGCCGAGCGAGATGCCCAAGGGCTGGCCGCTATGACGCCGAGGACGCATCTGCAGCTCCACAGAGTGCGACGCGATCACCGTCGCCGCTCCACGGAGACTCCCCCCGCGGTTACCGGCCCCGAGCCGGAGACGGTGGCGGCCATGGAGCGCTTCCTGGCCGCGAACGGTGTCGAGATCGCCCGCGCGGACACGAAGGCCGCTGTGCTGCTCGGCTTCCTGGGCGCCGTGCTGGGTGCGTTCCTCACGGTCACCCACAAAGCAGGCGACGGAGCGGTCACCCAGCTGGGGAGGAGCGAAGTCCTCTGGTGGAGTGCCGTCGTCACCTCGCTGCTGGCCATCGTCTGCTTCGTCTGCGCCATCGCTCCCCGGCGACGGGGCGGCAGGCGCCACAGTACGGCCGGCCCCGGTTACTTCGAGCACATCGCGTCGGACATGGACGGTGACCGGCTCAGCCACGCGTTCGCACGCGTGGCGCACGATCCGACCCGCCCACTGCTGGCGTCCTTGCAGAAGACCAGTGAAATCATCCGCGCCAAGTACCGATGGATCGAGATGGGAACCGCGTTCCTGCTGGTCGCGCTTCCCCAGTTCGCTGCTGCCCTGCGGATGGGCTGACGGATGGAGGAGACAGGGATGACAGCTCACGTCAACGGCATCGACGTGCGATACCGGGTGGCCGGGGACGGGCCCGCCGTCGTGCTGGTGCACGGGCTGGGGGAGGACGGTGGGGCGTGGGAGCGGCAGCAGAGGGAGATGGCGGGGTGGCGGACGTACGCGTATGACCTGCGGGGGCACGGTGGGAGTGGGAGAGGGAACGGCGAGGGGAGTCTCGACCAACTCCGGGAGGACTTGCTGGAGTTCCTGCGGCAGGTGTCAGGTCCCGCTGTGTGTGTTGGGTTTTCGTTGGGTGGTGCGGTCGTGTTGGCTGCTGCGGCGGTCGCGCCGGATCTCGTCACGGGGGCCGTGGTGTTCGGTACTTCCACGGTGGTGGGGAAGGCCGCGGTGGAGTTCTATGAGGAGCGGATCCGGCTGGTGCGGAACGGTGACCGGCAGCGGCTGGCGGAGGTGATGCGGGCGGACACGGTGGCCGCGCTGCACCGCACGGACGTGGATGTCGACGCGGTGACCGCGCGGCGGATGGCGGCCGTCGGGGACGGGGCCGGGTATGCCAACGCGGCCGCCGCGATGGCCGGGCTGCGGGAGCGCCCGCTGACCCCGGCGCTTGCCGACATCACGTGTCCTGTTGTGGTCGTCGGGGCCGCGGAAGACGCCTTCTGTCCGCGCAAGGCTGCCGAGATCATGCTCGATGGGCTGCGGGGTGCGGCGTGCGAGGTGCGGTACGAGGAGATTCCGGGGGCGGGGCATTTGATGAATGTCGAGCGGCCGGGGGAGGTCACGGATCGGCTGGTGGCGGCGCTGGAGTCGATGGGGAGCGGAACCGGGTGACGGCCGCGCACCGGCCCCGCGTGACGAACGCGCACCGGCCCCGGGTGCCGGTGACGGCGCCCGGGGCCGGTGCAAGGGAACACGACAGCCGTGTGATCTGCGAGATCTACGAGATCTACGAGATCTTCGGCATGTCCCCCTTCGTCGTCCCCATGTCGATCACCGAGAAGCCCGCGCCCTGCTGGTCCGAGACGGCGGCGAAGCGGCCGAAGGGGCTGTCGTGCGGACCGAAGTGGACCTGGCCGCCAAGCTTGGTGATCTTGGCGATGGCCGCGTCGCAGTCGTCCACGGCGAAGTACGGGTTGATGTGCGAGGGCAGCCCGGCGGGGAAATCCTCGGTCATCTTCATCCGGCCGAGGGTGGTGTCCTCGCCGAGCTGGTAGAGCTTGAAGTCGACGGCCTCGTCCTGCATCTTCTTCGTGTCGTACGAGAAGAGCGCGGGGAAGAACGCGTCCGCCTGCTCGGCCTCGCGGGTGGTGATCTCGGCCCAGCAGTACGAGCCGGGCTCGCCCTGCTTCTCGAAGCCCTGGTGGGTGCCGGGCTGCCAGAGGGCGAAGGTGACGCCGGCGGGGTCGGTGGCGACCGTCATGTGCCCGAAGTCGGCGACGGCCATGGGGTCGATGACGATCCGGCCGCCGAGGTCACGGATCTTGTTCGTGGCGGCCTGGAGGTCGGCCGAGGCGAAGTACAGGCACCAGGCGGTGGGCCAGTCCTGGCCGGGCATCTTGGGCGCGAGGCCCGCGACCGCCTTGCCGTCGGAGAACGCCTGGGTGTAGTTGCCGTGCTCCGCCGAGCTCTCGCCGAAGGTCCAGCCCAGCACTTCGCCGTAGAAGGTCTTCGCTGCCTCCAGGTCGGGGAACGAAGCGTCGATCCAGATGGGTGTGCCCTCAGGTTTAACGGCCATGGCCTGCCTTCCTCCGTTTTCCGTCATGAGGTGCCTCTGTGTGCCTCTGGGGAGGTCTTGTCCGGCTTGCCACGGTATCCAGTGATCTTGGGTCCGTCCGGAGAAATATTCGAACGTATGGTCAATTCTCGAATTCACTCAGGCGGATCACTCGGGAGGATCACCCAGGAGGGTGCGTCCTAGCCCAGTTCCAGGCTCGTCACTCCGAAGATGTTCGCCGTGGCCACGGGGCGAGTGGGGCCGGTGTACATACGGGCGGTGGCGAAGGACGGGGTGAGGCCGAGGGAGGTGGCCAGTGCGGTGGCCTCCGGGTTGGCCTCGGGAACGTCGATCGCGAAGGGGGCGCCGTCCAGGTCGGCGGTGAGCCCGTCGAGCAGGGCCCGGGCGTCGTCGGCGGTGTCGGCGTAGAGCGGGCCGACGCGGTGTGCGTCGCGGCCGGGGCGGATCACGCCGTAGCCGGTCACTCGCCCGTCGACGACGCGGGTGAGCGCGCGATGGCCCTCGGCGGTGAGCCAGTTGCGCAGGAAGTGCGGACGGTCGGCGGGGTAGCGGGCGCTGTCGTACGCGATGACCGCGTCCAGTCCGGCGGCCTCGGCCGGGACGACGTGCGCGGGGGCCGGGTGGCCGGTCGGTCCGGAGCCGCCGTACCGGCTGGTGCGGTAGGCGAGTTCGAAGCCGGAGCGGCGGTAGTTGTCCTGCTGGGCCGGTACGCCGTCCAGGCCGACGGTGCGTTCGCCGGCGTGCGCGAGCGCGGTCTTCCAGGTGGTGAGGCCGTGGCCGCGGCCACGCTGGTCAGGGCGGACCAGGTAGAAGCCCAGGAAGGCGTAGTCCGGGCTGTAGTTGACGACCGAGATGGCGGAGACCGGTTCGCCGTCGATGCGGCCGAGGAAGAAGCCGTTGGGGTCCTGGGTGAAGAAGCAGGCGGCGTCGGCAAGTCCCGGGTTCCAGCCCTCGGCCGCTGCCCACTCGCTCACGAGCTTCCAGTCCTCCGGCGTGGCTCGCGTGACGATGAGCTGATCAGGGGCCTGACGGGGCATTGCGCATGTCCTTTCCGGCGGAGAACGGGCCGCGTGGCGGCCCACGGTGCGGGCCATCCTTCCCGATCCGTACGCCCGTATCCAGCGAGGGAGGTGGCCGTCGCCCTGCGCGAAAGAAGGGTCAAGTAGGGGAACGAGTAAGGAAAAGAAAGGGAAAGAGGGGGTCAAGTGCCTGGATTGGAGGGATTGCGATGTGCGGCGGGGCGGGGGTGAGCGCTAGCATGGGAATTGGTTGTCTGGGGCAACCAAATTCCCGGGGCGGGGGACGCTTGTGCCGGGTGCGGCGCCCTGCGCCGGACCGGCCCTGGGCACCCACCGACCGATGGAGTACCACCACCGGGGCGCGGGGACGAGCGCGCCGGTGTCAGGAGGACATTCATGCCTGCCGAGGCAGCCGCATCCCAGACCACCCCCACAACCCCCCACGAGAACGAGGGAAGTTCGAGCGACAGGCCCCTTCCCCCCACCGAAGACGCCGTGCCGGACACCGAATTCCGCACCTACGTCGAGGACATCCTCGACGCGCTGGCGGCCGACCCGGACCGTGAGCTCCTGGTGTACGGCGACCAGCGGCTGACTGCCGGTCAGTTCCACGACCTGGTGCACCGCACCGCGCACGCCATGGCCGCGCAGGGCATCGAGCGCGGTACCACCGTCACACTGCTCAGTGGCAACCTCCCCGAGGCCATCGCGGCCCGCTACGCCGCCAACCTGGCCGGCTGCCGGGTCAACCACCTCTACAACAAGCTCTCCGCCGATGTGCAGGCCAACATCGTGCGCGACGTCGAGACCCGCGCGCTGATCGTCGACCCGCGGCTGGCCGACCGCGCCGCCGAGCTGATCGAGCGCGCGCCCGTGCCGACCGTGCTCACCCTCGGCGAGGCCAAGCGCGAGATAGGCCGGGACGTGCTGGCGCTCGGCGCCGAGCAGCCCGCCGAGCCGTTCGCGACCCGGGCGCTGCCGGACGACATCTGCACCATCCGGCACACCGGCGGCACCACCGGCCACCCCAAGGGCATCGTCACCACCTTCGAGCAGTTCAACCGCATGCGCCGGATGATGCACGACGCGCAGGAGCCGGAGCACGCGCCGAAGCAGCTCGTGTGCACCACCATCGCGCACGCCGCCGGAATGCTGGCCGATGTCATGTTCCTCAGCGGCGGAACGGTCGTGCTGCACGACGACTTCGACCCGGCCGAGGCGCTCGCCACCATCGAGCGGGAGGGCATCACGCACCTCTTCCTGCTCCCGCCGCTGGTCTACCGGCTGATGGACCACCCGGACTCCGAGCGCCGCGACCTGTCCAGCCTGCGCGCCCTGACCTACGGCGGCTGCCAGTCCTCGCCCGCGCGCATCGCGGACGCGGTCCGCCGCTTCGGCAAGGTGCTCGTGCAGTTCTACGGGCAGAACGAGGCCGGCGGCATCAGCGTGCTGCCCGCCGAGGAGCACGACCCGGACAACCCGGAGCGGCTCCGCTCGGCCGGCAAGATCCTGCCCGGCGTCGAGGTGGCCATCCGCGACACCGACGGCAACGACCTGCCCGCCGGCGAGCTGGGCGAGATCTGCGTCCGCTCCGCCGGCACGATGACCGGGTACTGGAAGCAGCCCGAGCTGACCGCCGAGGTGCTGCGGGACGGCTGGCTGCACACCGGTGACGTGGGCTTCGTCGACGAGGAGAACTACATCACCGTCGTCGACCGGATCAAGGACATGATCGTGGTCGTCGGCGGCCATGTGTACACCACCGAGCTGGAGGACCTGCTCAACTCGCACCCGAAGGTGCTGCAGAGCGCGGTCTTCGGCGTGCGGGACGCGGACAACATGGAGCAGGTGCACGCCGCTGTCGTCGCCGCGCCGGACAGTGGCCTGGAGGCCGAGGAGCTGCGCGCGTCGGTACGCGAGGCGCGCGGCGCGATGTACGAGCCGGCCGCGATCACCTTCGTCGACGCGCTGCCGCTGACGGACGCGGGCAAGCCGGACAAGAAGCTGCTGCGGCAGCAGGCGGAGGCCGCCTAGGGGACCGCGCGGGCGGGTGCCGAGGCGTCCGCCCGCGCGGCTCTCACGCGTCCGGGTACACCGCCACCCGCACCGCGCGCGGCCCGTGCATTCCCTGGATCATCGCCGACTCGATGTCACCGGACCGGCTCGGCCCGGTGACCAGCTGCATGCCGGACGGCATCGGGTCGAGGCGGCCGAGCGCCGCGATCAGCTCGGCGTAGTCCGCGTACAGCCGCGAGAGCGGCACGACCGCGAGGTGGGTGCCGGGCAGGACGGCCGTGCCGCGCGGGCGGCCGGGCGCGGGGCCGAGCGCGAGGGTCCCGGTGTCCGCCGCCGCGCCGAGCACGCCGGTGATGCCGACCTCGGCGTCCCACGGGTCGGCGGGCCGCGCCCCGGCCACCTCCAGGCCCTTCAGGTCCGGGTGATCGTCGACGAGTACGGGGCGGTCGCCCGACCAGTGCCGGATCAGCGACAGCGCCTCGTCGTGCGAGGCGGCGAGCTCGGCCAGGCCGCCCGCCGCGGCCAGCCGGTCCCGGAAGAGCTCCGCCAACTCCCGCTTCATGCCTGCCTCCTGTCGCGGGCGCGGTTCTCTTTCCGGTCCCGGGTCTCTTCCCGACGCCGGAACCATCTGCGGAAGGCGCCAGCCTCCCGCAACGGCGGCAGTGTGCGGCCACCGGCCCACCCGCGGCCCGGCCCCGGCAGCCGGGCCAGCAAGCGCTCGGGGAGCAGCCGGCCCGCCAGCCGGGCCGCCGCCAGCGTGACGCGGAAGCCGGTCTCCGTACGCCACACAAGTGACCAGGCGCGCCAGCCGGCGCGGGCCGTCCGGGCATCGGGCCGCGCGCGTTCGTGCTCGGCGCGCAGGTTCACCAGCAGGTCGGGGATCGGGATCTTGACGGGGCAGGCGTCGAAGCAGGCACCGCAGAGCGAGGAGAGGAAGGGCAGGTCGGAGTCCTGGTTCGGCCGCTCGCCGAGCAGCGGGCCGAGGACGGCGCCGATCGGGCCGCCGTACACCGCGCTGTACGGGTGTCCGCCGCCCACCGTCCGGTACACCGGGCAGGCGATCTGGCAGTTGCCGCAGCGGATACACGCGAGGACTTCTTCCTGCGGTGTGCCGAGCGCCTTCGTACGGCCGTTGTCGAGGATGACCAGATGCAGCTGCTCCGGGCCGTCGGTCTCGCCCTCCCGGCGCGGCCCGTTGACGAGCGTCTGGTAGACGGAGACGCGCTGTTTGGTGGCGGCGTCGCAGAGCAGCGGGACGAGGACGCCGAGGTCGGCGAAGCGCGGGATCACCTTCTCCACGGTCATCACGGCGACGTGGATGCGCGGCTGGGAGGTCACCATGTCGGCGTTGCCCTCGTTGGTGACGATCGCGAGGGTGCCGGTGTCGGCGGCCGCGAAGTTGACGCCGCTGATGCCCATGCCGGCGGCCTTGAAGTCGGCGCGCAGCCGGGTACGCGCGAACGCCGCCAGGTCGTCCGGCTCTCCTGACACCACGTCACCGGCGAGCTGTCCGAAGAGGTCCGCCACGTCCTGCCGGGACTTGTGCAGCGCGGGCCCGACGATATGGCTGGGCCGCTCGTCGGCCAGTTGCACGATGTACTCGCCCAGGTCCGTCTCGACCACTTCGATGCCGTGCGCGGTGAGATGGGAGTTGAGGTGGATCTCCTCGGTGGCCATCGACTTGGACTTCACCACGAGGCGTACGCCGTTCTCGCGGGCGATCCGCTCGATGGCGGCACGCGCGTCGGCGGGGGTGGCGGCCCGGTGCACCACGCCGCCGTTGCGTTCGACGTTCCCGGTCAGCTGCCGGAGGTACTTCTCCAGGTCGGGCAGGGTCTCGCGGCGGATGGCCGCACCGCGTTCGCGCAGCTCGGCCACCTCGGGGGACCAGGTGCCGACGTGCCGTTGCTCGTTCAGGGCGGCGAGGCGGTCGTGGGTGGGGCGGGCGGTGGGGACGGTCAGCGCGTCGCGGGTGATGAGGGGGAGTGGGCGGCGGTGCGGCGGGATGTCGCCGGCCGCCCACTCGGGGCGGTCGGGGCGGATGCGCTCGCGGCCTGCGAGCGCCGAGGAGTGCTGCTCGGTCATGCGGGCACCTCCGTCGCGGCGCCCGGTCCCGCGGGCACCTCCGCCGGGACCAGCGCGTCGCGCACGATCTCCGCGAGGTGCCGGGTGTGGACCGGTGGCCCCGCCTTCCGTGCCCGGCCGCTCAGGTGCAGCAGACAGCCCGGGTCCGCCGAGACCAGCCAGTCGGCGCCGCTCGCCGCCGCCGTGCCGAGCTTGGTGTCGGCCATCGCCACCGACACGTCGGGGAACTTCGCCGCGAAGGTACCGCCGAAGCCGCAGCAGGTGTCGCAGCCCGCCATCTCCCTGACCTTCAACTCCTCGATGCGGGCGAGCAGTTCACGCGGTGCGCGACGCTCGCCGAGCGTGCGGGCCATATGGCAGGAGTCGTGGTACGTGACCGAGCCGCGCAGCCGGAGCCGCAGCCCGGCGCCGTACGCCACGACGAACTGGCTGAACTCGTAAGTGCGTTGGATGAGCGCGCGCTGCCCCGGGGTGGGCTCGCGGAGCCGGCCGAGGTGGTGGTGGAGGAAAGCGGCGCAGGAGCCGGCGGGGGTGACCACCGCGTCGTACGGTGCGAAGATCCGCAGCCAGCGGTCGAGCAGTGCGCCGGCCTCCGCCGGATACCCGGAATTCAGCGCGGGCTGGCCGCAGCACGTCTGGCCGCGCGGCAGCTCCACCGTGCAGCCCATCGCCTCCAGCACCTCCACCGTGGCCCGCGCCGGTCCGCCCGCCGCCAGGTCGCCCATGCACGAGGTGAACAGCGCGACCCGCGCGGGGCGAGGCCGGGCGCTCGTGTCCGCTTCCGTCATACGACTCCTCCAGTTCCGTACCGGTCGAGCTCAGGCCATCACCGACTCCACCCGCCGGGCCGTGTCCCGTACCGCGTCCGCCAGCGCCAGCACCTCGTCGCGGCTGATGACGAAGGTCACCGTGGAGACGCTGACCGCACCGACCGTGCGGCCGTCGGGGGTGTGGACGGGCGCCGCGAGGCAGCGCACGTTGGGTTCGTTCTCCTCGTCGTCCAGGGCGTAGCCCCGCTCCCGGACAGTGGCGAGGTCGGCGGCGAGCGCGTCGAGGGTGGTACGGGTGTGCTCCGTACGCCGCTCCAGGCCGGTGCGGCCCACCAGCTCAGCCAGGTCCTGCGCGTCGAGCCCGGCGAGGATGCACTTGCCGATGGCGGTGGAGTGCAGGGGCTGCTGCATGCCGACGCGGGACAGCATCGCGAACGGCTGCACGCCCTCGACCTTGTGGGTGTAGACGACGCGGTCACCGCTGCGCAGGCCCATGTGCAGGGTCTGGCCGATCTGCGACTGCAGCTCGACGAGGACCGCCTCGACGGTGGTGTGCCGGCGGCCCTGGCTCACCGCCGCGCCGATGCCGCTGGCGGTCGGGCCGATGCCGTACCGCCCGCCCGCGTACGCCACCGCCCAGCCCTCGGCGACCAGGGTGCCCAGCAGCCGGTGGGCCGTGGGCTTGGACACGGCGGCGCCCGCCGCCAGTTCGGCCAGCCGGAGGGGGCCCGGCGCGTGGCAGAGCACCTCGATGAGCCGCAGCGCCTTGCGCGGGCCCGCGCCGTCGTTGGCTTTGCCGGAACCCGTCCGTGCGGAACTCGCTGACGTTCGTGCAGAACTCGTTGATGTCCGTGCGGAACTCGTTGACACCTCTCCGAGGCTAGGGCTAGCTTCCCCCGTTGTTCCAGCCCCCTGAACGACGTTTCGCCAGGCTGAACGGCGGAACATTCCCCCCTGCCTGGACCATTCGTGCCGACGTCAGGAGAATCCATGACGACTCAGGCGGAGATCAGACAGCTTTCCGACCGCGCAGCGCAGCACGTCCTCAGCAAACAGGGCACCGACGCGGGGCGTCGCACCGGCTGGCTGATGATCTCTACGATCCTGATCGAGGCATGGGATCTGTACGCGATCTCCTTCCTGCTGCTGTTCGTCAAGAACGACCTGCACCCCAGCGCCGCGATGCTCGGACTCGCCTCCGGCGCCGTGCAGTTGGGCGCGCTCATCGGGGCGCTGGGCGGCGGCTGGGTGGCCGACCGGATCGGCCGGCGCAAGGTCTTCATCATCACGATGGCGCTGTTCGTGGTGCTCGCGCTGAGCCAGTCCTTCGTGACCAGCATGTGGCAGCTCGTGGCGGTCCGGTTCCTGCTCGGCATCCCGCTGGGCAGCGACATCTCGACGGGCTACGCGTACATCATGGAGACGATGCCGAAGGGTAAGCGGGAGGTGATGGGCAACCGCTGGCAGGGCATGTTCGGGCTCGGCGAGATCGCCGCCATCGCGGTCATCACGGTGATGTACCTCAGCGGCATGGACCACGGCCTGCTGTGGCGGATCGGCCTCGGCCTCGGCGCGCTGCCCGCGCTCGCGCTGCTCATCGGCCGGCTGGACGTGCCGGACACCGCGCTGTGGCTGGTGCAGCGCGGCAAGTTCAAGCAGGCCAAGGTCGTCGCGAAGAAGATGTTCAACGACGACCTGGACATGCTGCCAAACGAGGACTTCGTCATCGCGCGGCCGCGCACCCGTGACTTCCTCGCCGGCATCTGGCAGGACCCCATCCGCCGCAAGGCCAGCGTCTTCGCCTGGATCTCCAACGCCATGCAGGGCGCGGAGTTCGCCGCCTTCGCCTTCTACCTGCCCGTGATCCTCGTACTCACCGGGGTCTCCGGCATCGGCGCCACCAACTTCGTCACCGGCGCGATCTATATCATCGCCACCATCAGCGGCTTCGTGGCGCCGATGGTGACACCGAAGCTGGGCCACCGCGGCGTGTCCCGCTGGGGCTTCGGCATGGCCTTCGTGTCGCTGCTGCTGGCCGCGCTGTTTCTGCAGTTGGAGTGGCATGTGCTGGTGCCGCTGGCCGCCGCTGGTCTGATGTGGGGCCACTACTGGGACGCCTCGAACGGCATGACCATCGCCTCGATGGTCGCGCCGAGCCGGTACAAGGCCACCGCCTCCGGCTTCGGCTACCTCTTCGTCAAGCTCGCCGCGTTCGTGACCATCTTCTTCTTTCCGATCCTCTTCACCGAGCTGGGCGTGCCGCTGGCGACCGTGATCGTCTCGCTGCTGTCCCTGACCGGATACCTCGCGGCCACGTACATCCTCCCCGAGGTCTACGGCTACGTGGAGCAGGAGGAGGGTGCGGGCGTCAACTCCGGTACGGGGGCCGCCTGTTATGACTCCCGGGAGTCGGTCACGGACATATAACGGGAGAGCGTACAGCAGGTGAACGACTCGCGCTTCGTGCTATTGCGCCCGTATTTGCGCAGGTCAGTGCATGGGGCCGAGTGGGTAGCACGGCGCGGCGCATGAAATCGTGGGCACAGGGACGGTCCTGGTCACCGTCACCCCCCTCTCCCACGACCCCGCCCAGGGGTCTTGTTGACATGCACCGCGAAGAAAGGTGATGGCATGCCCATCGCACTGCTCCGGAGGAAGCGGGCCGGCCGTGGCCCGCGCGGAGCCGGCCTCCTGCACCCCGTCCCCCCGGGTGCGGGTGCCTTCAACTGTGAGGTGCTCGACCCGCTCGGAGAGCCGCTGCCCCAGGCCGAGGTCACCATCACCTCGGCACACGGCGGGCAGGTGGTGGCGAAGCTGACGACAGACCCGTACGGTCTGTTCTTCGTGACGCTGCCCGTCGGCCGGTACAGCGTTCTGATCTCCTCCGACGGTCTGCAGCCGAACCGGCAGACCATCGACGTCCGGGAGGGCGAGACCCTGCCGCTCTCGTCGATCCGGCTGGACTCCTCCGCACCCTTGGAGCTGCCCCAGCCCGGCACCTGGCTCTTCGACCCGCCGCACACCGCGATCCGGTTCGTCGCCAAGCACGTCGGCATGGCCAATGTGCACGGCCGGTTCACCCGCTTCCAGGGCGGCATCCGGATCGCCCCGGACATGGCCGACTCCCGCATCGAGGTACGCATCGAGGCGGCGAGCATCAACACCGGTAACAACACGCGCGACGGGCACCTGCGCTCGGCGGACTTCCTGGACGTCGAGAACTACCCGTACCTGCACTTCGCCTCCACCCGCTTCATCCACAAGGGTGGTCAGAAGTGGACCGTGCAGGGCGTCCTGGAGATGCACGGCGTCAGCCGTACCGTCAACCTGGACACCAACTACCTCGGCGCCGTCAACGGCGGCTACGGCGAGGAGCTGCGCTGCGCCGCCCGCGCCACGGCCGAGCTGCACCGCGAGGACTACACCCTGAACTGGCGCAACATGCTCGCCCGCGGCATCGCCATCGTCGGCCCCACCGTTCAGCTGGAGTTCGACATGCAGGCCATGTACCGCTGCGAGGACACCCCGACCCCGCCGGAATAGGCGGACGGGACATCCGTGCTGAAGGCCGCCTCCGCGCTGCGGGGGCGGCCTTTCGCGTACGGCGCCACGGCGCGGCCGCGCGCCGTGTACCGAGTTGCCCGCACACCCTTGCGGCCGGGGGCCGTGCTCGGAGATCGTTCCGCCATGAGGCAGAACGCGTACCCGACGGCCGAGCGCGATGCCGGGGGACCGGCCGCAGCCGCGCGCATCGGCGGGCCCGGCACGGTCCTCAGCGAGACGCAGGTGACGGAGTTCATCGCCGGACAGCTCGCCGGCGCGGAACTCGACGGCCGCAGCGTCTGTGTCGTCGTCCCCGACGGCACCCGCAGCTGTCCGCTGCCGCTGCTGCTCTCCGCGGTGCACGGCGCGCTCGCCGGACGGGTGAGCCGGCTGACCGTACTGATCGCGCTCGGCACCCACGCCGCGATGGAGGAGCCGCGGCTGGCCCGGCACCTGGGCTACCCGGAGGGTGGACTCGCGGCCCACTACCCGGGCATGACCGTACGGAACCACGAGTGGTGGGACCCGGACACCTTCGTCTCGCTCGGCACCATCTTCGCCGACCGGGTCGGCGAGCTGTCCGGCGGGCTGCTGCACCAGGCCGTCGACGTCCGGCTGAACCGCGCCGTCGTCGACCACGACGTCACCCTCGTGCTCGGCCCGGTCTTCCCGCACGAGGTCGTCGGCTTCTCCGGCGGCAACAAGTACTTCTTCCCCGGCGTCGCGGGCGCGGAGATCATCGACCTCTCGCACTGGCTCGGTGCTCTGATCAGCAGTGCGGAGATCATCGGCACCCGCGGCATCACGCCCGTACGCGCCCTCATCGACGAGGCCGCCGCGCTGATCCCCGGCCGCCGCCTCGCCCTCTGCGTCGTCGCGCAGTCCGGCACCGCGGGCGGGCTGCACTCCGTCGCGTACGGCACCCCGGAAGCCGCCTGGGCCGCGGCCGCCGAGGTCTCCGCCGAGACCCACGTCCGCTACCTCGACGCACCGGTGCAACGCGTGCTGTCGGTCATGCCCGAGAAGTACGAGGACATCTGGACCGCCGCAAAGGGCTTCTACAAGCTGGAGCCGGTCGTCGCGGACGGCGGCGAGGTCGTCCTCTACGCGCCGCACATCACACAGCTCTCCGCCATGCACCCGGAGATCGCCGACATCGGCTACCACTGCCGGGACTACTTCACCGAGCAGTGGGACCGCTTCCGGCACCTGCACTGGGGCGTACTGGCCCACTCCACGCACCTGCGCGGCGCGGGCACGTACGACGCGGCGACGGGCGAGGAACGGTGCCGCCTCACGGTCACCCTCGCCACCGGCATCCCCGAGGACGTCGTACGCGCCGCGAACCTGAACCACCTCGACCCGGCCGAGGTCGACCCCGACGCCTTCGCCGCCGACCCGGAGACCCTGGTGGTGCCGCACGCGGGCGAGATCCTCCACCGGCTGCGCACCCACTGAGGAGCCGCACATGACACTCCCGCACCTGCCTGTGCTGACCGGCCGGGATGCCGCCGCTGCCGATGAGGTGGCCGTACTGTTGCGCGGCGCCGCGCCGCTGGGCGTCGCCTTCTCCGGCGGCGTGGACTCCTCGCTGCTGCTGGCGCTGGCCGTACGTGCGCTCGGTGCCGAGCAGGTCGTCGCGGTACTCGGCGTCTCGCCCAGCCTCGCCGCCGACGAACGCGCCGGGGCCCACGAGGTGGCCGCCTTCATCGGCGCCCGGGTCGTCGAAGTCGCCACGTACGAGGGGGAGTCGGCCGCCTACCGCGCCAACGGACCGGACCGCTGCTTCCACTGCAAGGACGAGCTGTTCACCCGGATCTCGGACGAGGTCGCCGCTGAACACGGCCTCGCGGCGGTCGCGTACGGCGAGAACGCCGACGACGCCCGCCGCCCGGACCGGCCCGGCAGCCGCGCCGCCACCGAGCACCGCGTGCTGCGGCCGCTCGCCGACGCGGGCCTGGACAAGGCAGCCGTCCGCCGCCTCGCCCGCGCCCTCGGACTGCCCAGCGCCGACAAGCCCGCCGCGCCCTGCCTGGCCTCCCGCATTCCGCACTTCGAAGAGGTCTCGCCCGCCAAGCTCGGCCAGATCGAACGGGCCGAGAAGGCGTTGCGGGGGCTGGGGTTCGGCGACTGCCGGGTGCGGCACCACGGGGAGGTGGCGCGCGTCGAGCTGCCGGCCGAGGACATCGCGCGGGCCGCCTCCGGGGAGCTGCGCGAGGCGGTACTGAACGCGGTGCGCGCGGCCGGCTTCCGTATGGTCGCGGTCGACCTGGCGGGCATCCAGTCGGGCGCCTTCACACTGCCGCTGGTGAGTGCGACGGGGGGCGGCCGCCATGGCTGAGCCGGACCTCGCGGGCCTCGCCGAGCTGGACCACGGCCGGGCCGCCCGGCGCGGCTACCCGGAGGCCGTCTACTGCGAGGGGAAGACGCCGGACCAGGTCGCCGCCATCGCCACCGCCGTACGGGAGAAGGGCGCCGGCCCGGCCACCCTCTTCACCCGCGCGGACGACGGCCACGCCAAGGCCGTACTGGCCGAACTCCCCGAAGCCCGCCACGACACGGAGGCCCGGCTGCTCGCCTGGCCACCGGCGCCGCCCCCGCCGGCCGGCGGCAAGGTCGCCGTGGTCTGCGCCGGTACCTCCGACCTTCCCGTGGCCCGGGAGGCCCTGCTCACCGCCTCCTACCTCGGCCGGGAGACCGACCTCGTGGTGGACGTCGGCGTCGCCGGGCTGCACCGCGTTCTCGGCAAGCTGGACCTGCTGCGCGCCGCGCGGGCCGTCGTGGTCGTCGCCGGCATGGACGGCGCCCTCCCCAGCGTCGTGGCCGGCCTGATCGCCGCGCCGGTCGTCGCCGTCCCGACCTCCGTCGGCTACGGCGCCGCCTTCGGCGGCCTCGCTCCGCTGCTGACCATGCTCAACGCCTGTGCCCCGGGCGTCGCGGTGGTCAACATCGACAACGGGTACGGGGCGGGCCATCTGGCGGCCCAGATCGCGGCACCCGTCTGAGCACGGTCAGCCCCGGTCGGTCGGAAGTTCGGCGCCCGGTACCAGACCGTTCGCCACCGCCGCCGCGGCCGCCGCGTCCAGCACCGTGACGACCGGCTGACCCCGCGCCGCGGCGAGTGCCGCCACGTCCTCGAACTCGGGGGTGGCCCGCACGATCACCCCGCCGCGGTGGGCGACCTTGACCGGGACCTCTTCGTCGTCCGCCACGGGGACGCGTATCCACGTCCGCTCCAGCGCGGTCTTCCGTACGGCCGACTCGCGCACCCCGATCGTGCTGGTCTCCCGGAAGACCAGGTCGCGCAGCGCGTCGGCGCGCTGCCGCGGCGCCAGCACGCGGAGGGTGTGCGCCGGGCGGCCCTTCTTCATCAGGATCGGGACCAGCCAGGCGTCCGCGGCGCCGGCCGCCAGGAGCGAGGCGAGCACGCCGGGCCACAGCCGCGGGTCCAGGTCGTCGACATTGGCCTCCAGGACGACGGCGGTGGTCTCCTCGTCCGTCCCGGACGCGGCATCCGCCGGGGTGCCGATCACCACCCGTACGACGTTCGGGCGTCCGGGGGTGTCCTTCGTACCGGCACCCACCCCGGTCGCCTCGGCCCGCAGCCGCGGCAGGGCGCCGCACTCCGCGGCCAGCGCGGTCACCAGCGCCATGCCGGTCGGGGTGGCCAGCTCGCCCGTGCCCCCGCCCACCACGTCCCAGCCCGCGGCCAGTTCGAGCACGGCGGGCACCGGCACCGGGAGTTCGCCGTGTGCCGTGCGCACCCGCCCGGAGCCGAGCGCGACCGCGCTCGCGGTGAGGTGCGCGATCCCGAGGTCGTGCAGCGCGGCACAGACCCCCACCACATCCGCTATCGAGTCCCACGCGCCGACCTCGTGGAAGTGCACCTCCTCGACCGGCACGCCGTGCACCCGCGCCTCCGCCGCCGCGAGCCGGCCGAAGACCGCCAGGGCCCGGTCGGCCACCGGCGCAGGCAGCCCGGCCTCCTCGATACGGACCCTGATGGAGCGCCAGGTACGGTGCGGATGGTCCTCGGCCAGCGGCTCGACGCCGACCTTGGTGGCCCGCAGCCCGGCGCGGGTGACGGCCGCCTGCGTCAGCCGCACCGCGCCAGGTACTACGGCGTCGATCGCCTGCTGCACGGCCTCCGGCGCGGCACCGGCGTCGACCAGCGCGCCGAGCAGCATGTCGCCCGCGACGCCGGAGGTCACATCGAGCCAGGCCAGCCGGTGCGGATCGGTCATGCGGGGCTCTCCTGCGGTGCTGCGGGACGGGCGTGCGGACGCAACTCCTGATCCTAGGATCAGGAGTTGCGCGGCGTCTCGTCAGTGAAGATCTTGGTGACGAACGTCCCTTCCCCGGTGACCGCCGGGCGTGCGGCGCAGCGCCGCGGCCGCGTGGTCAGGATGCGGGGCAGCGCACGTCCGGGTTGAACGCCGCCAGCAGCCCGTCGGGATTGTGCTTGTACAGCCAGACGTGCAGGTCGTAGTGGATCGGCATCTCCGGCGCGTGGCCGGCCATCGGGCCGTCGAACCCGCGGCCGAACATCCGCGGCCGGTCGTCGTCGGTGTTCACATTCTTGTCGCGGTCCATGACGACGTACTCCAGGGCGCCCAGCTGACGCTTGCCGTCCTTGCCCGGGACGTAGACGAGCACCGCGGGCTTCGCAGGGTCGGTGGAGCCGATGTACGCCTCCTTGACGTAGTGGTACCCCATGCCGCCCTCTGTGGCACTGACGCACTCGTCGGTGCGCTTGTAGCCCGCCTTGAGGGCCTTCCGCTCGTCGGTGAACCGGGCGGTGGCCTTCCGGGCCTTCGCCAGGTCGTGCTTGACGTGCTCCGGGTGGTCGGAGTCCAGTCGTTCCTGGGCGGTGGCCGGGCCGGGGGCGGCGGCCAGCGAGGTGAGCGTGGAGAGGGTGAGCGTGGTGAGGGCGAGTGTCGCGGCCAGTCGGCGTGCGCGCATGGAGCGGTCCTGTCCGTAGGTGAGAAGACGTCAGATGTGACGTCAGACAGGAGCCTGCACGCGCTCCCACGGGACCGCACCCGGGGCTGGGCCGTTAGGGAAACACGCGGACAAAAGTCCAAGTCCTGCCCGACTCGACGGCATTGACGTACGTTCCCGCATGTCCGAGGCTTGCGGACGGTTCAGGCCCCCGTTCCGGTTCCCCCTGGGCCGTCCGCGTTCCGCTGTCCGTCCGCACCCCGGAGGCCACGTGACCGTCCTCTCCAGATCCCGCACCGGCGCGCTCGCCGTCCTGCTCGCCGCCGCCACGCTCGGCACGGCGCCCTCGGCGGGCGCGGCCCCGGAGCCCGCGGCCGCGCAGCCGCTGCCCGCGATCTCGCCGACACCCCAGCACATGTCCCGCGTCTCGGCCGACGTCCGGCTCGGCGGCCGCGCCGAGATCGTCGCCGGCAAGGACACCGACGCGGCCGCCCGGAAGCTGCTCACCGAGACGCTGCGCGCGCACGGCGTCCGTGACATCGATGTCACCGCCCGCGCCACGGGCCACGCCCCGCTCACCGTGCTGCTCGGCCCGGCCGGCCGCCCGGACGTGGCGGCGGCCCTGCGCGGCACCGACGTACCGACGCACGACGAGGGGTACGCGCTGCGGGTCGTTACGGCCCGTCAGGACCGCGCCACCGTCGCGCTCGGCGGCACCGACGCCGCAGGCCAGTACTACGCCGTCCAGACCCTGCGCGGCCTGATCACCAAGGGCCGGATCGCCGGGGCCGCCGTCTCCGACTTCCCGTCCATGCCGCTGCGGGGCTCCATCGAGGGCTTCTACGGCTCCCCGTGGACCAACGAAGAGCGCCTGGACCAGCTGGACTTCCTCGGCGAGGTCAAATCCAACACCTATGTCTACGCGCCGAAGGACGACCCGTACCACCGCGAGAAGTGGCGCGACCCCTACCCCGCCGACAAGCTCAACGAGCTCGGCGCCCTGGTGAAGCGCGCGACCGGCAACCACGTCCGCTTCACCTTCGCCGTCTCGCCCGGCAACTCCATCTGTTACTCCGACCCGGCCGACGTCAAGGCGCTCACCGCCAAGCTCCAGTCGCTGTACGACCTGGGCGTGCGCTCCTTCTCCGTCCCGCTGGACGACATCAGCTACACCAAGTGGAACTGCGTGGGGGACGAGCAGAAATTCGGCGCCCCGGGCCGCGGCCCCGCCGCCGAGGCACAGGTGGGCCTGCTCAACACCGTCCAGCGCGACTTCATCGCCACCCACGAGGGCACCAATCCGCTCCAGATGGTCCCCACCGAGTACGGCGACCTCACCGACACCGCGTACAAGCAGAAGCTGCGCTCGGCGCTGGACAAGGACGTCGAGGTGATGTGGACCGGCACCGAGGTCGTGCCGTCGGAGATCACCAACGACCAGGCTTCCAAGGCCGCCGAGCTGTTCGGCCGCAAGGTCTTCGTCTGGGACAACTACCCCGTCAACGACTACGGCCAGACCGCCGGCCGGCTGCTGCTCGCCCCGTACGACAAGCGCGAGGCGGGCCTCTCCGACCACCTCAGCGGCGTCGTCTCCAACCCGATGAACCAGGAAGCGGCCAGCAAGCTCGCCGTCTTCACCATCGCCGACTTCGCCTGGAACGACCGCGGCTACGACAAGGCCCGCTCGGCCCGGCAGTCCGCGCTGCACCTCGCGGGCGGCGACCCGCGCGTCGCCGACGCCGTACAGACCTTCGTGGACCTCAACCACATGGCGCCCACCTTCGGGGAGACGCCGTGGCAGCCGCAGGCACCGGTGCTCAGCGCCCGGCTGGCGGAGTTCTGGAAGGCGTACGACACCGACCCGGCGGCCGCCGTGAAGAAGCTGCGCCCGACGGTCGAGGGCATCGCGCGGACGCCGGGCGTGCTCCGCGCCGGCGTGCCCGACAAGCTCTTCCTGCACGACGCCGACCGCTGGCTGGACGCCACGGAGCTGTGGGGCTCGGCGATGCGGCACGGCCTCGCCACCCTGACGGCGGTACAGGACGGGGACACGGCGCGCGCCGCGAAGGAACGTGCCGCCATGGACCGCGATGCGGTCGCCGCCGGGAAGATCACCTCTGATCCCGAGGAGACCCGCCCGCACGGCCCGGTGAAGATCGGTGACCCGTTCATCGGTGACTTTCTCACCAAGGTGCGCGAGCTCCAGGACGCGGCTGAGTGAGTGGCGCGCGGGGGCCGCTCCCGCACGGGAGCGGCCCCCGCGCCGCCCTACTTCAGATACTCATTGGTATACGTCTTCTTCAGATCCACGTCCGCCTTCGCGATCTCCGGCGTGAAGGCGGCCAGCACCTTGTGCACCGCCTCCGCGCCGTCGGGCCGGATCAGCCCGTCCTTGGCGTAGGCGTCCTTGGCCTGCGCGATGGCCTGCTCATAGACCGCCGGGTCGTCACCGGCGTACTCGCGCGGCATCTTGGCCGCGATCTCCTTGGCGGAGTGCGTGTCGATGTACCGCAGCGCCCGGACGATCGCCTTGGCGAGCTTACGTGCCTGGTCGGGGTGGTCCTTCAGCCAGCCGCGGTCCGAGTACAGGACGGCGGCTGGGTAGGTGGACACACCGAAGTCCTCCTTGACGCCCCGCTCGCTACGGGTGTCGGTGAGGATCTTCACCCGCTTCGCCCCGGCCCGCTTCTGGAGCTGGGAGACGGCCGGGTCGAGCATGACGGCCGCGTCCACCCGGCCCTGCTCCATGGCCGCGACCGCGGTCGAGTCGCCCCCGATGCCCTGGACGCTCGCCGCGTCGGCCTTCATGCCGTGATCGGCCAGCAGCTTCTTGAGGAAGAAGTCCGTGGAGGAACCGGGCGCGGTCACGCCCACCTTGGCGCCCTTGAGGTCGTCGACCGAGTCGATCTTCTTGCTCGCCTTGGGCGAGACCGCCAGCACCAGCGACGGATAGCGCAGCATGTTCACGAAGGACACCACGTCCTTCTGCTTGGCCTGCATCTGGATCGTGTGGTCGTAGTAGCCGCTCACCACGTCGACGCTGCCGCCCTGCATCGCCTGCAGCGCCTTGGACCCGCCCTGCAGGTCCGCCAGCCTGACCTGCACGCCCTCCTTCTTGTAGTAACCCAGCTGCTGGGCGAGCGTGGTGGGCAGATAGACCAGCAGCGGCTGGCCGCCGACACCGATGCGTACGGCGTCGCCCCCGCCGGCGGACGAACAGCCGGAGGCGGCGGCGAGCGTGGCGAGGCAGGCCGCCGCGGCCACGACCGTCCGCAGCGGTCGCCTGAAGTGGTGCGCCATGGAACTCTCCTGGAGGTGTGGGAAGGGGATCAGCCGTGGGCGCGCTCGCGGGCGGGCTGCCAGCGCAGCAGGCGGCGTTCGACGCGGTTGACGAGCAGGTCGATGACCACGACCACGACGGAGAGCACGGCCATCCCGGCGAACACGCCCGTCGTGTCGAACGTCCCCTCCGCCTGCGCGATCAGATAGCCCATGCCTTCGGAGGCGCCGAGGTACTCGCCGACCACCGCGCCGACGATCGCGAAGCCGACACTGGTGTGCAGGCTGGAGAAGATCCACGACATCGCGCTGGGCAGCAGTACGTGCCGGATGAGCTGGCTCTCCTTCGCGCCCAGCATCCGGGCGTTGTCGACCAGTACCCGGTCCACTTCCCGTACGCCCTGGTAGGTGTTGAAGAAGACGATGAAGAACACCAGCGTCACGCCGAAGGCGACCTTCGACCAGATGCCGAGCCCGAACCAGAGCAGGAAGATCGGCGCCAGCACGACCCGTGGCAGCGCGTTGAGGACCTTGATGTACGGATCGAGCACGGCGGCCAGCGTCCGGGCGCGGGCCAGCAGGAAGCCGATGCCCAGGCCCAGCACCCCGCCGATGACCAGCGCGAGCGCCGCCTCCAGCAGGGTGGTCAGCAGATGCCCGGCGATCTCGCCACTGCCCAGCCACTCGCCGATGCGGCCCGCGACGGCGGCGGGGGAGCTGAAGAAGAACGGGTCGACGATGCCCGTACGGCTGCCCACCTCCCAGCCTGCGACGAACAGCACCGCGAGGCCGAGCTGCGCGGCGAGCACGGCGGGCCGCGCGGGGCCTGTGCGGCGGCGCCGCGGCCCGGCGGACCGGGACGGCGGCGCGGCGTCAGCCGGCGTCTTGGACAGCTCCGGCGCCCGCGGTCCCGTGGGAAGCGCGCTCATAGGTCCTCATCACCTCGTTCCTCAAGTCCGCCCAGATCGCGCCGTACAGCTCGGTGAAGCGCGGCGTGGTCCTGATGTCGAGCAGGTCGCGCGGCCGGGGAAGATCGACGGGATAGCGGCCGACGACGCGGCTGCCGGGGCCCGCCGACAGCAGCACCACCTCGTCCGACAGCGACACCGCCTCCTCCAGGTCGTGGGTGACGAAGAGGACGGTCTTGCCGCTGTCGGTCCACAGCGTCAGCAGCTCGTTCTCCATGATCTGCCGGGTCTGCACGTCCAGCGCCCCGAACGGCTCGTCCATCAGCAGGATGTCCGGGTCACCGATCCAGCTCTGGGCGACAGCGGTGCGCTTGCGCATCCCGCCGGAGAGCTGGTGCGGATAGGCGTTCTCGAAGCCGGCCAGACCGACCCGTACGACCCACTCATGGGCCCGCGCCAGGCGTTCGGCCTTGTCCACACCGGACAGTTCGAGGCCGAACGCCACGTTCTGCACAACGGTCTTCCAGGGCAGCAGGGCGTCCTGCTGGAACATGTAACCGGCCCTGCGGTTCAGGCCGTGCAGCGGCTCGCCGCCGATCAGCACCTGCCCGGCGGACGGCTCGCGCAGCCCGGCGACGGCGTTGAGCACCGTCGACTTGCCGCACCCGGTGGGCCCGACCACCGAGACGAACCGCCCCGGCGCCACCGTCAGGTCCACCTCCCGCACGGCCGTGTAATCACCCTCCGCGCCGTGGTACGTCATCGTGACGCCGCGCAGCTCCACAGCCGCGCTGTCGTCCTCCCCGTCAGCCACCGGCACCCTCCGATCAGCGGGATCTGAAGATCACTCGCTGAGCATGATTGGCCACGGTGCGGTGACAGCGCAACGGTCCCGCACGACGAAAGTTGGCCGGGGCACGTATGGCGCGGGCGGCGGGCCGCGGCGCACCGGGCAGTCAGGGCGTGATCGTCGGTGCGCCGCGGCCGGTCTGCGGCAGGCTCAACCGGCCTGCGAGAACGGGCTGTTGCCCGGATCGGTGAGAGGCATGCCGAGCTGGGCGCGCTCGGTGAGCCAGCGGGTGGGGCGGTAGCGCGGGTCGCCGGTCGTGCGGTGCAGCGCCTGCTGCAGGGTCAGCAGGCGGGGCGCGCCGATGGTGTCGCCCCAGGCGAGCGGGCCGTGCGGGTAGCCGAGGCCGGTGGTGACGGCGGCGTCGATGTCGGCGGGCGTGGCGAGGCCGCGCTCGGCGATGGACGCCGCGACCGAGACGATCGAGGCGAGCAGCCGCTGCGCGACGGAGCCCGCGGTGTCCCGTACGACGCTGACGGTGTACGGCTCCGCCGCTTCGTCGCCGGGAGCCGCGAGCACCGCGCGGGCGTCCGCCGCCACCTCCGGGTCCGTGGCCGGGGTGGCCGCGAGCACCCGGCGGCGGGTCGGCAGCGACAGCGGGTCCACGCCCAGCGTGCGGGCGGGCGGCAGGTCCAGTCCCGCCACGGCCTCGGCGGCGGTCGTGCCCCAGGTGGCCACCAGGACGGCCGAGCCGTCGCCCGGGAGTTCGGCGTCGTCGAGCACCGCGCCTCCCGCGACGAGCGCCGCGCGCAGCGCCTCGGTGCCGGGGCCGGTGCCGGCCACCCACACCGGCCGCTTGCCGTCACCGGCCACGGGCGGCTCCGGCGTGGCGGCCGGCGCCGGGTCCTCGGGACCGTACGCGTACCAGCCGCGGTCCGTCTTGCGGCCGTGCAGCCCGGCGGTCACCCGGTTCGGAGTGAGGAACGACGGGCGGAGCCGGTCGGAGTGGCGGAACCCGTGCCAGATCGTGTCGATGACCGCCGCGGTCACATCGAGCCCGGTCAGATCCATCAGCTCGAACGGGCCCATCTTCAGGCCGAGTACATCGCGCGCGATGCGGTCGATGCCCGGCGCGTCGGCGATGGTCTCCTCCAGCAGCGCCAGCGCCTCGGTCACCAGGCCGCGCCCCGCGTGGTTGACGAGGAAGCCGGGGGTGTCGGCGACGGTCACGGCGCGGTGGCCCGTCCCGCGTACCAGCTCGGCGAGCAGCGGCGGGATGTCCGCACGGGTCGCCGCGCCCGGTACCACCTCCACGATCTTCATCAGCGGTACCGGGTTGAAGAAGTGCAGGCCCGCCAGGCGCGACGGGTCACCCAGCGTGGCGGCGATCTCGGTGACCGAGAGGGAGGAGGTGTTGGTCGCGAAGACGGTGGACGCGGGCAGCGCCTCGGCCAGCTTCCCGAACACCTCGGCCTTGGTGTCCAGGTCCTCCCGGGCCGCCTCGATGACCAGCTCGACCTCGTCGCCGGGCGCCCAGGGGGAGTCCAGCGGCACAATACGGGCGAGCGCGTCCGCCGCCGCCTGCTCCGTCATCCGGCCCTTGGCGGCGGCCCGGTCGAGCATCCCCCGCACGAAGTCCACGGCCGCGCCGACCGCCTCCGTACGGATGTCGCCCAGCTCGACGGTGTGACCGGCGGTGGCGGCCCACTGGGCGATGCCACGGCCCATGACACCGGCGCCCACGATCCTGATACGCACGTCCGTAACTCCTTCTGATCAGCGCAGGTACACGCGGTCCGGGTCGACATCCTCGCGCAGCAGCCGCAGCTCCTCGGCGCTGGGCGGCTGCACGGTCTCCACCGTGTCGGCGACCGCGAGGTCCCAGCCGGTGTTCTCGCGTACCTGATCCACCGTCACGCCCGGGTGCACGGCGACCAGCTTCAGCTCCTCGCCGACCCCCTCGCGCGCCAGGATGCCCAGCTCGGTGATGACCCGGGTGACGCCCGTGCCGAGCGGCCGCACGCCCTCCTCCAGGGCGCGGTCGGGGCCCGGCGTGGTGCAGAAGTCCAGCTTCTCCGTGAAGGAGCGCGGGTCGTGGCGGCGCATCACCACGAACACCTCGCGGGAGTTGGCCATCACCTCGACCGCGCCGCCGGACCCGGGCAGCCGTACCTTGGGCGCGTCCCAGTCGCCGATGACGGAGGTGTTGAGATTCCCCCACTTGTCGATCTGCGCGGCGCCGAGGAACCCGACGTCGATATGGCCGCCCTGCAGGACGTACCCGAAGAGCGCGGGCATCGACAGCACCGCCTCGGCACCGGTGATCAGCACCGCGTCCGCGATGGTCTCGGGGAGGTGCGAGGGATGCGCCCCGCACACGCCCGACTCGTACACGATCTCCAGCCGCGGCGCGACCGTGAGATGCGCGAGCGAGGCGGCGAGCGTGGGCAGCCCGATCCCGGCGAACACGGTCCGCCGCCCGGCCAGTTCCCGCGAGGCGACCACGGACAGCCGCTCGGAAGAGGTCATTTCGGTGTTCACAGTGGTCTCGGTGCTCACAGTCGCCTCCCGTAGTTCACCGGCAGGCTGAGTGCCTCGCCGACCGCGAGGGAGTTCCAGAACTCCTCGCCGAGCTTGCTGACGTACTCCGCGTGGTCCGCGGTGTCGTACACCCACTCCTTCAGCCACGCCTGCAGTTGCTCGCGGTCCTTGCTGATGCCGGACCATGCGCGGTAGAAGGCGTTGTCGCGGTCGTAGTACCCCTGCGCGAAGGAGGGGTGGGCGCCGCGGGGGCAGGCCACGACCGCGTCCACGGCGTGTGCGGGGATCACCGTGCGGTTGGGATCGGAGCGGACGACCTCGTCGTCGACGATCTCCTCGACGACCACGACCGCCTTGTCCGCGGCGTAGACCGCCTCGGCCTGAACGCCCGTCAGCCCCCAGATCTGGGTGTTGCCGCTGCGGTCGGCGCGCTGCGCGTGGATGATCGTCACGTCCGGGTTGACCGGCGGGACGACGTACACCTGCTCGGGCTCGCCGTCCGGGCCCGGATAGGGCGAAGTCACCTTGCGCAGGCCGTCGTTGACCGAGGACAGGTCGCTGCCGCCGTACGAGCGCAGCGGGTAGAACGGCAGCCGCTGCGCGCCCGCGAGGTAGCGGCAGATCATGCCGTAGTGGCTGTACTCCTCGAAGACCAGCGGCTCGGGGTCGGCCTTCTCGATGCGGCGGCGCAGCTCACCGAGCGAACCGGCCGAGGAGTTGCCGACGAAGGAGGAGACGAGGCGGGTGACGCAGCCCGCGGCGAGCATCTGGTCCACGACGATGTCCGCGGTCATCCGGACCACGGTGAGGTCGCGGCGGCCCTGCCGGATGATCTCGTGCCCTGCGGCGGTGGGGATGAGGTGGGTGAAGCCTTCGAGCGCGACGGTGTCGCCGTCATGGACGAAGGAGGAGATGGCCTCCCGCATCGTCATGGTCTTGTCCACGGTGCTCCTCGGCGTGCGGGGTAGCGGATCCGGTCCCGGATACCGTTTCACCGGCCATTGATCTCCGTCCAATACCGAATTAAGGTCAGACTGATACGGGAGAATAAATAGTCGGGACGCAGGGACGGACGGAACAGGGATGGAGCTGCGGCATCTGACCGCCTTCGTCGCGGTCGCCGAGGAGCTGCACTTCGGGCGGGCCGCCAAGCGGCTGCAGATGGCGCAGCCGCCGCTGAGCCAGCAGATCCGGCAGCTGGAGAAGGAGCTGGGCGTCCAGCTCTTCGAGCGCAACACCCGCTCGGTGCGGCTGACCAGCGCGGGCCAGTCCTTCCTCGACCCGGTGCGCACCGTCCTCGCCGACCTGGACACCGCCACCCGCGCCGCCAAGGCCGCCGGGCGCGGCGAGTACGGCCGGGTCACCATCGGCTTCGCGGGCGCGTCCACGCACGAGACGCTGCCGCTGCTCACGCGTGCCGTACGGGCCGCGCATCCGGCGCTGGAGCTGGTGATGAAGGGCCAGACGTACGCCAATGTCGCGCTGGCCGGGGTCGCCGACGGCTCGCTCGACCTCGGCTTCGTCCGGCTCCCGGTCACCCAGCCCGGCGTCGCGACCCGGGTGATCGACGAGGAGGAGCTGGTCTGCGCGCTGCCCTCGGACCACCCGCTGGCCCGCCGCCGGCGCATCCCCATCGCCGCGCTGGCCGACGAGCCGTTCGTCAGCTTCCCCGCCAACGCCGGGTCCACGGTCCGGGACGCCACAGTACGGGCGTGCGAGGCCGCCGGGTTCAACCCGCGGGTGGTGCAGGAGGCGCCCGACTCGTACACGATCCTGGCGCTGGTCGGCGCGGGCGTCGGCGTCACCCTCACCGTCACCTCCTGTCAGCACATCCAGCAGACGGGGCTGGTGTACCGGCCGCTCGCGGGCCCGCCGATCCGGCTGCAGGCCGCGCTGGCCTGGCGTCCGGACAACCCCTCGGCTGCTCTGCGTACCGTCCTCGCGGTGGCCGAGGAGGCCCTGCCGACACCGGAAGGCAAGGCTCCGCCACGCGTCTGACCTGCGGTGACATCCGATTGATAAGTCTCGCGTCCGAATCCTCGCCGAATTGGATATTGGACCGGCTCAGTGGTCGGGTGGAAAAGTCACCGGGAAGCGTCCACCAGGAAAGGCCCGTGGCATGACCGACCCCACTGAAATCGTCCTCTGCGAACCGCTGCGCACCCCGATCGGCAAGTTCGGCGGCGCGCTCGCGGGGCAGCGTCCCGCCGCCCTGGCCGCCCGGCTGATCACCGAGATCGTGCAGCGCACCGGCGTCGCGCCGGAGAAGATCGACGAGGTCATCCTCGGGCACGCCTGGCCCACCTCCGACGCGCCGGCCATCGGCCGGGTGGCCGCCCTGGACGCCGGCCTGCCCGAGACCGTCACCGGCGTACAGGTCGACCGCCGCTGCGGCTCCGGCCTGCAGGCGGTGCTGGACGCGGCGATGCAGATCAAGGCCGGGTTCAGTGACGTGGTGATCGCGGGTGGCGTGGACGTCATGAGCGCCGCGCCGTACTACACGCACGAGGGCCGCTGGGGCATCAAGGGGCCGAACCTCCAGCTCCACGACTCGCTCAGCCGCGGCCGGGTCACCGCGGGCGGCGCGAACCACCCGATCCCCGGCGGCATGATCGAGACCGCGGAGAACCTGCGCCGGGCGTACGGGATCAGCCGCGAGGAGCAGGACGCGCTGGCGCTGCGCTCGCAGCAGCGGGCGGGCCGGGCCATCGAGGCGGGCCTCTTCGACGACGAGATCGTGCCGATCACGGTGCGCGGCCGCAAGGGCGACACCGTCGTGGCCGCCGACGAGCACCCGCGCCCGGACACCACCGCCGAGCAGCTCGCCAAGCTCAAGCCGATCATGGGCAAGCAGGACCCGGACGCCACCGTCACCGCGGGCAACGCCAGCGGCCAGAACGATGCCGCCGCTGCCTGCCTGGTCACCAGCGCCGCCACCGCCGAGCGGCTCGGCCTCACCCCGATCGTGCGGCTGGTCTCCTTCGCGCGTACCGGCTGCGCCCCGGAGACCATGGGCCTCGGCCCGGTCGGCGCCACCCGCTCGGCCCTGGACAAGGCGGGCCTCAAGCTCGCCGAGATGGACCTGATCGAGCTGAACGAGGCGTTCGCCGCACAGGTACTGGCCTGCACCAAGGAGCTGGGCCTCGGCGAGGCCGACCACGAGCGGCTCAACGTCAACGGCTCCGGCGTCTCGCTGGGCCACCCGGTCGGTGCCACCGGCGCCCGCATCCTGGCCACCCTCGCCCGCGAGATGAAGCGCCGCGAGGCCCGCTACGGCCTGGAGACCATGTGCATCGGCGGAGGCCAGGGCCTCGCGGCCGTCTTCGAGCGGGTCGCCTGAAGGTTCGTCGGATCGCCTGACGACTCGTCGGGTCGCCTGATCACGGCCTGACCCCTCGCACGGGGAGCCGTGCACGGACAAGTACACACAGCGCACCACCCGTACCACCCAGGGGCGCCGCTCGGACGACGCGGCGCCCCTGGTCTCCCCTTCCCTTGATCAAAGACGCCCAGGGAGTCCGTATGAGTGCGCCCACCGCGCCCACCGCACGCGACCGCACCAGAGCCGCCAACCGCGCCGGGATCGGCGCCTTCATCGGCTCCACCATCGAGTGGTTCGACTTCTACATCTACGGCACCGCCTCCGCCCTTGTCTTCGACAAGGTCTTCTTCCCCGAACTCGACGGCGCGCTCGGCACGTTGGTGGCCTTCGCCACCTTCTGGGTCGGCTTCCTCGCCCGCCCGCTCGGTGGCATTGTCTTCGGGCACTACGGCGACCGCCTCGGCCGCAAGAAGACCCTCGTCATCACCCTGCTGATGATGGGCGTGTCCACCACCGCCATCGGACTGCTGCCCGGCTATGCCTCCATCGGCGTCGCGGCGCCGATCCTGCTTGTGGCCATCCGGATGATCCAGGGCATCGGCCTGGGCGGCGAGTGGGGCGGCTCCGTACTCATCGCCTCCGAGTCCGCGCCGAAGGGCAAGTCCGTGCTGTACGGGGCCTTCGCGCAGCAGGGCTCGCCGGTCGGCAACACCCTCAGCACGCTGAGCTTCCTGGCCATCAGCCAGCTGCCGGACGACGCCTTCACCTCCTGGGGCTGGCGGGTGCCGTTCCTCGCCTCCGCGCTGCTGGTCATGGTCGGCCTCTTCGTCCGGCTGAAGGTCGCCGAGTCGCCGGCGATGGCCAAGCTGATCGAGAAGAAGGAGGTCGCGAAGCTGCCGCTGACCGAGGTGCTGCGCAGCCATCCGATGCTGATCGTCCTCGGCATCGGGGCCTGCACCATCGGCCTCTCCGCGACGTACTTCAAGTCCACCTTCGCGCTGTCCTGGGCCACCAGCGCCCTGGACTTCGACCGCAGCTCCTTCCTCACCATCATCCTGGTCGCCAACATCACCCAGATCATCGTGCAGCCCTTCGGCGCGGTCCTCGCCACGAAGATGAAGAGCTGGTCGCGCGCGGTGTGCGTGATGCTGATCCCCGAACTGTTCCTGATGCCGGTGATGTTCGTCCTCATCGGCACGGAGAGCTACGGCCTGGCGATGTTCGGCGTCGCGGTCGCCACCATCCCGCACTGCCTGTACTACGCCGCGCTGGCCGGCATGCTCGCCAGCCGCTTCCCCGCCCATCTGCGGTACACCGGCATCTCGCTCTGCTACCAGCTCTGCGGCACGCTGCTGGGCGGCACCACCCCGATCATCGGCCAGTCGCTGCTCAACTGGACCGGCTCGATCACCGCGGTCATCGTCTACGCCGTCTTCCAGGTCGCGCTGACCATGGGCTGCATGCTGCTGCTCCTGCGCCGCCCGAACCACGACGAGACGGCCGCCGAGGCCGCCCCCGCCGCCCGGTCCACCGCTCCGCTGCCCGGTTGAGCTGCACGAGGGCGACTCAACCACGAGTTGATGCCCGAGACGCCGGATAACGGTCACAGTGGGTAGGTGGACTGGTGCGTCCCGTTCCGCTCGTGAAAGGATGTGCGAAGCGGAGAGCGCGCGACTCAACTGTCCGTTGGGTGTGCGCGCTGCTTCGCTGTGGCTGGGACCAGGGCGAACGGGGATGGGACACCGATCATGGCACGAGGGGGCGACGGCGCGCCGAAGAGTGAGCACAGTCCGCTCGCGGAGCGGCTGAACCACCTCTTCGCGCACATGCACCCGCCCGGTGCGCCGTATACGAACGCCTATGTCGCCGAGGAGATCAGCGAGGGCGCCGAGTACGGCGACGTCACGCTCTCCGAGCAGTACCTCTCCATGCTCCGCAAGGGCAGACGCAGCAATCCGAGCCACGAAGTCCTGCGCGCGCTCGCCAAGTTCTTCGCGGTGCCGGTCGGCTATCTGGTGGGGGACCTCTCCCAGCCGCAGGCCGACCGGGTGGAGGAGGAGCTGCGCTTCCTCGCGGCCATGCGGGACCAGCGGGTGCGGACCATCGCGCTGCGTTCGGTCGGCCTGCCGCCCGAGGTGCAGGACAGCCTCACGACGATCATCTCCCAGTTCCGGCAGCAGATGGACCTGCCGCCGGACCCGCCGGCGACCAGCGGTGAGGCACCGCATGCCGGCCACTGACGAGCAGCTCTTCGCCACCTGGCGGCGGACGGGAATCGAGGACGGTACGGCCATGCGGGTACGGCGCACACGCCGGCGGTGCAAGCAGCTCGTACAGGAGCTGGCGCTGCCCGCCGCGACCGATCTGCCGGGCCTGTGCGAGGTCGTGGCGCGGCGCGTGGGCCGGCCGGTCCGGCTCGCGCCGATGAGCCTGGGCGGCGTGGTGTCCGGCATGACGGCGGGCACCGACGACGGCTGGTGGGTCTTCTACGAGCGGCAGACCTCGCCCTGGCACCAGACCCATATCGTCCTGCACGAGCTGAGCCACCTCCTCCTCGGGCACGAGCAGGACCCCACGGTCACCGAGGACGCGCTGAAGGTCTGGACGCCGAACATGGACGTCGCGACGGCCGCCCGGCGGATGGGCCTGACCGCCCGCTTCGCCCGCCACCACTGCTACGACAACGCCACCGAGCACGAGACCGAGGTGCTGGGCACGCTCCTGATGGCCCATGTGGTGCCCGCGACCGCCAAGGACGACCCGCCGCTGAGCGGCGACGCCGCCGAGATCGCGGCCGCGCTGGCCCCGGCGCTCAAGCACATCCGCCGCGAGCTGGACGGAGCTCCGGGCGCCGCTTCCGACGCCCCGGACACCGGCCCCGACGACGGGGGACCGCCCCGTGTTTGACGTCGTCTACTTCTGCTTCGCGGCCGTCGCCTGGACGCTCGCCGGGTACAAGTTCCGCGCCTGGCTGCGCGACCGGCGCAACGCCGACCTGGGCCTGACCAGCATGATGACGGCGGGCGTCGCCACGGTCTTCCTGTTCTCGGCGCCGAGCCTGTACCGCGCGTTCGACCGGCTCACCGGCGTCGCCAACCTCGCCATGGTCTTCCTGTACTCCTCCGTCGTGGTCTTCGCGGCCGGCGCCCTGGTGCTGCTGCTGCGCTGGACCGGAGGCGAGGACGAGGCGGGCCGCCGCCGGGCACGCTCCCGTACCCGTACGGTCCTCACGCTCGTCGTCGTGGCCTGGGCGGTCGCCGTCACGGGCTTCGCCGTCGGGCGCCCGGACGCCGTGGAGCACCCGCGCGACTTCAGCACCGCGTACACGGACGCGCCCGGCGTCATGGTCTTCCTGATGCTGTACCTCGCGATCTTCGGCGCCAGCCTGGCCGGGCTCGGCACGCTCTGCCCGCGCTACGCCACCAAGGTCGGCCCGTCCTGGCTCGCCCGCGGCCTGCGCGTGCTGGCTGCCGGCTGCTGGCTGGGCCTCCTGTACTGCGCCTGCAAGCTCGTCGGCTTCGTACTCTCCTGGGCCGGCAGCCCGGCGCTCTGGCTCTCCAACGGTGTGGCCCCGCTGAGCGCTTCGGTCGCCGCGATCCTCGTCCTCACCGGCTTCGCGCTGCCCGCCGCCGGGCCCCGCGCGTCCGCCTGGCGCCGGCTGCGCCGCCTCTCGCCCCTGTGGCGCGAGGCCACCGCGCAGGCCCCGGAGGTCACGATGGAGGGCTCCCGGCCCGGCCGCTGGCCCTTCGCGGACCTGGAGTGGCGGGCCAACCGCCAGATGGCCGAGATCCGCGACGTACAGCGCGGCATCCGCCGGTACGTCGAGTCCGACGCCGTCGGCGTGGCCCGCGAGCGGGCCCGCGCGGCGGGCGTCGGGCCGGCGCAACTGGCCGCCGTGGCGGAGGCCGTGGCGCTGCGCCGGGGCCTGGACAACCGGCAGGCGGGCCGGCTCCCGGAGCCGTACGCCGAATCCGTCGTCGTCACGACCGACATGGCGCCGGCCGCGGAGTACGAACATCTGGCGCTGGTCGCGGACATGTACCGCTCGTCCGTGGCCGAGACGGTGCTCGCCGAGCTACGGCAGCGCAGCGGCGTCGGGGAGCGCGGGGCCTAGCGGCGGCGCACACAGACCAGGTGGCTCGGTACGGGGGTCCGAACCGCCTTCGGCGCAGGGCGGCACGAGGCATTGGCCTCGTAGCCGCCCTGCGCCTTGTCATGCCCCGGATACGGAAGGCGGACCACCACCCCATAAGGTCGGGATTCATGCAGAACGCAGCTCATACAGGCTCGCCCGACCGTCCGGACCCGATCGACACGACGATGCTGCTCGACGACCCCTACGCGGGGTACGAGCGGCTGCGCGAGGCGGGCCCGGTCCACCGGATCACCGGTCCCGACGGGCAGCCCGCCTGGCTCGTCACCCGTTACGCCGATGTCCGCAGCGGGCTCGCCGACCCCCGGCTCTCCCTCGACAAGCGCAACAGCTCGACCGGCTACCGCGGCTTCTCCCTGCCGCCGGCCCTGGACGCCAACCTGCTCAACATGGACCCGCCGGACCACACGCGAGTACGCCGTCTGGTGGCCAAGGCGTTCACGCCCGGCCGCGTCGACAAGCTCCGCGCCCCCGTGGCGAAGGTCGCGCACGACCTGCTGGACGCCATCGAGGCCAAGGGCCGCGCCGACCTCCTCGCCGACTTCGCCGCGCCGCTGCCGATCATCGTCATCTGCGACCTGCTGGGCATCCCGGAGCGCGACCGGCTCGACTTCCGCGCCTGGTCCGACGCGCTGATCACGCCCGACCCGGCTCGTCCGGAGGCGGCCAAGGAAGCGGTCGGCGCCATGCTGCGCTTCTACACCGACCTGATCGCCACCAAGCGCGCCGAGCCGGGCGACGACCTGCTCTCCGACCTGATCGCCGTGCGTGACGAGCCGGACGGCGACGGGGGCGTGGCGGGGGACCGGCTCAGCGAGGACGAGCTGACCTCGCTGGCCTTCCTCATCCTCCTCGCGGGCTACGAGAACACCGTTCACCTCATCGGCAATTCGGTCCTCGCGCTGCTCGACCACCCGGAGCTGCTGGCCGAGTTGCGTGCCGATCCGGACCGACTGCCCGCCGCGGCCGAGGAGTTGGCGCGGTTCGACGGCCCGGCGCCGCTGGCGATCCGCCGCTTCCCGCTGGAAGACATCGAGATCGGCGGTGTGCGGATTCCGGCCGGGGAGAGCGTGCTGCTCTCGCTCGCGGCCGCCAACCGTGACCCGGAACGCTTCACCGATCCGACGAAGCTCGACCCGCGTCGCGAGAATTTCGGCCATCTCGCGCTCGGGCACGGCATCCACTACTGCCTCGGCGCCCCGCTCGCCCGGATGGAGACGCAGACCGCCCTCGACGCCGTGATTCAGCGGTTCCCCGGGCTCCGGCTGGACGTGCCGCGCGAGGAGATGCAGTGGCGGCGGAGCATCCGGGCGCGTGGCCTGATCTCGCTCCCCGTCGCCTGGTAACGCCGACTCGAACAGGCTTTTCCTGCATAACCGTTCCGGCATGCGGTAGAAAGGTTCTGAGCCCGCCCGGTGTGCATCCCCCGTCGCACCGGGCGGGTCTTTGCCTGTGACGTATGAGCCGTCTGGCGCAGCATGTACTGCGCGTGTCGTTCCGTGTCCCTAGCGTGGTTGCATGGGAACCGACGCTGCTTCGACCAGGACAATTGGCGCCCTGACGGCCATAGCCGTGGCGGGCGCCCTCGCCGCTCTGCTCGCCCCGGCGCACGCCACGTCGACGGACCGGGGCAGGGCCGCACCGGAACGATCCGCGACCGATACCGCGGCCCGGCCCGCCGCGGCGCCGCCCGGCGGGCTCACCGCCCGGGCCTGGATCCTCACCGACGCCGAGACCGGCCGCGTGCTGGCCGCGAAGGAAGCACATCGCCAACTGGCCCCGGCGAGCACCCTGAAGACCCTCTTCGCGCTCACCGTCCTGCCCAAGTTCCCCGCCGACATGGTCCGCACGGTCACCGCGGCGGACCTCAAGGGCGTGGGGGAGGGCAGCAGCCTCGTCGGCATCAAGAAGGGCCGCCAGTACAAGGTCGCCGACCTGTGGCGCGGCGTCTTCCTGCGCTCGGGCAACGACGCCGTGCACGTCCTCGCCAACATGAACGGCGGCTGGCGGGCCACCGCACAGGAAATGCAGCTCAAGGCGCGGTCACTGGGCGCGCAGGACACGGTGGTCAAGACACCGGACGGGTACGACGCGCCCGGCCAGGTCTCCTCCGCGAGCGACCTCGCCCTCTTCGCCCGCAAGGGCCTGGAGAACGCCGACTTCGCCCGCTACTGCGCCACCGTACGGGCGGCCTTCCCCGGCGGCTCCCGGGGCCCGTACGACATCGTGAACACCAACCGGATGCTGTCCGGTACGAAGGGCGTGCCGCGCTATCCCGGCGTCATCGGCGTGAAGAACGGCTTCACGAGCAAGGCCGGCAACACCCTGATCGCCGCCGCGAAACGGGACGGCCGCACCCTCGTGGCCACCGTGCTCGGCCCCAGCAAGAAGAAGAACGCGGTCTACAAGGAGGCCGCCACGCTCCTGAACTGGGGCTTCAACGCGAACTGACCCGCAGCCGGGGCGCGTGGGCAGCAGCGGGGACCGGGCCGCGCAGGCCGGCGGCCAGGTCCCCGGCCCAGCGGCCGAGCCCGGTGACGTCGATGCCGTACGGCGCTGCCTGCGCGTACGGCTCGATGGCGGCGGCGCCGCGGGTCAGCAGCGAGGTGGCGCCGGTGACGTTGCCGCGCGCGGCGTGCGTGAGGCCGACGGCGAGCTGGGCGAGGCCGCGCCACAGCTCACGCTCCCGCTCCGGCCCGGACTTCCAGGCGTCCTCCAGCACCTCGTGCGCGTGGAACGGCTTCCCCTCGTCCAGCAGCCGCTGCGCCTCGGTCAGCGACTCCAACGGTGTGCGGACCACGCCCTCGGGCTGCCGCTCGACGCCCTCGGCTCCGTACGCCAGCGGGCGGCCGAGCCCGTCCCGCGGCCGGGCGTTGCGCGCCCGGCCCTCCTCGTCCCGGTCCCGGCGCCGGGGCGCGTCCGGCACGCGCCGGGGCGCGGCGGCGCGGACCGGAGTCTCGCTGTCCGCCGCGCAGTGCGGACAGGGCGCGGCCGAGTCCTCCCGGATCCGGCCGCACTCGTCACAGACCCGGTCCAGCCAGCAGGCCGGGTCGCCGCCCTCGTCGTGGCCCTGGGTGCGCATCAGCCGTCGACGACCTCGGTCTCGTAGAAGCAGAAGTGGTCCTTGATCTCCGCCACGTCCTCCTTGGGCTCCGGATACGCCCACACGGCGTCCTCGGGCCCGTCCGGCAGCGACCAGTAGGAGGCCGTCCCCTTGAACGGACAGTACGTCTGCGTCCCGGACGGGACGAGCAGGTCCGTACGGACGTCCTCCGGCGGCAGGTAGTACCGGGCCGGGTACCCGGTCTCGCGGAGCACCAGCGGCCGGCTGCTGTCGGCGAGCACATGCCCGCCGTGTGCCACGCGGACGTGCTCGGTGCTCCGCTCGACGGTGATGCGGTGGCCTGTGGTCATGGATGGTCCTCCCGGTCGAGGAACGGTCCCTCCCAGGGTCTCATCCCGCGCGGCGGGGCCCCTGGAGCGGTGTCCGGGAGCCCCGCCGTTTCAGACCTCCCGGATACCCCGGCCCGCCCATTCGGGTGCGGGGCCGGTCAGCGCGGTGAGCCGGTCGCGCACCGCCTCGGGCAGCGTGGCCGAGCGGCCCGTGGCCTGGTCGACGTGGAGGGCGAAGAGCTCCTCCGTGGCGACCGGGTCGCCGTCCTTGTCACCCACGAACATCTCGTGCAGGAAGCGGACCTTCTTGGCGTCCGCGCCCAGCACCGTTGTCCGGACGACGAGTTCGGAGTCCCGGGCGACCTCGTTCAGGTACCGGACATGGGCCTCGACCGTGTACAGCGAGCAGCCGCTCGCCTCGCGGTATTCCGGGCCCAGCCCGGTCTCCGCCATCAGCGCGTCCGTGGCGAACCCGAAGACGAGCACGTAGTACGCCTCGCTCAGGTGGCCGTTGTAGTCGATCCACTCGTCCTTGACGGGCTGCCGGAAGAGCGGGAGCGCTGCCGCCGTCACTCGGCGGCCTTGCCGAGGCGGCCGGTCGCCCGCAGTACGTCGATGACGCCCTGGTCGCGCTCGGCCACCAGGTCCGCGTACGTACGGCCGTCCGCGGCCTCGTCGCAGCCCTCGACCACCGCGTCCCGCAGCGCGCGGTCCAGCTCCGGGGCCTCCAGCCGGGTCCACGGGGACTTCAGGGACGGGCCGAAGTGGTCGAGCATGTGCGCCATGCCGCCCTCGCCGCCGGCCAGCGCGAAGGTGAGCATCGGGCCCATGAACGCCCAGCGCAGACCCGGGCCCTCGGTGATGGAGTCGTCGATGTCCTTCACGGTCGCCTCCCCGTTGGCGACCATGTGCAGCGCCTCGCGCCACAGGGCCTCCTGCAGGCGGTTGGCGATGAAGCCGGGCAGCTCGCGGTCCATGGTGATCACGGACTTGCCCGCGATGTCGTAGAAGCGGGAGGCCCACTCGACGGCCGCGCGGTCGGTCTTCTCGCCGCCGACGACCTCGACGAGCGGGATCAGGTACGGCGGGTTGAACGGGTGACCGACGACGAGGCGGCCGTTGTCGGCGGCGTCGCTGTGCATGTCGGACATCGGGTAGCCGGAGGTCGAGGAGGCCACGACCACGCCGGGGCGGGTGGCGGCGGTCAGCTCGGCCAGCAGCGAGCGCTTGAGCTCCAGCTTCTCCGGGGCGCTCTCCTGCACGAAGTCGGCGTCGGCGACGGCCTCGGCGAGGGTGGGCGCGACGGTGAGGCGGTCCTTGGAGGCGCCGTCGGCGAGACCCATCTGCACGAGGGCGGGCCAGGCGGCGTCGACGAGGCGGCGCAGCTTCTCCTCGGCGTCGTCGGCCGGGTCCCAGGCGGTCACGTCGTAACCACGGGCGAGGAAGTGGGCGACCCAGCCGCCGCCGATGACGCCGGCGCCTATGCAGGCGACCTTGCGTACGTCTTCGGGGGCGAGGGGAGGGGTAGCGGTCATGCGGGGCTCCAAAGAGGTGGGACGTACGTCAGGCGCGCGGCTTCAGGCCGAGGCGGGCCCGGGCCTGGTCGGGGGTGGCGACCTTGGCGCCGAGGGTCTCGGTGATGGTCACGGCGCGCTCCACGAGCTGCGCATTGGTGGCCTTCACGCCCTTGGAGAGGTACAGGTTGTCCTCCAGGCCGACGCGGACGTTGCCGCCGAGCAGGATGGACTGGGCGACCCACGGCATCTGCATCCGGCCGAGCGCGAAGCTGGCCCACTGCGCGTTCTCCGGCAGCATGTTGACCATCGCCTGCAGCACGCCCGGGTCGGCCGGCGCGCCCCACGGGATGTCCATGCAGAGCTGGAAGATGGTCGGGTCGTCCAGCAGCCCCTCGGCGCGCAGCTGCTTGGCGAACCACAGCTGACCGGTGTCGAAGATCTCCAGCTCGGGCCGGACGCCCAGCTCCTGGATGCGCTTGGCGCCCTTGCGCAGCATCTCCGGGGTGGAGATGTAGAGGTTGTCGCCGAAGTTCAGCGACCCGCAGTCCAACGTGCAGATGTCCGGGAGCAGGTCCTCGACGTGCGGCAGCCGGTCCAGCCCGCCGACCAGGTCGGTGCCCGGCTGCGCGCCCTTCTCCAGCGGCTGGTCGGGGTCGAGCACCAGGTCGCCGCCCATGCCGGCGGTCAGGTTGATGACGACGTCGGTGCCGGTCTCCTTGATGCGCTCCACGACCTCCGCGTACAGCTTCGGGTCGCGCGAGGGGTCGCCGGTCTCGGGGTCGCGGACGTGGATGTGGACCACGGCGGCGCCCGCGTCCGCCGCCTCCACGGCGGACTTCGCGATCTGCTCCGGCGTCACGGGGACGTACGGGGAGCGGCGTACGGTGTCGCCCGCGCCGGTCAGCGCACAGGTGATGATGACCTCGTCGTTCATGACGGGAGTCCCTTCTGCGGGTGGTGGGGTGACGTGCCGTCAGGTGACGGCAGAGGGTGCGAAGAGGGGGTGTGCGGGCAGGCGTCGGCCACGCCTGCCCGCACACGATCGGGGGGCGGACGGTCTCGTCCGGGGGAGTGCCTTACGGGGCGGTCAGTTCGCTTTCCACGAAGGCGATCAGCGCGGCGTGCATGGAGTCGGGGGTCGTACTGCCGGGGGCCGTGGCCAGTACCTGCGTGGCCAGGCCGTCGATCAGCGCGGTCAGCCGGAGCGCGGTGAACTCCACGTCGACGGGGCGGAAGACGCCCTGCTCGACGCCGCGCCGCACGACGCCGGCGACGGTGTTCCGCCACTGCCGGTAGTAGTGGTCGTGCAGTCGTCCGACCTCGGTGGAGCGCGCCGCCTGCGCCCACATGTCCAGCCAGACCAGCCACTGCCGGCGCTGCTGCTCCGTACGCGGCGTCTGCAGCGCGATGAGGTGCAGCAGCTCCTCGCGGGCGTCGATCGCGCCGGCCAGGCCCTGCGCGCGGCGCTCGGTGTCCTCGTCCATGCACCAGCGGACGGCGGCCTCCAGGAGGTCGTCCCGGCCGGGGAAGTGGTAGTGGATGGCGGCCGTGCTCGTCCCGCAGGCGGCGGCGATGTCGGCGACGCGCACGGAGTGGAAGCCGTGCTCGGCGATCAGCCGGACCGTCTCGCGGACGATCTGCAGCGGCCGGCCGCCCTCGGGGAGCGCGGCGGGCCCGGCGTCGTCCCCCGGCGGCGCGGGCGCCTCGGCCCGGGAGCCCAGCAGCCGGCCCGCGTCCACCCCGCCGATCTCGGCGATGCGGACGATCTCGGCGACGGTGAAGCGCCGGGTCCCGCTGAGGGACCGGGACAGCTTGGACGGGTCCATCACGATCCGCCGGGCGAACTCACGGCGGCTGCAGCCCATGCCGTCGATCACCTGCTTGACGCGGTCCGTGAGGTCGCCGCTCTCGTCGGCGAGCCGGGTGCCGGGGTCTTCGTGCATGGCTCGGGACCGTAGCAGCGTGATGAGATCAGCGCAACGCCTTGCGCCAGAAAGAGGGCCTTCAAACGCCCATCAAACGCCGATATTCAGCGGGAAAACGCCACGTGATGAGGACTGACTGATGAGAAAGTCAGGGTTGCGGCCCAGTCGCACATGCCCGAGGCGCGGGCACCCCGTAAGGGCGGAAATGTGGCAAAGTGACGAACATGGCCGAACGGGGCGCGCAGCCGCCCCCTGCCGTGTCGGCACCGGAGCAGTGGCCCGCCCCGCCGGACCTGATCCTGGCGCTCAACGGAATGGGGGGCTTCGACTGGGACCTGAAGCGCGGGCGCATGCACATGGACGCCGCCGCGCTACGGGTCTTCGACCTGCGCCCCGGCGAGTACGACGGCCGCCCCGAGACGCTCGCCTGCCGCGTGCCGCCCGCCGAGTCCGCCCGCCTGGACTCCCTGGTCGCCCAGGCCATCAAGGAGGGCAGCGCCTCGTACGGCGCGTACTTCCGCGTCCGCTGCCGCGACGGCACGCTGCGCTGGACCCACACCCACGGCGCCATCCACCGGGACAGCACCGGGCGGCCGTACCGCATCATCGGCATCGTCCGCGACGCCCGCCAGGAACTGGCGCTCTCCCGCACCGCGAACCCGGCGAAGCAGGGGACCCAGCGCCGCCGCCGGCACAGCTCCGTCGTGGAGCGCACCACCGCGGCGCTCGCGCACGCCAGGACCGTCGGCGACGTCATCGCGGTCCTGGGCGACAGCCAGGGGCTGAGCCGGCTCGGCGCGGAGAACGTCATCGTCGGGCTGGTGGAGGCCGGCCACATCCGGCTCGTCTCCGAGGGACAGTCCGGCAGCTTCGTACCGGAGCACCGGTTCACCCGGGTGGCGGACGAGTTCCCGATGAGCGAGGTCGTCCGCACGCTCACGCCGCGCTTCGTCCGGTCCCGCGCCGAGTTCGCCGCCTGCTACCCGCGCCTGTGGCCGCACATCCAGCCCCTGGACATCGGCTCGGCGGCCTACCTCCCGCTGATCGCGCAGGCCCGCCCGATCGGCGTACTCGGCCTCTTCTACCGCGAGGAGAGCGACTTCGGCACCCACGAGCGCAGCATCCTCGTGGCGCTCGGCAGCAGCATCGCGCAGAGCCTCGCCCGGGCCATGCTCTTCGACCAGGAGCACGACCTCGCCGAAGCGCTCCAGCAGGCCATGCTGCCGCGCCGCATCCCCGCCGTCCGGGGCGCCCAGGTCGCGGTGCGCTACCGCGCGGCGCGGCTCGGCCGGGAGATCGGCGGCGACTGGTACGACGTGATCCAGCTGCCCGGTGGGCGGCTCGCCGTCGTCATCGGCGACGTCCAGGGCCATGACATCCAGGCCGCCACTGTCATGGGTCAGCTCCGCATCGTGCTGCGCGCGTACGCCGCCGAGGGCCACGCGCCCGCCACGGTAATGGCCCGCGCCTCCGCCTTCCTGTACGAACTGGACACCGAGCGCTTCGCCACCTGCCTCTACGCCGAGATCGACCTGACCACCGGCGCCCTGCAGATCGTCCGCGCCGGGCACATCGACCCGCTGCTGCGGCACGCCGAGGGCATCTGCCGCCGGCTGCCCGTGGGCGGCGGGCTGCCGCTCGGCCTGTCCGCCCAGTTCGGCCTCCTGGACTACCCGGTCACCACGGTGCGTGTCGCGCCCGGCGAAACGCTGGTGCTGTGCACCGACGGCCTGGTCGAGCGGCCCGGCGCCGACCTCGACGAGGGAATGGCCCAACTGGCCAGGGAGGTCCGCACCGGACCGCAGGACGTCCAGCAGCTCGCCGACCGGCTGTGCGCGCTGTCCCTCAGCGGCGACGGCGAGGACGACATGGCGCTCCTGCTCCTCCGCCGCAGCGGCACACCCCGCCCCCACCAGTAGCTGCCCTCTGCAGCCGGTAAGGGCTCAAGGTGGCCCCCGCCACATACAGTCCCCGTGCGCCGTGTTTTACTGCCGCGTGCCCACTGAGACCGCCCCCGCCGGCCTGCGCTCGCGCATATTCGCCGACCTCACACCGCTGCGTACCTCCGTCGACTACCGCCGTCTGTGGACCGGCAACACCGTCTCCTGGGTGGGCCAGCAGATGACCGCGCTCGCGGTCTCGCTCCAGGTCTACGACATCACCCACTCGACGTTCTCGGTCGGTCTGGTCGGCCTCTGCTCGCTCGTCCCGCTCGTCGTCTTCGGGCTCTACGGCGGCGCCATCGCCGACACCGTCGACCGCCGCACCCTGGGCCTGGCCAGCGCCCTCGGCGCCACCGCGATGTCCGTGGTGCTCGCCGCCGCCGCGCTGCTCCACGTACAGCAGGTCTGGCTGCTGTACGTCGTCGTCGCCCTCCAGGCCGTCTGCTTCGCGATGAACTCCCCGGCCCGCGCGTCGATGATCCCGCGCCTGCTGCCCACCGAGCAGCTCCCCGCGGCCAACGCCCTGAACTCCCTCACCAGCAACCTCGGCCTGATGGGCGGCCCGATGCTGGGCGGCGTCATCGTCGGCCTGTGGGGCTACCAGGCCGCGTACCTCATCGACGTCGTCGCCTTCTCCGCGTCCCTGTACGCGATGTGGCGGCTGCCCTCGATGCGCCCCGACCAGGAGCCGGGCGCGGACGGCGGCAAGCCCAAGCGCGCCTCGGTACTGGACGGCCTGCGCTTCCTCGCCACCCGCCCCAACCTGCGGATGACCTTCTTCGCCGACATGGCAGCGATGGTGCTGGCCCAGCCGCGCGCGCTCTTCCCGGCCGTCGCCGTGCTGTGGTTCGGCGGCGACGCCAAGACCGTCGGGCTGCTGGTCGCCGCGCCCGCCGTCGGCGCCGTACTGGGCGGGCTGTTCTCCGGCTGGCTGGGCGCGATCCGGAGGCACGGCCTCGCGATCCTGCTCGCCGTCGCGGCGTGGGGCGCCGCCATCGCCGTCTTCGGCCTCACCCGCAACCTCTGGCTCGGCCTCGTCTTCCTCGCGGTCGCGGGCTGCGCCGACACCGTCTCGATGGTCTTCCGCTCCACGATGCTGCAGGCCGCCACCCCGGACCGGATGCGCGGCCGGCTACAAGGCGTCTTCATCGTCGTGGTCGCGGGCGGGCCGCGGCTCGGCGACTTCCTCGCCGGCTCGGCCGCCGACCTCGCCACCCCGGCCGTCGCCGTGGTCGGCGGCGGCCTGGCGTGCGTCGTCGTGGTGGCCCTACTCGGCCTGAGCCGCCCCGCCTTCGCCCGGTACGACGCGCGGAACCCGCAGCCCTGACGCGCGGCACGGGCGCTTGGACACAGACGGTCAGTACCGCGTGATCGCCGTGTCCCCCGACCGCGTCCCGATCGCGATGTGCGGCCGCTTCTCCGGATCCGCCCAGGCCAGGACGCGGGCCATCGCGCCCGCCGGCACCGACACGCAGCCGGCAGTCGCGCCCTTGCCGTTGACGTGCAGGAAGATCCCGGCGCCGCGGCCGCGCACCGGCTTGTCGTAGTTGAAGCCGATGACCAGCGCCCGGTCGTACTGCGTCGGGTAGTCGGCCAGTCGCTCCGACTCCTTCGCGGCGCAGTCGGCGGGCAGCGGCTCGGCCCAGCGGTTGTACGACGCCGAGGCGTTGTCCTCGCACCACCAGGAGTTGTCGTGCACCCGGCGGTAGGAGACCTCCGTACCGGCCGGGGCCGCGCCGATCCCGAAGCCGTACGGCAGGTCGTACAGGCCGGTGGGTGTGGTGTTCGTGCCCTGCTTGCGGGTACTGCCCTCGGCCAGGCCCTTCGCGCCGAAACGGGCGGGCGCCGAGCCCGCCTGCCGCCACTCGCCGTGCCGCTTCTCCCACCAGATCAGCCGCCCGTGGGTGGACGAGGTCCGCGGCGCCTCGGCCGTGATGAGCTGCCGGCCGCCGCCGGTGTCCGCCATCCGGGCGGGCAGCGGCGCGCCCGTCCGGTCCGTCGTCGGGTGCCCGGGCTCTGCCGCGGCCGGGCCGGAGCCGGCCGTGCCGGCCAGCGCGAGCGCGGCCGCACCGGCTGCCATTGCCAGGAACGAACGCTTCATGACGGCACTGTAGGGCGGAATCCCACCGCGCGCGGTAGCGATAGCCGGGCCAGACTCGGGTACGGGGGCCAGGAGAGAAACCACCGCCGCGGGCGGACCGCCCGCGGCACGCACCACACCGTGAGATCCAGGAGGTCTTCCGTGGAACGGCAGCCGCACCCCGCGCGCGCTCACGACCCCGGCGGCCCGACACCGCCCAACCCGGGCCCCGGGCCGGTTCCGGACCCCGTGCCGGGCCCGCCCGACCCCGTACCGCCCACGCCCGAACCGTCCCCGGTCCCGCGCCCGCCAGGGCCGAATCCCGACCCGGTACCGGAACCGTCACCGCAGCCCAGCCCGCTGGGCTGACCCGCATGCCCTATTGACGCCGCACCCGCACCACCAGAAGGAGAGGTGCTTCCCATGGCCATCGCCACGGTGAATCCGGCCACCGGCGAGACCCTCAAGACGTTCGACGCGCTCAATGAAGGCGAGATCGAGGACCGGCTGGTCCGGGCGGAGCAGGCCTGGCAGGAGTACCGCACGACCGGCTTCGACCGGCGCGCCAACCTGCTGCGCAAGGCGGCGGAGCTGCTGGAGGCCGACGCCGACGACATCGCCCGCACGATGACCACCGAGATGGGCAAGCCGCTGGCGCAGGCCCGCGCGGAGGCCGCCAAATGCGTGAAGACGATGCGCTGGTACGCCGACCACGCCGAGGCGCTGCTCGCCGACGAGCACCCCCGGGCCGCCGACATCAAGGACTCCGGCGCGGCCCGCGCCTACGTGCGCTACCGCCCGCTGGGCCCGGTCCTCGCGGTCATGCCGTGGAACTTCCCGCTGTGGCAGGTGATCCGCTTCGCCGCGCCCGCGCTGATGGCGGGCAACGTCGGCCTGCTCAAGCACTCCTCGAACGTCCCGCAGACCGCCCTGTACATCGAGGACCTCTTCCGCCGCGCGGGCTTCCCCGACGGCGCCTTCCAGACGCTGCTGATCGGGTCCGGTTCGGTCGAGATGGTCCTGCGCGACCCCCGGGTGGCCGCCGCGACGCTGACCGGCAGCGAGCCCGCCGGCCGCTCGGTCGCGTCCATCGCCGGTGACGAGATCAAGAAGACGGTGCTCGAACTGGGCGGCAGCGACCCGTACTTGGTGCTGCCCTCGGCCGACCTGGAGAAGGCGGTGTCCACCGCCGTCACCGCCCGCGTGCAGAACAACGGCCAGTCCTGCATCGCCGCCAAGCGCTTCATCGTCCATACCGATGTCTACGACGAGTTCGCCTCCCGCTTCGCCGAGAAGATGGCCGCGCTCAAGGTCGGCGACCCGATGGCGGACGAGACCCATGTGGGCCCGCTCTCCAGCGAGCAGGGCCGCTCCGACCTGGAGGAGCTGGTCGACGACGCCACGATGCACGGCGCCACCGTGCTGTGCGGCGGAGGCCGGCCCAAGGGCCTGGACCGCGGCTGGTTCTACGAGCCGACCGTGCTCGCCGACGTCACCAAGGAGATGAAGATCTACTACGAGGAGGCGTTCGGGCCGGTCGCCACCCTCTTCCCGGCCGCCGGCCTGGACGAGGCGATCGAGATCGCCAACGACACCTCCTTCGGCCTCAGTTCGAACGCCTGGACCGAGGACGCGGACGAACAGGAGCGGCTGGTCCGCGACCTCCGGGCGGGCGGCGTCTTCTTCAACGGGATGACCGCCTCGCACCCGGGGATGCCGTTCGGCGGCACCAAGCGCTCCGGGTACGGCCGGGAGCTGGGCGACCACGGCATCCGCGAGTTCTGCAACATCACCACGGTCTGGTACGGCGCCAAGGGCTGACCGCCCATGACCGACGCCTCACGCGCTCCCGGGCGCGGGCACGGTGAACTCGCACCACAGCGCCTTGCCCGCGCCCCGGGCCTCCGCGCCCCACCGGTCCGAGAGCGCCTCGACGAGCAGCAGGCCGCGCCCCGAGGTGGCGGTCTCGCCGGGGCTGCGCCGCCGCGGCCAGTGGCTGGACCGGTCCTCGACCTCCAGCCGGACCCGGCCCGGCGGGCCGGACAGCAGCTCCAGCGAGACCAGCGCCCCGCTGTCGGTGTGCCGCAGCGCGTTGGTGATCAGCTCGCTGGCCACCAGCGTGACATCGCCCGCCACCTCCCCGGCCCGCCACTGGTCCAGCATCCGCCGCAGCTCGGCACGGACCTCGGACGGGCCCGCCGGGTCGGCCTGGTGGACGTGCAGCCGCAGGCGCGGCGTGGCCGGGCCGCCGGGCTCGGCCAGCCGGCGCAGCAGCAACAGGGCCATGTCGTCGGGGGAGCCCGGCTGCTCCCACAGCAGCTCCGAGAGGTGGTCGGCGAGCGCGTCCAGCTCGCCGGGGCCGTCCTGTACCGCGCTGGTCAGCGCCTTGATCCCGGCGAGGATGTCCAGGCCCGGCTGCTCGACCAGGCCGTCGGTGCACAGCAGCAGCGTGGAGCCCGGCTCCAGGAACAGCTGCGTCTCCGGATAGTGGTCCTCGCCGAAGACGGTGGCGAGCCCCAGCGGCAGCCCGCCGTGCACGGTCGGCCAGTGCACATGCCGCTCCGTGTCCGCGATCATCGGCTCCAGATGCCCCGCCCGGGCCACGTGCAGCACGCCCGAGGAGAGGTCCGCCTGGATGTACGTACAGGTCGCGAACCGCTCGGTCTCCAGCTCGGCCAGGAACCGGGAGGCCCGCCCCAGCACCGTCTGCGGCGGATGCCCCTCGCCGGCGTAGGCGCGCAGCGCGATCCGGAGCTGGCCCATCACGGCCGCCGCATGGGTGTCGTGCCCCTGCACGTCGCCGATCACCACCCCGGTACGGCCCTGCGGCAGCGGGATCACGTCGTACCAGTCGCCGCCCACGTCCCGGCCGGTGCGCGCCGCCTGGTAGCGGACCGCGACGTCGCCGCCGGTGATGGCGGGGACCCGGCGCGGCAGCATCGCTGCCTGCAGCCCGGTCGCGAACTCCCGTTCCTGGTCGAAGAGGGTGGCCCGCTGGAGGGACTGCGCGATGACGCCGGCCAGCGCGAGCGCCAGGTTCCGGTCCGCCGCCGTGTGCGTCCTCGGCTCGGTGTCGACCAGCCCGAGCGCGCCGATCACCTTGTCCTGGGCGACCAGCGGCAGGAACGCCGCGCCGCGGACGCCGATGCCCTCGATGTACGGCTCCAGCCGCGGGTAGCGCCGCAGCAGGTCCTCGCGGGAGGTGAGGAAGGCCGGCTCGCGGGTGAGCGCCGCCTCGGAGAGCGGCAGCGTGCGGTCCAGCGGGATGTGCAGCAGTTCGGGCACGCCCAGCGGCTCCGTGGCCGCGATGACGTCGAAGACGCCGTTGTCGACCAGGCCCAGGATCAGCGCGTCGGCGCCCAGCCGCAGCGGGCCGTCGCGGTCGGTGAGCACATCGGTGACGTCCTGGACCGACAGCGCCCGGGACAGCGCGGTGGTGGTCCACTGCACCAGCGTGGTCTGCCGCTCGCGCTCCTCGTCGGGGATGGCCAGCAGCGCCGAATCGGCCAGCTCGGTGGTGGCCTCGCGGACGATCCCGGCCATCCGGTACGGGCGGCCCGCCTCGCTGCGCAGGATCCGGCCCTGGAGGTGCGTCCACCGCGGTGTGCCGTCCCGGCAGCGGATGCGGAAGTAGACGCCGCAGGACCGCCGGCCCTGCTGGATCGCCTGCACGACGGCGTTGTCCAGGCGGTAGCCCTCCTCCTGCGGAACCCGCTGGAGCAGCGCCAGGCGCGTCCCGTCGAACTCCCGCGCGTGCAGGTCGAAGACCGCGAGCCCGCCCGCGTCCAGCGCGAAGGCACCGCTGTCCAGGTTCCAGTCGAAGGAGCCCATGCGGTTGAGCGCGAGCAGGTCGGGCAGATCGATCGGCGGCCGCTCCTCCATGCCGTCCCAGCTCCACTCCATATCGGGATCTTACGGTCATATTGGGTAAGGATGGGTACTGAGGACGGCGGGGTGTCCCGGACCGTACGCGGCGCCGTCACCCCGCGCGCACGGGCACCGCCGCCCGCCGCGGCCACCAGGACACCAGGGCACCCGAGAGGCGGTGCCCGCACCGACGGATCGAGGAGATCGTGAACAGCACCCTTCCCGTCATCGCCGGCGTCGACGGTTCGGTGAACAGCCTCCGGGCGCTGGACTGGGCGGCCGGCGCGGCCCGGCTCGCCGGGTCCCCGCTGCACGCGGTGCACGTCTGGCCGATCACCCCCATGCCCCGCGCGCTCGGCGACGCCCACCCGCACCCGGTCCCCGACCCGGGCGACCCCGTGCTGCAGGACGTCCGGAAACACCTCGCCGAGCGCGCCGACGCCCCCGAGACGCGGTACCTCTCCGCGCACGGCGCGTCCACCTCGACGCTGATCCGGCTGAGCGCACAGGCCCGGCTGCTGGTCCTCGGCTCGCGCGGCCGCGGCGGCTTCACCAGCCTGCTGCTCGGCTCGGCGGGCCGGGCCGCCGCCATGCGGGCCGCCTGCCCGGTCGTGGTCGTGCCCGACGAGCGGCGCGCGGAGCCGGGGGCCGGCACGCAGGGCCGGGTCGTGCTCGGGCTGCACCCGGAGGAGACCTCCGACGAGACGGTGGACTTCGCCTTCGCCGAGGCCGAGCGCCGCGACGCCGAGCTCCGCGTGGTCACCGCGTACCCGAACCCGTACCCGATGCTCATCGCCCCCGAGAGCCTGCCGCCCGGCAGCCCCACGGACGGCGAGCTGGCGGCGCACGCCTCCGTCCAGCAGGAGGAGCGGCTGCTCCCCTTCATCGAGCGGCACTACCCGAAGGTGACGGTCGACCCGGTCCTCGTGCAGGGCGACGTGGCCGGCCGCCTGGTCGCCGCGTCCCGCGCCGCCGACCTGGTCGTGGTCGGCCGGCACCGCCGCCGGCTGCGCGACGGCGGCCTGATGGGCTCGGTCGCCAACGCGGTACTGCTGCACGGCCACTGCCCGACAGCGGTGATCCCCGTACGGTGACGCCGTACGCCGGCCCGCTCAGCCGCGGACGGCGGTCGGCGCGTTCACCGGCGTACCGGTCCGTGTGCGGTGCGCGAGCTTCGCCGTGCGCGTCGCCACGTCCACCGTGTACGCGTCGATCGTCAGGCCCTTCGGGGACACCTTCAGCACCATGAAGCCGTGGCTCGCGAAGTCCTGCCACGCCGCGGGGACGTCGAAGTGGGCCTTGCCGTCGCCCGTCTTCGAGGCGGCGCCGCACACGACCTGGCGGGTGCCGCCGGTGCGTGCCGAGGGCTCCAGGACCTGCAGCGTGTGGTCGTGCCCCGACAGGATCAGATCGGCCCGCCCGCACACCACCTCCTCGTACAGCTCCTTGAGGTGGACGCCGCTCGTGTAGTGCCCGAAGGTGAAGCCGTCGTACGAACCGGCGCTGCCGTGCTCGCCGTTGTTCAGATACGGATGGTGGCCCAGCACGATCTTCCACTGCGCCCGCGACTCCTTCAGCGCGCCGTCCAGCCAGGCCCGCTGCTCGCGCATGTAGCGGCCGTCCCAGTGGAAGTAGGGGTCGGTCTGTACGACGTAGGAGGAGACGGGCGTGGTGTCCAGCGCGAAGAACTCCACGAGCGGATCGTCGCCCGCGCCCGAGCCTGTGGGCAGCGCCACGCTGTAGTAGCGGCTCGGCATGTACCACCGCTTCGAGGTCGTCGCGTAGGCCACCTCCCGGTCGCCGCGCGAGGGGTCGCCGCCGCTGCCCGGTATCACCCCCGAGCAGTCGTGGTTGCCCAGGACCATCAGCCACGGCACGTCGATGCCGGTGTTGGGCTTCTCGAACTTGTCCTGGAACTCGGAGTCGTGCGCCGACTCGGGTCCGTTCTCGTAGATGTTGTCGCCCAGCCCGACGGCCAGTCCGATCTGCTCGCTCGCCATCAGGTCGCGCGCCGCGGCGGCCACCGCGTACTGGCCTTCCTCGCCGGTCCCGGCGTCCCCGGTGACCAGCACGGCGAACTCCCCGTTGCCGTTGGGTGCGGTGGGGAAGGGGTACTTCCCGTCCGCCGCCCGGTTCTGCGCGGCGGCCGGTGCGGCCGCCCCGTACGGCAGCACGGCGAGCGCGGCGCCCGCGACGGCGCCACCCAGAAGCGTGCGCCGGTTCAGGTTCAGTAGGGGAGCGGTGCGCGTGGCGGCGGGGGTGGTCGGCTCCCCGCCGGGGACCGTGCCGCTCCGCACCCACTGGTCCTCGGTCATGTCCGCCTGCGGCGGAATCAGCTCACACATGCCAGGAGTTGTCTCATGACCTACTGGTCAGTTGGTGAAGATGTCATGAACGCGACGTAGACGTTCGGGTTGGGCGCAGGCCCTTACCGCACGAGCCTGCGCAGCGTGCGGCCGCAGTGCCGCGCGTACGCCCGCTGGAACACCGGGACCAACGGCCCGGCCAGCCGCGTGTACCAACTCGCCGCTCTGCTGAAGGCGGTGACGGTGAACCACACGGAGCCGTCGGACCGCAGCTCCGCGACGAACGACTCCTCGCCGCATTCGGGATGCCCCTCCAGCGTCCCGTAACCGAAGCCGATGCGGTCGCTGTCGTACGTGCTCCACACCACCCGGCACGGCGCGGTGATCCGCAGCGGGCCGACGCCGAGGCCGCTCTCGACCGGCACGCCCGGCTCGGCGACCTCGGCACCGGCCCGGATGCGGACGCCGGCCGCCCGGTGCATCCGGAAGGCCGTGATCGCCTCACCGGCCCGCTCGAAGACGGCCCGGCCGTGCCCGACCGGCACCTCGACGTGCAGATGTTTGTACCCGGCGGGCAGCGGGCCGTGCTGGGTGGCGCCGTGTTCGGGGTAGCTGAGTGCGGCGGTCATGCGCGCTCCTTCGAGCCGGTGGTGCGGTGGGCGGAGGCCGGCAGGCGGTGCCAGGCGAGCAGCGCGCAGAGCGCGAAGCCCAGCGCGTTGCCCACGCCGTGGGTCGCGGCCATCCAGGTCAGGTTCGGGTGCGGCAGCCCGCTCGCCTCGCCCAGCGCCCAGCTCAGCGCCAGCAGCATGGTCGCCACGAGGACCGCGGCCGAGACGGCGAGTAGCGCGCGGGTCGTGCGGTCGGCCGCGGCGGTCCGCAGATCGCGCCAGGTGACCAGCGCGACCAGCCACATGCCGCAGGTGAGCACCGCGGCCCCGGCGAACTCCACCCACTCGCCGGTGAAGTACCCGGCCAGCACCAGCAGCGTGCCGGCCGGGACGCTGAGCGCCGCGTACCGCGCGGCGGGCCCGCCGCCGGCCCGGCAGACCAGGCCCGCCACGAGAGCGGCGGCGAACCCGGCGAAGTGGAAGTGCGGCACAGTGAGCGACAGGATGCGCAGCCCGAATCCGAACAACTCGGTGCCGTGCCGCTCGGCGACCAGCGCGAGGCCCGCGATCGCCGGGGTGACCAGCGCGGTGAGCACGGCGATCTCGCGCGGCACGAGCGAGCGGGTGCGGAGCAGCCGCCGGGGCGCGAGCAGGGCGAGGGCGAGGGTGGCCGCGGCGTAACAGGCGGCGAGTGCGGTGGCGGCGGGGCCGCGCGGCAGCCACAGGCTCACCGCGCCGAGCGTAGCGGGCAGCCACCAGATCCGGCGCAGCCGCGCCGCGCCGGGCTCGCCGACCAGCGCGAGCCCCATCGGCAGCACCGCCAGCATCCCCACCATGACGACGATACGGACGATCACGTCCATGCCTGCCCCCTCCGTTTGAACGCGTTCAAGTAACGCTCATGGCAGACCGTACGCCGTGAGTTGAACTCGTTCAAGTGAGGGGTGCCGCCGGCTGGCCGGAAGTGCCCGGCCGTATGTGCGTTTCCGGGTGCCGGTCATGGCGGTCGGGCATCTTCAGTGGGCAACCGGCCGCATCCGGAAAGGCAGACCGTTGGCATCGACGTCCCAGCCCCGTGTACGTCTCGCAGTCCTGGCGGTGTCCACCGCCCTGCTCGGCGCCGCCGCGACCGCGTCGGCGCCCGCCCTCACTCCCGAGCCCGCCTCGGCGGACCGCCCGGCGGCGGGTGGTCCGGCGGCGGGCCGGCCGTACATCGAGACCAGTCTCTTCTTCGGCACCGCCCATCCGGACGGCAGCCCGCCCGTCACCGACAAGCAGTTCCGGGGCTTTGTGAACGAGTTCGTCACGCCCCGGTTTCCGGACGGGCTGACCGTCCAGGAAGGGGAAGGCCAGTACCGGGACGCGAACGGGACCATCGAGCGTGAGCGCTCCTACGAGCTGATCCTGTTCTACCCCACGGGCGAGGCAGGACCCAGCGGCCGCAAGATCGAGGAGATCCGCTCCGCCTACGAGAAGAAGTTCGACCAGGAGTCCGTGGCCCGGGTCGACGACCGCACCAGCGTCGACTTCTGACCCCCGATCCCACGGACACCGGTACTCAGACCTCCATGGCGCCGTGCCGCCCTGCGCCCGACGCGAAGCGCGCGGCGCCCTCGGCGGCGTGGGCCAGGGACTGCTGGCCGTACCGGAATTCGGCGGCCATCGCGTCCGCCTCCGTCATCCCGGCCTGCTCGGTCACCGAGGCCCGGTCGCCGCGCAGGCACTCCTGCGGGAAGCGGGCGAGCTCCGCCGCCAGCCGCTCGGCCTCCTCCCGGGCCCGCCCCTTCGGCACCACCCGGTTGGCGAGCCCCATCTCCAGCGCCTCGGTGGCGGGCACCGGGCGGCCGGTGAGGATCAGGTCCATCGCCCGGCTCTCGCCGATCAGCCGCGGCAGCCGGACCGTGCCGCCGTCGATCAGCGGCACGCCCCAGCGACGGCAGAACACCCCGAAGACCGCGTCCTCCTCGGTCACCCGCAGATCGCACCAGAGCGCCAGCTCCAGGCCGCCGGCCACCGCGTAACCACTGACCGCCGCGATCACCGGCTTGGACAGCCGCATCCGGGTCGGACCCATCGGCCCGTCGCCGTCCGGCGCCACACGGTTGCCGCGCCCGGTGCCCATCGCCTTGAGGTCGGCACCCGCGCAGAACGTGCCGCCCTCGCCCCACAGCACCGCCACCGACGCCGCCTCGTCCGCTTCGAACTCCCGAAAGGCGTCGGCGAGCTGACGAGCCATCACCCCGTCCACGGCGTTACGGGCCACCGGCCGGGACAGTACGACCGTGGTCACCGCGCCCTGCCGCTCGACCCGTACCGGGCTCAACCCGCCACCTCGGCGGGTGACTTGACGCGCGTCCTGGCCAGTACGGCGCCCAGGTCGGCGCCGGCCGGCAGGGTGCCGAAGGCGTGGCCCCACTCGCCGCCCAGCCGCGAGGCGCAGAACGCGTCCGCGACCGCCGGATCGCTGTGCCGGACCAGCAGCGCGCCCTGGAGTACCAGCGTCAGCCGCTCCGCGAGCGTACGGGCCAGCAGTTGGGCGCGCTCCGGATCGGCCAGCTCCGGCAGCATCGCCTTCAGCCGCGCCACCGCCGCGTCCAGCCGCGGGTCGGCACCCGCCGCCGACTCCACCTCGGCGAAGTACGCCTCCAGACCGGCCGGTTCCTTGGAAAGCGCGCGCAGCACGTCCAGCGCCGCGACATTGCCCGAGCCCTCCCAGATGGAGAGCAGCGGGGCCTCCCGGTACAGCCGGGGCATCCCCGACTCCTCGACGTAGCCGTTGCCGCCCAGGCACTCCAGGGCCTCCGCCGCGTGCGTCGCGCCGCGCTTGCACACCCAGTACTTGCCCGCCGCGAGGGCGAGGCGGCGCAGCGCGCCCTCGGCGGCGTCGCCCGCCTGTGCCCGGTCCACCGCCGCCGCCAGCCGCAGCCCCAGCGTCGTCGCCGCCTCCGACTCGATCGCGAGGTCCGCCAGCACCGACCGCATCAGCGGCTGGTCGGCCAGCTCCCGGCCGAAGGCCCGGCGGTGTGCGGTGTGGTGCAGCGCCTGCCGCAGCCCGGCCCGCATTCCGGCGGCCGAGCCGAGCACACAGTCCAGCCGGGTCATATTGACCATCTCCACGATGGTCCGCACCCCGCGCCCCGGCTCGCCCACCGGCCAGGCCACCGCCTCGTCGTACTCGGCCTCGGAGGAGGCGTTGGAGCGGTTGCCCAGCTTGTCCTTCAGCCGCATCAGGTGGAAGCGGTTGCGGGTGCCGTCCGGCAGCACACGGGGGAGGAGGAAGCAGGTCAGCCCCTCCTCCGTCTGCGCCAGCGTCAGGAACACATCGCTCATCGGCGCGGAGGTGAACCACTTGTGGCCGGTGATGCGGTATGTGCCGTCCCCGGTGGGCACCGCCCGGGTGGTGTTGGCCCGTACGTCCGAGCCGCCCTGCTTCTCCGTCATCGACATGCCGGCGATCAGCCCGGCCTTGCCCAGCGGCGGCCGCAGCCCGAAGTCGTACGTACGGGCCGCGAGCAGCGGCTCGTACTCAGCGGCCAGCGCGGGCGAGGCCCGCAGCGCCGGGACCGCCGCGTACGTCATCGAAATCGGGCAGCCGTGGCCCGGCTCGGCCTGCGACCACACGTAGAACTTCGCGGCCCGCACGAGATGGCCGCCGGGGCGGTTCTCGGCCCACGGCGCGGCGTGCAGGCCCTGCTCCACCGCCACGGTCATCAGCTCGTGCCACGCCGGGTGGAACTCCACCTCGTCCACCCGGTGGCCGTACCGGTCGTGCGTGTGCAGCTTCGGCGGCTGCTCCTCCGCCATCCGCGCCAGCTCCTGCACCTCCGCCGAGCCGGCCAGCGCGCCCAGCACCTGCACCTCGCGCTCACCCCACTCGGCACCCTCCCGGTGCAGCGCCGCCAGCAGGGCCGGGTCGTCCGCCGCGCTGAATCCGGTGAGCGGCGGCGCCTGATTCAGGACTTCATGGGTGTCCGTCATACGGCCGACATTACAGTTGCCGTACGTGTGATGGAAGAGTGTAAGGGCGCATGTCAGGATGGCTGCCATGGATCCACGCCTCGCCCTGCGGCCGCTCACCGCGCGCTCCGTCGTGCTGAGCACGCTCCTCGGGCACCACCCGCCCCGGCTGCCCGCGCGCGCACTGGTCCGGGTCGGCGAGCTCTTCGGGATCGCCGAGGGCACCGTCCGTGTCGCCCTCTCGCGCATGGTCGCGGCCGGTGACCTGCGGCAGAGCGACGGCTCGTACGGGCTGACCGCGCGGCTCCTGGAGCGCCAGGCCCGGCAGGACGAGAGCCGCGCACCGCGCACCGTGCCCTGGGCGGGCGACTGGGAGATCGCGCTGGTCGCGGGCGCCGAGCCGCGTACCGCCGCGGACCGCACCGCGCTGCGGCAGGCCATGGCGGCGCTCCGGCTCGGCGAGCTGCGCGAGGGGAGCTGGCTGCGGCCCGCCAACCTCGACCGGCCGCGGCCCGCCGTCGCCGTCGAGCAGTGCACCTGGCTGACCGGCACGCCCGACGGCGACCCCGCGGCGCTCGCCGGCCGGCTGTGGGATCTGGCCGGCTGGTCGGCGCGGGCCCGCGCCCTGCTCGCGGAGCTCGGCCGGGCCGCCACCCCCGCCGACCGTTTCACCGTCTCCGCCGCGATCCTCCGCCACCTCCTCGCCGACCCCCTCCTCCCGGGCGCGCTGCTGCCCGGAGACTGGCCGGGGCGCGAACTCCGCGCCCGCTACGGGGAGTTCGAGGCGGAGCTGAGCGAGCTGCTCCGCCGCCACGCAGAGGGCTGAGGGAGGAGGGAGGTCGGCGGTGCCGCTCACGGCCCCGGTGTCAGGCCGTCCGTACCGAACGTGAAGTCCAGGAACAGCGCGGCGGACAGTACCGCGTGGCTGCCGCGCGGGGTCAGCAGCGGGTCGCGCATCCGCAGGTGCAGCCGGTCCAGGGCCTCCTGGCCCGCCGGGCAGCCGTAGCCGCCGGCCCGCACCACGTCCCGGGCGTCCATCTGGACCGACAGCAGCGCCGCGGGCCCGCCCTCGTGCAGCAGGGCGGTGTCGTCGAGCGTCGCCATCAGCGTGAGCAGCGCGTCCATCCGCGCGGCGATCTCGGGCCTGCCGTGCGCCCGGGACTCGCGCAGCGCGGGCAGCGCCACCCGCCGCACGTGCGGGAATCCGGACCCGGCCTGGCCGGTCGCGCCCGGTACGTGGAAGTGCAGCCGGGCGCGGCCGCCCGGTGTCTCGATGGGCTTGGGTGTGCCGTCGTACGGCATCCGGGCCAGCGTCGCGGCCGCCGCGCAGGCGGTGTAGCCCGAGCGGCAGCCGGTGGCGGCGGCGCCCGCGACGAGCAGGCCGACGGCCCACAGCTCGCCCCGGTGCCCCGCGGCCTCTTCCGGGAGCTGTTCGCCGAGCCGGCCGAGCTCGGCGCGCAGGTGGCGGTCGAGGCGGCGGCCGTCGGCGGTCTCGGCCACCGCGGCGAAGACCGGGCGGAGCGCCGGTATGGAGCGGAGTTCGGCGGCGGGGTCGTGCGGCGCGCCCGCGTCGGGGATCCGTGGCAGCCGGGCGCGTGCCGTGCACGCGGCCACCGCGAGATCCGCGAGGAGGTGCGGGGTGACGGGGGGAGCGAGGCGGGCGGGCGAGGTCGGCGCTGGCCTGAGCATCGTCGGGGCCTTCCGTCGTACGGGTCGGTGGGTGGCGGGGCGCTGAGCGCGTCCCGAGCCTGTGATGCCGCCCGCGACGACCTGGTACGCGGGACTTTCGTCCCGGATGTCCGGCCCTTATGTCCCCCTTTCGCGGCGCTCGCGAGGAGCCCTCGCGTGTGTGATCTTGTGCGATCGCACTACCCGGCTCGCATCTGCTAAGCCCAAACCACAGTCTTCCTTGCAGGTGAGAGGGCATCTGCCATAGCGTGCCGCACATGCAGTCCTACACGATCGGCCAGGCGGCCCGGCTGCTCGGCGTCAGTGCCGACACGGCGCGCCGCTGGGCGGACGCCGGCAAGGTCCCCACCCATCGGGACGAGGCCGGCCGCCGGCTGATCGACGGCCGTGACCTGGCCGCGTTCTCCACCGAGCTCGCCAGGAGCGGCTCCGGCGAGGACGAGCCCGCCGCCACTTCCGTGCGCAACGCCTTCCCCGGCATCGTCACCGCGATCAAGCTCGGCGACGTCGCTGCGCAGGTGGAGATCCAGGCGGGCCCGCACCGCCTGGTCTCACTGCTGACCAGGGAAGCGGTGGAAGAGCTGGGGCTGGAGGTCGGCATGCAGGCCACAGCGCGCGTGAAGTCGACCAACGTCCACATCGACCGGGTCTGAGCCCCGAGGAGTCCGCCATGCCCCGCCCCCGTACGACCCGCTTCCGTACGACCGGCCGTCGGCGCACCGCCGCGGCCACCGCGCTCTGCGCCGCCCTGATCGTGCCCCTCGCCGCCGGCTGCGGCGGCGGCAAGAGCGACGAGGCGTCCGGCGGCGGCCAGAAGACCACGATCAAGGTGCTCGCCGCAGCCTCGCTCACCGACGTCTTCAAGAAGGCCGGCGCCGCGTACGAGAAGGCGCACCCCGACACGATCGTGAAGTTCTCCTACGCCGGCTCGCAGCAGCTGGCCGCCCAGGTCGAGCAGGACTTCCCGGCGGACGCGCTGGTCACGGCCGACACCAAGACCATGGACGGCCTCAAGGGCCGGACCGGCACCCCGGTCACCATCGCCCACAACCGCCTGGTCATCGCCACCGGCAAGGGCAACCCCAAGAAGGTGATGGAGCTCAAGGACCTCACCGACAGCAAGCTCAAGGTCGTGCTCGCCGCGCCCGAGGTCCCCGTCGGCCGCTACAGCCAGCAGGTGCTGGACAAGCAGCACCTCAAGGTGCAGCCGGTCTCGCAGGAGCAGGACGTGCGCGGCGTGCTCAGCAAGGTGGAGCTCGGCGAGGCCGACGCGGGCATCGTGTACGCCACGGACGCGAAGACCGCCCCCGACAAGGTCGACGCGGTGTCGGTCCCCGACGACCAGAACGCCGTCGCTGCCTACCCGGCCGCCACCCTCAAGGTCTCCGAACACAAGAAGCAGGCCGACTCCTTCGTGAAGTGGCTGCGGTCGGCGAAGGCGCAGCAGATTCTGCGCGACGCGGGGTTCCAGAAGCCATGAGACCCTCCGTGCGCCGGGCACCGCTCGCGCTGGCCGTACCCGCCGTGCTGGCCGTGGCGTTCCTGTTCGTCCCGCTGGCCGGCGTCCTGGCCCGTACGACCTGGTCCGACCTGGGTACACACCTGACGGCGCCCGGTGTCACGGACGCGATGTGGCTCTCGCTGACCGTCTCGTGCTGGGCGCTGGGGCTCTCGCTGCTGCTGGGCGTGCCGCTCGCCTGGCTGCTGGCCCGGGTGGACTTCCCCGGCAAGGCGCTGGTCCGCTCGCTGGTCCTGCTGCCGATGGTGCTGCCGCCGACCGTGGGCGGCGTCGCGCTGCTGCTCGGCTTCGGGCGGCGCGGACTGCTGGGCGGGGTACTGGAGGACTGGTTCGGCGTCCAACTGCCGTTCCACACCTCCGGCGCGGTCATCGCCGCGACGTTCGTGTCGATGCCGTTCCTGGTGATCAGCCTGGAGGGCGCGCTGGCCGGGCTGCACGCCCGGTACGAGGAGACCGCGGCCTCCCTCGGCGCGGGCCCCTTCCGCGTCTTCTGCACCGTCACCCTGCCCATGGTCGCTCCCGGACTGGCCGCCGGCGCCGCGCTCACCTGGGCCCGCGCGCTGGGCGAATTCGGCGCCACGATCACCTTCGCCGGCAACCTCCCGGGCGTCACCCAGACCCTGCCGCTCCAGGTCTATCTGCTGCTCCAGGACAGCCCGGAGGCCGCGACCTCGGTCTCGCTGCTGCTCCTGGCCGTCGCGATGGCCGTACTGGTCGCACTGCGCGGGCGCTGGTCGGTGGGCGCCACGGCGAAGGCACGTACCGGAACCGCCGAGCCGGGCACGGACACCCCGCCCGCCGACGCGCTGCCGGAGGTGCCCTCCGAGGAGCTCCCGGCGGACGCGCCCGCCTGGCCGCTGCACGCCGACGTCACTGGTTTCACCCGCCTCACGCTCGACGCCGGTCCCGGTACCACCATCGCCGTCGTCGGCCCCAACGGCGCGGGCAAGACCACCCTGCTGCGCGCGCTCCTCGGGCTCACCCCGCGCGCCCACGCCGCGCTGACCCTCGGGGACAACGACGTCACCGCCCTGCCGCCGCACCGCCGCGGCGTCGCCTGGGTGCCGCAGGACGGCGCGCTCTTCCCGCATCTCACCGCCCTCGGCAACACCGCGTACGGACTCCGCGCCCGCGGCGTACGCCGTGCGGAGGCCCGCCGCGCCGCCCAGCAGTGGCTGGACCGGCTCGGCGTCGGCCACCTCGCACACCGCCGTCCGGCCGGCCTGTCCGGGGGGCAGGCCGGCCGGGTCGCACTGGCCAGGGCACTGGCGGCCGGACCCCGGCTGCTCCTCCTCGACGAGCCGCTCGCCGCCCTCGACCAGACCACCCGCGCACACGTCCGGCACACCCTGCGGCAGCACCTCGCCGGCTTCCGCGGCGTCTGTCTGCTCGTCACCCACGACCCGGTCGAGGCGGTCTCGCTGGCCGACCGGGTACTGGTACTCCAGGGCGGCACCACCCTCCAGGACGCCGCGCCCGCCGAGGTCTCCCGGCACCCCCGCTCGCCCTGGGTGGCCCGGATGCTCGGCCGCAACGCCTGGCCCGGCACGGCCACCGCCGACGGCCTCGCCCTCGCGGACCGCCCCGGCCGGCTCACCGCGGCCGAGCCGCTGGAGAAGGGCACCGAAGCGCTCGCGATCATCGGCCCCGAGGCGGTGTCCGTGCACCGCGTCCGCCCCGGCGGCAGCCCGCGCAACGTCTGGCCCGGCCGGGTCCGTGAACTCACGGCCGCCGGCAGCCGGCTGCGCGTCCTCGTCGGCTCCCCGGAAGTCCCCGATCTCGTCGCCGAGATCACCCACCAGGCCGCCGCCGAACTGGACCTCCGCGACGGCACGGACGTCTGGATCAGCGTGAAGGCCACGGAGGTCACACTCGTACCGGTGTGACGTACCGTCATGTGTCCGCGAGTTTGGAGCGGCGGGCGGCGGAAACCCGCAACGGACGCCAGTCCACGACGCGGAGGTCAATCAACCATGACCAGCAGTCACGAAACCGGCGACGTCACCGGCACCAAGGACAAGAACTACAACCTGCTCTGGTACACGCAGACATGTCTGGACAACGCTCTGCGGATGGAGACGTACATCCAGGACGCGGAGCGGGACAAGGACACCGAGCTGGTGGAGCTGTTCCGTAAGGCGCAGGCCGACAGCCGCAAGGGTGCCGAACTGGGCAAGCAGCTGCTGAGCAGCCGGCTCGGCAGCTGAGGGCCGAGGACCACGGGCCGGGCGGTTCCAGGCGGGAACCGCCCGGCCCCACTACTGCAGCGGCAGTACGCACACCGGCATCGGCGCCTCGAACGGCTCGCCCGTGGGCCGCAGTTGACCCGAGCGCGGGTCGACGCGGAAGACCGTGACCGTATGCGAGCGCTGGTTTCCCGCGAACAGCAGCCGGTGGTCCGGCGAGAAGGCGATGTGGCGCGGGAAGTCGCCGCCGACCGGCACGGTGTCCAGCAGCCGCAGCCGGGCGCCGCGGTCCTCGACGGCATACCGGGTCAGGCTGTTGTGACCACGGTTGGCCAGGTAGCCGAACCGGCCGTCGGGGGTGACCAGGAACTGCGCCGGGTAACTGGTGCCGGGGCCGGTCCCGGTGGACTGCGGGGCGCCGGGCGTGAGCCGGCCGGTGGCGGGGTCGTACGCACACACCACCGCCGTGTTGTCGAGCTCGTTCGCGAGGTAGGCCCATCGGCCGCCGGGGTGGAAGGTGAGGTGGCGCGGGCCGGCGCCCGGGCGCAGCGACGCGGTGGACACCTGGCTCAGGGTGCCCGCGAGCGGGTCCAGCCGGTAGCTGTAGACGGTGTCGTTGCCCAGATCGACGGCGAGGACGTGGCTGCCGTCGGGGCTGGTGACGATCTGGTGCGCGTGCGGCCCGCCCTGCCCGGGGCCGGGCGGTGGCGCGGAATGCGTCACCAGGGCGGTGCGCTCGCCGAGCGCGCCCGTCGCCGGGTCGACGGGATGCACGGCGACGCTGCCGGAGAGGTAGTTGGCGCTCAGCAGCCAGCGGCCACTCGGATGTACCGACAGATGGCAGGGCCCGGCGCCGCCGGTGGAGCGGCTGCCCAGTACGCGGTGTGCGCCGTCGGCGGCGAGCCGGACCGCGGTGACCGCGCCGTCCGCGTTCTCCTGGACCGCGTAGAGGGTCCGCCGGTCGGGGGAGAGGGCCAGATAGGAGGGGTCGGCGACGCCGGTGAGCACGCCGGTGCCGGTGATCCTGCCGGTCACCGGGTGGTATGCCGCCAGCCCCACGCCGCTGCCGCCGCCCGGCTGCGAGGTGTACGTGCCGAGGAAGAGCGGGCGGGTCGCGGCGGCCGGTGCGGCGACGGCGCTCTGCTGACCGAGGGTGGCCGTCGCCCCCGCCGCCAGCGCACCGAGGAAGCCGCGGCGGCGGAGCCGCCCAGCGGGCCCGTGCTCCGACTCCGGCATGCGGTCATTCATGGCAACACCTCGGGATCTCATGATCGGGGCGCGGGACGGCAGCCAGAGTGGTCCATACCACCGGTGCTGACAAGACCCCGGCACCGCCCGGTCCGGAGCGGTTCGTTTGCCCGCTTCGCCGGGAAGCGTACGATCTTCCGTAGAGGGCTACCCGTGTCCGCAGGCGAGAGCACGCAAGCGAGAGAGCGGAAGGCAGTCCGATGACCTTCGAAGAATCGGTGTCCGTACCGGCCGGCGGCGCTGCCCTGACGGGCGACCTGCGGGTACCCGAACCGGCCCACGGGGTCGTCGTCTTCGCGCACGGCAGCGGGAGTTCCCGGCACAGCCCGCGCAACCGCGGCGTCGCCGCCTACCTGGAAGCATCCGGCCTGGGCACCCTGCTGATGGACCTGCTGACGGAAGAGGAGGACCGGGTCGACGAGGTGACCCGCGAGCACCGCTTCGACATCCCGCTGCTCGGCGAGCGGGTGGTCGCGGCGGTCGACTGGCTCGGCACCCACCCGGTCACCGAGCGGCTGCGGCCGCACCTCTTCGGCGCCAGTACGGGATCGGCCGCGGCCCTGGTGGCCGCCGCCGCCCGCCCCGAACGGGTGGCGTCGGTCGTCTCCCGCGGCGGCCGCCCCGACCTGGCGGGCGACGCACTCCAGCGAGTACAGGCTCCCGTCCTGCTGATCGTCGGCGGCCACGACGAATCCGTACTGGACCTGAACCGGCAGGCCGCCGCCGAGCTCTCCGCGCCGTGCCACCTTCACGTCGTCCCCGGCGCCACCCACCTCTTCCCGGAATCCGGTGCGCTCGACCAGGTCGCCGTCGCGGCACGGGACTGGTTCCTCGCCCCGGGGGAGGAACCGCGCGAGCTGGGCACCTGATGAGCACGGACCTCGCCGAGATCACCGCCCGCGCCCGGCCCCTGACCGGCCCCCAGTCACTGGACCCGCTGCTGGAGCGGATCGGCGACGCGCGGTACGTCCTGGTGGGCGAGGCGTCGCACGGTACGGCCGAGTTCTACCACTGGCGCGCCGAGCTGACCCGCCGTCTGATCACCGAGAAGGGCTTCTCCTTCGTCGCGGTGGAGGGCGACTGGCCGGACTGCCAGGACGTGCACTGCTCGGTCACCGGTGCGCCCGGCGCGCCCGCCGACCCGGCCGACGCGCTGGCGGAATTCCGCCGCTGGCCGGCCTGGATGTGGGCCAACACCGACGTGGCCCGCTTCGCCCGCTGGCTGCGCGCCCACAACGATGCGCTGCCGCCCGGCCGGCGCGTCGGCTTCTACGGACTGGACGTCTACAGCCTGTGGGAGTCCCTGGACGCCGTACTGGACCATCTGCGGGAGCACGACCCCGGGCAGGTGGAGCAGGCCCTGGAGGCGTACCGCTGCTTCGAGCCCTACGAGGAGGACCCGCAGAGCTATGCGCTGGCCACGCGCATGGTGCCCAGCGGCTGCGAGCCCGAGGTGATCCGGCTGCTGGTCGCGGTCCGCGAACGGGCGCAGCGGGCGAAGGCCGCGGACGGGAGCCTGGCCGACCTCGCGGCGCGGCAGAACGCCGAGGTACTGGCCGGGGCCGAACGGTACTACCGGGCGATGGTGCGCGGCGGCCCCGACTCGTGGAACGTGCGCGACCACCACATGGCGGACACCCTCGACCGCCTGATGGCCCATCACGGCCCGGACGCCAAGGCGGTGGTGTGGGAACACAACACACACGTCGGGGACGCCCGCGCCACCGACATGGCCGAGGCGGGGCTGGTCAACGTCGGGCAGCTGGTGCGCGAGCGACATGCGGCCGACGGCGTGGTCCTCATCGGATTCGGGTCCTACGAGGGCACGGTGACGACGGGCGAGAGCTGGGGCGCCCCGCCGCAGACCATGACGGTGCCCGCCGCCCGGCCCGGCAGTACCGAGGAGCTGCTGCACCGGGCCCTGCCCGGCGGCGCGGCGCTCTTCCTGCTCACCCCGGCGCCCGGCACGCCCGGCGAACAGCCGGCCGCGGGCCCCGGCCATTGGACGCGGCTGCCGCGCGACCACCGGGCCATCGGCGTGGTCTACCGCCCGGAGCGCGAGAAGTGGGGCAACTATGTCCCGACCGTGCTCGACGAGCGGTACGACGCGTTCCTCTTCCTGGACGCCACCCGGGCGCTCACCCCGCTGCCCCGGCAGCACCCGGCCGATACCGGCGAGGAGGAGACCTGGCCCACCGGCCAATGACCGCTCGTCACCCACCTAGTCCGACCGCCTCAGTCGTCAAGGAGACAGCCAATGCGCTTCACGGACCGAAGAGACGCCGGCCGGCAGCTCGCGCAGCGGCTGCGGCAGCACCTCACGGTGGACCGGCCCGACGCGCCGGACGGGCCCCTCGTACTGGCCCTGCCGCGCGGCGGGGTGCCCGTAGCCGCCGAGATCGCCCGCGACCTGGGTGCGCCGCTGGACGTCTTCATCGCCCGCAAGATCGGCGCCCCGGGCCAGCGTGAACTGGCCGTCGGCGCCCTCGCGGGCGAGGACCCACCGGTCTTCGACCGCCGCGCCCTGCAGTTCCTCGGCCTGGCCGAGGACGAGCTGGCCGCCGACGTCGCCCGCGAGCGCACCGAACTGCACCGCCGCGAGGACCTCTACCGCGGCAAACGCCCCGAACTCGTCCTCACCGGCCGCACGGTGATCCTCGTCGACGACGGCCTGGCCACCGGCATGACGGCCACGGCAGCCCTGCGCAATCTGCGCCGCCGCGGCCCCGCTCGCGTCGTCCTCGCCGTACCGGTCGCCTCCCCGACCACCGCCGCCGCGCTGTCCCAGGAGGCCGACGAGGTCGTCTGTCTGAGCAAGCCCCCGGACTTCCGCGCGGTCGGCGAGTGGTACGAGGACTTCACCCAGGTCTCGGACGAGCACGTCATCGAAGCGCTGCGGGCGGCCACATGAGGTCGGCGCGTGCGCCGTTGAGGTAGTGGGCGCCGATGTCCCGGAGGCGGTGAGCGGGGGAGCTGCGGGTGGTGAGGGCGCGGGCGTTGCGCCAGAAGCGGTCGAACCCGGGGTCGGTCGCGGGGGAGTGGGCCGGGGTTCCGGCGGTGAGTTCGAGGACGCGTGTGGTGATGTGCAGCGCCGACTCGGTGGCGACGGCCTCGGCGGCGGCCACGAGGAAGGCGATCTCCGCGCGTTCGTCGGGGCCGAGCCCCGGGCCGATCAGGAGACCCTGCGCCATCGCGTCCGTCGCGTGGCCGACGACGGACGACGCGCTGTGTGCCGAGGTCGCCAACTCGCCGTAGGCGAGCAGCAGATAGGGGTCCTCGCCGGGCGCCGTCGCGTACTCGCCGCTGCCGGTGTCGGTGTACGGATGGACGCCCGGCGCCACCCGGCTGATGTCCCGCGCCTCGGCCAGGGCACCCTCGGCATTGCCCAGCCCGACGTGCAGCAGGATGAGGCGGAGGGCGAGCGGGGCGAGCGCGGTGTAGGGGGAGACGGTGTACTCGTCGCCCGGGACGGTGCCGAGCACCTGCCCGGCCGCCACCGGCACGTCCTCGAAGCCCACGGTGGCGGCCCCGGTGAGCCGCTGGCCGAGCCGCCCTTCGGGAGCCTCCGGACACACGGTGGTGAACGCCGGGTCCACGACCACGATCACCGACTCGCCACTGTCGGCATGCACTGCCGACAGGAGGAGCCGATCGGCGACACCCGCGCCGGCAGCAAGGCCACGCTGCCCATTCAGTACGTACTTCCGCCCCGCCTTCTTCCCCACGGGCGTGAGCAGCAGCCCGGCACCGGCCGGTGTGCCGGGCGCCTCGGTGCTGCCGGCCCAGAGCCACCGCTCGCGCGCCGCCCGGGACTCGACGCGGGCTGCGTGCTCCGGCGAGCCGAAGAGCCGCGGGCCCCAGGACAACACGTAGTGGCGGGCGAGGAGTTCGGCGACGGAACTGTCGGCCGCCGCGATCTCCCGTACGGCAGCGCACGCGGTACCCCAGTCGGTGCCGCGCCCGCCCGGGCCGGGTGGCGCGAGGAAGCCCGGCAGTCCGGCCTCGCGCAGCCGGGAGACCTCCTCGAACGGCGGCTTGCCCGCCCGGTCCCGGGCGCTCGCGTCGACGGCGAGGTCGTCGGCGAGCTCCCGGACGGCGCGCGGCCAGATGCCGTCGCCGTCCTGCTGCCCGGTGGCCGGCGGCGGCGCGACGGCACACCGGGCGGAGTACGGAGCCATCGCGCCGGTCACCGTCCCGTCGTCGTACCGGCTTCGGCGGGCCGGACATCCGCCGTGTCCACCGCTTCCTTCGCGTCCGCCGTGTCGGCCGCGGGCCGAGGTGCGGTCGATGCGGTACGGCGGTGCTCCTTGACCGAGTACCCGACGGCGGCCGCCCACAGCGCGTAGACCAGGCCGTACACCGTCCACTGGACCGCGTCACCGGCGCCGAGCCAGTCGCTCCGCAGCAGGGTGCGGATGTTGGTGAGCACGATGAGTCCACCGACCGCGGAGCCGAGGATGCGCGGCGGTACGTGGCGGACCAGCCAGGCGGCGATCGGCGCGGCGACGATCCCGCCGGCCAGCAGGGCCACGGCCCAGAGCCAGTTGACGCCCTCGGAGCCGAGGCCGACGAGGAAGCCGAGGCTGGCCGCGACCGCCACCAGGAACTCGCTGGTGTCGATGGAGCCGATGACCTTACGGGGTTCGAGGCGGCCGCTGGCCAGGATCGCCGGCGTGCCGACCGGCCCCCAGCCGCCGCCCCCGGTGGCGTCCAGGAAGCCCGCGACCAGCCCGAGCGGGGACAGGAACCGCTTGCGCAGCGGCTTGTCGAGGTTCCCGGTGGGCAGCCCGGAGAGGGTGAACCGGGTCAGCACGTACAGGCCGAGCCCCAGCAGGAGGAGGGCCATCACCGGCTCCGCGAGCTCGGTGGAGAGCGCGGAGAGGAAGGTCGCGCCCGCGAAGGCGCCGACGGCCCCGGGGATACCGATCTTCAGCACGACGCGCCAGTCGACGTTGCCGAAGCGCCAGTGCGCCGCACCCGAGGCGAGGGTGGTGCCGATCTCGGCGAGATGGACGGTGGCCGACGCGGCCGCGGGGTTGGTGCCCACGGCGAGCAGCAGGGTCGTGGAGGTGACGCCATAGGCCATGCCCAGGCTGCCGTCCACGAGTTGGGCCCCGAGCCCGGCCAAGGCCAACAGGATCAGCGTACGCACGGCTACCTCACAGATTCCCTATGTTTCCCACTGGATTGGTAGGGATACTGGACGCGAAAGTCTTCAGTAGCAAGGGGCTGTTCACTTTATGGACTGACGAGTCTCTCTATATGAGACGACGTGCGCCGCTTGCAGACCCCTCAGGGGTTCGTCCACGCCTCCGGCGACTCGGTCAACCCCAGTACTTCCGGCGGGAGTTGGGCCGACGCGACGTCGGCCAGGGATACCCCGTCCAGGATCTGACGGACGTTGGCGCGCAGCGCGACCCAGAGCGGCAGCAGTGACTCAGCGGGGCCGGTGTACGACAACTCCGGCGGCCGGACACCGCGCACCGACACCAGCGGCCCCTCCACCGCGCGGATGACCTCCGCGATGCTGATCTCCCCGGCTGGCCTGGCCAGCCGGTAACCGCCGTTGCCACCGCGCTGGCTGCGGACCAGCCCGCTGCGGCGCATGTCGTTCAGGATGCCTTCGAGAAACTTGTGCGGGATCTCCTGGGCGGCGGCGATGGCCTCGGCCTTCAGCGGGCAGTCGTCGGTGGATACGGCGAGCTGCAGCGCGGCCCGTACCGAGTAGTCCGCCCTGGCTGAGATGCGCATACCCGCATTATCCCGCACGGCCGGAGGCGCGCCGGGCGGCCCGTCGCCGGTGTGGGGCGCCCCGCGTCCTACGATCGCTGGGTGGCGCATGCGAACGATGACGGATACCTCCTCGACAACCAGCAGTCCGAGGCGGGACAGCGCTTCGACGCGCTGTCCGAGCTCTTCGACCCGGTCACCTTCCGGCACCTGACGGCCGTGGGCGTGGCCGAGGGCTGGCACTGCTGGGAGGTCGGGGCCGGCAGCCCCGCCGTCCCGGCCTGGCTGGCCGCGCGGACCGGGCCGGCCGGCCGCGTACTGGCCACCGACATCGATACGTCCTGGATGCCACCGGACGCCGCGTTCGAGGTGGTGCGGCACGACGTGGGGACGGAGGAGCCGCCGACCGGACCGTTCGACCTGGTGCACGCCCGGCTGGTCCTCGTGCACGTACCCGAGCGCGCGGCCGCCCTCGAAGCGATGGTGCGCGCACTGCGGCCGGGCGGCTTGCTCGTACTGGAGGACGCCGACCCGGCGCTGCAGCCGCTGAGCTGCCCGGACGAATACGGGCCCGAGCAGCGGCTGGCCAACCGTATGCGGCGCGGCTTCCGCGAACTGCTCGCGCGGCGCGGCGCGGACCTGGCGTTCGGCCGCACCCTGCCGCGGCTGCTGCGCGAGTCGGGCCTCACCGAGGTCGCGGCCGACGCGTACTTCCCCATCGCCTCGCCGGCCTGCAGCGCCCTGGAGGCCGCGACGGTACGGCAGCTCCGCGACCGCCTGACCGACGCGGGACTCGCCACCGACGAGGAGATCGAGACCCACCTCGCGAACATCGCCACCGGCGAACTCGACCTGACAACGGCACCGCTGATCTCGGCGTGGGGGCGCAAGCCGACCGGCTAAGCGCTGGTACCGCCGTGGCGGCGTGCGTGGTCGGTCAGGAGCTCCTCGATGACATGCCGGGCGATGGCCGCCATGACCGGATTCGTGACCCGGTAGTACCGCAGCTCGGCGAGGGCGACCGACAGCGCCCAGCCGCGCCCCCGCGCCCAGGCCGCGTCGTCGGCCGCGACGGCGGTACGGAAGACGTCGCGCGCGTCGGCGGGCAGGAGGTACCACGCCGCGATCAGGTCGACCGCCGCGTCGCCCAGTCCCAGGCACCCGAAGTCGATGACGGCGCTCAGCCGCCCGTCCTCGACCAGGACGTTCCCCGGCTGCAGATCCGCGTGGATCCACACCGCGGGCCCGTCCGGCGCGGGCGCCCGCAGCGCCTCCTCCCACGCGGCGACCGCCGTCTCCGTATCGATGACCCCGCGCAGCGCTTCCACATCACCACGCGTCGCGGCGTCCCGCGCCGCCAGGGGCTCACTGCGATAGGAGGGCGGCCCACCGACGGTGTCGATCCGGCGCAGCGCACCGACGAACTCGGCCAGGTCCTTGGCGAAGAGGCCCGAATCGTGCCCGAGTCCAGGGGTGGACTCGGTGCGGCCCGGGAGCCACCGGTAGACGGACCAGTGCCAGGGATACCCCTCGCCCGGCACCCCCTTGCCCAGCGGTACCGGAACGGCGACCGGCAGCCGCGGGGCGAGCCGCGGCAGCCACCGGTGCTCCTTCGCGACATCGTCGGCGGAACCCGCGGCGCGCGGCAGCCGCACGACCATGTCCCCGCCGAGCCGGTACATGGCATTGGACGTACCCGCCGAATCCACCGGCTCGACGGCAAGCCCCGCCCACCGCGGGAACTGCGCACCGACCAGCCGCCGCACGAGCCCCACATCGATCCCGCCCCCGCCGTCCCGCATGCGCCCCCCTCGGGCTTCACCGATATCGCCAATACCGCCGACGGCAATGGCAGCGCTGCCCGCCCCGAATCGTCAACTCATTTGCCCGGGGCGGGAATCGAGGTGGCTTCCCGCCGCGTTCGGCCAACTATGTCAACGTCAGAGATCGATGCCCTCGTGTTCGATGTACTCGGCACGCTCGTCGACGAGCCCGCCGGTATCCGCGCCGGCATCCGCGCACTCGACCCGTCGCTCGACGAGCCCAGGATCGAGCAGCTGTTGGCACTGTGGCAGCAGCACATCGAACGCGAGCAGCGTCGCATCCTCGACGGCGCCCGCCCCTACCTCACCAGCGACGCCCTCGACCTGGAAGCCGCCCGGCTCGTCGCCGACGCCGCCGGAGTCGACGACCCGGCCGCCGTGGCGGCGCTGGCCCGCTCGGTTCGCCGGCTCCCACCGTGGCCCGACACCGTGACGGGCCTCGCCTTGGTCGCCGCCCACGCCTGGGACCTGCGCGCAGCGCAGCACCACGGCCTGCGCACCGCCTGCATCGCCCGCCCCGTAGGCGACCCGCCCACCCCCTCGGACCGATTCGACCTCCACGCCGCCGACCTGCCCGACCTGGCCGACCAACTCGGCAACGCCTAGCCCCGGCCCGGCCCTCGTAGGCCAGGTGACCGGGCGAGCGCTGCAACCTCACCCGGTTGGTGGATTCCGCCGGTGCACCGGCCAACACTCGTGGAGGGACAGAGCCACGCGGCAGCCACGTGAAGCACACTGGCCGCATGGACCACATCAGTCAGCCGGGGGCGGGACCCTCGCAGAGGTTTCCTCCGCAACCGGAGAGTGTGGCGCTGGCGCGGCGTTTCGTGCGGACCGTTCTGGCGGATGTCGGCTCTGAGACGGTGGACACAGCCGAGCTGCTGGTCAGCGAGCTGATGACCAACGTGGTGCTGCATGCGCGCACGGAGGCCGAGGTGTCGGCCTGGACGCGGGACGATACGGTCCATGTACGGGTGAGCGATCATCGGCCGTCCTACGGCGTGGTGCCACAGGGGGGCCTGCCCTACCCCGGTCCGGGACAGGGACTGGCCGTGGTCGAGAAGCTGGCATCCCGGTACGGCGTCGATACCGGCGAAGAGCGCAAGACGGTGTGGTACGAACTATGGCTGGACGGACGACCGCCACCGCCTTCCGAGTGGCAGACCTCTGTGCCGCCGTCCGGTGCCACCCGCCCCGTCACGCTGGTCGACCTGCCCAGCGCTCTCTACCTGGCCTCCCAGCAGCACCGGCACGCGCTGCTGCGCGAGCTCACTCTTGCCGCGGCCGCCGGTGAGCGCTTCGGTGTGCGTCCGGAAGACCTCGCCACCGCGCACGACGTGAGCAACATGATCAGCGCGTGCATGACGGCCGAACTGGCGAAGCAGCCTCCGGCCGCGCACATCCACTCGCTGCGCCTGTCCCTCCCGGCGGACGCCACGAGGGCCGTACTCACCCTGCGCCACGTGCTCGACCTGGCCGAGGAGGCGGCCCGGGACGAGCGGCTCCTCACCTGGCCGGCACTCCCGCAGAACCGCGTCTTCCGCCAGTGGCTCTTCGACCAGATCATCAGCCAGCTCACCGGCGGGTCCCCCACCGCATGGACCGTGGTGCCCCGGGAGCCGAGCGCCAGCCCCTCGGAGCTGGTGCCCTGCGACGTCAGCCACGTATGGGCCAGCCGGGTCCCCACCATCGCCGCCGACGACGAGAACCGGATCATCGCCGTGAACGGACCGGCGGCCGACATGCTCGGCTGGCAAGCGGACGAACTGGTCGGCCGCCGGCTCACCGTCCTCATCCCGGAGCACTTGCGGGAACGCCACGTGGCGGCGTTCAACTCGCTCCTGCTCACCGGCCAGTCGCGCATTCTGGGCCGCTCCGTACCCATCCCGGCACTGCACCGGGACGGCCGGTTGGTCCCCATCCGTCTGTTCATCCAGACCCAGGGGACGACCGACGGCCGCACCGTGTTCGTCGCCCAGCTCGCCCCCAGGACAGCTCCCCCCGCCCCCTCGCCGCACCGTTCCGAAGAGCCCCGGCAGGTGGCGCCGCAGGAGCCGGGCGGTCCGGAACTGCCGGACGTCACGGAAATCCTCACCACGACGGGCAGTGCGGAAGCCGGCGGGTCGGCGCCGGCACAGCGGCTCTCCCTGCTGACCGACATCGGGGAGGCACTCAGCAGCGCCTCGAACCTCGACGAGGGACTGCACCGGGTGTGCAAGATCCTGACTCAGCGGCTGGCCGACTGGTGCGTGGTGGACCTGCTCGACGAGTCCGGCCGGTTGGAGCGGGTCTGCGTCACCCACCGCGGCCCCCGGGCACTGCCCGCCGAGGCATACGCCGGCCGGCTCCCGCCGGTGACCGAGGCCGCGCGGGGGCCGCTGGCCCGGGTGCTGCGCGGAGCCGGCCCACTGCTGCTCACCGAGGCCCCACCACCGAGCCAGGTCGAAAGCTCTCTCGACACCCGCTACTACCAGCTGTTCGAGCGGATGGGCGCAAGCAGTGCCATGGTCACTCCGCTCCGGGTCCGCGGTGCGGTCTTCGGCGCCCTGACCCTGGCCCGTACCGGCGAGGGCCGCTCGTTCACCGATGAAGACCTGCCCCTGATCGAGGGCCTGGTCCGCAGCCTCTCCATGGGAGTGGAAAACGCCCGCCTGTATCAGGAGACCCGGCAGATCGCCGAGCGCCTCCAACGCTCCCTGCTGCCCGTACTGCCGGACATCGACCACCTGCAGATGGCCGCCCGGTACGCGCCCTCCTCCACCACCGCGCAGATCGGCGGCGACTGGTACGACGGCTTCGTCCTCCCCAACGGCCGGACCGCCCTGGTCATCGGCGATGTCACCGGGCACGACCTGGAGGCGGCCGTTGCCATGAGCCAACTGCGCAGCATGCTGCGGGGCATCGCCATCGACCGCCAGGAGCCCCCGGGAGAGGTCCTGCGCCGCCTGGACATGGCGAACCACAGCTTGTACCGAGAGGCCACCGCCACCTGCATCTACGCTCTTGTCGCAGGTCCCGAGAACGGCCCCTGGGAGCTGAAGCACTCCTCCGCCGGGCACCTGCCACCGCTGCTGACCACCAGGGAAGGCGGCACCCGCTACCTGGAGAGGGGCGCCGGTCTGCTGCTCGGGATGGAACCCGACATGCCCCGCCCCGTGGCCACGGATCCGCTCCCGGCCCACTCGACCGTGCTGCTGTACACCGACGGCCTCATCGAACGCCGCGACGAATCCCTCGACGACGCCATGGCCAGGCTCTCTCGGCACACCGCCGCCCTGGCACGCGAACCCCTCGATGTGTTCTGCGACGAACTGCTCATCGCGCTGAGCGCCGACAGCGCCGATGACATCGCCCTTCTCGCCCTCCGCCCAGTGCCCCGAACCTGACCGGCAGTTGCTGTCCCCACGTGCCACGGGCCTCCGTTCCTCCCTGCCGGGCGTCCCGTCCGGCGTATCGTGTGTGCCCCGACAGGCGGCCGTGGGACGGGTGCGATGGCAGTCGAATTCAGCCGGCGCTGTGGCGGTCTTCCTGCCGAGCTGACCGGTTTTGTGGGCCGCAGGGAGGAACTCGCCCAGGTGCGCGGGATGCTGGCCGAGTCGCGGCTGGTGACGCTCATGGGGCCCGGCGGCGTCGGCAAGACGCGGATCGCGCTGCGCACGGCCGCCGCCGTCAGGGCGGACTTCGCCGACGGGCTCTGCGTGGCCGAGCTGACCGCCCTGCGCGACCCCGAGCTGCTGCCCGGCGCTCTGTGCACGCTGCTCGGCGTCCCGCCGCTGTCCGCCGCCGAGCCCCTGGACGCCCTCGTCGAGCATCTGCAGGAGCGGCGGCTGCTGCTGATCCTGGACACCTGCGAGCACCTGGTCGACGCCTGCGCGATGCTCGCGGACATCGTGCTCGGCGAGGCGCCCGGGGTGACCGTGCTCGCCACGAGCCGTCAGCCGCTGGACGTACCCGGCGAGCACGTCCTTCCCGTACCGCCGCTGCCCCTCGATACGGCCGTCGAGCTGTTCGCGCAGCGTGCCGCGGCCGTCGTCCCCGGTTTCACCGTCACGGACGGGAACCGCCCGGACGTCGCGGCCCTGTGCCGCCGGCTGGACGGCATTCCGCTGGCGATCGAGCTGGCGACCGTGCGGCTGCGGGCCGTGGGACTCAAGCATCTGGTGGCCCTGCTGGAGGAGCGCTTCCGGGTGCTGACCGGCGGCCGCCGCACCGCGCCGGCGCGCCATCAGACGCTGCGGACGGCCATCGGCTGGAGCCATGAGCTGTGCACGGACGCCGAACGGCTGCTGTGGGCGCGGCTGTCGGTCTTCGCGGGCTCCTTCGACCTGGAGGCCGTACGGCAGGTGTGCGCGGGCGGTGCGCTGCCCGGCCATACGGTGATCGAGACGCTCATCGGGCTCGTCGACAAGTCCGTCGTCGTCCGCCTGGACGGCCCCGAGGGGGAAGACGTCCGCTACCGGCTCCTCGACACGATCCGTGAGTACGGCGCCGACTGGCTCGCCGGGCTCGGCGCGGACGAGGAAACCGCCTGCCGGGAGCGGCACTTGGCGCACTACTGGGCGCTGGCGCGCCGCTTCGAGGACCGCTGGTGCACCAGCGAACAGGTCGAGCTGTTCTGGACGGTGGACCGCGAGCGCGCCAACGTACGGGCCGCACTCGAATACGCCTGCCGCCGGACGGGCCAGGCACGCGAGGCACTGTCCTTTGCGGTCGCGCTCGGACACTACTGGGGCTTCGGCTCGTATTTCCGGGAAGGGCGGCGCTGGCTGTCGCGCTGTCTGGAGCAGGTGCCCGAGCCGGTGCCGGAGCGGGCGGACGGGCTGCGGCTGCTGTGCTGGTACGCCATCCGGCAGGCGGACCGGGAACAGGCACGGGCTGCGGCACAGGAGTCACGCGCCATCGCCGAGCTGCTGGGCGATGAGCGCCTGCTGGCCTTCGCCGCCCAGTACACGGGAAGCCAATGCCTCATCTGTGGGGAAGTGGCCACCGCCATCGCTTCCTATGAGAAGGCCTGCGAGCGGTTTCAGCACCTGGGCGACCGCCCCGGGCTGACGCTGGCCTTGATGGATTCGGGCATTGTGCACGGCATGGCCGGGGACCCTGACAAGGCGCTGGTCTTCGCCGATCAGGCCTTGGACCTCTTGGCCGAGCATCCGGGAGAGTGCTGGGTTCGCGGCTATGTGTTCGTCGCTCAGGGCCTTGCGCACTGGCGTCGCGGAGATATCGCGGCGGCCTCCGGTGTCATGCGGGCGGCGGCCCGGCAGAAGTACCGGATGGCCGACAAGGACGGCGTCGTCGTCTGCCTGGCCGGCCTGGTCTGGCTCGCCGCCGGCCAGGGGCGGTACGGCCGTGCTGCCTGGCTGGTGGGGGTGGCCGAGAAGCTGGCGGAGGACGTGTCGGCCCGCTTGCTCGGGATCGAGAGCTTGGCCGACGCCTACGCCCGCGCTCGGGCCGAGGCCGGCAAGGCGCTGGGCGAAACGCGCTTCGACCGGCTGCGCCGGCACGGCGCCGAGCTGCCCGTCCAGGAGGCGGTCGACCTGGCCGAGGCGGACGCGGACACCCCCGGTACAGTGCCGCCCGCCGCCGACGCGGGGCGCGCCGGCGACGTGCTGACCCGCCGCGAGCGCGAGGTCGCCGAACTGGTCGGCCAGGGCCTGTCCAACCGCGAGATCGCCGAGCGCCTGGTGATCTCCAAGCGCACCGCGGATGCCCACGTCGAGCACATCCTCGGCAAACTCGGCTGCTCCTCCCGCACGGAGATCGCCCCCGCCCTCACGGAGCTGGGCCTCTAGCGACAGCCCGGTCCCGGGTCAGTGATTGCCGGGTGTCCCCGTCCCGGTGAGGCGGATGTCGCGGGAGGAGGAGCCGACGTATACCGAGCGGTGGGCGGTGGGGAGTATCCAGCGTTGCTTGCCGGTGTCCCAGTACGAGAGTTGGCGGGCGGAGACGCGCAGGGTGACGCGGCGCGACTCGCCGGGGGCCAGGTCGAGGCGGTCGAAGCCGACCAGGGACCTCGGTGCCATCTCGACGGGCGCGCCGTCTGCGGGGCCGACGTAGACCTGGGGCACCTCGGCGCCCCTGCGCCGGCCGCGGTTGGTCACGGTGAAGGCGACCTCCAGGCCGTCGCCCGCGCCGCGCACCGACAGACGGTCGTAGCCGAACTTCGTGTAGGACAGGCCGTGGCCGAACGGGAAGAGCGGTTCGATGCCGTCCCGGTCGAAGTGCCGGTAGCCGACGAAGATGCCCTCGCTGTACGTGACGGTGTTGTCGACACCGTAGTAACGCTCGGGGTGAGCGGGGTCGAGTACGGGATGGTCCGCTTCCCGCCGCGGATAGGTGACGGTGAGCTTTCCGCCGGGTACCGCCTTGCCGAGCAGCAGGTCGGCCGTGGACCAGCCGCCTTCCTGGCCGACGTAACCCGCCAGCAGGATCGTGCCGACCTTGTCCCGCCACGGCATGGTGACCGGGTCGCCGACGTTGAGGACGACGATGACGTTGCGGTTCGCCGCGGCGACCGCCTCGATCAGCTCGTCCTGGTGCGCGGGCAGGGTGAGGGTGGTGCGGTCGCCCGAGCCGCCGGTGGTGCCGCCGGAGCCGTTGAAGGCGAAGACCACCGGAGTGTGCACCTTCTTGGCGAGCCGCGCCGCGGCCTTGATGTCGGCGGCGCGCTGCTCGGGCGTGACCCACGCGAACCGCACCTGCACCGGGCCCCGGCCGTGGACGTCCTTCGCCCAGCCCGTGGCGGTGATCTCGACCCTGTACTCCTTGCCGGCCTCCAGCCGCGCCGTGCCTTCGCCGTTGTCGAGGCCGTCCGCGGTCGGCACGATGCTCGACCACTTGCGGGCGAAACCGTCGCGCGCGGTGCCCGCCGCGGTGATCTCGCGGCCGTCCAGGGTGAGTTTCGCCGCCGCGCCCCACGCCTGGATCCGCAGCGCGTACTCGCCACTGCTCGGCGGCGTCAGCGTGCCGGTCCAGGAGTACGCGGAGCCTGCCGGGAGCGCCGCGTCGCCGGTGAAGTCGACGGCCGGGTCCACGGTCCGGTCCACGACGGCCTCGCCCTCGCCGCCGTCCGCCGGCTTGCGGGTCAGGCCGTGTCCCTCGCCACCGGCCGGGGTGAGGACCGAGGCCGGTACGGCGGTGCCGGTGAGATCCACACCGACCGAGTACTGGATGTCATGGCCGCCGTGGCCGTCGCCGAGCGTCTTCTTCAGCGCGTCGAGCGGGCTGACCATACGGTCCTCGAAGCCATAGGCCCGCTCGCCGGCCACGGAGACCGCTACCTGGGCGGCCGTCGGGCCGATCAGCGCGAGCGAGGCGAGCGCGGACCGGCTCAGTGGCAGACCGCCGTCGTTCGCCAGCAGTACGGCGCCCTGGGCCGCGACCTTGCGTGCGGTGCGGGCGCCGGCCTCGACGTCGATGGCCGGCGGGGCCGGCTTGCGGGTGCCGTCCAGCATGCCGAAGCGGTCGTACTGACCGAGGATGCGGCCGACGGCGGTGTCGAGAGCCGACTCGGGGATGGTGCCGTCCTGGATCGCCTTCTTCAGCGGGGCGCCGAAGAAGGAGCCGTTCGGCATCTGCATGTCGAGGCCGTCCTCGATCGAGATGCTGTGCGTGGCGCCCCAGTCGGAGGTGACGAAGCCGTCGAAGCCCAGCTCGCCGCGGAGGATGCCGGTGAGGGTCGTCCTGTTCTCGGCGTTCCACTCGCCGTTGAGGTGGTTGTAGGCCGCCATGATGGAAGCGACACCGGCTTGCACCACGGCTTCCCAGGCGGGCAGATAGATCTCGTGCAGGGTGCGGTCGTCGACCCGGAAGTCGAAGTTGACCGCCGGGTCGTCGGGCCGGGTCCGGTCGAACTCGCCGTAGCGCTGGTTGTTGGCCAGGTAGTGCTTGGCCTGGGCGAGCATGTCCTGGGCCTGGATCCCCTGGACCTGCGCAGCGGCGAGCTGTCCGTTGAGGTACGGGTCCTCGCCCGTCTGGTCCTTGTTGCGGCTGAAGTACGGCGCGCGGGACAGCTCCATCTGCGGGGCGAGCTGGAGGTCCAAGCCCAGGGTGCGGCCCTCACGGCCGAGCAACTCGCCGTATTCGCGGGCCAGTTCGCGACTGAAGGAGGCGGTCAGGGTGGCCACCGGAGGCAGGCCGGTGGCGGAGGCGACGACATTGACGCCGGCCGGTCCGTCGGTCAGCCGGAGCTCGGGTATGCCGAGGCGCGGCACGCCGGGGAGGTACCCGGCCTGGCCGAGCCGTTCGGGGTCGGTCGCTCCGTGGACGAGGGAGATCTTCTCGTCGAGGGTGAGTCTGCCGAGCAGCTTCTTGATCTTGCGGTCGGCGGCGGTCGCCGCGGCAGCCGGCGCGGCCGCGCCGAGTGGCCCCATGGCGGCGAGCAGGGCGACGGCGGCCGCGGTGCCGCCGAACTGCTTGAGGAGATCGCGGCGGCTGTGCCCGGAACCGGCAGGCGTGGCCGGTGACGGGGTGTGGTCCGAGGGGGCAGGCACGGGGAGGTCTCCTTCACAACGCGGCTCGTTGAGTACGGCTTCGCGCCACGCGTGCCTCGCTGCGGGCGTCGTTGCCCGCGTGGCGATGAATCCGGGCTCCCGCGATCCCGGACAGGGGTATTGGCCCCTGCTGTTGCTTCAGATGCTTCTGTTGCTTCAGAACTTCTTCAGAACTTGAAGCATCCGAGTGCCGCAGCAGGGCTTGATTAGCGGTGATTGTTGAGGCTTTGACGAAAGCAGTCAATACCTTGCGCAGAATCGGGCTGATCGGCCCGGTGGAGGTTCACTACTTGAACACCTCGGCCCGCAGGCCACCCGCCGGGAAGCTGGCGCACCGTCAAGCTGATGCACCGTCAATTCAGGCTTGCAAGGCCGCCCGGGATACCGCGAGTGCCTGTTCGGCGTAGCCGCGGCCGAAGAGCGCCGTGTGCACCAGCAGGGGGAAGAGCTGATGCAGGCCGATGCGGTCCGTCCAGCCGTCGGCGAGGGGTGCCGCGTCCTGGTAGCCGTCCAGTACCCGGTCCAGGTGCGGGCAGCCGAACAGGTGGAGCATGGCCAGGTCGGTCTCGCGGTGTCCGCCGTGGGCGGCCGGGTCGATCAGCCAGGCGTGGCCGTCGGCGCCCCACAGCACGTTGCCGTTCCACAGGTCGCCGTGCAGCCGGGCGGGCGGCTCGGCCGGGCCCGCGAGGTCGGGCAGCCGCTCCACCACGCACTCGATCACGGCTGCCTCGGTGGGGCGTACCGTGCCGTCGTCGACCGCGCGGCGCAGGTAGGGCAGCACCCGGTACTCGCCGTACCAGCGCGGCCAGTCGGTGCCGGGGACGTTGCGCATCGGGGCCAGTCCGATGGTGGCCTCCTCGGGCCCGCCGGGCGGCGGCGCGCCGAACGCGGGTGCGCCGGCGGCGTGCAGGGCGGCCAGGTCGCGGCCGAAGCGGTCCGCGGCCGCCGCGCTCGGCCGGCCGGCCGCCACGCGGTCCATCACCAGCCAGCGCCCGTCCTGCCCGTGCACCGCAGGGAGCCGGACCGTACCGGCCTCGGCCAGCCAGCGCAGCCCGGCCGCCTCGGCCTGTGCCGCGCCGGGGTCGTCGCCGCGCTTGACCATCACCGTCCGCCCGCCGTCGAGCGCGACCTCGGCGAGCGCGGAGGACAGCCGCCGTTCACCGGCCACCGACTGCCCGGTGAGCCGGGCCGCCACGGCCCCCGGGCCCTCGTCACCCGCGGCCGTCGGACCCCCGGTCATGGTCATGCGTCGTCCAGGCGCTCGCGCTCCGAGTCCAGGCGCTCGCGCACCCAGGCGAGCAGGCCGGGCGTCGCGGCTTCGATCATGGCCAGCATCTCGTCGAAGCCCTCGGGGCCGCCGTAGTACGGGTCGGGTACCTCCCGATCGCCCGCGGCCTGCGGGTCGAAGGACCGCAGCAGCCGGATACGGGACGGCTCCGTCACCATCCGGCGCAACGCCTTTTCATGGCTGCGGTCCATCGCCACGAACAGATCGGCGTCCAGATGCTCGGCGCCGGTCTGAGCCGCGATGTGCTGGGTCGGATAGCCGTGCCGGGCCAGCACGTCGCCCGCCCGCTCGTCGATCGGTTCACCGACGTGCCAGGGGCCGATGCCGGCGCTGGTGACTCGTACCGCGTCGTCCAGCCCCGCCCGGCGCAGCTGCTCGTTGAAGACCAGCGCGGCCGAGGGGGACCGGCAGATGTTCCCGCTGCAGATGAAACAGATGTGCACGGCTCCAGGGTACGGCCGCTGTTCCCGGTACCGCCTTAGGGCGTGTCCGGCGAATCATGGACGGTCGCGAATCGGGTCGATCACCCTGGACCGGATCCGGTGCCGAACCGATAGTGCTTGCGCCGCCGGTCCGCCGTTTTGCATGGCAGGCACAGATCTTGTCATTCCCTGTACTGCCACAGTCCGCTTCCGGCGTTGTAGAGCACTCTCTCTCCAACTGCACGTGGCATGGCTGAGGGCGGCAGACTGTGTGCCCAGCCCTGCGCGGGCGAGTGCAGATGGGAGAAGGGCGAGCGTGGCCGTGGGCGAGCGGCAGGTGGGCAATCTGCCGGCGGGGAAGACGAGGATGGTGGGCCGCCGTACCGAGCTGGCGGAGATCGGGCTGCTGTTCGCGGGGGCGGCGCGGTTGGTGACGCTCACGGGGGTCGGCGGGGTGGGTAAGACCCGGCTCGCGCTGGAGGCCGCAGCCGGGCTGCAATCCCGCTTCCGGGACGGGGCGTGGCTGGTGGAACTGTCGCCGCTGCGCCGGGGTGGGCTGCTGCCGCACCTCATCGCCGAGGCGTTGCCGCTGGCCGACCAGACTGCCCGTCCGGTGATCGATGTCCTGGCCGACTATCTGGCGGACCGGGAACTGCTGCTGGTCCTGGACACCTGCGAGCATCTGACCGACGCCTGCGCGCTGACCGTACAGGCGCTGGCGCGGGCCGCGCCGGGCCTGCGCATCCTGGCCACCAGCCGCCGCACCCTGAACGTCCCCGGCGAGGAGGTGCTCACGGTCGAGCCGCTGCCGATCCCAGAGACTGACGACCCCGCGGCGGCGCAGGCGGACGCGGTGGTGCTGCTGGGCGAGCGCGCCGCCGAGCACGTCCCCGGCTTCAAGGCCACCGACGCCGGCCGGGCAGAGCTGATCGCCCTGGGCCGGCGCCTGGAGGGTCTTCCGCTCGCCATCGAACTGGCCGCGGCACGCCTGGGCGAGCTGCCCGCAAAGGAGTTGACCGAGCGGCTGGACGACCGATTCGCCGTCCTGGGCGAGACCGACGAACTGGTCTGTGGGGCCGATCCTCCCTGGCACCAGGCCCTGCGGACCGCGATCGGCTGGAGCCACCAGCTGTGCAGCCCCGCCGAACGACTGCTGTGGGCACGCCTTTCGGTATTCGCCGGTACCTTCGACGCCGAGGCGGCCCGGCAGATGTGCGCGGACGCGCATCTGGCCGCCGAGCGCATCACCGACCTGCTGGCCGCGCTGGTCGACAAGTCGATCCTGACCTGGCAGCCCACCGGCGGCGGCGAGCGGTACCGGATGCTGGACACTTTGCGCGAATACGGCGCCGACTGGCTGCGCCGCCTGGGCGAGGAGGATGAGCTCCGCCGCCGTCACCGGGACCACTACCGGGCGCTGGCCCACCGGGCGGATGCCGGCTGGATGGGTCCGGACCAGATCGCCTGGTACGACCGGACGGTCGCCGAGCACGCCAACCTCCGCACCGCTCTGGACTTCTGCCTCGCCGAAGAGGACGGACACTCCGCGCTGGATATGGGCGGCGCGCTGTGGTTCTTCTGGCTCGCCTGCGGTTACTTGGGGGAAGGCCGCCACTACCTCGACCGAGCCCTGCAGCGGTGCCCGGCATCGGGTCCGGTCCGCAGCAAAGGGGTGTGGACCGGCGGCGTGATCGCCATGGGGCAGGGCGACTCCGACGCCGTCGCGCGGATGGCACAGGAGTTCCGGGCCGGCGCCGAGGCGGCAGCCGACCCGGCCTCGCTGATCGCCGTCGCCCACCTCGAAGGCACGCACCTGCTGCTGTGTGGGGAACCCGCGCAGGTCGCCACGGTCTTCGATGCGGTGCCGTACACCCAGGAGCACGGCGGTGCGTACACCGGGGCGCGCTTCCTGGCATGGATGGTGCGCACGTACGTCCACACCAGCTTGGGGGAGTTCACGGAGGCCGCCGCGGCAGCCGCCGCTCTGCGCGCGGAGTGCGTCAAACGCGGCGAGCGGTGGATCCGGGCCTTCGCCGACTATGTACAGGGGCTGGCGGAGTTGGGTCTGGGCCGACTGGACGAGGCCGCCACGCACACCCGAACCGCCCTGAAGGGCAAGGCCGTGCTCCACGACAGCATCGGCATCGCCATGGCCCTCGACCTGCTGGCTTCGGTGGCCGCCGCCACCGGACAAGGCGAGCGGGCGGCCCGCCTCCTGGGCATCGGCCAGCGGATCTGGGACACCATCGGCCGGTCGCAGGCCGGCCTTCCCGACCGCCTCGCCGCCCGCGAAGCCTGCGAACGCCAGGCACGCAAGACCGCCGGGGACTCCGGGTACGAGGCGGCCTTCCGCAAGGGCGTGGAGGACAGCATCGACGACGGCCTCGCCTACGCCCTGCACCAGACCTGATCGCGCAGCCGAACGCCCGCCCGGGCCGGGCGGGGCCCATCCTTCCGATCGCGATGCTCGACGCGCCGGCGGCATGCTGGTGAGCCCGGCAGACAGTCGAGTCCACGCCGACCATGGACCAGTCGATCCCTCCCTCGGCGTCCGCGACAGCCTGAAGGGCCCACCGACTCGCCAGACACGCCCTAGGGCGTGTAGGGACGGGCTTCGTGCCGGCGCTGGGTGGCGTGGAGGGAGCCGAGCAGATGGAGGGACTGGGCGCTGGGGGTTCCTGGCTCGGCGTGGTAGATGACGAGCTGCTGGCCGGGAGCGTCGCGTACGTCGAAAGCCTGGTAGGTGAGGGTCAGCGGGCCGACGTCCGGATGGTGGAGGTGCTTGGCGTCCTGGCTCTTGCCGCGCACGGTGTGGGCGTTCCAGAGGCGGGTGAAGTCCGCGCTGTGCTCGGTGAGTGTGCGGACGAGTTCGCGCAGCCGTGGGTTGTCCGGCGCGAACCCGGCTGCCGCACGCAGGTTGGCGACGGTGGCCTGGGCCGCCCGGTCCCAGTCCGCGTAGAAGTGCCGGCCCGCGGGATCGAGGAAGGTCATACGGGCCAGGTTGTCCGCCGGGCCGAACGGGGCGTAGAGGGCATCGGCCAGAGCGTTGGCGGCGAGGAGGTCCAGGGTCCGGTTCATGACGAATGCCGGGGTGTTCGGGTAGCCGTCCATCAACTGGCGCAGCGCGGGGCTGACCTGCTCGACGGCGTGTACCGAGGTCCGGTCGTCCGGTGCGACCCCTGCCAGCCGGTACAGGTGTGCCCGGGCATCCGCGTCGAGGCGCAGCGCGCGGCTCAGTGCGTCGAGTACCTGGGATGAGGGGTTGCGCTCGCGCCCCTGTTCCAGGCGGGTGTAGTAGTCGGCGTTCACCCCGGCCAGGACGGCGACCTCTTCACGGCGCAGTCCGGCGACTCTGCGGGTCCCGTAACTCGCCATGCCGACGTCCTCCGGCTGCAGGCCGGCGCGGCGTGCGCGCAGGAAGTCTCCGAGGTGGTTGTCGTCCATGCGGCCAGGCTAGGCGGTGGCTCGGTGCGTTGCCCGGGTGTGCTGCACCCAGGCAGGACGGGTCCTGGTTGACGGCCGCTGACCTGCGCAGACTCGGTCGAGCGGAGCATCCCGAAGGTTCCCGAAGGTTCCCGAAGGTTCCCGAAGGTGAAGCTCCGCCCCGACACGTACCGCCGGAACACGCACGAGCAGAGAGCAACCCGATGACGACGACGCCGCCGCGAACCGATGCATCCGATCCACCGCATGGCACCTCGACCTCTATGGCTACCTCCACCTCCACTTCCCCCTCCGCCGCCGACGGCGCGGTGCCGAAGGCGCCGACCGCACCCGGCCCCCTGGCACTACTGGTCCTGTGCGCCGCCCACTTCATGGACGCCATCGATCTGTCCGACGTGGGCGTGGCCCTGCCCGCCATCCAGCACGACCTGGGCATGACGTCGGCCTCCCTGCAGTGGATCGTCTCCGCCTATGCGCTCGGCTACGGCGGGTTCCTGCTGCTGGGCGGCAGGGCAGCCGATCTGCTCGGCCGACGGCGCACCTTCCTGGCCGCCGTCGCCGTGTTCGCCGTGGTGAGCGTGCTGGGCGCCATCGCCCCGAACGGCGGCCTGCTGATCGCGGCCCGCCTGGTCAAGGGTGTTGCCGCGGGCTTTCTCGCCCCGGCGGCGCTCTCCCTCATCACCACCGGCTGGCCGGAAGGCCCGCAGCGTGGCCGCGCCCTGGGCTGGTACGCCACCGCCGGTGCCAGTGGCTTCGTCAGCGGCCTCGTCCTCGGCGGTGTGCTCACCGAGATGTCCTGGCGGCTGGTCTTCGTGCTGCCGGTGCCCATCGCCATGGCGGCGCTCATCGCCGGACGCCGTCTCCTTCCAGCGGATCCTCCTTCGCCCATGCGGGACAAGACCGATGTACCGGGCGCCCTCACCGCGACCGGTGGCCTCGTGGCCTTGGTTTACGCCATCGCGCAGGCGCCGGAACACGGCTGGGGATCCGTCCGTACCGTCATCCTGTTCGCCGCGGCAGCTCTGCTCCTCGCCCTGTTCCTCGGCATCGAGGCGAGGGCCGAACGCCCTCTGGTACCACTGTCGTTCCTGACCCGGCGCAGGACCGCGGGAACGAATCTGACCATCTTCGCGATGTGGGGCGCCTACACCTCCTTCGCGTTCCTCGCCACGCTGTACCTCCAGAACGTGCTGCACTGGACGCCGCTGCAGACCGCCGGCGCCTTCGTCCCCCTCGGCCTCGTCAACGGCGCGCTGGCGCCTTTCGCGGGACGGCTCGCGGCGCGGTTCGGCGCCCACCGGATGATCGCGGCCGGCATGCTGCTGCTGGCGCTGTCCTACGCGCTGTTCTTCCGCATCGGACCCGACGCCTCCTTCCTCTCCGTGGTCCTGCCCGTCATGGTCCTCAACGGGCTCGGCACCGCGGCGACCTTCCCCGCCCTGAACATGAGCGCGGTGGCCGGTGTGCCCGATCGGGACCAGGGTCTGGCCGGCGCGCTGCTCAACACCTCCATGCAGATCGGCGGCGCTGTGGTCCTCGCGGTCGTCACCGCGGTGGTCGAGGCCGGGCAGCAGGCGAACGGCGGCGGTGACCCTCTCGCCGGCTACGCCCCCGGTACCGGCGTCATCGTCGCCGCCGTACTCGCCGGCCTGAGCGCCACGCTCCTCATCCGGCACCGCCGCCCCTACGAAAGGAACGCAACGTGACCCCCATAACTCCGCCGGCCGGGATCGCCGGGATCGCCGGGATCACCGGGACCGCCGGGACCGCCGGGACCGCCGGGACCACCGAGGCCGCCGACGCCTCCGAGTTCGCCGGAAAGGTGGCCCTCGTCACCGGGGCCGCGCGTGGCGTGGGCAAGGAGACCGTGGCGCTCCTCCATGCCCGCGGCGCCCGCGTTGTCGCCGTCGACCTGCGCCCCGACGTCCGGACCCTGCCGGACGAGTTCCCCGGCGTCCTGCCGATGACCGGCGACATCACACAGGAAGAGACCGCCGCCCGAGCGGTGCAGTCGGCCGTCGACACCTTCGGCGGACTGGACGTCCTGGTGAACAACGCCGGACGCACCCTGAACAAGCCCGTCACCGAAACCACCGCCGAGGACTGGGACGCCGTGATGGCGGTCAACGCCCGCGGCTCCTTCTTCTTCGCCCGTGAAGCCTTCCGGGCCATGAATGCCCGAGGCGGCGGAGCCATCGTCAGCACCGGCTCCTACACCTGTACCGTCGCCCTGCCCGAAGGCGCCGCCTACAGCGCGTCGAAGGGTGCTCTGGCCCAGCTGACCAAGGTGCTCGCCGTCGAGGGCGGCCCGCTGGGCATCCGCGCCAACATCGTTGCCGCAGGTGTCATCGAGACCGATTTCCTCGACACCTTCCGCACCGACAGCCGTGCGTACCTGGCGTCCTTCGCCGACGCGCAACCTCTGGGCCGGGTGGCACAGCCCGAAGAGATCGCCGAGGTCCTGTGCTTCCTCGCCTCCCCACGCGCCGCCTTCATCACAGGAGCCGTGCTCGCCGCGGACGGCGGCTTCACCGCGGTCTAGGCGGTATGAGGGAGATCACAAAGGGCTTTGCCCCTCCCGGCCGCTTCATGCCCGGCCCGGAGGCGGTACGCGCAGGGCGCGGAAGTAGTCGTACGAGACGTGTGCCGTGCGGACCGGGTCGGGCTGCTCGTCGCGCTCGATGACGTAGTGGTGGTGGGGCAGGCTGCGCAGGTGCGCCAGGATGCCGGGGAAGTCGACCGTCCCCTCGCCCAGGTCGGTCTCGACGCCCTCCCGCGGCACACCGTCCTTGATGTGCAGCATCGGGAAGCGCTTCTCGTACGACCGCAGATACGGCGCGGGGTCGACGCCCGCCCGGAGGATCCAGTACAGGTCCATCTCGAACCAGACCAGGTCGGGATCGGTCTCCGCCAGCCACACATCGAACAGCGGCCGACCGCTTTGCGGGTCGGTGTGGAACTCGTTGTCGTGGAGATGCGCGTACCAACGCAGCCCGTGGGATCTGGCGGCCTCGCCCCACCGGTTCATCTCGCGGGCCATGGCGCGGTAACCCTCGGCCGTCTGGGGGCCGTCCATGTACGACACGCCGACGTACTGCTGCCCGAGGGCAAGCGCGTTGTCGAACGTCTGCTGGGCCCGGGCGCCCCGGAAGTCGTCCGGCGCGTGATGGCTGCCGATGACCCGCAGCCCGTTCGCCTCGGCGATCCGGTGGAACTGCGCGGCGGTGCGCCCGCCGTAGGTGTACGCGGGCTCGATCTCCGCATATCCGGCCTCGGCGACCATGGCGAGGGTGCCTTCGGGGTCGGCGGCGAGCATGTCGCGCACCGTGTAGAGCTGGAAGCCGATGCGCTCCGTCGGGATGCGCCGGCCCGCGGCTCCGGCGGACGGTGCGCCGAAGGCCGGCGAGGCGTACGAACCGACGGTCAGAGCGGCGGCGGACGCGACCGCGCCCCGGAGAAAACGACGGCGACCGGCAGACTTTCCATGAGCTGAGTACATCTTTGTCCCCCTCACAGCGAAAGTTGACCGGATGCTATTGAGGGCGCGTACAGCGGCACAAGACCCGTGCCGTGACCACCGTTCCGCCCGAGGGCACGAAAAACCGGCGCCGACCCGACGCAGAACTTCAATAGACTGGCGGAGCGATGACGAAAACGGGGGCAGGGGCTGTGGACACCGTGCAGGTGACGCTCAGGGGGGACCGCAAGCAAGGGGCGGCGACAGCCATCGCGTAATTTCGGACCCACCGCAGTGAGCGGAAGCGTCCCGTCGCGACGGAGGTTGTGCTGAACGCCGACCCCGGCGCCCGTCCCCGATGACTGAGCTACGAATTCCAGTGAGGTGTGCCCGACCATGATCGAACCCACGAACGCCGGGGGCGTGGACTCTCCGCCCGGCAGTTCCCCCGCGCGCGCTCCCGTGCGCGCTTCCGTACTCATAGCCGTGCTGGTCGTCTCGGCCTTCGTGATGATCCTCAATGAGACGATCCTGAGCGTCGCCCTGCGCGACCTCACCGTCGACCTGGGCATCTCCACCACGACGGTGCAGTGGCTGACCAGCGGCTTCCTGCTGACCATGGCCGTGATCATCCCCATCACCGGCTTCCTGCTGGAGCGCTTCACCGCGCGCCAGGTCTTCCTGGCCTCGCTGACACTGTTCAGCGTGGGCACGCTCGTCAGCGGCCTCGCGCCCGGGTTCGGGGTGCTGATGGCCGGGCGCGTGGTGCAGGCGTGCGGCACCGCCGTCATGCTGCCGCTGCTGATGACCTCGGTGATGCGCCTCGTACCGTCCGAGAAGCGCGGCGCGACGATGGGCACGATCAGCATCGTCATCGCGGTCGCCCCCGCCGTGGGGCCGACGGTGGGCGGTGCGGTGCTCGCCTCGCTGGGCTGGCGCTGGATGTTCTGGATCGTGCTGCCGCTCGCCGTGGCCGCGCTGGCCCTCGGGGCGGTCCTGATGCGCCTGGACAGCGAGACGCGCAAGGTGCCGCTGGACCTGCTTTCGGTACTGCTGTCCGCCGTCGGCTTCGGCGGCGTCCTCTACGGCCTGGCGACCGTCGGAGAGTCCGGCGGCGGGGAGCACGCGCTGTCGCCGTGGATCCCGATCGTGGTCGGCCTGGCGTCGCTGGGCGTGTTCGTCGTACGCCAGCTCAGCCTGCAGCGTGCGGACCGCGCCCTGCTCGACCTGCGCCCGTTCAAGACCCGTTCGTTCACTGTCGCGCTGGTCCTGTCGGCGCTGCTGTTCATGTGCCTGCTGGGCGTCGGGTCGATCATGCTGCCGCTGTACCTCCAGACCGTGCTGCACACCAGTACGTTCGTCAGCGGTCTGGCGGTCCTCCCCGGCGGGCTCCTGCTCGGCCTCCTGGGCCGCCCGGTGGGGCGGCTGTTCGACCGCTTCGGCGCCCGCCCGCTGGTGATACCGGGCGCGCTGGCCCTCGCCGTATCGATGTGGCTCTTCACCTTCCTCGGCGCCGGCTCTCCGCTGGCCGCGGTCATCGCCATCCACATCCTGCTGATGGCCGGGCTCGGGCTGATGATGACGCCGCTGATGACCGAGTCCCTGAGCGCCCTGGACGACCACCTTCACTCCCACGGCAGCGCGATCCTCGCCACGCTTCAGCAGGTCGCGGGCGCGTTCGGCACGGCCGTCTTCGTCACCGTCGCCTCCCTGAGCACCTCCGACCCGTCGGGCGCACCGGACGCCGGCGGCCTGCGCACGGCGTTCATGGTCGCCGGAGTCATCGGTGCGCTCGCGTTCCTCGTGTCGCTGTTCATCAGCCGCACGACACGTCCCGCCCTGGTGCACTCCACCCCGGCCGCCGACAGCGAAACCGGTACGGAAGCGAAAGCGGAAGCCGACGTCGTCGGCCGCACGCCCTAGTAGTACGCCGCCGGGCTGACGGGGCATGGCCCCTGCTCTGCCGGGACGACGGCGAGCGGGGGCAGTCCACAGCGAACCCGTCCTGCCCCAACAAGAAAATACCTGGTCACATCGGTCATAAGCCGCCGAACAGGCGTACTATAAAAAGTACCGGGAGTATTTCGCACACCAGCTTCCATGCGGGTGTCATTTCCGGCGACCACGAAAACCGGGCTGCCGACGAGCAGCCCGGGGGCAGGTCGGCAACCATGACCACCACCCTCGACCGGACCACGCCCCGCGACGTCGCCGCAGAGCTCCCGGCGCGCCTGGCGCTCACTCCGGCGACCACTCTCGCAGGCCAGCTCGACGGAGCTTGGTGGCCCTACTCACGCGACCTCGAAGCCGAGCTTCCGCCGCTCGCGGTCGCGCTCGACGAAGCCTGGGGCGGCCGCATCACACGCGTCACCGTGAACCCCACCCGTTGGCCCGTCGTCCCGCGCACGGTTCCCGTGGCCGGGCACACGCTGCACGTGGGCTGGTTCACCGAACAGCACCCCGACAAGCTGATCCTGCTCTCCTACACCATCGGCCGCTGGGACCTGCTGGTGATCCCGCCCGAGACCGAGCCCTCGGCCGCGGCCCGGCTGATGGCCGCCGCCGCGATCCCGGGCAGCGTCCTGACCGCAGGCGTGCTGATGGCGGACGAAGCCGTCATCGGGCAAGGCATCCGGGACGCCCGACGCCAGGAAGCCACCTGGGAAACCGAGGGCGGGGCCTGTATGTCCCCCGCCGGGTTCCCGATGGCCGAACGCGCCCGCCCGCTGCCCGGAAGCACCGGGAGGTGAGCGGCATGGAGATCCTCGTCCTCATCGCGGCGATCATCCTTGCGACCGGCATCGGAATGCGCGTGATCCACCTGCTCAACGCGCAGCACGACGCACGGATCGCGTCCTACCGCTTCAGTGACCCCCTGCCCAGGCCCCCCGGCCAGACAGCGGGCGAGGCGCCGCAGCCCCCGCGCCGGCTTCTCGTCCACTCCGAAGGGAACACCCCCGCATGAAGTACATCGAGACCCAGCCGATGCCGTCGCTCGGACATGCCGAGGTCCGGATCGTCGCGCACACACCCGAAGCCGCCCGCGCGGTCGCGCAGGCGCTCCGCTGCCGCTTCGACGCAGCGGAACAGCGCAGCTATCCCGGCCTCGACGGCGACACCCGGCTCCACCTCACCGTGGACACGGCGACCCCCGCCCGCCCCGCCCGGTCTTGGCTGGACGCCGGCAGAACCCCCACCGGCCTCGGCGCCCACTCCGATGAGATCTGAGAGCCCCTGTCTGAACCCGGTCGCAGCCCGGGCCCGGCACCTCGCCCCCGGAAGGGGCACGATGGCATCATCCGGCGCGGATGAGCGCGCTGAGTTCAGTGCTTCGTCGCAAGCTGAGTTCAGCGCTTCGTCGCAAGAGGTGCGCGAGCGCATCCGCGAGCTGATGGAGCGTACTTTCCTGCAGCGCGAGGCGGCTCGGCGGATGCGCGAGGATGCCCGCCGCATGCTGGCAGAGGACGAGGACGGTCAGGCGCTGGACACGTTCCGGTTCTTGCAGCAACGCATCGCTTCCGTCGGTCTGGAGGCCCTCGAACTCGACGGTGACCCCGCCGATTCCCCGGGCACCACTGCCGGCGGGGCGGCAATGCCGAATGAGGGTTACGAGAAGTACCTCGAAGCTCTCCGCGACGGTGCTTCTCCCCAGGACCGCGGAACGCCGATCACCTACGCGCTGGTGAATCCGGACGGTTCCCTGGAGTTTCGCACCGAGACCGCCCGGGCGATGCGCGACAAGGTCGGCTCGGCGGGCAGTGGCACGGTCGACCGGGTCGGGCTGCCGGATCCGCCCACGGTGCACGCCTATGTCGCCGAGTTGCCGCCGGCCACGGCAGAGCTCGCCAACCCGGTAGCGAACGAGATGCTCAGCCTGCTCGGCAGCTGCGCAGGACCGTTCTTCGGACCGATCTCGTTCTTCGGCGTCCACCCCGACCAGCCCGGCCCCGGCAGTCTGGACGACGCACACCAGGACCTGCTGCGAGCCGCCCACCAGGTGGCCCAAGCACGGAGCAGCGACCTTCAATGACCCGGGCGCCGGCGGTCGGCCGGTGACGGTGAAGGCGTTGTAGGGGGCAGGTCGGCAGGTCCGCCCCCTAGGGGACGCCCCGTACATCTCCAAGATGATCGCCCAGCCCTTCGTACATCCCCCGGTGGACACCGATAACCGCAGGTGGAGGGACGAATGGCCGGTCTCGGGCCGCATAGCGTCATGGCGGATGACCGACATGACCAGGAGGCTCGCGATGTACGGGAAGGCATTCGCTCCGGAGTATCAGGGGGAGCTGGGGGCGGAGTTGAGTGTGAACTCCTCGTACGAGGAGGTGCTCGTCGCGGCGCGGAGAGTGCGGGGCGCGGCCGGGACACCGGGGGACGCCGCGCGGGCCGCGCTCGCGGAGGCGGAGGCCGGGCGGCGGCTCGGGCGGGTGGCGGAGGCGGGGGACGCCTGGCGGGCCAGTTACCGCAGCGCGCGGGCCGCGCAGGACGCCGGTGGGATGGCATGGGCGTTGTGGAGCGGCGGTACTCTCGCCCGCCAGTGCGGGCGCCTCGCGCTCGCCCGTCGGCTGCTCGCGGCGGCCGTCGAGCTCGCCGATCATGGCGGCGACCGCCTCGCCCACGGGTACGCGCTGGCCGGGCTCGCCGAGACCGGGCGGATACAGGGCGACTACGAGGCCGTCGCCGAGCTGCACGAAGAGCTGTTGGCACAGGCCAGGGCGCACGGCGAGGCCCGGCACATGGTGTGGGCGATGTCGGGGATCGCGCAGATGCACCGCAACAAGGGGGAGTACGAGAAGGCGTTGGAGCTGTTCGAGGAGTCGGCGCGGGTCGCCGAGGGGGCCGACGACGTGCGGGGGCTCGCGTGGTCGTTGCGGGGCGTCGCCGATGTGCGGTCCGTACTGGGGGAGACCGAGGAGGCGTTGCGGCTGCTCAGCAAGGGGGAGGCGTTGTGCCGGGGACTCGATCTGGCCGGGGCGCTGGCGTACAACCGCAAGATGCGCGGGAACGTGTTGTACCGGGCCGGGCGGTACGAGGAGGCCGGTGCGGTCTACCGCGGCGCGCTGGAGGAGTTCCGGGCCATGTCCGAGCCGCGCGGCAGCGCGCTCGCACGGCTGGGGCTGGTGAAGTCCCGGGCGCACCTGGGATGGCCGTACGACGAGGTGGTTGCCGAGCTGGACGACGTCGAGCGCGAGGTCACCCGGATCGGGCTGCGGCACGCCCGCGACATGGTCAGGGCCTTTCGCGCAGAGCTGTCGGCGGGAAGAACTGCCGTACCGGCTCCCGGTGCCACCACGCGCCGGTCTCCCGCAGTTCCCGCCAGGTCGTGAAGCGGTAGCGGTAGAACAGCGCCCGTACGTGCCGGGGCGGCGCGTCGGGGAAGGGGTTGCGGCGCAGCAGGCGCAGCGTGTCGCGGTCGTTTTCGAGGAGGCGTTCCAGGAACGGGCCGAACCAGCGGCCCGCGTAGCCCGGCGACAGCGCCGCGAACCACATCAGCCAGTCGAGGCGGAGGTGGTACGGCGCGAAGGGGCGCGGCATGCGGCGTACGTCCCCCGGCTTGCCCTTGAAGTCGTACTCGCGCCACTCCGTGTCCTCGGTGATCACCTCGTCCGTCGTGCCCTCGATGACCACCTCGTGCCGGACGCGGGTGATGGAGCCGAACGCGCCGTACGCGTTGACCAGGTGCAGCGGCTCGAAGGAGGTGTTCATCCGCTGCTGATGAGAGAGCAGGTTGAGCGCCGGGCGGTAGCTCAGGTACAGCACCCCCGCGGTCGCGGCGATGACCACGATTTCGTACCAGAGCGGGGGAGGGGCGAGGTCCGCCGGCGGGCCCACGAGGCCGCCGAGGCCGACCGCCGAGGCGTCCACGACGGACACCGCGATCACGATCGTCGCCCAGTTCAGCCAGGCGAAATTGCCCGAGAGCACCAGCCAGAGCTGGGTGGCGATCATTGCCAGCGCCGCCCAGGTGGCGATCGGCTGCGGGGTGAAGAGGAGGACGGGCGCGAGGAGCTGCGCCACGTGGTTCGCGGCCGTCTCGACGCGGTGCAGCGGCCGCGGCAGACGGTGGAAGAACCAGCTCAGCGGGCCCGGCATGGGCTGCGTCTCGTGGTGGTAGTACAGGCAGGTCAGGTCGCGCCAGCACGGGTCGCCGCGCATCTTGATCAGCCCCGCGCCGAACTCCAGCCGGAAGAGCAGCCAGCGCAGCAGCCACAGGACGAGGACGGGCGGCGCGGTGCGCGCGTTGCCCAGGAAGACCGCCAGCGCGCCCGTTTCGAGGAGCAGCGTCTCCCAGCCGAAGCCGTACCAGGTCTGCCCGACGTTGACGATCGAGAGGTACATCGCCCACAGCACGGCCCACCACACCATCGACGCCCACAGCGGCACGGCGTCGGCGGCACCCGCCAGCACGGCCGCCGCCAGCAGCGCCCCCGCCCACGCCCAGCACGCGAAGAAGCGGTCCGAGAAGCGCCAGTGGAAGACCGAGGGCGCCACCCGGAACGGCACGCGGCGCACGAAGTCCGGCACCGGGGTCATGCCGCGCTCCCCGATCAGCGCCCTGAACTGCAGCGCAGCCGATACGAACGCGATGATGTACAGCGCGGCCAGGGCCCGCTGGAAGACCAGCCGGCCCAGCCAGTACTCGGGCGCCGAGAACCACTCCACATGCCTATCCGTAGCATCGTGGCCGGTGCCGGGGTGGCTGAAACGGGCCGTACGGGGGCACTTTCTCCGGCCTGTAACCCTATCGACGGTAATTACCGCGCAGCGGGGAACTCATGTCGTTAGGCTGAGGGGCGACGGACGACCTGTCTGGGAGATGCCGACATCCTCGGCCCGTCGCGGGATGCGCCACGAACCATGGCCGAACTCCCGGTTATGACATACGGCGCCACCGCGTCAAGTACCTCATCCCTTTGGCTAAGGAGTGCGTGGTGGCACCGGAACAGACGATCAGCAAGCAGCCCCGACCGAAGCAGGCAGAGCGCCAGGGGCGCATCCGGGAGGTGCGCAACCTCGAGGTCTGGAGCCGCTGCGCCCCGGTCCACCTGGCGGGCTGCGACGACGAATCGACGGCTGAGCAGCACATCTTCCGCGGCATCGACTGACGCGTACAGCTGCTGCCGCGTACGGCTGCTGACGCGTACGGCCGGCCGGGTGACCCGGCCGGCACCCCTTCCGGCCGCCGCCTACGGACGGCGGCCGAGCAGGCAGAGCAGCCGGGTCTGGTCGTCGGCGCCCGGCGGCGGCTCGACCGGCGGGGCGAAGAGCCCCGATTCGCTCAGCTCCTTCGCGTACGGCTCGACCTCCCGCAGTGCCGCGGTCACCAGCTCCTTCGGCAGCTCCTCGGACGCGCCGACCGCCCGTGACAGATCCCAGGCGTGCACGACCGCGTCCATCGTCATCTGACTGCAGTACGCGGCCGCGCCGGTCAGCCCGTACGACAGATGGACCTGCCGGTCCAGCGCGCCCGGCTCGGTGAACGCCGCGACCGCGGCCACCGCGGCGCGGTCCCAGGTCGCGACCGGGTCCTCGCCCAGCACGTCGCCGCCGAAGTCCTCGCCGACGTCCTCGATGGTGGCACCGTCCCGCACCAGCCGTGGCACCCACAGCTGCTCGGCGGTGAGGTGGTTCACCAGGTCGCGCACCGTCCAGTTCGTACACGGTGTCGCGGCGTCCCATTGGTCGTCGCCCACGGCGTGGACGCGGTCCCCGAAGAGATCGATGGCCTCGCCGTGCCGGCGCAGAATGTCGTTGGGCTTCATGCCTCCTCAGCATAGGAGCGGGCCCCCGCGACGGCCCCCCGACGCGCGCCCGTCCTGCTTTCGTTCGCCTCGCTGACGTGCCGTCAGCACTCTGGTCAACCTCCCGTGCGGTTGGTTGGATGTGCGCGAGCCGAAAATCATTGGAGGCTGCATGGATCTCGCGTCTGCACCCGCCGCCATCCGCTCCGCCGGCCACGAACGCCTCTACCCCACCTTCCACGACCGCACCGCCCGCATCGCGACCGGGCTGCGCGCCCTCGGTATCGCGTCGGGTGACCGGATCGCGGTCGTGATGCGCAATGAACCGGCCTATTTGGAGGTCACCACGGCCGCCGCCCAGGCGGGCATCTCGGCGGTCCCCGTCAACTGGCACTTCCGCCACGACGATCTGCGCCATGTCCTCACCGACAGCGGCAGCCGCGCCGCCTTCGTCCACACCGACATGCTGCCCGCCGTCACCGCCCACCTCCCCGCCGGCGTACACGTCATCGAGGCGCCCGTGCCCGAAGGGGTCGCCGCGGCCTGCGGTTTCACGGCGCCACCGGTCAGCGGCGCGCATCCGGTACTGGACGACTGGCTGGCCGGCTTCGCGCCGCTGGCCGACCCGGCCCCCGACCGCCCCTCGACCGTGATCTACAGCTCCGGTACGACGGGCCGCCCCAAGGGGGTGCTGCGCGACCCCGTACGCGCCGCCGACCTGCCCGACGCCGTGGCGAACTTCCTCTCCTACTTCGCCGTGCGCCCCGGCGGCCGCACCATGATCCCGGCGCCGCTCTACCACGCGTCGCCCAGCCAGCACGCCGTCCTCGCGGTCGCCTGCGGCCTGGACATCACCCTCATGCCGCGCTTCGACGCGGAGGAGTTCCTGCGGCTGATCGAGGCGCACCGAGTCGAGCAGGTGCAGGTCGTCCCGACCATGCTGGTCCGCCTCCTCCGCCTCCCCAAAGAGGTCCGCGAGCGGTACGACCTCTCCTCCCTCACCTCGGTCGTGCACGCGGCCGCGCCCTGCCCGCCGCACGTGAAGCACGCGATGATCGACTGGCTCGGGCCGATCCTGCGCGAGTACTACGGCGGCAGCGAGACCGGGGCCGTGACCTGGTGCGACAGCGAACAGTGGCTGGCCCACCCGGGCACGGTGGGGCGCGCCGAGGGCACCTGTGGGGTGGCGGTGCTCGGCCCCGACGGCCGGGTGCTGCCGCCCGGCGAGACCGGCACGGTCTACCTCAGACCGGCCGACACCTGGCCGCGCTTCACCTACCTCGGCGACCCCGCCAAGCGCGCCGCGATGGAGTCGGCGGCGCTCCCCGGCTATGTCACCATCGGCGACGTCGGCCACCTCGACGAGGACGGCTACCTCTATCTCAGCGACCGGCTGAACGACATGGTGATCTCCGGCGGCGTCAACATCTACCCGGCCGAGATCGAGGGGTGCCTGTTGGCGCTGGACGGCGTGCGGGACGCCGCGGTGTTCGGCATCCCGGACGCCGAGTACGGCGAGACGCTGGCCGCGCACATACAGGCCGACCCCGCCGCCGGCCTCACCGCCGAGGCCGTCCGCGCTCATGTCGCGGCCCGGCTGGCCAAGTACAAGGTCCCCGGGACCGTCGTCTTCGAGGAGACGCTGCCCCGCGACCCGTCCGGAAAGCTCTTCAAACGCCGGCTGCGCGAGCCGTACTGGGAAGGGCACGGCTCGAAGATCTAGAAGCAAGTCCCCTTCCGTCGGCGGGAGTTGGCGTGCCATTCTGTGCGCCGCATGGGTGAACTCCGTTCACGTGCATGACTCGTGCGGCTCGCGTGACCTACGTGGCTTCCGTCGGCGGAAAGGGCGTACGCATGAGAGACCTGGGGCACCTCGGAGAACCTGTGGGCCGGCGGCGCGTCCTCGCCGCCGGCGCCGCGCTCGCCGCCGGACCGGCCCTCCCCGCCACCGCCCGCGCGGCGGCGGCCCGCACGCCGTCCGGGGCGCTCCCCTCCAGGGCGGAGATCACCGCCGTACTGCGCCGGGTCGCCGACCACTGGATCGGCGCGCACGCCGACCCCGGCGACAACAAGTGGGCCCGCGCCACCTTCTTCAGCGGCCTGATGGCCCTGTACCGGCTCACCCGCGACGCCCGCTACCTCCGCTACGCGCGCGGCTGGGCCGAAGGCCACGACTACGCGCTGAACAGCGGTGTCACCACCCGCCACGCCGACGACCACTGCGCCGGGCAGACCTATCTCGACCTGTACGAACTGGAGCCCGAGCAGGGGAAGATCGCGGCCATCGAGGAATCGCTCCACCGGATGGTCTTCACCGACCGGCCGGAGAAGAACGACGACTGGTGGTGGGACGACGCGCTGCACATGGCGATGCCGCCGTTCGCCCGAATAGGCCGGCTGCGCGCCGAACCCGCCTACTGGGACAAGCTGTACGCGCTCTACACGCACACCAAGTCGGCCGAGGGCGGGCCCGGCCTGTACGACCCGGAGTCCGGCCTCTGGTACCGCGACAAGCGTTTCCTGCCCGGCGGGATCCTCTCGCCGGACGGCAAGCCGGTCGTGTGGTCGCGCGGCAACGGCTGGGTGGCCGGCGGCCACGTCAAGACGCTCAAGACGCTGCCGGCGGGCGCCCGGCACGTACCCGAGTACCGCGCCACCCTGGTAGGGGAACTGGCCGCGCTCCGCGCCGTCCAGCGCGCCGACGGGTTCTGGAATGTGAACCTCGCCGACCCCGCGCACCTCCCCGGCCCGGAGACCAGCGGTACGTCCTTCTTCCTGTACGCCACCGCCTACGCCCTCCGCGCCCGCCTCGTCCCGCGCACGCAGTACTTCCCGGTCGTGACGCGCGCCTGGCACGGCCTGACCACGACGGCCGTGCACCCCGACGGCTTCCTCGGCTACGTCCAGGGCGTCGGCGACCGCCCCGAGTCGAGCCAGCCCGTCGGATACGACACCACGGCCGACTTCGGCGTGGGCGCCTTCCTGCACGCGGGCTGCGAACTGGCGGAACTGGCCGTCTCCCGGACCGGTCCCGCTTGACCTTGACACAGTGACAAGGTCTTCACTGTTGCCGAGGAGGTGGTCCTCATGATCACGCCGAGAGAGGACACGAACGCGATGCGAGCTCTCCAGGGGCTGGAGGACGACAGCTCGTCGGTTCGGCTGCAGTCGGCGCTGGCGGTCGGCACGGCCCCGGACCCGGGATTCATCGGCAAGCTCATCGAGCGCTGCGCGATCGAACCCGAGTTCTACGTGCGCGAAATGCTGACGTGGGCACTGACCCGCCACGCGGCATCGATGACGGTCCCGGTGCTCGTCGACGAAGTCCGCTCGGGGCGTGCGCAGGCACGGAGCCAGGCGTTGCACACGCTGTCCAAGATCGGGGACCGGCGAGCGTGGCCGGCGATCACACCGGCGTTGCTGTCCGACGCCGACGACGAGGTGGCCCGGAGCGCCTGGCGGGCAGCGGTCGTGCTCGTGCCCGAAGGCGAGGAGCACGAGTTGGCCGTAGCGCTGGCGGCACAGCTCGGGCGCGGCGAACGCGAGACGCAGCTGAGCCTCAGCCGGGCGCTGATCGCGCTCGGTGAGGTGATGCTGCCGACGCTGGGCGCCGCGACGACGGATCCCGACCCTCGCGTACGCGCGCACGCGGTCGCCACGGAGCGGCTGTGGCGCGATCCGGACGCCGGCTTCGAGTTCGCGATCGAGGAGGCGAAACGCGTCGTAGCCCTCGGCGGGGCCGGCCAGGAGGGGCGGTAAGCAGTGCTGATCGGTGACGTCGCGCGACGCTCCGGGGTCAGCGCCCGCATGCTCAGGCATTACGAATCGCTGGGCCTGGTGCGGCCGACGGGTCGTACCGGTTCCGGCTATCGGGAGTACTCCGGCGAGGACATCCGGCGGATCTTCCACATCGAGAGCCTGCGGTCACTGGGCCTGTCGCTGCGCGACGTCGGGCGCGCGCTCGATGACCCCGGCTTCGCGCCCGCGGAACTCGTCGACGACCTCATCCGCCGGACGCGAGACCGCATCGCGGCGGAGACGGAGCTGCTCACGCGACTTCGTCGGATCGGTGCCGCGGAACCCGCCGGCTGGGAGGACGTCCTCCAGACCGTCGCGCTCCTCCAGGCGTTGGGGTCGAAGAACGAGGGGGCACGGCAGCGCGCGGCCCTGTCCGCGGTCGAGGACGTTCCCGTACCGGTGGAAGCACTGGTCGAGGCCGTGCTGAGCGAGTCGGACCCGAACGTCGCCGGAGCCCTTCGCTGGGCTCTGGCGCGATCGGGCGGGGACGGGCCGGCACTGCTGGCGGAGGGCCTCGTCTCACCCGCGGCCGAAGTGCGGAAACGTGCCGTCCAGTCCATCGCCGAGTTCCCGAACGACGAGGCGACCGCACTGCTGCGGGACGCCCTCACGAACCCCGACATCGTGGTCCGCGGGTACGCGGCTCTGGCGCTCGGGGCACGGGGAGTGGCCGACGCGGTCCCGACACTCCTCGACATGATCGTCGAGGAGCGGGACGACGCCGGCGCAGCCGATGCGCTGAGCGCGCTGGCGAGTGATCCCGCGCTGGCGGATCGGATCGCCACCGGGCTCGTCGACTCCCTCGCCCGCCCCACCACGGGATCGGCTGCGCGTCGACGGCTGACACAGGCGCTGGCGGACATCCCGGGGACCACGGCGTCACGTGCCCTCGAAGCTCTGTCACATGACGAGGACCGTGTTGTTGCGCTCACCGCGACATGCATTCTCCAGCTGCGCAGCGCGCGAGAGTGAAGGGCGGGCAGAGGCTGAGGCCGGACGGGCAGGGGCCTCAGGGCCGTCGCCGGGGGCGCGTCAGGCGGGCGTCTTGTCCGGGACGATCTGGAGCTTGCGGCCCGTGCCGCGTTTGAAGGTCTCCAGGGCCTCGGCGTACTCGTCCAGCGCGAACCGGTGGGTGATCATTGTTTCGGAGTCGATGAAGCCCTTGCCGAGCAGCTCCACGGCACGCCCGTAGCTGTGCAGGATCGCCATCGAGCCGACGATGCGGATCTCGTCGTTGTAGATCCGGAACGGCGAGAACTTCGCCAGCTCCTGGTCGGGGGCGCAGCCGAACTGCTGGAACGTGCCGCCGCGGATCGGCCGGGTCAGCCCGTCCTCGATGGCCTTGATGTTGCCGGTGCAGTCCGTGACGACCTCCCAGCCCAGCCGCCGCTCCAGGTCGTCCGCGCTGGTGGCGACGTGGTCCGCGCCCAGCTTCTTCGCCACCGCGAGGCGGTCCTCGTTGATGTCCACGACGGAGACGGAGCCGGCACCCGCGCGCTGGGCGACCTGCATGTACAGCAGGCCCATGGTGCCCGCGCCGTAGATCAGGAAGTTGTCGCCGAGCTTGGGGTCGACGATGTCGAAGCCGCGCACGATCGTCGACAGCGGCTCGATGAGCGGGGCGTGCCGCAGTTCCACGGTCTCCGGCAGCCGGTAACAGTTGCGGGCCGGCACCTTCACGTACTCGGCGGCGGCGCCGTCCACGGTGATGCCGATCGTGCCCCACTGCTCGCAGAGGTTGCCGCGGCCGATGGCGCAGAAGTGGCAGGCGCCGCAGTAGATCGCCGGGTCGGCGGCGATCTTGTCGCCCTCGGCGAAGGCGGTGACGCCCTCGCCCACCGCGACGATCTCACCGGAGAACTCGTGCCCCGGGATCACCGGGTACCGGGTGGGCCCGAACTCGCCCGCCAGCATGTGCACATCGGTACCGCACAGCCCGGCGGCGGTGACCTTGACGACGACCTCGCCGTGGCCCGGCGTCGGGTCCGGCACGGTGGTCACGGAGAGCTTGTGCGGTTCCTCGATGACGACTGCGCGCATGGTGCTCACACCTTTCGGAGGGAGGGGCGGGGGAGCGGCGGTTTCAGGCGGGGATGGCGCGGTTACGGGACTCGACCTGCTTGATCTTCTCCACCTTGGGCGCCGAACCGCCGCCCGCGAAGTCGGAGACCAGCCAGTGGTCCAGGCATACCAGTGCGGCGTGCACGCCCATGGTGCGGCTGCCGAAACAGGCGATCTGTGCGTCGTTGGACTTGCGGGCCCGCTCGGCGCTGTAGCTGTCCGGGATCTGCGCGGCGCGGATGCCGGGCACCTTGTTGGCGGCGATGGCCATGCCGATGCCGGTGCCGCACACGAGGACGGCGCGTTCGTGCTCGCCCCGGGCGACGCTGCGCGCGACCCGCTCGGCCACGTCCGGGTAGTCCTCGTCCGCGGTGGCGCTCAGGTCGGTGACCGGGTAGCCGCGCTCGGTGAGATGCGCGATCATCGCGTCCTTCATCTCGAAGGCGGCGTCGTCGCAGCCGATGGCGATGCGGTACGTCATGGGTGTTCTCCCTGGGAGCGGTCAGACCGGTTCAGAGTGGTTCGGGGCGGTTCGGACGGGTGCGATCTCGTCGAGGACGCGGCGCAGGCCCTCGGTGTCGTGCGCGAGCCGGCCGAGGAACAGGCCGTCGACGGGGCCGGCGGAGAGCCGGGCGTACGTACCGGGCCCGGCGGTGCCGCCGTAGATCAGGCGGCCGCGTACGTCGTGCTCGTCCAGGCAGGCGCGGATCGCGGCGGCCACCGCGAGGACGTGATCGGCGGGGGCGGGGTCGGCGGCGCCGATGGCCCAGACCGGTTCGTACGCGATGACCACCTCGCTGCCGGGCACGGCGCCCGCCAGCGCGGCCCGCACCTGCTGACGCGTCTCCTCGACGGCCGCCCCGAGATCGGCGCCGTCCCGCTCGCCCGCGCAGACGACGGGAACCAGCCCGGCGGCGGTGGCGGCGCGGGTCTTGGCGCGCACGGTCTCGTCGGTCTCGCCGAAGTACGCGCGCCGCTCGGCGTGCCCCACCTCGACGTACGTGGCGCCGGCCTCGGCGAGCATCCCGGCGGACACCTCGCCGGTCCACGGGCCGGACTCGGCCCAGTGCACGTCCTGCGCGCCGAAGGCCACGCCGGTGCCGGCCAGCAGCTCGCGGGCGTCGGCCAGGGCCGGGAAGGCGGGGAGGACGAAGAGGTCGACGGCGCGTGCGCCGAGCGCGGCGGTGCCGGCCAGCGCGGCGACGTCCGCGAGCCACTTCCGGGTCTCGGCGAGACCGAAGTACAGCTTCAGCGAGACGCCGATCACGGGGCGGCGGTCAGGGATCACGTCATTCATGATGCTTAAAACAAAAGCACCTGTGAAGTTCACAAGTCAAGGCGTGAACTTCACGAGATCGGTGTTATTTCGGCCGGGTCGTGTCGCTGAGGTGAGGTGACGCGCGGAGGGTGCGCGAAGGTGCGGAATAGCTGCGAGCCCGCTACGGTTGGGCGGTGTAGTTCACGATTCAACTAACGCAGTGCATTCAACCAACGCAGCGCACGGAGGCGGGCACCATGCAGTTCGGGATCTTCACCGTCGGAGACGTCACCACCGACCCGACGACGGGCCGGACGCCGACCGAGCACGAGCGGATCAAGGCGATGCTCGCCATCGCGCTCAAGGCCGAGGAAGTGGGCCTGGACGTCTTCGCCACCGGCGAGCACCACAACCCGCCCTTCGTGCCGTCCTCGCCGACCACCATGCTCGGCTACATCGCGGCGCGCACGGAGAAGCTGATCCTCTCCACGTCCACCACGCTGATCACCACCAACGACCCGGTGAAGATCGCCGAGGACTTCGCGATGCTGCAGCACATCGCCGACGGCCGGGTGGACGTGATGATGGGCCGCGGCAACACCGGCCCGGTCTACCCCTGGTTCGGCCAGGACATCCGCCAGGGCATCCCGCTCGCCATCGAGAACTACGCCCTGCTGCACAAGCTGTGGCGCGAGGACGTGGTCGACTGGGAGGGCAAGTTCCGCACCCCGCTGCAGGGCTTCACCTCGACCCCGCGCCCGCTGGACGGCGTACCGCCCTTCGTGTGGCACGGCTCCATCCGCAGCCCGGAGATCGCCGAACAGGCCGCGTACTACGGTGACGGCTTCTTCGCCAACAACATCTTCTGGCCCAAGCACCACTTCCAGCAGCTCATCCGCCTCTACCGGCACCGCTACGCGCAGTACGGGCACGGCACCCCCGAGCAGGCGATGGTCGGCCTCGGCGGCCAGGTGTTCATGCGGAAGAACTCCCAGGACGCGGTCCGCGAGTTCCGCCCGTACTTCGACAACGCGCCCGTCTACGGGCACGGCCCCTCCCTGGAGGAGTTCACCGAGCAGACCCCGCTGACCGTCGGCAGCCCGCAGCAGGTCATCGAGAAGACCCTTGCCTTCCGCGAGTACTTCGGCGACTACCAGCGCCAGCTGTTCCTGATGGACCACGCGGGTCTGCCGTTGAAGACCGTGCTGGAGCAGCTCGACATGCTCGGCGAAGAGGTCGTCCCCGTGCTCCGCAAGGAGTTCGCCAAGAACCGCCCGGCCGAGGTGCCGGACGGGCCGACGCACGCGGCGCGCGTCGCCGAGCGCGACGCCGCGGCCCTGGAGGAGGTGGCGGAATGAAGCCGCTGAAGATCGTGGCCGTCTCGGCGGGGCTGGGCGTCCCGTCGTCCACCCGCCTGCTGGCCGACCGGCTGTCGGAGGCCACCCGGCAGCGCCTGGCGGGTGACGAGCCGGCCCGCGTGGTCGAGGTACACGTCGTCGAACTGCGCGACCTGGCCACCGACATCGCGCACAACATGGTGACCGGCTTCCCGTCGCCCGCGCTGGCCGAGACGATCGAGGCGGTGACGGAGGCGGACGGCCTGATCGCCGTCACGCCGATCTTCACCGCCTCCTACAGCGGGCTGTTCAAGTCGTTCTTCGACGTGATCGACAACACCGCGCTGACCGGCAAGCCCGTACTGATCGCGGCGACCGGCGGTACGGCCCGGCACTCGCTCGCCCTGGAGCACGCGCTGCGCCCGCTCTTCGCGTATCTGCGCGCGGTGGTCGTACCGACCGCCGTGTACGCGGCGTCCGAGGACTGGGGCACGGGCGGCAGCGGCCCCGGCGGCGCGCTCACGGAACGCATCGACCGGGCGGCGGGGGAGCTGGCCGCCCTGGCCCTGGGGCGGGCGGCCACGGCACCCGCGGCCGAGCCGGCCGACGACGCCTTTGACGTCGTGCCCTTCGCCGAACAGCTGGCCGCGCTGCGGGCCAACTGACCTGCGCGGCACGGCGTACCGCAGGTCCGCCATGACCTCCGAGGTCATCGACGCGCTGACCCGGGCCTGGAAACGTACGGGTCAGCGCGGGCCGCACGGAGCGGCCGCCGGCCATTCGGGCCTTCGGGCCCTGAGGCAACCAGAGGGGACTGCCATGAGCGCGTACGCCGTGGGTCACATAAAGGGCGAGAGCCGGCACGAGGACGTGCTGTCCTACATGGAGCGCATCCAGGAGACGCTCGACCCCTTCGGGGGCCGCTTCCGGGTGCACGCCGCCAAGGCCGAGGTCCTTGAGGGCACCTGGCCCGGCCACCTGGTCCTCATCGAGTTCCCGGACCTGGAGCAGGCCCGTGCCTGGTACGACTCGCCCGCCTACCAGGAGCTCATCCCGCTGCGCACCCGCCACCTCGACGCGGACATCCTGCTGGTCCCGGGCGTCCCGCCGGGCTATGAGGCGGCGCAGACGGCAGCCGCCCGACGCGCGGCGGTCTAGAACCTGTGTCGGAGCGCCGGCCGGCGTGGCGCGCGGTTCACAGACCGGCGACCTCCGCGAGGACCCTGGCTTCCATCAACTCCTCGCCCCCGCCCGGTACATCGTCGTGCGCGGCGGCCCACAGGGCGCTCTCGACGGAGCGGGCCACGCCCCAGGCCGCCGCGCGCTCGGGCGGTATGCCGAGCCGGTCGGCGAGCAGCCGCAGCCGGGTGCGCAGCAGTGCCTCCGGTGCGTCGTACTCGAACGGGTCGTCGAGCTGGGTCAGCAAGGGCCAGGGGTCGTACCCCGGGTCGCCGGTCATCGGCTTCGGGTCGATGGCGAGCCAGCCCCGCGGGCCGTCGGCGGCCAGCACGTTGCCGGGGTTGAAGTCGCCGTGCACGACGACCTCGCGGCGGGCGGTCGCGGGCAGCTCGCGCAGCAGGGACGCGCCGAGCTCCACCAGGCCGGGATCGTACGGCGGCCGGAGCCGGTCCATCCGTTCGCGTACCTGGTCCGACCATTCGGCGCAGACCGCCGCCACGGTTTCCAGCTCGCCGTCCGGAGGCCGGGGCGCGCGCCACAGCGCGTCCAGTACATCGGCGGCGCGGTCCAGCCCCGCCTCGGGGGAGAGGGTGGCGTCGGCGTGCCGGTCGGCTTCCGGTACCGCGTCGAGCAGCGTGGTGCCCGGTACGCAGCGTTCGAGGAGCAGCGCGTGCCGTGCCGGGTCGTGGGCGAGCAGCCGGACCGCGCCGTGGCCGCTCCAGGCGCGCAGCGCGGCGGCCTCGCCCGCGGCCTCCCGGTGCGGCCAGGTCACCTTCAGTACGGCCGGGTCGCCGTCGGGCAGCCGCACCGGGGCCACCCAGGAGCAGCTGCCGCCGTGGAACGGGGGCGACAGGCGCAGCTCCCACCGTTCGGCGGCCTCGCGGACCAGTCGCGGCAGCCGGGCCAGCCAGGCCCGGCCGGAGGCATGCGCGGTCACGGTCCCGGCCACGGGGAGGCCGGGCGGGAAGAGCTCGGGCCGCCAGGGGGCGGTCTCGGCACCGGCGTACGGGGGCTGAGGCATGGCCGCACGGTAGCGGTTGCCGGGGCTGCGCGGTGGCCGCGCGGTGGGGTGCGGGACGAGGTATGAAATTGTTGAGTGCCCGCCAGGACGAGAAAGAGGCGTACGGCGCATGACGGAGAGCCCGGCCGCACGGCCCAGGAACCCGCGCGGCCAGGGTGACCGGCTGCGCGAGGAGCTGCTGAGCGCCACGGAACGGCTGCTGGAGCAGGTCGGCAGCGAGGACGCGCTGTCACTGCGCGCCGTGGCCCGCGAGGCGGGCGTCGCGGCGCCCAGCATCTACCGGCACTTCGCCGACAAGACCGAGCTGGTCTGGGCGACGATGCAGGTCAGCTATGAGCGGCTGGTCGAGGACATGGCGGCGGCCGGCGCGCTGGTCCCGGAAGGGGACCCGGTGGCCCGGCTGCGTGCCCGGCTGCGCGCCTACTGCACGTACGCCATCGACCATCCGGCGAAGTACCGCCTGCTCTACGAGACCCGGCAGTCCCCGGTCGGCCCCGAGCGGCTGGCGCAGCACCCGGCGGGGCTGCTGGTGCGCGGCCTGCACGACGCACTGGCGGCGTGCGAGGAGGCGGGCTGGCGGGTGCGCGGCTCCCGGGAGGAGGCGCCGTACGTCCTGTGGTCGGCGGTGCACGGCCGGGTGATGCTCTGGCAGGTCCTGCCCGCGACGAAGAATCCCGAACGCCTGCACCGTTTCGTGGACGAGATCCTGGAGCTGTTGCTGGAGCGCTGATCTTCGCGTATCGATCTGCGGTCTGTTTCGTGAGGACCTTGAGTTGTAATTAGCACCTAACCGCCGCTTCAGCCTCGCTCAGGCACCCCCCCGGCTCGTTTGCCTGCCTATTACGCATGTAAGTTTACGGTTGTTAGGCGAAGCCCCACCGCGGCGCACGTCCTTGCGGTACGTGCCTTCTAGGAGCGACATGACCGTCACTTCCCCCCATGCCCCGCTGCCCGTGGAACCCCCCACCGGCTGCCCGTTCGACCCGCCCGCCGAGCTCGGCCGGATGCGGATCGAGGAGCCGATCAAGAAGATCTCGCTGCCCGACGGCAGCTGGGCCTGGCTCGTCACCCGGTACGCGGACATCCGAGCGATCCTCGGCGACACCCGCTTCAGCTCCGACACCCTCACCCCGGGCTACCCGCTCAGCGGCATGACCGGCGGCGCCACCACCGAGAACCGCGGCTTCATCCGCATGGACCCGCCGGAGCACACACGGCTGCGCCGGATGGTCACCCGCGAGTTCATGGTCAAGAAGGTCGAGGCGCTGCGCCCGGAGATCCAGCGGATCACCGACGAGCTCTGCGACGCGATGCAGACCGCCAAGCTGAACGGCGCGGACTCCGTCGACCTCGTCGAGGCGCTCGCCCTTCCGGTGCCCTCTCTGGTCATCAGCGTGCTGCTCGGCGTCCCGTACGAGGACCACACGGTCTTCCAGGACCTCACCGGCAAGCTGCTCTCCCGCACCATCCCCAAGGCGGAGGCCGACGCCGCCCGCGAGGAGCTGCGCGCGTACCTCGACGGCCTGGTCACCGCCAAGGAGGCGAACCCGGGCGACGACATCCTCAGCCGGCTCATCGTCGAGCAGCAGCAGGCCGGGGAGATCACCCACGACGACGTCATCGGCTTCGCCGCGCTGCTGCTGGTCGCCGGGCACGAGACCACCGCCAACATGATCGGCCTGTCCGCGCTGAGCATGATGGGCGAGCCGAAGACCGCACAGCAGCTGCGCGAGGACCCGTCGCTCATCCGTGGCGCCGTCGAGGAACTGCTGCGCTTCCACAGCATCATCCGCAACGGCCCGCGCCGCGCCGCCACCGAGGACATCGAGATCGGCGGGCAGCTCATCCGTGCCGGCGAGGGCGTCGTGGTCGCCGTGCCGTCCGCCAACCGCGACCCGGAGACCTTCGAGGACCCGGACAAGCTCGACGTCTGCCGCCCCAACGCCCAGCACCACGTCGCGTTCGGCTACGGCATCCACCAGTGCCTCGGGCAGGCGCTGGCCCGCGTCGAGCTGCAGGTCGTCCTCGGGACCCTGCTGCGCCGCTTCCCCACGATGCGGCCCGCCGTGCCGATCGAGTCCATCCCGTTCCGCACGGACATGGCGATCTACGGCTGCCACGAGCTGCCGGTCACCTGGTAATCCCGTCCTCCCACCACCCCACAGGAACCCCCACAGGAGTCAGCAGCCATGAACATCACCCTCGACATCGACAAGTGCTGCGCCGCCGGCCAGTGCGTGCTCGTCGCCCCGGAGGTCTTCGACCAGCGTGACGAGGACGGCATCGTCGTCCTGCTCGACGCCCAGCCGCCCGCCGAGCAGCACGCCGCGGTCCGCGAGGCCGCCGCCATCTGCCCCGCCGCGGCCATCCAGGTCGACGCATGACCGTCGGACGCATTGCCGTCGTCGGCGCCTCGGCGGCCGGCCTCGCCGCCGTCGAGGCGCTGCGCCGGGGCGGCTGGACCGGCGAGCTGACGCTGGTCGGCGACGAGCCGCACCTGCCGTACGACCGGCCGCCGCTCTCCAAGCAGCTGCTGAGCGGCGACTGGGACACCGACCGGCTGGGGCTGCGCACGGCCGACCAGCTCGACGCGCTGGACCTGGACGTCCGGCTCGGTACCAAGGCCACCGCGCTGGACGCCGGGACGCGCACGCTGACGCTGGACGACGGCGACCGGCTGGCCGCCGACGGCGTGATCGTCGCCACCGGCGTCCGGGCCCGCACCCTGCCGGGCCTGGCCCGCCTGGACGGCGTCCACACGCTGCGCACGCTCGACGACGCGCTCGCGCTGCGGACCTGGCTGTCGGGCGCGCCCCGGCGGCTGGTCGTCGCCGGCAACGGCGTGCTCGGCTCCGAGGCCGCAGCGGTGGCCCGCGAGCTGGGCCACGAGGTCACGCTCGTCGGCCGCGACCCGCTGCCCATGGGCCGCCTCGTCGGCGAGGGCGTGGGCGCGCTGCTGGCCGCCGAGCACGAGCGGCACGGCGTACGGCAGTTGACCGGCGCTCTGGAGGGCGTGGAGACCGCGGAAGGACGGGTCACCGGCGTACGGCTGGCCGACGGCACGGCCCTCGACGCCGACACCGTCCTGCTCGCCATCGGTTCCGAGCCGGCCGTGGACTGGCTGCGTGCCGACGCGGCGCTGGACACCGCCGACGGGCTGCGCTGCGACGAGTACTGCGCCGCGGCGCCCGGTGTCTACGCCGCCGGTGACGTGGCCCGCTGGTACCACCCGGGCCACGGCCGCCACCTGCGGATCGAGCACCGGATGAACGCCACCGAGCAGGCCATGGCCGCGGCCAAGAACCTGCTCGTGGAGCTGGGCGTATCGGAGGACGAGCGCCGCCCGTTCGCGCCGGTCCCGTACTTCTGGTCCGACCAGTACGGCATGAAGCTCCAGGCGTACGGGGTGCTCGCGGGCGCCGACCGGGCCGAGACGGTGCTGCTGGACAAGGAGCAGCGGCAGGTGGCCGCGCTGTACGGCCGCGACGGGCAGGCCACCGGCGTGCTCGCCGCCGGACTGCCGCCCCGGCAGATCCGCGGCCTGCGCGCGGTGATAGCCACGCCGGGGCCGTGGGAGGAGGCGCACCAGCGCCTGCTCGCGGCCGTCGGCGCGGAGTGAGACGGGGGACGCCGGCCGGCCACCTCCCCGCCGGCCGGCCGGCGTCCCCGATCATGGAGGGCATGACCGATTCGTACGTACGGGTGCGCGGCGCCCGTGAGCACAACCTCCGCGCCGTCGACGTGGCCATCCCGCGGGACGCCTTCTGCGTCTTCACCGGTGTCTCCGGCAGCGGCAAGTCCTCGCTCGCCTTCGGCACCCTCTACGCCGAGGCGCAGCGCCGGTACTTCGAATCGGTCGCGCCCTACGCCCGGCGGCTGATCCACCAGGTCGGCGCGCCCAAGGTCGAGGAGATCACCGGGCTGCCGCCGGCCGTCGCCCTGGAGCAGCGCCGCTCGGCCCCCACGTCCCGCTCCTCCGTCGGCACCGTCACCACCCTCTCCAACAGCCTGCGCATGCTCTTCTCGCGCGCCGGCGACTACCCGGCGGACAGCACCGGACGCCTCGACTCCGACGCCTTCTCGCCCAATACGGCGGCGGGTGCCTGCCCCGAGTGCCACGGCCTCGGCCGCGTCCACCGCGTCACCGAGGAGTCCCTCGTACCCGACCCCTCCCTCTCCGTCCGCGACGGCGCCATCGCCGCCTGGCCCGGCGCCTGGCTCGGCAAGAACCTCCGCGACATCGTCGCCACGCTCGGGTACGACATCGACCGCCCCTGGCGCGAGCTGCCGCAGCGGGACCGCGACTGGATCCTCTTCACCGAGGAACGGCCGGTCGTCACCGTGCATCCGGTACGCGAGGCGGGGCGCATCCAGCGGCCGTACCAGGGCCAGTACCAGAGCGCCCGGCACTACGTGCTGCACACCTTCGCCGACTCGCAGAGCGAGACGCAGCGCAAGCGCGTCGCGCAGTTCCTGGTGTCCGAGGCGTGCCCGGCGTGCGACGGGCGGCGGCTGCGGCCCGAGGCGCTGGCGGTCACCTTCGCGGGGCACGACATCGCCGCGCTGGCCGGGATGCCGCTGGCGGCGCTCGCCGCACTGCTGCGGCCGACGGCGGAAGGCACGGACGGCACGAGCGGTATGGGCGGTACGAGCGGTTCGGCCGAGGAGAGCGTGGCGGGCACCCTCGCGCGCGACCTCGTGGCCCGCATCGAGGTGCTGACCGAACTCGGCCTCGGCTACCTCAGCATGGACCGCCCCTCACCCACCCTCTCCGCCGGCGAGCTCCAGCGGCTGCGCCTCGCCACCCAGCTCCGCTCCGGCCTCTTCGGCGTCGTCTACGTCCTCGACGAGCCCTCCGCGGGCCTGCACCCGGCCGACACCGAGAGCCTGCTCACCGTGCTCAACCGCCTGAAGCAAGCGGGCAACTCCCTCTTCGTCGTCGAGCACGACATGGACGTCGTCCGGCGGGCCGACTGGCTCGTGGACGTGGGACCGCACGCCGGGGAGCACGGTGGCCGCGTACTGCACAGCGGACCGGTCGACGGCCTCGCGGACGTGACCGAATCCCTCACCCGCCGCTACCTCTTCGGCGGGCCCGGCGGCGACGGCGCGCGCGAGCCGCGCAAGCCCTCGGGGACCGTGCGCCTCTCCGGCATCCGGCTGCACAATCTCCGGGGGCTGGACGCGGAGTTCCCCCTCGGGGTCTTCACGGCCGTCACCGGCGTCTCCGGGTCGGGCAAGTCGACCCTGGTCACGCAGGTACTCGCGGACGCCGTACGGGAGCGACAGGGCGGCCCGGGCCCGGAGGACGACGACGAGGCGCGCCCGACGGCCGAACTGGCCGCCGTCGAGGGCCTGGACGCCGTGGACCGGCTCGTCCGCGTCGACCAGAAGCCCATCGGCCGCACCCCGCGCTCCAACCTCGCCACGTACACCGGACTGTTCGACGCCGTAAGAAAGGTCTTCGCAAGCACCGACGAGGCGCGCGCCCGCGGCTACAAAGCGGGCCGCTTCTCCTTCAACGTCGCCTCCGGGCGCTGCGAGACCTGCCAGGGCGAGGGCTTCGTCGCCGTCGAACTGCTCTTCCTGCCGGGCACGTACGCGCCCTGCACGGCCTGCCACGGCGCCCGCTACAACCCCGAGACCCTGGAGATCACCTACCGGGGCCGGAACATCGCGGAGGTCCTGGAGATGACCGTGGACGCGGCGGCCGACTTCCTCACCGAGGTCCCCGCCGCCGCCCGCAGCCTGCGCACACTCCAGGATGTCGGGCTGGGCTACCTCCGACTCGGCCAGCCCGCGACGGAACTCTCCGGCGGCGAGGCGCAGCGCATCAAGCTCGCCACCGAACTCCAGCGCACCCGCCGCGGTCACACCTTGTACCTGCTGGACGAGCCCACCACCGGACTGCATCCGGCCGACAGCGAAGTACTGCTGCGCCAGCTGCACGGGCTGGTGGACGCCGGGAACACGGTGGTCGTCGTGGAGCACGACATGGGCGTGGTCGCGGGCGCCGACCACGTCATCGACCTGGGGCCGGGCGGCGGCGCCGACGGCGGCCGGATCGTGGCGTCCGGCCCGCCGGCCGAGGTGGCGACGGCGCAGGACAGCCGCACGGCGCCGTACTTGGCACGCGCGCTGGCCCGCCTTGGCGAGGACGGGGGACGGCCATGACCGGCCTTTGGTGACGGTCGGTTAATGTACCCGGGTCGGTTACCCACACGACACGACAACAGCACCGCATGAAGGGGGCACCCCGTGGCAGACATCGAGCAGGCCAAGGCCGCATTCGCACGATTCGACGCGAACGGCGACGGCAAGGTCACGGCCGAGGAGTTCAAGCACGCGATGGCCGAGATGGGCGACGCCTACGTCACCGGCCCCGTCGCCGAGGCCGTCATCAACGCCCGCGACACCAACCACGACGGCCTGATGTCCTTCGACGAATTCTGGACCGCCCTCCAGAAGTCCTGACCCCCAAGCCGAGCCCCAGCCGCTCGGCCGCCCCCTCAAACGCGCCCGCGCCCCGGACACTTCCGGCGCGCGGGCGCGTTTCTGCTTTCCGGTATTTCTCGGCGTTACTTGTGCACGGTGATGCAGGACTTGTACCGCTTGTTCACGCTCCACACATTGCAGAGCCTCGTGCCGTCCCGGTACTTCCTCGGCAGCTTCCCGGGAAAATTCACCGCCAGGCGCTTAGGGGCTCCCGTGTATTTCTTCACGGTGTGCACCCGCTTTCCGTTGACGTAGAAGCGGGCGTACACATTCTGGCCGCCGAGTGAGGAGTACGTCGAGGTCTGCCACCTGTTGACCCGCAGGCCCGTACCTTCGACCGTCGTGCAGGTCTGGTACGAGTCGTTCGTCCCGTTGCCGCCGACGCAGTCGCTCGCGCTGGCGTACGACGGGGAGGACAGCGCCGCGGAAAAACTCACCACGAGGACCGCCGTCAGGGTCGAACGGATTGTCTTGCGCATATGTGTTTCGTCTTTCGTCCGCTGTTCTTCCGCAGCGGCACGTCCAAAACAGCACCGGACGGCTCTGCTTGATCGGTGAGGAGATTAGCGGCAGGAGCGCTGGGCGGTCCAATTACCACGCTAATCGGCTATCCGTATCGTTTTTTCGGACTGGCGGATTGCGAACTCACAGCCGCCCTTCGCGGTCCTCCAGGTCGGCGATTTCGCGCTGTGCCTTGCCGAGCTCGGAGCGGCGGTAGGAGTACGCGAAGTAGATGACCAGGCCGAGCGCGAACCACACGGCGAAGCGGGCCCAGGTCTGCCACTCCAGGAAGGTGATCAGCCAGATGGAGAAGACGACTCCTATGGCCGGGACGATCGGGACGCCGGGGCACTTGAAGGCGCGGGGCAGGTCGGGGCGCTTGTAGCGGAGCACGATGACCGCGATGCAGACCACGACGAAGGCCAGCAGGATCCCGATGTTGGTGAGTTCGGCAGCCTCACGGATCGGCAGGAAGCCCGCGATCAGAGCCGATGCCGCGCCGACGATCCAGGTGACTCGGGTCGGCACATGCCGGGTCGGGTGGGTTTTGGCGAACCACTTCGGGAGGAGGCCGTCGCGGCTCATGGAGAACCAGACGCGGGTCACGCCGAGCATGAACGTGAACATGACGGTCAGGATGCCGATGATCGCGCCGACCGCGATCATGTCCGCCAGGCTGCCCAGGCCGACCGACTTGAACGCCGTGGAGAAGCCGCTCTCCGGGTCGATCTTCGTGTAGTTCTGCATGCCGGTCAGCACCAGGCAGGCCAGGACGTACAGGACCATCGAGATCAGCAGCGAGTACAGGATCGCCTTGGGCATATGGCGCTGGGCGTCCTTGGACTCCTCGGCCGCTGTCGACATCGCGTCGTAGCCGAAGACGGCGAAGAAGACCGTGGCCGCGCCCGCGAACGCCCCGCTGAGGCCGTGGGGGAAGAACGGGGAGTAGTTCCCGGTGTTGATGTGGAAGAAGCCGACGGCGATGACGACCAGGACGACCAGGACCTTCAGGCCGACGACGATCGTCTCGAAGCGCGCGGCGTTCTTGATGCCGAGGGTGAGGAGATAGGCGATCAGAAGGCAGAGGGCCGCGGCGAAGAGGTCGACGCGGTGGCCGTCGCCGGTGCCGGGCGCGCCCAGCATCCACGCGGGCAGTTCGACGCCCAGCTCGCCCAGCAGGAAGCTGAAGTAGCCGGAGATGCCGATCGCCACCACGGCGACGATCGCGGTGTACTCCAGCAGCAGGTCCCAGCCGATGAACCAGCCCGCCAGCTCGCCGAGGACCGCGTACCCGTAGGTGTACGCGGAGCCCGCCTTCGGGATCATCCCGGCGAACTCCGCGTACGAGAAGGCGGCCGCCGCGCTCGCGATGCCCGCGATGAGGAACGACAGCAGGACGGCGGGGCCGGCCTTCTCGTTCGCGACGGTGCCGGCCAGCGTGAAGATGCCGGCGCCGATGATGCCGCCGACACCGATGGCCGTCAGCTGCCAGAGGCCGAGCGTGCGGGTGAGCTGTTCGCCCTTGCCGCCCTCGGTCTCCTGGATCATTTCGATCGGTTTGCGGCGTAGTACGCCCTGTCCCGCGCGCAGGCCCATGTGATGTCCTCTCGTCGGTCCGACGGCGGATCATCATCGTCCTTATCGGACGCTTACGGAAGGCGACTCCCCATACTGCGGGCGGCGACCCGGAATCGGGCGCTGGGATCAGTCGGAGTCCTCCAGCCGGAAGCCGACCTTCAGGCCGACCTGGTAGTGCTCGATCTCGCCGTTCACGATGTGGCCGCGCACCTGCGTGACTTCGAACCAGTCCAGGTTGCGCAGCGTCTGGGACGCGCGCCGCACACCGTTGCGGATGGCGGCGTCCACGTTTTCGTGGGACGTTCCCACGATCTCGGTCACACGGTAGGTCCGGTCGGTCACGGCAGACTCCCTCGTCGGCGTGTCGGTTCGGCGTGTCGCTTTGGCGCGGCGGGCCCTCTCACACAGTGCACCGGACCGCCGCGCCCCGCCTCCCGAGCGCGGTTACGGGACGACCGTCACCGGCCAGCGGCCCGCCTTGACCAGCCGTACCGCGACCGAGCCCATGATCCGGTGTCCGGCGGACTCCGACGCGCCGACCACCACCGCGTCGGCCTTCAGTTCGTCCGCCATCTGGAGCATCGCGCTGTACGGATCACCGCGCACCGTGTGGAACTCCCACCGCAGGTCGTAGATCCCCTGATGGCGCTCCGTCGCGGAGCGGATCTCGGCCATCAGCTCTTCCGCTATCTCGTCCGTGGTGTACGTGACGGGGGCGCCCAGCGCGGCGCCGGCGGGCAGCACCGGCTGGACGTACACCAGGACCAGCTTGGAGCCCTGGCGGCGGGCCAGACCGGCGGCGTACGAGGCGGCCCGCCACGACGACTGCGTGCCGTCGATACCGACCACGATGATCTTGGGCCCGTCCGTGCCGCGCTCGAAGGGCGCGGGAGTCTTCTCCTCCACAGGGAGGAGGTTAGAGCATGTGTCTGAACCCCGGCCGGGCGCCCGCCGCCTGGCACGCACGCTCGCGGTGTTGCCGAAACGCCCTGGTAGCTCCGCTACCAGAGCGCTCCGGCGCCTTGCGATCGCACGCACCGGACGACGTGCGCTGATCCGACCAGGGCCCAGACACATGCTCTTGACTCCCGCGCCCCGGAGCGACCCCGTGGGGCTTCACAAGATCGCTCAGCCCGCGTGCGCGGTCCGGCGGCGGTCCCTCACGACTCCGCGCCGGTGCTGCGCACCGGGAGCACCGGACGCCAGGGCGCGAAGGCACCGGCGTCGCGGGGCAGCATCGCCGCCAGCTCCGGGCAGTGCCGCAGGATGACGGAGTTCATCCCGTTGCGCGCCACCCAGTCCATGCCCAGCGGCGTGTAGATCTCGGGGCGGAAGTCGACGGTCAGGAACCGGTCGGACTGGATGCGGCGGCTCGCCATCAGGATGAAGATCCGGAAGGCGGTGTCGCTGAACCCGAAGCCCTGCGGCGGAGTCTCCGCGAACAGGCCGACCATGGTGTCGATCTCGTCGACGTCCCGGTACACCTCCTTCAGGAGCCGGGCCGTGTCCGGGTCGCCGGTGACCTCCTCGAAGCGGGTCAGCCGCGGCTTGTGCAGCCCGGCCCGGAAGTCGTTGTACCGCGGTACGCCGCGCCGCCGCGTCCGTACCAGGTCCACCACCGACAGGTCGATGATCTCGCCGTCCCGCTCGAAGTGGGTCAGCGCGCGCGGGTAGTTGTGCAGGGTGATCGCGCCCGGGTGCGCGATGCCCAGCGAGTACAGCGAGTCCGTCAGGCCCGTCTTGCGGGCCAGCCCCTCCGCCGCGCCGCCCTGCAGGTCGTTGAAGGACAGGGCCTCCAGGCGCTGCCCGAAGTGGTGCTCGCGCAGCTCGTAGTCGTCCGGGAGCAGCGGGTGCATCCGGTAGACGGTGACGAAGTCCTCGGTCAGCGAGAACGGCACGTTGTGGTGGTCGGGCAGGGTCTTCGGGATGCCGTGCAGCGAGTGCGACTCGACCAGCCACAGGCCCAGCTTGTGCAGCCAGTTGTCCGGCGGGCCGTCCCAGTTGGTGTGCAGGCTGATGTCGATGGCCTTGGTCGCCAGGATCGACGGGGTCCACTCCACCGTGTGGATCTTCGCGATCAGCGCGGAGACGATGAGCCGGGCGGTCTGGTAGACCTGCTCCTCGGTCATCTTCGGGTATTCCCTGTGCAGCGCGTCGCAGACCGCGTTGTGCTCGCGGGCGAAGAGGGTGTGGATGACCGACAGGCCCAGCCACCAGCTGTCGTTGAAGCCGGTCAACGGCATGCCGTTGGAACCCATCGGCAGATGGCCGTCCTCCAGGCGCAGCTTGGCGCCGTCCGGCTCGCGCAGGTTGCGCGCGGTGCTCTCGTCGCCGCCGTACACCTCCGAGCCGTCCCACCAGGGCGAGGTGGTGTTGGTGAAGAGGATGGGCGGCTTGCCCGGGCGCTCCAGGCCACGGTTGTCGGCGATCCGCATGACGTTCTCGGCCGGGCCGCCGGGGGTGTTGTACCAGGTGCTGCCGGGCGGCAGCGGCACCTCGACCGACCGCTCGGCGAGGGAGTACCGCTGGTGGTTGACCCAGTCGTGGACCTGGAACTGGATCCAGGCGGCGGCCAGGATGTTCAGCGAGGTCGCGGGCTGGAAGGCGCGGCGGTGCAGCAGCTCGCGGGCCACGGTGACGGCGTTCGGGGTGTCGAAGAGGTCCGGGCGGTAGACCGGCTTGAGGTTGCGCCCGAAGGTCGCCTGGCCGGCCGCGCCCATCCGCGGCGCCGACAGGTCGGTGTGCGAGCCGTCGTACGAGCGGGCCGTGCGGGCGCGCTCGTCCACCGTCTCCGGCACGGGTACCGCCTTCGGCGGCGCCTCGGGCAGCTCGGTGTCGATGAGGTTGCGGCGGCGCAGTACCTGCCGCAGGACGACCAGGTTGAGCAGGCCCGCCTCCAGGGGCAGCCGGTGCCAGGGGAGGAAACGGTTGAGCGTGGTGAACACCGCCCGCAGCGGCACCCCGAGCACCGTGTTGTGCAGCGGTTCCGCGGTCTCGAAGCGGATGCCGAGGCGGTGTGCCGCGCTCGCCTGGTACGCGGCCTTCCTGGCCCGGTTCAGGTTGCCCAGCGGGCGGAAGTCCTCCGTGGTGTGCCACGGGTTGAACGAGAGCTGTTCGATGCGGCGGGCCGCGGAGCCGGCCTCGGCGGTGGTGATGTCCTGGCGCGGGATCGTCAGCCGCGCCACCGGGATCACGGGTGCGTCCGTCTCCCGCCAGTCCGAGGCGCCGTTCTCGACCGGCGTGCGCTTCTCGTCCACGAACCGCTGTACGCACAGGTCGAATTCGACGTCCGCGGCGGCCAGCCGCTCGGTCAGCTCGTGCCGCAGATGGTCGGGGTCGTGCCGGTCCGGGCGGGGCGCGGGCGCGCCGCCGGGCGTGGGCCGCAGCTGGTAACGCACCGGCCCGGCGTCGCCCCACAGGCACGCGCCCCGGCTCCAGTACGTCTCGCGTGCCAGCGAGCCGACCGTGTGCCGCGCCGCGGCCTGCACGTTGCGCCGCATCCGCGTCGCGGTGCCCCAGCCGACGGCCAGCGGCAGCTTCACCAGCAGTCCGAACGCCTTCTGCAGGGGCGTTTTGGCGCCCGCCATCGCCTTGGCGAACGCCACGAACTCGCGGGCGTTGCGTGCGTGGCTCACCGGGAAGTTGGTCGCCAGCAGATCGTGGGTCTCCTCCGCCGACACCTCCACCCGCACGGCGACGCCGCGCAGGTCGGGCGAGACGTCGGAGCCCGGGATGCCACTGGCGTTGGACAGCCGCACCAGCGCCGGGTACTCGGCCCCCGGCTGGGCGTAGCCCTGGGTCAGCGCGGGCGGCAGATCGTCGTTGAAGCGCAGCCTGGCGTTCTCCACGCCGAGGATGCCCTTCGCATGGACGGCGCGCTGGGCACCTGGCGCGCCGCTGCTCCTTTTGTTCCGCGACTGCACGCGCATCAACTCGCGCGCCAGCTTCTCGAAGAGCAGCCGTTCCGCCTCTGGACTGCCGCCTTCGTACGTCTCGTACTGCACGTAACTCACGGTGTCGGCCATGGGTCCGCACCCTCCGAAAGGGAAGAAGAGCGGCCGACGCTACTCGCCCGGGCAGGGCCCTGGCACGGTCCGATTCGCGCCGATTCCGCCCGGCTGCTGGCGGCCTCCCGAGGTCGGTCACCGGCGTCCAGTCCGGCATCCGGCATCGGTACCGGATGCGGAGGCCGTGCCGACGTACAGGCGCTCAGGCGTCCCGGTCCTCGGCCGGTGCCGGGGGCCAGGCCGTGGGGGAGAGGAGGCCGAGGGTGTAGGCGCGGGCGACCAGGGCGGTGCGGTTGGGGACGCGGAAGCGGCGGGTCAGGCGGGTGAGGTGGTAGTTGACGCCGTCGACGGTGAGGCCGAGGTCCTTGCCGATGGCGGCCGTGGTGGCGCCGCCGGCGGCGAGGGCGAGGATGCGGGACTCCACGGGGCTGACCTCGGCGGCGGGCGGCGGCGCCGGGCGGTCCTCGTGGACGCGGAGGATGGCGAGCAGGGCCGGCGGCTCGGCGGAGGGGTCGCCGACCGGATCCAGGGTCAGCATCCCCTCGTACTCGGGTCCGTCCGCGCCCTCGCGCCAGCGGACCTCGACGGGGTAGCGGGAGCGGCGGCCCGTCCGTACGGCCTCGACGAGCCGGCCGACCTGCGAGATCGCGCGGGGGCTGAAGTGGTCCAGGAGGTTGCGGCCGCGCAGCTGGCCGCGAGTGGTGCCCCACACCGCGGCCATCGCCGGATTCGCGATCAGTATCTCGCCGTCGGCGCGGCACACCGCGACCGGCAGGGGCATCCGGTCCAGCAGGATCAGGAAGTAGTTGTGCCAGGGCGTGGCGGCCGGGCCGGGCACGCCCGGATGCGCGAAGAGGTCGTCACCCATCGGCCGGGGGCACCCGTCCTTCCGTCTCGTACGTCCCTGTGCGTCCATCGGTTCCGCTCCGTCCGGCGGACCGCGCGGGCCGCCGTACCGCGAAGATCATCTTTCCGCCGGTCCGCAAGACCCGCGCGCAAGAAATCACTGCACAATCATGCAGTTACCGCGGGGAGCGCGGCACACCGGGCCGGTCACTGTGGAGTCATGAGCGATACGCAGCTGCAGAGCGCCGACACGGTCACCCTCGGCGACGACGGCATCCCCGTGGTGGACATCACGGCCGCCGGCCTCTCCCGTACCCCTCTCCAGCGGGCCATGGGCCTGGCGCGCGAGCACGGCCCGATCTTCCGGCGCCGGCTGCACGGCCGGGACGCCACCTTCGTCACCTCCCTGGAGCTGGTGACCGAGCTCGCCGACGAGACCCGCTTCGAGAAGGCCGTCGGCCCGGCCCTGGAGAACGTACGGGAGTTCGCCGCCGACGGGCTCTTCACCGCCTACAACGACGAGCCGAACTGGGCCAAGGCGCACGACATCCTCATGCCCGCCTTCGCGCTGGGCTCGATGCGCACCTACCACCCGGCCATGCTCGCGGTCGCCCGCCGGCTGATGGGGAGCTGGGACCGCCGGATCGCCGACGGCGCGCCCGTGGACGTGCCGGACGACATGACCCGGATGACCCTGGACACCATCGGACTCGCCGGATTCGGCTTCGACTTCGAGTCCTTCGGGCGCGAGACGCCGCACCCCTTCGTGGACGCGATGGTGCGCTGCCTGGAGTGGAGCATGACGCGGCTGGCCCGTAAGCCGGGCGTGGACTACACCGAGCGCGACGAGGCGTTCCGCGCCGACGCCGACTACCTCGCGTCGGTGGTGGACGACGTCATCAGCGCGCGTACGGCCTCCGGTGACACCTCCGCCGACGACCTGCTGGGCCTGATGCTCGGCGCGCCGCACCCGGAGGACGGCACGACCCTGGACCCGGCCAACATCCGCAACCAGGTCATCACCTTCCTGATCGCCGGTCACGAGACCACTTCGGGCGCGCTCTCCTTCGCCCTGTACCACCTGCTCAAGGACCCGGTCGCGCTGCGGCTCGCGCGCCGCGAGGCCGACGAGCTGTTCGGTGACGCGGCCGACCCCGACCCGTCCTTCGAGGACATCGGGAAGCTGGCCTTCACCCGCCAGGTGCTGAACGAGGCGCTGCGGCTGTGGCCCACCGCGGCCGCGTTCAGCCGGCAGGCGAAGGCGGACACGACGCTCGGCGGCCGGTACCCGGTCAAGGCCGGGCAGATCTTCACCGTCCTCACCCCGATGCTGCACCGCGACCCGGTCTGGGGCGACAACCCTGAGCTGTTCGACCCGGCGCGCTTCGCACCCGAGGCGGAGGCGGCCCGCTCCCCGCACGCGTACAAGCCCTTCGGTACCGGTGAACGTGCCTGCATCGGGCGGCAGTTCGCGCTGCACGAGGCGACGATGCTGCTGGCACTCCTCGTGCACCGCTACCGCTTCGAGGACCACGGCGACTACGCGCTGACCGTCAAGGAGACGCTGACGCTGAAGCCGGACGGGTTCACCGTGCGGCTCGCCGAGCGCACCGCCGCCCACCGCGCGGCCGACCGGGCGGCGCTCGCCGTGCTCCCCGGCACCGGTACCGCGGACGAGGCGCCCGCCGCCGACGACGGGCTGCCCTCCCGGGTGACGCAGGGCACCGGGCTGCTGCTCCTGCACGGCACCAACTACGGCACCTGCAAGGACTTCGCCGAGCGGCTGGCCGACGAGGCGACCGGGCTCGGCTGCGCCGCCGAGGTCGCGCCGCTGGACGCGTACACGGGCGGACTGCCCACGGACCGCCCCACGGTCCTCGTCGCGGCCTCCTACAACGGCCGCCCGACCGACGACGCGGCGGCCTTCATGGCCTGGCTGGAGGACGCGCCCGAGGGTGCCGCCGCAGGCGTCCCGTACGCCGTCCTCGGTGTCGGCGACCGCAACTGGGCCGCCACCTACCAGCGCGTCCCCACCCTCCTCGACGACCGGCTGGCGGAGCTCGGCGGCGACCGGCTGCTGCCGCGCGCCGCGGCCGACGCCTCCGGTGACATGGCAGGCACGGTCAAGGACTTCACCGCCGCCCTCCGTACGGAGCTGCTGACCCGGTACGGCGACCCCGCCAGCATCGGCGCCACCGCGTCGCCCGATGCGGGCGTGTGCACCGTCACCGAGATCACCGGCGGCCCCCTGGACGCGCTCGCCGCCCGCCACGGCCTCACCGAGATGACCGTGACCGAGGCGTACGACCTCACCGCCGAGGACTACCCCCGCAAGAAGCGGTTCCTGCGGCTCGCCCTCCCCGAGGGCGTCACCTACCGCACCGCCGACCACCTGAGCGTGCTGCCCGCCAACAGCCCCGAGCGGGTCACCCGCGCCGCGCAGGCGCTCGGCGTGGACCCGGCGACGGTGCTCAGCATCCGCCAGCCGGGCGCGGGCCGCGACGCGCTCCCCGTCGACCGCCCGCTGACCGTCCACGCGCTGCTCACCCACCACTTGGAGCTGAACGCCCGGCCGACCGCGGAACAGCGCGCGCTGCTCGCCGCGCACAACCCGTGCCCGCCCGAGCGCGCGGCCCTCGAAGCGCCCGGCGAGGACGACACCCGTACGACGCTGGAGCTGATCGAGGCGTACCCGGCGCTGCGCGGCGCGCTGCCCTGGCCGGTCGTCCTGGAGCTGCTGCCCCCGATGCGGACCCGGCACTACTCCGTCTCGTCCTCCCCGGCTCTGGACGGTCGGCACGCGGACCTGATGGTCTCGCTGCTGCCCGGCGGCACCGGTTCGAGCCATCTGCACACCCTGAAGGCCGGTGACACGGTGCTCGCCCGCGTCCAGCCCTGCCGGGACGCCTTCCGCATCGATCCGGCCGACGACACCCCGGTGATCATGGTGGCGGCCGGCACCGGCCTGGCGCCCTTCCGCGGCGCCGTCGCCGACCGCACGGCGGTCGCCGGACCGCTCGCCCCGGCGCTGCTCTTCTTCGGCTGCGACGCGCCCGACGCGGACTTCCTGCACGCCGACGAGCTGCGCGCGGCGGAGGCGGCCGGCGCCGTCGGCGTACGCCCCGCCTTCAGCGAACAGTCCGAGGACGGCCGCCGGTTCGTCCAGCACCGCATCGCCGCCGACGGCGAAGAGGTCTGGCGGCTGCTGGAGTCGGGCGCCCGGGTGTACGTCTGCGGCGACGGCAGCCGGATGGCACCGGGCGTCCGCGAGGCATTCCGGGAGCTGTACGTACGCCACGGCGGCGGCACGCCCGAGGACGCCGAGACCTGGCTCACCGGGCTGACCACCGAGGGCCGCTACATCGAGGATGTGTACGCGGCGAGTTGACCCGCCCCGGGGGCGCGGGGGCGGCCGACGACGGCGGGGACCGGCATCCGTACGACGACAAGTACGATCGTGCGGACGACATGCCGGTTCCCGCTCTGGCCCCGGCGCTCCCGGCGCGCCAAGGTGGACCCGTGCGACGGGTGCTGCTCCCTCGGACACAGGCGCCGAGGGAGCAGCACCCGCTGCCGGGGCGCGGTCACGCGCCCCTGGAGACCGGCCGTCCGACCTTGGAGCGTCATGACCAACGCCCTGATCATCGGCGGTGGCATCGCGGGAGCGGTGACCGCGATGGCCCTGCAGAAAGCCGGCATCGAATCGGAGGTCTACGAGGCGTACGCGAGCGGCGCCGACGACGTCGGGGCCTTCCTCGTCCTCTTCGAGAACGGAGTGTCGGCGCTGCGCGTCATCGACGCAGACCGGCCCGTCATCGAGAACTCCTTCCCCGCCGGTCGGGTGGAGTTCCTCAGCAACACCGGGAAGCGGCTGGGCGAGCGCCCGATGGCCGGAACAGGGGAGCAGGACGCCGAGGCGCCGGACGGCCCCGGTCCCCGCACGATGCGCCGGGCCACGCTCTACCGGGTCCTGCACGACGAGGCGACCCGCCGCGGCATCGCCGTCCAGCACGGGAAGCGGCTGGTGGCCGCCGAGACCGTGGAGAACGGCCGGATCGTCGCCACCTTCTCCGACGGCACCCGCGCCGAGGGCGACCTGCTGATCGGCGCCGACGGCATCCACTCCGTCACCCGCAAGCTCATCGACCCGGCCGCGGCCCGGCCCCGGTACACCGGCCAGAACACCGTCTGCGGCTACACCCGGGACGCCAAGAACCCGCCCGAACACGGCACGTACAGCATGATCTTCGGCAAGAAGGCGTTCTTCGGGTGCACCCGCGCCCCCGACGGCGAGACCTGGTGGTTCGCCAACGCGCCAGGCCCCGAGCTCTCCCGCGACGATCTGGCCGCCTCCACGGCCGACCAGTGGCGGCACCGGCTCGGCGCGCTCTTCGAGGAGGACAACTCCCCGGCCGCCGACATCATCCGGTCCACCGGCGAGACCATCGTGGGCTCCAACTCCTATGACATCGCCGCCACTCCGCGCTGGTACACCGACACCATGGTGATCATCGGGGACGCCGCGCACGCCGCGGCACCGAATGCCGCCCAGGGCGCCTCGATGGCCATCGAGGACGCCATCGTGCTGGCCAAGTCGCTGCGCGACCAGTCCGACAACCGCCGCGCCTTTCGCGCATACGAGGAACTCCGCCGCGCGCGCGTGGAGAAGGTCGTCGAGGCCAGCGCCAACATGGCCCGCCGCACGGCGCTGGGCCCCGTCCGCCGCGTCTTCCGCGACACCGTGCTCCCGCACCGCGTCGCCCGTAGCGAGGCCGGCGCCGCCAACTGGCTGACGTCGTACCGGATCGAGTGGTGACGCGGCCGGTCCGTCAGTCCGTGGCGGACCGGCCCGCCGGGGACAGTTGGACGACGAGCAGGGCGATCCCCGCGAGCAGGACGTTGCGGGTGGCGGCGTCCAGGCCGTTCCAGTCCTCGGACTGCCACATCGCGAACCACTCGCCGCCGATCGCGAGGAAGCCGGCCCCGAAGAGCAGCAGGACCATCAGGAGGCCGAGGGTGGCGAGCCGGCGGGCCCGGTCCCGGCGCAGGGTCCACAGCACGGTGGCCACGACGAGTACGGCAGCGGCGGCCGTCTCCCAGGCGATGATCGCGATGTAGGCGGCGTCCTGGAGCGGGCGCGAGGTGATGGCCCGCCACATCAGGTCGGGGTCCTTGAAGGTGGTGTCCATCGCCAGGACGTGCTGGACGAACGCGCGATTGGTGTCGAAGTCGGTGATGTTGCCGAAGGCGACGAGCGCCATGTACAGCGCGACCGTGGCCGTGAGGAGCCCCGGAGCGAGATGCGATACCGCCACTGCCCGTCTGCCGCCGACCATGTCAGCCTCCACCCCGAGTGTCTGCTGTTTTGTCGTGCCCAGGACGACATCGTAGGGGTACCGGGACGGTCTGTCCGCCCCTCAAGTCCCGTACGCTGCCCGCTGATCGACTGACCAACGAGAAAGCAGGGGCACATGGGCAGGCAGCGGCGTGCGGGGGCCATGGCGGCGGGTGTGGCGGGAGTGGCATTGGCGGTGGGGGTGGTGGCCTGGCCGGCGGGCGCCGGGACACCGGCCGCGGCGGGCACGACGTACGACACGACCACGGCGGTGGGCGTGCACAACGCGTACGAGAAGGCGAAGTTCCCCTACTTCGCCGACGCGCTGGACTCCGGCGCCGGCCTGCTGGAGCTGGACGTGTGGACCAACGGGCTGGGGAAGTCCTGGCGGGTCTCGCACGGCAATCCGCTCGGCAACGACAACAACTGCGAGAACGCCGCCACCCCCGCCGAGCTGCGCACCAAGCCCCGCAACCAGGACCTCGGCGGGTGCCTGGCCGACCTGCGGGCCTGGCACGAGGCGCACCCGGGCCACCGGCCCGTGCTGCTGAAGATGGAGCTGAAGGACGGCTTCAACGACAAGGGGGGCCGCGGCCCGGACGAGTTCGACGCGCTGGTGCGCGACAGGCTGGGGGATGCGGTCTTCGGGCCCGGCGACCTGATCGGGGACCACGCGACGCTGGACGAGGCGGTACGCGCCGACGGCTGGCCGGAGCGGTCGGCGCTGGCCGGCAAGTTCCTGATCGAGCTGATACCGGGCACGGTCGAGGAGGGGAACCCGGCCGACAAGCTGTGGACCGACCGCGAGTACGCCACCCATCTGCGCACCCTCGCGGGCGCATCCGGCCAGGGGCGGCTGGACACCGCCACCGCCTTCCCCGCCGTGCACGGCGCCGAGCCCGGCGACCCCCGCTCCCGCTACACCGATCCGGCGCTGCGCCCCTGGTTCGTGGTCTTCGACGGCGATGCCACCGCGTACGCGGGCGGCATCGACACCGGCTGGTACGACACCCGGCACTACCTCGTGATCATGACCGACGCGCACAAGGTGGCCCCGGCCATCGACGGTACGAAGCCGACGGAGCAGGAGGCCCGGGACCGGGTGGCGCTGCTGGCCAAGAAGCACGCCAGCGTGCTCACCGCCGACTGGTACCCGCTGCCGCAGGTGCTGGGCGAGGTGGTGCCACGCGGCTGACACGCGGCGCCGGGGGTGGTTGTACAGGTTTCAAGCACTGTGTAGGGTGAGATCCGAGACTTGAACTTTCAAGTACTCCTCATAGGTCCCGTCCGACACAGGAGAGAGCAGTCGCATGACCACCCCCACCGGCACGATCGCCCCCTCCCGCGACGTGGCGCCGGCGCGCGCCGAGTCGCCCACCGCCCGCCACCTGGGCCTGCTGCTCCTGCGGCTCGCCGTCGGCCTCACCATGGCGGCGCACGGCTCGCAGAAGCTCTTCGGCTGGTTCGGCGGCCCCGGCCTGGACGGCACCGGTCAGTTCTTCACCATGAGCGGCTACCCCTCCGGGAAGGCCATGGCCGTGGTCGCGGGTCTCACCGAGACCTTCGGCGGCCTCGGCCTCGCGCTCGGCCTGCTCACCCCGCTCGCCGGCGCCGCCGTGCTCGGCACGATGGTCAACGCGCTCGCCGTGAAGTGGGGCGGCGGCTTCTTCGCACCGAAGGGCATCGAGTACGAGCTGCTGCTCACCGTGGCCGCCGCCGCGCTCACCCTCACCGGCCCCGGCCGCTGGGCCGTCGACCGCCTGCTGCCCGGCCTGCGCCGCGAGCGCGCGGCCTACGGCGTCGCCGCCGTCGCCCTCGGTGTGATCGTGGCCTTCGTCGTCCTGCTGCTCCGCAAGTGACCTCGTAGGGAGGCACCCATGTCCGTACGCCGCCTCAACCACGCGGTCCTCTACGTACGCGAGCTGTCGCGCTCCGTCGCGTTCTACACCGACGTCCTCGGCTTCTCCGTGGACACCGAGATCCCCGGCCGGGCCGCGTTCCTGCGCGCCGAGGCCACTCAGAACGACCACGACCTCGGCCTTTTCGCCCTCGGCGACCAGGCCCCGGGCCCCGAGCACGGGCGGGCGGGCCTCTACCACCTCGCCTGGGAGGTCGGCACCCTCGGCGAGCTGGCCGAGACCGCCGGACGGCTGCGGGCCGCCGGCGCGCTTGTCGGCGCCAGCGACCACCTCGTCTCCAAGTCCCTGTACGCCAAGGACCCGGACGGCATCGAGTTCGAGGTGATGTGGCGGGTGCCGCGCGAGGACTGGCCGGGCCCCGAGGAGGGCGGCGCCCAGGTCCTCCCGCTCGACCTGGAGGACGCGCTGCGCCGCTGGGGCCCCGACCTGGCGACCGGAGCCGCCGCGGGCTCCGCCACCTGAGGGGTCAGCTCCGCCCCGGGGGCAGCAGATCCTTCAAGGGCTGGATCGCGTCAGTACTGCGCAGCCACGGATCGTCGAAGTCCCACACCAGGAAGAGCAGGAAGGCGATCAGGGCGGTGAAGACCCCCGCCATCAGCAGTTCCCGTCCTGACCGCCGGATCTGCAGCGTGAACATCAGGCCGACCGTGACCACGGCCCCCGCGAGCAGGCCGAACCACACCACCGGCGGCATGGTCGGCCCGGCGCTCAGTCCGCGGGCCGACCGGGCGCCGTCCGCCACCGCGACCTGGTCCACCAGCGGCTGGTAGCTCTGGTTCTGGAAGTCGTTGCGCGGGTGGTAGTCGGACACGTCGGCGCGCACCTTCAGTAGCAGCGCGTCCCCGCGCGGCGTCAGCTCGCCCTTCTCGGTCATCACCGGCCACTCCTTGTGCACGACGTGCGTGACGTAGGCGTCCACGTCGGCCCGGATCCGGTCGCGCACCGGCTCCGGATACGCCCGCGCCCGCGCGCTCACCTCGTGCAGCGCCTGCGCCTCCGTACGGACCGTGTCCTCCGCCGCGCTGCGTGCCTCCCACACGCCCGCGATGGCCAGGCCCAGCACGATCGCGTAGACCACCCCGACCATCATCGTCATGTACTCCATGACGTCCGGCGTCTCGCTCGGGTCGTCCTCCTCCTCGTCGATCCGCCGCTGGTTCAGCACGGTGACGAGCAGGACGACACCGCACGTCGCAGCCATGGCGATGGCCAGCACGAGCCAGTCCGGCATGAGAAACCTCCAGAGAGAAGTGGTGGGGGAGCGGGCCCGTGCTCAGGAGCGGCTGCCGCCGGATCCGGACGAGGGACGGGGGCGCAGCGCGGCGGCGGCCAGCACGGCCGGAGCGGTGAGCAGCAGCATGTTGGTGACCAGCGAGCGGCCGCCCTCCGGTGGCCGGCTGCTGATCGCGTACGACCGGGGTGTCAGGCGCGGCGACGGCTTCGGCTTCGGCGCTTCGGAGGTCGGAGGCGGTTCCGAAGGTGGCTTCGGCGCGGGCGGCGGCTTCGGCGCGGGCGGTGGTGGCGCGGGTGGGGGCGCGGGCGGTGTGGTGACCGGCGCGGGCTCCGGGGGTGCGGGCCGCGGCGGTGGTGGCGGGGCGGGCTCCGGAGGTGGCGGCTTCGGCGCGGGTGGTCGGGGCGTCGGCGACGTACAGGGCCAGCGCCAGTCGTCGGGCAGTCCCGGCATCCTGGTCGGGGTCGACACCGGCGGCTTCGTCCCGGCGTAGGAACAGTTGTCGCCGTGCGCGGCCGCCGACGGCGCCCAGCCCACCCCTGCCACGAACGCGGCGGCCGCCAGGGCCAGTCCAGCGCGATGCGATCGGTACACGCCGAGAGGCTGCGCAACCCCGCGCGCCATCAAGCGTCCCGTACGGGTGATTCCCCTGATAGTGGGGATTACCGTACGGTCGGGTGCGTGACGGCTGCCGAGGTGTTCACGCCCCAGACCTACGCCACCGGCGTCCCCTACGCGCTCTTCCGCGAACTGCGTCTGACCAGCCCCGTTTGCTGGATCGAGGAGCCGGCGGTGGCCGGCTGGCCGGCCGGCCCCGGGTACTGGGCGGTGCTGCGGCACGCGGATGTGAAGCATGTGCTGCGTAGCCCAGAGGTGTTCTCCTCGTACGCGGGTGCGACGCAGATCCGGGACCCCGACAGCGCACGGGACCTGGAGTTCGTCCGCGCGATGATGCTGAACCAGGACCCGCCGGACCATTCCCGCATCCGCAAGGTCGTCGCCGCGGCCTTCACCCCGCGCGCCGTACGGGAGTTGGAGGCGGTCATCGACGCCCGCGCCGCCGAGCTCGTGGGGCAGGTCGCCGAGGCGGGCGCGGCGGACTTCGTCGAGGTCGCAGCCGACCTGCCGGTCTGGACGCTGGCGCACGTCATGGGCGTACCGGACGAGGACCGGCGGCTGCTCTTCGACTGGTCGAGCCGCGTCATCGGCTACCAGGACAGCGAGTACGCGCAGTTGAGCACGGCCGACCCCGCGACGCTGAGCCCCATGGGGCGGGCCGCGCTGGACCGCCGTCCGCGTACCCTGGTCCGCCCGGACGGCCGCCCGGTGAACCCGCGCTCCCGTGAAGCGCTCGCCGACATGTTCGCGTACGCCCACGCGCTCGCCGAACAGCCGCGGCCCGGCACGGTGATGGCCCACATGCGGGAAGGCGGCCTGACGCGCGAGGAGTTCGAGAACATGTTCTTCCTCTTCGCGGTGGCCGGGAACGAAACGCTGCGCAACGGCATTCCGGGCGGGCTGTACTCGCTGCTGTGCCATCGGGAGCAGTTCGAACGGCTCCAGAGGGAGCGGGAGTTGATCCCCTCGGCCGTCGAGGAGATGCTGCGCTACTGGCCGCCGGTGATGGACTTCCGGCGCACCGCCGTACGCGACGTGGAGCTGGGCGGCCGGCGCATCCGTGCGGGCGAGAAGGTCGTGGTCTACCACGCCTCCGCCAACCGCGACGAGACGGTCTTCGCCGACCCCGACCGCTTCGACATCACGCGCAGCCCGAACGACCACGTCAGCTTCGGCTTCGGACCGCACTTCTGCCTCGGCTCGCACCTCGCCCGGGTACAGATGCGGGCCGTGCTGCGGCACGTGCTGGACCGGCTGCCCGGCCTCGAACTCGCCGGGGAGCCGGCCCGACTGGTCTCCAACTTTCAGAACGGGCTCAAGCACCTGCCTGTACGGGCCTGAGAGCGCCTGCGGGAGGCGCTACCGCCCGCGGGTGCCTGCGGCGGCGCTAGCGCCGTACGGCGAGCGACAGCGCGAAACGCGCCGTGCCGTCCGTCCACCAGTCGCGCAACTCCATCCCCGCGGCGTCCAGTTCCGCACGCACGCCCTCCTTGCGGAACTTCGCGGAGACCTCCGTGCGTACCTCCTCGCCCGCCCCGAAGTGCACCGCGAGGTCCAGCGCCGGGATCTTCACGGTCTGCTCCTTCAGGGACCGCAGCCGCATCTCGATCCACTCCCGCTCGGCGTCCCACACCGCGCGGTGCGCGAACTGCGCCGGGTCGAAGTCGGCGGCCAGCTCACGGTTGATGACGGCGAGCACGTTCTTGTTGAACTCCGCGGTGACGCCCTTGCTGTCGTCGTACGCGGCCAGCAGCGTCCGCTCGTCCTTGACCAGGTCCGTGCCGAGCAGCAGCGCGTCGCCGGGCTCCAGAAGGTCGCGTACGGAGTGCAGGAAGCCGGTCCGCTCGGCGGGGAGCAGGTTGCCGATCGTGCCCCCGAGGAAGGCCAGCAGCCGGGGCCCGGGCGTGTCGGGCAGTTGCAGGCCGCCCTGGAAGTCGGCGACCAGCGCGTGCACGGTGAGCCCCGGATGTTCGGCGAGCAGCGCCTCGCCCGCCGCGGCCAGCGCGCTCTCGCTGACGTCGACGGGCACGTAGGTGTGCAGCCGGCTGAGCGCGTCCAGCAGGTGCCGGGTCTTCTCCGAGGAGCCGGAGCCCAGCTCGACCAGGGTGCGGGCCCCGGTGGCGGTGGCGATCTGCCCGGCGCGGGCCAGCAGGATCTCCCGCTCGGCGCGGGTCGGGTAGTACTCGGGCAGCGCGGTGATGTCCTCGAAGAGGTCGCTGCCCCGGGCGTCGTAGAACCACTTCGGCGGCAGGGTCTTGGGGCTGCTGGTCAGGCCCTGGGCCACGTCGGTACGGAGGGCGGCGGCGGTGGCGTCGGGGGGCAGCGTACGAGTGATGGCGAGGGGACTCACGCGACGGGCTCCTTGAGCGGGGTGAGCAGGACATCGGTACGGGTGGCGGCCAGCAGCGTGCGGTCGGGGACCTCGGTCCAGTCGGCTTCGTCGTCGGAGGGTTCGGAGGCGACCAGCATGCCGGGCGCGCGGCCCGGCAGCGGGCGGTGGAAGAGCGTGTCGCCCCAGGTGGTGGCGGTGATCGTGGCGCCGTCGGTGAGCAGCAGGTTGAGCCGGGAGCCGGGGGCCGCGGCGGCCACCTCGGTCACCGTCTCGGACAGCGCCTCGGAGGCGTCGGCACCCTGCTCCAGGCGGTGCTTCACCAGCGCCCAGAGGAACGCGGCGTCGCAGCGCGCCTCCAGGCCGAGCAGCGCCTCGGAGGGCAGCCCGGCGGCCAGGGCGCCGAGCGAGCCGGGCCAGCCGCTGACCGCGCCGTTGTGGCTGAAGAGCCACCGGCCGCCGGCGAACGGCGCCGCCGCGGCCTCGCCGTCCGGGCAGGCGAGGGTGGCGTCCCGTACGGCGGCCAGCACGGCGCCGCTGCGGACGACCCGGGCGAGGTCGGGCAGGCAGGCGTCCGCCCAGATGGGCCCCGCGCGGCGGTAGCGGGCCGGCACAGGGTCGCCGGGCGCGTACCAGCCGACGCCGAAGCCGTCCGCGTTGACCGTGCCGTACTTCTGGCGGCGCGGCGCCCAGGACTGCCGGTACAGGCTGTGCTCGGGCGCGGTGAGGACGTCGCCGAGCGGGACGTCGGGGCCGAGGTAGGCGAGGTGACGGCACATCAGGCGGGCCTCCGAGCCCGGTGCGGGGCCCTCACACGTCCTCCGGGCCCGCGTCGCGGGCCGTGCGGAAGCCGGCGAAGATCTGCCGGCGGACCGGCAGGTCCCAGTTGCGGAACGTGCCGCGGCAGGCCACCGGGTCCACCGCGAACGACCCGCCGCGCAGCACCTTGTACGCGCTGCCGAAGAACACCTCGGAGTACTCGCGGTAGGGGAACGCCTGGAAGCCCGGATACGGCAGGAAGTCCCCGGAGGTCCACTCCCACACATCCCCGATGAGCTGCCGGACGCCCAGCGGCGACTGGCCCTCGGGGTAGCTGCCCACGGGCGCGGGACGCAGATGGCGCTGGCCCAGATTGGCGTGCTCGGGGCCGGGGTCCTCGTCGCCCCACGGATAGCGGCGGCTGCGCCCGGTACGCGGGTCCCAGCGGGCGGCCTTCTCCCACTCGGCCTCCGAGGGCAGCCGGCGCCCGGCCCAGCGCGCGTACGCGTCCGCCTCGTACCAGCTCACATGGAGAACCGGTTCTTCAGGAGCGACCGGCTCGGTGACACCGAAGCTGCGGCGGACCCATCCGCTGCCCTCCCGCCGCCAGAACAGCGGTGCTTCCAGGTTGTGCTCGCACACCATCCGCCAGCCCTCGGGGGCCCACCAGCGCGACTCCCGATAGCCGCCGTCCTCGATGAACCACTGATACGCGGCGTTGCTCACCGGCATCGTGTCGATCCGGAAGGCGGGCAGCAGCCGGTGGTGCGCGGGGCGTTCGTTGTCCAGCGCCCACGGCTCCCGGGAGGTGCCCATCGTGAAGTGGCCGCCCGGCACCAGCACCTCGGGGCCCACCGTCCCGTCCGCGGTGTCCGGAGGCGGGGGAGCGGTCAGCGCGGCCGGACCGCGCCGCAGCTGGTGGGTGATGAGCATCGTCTCGTCGTGCTGCTGCTCGTGCTGCGCGACCATGCCGAACGCGAACGCCTGCTCCACCAGCCGGTCGCCCCGCAGCGGGGCCTTCTCCAGGACGTCCAGCACCCGGCCGCGCACTTCGTCGACGTAGCTGTGCGCCTCGGCGGGGGCCAACAGAGGCAGCGAGGGCCGCTCGGCCCGGGGGTGCTCGAACGCGTCGTACACCGAGTCGATCTCCGGGCGCAGCGCCTCCAGCCCGCCGACCGCCCGCATCAGCCACTGCTCCTCCTGGTTGCCTATGTGGGCGAGGTCCCACACCAGGGGCGACATCAGGGGCGAGTGCTGGGCGGTCAGGTCGGGCTCGTCGACACACGTGGTCAGCGCCTGCGTACGGGTGCGGGCGGCGAGCAGCGCCGACGCCGCGCGGTCCCGGAGCTTTTCGGGATCGTGGATCACTGGCTGTCCTTCCCTGGGATGCGCTCGACGGTGCGGGCGTACTCCGCGGCGAGTGCCGCTTCCTGGGCATCGGCGGCGCGCCGGGCCGCCGGGCTCTCCGTGGGCGCGGAGGCGTACTCGGGCGCCGCGTACGCCGCGTCCAGGAGGTCGTCGGCCGGGCAGCGGCCCTGCGCCACATAACGCTCGGTGAACTCCTCGACGGCGGCGAGCACGTCGGGGCCTGCGCCGAGCCGGGGCAGCGCCGCACGGGCGGCCGCGAAGCAGGCCGTCGCGGCGGCGGCCAGCTCGGGGTCGGTCAGGCCGTGCCGGGCGGCGCGCCGCCACAAGGGGTTGCGCGGCGCGGGGCGGTCGCCCGCGGTCTCGGCGAGCGGCTTGACGGCGCGGTACGCGGTCTCGGCGGCCTCGGGGTCGTCGAACAGGGCCGCGGTCACGGCGAGCGGCACGATCCAGCCGTCGCCCGGCTGTGCGTCGATCATGCGCAGTTCCAGGTGGCCGCGCGGCCGGACCGGCGGGAAGAGCGTGGTGACGTGGTAGTCGAAGTCCTCCGCAGTGGGCGCCCTCGGTGCTTTGGTGCGCGTCCAGTCGCGGAAGGACAGCCCTTCGGGCGCGTCCCAGGGCCCGTCCGCAGTGCGCAGGCACATCACGGGCGCGTCCAGCGCGTACGCCGCCCAGGCCGTGCGCGGATCGGGGCCGTCGGCGGGGGCGAGGGTGCGGGCCGGGTCGAGCTGGGTCCAGATGGCCTGGCGGGTGGAGCGGTAGCCCGTCGGGCACCCTTCGCTGGTGGGGGAGTTGGCGAAGGCCGCGGCGAGCACGGCCCCGAGGAGGTGGGCCAGCAGCCAGCGCCGGCCGTGCCCGAGCGGCCCCGGCTCCTCGTAACCGGCGTCCAGGCAGACCTGTACGGAGGCGGTGCCGCACATCATGGACCGCCCGGCCTGCCCCCAGCGGTCGAAGTACGCCTCCATCGCGTCGTAGCGGGGCTCGTCGAGGATGCGGTGCGGTGGGTGCCAGGGGTTGTGGCCGTGGCCCGCCAGGCTCAGGTCCATGGCACGCAGCGCGGTGCGTACCAGTGCCAGGTCCGCCGAGACGGCCGTGACGCAGTCCGTGAGGGAGGCGGCGGGGAGCGAGCTGAGCTCCAGCTGCCCGCCCGGCTCGAAGGTCAGGAGGGACCGCAGGGGGAGCGCGCGCAGGGCGGTCATCGCGCTGCGGGCGCGCTCGCGCGGCAGGGGACATCGGGGGTTGCGCGCGTCGTGGACGAGATACTCGATCTCGACCCCGATGCGCCGCGGGGGCCCGGTCTTGAAGCAGATGCCGTGCAGGTGGGCTGCCAGCTCCTCTTCCGTGACCGCGCGCTGTACGGGCATGGACTTCCACTCCCTCCGTGTCCTGCCGGACGGCCGGACGCAGGCTCCCACCTAAGCGGGTGCGAGCGGCGCACTCAAGGGCGCATCAGCGCCCGGCAGAGCACGCGCCGCGCACGGTCCGCGGGGCGACGCGCCGGAGCACGACGGCGCGCCCGCACGCGGAGTCTCTCACTGCCGATACCCCGCCAGGAAGCGTCCGATGCGGCTGATGGCGGCGTCGAGGTCGTCGGCGTACGGGAGTGTCAGGATACGGAAGTGATCAGGGCGCGGCCAGTTGAAGCCGGTGCCCTGCACCACCTGGATCTTCTCCCGCAGCAGGAGGTCCAGCACGAACTTCTCGTCGTCGTGGATCTTGTGCACCGCCGGGTCCAGGCGCGGGAAGGCGTAGATCGCGCCCTTGGGCTTCACGCACGACACGCCCGGGATCTCGTTCAGGCGTTCCCATGCCCGGTCGCGCTGCTCGCGCAGCCGACCGCCCGGGAGCACCAGGTCGTTGATCGACTGGCGGCCGCCGAGCGCCGCCTGAATGGCGTACTGCGCCGGGGCGTTCGGGCACAGCCGCATGGAGGCCAGCGTGCCGAGCCCCTCCAGGTAGTCGGCCGCGTGCTGCGTGGGCCCGGAGACCACCAGCCAGCCGGACCGGAAGCCGGCCACGCGGTACGCCTTGGAGAGCCCGCTGAAGGTGAGGCAGACCAGGTCGGGGGCGAGCACCGCGGCGTTGTGGTGCACCTCGCCGTCGTACAGGATCCGGTCGTAGATCTCGTCCGCGAAGACCATCAGGCCGTGCCGCCGTGCCAGGTCGAGCATGCCTTCCAGCAGCTCGCGCGGGTAGACGGCGCCCGTCGGGTTGTTGGGGTTGATGATGACCATCGCCCGCGTCCGGTCGGTGATCTTCGCGGCCATGTCGTCCAGGTCCGGCAGCCAGTCGGCGGCCTCGTCGCACACGTAGTGCACCGCCTTGCCGCCCGCCAGCGTCGTCACCGCGGTCCACAGCGGGAAGTCCGGGGCGGGGATCAGCACCTCGTCGCCGTCGTCCAGCAGTGCCTGGACCGCCATCGAGACCAGCTCCGAGACGCCGTTGCCCAGGTAGACGTCGTCCACGCCGACCTCGGTGAGGCCGAGCGACTGGTAGTGCTGCGCGACGGCCCGGCGCGCCGAGAGGATGCCGCGGGACTCGGTGTACCCGTGCGCCCGCGACAGGTTGCGCACCATGTCCTGCAGGATCTCCTCGGGCGCCTCGAAGCCGAAGAGCGCGGGATTCCCGGTGTTCAGCCGCAGCACGCTGTGCCCGGCCTCCTCCAGCGCGTCGGCGTGCTCGATCACCGGCCCGCGGATCTCGTAACAGACGTCGGCCATCTTGCTCGACTGCTTGAACTCCATGCGGCGGCCTCCCGGTTACCTCGCTCGCCGCGGCGCGGCGCATCCGTGGTTCTCCTTGGTTTTACCAAGCGCGAACTTGGAAAGTCCAACCTCTTGTCTATGCTGGGATCATGCCGCGCCGAAGTTATGACCAGTACTGCGCCGTCGCCCGCGCCCTCGACTCCGTGGGCGACCGCTGGACCCTGCTGATCGTCCGGGAGCTGCTGGCCGGGGCCCGGCGCTACACGGACCTGCACGCCGACCTGCCGGGCGTCAGCACGGACATGCTCGCGGGCCGCCTGAAGGACATGGAGCGCGACGGCCTGGCCGCCCGACGCAGACTCGACCCGCCCGCCGCCGCGTTCGTCTACGAACTGACCCCGCGCGGCCGCGCCCTGCTCCCCGTCCTCACCGCACTGGCCGAGTGGGGCGCGGCGGACCTCGGCGCGCCGCGGCCGACCGACGCGGTCCGGGCCCACTGGTTCGCCGTGCCGCTCATGCCCCGGCTCGCCCGGTACTTCACGACGCAACGGCCGCAGGGCGCCCCTGTGCGGGTCGTGGAGATCCGCCTGGACGAGGGGACGTTCCACGTCACGCTGGGCGCGGAGACGGGCGCTCAGGCGGATTGCGGCTACGCGGACGGCCCCGCCCCGGCGCCGGACGCCGTACTGGAGCTGGACGCGGCGGCCTGTACCGAGGTGATCTACGATCGGCTCTCACTCGCCCACGGCATCGGCACCGGCCGCATCCGGGTGACGGCCGGCGACGGGCCGGCCGGCGTCCCGGCGGCGACCGCACGCACAGCGACGGGATGACACATGGCTAAGGCACCGCTGGCGGTCTTCGACCTGGACAACACCCTGGCGGGCACGGCGCACCGGCAGCACTTCCTGGAGCAGCGGCCGCGCGACTGGGACGGTTTCTTCGCCGCGGCCCCCGACGACCCGCCGCTCCCCGAAGGCATCGCGCTGGCCCTGGAGAGCGCGGCGGAGTGCGAGATCGTGTACCTGACCGGGCGGCCCGAGCGGTGCCGCGCCGACACCCTGGAGTGGCTGGCCCGGCACGGCCTCCCCGAGGGCCGCGTCTGGATGCGCCCCTCCGGTGACCGCCGCCCGGCCCGCCACACCAAGCTCGAACTGCTGCGCAAACTGGCCCGCGGCCGCGAGGTCCGCGTCGTCGTGGACGACGACGAGCTGGTCTGCGACGCGGTCCAAGCTGCCGGCTTCCCCGTCGTGCGGGCCGGCTGGGCCGCCCACTCCGCCGCCCTGAAGGACGCCCAGGAGCGCGAGGGCCGCACCTGAAGGAGCGCGCCGGTCAGGCGTGACCCGTGGGCCGCGCCCGTACGTGCACGCGCTCGCCCTGAGGGCCGAACAGACAGAGGTACTCCACCGGTTCGGGACCCGCGCTCGCGAAGCTGTGCGGCGTACGCGTGTCGAACTCGGCGGCCTCGCCCGCGCCGAGCACGAGGTCGTGCTCGCCCAGCGCCAGCCGCAGCCGGCCGGAGAGCACGTAGAGCCATTCGTAGCCCTCGTGGGTGCGCTGTTCGGGGAGCGGGGCGTCGGGCCGCCCCGGGGGCAGGATCAGCTTGTAGGCGTGCAGACCGCCGAGGTGGCGGGTGAGCGGCACGAAGGTGTGGCCGTTCCGGACGACCGGGCGCGGGTGGATACGGGGGTCGCCGGTGGGCGGCGCGCCGACCAGCTCGTCCAGCGGGACGCCGTACGCCTTGGCCAGCGGCAGCAGCAGCTCAAGGGTGGGCCTGCGCTGCCCGGACTCCAGCCGGGAGAGCGTGCTGACGGAGATGCCGGTGGTCTCGCTCAGCGCGGTCAGGGTCGTGCCGCGGTCCCGGCGCAGCGCGCGGAGCCGGGGGCCGACGGCGGTGAGCACGCCGGCGAGATCGTCGTCTGCCATGTCTGCCATGTCTTCATTTGCCGTTTCGGCAATAAAGTTTGTCAAGCGGGCGGCGCGGTCCGACCATCGGCGGACAAGCAGCGAGCAGCCGCAACGAAGGAGCGTGTGTCCCGATGACCGATACGCAGATCTCTGACGAGGAGTTCTGGAACGCCCGGTACGCCGAGAGCGACCGGATCTGGAGCGGCAAGCCCAATGCGGCACTGGTCCGGGAGGTCGCGGACCTGACCCCGGGCCGGGCCCTGGACCTGGGCTGCGGGGAAGGCGGCGACGCGATCTGGCTGGCCGGGCAGGGCTGGCGGGTCACCGCCGTCGACGTCTCCCAGGTGGCGCTGGACCGGGCCGCCGGGCACGCGGTGACGGAAGGCGTCGCGGACCGCATCGACTGGCAGCGCCACACCCTGGGCGAGACCTTCCCCGAGGGCACCTTCGACCTGGTCTCCTCCCACTTCCTGCACACCCTCGGCGAGCTGCCGCGGGAAGAGGTCCTGCGGACCGCCGCCGGCGCGGTGGCGCCGGGCGGGGTGCTCCTCGTGGTCGGCCACTCCGGGCCGCCCCCGTGGGAGCCCGACGCGCACCCCGATGTCCACCTCCCCGTAGCGCGCGAGGTCCTGGCGGACCTGCGGCTGACCGAGGGGGAGTGGGAGGTGCTCGTCTGCGAGGAGCACGAGCGCACCCAGACCGCCCCGGACGGGCGGCAGATGATCCGGACCGACAACACGGTGAAGGTCCGCCGCCTCACCGGCTGACCGCCGCACACGATTGCCTCTCCGGTACCTGTTCCCTCACGGATACCGACCGCTTAGTATGCCGATGGCATCGAGGTCACCCACGTCGTGAGGGGAAGCTCAGTGAAGGCATGGCGGGTACACGCGAACGGCGAGCCACGCGAGGTGATGCGGCTGGACGAGGTCCCGGACCCACAGCCGGGCCCGGGACAGCTGCTCCTCCGGGTGAAGGCCGCGAACGTCAACTTCCCCGACGCGCTGCTCTGCCGCGGCCAGTACCAGGTACGCCCGCCGCTGCCGTTCACGCCGGGCGTGGAGATCTGCGGCGAGGTGCTCGCCGCCGGTGAGGGTGCCGACGTCGCCGTCGGCACCCGTGTACTGGCGCAGCCGCCGCTGCCGAACGGCGGGTTCGCCGAACTGGCCGTGGTGGACGCCAAGTCCGTCCTCCCGGCACCGGATGCGCTGGACGACGCCGAGGCCGCCGCGCTGCACATCGGCTACCAGACCGGCTGGTTCGCGCTGCACCGCCGCGCACACCTCCAGGCCGGCGAGACGCTGCTGGTGCACGCGGCGGCGGGCGGCGTCGGCAGCGCCGCCGTCCAGCTCGGCCGGGCCGCCGGCGCCCGCGTCATCGGGGTCGTCGGCGGCCCCGAGAAGGCCGCGGTCGCCCGGGAACTCGGCTGCGACGTGGTCATCGACCGGCGCGCCGAGGACGTCATCAAGGCCGTGAAGGACGCCACCGGCGGCCGCGGCGCCGACGTGATCTACGACCCGGTGGGCGGCGACGCGTACGCCCAGTCCGCCAAGTGCGTGGCCTTCGAGGGCCGCATCGTCGTCATCGGCTTCGCCAGCGGCACGATCCCCAGCCCCGCGCTCAACCACGCGCTGGTGAAGAACTACGCGATCCTCGGCCTCCATTGGGGCCTGTACGCCACCAAGGAGCCGGCCGCCATCGGCGCCTGCCACGAGGAGCTGACCAAGCTCGCCGCGCAGGGCGTCATCAAGCCGCTGATCGGCGACCGGGTACCGCTGGACGGCGCCGCCGACGCGGTGCAGCGGGTCGCCGACGGCGTCACCACCGGACGCCTGGCCGTCCTCCCCGGAGAGGCGGGTGCCCGATGACCACGGAAGCCACCGCACGCCCTGTCGACGCCGAGGAGCTGCGTCGGCGCACCGCCGAGCTGCTCGCCGCTCATCCGCCGGCCACGACGGAGCGCCTGGACTTCCTGCGTGCCCGCTTCGCCGCAGGGCTCGCCTGGGTGCACTTCCCCGAGGGTCTCGGCGGCCTGGGCGCGCCCCGCGCCCTGCAGGCCGTCGTCGACGAGGAGCTGGCGGCCGCCGGGGCGCCCGACAACGACCCGGGACGGATCGGCATCGGCCTGGGCATGGCGGCGCCCACCATCCTGCGCTACGGCACCGAGGAGCAGCGGCAGCGCTTCCTGCCGCCCCTGTGGACCGGCGAGGAGGTGTGGTGCCAGCTCTTCAGCGAGCCCGGCGCCGGGTCCGACCTCGCGGGGCTCGCCACCCGTGCCGTGCGCGATGGTGACAGCTGGGTCGTGGACGGCCAGAAGGTGTGGACCTCCGGCGCGCACAAGGCCCGCTGGGCGATTCTCATCGCCCGTACGGACCCGGACGCACCCAAGCACCGCGGCATCACGTACTTCCTCTGCGACATGACCGACCCCGGTGTCGAGGTGCGGCCGCTGCGCCAGATCACCGGCGAGGCGGAGTTCAACGAGGTCTTCCTGACCGGCGTGCGGATTCCGGACAGCCGCCGCCTCGGCGAGGTCGGCGAGGGCTGGAAGGTCGCGCAGACCACCCTCATGAACGAACGCGTCGCCATCGGGGGCAACCGCATCCCCCGTGAAGGCGGCATGATCGGCGTCGCCGCCGCCGACTGGCGCGAGCGCCCCGAACTGCGCACCCACGACCTGCATCAACGGCTGCTGCGCCTCTGGGTGGAGGCCGAGGTGGCCCGCCTCACCGGTGAACGGCTGCGCCAGCAGCTCATCCAGGGCCAGCCCGGCCCCGAAGGCAGCGGCATGAAGTTGTCGTTCGCGCGGCTCGCCCAGGAGATCAGCGGCTGGGAGGTGGAGTTCCTCGCCGAGGACGGCCTCACCTACGACAGCTGGACGCACACCGGCTCCGACGTACTGAGCTTCATCGGGCGCGAGGCGGGCTACCGCTATCTGCGCGCCAAGGGCAACAGCATCGAGGGCGGCACCTCCGAAGTGCTCCTCAACATCGTCGCCGAACGCGTGCTCGGCCTGCCGTCCGAGCCGCGCACCGACAAGGACGTCGCGTGGAAGGACCTGCCCCGATGACCGACCAGCAGACTCTGGCGGACGCCACGGCGTCCGAGCTGCCCGAGGGCCCGGACCTGCTCTACTCCGAGCCCGAGGACGACCTGCGCGCCGCAGTACGGTCCCTGCTGACCGACCGCGGCGGTCCGGCCGCGGTCCTCGCCGAGCTGGAGTCGGGCCGCACGCACGACGCCGCCCTCTGGCGCTCGCTCGCCGCCGACATCGGGGCGGCCGGGCTGCTGGTCCCCGAGAAGCTCGGCGGGCAGGGTGCGGGCCCCCGGGAGGCGGCCGTCGTCCTGGAGGAGCTGGGCCGGGCCGTGACGCCCGTGCCGTACCTGACGAGCGCCGTGCTGGCGGTCACCGCCCTGATGGGCTGCGACACCGGCCAGGACGACGTGGCACGGCTGCTCGCCGCGCTGGCCGCCGGCGAGCGGATCGGCGTACTCACGCTCCCGCTGCCGACCGCGCCCGCAGGGCCGCTGGAGCCGCCCGTACGGGCCGGCGCCGACGGCGCGCTGCTCGGCACGGTCGCCTCGGTCGCCGACGCGGCAGCCGCCGACGTGCTGCTCGTACCGGTGCGCGCGGCGGACGGCATCGAGCTGTACGCCGTGGACACCGATGCGCCGGGGCTGCACATCGAGACGGTCACCCCGCTGGACCTCACCCGGCCGCTCGCCCGCGTCACCTTCGACGGCGCGGCGGGCCGCCGGCTGGCCGGCCCCGACCGGGCCGGCGCGGCCGTACGGAAGGCCCTGCTCATGGGTGCCGGGCTGCTCGCCTCCGAACAGCTCGGCATCGCCGAGTGGTGCCTGACCGAGCTCGTCGAGTACACCAAGCAGCGCCACCAGTTCGGCCGCCCGGTCGGCTCCTTCCAGGCGCTCAAGCACCGGATGGCCGCGCTCTGGCTGGAGGTGGTGTCGGCGCGGGCGGCGGCGCGCAACGCGGCGGACGCGCTGGCCACCGACAGCGCGGACGCCCCGGTGGCGGTGGCCGTCGCCCAGGCGTACTGCGCCCCGGTCGCGGTCCGCGCGGCACAGGAATGCCTCCAGCTGCACGGTGGCATCGGCATGACGTGGGAACACCCGGTCCACGTCTTCCTGAAGCGCGCCAAGAGCGACGAGATCGCCCTCGGCGCTCCCGGCCGCCACCGCGCGTCCCTCGCCGAGCTGGTGGACCTCACGGCCCCGTAGGCGCGGCGCGCACACTGGATGCCGGCCGACGGCTGTGGGAGCCGTCGGCCGGCATCCGTACGTCAGCGAAGGCGGGGCGCGACCAGGCCGTCGAGCAGGGCCTGGAGGCCGCTCTCGAAGAGCGCGTCGAGGTCCAGGTCGTAACCGTCGGCGCCGAAGGACTCCAGGAGCCGGGCGAACGTCGGGTACCGCCCCGAAGCGGCGATCGCCCCGAAGGCCGCTTCCTGTTCCCCCATCCACTGCTCCTGGGAGAGGCCCGTCACGCTTTCCGCGTGCGCCTCCCGTTCGAGGTGGACGGCGAGCCCCTGGACGTGGCTGTACAGCAGCACATTGATGTCCAGCATGGCGTTCCCGTCGAGCCCGAGGTCGTCGAGGCCCGCGAGCATCCACTCCGAGTAGGCCATCAGGTTCGGCAGCGCCAGCGGGCGCGTGAGCGGGGCGAGCTGCGCCAGCCAGGGATGGGCGCGGTGCACCGCCCAGAGGGCCCTGGCGCCCGTCTCCAGCCGCGTCCGACGGCACGCGGGCGGCTCCGCCGGGTACGCGATCTCACCGAGAACGCTGTCCGCCATCAGCAGGACCAGCTCGTCCTTGCCGTTCACGTACCGGTAGGGAGACATCGCCGCGGCCCCCAGACGGGCCGCGACGCCGCGCATCGACAGGGCCGCCAGCCCTTCCACGTCGGCCATCTCGACGGCCGTGCGCACGATGCGGGCGCGGGTCAGTTCATGGTCGGACGGGGTCGCGGCACGGGAGCCGTGAGCCGTGCCCGGGGGACGCCGGGACGGCGCCACCACCGTGCCGACCCGCGGCCGGGCCTCCACCAGGCCGTCCTGCCGCAGCGCGGTCAGCGCCTTCGTGGCCGTCGCCAGGGCGACGTGCCACTCCTCCGCGATCCGCCGGGTCGACGGCACCCGGTCACCGGCGACCAGCTCGCCGTCCTCGATACGCCGCCGGATCTCGGAGGCGATGCGCAGATACGGCGGAACATTTTCCGCAGCCATTCCGCCCCCTTTCTCAGCTGTACTAGTACAGAGGTTAGCAGGAAGGACGGTTCTTCAGTGCCTCTCTGTCCTAGAGCAAGCGGGTAAATCAGTCGCTGTGAGCCGCTTCCCCAGCTGGCGCGTACGGCGTACATTCAGCGCGTACACCGTACGTACTGCATCAGGGGGACTCAATGAGGAGCAGGACCGTGCTCGTCTCAGGGGCGGGCATCGCCGGCCTCGCCACCGCCTACTGGCTGCGCCACCAGGGCTACGAACCGACCGTGGTCGAGCGTGCTCCGGGGCTGCGTCCGGGAGGGCAGGCGATCGACGTCCGTGGTGTCGCGCTGGACGTCCTCGACCGGATGGGCGTGCTCCCGGACGCGCGCCGGCTGCGCACCCGGATGCGGGGCATGTCGATGCTGGACGCCACGGGGGAGGAGGTGTGGCGCTCCACCGAGCAGACCTTCAGCAGCGGCCGGCTCGACAGCGACGACATCGAACTGCTCCGCGACGACCTCACCGCGCTGCTGTACGAGCAGGCGCGCGACGGCATCGAGTACCTCTTCGGCGACTCGATCGCCACCCTTCAGGAGGCGGCCGACGGCGTACGCGTCGGTTTCGAGCGTGCCCCGGCCCGCAGCTTCGACCTCGTCGTGGGCGCGGACGGCCTGCACTCCACGGTGCGCCGGCTGGCCTTCGGTGCCGAGCCGGAATTCCTCCGGCACCTCGGGGCCTACGTGGGTGTGTTCAGTACCGGCAACTTCCTGGAGCTCGACGACTGGCAGGTGTGGCTCCAGGACGGCGGCGCGAGTTACGTCGTCTACCCGGCGCGCGGCAACAGCGAGCTCAGGGCCACGCTCGGCTTCTCGTCCGAGCCCTTCACGTACGACCACCGGGACACCGAGCACCAGAAGGCGCTGCTCCAGGAACGGCTGGGTCACCTGGGCTGGGAGACGCCGAAACTGCTGGCGGCGATGCGGGAGGCGCCCGACTTCTACTTCGACGCGATGGCGCAGATCCACCTGGACCGCTGGACCGCCGGCCGGGTGGCGCTCGTCGGGGACGCCGGCTACTGCCCCTCCCCGCTGTCCGGGCAGGGCACGAGCCTGGCCCTGGTGGGTGCCTACGTGCTTGCCGCCGAGCTGGGCCGCACGCCCGAGGACCACCGGGCCGCGTTCGGCCGCTACGACGCGCGGCTGCGCCCCTTTGTCGCCCGTAATCAGGCGCTCGCCACGGAGAACCCGTCCGGGCCCGCCCCCGAGGAGTCGATCGAGGCGGCAAAGAACGGCCTCGCGCTCGATGGCTGAACCGTTCCACTGGGCATGTCGGAAAAGTGAAGTTCGGGTAGCGTCGTACGTATGAAGGTCGCACCCCGACGACCCGCGTTCCCGTCGGTGCCGGCCCTGCCGGCCGCCGGTGCGGCGCTGCTGCTTGCGGTGGCGCCCGTCGCGGCTTCCGGGGCGGCCGCGTACGGGGCACCGACGGGGTCCGTCGTCGCCTCCGCGGCGCGCGCCGACGGGGGACTGGACGCGGCGGCCGACGCGCTCTCCAAGGGGCCCGTGTACGTCGACCCACGGGCTGCGGGACAGCTGCCGGACGGGCAGGCGGACGCGCTGGCGAGCGACATCGAGCAGGCCGGGAAGCCGGTCTTCGTGGCCGTGCTCCCCGCGAACTCCGACTACCCGCGCGCGACGCTCTTCGAGGACCTGCGCACCCGGGTCGGCGTCCAGGGTGTGTACGCGGTGCAGCTCGGCGACCGCTTCGACGCCCGGGCCGACGGGAACGTGATGTCCCGCGAGTCGGTGCGCCACCTTGTGGGTGCCGCCCAGCGTGCGCACCCAGGGGACGCGACCGCGCAGCTGAAGGACTTTGTCGCGCAGGCCGAGAAGCAGGTCGGGAAGGGCACACCGGACTCCTGGCAGGGCACGGGCGGGGACGGGGTCAGCAGCGGCGCGCTGGTCGGGCTCGGGGCGCTCGTGGTCCTCGGGGCGGGTGGCGCGTACACCGTCCACCGGCGCACCAAGCGCCGCCGTGAGGCCGAGGAGCAGGCCGCGCTGGACGCGCTGCGGGTGGTGGTCGACGAGGACATCACCGCTTACGGCGAGGAGCTGGACCGGCTGGATTTCCGGCCCGGCGAGCCGGGCGCCGATGACGCGATGCGCGCCGACTACGCGCACGCCCTGGACGCGTACGAGAACGCCAAACAGACAATGGGGCAGGCGCGGCACCCCCAGGACGTGCGGAAGGTGACGGAGACGCTGGAGGACGGCCGGTTCGCGCTGGCCACGCTCGCGGCCCGGCGGGAGGGCCGCCCGCTTCCGGAGCGCCGCCCGCCGTGCTTCTTCGACCCGCGGCACGGCCCGTCCGTGGCCGACGCGCAGTGGGCGCCACCCGGAGGCGCGGAGCGCACCGTCCCGGTGTGCGCGGCCGATCAGGCGCGGCTGGCGGACGGCCAGGAACCGATGGCCCGCACGGTGCGCACCCCGTACGGCGAGGACCGCCCGTACTGGGACGCGGGCCCCGTATACGGGCCCTGGGCCGGTGGCTACTACGGGATGCTCGGCGGCGGGCTGCTCCCGGGCCTGTTCCTCGGCACGATGCTCGGCTCCTCGATGATGGGCCCGGCCGCCTACGGGTGGGGCGACGGCGCGTACCACGGGGACGGCGGTGGCGGGGACTACTCGGGCGGCGACTTCAGCAGCGGCGACTTCGGTGGCGGCTTCGGTGGTGGCGGGGGCTTCGGGGGCGGCGACGGCGGGGGATTCGGCGGCGGCTTCGGCGACTGACCGCCCGCCCCGCAACCGGTAAGGGTCGCGTCCGAGTAAGGACCGCGTCTGTCCGCACTCTCTTACATGTTGTTTAATTGCAAGCCGTTCGCAAAAGCTTTGCCTCGGCATGAGGCGGCGTGAGACGGCTGAAGCAAGGAGAGTGGTGCATGTCCGCCCGGTCGATACGAGGAGCGGCCGCGACGGCCCTGGCGACGACGCTGGCCCTCGGTGCCGCGGCCTGCTCCACGCCGTCCGACGGCAAGGGCGCCGCGGGCGCGCAGGACTCCGCCGTGGTCGGCATCGCCTACGAGCCGGACAGCCTCAGCCCGCTGCTGGGCTACGGCAAGGACGGCAACTCCAAGATCTTCGACGGGCTGCTCACCCACGACGCCCGGATGCGGCTCAAGCCCGCGCTCGCCGAGAAGCTCCCCGAGGTTTCGGACGACGGCCGGACGTATACCTACACGCTGCGCAAGGGCGTGGAGTTCAGCGACGGCAAACCCTTCACGGCCGATGACGTGGTCTTCACCTATCGGACCATCCTCGACGAGAAGACCAACAACGCCTCCAAGGCCGAGCTCGACGCGATCGACAGCGTCGAGAAGAAGGACGACCGCACGGTCGTCTTCCACCTCAAGTACCCGTATGCGCCGTTCGCCGAGCGCACCGTCCTGCCGATCGCCCCGCAGCACGTCGCCGGCAAGCAGAACGTGAACAACGGTTCCTTCACCACCCACCCGGTCGGCACGGGCCCGTACGTCCTCACCCACTGGTCCAAGGGCGAGAAGCTCACCTTCAAGGCCAACCCGCACTACTGGGGCGGCGCGCCGAAGGTGAAGAAGTTCACCATGGCGATCATCAAGGACGACGACGTGCGCGCCACCCGGCTGCGCTCCGGTGACCTCGACGGCGCGATCCTGCCGCCCAACCTCGCCGCCACCTTCAAGTCCGCGCAGGACAAGAAGACATACACGGCGAAGACCTTCGACTACCGCAACGTCACGCTGCCCACCGCGAATCCGGTCACCGGCGCCAAGGCCGTGCGCCGCGCCCTGGACCTCGCAGTCGACCGTGAGGCGATGGTCAAGGGCATCCTGAACGGCGCGGGCAAGCCCGCCTACGGGCCCGTGCCCACCGACAGCCCGTGGTTCGCCAAGGGGACCGAGCGCGCGCACGACCTGAAGAAGGCCGAGCGCATCCTCGAGGACGCGGGCTGGAAGAAGGGCGCCGACGGCATCCGCACGAAGGGGAAGCAGCGCGCCTCGTTCACCCTCTGGTACCTCTCCGGTGACAAGCTCCGCCAGGAGCACGCCCTCGCCTTCGCCTCCGACGCCAAGAAGGCCGGCATCGAGGCCAAGGTCGAGTCCGGTACGTGGGAGGTCATCGAACCGCGGATGAAGCACGACGCGGTGCTCGCGGGCGGCGGCAGCCCCGCCGACCCCGACTTCGACCAGTACCTGCTGCTGCACTCCTCGCTCGCGGGCGACGGCTTCAACAACATGTCCCGGTACCGGAACGACAAGATCGACCGGGCGCTCGTCGACGCGCGCCGCACCGACGACCACGACCGCCGCAAGGCCGGGTACGACACCGTCCAGCGCGAGCTGCAGAAGGACCCCGCGTACATCTTCCTGACCCACATCGACCACCTGTACGTGGTGAACGACGCGTGGCAGGTCCCGGGGGAGCAGGGCCTGACCACTCAGGTCGAGCCGCACGACCACGGCCTGGCCTCCGGCCCCTGGTGGAACGTCGAGGACTGGCAGCCCAAGAAGTGAGCATCCTGAAGTCCCTGCCCTGGGGGCCGATGGCGCGGATGACCGGACGGCGGGCCCTGCTCGCCGTCCCGGTCCTCCTCGCCGTCACCTTCGGGGTGTTCGCCATCGCGGCGGCCTCGCCCTTCGACCCGGTCAAGGCGTACGCGGGGACCGCCGGCCTGACCGCGTCGCAGGAGAACCTCGACCAGATCCGCCACAACCTCGGCGTCGACCAGCCCCTGATCACCCGTTGGTGGGACTGGCTGACCGGCGCCCTCACCGGCGACCTCGGCGACTCCGCCTCGTTGCGCGCCCCGGTCTCCCAGGTCATCGGCGAACGCATCGGCTGGTCCGTCCTGTTGTGCGCGCTCGCCTTCGTGCTCGCCGTGTTGCTCGGCACCGTGCTGGGCGTCCTCGCCGCCCGTAGGCGCGGCGGTCTGCTCGACCGTACGGTGACGGGCGCCGCGTACGCACTGGAGGCCGCGCCGCCCTTCTGGCTCGGCCTGCTCGCCATCTGGCTGTGCGCGCTGAAGTTCGGGATGCTGCCGGCCGGCGGCCTCACCGACACCGGGAGCGGCACCGCCACCGCCGGTCAGGTCGCCCGCCATGTGGTCCTGCCTGCCCTCGTGCTGGCCGTCTCGCAGCTCCCGTGGTTCGTGCTGTACGTACGCCAGGGCGTCGGGGACGCGCTCGCCGAGGACCCGGTGCGCGGCGCGCGCTCCCGGGGCCTGCGCGAGCGCACCGTCCTGCTGCAGCACGCGCTGCGCAGCGGCCTGCTGCCGGTGCTCACCCTGATCGGCTCCCGGGTGCCCGAACTGATCACCGGCGCGCTGCTGGTGGAGACCGTCTTCAGCTGGCCCGGCATCGCGGCGGCCACCGTCCAGGCCGCCACCAGCGTCGACTTCCCGCTGCTGGCGGCGCTGACCGTACTGGCCACGGCCGCGGTGCTGGCCGGGAACCTGCTCTCCGACCTGCTGTACGGACTCGCCGACCCGAGGGTGGCGTTCGATGGCTGACCTCACCTGGCACCCCGCGCGGTCCCATGGGGGCCGGGACCACCGCTCCCTGAGGGTGGGCGCTTCGGCCGTCATCATGGCCGCCGTACTCCTCGCCGTCCTTCTTGTGCCGCCGCTCGTCCCGATGGACGCGCAGGCCGTCGACCTCGCCGCCAAGTTGCAAGCACCTTCCCTGGCACACCCCTTCGGGACCGACGAGGTCGGCCGGGACCTGTTGCTGCGCTGCGTCTACGGGCTGCGCGTCTCCCTCCTGGTCGGTGTGGTCGCCGCGCTCACCGCCACGGTCATCGGCACCGCGGTCGGCGCACTGGCGGGCGCGCTCGGCGGCTGGGCGGACCGGGCCGTGATGCGGGTCGTGGACCTCTTCTCGTCCGTGCCGCACCTGCTGCTGGGCATCTTCATCGTGGCGATGTTCCGGCCCGGCGTCTGGCCGGTGATCATCTCGGTGGGGCTCACCCACTGGCTGTCCACCGCGCGCATCGTGCGGGCCGAAGTGCTCTCGCTGCGCGGCCGCCCGTTCGTCGACGCCGCGGTCTCCGGGGGCGCCTCGCGGTGGCGGGTGGCCGTACGGCACCTGCTGCCCGGCGTGCTGCCACGGGCCGGCCTCGCCGCCGTCCTGATGGTGCCGCACGCCATCTGGCACGAGTCCGCGCTGTCCTTCCTGGGCCTCGGCCTGCCCGCCCACGAAGCGAGCCTGGGCATCATGGTCAACTCCGCGCGCAGCTCCCTGCTGGCGGGCGACTGGTGGCCCACGCTCTTCCCCGGCCTGTTCATCATCGTGCCCACCCTCGCCGTCGCCGGTCTCGCGGGCGCCTGGCGGGAACGGCTCGACCCGCGCCGCCGATCGGAGCTGATGCTGTGAGCACCGCAGAAGCGCCTCCCGTGCTGTCCGTGCAAGGACTCTCCGTACGCTTTCGGATGCGCGGTGGTCGGCACGTCGCCGCCGTCACCGACGCGTCCTTCGCCCTCGCGCCCGGCGAGTGCCTGGCTCTGGTCGGGGAGAGCGGCTGCGGCAAGTCCGTACTGGCCTCCGCGCTGCTCGGCCTGCTGCCCGGCAACGCGCGGACGGCCGGCTCGGCACGGCTCGCGGGAACGGCGCCCGATGGCGCGCCGCTGCCCTCCGTAGAGCTGCTCACCGCCACAGAGGGGGAGCTCGCGCGCAGTGTGCGCGGCCGGCGGGCCGGGCTGGTCCCGCAGAGCCCCGCCGCGCACCTCACACCCGTACGCACCGTACGGGCCCAACTGGAGGAGACCGTCCGCGAACTGACGGACGTCCCCCGCCACGAACTGCGCTCGGCTGCAGAGGGGGCAGCCGAGCGCGCGGCCTTCCCCGCCGACCACCTCGACCGGTACCCGCACCAGCTCTCCGGGGGCCTCGCCCAGCGCGCGGCGACCGCGCTCGCGCTGGTCGGCGAGGCGCCGCTGCTGATCGCCGACGAGCCGACCACCGGGCTGGACCGCGACCTGGTGGACCGTACGGTGGACGAGCTGCGGCGGCACGCGGACGACGGACGCGCGCTGCTGATGATCACGCACGACCTCGCGGCGGCCGAGCGGATCGCCGACCGGGTCGCCGTCATGTACGCGGGCCGCATCGTCGAACTAGCCGACGCGGCGGACTTCTTCGGTACGCCGGGCCCGCAGCACCCGTATGCGCGCGGTCTGCTCAACGCACTCCCCGAACGCGCCTTCACGCCCATCCCCGGCCAGCCTCCCGAGCTGGGCGCGCTCCCCGAAGGCTGCGCTTTCGCCGTCCGCTGTCCGCACGCGACGGCCGCGTGCGACGTCGTGCCCGAGCCGGTCGACGGGGTGGCCTGCCACCACGTACCGGTAGGCGCCCTGGCCACTGGAGAGGCCGCCGATGCTTGACCTCATGGACATCACCGCCGGATACGACCGCGCACGGCCCGTCGTGCGCGGCGTATCTCTGAGCGTCGCACCCGGTGAAGCGGTCGGGCTGCTCGGCCCCAGCGGCTGCGGCAAGTCCACGCTCGCCAAGGTGGCGGCCCTGCTGCACCGCCCCGACCGGGGGAGCGTCGTCGTGGACGGACGGGCCGCGCCCGGCTGGCGGCACCGCGCCCCGCGCGAGCTGCGCACCGCCTTCGGCGTCGTCTTCCAGCAGCCCCGGCTCGCCGCCGACCCCCGGCTGCGGCTCGCCGACCTGATCGCCGAGCCGCTGCGCGCGGCCGGCCGTCGCGGCGAGGCGGCGGAACGGCTCGCTGAGCTGGTGCCGCGCGTCGGCCTCGGCCCCGAACTGCTCGGCCGCCGCCCGCACGAGGTCAGCGACGGCCAGCTGCAGCGCGCCTGCCTCGCCCGCGCGCTGGTGCTGCGGCCGCGCTGGCTGATCTGCGACGAGATGACCGCGATGCTCGACGCCTCGACGACGGCCGCGCTGGTCGCGGTGGTGGAGGAGTACCGCGCGGAGTCCGGCGCCGGTCTGCTCGCCGTCGGCCACGACCGGGTACTGCTCGAACGATGGTGCGACCGTACGGTGCGGTGGGAGGCGCTGGCGCAGCACGCGTCCTCGCGGCCCCGGGCAGCCGTCCGGTGACCTGCAGTGATCACCCTTTCGGAGGACGCCTGACGGCCGGGTGAAGACCGCGAAATACGCCAAACTGGCGCCGTTGATGGCCCGTTCGGGCCACCGAGGGAGGTTCGCCATGGCTATTTCGATCTCAGTCGTCCTGCTGCTCGTCGTGCTGGCCGTCGTCTTTATGCGCAGCGGACAGCTGAAGCTCTCGCACGCCCTCGTGTGCGTGCTCCTCGGCTTCTTCCTCGCCGGCAGCAGCCTCGCCCCCGACATCAGCAACGGCCTCTCCGGCGCCGCCGACCTGGTCAGCAGCGTGCGGCCCTGAATGAGGTCCCCTCAGAGCCGCTGCGCGAAGACCCCGATCCCGTTCGGTACCGGTCGCTCCGCGCCGCCCGAAGGGTGGTTGCGCACGGTCGCCGCGCCGCTCCCCGGCTCGCGCAGGACCAGCGTCGAGGACCCGCCGCCGTCCAGGTTCACCGCGTCCCGGGCGCCGATCCGCGTCATCAGCCCGGCCAGTTCGCCGATCGTCAGCCCGGCGTTCCCCTTCTTGCCGTCCAGCGCGAGCAGGTACAGCACCCGGCCGTCCCCGCCGACGCCCGCCGCGGTACGGACCGCTGACGCGACGGTGTCCAGGCCCGGCAGCGGCGCCCCGTCCCGCAGGACCGGGAAGCCGCCCACCGCGAACCGCGCGGGGCCCGGCCGCTGCCCCACCAGCCGGTCCGTGACACGCACCCGCTCGCCCACCGACAGCTTGCGCAGCTGCCGCGCGCCCTCCTCGCGCCCGACCAGTACCGTCGAGCCCTCGGGCACGCCGCCGCGCCCCGGTACGTCCGCGATCTTCTCGACCCGGCCGCCGCGCACCGTGACCTCGGTGGTGTCCTTGCTGCACGGCGCCGCACGGTCGGTGTCCGTGCCACAGGTGGCGCGCACCCGTGAAGTGGTGCCCCACTCCGGGGTGTACGCGCCGATGCCGTCCACCGGCAGCGCGTACAGGTTCAGCCCCCGCAGCGGTAGCCGGCCGTCCGGCGTGGCCACCGAGCCGCGCAGCGACAGCCGGTCCAGCCGGGCCCGCCGGTCCGGGCCCACCGCGAGGACGTCCTCGGCCGTCGTGCCGGGCGGTAAGGCGGGCCCGAACCGCTGCCCGTCCGGCACCGCCGACTTCAGCGGCCGCCCGGCAGCGATCGCGGGCCCGCTGGACGCGCCCGTCGGCTCGACACCCGGGTGCTGACCCTCCGTTATGTTGAAGAAGTCGCCGTTGACGCCGGCCACCGCGTCCTGCGTGCCGGCCATCTCGGACACCGCCTTCCGGGCGCCGACCGCGCCCGCGTACAGCAGGTCGACCGAGACGTCCGGTCTCGCCAGGTCCACCGTCAGCAGATGACCGCGTGCGATGCCGCGCGCCACCGCCATCGAGAACTGGGTGTACGTCACCCCGGACGCCGCCGGGGCCGCCCGGCCCGTACGCAGCACGTCCGCCGAGACGGCGGCGCTTCCGCCGCCCGCCGCGCCTCCGCCGGCCAGTGCACCGGCCGCCAGCAGAACCGTCAGTGCCGCGCGGACACGACCGAATCGCTGCCTCACGATCACCCCAGCTGTCACGCCGACTGTTCCTTGGCCAATGAATCCTTGGGCCAACGAAGTACACCACTGGCGGGGCGCGCACCCGCGCAGAAGCGCCGTGGCACCGGGATGCGCCGCTCCGGTGGCGGCCGCCGTTCCGGGGAGGCATCGCCCGGGCGGTGGCCGCCAGAAACGTCAGGACGTCAGGAGGCGGCCTTCACCAGCGACATGTAGCGCGGCCAGTCCCAGAAACGGCCCGGGTCCGTGTGGTCGGACCCGGGCACCTCAACGTGTCCGATGATGTGCTTACGGTCTCTCGGTATGCCGTACCGCGCGCAGATTGCGGCTGTGAGCTGCGCGGACTGCTCGTACATGACGTCCGTGAACCACTTGGGCTGGTCCACCCAGCCCTCGTGCTCGATGCCGATGCTGCGGGTGTTGTAGTTCCAGTTGCCCGCGTGCCAGGCGACGTCGTCCTCGCGGACGAACTGGCCGATGTACCCGTCGGCCGAGCGCACACAGTAGTGCGCGGAGACCTGCCTCTTCGGGTTCTGGAAGATCTTGACCGTGTCGGCGTACGTCTCCTGCGTGACATGGATGATCACCATGTCGATGCCGTACTGTGCCGGGCGGTTCGCCGCGGTGTAGTTGGCGGGAGCGGCCGGGGTCCAGTGGACGTCCGGGTAGGCGGCGGCGCGGGAGCGGTGGGGGGCGGCCTGCGCCAGGCCGGAGCCGAGGGGGATGAGGGCGGCGGCCGCCGCCGCGGCGCCGGTCAGCAGGCGGCGCCGGGACGGCTGGGGGATGTCGTGCTGCATGCGATCTCCTGCCGGTGTTCATGGGGGGAGGGGGACGCTCGCGAACCTGCCACGGCCCGCGGGCCGTGGCACGAGGACATACGCATGCGGTCCCTCATCGTCCGGAACCGCACGGCCTCTGCCCACGTTCTGCCCGGTCCGCTCACGGCTCGACCAAGAACGGCGGAAAATCTTCCGGCCGGTACTCCCGCCCCACTCACCGCAGTTGCCCCGTTCACCGCAGTTGTGCGGCCCGCTCCCGCACGGACACGGCGATGGCCGCCGCAGCAGCCATCGCCGTCACGCTCTGGACGCGGGGACCGGTCCCTGCGGCGAACCCCCTTCCGCAGGGACCGGCGGGCCCCTCAGTGCCCGATCTCGACGTCCTCCAGGACGCCCAGCGCGTCCGGCACCAGCACGGCGGCCGAGAAGTACGCGCTGACCAGGTACTTGATGATCGCCTGCTCATTGATGCCCATGAAGCGCACCGACAGGCCGGGCTGGTACTCGTCCGGGATGCCCGTCTGGTGCAGGCCCACCACGCCCTGGTTGTCCTGGCCCAGACGCATGGCGATGATCGAGCTGGTCTGGTCGGGGTTGATCGGGATCTTGTTGCAGGGCAGCAGCGGAATGCCGCGCCAGGCGCGGACCTCCTGGCCGCCGAACTCCACGCCCGTGGGGTAGATGCCACGGGCGTTCCACTCCCGGCCGATGGCCGCGATGGTGCGCGGGTGCGCCAGCAGGACCTGGGTCTTGCGGCGGCGCGAGATCAGCTCGTCCAGGTCGTCCGGGGTGGGCGGGCCGGAACGGGTGTGGATGCGCTGCTTGAGATCGGCGTTGTGCAGCAGGCCGAACTCCTTGTTGTTGACCATCTCGTGCTCTTGCCGCTCGCGCAGCGCCTCGACCGTCAGCCGCAGCTGCTGGTCCAGCTGGTTCATCGGGTCGTTGTAGAGGTCGGCGACCCGGCTGTGGATCTTCAGTACGGTCTGCGCGACGCTCAGTTCGTACTCCCGCGGCGCCAGCTCGTAGTCCACGTACGTGCCCGGCAGCTGCGGCTCGCCGACGTGGCCGGACGCCACCTCGATGGCGGCCTCGCCGTGCTTGTTCTGCGCGGGGACCAGCGCGGCACGGAACTGCTCGATGTGGCTGCGCAGCGCCTCGGACCGGCCGGCCACCTCTTCGTAGGCGGAGCGGGGCAGCACCAGCGCTGTGCCCCGGGTGACGGCGCGGACGGTGTGCTCCCAGGTGCCCTCCCCGGAGAGCAGCGCCGTGGCACCCGTGTGGTCGCCGTCGGCGAGCACCCCGAGGACGGTGTCGTCGCCGTACTTGCCCTCGCCCACGCGCTCCAGCTTGCCGTGCGCGATCAGCACCACCTGGTCCGTGGGCGTGCCGCGCTCGATGAGCACGTCACCGGGGGCGAAGTCGCGCTGCTCGAAACGGCCGGCCAGCCCCTCCAGCGCCGCCTGGTCGGTCAGCCCGCGCAGCGGCGCCAGTTCGCGCAGCTCGACGGGGATGACGCGGACCTCGCTGCCGGTGCTGGTGAACTCCACCCGGCCGTCGCCGAGGGTGTGGGTGAGCCGGCGGTTCACCCGGTACGTGCCGCCGGAGACCTCCGTCCAGGGCAGGACGCGCAGCAGCCAGCGGGAGGAGATCCCCTGCATCTGCGGCACGGTCTTCGTGGTGGTTGCCAGATTCCGTGCCGCCGCCGTGGCGAGGCTCGACCGGGCCTGGTCGTTCGCGGAGTCGCCGAGGCCGGACGTCGGGTCGAGCGAAGTGGTCATGGAGATGCTCACCTATTCCTGTGCCGGTGTGAAACGTGCGGCCGAAGGCCCGACCGACGGGGTCGGGCACTATTCGGCGCGGTCCCTTGGTGATGTGCGTCACGCCGCGGCTTGAATTGTCGCGGGCATGGCTTGAATTCGGGGTTCAGTGGCCGATTGCCACGTCGTCGAGAATTCCGAGTGCGTCCGGGACCAGGACGGCCGCGGAGTAGTAGGCGCTCACGAGGTAGTTCAGGACGGCCTTGTCGTCGACGCCCATGAATCGGACGGACAGGCCTGGCTGGTATTCATCGGGAATTCCGGTCTGGTGCAGCCCGACGACGCCCTGGCGTTCCTCGCCGGTGCGCATCACGAGGAACGAGCTGGTGCCCTCCTTGCTGACCGGGATCTTGCCGGAGGGGAAGATGGGCACGCCGCGCCAGGACGGCAGGGAGTGTCCGTTGAAGTCCACGGCCGTCGGATACAGGCCACGCTTGCTGCACTCCCGCCCGAAAGCCGCGATGGCCTTCGGATGGGCCAGCAGGAAGGACGGCTCCTTCCATACGGTGGAGAGCAGTGCGTCCATGTCGTCGGGGGTGGGCGGGCCGCTGCGGGTGGGGATGCGCTGGCGCGGGTCGGCGTTGTGCAGCAGGCCGAACTCGCGGTTGTTGATCATCTCGTGCTCTTGCCGCTCGCGCAGCGCCTCGATGGTCAGCCGCAGCTGCTCCTCGACCTGGTTCATCGGGTCGTTGTAAAGGTCGCCGACGCGGGTGTGGGTGCGCAGTACGGTCTGCGCGACGCTCAGTTCGTACTCCCGGGGCGTCAGCTCGTAGTCCACGAACGTGCTGCCGAGGGCCGGCTCGCCGTGGTGTCCGGAGGCGATCTCTATGGCCGCCTCGCCGCTCTCGTTGTGCGGTGCCGGGGTGCCGGACCGCGCCGCCTCCAGATGGGCACGCAACGCTTCCGAGCGGCCCGTGATCTCACCGATCGCGCTCACGGCGAGCGTCAGTACCGTGACCCGGGTCACGGCGCGGTAGGTGAACTCCCAGGTCGCGTCCGGCGTGGTCAGCGCCTTGTCGCCGAGGTGGTCGCCGCCGGCCAGCGCGCCGAGCGTGGTCTCGTCGCCGTACTTGCCCGTGCCGATCCGGTCCACCCTGCCGTGCCCGATCAGCACGACGCGGTCGGCCTGCGCGCCCGCCTCGGCGATCACCTCGCCCGCCGCGTACTCCTGGGTTTCGAAGCGCTCGGCGAGCGCGCTGAGGACCTCCGTGTCGGTGAAGTCCCGCAGCGCGGGCAGTTCGCGCAGCTCGTCGGGGATGACGCGCAGCTCGGCGCCGTCCGCGGCGAAGTCGATGTGACCGTCGCCGACGCTGTACGTCAGGCGGCGGTTCACCCGGTACGTGCCGCCGGACACCTGCACCCAGGGCAGCAGGCGCAGCAGCCACCGGGAGGTGATGTTCTGCATCTGCGGCTGCGTCTTGGTGGTGGTCGCAAGATTGCGCGCCGCAGTCGTGGCCAGACTGGTCAGGTTCGAATTTTGGCTTTCGCCTCCGGTGTCGGAGAGAGTTTCTTCCGGAACCGTCACAGCTGCCCCACCCATCTCTGGAAGAAGTTGAAATCGGCCTATCCGCCGAACAGAGAAGGTAGTCGCACTGATTTTATCCGCACAATCCCTCAAATGAGTGGCGTAGAAAGGGAATTGAGTGGATAGGCTCAGCGGAACAGCTATCTCTCGGGCGCAGGGAACGCACGGTCCGGATGAATGCCGCGCGGAGCGCACGACGGCGCGTCCGGCGCCCTCCAGGGGAGCCTCAAGCTCCGAAGAGCGGGCCCGCCGCCGTGAGCGTCCCGGTCAGCCGCTCCCACGCCGCAGCGTCCCGCTCCACCGCCTCGTAACGCTCGCCCCGGTCCGTACCCCAGCGCCGCGCCACCGCCGCCGGGTCCTCGCCCAGCAGCAGCCCCGCCGCCTGCGCCGCGGCGCCCAGCGCCACCAGTTCCCCTTCCCGCGGCACGATGACGGCCCGCCCGGACAGCCGCCGTACGGTGTCCCGCCAGGCCCGCCCGCGCGCCCCGCCGCCGATCAGCAGCAGCGGCTCGTCCGCCGCCGTCTCCGGCCCCGCCACGAGGTCCAGCGCCCGCAACAGCGCGAACACCGCGCCGTCATAGGCGGCCTGCAGCACCTGCCCGCCCGTGGTGTCGTGCCGCAGCCCGTGGAGCAGGCCCGTGGCACCGGGGAGGTTCGGCGTGCGCTCGCCGTCCAGGAACGGCAGCACCACCGCCGAGCCGCCCGGCTCCACCGCCTCCCGGTCCCGGCCGAGCAGCGCCGCCATCCGGTCCACCGCGAGCGTGCAGTTCAGGGTGCAGGCCAGCGGCAGCCAGTCGCCGCGCGCGTCCGCGAAACCCGCGACCGTGCCCGTGGGGTCGGCCGGGCGCCGGGTGGTCACCGCGTACACCGTCCCCGAGGTGCCGAGGCTGATGACCGGGCGCCCCGGGCGCAGACCCAGCCCCAGGGCCGCTGCCATGTTGTCCCCCGTACCGGCCGCGACCAGCGCCCCATGGGGCAGCGGCAGCCCTTCGGGGCGCACGGTCCCGGCCGCCTCTCCGGGGCGCGCCACCCGCGGCAGCATCTCCGTACGCAGCCCCACGTGCCCGAGGACCTCCGCGTCGTAGGACTCCGTGGCCGAGGACCACCAGCCCGTCCCCGAGGCGTCGCCCCGGTCGGTGACGGCCTCGCCCGTCAGCCGCTCGGTCACGTAGTCGTGCGGCAGCCGCACCGCTGCGGTCGCCCGTGCCGCCGCCGGCTCCTGGGCCCGCAGCCACGCCCACTTGGCCACCGTGAACGACGGCCCGGGCAGACTGCCCGCCCGCTCGGCCCACGCCTCGGGGCCGCCCAGCTCCTCGATGAGGCGGCGGCTCTGCGGTGCGGACCGTACGTCGTTCCACAGCAGCGCAGGGCGCACCGGACGCCCTGCCGCGTCCAGGGTGACCAGACCGTGCTGCTGGCCCGCCACGGAGACCGCGGACGCCTGCAGGACGGCGTCACCACAGGCCGCCAGCGCCCGCTCCAGCGCCTCCCACCACTCCTCGGGGTCGCTCTCCTTGCCGGGCCCGGCGGAGACGGTGTGCGGCGCCTGGCCGCGTGCCGCCACCTCTCCGGTTGCCGCGTCCACGACCAACACCTTCGTGGACTGCGTGGAACTGTCCACGCCGACCACGAGCGGCCCCGCTCCCCACGCGCCCATCACCACTCCTCACTCATGTGCCCGGCATTCAAGCAGGCGTCCGGCTGACACACCGTCACGCGAAAAGTTCACGCACGAACATGACCTCGTCCGCCTGATGGTGCACCCCGCCACCCTCGTGACCGTTGAACCGCCACACCCGTAGGTCCTTCGGTCCCGCGTAGTGGTGGTACGCGGCGAAGCCGGTGGAGGCCGGCGTGATGGTGTCCGCCAGGCCCGTACCGAAGAGGGCGGGGGCCTCGGCGCGGGCGGCGAAGGTCAGCCCGTCGAAGTGGTCCAGGGTGTCCAGCGCGGCATCGATGTGCAGCCGCTCCCCGGCGAAGTAGGCGGCGAGCTCGGTGTACGGGCCGGCCTCGGCCACCTCGACGGCGCGCCGGATGTGCGCCATGAACGGCACCCGGATGAGCGCGGCCGCGAGCCCCGGCACCAGTCCCGCCACCGCCAGCGCCTGCGCACCGCCCTGGCTGTTGCCCTCCACGACGATGCGGTCCGGGTCCACCCCGGCGTGCTCACGGGCGGCCTCCACGGCCCGTACGGCGTCCGTGTAGAGCCGGCGGAAGTAGAACTCGTCGGGGTCCAGGACGCCGCGCGTCATCATGCCGCCGACGGACGGGTTGGCGGAGCCGACCGGGTCGGGGGTGTCACCGGGCCTGTTGGGCCCGGTCTGGCCGCGCGGGTCCATCACGAATGTGGCGTACCCGGCGGCCGGCCAGAGCAGCCAGTCGTGCGGCAGGCTGCGCCCGCCCCCGTAGCCGAGGTACCGCACGACGCACGGCAGCGGCCGCCCCGCGCCGCGCGGCAGCAGGAACCAGCCGCGGATACGGTGCCCGCCGAAGCCGGAGAACTCCACGTCGTAGGTGTCCAGCAGGTCCAGGCCCACGTCCACCGGGGTGAAGCGGGCGTCGAGCGGGCAGGCACGCGCCTCTTTGAGGGTGCGCTGCCAGAAGGCGTCGAAGCCGGCCGGCTCGGGCCGTTCGGGACGGTAGGTGCGCAGGTCTTCGAGGGGCATGTCGACGAACACCGGCGGGCTCCTGAGGCTCGGGGAAAACCGATCACCGCTCACCATGCCCCGTTGCGGGCCCGACGTCACCGCCCGGCCCGCACCGCGTTCTCACCGGTCGACGCGTTTGCCGCTCGGCCCCGTGTCGGGGACCTCGCCCACCTCCGCCGCCGCTGGGTCCAGTACCCGCGCCAGGAAGGTCCGGGTGCGCTCGTGCTGCGGGTCACCCACGACCCGCTCCGGGGAGCCCTCTTCGACGATCACTCCGCCGTCCATGAAGACCACCCGGTCCGCGACCTCCCGTGCGAAGCTCATCTCATGGGTGACGACGAGCATCGTCATGCCCTCGTCCGCCAGCGAGCGCATCACCGCGAGCACATCGCCCACCAGTTCGGGGTCGAGTGCGGAAGTCGGCTCATCGAAGAGCATCAGTTCCGGCTCCATGGAGAGCGCGCGTGCGATGGCGACCCGCTGCTGCTGCCCTCCGGAGAGCTGCGCCGGGTACGAGTCCTCCTTGTCGCTCAGGCCCACCCGCGCCAGGTTCGCCCGGGCGACCTTGTCGGCTCCTGTCTTGTCCCTGCGGAGCACCCGTCGCTGGGCGATTGTCAGGTTCTCCAGCGCGGTCAGGTGCGGGAAGAGGTTGAAGGACTGGAACACCATGCCGATCCGGCGCCGTACCCGGTCGATGTCCACGTCCGGGTGGGTGACCTCCGTACCGGCCACGGTGACCTTCCCCGCGGTCGGCTCCTCCAGGAGGTTCACACAGCGCAGCAGCGTCGACTTCCCCGAGCCGGACGGCCCGATGACGCACACCACCTCGCCGCGGCCGACCGAGAAGTCGATGCCCTTGAGCACCTCGAGCGCTCCGAAGGACTTGTGGAGGCCGGAGACCTCGATGGCCCGGGAGTACGGGGCCGATACCTTGTCCGTTGCCATGCGGGTCACCTGGCCTTCGCCGTTCGGGCCTCGAGCCGCCGGACGAGGTGCCCGAGCGGGAGGGTGATCACGAGGTAGAGCAGGCCCGCGACCAGGATCGGTGTCAGGCTCTTGTACTCGTTGAGCGCGTCCCGGCCGAAGTTGGCCAGCTCGTACTGGCCGAGCGAGAGCCCCAGCAGGTACACCAGCGAGGAGTCCTTGGTCAGCAGGATCAGCTCGTTGGTCAGCGGCGGCAGGACGATGCGGAACGCCTGTGGGATGACGATGGAGACCATCGCCCGACCGTGCGACATGCCCAGCGAACGCGCCGCCTCCGTCTGCCCCTTGGGCACCGCCAGGATGCCCGCCCTGATGGTCTCCGCCATGTAGGCGGCGCCGACGAGGCCCAGGGAGAGCATCACGGTGACGTACTGGTCCAGCGCCACTTCGAAGGCGAGCGGCACACCGAAGCCGAGCGCGATGAAGACCAGAAGGGCGGGCACACCGCGGAAGAACTCGATGTACGTGACGGCGATCCAGCGGTACGGGGGCACGGACGAGAGCCGCATCAGCGCCAGGATCAGCCCGAGTACCAGCCCGAACCCGAAGCCGAGCAGCGTGTAGAGGACCGTGTTGACCAGTGCGGTGGCGAGGATGCCGGGGAACAGTTCGCGTGCGATGCCGACATCGAAGAACGCCCGCCGCAGCTGCCCCCAGTCGGCGACCAGCGCGACGACGGCCACGATGGCGGCCAGCAGGGCGTACTGCGACCCACGGATCACCCGGGTCCGTTGCCGTTTGGACAGCGACATACGTGCAGAGCTCCTCAGGGGTGGACGGCGCGGGTCAGCTCTGCGGCGTGGTGCCGAACCACTTCTTGTAGATCCTGTCGTAGCTGCCGTCGGCCTTGGCCTTCTTCAGAGAGGCGTTGATCTGCTTGCGCAGCGCGTCGTTGCCCTTGGCCACGCCGATGCCGTACTGCTCCCCCGTGTCGAACTCCGCGGTGACCTCGGTGTCGGGGTTGGACTTGACGTAGTCGAGCAGCACACCGTTGTCGTTGATGCCGGCGTCCACCTTGCCGGTCTTCACGGCGGTCAGCAGCAGACCGAGGTCCTCGTACTCCACGAGGTCGACGTCCTTGCCCGCGTGCTTCTTGGCGTGGATGCCGCCGGTGGTGGCCTTCTGGTAGCCGAGCTTGCGGCCCTTGAGGTCCTCGACCTTCTTGTAGGGCTTGCCCTTCTTCGTGATCAGCGCCTGAGTGGCGTTGAAGTACGGGTCGGAGAAGTCCATGACCTTCTTGCGCTCCGGCGTGATGGTCATGCCCGCGGCGGCCAGGTCGCACTTGCGAATATTGAAGTCCTGGCCCGTCTCGATGCCTTCGAAGGGCGTGTTGACGATCTCCTGCTGGACCTTCAGGTCCTTGGCGATCAGGTCGACGAGGTCCACGTCGAATCCAACGATTTTGTCGCCCTTCTTCACCTGGAAGGGCGGATACGGCAGGTGCGTGCAGGTCTTGAGCGTCCCCTTGGACACCAGCTGCAATCCGGAACCCTGCTTCCCCTCGGACTTCGTGCTGGTGCAGCCGGCCGCCAGGGCGACGGCCGCGACGACGGCTATGACAGGCAGCGACGAGCGAGCTGACACCGGTCCTCCAGGGGAATTTTGAAGATCAACAGTGACCTGCCGACGGCGAGTTGGGCTGAATCCTGCCACCGGCCGTGTCCGCTGTCTCCGCCGTGGGGGTTGCGTCTGCATAACGACCTTGATCCGTCACACGCACGAAACGGCCCCGCCACGTACGGGCGGGGCCGCAGCACATCAGAGGGGGCGTCAGGGCGAGACGAGACCGGCGAGGGCGGAGACGGAGTCGGGGCCCACGCGGCAGCAGCCACCGATGAGGCGTGCGCCGTGCGCCGTCCACGCCGTCACGCGCTCCGGAGTGAACGTCGCCCGCCCGCGCCATGCACGCGCCTGTGCGTCCCACTCCTCACCGCTGTTCGGATAGACCACCACCGGCTTGCCGGTCACCCGCGCCGCCAGCTCCACCGCCGCGTCCGCGTCCTCCGGTACACAGCAGTTGACCCCGACGGCCACGATCTCCTCCGCCTCGGCGGCGAGCGCGAACGCCTCCGCGAGCGGCTGCCCGGCCCGTGTCCGGCCGCCCTCGATGCTGTACGACAGCCACGCCGGCACTCCGAGGCCGCGCACCGCGCGCACCAGGGCCTGCCCCTCGTCGGCGTCCGGCACCGTCTCCAGCGCGAACACATCGGGTTCCGCCGCGGCCAGCACCTCCAGCCGCGGCCGGTGGAACCGCTCCAGCTCGGCGACGCTCAGGCCGTAGCGGCCGCGGTACTCGGAGCCGTCCGCGAGCATCGCGCCGTACGGGCCGGCGGAGGCAGCGACGTACAGCGGCCCCGGCACGCCGCCCTTCATGGCGAGCCCGGCGGCCTCACGGGCCAGCTCCACGCTGCGCCGCAGTAGCCCGGCCGCCTCCTCCCGGCCGACGCCGCGGTGCGCGAAGCCCTCGAAGGTGGCCTGGTAGCTGGACGTGATGGCGACCTGGGCGCCCGCTTCGTAGTACGCACGGTGCGCGGCGGTGATCGCGTCCGGCTGCTCGGCAAGCAGCCGGGCCGACCACAGCTCGTCGCTGAGGTCGTGCCCGGCCGACTCCAGCTGGTTGGACAGGCCGCCGTCGAGTACGACAGGGCCGCGGGCCAGGGCTTCCGCGAACGAGGGGGAAGAAGTGCTCATGCCCTGAAGCCTGTCATTCCAGCAGCCGGAAGGTGAAAGCGAACGCTGCGGGAGCGGCGTCGAGGCGGTACTGCGGGAGCACGCCCGGGCCGCACGACCCGCTGCCGATCCCATGCTGTGCGTGATCCAGGTTCAGCCACACCCGGCCACCGGCCACCAGGTCCGGCGTGTGCCGGGCGGCGTCCAGCTCCTCGGAGGTCCAGCGCCGCGCGGTGAAGAAGTAGTGCGGGTCTCCCTCGATACGCAGCCCCGTCCCGTCCGGACGGGTCAGCTCCGCCCACCTCACACCGATCCGCGCGCCGTTCTCCTGCGGCCGTACGTACGGGGTCTGGAGCGCGTCGACGGGCAGCGACCAGCGGCCCACGCGGGCCGCTGCGGACGTGTCCGGATACGCCTCACCCGGACCGCCACCGAACCATCGAACGGCGCTCAGATCGCCGTCCAGCCCCATCCGCACCCCCAACCGCGGCAGCGGCACCGGCCAGTCGCCCTCGGGCGTCACCGCCACCTCCAGCCGCAGCGCCGCCCCGTCCGAGGTCCAGCGGTGCACCACGGCGAAGCCCAGACTCGTGGCGGCCGGCGCCACCCTGGTGCGGACGACCAGCGCGTCCCCCTCCGTCGTCACCGCGTCCGTGCGGTGCCGCATCCGGTGCAGGCCGATGCGTCGCCACTCGGGCCCGCAGCGCTGCCCGGGCTGCCAGGGCGCGCCCTCGTCGTTGTCCGTGGGCGCCCGCCAGACGTCCAACCTGGGGCCGGTCACGGGGGAGTCGCCGAGGCGGCTCAGGACCCCGGTCGTGGCGTCGAAGAAACCCGGACCGAGAGCGAGGGTCCGGTCCGCGCCCCGCCGCGGAGCCGCGCTCGGCGTCCACGGTCGCGGCACCGGAAGCGGCGCGGCCGGCAGCTGTCCCCACGCGACCTCGTGCCCGGCCTCGGCCCATACGGCGTCCTCGGCCAGCACCGCCCGTACGGTCCACAGCGCCTCGCCGTCCCGTGGGGCGTCCTCGGGCGGCGCGGGCAGCTTCACCTCGGCGCTCTCACCGGGCAGCAGCGGCGGCACCGCGAGCGTCCCCTCCGCGACCGGCCGGCCCTCCACCTCGTAAGTCCAGGGGAAGGCGAGCGCGGACAGGTCGGCGAAGTCCTGCAGATTGGTGACACGCACCGCCCCGGGGGCGCCGTCCGGACCGGCCGCCTCGAAGCGGACCGGCTCGATGACCTTCTTGTACTCGATCAGCCCGGGGGAGGGCACGCGCTCCGGGAAGACCAGCCCGTCGCACACGAAGTTGCCGTCGTGCAGCTCCTCACCGAAGTCCCCGCCGTACGCGTGGTACCGGACGCCGTCCGCGGTGTACTGCCGCAGCCCGTGGTCGATCCACTCCCACACGAAGCCACCCTGGCAGCGCTCATAGGTCTCGAACAGCCGCTGGTAGTCGCTCAGCCCGCCGGGGCCGTTCCCCATGGCGTGCGCGTACTCGCAGAGCACGAAGGGCAGGCGGCGGCGCCGGGCATCCAGAGTGGCGTCGGGAAGCGGCTCCTCCGTACGCCGCCCGATCCGTTCGACCTCGGCGTGGTCCGCGTACATCCGGGAGTAGACATCGGTGTCGGCGCAGCTCGGGTCGCCCTCGTAGTGCAGCGGCCGGGAGGGGTCGCGCTCCCGCATCCACGCGGCCATCGCGGACAGCCCGCGCCCGGTGCCGCACTCGTTGCCGAGGGACCACATGATGACGGACGGGTGGTTCTTGTCGCGCTCGACCATCCGGCGGGCCCGGTCCAGCAGCGCCGGCGTCCAGCGCTCGTCGTCGACGGGATTGCCCCGCCAGCCCTGCTGTGCGAAGCCGTGCGTCTCCAGATCGCACTCGTCGACCACCCACAGCCCCAGCTCGTCGCAGAGCGCCAGGAAGGCCGGGTCGGGCGGATAGTGGCTGGTGCGCACGGCGTTGATGTTGTGCTGCTTCATCAGCAGCAGATCGCGCCGCATGAGGTCCGCCCCCACCGCGCGCCCGCGCGCCGGGTCGAACTCGTGCCGATTGACACCACGCAGCAGAATCGGCCGCCCGTTGACCTTCAGCAGCCCGTCCTCGACGACGACCGTGCGGAACCCGATGCGCAGCGGCACTCGCTCCCCGGAGGTGGCCAGCTCCGCGTCGTACAGTCGGGGCGTCTCCGCCGTCCACGGCTCGACCGGTACCGTCGCGCTCTCCCCGGTCGCCAGCTCCAGGCCCAGCTCCGGTACGGTCACCCGCCCCGCGGGGGCGCTGTCCACGCGCAGTGTGCCCTGCCCGGTGCGGTGGTCGTACTCGGCGTGCACGAAGGCGTCCCGCACGGCGCCCTCGGGGCGGTGCCGCAGCTCGACCTCGCGGAAGACGCCCGGCAGCCACCACTGGTCCTGGTCCTCCAGGTAGCTGCCGGACGACCACTGGTGGACGCGGACGGCCAGGACGTTGCGCCCGGGCCGCAGCAAGGGGCCCGCCTCGAACTCGTGCGGCAGCCTGCTGCCCTTGAAGTGACCCAGCTCGCTGCCGTTCAGCCACACCCGGGCGCAGGACTCGACGCCCCCGAAGTGGAGCACGGCGGAGCCCGCCGGCCAGTCGGCCGGGAGGTCGAACACGTACCGGTGGTCGCCGGTGGGATTCTCGTCCGGCACCCGGGGCGGGTCCACGGGGAACGGATACCCGGTGTTGGTGTACCCCGGGGCGCCGTGCCCCTGGAGGACCCAGTGGCCCGGCACCCGCAGCTCCTCCCACGCCGAGTCGTCGTACTCGGGGCGGGCGAACGCCTCGTCCTCGGTGGTAGCAGCCGGCGACAGCCGGAACCGCCAGGTCCCGCCGAGCGGCAGTCGCGCGGCGTCCGACCCGGGCAGCCAGGCGCCGGGCGGCAGACAGCCGCTGCCCGGCGTCACGTCTTCGTAGTACGGCACGTCTTCTTCGGAATGCGGCACGTCTTCCTCGTACGACACCATGCCGCCAGCGAAGCACGCACGCCTCCCGATTGCGACCACATCCGGCTGTTCACCGGGTGTGCCCCCGCTGTTCAGAGGAGGCCGTGGCGCGGCGGCCGGGTGCCGGTCAGGACGTACCGCCCCAGGTGCTGCACCTTCCAGCGCACGGGGTCGTGCAGCGTGTGAGTACGCGCGTCACGCCAGTGCCGGTGCAGGTTCAGGCCGTTCAGCGCCGCCCGGGTACCGGCCACTTCGAAGAGCGCACTGCCGGTCTCCACGGCGGCACGCGCAGCCTGCACCTTGGCGGCGGCCACCGCGATGGACGCCTCGGCCGCGCTGTCGTCGGTGAGGTCAGCGGCCGCGGCGTCGACCGTACGTGCCGCCTCGGCCAGCAGCGCGCCCGCAGCCCGTACGGTCAGTGCCAGCTCGCCGAACTGCTGGATCAGCAGCGGGTCCTCGGCCGCGGTCTCCAGCCCGCTCTCGAACCACGGCCGGCTCCTGGCCCGGACGAACTCCGCAGCCTCGGAGAGCGCGCCCTCGGCGATCCCGGTGTCGATGGCCGCGTGCAGCAACTGGGCGAGCGCGCCGTGCAGCTGCGGGCCCCGGAAGGTGAGGTGGTGCGGCACCACCCGGTCGCACGGGACAAGCACGGACTCCAGGCGCACCGTGCCGCTGGCCGTGGTGCGCTGCCCCATGCCGTCCCAGTCGTCCACGACCGTCACACCCGGTGCGTGGCGCGGTACGTAGGCGACGTGCAGCTCGTCGTCGGCGCCGCGGGCCAGTACCGGGATCCAGTCCGCGAACAGGGCGCCCGTGGAGTAGTGCTTGGTGCCCTCCAGGACGTACGAGCCGTCCGGCTGCGGTACGAGCCGGGTGCGGATGTCCTGGACGTGCCGGGTGCCCGCCTCCGACTGCGCGTTGCCCAGCCGCCGCCCGGCCAGCACCTCTTCGAAGAAGAACTTCTGCTGCTCCGCCGTCCCCTGGCGGCGCAGCACCGCCACGTACACGAAGTGGCTCTGCGGAATCTGCGCCAGGCTCGCGTCGGCGCTCGCCAGCAGCCGGAAGACCCCGGTGAGCGTTTCGGCCGTCACATCGGCGCCACCGTGTGCGCGCGGCACCGTGATGCCGAGCAGACCGCTGTCGGAGAGCTGGTCCAGCTCGGCGCGTGGCAGCCGGCGCTCGGCGTCCCGGTGCGCCGCGCCGGTACGGAACTCCGCCGCCAGTTCGGCCGCGACCGCCAGCGCCTCCGCGTCGTCGGCGATCACATGGGCGGCGGGGCCGGTCACGCCGCGACCCGCAGGGGCGCGCGGTCCAGCGCCGCCGCGAACTGGCCCAGCACACCGTCCAGCGCCTCGCGCGTCCCCGGTGCCACGTGGACGCCGCCGCCCTCCTGGACGGCGATGTCGCGGTCCAGGACGAACCAGCCCTGCACGATGTGCGAAGCGCCCATCGAGGACAGCACGGGCCGCAGCGCGTAGTCGATCGCGAGCACGTGCGCCGTGGACCCACCGGTGGCCAGTGGCAGCACGGTCTTCCCGGCCAGCGCGTACTGCGGCAACAGGTCGAGCAGGGACTTCAGCAGGCCGGAGTAGGCCGCCTTGTAGACGGGCGTGCCGATGACGATGCCGTCGGCCTGTTCGACGAGCCGGGTGGCCCGGACGATCGCCGGATGCCCGAAGTCGGCGCCCAACAGAGCCTCGGCAGGCAGCGTACGGACGTCCAGCGGGATCACTTCGTGTCCCTGCGCGGTGAGCGTGGCGTCCAGATGGCGCAGCAGCCGCGCCGTACGGGACGTGGGGGAGGGGCTTCCGGAGAGGGACAGCACGGTGGCCATGGAGGTTCACCTCGGGGTGTGTGGTGGTGCGAACACGTATGAGAGGAGCGGCGGGCCCGCCCGGTTCGGGCCCGCCGCGATGCGCCTACGAGTACCGGGCGGCAGGCGGCCTACGAGTACCAGGTCGGCTCCGGCAGCTCGCCCGTGAGCACGAAGCGGCCGACCTCGCGGCGCTTGTAGGCGACGGGGTCATGCAGGGTGTGGGTACGGATGTTGCGCCAGAAGCGGTCCAGGCCCTCGGCGGTCGCCGTGGACCGCGCGCCGGTCACCTCGAAGATCCGGTTCGCCACTTCCAGGGCCACGTCCGTGGCCCGCGCCTTCACGGCCGCCACCCGCACCTCGTGCTCACCGCGGTCCCGTTCGGTCACCGCATCGGGATCGGCGTGCAGCGTCCAGCCCTCCTCGGCCACCTGGTCGGCCAGCGCCTCGGCGGCCCACAGCTTCGCCGTCAGGTCCCCGTACGTGTCGATCACGTACGGCTCGTCGACGGCCCGCTCGTGGCCGCCGTGCAGCCACGAGCGGGCCTTGGTACGGGTGTAGGTCCCCGCCGTCTCCAGCGCGCCGGCCGCGATCCCCAGGTAGAAGTGCGCGAACACCAGCTGAATGGTGGGCACGTTGAGAGTGTTGTAGACACGCCGCTGGAATGTCTTGTCCACGTAGCCCGCCGCCGCGCTCCACGGGACGCGCACCCCGTCGATCGTCACACTGCCGCTCTCCGTGAGCCGCTGCCCGATGTTGTCCCAGTCGTCGTGGAAGGTCAGGCCCGCGCTGTCGGACGGCACGATGGCGAAGACATGGTCGCCCTCGGGGTTGTCGGGCCCCACGCTGCCCTCCAGGACGCCCTCCAGCACGGTGACGTCGGAGACCCGGCTCCCGGTGGAGAAGGACTTCCGCCCGGTGAACGTCAAGGTGTCGCCCTCGTCCCGTACGACGACGTCGTGGTCGCGCGGGTTGACGGCGCCCCCGAAGAACCAGCGGTTGCGGGCGGCCTCGGCCTCCACGTGCTCCCACTGCTCCCGGGTGCCGACCAGCCGGGCCGCCCAGTTCCACAGGTAGTGGTAGCCGAGCAGCTGGCCGATCGACCCGTCGGCCTTGGCGACCTCGCGCACCACCCGGTACGCGGTCGGCCAGTCCTGACCGCCCCCGCCGTGCTCGACCGGGCCCAGCAGGGTGACCAGTCCGGAGTCCTTGAGCAGTTGCACCTCGTCGTACGGGGTGGCGCCGGCCCGGTCCCGGGCGGCGGCGTCGGTCGCGAGGACGGCGGCGACCTCGGCGGCGCGGTCGACCCAGGCATCGGAGGTCGTGGGTGCGGGGCGGTGCTGCCAGTCGGTGTGCGCGGCGGTGCTCATACCAGTACTCCTTCGGAGAGGTTTTCGTCCTGGGATTCCAGTTCGCGTACGAGCGGCAGCACCCGCTCGCCGAAGTACTCGACCTCTTCCAGGTAGTGCAGGAAGCCGAGCAGGAAGAGGTCGACGCCGAGCCGCTTGTAGGCAACGATGCGCTCGGCGATCTGTTCCGGTGTCCCGATCAGCCCGGTACGGAACCCGTCGTTGTACTGCACCAGGTCCTCGAACGATGAGTCCTGCCACATGCCCTTGCCGTCGGCGGTGGAGTTGCCCGCCTGCTGGACCGCCTGGCCGAAGCCGCGAACCGCCTGAGCGTCCGCCTGAGCGACGATCTCGCGCAGCACCTCCCGGGCCTCCTTCTCGGTGTCCCGGGCGATCAGGAAGCCGTTGAGGCCGAATTTCGGCGCCGTACGGCCGGCGGCCGCGGCGGCCGCCCGGACGTCGGTGAGCTGTTCGGTGACTCCGTCGAAGTCCTTGCCGTTGCTGAAGTACCAGTCGGAGACCCGGCCGGCCATCGCGCGGGCCGCGGTGGAATTGCCGCCCTGGAAGATCTCCGGGTGCGGGCGCTCCTCGGTGTTCAGCGGCTTCGGCTTCAGCGAGAAGTCCCGGATCCGGTAGAAGTCGCCGGCCAGTTCGGCGTGGTCCTCGGTCCACACCGCCCGCAGGGCGCGGATGAACTCCTCGGCGCGCCGGTAGCGTTCGTCGTGCTCCAGCCACGGTTCGCCGAGCGCGGTGAACTCCTGCTTGAACCAGCCGCTCACCACGTTGACGGCGAACCGGCCACCGGAGAGGTGGTCGGCGGTGGCCGCGAACTTGGCGAGCACACCCGGGTGCCACAGCCCCGGATGGACGGCGGCGATGACCTTCAGGCGTTCGGTGGCGAGCAGCAGTGCCAGGCTGAACGAGGTCGACTCGTGCTGGTTCTCGGCGCCGTAACTGGCCATGTAGCGGACCTGGCTCAGCGCGTACTCGAAGCCGTTGTCCTCGGCGAGCCGGGCGAGTTTGCGGTTGTACTCGTAGCCCCAATCGGTGCGCTGCTCAATCGTGCTGGTAACCAGGCCACCACTGACATTGGGCACCCAGTAGGCGAACCGCGCCGGGCCGCCGGCGGGCTGTGGAACATGAGCGGATGCGGACATGGAAGAACTCCGGATCGCTGAAAAAGGGCAGGGGAAAATCCCGGTGGAGAGGTGCGCGAAAAATCCACGGAAAGGCTCACGGGAAATCTATGGAAAAAGAGGTCGCGGCATGCGCGAACAGGCGTGAACCGTGGGGAAGTACGGCACGCGTACGCGTGAATTACCGGACCGGTGAGTGTCCGTGGAAGGAGAAGGCGGCGCTCAGGCCGAGGGGCGACACAGGGCGCTGGAGACGCGAACGAGGTCGACGTGGCGCCGCTCCGTCAGGCGCTCCGTCAAGCGCTGGGGCAGACTCGGTCGCGGCTTCATCAACACGTCACCTCCCTGCAACATTTCTCCCGGAACAGGCTGTGAACAGCCTCCGGTTGGGCCTGCCGAGTAATTCTCGGCGACACTTCCGGTGAGTTTACCGGCAAGACGCCGCATCGGTCGATTCGGCATCCTTGAGGTGGTGACAGGTTCCCTCTTGGAGCGGCTATCCGTCAATATGCAACGGCAGATCGGCGCCGCGAGTCGGGCATACGGGAATAGCTTCCGGCTCACCCAGCGAATGGAAATCAGCCGTGCAGGTCTCCGTTACCGGGTGAGGAGGTCCGGGCCGAGCGGAGCGCGTTCACGCCACTGATCGACCATGGGGCCAGCGACAGGCCGTCGCACACGACGGGCTCCCGCGGCACCAGCGGGCTGGGCCGTACGACCGGCTGCCGGAGGAGTCCGGGCTCGGACTCGCCATGCTCCGCTCATGACGACCGATGTGGGCGGTGTCGACGCATTTTTGGGCGGAGAGCGAGCCTTGAAGAGCTGCGCCCCTCGGAGCCTGCGTGCACCGAGAGGCTCCCCTTCGGGCCCGCGTACTGCCTACCCCGTGTACGTCCCTTCCTCCGCCACGAGGGACGCGAGTGCCGCTGCCGGGTCTTCGTCCGGCGGCCCCGAAGGCAGCCAGCGGCCCTGCTCCTTCCGGTACGGCCACCAGCGGCCGTCCTGCCCCAGCCGCAGCTGCGCGTCGCCGCCGACGACCGTCCACCGGTTGCGGGTGACCCGGAACCGGGGCCGGTCCGTGTCCTCCGCCCAGGCGGCGGCCAGCCCCGCGGTGGCACGGGCCAGCGCCTCGGGGCCCGGGGCCCACTCCTCCTCCAGGACCGCGAGTCCGGCCGGGCCGCCCTGCCGCCACGCCCGTACGGCCGCCGTCAGGCCCCTGGCGTCCCGCCCTGAGGCCGCCGCGAGCCGTTCGGCGACCGGCGCGGGCGGGCCCGCCGCGGCGAACCGTACGAGGTCCTCGGCGGGCGTCGGACCGCTCGCCGGCGGGGTGTCCGCGTGCCAGGTGGACAGCGCCTCGGCGAGCAGCCTCCTGGCCCGCTCCGCGGTGTCTCCGATGAGGAACTCCAGGGCCGGTACGTCGACTCCGGGCGCGGGCGGGGTGCCGCCGCCCAGCGCGGGCGCGGCGCCCGCCTCGCTCACCGGGGGCGGAGGCGGCGGCAGCGACGGCAAGTCCTCCTGAGCCGCGAACGCCTCGGCCGCCGGCACCCCGGCATCGGCGTCCGGCACACCACGTGGCGTGGCGGTGCCCTCGTCGTCCTGATCCGGCGCGTACGCCTGTGCACGCGCCGCACTGCGCGCCTGCAGCTCGCCCAGCAGCTCTTCCTCACCGCGGCCGCGCAACAGGAGCAGCACGAACGGATCCTGGTCCAGCAGCCGCGCCATCTGATAGCAGAGCGCGGCCGTATGGGCGCAGTGGTCCCATGCCTCGCAGCCGCAGGACGGCTCCAGATCGCCGATCCCCGGGAGCAGTTCGACGCCGGCCGCCGCCGCGTCCTCGACGAGCTGCGGCGGCATGTCACGGTCCAACAGCGCCGCGATGTGCCCCGCCCGGTCGGCGACCATGTCCAGGAACCGGTCCCAGTCCGCCGCGCCCAGCTCCTGGAGCAGCACGTCCGAACGGTGCGCGGTGCGGTCGCGGTCCTGGACGACAGCGGTGATCCGCCCCGGCCTTACGGACACCGCGCCCACCGCCCCCGCACGGGCGTGCCGGCGCCCCAGCTTCAGCTGCGCGTTGTCCAGCGCCGTGTCCTCCAGTGCCTTCAGCCACGCCTGCCCCCACCATGTGCGCGCGAAGCCGCCCCCACGTGCGGGCGGCAGCGCGGCGAAGGTCCGCTCGGACCGCCCCGTGTGCTCGTCCCCGTGCATGCCGTCGGTCTCGTCGCCGTACGCGCCCTCGGCGCCGTGGAAAACGCTCATCGTTCGCCCCCTCGAAGCTCCACCAGGTCTGCCAGTTCCGCGTCGGTCAGCTCGGTGAGCGCGGCCTCGCCCGAGCCCAGTACGGCATCCGCCAGCCGCTGCTTGCGGGCGAGCATGTCGGCGATCCGGTCCTCCACCGTGCCCTCGGTGATCATGCGGTGCACCTGCACCGGCTGGGTCTGGCCGATGCGGTACGCGCGGTCGGTGGCCTGCGCCTCGACAGCCGGGTTCCACCACCGGTCGAAGTGCACGACGTGCGAGGCGCGGGTGAGGTTCAGCCCGGTGCCCGCCGCCTTCAGAGACAGCAGGAAGACCGGCACGTGGCCGTCCTGGAAGCGGCGCACCAGTTCCTCCCGGCGCGCGACGGGCGTACCACCGTGGAGCAGTTGGCTCGGCACGCCACGCGCTGCCAAGTGCGCCTCCAGAAGCCGCGCCATCCGCACGTACTGGGTGAACACGAGCACCCCGGCCCCCTCGGAGAGCAGCGTGTCCAGCAGCTCGTCCAGGAGCTCCACCTTCCCCGACCGCTCCGCGAAGCGCCGCCCGCGGCCCTGCTCGATGCCGTCCTCCTTGAGGTACTGCGCGGGGTGGTTGCAGATCTGCTTGAGCGAGGTCAGCAACTTGACCACGAGGCCGCGGCGGGCGAAGCCGTCCGCGCCGGCGATGTCGGCGAGCCCCTCGCGCACCACCGCCTCGTACAGCGCGGCCTGCTCCCCGGTGAGGGCCACCGCGCGGTCGGTCTCCGTCTTGGGCGGCAGCTCCGGAGCGATGCCCGGGTCCGACTTGCGGCGGCGCAGCAAGAACGGCCGTACGAGCCGCGCCAGCCGCTCCGCTGCGGCGGGATCCGCGCCGCCCTCGACGGCCTGCGCGTAGCGCGTGCGGAAGCGGCCGAGAGGGCCCAGGAGCCCGGGCGTGGTCCAGTCGAGGATCGCCCACAGCTCGGAGAGGTTGTTCTCCACCGGGGTGCCGGTCAGCGCGACCCGGGCACCGGCCGGCAGCGTCCGGAGCTGCCGGGCGGTCGCGGAGAACGGGTTCTTCACGTGCTGGGCCTCGTCGGCCACGACCATGCCCCAGCCCACCCCGGCCAGCTTCTCGGCGTCCACCCGCATCGTCCCGTAGGTCGTCAGCACGACCTCACCGGCCGTCAGATCAGCGAGGCTGCGCCGCTCCGCGTGGAACCGGCGCACGGGGGTGCCCGGAGCGAACTTCTCGATCTCCCGCTGCCAGTTGCCCATCAGCGAGGTCGGGCAGACCACGAGAGTCGGGCCCGCGGTCTCCGGTGCGGCCTGGCGGTGCAGATGAAGCGCGATCAACGTGATCGTCTTGCCCAGTCCCATGTCGTCGGCCAGGCAGCACCCGAGGCCGAGCGACGTCATACGGTGCAGCCAACCGAGGCCGCGCAACTGATAGTCGCGCAGCGTCGCGGCGAGCGCGGGCGGCTGGGCAGGCGCGTCGTCCCCCGGACGCTCCGGGTCGGCGAGCCGGTCGCGCAACTGCCGCAGCGGGCCGGACGCCTGCACCTCCACATGCTCGCCGGGGCCGCTCTCGACCGCTCCCGTGAGCGCTGCCCCGAGCGCGTCCATGGGGGTGACCTTCCGGTCCCGGCGCTCGCGTGCGGTGCGCAGCACTTCGGGGGCGACGAGCACCCACTGGTCGCGCAGCCGTACCAGTGGCCGCCCGGCCTCCGCCATCCGGTCCAGCTCCGCCCGGCTCAGCTCGTGCTCCCCGATGGCGAACCGCCAGCTGAACGACAGCAGCGACTCGGCGGACAGCAGCGACGGCAGAGCGGACTCCGTGCGGTCCGGTGCCGACTCCGAAGGAGCCGCCGCCTCCGGTGGGCCCACGACGGCATGCGTGGTGAGGCTGCGGGCGAGCTGCTTGGGCCAGTGGACCTGTACACCGGCGGCAGCGAGCGCCCGTGCGCCGGGCCCCAGCAGGTCGCCGATCTCCTCCTCGGCGAGCTCGAGAGCGTCCGGTACGGCGGCGGAGAGCAGCGGCTCCAGAGGTGCCCAGGCGGCGGCCGCCCGTCGCAGCGTGAGCAACGTGTCCGTGCGGGCCCGCGCCCCGAAGGCACGCCCTGCCGGCGAGTCGCCCGCCCACACGTCGGAGACATCGGCGACCAGCGTCGGGTCGGTGAGGCTGTGCAACTGGAGCACGGCGGAGAAGCGTGCAGGAGTGGGTCCGCCGTCGGAGCCGAGCGCGCCGTCGTGGCCGTCCAGCCCGGCGATCTCGATACGGAGGGACAGGCGCACGCCCGCGTCGTGTCCCGCGGCTACATCGGCCGCCCAGGCCCGCTGCTCGGGGATGTGCTGTGGCGCCTCTGCCGCATACGCGGGGCTGCCGATGGCGGTCACGGCGGCGGGGGAGCGCGGCAACCCGTCGGCCACGGCGTCCAGGAACGAGCGCAGCAGCCGCTCCGGTGCGGGCAGCCGTACCGGACAGGTCCCCGGGAGTAGCGTGGCGTGCGCGTACGGAGGCATCGCGGCGGCCAGCTCCCGTATGCGGGCGCTGTCGTCCTCTTCGAGCGGACCACAGCGCCAGGCGTCGTGTTCCTCGGCGCTGAGCCCGGGCAGCAGCCTGCCCCGCGCCACGAGGTGCAGCGCGATCACTGAGGCGGCGCCCCAGAAGGCCGCGGCGGGGTGCGCGCTACGGGAGGCGCGCGCTCGGGTCAGTACGGGGAGCGCGGCGGCAACCGGCAAGAAGAGGGCGGGTACCTCCCGGGTGACGACCTGGCCCTCATCGGAGGGCAGGGCGACGGTCAGCCGCTCGGCGGACACGGTGCCCGCGTCGAAACCGTCGGGCAGAGGCTCGCCCTCAGGCAGTGGCTCACCGCCGAGCAGCGGCTCGCCGTCGGGCCGCCAGAAGGCGATCCGTCCCCTGCGCGGCGGATCACCTGGCACGTACACGGCGGCGCACCGGGCGAGGCCGGAGAGCCGGTCGAGGGTGAGCGCGGGAAGTGCTGGCACGTGCCGACGACTCCTCAAGTTTGACTACTTGCCTTCGGAGCGGCCGAGGGTACAGCACGATCCGCGCCTGGGTGGAACCTCCGGGGCCGATCCGGCGTTCAATGGAAGACAGCGAACGCGGCATCCGCCGCGGAAAGGGCGTGAAGGATGTCCACAAGTGCGAAGGTCGCCGTCGGCGGCGTGGCGGCAGGCGTGATCCTGCTGTGGCTGCTGCCGTTCTGGGCGGCGCTGCTGGTCATGATCGGGGTGCCCGCGATCGCTTATCTGACGCTGGACCCCTCGCAACGGCGGCGCCTGCGCCGCGTCACCCGCAAGGAGCTGGGCCGCTGAGCACCCCGGACGCCGCGACGGTGCGGCTGGCGCCCGGGTGACCCGTGGCGGTGCCACCGCGGCCGCCGCAGCACGGCCGTGACGCCGCCGCGCGCGGTGTGCTGCCTCAGGCCGGCCGGGCCGCCATCGCGTCCAGCGACTCCAGCAGTCCGGGAAGCTCCGGGCCGCGGCCCACGGGAAGGACCTCGCCCGGCTCGTCGTCGAGCAGGACGAAGGCGATGTCGTCGGTCCGGGCGACCATGCTCCAGCCCGGCCCGTCCACGCGCAGGGTGCGCGCCTCGTCGGCGGCGAAGGACGAGCGCACCCGCCCCGGCGGAGGAGGCTGCCGCACGTACTCACGCGCCTCGTCCAGCACCCGCCGCACCCCCGCGTGCGGCTTGGTGCCGGGATCGACGAACGTGACCTCGCCCTCGACCTGCTCGCGCCACGCCGCCCACTGCAGGGCGATCTCGTCCGCTCCGAGGCGCCGTTGGGCAGGCCCCCACTCCAGCGCGTCCGGAGGCGTCAGCGGCTCCGGATCGCCCTCCTCGGGCGCCGGGTCGTGCGGCGCCGGCACTCCGGGCGCCGCCACCGCGAGCGCGAGCGGCCAGCCCGGCAACGCTGCGACGATGCTGTTCTCGTCGGGGGAGAGGTCGTACTCCATACCGCAGTCCCAGGCCGCTATCGCACAGGCGACCAGCGAGACGTCCTCGGTCGCGACGGTCCAGCGCGCGCCCCTGCCGTCCTGGCCGAGCACCAGCCCGTAGCCCTCCTCGTACGGCTCCAGGCGCAGCTTGGCGCAGACCTCGGGATAGTCGTCACCGAGCACGCTCGGGAACTGTCCGGGCGTCAGCAGCACCGCGGTCAGTACGAACAGCTGGTCGTCATCGACCTCGATGTCGCTGCCGTCGCCGACGGCGCCCTCCGTCGCGGACACTGGGCCTCCCACTCGTTGGCGGCCCGGGCAGGTGCCGACCGCACAGATCACGTCGTCGGCGCACCTTAATTGGCCGGACAGGCGATTGTCACGGCTCGTGTGCCCGCTCCTGGTAAAGGCGGCGCGACTCAGGCAGCCGGCAGGCTCAGCAGGTCCCTGGCCACTTCCTGCGGCGACTGACGGCGCTCCCGCGCCAGCGCGATCAGCGCCCGGCACGCCAGTTCGTTGATGCCGAAGGCGAGCGCTTCCGGGGACACCCAGTCCGCGGCCTCGGCGCTGCGGTCCTCGTCCCCTTCGGCGCACGCCGCCACATGTGTGGCCGCGGCCTCAAAGAGGTTGTGCGCGCCCTTCCTGGCCGGCTCCCGCTCCGGACGTGGCGGCCTCGGTCCGAACAGGCCATGAGCGAGACGGAGCCGGAGTCTGCGAAGGAGGTCGGTCATCATTCCTCCATGCCGGTAGAGAAGCGTGTGGAGCCTTTCAAGTCTCCCCTCTCCCCGTAGGGTTGGACCTTCGGCGACGAAAGGGACGGTGTTCTCATGAGGCGTTACGACTTCCTCAAGGAGATTCAGCGGCTGGATCCTGAGCGCGACTTCCTGCGGATCTTCCGCATCACGGTGACGCATGAGTTCCCATGGGACATCACCAGAGCGCTTGAACTCGCCCTTTACCGCACGTATGCGGTACCCAGCATCGGCCGTCTGCTCGCGGAGACCTCGGAGCTGACGGAGCGTACGCAAAAGCGCTACGACGACACCGCGCTCCTTCTGGACTCGGTCGTCGAGCACGGCTTCGAGACCGAGGGCGGCCGCACGGCCATCCGGCGCATGAATCAGATGCACCGCAGCTACGACATCAGCAACGACGACATGCGTTATGTGCTGTGCACGTTCGTGGTCGTACCGAAGCGCTGGATCGACCAGTACGGCTGGCGGCGGCTGAGCGAGCACGAGAAGCGCGCGATGGCCGCGTACTACGGGACGCTCGGCAAGCACATGGGCATCACCGACCCGCCCCGGACCTACCAGGAATTCGAACGCTATCTGGACGACTACGAACATGAGCACTTCGGCTGGGACGAGGGCGGAAGACGCGTCTCGGATGCCTCGCTCGACCTGATGGCCGGGTGGTACGGGCCGCTGGCCCCCATAGTGCGCGCCGCGAGCACGGCCCTCCTGGACGACGCCCTGCTGGACGCGTTCCGCTACGACCGGCCACGCCCGGCAGTACAGGCCGCCGTACGTGGCGCACTGCGGTTGCGCGCCAAGGCCGTGCGTCTGCTGCCGCCGCGCCGCACCCCGCACTACGCCCGGCAGAACCCGGAGATCAAGGGCTACCCGAACGGTTACCGCATCGCCGACCTCGGGACCTTCCCCAAGGGCCGGCAGCGCACCGTCGGCTGCCCGGTGCCGCACGCCGCTGCAGAACCGGGCCAACGCTGAAGTGCGGTCATCCTCGGCGCACGGCCAGCGCCAGGTAGCGCGCGTCCTCGTCCACGTACTGGACCAGGTCCCAGCCGCTGCGCGCCAGCATCGGCCGGAGGTTCGGCTCAGCCCGTAGGTCGTCCGGGGTGAGCGGTCGCCCCTTACGGGCGGCGAGGGCGGCCCGGCCGATCGGGTGGAACAGCGCCAGCCGCCCTCCGGGCCGTACGACCCTGGCCAGTTCGGCGAGGTTCTGCGGCGGATCGGCGAGGTGGGAGATCAACCCGGCCGCGAAGACCGCGTCCAGGGCGCCGTCCCGCACCGGCAGCGCGGAGACGTCCGCGAGCAGCAGGGTCGCCTCGGCGTTCCGTCCGGCCCGTACGGCCTCCTCCAGCATCTCCGGCGTGAGGTCGGCCCCGAGCACCGTGCCGGACGGTCCCACAGCGGCACGCAGCGCGGGCAACGCCCGTCCCGTGCCGCATCCGGCGTCCAGCACACCATCGCCCGCCCGCAGGCCCAGCTCCGCGACGCCTGCCGCGTAGGCCGGCCCGTCGTCGGGGAAGCGGCTGTCCCAGTACCGCGCTCGCTGCCCGAAGAACTCCCGCACATCGTGCGGCTGGTGGCCGGGCCCGCGGTGACCGGCGCCTTCGGCAGGGGTGCTGTCGCTGAATTCGTTCATGGTGACGCATGATCCCTCATCGGCCGGGTCCCGTACGGTTCTGATCCCGCAACGACCGGAACACCCGAAGGGCGCGCAGGTTCGGGCGCGCGCCGGTCGGGCGTCGGTACCGGGCCGCCAAATGCCAGCACTTCCGGACTGTACGCCCGGTGGGCGGCCCCGACGCGGATAGCGTCCCGTGGCCATGGGACACCGCATCCTCCGCCCCCGTACGGTGTGCGCCCGCATCGTCTGCGTGCTCACGGCCCCCATCGTGGCCTTGCTCGCCCTCTGGGGCTCGGCGACCGTCACCGCCGTGCAGGACGCGGTGGCAGCGCGGCAGGCGCAGCGTATCGAGGACGAGGTCCGCACACCCGTGTACGAGGTGGCGCGGGCCCTCCAGGAGGAACGCCTGGCCACCGTCACGTACTTGTCGGACCCCACTCAGGCGCGCATGGACGCCTTCGAAGCGCGCGCCAGCGAGACGAAGAAGGCCGCTACCCGGTTGCGGCAGGACGGTCGGCGCACAGTGAACGAGGCCGCGGGGCTTCCGGCCCGCACGGCCGACCGCTTGGCGGACCTCACCACCGCAATCGACGCGCTCCCGGAGCAGCGCCGGCTGACGACGGAGCGCTCCCTCACGTGGCAGCAGGCGTACGGCCCCTACACGGAGGCGATCGCCTCGGCCCTCAGCTTCAACGGAGCGCTGAGCAGCACTACGGATGGCACGCGGCCCGCTGAGGAGTTGGGCCGAGCCCGTGAACTGCTCGCCCAGGAGGACGCCGTCCTCACGGCCGCAGACCTCTCCGGAACGCTCGACAAGGAGCGGCAGCGGTCGTTCACCGGTACCGTCGCAGCGCGGCGCCTCATGCAGCGCATCGCCACGGACGACCTGCCGGCTCCTACGGACGCGGCCTGGCGCACACTCGCCACCAGCCGCGCTCATGCGGACGTCCGCGCCATGGAGAACGCGGTGAGTGCCGCCGCCCCCGGCCGCGGCGCGGCGCAGGCGGCGCCAGGCGCCCGCTGGCGCCCCTCGTACGAGGACCTGCGGCGCGAACTGCACGGCATCGAGAAGGAGCTGGCCACCGACGCTGCACGCCGTCCTGGCCCGCTCGTGTACGGCGTCTCGCCGTCCACTGCGGCGGCTGCCGGCATCGGGTTCCTCGCCCTCGTGCTCTCCCTGGTCGTCGCCGTACGGATCGGCCGCGGCCTGGGCAGGGAGCTCACCGCCCTGCGTGACGGTGCGCTCGGCATCGCCCGGCACGAACTCCCCGAAGCGCTGCGTGCAGCGCGTGCCGGCCGACAGGCCGATATGCCCAACGCCCCCGAGACACCGACCGCCGCTGACGAGATCTCACAGGTCCGCGCTGCCCTGGACAGCGTGCACCGTGCAGCGCTGGACGCGGTCGTGGAGCGGGCCGAAGGGGCCGACGGCATCAGCGGTGTCTGCGTGAACCTCGCCCGCCGCAGCCAGGTCCTCCTCCACCGCCAGCTCGCCCTCCTGGACAGTATGGAACGCCGCTCCCAGGATCCGGCCGAACTCGGAGACCTCTTCAGGCTCGACCACCTCACCACCCGTATGAGGCGTCACGCCGAGAGCCTGCTCATCCTCTCCGGCGCGGCTCCCGGACGTGCCTGGCGGTCACCGGTGCCGCTCACGGACGTGGTGCGCGCGGCGGTGTCGGAGATCGAGGACTACGCGCGCATCGAGGTGCGGCGCCTCCCCGCGGGTGCGATCCCGGGTGGCGCGGTCGCGGAGCTCACCCACCTACTGGCCGAGCTCATTGAGAACGCCGCACAGTTCTCACCGCCGCACACCAAGGTGCGGGTACAGGGCGAACAGGTCGGCACTGGGCACGTGCTGGAGATCGAGGACCGTGGCCTGGGCATGGACGAGGCGGCACGGGACGAGGCGAACCGGCGCATCGAGCAGGCAGCCTCGCTCGACCCCTTCGACGGCGACCGGCTGGGGCTCTTCGTGGTCAGCCGGCTGGCTGCCCGACATGACGTGCGCGTCGTCCTGCGCGCCTCGCCATACGGAGGCACGACGGCCGTGGTGCTCCTGCCGAACATCCTGGTGCACGAGGCCACGCCCCCTGTACGGAGCGCGCCGGCCGGCCCGCCCCAGGACGCGCCACTGGAGCGGGTACGCGCGCACCTCGAACACCGGACCGGGCGCGCAGTGGAGCCGCAGCCAGACGCAGCCATGACGGCCTCGCCCGATGGCGCGGCCCCGCCCGACGGCACGGACGGGCTCCCGCGCCGCATACGGCAGCACAGCCTCGCCGTTCAGCTGCGTGAGCCGTCCCTCACTGAGGCGGACACGCCGCCCGAGGCGGAGCCCGCGCTCGTCCCGGAACAGATACGCACCCGTATGACCGCCTACCGCCACGGCTGGGCCCGCGGCTCCACGATGGGAGAACCCTGATGCACGAGGAACGAGCGAGCGGCACACCGTCGCGCCCCCGGAGCGGCCTCGACTGGCTGCTGGACGATCTGGCCGCCCGGGTGCCGGAGGTCCGGCATGCCGTGGTGCTCTCCGGCGACGGCCTGGTGACCGGGGCCTCGGGCTCGCTCCCTCGGGAGGACGCCGACCACCTGGCGGCCGTGGCCTCCGGGTTCCACGGCCTGGCCAAGGGCACGGGGCGCCACTTCTCCTCGGGAAGGGTGCGCCAGACGGTGGTGGAGATGGACAACGGCGTCCTGTTCGTCGCCGCGGCCGGGGACGGTTCCTGTCTGGCGGTGCTCAGTACGGCGGTGACCGACATCGGAATGATCGCCTACGAGATGGCCCGGCTCGTCCGGCGCGTGGGCGAACACCTGCGTACCCCACCGCGCTTCACCACATAGGCGGCGCGGGTGGCGTGTGATGCCCCAGGACACCATGCACCCGGGCCGCTGCCGTGCGCCGCAGCGGTGATCCGGTTCACCGAATCGCCCCGCGTGGTGACGCGGGAGGGATTACGGTCCTGACCGTAATTGCCGGGCACCGCACATCGGCCCACCGGACCGCTCGGGTCACACCGTCCGGCACCGGCATCCGGGCCCCGGCACCCATGAACGCGTCCGTCCCTCACTTGCGCGCTTGCCCGAGTGCGCACACCGCTTCCTGGAGGTCAGTACCGATGGTTTCCGCGGATTCCGTGCACCCCGGAACGGTGCAGGACGAGCCCGAGATGGCCCTGAAGATCCTGATAGCGGGCGGCTTCGGAGTCGGCAAGACGACGCTGGTCGGCTCGGTCAGCGAAATCCGCCCGCTGCGCACGGAGGAGTACCTCAGCGAGGTGGGGGAGGGGGTCGACGACACCCGCGGTGTGGTCGGCAAGACCACCACCACGGTGGCGATGGACTTCGGCCGGATCACCATCAGACCGGGCTTGTCGCTGTACCTCTTCGGAACCCCCGGGCAAGAGCGCTTCTGGTTCCTGTGGGACGACCTCTCCGAAGGCGCCCTGGGCGCCGTCGTCCTCGCGGACACCCGCAGGCTGGCGGACTGCTTCCCCGCGGTGGACTACTTCGAGAACCGCCGGGTGCCGTTCCTCGTGGCCGTCAACTGCTTCCCCGGAACGCGCTCCTACGGCGCGGACGACGTGTCGCGGGCGCTGGACCTGGACGGCGGTACGCCGGTGCTGCTGTGCGACGCGCGCGACCGGGACTCCGGGAAGGAAGTACTGATCCGGCTGGTCGAGCACGCAGGGCGGATGCACACGGCCCGCCTCCTGGACACGGTGAGCCGTCCTTAGGCCCCGCGGCCCTCGTCCATGCACCGCCCGGTGATGCGTGCCCCCCTCGCGTACCTCGATAGCTCTTCGCTCAGCTGCGCACGCCCTCGAACCACTCGTCCTTGGTCACCCTTCGTGCCATGGGGTCATCCTGCAGTTTCCGGAGGCACTGAAGCCGGCGGGCGCGGGCCGACGTGTCCGGGCCGCTTGCCGAGAACGCCGAGGTGAGCGAGGCTGGCACAGCGGTGCGCGACGCATGGCACTGCCGACCGGTAGGTAGCACGGTGTTACGGGGAGGAAGCGGGCATGGCACTGAGCAGCGGACTGGACTGGCTGCTGGACGACCTGACACGGCGCGTCGATCAGGTACGGCACGCCCTCGTGCTCTCCAATGACGGCCTGGTCACCGGGGCGAGCGAGGGCCTGGTGCGGGAGGACGCCGAGCACCTGGCCGCGGTCGCCTCCGGACTGCACAGTCTGGCCAAGGGGTCCGGGCAGCAGTTCCGGGCGGGCCGGGTACGGCAGACCATGGTCGAGTTCGACGACGGGGTGTTGTTCGTGACGGCGGCGGGCGACGGCAGTTGTCTGTGCGTGCTGGCCGAGGCCGACTCCGATCTTGGGCAGATCGCGTACGAAATGACGCTGTTGGTGAACCGGGTCGGGGAACATCTCGGCGTCGCGGTGCGCCAGCCGCAAAGTTATCCACAGGTCTGAGGCGGGGGTTGACCCGCTGTCACACTCCGCGGCTACAGTCGTGACTGTCAGTGATTGGACTGTAGCGGGGGAGTGCGACATGACCGCGATGTATGAGGGTTCCGAGACACTCGCGATGGGGCGGGCGGCTCGTGAACTAGGGCTGAAGACAGGCGAGTTCGAGCTCGCCGCGCAGCTCGAGGAAGTGATGACGGTCCTGCCGGGGCCGGGCGGCGCGCCCGGCCGACGGCGGGTGCCGGCGGCGGAGGTCGAGCGGCTGCGGGAGGAAGCGGGCTTCCCGGACACGTTGCGTGAGCGGATCCGCGTCGTCGGCGCGACGGAGGGTGCCGAGCTGCTGGGCATCGCCCCCGGCAGGTTCCTGCGTCTGGCCCGGGCGGGCTGCTTCGGCCCTGTCCGCTTTTATGTGAACCGCTACGGCGCGATCGTGTGGCAGTACCTCGCAGCGGAGCTCCAGGCTTTCGCGGGCAGGGAATGCAGCCTCATCCACGGGCCCACACCGCCGCCGATGCGCGAGCTGCTGACCCGCGGACAGGACTGGCGGGGCAGGCTGTGGCGGAGTCGGCGGGTCGCCCAGCTCGTGGAGGAGGCGGACGGCTCCTGGGCGGTATCGGCTGTGATCGCCGCTGTACTGCCGCCGGAGGAGCTGGCGTCGCTGGTCCGTGACCCGGCGGAGCGGGCCTGGCTGCGCAAGCTGAGGCCACGCCTGTCGTCGGCCGGGGCGAACACGACCCGCACCCGTGAGGCGGTCGAACGCGCCGAGACGGCCCAGGAGTTCGACGAGGTGATGTGGTACCGCATCAGCCTCTCCCGGCAACTGGACGCGGCCCGCCAGGAACACCCGGCACCGGTCCTGTCCCAGCCCGGCGCCGCCCCTTCGCGCCCGGCCTTCGACGATCCCCGCCTTCAGGAGATGTATGGAGAAGAGTCTTGTGAGGCAACGGGCCCTGTGACTGTCGGCGCTGCCACGGCGAGCCCTGCAACTGCGGCCCCTGCGACTGCGGCACCTACGACCGCGAGCCGCGCGGGAGCGACGGAACGCGGCAATGCGTCATCTCCCGCCCGCCTCGCCGAAGCGCCGCCCCACGGTACCGATGGAGCACTCGCCCCCGAGGCAGTCGCGCGCCGCGCTCGCCTTATTCGCGCACGGACAGGGACACCGACCACTTCGCGCACCCGGCCGAGGACAGCGGCTACCGGCGGCGTTCCGCCTCAGCCCGGCACCGACAGGGCCGGCTCGTTGTTCGCCCGGCGACGGGCCGGAAGGACCGGCGAGGCGGCCGGACCGTCCCCGGCCCGGCCGTCGACCGAACGGCCCGGTGCGTCCTCGCCCGGCCGCGGCCGGGGCTTCGTCGGCCGCTCTCGCCCTCAGTCGCCGAGCTTGCGGAAGAGCCCTTCCTGGACGACCGAGACGAGCAGCCTGCCCTCGCGGTCGTAAATACGGCCACGGGCCAGGCCCCGGGCGCCGGTGGCGATCGGCGACTCCTGGTCGTAGAGGAACCACTCGTCCGCGCGGAACGGCCGGTGGAACCACATCGCGTGATCCAGAGACGCCATGTCGAACCCGCGCGGACCCCACAGGGGCTCGATCGGGATGCGCACGGCATCCAGCAGCGTCATGTCGCTGGCGTACGTCAGCGCGCAGGTATGGACGAGCGGGTCGTCACCCAGCGGCCCGACCGCCCGCATCCACACGGCACTGCGCGGCTCCGCACCCTCGATCTCCTCGGGCTTCCACCGCAGGCGGTCGACGTAGCGGATGTCGAAGGGCTGGCGGCGGGCCATCCGTTCCAGCGCCTCGGGCAGTCCGCCGAGGTGCTCGCGGACTTCCTCGGTGACCGTCGGCAGGTCCTCGGGAGCCGGTACCGCACGGCTGATCGGAAGTTGATGCTCGAAGCCCGGTTCGGGCTTGTGAAAGGAGGCGGTCAAGTTGAAGATCGTGCGCCCCTGCTGGACGGCCACGACCCGGCGCGTGGTGAAGGAACGCCCGTCACGCACCCGCTCGACCTGGTACACGATTGGCACCCCGGGCCGACCGGGCCGCAGGAAGTACGCGTGCAGTGAGTGGACCGGTCGGTCGCCTTCCGTGGTCCGTCCGGCGGCCACCAGCGCCTGCCCGGCGACCTGGCCGCCGAAGACCCGCTGCAGGGATTCCTGGGGACTGCGGCCGCGGAAGATGTTCACCTCGATCTGTTCCAGATCGAGCAGGTCGACCAGCTTTTCCGCCGGATTGGTCATCTACGGGCGTCCTTCATCAGTGTCGGAGAGGAGTCGGGGCAGAGGCGTTCGGCCGGCACGAGACCCACGGTGGGACCTGAGCAGGCGCCCCCGGTCGGAACCGGGCGGGCGTCCACCGTCAGTACCGAGCAGGCTTCCATGGTCAGAGCTGACCCACCGAGGTGACGCGCACGACCGCGCGTCCCTCCTCGTCCGAGGCGGCGAGATCCACCTCGGCGGAGATGCCCCAGTCGTGGTCGCCGTTCGGGTCGGCGAACGTCTGCCGGACCCGCCACAGTCCGTGCTCGGGGTCCTCCTCGATCTGCAGGAGCTTGGGGCCGCGCGCGTCGGGGCCGGTGCCCAGGTCTTCGTACTCGTCCCAGTAGGCGTCCATCGCGTCCGCCCAGGCGTCCTCGTCCCACCCGGAGTCGGCGTCCAGCTCGCCCAGTTCCTCGACCTTGTCCAGCGCCGCGAGCTCGACCCGGCGGAACATCGCGTTGCGGACGAGCACCCGGAAGGCGCGGACGTTGGTCGTGACCGGCTTGACCTCGTCCGCGTGCTCCATGGCCTCCTCGGCCGTCTCCGCCTCGGGGTTGGCGAGCTGTTCCCACTCGTCCAGGAGGCTGGAGTCGACCTGGCGGACCATCTCGCCGAGCCAGGCGATGATGTCCTCGAAGTCCTCGGACTTCAGGTCGTCGGGCACGGTGTGGTCCAGGGCCTTGTACGCGCTCGCGAGGTAGCGCAGCACGATGCCTTCGGTCCGGGCCAGCTCGTAGAACGAGACGAACTCCGTGAAGGTCATGGCCCGCTCGTACATGTCGCGGATGACCGACTTGGGCGACAACGGGTGGTCGCCGACCCACGGGTGGCTGCGCCGGTAGAGGTCGTAGGCGTGGGAGAGCAGCTCGTCCAGCGGCTTGGGGTACTCGACGTCCATGAGGCGCTCCATGCGGTCCTCGTACTCGACGCCGTCGGCCTTCATCTGGGCGACCGCCTCGCCCTTGGCCTTGTTCTGCTGCGCGGCCAGGATCTGCCGCGGGTCGTCCAGGGTGGACTCCACGACCGAGACCATGTCGAGCGCGTAGGAGGGCGACTCGGGGTCGAGCAGATCGAAGGCTGCCAGCGCGAAGGTGGACAGCGGCTGGTTGAGCGCGAAGTCCTGCTGCAGGTCCACGGTGAGCCGGACGATCCGGCCCTCGGCGTCCGGCTCGTCCAGGCGCTCCACGATCCCGCCGTCCAGCAGCGAGCGGTAGATGGCGATGGCCCGCCGGATGTGCCGCAGCTGGTTCCTGCGCGACTCGTGGTTGTCCTCCAGCAGGCGGCGCATGGCCTCGAAGGCGTTGCCGGGCCGGGCGATCACGGAGAGCAGCATCGCGTGGGTGACGCGGAAACGAGAGGTCAGCGGCTCCGGCTCGGAGGCGATCAGCTTCTCGAAGGTGTTCTGGCCCCAGTTGACGAAGCCCTCGGGCGCCTTCTTCCGGACGACCTTCCGGCGCTTCTTCGGGTCGTCGCCCGCCTTCGCGAGCGCCTTCTCGTTCTCGATGACGTGCTCGGGCGCCTGCGCGACGACGAAGCCCGCGGTGTCGAAGCCGGCCCGCCCGGCCCGCCCGGCGATCTGGTGGAACTCCCGGGCCCGGAGTGTGCGCACCCGGCTCCCGTCGTACTTGGTCAGCGCGGTGAACAACACCGTACGGATCGGGACATTCACCCCGACGCCGAGCGTGTCCGTCCCGCAGATCACCTTCAGCAGACCCGCCTGGGCCAGCTTCTCCACCAGGCGCCGGTACTTGGGCAGCATTCCGGCGTGGTGCACGCCGATCCCGTGCCGCACGTACCGCGAAAGGTTCTGCCCGAATTTGGTGGTGAAGCGGAAATTGCCGATCAGCTTGGCGATCTCGTCCTTCTCGGCCCGCGTGCACATGTTGATGCTCATCAGCGCCTGCGCCCGTTCCACGGCCGCGGCCTGCGTGAAGTGCACGATGTAGACCGGCGCCTGGTGCGTCTCCAGCAGCTCGGTCAGCGTCTCCGTCATCGGTGTCGTGCGGTACTCGTACGACAGCGGCACGGGACGCGTCGCGGACCGGACTACCGAGGTCGGGTTGCCCGTACGCCGAGTCAGGTCCTTCTCGAACATCGAGACGTCGCCGAGCGTCGCCGACATCAGGATGAACTGGGCCTGCGGCAGCTCCAGCAGCGGAATCTGCCAGGCCCAGCCGCGGTCCGGCTCGGCGTAGAAATGGAACTCGTCCATCACGACCTGGCCGACGTCGGCGTCCCTGCCGTCCCGCAGTGCGATCGAGGCCAGTACCTCGGCGGTGCAGCAGATGACGGGTGCATCGGCGTTGACGGAGGCGTCGCCGGTGAGCATGCCGACGTTCTCGGTGCCGAAGAGCTTGCACAGGTCGAAGAACTTCTCGGAGACCAGTGCCTTGATGGGGGCGGTGTAGAAGGTGACCTGGTCCTTGGCCAGGGCGGTGAAGTGCGCGCCCGCCGCGACGAGGCTCTTACCGGAGCCGGTGGGGGTGGACAGGATGACGTTCGCCCCCGAGACCACCTCGATCATTGCCTCTTCCTGGGCAGGGTAGAGCGAGATGCCCTGCTGCTCGGCCCAGGTCGAAAAGGCTTCGAAGAGGGCATCGGGGTCGGCGTCGTTCGGCAGATGATCGATGAGGGTCACGCCCCCATACTGCCTTCCTTCACCCCGGAAGCGGGAACCGGCGGGTTCGGCAGTGATCATCGGGCGCTACGCTGTGTCGCCGACCACACGTCACCGGGGCGCGAACACCCGTCGCCGGGGCGAGAACAAAGACGACAAGGGGTGGGGAACAACCATGATGGGACCGGCGCACTCGCTGTCCGGGGCCGCGGCCTGGCTGGGGGTGGGCGCGGCGGCCGGCGCCGCGGGGCATCCGATGCCCTGGCCGGTGGTTGTCGTCGGCGCGCTGATCTGTGCCGGTGCGGCCCTCGCCCCCGACCTGGACCACAAGGCGGCCACGATCTCGCGTGCCTTCGGCCCGCTGTCCCGGGGGCTGTGCGAGGTCGTCGACAACATCTCGGCGGCCGTCTACAAGGCCACTCGGATGAAGGGCGACGCACGCCGTTCCGGTGGTCACCGCACCCTGACCCACACCTGGCTGTGGGCGGTGCTCGTCGGCGCGGGCATGTCGGTACTGGCCGTGCAGGGCGGCCGCTGGGCGGTGCTCGCCATCCTCTTCGTACACATGGTCCTCGCCATCGAAGGGCTGCTGTGGCGGGCGGCGCGGGTGTCCAGCGATGTACTGGTGTGGCTGCTCGGCGCGGCTTCGGCGTGGATTCTCGCCGGAGTGCTGGACCAGCCGGGGAACGGCTCGCACTGGCTCTTCACGGGCTCGGGCCAGGAGTACCTCTGGCTGGGGCTGCCGATCGTGCTGGGCGCGCTGGTGCACGACATCGGCGACGCCCTGACCGTCTCGGGCTGCCCGATCATGTGGCCCATCCCGATAGGCCGCAAGCGCTGGTACCCGGTCGGTCCGCCGAAGGGCATGCGCTTCCGTGCCGGCAGCTGGGTGGAGCTGAAGGTCCTGATGCCGATCTTCACCCTCCTCGGAGGCATAGGCGGCCTGACGGCGCTCGGGTTCCTGTAGCCCTTGGGCCGCCCGGCGGCTGCGACGAACTGGGCGGCCGAGGTAAACCAGGCGGCCGCGGCGTCCCGAGATTCCTGGGCATCCCGGCCTCCCCGGTTATCCCGAGCTTCCTGGACACCCCGAGCTCCCTGGGTACGCCGGCCTCGACGGGCATCCCGAGCTGCCTGGGGGCCCCGACCTCGACCGGCATCCAGAGCTGCCCGGGCGCACCGAGCTCCTCGGATGCACTGAGTGAGGCTGGCGCGCGAAGGGCCCTTGGCGCTCTCGGTACTCCGGGAGCTCAGCGCGGCTCGGGGGTTCCGGGCGACCGGGCCGGCCTCGTCGGCCCGAGCGACTCAGCGGGCCCGAGCAGTTCAGCGGGCCCGAGCGACTCAGCGGGCCCGGGCGGTTCAGCCGGTCCGGCCGGCTCAGCCGGACTGAGCGGCTCAGTCGGCCCGTGCAGCTCATTCAGCCTGGGCGGGTTGGCCGACTCAGTCGGCCCGCCAGGGCGCCGAACCCCGAGCGAGCGGCCTGGCACCCAGACGTGGGGTCTCGCCTGCCCCGATCTGAGTTCCCCGGCCGTACTCCCCGGCGGTCTTCGGCCCCCGGAGAGCACGGGCAGGGCGAGTGGATCAGGCGTGCCAGGAGCGCCAGAGGGCGGCGTAGGGGCCGTCGGCGGACACCAGCGCGTCGTGGCTGCCGAGCTCGGTGATGCGGCCGTCCTCGACCACGGCGATGACGTCCGCGTCGTGGGCGGTGTGCAGCCGGTGGGCGATGGCGACGACCGTGCGGCCGTCGAGCACCTTGCCCAGCGAGCGCTCCAGATGACGGGCGGCTCGCGGGTCCAGCAGCGAGGTGGCCTCGTCCAGTACCAGTGTGTGCGGGTCAGCCAGTACGAGCCGCGCCAGCGCGATCTGCTGCGCCTGCGCCGGAGTCAGGGAGTGGCCGCCGGAGCCGACCTCCGTGTCCAGCCCTTCCGACAGCCCGCGTGCCCAGCCGTCCGCGTCGACCGCGCCCAGCGCGGCCCACAGCTCCGCATCGTCGGCGCCCGTGCGGGCCAGCAGCAGGTTGTCACGCAGCGAACCCACGAAGACGTGGTGTTCCTGGTTGACCAGCGCCACGTGGGCGCGTACCCGTTCCGCCGGCATCCGGGACAGCTCGGCTCCGCCCAGGGTGATCTCGCCCTTGCGCGGTGCGTAGATGCCCGCGAGGAGCCGGCCGAGTGTCGACTTGCCCGCGCCCGACGGCCCGACGAGCGCCACGCGGCTGCCGGGCCGTACCCGCAGCGAGACGTCGTGCAGCACGTCGACACCGTCGCGGTAGCCGAACCGCACCTCGTCGGCGTGGACGTGCCGGCCGTCCGGGGTGATCCGTTCGTCCGCTGCCTCGGGCTCGATCTCCCGCACGCCCACGAGCCGCGCGATCGACACCTGGGCGACCTGGAGTTCGTCGTACCAGCGCAGGATCATGCCGATCGGTTCGATCATCATCTGGGAGAGCAGCGCGCCCGTGGTCAGCTGGCCGATCGTCATCCACCCCTGCAGGACGAAGACACCGCCGAGCATCAGGACGGCACCGAGGTTGAGGGTGTGGGTCGCGTTGATCACCGGGAAGAGGACCGAGCGGAGGTAGAGCGTGTACCGCTCCCACTGGGTCCACTCGCGGACGCGCCGCTCCGACAGCCGGATGCGGCGGTCGCCGAGCCGGTGCGCCTCGACGGTGCGCCCCGCGTCGACCGTTTCGGTGAGCGCGGCGGACACCGCCGCGTAACCGGCAGCCTCGGAACGGTAGGCGCTCGGCGCGCGTTTGAAGTACCAGCGGCAGCCCACGAGCAGCAGGGGCAGCGGGACGAGTACGGACAGCGCGAGCGGCGGGGCGGTCACGCCGAGCGCCCCGACCAGCAGCCCGATCCAGACCACGCCGATGGACAGCTGCGGCACGGCCTCGCGCATCGCGTTGGCCAGCCGGTCGATGTCCGTGGTGATCCGGGACAGCAGATCGCCGGTGCCGGCCCGTTCGAGTACGCCGGGCGGCAGTCCGACGGACCGTACGAGGAAGTCCTCGCGCAGGTCCGCGAGCATCCGCTCGCCGAGCATCGCACCGCGCAGCCGGACCAGCCGCACGAACACCGTCTGGATGACCAGTGCGAGCGCGAACAGCCCGATGGTGCGCTCCAGATGCAGGTCGCGCGCGTCGGCGGCGAGGTCCTCCACGAGGCCGCCGAGGAGATACGGACCGACCATCGAGGCAACGACGGCGACGGCATTGACGGTAACGAGGAGGACAAATGCCTTTTGGTGACGACGGATCAGCCCAGCGACGTAGCTGCGTACGGTCGCGGGAGAGCCGACGGGGAGAATGGTCGTGGTACGTGCGGCTTCCGGATCGTGCTCCGGCGGCGCCAGGCCGATCATGCCGTCTCCTCGATGGAGTCGAGCGCGCCCATGCGGGCGTGCGGTGGGGTGGCGGAGTCCGTGCCCCGCGGGATGTCCGCCGGGGCTCCGTGCGAGGTGCCCTGCGTTCCTTCACGCGGGTCTGCGCGCGGGCCCTCGCCCGGGTCTGCCTGCGGATCTTCCCGCGGGGCGGGAGCGTCGCCGGCCTGCTTTCGCGCACGTTCCTCGTCGGTCTCGCGGGTGACGACCGAGTGGTAGGCCGGGGAGGTGCGGAGGAGGTCGCGGTGCGGGCCGACCGCGGTGACCTTGCCCTCGGGCAGGAAGACCACCTGGTCCGCGCGGTCCAGTACCAGCGGGCTGGAGGTGAGGACGACCGTGGTGCGGCCGTCGCGGAGGGCGTGCAGACCGTCGGCGATCCGGGCCTCGGTGTGCGAGTCGACCGCGCTGGTCGGCTCGTCGAGTACCAGCACCTCGGGGTCGGTGACCAGCGACCGGGCCAGCGCGAGCCGTTGGCGCTGGCCGCCGGAGAGGGAGCGGCCGCGTTCGGTGATGCGGCTGTGCATCGGGTCGCCCGAGTCGTCGGTGCCGGACTGGGCGAGCGCGGCCAGTACGTCGTCGCACTGGGCGGCGGCCAGGGCCTGTTCGGCGGTGACGGCGCCGGAGGACGGCACGTCGAACAGCTCGTGCAGCGTTCCGGACAGCAGTACCGGGTCTTTGTCCTGGACCAGGACGGCCTGGCGGGCGGCGTCCCGTGGTACGTCGTCCAGGGGGATGCCGCCGAGCTCCACGGAGGGGAGAGCGCCGCGCGAGGGAACGGCCGCGTCCGCCGCGGCTTCCCCGCGGCTCTTCTCGCTGCCCTCACCAGCGTCGCCGTCCGCGCCGTCCACGCCGCCCGTACGGCTCGCTATCGCATCGCCCGCGTTGGCCCGGTCGCCCGTACGGCTCGCGGCCGCACCGCTCGCGATCGCACCGCTCGCGATCGCACCGCTCGCGTCCGTCCGGTCGTCCGGCCGGCCCGCATCGGCCATATCGCCCGCGTCACCCGCAGACTTCGCCTCGCCCGGACCGCCGGCGGCGCCCTCGCGCGGCTCGCCCCACTCGCCCCGCTCATCTCGTTCGTCCGGCTCGCTCGCCGGATGTCCGCCCAGCCGTTCCGCCAGTCGGCCCGCCGCGTCCGGGTCGCCGCAGACCACCGCCGTGAGACGGCCGGCCGGGGCGAGCAGGCCCGTGACCGGGTCGTAGAGGTCGCCCCGAAGCGGAGCGTGGTCCGTGATGCGGCCGTCGGCCGGACGGCTGAGCGCCAGGATGCGGGCCGCCCGCTTCGCGGACGGGCGGGAGAAGGAGTACGCCTGGGCGATCTCCTCGAAGTGCCGGAGAGGATGGAGCAGGAAGGTGACCGCGCTGTACATGGTGACCAGCGCGCCGACCTCGATGCGGCCGTCCAGGGCCAGCCGGGCGCCGTACCAGACGACCACGATCAGCAGCAGTCCCGGCAGCGCGATCTGGACGGCCGAGATCAGTGCCCACATCCGGGCACTGCGGACGGCGGCCTTGCGGACGTCCTGGGAGGCGGTGCGATAGCGGCCGAGGAACAGCTCCTCGCCGCCGATACCGCGCAGCACGCGAAGGCCCGCGACGGTGTCGGAGGCCAGTTCCGTGGCGCGGCCGGCCTTTTCCCGCTGTTCGTCGGCGCGCTGCGTCGCGCGCGGCAGCAGCGGCAGCACGGCGAGCGCCAGTACGGGTACGCCGATCGCGACCACGGTGCCCAGCGTGGGCTGGTAGATCACCAGGGCCACGCACACGCCGACCGTGGTGAGCGCGGCGGCCGAGAAACGGGAGATGGCCTCGACGAACCACCCGATCTTCTCCAGGTCGCCGGTGCTGACCGCGACCACCTCGCCGGCCGCGACCCGCCGGGTCAGGGCGGAGCCCAACTCCGCGGTCTTGCGGGCGAGCAGTTGCTGGATGCGAGCGACGGAGGTGATCCAGTTGGTGACGGCGGCGCGGTGCAGCATCGTGTCGCCGACCGAGACCAGTACGCCCAGGACCACCATCAGACCGCCCGCGAGGGCCAGCCCGGCGCCGGAGCGGTCAGCGACGGCCTGCACGGCGATGCCCACCGGCACAGGAAAGGAGGCCACGGCGCCGGTGTGCACCAGCCCCCAGGCCATGGCCTTGAACTGGCCGCCCAGTTGCCGGCGGCAGAGCCAGACCAGAAAGCGGCCGCCGGAACGGACGTCGGGGACACCCGGGTCGGGATGCGGTAGATCGCGAATCTGCATGACGTCCAAGCGTTTCGTCGGTTACGGAGCCCGGACACGGAGCCCGGACAGAAGTCCGGACACGGAGTCCCGGCCGGAGGGAGCGGGCCGGGAGCCCACCGGGCGCGGCAGGCGCGGCGGAACAGGGCAGGGCTGTGCCGCTTGCGCCTGCGACAGGAGCAGGGCAGAGCCATGGAAGGTTGGCGTGGAATGGCCGGGATTTTCAATCGTTTTTCTGGCGGAACGTATGGATCGGGCCACGATGTGCGGTTCGGGGGCTGTAGTCCGCCTCGCCGGATGGGCCGGGACCGGGCAGTGCGACCATGTGAACCATGCGGAGTACAAGTAAGGCGGCCGCGCTGGTCGCCGCGGGGCTGGTCCTGGTGGCGGGTTGTGGCGGCGCCCAGAACGACGGCAAGGAGGCCGCCGGTCGCGGGGGGAAGCCCAGCGCCATCCCGTCGACGGGGCTGACGCGCATACCCGGAGTGGGGGAGAAGCTGCAGTCCCGCATCCCCGCCGATGCGCGGCAGGTGGTCGCGGTGTACGGCGATGGCGAGAACGCCACCACCTCGACGGTCGTGCTGTACACGAAGGACAGTGACACGAAGCACAGCGACACGAAGGGCAGCGACAGCAGCACGAAGGACAGTGACGCGAAGGGCGGCGACACGGGGGACGCCGGCAATACCTGGAGCCGGAAGCGTAGTTGGCAGGCGCACAACGGCAAGCGGGGCTGGACGCTGCACCACCACGTGGGGGACAAGCGCAGTCCGGTCGGCGTGTACACACTCTCGGATGCGGGCGGGGTGTTGCCCGACCCGGGGGCGAAGCTGCCGTACACCGCGTCCGCAGCCTTCACTCCGCCCTCGTACTGGGCGAAGCGGACCCGGCACGACTTCGACTACGTCATCGCCATCGACTACAACCGTGCCAAGGGCGTCTCGCCGCTGGATCCGACCCGGCCCGAGGGGGAGGCCAAGGGGGGCGGCATCTGGCTGCACATGGACCACGGGAGCGGCACGTCCGGCTGCGTGAGCCTTCCCAAGTCCGCCATGCGGTACCTGCTGCGCACGATCGACCCCGCACAGCACCCGGTCGTGGTCATGGGTGACAAGGCCCACCTGGAGGCGTGAGCGCGCCCCCGGACGGTGACGGGCTGTCGTACTGACGGTTACTTGGAGCAAGCTCCAAGATTTTCTTGGATGTAACACCGACCCCTTCTGTGCGGCATGGGGCTCAGCCATAGTGACGGATCAACGGAGAACGGAAGTCCGTTTTCGCATCCCAGAATCCGTCCTAGGGAGTGCCCGTGCCGCACGCCACCGGATCGCTCGCTCGCCGAGCTGGCCGCATGCTGCGCACCAGTCTGTTCACGCAGGTTCTCGTCGCCCTGCTCATCGGAGTCCTCGTCGGACGGCTGTGGCCGGAATTCGGCTCAGCCGTCCAGCCGCTCGGCGACGGCTTCGTCCGCCTCATCAAGGCGATGATCGCCCCGCTCGTCTTCTGTGTCGTCGTCGCCGGCATCACCAAGGCCGGTGACCTCAAAGCCTTCGGGCGGATCGGCCTCAAGGCGCTGATCTGGTTCGAGGTGGCGACCACCATCGCGCTCGTCGTCGGCCTGCTCGCGGGCAATGTCTTCGGGCCCGGCGTCGGTATGAACGTCGACCCGGCGTCGCTCGACCAGAATGCGGTGGACGAGAAGACCGGCGGTGGGCATCTGCCGTCCACCTCGCAGTTCATCCTCGAATCGCTGCCGGACAGCGCGGTCGGGGCGTTCGCGGAAAACTCGCTGCTCCAGGTCCTTGTCCTGTCCTGCCTGGTGGGTGCGGCGCTGCTGCACCTCGGCCAGACGAAGGTGCCGCAGATCTTGCCGTTCATCGAGCAGGCGCAGGAGGTCGTCTTCACGATCGTCGGCTACATCATGCGCCTCGCGCCGATCGCCGTCTTCGGGGCGACCGCGCACCTCGTGGGGGAGTACGGCCTCGGCGCGATGACGACGTACGCGAAGCTCATCGCGGTCTGTTACGGCGTCGCGCTGGCCTTCCTCGTGCTGCTGGGGCTCGCGCTGAAGGTCGTCACGGGGCTCAGCCTCTGGAAGTTCGTCCGCTACACCCGCGAGGAGCTGCTGCTGGCGCTGGGCACGGGCTCCAGCGAGACGGTGATGCCGCGCATGATGCAGAAGCTGCGTGCCGCGGGCTGCCGGGACGACGCGGTCGGGCTGGTCCTGCCGACCGGTTACTCCTTCAACCTCGACGGTGCATCGATTTATCTCTCCATCGGCACGCTCTTCATCGCGCAGGCCGTCGGGGTCGATCTGTCGCTAGGTCAGCAAATCACCGTTGTGCTCGTGCTGATGCTGACCAGCAAGGGGATGGCTGGTGTGCCCGGTTCGGCGTTCCTGGCGCTGTCGGCGACCGCGTCCGCGCTGGGTGTCATTCCCGCGGCCGCGGTGGCGTTGCTGCTCGGTGTCGACCGGATCATGGACTCGATGCGGGTGGCGACCAACCTGCTCGGCAACTGTGTCGCGGTCTTCGCGGTCTCCCGCTGGGAGGGCGCCCTGGACCGCGTGACGGCGAAGAAGGTGCTCAACGGGGAGGCGCCCGTAACGCCGGAGACGCCCGGCGTTCCGAAGGTGCCCGCCGCTCAGGAGGCGTCGGCCGCCTCGGATGCCGACGCCCCCAAGGTGTCCGCCGCCGCCGAGACGCCCAACGCCCACGACGCGTCCGCCGAGAAGTGACCGCCGCGGAGTGACCCGGGGGGGCTCGGCCGATACCTGCCGGCCGAGCTCCCCGGAGCCGGTCACCCCGTCGGCTTCTCCGAGTCCATCCCCGGCCGGGCCTTCTTCCAGTCGCCGCGCGTGAAGTCCGGGATCTCCAGCGGCATGCCGTGCGCCTTGATCGACAGGTCGCTCAGCGGTACGGGCGCGGTCCAGGTCGCCGCGTCGTACACGTCGAAGTCCGGCACCAGGCCCAGATGCAGGCACTGGGTCAGCCGGAAGACCAGCATGTAGTCCATGCCGCCGTGCCCGCCGGGCGGATTGGCGTGCTCCTTCCAGAGCCAGTGGTCCCACTCCGCGAACTCACCGAAGTCGTGCCACTGGTCATCGCTGTGGCCGGGCTCAAGGTAGATCCGCGACGGATAGTCCTCGAAGACGCCCTTCGTGCCGCCGAGGCTGTTGATACGGCTGTAGGGGTGCGGCGTGGAGACGTCGTGCTCCAGGCGGATCACGCGGCCCTTGGCGGTCTGGACGAGGGAGATCGTCCGGTCGCTCTCGATGTACGTCTCCTTCCAGCTCGGGTCGCCGGCCGGCATGTGTTCCTTGCGGTACGCGGCCAGGCCCAGCGCGGGCGTGCCGAAGCTGGAGATCCGTACGGCCCGGTCGCCGCGGTTGACGTCCATGTAGTTGGCGACGGGACCGAACCCGTGGTTGGGGTACAGGTCGCCGCGCAGCCGGGTGTGCCACAGCCGGCGCCACGGGCCCTCGTAGTAGTCCGGGTCGAACATCAGGCCGCGCAGGTCGTGGTTGTAGGCGCCGGCGCCGTGCAGCAGGTCGCCGAAGAGGCCCGCGTGGGCCATCCGCAGTACCCGCATCTCGTTCCGCCCGTAGCAGCAGTTCTCGAGCTGCAGGCAGTGCTTACGGGTCTGTTCGGAGAGGTCGACCAGCTCCCACAGCTCCTCCAGCCGGAGCGCGATCGGGCACTCGACGCCCACGTGCTTGCCGTTGAGCATGGCTGTCTTCGCCATCTCGAAGTGCCAGTCCCAGGGCGTGGCGATGTACACGAAGTCGATGTCGCCGCGCTTGCAGAGGTTCTCGAAGTCGTGGTCGCCGTTGGCGTAGACAGCCGGGGCGGGCTGGCCGGCGTCGGTGACCTTCTTCGCGGCCTTGGCGGTCTTCTCCTTGACCGGGTCGCAGAGCGCCACGACGCGGGTGTTCGGCACGGCGAGGAAGAGGTCGATCATGGAGCCGCCGCGATTGCCGAGGCCGACGATGGCGACGCGTACGGTGCTGCGCCCTTCGAAGGGCACGCCGATCATCGTTCTGCCGCGCCGCTTCGGGGCCGCCGCGGTGTCAGGCGCGGATCCGGCAGAGACCGGCGTCGCGGCAGTGGCCGGCGTCGCCGCTGCCCCGGCCGCCGACGCCGTTCCCGCGGCCATTCCGGCGAGTCCGAGCCCGGCGCCCGCGGCGCCCGCGGTCCACAGCACCGAACGGCGGCTCGGACCGGCCCCGTCGGCCGCACGGCTCCCGGCGGCCGTACCGGGCTCGCCACCGGCCGCACCGGGCCCGCCGTCAGTCGTGCCTGCGCCGTCAGCCGTACCGGCGTCGTGCTCGTCGTGAGGCTCAGGTCGTGCGTCGTGCATGGGTCCTCCCGGGGTGCGGATGGGGCGCGGCGAATACGTCCAAGCTCGAAGAGGACCTTGGTGGTTGAGACCAGTGGGCCACAAGGGGGCTCATTGGACTCCTGCGGCGAGTTCTTGGACTCTTCTCTTGCGCAAGATTCTGGAAATTCTTGCGGGATGCCTTGACGTGTTCACTTCGTAAAGGCAGGCTCCCTCGCGGAATCCCCCCACGGCGGCCCGGCGCGTGGCTGCCTTCGTGGACGCGTCCCCCACCGCGTCCGTGTGAAGAAGGAGCCGCATGTTGCATCAACGATCCCGAATACTCGGTGGCACGCTGGCCGGCGTGCTCGTCGCTGCCGGCCTCGCGACCCTGGCGCCCTGGCAGTCGCAGGCCACCCCGCCCGGCGAAAAGACCGTCACCGCCACGCTGTTCGAGCGGCCGTACGCGGACGTCGGCAGGGCCTGCACCGACCAGCTCGGCCCGGCCGGGTACGGCTATGTCGAGGTCTCACCCGCCTCGGAACACATCAAGGGCGACCAGTGGTGGACGTCGTACCAGCCGGTGAGTTACAAGATCGCGGGCCGGCTCGGCGACCGCGACGCCTTCGCCGCCATGGTCTCCGCCTGTCACAAAGCCGGAGTCAAGGTCATCGCCGACGCCGTCATCAACCACATGTCCTCCGGGTCCGGCACGGGCACCGGCGGCACGCAGTACACGAAGTACGGCTATCCCGGGTACTACCAGGACCAGGACTTCCACTCCTGCCGCAAGGACATCTCCGACTACGGCAACCGCGACAACGTGCAGAACTGCGAACTCGTGGGGCTGGCGGACCTGGACACCGGCAGCGACGCCGTCCGCACCACCATCGCCAAGTACCTCGACGACCTGCGCTCACTCGGCGTCGACGGCTTCCGCATCGACGCAGCGAAGCACATGGCGGCCGACGACATGGCCGCGATCAAGGGAAAGATGAGCGACCCGGGTTTCTGGGTCTCCGAAGTCATCTACGGAGGCGGCGAGGCGGTCCAGCCGGAGGAGTACACGGAGATCGGCGACGTCGATGAGTTCCGTTACGGGGGGCACCTCAAGAGCGCCTTCCAAGGAGGCAGCATCGCCCAGTTGAAGTCCGTCGCCGACGGCAAGCTCAGCAGCGGGCCGGCACGGACCTTTGTCGACAACTGGGACACCGAGCGCAACGGTTCGACGCTCACGTACAAGGACGGCGCGACGTACACGCTCGCGAATGTCTTCATGCTGGCCTCGCCCTACGGCTCGCCCAACGTCTTCTCCGGCTACGAGTGGTCCGACAAGGACGCGGGTCCGCCCAGCGGCGCCGACGGCTGGACGGACATGCACGCGAAGCAGGAGATCACCGGCCTGGTCGGGTTCCGTAACGCGGTCGGCGACGCCGAGTTGACCGACTGGTGGGACAACGGGTCCAGCGCAATCGCCTTCGGACGCGGCGACAAGGGTTTCGTCGCCCTCAACGCAGGCGACGGCGAGCTGTCCGAGACCTTCGCGACGCCGCTGCCCGCCGGTACGTACTGCAACGTCGCAAAGGCCGCGCCGGACTCCTGCGACGGCAACACCGTCACGGTCGGCGACGACGGCAAGGCACAGCTGACCGTGCCCGCGAAGGGCGCGGTGGCCCTGCACGTGGGCGCCAAGAGCTGAACACACGCACCCCCACCCGTACACGTACGACGCGGCCCGTCGCTCAGGCGGGCCGCGTCGCCCGTTCCAGTTCCAGCAGCACCGAGTAGTACCCCCGGCCCTCCGTCGCGTGGTCCATGCCCACCTCGCACATGCGGTTCGCCGACAGATGCGCATCGAAGTGACGGGACGTCACCTCGGCTGCCTCCCGGGCCGTCGCCGCCTCGGTCAGCTCCTTGTGCAGCATCCCGCGGTCGCCCGCGAAGGCGCAGCAGCCCGCGTCGTCCGGTACCACGACCTCCTGGGCGCACGCCTCGGCGACCGTACGGAGCTGCGCCTCGTCGCCCAGGTGGCGCATCGAACAAGTGGGGTGCAGCACTACGGAGCCTGCGGTCCGCACCACCTCCAGGTGCGGCAGCAGCTCATCGGCCGCCCAGACGACGGAGTCCACGACGGTCAGCTCGGCATGCAGTTGCTTGTTGTCCTCGGTGAGGTACGGGACGACCTCGTGGGCGATGCCGAGGGTGCAGGACGAGGCGTCCACGACGAGGGGGAGGCGGCCGCCCGCGGTCCAGCCCCAGGCGGCCTCCACGATGCGGTTCGCCATCACGGCGTTGCCCTCGTCGTACCCCTTGGAGTGCCAGATCGTGGCGCAGCAGGTGCCCGTGACGTCGTCGGGGATCCAGACCGGCTTGCCGGCCCGCCGGGAGACCGCGACGACGGCCTCGGGGAGCGAGGGGCCCTCGTACCCGTCCGGTTCGCCGAAGATCCGGTTGACGCACGCCGGGTAGTAGACCGCGACCGCGTCCTGCTTACGGGTGGGCGGAAGCCGGCGGGCCGCGGCGCCCGGGAGCTCGGGCAGCCAGCGCGGTACGAGATCGGGGCGTACGGCCTTGCGGGCGGCGTCCGTCACGGTCTCCAGCAGCCGGTCGCCGAGCCTGTCGCCGATCCGGTCCGCCGCGGCGACCGCGAGCCGTGCCGCCGCCTCGACCGCCTTGAAGCGCTTGGCGGCGAGCGCGGCGGCCTTCTCCTCGCGCGGGGAGTGCCGGTGGTGCCGGAAGTCCTTCATCATCGCGCCGGTGTCGATGCCGACCGGGCAGGCCAGTTTGCAGGTCGAGTCGCCCGCGCAGGTGTCGATCGCGTCGTATCCGTACGCGTCAAGGAGCGCGCCGGTGACGGGCGAGTCCGGGCGCTGGCGCATCATCTCGCGGCGCAGCACGATGCGTTGGCGGGGCGTGGTGGTGAGGTTGCGGCTGGGGCAGACCGGCTCGCAGAAGCCGCACTCGATGCAGGGGTCGGCGACCGCCTCGACCTCGGGGATGGTCTTCAGGCCGCGGAGATGGGCCCTGGGGTCGCGATCCAGGATGACGCGCGGGGCGAGGATGCCGTGCGGGTCGAACAGGTCCTTGATCCGCCACATCAGGTCCGTCGCTCGCGGTCCCCACTCCAGCTCCAGGAAGGGCGCGATGTTGCGTCCGGTGGCGTGCTCGGCCTTGAGTGAGCCGTCGAAGCGCTCCACGGTCATCCGGCAGAACTCGTCCATGAAGGCCGCGTAGCGCGCCACGTCCTCGGGTTTCGCGGCGTTGAACGCGAGGAGGAAGTGCAGGTTGCCGTGGGCGGCGTGGCCGGCGACGGCGGCGTCGAAGCCGTGCCGTGCCTGCAGCTCCAGCAGCGCCGTGCAGGCGTCCGCGAGCTGTGCGGGCGGTACGGCGAAGTCCTCGGTGAGCAGCGTCGTACCGGAGGGCCGGGAGCCGCCGACCGCGGTGACGAACGCCTTGCGTGCCTTCCAGTAGCCCGCGATCGTGCCCGGGTCGCGGGTGAACTCGTTGGTGACGGACTCGACCGGCGCGACCAGTTCCAGGTCGCTCAGCACCTGTTGGGCGGCCTCTTCGAACGCTGCCTGACGTTCTTCGTCCGGGGCGCGGAACTCCACGAGCAGCGCGGTCGTTTCCGTGGGGAGTGCCGCCCAGTCGGCGGGTACTCCGGCGACGCGGACCGAGGCGCGCAGCGTGTTGCCGTCCATCAGCTCCACGGCGAGCGCGCCCGCTTCGGTGAAGCGCGGGACGGCGGCGGCCGCGGCCCGCAGATCGGGGAAGAAGAGCAATGCGGTGGAGGTGCAGCGGTCCAGGGGCAGGGTGTCGAATACCGTCTCGGCGATGAAGCCGAGCGTGCCCTGCGACCCGACGATCAGGCCGCGCAGGATCTCGACAGGGGTGGCGCCGTCGAGGAAGGCGTCGAGCCGGTAGCCGTTGGTGTTCTTGAGTTCGTACTTGGCGCGGATGCGGGCGACCAGCTCGGGGTCCGCCTCGATCTCCGCCTTCAGGGCCAGCAGCCCGTCGCACAGGGCCGGTTCGGCGTGGGCCAGCTCCTCGTCGGCGGCCGGGTCGGCGGTGTCCACGACCGTGCCTGACGGCAGTACGACGGTGGCGGAGGCGAGCGTGCGGTAGGAGTTCCGGGTGGTGCCTGCCGTCATACCGGAGGCGTTGTTGGCGACGACGCCGCCCACGGTGCAGGCGATGGCGCTGGCGGGGTCGGGGCCGAGCAGCCGGCCGTGGCGGGCCAGCGTGGTGTTGGCCCGGACGACGGTCGTCCCCGGGCCGATGCGGGCCTGCTCGCCGTTGCCCAGTACCTCGATGCCGGCCCAGTGGCGGCGCACGTCGACGAGGATGTCCTCGCCCTGCGCCTGACCGTTGAGGGAGGTGCCGGCGGCGCGCAGGACGACCTTGCGGCCGTGGCCGTGCGCGTAGGAGAAGACCGCCGAGATGTCATCGATGTCCTCGGCGAGCACGACCACCTGGGGGACGAACCGGTAGGGGCTCGCGTCCGAGGCGTACTTCACCAGGTCGGAGAGGCCGTGCAGCACCTTCTCCGGGCCGAGCAGGGCGGTCAGGTCGCCGCGCAGCGGCTCGGGCGTCCCGGACGCCTGCTCGTCGGCCACCCGGTCGACGGCCGGGCCCTCGGTCGTGGTGGGGCGCAGTACGGTCGGCTCCGGCTCCAGCAACGGCATGGCTTCTCCTCGTAGGCGGCCCGTCGGTAGCGGCCCATCGGTCCAGCGTCGTTCAGCAGCGCCGCCCCGGCTCGTCGACCAGGGTGGACAGCAGCCCGCCGAGCAGCTCGCGCTGGTCGGCGGTCAATGGAGCCAGGATGTCCTCCGCGGCGGCCCGGCGCGCGCTTCGCAGCGCCCCGAGTGTCGTCCGGCCGGTCTCGGTCATCTCGATCCGCACGACCCGTCGGTTGGCCGGGTCCGGCACCCGGCGTACGGCGTCCGCCGCCTCCAGCGCGTCCACGAGGGTGGTCACCGCGCGCGGTACGACGTCCAGGCGGGCGGCCAGGTCGGCCATCCGGGGTGGGGTGTCGCAGTGCGCCACGATGCGCAGCAGCCGGGACTGCGCGGGGGTGAGGGCGAGCGGTTCGAGGTGCCGCTTCTGCGCGCGGTGCATCCGCCGGGTGAGCCGTACCAGCTGTTCGGCGAGGTCGGTGTCGGGGGCGGTGCCGGTGCCGGGGCGTGGGCCGGTCTGGGGGGAGGACATGCCGGGAGGCTATCAGGACCATGTTCATTGTGAGTATAGGTAACAATGGGCTACCCTCGGCAGGCGTCCGGGTCCGGCGCGGCCCGCCGCAATCCCGGAATCCGCCCGCCGATTCCCGGCAGCCGCCCGTCGGCCCCGATCACCCGAAGGAGCTCATTGCGTCCCGACACCATTGACTGGACCCCGCCGCCCAAGGAAGAGCAGCAGCCCGTCCAGGTACGGCGGATCCTCCGCCTCTTCCGGCCCTACCGCGGCCGGCTGGCCCTGGTGGGCCTGCTGGTGGCCGCCGCCTCGCTGGTCTCCGTCGCCTCGCCGTTCCTGCTGCGCGCGGTCCTCGACGTGGCGATCCCGGAACGGCGCACCGGACTGCTGAGCCTGCTCGCCCTCGGCATGATCGTCACGGCCGTGATGAACAGCGTCTTCGGGGTGCTGCAGACGCTGATCTCCACCACCGTCGGCCAGCGCGTCATGCACGACCTGCGGACCGGCGTCTACGCCAAGCTGCAGCGGATGCCGCTGGCGTTCTTCACCCGGACGCGCACGGGCGAGGTGCAGTCCCGTATCGCCAACGACATCGGCGGCATGCAGGCCACCGTCACCTCCACCGCGACCTCCCTGGTCTCCAACCTCACCAGCGTCGTCGCCACCGTCGTGGCCATGCTGGCCCTGGACTGGCGGCTCACCCTGGTCTCCCTCCTGCTGCTCCCGCTGTTCGTCTGGGTCAGCCGGCGGGTCGGCAACGAGCGCAAGCGGATCACCACCCAGCGGCAGAAGCAGATGGCCACGATGTCCGCGATGGTCACCGAATCGCTCTCCGTCTCCGGCATCCTGCTCGGCCGCACGATGGGCCGCGCCGACTCGCTCACCGAGAACTTCACCAAGGAATCCGAACGGCTGGTCGGCCTGGAGATCCGCGCCAACATGGCGGGCCGCTGGCGGATGGCCACCATCGGCATCGTCATGGCCGCCATGCCCGCGCTGATCTACTGGGCGGCGGGCCTCGTCCTCCAGCTCGGCGGCCCGGTCTTCTCCATCGGCACGCTCGTCGCCTTCGTCTCCCTCCAGCAGGGCCTGCTGCGCCCGACGGTCTCGCTGCTCACCACCGGCGTGCAGATGCAGACCTCGCTCGCGCTCTTCCAGCGCATCTTCGAATACCTCGACCTGCCGGTGGCCATCACCGAGCCCGAGAAGCCGGTGCGGCTGGCGGCGCCCCGCGGCGAGGTCCGCTTCGAGGACGTGACGTTCACGTACGACCCGGCCGCCGCGCCCACCCTGACCGGCATCGACCTGACCGTTCCGGCGGGCGGCAGCCTCGCCGTCGTCGGCCCGACCGGCAGCGGCAAGTCCACGCTCAGCTATCTGGTGCCGCGGCTGTACGACGTGACCGGCGGTCGCGTCACCCTGGACGGGGTGGACGTCCGCGAGCTGGACTTCGACACGCTCGCCCGTTCGGTGGGCGTGGTCTCCCAGGAGACCTACCTCTTCCACGCCTCCGTCGCCGACAACCTGCGCTTCGCCAAGCCCGACGCGACCGACGAGGAAATCCTCCGCGCCGCGCGGGCCGCCCAGATCCACGACCACATCGCCGGTCTGCCGGACGGCTACGACACCCTCGTGGGCGAGCGCGGCTACCGCTTCTCCGGCGGCGAGAAGCAGCGCCTGGCCATCGCCCGCACCATCCTGCGCGACCCGCCGGTGCTGGTACTGGACGAGGCCACCAGCGCGCTGGACACCCGTACCGAGCACGCCGTACAGCAGGCCATCGACGAGCTCTCGGCGGGCCGTACGACGATCACCATCGCGCACCGCCTCTCCACCGTCCGCGACGCCGACCAGATCGTCGTCCTGGACGCGGGCCGGATCGCCGAGCGCGGCACGCACGAGGAGCTGCTGGCCGCCGACGGCCGGTACGCCGCCCTCGTACGGCGCGACGCCGAGGAACCCGTGCCCCCGTCCCCCGACGGCCCGGAACCGCTCTCCCCGTCGCGCGCCGCCCTCTCCTAAGCTCGGGCCCATGCTCCTCTGGATCAACGGACCCTTCGGCGGCGGCAAGACGCAGACCGCGCACGAGCTCCGGCGGCGCCTCCCCGGCAGCGTGGTCTGCGACCCCGAGCACATCGGCTTCGGCCTGCACCGGACGCTGCCGCCCGGGCTGCGCGGTGACTTCCAGGACCTGCCCGCCTGGCGGCAGGGGGTGTACGAAGTGCTGGACCGGGCGCTGGACGGGCACGACGGCACGGTGATCGTCCCGATGACGGTCGTGGAACCGGCCTACTTCCGCGAGACCGTCGGCCGGCTGCGCGACAGCGGCCACGACGTGCGGCACTTCGCCCTGCTGGCGGACCGCCGAACGGTGCTGCGGCGGCTGCGCGAGCGCGCCGTCGGCCGTGCCCTCCATTTCCTCGTGGGCCAGTACGCGCCCCCACGTCACGAGACCTTCGCGGTGCGGCGGCTGGACCGGTGCCTGGAGCAGTTGGCGAAACCGGAGTTCGCCGAGCACCTGTGGACCGACCGCCGCACGGTCCCGGAGGTGGCCGACCGCATCGCCGCCTCCGCCGGCCTGCGGCTGACCCCGAACACCGACGGCCCCCTCCGGGGAAGGCTCCGCCGGGCCGGCGTCGGCCTCCGCCACATCCGCTTCGACTGACCGGGGCGCCCGCACCTCAAGACGGCGACCACGGGGCTCGCCGAGAACCAGCGGCAGCGCCTACGCGGGCGTCAGCCGGTACGCATACGTGTACTCACGGTCGGCGTGCAGTACGTACTGCTCCAGCGGGGGCGCGCCCCAGGAGTCGTTGCCGCCGACGCCCATCTGGCGGTGGTTGACGCCGAGCATCGTCTCGGGGCGGCGCTTCAGCTCGTACGGATGGCGCGGCCCGTCCAGATCATGCGGCGTGTAGTGGAGCGCACTGATCTCCAGCAGCGGCGCGTCGTCGCCCGGCTCGGCGCGCACGGTCAGGCCTGCGCCGTCCCGGTCGATGAGCGAGGCGTGCCGGACATCCACCACGTTGCCCGTCTGCTGCGGCCGCACGTACGGGCCGTACTGGTCGTCCACCGAGGAGCGGTAGCTGCCGACGAACGCGGCGGTGCGCCGGTCCTGGTAGTTCTCGTGCGGCCCGCGGCCGTACCACGACAGCGTCTCGAAGCCGGCCGGGACGGTGAGCAGCGCGCCGACCATCGGCAGGTCGGGCAGGCCCGCGCCCGGCTTCAGGGTGTGCGCGACGCGGACCTCGCCGTCGCCGCGCACGGTGAAGACCGTGCGCCAGGTGGAGGCGGCGGGGGAGGTGGGCAGCGTGCAGACGACCTCGATGGTCACCTCGGACGCTGACGGCTGCCCGGTCTTCACGGAGTCCACGGTCCGCTTCGTGCCCGCATCGCGCCAGGTGCGCAGCGACTTCTGGGCGCCGCGGCCGATGTCGTTGTCGGTCGGCCCGCGCCAGAAGTTGGGGACCGGGCCGCCGGCCAGCAGCGTCCGGCCGCGGTGACGGTAAGAGGACAGCGTCCCGGTGGACTTGTCCAGAACCACCTCGACGTCCTTGCCGCTGACCGTGACCGCCTTGTCGGTCTCGGCGACCTTCAGCGGCGGCAGCGAGGACGCCGGGGGATCGGCCGGGGCCGCGGCGTGCCAGGGCAGCGCCAGCTGCTCGGCGGCGACGCTGTGCCCGGCGTCCGCCCACCGGGTGCCGCGGCGCAGCACGAAGGAGAGGTTCAGCCAGTACTCGGCGCCGGGCTCGGGCCGCGCCGGACTCCGGTACGGGATGCGTACGGTGCCGTCCTGGCCCGGCTTGATCCGCGGCGCGGGGAGCGTGCCGTGCTGGATGCGCGCCCCGTTACGCGTCACCTCCCAGCGCAGCTCGTACGCGTCCAGGCCGAGGAAGAGCTGCTTGTTGGTGACCTTCACCGACCCGGAGGCGAGATCGGCCGCGGCCATCCGGACGGCCTGGTAGCACTTCTTGACCTCGTGGATCGCCGGGTGCAGCACGCGGTCCGAGGAGACGATGCCGTTGCAGCTGAAGTTGCCGTCGGTGGGGTAGCCGGGCTTCCAGTCGCCGCCGTAGGACAGGTATGTGCGTTTGCGGTCGCCGGGGACCGGGAGCCGGATGGCCTGGTCGCAGAAGTCCCAGATGAAGCCGCCGTGCAGGTTCGGGTAGCGCTCGAAGATGTCCCAGTACTCGCGGAAGTTGCCGGTGCTGTTGCCCATGGAGTGCGCGTACTCGCACAGGACGAACGGCTTCGGATTGCCGGACTTCCCGTACTTCTCGACGTCGGCGGGCTTGGTGTACATCTGACTTTCCATGTCGGCGACGGCGCTCTGGCCTTCGTAGTGCACCGGCCGTGAGGGGTCCCGGTCGTGTGTCCAGTCCGCCATGGCCTTGAAGTTGTCGCCCTGGCCGGCCTCGTTGCCCAGCGACCAGACCACGATCGAGGGGTGGTTCTTGTCGTGCTCGACCATCGTGCGCATCCGGTCGAGGCAGGCGTCGGTCCATTCCGGCAGGCTCGCCGGGAGCTTGTCGCGCACGCCGTGCGACTCCAGGTTGGCCTCGCCGATGACATAGAGCCCGTACTCGTCGCACAGCTCCAGCCAGCGCGTGGAGTTCGGGTAGTGCGCGGTGCGTACCGCGTTGACGTTGTGCTGCTTCATGATGCGGATGTCCTCGATCATCCGCTCCTCCGGGACCGCCTGGCCGTGGTCCGGGTCGGACTCGTGGCGGTTGACCCCGCGGAAGACGATCGGTACGCCGTTGACGGTGAACTTCCCCGGTTCGCACACGACCGAACGGAAACCGACACGCGTGCGCTGGATGTCAACGGCCTTGCCGTCGGGCCCGGTGAGGGTGATGACGAGCGTGTAGAGATTGGGGTCCTCGGCGGACCAGAGAGCGGGCGCGCGCACGCCCGCCTCCGGCTCGACCGTGACCTGCTCGCCGTCGCCGAACCGCACCTCGGCGGTGAGGGGCCGGGGGAGGACCGGCTTGCCCTGCGCGTCGTACAGCACCGCCGAGAGCCGGTGGTCGCCGGGCGCGGACGAGCCCCCGTTGCGTACGCTCGCCGACACCTTCAGCGTCGCGTCCCGGTACGCAGCGTCCAGGTCGGTGTGCACGAAGAGGTCGTGCAGATGCACCTGCGGGACGGAGTACAGATACACCTCGCGGAAGATCCCGGACAGGTCGATCATGTCCTGGTCCTCCAGCCAGCTGCCGTCGGACCACCGGTACACCTCGACGGCCAGGCTGTTCTCGCCCGGCTTGAGCTTGGCGGTGATGTCGAACTCGGCCGGGGTGTAGCTGTCCTCGCTGTAACCGACCTGCTCGCCGTTGACCCACACGAAGAACGCGGACTTCACGCCCTGGAAGGAGAGCAGGGTGCGGCGGCCGTCCCAGTCCTCGGGGACGGTGAAGGTACGGCGGTAGGAGCCGACCGGGTTGAAGTCGTGCGGGACCTGCGGCGGCTGCGGGTCCTCGTAACCGATCCACGGGTACTTGATGTTGAGGTAGATCGGCTCCGGATAGCCCTCGATCTCCCAGTTGGAGGGGACGGTGATGCGGTCCCAGGAGCCGTCGTCGAAGCCGGGGGCGTGGAAGCCCGTCGGGCGCTCGTCCGGGTTCTTGGACCAGTGGAAGCGCCAGGTGCCGTTCAGGGAGCGGTGGTACGGAGATCTGTCGACCTCGCCGGCGAGTGCGGCCGCGGTGCTCGCGTACGGGATCAGGCGGGGGCGGGCGGGCTCACGGTTGACCTGGAACGTGCGGGGCGCGCCGTTCCACTCCTCGCCCGCCGCCGCCGTGGCCCGTCCGGCCACGGCGGCGAAGGCGCTTTTCTGTGCGCTGAAGGCGGCCCAGCCGGCCAGGGCTGTGCCGGTGGCGAGGAACGACCGGCGGCTGAAACGACGCGACGACATGCGACAGCTCCGAACGTAAGGCAACAGGAATCGTCAGGATCGAACGCAACCCATAGCCAACACAAGCCTCACGTACGCCATTTCGCTCAGAAGCTCACTCGGGCACCTCTCATAGCGGCGCTCGTGACGTCACCAGGACCACCTCCAGGGTCCGCGGCCCGTGCACGCCCTCCACCCGGTCCAGCTCGATGTCGCTCGTCGCGGACGGACCGGAGATCCAGGTCAGCGGGCGCCGCGGAGCCAGCCGCTCCAGCGCCTGCGGTACCGACGCCACGACCTGCTCCGGCACCCGTACGACGCAGATGTGATGGTCCGGTACGAGCGTGATGCGGCGGCGGCCCTGGTCCGGGCTGCCGTCCAGAACGATCGTCCCGGTTTCGGCGATGGCGACCGCGCTGCCCGTCACCACGCTGTCCACCGCGTCCAGTTCGCCGGGCGTCGTCTCCGGTACGTCCGGCACCACTTCCAGGTCACAGTCCGCCAGCCACTCCGGCGGCAGCCCCGCAGGCGCCACCACTGACCGCGACCCCCGCTCACCCAGCAGATGCGCGAGCAGCCCCGGCAGCCCGGCGGCGTCGATGTCGTGGACGATCGCGCGGTAGTCCGCGAGGTTCTCCGCCAGCTGCTGCACGATGTCGTCCGTGGGGAGTTCGCCGTGTGATCGCAGATAGTCCCTCGGTACCGCGGTCTCCTCGGGGCCCGCGGCCCGAGGCACGTCCGCCAGTGCCCGGCGCACCCGCGCCAACACCACGTCCCGGCTGCTCACTTGGCGCCCTCCTCGCGTCCGTCGCCGCGCTCCGCGCCCCGGGTGCGCTGCCACCAGTCCCGGAACGACTCCGCAGGTACGGGTGGTAGGTCGCGGGTGTCGGACCAGGCGTGCCCCGGACCCGGGAGCCGCCGCGGGTGCAGCCTCCGGGTACGCGCTGCCAGCCGCTGGCCCGCGCGCAGCACACCGGGCCGGTCGAACACGAAGCCCGCGGCCCGCATCGCAGCGCGCTCCGCCGCGTGCCCCTTCGCCGGCTGGATCACCGTCCGCATTCCACCCCGGACGACCTTGCCGCCCTCCACGACGCGCTCCCGCAAGTGCACCAGCACCTCCGGAATGTCGATCGCCACCGGACACACCTCGTAACACGCCCCGCACAGCGACGACGCGTACGGCAGTGAGGCGTCCAGCGCGCTCGCCGTGCCGCGCAGCTGCGGCGTGAGGATCGCGCCGATCGGCCCCGGGTAGGCCGAACCGTACGCGTGGCCGCCGGCCCGCTCGTACACCGGGCAGACGTTCAGACAGGCCGAGCACCGGATGCAACGCAGCGCCTGCCGGCCGACCGTGTCCGCGAGGGTGTCCGTCCGCCCGTTGTCCAGCAGGACCAGATGGAACGTCCGCGGCCCGTCCCCGTCAGTCGTACCCGTCCACATCGAGGTGTACGGATTCATCCGCTCGGCCGTGGACGAGCGTGGCAGCAGTTGGAGGAAGACCTCCAGGTCCTGCCAGGTCGGCACCACCTTCTCGATGCCGACGACGGAGATCAGGGTCTCCGGGAGCGTCAGGCACATCCGGCCGTTGCCCTCGGACTCCACGACCACCAGCGTCCCGGTCTCCGCGACCATGAAGTTGGCGCCGGAGATGCCGACCTTCGCGCGCAGGAACTTCTCCCGGAGGTGCAGCCGGGCCGCCTCGGCCAGCTCCGTCGGCCGGTCGCTCAGCCCGTCCGGCGCGGGCCGCCCCCAACTGCCCATCTCCGTGCGGAAGATGTCACGGATCTCGGAGCGGTTGCGGTGGATCGCCGGGACCAGGATGTGTGACGGGCGGTCCTTGCCGAGCTGCACGATGAGCTCCGCGAGATCCGTCTCGTACGCGCTGATCCCGGCCTCTGCCAGCGCCTCGTTCAGCCCGATCTCCTGCGTGGCCATCGACTTGACCTTGACGACCTCGCGCTCCCCGGTGGCCCGTACGAGACGAGTCACGATGCGGTTGGCCTCCGCCGCGTCGGCCGCCCAGTGCACCTGACCGCCCGCCGCGGTCACCGCCTCCTCCAGCCGCTCCAGATAGTGGTCCAGGTGGCGCAGCGTACGGTCCTTGATCGCGCGCCCCGCCGCACGCAACTGCGCCCAGTCCGACAGCTCGCCGACCGCCCTGGCGCGCTTGTCCCGGATGGTGTGCGTGGCATATCGGAGGTTGGCGCGCAGCCGGGTGTCGCGGGTGGAGCGGGCGGCGGCCGCCGGGAAGGCGGGCATGCCCAGGTCGGTGACGCTCACAGCACGTTCCCTTCGCTCACAGGGCTTGTCCTCCCAGGGCTCACAGCACGTTCCCTTCCGTACTGGCCAGGATCTCCGCGATATGAACGGGCCGGACCGTCGAGCCCTGCCGCGAGAGCGTGCCGCCGATGTGCAGCAGACAGGAGTTGTCGACCGTGCAGACCGCCTCGGCGCCGGTCTCCTGGATGTGCCGGGTCTTGTCGGCGCCCATCACGGCGGAGACGGCCGGGTTCTTGACGGCGAAGGTGCCGCCGAAGCCGCAGCACTCCTCGGCACCCGCCAGTTCGCGCAGTTCGAGGCCCTTCACGTGCTGGAGCAGGGCGCGCGGCCGGTCCCCGAGCCCCAGCATCCGCAGCCCGTGGCAGGTCGGGTGGTAGGTGACGGTGTGCGGGTAGTAAGCGCCCACGTCCGTCACCTTCAACACATCGACCAGGAACTCCGTCAGCTCGTACGTCTTGGGCACGGCTTCCGCCGCCGCCTCGGTGAGCGCCCCGCCGCGCCCCTCCGCCGCCGCCTTCTGGCCCAGCCGCGGATAGTTGTCGCGCACCATCGCCGCGCACGACCCGGAGGGCGTCACCACGTACTCGTAGTCGCGGAAGGCCCGCGCGTACCGCAGCGCCAGTGGCTCGGTGGCGTGCCGGTACCCGGTGTTGAACTGCGGCTGTCCGCAGCAGCTCTGCTCGGCCGGGAAGCCGACCTCCACGCCCAGCCGTTCCAGGAGGCTGACCACCGCCCGGCCGGTCCGTGGGTACAGCGTGTCGTTGATACAGGTGACGAACAGTGCTACGCGCACGTTGCCATCTCCTTTCGGCCGCCGAATCGGCTGGCGGCCACCGGCCTCGCGAGGGCATGATCACCTGACGGCTCATCCTGCCCGAGCGGCAGGGCCACGTGAAGGACCCGGGAGCGGAGGCGCATGTCGAGCGCGGAGAACAAGATGGCGGACCGGCAGGCGGGGGAGAAGCGCCCGGTGTCCGCGGCGCGGCAGTTGGTCGCCGCCTCGGTCGGCAATGCGGTCGAATGGTACGACTGGTACACATATACCTTCCTGGCCACGTACATCGCCGCGCAGATCTTCCCCAAGAGCGCGGAGAATTCGCTGGTGCCGCTGCTTTCGACGTTCGCGGTCTTCGCGGTGGGATTCTTCATGCGGCCCGTCGGCGGGCTGGTGATGGGCGCGGTCGCCGACCGGCGCGGGCGCCGTGCGGCGCTGACGGTGACCATTCTGCTGATGGGCGGCAGCAGCCTGCTGATGGGGCTGACGCCGACGTACGCCGCCGCCGGGATTCTCGCGCCGGTCGTTCTTGTCCTGGCCCGGCTGTTGCAAGGGCTGTCGGTGGGCGGTGAGTTCGCCGCGTCGACCACGTTCCTCGTGGAGTCGGCCGGGCCCGGGCGGCGCGGGCTCTTCTCCAGCTTCCAGTACGTGTCCACGACCATCGGGCAGCTCGTCGCATCCGGCGTCGCGGCGCTGCTCGTCGCCAATCTCGCGCCCGCCACGATGGACAGCTGGGGCTGGCGGGTCCCGTTCGTGCTGGGCGCGCTCCTGAGCCTTGTGGGCTTCTGGATCCGGCGCGGCGCGGAGGAGACACGCAGTGAGGAGCAGGCGAAGGCGCCCCGTCCCGGCCTCTTCGAGGCGCTGCGCCGCCATCCGCGCGAGTCGCTGCTGATCTGCGGAATCACCGCGGGCGGCACGCTCGCGTACTACACGTGGACGTCGTACCTGCCGACGTACGCCGAGCTCAACGCCGGGGTGACCAAGGCGGACGCGCTGCTGGCGGGCACCCTCTCGCTGACGTTCTTCGCCGTGCTGCAGCCCGTCGCGGGCATCGCGTCCGACCGCTTCGGGCGCAAGCCGCTGCTGCTGATGTTCGGGATCGGCTTCGCCGCGCTGAGCGTGCCGCTGCTGCGCACGCTCGACGACTCGTTCGTCACGCTGCTGCTCGTGCAGTGCGCGGGCATGATCCTGCTGAGCGGCTTCACGGCCATCTCGGCGGCCGTGAACGCGGAGACGTTCCCGGCCCGGGTGCGCGCCGCGGGAATCGGCTTCCCCTACTCGCTCACCGTCGCCCTCTTCGGCGGCACCGCGCCCTACATCGGCACGCTGTTCAAGGACATGGGGCACGCCGGCCTCTTCCCCGTGTACGTGGCCGTACTGTGCCTGGTCTCCTCCGCCGTCTACCTCCGACTGCCCGAGACCGCCCACAGGCCCCTGGAGCGGTGAGGATGTTGAGTACCGGGTATCCCATAGCGTGTCGCAGAACGCCGTGAACTGGGGCCGCGGGCGGTGTCGGCGGCCCGCCGGCCGGGCTGAAGGTCGTGGTGACCGGCTCCATGACGGGACGGTCTTGTCGTCGTGGGTGAGGCCGTCGGCGCGAAGCGGGCCAGAGCCGAGGCGCGGCTGAGGGTGGTGCACCGCCCCACGACGCAGGCTCTCAGTCGAGGCAGAACTCGTTGTCCTCGGGGTCGGCCATCACGAGGTGTCCGGCTTCCAGCGGGGGCGCGGGCTCATGCCGCCGAAGCCGGGTGGCGCCGTGGGAGACGAGCCGTTCGGCTTCCGACTCCAGGGCCGCCATCCGCTCGTCGCCGTCGAGCCCGGGGGCCGCCCGTACATCGAGGTGGACGCGGTTCTTGGCCTGCTTGCCCTCCGGCACCCGCCGGAAGAACAGCCGCGGCCCGGTGCCCTTCGGATCGACCACCGCCGAGGCGTCGTTACGGTTCTCAAGGGGCACGCCCATCGCGTCCAGAGCCTGCTCCCACGTCTCGTAACCGCCGGGCGGCCCCTGCACCTGGCAGTCGAGGGCGGTGCTCCAGAACGCCGCCAGCCCGGCCGGGTCGGCGCAGTCGAACGTGATCTGGATGTCGCGGGCCACCTCAGCTCACCCTCCCGCTTCGCCGGCAGCGGAGCGCATACCTGTCATCCACCAACAATCCGTTGCATTCAGTCATCGGTCATTGGATATCACCGCGTGGGGCCGGTCCGGGGCGGACACGCCGCAGGCGCTGCGTACGCGCCGGGTGGGGCCGACGCCGACTGCCGTCGCAGGAGGGCCGGGTGATGCGATGCACACTGCACGTAGTTATATAGTCTGTGGAAAGGGGAACCCTCCATGGACGAGGCTCTGCCCTTGGCCAGAGCCCGCTGACAAGTCACACAAGGCAGGCGTCTTCACTCTGTAGTGCGGCCTTTCTGTGGCGTGCCTGCCGGAGAGAAGGCGACACATGTGCCAGCGATGGATGGCCCCGCCGTACCGGCGACCGGTGATGCCGTGGTGAACCTCTTTGCCATCAGCGATCTGCACGTCCACTTCCCGGAGAACCGGAAGTTCGTCGAGGAGTTGCGGCCCGAGTCGGACAGTGACTGGCTCATCGTCGCGGGAGATGTCTCCGAACTCTCCACGGAGATCATCGGGACGATGGAATCGCTGGCCGACCGCTTCGGTACCGTGATCTGGGTGCCGGGCAACCACGAGCTGTGGACTCCGCCGGGAGACCCCGTCCAGCTCCGGGGCGAGGCCCGCTACCGCTATCTCGTCGACGCCATGCGCGGTCTCGGAGTAGTCACTCCGGAAGATGAGTATCCGCTCTGGCACGGCGCCGAGGGGCCGGTCGTCGTGGTACCTCTGTTCCTTCTCTACGACTACACATTCCGGCCCGCCGGCACCCACTCGAAGGAGGAGGCGCTGGGCGTCGCCTATGAGTCGGGTGTCGTCTGTACCGATGAATACTTGCTGCACCCTGATCCGTATCCCAGCCGCGAGGCATGGTGTCAGGCCCGGCTGGAATATACGCAGAAGCGATTGGACACGATCGACGTCGACCTGCCCACGGTCCTCGTCAACCACTTCCCGCTGGTGCGGGAGCCCACCCGCATCCTGCGCCACCCGGAGTTCGCCCAGTGGTGCGGGACCGAGGCCACCGCGGACTGGCACGTTCGCTACCGGGCGGCCACCGTGCTCTACGGGCATCTGCACATACCCCGCACCATCGAGTGCGACGGAGTGCCGCACCGCGAGGTGTCGCTCGGCTATCCACGCGAATGGGGCCGGCGCCCCCACCCGCCCCGGGGGCTGTGTCGTATCACTCCGGTCGTCCCGCCCAGGAGTTACGTGTGACCGCCGCTGTCACGGACCGGCTGCTGCAAGGGGAGCTGCCGCCGGAGGTCTCCCTCGTGGAACTGTTCGCCGACCCGCCCGTCGCGCTGTTCCCGGAGGAGGCCGAGGCCGTGGCCGGCGCCGGGGACAAGCGCCGGCAGGAGTACGCCACGGTGCGGCACTGTGCCCGTAAGGCGCTCGTCCGGCTGGGAGTTGGGCCCGTGCCGATCCCGCCGCGTCAGGACGGCCCTGCCTGGGCCCGGCGGGCCCCTCGCTGGCCCGAGGGCGTCGTGGGCAGCATGACCCACTGCGACGGCTACCGGGCGGCGGCGGTGGCACGTGCGGAAGCGGTCCTCGCGCTCGGCGTGGACGCCGAGCCGAACGAGCCGCTTCCCGCGGGGATCAGCGACACGGTGATGGGGCCCGAGGAACGGGCAACGGCGGCCCGGCTCTCCCTGTCCCATCCCCAAGTCGCCTGGGAGCGGCTGGTTTTCAGCGCGAAGGAGAGCGTCTTCAAGACGTGGTACCCGCTGACCGGAAGATGGCTGGACTTCACCGAATGCACCGTCAGACCCGACCCCGAGCGCGGCACGTTCACCGGAACTCTGGGCGTCCCCGGGCCTGTGGTGGAGGGTGTCCGGGTGAATAGGTTTTCCGGGCTGTGGTGTACCTCGATCGCAGAGGGGCATCTGGCGACTGCTGTCGTAATCCCCGCACGCAGACACTGAGATATACACAGTCTGTGAGCCTAGGCCCAAGGGTCCGTAAAAAATTGTGAAAGATGCGGAGGGAGAGAGGGGTGGGACAAGAGGGGCCGAATTCATGTCGAGTCGGCGCGCTGCTGAGACCGGAAAAGAGGGATTAGGCCCGGCAGATCATGACACGTCTTCGCAGCGTAGGGTGTGGTCGGACCGCCTGGAACGCGGTCCGGCCAGGTCGTCCTGGCCTGCCTGTGGCCATGGCTGCCGTGGTATTCGGGACACTCCTGGGTATTGCCCTACAGGCGTGTGGCTTCTTTCCTCAGCGGACAGTTACCATGATGTCGAGAGCTGTGGACACTTCCGAAACCCCTCATATGACCGATGTGAGGGTTGTGGCCTCCAGGGGGGGCTCTCTCGCTCATACCGCACGATCTATCGCGCGAGTGACGAAGACGAGTGACGAATCGGAAGGGCTCATGATTGTGAGCATCGAATGAAATGGACTATTACCGTCGAGGCGTCCAGCGGAAGCGTCGACGAGACACCAGCGACGATCACCGCAGTGATGCAGAGCAGTGCTGATGAGGCGCCGCGGATAGTGGAGCTCGTGGTCCGCGCCTCGGAGGAGGGCGGGATTCCCCCGCGCGCCGCACTCGACATCGACTTCGAGATGCTCGCCCAAGCGGTGAGCGGAGTCGCTGCCCCGGGAGCGGCGTCCCCCGTACGGAAGGCCCCGGAAGGGCCCAAGGCCCCGGCCCCCGCGGCCGATGAGCACTCCGAGCGCCCGTACCGCAAGATGCCCGACGCGGAGGAGGTGACCGAGGTATTCCTGGAAACCCGCAGCGTGGGAAAGGTCGCGCAGCACTACGAGGTGCCCCGCTACACCGCACAGTCCTGGATCGACAGGCTGCGCCGGCTGGGGTACGTGAACGAGTCCAAGTCGGGCGCGTCGTCCCGGCGCGGCAGAGGCTGACCACACGCCGGAGTCCCGCTGCTCAGCAGAGTCCCGCCACACGGCAGGACGGCCGGCGGCGACGAAGACCTCGAGGAGCGGGGCGAAAACGCCCAGTGGACCTCGCAGCGCAATCCTCTGCGAAGTCCACTGCGTCGGCGTTATGACACAGGCTCTTACGTCCAGCGGTCAGTCGGCGATGCTCACCGCCAGCGAGCGCACCGTCGGTGACTCGTAGAGCGAGCCCACGCTGACCCGGTCGCTGAGGCGTTCGCTGAGCGCCTCAGCGAGCTGCACCGCGCGCACGGAGTCGCACCCCAGACTGAAGAACGAGTCGTCGCGGCCGACCCGGGACACCCCCAGCACCTCGGCCGCGGCGTCCGCCAGCAACTCCTCCAGCTTGCCCTCGGGCGCCACATAGCCCGCGCGGCCGGCGCCGAGGGCGGTGAGCACCGCCGCCGGGTCGGCCGCGCCGCTGCGGTCCCGCTGGATCCCGGGAACCACCGCCACCCGGGCGAAGACTCCCGCACCGGCCAGCCGGGCCGCGACCGCCGCCCGGACCCGCTGTGGTTCCTCGTCGGGCCGGGGCACCACCGCCACCGCGATCGTGCCGCCGCGCAACTGGTCGGTGGCGAGGAACGGCTTGATGTGCTCGTTCGCGGGGTCCGCGCCGAGCAGCAGATGCACCGGTCCGGCGTGCAGCGCGCCGAGCAGCGCCACCATGCCGCGGGCCGGATCGATCAGGTGCAGCCCGCGGTGCCGGGCGGCTGCCACCAGGGGGCTGCCCTGGTTCATGCCGGGGCCGTCCCACATGCTCCACGCCAGGCTCTGCGCCCGACGCCCCTCGGCCGCCCAGCGCTGGGCCCAGCCGTCCAGCACGGCGTTGGCCGCGGAGTACGCCCCGAACCCGGTGCCGCCGAACAGCCCGTTGACGGACGAGAACAGCACCACCGCGGTGTCCGGCCGGGTCTCCAGCAGCCGGTCGACGGCCGCACAGCCGCCGGCCTTGGGCCGCAGCATCCGCTCCAGCCAGTCGGCGGACTCGGTCCGCAGCTCGTGCTCGGACAGCCGCTCCCACTGGGCCGCGACCGCCGCCCCGGCCAGGTGCAGTACGAGGTCCAGCCCCCGCCCCCAGGACTCCTCGGCCGCCGCCACCGCGAGCGTCAGCGCCTCGGGGTCGGCGACGTCGGCCTGGCGGTAGCGGACGTCGCCGAGGGCGGTCAGCAACTCCAGCGCCTCCCGGGCCCCGGCGTCCAGCTCCGCCGCCGGGGTCCGCCCGACGATCAGCAGCCGGGCCCCGTGCGCGACCACCAGGTGCTCGGCCACGGTTCGTCCCAGCCCGCCGAGGCCGCCGGTGAGCAGACAGGTGCCACCGCGCGGCAGCACGTCCGCCGGTACGTCGAACGCCTCCGCCAACGGCACGGTGCGCAGTCGCTGTTGCAGCGGGGCGTTCCCGCGTACGGCCACCACGTCACCGTCGTGCCGGAGTCCGGCGAGCGTCGCCAGTTCGTCGGCGCTCGCACCGGCCGGGGCGTCGATCAGCGCGGTCCGCGCCACCAGATGCTCGGAGTGCGCTGTGCGTACCAGCGCGGCCAGCCCGGCCCGGCCCGGCACCACCCGGTCGTCGGGTACGGCCCGGGCGGCGCCCCTCGTCAGTACGGTCAGCTCGGCGTCGGGCCGGACCCGGGAGAGGGCCGCGGCCACGGCGAGGAACCGCGCCGGCAGACCGGCGTCCCCGTCGGCGGGCGCGTGCGCGGGGTCGCCGGTGGCCACGAACAGCACCTGCGGTACAGGGCCGCCGGCCCGGGGCATGGCCTGCTCGAGCGCGCGGGCCAGCTCATCGGGACCGGCCCCGGCCGGGATACGGGCGTCGGCCACTCGGTCCACCCAGTCGGCCGCGGTATCGCAGACGTACGCCACGAGGGGACCGGCCGGTCTCGGCCGCAGCGGTGTCCCGGCTTGCTCCCAGCCCACCGCCAGCGCCGCCGTGCCGCTCTCGTCGCCGGACTCGGCGTGCCGGCCGGCGGCGACCGGCTCCCCGCCGTAACAACGGTCGTCGAAGCGGCCGGCGCGCCAGTCCTCGAGCAGCCGCTCGCGCTGGACCTTTCCGCCGTTCTGCCGGGGGAACTCCGCCGGCGTCACCGGCACGAGATAGGCCGGGCGCAGCGCCAGGTCACGGGCGAGAGCCGTACGGATGGCGTCGACCAGGGCGGGCACGTCGTCGGTGCCGGGCACGAAGAAGACCACCAGGGCGTCGGTGCCGGTGTCCTCGTCCGGCACCCCGGCCACCGCCGAGCAGGCCGGCCGTACGCCCGGTACCTGCTCCACCACCGCCTCGATCTCGTGCGCGGGGAAGTTGGCCCCGTTGACGATCACCATGTTCTTCTGCCGGCCGGTGAGGAACAGGCTGCCGTTCCGCAGGAACCCCAGATCACCGGTGTCGAACCAGCCGTCGGCCGTGAAGCTTTCGCGGTTGGCCCGCTCGTTGTGGGCGTACCCGTTCTGCACGGTGCTGCCGGATACGTGCAGCCGGCCGACCCGGCCCTCGGGCAGTACCTGCCCGTCCGGGTCCACGATCCGCAGCAGCACCCCGGGCACCGGGGTGCCGACGTCCGTCACCACCACCGCGCCGGGGGTGCCGGCCGGCAGCTCGCGCAGCGCGCCGTCCAGCGAGGCGGGGGCCAGAGAAAGGGTGCCGACCGACGGTTCGGCACGCCGCATACGGGAGTAGGTGACGCCGGAGGAGGTCTCCGACATCCCCCAGCAGGGCACCATGGCGTCGGCCGGGAGTCCGTGCGGGGCGAGCAGGTCGAGGAAGCGCAGGGCGGTGCGGGCGACCACGGCCTCACCGGCGTTGCAGATGTTGGTCACACTGCTCAGGTCCCAGGAACCGGCGGCGATCTCCTCGGGGTGCCGGCACACCAGCGAGAACGCGAAGTTCGGCGCCCAGGTGGAGGTCGCCCGGAACCGGTCCAGGCAGTCCAGCCACAGCAGCGGCCGGCGGATCACCGACTCGGTCCGTACGTTGACGTGCTCGCAGGCGAGGAACACGTCCCGCAGATTGAACATGATCATTCCGCCGACGTGGTCCAGCGGCATCCAGTTCAGCGAGACCTCGTGCTCGGTGAAGCCGTTCGCCGCGATCGCCGCGTAGGTGCGCGCGACGATGGTGCGGTGGCGGTGCTGTACGCACTTGGGCGTGCCGGTGCTGCCCGAGGTGAGCAGGTTGACGATCAGCCGGTCCGGGTCGGGCACCGTCCATTCCGCCGGCTCCGGGTCGTACAGGGTGTCCGCGGGCAGCACCCGCAGCGCCTCGCCGCCGGGCAGCCGGCCGGCCAGCGAGCGCACCCCGTCCACCAGGCCGGGATCGGCGATCACCGGCGGCCCGTCCAGCAGTTCCCAGGCCGAGGCGAGCTTGCGCACGCCGGCGTTGTCGGTGCTGTATTCCGGCGCCGGAGCCACCGGGGTGGGCAGGAAACCGCCCAGCACACAGGCCCACCAGGCGGTGACGAAGGTCCGGCTGTCGGCGCACTGGAGCAGCACGGCGTCGCCCGCCACCAGTCCGTTGCGCCGCAGCCCGCCCAGCATCCGGCGGGCGTCGTCGTACAGCTCGGCGTAGGTCTGCCGGTCGGTGCTGCCGTCCGGCAGTACGTAGGTGGTGCCGCGGCCGGGGGCCACCCGGGCCGCGCGGGCCAGCGCCTGCGGCAGCGTGGCCACCGCGTCCTGCGGCAGCGCCGGTTCCGGCCCGCGGGCCAGCGCCGGCCGGTCGGCCGGCACGTCGGTGCCGGCGGGGAGGCCGCCGCCCCCGCCGGGCGCCGCGCGGTGCGCGCCGGGGGCACGCAGCCGGCGGTCGTGCACGGCGGCGGCGTCCAGCACTCCCGGCGTCGCGGCGGCGATCCGGGCGATGGCGTCGGCGGACAGTCGAACTTCCCTGTCGGAGGAGGGAGTTGGGGGAGTGCCGGTGGTGCTGCTCACGCGGTTCTCCTTCCGGCCGGGACGGCCGCCGGCGCGGCGTCCAACTGCGCGCCGATCTGTTCGGCCGCTGCCGCGGTCAGTGCGGTGATGAAGTAGTGACCGCCCTCGACGGTGATGCCGGTGCGGCCCGCGTCGGTCTGCTCGGCCCAGCCCGCGAGGGCCGTCTCGGCCACGGAACCGGTCAGGCCGCGCACCGTGGTGACGGGGACGGGCAGCGGGGGCCGGGGGCGGTGCTCGTACTTCTCCCAGAGTGCGAAGTCGGAGCGCAGCACCGGCAGCAGGAACTCCAGCAACTGTGTGTTGCGGACCACCGTCTCCGGCAGCCCGCCGCGCTTGGACACGGCCGCCACGAGCTGCTCGTCCGGCAGCCGGTGCAGTGGCTCGGCCGGCGGCGGAGCCTGTGGCGCGGGCTGTTCACCGACGATCAGCCGCTGCGGCCAGGTCCCGAACCGGCGGCCCATCTCGTGCGCGATCTCGAAGGCCAGCAGCCCGCCGGCGCAGTGTCCGTACAGCGCGTACGGCAGGGTCGTGTACGGGCGCAGCGCGATGGAACAGGCCGTGACCAGCGCGGCGATGCTGCTCGGCGGGTCCTCCTTGGACCGGTCCTCGCGCCCCGGGAGCTGTACCGTCACAAGCTCCACCCAGGGCGGCAGCAGCGCCGCCAGCCGCTGGAACACGGACGCCCCGCCCCCGGCGAACGGCAGACAGACCAGCCGCATCCGGGCGTCCGGCCGGGGCACCCGGCGCACCCAGCGGGAGTCCGCGGTGAAGCTCACCGGCCCGATGTCCGGTGCCGCGCCCGCGGGCGCTTCGGTGCTCATCTGCCGGCCTCCCCGTCCAGCGCGGCGGCCAGCTCGACGATCTCGTCGTCGCTGCGGCCCTCCACCAGCTCCAGCGCCTCGGCCAGTGCGTCGCGCTGCGCGTCCCGGCCGGGAAGCGCAGCGTCCACGAGCGCGGCCAGGCCGGACACCGTGGGGGTGGCGAAGAAGTCGGCGATGGGCAGCGACACTCCGAACACCGCGTTCACCTGGGAGGAGAGCTGGATCGCCTGAAGGCTGGTGCCGCCGGCGGCGAAGAAGTTCACGTCGTTGCCGATCCGGGCGCCCAGCAGCGGGGCGAACACTTCCTCGCGCATTCTGCGCTCGGTGGGCGTGCTGTTCTCCTCGTCGGCCTCGGTGAGCTCGTCCGCCGCGGCGAATTCGACGGCGGGCAGCCGGGACCGGTCGATCTTGCCGCTCGGGGTGAGGGGCACCTCGTCCAGCGGCACGAGCACGGACGGCACCATCGCGGACGGCAGCCGGCCGGCCACCGCGGAGCGGACCGAGTCCAAGGAGAGCTCGCCGGGGCGCTCGGGCACCACGTACGCCACGAGCAGCGCGCCGGTGCGGGGGTCGGTGGCCACCTCGGCGACCGCCTGGGAGACGCCGTCCACGGCCTGGAGCACCGCCTCCACCTCGCCCAGTTCGATCCGGACGCCGCGGACCTTCACCTGGCGGTCGGCCCGGCCGACGAAGCAGAGGTCCCCGGCGTCGTCCCAGACCGCCAGGTCACCGGTGAGGTAGCGACGGGAGCCGGGCGGGCCGTCGGGGTCGGGCCGGAACCGGTCGGCGGTCAGATCGGGCCGGCCCAGGTAGCCGCGGGCCACCCCCAGGCCGGCGATGGCGAGTTCACCGAGCGCGCCGGGCGGCAGCACACCGGAGCCGGCGCCGTCCACGACGTAGGCGCGGTGGTTGGCCATCGCGCGGCCGATCGGCGGCGAGGACGTCCACTCGCCCTCGCACCGTTTGGCCACCACGGTCACGGTGGTCTCGGTCGGTCCATAGCCGTTCCAGAACCCGCGGCCACGGGCCCAGCGGGTGGTCAGCTCGCCGGTGAACGCCTCGCCCCCCACGAAGGCGATGCGCAGGTCGGGGTAGCCCTCCGGGCTGAGCAGGTCCATGATCGCGGGCGGTAGGTCGGTGACGGTGATCCGCTCCTCGCGCAGCACCGCGTCCAGGGCGTCCACCGAGCGGCGCTGGTCCTCGTCCAGTACATAGAGGACGGCGCCGGTGAGCAGCGCGCCGAAGATCTCGAAGACCGATACGTCGAAGCCGGGCGAGGCGAAGTGCAGGACCCGGTCCCGCGGGGAGAGCGCGAACATCTCCTGCACGGTCCGGATGAAGTTGGCCGCGTTGCGGTGCTCGACCACCACGCCCTTGGGCCGGCCGGTGGAGCCGGAGGTGTAGATGACGTACGCGGCGGAGGCGGGCGGCACGGCGACGGGGGCGTCCCGACGGTCGGTGTCCGGCTCGTCCCTCGGGGCCTGCGGGTCGGTGTCGACGACCAGCCGCAGCGCCTCGTCGACCCGCTCGGCGGTGCCCGGCGAGACCACGACGGTACGGGCGCCGGTGTCCTGGAGGATCATGGTCAGCCGCGCGTCCGGCTGGCTGATGTCCAGCGGTACGTACGCGCCTCCGGCCCGCAGCACTCCGAGCACCGAGGCGAGCAGCGCCGGGCCCCGCTCCATCACCACCGGCACCAGGTCACCGAGACCGACACCGGCAGCTGTCAGCCGGCCGGCGATCCGTGCGGACCAGGCGTCCAGCTCCCCGTAGGTCAGGGTGCCGCCCTGCCAGGCCAGCGCGGTGCGGTCGGGCCCGGCGGCGACGACCGAGGCGAACAGTTCGTGCAGCGGAGTGTCCGCCGGCTCACCGATGGGCGCGTTCCACCGCTCCAGCACGTCCGCGCGTTCGTGCTCGGTGCCGAGCGGGGCGTCGCCCACCGGGCGCCGCGGCTCTGCGCACAGCGCGTCCAGGGTCTGCAGATAGCGGTCCAGGAGACGGGCGGCCGTGGCCGGGCGGTACAGCGATGTGGCGAACCGCAGGGCCACACTGGGCTGTTTGCCCTCGTCGACCTCGAGCGCGAGCTCGAAAGCGCCGGAGCCGGCGTCGACCTGCTCGCAGCCGATCCGCACCCCGCCCGCCTCCACGGGCCCGGCCGCGCCGCCGGTGGTGGTGAAGCCGATCTGCACCAGGGGCAGCCGACTGGCGTCGGGTTCCACTCCGAGCGCGTCCAGGACCAGCTTGAACGGCAGCGTCGCGTGCCCGGCACCGTCCCGCCGGGCGGCGCGCACCCGGTCCAGCACGGCCGCGAAGCTGTCCGCCTCGTCCAGCTCGACGCGCAACGGCATCAGGTTGCCGCAGTCACCGACCAACAGGCCGGGGTCGAAGGGGCCGGTGACGTCGAGCGGCAGTCCGACCGTGAGGTCGTTCCGGGCGGTGTGCCGAGCGATCACGACGAGGAAGGCGGCCAGCAGGACGTCGTACCGCTCGGCGTCCGGCCCGGCCAACGCGTCGGCGCGGGCCGGCAGTCCGGGCGGCATCGGCAGCCGCACCACGTCGCTGCTCAGGTCGAGCAGCCGCGGCCGGGGCGTGTCGGTGGGCAGTTCGGTGCTCTCCCAGCCGGCCAGGGCGCCGCGCCAGTGGTCGGTGGCCTCACGGGCGGCTTCCTGTGCGCACCACTCGCGCTGCCAGCTCGCGTAGCTGCCGAAGTCGACCGGCTCCTGCGGCCACTGCGGCGCCGCGCCCTTGATACGGGCCTCGTACGCGAAGGCCAGATCACGCTGGAGCACGCGCGCCGAACGCGGGTCCAGCACGATGTGATGGCTGATCAGCACCAGGAGATGCCGCTCGGGGGCGGCCCGCAGCAGCCGGAAGCGGACCATCGGGCCGGTGTTGAGGTCCAGCCCCCGCCGCAGCTCGTCCCGCACCACCTCATCGGCGCGCGACCGCAGTTCGCCGCCGGGGACGTCCTCGGCCGCCAGCCGAACGTCCGGCACCGGCTGCACGAGCTGGGTGCCCTTCGCGTCCTCGTCCGGGAACGTGGAGCGCAGCACCGTGTACCGCGCCAGCAGGTCGGTCAGCGCCGCGCGCAGCGCGTCGGGGTCGAGGCGGCCCTCGACGGGGAAGGCGAAGCCGAGGCCGTAGGCCAGGCTGCTGGGGGCGAACCGGTCGAACAACCAGAGCTGTTCCTGGCGGTACGACAGCGGCGCGGTCCGGACTCCCGAGGAGACACCCTCCAACCGCGCCAGCAACTCCTCCCGGCGCTCCCCCGGGAGCTCGCGCAGTCGGCGAAGCAACTCGCTCTGTTGGCGCATGCCACTGTCCTCCCAGTCAGCGTGCAATTCACTACGGATGATATACAGACTTTGCTTCAACAGGCGATGAAGAGACGACAGATACTCCACAGTCGACGCGGTGGCACGACGTCACCACGGGGCCCCCGGCACCTCGGTGCCGGAGGCCCTTCCACGGGCTGCGGATGCCGCGCTATCCGGCGGATTCCGGTTCCGGGCAGCCGGATGCGGAGCCCGAGCCGGAGCCGGATGCGGAGTCGGTGCGGAGCCGGGGCGCCAGCGCCTCGAGCAGTGCGGGCGGTGCTTCCAGGAATGTGTAGTGCGTGCCCGGCAGCACCAGCTTCTCGGTGGCCGCCCACTCCTGCCAGCCGCCCATCAGCCCGTGCGGCACCTCCACGTCCTCGCTCCAGCCCAGCGCGGTGATCGGGCAGGGCACGGAGCCGGCCGGGCGGTAGTACTTCCGGTTGGCCTCCAGGTCGGCCTCCATCACATCGATGAACAGGTCGACCAGTTCATCGGCCGCGGCCGCGGCGCCCATCGCGTGCAGCAGCCCGGCGATCTCGTCGCGCAGCCCCTGCTCGCTCAGGCCGAGGAAGCGCCCCCAGGGCCCGTCCTGGGGCGCCACCTGGGAGGACACGAAGTACCGCTGCGGCGCCGGCAGACCGCGCCGCGCGATCTCAATCACCGTCTCGAACGCGGGCAGCGCGCCTCCGCAGTGCCCGAACAGCGCGTACGGGCGGGCGGTCAGCAGCTCGCCGACGTCGTCGAGCAGGGACTCGGCCAGCTCCTGGTACGTGCCGAAGTGCGGCTCCCGCATCCGGTTCTCGCGCCAGGGCAGTTGCAGCGGGACCACCTCGGCGTCCCCGATGGCCGCCGGCCAGGACCGGTACATGGACGCGCCGCACCCCGAGTACGGCATGAGCAGCAGAAGCATCCGGGCATCCGCCGACGGCTCGCGCAGGAACCAGCGCCGCTGTTCCGGGCGCATCACGCCTTCACCCCGATCACCACACCGTTGGCCCCGGGCGCGTCGAAGCGGACCGTACGCACCCGGGGGCAGCCGGCGTCGCGCAGCCAGCCGGCGTACTCGGCCGCCGTGTAGTTCCGCCCCCAGGTGCCGACCAGCATGTTCATGCTCATCAAAGCCGCGTCGACGGGACCGGACTTGTCGTCCGCGACCAGCAGCTCACTGATGAGTACGGTGCCGCCGGAGGGCAGGGCCTCCAGGCAGGAGGCGAGGATCTGCCGGTTCTGCTCCTCGTTCCAGTCGTGCAGGATCATCGACAGCAGTACGGCGTCGTGGCCGGCCGGCAGCGGGTCGGCGAAGAAGTCGGCACCCACGGTGCCGATCCGGCCGGACAGCCCGGCGGTCTCGATCTGCTCCCGCGCCAGGCCGCACACGTGCGGCAGGTCCAGCACGGTCCCGCGCAACTGCGGGTGCTGCCTGCACAGTTCGATCAGCGTATGGCCCGCGCCGCCGCCGACGTCGAGGATGCGCCCGACGCCCGACAGATCCAGCACCGCCGCCATCCGGCGGGCGGTGAGCGTGGAGAACGCGCGGAGCCCGTCCCAGAAGAACGGCGGGCGGTTGCCCTCCTCGAACATGTTCCGGTCCGGGTCGGGCACGGGCTTGCTGGGCGCGTCGTTCCGTACCGCCTCGGCGGCGCGGAGCCAGCCCGGCGCGGTGTACTCGGCCAGCATGCGCACGTAGTCACCGAAGTAGTCGGGCCGGCCGGGCACCAGGTAGTGGTCGGCCACTGGGCCGTTGCGGTAGCGCCCGTCGTGCTGCTCGAGCAGCCCCAGCGCGGTGCACGCGGTCAGCAGGATCTCGGCGGGACGATCGGCGATGCCGAGCCGGCCGGCCAGTTCGGGGGCGGTGGCCGGGCCGGTGGCGAGCGTGGCGAACACCCCGGTCTCGATGGCCGCGGTCAGCGTCTGCGACCGCCACAGTCCGGTCGCCAGGTCGATCAGCAGGGCCGGCGGTGGCGCTGCGGGCCCGTTGGCAGGGCCCGGCGCGGTCCGGTCGCTGAGGGTGGGGTCGGCGGTCATCTCAACGCTCCTCCCCGGTGCGGAACCGCACCGGCACCTGGTCGAACATGATGTGCCGACCGTTCTCGAAATGCAGCTCACTGGGGCCGTCCAGGACGAACAGCGGCAGCCGTGCCAGCTCGTCCAGGACCGCGACGAACTCCGCCCGCGCCAGGTGCACCCCCATGCAGTGGTGGATGCCGTGCCCGAGGCTGAGGTGGTGGTGGGAGTTGCCGCGGTCGGGGTCGAAGACATCGGGCTCGGGGAACTTCTCCGGATCCCGGTTGGCGGCGTCGAAGAGCAGCACCACCCTGGCGCCGGCCGGGATGACCGTGCCGGCGATGGTGACCTCGCGGGTGGTGACCCGGGTGAACCGGTCGGTCGGGCACCAGCGGCGCAGCGCCTCCTCGGCGGCGGCCGGGCGCAACTCGGGTTCGCTGCGCAGCCGCCGCTGCAGCGCGGGGTCCCCGGCCAGGGTGTGCACCAGCCGGCTGATCGAGTTCATGGTGTTGTCATGCCCGGCGACACAGAAGCTGACGATGATCGAGTACAGCTCCTCGTCCGGCAGCGGTTTGCCGTCCTGTTGCATCGCCGTCAGCCGCGCGAGGTAACTGCCGTCCGGCTCGGCCCGTACGCGGTCCATCTCCTCGGCCAGCAGAGCGTGGAAGGCGGGCCAGAATTTGCTCGCGTCCCGGTCGGCCGAGATGTACTGCCACATCGTCCGGGTCGCCTCGCGGATCCGGCTGCGGCAGGACTCGGAGAGCCCGAAGGCGACGCCCAGCACCTCGATCGCGAACGGCTCGGCCAGCTCGGCCATCAGATCGCCGTGCCCGCGCTCGGCCACCGGCGACAGCAGCCGGGCCGCGATCCGGCGCAGCTCCGGTTCCAGCGCGCCGACCGCGTCCCGGGTCACCGGGGCGGCCATCCGTTCGCGGATCGCGGTCTGCTGCGGCGGGTCGTAGTCGATCGGGGAGAACATCGGCATCCCCTCAGCGCGGGGGAAGTGCACGCCCCGGGCGGAGCTGAAGGTGCGCCAGTCCGTCAGGGCGGCGCGTACGTCCGCGTAACGGGACAGGACCCAGATCCCGCCGTACGCGGGTGACCAGGTCACCCCGCGCTCGCGGAGCTCGCTGTTGATCCGCTCGGCGGTCTCCGGGGTGTAGCCGGGGTCGTGATGGTCGAATGCGGTCACCAACCGGTCGGTGTCGTGTGCGGCCTCGGTGGTCATGGCAGTCTCCGGGTCTGTGCGTCCGAGGGGTCCGGCGGAGCCGGGTGTGCCGCGGAGCGTGGGCGTCCGGTGGAACTGTGGACGGTGGAATGGGCCTGTGCCTGTGGGGTCCGGCGGAGCCGGGGCGGCGGACGGGGCCTGTGAGTCCGGTGGAGCCGGGAGCGGTGGTCAGCGTCGCCGGGGAGTGATCGGGGGCAGCGTGGGCCCCGCGGCACGGGTGGCGGCCGGGATCAGCCGGGCCAGGGCGCTGACGGTCGGGTCGCCGGCCAGGTCGGTCATCTCGACCCGGGCACCGAGGTCCTGCTCGATCCGGCCCTGCAACCGGGCCAGCAGCAGCGAATCCCCGCCGAGTTCGAGGAAGTGGTCGTCCGCACCGACCCGGTCCACCTGGAGCAAGTCGGCGAACAGTCGGGCCAGTTGGGTCTCCGTGCCGGGGCCGGGCGCCCGCCACGGCCGGACCGGGCGGCCACGCTTCCAGTCGGCGGGCGGCAGCCGACGGCGGTCGATCTTGTTGTTCGTGTTCAGCGGCAGTTCGTCCAGTTGCACATAGGCGACCGGGATCATCCAGTCCGGCAGCCGTTCCGCCGCATGGTTGCGCAGCTCCAGCGGAGCGATCTCACGCTCCCCGGCGAAGCAGGCCACCAGCTTGCGCTGATCGCCGTCCATCGTTGCCACCACGGTGACCTGCCGGACGTCCGGGTGCAGGCCGAGCACCCACTCCACGTCGCCCAGCTCCACACGGTGGCCGCGGATCTTGACGATGTCGTCGATCCGGCCGTGGTGCTCCAGGATCCCGTCGGGGCGGAACCGACCGGCGTCACCGGAGCGGTAGAGACGTGTGCCCGGGGCGCCGAACGGGTTGGGCCGGAACCGGTCCGCGGTCTGCGCCGGGTCGCCCAGATACCCCAGGCTCAGACAGTCCGAGTCGATCCACACCTCGCCGATGCCGTCGCCCGCCGGGGTCAGGCCGTCCTCCGCCAGCAGATGGACGGTGACCCCGTCGATCGGGCGGCCCACGGGCGGGGCGGCTTTGCGGTCGACGTCGGTGGCCGTGGCGGGCGTGCAGCGTTCGGCCCACGGGTGGCAGGTGTTGGCGATCTGGAAGGCCTCCAGACTGCCGTACGAGACGGCGACCTCGAACGGCAGGTCAGCAGGGCCCCACCGGTTCAGCCGGTCGCCGCCCAGGGTGAGCAGCCGCAGGCCGCACTCGCGCGGCCAGGGCAGGTTCTGCAGCACCTCGCCCACCGGGGTGATCACAAAGCTCTGCGTGATCCGCTCGGCCAGGAGCCAGTCCCGCAGCGCGGGCGGGGAGGCGATCACGTCGTGGTCACCGATCACGATGTGCGCGCCCTGCCAGAGCAGGCCGCCGACCTCGTGCAGGGCGATCCCGGCACCGGCCGCGCCCAGCCAGGAGCCGCGGTCGGCGGCCGTGGTGGCGTTGATCATGGCGCTGCGGGCGGCGCTGAGGGCCAGCCAGGAGTGCTGGGCGAGCACGATCTTGGCCTCGCCGGAGGAGCCCGAGGTGAACATGGCGTACGCGAGGTCTGCCCGGCGGGGCGCCGGGCGCGGGTCGGGCGCCGTGCTCGGGACGGGAACGCCCGCGTCGAGGGTGAGCACGGGCAGCCCCTCCGGTACGGGCGGCAGGGGGTTGCCGGTGCGCAGGGCGGGGACCGCGGTCACCACGGCGGCGACGTGGCCGGCGCGGAGCGCCCGGTCGAACCGCTCGGCCGGGACGGCCGGGTCGAGCGGCATGCAGACGCCGCCTGCCTTCAGACAGCCGAGCATGCCGACCACCCACTCCACGGACCGGCCCAGATACATGGCGACCAGGTCGCCGCGCCGTACTCCCCGTTCCGTGAGGTGCCGTGCGAGCTGGTTGGCCTGCCGGTTCAGCTCCTGGTAGGTGAGTTCCCGGTCTCCGTGCCGGACGGCGGGCGCCTGCGGGGTGGTGCGGGCGAACTCCTCGATCCGGGAGACCAGGGTCGTCTCCGTGCCGCCCCCTCTGTCAGCCGGGGCTTCCTGCTCGCTGATCACATGTGGTCCTCTCTGTTCACCGTGCCGAGGCCGCCGTGCGGAGCGCGATGCTCCGCACGGCGGGCAGCTCGACAGCCGGTCTTCGTACGGGAAGAGCGGGGAGAGCGGGAGAGTAGGAGGAACGGCGCAGGGGCGCCCGTACGAAGGGAGCCTTTGTACGGGCCGCCGGTCAGCCGACGACCACGCGCAGCTCCTCCGGGACGTCGTCACGCAGCCGGGTCACCGAGCCCACCAGCACCCACAGCACGGCACCCAGGGCCAGCACGGCGGCCAGGTAGAAGGCACCGACGTTGCCGACGGTCACGGCGACCGCGCTGCCCAGCAGCGGACCGGCGGCGTTGGCGCCCCAGACGAACGGCAGGGCGACCCCGCCGACCCGGCCCATCGCCTGCGGCGGCGTGGCCTTCTGGATCAGGGTCATCACACCCACGTTGCCGACCGGCGTGGTGAAGGAGGCGATGCCCTGCGCGACCATCAGGACCACCACGGCGAACGCGGTGCTGCCGACCTGCGCCAGGGGCATCAGCGCGAACGCCACCACCAGCATCGAGTGGGTCAGCAGCAGCGTGCGGCCGATGCCCAGCTTCTCGTTGATCCGCCGGGACACGAGCGCGCCGATCACCACGGGGGCGCCGCCGACGCCGAGAACCAGGCCCACCTGCCCGGCGCTCAGGTCCAGGTCCTCGTACCCGAACACAATGATCATGGCCAGCACCATGGACACGGCCGTGTTGCCGAAGGTCGCCATCAGCGTCAGATAGCGCAGCAGCCGGTTGCCGAAGGTCATCTTCACACCGCCGCGGAGATCGGCCAGGGTGGCCTTCAGCCCGCGCGTGTGGGCCTGCTGTGCGGGCTCGCGGAACCGCACGAACATCAGGAAGATGCCGGCGGCCAGGTACGAGAAGGCGTCGGCGGTGATGGACCGCGCGGCGCCGAGCAGCGCGACCAGGCCACCGCCCGCGCTGCGCCCGAAGATGAGCGCGACCGAACGGCTGAGCTGGGTCTTGGCGTTGCCGTCCACCAGGTCCTCGCGCGGCAGCAGCTGCGGAAGGTACGCCTGGTAGGCGAGCTGGAAGACGACGTCGAAGATGCCCTTGAGCACCGCGGCCACATACAGGTGACTGATCGTCAGCCCACCCGTCACCCAGGCCAGCGGCAGCGAGCCGAGGATGAGGAAGCGGGCCAGGTTGGAGACCTGCATCAGCATGCGTCGGTTCAACCGGTCGGTGAGCACGCCCATCACCGGGGCGAGCAGGACGAACGGGATCCACTGCAGTGCCATCAGCAGACCGACGCCGAGGGCGCCCTCACCGAAGCCGATCACTGCCAGCGACGGCAGCGCGATCACGCTGATCTCGCTGCCCAGCAGGCTTACGGTCTCGCCGCCCCAGAGCAGGGCGAAGTCCCGGTTGCGGAACAGGACCGAGCGCCGGCGCGTGCTGCCGCCGGCTGCGGGCGGCGCGGCGGGGGCAGCGGAGGGCGCAGCACCGGCCGCGGGCGGCGCGGCGGTGGGGGAGGAGCCCGGCGGCGATCCCGGGGCGACCCCTTCGGCGCTCTCGGCCCGGGTGGTTCCGGTGCCGGTTGACGAGTTGTCTGAGGTCATACCCAATGGCTCCTCTGCAGCGAATCTCGGTGCGAGATGTGCGTATTCCGTCGTGCGGGGCACGCAGACGTTGGCTGTGAAACCCTTCACCACACACCGCAACCGCGATCGGGCATCACCGTACAGCCAGCCTGCATCGCATAGCCAGTGTGTCGCGAAGGTGCTACACCTCCGGAGCTCCTTACGAAATCGAACATGAAGCCGCCGGAACCGGCCTGGCACCCAGCTCGCCCGCCTGCGCCGACCGCACGCGGATGATCCGCTTACGTTATCCGCAAAAAGCCGCGCACGGACGAGACTTGACCGCACGGTAGGTTTGAGCGGCGACGCAGCCGGCCACCGGCGCCGCCCGGCGCGGGTTCCGCATCCCGGCGCCCGGCGGCACCGGCGTGTTCGAAGAAGGCCCGGACTTCGGCACGGAGAAGACTGGACTCCGGCACGGAGAAGACGACGCCCGGCGTGCACATTACTGCGCAATGTCTGCACCGCGGGCTACTGTGTCTCCATGAGAGACGACGAATACTTCATGCCTCTCGCGGTCATCCAGGAGCACTTCTGGTCCGCCGACGGAACGGCGGCCCAGCAGGCTTCCGTGACCGAGTGCGTGGCGCTGGCGGTGCCGGGCCGGCTGGACCCGGCCGCCCTGCGCACCGCCGTCCACGCCCTGTTGACCCGGCACGAGATCCTGCGCACCGCCGTGCGGCTGCACGACGGGCAGCCGGGACAGGTGGTGCTGCCCGTGCCGGACCCGCTGCCGGTGACCGAGGCCCGCCTCCCGCGCGCCGACGGCGATGGCAACGCCGAGGAGCACCGCGACCGGGAGCTGTCCCGGTTCGCCGCCGCCGGGATCGATCCCGCGGCGGGCTGCGGCATCGCCTTCCTGCTGCTGCGCGGCAGCGGCCCCGCCGACGAGGACATCCTGGCCCTCGCCGTGCACCACATCTTCGCGGACGCCACCGCGGTCCGGCTGCTGCTGGCGGAGCTGACCGCCGACTACGACGCGGCGCTGGCCGGACGCCCCTCACCGGTGCCCGCACCGGAGCTCCAGTACGGAGACTTCGTCCACTGGGAGCGGGACGCGCTGCTCCCGGCCACGCAGGAAGCCGACACCGCGTGGTGGCAGGACGCGCTGCGCTCCGTGCCGGCCGGCCTGGACGTACGGCCCGACCGGCCGCGCCGCCGGATCCGGCGTGGGGTCGGCCGGCGCACCGAGACGGTGCTGCCCGGGGTCGACGCCGCTGCCCTGCGCCGCGCGGCCCAGGACCTGCGCTGCTCGCCGTACGCGCTCTGCCTGACCGGCTGGGCGGCCATGATCTCCCGCTCCACGGGCCGCGACGACCTGCTGTTCGGTGTGCTGGCGGCGAACCGCGGCGTTCCCCAGACCGAGCCGCTGGTCGGGCAGCTCTCCAACACCCTCCCGCTCCGCCTCGACCTCAGCGGCGCCCCCGCGCTGGCCGAGGCGGTGGCCCGCTGCTCGGCGCGGGTGGCAGCCGCGATCGAGCATGTCCGGCTGCCGTTCACGCGGATCCTGCAGGCCGTCTCCGTGCCGCGTCCGACCGACCGTACGCCGCTGATCCAGCACCTGTTCATGCCCCGGGTCGACGCCGTCGGCGAGCTGAGCCTGGGCGGGCAGCCGGTGCGGGTGGTGGACTTCGAGCGGGGCCGCGGCCGGTTCGACACCGTCGCCGAGATCGAACTCACCGGCGACCAGGTCCGGCTGTGGCTGGAGTACGACGGCGACCTGTACTCCCCGGAAGGCGCGAACGCGCTGGTGGCGGACTACGCCGCCGTCCTGCGGCAGTGGCTCGGCCGGCCCGCGCTCCGGATGTCCGAGCTGGAGCTGAGCGCGCCGGACCCGGCGCCCCTGGGCGGCGGCCCGGCCGAGGAGGTACGGGTGCAACTGCCGGGCGGCACCCGGGTCACGCTGCTGCTCGACCGCTCCGGCGGCTCCGGGCACTGGCCCGTCCTGACCGGGCTGACCGGCGCCCGCGCGGAGGACCTGGCGCTTGCGCCCGGGGGATCGGCGCACCACCCCGCCGCGCTGCTGCTGGCCGGTGTCCCCACCGGACTCACCGCTCGCAGGGACACACACGGCCGGCTGGAGATCGTCGCCGGTCTGCCGGAGCCCGCGGCGGACAGCGGCCCGGCGGACAGCGGCCCGGCAGACGGCGGCCCGGCGGACACCGCCTCGCCGGAGACCGGCACCGCGGCGGGCGCGGACCGGCTGCTCGGGCTCGTCACCGAGATCTGGGCACAGGTCCTCGAACAGCCCGACATCGCCCCGCACGACGACTTCTTCGCCAGAGGCGGGCACTCGCTGCTGGCCACCCGCCTGGTGTCGGAGCTCCAGGAGGCGCTGGGCGTACAGGTACGGGTGCGGACGCTGTTCGAGAACCCGACACCGGCGGAGCTGACCGCCCGGCTCCGGGCGGCCGGCTCGGAGCTGGACGCCATGCTCGAACTGGTCGCGCAACTGCCCGACGACACCGATGCCGATACCGGCACCGACACCGGCACCGATGCCGACCCCGGCACCGCGCCCGGCGCAGAGGTGACCGACACCGCGGTCGACGTGCCGCTGCTGTCCGGACAGCGCCAGTTGTGGCTGGCCGAACAGGCCGACCCCGGCTCGCTCACCCACACCATTCCGCTGCTCCTCGACCTGACCGGGCCGCTGCAACAGGACGCGTTCGCCGCCGCGTTGAACGACGTGGTGGCGCACCAGCCGGGACTGCGGGGCACGTTCATCGAGGTGGCCGGCGAGCCGATGCAGCGGATCCTCCCGCACACCGGGATCGACGTGCCGCTGCATGATCTGACCGGCCTGGACGGTGCTGCCCGCGACGTCGAACTGGCGCGACTGGTACGGCAGATCGCATACACCGGCTTCGACATCACGCGCGGCCCGCTGCTGAAGGCCCGGCTCGTGCGGCTGGACGAGCGGCGCCACCAGGCCCAGCTGCTCTTCCACCACCTCGTCACCGACGAGGTGTCGATGACGCTGCTGATGCGCGAGCTGAGCACCGCCTACAGCGCCAGAGCAGCCGGCCGCGCACCGGTCCTGCCCCGGCACGAGGCCGACTTCGCCACCCTGGCCCGCGACGAGCAGCGGCTGCTGGCCGGCCCCGAGGGTGAGCGGCTGCGCCGGTTCTGGGCCCGCGAGCTGGCCGGGGCCCCGCCCCTGCGGCTGCCCACCGACCGGCCGCGCGGCGACCGGACGAGCTTCCGCGGCGAATTCCTGGAGCGGCCCGTGGCCGCCGATGCGGCCGACACGCTGCGCAGGCTGGCGGCCGACGGCCGGACGACCCCGTTCACCGTGTTCTGCGCCGCGACCGCCGTGCTGCTGCACCGGCTGAGCGGCCAGCACGACATCGTGATCGGCATTCCCACCGCGAACCGTACGCAGCGCGGTGCCGAACAGCTCATCGGCTGCTTCCTCAACGTCGTCCCGGTCCGCCTCGACCTGTCCGGCAACCCCCGCTTCGACGCGCTGGTACAGCGGGTGGGCGCTGCCGTGCTGCGCGCGTACGAGCACCAGCAGGCACCGTTCGCCGACATTGTGCAGACCGTGCAGCCCCGCCGGGTCCCCGGGCAGCACCCGGTCTACCAGGTCACCTGCGAGCTGCAGTTGGAGAACTGGATTCCGGACCAGTTCGCCGGCCTGGAGTGCGAGTACCGCTTCGTCTCCCACGGCACGGCCCGTTACGACATGGCCTTCCACGGGCTGCTGCGGCCCTCCGGGCTCTCCGCGATGGTCGAACTGAACACCGACCTGTGGGACCGCACCTCGGGCTACCGGCGGATCGACCAGGTGCTGGAGATCCTGGCCGCTGTCGCCGAGGCCCCCCGCACCCCGCTCGCGGACCTGACGGATACGGGGGAGCGCCTGGGGGGCGGGCCGCAGCGGATCGACGCTGCCCGCTGACGAGTGGCACCGGCCGGCGGCGCGTTGCCGCGACGCCACTCGAACTGGCCAACTATGTGGTCGGTCGACTACGCAGCGGAGTCGGGTCCAGTAGCATCGGGCGCGGAATTGACCCACCCCGACAGGAGTGCTGGATGGCCTGGCGCGCGGAAGCGCTCGACCAGCTCGACCTTTACTGGGAGCACCACCTCATGCCCCGGCTCGCTGGTCTGACCGACGCCGAATACCACTGGGAGCCGGTGCCGGACTGCTGGACGGTCCGGGCCGCCCCGGACGGCCGGGCGAGATTCGACTGGGCGGAGCCGGTCCCGGAGCCGCCACCCGTGACCACGATCGCCTGGCGGCTGGCCCATGTCGCCTTTCATGTGCTCGGCATCCGGGCCAGCGTGCACTTCGGTGACGGTTCGCTGACCAATGACAGCGCGGTCCTCCCGCTCACCGCCGAGGACGGGCTGCTGTCGCTGTGCGAGCAGTACAAGATGTGGCGTGACGGGGTCGTCTCGCTCGACGAGGCGGAACTGTGGCAGCCGATGGGCGAGGCGGAGGGCAAGTGGGGGAACCGGCCGATGGCGACGCTGGTCCTGCACGTCAACCGTGAGGTCATGCACCACGGAGCGGAGATCGCCCTGCTGCGCGACCTCTACCGCGCCCGCTTCTCGTGACGGCGAAGGCCGCGCCGGCAGACACGATGCGCTCGTCTGCCCGGCGCGGCCTTCTTCACCGTCACGGCCCCGTCTGCGGAGCAGCCGTTGTCACTTGATACGGACCGACAGGCTGCTCAGACCGCTCGCGCGTGCCACGCGTGCCGCTTCCTTCTCGATGTCCTTCTGCGGCAGCCGGCCGATGTCCGGGAACGGGGTCACGACCAGTTCCGTGCCGTCGATCTCCCACACTCCGGCCGTGCTGCCGTTCAGTACGACGATGGGGGAGATCCAGCCGGCGGCGCGGCTCACCGCGGACCGGTGCTCCGCCGGCAGCAGCGCCTCGTCCTTGGTGCCCGGTCCGAGCAGGTACTGGTCGAAGCCGCCGAGCAGCCGGACCCCCGTGCACGGGGCGATGTCGGCCAGCTCGTCCGCGTGCTCCGTCAGCATCACCGTCTTGCGGCCTTCGACGTCGACTTCGGTGAGCCGGTCGCCCATGTCCGCGAACCAGCGGCGCAACCGCGGCTTGCTCGTGCTGTTGAGTGTCAGCCAGCGGTCGAACACGTCGGGCGAGGCCGGGCCGTACGCGCCCAGGTAGGCCGAGATGACGACGGGCGCGGCCTCGTCGGCGTCGGGGATCTTCTGCCAGGCCGCCCCGAACTGGCTCGCCGGCGAGGTGAAAGTGATCTTGTTGCCGCGGTTCGGGCCGTGGCACAGCACGCCGCGCCAGGCCAGCGGTTTGAGCACCGAACCCCACCCCGACCGCAGGCGCTCCTCCATGCTCGCGAACCGCTTGTCGGCGACGAGCTTGGTGACCATCTCGTCCCGGGTGAGCACCGCGCCACCGTCGAGGATGGCCCCCACCTCGTCGGTCAGCGCGTCGATCTGCTCCGGGCTGACACCGGAGGCCCGCTGCCAGGACGGCTTGAGCCAACTGCCGGCGGACGCCATCAGCGACAGGTACGGGCCGGCCTCACCCGGCGGCAGCAGATGGAGAGTCTGGCGCATGGCCCAGGTCTTCATCAGCGTGCCGTCGGCGACATCCCGATTGACGCTGTCCTTGTCGGGTGTCGACTGCCGCAATGCCACGGCCGTCTCGGCGGAACTCCAGACCTGAGCCTGCACACCCGCCAGTCTGCTCACGATCTCGCTCGCACCGAGCTCGGCACGAGGATCCAGGTACTGACGCCGCATCCGCCAGGCCGCGACCTGCCTCCAGCTGACCTTCACGCCGCCCCTCCCGGTCGACAGATCCTCAGACTGCACGTCACCCTACACCGCAAGACCACACACAGCTCCGGTTTCGCATGAGAACCGACAGCGGGGTCAGGCGGCCGATGCAGCTTCCCGCCACAGCTCGGCGGGGGTGCCCCAGCGCACGGACTCGGCGCAGACCAGGCGGTACGCCGTCGCCGCAGTCGAGTGCGCGAGCATGCCCCGTACGCCATGGAGTTGGAGTGCGGTGCGACTGGCGAGCTGGGCGTGTTCCGCCGCTGCCGCCAGTATGGCCGCGCCTGATGTCCGCCGGCCGCTGTCGTATTCCCAGGCCGCCTTGTGCAGCGCCAGGCGCCAGCCGTCCGCCTCGCCCGTCAGCAGCGCCAGCCGGTGGGCGACCGTCTGCCGTTGGACGAGCGGCTTTCCGGACTGCATACGGGTGTTGACGTGAGTGCGCGCCACCGCCACGATGCGGTCGGCCATGCCCAGCAGCAGTGCCGCCTGGCGGATCCTCGCCGCCGCACGAGCCCGCTCCCACCGGTCCGCGGGCACCGGCAGTGGCACGGCGGCGGCCCCGTTGAACCGCAGTCGCGCGGCGGGCAGTCCGAAGTGCTCGAAGGACTCGGCGGAGCACGTGCCGGCGTCCGGGAACACGAGGTGCCACTCGCTGACACCGTCCTCGTGCACGGCGCGTACGACGCACAGCGCGATGTCGCCGCGCGGCAGCGGCTCCGACTCGCCCGACAGCCGACCGGCCGCGTCCACGCGCACCTCGGAGGGCACGCGCACGCCGGCCGGCACCGCCTGGCGCAGGCCCTTGTACAGGTCGGCGAGGATCCCCGACAGGCGGTCGGTGTCCACACCGTCGCTGTCGAGCATGTCGAGCGCGAACGCGGTGTCGCGGTGACTGCCGAGGGGCTCCAGCGCGTACCCCAGGCGCTGGTTGATCACGACGTCGGCGGAGAGGCCCAGCGCCAGACCGCCGAGGCGTTCCGGCGCGGTGAGGGTGGGGATGTCGATGGTCGCGAGTTCGGCGGCGAGATCACCGGTGCGGGTGAGCACCGTGTCCACCGCCTTGCCCAGGCTCTGCTGGAGCGGGTCGGGTCGCAGGTCCATGGCGCTCAGTCCTCTCCGTTGCCGGTGCCGAAGACCCGGGCACTGCTGACGATGTCGAGCATGACCTCCGACGCGCCGCCGGAAATGGTCATCCCTGGTGCCTCCCGCAGCGCCGCCTCGAGCGTGCGGGCCCCGGCATCGGTTCCGGGCTCCAGTACGCCGGGGCCGAGCGTGTCCAGCGCCCACCACGCGATGCGCTGGGCGGTCTCGCTGCAGTGCCACTTCGCGAAGGACGATTCGGCGATGTCGGCATTGCCTTCCTGCAGGTTCTGCAGGACCTGGCAGCTCAGCAGCTTGCTGGCCTCGATGCGTATCCGGTGGCGGGCCAGCCCGGCGAGGGCGGTGTCGGACGGCTGCCCGCCGGGTGCGGTGAGGCGTTCGGCGGCCAGGTCCAGCCAGTGGCGTCCCCGCGCGTAGTAGTCCAGCCCGGTGCGTTCCGCGGCGAACATCTGCGTGATGAGCGACCAGCCCTCACCGGTGGTGCCGAACAGCGCGTCGTCGTCCACCCGCACGTCGGTGAACCAGATGTCGTTGAAGTGCTCGTCGGCCAGGCTGGGGAGGGGGCGGATGGTCACGCCGGGCGCGTCCAGGGGGACGAGGAACAGCGTGATGCCCTCGTACTGGCTGCTGTTCGGGTCCGTACGCACCGCGCACAGCGCCAGGTCGGCGTAGGCGCTCTTGAGGTTGTAGGTCTTGCGTCCGTTGATGACCCAGCCGTCGCCGTCGCGGGTGGCGCTCGTGGTGATGCCGGCCAGGTCGGAGCCGTTGCCCGGTTCGGTGAACAGGATGCAGGCGATGCGCTGCGCCGCCGCCATGGCCGGCAGCAGTGTCTTGCGCTGCTGCTCGCTGCCCGACGCCAGGATCAGCGAGCCGACGTTCAGCACGGAGATGCAGTACAGGTTCTGCGGGATGCCGCGGGCGACCAGTTTCTCCAGCAGCGCCACGGTCGCGGTGAAGTCGGCGTCCCTGCCACCGTACTCGGCCGGCCAGGACGGCGCGAGAATGCCCGCGCTTCCCAGGTGCCGGTACAGCTCGCGGACGTCACCGTCCAGCCCGTCCTCCCGGGCGCGCACGGCCGCCAGCAGCCGTGCCGTCTCGGGGGAGTTCAGTACCTCGTCGACCTCGGCCGCGAAGTCGGCGGTCTCCCGTGGAATGTCGAACTCCACGCTCTCACTCCTTGTCGGTAGTTCCGGGCCCGCGTGCCGCGGCCGTCAGATGCCGCGGAGGACCGCGTGGACCCTCCGCAGGATCTGGGACCGGTGTTCGGTGAGGAAGAAGTGCCCGCCCGGCAGCACGGACAGCTCGAAGCGCCCCGACGTCTGGTCCGCCCAGGGCCGCATGGCCGACGGTGGCACGTCGGGGTCGCTGTCCCCGCACCAGGCGGTGACCGGACACGACAGCGGCCGTCCCGAAGTGCACCGGTAGTTCTCGATCATCGCGAAGTCCGCCCTGATCATGGGCATGAGCAGGTCCAGCAGCTCCGCGTGCCCGAAGACCGACTCGTCCGCGTGACCGTAGTCGCGCAGCATCTGGATGAACTCGGCACGGGGGAGGTCGCTGACCCGGCCACGGGGACGGGCGATCGTCGGCGCGGGCCGGCCGGTCACGAACAGGTGGCGCACGGGCTGGCCGAGGGCGGCCAGCCGCCGGGCGGTCTCGAAGGCGAGGATGGCGCCCATGCTGTGTCCGAACAGCACCGCTTCGGTCGGCTCGGACGCGATCGCCTCGGCGGTCTCGTCCGCGAGCCGGTGCATGTCGGTGGCCGGCGGCTCGGACATCCGGACGCCGCGGCCGGGGAGTTGCACCGGCACCAGCTCGACCGGGCCGGTGAACTCCTTCTCCCAGTCGGCGTAGTACGTCGAGGAGCCGCCCGCGAAGGGGAAGCAGTACAGGCTGTGGCTTGCCGTGGCGGAGCGGAAGCGGTGGTCGAACCAGAGCCGTGTGTCGCCCCGGGGCACCGGGTGACCGCTCACCGGGCCGCGACCTTACGGGGAGTCATGCGCACCGGCATGCTCTTGAAGCCCGGCACGAAGTGCGAGGCCACGTGCCCGATCTCGCCGGCGATCTCGATGGTGTCCACCATGTCCAGCAGCTCTTCGAGGAATATCCGCAGTCCCCGCCGGGCCAGTCCGGCCCCGATGCAGTAGTGCGGCCCCACCCCGAACGCGACGTGCTGGTTGGGCCGCCGGGTGACATCGAAGGTGTACGGGTCGGGGAAGACCCGCTCATCGCGGTTGGCGGAGCCGAGCCAGGCGCTGACCGGCTCACCCGCCCGTATCGTCTGTCCGCCCAGCTCCACGTCGTGCACGGCGTACCGCATGAGCGCGGTGACCGGCGAGGCCCAGCGCAGGACCTCTTCGAGGCAGGACTGATGGAGGTCGGGGTTCTCCCGCACCGCACGGAACTGCTCGGGGTGCTCGGCCATCAGCGTGAAGAGCGTGCAGAGCGCGTGCGGCGTGGTGACGTTGGCCCCGATGAGGAGCACGAAGCCGTTCAGCAGCGCCTGCCGCTCCGACAGCGGGCCCTCCGTGAGGTCCATCGCCCGGAGCACGCCCATCACATCGGGCTTGGAGTCGTCGCGGGTCCGGCGCTGGAACTCCTCGCGGAAGTACTCGAACAGCTCGTGCCGGGCCTGGCGCACGGTGGCCTGGGCGCTGCCGGTGGAGTACGACGGATCGTCGTACGCGATCGTCATCATGGTCAGCTCCACCATCCGTTCCCAGGATTCGGCGGGCAGGCCCATGAGGGTGCCGGTGACGGCCATCTGGAACATCATGGTGGGCGTGGCGATGTCGTACACATCGGCCTCGAGCGCCGGGCGGAGCGTGGCCCGCGCCAGTCCGCGGATGAGCTCCTCGTGCTCGGTGACCACCGGCGGGCCGAACGCCTTGTTCAGCGGCTCCCGGAACTCCCGGTGGCGCGGCGGGTCGGTGTCGGCCAGCATGTCGTCGGTCGCGACGTCCGCCGTGTCGAGGTCGATCACACACAGGATCGTGCCCCGGCGGGAGGTGAACTCCCCGTGGTTGCGCAGCACTCGGCTGACGTCCGCATGGCGGGTCACCACCCAGAACGGCTCCCGGCCCCCGCCCGGGTCCACGCGGTGGACCGGTGTCTCGTCGCGCATCCGGGCCCAGACGGCGTGCATGTCGGCCGAGGCGTGGAACCCGGAGTCGAGCAGCTCGGGACCCTGGAACTGCACCGGACAGAAGGGCGGCTTGGAAATAATCATCAACCGTGCCTCTCGGACATCACGCGAGTTGCCGTCGGTGTCGGTCGCTCCCGCGTCCACCGCCGCGGCCCGCTGTATCGTCGTTGCAGTGTCGTATGTGTAGTGTCTTGCGCTGAGGCAACAGTAACGGCGGAGACTATGCGAGACAACCTGTCACCCTCGCGCCCGCCGAAAGCGCCGCGATCCGTCACGTGCCGATCCGCAGGCGCTGCTCCCAGAGCTGCTCGTAGAACGGCAGGTGGTGTTCGTGGAGGCGGCGCAGCAGCGGGTCGTTGTCGATCGTGCGCGCGTAGGCACGCGGGCGCCGGCGCACGGTGGAACTCGCGCTGACGTCCGCGTGCCACGAGGCGGACTGGCGCCATTCCGCCCGGTCTCCCGGCTGCCAGTGCAGTGTGTCCTCCCGGTAGGGCAGGCCCACCGCGGCGCAGTACGCCCGAAGGGTGCTCTCCGGGCGGTCCACGAAGTCGTCGGAGTCCAGGACGATCGGCTGCCCGCCCGCCTCCAGGACCGCCTGGTGGATGCGGTGGAGATATTCGATGCCGACTTCATGCAGCGCCATGTCCGGCTTGAGTGCCGCGAACGACGGAATGATTTCCCGCGGATTCCGCAGCAGGAAAGTGTGGCGTACGCGCTTCAGAAAGTCCTGGCGCGCGAAGACGGCATCGTACTGACAGTCGGTGGTGTCCTTGAAGAACACGGTCCGGTGTCCGGAGAGGTCGAGCAGGACGTCCATCAAGTCGTCCGCGGATTCCACCGTACGGTCGCCGGCCCGGGTGCTGCCGTCGTTCACAATGTTGCAGAACGGCTCGTGCAGTGAGAGCACATCGGGGCGCTCCAGCATCGTCCGGAAGAACACCGTCGACCGGGAGCGGGGTGCGCTCCACAGTGCCAGCAGCGAATGGTCACCGGTCGCGCTCAACCGTGCCGCCCCCTCGTCGTCGCTCCGCAATTCTTCATGCCGTCTCCGCTGTTTCCAGGGCCGTCACTTCGTCGAGCACCCAGTCGACGATGAATCCCGGGACATCGATTCCCGTCGCGTCGATGGCACCGTGGAATTCGGGCGTGTGGTTGACCTCGTTCGCGTACATGCGGTGCTCCTGGTCGATCAGGAGGTCCACGCCGAGAAAGCCGCCGCCGACCGCTCGCGCCGCCGCCACCGCGAGTTCGGTGAGTTCCGGCGTGATCGGACAGGGCGTGGCGGCGCCGCCGATGGCGGTGTTGGTCCGCCAGTCGTCCACCGCGTTCTTGTAAATGGCGCACACCACGCGGTCCCCTGCGACGTAAGACTTGATGTCGCAGCCCGGCTTGTCGATGTGTTCCTGCAGGTAGAAGACGTGCTGCTGGGGATTGGGCAGCGCGGCGCGGTGTTCGAGGAGCGCCCGGCCCTGCTCCTCGTCATGGGCCCGCGCCGTCAGGTGCCCCCACGATCCCGTCACCGGTTTGACGACCACGGGATAACCGAGCTTGGGCATGGCGTCCAGCGCGGAGGGAATTCCCCAGGCGACCCCTGCCTGCGGCATCGGCAGCCCGGCGGTGTGGAATGCCAGCGCGGTACGGAGCTTGTCGCCGCAGACGTCCAGCACCTCCAGGCGGTTGAGGGTGGGGACGCCGAGGGCGTTGAGGGTGGCCGCGACGGAGGTGGCGCGGCCGTGGCCGACCTCGCGCATGAGGGCCGCGCGGTAGGGCGGCCGGCCACTGCCGAGGAGCACTGTCAGCTTCCTCGGATCGACGTGCTCATGGGGCACGCCGCGGGCGGCGAACGCCTCGAGGATGAGCCGTTCCTCCCGGCGGATCCGGGAGGCGACGACGGCTATCGGCATGTCAGTTCTGTCCACGGTTGCCTTCCCGATCGACGCCGTGCTTCCTGTGGTGGGGAGCTGTGCCCGAGGGCCGTCGGCCGGTCACGTCGCCTTGGACAGCGCGTCGGCCGCGCGTTCGACCTGGTCGAGCGCGATGTCCAGGCGGCGCACCAGTTCGGTGCTGTGCGCGCGCAGCTCGTCGAACCGCTGCCGTCCCCACACCCGCGCGTGCGCGCCCGTCATGCGCACACCCGTCCAGCCGTGGGCGACGGCATCGACGCCGGCCGCGGCCTCCGCGAGTTCCAGCACGCGCCACTTCTCGCCCTGCCGGCGGAGGAACTCCGCGTGCAGACCGGCCTGCGCCTGGATGTTCCAACTGATCACGTACAGCTCACTGAGCGCCTCGTCGGTGGCCTCGGTCCCCGGAGTGAGCGCACACAGCTCGTCCAGGTACCGCCGCAACCCCGCCATCCCGGTCTGGGTCTCTTCGGTGGAGCCCTGCCGGTACCGGGTGAGGTTGTCGCGGAGCACCTGGCCCACCCAGCCGGCGTCGGGCTCGGGCACGGGCCCCCGCATCCGGGCCTGGAGCCAGCGCCGGTTGCTGGGACTGGCGCTGAAGAACACGTCGGCGTCGTCGCGCGGGTTCGGTGAGCCCCAGGCGGCCAGGAAGTCGGGGATCGGGATGGCCCCCTGGAACCCCGGCGGCTGCGCGTCGGACACCAGCACCTCGGAGGCGGTGATCCCGCACACGACCAGCAGGTGCGCGGCGTGCACATCGTGGAAGGCGGGGCGGAAGGGCAGGTGGAAGTTGTCCACCGCGGCGATGGGCAGCACCCCGGCCGCCAGCGCGTTGCGCAGCTCGTCCAGCCCGTCGCCCGGCGCGCTCGCGTCGCTGCGGTGCCAGGCGGACTCGAACGGGTGGAAGAGGGCGAGCCGCTTGGCGAGCGAGTCGGGCGCCGCGAAGAAGTAGTACTCCTCCGAGGTCCAGTCTCCGGGCCGGCGACGGAACTCCCACGGCGCGCCCAGCACGGTGACCGGGTCGTGCCCGTCGTGCAGCAGCACGGTCGCCAGCGTGGCGTGCAGGCAACTGCCCAGGTCACGCGTCCACAGTGTCGGCTGTTGTGCGGTCCGGGTCATCGTGCCGCCCCGTCCGCGAGCCGTACGTCGATTCCGGTCAGCAGTGTGAGCGCGAAGACGTGCAGCGCGACGCACCGCGGCAGCCGCAGCGCCGTCGCCCGGCCGCGGCGCGGCATCCCGACCCGGGACAGCCACATCGTGGTGGGCAGCCCCTGTTGCACGTGGTGGGGGTAGTGCATCCGCTCGGTGCTGAACGCGGGCAGCTCACCGAATGCCGGGGTGCCGTCGAGGAAGTCCGAGACCCCCAGCCGGAGCGGATCGGCGGTGCCGTCCGCGTAGTGCGCCCAGAGGGTGTTCTCACTGCGCCGTTCCGATGCGGCGAGCAGATAGATCCAGTCGTACTGTCCCGGCGGAATCTCGATGACCTGTCCCTCGCACCGCACGTTGTCGCCTTCGGCGTGGGACCGCGCCCAGGCGAAGGGAATTCCGGCGATCTCGATACGGGCGCCGGGCGCGGGCAGCTCTTCCGCCGGGAAGGAGTTTCCCCAGGCGTTCAGCCGGCCGCTGTCCAGGTCCTCGGTGCTGGTGGTCGCCCGGTTGTTGAGCAGATCGTCAATGCTGATCAGACAGAATTCCGGGGCTGACGCCTTCCCGTGCAGTCTGTCCAGGAGGCGATCAGAAGGCGTGTGGGTGCGTATCGTATTGCTTGATATCTGACTCATCGAACCCCCGTTCACTGGAGAGATCTGTGAGTGCGCCCTGCCATGTCGGCGGGGTCGAGCACGGCGTTGAAGTCAACAATCAGGGTGTCCCGCCAGCTCGGCGCGGACGGATCCGCGGTCCGTATTTCGCTGACGGCATGCTCCATGGACGTATCGGAGAGCAGCAGGACCTCCAGCGGTTCCGTCATGGTGACGGTGTACTGCGGGTCCGGTTCGCCGCGCCGGAAGAGCTGGTTCTGGCCGCCGACGCACTGGTGACGGTCGATCAAGTGGATGGCCACATAAGCGTGGCCGTCCGAATGCCGTCCCTCCGGCGCGGGCTCCGAGCCCTCGTGGGGGTCGGCGAGGACACGGATGCAGTGGATGCCCAGTTCCCAGTCCTGCTTGCCCGCCGCCTCGTTGACGAGTGCGACGTTCTCCCGCAGTATCCGGGCCAGTTGGGGGCTGGACAGCGCTTCCTCGGTCAGCGGCTCGAATACCCGCAGTTGGTCGCCGAAGGCGCGGTTGACCGCCTTGCTCTGGAAGAACTCCGTGCCGTCCAGTGGCTCCAGCGTGCCGTCGCGGTGGGCCAGCACTCGTCCGTACCGGCGGTTGCGGCGGCAGCGGGCCGGGCCGAGGTACGCGTCCGGAACCAGCTCGTTCCACGAGGAGGCGAACCGCCGCCAGTCGTCTCCCTCGGCCGCTACCCGCAGCCGGCCGTGCGTCCAGCCGTGCTCGATGAGGGCGTCGGCGCGCAGATCTCCGGGCTTCGGCTTGTCCATCAGTGGCTTCCCCTCAGCGGTGCAACGTGAATGAGTGCCATCGACAGCGTTGCCGGGGCGGCAAAGCCCTGAGTCGTCCCGCCGCAGCATACTACATTCACTACATTGATGTCTTGCAGACTGTTGCCCTGACACCGCACACCGAACCGGCATCCGGGACCGTGGATGCACCGTCCCGGATGCCGGGTGCGGCGGGGCGGCGAGGTCGTCGCCGCCCCGGCCGGCTCAACCGGCGGTCGCCAGGACCTCCTGTCGTATCTCCGGGGCTTCGTCCGCGGCCTCCTCCTCGCCGCCGACCTCGGTGGCGAGGAACTCCGCCAGTGCGCGGACCGTCGGGTTGCTCCACAGGATCGTGGGCGGCAGGTCCACCGCGAAGCAGCGGTGCAGCCGCACCCGCAGGGCCACGGTGAGCACCGAGTCGACGCCGAGCTCCAGCAGCGGCCGGTCGATCGCGATGTCGTCGAGCGCGAGGTTGAGTTCGGCAGCCACCTGCTCGTGCGTCTCCGCCAGCACCTTCTCCGGCAGTTCCGCCGCCGGCACGGCCGACCAGTCGACGGCGTTGCCGGTGGTGTGCTCGGCCCCGGCGTCGGTGACCGACAACTGCGAGAACACCGGCAGCGTGTGCCCGGGCATCACCCGCATTACCGCGACGTACGGCAGTCCGAACCGGTCGGCGAAGTTCCAGCTGCGCAGCGCCTCGGTGACGGTGATCCCGCCGAGACCGCGGGACTCGGCCTCCAGGATCGTCGCCTGGCCGGTGGTCTCGCCCATGCCCCGGCCGATCCACTGGGCCCATGCGAAGCTGCTCGCACCGTACTCGCCCTGGGCCCGCCGCAACGCGGCCAGCCCGTCCAGGAAGGAGTTCGCCGATGCGTAGCTGACCTGGCCGGTGAGCCGGGCCAGTTGGCCGCATGAGGAGAACATGGTGAAGAAGTCCAGCGTGCCGGCCGGGAACAGCCGGTGCAGGACCATGGCGCCGTCGGCCTTCGGGCCCATCGTGGTGTCCAGGTTCACCGCGCTGGACTTCTCCACGAGAGCGTCGGACACCACGCCGGCGCAGTGGACGATGCCGCGTACCGGCGGCATGTCCAGCGCACCGGGGTCGAGCGCCCTGGCCGTCGCTTCGGCGTCGGAGATGTCCAGCCGCAGCACCCGCACCGTGGCGCCGGCCGCTTCGAGGGCGGCCACCGCGGCCACCTGCGCGGCCACGGCCGGCTCGCTCACCCGGTCCCACTCGGACCGCGGCGGCAGCCCCCGACGGCCGATCAGCACCAGCCGGCGCGCGCCCTGCTCGACCAGGTAGCGCGCGGCTTCCAGACCGAGCGCTCCCAGGCCACCGGTGATCAAGTAGGTGCCGTCCGGGCGGCACTCCACCGGCTCGCGCTCGGCGGGCCGCTCGACCCTCCGCAGCCGGGCGGCGTCCACACCCTCCGGGGTGAGCGACAGCACGTCCTCCGTGGGCGGCAGGGCACCGATCACCCCGGCCGCCGACGCGGCCTCGGCGGCCTCGGCGACATCGATCAGGCCACCCCACAGGTCGGGGCGTTCACCTGCGACGATACGGCCGGCTCCCCACAGCGGGGCGTGTGCCAGCGCGGCCTCCGTACGGCCTTCGCGCACGCCCTGGGTGAGCGCCCACACGGTGGGCCGGTGCTTCTCGTCCGGGATCGCGGCCACCTGCTGCACCGCGTCGAGCAGCGCTTGCGCGCACCGCCGGGCCGCCTGCTCGGGAGCCTCGCCCGCGAGCAGCGCCGGGGGCGCCACGATCACCGCGTCGCCCGCGGCGAGCCGGCCGTCGGCGATGGCTGTGGCGTCCTGCGCCGTACGGCTCTCCACGCCACGCGCGGCCAGCGCCTCGACCAGCGCGGCACCGCCGGCCGGGTCGCCCACCAGCAGGGCCTGCCGCGGTACGGGCGCGTCGGCCGGCACCTGCACCGGCTCCCAGGCCAGCTCGTGCACCAGGTCGCGCGGGCCGACCGCGCCGGAGCCGACGTCCTGCACCTTGATGTAGCGCAGCCCCCGGGCCTCGCACACCACCGTGCCGTTCTCGTCGGCCACCACCATGTCGATGGTGTCCGGCGTGCGCGGGTCACTCGTGGTGTGCACCAGGATCCGCGGCGGCGGGGCGCCGCGGAAGGCCAGCGACTCCAGGTGCGAGCAGGTGCGCAGCACGGACGAGTCCTCGGACATCACCAGCACGCCGCTGGCGGTCAGCGCGGCGTCGACCACCGCTGTCCAGCTCGACGGGTGCAGCTTCGGGGTGTGGTCCACGGTCACCGTGGCCAGCTGCTCGCCGTCGCCGCGGACCAGCTCCTCCACCACCCAGGGGAAGGTGTAGCCGTCCACGCCCATCGTCCGGAAGATCCCGTCGACCTTGGACCAGGTCCAGGAGACCGGGCAGCGGGCCCGGATGGCGTCCGGGTCCTCCAACGGGACGGCCCCGACCACCGGTTCGCGTACGACGGTCGCGGTGGTGTGGGTCAGCCACTCGTCGTCATGAGCGCCGCTCTCCTGGTCGCGCTTGATGCGGCTGGCGAGCCTGACCTTGTCCTGCTCCATCACGACCTGCACCACGCGTGTGGGGTGCGCGGCGAGCGGGATGCGGAACACGATGTCGCGCAGCCCGTAGGCCACGTCGTCGTCGCCGGTGGCGGCGGCGATGAACGAGTTGAGCACCACCGAGGCGGGCACCGTCTCCACGCCGACGACCTTGTGCGACTGGGCGTAGGGGCGGTTGGACATGTCCAGTTCGGTCTGCCAGACCCGCTGCACCGGGGCGCTGGCGACAGTGGTGTGCGCGCCGATCAGCGTGTGCTTCTCCGGGTCGTGGCCCCGGCCGGCACCCTGCTCCGGCGGCTCGTCCGGGAAGATCCAGTACGGCCGGTGCTGCCACTTCACCGCCGGGACGTCCACCAGCTCACCGGGGTACGACCAGGCCACCGGGGCACCCAGGCAGTGCAGCCGGGCCAGGTTGGCCAGCACGGTGCGCTGCTCCGGCTGGTCCCGGCGCAGGGTGACCGCGACCTGGGCGTCGGAGATCCCCGCGTCCAGCGCGGTCTCGGTGACGGAGTGCGCCACCACCGGGTGCGAGGAAACCTCCAGGAACACCCGGGCGCCGTCGTCCAGCGCGGCCCGTACCGCCTGGTGGAAGAGGACCGGGTCGGCCAGGTTGGCGGCCCAGTACGCGCCTTCGCGGGGGGTGTCGGAGCGCGGGTCCGCCAAGGCGGTGCTGTACAGCCGGACATGGGGCGTGCCGGCGCGCAGTTCGCCGGCGGCCTTGCGTACCTCGTCCAGCACCTCGCGCACATGCGGGCTGTGGAAGGCCACGTCGGTGTTGACCCGGCGCGCGGTGATGCCTTCGGTCTCCAGCTCGGCAATCAGCGCCTCGACCGCCTCGGTGTCGCCGGACACCACGGTGGAGTGCGGGCTGGCGGCGATCGCGGCGACCACGCCGTCCCGGCCCGCCACCCGCTGCTCGACGTCGGCGAAGGCCATCGGCACCATCGCCATGGCACCCCGCCCGGCGACCTGCTCCAGAGCGCGGGCGCGGCGGCAGGCGAACCGTGCGGCCTCGGCGCGGCCCAGGCTGCCGGCCACCGTGGCGGCGGCTATCTCACCGACCGAGTGCCCGATGACCGCACCCGGGCGCAGGCCCAGTTCGAACCACACCTCGGCCAGGGCGACCTGCATGGCGAAGGTCATCGCCTGGGTGCGGGTCACCGTCCACGGGCCGCCCGCCTCGATGGCCTCCCGCGGGGTCCAGCCCAGCTCCTCCGCGAACACCGAGGCCAGTTCGTCGATGACCCGGGCGAACACCGGCTCCGTCGTGAGGAGTTCCTGTCCCATCCCGGACCACTGGGAGCCGTGCCCGGAGAACACCCAGACCGGACCGGCGGCGTCGTTGCCGGCGAAGGCCGATGCCGCGCCGAGGGCTGTGGCGGGCGACTTCTCGCCGTCCGCCAGCGCGTCCAGCCCGGCCAGCAGTTCCTCGGTGCCGTCGGCCACCACGGCCACGCGGTGGGCCAGGTGGGAGCGGCGGTCGGTCAGCGTGTGCGCCAGCGAGTCCAGGTCGGTGCCGGGGTGCTCGCGCAGCCACGCCGCGACCGAGCCGGCCAGGGCGCGTACGCCCTTCTCGGACGCCGCCGACACCGGGAACACCCAGGGCCGGGCAGTGGCCGTGCTGCCGCTCCGGCGGCCGGACCGCTGCGGGGCGGGCGGCTGCTGGAGCACGGCGTGCGCGATGGAGCCGCCCACGCCGTAGCTGGAGACACCGGCGCGCCGGCCGTGCTCGCCCGCCGGCCACGGCGTCGGCTCGCCGACCAGGCGCAGCCCCTGGGCCTCCAGGCGCAGTTCCGGGTCCACCTCGTCGTGCAGGCTGGGCGGCAGCTCGCCGTGGCGCATGCTCAGCAGCACCTTGATGACACCGGCGATGCCGGAGGCGGCCTCGACATGGCCCACGTTCGGCTTGAGCGTGCCGATCAGCAGCGGGTCGCCGGCGTCCCGGCCGGGGCCGAAGACGCTGCCGATCGCGCGGGCCTCTGCGGCGTCCCCGAGCCGGGTGCCGGTGCCGTGTGCCTCGACGTACTGCACGGTGCGCGGGTCGATGCCGGCCCGCTGGTAGATCTCGCGCAGCATGCGCTGCTGGGCCTCGCTGTTCGGCGCCATCATGCCGTCGGAGCGGCCGTCCTGGAAGACACCGCTGCCCATCACCAGGCCGTGCACCGGATCGCCGTCGCGGACCGCGTCGGACAGCCGCTTCAGGACGACGACGCCGCCGCCCTCACCACGCCCGTAGCCGTCGGCCGACTTGTCGAACGCCTTGCTGCGCCCGTCCGGTGAGGTCGCGGAGGCCGCGTCCAGGGCCACCACCAGGGCGGGGGAGGCCATGATGTTGATGCCGCCGACGAGCGCGACGCCGGTCTCCCCGGACCGCAGGCCCTGGCAGGCCACGTGCAGTGCGGTCAGCGAACCCGCGCAGGCGGTGTCCACGGCCATGCTCGGACCGCGCGCGTCCAGGAAGTACGAGATCCGGTTGGCGATGCCGTAGAAGGTGGTGCCGTTCACCGCCCAGGCTCCGGTGCGCTCCAGGTCCTCCAGCAGCCGGCGCCCGTAGTCGTTGGAGTTCGCCGAGACGTACACACCGGCGTCGCTGCCGGCGAGCGAGGTCGGCGGCAGTCCGGCGTCGCACAGCGCCTCCCACGCCAGCTCCAGCATGATCCGCTGCTGTGGGTCGATGTACTCGGCCTCGCGCGGCGTGATCTGGAAGAACTCGGCGTCGAAGCCCTCGATGTCCTGCATGAACGCGCCCTTGCGGGTGGTCCGGCGCAGGATCGCGCGGGTCTGCGGGTCTCTCTCGTACGAGTCCCAGCGGCGGGCCGGCATCTCGCCCACCGTGCTGCGTCCCGTGCGCAGCGACTCCCAGAGCTGTCCGGGGGTGTCGAGGTCGGGGGCGAACCGGCAGCTCATGCCGATCACCGCGATGGGCTCTTCGGGGTCAGGGGTCACCGGCGGGGTCTGCTCCATCTCAGCCAACCTGTACATCTCCCTCGGCAATGGCGCGGCGCAGGCTCAGCGGCCGCATATCGGTCCACACCTCGGCGATGTGGGTCAGGCATTCGTCCTTGGGGCCTCCGAAACCCTCCGCGGCCCAGCCGCTCGGGATGTCCTGCCCGGCGGGCCAGATCGAGTACTGCTCCTCGTGGTTGCGCACCACGAGATACGTGCGCTCCTCCGTGCTCACCTTCACTCCCATCGATCACAGGCATATCGATCACAGACATGGGGTCTCGTTCTTCGGTGTGCGGCTGGGGCTGGGCATCCTCCCGGTCGGTTCCGGCAGCGGATACGGGTGGTCGCGACCGCTGCGGTCCGGCGGCAGCGGTCGGGATGGTCGACGGGTCAGGACGCGGTGAGCGTCCTGATGTACCCGGCCAGTTGGGCCGGGGTGTGCAGGGCCCGCGTGCGCAGCAGCTCGCCGAGCTCGTCCGGGGCGGCGAAGCGGCGCAGGGTGCGGGGGGCGGCGGCGGACGGGTCCGCGGCCAGTCGGTCGGCGGCCTGGCCGGCGATGCCGGCCACCCAGACCCGGCTCGGGTCCAGCCCGGCCACGAGGGAGTACCACTCGCGGTCCGGGCAGGGCCGCAGGGTGTGGCCCGCCGCCCGGATCGCCGCCACCAGGTCACGGGTGTGGCCGATGGTGTCCGGGACGGCGTTCACGAAGCGGGCGCCGGCTTCGGTGTGGCCGTGGCCGGCGAGCGTCACCGCGTGCGCCACGGCGTCCGCGGGCAGCGCCTGGAACAGCTCGTTGCCGTCCAGCGCGAAGCTTTCCGGGAAGCTGCCGGTCTCCACCATCGCCCGGGACCAGCTCCACACCGCGTCGGCCGGGTTGATCTGGAACCGCCGCTGGTCACCGAAGACGCTGGGAATTCGCACGACCGTGACCGGCACGTCCAGTTCGGCGGCCCACTCCGTGTACCGCTCGGCCACGGCCTTGGACCGCACGTATCCGTTGGCCGCCGACGGCAGCGCGGACAGCGGGCCGGACGGCACGGTGGAGCCGGGCGGGTAGGCGGCGGAGTCGAAGACCGAGCTGGTCGACACCAGCGTGAGCGCTGACCGGCGGCCACGGGCCGCCAGCTCCAGCAGACCGGCCATGCTGTGCGTGTTGGCCGCCGCCAACTGATCGTACGGATAGACGTGGTTGACCCAGGCGGCGACGTGCAGGATCCGGCCCGCCCGCTCGGCGAGCCGGTCGCGGTCCGCCACGGCCAGGCCGAGCCCTTCGGCGGCGATGTCGCCGTCCACCAGCTCCAGCAGCGGCGCGTGCTCCGCCCGCCACAGCCCCAGCTCGGCCATCCCGGACACCAGTTGCCCGCGGCGGGCCGCACCACCGCGGACCAGGCACACCACGTGGGCCCCCGCCGCCAGCAGATCGGCCAGCACGAACCGCCCGACGAAGCCGGTGGCGCCGGTGAGCAGCACGGTGTTCGGGTCGGCGGCGGCGCGCCGGCCGGGACGGGGGATCCCGGCGACGCGCGCGGACAACTCGGCGCGTACCTCGGCCAGTTCGGCGCCCTGTGCGGCGTCCGGACCGGGTGCCGCGGTGGTCGCGGCGGCGCGCACCTCGTCCACCGCGTCGGCGAGCGGCTGGAGCTGGGGATGGCGGAAAAGGGTGTCCATCGGCACGTCCACACCGAGCTCGGCGCGGATCCGGGCCACCATGCGCATCACCATCAGCGAGTGCCCGCCCAGCTCGAAGAAGCTGTCCTCGCCGCCGACCGCGGGCACGCCCAGCAGCTCGCACCAGATCGCGGCCAGCTCGCGGGCGGTTTCGCCGCGCGGTGCCGCGCCGCGCGGCCCGGCCGGTGCGGCCCGGTCCCGGCGGTCGGCCAGCGCCTCGCGGTCCAGCTTGCCGTTGCGGGTCAGCGGCAGCTCGTCCAGTACGGTCACCGAGGCCGGCACCATCCACTCCGGCAGCGAGCGCAGCAGCGCCCGGCGGATGCCGGAGCCACTGGTCGACGCGTCCGCGGCCGGTACGACATAGGCCGCCAGGGTGGCCGCGCCGACCCGGTCGCGCTCCAGCACCACGGCGGACCGGCCGACGACGTCGAGCGCGTCGAGCGCCGCCTGCACTTCGCCCAGCTCGATGCGGTGCCCGCGCACCTTCACCTGGTCGTCGCCGCGGCCCAGGTAGACCAGCTCGCCGTCGGCGCGGCGTACGGCCAGGTCGCCGCTGCGGTACAGCCGGGCGCCCGGACGGTCGCTGAACGGGTCGGCCGGCATCCGCTCGGCGGTGAGCCCGGGGTTGGCCACGTACCCCAGGCTCACCCCGTCGCCGCCGACGCAGATCTCCCCGGGCACGCCGGTGCCGACCGGGCGCAGCGACTCGTCCAGCAAGTACAGGGACAGGTCCGCCAGCGGCTCGCCGATCAGTGACGCGGGCTCGTCCAGCTCGTCCTCCCGTACCCGCCGCGCGGTGACGTGCACGGTGGTCTCGGTGATGCCGTACATGTTGATCAACTGCGGGCGCTGGTCGCCGTGTGCCCGCACCCACGGGCGCAGGGAAGCGTGCTGGAGCGCTTCGCCGCCGAACACGACGTACCGCAGCGCGGTCGGCGCAGACTGCTCCAGCAGGGCCTGGCTCACCTGCCCGAAGGCGGAGGGGGTCTGGCTCAGCACGGTGACCTGCTCGGCCAGCACCAGTTCGGCGAAGACGTCCGGGGCGCGGGTGATCCACTGCGGTACGACCACGAGCCGGGCCCCGTGCAGCAGCGCGCCCCAGATCTCCCAGACGGAGAAGTCGAACGCGTAGGAGTGGAACAGCGTCCACACGTCGTCCGGCCCGAGTTCCAGGTGCTCGTCGCAGGCTGCCAGCAGCCGCAGTACGTTGCGGTGCGTGACGAGCACGCCCTTGGGCCGGCCCGTGGAGCCCGAGGTGTAGATCACGTAGGCGGGCGCGTCCGGCGGCACCTCCGCAGCGGCCGGCCCGGGCGCGGCGGCCTGCCACGCCGGGTCCTCCCAGTCCAGCACCAGGACCTCGGGCCCGCCGGAGCCGGCGTCGCCCAGTGCGGGCGCCGCCGCGGTGGCCGGGGTGACCAGCACCGTCCCCACCCGGCACTCGGCGAACTGCCCGGCGGTGCGGTCGGCGGGGTTGTCCGGATCCACCGGCAGATAGGCGGCCCCGGTGCGCAGTACGCCGAGCACGGCGGCCGGCAAGTCCACGCCGCGGTCCATGACCAGGCCGACGATGCCGCCCGGACCCACTCCGCGAGCCTGCAGGGCCGCCGCGATCCGGTCGGCCCGCGCGGAAAGCTGCGCGTAGCTGAGCCGTTCCCGCTCGTCGGAGACCGCGAGGGCGTCGGGCCGCCGCGCGGCCTGCGCGGCGAACGCACCGTGCAGCGTCCCCGCGTCCGGTACGGAACCGGCGGCCGCAACGGCCGCGGACAGTCCGCGGGCCGGGATCACCGCGCGCTCGTCGGGTGCCAGCATGTCCAGGTCCGCGACGGGCACGTCCGGTGCCGCCAGTCCGGCGCGGAGCAGCGCCTCCAGCCAGCGGGCCCAGCGGGCCACCGTGGCCTCGTCCAGCAGCTCGTCGTCGTAGGGCAGATAGCCCACCACCTCGTCGCCCTCGCACCACAGCTCGGCCATCAGGTCGTAGTGCGTGGCACCGCCGTCCAGCTCGGCGAAGGAGACGTCGACGCCGGGCATCCGTGGCGGGGTGGGGGAGCCGTCGCGCAGCGAGAAGGAGGTCTGGAAGACGGGCGTCCCGCCGGGGCGGCGCGCGGACTGCAGCTCGCGCACCAGCATGTCGAACGGCAGGTCCTGATGGGTCAGCGCGTCGGCCAGGGCCGCACCGGTGCGGCTCACCAGGGTGTGCAGGTCCGGCCGGTCACCGACGCGGACATGGATGGGCAGCCAGTTCAGGAAGTACCCGATCATCTGCTGCATCTCCGGCCGGGGCCGCCCCGCCACCGGCACGCCGACCACCAGCGACTCGGTACGCACCAGCCGCGACAGCAGCGCGAAGTAGCCGGCGAGGAAGGCACCGAGCAGTGTGGTGTCGTGCTGCTTGGCCAACTCCCGCAGCCCGGCGACCAGTTCTGCGTCGAACCGTACGTGGTGGAACCGGCCCTGACTGCCGCGGATCGCCGGCCGGGGCCGGTCCACCGGCAGGTCCAGGGTGTCCGGGGCGCCCGCCAGCCGCTCCCGCCAGTGCTCCAGGGTGCGCTTCATCGTCACGCCGTCCACCGTGGCCCGCTGCCACTCGGCGAAGTCGGGGTAGTGCACCTCCAGCGGGGCCGGTTCCGCCCCCTCTCCGCGCTCCTGGGCGTACAGCTTGCCCAGGTCGTCCAGGAGGATCCCCAGCGACCAGTTGTCGGAGACGATGTGGTGCTGCACCACCGCCAGCAGATGGCTGCGCTCCCCGGTCCGGTAGAGCGTGCAGCGCACCAGCGGCCCCGTTGTCAGGTCGAAGTCCTCGGTGACCAACTGGGAGGCGTGCCGCCGGGCCGCACCCGCCGGGTCGTCCGCGCCGCGGCAGTCGATGGCCTCCAGCGGGAGCGCCATCTCGTCCAGGACGAGTTGGTACGGGTGGCCGTCGCGCTGCCGGAAGACCGTGCGCAGCGACTCGTGCCGCCGGGCGAGCCGCTGGAACGCCCGCCCCAGCGCCCCGGCGTCCAGCTCGCCGTCCAGCCGCAGCGCGACCGGCACATGGAAGATCTCCCGCCGGGTCAGCAGTTCGTACATGAACCACAGCCGCTCCTGCTCGAAGGAGCAGGGGGCCTCGGCGGCGCCGCCGGCCCGGCGGGTGATGCCGAGGTCGACGCCGCGGCGGGCGAGCATCCGTTCCACCAGGCGGCGCTTCTCCGGGCTGAGCGCGTTCAGCCGGGAGCGCAGCGTGTCCAGTCCGGGCTGGGCCGCGCCGTCCACCGGTGCGTCCGGCCGGGGCCGCGACTCGGTCGGCAGATCCATGGCGGGGAACTCCTTGTCGGTCGGTGGGTCCCGTTCAGTGGGCGGTGAAGCCGCCGTCGACCACCAGCTCGGTGCCGGTGACGCCGCCGGAGTGCGGGCCGGCCAGCCACAGGCAGGCGGCCGACACCTCGGCCGCCGTGATGAGCCGGCCGATCGGGTGCAGCGCAGCGGAGGTGCGCTCGTAGTCCTGGAGTCCGGCGCCCATCTCGGCGGCCACCGCACGGGTGCTCCGGGTGTCCAGCGTCGAGTCGTCGGCCACGGTGCTGGGGGAGACCGCGTTCACCAGCACGCCGTGCCGCCCGTACTCCAGCGCCATGGCCTTGGTCAGCCCGACCACGCCGTGCTTGGAGGCCACGTAGTTGGCATACCTCTCGAACCCCACCCGCGCGCCGGTGGACGCCGTGTTCACGATGCGTCCGCCGCCCTGGCGGACCATGTGCGGCAGCACCGCCCGGCAGCATCGCCAGGTCCCGCTGAGGTTGACGTCCAGCGCGAGCTGCCACTGCTCCTCGCTGAGCTCGTGTGTCAGCCGGCCGCCCGGGCCCAGTACGCCGGCGTTGTTCAGCAGCACATCGATCCGGCCGAACTCGTCCAGACCGGTGTGCACCGCCTTGTCCACGGCGGCCTGGTCGCGCACGTCGGCCACCGCGGTCAGCACCCGGGCCCCGAGCCGGCGGCAGGCGTCGGCGGTCTCCTCCAGCGCGCGCCGCCCGGCCATCGGATACGGCCCGCCCTCCGGGTCGCAGCGGTCGACCAGGATCAGGTCCGCGCCCTCCCGGGCGAAGGTCAGCGCGTGCGAACGGCCCAGCGCACGGGCCGCGCCGGTGATCATGGCGACGTTCCCGTCGAGCAGCATCAAGCCTCCAGGGAGTCGGGTCGGGGGGCCGGCACCGGGACGGCCCGGTCCTGCTGCGCCGCGGCGGCCAACTGCCGCGCGAGCCGGGGCAGCGCCAGGGCCAGTACGTCGATCGCGCGGTACAGGGAGCTGAGCGGGATGTGTTCGTCGGCGGTGTGGTCGAGGTGGGCGTCACCCGGTCCGTAGGCGGCCATGGGGACACCCCACGGAGCGAGCGTGTTCATGTCCGAGGTGCCCGCCTTGCGTTTCAGTGTCGGCCTGGCCCCCTGGGCGGCGATCGCGGAGCGGAGGTTGCTCACCACGGGGTCGGCCCGTGGCCGGCTCACCCCCGGAACCCGCTCGTCCACCCAGATCCGGCTGTGCGGAAGGCTGCGGGCGAAGCGCTCCAGCGCCGCGAAGTCGAAGCCGGGCGGCACCCGGCAGCTCAGATACGCCTCGGCCCGCGCCAGGTCGCCGTGCAACCGGGTGAGCGTGCCGGCGGCGACACCGAACGCGACCGGATCGCGGTCCGGTGACAGCCCGAGCAGATACTCCTGCACCGCACGGGCGAACGCGGCGGCCCGCTCCACGGCGGTCGGCTCCGGGCTGCTGGTGTGCAGGGGCGGCTGCTGTATCTCGTACCCGATGCCCGTACGGCCCTTGTAGCCCAGGCACACCCCGTCCCAGCCGCTCGGTTCGCCGATCACCAGCGCCGCCGGCGGCGGCACGGTCGCCAGCACGTGCCGGGCCCCGCGCGAGCCGGGTACCTCCTCGCCGACCGCGCCGATCACGTGCACCCGCACCTGCCGGCTGCGCGCCGCCGCACAGATCATGGTGATCATGGAGCCCTTGGCGTCCACCGCGCCCCGGCCGTACAGCAGGTCCCCGACCTGACACACCGGCACCCGCCCGGGCACGGTGTCGATGTGGCCGAGCAGCATCACCGTGGGGCCGGTGGCCGGGCCGGTCACGCCGTGCACGTTCCCGACCTCGTCGACATGCGCATCGAAGCCGAGCGCCGCCATCTGGTCGGCCAGGAAGCCGGCCACCGCGAGCTCCTGGCCGGAGACCGAGGGAATGCTGAGCGCGGTCCGCAGCAGCCACGCCGGATAGTCCTCCAGCAGGGCGTCCGGGCCGACCCGGGGAGCGGCGATCCGGGTGGCGGTGCGCTGCCGGTCACTCATCCCGCTCCCCTTCGCGCACCCAGCTGCCGGCGCCGGCCATCGCCTGCCGGATGGGCCGGTGCCGGTGCGCGGAGGCGATGGCCACCCGCTCGACGCTCCGGCTGGCCCGCAGTCCCGCCCGCACCTTGTGGCGCATCCGGCCGCGCACCGCGCCCTCTTCCAGGTGGTGCGGGCCCACCTCGGGGATCCGGCTGACCGGGTCGGCGGGGTCGGCCAGCACTCCGGGCACGCCGGTGAGCAGCACCAGCGCCGAAGCCTCCAGGGCGACGGCCAGCCGGGCGGCCACCTCGTCGGCGTCCACATTGAGCAGGTTGCCTTCGGCGTCACTGGCGGGCGGGGACACCACGGGGACCTCTCCCCGGGCCAGCACCGCCTGCACCAGAGTGGGGTCGACGTGTTCGATACGGCCCGACCGGTCGTCGCGGATCAGCACGGTGCGCCCGTCCTGCACCGACCGGATGGCAGGCTTTCGCGTCGCGGTCAGCAGTGCGCCGTCCGCACCGCTCAGCCCCACCGCCCGCGCACCGCGCGCCCGTAACCCGCTGACCAGCCGTGGCTTCACCCGTCCGAGCAGGGCAAGGGTGAGGACATCGAGCATGGCTTCGTCCGTGCGCCGACTGTGCGTGCCGTCCGGGGACTTGATGACCCGGTGCGCCACGCCGAGCTGTCCGGCCAGCTCGTCGGCGGGGTCGCCGCCCCCGTGCACCAGCACCGCCGGCCGGCCCGCGGCGGCCAGCTCGGCCACCTCGTCCAGCACCTGTTCCGGATCGGCGCCGCCGCCGATCTTGACCACGATCACCCCGTCGGGGGCGGAGCCGCCGGTCAACGCGCCGCCCGCCGTGTCCCGTGCCAGGTCTGCCGCCACGTCCCCGCCCACCTCCCCCTCGCGTACGCGTCCCCGTGCCGTCACGTCCCGCTCTCTCCGATCAGGTCCCGCCCCGAGATCGGAGCCCACTCCGATCAGGTACCGCTCGCCGGTCAGGTATCGCTCTCCGGTCTCAGGCCGGATGCAGGCCCGGGAAGTCCAGTCCCGCGTCCTCGGGCAGACCGCGGGCCACGTTGAGGCTCTGCACCCCGCCGCCCGCCGCCCCCTTGACCAGGTTGTCGAGCGCGGCCACCAGTACGATGCGGCGGCCGTCCTCGTCGACCGCGCAGCCGATGTCCGTGAAGTTGGTGCCGCCCAGGAACTGCGGGTCCGGCATCCTGTGCACCCCGCGGCCGCGCGCGATCACGCGCACGAACGGGCTGTCACGGTAAGCGCGTTGCAGCACCCGCAGTACGTCGCGGCGGGTGACCGGCTCGGGGGGCGTGACGTGGCAGATCACCTGCAGGCCCCGCACCGCCGGGACGGCCGTCACCGTCATCCGTGCCCGCACTCCGGCCAGTTGGGCGATCTCGGCCTCGTGCCGGTGCCCGGCGGGCCGGTAGACCCGGAAGGCGTGGCCGCGCTCCGCGTGGTGCGAGGACGCGGTCGGCTCGGCCCCGGAGCCGGACGAGCTGGCCCGGGCGTCCACCACCACATCGCCCGCCACCAGACCGGCCCGTTGCACGGGGGCGAGGGCGAGTACGGCGGCGGTGGCCGTACAGCCCGGCACACTGATCCGCTCGGCACCGGCCAGCTCGTCCGCGAACAGCTCGGGCAGGCCGGTGCGGTACGGGCTGCCGGACGCCGAGCGGGCACCCGCCCGGAAGTCCGGGCTCAGGTCCACGACCGTCCCGGCCCGCTCCGCGACCTCGGCCTCCACCTCGGCGGAGGCCCCGGCCGGCAGCGCCAGGAAGACGGTGTCCACCCGGTCCAGCTCTTGCGGGGACCGGAACGTCAGCCCGAGGTGCTGGAGGTTGGGATGCACCTCGGCGACCGGCCGACCCGCGTACCGGCGCGAGACGGCCTGAGCCAGCTCCAGCTCCGGATGGGCGTGCACCAGGCGCAGCAGTTCCCCGCCGGTGTAGCCAGCCGCACCGAGAACACTCGTCTTCATGGGCCACTCCTCCCAGTTGGCGAAAGAAACGTGCGGGCCGGGTCTATTCGCCCCAGTCCTCTTCGACTTCGGGGGCCATGGCCAGCACCACCGGTCCGGTCGCCACGACTTCGAGTTCGCTGGAGCAGTGCCGGCAGATCACGATCTCGGCCGCCAGCACGTCTTCACGCACGTTCACCGAGCCCCCGCACTCGGGGCACTGCACGCTGAGTGCAGTAGTCATGTGTTGCCTCCTGAAGATTGTGTGACTACTCTCTGGAGAACTCTGCAGAAGCTAACACATGCTGCACAAGGGCACACCTCCTGGAGATCGGGTTCGGGGCCAATTCTCGTGAGCCACGGCATCGTTCACCCGCGGTACCGGCAGGAGCGAACGCACGTATCCAAGTCGGTGACTCCCCGCGGCCGCGCCGCGCGGAATCACCGAAGAAGCAGGTGGGAGGCCCTGCGAGTGGAGATCGAGGTGGGGGAGCCGGGGAGCGGCACCACACAGTCCGCAGACATCGCCGCGCCGGCCGGGCAACAGCGCGACGACGGATACACAGACGGTGCCCCCGATGCAGACTCTGCATCGGGGGACACGGAACAACGGGGCACCGGACAGCGCAGTGCGGAAGAGGCGGAAGAGCCGAGGCAACAGTCTTCGCACGAACTGGCCCTGCTCGGCGGGGAACGGGCCGTGCCGAGGGACACCCCCGGCGGCACCTGGCCGGTGGTCACCCCGGAGGACGAACAGGCCGTGCTGCGCGTACTGCGCAGCGGACGGCTGAACGCCGCGTCGCCGGGAGAGACGGAGGTCCCCGCCCTGGAGCGGGCCTGGGCCGAGGCCACCGGAACCCGGCACTGCGTCGCCGTGGCCTCCGGCACCGCAGCGCTGCATCTGGCCCTGCGCGGCTGCGGGATCGGCCCCGGTGACGAGGTGATCGTCCCGGCCCTGACCATGAACGCCACCGCGCACGCCGTGTACGCGACGGGCGCCACCCCGGTGTTCGCCGACGTGGAACCCGGCACCTACACCCTGGACCCGGAGGCCGTCGCCGCTGTCGCCGGGCCGCGCACCGCGGCGCTGCTGCCGGTCCATCTGCACGGGCTGCCCGCCGACATGCCGGGGCTGCGACGGGTGGCCGACCGGCTGGGCGTACCGCTCGTGGAAGACGCGGCGCAGGCGCACGGCGCGCTGCTCGACGGTCGGCGGGCCGGGGCGCTGGGCCGGGCCGGCTGCTTCAGCCTGCACCCCCACAAGAACCTGCCGTCCTGCGGCGAGGGCGGGCTCATCACCACCGACGACGACGGTCTGTACGAGCAGTTGGTCCGACTGCGCAATTTCGGCGAGCGGGCACCGGAGTCGACGGGTACGCGCACCTACATCTCCCATCAGGCCGCACTCAATGCCCGTATGGCCCCCGTCGCTGCGGCGTTCACCCGCTCCCAGTTGGCCCGCTTCGACGAAGACGCCCGCAGGCGTGAACCGGGCATCCGCGAACTGGTCGGCCGGCTCGACCGGTTGCCCGGGCTGCGCGGACCGCGGATTCCGGCCGGGCGCACCCACGCCTGGCACATCCTGCGCCTCATGCCCGAGCCGGACGAGCTGGATCTCAAGCCGGAACACCGCACCGGCCTGCGTGCCGCCCTGCACCGGATGCTGCGGGCCGAAGGAGTGCCGGTCTCCCAGTACCAGGTCGCCCCGCTGCCCGCGCACCCCGCGTTCCGCCCCGCAGGGCTGTCCGACAGCGCCGCCCTGGACCAGGTGGCCGAGCGCTTTCCGGTGACCACCGCCGTGGTGGACGGCTCGCTCTGCCTCCAGCGCCGGCACCTGGACCCGGCCGCCGGGCCGCTGCTGCGGCACTACGCCGACGCCTTCGAGAAGACCTGGCGCCACCTCGACCTGGTCCGCCGCATGGCCGTCGCGCGCCCCGCCCCCGGCTGGCGGGAGATGCTGCGCAAAGGCTGACCGCCGGACCGACGAACTCCCCGACCACCACCACGAAGGGAACAGACATGGCCGCGCCGCCACCGACCGCCCACGCGCCCGCCGGGCCTGTGGACCCCGCGCCCGCGGACCCCGACCTCCCCGGGGAGGCGGCGCCCGACCCGGCGGCGATGGCCCTGCGGATCCGCCAGGACGTGATCCGGATGGCCGGCGGCCCCGAAGGCGCGCACACCGGGGGCAGCCTGTCCTGCGCCGACGTGCTGGCCGTCCTGTACGCACAACTGCTGCGCCCGGGCGACTCGTTCGTCCTCAGTAAGGGCCATGCCGCACCCGCGCTGTACAGTGCGCTGGCCCAGCTCGGCCGGATCCCGGCCGACGAGCTGGACGGTTTCGCCCGGCCCGGCAGCAGGCTGTTCGGGCATCCGCCGTACGACCTGCCCGGTGTCGAGTTCGCCACCGGCTCGCTGGGCCATGGGCTGGGGCTGTCGGTGGGGCTCGCACTGGCCGAGCGGCTGCGCGGCGGCGACCGGCACGTCTACACGTTGCTGGGCGACGGCGAGCTCCAGGAGGGCAGTGTCTGGGAAGCCGCGCTGCTCGCCGGGCACCGCCAACTGTCCGGTCTGGTAGCGGTGGTGGACCGCAACGGACTCCAGATCACCGGGGGCACCGAGGAGTGTGTGGGTCTGGAGCCGCTGGACGCCAAGTTCGCGGCCTTCGGCTGGCACGTGCGTACGGTCGACGGGCACGACCTGTCCGCGCTGCCCGAGGCACTGAGCCCCTCCCCGGCCGGTCCCGTCGCGGTGATCGCCCGGACCGTGAAGGGCCGCGGGGTGCCGTTCCTGGAAAGCCGGGTCGCCGGACACTACACCAAGCTCAAGCCGGCACTGGTGCGCCGCGCCCTGGGCGCACTCGGCCAACCGGCCGCCGGAGGTGCACAGTGAGCAGCACACCGACCGTCCAGGACACCGGCCCGTCCGCACCGCACGCGGGGGAGAGCGCGGGGCCGGCCATCGGCCCGGACCCCCGGGCCGCCTACCGGGAGGCCCTGCTGGAGCTGGCCGCCGAAGACCCCCGTGTGGTCTGTGTGGACTCCGATACCGGCGGCCTGGAGTCCGTCTTCGGCGAGCGGTTCCCGGAGCGCTACATCAATGTCGGGATCGCGGAGGCGAACCTGATGACGGTCGCCGCCGGACTCGCCCGGCGCGGCTTCGTCCCGTACGTGCACACGATGGCCGGCTTCGCCGCGCTGCGCGCCGGTGAATTCCTCAAGCTCGACGTGGTCGGCAACCAGCTCCCCGTACGGGTGATCGCCACCCACGCGGGGCTGGCCGCCGCCCACTTCGGCACCAGCCACTTCGCCCTGGAGGACCTGGCAGTGGTGCGTGCCCTGGCCGAGCTGACCGTCGTCGTACCGGGCGACGGCCGCCAGATCGGCGCGGCCACCCGGCAACTGCACGCCCTGCCGGGCCCCGGATATCTGCGGCTGGGCCGTTCGGCCACACCCGAACCGCCCGGCCCGGTGCCCGAGTTCCGGCTCGGCCGGGCCCGGGTGCTGCGCGAGGGCGCGGACATCACGCTGGTCGCGGCCGGGCCGCTGCCGCTGCTGTTCGTCCTGGAAGCGGCCGCGGAGCTGGCCCGCGAAGGGTACGAAGCGCACGTCCTCGACCTGCACACACTGCATCCGCTGGACCGGGACGGGCTGCTCGCCGCATGCCGCGGCCGGGCCGGGGTGGTGACCGTCGAGGAGCACCGCCCGCAGGGCGGCATGGGCGACGCGGTCGCCGAGGTGGTCGCGGCCGAACTGACCGTGCCGCTGCGCCGGCTCGCCGTACGGGGCCGTGTGGGCACCCGGGTCGCCACCCAGCGGGACGCACTGGAGGCGCACGGAGTGAGTACCGCCGAGGTGGTCGAGGCCGCCCGGCAGTTGCTCACCCGGGCGGCAGGACCGGCCGGCTGACGTGCCGGGCCGGACAGCACGCACGCCCGGGCCCACAGGCCGAAGGAACCAACGAGAACCGGCGCGGCACGGTGCCGCCGCCCAACGATGAGGGGATGACGATGGCCGACCCGGCTCTGGTCCACGACGAGGACCGAATCCGCTATGTGCAGAGCGTCTACCGGCGGGTGCTCAAGCTGGAACAGGAGGTGACCCCGGAGGACGACTTCTTCGCGCTCGGTGGCACCTCGCTGACCGCCGTCGAGGTGATCGACTTGATCGAGGCCGAACAGGGCCTCCGCCTGCCGGTGCGCAACTTCTACCGGTCCACCGCCATCCGTGAGCTGGCCGGCGAACTCGCCCCCGCCCCCGCCGAATCCAACAGGGAAGCGTGAGCGTGCAGAGACAGCGCACCGTTCCGAGAGACACCCTGCCCGTCACCACGCTCGACGTCCCCCGGGACCGGAAACTGGACTCCCTCACGGGACTGCGCTTCATTGCCGCGTTCATGGTGGTGCTCTCGCACGTGGGCACGAACCTGCTGCCGCGGGTCGCGCCGGACCAGATACCCCTGCTCCTGGTTCTCCATGAACTCGGCGCCGTCGGCGTGTCGTTCTTCTTCATCCTGAGCGGATTCGTCCTGACGTGGGTCGCCCAGGACAACGACACCGTGGGCCGGTTCTGGCGGCGGCGATTCTTCAAGATCTATCCGAACCATGTGGTGACGTTCCTCGCCGCGTGCTTGCTCGCGGCGGCTGCCGGCCACGCCCTGTCGGGCCGCGACACGCTCGCGACGCTGTTCCTGGTGCATTCCTGGATCCCGAGCCAGCAGCTCCAGTTCAACCTGTGGTCCAACACCCCGACCTGGTCACTCGCCTGTGAGCTGCTGTTCTACCTGGCCTTTCCGGTACTGCTGACGCTGTTGCGGAAAATCCGCCCCGAGCGGCTGTGGCCGGCGTTCTGCGGTGTGTACGCCGCGATCTGGGCCGTCCCGCTGGTGGCCGCGGTGCTGCCGAAGTCCGGCGAGATCCACCGGGGCACCGGCCAACCCTGGGAGGCCATGTGGTTCATGACCTTCTTCCCGCCCGCGCGCATGCTGGAGTTCCTGCTGGGCATCGTGATGGCGCTGATCGTCATCCACAAGCGCTGGTTCCGGCTGCCGCTCCCCGTGGCGCTGCTGCTGCCGGTGGTGCCGCTCGTGGCCACGGCCATGCTGCCGGGCAACCTCGGCTTCGTGGTGCTCACGGCCGTGCCGCTGGGCTTCCTGGTCGCGTCGGCCGCCAACGCCGACATCACGGGCCGGGGCAGCTTCTTCAGCAGCCGGATCATGGTGTTCCTGGGCGAGATTTCCTTCGCCCTGTATCTGGTGCACTGGCTGGTCGTGGCCTACGGCTGGATCGGCCGTACCTCGCCGGCCTGGGGCGCCCCGCCGGGCGGCCCCGCGTCCTGGCCGCACGTACTGACGCTGGCGGTGCTGACCATCGGGACCAGCCTGGTGCTGGCCTGGCTGCTGTACGCCTTGGTGGAGCGCCCGGTCATGCGGCGCTGGAGCCGCTCCGCCCGTCCGCGCGAGTGACGGGCCGCGTTCCGGTGGGAAAGCCGTCGGCCCGGACGCGGGGCGTGCTCCGCTTCCGGGCCGCTCGGCGGCTCGGGGCCCAGGTCTGCACTCCGGCCGGTTCAGCGCAGGTTCTGCAGCCTGACCTGGCCGTGGGCGACCAGACGGCCCGTCGCGTCCACCGTCTCCACCGCCCAGACCTGCTGGGTGGCGCCGCGGTGGATCGGCAGCGCGGTCGAGGTGAGCCGGCCGTTGGCCACGGTCACCGGGGCGAAGAAGTCGGTGGAATTGCTGGTCCCGACCACGGTGCCCCGGTCACCGAGCCAGCGCGCTGCGGCCACGCTGGCCACGGACTCGACCACCGCGCAGTGCACCCCGCCGTGCAGGATGCCGTGCGGCTGGAGCAGGTCCCCCCGCGCCGACCAGCCGGCCACCACCTGGTCGGGGCCGATCCGCTCGAACTCCAGGCCCAGATGGTCGACGTAGGGTCCGAAACGCTGCTCCGTCTTTTCCGTTGTCATGTGACGAGTATTTCAGGAAAACACCGACTCATGCAGAGTCTGTACCAGGAGGCTACGAACGACGGTGCGCGGCCGCTCACCGCACCCGGCTGCTGCTCACAGCACGCCGCCGCGTCGCAGCCGGTCCACCCATGCCTGGGCGGTGTATCGGGGGACGTCGAAGTGCCGGGCGACCTGGCCCACGCTGCCGCTGCGGCGGAAGACGTCCGCCACCAGTTCGGCGTCCGGCATCCGCCGGTACGGCCGCTCGGTCCTGGCGCCGCGGGTCTCCCGCGCGGACTCGGCGGACCGGCCCGGCAGTTCACCGACCTTCTGATAGGTGGTCTTCGGCGACGGCTCCGCGGCGGGCAGTACTCCCGTGACGGCAGTGCCCAGCCACTGGATGAGTCCATCGAAGTCGATCGAGCGTACGACGTTGGCGGACAGGGCGCCGTCCTTCGGTGCCATGACCGACACCTCCACGACCTGTGGAGCAAGGTCCTCATCGATCCGGACCCGCGAGGAAATGGTCGTCCGTGCTCTCTCGTCCGCCGGGTTCTCCGCCACGATCGTGACGGAATAACTGGTCTCTGCGTACTTCGGATCGATGTTCATGGAGATCGCCTGATTCTGTTGCGTGTCTCGGCCTGCCGGGCAACAATGTCGTCTGCGGCATGTCGAGTGGAGCAGTCTTTTCTGCATACTACTCGTTGCGAGAACTTGTTGAGAGCTGCACCAAGTGCGATACGTCACTGCTTCCGCGCAGCGAACGACGCGTACGTATCGGGTCACGCCGAAGGCAATACAACTGTCCTCACTCCTCGGTCAGTGGCATCGACCTGAAATGAGGTTCAACCGACCATGGTGGTTCACCCCGGACCGTGTGACTGCGGTGTGACCGTACTGCTGACCGGACTGCCCAGCGCGGGCAAGTCGACCCTCGCGCACCTCGTGGCCGAGCCGCTGCGCCACGACGGATACCGCGTCGAGGTGCTGGACGGCGACGAGATGCGCAAGACCCTGACGGCGGACCTCGGCTACAGCCGCGAGGACCGGCACCAGAACCTGGGACGCATCGGTCTGATGGCCGAGGTTCTCGCCCGCAACGGCGTGCTCGTCCTCGTCCCGGTCGTCGCTCCGTATGCCGACAGCCGCGACGCGATACGACAGCGGCACAGTGAGAGTGGCACCGCCTTTTTGGAAGTCCATGTGGCCACACCCGTCGAAGTCTGCGCGCAGCGCGACGTGAAGGGCCTCTACGCGAAACAGCGGGCCGGCGAACTCACCGGCCTGACCGGCGTGGACGACCCGTACGAAATCCCCGAGAAGCCGGATCTCGTCATTCCGGCACACGGGCAGCCGGCCGCGGAGTCGGCAGCGGCGCTGCGGGATCTGCTCGTCGAGCGACGGTTCGTCGCGTGACGGCCACGAGCCCGCATCCGAACCTCACCCTCGGACATCTGGACGTACTGGAGTCCGAGGCGGTGCACATCCTCCGGGAGGTGGCGGGGGAGTTCGAGAATCCGGTGCTGCTCTTCTCGGGAGGCAAGGACTCGATCGTGATGCTGCACCTGGCGCTGAAGGCGTTCGCGCCCGCGCCGGTGCCGTTCTCCCTCCTGCACGTGGACACCGGGCACAACTTCCCCGAGGTGATCGACTACCGGGACCGGGTGGTGGCCGCGCATGGATTGCAGCTTCATGTGGCGCTCGTACAGGACTATCTCGACAGGGGTGTGCTGCGCGAGCGGCCGGACGGTACGCGTAACCCGCTCCAGACGGTGCCGCTCACCGAGAAGGTCAGGACCGAGCGGTTCGACGCGGTCCTGGGCGGCGGGCGCCGGGACGAGGAGAAGGCGCGGGCGAAGGAACGGGTGTTCTCGTTGCGGGACGAGTTCTCGCAGTGGGACCCGCGCCGGCAGCGGCCGGAGCTGTGGAACCTGTACAACGGCCGGCACGCCCCGGGCGAGCACGTGCGCGTCTTCCCGCTGTCGAACTTCACGGAGCTGGACATCTGGCAGTACATCGCGCGGGAAGGCATCGAGCTGCCGTCGATCTACTACGCGCACAAGCGCGAGGTGTTCGCCCGGGACGGCATGTGGCTGGCGCCGGGGGAGTGGGGCGGTCCCAAGGACGGCGAGACGGTCGAGTGCCGCCGGGTGCGCTACCGCACGGTGGGGGACATGTCCTGCACCGGCGCGGTGGAATCCGACGCCGACACGATCGAGAAGGTCATCGCCGAGGTCGCGACGTCCCGGCTGACCGAGCGCGGGGCGACCCGCGCCGATGACCGGCTCTCGGAGGCCGCGATGGAGGACCGCAAGCGCGAGGGGTACTTCTAGACATGGGCAGCACCACTGACCAGCCGTCCGCCACCACACTGCTGCGGTTCGCCACCGCCGGCTCGGTGGACGACGGCAAATCCACCTTCGTCGGCCGGCTTCTGCACGACTCCAAGTCGATCCTCGCCGATCAACTGCAGGCAGTGGAACGCGCCTCGACCGCCCGCGGCCGGCAGGGCCTCGACCTGGCCCTGCTGACCGACGGGCTGCGGGCGGAGCGGGAACAGGGCATCACCATCGATGTCGCCTACCGCTACTTCGCCACGCCCCGGCGGCGGTTCATCCTCGCCGACACCCCGGGCCACGTGCAGTACACCCGCAACATGGTCACCGGCGCCTCGACCGCCGAGCTGGCCGTGGTGCTGGTCGACGCCCGTAACGGCGTCGTCGAGCAGACCCGCCGGCACGCCGCTATCGCCGCGCTGCTGCGCGTCCCGCACGTGGTCCTCGCGGTCAACAAGATGGACCTGGTGGACTACCAGGAGTCGGTCTTCGCGGCCATCGCCGAGGAGTTCACCACCTACGCGGCCTCGCTGGGTGTACCGGAGATCACCGCGGTCCCGATCTCGGCGCTGGCCGGCGACAACGTGGTGACGCCGTCCGCCCACATGGACTGGTACGGCGGCCCGACCGTCCTGGAGCACCTGGAGACGGTCCCGGTCGTCGCCGACCCGTCCGAGGAACCGGCGCGCTTTCCGGTGCAGTACGTCATCCGGCCGCAGACCGTCGAGCTACCCGACTACCGGGGCTATGCGGGCCAGATCGCAGCCGGTGTGTTCCGGGTGGGCGATGCGGTCACCGTCCTGCCGTCCGGCCGTACGACGAAGGTCACCGGGATCGACCTGCTGGGAAGGCCCGTCGAGGCGGCCCGGGCCCCGCAGTCGGTGACCCTGCTGCTGGCGGACGACATCGACATCTCCCGGGGCGACCTGCTGGTCCCGGCCGACAACCCGCCGGCGATCAGCCAGGACGTCGAGGCGACGGTGTGCCATGTGGCGGAGACTCCGCTGACCCCCGGACAGCGCGTACTGCTCAAGCAGACGACGCGCACGGTACAGGCCATCGTCAAGGAGATCCCCTCCAGGCTGGCCCTCGACGACCTCTCCCAGCACCCGGCGCCGGGCGAGCTGGCTGCCAACGACATCGGCCGCGTCGTGCTCCGCACCGCCGCGCCTCTCCCGTTGGACACCTACGCCACCTGCCGCCGCACCGGTTCCTTCCTCCTCATCGACCCCATCGACGGCACCACCCTCACGGCGGCCATGACTGTCCAGTCCGGCTGATCCGACCGCAAAAGAAGATCTGCACGAGACGTTGACGCACCTGCCTGCCGACCCTGTGTTCCTGGCCGGCTGCCGGAGCGGTACCGGGTGACGTCAGACGCGGCGGGCCTCGATGAGGACCAGCCGCTCCGGGTACAGCGCGGGGGCCTGGACGCCGGCGGTGCTCAGCACCCGTCCGGTCAGCTCCACCCCCTTGTCGCCGTGCCACCAGGGGAGTGGTGAGTCGGTGGGACCCTCGGGGCGGTCTCCGGGCGGCAGCGGGGAGAGGCGGTAGACCGCGTCGGGGGCGAGGCCGGGCAGGCGGACGCGCCCGGGCGGGGACTGCACGCTCGTGGCCGTCTGCACCACGGCATAGACGGCACGGGACCGGTCGGGCGCCACGACGCCGTGCAGCCACAGGGCCGGGTCGGGGTGGTCGGCGTGGACGACGGTGCCCGAATGCAACAGGGGCCGCAGCCGCTTGTACGCCGAAACCCACTCCGCGAGGCGGGCGCGCTCCTCGGCCGGGGCGAGGGTGAGGTCCCATTCGATGCCGAAGTGGCCGAACAGGGCCGTTCCGGCGCGGAAGTCGAGGGTGTGGGCGCGGCCGGTCGTATGGGCGACGGGGGAGGCGACGTGAGCGCCGAGGAGCTCGGGCGGCAGCAGGAGGCCGGTCCAGCGCTGGATCTGCTGGCGTTCCAGCGCATCGATGCAGTCGCTGGTCCACACCCGGTCGGTGCGTTCCAGGATGCCCAGGTCGATGCGTCCGCCGCCGGAGGAGCAGGACTCGATCTCCAGGCCGGGGTGGCGCGTGCGCAGTTCGTCGATCAGCCGGTACACCGCACCGGTCTGGGCGTGGACGCCGGCCGTCCCGCGCGGACTGTGTCCGGCCTCGACCAGGTCCCGGTTGTGGTCCCACTTGATGTAGCCGATGCGGTACTCGGTGACCAGGGCGTCCAGGCGCTCCAGGAGGTAGCCGTACGCCGCCGGGTGGCCGAGGTCGAGGACCTGCTGGTGGCGGGCGGTCGGCGGGGTGCGTCCGCCCGTGGCCATGATCCACTCGGGGTGGGCGCGGGCGAGGTCGGAGTCGGCGTTGACCATCTCCGGCTCGAACCAGAGGCCGAACTCCATGCCAAGCGCGTGCACATGGTCCACCAACGGATGCAGCCCATCGGGCCAGACGCCCTTGTCCACGTACCAGTCACCGAGCCCTGCGGTGTCGTCCCGGCGTCCCGTGAACCAGCCGTCGTCGAGGACGAAGCGTTCCGCGCCGACCTCGGCCGCCGCGTCGGCGAGTGCCTTCAGCTTGTCCAGGTCCTGCTGGAAGTAGACGGCTTCCCAGGTGTTGAGCGTGACCGGGCGGGGCGTGCGGGGGTGCTGCGATCGGTCCCGCAGGTAGCCGTGGAAGCGCCCGGCCAGTTCGTCGAGCCCGTGTCCGTACGCACCGTAGATCCACGGGGAGGCGTAGCACTCGCCCGCGGCGAGCCGGACCTCACCGGGCAGCAGTGCTTCGCCGCCGCCGAGCAGGCGCACCCCCGCGGGGGTGCGCTCGGCCAGCGAGCGATGGTTTCCGCTCCAGGCGACGTGCAGTCCCCACACCTCGCCGGTGCGGAAACCGAACCCGCTCTCACCCGCGACGTGCACGAGCGTCGCGTCGAGTCCGGTGCGGCCCCGCCGGTTCTCCCGCAGATGCGTGCCGATGGTGAACTCGTGGCGCTGCGGGGCGCGTTCGCGCAGATGCCGACCGGTGAGGTCGAGCAGTTCGGTGGCCTGGCCGGGGACGGGGAAGGTCAGGAGCAGGCCGGCCACGGTGTACGGGCGATCGCTGTCGTTGGTGAGCGTGGCCCGCTGCCGTACGAGTCCCGACGCGGTGACCTCGATCTCCAGGCACAACGCGAGTTCCGCCTGGCTGTCGATGGCGTCCACGACCAGGCGGTGCCGTACCGGGCCGTCGCTGTCGCCGTGGTTGTCGCCGGCGCCGCGCCGGACGGACCGGACGGTGAAGGCGGTGGAGAAGTCCGCCCCGTCCCGGTGCCCCGTGAGGCCGGGCGTGCCGAGCCAGCCGGCGGACTGCTGCGGCAGCACGCTGACCGGTACCGGCTCGTCGAGTGAGCTCGACATGACCTGTGCCGCTTCGGTGCGGACCAGTGTGGCCAGCGCGTCGCCGGTGAGTTCACCGAGATCCGCGCCCCAGTGGACGACCCGGGGGAGCAGGCCGCTGGTGCAGTCCAGGACGAGGCTCATGCCTGCGGCGCGGAAGTGGAGACGGTGGTCATGGAGATGCTCGGACATACGAGATCCCTTGGAAAGGAGTGAGGGCGTCCAACACCCTTGACGGGGCAGGCGAGTGAGTCGCCGACTCGACATTTACTTTCATCGCGGAAGTCTTGCTTCGTCAACCCCGGGAAACGCTCGCTTTTCGCCGGGGAAACGACCGTCCTCGCGACCTATTGATTTCGCGACGGAACCATTAGAGGGTGCATGGGATGATGAACCCCGCACGACGCCCGTCTCTACTCCCTGCGGAGACCACCCGGTGGATGCCACGTCTGCTCCGTCGACCCCGCTCGCCGGAGCCGGTCGCGCCGTCGCCCTGGAAGTGCTGCTGCGCGGGCCGGTCACTCGCAGCGAGATAGCCCGCCGTCTGTCCATGTCGGCCGGTAGTCTCACCCGGCTCGCCAATCCCCTCGTTGACAGCGGTCTGCTCGTGGAGGTGGACGCCGATCATGGTCAGGCCGGACACGAGGCCCGGACGGGGCGCCGGTCCCGGCCGCTGGACATCAACGCCGCGGCCCACCACTTCATCGGCGCCAAGGTGACCGGCGACGATGTCCACGCCGTCCTCACAACGCTGCGTGCCGAGGTCGTCGGCTCCGCCCGAAAGCCGCTGCCCGGCCGTGACCCGGCCTCCGTCGTGGCGACCATCGCCGAACTGATCGGCGAACTCACCGCAGAGGGCCCGCGCATCAGCAGGGTCGGAGTCAGCCTCGGCGGACGCGTCGCGCACCACACGACCGTCACGGCCGCGCCGTTCCTGGAGTGGTCCGAGGACGTCCCCCTCGGCAGCCTTCTCGCTGACGCCCTCGGCCTCCCCGTCACCGTCGACAACGACCTGCTGGCACTGACCCGGGCCGAGCACTGGTTCGGCACCGCCCGCGGCCACGACCGCTTCGCGGTCCTCACCATCGGCGCCGGCGTGGGCTACGGCCTGGTCATGCACGACACCGTCGTCGACAGTCCGGACGTCGGCGTCGGACTGCTGGGGCACTGCCCCCTCGACCCGATGGGGCCGCTCTGCCCGAACGGGCACCGAGGCTGCGCCACGGCCATGCTGTCGCGGCCTTCCATCTGTGCCGCCGTCTCCGTCGGGTTGCGCCGCTCGGTGACCTACGACGAGTGCCTCGATCTCGCCGCGCACGGTGACCCGGTCGCCGCACCGGTCATCACCGCAGCCGGACGCGCCCTCGGCCGTCTCCTCGCCGCGGTCGCCAACTTCACGCTGGTGCAGAAGATCGTGCTCACGGGGGAAGGAGTGCGCCTGGCCGAGGTGGCCCGTACCGCTGTCGAGGAGGCCGTACGAGCCGACCGCGACCCCAGCACCGCCCCGCTCGAACTCGACGTCCAGCACAGCGACTTCGCGTACTGGGCCCGCGGCGCGGCGGCCACCGCCATCCAGGCACACGTCCTGGAGGAGACGCCCGCGGTGGGCTGAGACCGTGCTGACCTCGAACGCAGCACCTGCTTGGCCTCGCCGATTAATTCATATTTAATAGTGGTGTCGGATCCTCCCCCGTGATTCCTTCAGGAGCCCCATGAAGATCACCCGTGTTGAGACCTTCGCCGTGCCGCCGCGCTGGCTGCTGTGCCGGATCGAGACCGACGACGGGCACGTCGGCTGGGGTGAGCCGGTGGTCGAGGGCCGGGCGGCGACCGTGCGCACCGCCGTGGGGGAGCTGACCGAGCAGTTCCTGATCGGCGCGGACCCGCTGCGGATCGAGGACCTGTGGCAGCAGATGACCAAGGGCTCCTTCTACCGTGGCGGCCCGGTGCTCTCCTCCGCCGTCGCCGGGCTCGACCAAGCGCTGTGGGACATCGCGGGCAAGCACTACGGCGCGCCCGTGCACCAGTTGCTCGGTGGCCCCGTCCGCGAGAAGGTCCGGGCGTACAGCTGGGTGGGCGGCGACGAGCCCGCCGAGCTGCGTGACCACGTGCAGCAGCAGGTCGAGGCCGGTTTCACGGCGGTGAAGATGAACGCGAGCGGCCGGATGAACCGGCTCGCCACCGTACGGGACATCCAGGGCATCGTCGACCGCGCGGAGACCGCCCGCGACGTGCTCGGCCCGGACGGCGACTTCGCCGTCGACTTCCACGGCCGCTTCACCGCGGCGAACGCCCGCAAGGTGCTGCCCCACCTGGCCCCGTACAACCCGCTGTTCGCCGAGGAGCCGCTGCTGCCGGAGTACCCGCACCTGCTCGCCGACCTCGTCTCCGCCTCCCCGGTGCCGATCGCCACGGGCGAGCGTCTCTACTCCCGTACCGACGTGCTGCCGGCGCTCCAAGCCGGGGTCGCCGTGCTCCAGCCGGACCTCTCGCACGCCGGCGGGATCTCCGAGACCCGCCGTATCGCCGCGCTCGCCGAGACCTTCGACGTGCCGGTCGCTCCGCACTGCCCCCTCGGTCCCGTCTCCTTGGCGGCCAGCCTCCAGATCGCCTTCTGCACTCCGAACTTCCTCATCCAGGAACAGAGCATCGGCATCCACTACAACACCGGCGCCGAGGTGCTGGACTACGTCGTGGACAAGGAAACCTTCCGCTTCCACGACGGGCACCTGGCCCGCCCCACCGCACCGGGCCTCGGCATCACGGTGGACGAGCGCGCCGTGCGTGCCGCGGACGGATACGACGCCTGGCGCAACCCCGCCTGGCGGCACCCCGACGGATCGTTCGCCGAATGGTGACCGCCGCCTGCTCCCCGCACCCGCCCCTTACCACCTGGAGCGCCGTAAGGGTGAGGGAGCAGCACACATGACGTCATACGCAGGCCGGGGTGTGCACGGCCAGGTCGTCGAACGTCTCGGCTACCGCATAGTCTCCGGAGAGGTGCCGGAGGGTGCCACGCTCGATCCGCGGGAGATGGCAGCGGAGTTGGACATCAGCCTCACGGTGATCCGTGAGACGTTGAAGGTTCTGGCGGGCAAGGGACTGGTCGCGGCGCGGCAGAAGCGTGGGACTTTCGTCCGCCCGCGCGGTGAATGGAACATGCTCGACGCGGACGTCATCCGCTGGCGCGTAGCGGGCGGCAAGGGTGAAGCGCTGCTGCGCGACTTCGCCGAGCTGCGGGCCATCATCGAACCCGCCGCGGTACGCCACGCCGCCGAACGCCGTACGGACGCGGACCTGGCTGCTCTGGAGCGGGCGCTGACGGCCATGGGGGAGGCCGGTGACGACACCGGCGCTGCCGCGGCAGCGGACGCCGCGTTCCACCGCGCCCTGCTCACTGCCTCGGGGAACGAGATGCTGACTCGGCTCGACCAGCTCATGGAGCCGGTGCTGCGTGCCCGTGACGGCATCGTGCACGCGCCGCACGGTGTGGCCGACGATCCGGTGCCCAGTCACCGCGCAGTGCTCGAAGCCATCCGGGAACGTGACGCGGACCGCGCTTCCGCCGCCATGGTCTACCTGCTGGCCAAGTCCGTCGCGGACTTCGACCGCGCCGTACGGAGTGCCTCCCGCCCCGGGGAGTGAGTTCACGACGCAGGCGCCCGGAGGCATGAGCGCCACCGAAGCCGAGGCCCTGGTCACGGCCGCTCCCGGTGGCGACGCCGGCCGGCCGGCAGTGGTACGGGATCGGAGCCGGGGACGACGGTGTTGGCGACGGTACCGATGCCCTCGGCCGTGAGGGTGACGGTGTCGCCCGGCTTCAGCGGCGGTGGGATCGGTTCGCCGCGCCTGCCCCACAGTTCGGCCAGGCAGCCGCCGTTGCCGCAGGTGCCGGAGCCCAGGACGTCGCCCGGCACGACGCGGGTGCCGCGGGAGGCGTAGGCGACCATTTCCTCGAAGGTCCAGCTCATGTGGGACAGCAGGTCCTCCCCGACGGTCTCGCCGTTGATCTCGGCGGTCAGGGCCAGGCGCAGGAAGCCCTCGGCGTCCCGGTAGGGCTCCAGCTCGTCGGCGGTGACCAGGTACGGGCCGAGGGTGGTGGCGGTGTCCTTGCCCTTGCACGGGCCGAGGCCGACCTTCATCTCGGCGGACTGCAGGTCGCGCGCCGACCAGTCGTTGAAGACGGTGTAGCCGATGATGTGGTCGCGCGCCTGCTCCGGGGTGAGGTCGCTGCCCTCGCGACCGATGACGGCACCCACTTCGAGCTCGAAGTCCAAGGCGGCGGACCCGGGCGGCACGGGGACGTCGTCGTACGGGCCGTAGATGGCGTGCGGATTGGTGAAGTAGAAGGTCGGCGCCGCGTACCACTGCTCGGGCACCCCGGCGACCCCGTCGACGGCACGGCGGACGCCCTCGACGTGTTCCTCGAAGGTGACGAAGTCCCGTACGGACGAGGGCTGGAGGGGTGGCAGCAGTCGTACCTGGGAGACGTGCGGGCCGGGCGGCGCGTCGAGTGCGGCGGCGCCGGCGTCGAGCAGAGCGGGTAGGCCCTCGCCGGAGCGGATCAGTTCGGTGAGGGACCGGCCTCCGGGTACGGGATGGAGGGTGCCGTCCTCTCCGACGACGGCGGCACAGGGCTGTTGCTGGTGTGCGTGTGCGTGTATGTAGGCGGCGAAGCGCACGGGGGGCCTCCTGGTGCTGGGACGGACCGGGGGCGCGGACTGCCGGCGTCAGGGCGTTGACAGGCCGCCGCGCCCCCGGAACTCGGTGTGGTCAGACCGGCGGGGCGACGAAGCAGCCGCGGTCGGGGTCGTTGAAGGACTCCTTGGCGACCAGTTCGTTCATGGGGTTGGCGGTACCCCACTGGTCGGTGACCTCGGGCTGGGAGAAGTCGTAGACGTGCGGGTGCCAGGTGTCCTCGTCGAGGTTCTCCAGCTCGGTGGTGTACTCGATGGTGTTGCCGTGCGGGTCGAGGAAGTACGTGAAGGTGTTGTCACCCGCCATGTGCCGCCCGGGGCCCCAGATCTTGCGGTACCCGGCCCGCATGACGCGCCCGGAGCCGCGCATGTACTCGTCCAGGCCGCGCATCTCGAAGGAGACGTGGTGCAGGGCGGTGTGCGGCCCCTGCGCGATGGCCATCGAGTGGTGCTGGTTGGAGATCCGCATGAAGTGCATGACCTCGCCCATGTGCGGCGAGCTGAGCGTGTCGGAGAGGCGGAAGCCGAGATGGCGCTCGTACCACTCCCGAGTCCGGTTCAGGTCGGGGGAGTTGAGAACGACGTGGGAGAGCTTGACCGGGATGGCCTCCTTCTCCTCGATCTTGCGGTGCTGCCGGACCTCGACGTCGGCGGAGACCTCGATGGTGCGGCCGTCGACGTCGAAGAAGCGGAAGCCGTAGCCACCGCCGGGGGTGTCCACCTTCCCCGGATGAGTCACCAACTGGACGCCGCCCGCGAGGAGTTGCTCGGCGAGGGTGTCGACGTCGGCCGGGGACGCGGCACCGTAGGAGACGAGGTCGAGACGCTTCTCCCCGGCCTTGCGCAGCCGGACGACGTACTGCTCGGGGGAGCCCTCGGCGGCGAGGAAGGAGATGCCGGAGTCCTCGGCGACCTTGGTCAGGCCCCAGACACCGGAGTAGAAGTCGAGCTGCTTGTCGTAGTCGGGCACGGCGAGGTCGACGTGCCGCAGGTGGGTGAGCAGACGTGCGCTCATGGTTTTTGCCTCCTCAGACGAGGTCGAGCAGGGTTGCTGCATTGCCGCCGCGGACGGCGTGGAAGTCGGGTTCGGACAGCTGGGCGGCGCGCAGTGCGCCGAGCGGGTCCTCGGTGCCCATGTCGAAGGGGAAGTCGGAGCCGAGCAGTACCCGGTCGGGCCCGGCGGCCCGGATCAGTTCCCGCAGGACGTGGGGATCGTGGACGAGGGAGTCGAAGTACAGCCGCTTCAGGTAGCTGCTGGGCGGGTGGGCGCAGCCGGCGCGTGCGTCGGAGCGGGCGGCCCAGGCGTGGTCGGAGCGGCCGATATGGGTGGGCAGGTAGCCGCCCCCGTGTGCGGCGACGATCTTCAGGTCCGGGTGCCGGTCCAGTACGCCGGAGAAGATGAGGTGGGAGAGGGCCACGGCGTTCTCCGTCGGCTGGCCGACCGTGTTGGACAGGTACCACTGGTCCAGCCGCTCGTCGAGCGTGCACCCGAAGGGGTGCAGGAACAGGAGGGCGCCGGTCTCCTCGGCCCGCGTCCACAGCGGCTCGTACACCGGGTCGGACAGCTCCCGGCCGGGTGCGTGGCTGGAGATCTCCACTCCCAGCAGGCCCCGTCGCAGCGCGTCGTCCAGGGCCTCGACGGCCTGCCCGGGGTGTTGCAGTGGTACGAGGCCCAGTCCCCGCAGCCGTTCCGGAGCCGCCGCGCAGTGCGCCGCCGTGGCCTCGTTGGCGAGCCGGTAGACCTTCTCGGCCGTCTCCTCGTCCGCCCAGTAGTGGTAGTGCGACGGGGACGGGCTGACCAGCTGGACGTCCACGCCCTGCGCGTCCATCGCGGCCAGGCGCACGGCCACGTCGGTCAGCTTGGGGACGCGGTCGCGCACCATGGGCCCGCTGACGGCGAGTGCCGCGGGGCCGTTGCGCCGGGCGTCCAGCGCCTTCGCCTCGGCGAGGCCGGGCCGGCCGGCCACCAGGGCCTCGATATCGGGCAGCAGGACGTGGGCGTGCACGTCCACGGTGGGCGGAGTCATGGCGCTTCCTTGAGCAGGGGCATGGTGCGGGCCATCACCCCTGGCACATCGGCGTTGCGGACGCCGTCCAGCTGCCACTGTCCGATCTGCACCGACGCGTCCACGACCGCCCGCACCCGCGGGATGCGCCGGTCGTAGTACGCCTGGAACAGCGCGTCGTCCCACTGCTCGGCACCGGTCAGCAGCTCGGCCAGGACGAGGGCGTCCTCCAGGGACATGGCCGCGCCCTGGGCGAGGGTGGGCGGACAGCAGTGGGCGGCGTCACCGGCCAGTACCACGCGGCCGCGGTGCCAGGAGCCCTCCACCAGCATGCGGTCGAACCAGGTGTAGTTGACCTTCGCCGGATCGGTGATGTGCGCGGTGATCTCCGGCCAGAAACCACCGTAGGCGGAGGCGAGGCGCCGCATCTCGTCCGCGTAGGTCTCGGGCGGTATCGAGGCGCGGTCGCGATTCGCCTCGACGACGTACGCGTAGAGGGTGGTGTCACTGGTGGGGCAGTAACCCGCGATGTAGGCCGGGCCGCCGTAGGCGAGGTCGGTGCGGGTCACTCCCGCCGGGCGGGGTGCGGCGATGCGCCAGATGGCCATGCCGGTCGGTTCGGGCTTGTCGGTGATGCCGATCGCGGCGCGGGTCGCGGAGCCGATGCCATCGGCGGCGATCACCACGTCGTAGCGGCCGGTCGTGCCGTCGCTGAAGCGTACGGACACGCCCTGCGCGTCCTGGTCCAGGCTCTCGGCCCTGGTACCCAGGCGCACCGATGCCCCGCTCGCGCGCACGGCGTCGATCAGGATCTGCTGGAGCCGGGGGCGCTGCATGCCGACGGTGGCGGGCAGATCGTCACCGCCGGTGCGCAGATCGCTCTGCTCGTGCAGGACGGTGCCGTCGGGAGCGGTGATCCCGGCAGCGTCGAAGCCGTAGCCGGACGCCTTCACCTGTTCCCACACGCCCAGTTCACGCAGCACGCGCAGCGCGTTCCCCTGGAGGGTGATGCCCGATCCGGCGGTGGCGTTCCAGTCGTGTTTGGCCTCGACCAGGTCGACGGCGATACCGGCCCGGCGCAGCAGGACCGTCACGGCGTTACCGGCCGCGCCGCCGCCGACGACGAGGACGGTACGGGACTGTGTCATGGATAACTTCCTTGTACTTCGCGCTACTTGACGGCGATCGGGCTGACGGGGGAGCCGACCGCGCCGGTGATGGGCAGGGGCGCGGCAGTGAGCCAGAACTCGTACACACCGTCGGCCGCGCAGTCCGCGGCGAGTGCGTCCAGGTCCCACATCTCACCGATCAGCAGGCCGATGTTGGGGATGGCGACCTGGTGCAGCGGCTGGAACGCGTCCTCGAACTCGTTGGGCCGCACCTCGAAGCCCCAGGTGTCGGTGGCGATCGCGGCGATCTCGGTGCGGTGCAGCCAGCCCGCGGTGGTGAACGACAGGCCGGGGGCCGGGCCGCCGGCGTAGTCACCCCACCCCTCGCGGCGGACCCGGGCGAGCTGCCCGGTGCGTACCAGGACGATGTCGCCGCGTCCCACGGTCACACCTTGGGCCTCGGCAGTCGCCGTCAGGTGGTCCTCGGTGATGGCGAACCCGTCGGGCAGCTCTCCGTCGGTGCCGATCGCCCGGCCCGCGTCCAGCAGCACCCCGCGCCCCGCGACGTACGGAGCCATGTGCTCGATGCCGGTGACCAGGTCGCCGTCGGAGGTGACGGTCTGCGCGGCGTCCCGGCCGTTCCACGCCTTGCCGTGGTCGAAGATGTGCCCGAGCCCGTCCCACTGGGTGGAGCACTGGAGCGGCATGGCGATCACGTCGTCGGCGCCGCCGAGGCCGTGCGGGAAGCCCTGGTGGCCCGCGGCGGCATCGGTGCCGGTGTCGAGCATGGTGTGCACCGGGTTGGTGCGCCGCCGCCAGCCCTTCTGCGGGCCGTTCATGTCGAAGCGCTGGGACAGGGAGAAGCTGACACCCCGTCGGACGAGGCCGGCCCCTGCACGGCGCTTGGCCTCGTCGAGGAAGTTGAGGGTGCCGAGCACATCGTCCTCGCCCCAACGGCCCCAATTGGAGTACGCCTTGGCGGCTCGGGCTATCGCGCCCTCGGGATCGTTGCGGTCGAGCGTCATGACGCCTCCGCCACGCAGCGGGTGCGCTGCACGCCGAGGCCGGTGACGGACCCCTCCATGACGTCGCCGTCGCGCAGCAGCCGGCCCCAGTGCATGCCGTTGCCGGCCGGGCTGCCCGTCAGCACGAGGTCACCGGGCAGCAGCCGGGCGGTCTGCGAGGCGTACGACACCATGCGTGCCACGTCGAAGATCATGTCCTGGGTGGACTCGTCCTGCATGGTCTCGCCGTTCAGCTTCAGCGTCACCCGCAGGTCGGAGGGGTCCGCGATCGACCCGGCGGGCACGATCCACGGGCCCAGCGGGGTGAAGCCGGGCGCGTTCTTACTGCGCAGCCAGTCGGTGCCGATCTGCGGCATGTCGCGCCGGAAGACGGTGGCCCGGTCGGTGAGGTCGTTGGCGATCGTGTAACCGGCGACGTACTCCAGCGCCTCCTCGACGGACACCCGGTGGGCGGGCCTGCCGATGACGGCCGCCAACTCCAGCTCCCAGTCCGGCTTTTCCGCCCACGACGGCAGCACGACATCGTCGTACGGACCCGTGATCGCGCTCGGCAGACCGATGAACACGTACGGCAGGTCCTCCGCGGCCCGCCGGTCCATGATCTCGGCGGCCTCGGCGCGCCGCTCCTCCTCGGGACGGTCGTCACCGGGGGCGCGGTGGGCCACGTGCAGGTCGATCACATGCTGCCGGTAGTTGGCACCCGACTGGAATACCTGACGCGGAGTCACCGGCGCGTGCACCTGGAACTCTTCGAGCGGACGCCGCTCCGGTCCGGATTCGGCGACCAACTCATGCAGGCGCGGCAGCGCCTCCGCCCAGTGGTCCAGCAGCGAACGAACCGTCAGCTCCGGCTTGCCGAAGGCGGTCCGGAGGTCGATCACCTGGCTGTCCGAAGTGACGAGGGCAGGGAAAGCGGGCTCGTTCGCTGCGGACAGGGTGGCCAACGCGAAAGGTCCGGCGAAGAGCGGGGATGCGGGTGCGGGTTTCACAGACGTGTTCCTCCTGATGGTGATGTCACTAATGTGGACCCACCACCATTGATCTGGGAAATTGATTCCGTGGATGACCGGCATCCACCTCGTTTATGCTCGCTGGCAGGCGCGGCACGTAAGGGAAGTTCTCGTGAATCTGGCTCGTCTCGACATGAACCTCGTCGTTGCCCTGCGCGCCCTGCTGGAGGAGCGCAACGTCACTCATGCCGGGCAGCGCGTCGGCCTCAGCCAGCCTGCGATGAGCGCCGCCCTGGCCCGGCTTCGGCGTCATTTCGACGACGACCTGCTGGCCAGGGTCGGGGGGCACTACGAACTCACCGCTCTCGGACAGGTCCTCCTCGACCGCACCTCCACCGCCTGCGACCTGCTGGAGCGGCTTTTCAGCAGTCAGGCGGACTTCGACCCGGCCACCGAGAGCCGCGAGTTCAAGCTGGTGGGCTCCGACTACGCCGTCGCCGTGTTCGGCACCGAACTCGCGCGGGTCGTGCACGAAGAGGCCCCGGGAATCCGACTGCGCTTCACACAGCCCCCCGCCGGCGTGGTCGACGACACCGCGACACTGCTGAGTGCCACGGACGGCCTGCTCATGCCGCACGGCGTCATCAGTGACTTCTGCGCCACCGACCTCTATGAGGACCGGTGGGTCTTTCTCGTTGCCGAGGACCACCCCGACGTCGGTGACCGCCTCACCCGCGCGGACCTGGCCCGGCTGCCGTGGGTCACCTACCAGCGCACCTATGACGCACCCGCCGTCCGGCAGCTCGGCATGCTCGGCATCGAACCGCACGTCGAGGTGTCCGTCGACAGCTTCCAGACGTTGCCACTCCTGGTCGCGGGTACCCGCCGGATCGCGCTGGTGCAGGAGCGTCTGGCCAGGGCCTTCGTGGACATCGCCGCCGTGCGCGTACTGGAGCCGCCGTACGAGGCCGTCCCCTTGCGGGAGGCACTGTGGTGGCACCCGGTGCACACGCACGACGCGGCGCACATCTGGCTCCGCGAGACGGCCGTCCGTGTGGGGTCGCGGCTACCGGCCGTGGAGCAATGACAACGTTGAACGCCTCAACCGTGGGCCGGAGACCTGAGCCGCGGTCTCCGGCGAAACGGCGGGCGCCGCCCCTCCCTGGGACGGGGAGGAGCGGCGCCCGGTGATGCGGTTCCGTCAGACGAGCCAGCCCACGAAGTGGATGACGCCGGCCAGCACGTTGGTGAGGAAGTCCATCGGGTTGTTCTCCTTGTACATGGTGCATTTATGGGACACACTCCCGCTCCGGAAAGGGACTTCGGCCGGGAGCGGCGCGGTGACGGTCTGCAGCCCGTCGCTTGCGCCCCGTAAGAATCGCCTGCCTCAGGCAACCAAGGAAAGCGCTTTGGTGGCTGATCACGCGTTCTGGGGAACAACCGCTCCCGTGTTCGCGTGTTCGGGGCCTGATGTGCGTCAGACGCCGGGCCGGCCCAGCCCTTCGCCCAGCGCGGCGATCGCGGCCGCGTCATGGCCCGCGGCACGGAGCGGGGCGCGGACGTCCCGCTCCAGGTCGGGCACGTAACCGAGCAGGACGTCGGCCGGGCCGTGGATCTCCACCCGGCCGAGCGCCGCGGGCAGCAGCAGCGTCTCGGCCCGCCCGAGCGGCTCGCTCCCCGCCCCGTACGCGACGGTCACCGCGGGCCCGGCATTGCTCAGTACGACGGCGGTGTCGAACGAGCGGACCAGCGGAGCCGAGGTTCCCGCCGCCCGCGTCCGCCACCGCTCCAGCGCGAAGTACGGCCCGGCGCAGAGCATCCGGCCCTCGACGCCGCCCGGCGACGGCAGCCGCAGCCCCGGGTGGAACTCCGGCCGCGGCTCCGGATTCCACTCGTCCAGCAGTGCCTCGATGTTCGTCCGCCACTCCGCCTCGTCCAGCGGCGAGCCGTCCTCCATCCGGTGCCGCATCGCGTGCTGCTGCAGGTCGGAGGTCTGCTCGATCTCGTACACCAGCGTGTCGGGCCCGAAGCGGTGCAGCGTCCCGGCCGGTACGTACAGGGTGTCGCCCGCGCGGACCGGCAGCCGCCGCAGTACGGAGGCGAAGTCCTGGCCGAGCAGCGCCTGGCGCAGCCGCGCGCGGTCCACCCCTGGGTGCACGCCCGCGTACGCGGCGGCACCGGCCGGTGCGTCCAGGATGTGCCACGCCTCGGTCTTGCCGTTCGGCTCGCCCTCCTTGCCGCGGGCCGCGGCGTCGTCGGGGTGGAGGTGGACCGGGAGCGGGTGGTGGCCGTCGATGTACTTGGTCAGCAGTGGGAAGCGCGGGCCGTGCCAGTCGCGCCCGACCAGCTCCGCCGGATGCTCCAGGGTCAGGCGGCGCAGGGTCCACCCGGCCAGCGCGCCGTTCCCGATCCGCGCGCCCTCCCCGTCCACGTCGCTGACCTCCCAGGTCTCGGCGACCGGCCCTTCGGGCAGCCCGCCGCGCCCGAGCCGGTCCGGGATGGCCCGGCCGCCGAAGACGTGCTGCTTCACGGGCGTGGTCAGCCGCAGGGGGTACCAATTCATGCGGCCAGTCTCATGCCGCGGCCGCCGCCCTGCACGGCCGGGTGCCCTCGCCCGGGGAGATCACGCGGCCCTCGGCCGACACCCGCCTGCGGCATTCGACGCCGCGCCCCATGGCCCCCTAGGGTCGTCCCCTACAACGTGTAGGAGGGAACGGCGCGGTCATCGCCGAGGAGGTCACGTGGGACAGCGCTCGCCGGACACGCAGGGTACGGGACGGGATCCGTTCTTCGACAACGCGAAGCTGCTGGCCATGGTCCTGGTGGTGGCCGGGCACGCCTGGCAGCCGCTCAAGGACAGCCACGCCGTGTGGTCCGGCTATCTGTTCCTTTACATGTTCCATATGCCGCTGTTCATCGTGATCTCCGGCTACTTCTCGCGGAGCTTCGCCTTCAAGCCCGAGCAGGGCAAACGGCTGATCACGGGGATCGCCGTGCCGTACCTCCTCTTCGAGGCCGCGTACAGCCTCTACGGCAACGCCGTCGACGGGCGGCACAACGACCTCAGCCTGCTGTCCCCGTGGTACCTCACCTGGTTCCTCGCGGCGCTCTTCGTCTGGCGGCTCACCGCCCCCGTATGGCGGGCGATGCGCTGGTACGTCGCGGTCGGCCTCTCCCTCGCCCTCGCGCTGATCGGCGCGGCCACTCCGTTGAGCGGCGTCCTCAACCTCGCACGCGTCCTGCAGTTCCTGCCGTTCTTCGTGATCGGCCTCGTGCTGCGCCCCGAGCACTGGCAGCTGCTGCGGGCGCGGTGGGTACGGATCGCCGCGGTGCCGGTGCTGGTGGGCGGCGCGGCGACGGCCTACTGGGTCAAGGGCCGGATGACCGCCCAGTGGGCCATGCACAACCACAGCTGGGTCGATCTGCATGTCTCCTGGCCGGTCGGAATGGCGATGACGCTGGCCACCACCGCCTGCTCGCTGGTCCTCGCGGTGGCGTTCCTGGCCTGGGTCCCGCGCCGCCGCACCTGGTTCACCCCGCTCGGCGCCGGCACCCTCTGTGCCTATCTGCTGCACGGCTTCTTCGTGCGCACCGCCGCCTGGGAGGGCTGGTTCGACGCGCCCTTCTGGCACACCCCGGCCGGCGAACTGACCGTCACCGCCTTCGGCGTCGCCCTCGCGCTGGCGCTCACCTCGCCCCCGGTCCGCCGCTTCTTCCGCCCGGTGATGGAACCGCGGCTGGACTGGGCGTTCCGGCTGCCCGCGGCCACGCGCGCCCGCTCCCGGTCCGGCCCAGTCCCGGACCGCTCAGCCGACGAGACCCCGGTACCGGCCGGGAGCACGGCGGGCCGCACGACGTCCGGCTGAGACCGGCGCGCTCAAAAAAGGGGGCGCTCAGCCGGTCGACCCCACATTGCGGCCCGACACCGGGACCTCCAGCGGGCGGGCGAGACCGATCACGCCCTCGTCGAGGCGCTGGAGGTGGCGCAGGACGCGGAAGGTGACCGTGCCCGAGGCAGGCCCGGCGGTGCCGTTGGCCTCCAGTACCGAGGCGATGCTCGCGCCGGACGAGACCTCGCCGCGGGTGCTCTCCTCCACGACGCGCGCCACGATGATGTCGATGTTCCGGGCGATGCGCTTGCCGGCCCGCTCCAGCCGCGGGTCGGCCGCGACGTTCTTGCTGTACGGCACGAGCTCGGCCGTCGCCGCCAGTGAACGGGCGTGGTACGCGCAGGTCTCCAGCAGCGCCACCAGATAGCGGGCGGTCTGCCGACGCCCCCGCAGCGGCGTGATCGGGTGCGTCAGCGGCTGCGTGGAGGCCCGCAGGTCGTCCAGCGCCGAGTCCAGATCGCGCGCCTTGTCCAGCAGATCGGCGGCGGGGCCGCCACTGAGCTGCGCCACCGCTGCCGTCACCACGTCGCGCAGCCGCTCCAGCACCGTGCCCAGCAGCTCGTCCGTGCGGCGGTCGGTGTGCACCGGCAGCACCAGCATGGCGGCGATGATCCCGCAGGCCGCGCCGAGCGCCGTCTCCTCGATGCGCAGCACCAGCACGGCCAGGCTGTAGGTGTTCAGCAGCGTGTAGAGCAGGCCCAGCATCGCGGTGACGCAGAAGGACATCAGCGCGTACGACAGCGGCGCCGTGAAGAACATCCCGAAGATGAAGAGCAGTACGAGGGCGAACGCGAGCCAGGTGTTGTTCCCGACGAGCCCCGCGAGCGCGACACCGGCGACCACGCCGAGGATCGTGCCCACCAGCCGGCGATAGCCCTTGACCAGGATCTCGCCGGTGGACGCGGTGTTGAGGAAGACGACCCAGCAGGTCAGCACCGCCCAGTACCAGCGCTGGCTGGAGAGGAACTCGCCGCCGATGATGGCCAGCGTCGAGCCCACCGCGACCTGGAAGGCGGCCCGGGTGGTGGGCCGCTGCAGCCCGGTGCGCTCGTCGGCGGCCTCCTCGCCCGCCTCGTCCAGGCCGGCCATCGCGACGTCCTCGGCGTCGAACTCCTCACGGGAGCGGGCCGTCGCGGGGGTGTCGTCGGACGCGTCCTGCGGCCCGTCCAGCGCCAGCCGCAGACCCAGCACCGCGCGCGCGGCTTCACCGATGCCGCGGAAGACGTCCTGGACGGCGGGCGAGGCCGCCGGCAGCTTCTCCTCGTCGCGGTAGCCGAGCAGCCGGTTCCGTACGTGGGCCAGGGCCATGCCGCGGTCGTCGGCACCGCGGCGCGCGATCAGCAGGTGCAGCGCGCTCAGGTCCCGGCGCAGGGTACGGGTCTCGGCGTCCTCGCTCGGCAGCCGCTCGGCGGCGACCTGCAATGGCGCGTGCGGCAGATGCATCGTGATGGTGTCGGCGCGCTCGGAGCTGCGCGCGTTGAGCAGGATGACGCCCAGCCGCTCGGCGGCGATCTCCGCGTCCGCGATACGGCGCTGCAGCCGCGCAGCCGTGGCCTCGTCCCGGGTCCCCTCCTCCAGCCGGCCCTGGATCATCAGGGCCGCCTCGTGCAGCCGGGCGGTGCGCCGCCGCAGACTGTCCAGGACCTTGTCCAGGTCGTCCGGAGTGGCGTCGAGCAGCTCTATCTGGGCCGCCACCAGTTGCGCGAGCCGCGCCCTGAACGCCTCGCGGAGCCGCCCCAGGGTGCGCTGGGGCGTCTCCGGTACGACGGCGAAACGGACGACCGCGCTGCACGCGAAGGCGACGGCCAGCGTCAGATACAGCTCCGGCAGCGCGCCGACGGTGGCCTGGACGAACAGCGACACGAAGTAGACCTGGAAGCCGATCAGGCCGAGGGCCGTGCCGCGGTCGCCGAACCGCCGTCCGTACACCGCGCCGAAGATCAGCAGCACGAAGAAGATGTCACCGGCGATGATCCGGGTGTGCAGGAGCGCTCCCAGCGACATCGCGGCGAGGGCGACGGGCAGGCCGCACGCGAGCGTGACGGCCTGCCCGCGCACCTCCTTCTCCTTGATCGCGAAGGTGGCGACCATGGCCGTCATGGCGCCCGCCACCATGTGGTTGACATCCGTGCCGAGCAGCGCGAGGACGACGAGGGCCAGTACGATCGCGCCGACCGTCCGCAGCCCCGCCATCAGCCGCAGCAGTCCCGGGTCGGACGCCGCGAAGCGGTCCCAGGTGCGGATGCCGGCCCGCCGTGTCGCTGCTATCACGCTGCCGTACTCTCCCGATGCTCGCCATGATCCATGGAGGCCCCAGCATCGCATGAGTCACGCCCCGGTACCGAGGTCGGTGTTCCGGTGACCGCCGACGGCCGCGAGCATCGGGAGGCGCCGGCTAGCGAGCGTCCTTCCGCGTCAGGACCGTCCGGCGGACCCGGCGGGCCGCCGCGACCAGGTGCTCCAGCGACGTACGGGTCTCCCGCCAGCCCCTGGTCTTCAGACCGCAGTCGGGGTTGACCCACAGCCGCTCGGCGGGGACGGCCGTCAGCGCCGCGCGGATCAGGGCCTCGACCTCGTCGGTGTCCGGGACGCGCGGCGAGTGGATGTCGTAGACACCCGGGCCGACCTCCCGCGGATACCCGGCGGCGGCCAGCTCGCCGGCCACCCGCATATGGGAACGGGCCGCCTCCAGGCTGATCACATCGGCGTCGAGGTCGTCGATGGCCGGCAGGATGTCGCCGAACTCCGCGTAACACATGTGCGTATGGATCTGGGTGTCAGGACGTACGCCGCCGGTGGCGAGCCGGAACGCCTCGGTGGCCCAGGCCAGATACGCCGCGTGGTCGGCGGCGCGCAGCGGGAGCGTCTCGCGCAGCGCCGGCTCGTCCACCTGGATCACCGAGGTGCCCGCCGCCTCCAGGTCGGCCACCTCGTCGCGCAAAGCCAGCGCGACCTGGCGCGCGGTGTCGGCGAGCGGCTGGTCGTCCCGGACGAAGGACCACGCGAGCATCGTGACGGGTCCGGTGAGCATGCCCTTGACCGGCCGCCCGGTGAGCGACTGTGCGTACCGTGTCCAGCGCACCGTCATCGGCTCCGGGCGCGAGACGTCACCGGCCAGCACGGGCGGGCGGACGTAGCGGGTGCCGTAGGACTGGACCCAGCCGTGCCGCGTGGCGAGGTAGCCGGTCAGCCGCTCGGCGAAGTGCTGCACCATGTCGTTGCGTTCCGGCTCGCCGTGCACCAGGACGTCGAGCCCGGCCTTCTCCTGGTAGGCGACGACCTCACGGATCTCCGCCGCGATGCGCTCCTCGTACGCGGCCTCGTCGATCCGGCCCGCGCGCAGCTCGGCGCGTGCGATGCGCAGCGCGGCCGTCTGCGGGAAGGAGCCGATGGTCGTCGTGGGCAGCGGCGGCAGGCCGAGGTGGGCGCGCTGGGCGGCGGACCGCTCGGGGTACGGCTGGGAGCGCCGGCAGCCGGCGGCGGTGACGGCCGCGGCGCGGGCCCGGACGGCCGGGTCGTGGGTGAGCGCCGCGCCGGTGCGGGAGGCGAGGTCGGCGCGGTTGGCGGCGAGTTCGGCGGCGATGATGCCGGTGCCGTGCGTCAGCCCGCGGGCCAGGGTGACGACCTCGGCGGTCTTCTGCCGGGCGAAGGCGAGCCAGCGGCCGATCCCCGGGTCGATGTCCCGCTCGACGGCCGCGTCCAGCGGGACGTGCAGCAGCGAGCAGGAGGCCGCCACGTCCACCCGGTCGGCGAGGCCCAGCAGGGTGCCGAGCGTGGCGAGGGACTTCTCGTGGTCGTCGATCCACACGTTGCGGCCGTTGACGACGCCCGCGACCAGCCGCTTGCCGGGCAGGCCCCCGGCCGCCGCGAGGTCGTCCAGATTGCCGGCCGCCGCCTCGGTGAAGTCCATGGCCAGCCCCTCGACGGGGGCCTTGGCCAGTACCGGCAGGGCCTCGCCGAGCCGGCCGAAGTAGGTGGCGACCAGGAGCTGCGGGCGGTCGGTGAGCGCGCTGAGGTCGCGGTAGGCGCGGGCCGCCGCGTTCAGTTCGGCCGGGGTGCGGTCCTGCACGAGCGCCGGCTCGTCCAGCTGTACCCACTCGGCGCCGGCGGCCCGCAGATCGGCGAGGACCTCCGCGTACACGGGCAGCAGCCGGTCGAGGAGGGTCAGCGGCTCGAAGCCGGGGTCCGCGCCGGGGGCGGGCTTGGCGAGCAGCAGGTAGGTCACGGGACCGACCAGGACGGGCCGTGCCGTGTGGCCGAGCGCGCGGGCCTCATTCAGCTCCCCGACCTGCTTGCGCGAGTCGGCGGCGAAGACGGTGTCGGGGCCCAGTTCCGGCACCAGGTAGTGGTAGTTGGTGTCGAACCACTTGGTCATCTCCAGCGGCGCCGCGTCCTGCGCGCCGCGCGCCATGGCGAAGTATCCGTCCAGGGCGTCGGTTTCGACGGCGGTGCGGTGCCGTCGGGGGATCGCGCCGACCATGATGCTGGTGTCCAGTACGTGGTCGTAGTACGAGAAGTCGCCGGTCGGCACCTCGTGCAGGCCCGCCTCGGTCAGCTCCCGCCAGACGGAACGGCGCAGGTCCGCGGCGGTCTCCCGGAGCGCGTCGGCGGTGACGCGGCCCTTCCAGTACCCCTCGACCGCCTTCTTCAGTTCCCGGTCCGGCCCCTGCCGGGGATAGCCGTACACGGTGGCCCGTCCGGCCGTGGCGGTGTGCTTGCTGGTCACGTTGCTCTCCTTCGCGAGCGTGTCTCCGAGTGCCCGGCGACGGGCACGAGAGCGCGAAGGGAGTGCACAGCGGACGGGCCGTCACGCACTCGTGCGCCGCGTCCCTGCTGTACGCCGACCCGCCCTCGAGGTCACCGGGAGACCGCACACGAACGGATCGCGTGCGGGCAACGGGCAGGTCTTCGGACTCACGAGCACGTCCACCCGAAGGCGGACACCTACTGGCCGTCGCTTCCCGGACCCGGTCGGTCCAGTGCGTATGACGGCGGTCGTTCCCGCTCACCGCTGCGGGGCAGTCCCGGATTCCCACCGGGTTCCCTCTTGCGACGCGCCTGCCTGGCGGACAGGGCGAACCAGCTGCACGCATCAGGCTATGCCCTGCCACCGTCCACGTGCCATCCCCCCTAGATCCATATTAGGTTAGGCTTGCCTAAGTCACACTGTTCGTGGCGCGTGGCTCCAGCGGCTCCGCGCTGCCCAGGAAAGCGGGAGAGATGTACGTCCTTGACGGTCCCGGCGTACGGGACTCGCGGCCATCGCGCACGGCCGGCCCGTGTGTCGAACGCCTCGCCGCCCGGCTCGCCACCGCCATCGAAGCCCAACGACCGGTCCTGCTCGCGGACTTCTGGGCGGAGGTCGAGCGGCGCGGCACACCCCTCGTCGAAGAGGCCGCCGACAGTCCCGGGCGGTACGCGGTCACGTTCCTCTGGCGCGGCCATCGCGCCACCTGCCAGGTGCTGCTGCTGGCCGATGGCCTCACCGACCCCGGTGACCTCGCCTCCGCGCTGCTGGAGCGGCTGCCGGGCACCGATGTCTGGCATCTGACGTACCTGCTGCCCGCCGGCAGCGGCGGCGCTTACCGGCTCGCCGCGGACATCTCGCCCGGCGGCGCGCCCGCCGACTCCGGCCGCCGGCGGCAGCGACTGCGCGCGCTGTGCGCGTACGCCGCGGCCGATCCGCTCAACTCCGGTGCAGCAGACGGTGATTGGAGTGACCCGGACGCCTCCGCGTACGTTGTGCCGACTGTCGCCGGATAGCCCCGCGCGGCGCGGGCCGGGCCCGCCGGGCCGACAGTCCGACAAGCTGACCTGACGTGTCGTCAGGCAGAGCGCCGGAATGTGCCGCACATGGCCCTTATCGTGCACTTATGAGTCAAGTGCCTGATTCCGCTGCTCGTGACCGGATCGCCATCATCGGCATCGGCTGCCGCCTGCCCGGCCACGCCAACGACCACCGGGCGTTCTGGCGGAACCTGGCCGAGGGCCGGGACTGCATCGTCCCGACCCCGGCCGACCGGTACGACGTCACCACCCTCGGCAGCCGGGACCGGAACAAGCCCGGACGGCTGGTCGGCGGCCGCGGCGGATACATCGACGGCTTCGACGCATTCGACCCGGAGTTCTTCGGCATCAGCCCGCGCGAGGCCGCCCACCTCGACCCACAGCAGCGCAAGCTCCTGGAGGTCTCCTGGGAGGCCCTGGAGGACGGCGGGCAGCGCCCGGCCGGGCTGGCGGGCGGCGACATCGGCGTGTTCATCGGCGCCTTCACGATGGACTACAACATCCTGCACTTCGCCGACCTGGACTTTCTGGCAGCACACACCGCGACCGGCACCATGATGACGATGGTGTCGAACCGCATCTCGCACGCCTTCGACTTCCGCGGCCCCAGCGTCTCCCTCGACACCGCCTGCAGCTCCTCCCTCGTCGCCCTGCACCTCGCCCGGCAGAGCCTGCTGCGCGGCGAGACCGACCTCGCGCTGGCCGGTGGCACGCTGCTGCACAGCGCGCCGCAGTTCACCATCGCCGAGACCAAGGGCGGCTTCCTCTCCGTCGACGGCCGCTCGCGCGCCTTCGACGCGGCGGCCGACGGCTATGTACGCGCCGAGGGCGTCGCCGTCGTGGCACTGAAACGGCTGGCCGACGCGGTGCGCGACGGCGACCCGGTGCACGCCGTGGTGCTCGGCAGCGGGGTGAACCAGGACGGGCGGACCAACGGCATCACCGTGCCGCGCGAGGACGCCCAGGTGCGTCTCGTACGGAAGGTGTGCGCCGAGGCGGGTGTCGCGCCCGGCAGCCTGCAGTACGTCGAGGCGCACGGCACCTCCACCCCGGTCGGCGACCCGATCGAGGCCCGGGCGCTCGGCCGCGTCCTGTCCGCCGGACGCCCGCCCGGCGCCCCGTGCTACGTGGGCTCGGTCAAGACCAACATCGGGCACACCGAGGCCGCCGCCGGCATCGCGGGACTCATCAAGACGGTGCTCGCCCTGAAGCACGGGAAGATCCCGCCGCATCTGAATCTGGAGCGGCTCAACCCCGCCCTCGACGCGGTCGCGCTGCCCTTCGAGATCCCGGACCGGCTGGTCGACTGGCCCGCGCATGACGGGCCCGCCCGGGCCGGCGTCAATTCCTTCGGCTTCGGTGGCACCAACGCCCATGTACTGCTGGAAGAGGCGCCCGCGGCCGCTTCCCGCCCCGACCCGCCGCAGCGCGGCCGCACGATCCTGCCGCTGAGCGCCCGCCACCCCGAAGGGCTGCGCACACTCGCCGCCGGCCTCCGCGCCGAGCTCTCCGGCACGCACGGCATCCCGCCCGCCCTCGCCGACCTCGGCCACACCCTCGCCCACCGCCGCGAACACCACGCGCACCGGCTCGCGGTGGTGTACTCCCCGGCCGAGCCCGACTCGCTGGACGAGGCACTGGCCGCGTACGAGCGGGGCGAGCAGCACCCGCGCGTCGTCACGGGCCACTGCCGAGAGCGCCAACACCGGGGTGCGGCCTGGGTGTTCACCGGCATGGGACCGCAGTGGTGGGGGATGGGACGCCGGCTGCTGGCGGCCGAACCGGTGTACCGCGCGGCCGTCGAGGCGTGCGACCGCGAGATCCGGGCCCAGGCCGGCTGGTCCCTGCTGGACGAACTCGCCAAGGACGAAACCGAGTCGAGGATGGGCGAGACCTGGCTCGCGCAGCCCGCGAACTTCGCGCTGCAGACCGGCCTCGCCGCACTCTGGCGCAGCCACGGGATCCGGCCCGACGCCGTCGTCGGCCACAGCACCGGTGAGGTCGCCGCGTGCTACGAAGCCGGGGTGCACACTCTCTCCGAGGCCGTCACGGTGATCCTGCACCGCAGTCGTCTCCAGCACCGGCTGGCCGGCACCGGCACGATGCTGGCCGTCGGGCTGACCGAGGCCGAGGCGGCGCGCCGCGTCCGCGCGCTGCGCGACCAGGTGTCGGTCGCGGCGGTCAACAGCCCCCACGGCGTCACCCTGTCCGGGGACGCGGACGCGCTCCGCGCCCTCGCCTCCGACCTGGAAGGGGAGGGGGTCTTCGCGCGCTTCCTGGCGGTCGACATCCCGTACCACAGCGTGCGCATGGACCCGATCAGGGAGGAGCTGCTGGCGGCGCTGGCGGATCTGAAGCCACGCCCGCCGGAGGTGCCGCTGTACTTGACCGCCCGTCAGGACGTCACGCCCGGCGACGAGCCGGACGCCGCGTACTGGTGGGACAACGTCCGCGAGCCGGTCCGCTTCCGAGCGGCCGTCGACCGGCTGGCCGAGGACGGCCACCGCCTCTTCCTGGAGCTCGGACCGCACCCGGTGCTCGGCCACTCGATCGCCGAGTGCCTGGAGGCCTCGGGCACCGAAGGCCGGACGCTGGCCTCGATGCACCGTCAGGAGGACGAGGTCGAACGGTTCCATCGCTCACTCGCCGAACTGCACACGCTGGGCGTCGAGTTGGACTGGAACGGCCTCCAGCCGGGCGGCCGGGTGGTCCCGCTGCCCCGCTATCCCTGGCGCCAGGAACGGTACTGGGCCGAGCCTGAGGGCATCGCGCAGCTCCGGCTCGGCCGCCTCGACCACCCGCTGCTGGGCCGCCGCACCGCACACACCCGGCCCACCTGGGAGGCCCGGCTCGACACCGAACAACTGCCGTACCTGGCGGACCACCGCATCCAGGGCAACGTGGTCTTCCCCGCCGCGGGCTACCTGGAGATGGCGGCACAGGCGGTACGGGCGCTGACCGGCGGCGGCCCGGCGGTGCTGGCCGACGTCCGGCTGGCCAAGGCGCTCTTCCTCGACGACACGCAGCCGACGGCGGTCCAGTTCTCCTTCGACCCGGACGGCGCGGACTTCACCGTCGCGACGGGCACGGCCGACGACCCCGCCGTGCACGCCACCGGCGTCATCCGCACAGGTCAGCGACGCGCGCCCGGCCCCGCGCTCGACCCGGACGCGGTCCGCTCCCGTACCCGCCGCCGGCTCTCCGGCCCCGAGGCGTATGCGGCGCTGGTCGGGCAGGGATACGAGTACGGCCCGGCGTTCCAGGGCATCGAGGAGGTCTGGACCGGGCCCGGCGAGGCGCTGGCCCGCATCCGTCCGCCGGCCGGCCTCACCGGCGACGCGGCGGACAGCCACTGCCACCCGGCCCTGCTCGACGCCGCCTTCCAGGCCCTGCTGACGACCCTGCTGCCGGAGGACGGCCGCGCGTCCGGCGGCATCCGGCTGCCGCTCGCGATCGCCGAGGTACGCCTCGACCCGGTCGGCGACCGGCCGTTCTGGGTGCACGCCACCCTCACCGGCCAGGACGCCGACGAGATCACCGGCGACCTCGCGCTGTACGCCGAGGACGGGGCACCACTGGGCCGGATCACCGGCTTCCGCGCGGCGGACGTCGAACGCGCCTCGGCCTCGGTCGGCCTGAGCACGATCGACAACTGGCTGGCAGAGGTCGTCTGGACCGACGCCGACAGCCTGCCGGAGGACGTGGATTGCCCCGGTGACCTGCTGATCCTCGCCGACGAGGGCTTGCTCGCCGAGCGGCTGGCCGGACTCGCGCGGGCCGGTGGCGGACGCTGCCACCTGGTACGGCCCGGTACGCACTACACCCACGGCCCGGCGGAAACCACGGTCCGGCCCGACTCGACCGAAGACCTGACCCGCCTCTTCGCCGACCTCGACGCCCCCTTCGACGCCGTCGTCCACCTGTGGAACCTGGACCTGCCGCCGCTGGACGGGGTCACCCGTACGCAACTGACCCGGTGCACAGGACTCGGGACGTACTCGCTGGTCCGCCTCGCGCAGCTGCTGCCGGACGCGCAGCCCGGCGCCCGGCTGCACATCGTCACCCGCGGCACCCAGGCTGTGGCCGCCGGCGATCCCGTCGAACCGCTGGGCGCCGCCGCCTGGGGGCTCGGCCGGGTGCTGTGGCAGCAGGAACTCACCGCGCAGCGCGGCAAGTTGATCGACCTGCCGGCCGAGCCCGCCGAGGGGGAGGCCGAGGCGCTCTGGCGCGAGCTCGCCGCCACCGGCGACGAGGAGATCGCGCTGCGCGGCGGCCGGCGCCGCACCAGCCGGCTCCGCCCGCCGACCGGCCTCACCCGTCCGCTGCCGCTGCGGCTCCGGAGCGACGGTGACTACCTCGTGACCGGCGCGTTCGGCGCGCTCGGCCAGGTGCTCTGCCGCACCCTCGTGGAGCGCGGCGCCCGCCGGCTGATCCTGGTGGGCCGCACTCCACTGCCCGACCGCACGGAGTGGCACCGCGTCGACCCCGGCACCCCCGCCGGGCAGCGGATCGCGTTCCTCAAGGAGCTGGAGGCGCTCGGCGCCCAGCCGGTCCCGGCCCCGCTGGACATCACCGACGAGACGGCGCTGACCGACTGGCTGGCGGACCGTCGAAGCCGTCAACTGCCACCCATCCGCGGTGTGTTCCACCTCGCCGGGGAGGTCAGGGACGCGCTCGTCCCGGAGATGGACCGGGAGGCATTCGACGCCGCGTACGCCCCCAAGGTGGCCGGCGGCTGGCTGCTCCACCACCACCTGCGCGACGAACCACTCGACCACTTCGTCCTCTTCGGCTCCATCGCGGCCCTGCTGACCACCGCCGGGCAGACCAACTACGCGGCCGGCAACGCCTTCCTGGACGCGCTCGCCCACCACCGCAGGGCCCGCGGCCTGCCCGCGCTCAGCCTGGCCTGGGGCCCCTGGGACGCCGGCATGATCGAGGAGCGCGGCCTCGCGGAGCACTACCGCACGGCACGCGGCATGAGCCCCCTCTCGCCCGCCGCAGGCATGGCCGTACTGGAGCGCGCCATCGGCCAGGAGCGGGCACAGCTCGCCGTCGCCACCGTGACCGACTGGCGGACCGCCACCGCCTGGTACGCCGCGCCGCCCCCGCTCGTCGCCGACCTGGCAGCGGCCGCCGCCGACACCCCGGCGACCGGCGCGCGCGGCACGTTCCTGGACGCCTTCCGCGCCGCCGAGGGGGAGGAGGCCCGCCGCCACCTGATCACGGAGCGCTTCGGTGAGCTGGTCGCCGCCGTGCTGGGCGTGCCGCGGGACCGCGTCGACCCGGCCGCCGGACTGCTCGCGCTGGGCCTGGACTCCCTGCTGGCGATGGAGCTGCGCGCCCGGACCGGCACCGAGCTGGGCGTCACACTCCCGGTGGTGGCGCTGCTCAGCGGCGAGCCGGTCGACGCGCTGACCACCCGGCTGTACGAAGGGCTGCTGGCGGCCGGTGGGTCCGAGGCCGCGCCCGCGGCCGAGCAGCACAGCGACGAGGAGCAGTACCCCCTCACGCACAACCAGAAGGCGCTGTGGTTCCTCCGGGAACTCGACCCGGAGGCGCACGCCTACAACATCGGCGGCGCGATGGTGGTGCACGGCGAGCTCGACCCGGACCTGGTCCTCACCGCCTTCCGCACCCTGATCGAGCGGCACCCGTGCCTGCGGACCACCTTCGTCGCGGAGGAGGGGCGGCCCGTGCAGCGCGTCTCCCCGGAGGTACGGGCCGACGCGGCCGTGTTCGACGTGCGGGGCGAGGACTGGAACGCCGTACGCGGGCGGCTGGTCGAGGAGTACCGCAGGCCGTACGACCTGACGAGCGACCCGCTGGTCCGGCTCCGCCTCTTCCAGCTGGCCCCCGACCGCTGGGTGCTCCTCAAGGCCGTCCACCACATCGTCTCCGACGCCCACTCCATCTTCGCCTTCATCGAGGAACTGTTCGCGCTCTACGACGCGCTGCGGCACGGCGGACCGGCCGAACTCCCATCGCTGCCGGCCCGCTACCTGGACTTCCTCAACCGGCAGAACAGCCTGCTCGCCGGGCCCGAGGCACAGCACATGCTCGACTACTGGCGGGACCACCTGCCCGCCCGGATCCCCGACCTGGAGCTGCCCACCGACAAGCCCCGCCCCGCGGTGGCCACCCACCACGGCGCCTCCGAGTTCTTCGAGATCGACGCCGCGCTCGGCGCCCGGGTGCACGCACTGTCGCGCCGCCACGACGTCACGCCCTTCATGGTGCTGCTGAGCGCGTACTACCTGCTGCTGCACCGCTACTCGGGCCAGGACGACCTCATCGTCGGCAGCCCCGTCAGCGGCCGCACCCGCCCGGAATTCGACCCGGTCTACGGCTACTTCGTCAACCCGCTGCCGCTCCACGTCAGCCTGGCCGGGGACCCTTCGGTGGCCGAGCTGCTGGCCCGCACCCGCGACACCGTGCTGGGCGGCCTGGACAACCAGGAGTACCCGTTCGTCCTCCTGGTCGAGCAACTGGGGCTGCCGCACGACGCCAGCCGCTCCGCCGTGTTCCAGGCGATGTTCGTCCTGCTCACCCACCAGCTCGGCGAAGAGCTGGCCGGGCACCCGGTGGAGAACGTCCAACTACCCGAGCAGGAAGGGCAGTTCGCCCTGACGCTGGCGGCCTACGAGGAGCCCGCGAGCGGGCGCTTCACCTGCGCGTTCAAGTACAACACCGACCTGTTCCACGCGGCGACGGCCCGCCGGATGGCCGGGCACTACCTGAACCTGCTGGACGAGCTGACCCGCGCCCCCGCCGAGGCGCCGGCGGCCCGGCTGCCCCTGCTCGGCCCCGAGGAGCGCGACCGCATCCTGACTCAGTGGAGCGGGACCGGCCGGACGGCGGACCACGACATGCCCGTACCCGATCTCATCCGGCGGCGCGCCGCCGAGCGGCCGGGCGCTGTCGCCGTCGTGGCCCCCACGGCAGCCGGCGAGACCCGTCGGCTCAGCTACGCCGACCTGGACGCACGGTCCCGCCGGGCGGCCCGCCGGCTGCGCGCGCTGGGTGTGCGCGACGGCGCCGTGGTGGCCGTCCGCATGGCCAAGTCGCCGGAGCTGATCGTCACGCTGCTCGCGGTGCTGCGGGCCGGGGGCTGCTACCTGCCGCTGGATCCGGGCCATCCGGCCGACCGGACGGCCGGGCTGGTCGCGGACGCGGGTGCGGTCCTGCTCGTGGCCGACCGCCCCGCCGAGCCCGGCGGGGCGGGTCCCGAAGTGGTCACTCCGGACGAGCTGGACGCGCCGGTGCCGGAGGACAGCGGCGCCCCGGACAGCGGCACCTCGGAAGGCACCGAGCCGCCGATCTCCCTGGACGCCCCCGCCTACATCCTCCACACCTCCGGCTCGACCGGCCGCCCCAAGGCCGTCCGGGTCAGCCACCGCAACCTCGCCGCCGTGCACGCCGCCTGGCGCGCCGAGTACCGCCTCGACGACGAGGTCGGCGTCCACCTCCAGATGGCCGCCCCGACCTTCGACGTCTTCACCGGCGACCTGGTGCGCGCGCTGTGCTCCGGGGGCACCCTGCTCCTCGCCGACCGCGACCTGCTCTTCGACACCCACCGGCTGTACCGGACCATGGCCGAGGAGCGGGTCGACTGCGCCGAATTCGTCCCGGCCATCGCCCGCGGCCTGATCAGCCACTGCGAAGCGGCGGGGCTGCAACTGGGCTTCCTGCGGCTGCTGATCGTCGGCTCGGACATCTGGCGGGCCGGCGAGCACCGGCGGCTGCGTGCCCTGTGCGGGCCGCGGACCCGCCTGATCAACTCGTACGGGCTGACCGAGGCCACCATCGACAGCGCGTACTTCGAAGGCCCGGTGGACGGCCTCGCACCGGGCACGACGGTCCCCATCGGCCGCCCGCTGCCCAACAGCGAGCTGTACCTCCTCGACCGGTACGGCGAGCCCGTGCCGCCCGGCGTGACCGGCGAGCTCTTCATCGGCGGCGCCGGCGTCGCGACCGGCTACCTCGGCGACCCGGAGGAGACGGCACGGCGGTTTCCGACCCTCGTCCTGGAAGGCACACCGCGCCGGCTCTGCCGCACCGGCGACCTGGCCCGCTGGTCAGCGGACGGCACGATCCATCTGCTGGGCCGCGCGGACCGCCAGGTCAAGGTGCGCGGCCACCGCGTCGAGACCGGCGAGGTCGAGACCCAACTGTCCCGCTGCGCGGACCTGCGCCAGGTCCACGTCACCACCCGCCGGGCCGACGGCGGTGACAACACCTTGTGCGCCTACTACGTACCGGACGACGGGGCGCCGGTGGACCGGGGCGAGCTGCGCCGGCGGCTCGCCGACCACCTCCCCGCTTACCTGATCCCGTCCCACTTCGTGGCGCTGCCCGCGCTGCCGCTGACGGCGAACGGCAAGGTCGACACCGCCGCGCTCCCCGCTCCCGCGTACGAGGCGGAGCACCGGGCCCCCGAGGCGCCGGCCACGCCCTACGAGGCGCGGATGGCCGCGCACTGGCAGGCCCTGCTGGGCGGTGAACTCCTCGGCCCGCACCATGACTTCTTCGAGGCGGGCGGCAACTCGCTCACCCTCATCGAGCTGATCCACCATCTGCGCACCGAGTACGACACCGAGATCCCCGTCGGCCCGCTGTTCAAGGACACCACGCTGCGCGGCATGGCCCGCACCGTCGAGCACGTGGTGGCGGGCGAAGCCGACGACGCACCGCCCTACGTCCGCTTCGGCCCCGACGACCCGGCACCGGACCGCACCGTCTTCTGCTTCCCGCCGGCGGGCGGCCACGGCGCGGCCTACCGCGAACTGGCCGCACAGCTGGGGGACTTCCACGTCGTCGCCTTCGACTACCTCCCTGATGAGGACAAGGCCGCCCGCTACGCCGACCTGATCGCCGCCCTCCGGCCGGACGGGCCGTGTGCCCTCCTCGGCTACTCGCTCGGCGGCAACCTCGCCTTCGAAGTGGCCAAGGAGCTCGAACGGCGGGGGAGGGAGGTCTCCCGGCTGGTTCTGCTGGATTCCTACCGCTTCACCGAGGCCGGGCCGCTGGACGCCGAGCAGCTGGCCCGCTTCGAGGAGGGGCTGCGCGACCGGCTGGGCGAGCGGGCCGGTGCCGGTCCGCTCGCCGAGGAGACCATCGGCCAGGCCCGGGACTATCTCGCCTTCTGCTGCCGCACGCCGAACCTCGGCACGGTCGCCGCACCGATCACGGTGATCGCCGCCGAGCGGAGCGGACTGCCATACGTACTGGGGAAACGGGCCGGCTGGCAGGAGAGTTCCCGTACCGGCGCGGTACGGCTCGACGGCTCCGGCACGCACGACGAGCTGCTCGACCCGGCGCACCTCGGGCACAACGCCCGGCTCGCCCGCGAGGCCCTGGCCGGCGCGGAGTGCGGGGTGCCCGCATGACAGAACCGAGCCGTACGACCGCGGCGGCCACCGGTGACCTGATCGTCTTCGTCCTCGGGATGCGCATCAACCGCCTCCGCTCGCCGCGCGACTGGGTGCCGGTGAGCCGGGCGATGGCGCCGATGATCAGGGAGCTGCTGGCCGACCGGGAGAGCGGCCTGTTGGGCTCCCGGACCCGGCTGGGCCCGCCCCGGGTGATCGAGCTGATCCAGTACTGGGAGTCCCAGGAGAAGCTGCTCGCGTACGCCTCGGACGCGCGGCGGCGGCACCGGCCCGCGTGGGCGGCGTTCAACCGGCGGGCCCGGGAGAGCCGCGGCGCCGTGGGGATCTACCACGAGAACTACATCGTGCCGGCGGGCGCGTACGAGGCGGTCTATGTCGACATACCGCCGTACGGGCTGGCCGCCGCCACCGGAGTCCGCCCGGTCGGCGACCGCGGCGACACGGCGGCCGCCCGGCTGGGCCTGCGGTGAGCCTTGCACACAGGCTCCAACGCAGGCCCCAACATGCGCTCTTACCGCCCGGCCTCGCCGAGCAGCGCGCTGGAGAGCCCGCACAGTGACGTGATGAGGTCCTGCCCCAGCAGGCGCCAGCGCGCCTCCGCCTCCCGCTGCTCGATCCGGCCGTTGGCCAGGTCGTACTCCAGCTCCGCGAAGGCGTGCACGCTGAGCTGCCGCACCATCGCGCTGTACCGCTGGAACAGCCCGGGCGGGAAGTCCTTCCGCCGCACCGCGCCGTGGGTGTTGAGCATGCGGAGCGACGGCGTGTTGAGCTGCTCCTGGATGACGTACTCCCGCAGCGCCGGCTCGACGATCGCCTGGGCGAAGAAGCGCGCGCCCCAGGTCGGCGCGGCCGCTTCGATGTGGTACTCGACGCCCGGCAGGATGAGGCACGCGAAGTGCTCCTCCCGCGTCACCGCCCGGTCCGTGCCGAGGAGCGCCTCCACCATGGCGATGCGGCGCTCCTCGATGACGTCCGTGTAGCTCGACAGGATCGCCTTGATGAGCTCGTCGCGGCCGTTGAAGTGGTACTGCACCGCGGAGTTGTTGCGCTGGCCGGCCGACTCGCTGATCTGCCGGACCGAGACGTTCGCGAAGCCCTTCTCGGCATAGAGCCGCTCCGCGGTGCGCATGAGCTTGGTCCGCGCGACCACGGAGCGGGGGGACGGCGGGGCGGCCGGCGCTGGGGTCCTCATTCCGCGAGTCGGATGGCTCCGGTCGGGCACCCCGCGGCCGCGGCGCGCACCTCTTCGAAGTCCTCCGGCGACGGCGCCTCCTCCAGCAGCATCACGACACCGTCCTCCTCCCGCTGGTCAAAGACCTGCTCGGCCCTGAGCACACACAATCCGCTGCCGCAGCACGCTTCCTGGTCCACGGTGATCTTCATGCTACCTCCTCGTTCCCCGCCGCCCCGGTGCTCCGAGACCTCACCAGGTGACCCACAGTTCCTCCAGGCCGCCGGCCGCGACGCCGTCCCGGGGGCGCAGCTCCTCCGGCTTGTCCCGCAGCCGCAGGCCGGGCAGCCGCCTGGCGAACGTACCCAGTACGACCTGCAGTTCCACCCGGGCCAGCGTCTGGCCGACGCAGAAGTGCGGGCCCGCGCCGAAGGTGACGTGCTGGCTGTTGTTCTCGCGGCGCGGGTCGAACCGGTCGGGCTCGGGGAACTTGCGCCCGTCCCGGTTGGCGGCCGCCATATTGACCAGCAGGTTGCTGCCCGCGCCGACCGGAACCCCGCCGACCTCGGTGTCCTCCGTGATGAACCGGGGAATGCCGACGCCCGCGAGCGGGTCCATCCGCAGCGACTCCTCCACCGTGCCCCTGATCAGCTCCGGATCGGCGACCACCGCCTCGTAGCGCTCCCGCTCGGCCAGCAGCAGCGCCGTCATCTTCATGATCATGTTCGAGGTGGTCTCGTGCCCGGCCAGCAGCAGGCCCCGCGCCGTGGAGACCAGCTCGTCGTGGCTGAGCCGGCCGTCCTCGCTGTCCGAGATCAGGGTCAGCTCGCTGAGCAGATCGTCACCCGGCTGCGCGCGCTTCTGCTCGACCAGGTCCGAGGCGTAGTCCAGGAACTCCTGCTGCGCCGCGTCGACCTCCTCCTGCGTGTACTTGGTCAGCGTCAGCGCCACCTCCGACCAGTACGCGAACTTCTCCTGGTCCTCGCTCGGCGCGCCCAGCAGGGCACAGATGACCTGGACCGGCAGCGGCAGCGCGAGGGCCGTCCGGAGGTCGGCGGGCGACCCGCCGGCCATCATGGCGTCCACCAGCTCGTCGGCCATGCCCTGGATGCGCGGCCGCCACGCCTCCATCTTCTTCACCGTGAAGGCGCGGCTGAGCAGCCGGCGCCAGCGCTGGTGACCGGGGCCCTCCTGGATGTCCGTGGCACCGGGGTTGCGCCGGCTGAACATCCCGCCGTCCTCGGTGTTCGACAGGCGTGCCCCGCCTTCCCGGGCGAGGTTGCGGCTGAAGCGAGGGTCGGCCAGCAGGGTGCGGACCTCGTCGTATCCGGTCAGCAGCCCGACGACGTCACCGCTGGGCATCCGCACGTGTGCCACCGGGCACTTCGCGCGGTTCTCGGCCCACTCCTGCGGCGGCTCCAGCACGTGCGGCTGGGCGAACGGGTAGTCGGGGATCGGTGTGGCCTCGTCGGTCATGGGGGGCTCCTCCGGGCGTCGGCGTCCCGGCCACCGTAAGACGCGCGTCTTACTAAGACAATTGCCTTAAGTTCGATTGGCCGATACTGAACGCCAGTTGAGTGGTACAGACCACTTGTCGACGTTCTTCGGCGCCCATATGATCCCGCCAGTTGTGCAGAGCGGAACGTCCATTGCGCATGTTGCAACACATGTGTTGCCACGCTCGATCTGTAGGGGTGCCGATGACCGCGTATGCCCGAATAGCCGCGCCACTGGCGGGACTTGTCCTCGCCGGCCTCGCCGTCACCGGCTGCGCTCCGCAGACCTCGGCGAGCGGCGGGACCAAGGACGAGAGGAGCGGGACGCTGCGCGTGTGGCTGTTCCGGGAGGTCGGCAACAAGCCCAAGGAGAAGGTCGTCGACGCGGCCGTCGCCGCATTCGAAAAGCAGCACAAGGGCACCGACGTACAGGTCGAGTACATCCCGGTCGACACCCGCGCCCAGCGCATCAAGGCCGCCTTCAACGACCCCGCGAGCGCGCCGGACCTCATCGAGTACGGCAACACCGACACCGCCGGCTACGTCAAGGACGGCGGCCTCGCCGACGTCACCGCGGAGTACACCGCCTGGGACGAGGCGAAGGACACCGACCCCACCGCCAAACAGTCCGTGACCGTCGGCGGCAAGGTGTACGGCGCGCCGCTCTTCGTCGGCGTCCGCGCGCTGTACTACCGCACCGACATCCTCAAGGACCTGGGCATCGCCCCGCCTCAGTCCCAGGCCGAGTTGATCTCCGCGGCGAAGAAGATCCACAAGGCCCGGCCCGGCCTCTACGGCCTCGCGGTCGGCGGCGCGTACACCTACGGCGCCCTGCCCTTCCTCTGGGCCCACGGCGGCGAACTCGCCGTGCAGCGCGGCGACACCTACCGGGCCGCAGTCAATACCCCGAAGGCCCGCAGGGGCATCGAGGCGTACGCCTCCCTCTTCGGCGACGCCAACTGTCCGGCCGACAAGTGCGCCTCCATGGGCGGCAACGCCACCGTCACCGCCTTCACCTCCGGCAAGGCGGCCATGGCGATCGGCGGCGACTTCAGCCACGCCGCCGTCGAGGCGAGCAAGGTGAAGGGCAAGTACGCGGTCGTCCCGCTGCCCGGCGTGAAAAAGGGATCGATCGCCCCGGCCTTCGCGGGCGGCAACAACATCGGCGTCCTGAAGAGCACCTCGCACCGCACTCTCGCGGTCGACCTCATGAAGTCGCTGACCGGCAAACAATCGCAGCGGGGACTCTTCGACGCGATGGGCTTCCTCCCGACCTACACCGACGTGCTGGACGAGGCCGCGAAGAAGCAACCGTACGTCGCGCCGTTCGTCAAGACCCTGGACGCCGGCGCCAAGTTCGTCCCCGCCTCGCCGGCCTGGGGCCAGATCGACGCCTCGCTGATCCTCCCCACCATGTACCAGGAGATCGTCAGCGGCCGGAAGAGCGTGGACCGGGCGTCCGACGACGCGGCAAAGAAGATGGATGCCGCGTTCTCCGCCGCCCGGTGAGGGCCGCCCCTTGACCTCGACCGCCCTGCGCCGCTCCCGCTGGACGCCCTGGCTCTATCTGCTGCCCGCGCTCGTCCTGCTCGCCGGACTGCTCGTCTACCCGATCTACCAACTCGGTCTGATCTCCTTCCTGGAGTACACCCAGGCCCAGGTCAGCGGCGGGCAGCCGACCTCCTTCCAGGGGTTCGGCAACTACGCGGCGCTGTTCGGCGACGGTGAGTTCTGGCGGGTGCTCCTCGCCACGGTCCTCTTCGCCGCCGCCTGCGTGCTCACCACCCTCCTGGTCGGCTGCGCGCTCGCCGTCCTGCTGACCCGCATCCGGGCGGTGCCCCGGCTCGTCCTGATGATGGCCGCGCTCGGCGCCTGGGCCACCCCCGCCATCACCGGCTCCACCGTCTGGGTCTTTCTCTTCGACCCCGACTTCGGGCCCGTCAACAGGGTGCTCGGGCTCGGCGACTTCTCCTGGACGTACGGCCAGTACAGCGCGTTCGCCCTGGTCCTCCTCGAAGTCGTCTGGTGCTCGTTCCCGTTCGTGATGGTGACCGTGTACGCGGGCATCCGCGCCGTCCCCGCCGAAGTACTGGAGGCGGCCGCGCTCGACGGCGCCTCGCAGTTGCGCACCTGGCGCTCGGTCCTGGCCCCGATCCTCCGGCCGATCCTCGTCGTCGTCACCATCCAGTCGGTGATCTGGGACTTCAAGGTCTTCACCCAGATCTATGTGATGACGGGCGGCGGCGGCATCGCCGGGCAGAACCTCGTGCTCAATGTGTACGCGTACCAGAAGGCGTTCGCCTCCTCGCAGTACAGCCTCGGCTCGGCCATCGGCGTCGTCATGCTGCTGATCCTGCTGGCCGTCACACTGGCGTACCTGCGCATCGTGCGGCGTCAGGGGGAGGAACTGTGAGCCTGCTGTCTTTGCGGGAAATCCGGCGGCCGGGGCGGCTGGCCGCCGAGATCCTCGCAGTGGCCATCGCCGTCCTCGTCGCCTTCCCGCTGTACTGGATGGTCCTCTCCGCCCTCAAACCCGCGGCCGAGATCCAGTCCACCGACCCCCGCCCCTGGACCCTCGCCCCGACCCTGGACGCCTTCCGCCGCGTCTTCGAGCAGCAGGACTTCGGCCGGTACTTCCTCAACAGTCTGATCGTGGCGGGCACCGTCGTCATAGCCTCCGCACTGATCGCCTTCCTGGCCGCCACCGCGGTCACCCGCTTCCGTTTCAGGTTCCGCACCACCCTGCTGATCATGTTCCTGGTCGCGCAGATGGTGCCGGTCGAGGCGCTCACCATCCCGCTGTTCTTCCTCATGCGGGACGCCGGTCAGCTCAACACGCTCGGCTCGCTGATCCTGCCGCACCTCGCCTTCTCGCTGCCGTTCGCCATCTGGATGCTGCGCGGCTTCGTCAAGGCGGTACCGGAGGCGCTGGAGGAGCAGGCCGCGATCGACGGCGCGAGCCGCACCCGCTTCCTGTGGCAGATCCTCTTTCCGCTGGTCTTTCCCGGCCTGGCCGCGACCAGCGTCTTCTCCTTCATCTCCACCTGGAACGACTTCCTGTTCGCCAAGTCCTTCCTCATCAGCGACACCTCGCAGTCCACCCTGCCCATGGCGCTGCTGGTCTTCTTCAAGCCCGACGAGAACGACTGGGGAGGGATCATGGCCGCCTCTACGGTGATGACCGTCCCCGTCCTGGTCTTCTTCGTACTCGTACAGCGCCGCCTGGTCTCCGGACTCGGCGGCGCGGTCAAGGACTGATGTCATGTCAAGGACTGATGCCATGAACGCCCAACTGCTCCCCGTCCCCCGGCACTTGGATGTCGGCGACGGTGTCGGATGCGCCCTGGACGCGGCCACCACGCTCGCGGCCGGCCCCGGCACCGAAACCACCGAGCGGTGGCTGCGCGGCACGCTGGGCGCCGCGCTGGGACTGGCGCTCCCGCCGGGCCCGGCCGACGCGCCCGGCACGATCACACTCACCACCGCCCCCGAACTGCCGCCCGAGGGCTACCGGCTCGACACCACCGGAGACGCCGTACGAATCACCGGCGGCGGCCCGGCCGGCGTCTTCTGGGGCGCCCAGACCCTGCGCCAGCTCCTCGGCGCCGACGCCTTCCGCCATGCACCCATCACCCCCGAGCGGACCTGGCGCCTGCCCGCCGTACGCATCGAGGACGGCCCCCGCTTCTCCTGGCGCGGCATGATGCTCGACGTCGCCCGGCACTTCCTCCCCAAGGACGATGTGCTGCGCTACCTCGACCTGCTCGCCGCGCACAAGCTGAACGTCTTCCACTTCCACCTCACCGACGACCAGGGCTGGCGCATCGAAATCAAGCGCCACCCGCGCCTCACCGAAGTCGGCTCCTGGCGGCCACGCACCAAGTACGGCCACCGCGCGTCGGAGCTGTGGGACGAGACGCCGTACGGCGGGTACTACACCCAGGACGACATCCGGGAGATCGTCGCGTACGCCGCCGAGCGGCACATCCGCGTCGTCCCCGAGATCGACATTCCCGGCCATTCCCAGGCCGCGATCGCCGCCTATCCCTGGCTCGGCAACGCCGACGTCGTCGACACCGCCGCGCTGGAGGTGTGGGACACCTGGGGCGTCAGCCCGAACATCCTCGCGCCCACGGACGCGACCCTCCGCTTCTACGAGGACGTCCTGACCGAGGTACTGGAGCTCTTCCCGCCGCACGTCTCGCCGTTCGTGCACATCGGCGGCGACGAGTGCCCCAAGGACCAGTGGCATCGGTCGCCGGCCGCCCAGGCCCGGATCGCCGAACTCGGGCTGGCCGACGAGGACGGACTCCAGTCCTGGTTCATCCGCCACTTCGACCGCTGGCTGACCGCGCGCGGCCGCCGCCTCATCGGCTGGGACGAGATCCTGGAGGGCGGCCTCGCCGAGGGCGCCGCGGTCTCCTCCTGGCGCGGCTACGCGGGCGGCATCGCCGCCGCCGAGGCCGGGCACGACGTCGTGATGTGCCCGGAGCAGCAGGTGTACCTGGACCACCGCCAGCACGGCGGCCCCGACGAACCGATGCCCATCGGCTACGTACGCACCCTGGAGGACGTCTACCGGTTCGAACCTGTACCGCCCGGCCTTTCCCCGGAAGCCGCCCGGCACATCCTCGGCACTCAGGCCAATGTCTGGACCGAGGTGATGCAGAACCGCTCCCGCGTCGACTACCAGGTCTTTCCCCGGCTCGCCGCGTTCGCCGAGGTCGCCTGGTCCCCGCTGCCGGTACCGGCGGAACGGGACTACCCGGCCTTCGAGGCGCGGATGGCCGACCACTACGCCCGCCTTGATGCCCTGGGCGTCGACTACCGCCCGCCCGGCGGCCCGCTGCCCCGGCAGCGCCGCCCCGGCGTCCTCGGCCGCCCGATCGAGGGCGCACCGCCACAGGTGTGACACCCGGCGTCGCTGTACGACCTGACGTACCGGCACACCTCAGAAGGGCATGCGGGAACGGCCCTTACGGCCGGCGCGACCGCTCTTTCCCACCGCCCGGTTGCTGCTGCGGAACGGCGCGCTCAGCAGTCGCCCCACAACGCCAGGAGCCTTGCCTGCCCCACGCGCGCCCGCACCGAGCGACTTCTGCGTGCCCCGCTCCGGGCGCCGGGACAACCTCGGTACGAGGAACCCCAGAACCAGCATGAGCACACACACGACAGCGATGACCGCTACCACCATGACGCTCTCCTCTCCGCTGTGGGCTGCCCCACCCCTCCCGAGTACCCCCGAGAACGGACCTCACGGCCACTACTGCGCCGGCGGCCGGTTTCTCCCCGTGGAACGGTCGTGACTGCGCCACGCCGGCAGCGTCACCGAGGTCATCGCCTCCCACGACGGCTCACACCTCCACTGACCGCCTCCGCCTGATCCACCGGCCCCGTTTTCGCTGATCCGGTCGAACATCGCCTACGCTCGACGGATGGCGAAGTACTTCGACGTGCACCCCGAAAACCCGCAGCCGCGCACCATCCGCAGTGTGGCCGACAGCATCCGCTCGGGCGGGCTCGTCGCCTATCCGACGGACTCCTGTTTCGCCCTCGGCTGTCAGCTCGGCAGCCGGGACGGCATCGACCGGATCAAGTCCATCCGGAACCTCGATGACCGCCACCACTTCACCCTGGTGTGCCAGAACTTCGCGCAGCTCGGCCAGTTCGTACAGATCGACAACGATGTGTTCCGGGCCATCAAGGCCGCGACGCCCGGCAGTTACACCTTCATCCTCCCGGCGACGAAGGAAGTGCCGCGCAAGCTGCTGCACGCGAAGAAGAAGACGGTCGGGGTCCGCATCCCCGACCACGCCGTCGCGCAGGCACTGCTCGCCGAACTGGGCGAGCCGCTGCTGTCCAGCACCCTCCTCCTGCCCGACGAGGAGGAACCGCTGACGCAGGGCTGGGAGATCAAGGAACGGCTCGACCACGTGGTGGACGCGGTGGTCGACTCGGGCGACTGCGGCACCGAGCCGACCACGGTCATCGACTTCTCCGGCGGCGAAACCGAGATCGTGCGCCGGGGAGCGGGCGACTGGACGCGGTTCGAATAAGCGCTGCTGTTACTGGGCGCTGCCGTTACTGAGCGAGTCGCTCCCAGGCGGCCACCGGTCCTGGGCGAATCGCTCTCAGGCGGCCACCGGCTCGCGTTCCAGCAGCCGCCGGATGTCGCGTGCGGCGGCGCGTCCCGCCCGGTTCGCGCCGATCGTACTGGCGGAGGGGCCGTAGCCGACGAGGTGGACGCGGGGGTCGCGGACGGCACGCGTGCCGTCCATGCGGATGCCGCCGCCCGGGTCGCGGAGGCGGAGCGGGGCGAGGTGGTCGATGACCGGGCGGAAGCCGGTGGCGAGCAGGATGGCGTCGGCCGGGTAGGCACTGCCGTCGGCCCAGCGGACGCCGTCCTCCGTAATGCGGTCGAACATCGGCCGCCGGACGAGCACGCCCCGCTCCCGCGCCCGCCGCATCTCCTCGGTCATCGGCAGGCCGGTGACCGAGACCACACTGCGGGGCGGCAGACCCTGGCGTACCCGGTCCTCGACCAGGGCCACGGCGGCGCGGCCGCGCTCCTCGTCGAACGGTCCCTCGCGGAAGGCCGGCGGCCGCCGGGTCACCCATGCCGTGTCCGCCGCGACCTCGGCGATCTCCATCAGATGCTGTACGGCGGAGGTGCCGCCGCCGACCACGACGACCCGCTGCCCGGCGAACTCCTGCGGCCCGCGATAGCCGGCGGTGTGCAGCAGACGCCCGCGAAACCGCTCCTGACCAGGGAAATGCGGCCAGAACGGCCGGTCCCAGGTCCCGGTCGCATTCACCAGCGCCCGGGCCGCGTATGTCCCCTCCGAGGACTCGACGAGCAGCCGGCCGCGGGGCTCCGGGCCCTCCGGGCGTACGGCGGTGACGTGTACCGGCCGATGCACCCGCAGGCCGAAGGTCTCCTCGTACGTCGTGAAATAGTCCCCGATCACCTCGGCGGAGGGGCGGCCTGGGTCGGCGCCCGTCAGCTCCATGCCGGGGAGCGCGTGCATCCCGTGGACTCTGCCGTACGTGAGTGTCGGCCAGCGGAACTGCCACGCGCCGCCCGGGCGCGGCGCGTGGTCGAGTACGACGAAGTCCTGATCCGGTGTGTAACCCAGCCGCCGCAGATGGAAGGCGGCGGCGAGACCGGCCTGACCTGCACCGATCACCACGACCTCGACCTCACGCGCCCCGCTGGTGTTGTTCATGGTTGTACTAACCATGCGGGGCGCCGCTGTCTTCCCGGCATCGCTGTTTTCCCAACGCCGTGGCTGCGGCCTCAGCGGGCGTCAGCCGGCCTCAGCCGGTCTTTCCGTACGTACGCGGTCGTGTGCTCGACGGCGGCAGGTCACCGTTGAACCGCGGGTCGACGAAGTCGGCGAAGGAGTACTTCCGGGGGATCAGCCCGATGTCCGCGAAGGTGTTCACGATCTGCTGCTCGGAGGCGACGGCGGCCTTGTCGACCGCGACCGGTACGGCCGTACCGCGCGTCCGCTTGACCGCGTCCAGCGCCACCTTCTCCGGCAGCCCGGTCTCCTTCGCCCACACCTCGGCCCACTTCTGCGGATGCTTGAACACCCAGTCCTGGGCACGCCGCAGCCGGTCGTTGTAGTCCTTGAGCACCCCGGCCTTCTTCTTGTCCTTCAGCGCGGCGGGCGCGGCCACCTGGAAGCTGAGGCCGTTGACGACGCCCTGCCCGGTGGTCAGCACGCGCGCGTCGGCCTGGTCGAGGGCCTGCGAGGTGTACGGGTCCCACACCGCCCAGGCGTCCACCCGGCCGCGGGTGAACGCGGCCAGCGCGTCCGCCGGCTGCAGATAGCTGAGCTTGACGTCCTTGGTCGTCAGGCCGGCCTTCTTCAGGGAGGCGACGAGCTGGTAATTGGCCGAGCTGCCCTGCGCCACCGCGATCGTCTTGCCCTTGAGCTGCGCGGGCCGCTTCAGTGGCGAGTCCTTCTTCACCAGGATCGACTCGCCCTCCGAGGAGCTGTGCGAGGCCGCGATGACCTTGAGTTTCTGCTGGGCGGCCGCGGCGAAGACGGGCGGGGTGTTGCCGACCGCGCCGATGTCCACGGCGCCCGCGTTGAGCGCCTCCAGCAGCGGCGGCCCGGAGGTAAAGGTGGACCACTTGATGCGGTACGGCAGGTCGTCCAGCTCCCCGGCGGCCCGCAGCAGCGCCTCGGAGCCGCCCTTCTGGTCACCGACGTTCAGTGTCACGGAGCCCTTGCCGTCGGTGCCACTGCCCGTACCACCGCCGGAACCGTCCGCCCGGGACGCACCGCCGCACGCCGTCAGCAGCAGCGCGAGCGGGAGCAGCAGGGCGGCGGCCGGTACGAGGGCGCGGGCCGGTGGGCGTGGTCTCATCACAGTTCCGTTCGTTGGTTTCGTGGGTGTTCGTTGGTTCGTGAGCTTGTGCAGCGAGGGATGGGTTGTGCGTCGAGCCGGTCAGGCCGCGTCGGCGAGGCCGCCGCCCGCCGGGCCGTCCGCGAGGCTGTCGTCGGCGGGACCCTCCACGCCCAGCCGGTCCAGCAGTCGCGCACGCAACGCCGCGAAGCGCGGGGAGGCGATGTCCCTGGGCCGCGGCAGGTCGATGGCGGTCTCGTACGCGATCACGCCTTCGTCCATCACCAGCACCCGGTCCGCGAGCAGCAGTGCTTCCTCGACGTCATGGGTGACCAGCAGCACCGCGCAGCCGCGCCGCCGCCACAGCTCGGCGACCAGTCGCTGCGCCTTGATGCGCGTCAGCGCGTCCAGCGCGCCGAACGGCTCGTCGAGCAGCAGCAGATCGGGCTCGCGCACCAGGGCCCGGGCCAGCGAAGCGCGCTGGGCCTCGCCGCCGGAGAGCGTCTTCGGCCAGGCATCGGTACGGTGCGAGAGGCCGACCTCGCCCAACGCCCTTTCCGCAACCTCCCGTTCGGGCCGCCCGGGCAGCCCGAGGAGAACATTCCGCCACACCTTCTTCCAGGGCATCAACCGCGGCGCCTGAAAGGCAACGGCCGAACGGCGCGGTACCGACACCTCACCCTCGATCTCCCGGTCGAGCCCGGCGAGCACGCGCAGCAACGTCGACTTCCCGCACCCACTGCGCCCGAGCAACGCCACGAACTCGCCGGGCCGCACGGTCAGTTCAAGCCCATCAATCACCGCCCGCCCACCAAAGGAACGGGTCAGCCCGGCCACCCGTACAGCGGCGGTGGAGGCACTGTCTGCAGTCTTCGGGCTCACTGGCCCGTGAACGTCGGTCGCCATTGCAGCAACAGCCTTTCGAGAGTACGGACGAGGAAATCGGCGAGCAGCCCGAGCAGCGCGTACACAATCAGGCAGACCACGATCACATCGGTGCGGAAGAATTCCCGTGCCTGATTCATGAGGAACCCGATGCCGTCATCGGCGTTGACCGACTCGCCGAATACCAGCGCCAGCCACGCCGTGGCCAGCGAGTACCGCAGCCCGGTCATCGCACCCGGCAACGCCCCGGGCAGTACGACATGCCGGATCAGCCCCCACCGTCCGAGCCCGAGCGAGGTCCCGGCCTCAACCAACTGGGCGTCCACACCTCTGATCCCGGCGTACACATTCAGGTACAGGTGAAAGGCCACCCCGAGCGCAATCAACGCAATCTTCGGTGCCTCGCCAATCCCCAGCCAGATGATGAACAACGGGATGACGCCCACCCACGGAATGGACCGCAACATCTGCACGGTCGCGTCCACCAGGTCCTCACCCAGCCGCGACAACCCGGAGGCGAGCGCCAGCGCAACGCCCGCGACGCCGCCCAGTACCAGCCCGACCAGCACGCGCTGGACGGACACGAGCATCGCCGACGGCAACGTCCCGTCCGAGACGAGCCCCGCGGCGGTACGCGCGATGGTGCCGGGCGAGGCGAGCACGTCGGGATGGAGCACCCCCGACGCACTCAACACCTGCCACAACACGACCAGCCCCACCGGCCCAGTCGTACGCCGCAGCCACCGAGGCACCGACCGCCGCCGGGCGGAGACCGGCACCAATGTGACGAGCTCGGGCCCCTGGGAGGCATCGGATGTCTCGGGCGGCGCAGAGGACGATCGAGCCCGTCGATCAATTACAGCCTGATCAGGCGTCATAAAAACTCCGCAAACGGAAAGAAGGCCAGGCCGCACACAAGCACGGCAAAAGCGCGCGCAACGCAAGAAGGCGCGAAAGGAAAGGCGAAGCCCGGAGTGAAAACTGGAGGCGAAACTCGTCAGCAGTAACAGCAGCAGTAACAGCAGCAGCCGTCGCCGCGGCGACAGGCGGCAGAGGCCACCCGCAGCAGGTCGATATGACCGCGCGTGGTGAGCAAGGCTGACGAAGACATGCCGCTGAACGTAGCCGCGTGGCCGGAACCGGGTCAATCGCTGTCTCGGCCAGTGGTCCTTTATTGCGGCCGTGTGTCAGGTCGGTCCCACCCCGCTGCATCGCCGATCATGGTGATATGGCAAACCCCTTCACCACACACGTACTGAACGTCACGACCGGCTCCGCCGAGACCGTCCACGACCTCACGGGCGACTGCTCCGCCTTCCTCGCCGAGGCAGCAGCCGGCCGCGACGGCCTCCTGAACATCTTCGTCCCCCACGCCACCGCCGGCATCGCGATCATCGAGACCGGCGCCGGCAGCGACGACGACCTCCTCGCCGCCCTCCGCGACCTCCTACCGGCCGACAACCGCTGGCGCCACCGCCACGGCACCCCCGGCCACGGCCGCGACCACGTCCTCCCCGCCTTCATCCCCCCACACGCCACCCTCCCGGTCATCAACGGCGACTTGGCCTTGGGCACGTGGCAGTCGGTGTGCCTGGTCGACACGAACGGGGATAATCCGCAGCGGCAGGTTCGGCTCAGCTTCCTGGGCTGATCCAAGATTGCCCTGGGTGTGGCCGCCATATCTCCGTACTCTTCCTGGCCGAAACGGAGAAGCAGCGCGCGGTGTGGACATGGATGTGGTGGAACGGCCCTGGGACGGCTGCGGAAAGTGCCTGGTCGGCGTGCGGCGAGCACATCATTGGCTGGGCCGATGACTGGGAGGTCTCCGGTGCACCGACCCGGTGACCAGGCCGCAGCTGGGGCCCAGGCTGCGAGACGAGATGGATCCAGGCAGGCTATCCACTTGTGCGCCGTGACGCGTGAGATGCCCGTCTCTGCTGCGACATGCTCATCCGGGCGGTCGGCGCGGACACGTTCATCGAGCAGCCGACCGCCCTGAACGGTCAGCCGGGCATCACGGTGGGACACGAAGACCTCCGTGCGGTGAAGACTCGACACCTCCACCGCACCGGAGATCTTCACCATGATCATGCCTGGCGAGTGTCAACCACGCTCGTGATCAATACAGCTGCGGTTCAGGCGGCGGCGGTCCGCCAGATCTGCACCAGACAGAACTGGTGCTGTCCATCCAGATCGGCCTCATGGCCGCCGGGGTTGTCGAGCACGTCGAAGCAGTCCTTCAGAGGGGAAGTGAAGGAGCGGCCGATGTCCGGATTGAACACCCACTGCCACCGCATCCGGTACGTGCCCGGCGACGGCAGCACCAGCGGAAGCTCCCACATCCCGCCGTCGACGGTCTGCAGTTGGAGCTCGCCCTCGGGAAGTTCCACCTCGACTTCTTCCCGCCCCGCCCACGGGCCGGGCGGCGGCGACGGTGCGGTGGTCCACGACTCCAGGCGTATCGCCACCGTGCCCACCTCCGGGGGAGTCTGGAGATACACCAGGCCCGGTCCGGGAAGCAGCCACTTCGTTCTGTCCGCGTCGTCATCGAACGTTTCGGCCGCCATGGTCGTGTCGTGCAGCCCGAGCAGCCGATAGCTCGCCGACACATTCGCCTCGTAGGAATCCAGCAACCTACTCATCAAGTGCCTCACAAATCGGGAAAGCGCCGCTCAATGGCGGCGCTGCCGCCGACTGTAAACGAAAGGAAGGAACGCGCGCGGTAGATCTCAGACGCTCCGAGACGGGAGGCACAGGTCCGTACCGGACTCGGGCCTGGGCCTGTTCGTCATGTAACCAGGCACCCGATATCGCAGTCATAGACCTGCCCGAATAGCAGCCGACCAGTTCCAGATCACCCCGCACATCACTCGGCGCGGCGTCGGGCACGGCTCCGGCCTGGGCGTGTACCGCTGGGTCGTGGAAGGAGCGATCGCGCTGCTGCACTGGTTCTGCCGCCTGCGCATCCGCTGCGTCAGAACGCACTCGCTGCAGTCGGGTCCGCGCAGCCTCACATCCGGGATCTGAGCACGTCGACTTCGCAGCCTGGCGCGAACGGGTCGAAGTCGTGCTCGACCAGCCAGCGCACCCCCAGCAGGCTTCGCAACGACCACCATGCGCGGATCACGTCGAGGTCGACGTCGGTGCCGTAGCCGGCGACGACGTCGTCGAGGTGCTCCTCGTGTCCGAGCGTCAAGGTGGCGAGGTCGTACAGGGCATCGCCCTGGCCCGCCTCGGACCAGTCGATGATGCCCGTGACCTCGTCGCCGTCGACGAACACGTGAGTTACTTGTAGGTCGCCGTGCGTGAAGGCCGGAGTCCACGGCCGGAGCGCCGCCTCGGCGACCTGGCGGTTGCGGGTAACCAGGTCGGCGGGCAGGGCGCCGTTCGTCACGAGCCACTCGCACTCGCCGTTGAGGTCCGCCGCCAACTCCTCGAGGTTCCGGCCGGCCCGGCCGGGGCAGGGCGGCAACGGGGCGTCGTGCAACTTCCGGAGGGCGGTACCCGCCGCGGCCCACGCCGCCGGGGACGCGGTCGAGGGCTCGCCGAGGCGGCCGAGCGCCGTTCCCGGGACCGCGGCGATCGCGAGTACCGGCGGTTTGCGCCACAGGACCTTCGGAGTCGGGATGGGCGCCAGGGCCGTCGCCTCGTCCTCGACGTCGAGGCGCGCCTGATCGGCGTCCACCTTCAGGAACACGTCGCCGACGCGCAGGGTCGCGCGCTCGGAATGGGCGACGACGACCTCGACCTCATCCATGGCGACCAGGATCCCGGACGGCCGTCCACGTTGCCGGGATTATCGCGTCGATTGCGTGACTGACCGCGTCCCGACCGCGGCGGAATGCGCGACGGCGGGAAGAAGGTGCGCCATGGGTGGGGGTATGCCTTTCCGGAACGGGGCAGCCGGTGGGTTCGTATGAGGGGGCAGAAGGCGGGCCTTGTCGGCTGCTGGGGTCAGTGACGAATATTCACTATGGGCCCTCGTGGGTGGGTTTGTGTACGGCAAGGGGGCGACTGTTCACCCGGGGGTTTTGCCGCGTTCGGTGGCCGCTGATTAGGCTGGGGTACGTGGTTACGGCAACCACTTGTCCGCGGTCGGGGTACGGCCCGGCACCCCCGAACACCCTTGAGGCAGCACATCGATGAGCGAACCGGCGATATCGGCCCCGGGTCCTGCTGCCGCCGGGCCGGGTCGCCCCGCGCCGGGTCGCCCCGCGCCGGGTCGCCCCGCCCCGGCCTCCCTGTCGTCCGCCCGGCCGTCCGCCGAGGAGCGCATCACCGCACTTGTCCTGACGTACCGTCAGCCGTTGTTGCGGTATGTCACCGGCCTGCTGCCCGCCGACCCGCAGCGCGCGGAGGACGTCGTCCAGGAAGCACTGTTGCGCGCCTGGCTGAAGAGTGAGGCATCGCGCGCCCGCGGCGCCCGGCGCGAGACGGGGTGGGAGCCGAGTCTGCCCTGGCTGTTCAAGGTCGCCCGCAACGTCGTGATCGACTGGAGTCGGCGTGACAGCTCCCGGCCGGCGGTGCCGACCGGGCTGCCGCCGGAGACGGCCGTACTTGCGGACGAGGCCGCGCGCGTCGTGGAGCGGACGCACGTCGTCGAGTTGCTCGCCCAACTGTCCCGCCCCCATCGAGAGGTTCTGGTGTACACATACCTGCTCGGCTGTTCCGGCCCCGATACGGCGCACGCCCTGGGCATTCCGTCCGGCACCGTGAAGTCCCGGCTGCACCACGCGATGCACCACCTGCGGCAGGCCGCCGCGCTCGCCGCGCGGGAGTGCGCGTGAGTCTCTCCAGCCACGCCGCGCCCTCGGGCGCGGCGGCCGTCGCGGCACCGGCGCAGTTCCCGGTACCGCTGGCCCTCGGCATGCCGGACCGCAACTCCTGGCTGATCCTCATCGGCTTTCTCGTCGCCCTGGTCCTGCTCATCTGGCTCCTCGTCCGCACCGTGAGCAGGCAGGGCGGCTTCCGCCGTACCTGCCGCCGGATCGCGTGGGAGGTGCGGATGACCGCACGGGCGTTCACCGCGCCGCTGCGCGCCTACCTGCGGCACCGGCGCTGTGCCCGGATGCTGGCCGGGTACTTCGCCGACCCGGCCGCCGGGGACGTGGTGCGGGCGGCCCTCGACCGCGCGGACGCGGACGCGGGGGACGGCTGCTACGTGCCCACCGTCCAGCTGTCCCAGGGCGGGGGCCGCGTCCGCGTCGTCGTCGCGGGCCGCGACCCGGCCGGATCCGCCGGGCCGGTGCTGCCCTGGGCGGACGCGGCGGACGAGCCGGGGGAGTGGACCTGGGCCGCGCCGGCCGATGCGGTACGGACGCGGCCTGCCGGCCTCGGCCGCACTGTACGGCTGCCGCTCGTCCTGGGTGTGGACCGCAAGGCCCCGGGTGTCGTCCTCGTCGACTGGCTGCGCGGCCCCGCCGCGCTGAGCATCGAGGGCGACGCGCGGGTCTCCCGCGGCGTGCTCCAGGCGCTGGCCGCGCAGGTGGACCGGATGCCGGACGGGCCGCCGGTCCAGGTCGCCGCCGGTGTGCACCCGCGCTTCCCCGGGCGCCCGCTGGACGACATCCTCGCGGAACTGGCGACGGCGGGCCCTGAAATCCCGGCCGAGGCGGTGCCGGTGGTGGTCTGCTGGGCACCGACGCCCGCACAATCGGCCCGGCTCGCGGAACTGTGCGCGCGAGGCCGGGCCCGCGTGCTGGCCGGCGGCCGGCTGCCGGGTGCCTGCTGGGTCCTGCACGCCGAGCCGGACGGCCGGCTGCTGGGGCCCGGGCCCCAGGTGGACGTGGAGTCGCCCGCACTCGGCCGGGCCGTGGCTCGCGCGGTACGGCGGGGGCTCCCCGCGCCGCACTGCGTGCTGCCGGACGCCGGTAACGGAGCGGGCGCAGCCACGGATGCCGGTAGCGGGACCGGCGGCGGCACGGATGCCGGACCTGGCGTCCCGGCCGCCGGGCCCGTCCGGGAAACCGCCCCGGCCAAGCAGGTACTCCGCAAGCCCGAGCCCGCGCCGGACGGCACCGAGCCGGTACGCGAGCAGGCGGCGGCCGGCCGTCCCGAGCCGGCCGCCCGGCCCGCCGAGGCACCACGCGCGGCGGACAGCGGTGCCGACGGCATACCGCGCGGAGCCGCTCCCCGCGATGCCGACTTCGATGAGCCCGCGCCGAGTGTGCTTGCTCCGGGGGCGACTGCTCCGGCGGCCTCCGCCGCACCTGCTCCCGCGCAGAGCCCGGACGCGCCCGGGCGACCGGCCACCAAGGCACCCGAACCCGGCACGGCCCGCGGCGCGGCCGGACCCGACCGCCCGTCCGACGCCGGCTCCGTCGTGGAGGACGACTTCGACTTCACAGAACCGGACTTGGCCGAGCCCCGGGCCGCCGCCTCCGCGCCCGGCCTGGCCGGGGTGTCCGCCACCTCCGACCGCTCCGACGCCGACTTCGACCCCGCCGCCTCCGGCGATCCCCAGGAACGGACTCCTCGTACCCCGTGAGACTCTTCGTCACCCTCGCTCCGGCCGCCCCGGAAACCTCCGCTCCGGCCCGGCCCGGCTCCCCGCACGCCGCCCCCGAGCGGCGCGACATGGTCCTGGACGCCCCGGGCTCGACCACCGTCGGCGCACTGGCCGCACGCCTCGCCGGTGAGCACACCACCGCCGACGGCGCGGCCTCTGCGCTCTACCTCGGCGACTGCGAACTCCCCGCCGACCTGCCGCTGTCCGCCACCGGCATACGGGACGGCGCCACGCTCGGTCTCGGCGGTCCGGTACCGCCCGAGCCCGACGGGGGCTACGGTCCCGACCGGGCCGAACTGCCGCCGCCGTCCCGTTCCGCCGACGGCGAGCGGCTGCCGCGCGGCCCCCGCGTCGAACTCCAGCTCATCGGCGGACGCGGCGCCGGACGGGTCTGGCCGCTGGACCTCGGTACGCACACCGTCGGTCCCGCGGAGGGCAGTTCGGTACGCCTCCAGGGCCGCGACGTGCCCGCCGAAGGCATCCGGATCACCGTCCGCCCGGACGGCACCGTGCTGCTGAACGCCGGCCTGGCGGTCAGCGGCCCCGGTGCTGGCGACGGCCCTGCGGCGGACGCCGGCACCGGGACCGTGCCCGGCCACCGCACCGGCGTACGCCTGTCCGTGCCCGAACCGCCGCCCGCCCGGCCCCGCGCCGATGCCACCCCGCTGCCGCCCGCGCCGCCGCCCGAACTCCCCGACCCCTACGCCGACACGCACGCCCCCGTCCCCGAGGGCTGGGCGGAGTGGCCGCTCGGCGGTGAGCTGCGGATGGGCGAGTACCTGCTGCGGGTGGCCGAGCCCACCGAGGCGGACGCCGCCGTGACGGCCTCCGAGGACGGCGCGTACCTGGACTTCAACCGGCCGCCGCGGATCGTGCCGCCGCTGGTGCCGGAACGGTTCACGCTGCCCTCGCCGCCGGTGCCGCCGGCCCGGCGCACCATCCCGCTGCTGGTGGTGCTCGCGCCGATGTTCATGGGCGTCGGCATGGTCGTCTTCCTGCACTCGTACTTCTACTTGATGTTCGCGTTCTTCAGCCCGGTGCTCGCCATCGGCAACTGGATCAGCTCCAAGCGGAGCGGCTGGCGCGACTTCCTGGACTCGGTCGCCAACTACCGTGCCCGGCGCGCCTCGTTGGAGGAGGACGTCAAGGACATGGTCGCGCACGAGCGCGGCCTGCGGGTCGCCGCCGGCCCCGACCCGGCCGCCGCCGGCATGTGGGCCGTCGGCCCCGGCGCCCGGCTGTGGGAACGCCGCCGCGGCCACTCCGACCACCTCCTGCTGCGCGTCGGCACGGTACGCCAGGCGTCGCTGCTGACGATCGAGGACAGCTCCCGCGAGGACAACCACCGTTCCGTCAACTGGCAGATCCCCGACATGCCGATCGGCGTGAACCTGTGCGGGGACGGTGTCGTCGGCATCTCGGGCGAGACGGACGCGGCCCGGGCGCTGGCCCGCTGGACCGTCGCGCAGGCCGCGATCCTGCACAGCCCGCGCGACGTCCGGATCACCGTGCTCACCGACGCGGCGGGCGCGCCCGCCTGGCAGTGGGTGCGCTGGCTGCCGCACGCCCGCCCCGGCGAGGGCGGCGTCGCCGCGCCGCCGTCCGGCGGGCCCACCGTGACCATCGGCAACGACCCGGAGACGGTCGCCAACCGGGTCTCCGAACTGGTCTCCGCGATCCGTTCCCGGGCCCGCTCCCGTGAGTCGGCGATGGGCGGCGCGCTGCTGGCCGAACCCGACCTCGTCGTCGTCCTGGACGGTGCGCGGCGGCTGCGCGACGTGCCCGGCGTGGTGCAGGTGCTCAAGGAGGGCCCGGCCGTAAGGGTGTTCCTGATCTGCCTCGACCAGGAGGAGCGGATGCTCCCCGAGGAGTGCGTCACCGTCTGCGCGGTCGGCGCCCGCGAGGTGACGCTGCGCCGTACCGGCAACGCCGACATCACCGGCATCCGGCCCGACCTGGTGGACACCGGCTGGTGCGAGCGGATCGGCCGGGCCCTGGCCCCCGTACGCGACGTCACCCCGGACGGCTCGGACGGCCTGCCGGACCGCGTCAAGCTGCTGGACCTGCTCGGCCTCGAACCGCCGCGGGCCGCCGAACTGGCCGCCCGCTGGACCAAGCGCCCGGCCTCCACCGGCGTCCTGCTCGGCACCGGCTACACCGGGCCGGTCACCTTTGACCTGGTCAAGGACGGCCCGCACGGCCTGATCGCGGGCACGACCGGCGCCGGCAAGTCCGAACTCCTCCAGACGCTGGTGGCTTCCCTGGCGGCGGTCAACCGGCCGGACGAGATGACGTTCGTCCTCGTCGACTACAAGGGCGGCAGCGCCTTCGCCGGCTGTGAGCGGCTGCCGCACGTCCTCGGCATGGTCACCGACCTGGACAGCCACCTGGTCGAGCGGGCGCTGACCTCGCTGACCGCCGAACTGACCCGCCGCGAACGCGTCCTGGCCGACGCGGGTGCCAAGGACCACACCGAGTACCGGGCGATGCGCCGCCGCGACCCCGCGCTCGCACCGCTGCCGAGGCTGCTGCTCATCATCGACGAGTTCGCCACCCTCGCCCGCGACGTGCCCGAGTTCGTGCCGGGGCTGGTCGGCATCGCCCAGCGCGGCCGCTCGCTCGGCCTGCACCTGTTGCTCGCCACCCAGCGCCCGGCCGGTGTGGTCACCGCCGACATCCGCGCCAACACCAACCTGCGGATCTCGCTGCGCGTCACCGACGCCCTCGACAGCCAGGACGTCCTGGAGGTCAACGACGCGGTGAGCATCTCCAGCGACACCCCGGGCCGCGCCCTGGCCCGGATCGGGCACCGCTCGGTGCTCCCGTTCCAGACCGCCTTCGTGGGCGCCGTACGCGACGACGGACAGGCCGCAGCCGCGGACACCGGGGCCACGGGGACGAGCACCGGACCGGACCCGGAGCACCGGGCCGACGTCTGGACCAGCGAACTGTCCTGGTCGCTGCTGGGCCGTACGGCGGCCGAACCCGTCGAGGAGACCGCCGACCTCTTCGAAGCCATCCAGGAGGCGATGGACCGCGCCGACGCGCCCACCGACCTGACGGCCCTGGTCGACGCGGTCCAGGAAGCCGCCGCTCAGCTGGAGATCGAGCGGCAGCCCAGCCCCTGGCTGCCCGCGCTGCCGAATGCGGTGAGCCTGGCCGAACTGCCCGAGCGGCCCGACCCGGCCGACGGGCGCCTCGCGCCGGTCGTCTGGGGCCTGGCCGACCTGCCGGGCGCCCAGCGCCAGGAGCCCCTGGAACTGGACCTGTCCCGCTTCGGGCACCTGTACGTACTGGGCACCCCGCGCTCCGGCCGCTCCCAGGTGCTGCGCACCATAGGCGGCGCGCTGGCCCGCCGGCACTCCAGCGCCGACGTGCACCTGTACGGCATCGACGCGGCCGGCGGCGCGCTGGCTGCGCTGTCCGAACTGCCGCACTGCGGCGCCGTTGTACCGCGCGCCGACCTGGAACGGCTGGGCCGCCTGCTGACCCGGCTGACCGCCGAGATGGGCGCGCGTCAGGAACTGCTCACCTCCCACGGCGCGGCCAACCTCACCGAACTGCGCACCCTGCTGCCGCCCGCCGAGCGTCCCGCCCACGTGGTCGTCCTGATCGACGGCTGGGACTCGCTGGCCGCCCTGCTCGGCGAGCACGACGGCGGCCGGCCGATGCATGAGCTGACCGCGCTGATCCGCGAGGGCGCGCCGATGGGGCTGCACGTGGTCGCCACGTCCGAACGGGCGCTGCTGACCGGCAAGGTCGCCTCGCTCAACGACGAGCGTCTGCTGCTCAGGCTGACCGACCGCAACGAGTACAGCCTGGCGGGCATCCCGCCGAAGCAGGTGCCGGCCGTCGTCCCGCAGGGCCGCGGCTGGCGCGGGGGCAGCGCCACCGAGGTGCAGGTCGCCCTGCTCGGCGAACAGGCCGCACAGGGACAGGGGGCGCCGGTCACCGGACGTGACCAGGCCGAGGCGCTCAAGCGGATCGGGGAGCGGGCCGCGCAGCGCGACCGCGACCTGCCCGCGGCGCGCCGCCCCGCGCGTGTCCTGAGCCTGCCCCGCCAGGTGTCGTTCACCGACGCGTACGAGAAGGTCCCGGCGGCCGACCGGCGCCCCCTGTGGGGACTGCTCGGTGTCGGCGGCGACGACCTGGGCGCCATCGGCGTGGACTTCGCGGCCGACGCGCCGTCCTTCCTCGTCAGCGGCCCGCCCGGCAGCGGCCGGTCCACCGCGCTCACCACGCTCGCGGTGTCGCTGCTGGCCGGCGGCACCCGAGTGGTCGCGCTCACGCCGCGCGAATCGCCGCTGCGGGGCCTGGCCCGGCACCCGCGGGCCGTGGTCATCCAGGACCCGGACCCGCTGGCCGACGAGGTGACCGCGGCGCTGAACGCCGAACCGGGGCCAGCGGTGGTCCTGGTCGACGACGCCGACTTGCTCAACCAGCTGCCCGCCTGCGACGCGGCGCTGCGGGAGGTCGCCACCACCGGCCGGGACCGCGGCATCGGACTGGTCGCCGCCGCCACCGCCGAGACGCTGACCTCGGTGGGCATCGGCTGGCTCGGCCTGGTACGGCGGGTCCGCAAGGGCGTGCTGCTGTCGCCGCAGTCACCGGGCGAGGGCGACATCCTCGGCGTGCGGGTGCCGTACGACCTGTTGCGGGGCCGTCCGACGCCGGGCCGCGGCCTGACCGTCGACCCGGTGACCGGCGCGCTGGTGTCGGTGCTGGTGCCGGAGACGGTGCTGCGCGACGGAGACGCCGGCTGACCGGCCGGCCCGTACCTACGACGGTGCCCCGCCACCGGACTTCTGGTCCGGTGGCGGGGCACCGTCGTGTCGTGCGGTCCGTGTCGTGCGGTCCGTCAGCCGGCGTTCTTGGTGCCGGTCGCGATGTCCAGGTCCATCTTCTCGATGCTGTTCTTGATCTGGTTGAACTGGTTGGCGAAGGAGTTGATGCTCTCCACCGCCTTCTGCAGCGACGCGGTGAGGTTGCTGTAGGACTCCTTCAGCGCCGGGCTGCTCTGCTGCATGAACAGGCCGTTGTCCAGCAGGCCCTCGACGGAGGTCTTGGTGCTCAGCAGCAGCGGGTTGATGTCGTTGACGGCCTGCTTCATCACGCCGGAGACGCGCTGGATCTCGTTGTAGTCGATGTTGATGTTGCCTGCGGGCATGGTGCTGACTCCCTGGGTCGGTAGGGGAATGGGTGGGAACCCGGACGGGGCCCGGGGGCGCGTCGGGCCGGGGGCGGAGCCGTCAGTCGTCGGACTCCTTCGGCGTCCAGCCGGTGTCCCCCTCGGCGTCGTCGCTGGTCCACTCCTCCGTCTTGCCGTCGGTCACCACGGTCTTGGTGCCGCTGCCGTCCTCGTTGACCTCGATGGTGGTGGTCACCTCGTGGCCGTTGAGATCGACGGAGGAATGGGTGGTACCTGTCACCGTCTGCTCGTTGCCGTCCTCGTCGGGACCGACGGTGGTGTAGGTGGTCTTCGTGTCGCGGTGGCCGGTCTTCTGGTCGGTGACCGAGGTGGTGGTGCCGGTCGTGGTGCTCTCGTTGCCCTCGGTGTCCTTCGTCTTGCTCTCGAAGTCGTCCGTGGTGGTCTTGTGCTCCGGCGTCTCGGACGTCTTCGACGTCCCGATGGTGTTCGTGACGCTGCCGAAGACGTCCGTCGAGGTCGAGTCGTACGTGCCGTCGGCGTGGTAGTTCGTGGTGTCGGTCGCCTTCAGGCCCGTTTTGGTCTCCATGGTCGTGGTGACCTTCGTCGGCTTGCCGTCCGGCCCGTACTCGTACGTCGTGGTGGTCTTGTTGCCGTGCCCGTCGTCGGTGGTCCACTCGTCGGGGCGCTCACCGGGCTTCTCGGGCTCCTTCGGCAGCATCGACGGGTCGAGGTCCGGGTACTCCTTCTTGGCCTTCTCGACCGATTCGTGCCAGGCGTTCCACTCGTCGTTGCGGGCGTTCCACAGGTCGGAGGCGATCGAGGCGCTCTGCTTGGCCGCCTTGTTGGCCAGGTCGAAGTCCCAGTCGGCCCACTTCTTCGCCACGCCCTCGTAGAGGTTCTTGAGCTTTTCCAGCTTCTCCTCGGAGCGCTTGAAGGAGCCCTTCCACGTCGAGTAGTACTTGCGGATCGCCGCGACCGCCACGCGGGTGCCGACCTCGTCGACCGAGTACTCCTGCTTGCTCTCGCGGGCCTGCTTGACCTCGTCCTTGAGCTTGCCGGCCTTCTGCGCGACGTCGTTGAGCAGTTCGTAGTCAACGGCTATGTCGGTCACGGTCACACCCTTCGCGCGGTCGGAGATCACTTCAGGTCTCTCCACTGGTCAAACGCAACGGAAAGCGAATCGGTTCACTCAAGTACCGGTGAAGCGGAGTGAAGTGATGTCGTTCACACTGTGAACCGATCGGGTCGCAGATACGTGAACGTAGGTGTGGTGTCCTATGACTCCGGTGTGCTGGGCGCGTCGGTAGTGACATCTGTGAACGGTCTACCGCGGGAGAGGAACAGGCTTGGCTACGCGTCCCGGTGACTGGGGTGCTCTCGGCCTCGACGGCGATCCGACCCCGGGCGACGCCGCCGCCATCACGGCCATCGCCGACGCGATGCGCGATCTCGCCACCAACGCGGGCACCATCAACAACGGCCTCAAGGCGCTCCAGCAGACCGCCGGTGACGGCCAGCGCTTCATCGGCAAGACCGCCGACCAGCTGCGTGACATGGTCGACGACCACCTGCACAACTTCGTCGGCCATGTCGAGGAATCCTTCCACCAGGCCGAGGCGGCGCTGCGTACGTACGCCACCGCCGTCACCGACGCGCAGAGCGATGCCGACCAGGCGCTGTCCGCCATCCAGGGCCTGGCCGACGACGACCCGCAGCGGCAGACCCACATCGACCGGGCCGAAGAGGCGAAGACCGCGCTCGGCAACGCGGCGAGCACCTTGGACAAGGCGCTGACCGCTGCCGGGTCGCTGATGGTCCAGCCGGTCAGCGACTGCGACATGTTCTGGGAAGCCTTCGAATGGCTGACCATCGTCCTGTCGGTCATCGCCATCTTCACCGGCGGCGTCCTCGCGGTCCTCGCCTGGGGCATGAACGCGGTTCTGCTGATCAAGACCATCGTCGACTTCAGCCAAGGCAAGGCCAGCGGCCTGGAGCTCGGCCTCGCCTTCCTCGGCGTGCTCTTCCCCACCACCAAGGCCCTGCCGGTCGGCTCCATCGTCAAGGGCCTGGGCGGCGTCCTCAAGGGCGGCTTCGAGGGCATCGCCGGCGCCGGGAAGAACATCTTCGCGGAGATCGGCCACTTCTCCTCGCTGCACGGCATGCCCAAGGTCGTGGTGGCGCCCATGGTCATCGCCGCCCACGCGGCGCCTGCCCTCAACATCGTCAACGGCGTGAAGGGGTTGGGGAATCTCGCCAAGGGCGGCTGGGGGTCCCTGGCGGGCACCATCACCAAGGACTGGGCGACGTTCACCGGGCACATCGACGGCAGCTGGGCCAAGATCGGCGCGTACGCGAAGGTCAACCTCGGGCGGGGTGGGCGGATCGCCACCGCCACCGTACTGCCCCTGGACTTCACCGAACTCGGTGTCCTGGGCCTCGGCGGCGCCGCGCGGCTCGCCTTCGGCGAGCGGGTCCTGGGCATCCAGCAGCCGGAACTGCACGCGCTGCTGGCCAATGCGGGGCGTTCGGACGCGGCGCTGCGCGGCGGCATCCACACCGGCGCGTTCGGCGGGCCCGGCGCGCTCGTGCCGTTCCGGCCCGTCGGCGGGACCGGCGCGCCCTTCGTGCCGGGCAGCTTCGTGGACCTGTCGGGCCTGCATCTCGGCGCGGCCGGTTTCCCGGGAGGTTTCCCGGGCGCGCACTTCACGCCCGGTGGGCTTGGCGGGTTTCCCGGGACAGTGACGCCCGGCGGGCTCGGCGGGGTTCCCGGGACCGTGACGCCCGGCGGGCTCGGAGCGTTCACGCCGAACGGGCTGGGGTCGTTCACACCGAATGGGCTCGGGTCGTTCACGCCGAATGGGCTCGGGACGTTCACGCCGAACGGGCTGGGCGGTATCGCCCCCAACGGCATCACGATGCCGCACGGCGTCACCGCACCTCAGGGCATCACCGCGCCTCAGGGCATCACCGCGCCTCAGGGCATCACCGCACCGCATGGCATTACCGCACCGCACGGCATCACCGTGCCCAACGGCTCCGTCACCCACGCGGGCGTGCAGATCGACCAGCCGGGGCTGGTGACCGCCCCCGACGTACCCGGCATGACCACGCACGCCAACGGCCTGACCGTCCCGGACGTCCACGGTTCCGGTGCCACTCAGCTCATCCAGCAGACGGACTTCGCAGCCGGGCACATCCGCATGGACAACAACCTGCTGCTGTCCGCGGACACCGCCATCGACCTGCTCAAGGACACCCACGCCTCGTCGCCGCTCGCCCACGTGGCGACGGACGCCCCCGCCGTCCGCGTCCCGGAGACCTCGTTCGACGCCGGATCGGTCCACGGCATCGGCGACGGCCACGCGATGGCCCGCGGTGCCGCCGGGCACGGCGAGGCCCTGGAGGACATGACCTTCCCCGAACTGCAGGCGCTGGCCTCGGGCGACGTCGCGGTGACCGCCTTCCACGGGGACGGCGTCAGCATCCGCATCGGCGACGCGGCGACGCGCACGTTCACGGCGCAGGACCTGGCGAACACGGTGCCCGGCGGCCCGGCGCGTACGGACCTGACGGGCGTGCAGGACGTGGCGGTCACACAGGGCCCGGCGGGCACCCGGCACCTGCCCGGCGCCGAGGGAGTGCCGGGTGCGCACAGCGGACCGGCGGAAACGATCCGGCCGACGGGCGCCGGCGCGCACGACCCGCTGCGGGCGAAGACCCCGGAGACGGCGCCGGGCTCCAAGGCAGGCGCCGCGTCCGGCAACGATTCCCTGACCAAGGCGGCTCCTCAACCGGCCCTCGACCAGCATGACCTGGCGATGAGCCTGCTGGATGCCGGCGACCGCAAACCCGCCCCGGCCACCGGCCACAGCGCCACCCCGGACAGCGGCCCCTCCGGCGTGTCGGCCCGCCCGGACCTGGACGGCGCGGGCGCGTCCGGCACCGCGGACCACAGTGCCCTCGACCTGATCGCCCACCCGGGCGGTGACGTGTCCAAGGCGGCGGACGCCGTCGCCGTACCGGCCGCGGTCAAGGCCGCCGAACACACCCCCACGCCCACGCCCGCGCCCGCGCCGAAGGCCGGGTCCGCTGCCACCCCGGCGCCCGGGCCGAAGGACTCCGGCCCCGTCACCGCGCCCCCGCGCGGCCGCTTCGGCGGCTTCTCCGGCGCCGCCGCCATGAATCAGCGCCTGCGCGCCCGGAACGACCTGATCCTCGGCGGTTCGACCGGTCCCGAGGCCGGGGCGAAGCTCAACGCGTGGGTCGGGTACGAGAACGCGCTGTCGCAGCTCGGTAAGGCGGAGCGCAAGGTGGACGAGCTGGCGCCGCCGGGCGCCGCCCAGGGCGAGCCCTCGCCCGCCCTGGCCGAGGCGCTGGACGACCTGGGCGTCAAGCGCGCCGAGGCCGCCGAGGCGGAGGCCAGGCTCGACGAACTGGGCATCGACGCGGCGCGCACCCGCAAGCAGATCAACGCCCTCACCGGCGGCCTCTTCGGCGAACACGGCCTCGGCGGCGGCCCGCGGCCGCACCCGCAGCCGGAGACGCACCCGAACCCGCAGCCGGAGCCGCAGGCGGTCCCGTCCACCGACAAGGGCAAGGGCAAGGCCAAGGCGGACTCCGTGGAGCCACAGCCCGCACCGGGCAGCCCCTTCCCGCAACGCCCGGCACCGGAGGACCCGCTCGGTTTTGGCCCCGGCACCGGACGCGGCGCCCGCGACCGGGCCCGGCACGACATCGTCACCGGCGGCACCAGCGGCCCGGAGGCGGAGCTGCGGCTCGACGCCTGGGAGCAGTACCAGCGGGCCTCGTACGACCTGGCCGGGGCCCAGGCAAAGGTGGACCGGCTGGTGCCCAAGGCGGATCAGCCCGGCCCGTCCAAGCCGTCCGCCCAAGCCCTCGACGCGCTCGACGACCTGGGCGCCAAGCGCGCCGAGTTCACCGAGGCCGAGTCCCGGCTCGACGACCTGGGCATGGACCCGCAGGCCGTCCGGCAGCAGATCGACGAGGCCAACCACGCCATCGCCACCGAGCGCGCGCGGCGCGGGGAGTACGTCGGGCCGCTCGGCGGTGCGCCCTCCTCGCACCCCGGGCCGCGCGCCGTGGAGATGACCGACGTACAGCCCGGCCCCTCGGGCCAGGGTGGCGGCAACCACCAGATGCCCGGCCTCCGCTGGGACAACGCCCTCACCCGCGGCACCACGCCGGGCGACATCCGCGCCAACACCGCGTTCCGGGACCTGCACGGGCTCGACCAGCGGCCCCTGTCCGGCGCTGACTACCTGGCCAACCTGCACGACAGTCTCCGCGAGCAGCGCCCGCTCTCCTACGTCGTCAACACCGTCGTCAAGTACGACGAAATCGGCGGCGGGCAGCTGGGTGACTTCCTGCGGGCGGTCACCGCCGGTCTGCCGGACAGCTACCGGGGGCGCTTCGGTGTGGTCATCGGTCTCAATGGCCCGGCGGACGAGATCGCACAGATCAATGCCGCGGTGCGTCATGCCCTGGACGGCGTGCAGGCCGACTTCCCGATCGCCGTCGTCGGCGTCGGCTGGCGCGGCGGCGACTTCCCGTACGGCACCGTACGCAACACCGTCATGACCAGCCCGGCCAGCCGGTCGATGGTGCACGCGATGATGGCCGGCGGCGCCGACGGAGCCGGGCGTTCCCATCCGTACTTCGCCTTCATGGACTTCGACACCTTCGAGCACACCGTGCCCAGCGGCCGGCACATCTTCGACTACTTCGAGAAGAAGTTCGAGATGCGCGGCGTCGAGCGGGCGGGGGAGCCGTCGTCGGCCGAGCCGCTGCGCCCGCTGACGATGTTCGGTGGCTACCGGGTGCCCGAGCCGCCGGGCGGCGGCCTGCCCGATCCGCTCCTGGTCAAGACCGACGAGCACCTGGCCAAGGCCGAGGCGAAGGGCAAGGGCAAGGCCTCGGACACCCAGCGGCAGCCCGGCGAGCTGCGGGTGACGCAGGAGAACCGGATCACCTTCGACCTGCGGGTCCGCGCGGACATGCGCGCCCGCGTCGGCATCGCCGGCCGCCACCCGCTGCTGCCGTACGCACCCGAGCCCAACCTGTTCGTGGACGCCACCGCGACGCTGGTGGACGCCATGCCCGGCGTCCACGGCTGGCTGCCGCTGCGGTACGGTCCCGGCGGCGCCGAGTACCACCAGCTGAGCCGGGCGCTCAACAACTTCAACGCCTGGGAGCTGGACGCCACCCTGCCGCGCCTGACCAGGGACGACTTCCCGCGGCTGGCGGGCGAGAGCCAGGACGACTGGCTCAAGCGGGTGGACGACGGCATCACCGACCGCGAGGCGCAGCGGGAGATCGCCGCCGGCAACCACACGCTGCCCGTCCGCGGTACGGCCTTCGTCGCCGAGTTCGAGAAGGCGGCCATCACCACCGACCTCTCCCGGATCATGGCCGGGCTCTACGGCAAGGGCGGGAAGCTGCTCCAGGACCACGCCGGGCTGTCACAGCTGGAGCGGCTGGTCGAAAGCAAGGAGACCAAGCGCGGGCTGGAACTGAAGGACGTTCGTGACAACCGCTTCAAGCTGTCCCCGGAGGCGGCGGATCACGAGAACCCGCTGCGGCCGGTGGAGAGCCCGGGCCAGGAGGCTCCCCGGGACGTCGCCGCGCGACTGAGCGACGAACTGGGCACGGACGCCAACCCGTTGGGGCTCAACGTCTCCGCCGGGCTGCCCGGCGACCCGTCCGTACGGGCCGGCATCCGCCAGGAGGACCTGCGGTTCATCACCCACGGCTATGCCCACAACGAGGACCCGTCGCGCTTCCTGGACCTGCTCGACTACGCCATCGTGCATGCGTCGCACCAGCCGCCGCCCACCTCGGTCCTGCACGCCTTCGACAACGCGCCCGGCCACCTGCGGCTGCCCTCGGCGGAGCAGCTCCTGCGAGACGTGCGGACCCAGCTCGGGCGCGGTGGCACGGCCTCCAAGAACGCGATCAAAAACCTGCTCGACGAGGCGCTCCGAAGCAACCTCAACATCGACCTCACCCCCCGGGAACTGTCCATCGCGCTGGCCACCGGGCGCCTGCGCCGCGAGAACTTCCTGGCAGGCGGCCTGGAAGGCGCTTCCGGCCAGGCCGTCAGGTCCGCGGCCGAGGACTTCGCACTCCAGCGTTACGCCAACGCCCTCGGCCGCGAACTGCACCTCACCTTCGCGGACGGCAGCATGACCACCTTCGCCCCCGAAAGGGCGGGGAAGAAGCGGCTGCCGCCCCCGGTGGAGATCGTCTGGACGACCAGCCCCGACACCGTGCGCTACCCGGACGGCGGCCACTGGACCGTGGCGGACAACGAACCTGGCCCGGTCGCGGGCGGCAAGCGCGGTCGCGGCGGTGCGGACGGAACGGGCGGTGACACCCACTCCAAGCGCCCGCGCAAGGGCAAGGGCCGGGCCGACGGCCCCGCCGACCCGGACACGCCCATGGGAGGCATCCAATGACCACCGGTCAGGCGGCACCGGACGCCACCGTGCATCACGTGACCCCCGGCCGCCCCGGCGCGCTGGCCGCGGCCCTGGAGGCCGCTGCCCCGGGCGACGAAGTGCGGATGTCACCGGGGACGTACGCGGAGACGCTGCGCGTCGTACGGGACGTGACGCTGCGGGCCGCGGACGGCGGCGGGGTCACCCTCGCCGCGCCCGGTGGCACCACCCCGGCCCTCGAAGTCCGCTCCGGTGCCCGGCTGACGCTGGACGGAGTGACCGTACGGGGTGGTGCGGCGGACCAGCCGGCCGTCCTGCTGTCCGGCGGCAGCACGCACTGGCACGGCGGCGGTACCGGCATGGGCCGCCTCGAAGTGCTGCGTGACGCCGCGCTCACCATGACCGGCGCCCGCCTGACGGGCGCGGCACTGGCAGGGGCGCTGATCCGTACCACCGGTGCGGTGCGGCTGACGGACTGCGTCCTGGAAGGCGCCCAGGGCACCGGCGTCGTGGTGGGCGGCGACTCCCGGCTGGAGATGACCGGCAGCCGGATCAGGGGGGCCACCGGCTCGGGTGTGCGGGTCCGCGACGGCGCGCACGTCCTGTTGCGCGACTGTCTGATCGACGGCGCGGGCCGCAGCGGACTGCTGTTCGAGGACCGGTCGGCGGCCCTGCTCGTGGACTGCCGGGTACGGGACTGCGGCGGCGAAGCGGTGCGCGTGCTGGACTCCTCGCCCGTACCGCAGGACGACGACCCGTACGAGGCGGCGGACACCGCGGCCCCGGCAGAGGTCCGGGGCGGACTGCTGCTGTACGGCTGCGAGTTGAGCGGCGCGGGCGCCGACGCGCTGCACGTCGCCGGGGCCGGCGACGCCGTGCTGGCCGGCTGCGTCCTGCGCGACGGCGGCGGCTCCGGTGCCACGGCGGGGGAGCGGGCCCGGGTGCGGCTGGCCGACACCCGGATCGCACGGACCACGTCGGCGGCCCTGACGGCCCACGGTACGGCCCGGCTGGAGGCGCGCGGCACGACCGTACGCGGCTCGGCGGCCAACGGCCTGCTGGCCACCGGCTCCGCCACCGTCCGGCTCACCGACGGCGAGGTGACCGACTGCCGGTTCAGCGCCGTACACGCCGGTGGTGCCGCCGAGGTGACGCTGACCCGGCTGCGTGCCGGCCACACCCCCGAACACGGGCTGCACGCGGTCGCCGACGCCCGGCTGACGCTGACCGAGGTGCACCTCACCGACTGCGGTATGTCCGGCCTCGATCTGTCCGGCGCGGCGGGCACCGAAGCCGCCGAACTGTCCGTCGTCCGCTGCCGCAACGGTGTCGTCGCCGGCTCCGGAGGCCCGGTCCGCCTGACCGGCTGCACGGTCACCGACGCCGAACGCGCCGGGTTCGGTTTCGGCCCCGGCGGCGACGCGGAACTGGCCGGCGGCCGGGTGCTGCGCGCCGGCACCGCCGGGCTGGTGGTCCAGGACGGCGCCACCGTACGGGCCCGGGACGTGGAGATCACCGAGGCGGCCGGGTCCGGAGTGGTGGTCGCGGCCGGCGCCGCCCCGCACGTGAGCCGGGTACGGATCGTCCGCGCCGGCAAGAACGGCCTGATCGTGGACGCCAAGGGCGCCGGCGTCTTCGAGGACTGCGAGATCACCGCCCCTGGCTACCCCGCCGTCCACCTGGGCGAGGCGACCACCCCCGTACTGACCCGGATCCGCGTACAGGACGCCGACGCCGACCTGAGCACCGGGACCGGCGCCGAGCCGGAGGTGCGCGACTGCGTCTCCTGGCAGGTCAAGGACGCGCACTGGCCCGCGCCGCTGGCGCCCGTGACGGCCACCGCCACCGCGGCGTCCGGCGGAACCCCGGCCGGGGGCACCGCGACCACGGCCCCGGCCACCGAGGAGGACCTCGACGAACTGCTCGGCGAACTGCAGCAGTTGATCGGCCTGGACCGGGTCAAGCAGGATGTCGCCTCGCTCGTGAAGCTGATGCGTATGGTGCAGCGCCGGGAGGCGGCCGGGCTCGCGGCGCCGCCGCTCAGCCGTCACCTGGTCTTCGCGGGCAATCCCGGCACCGGCAAGACCACGGTGGCCCGGCTCTACGGGCGCATCCTGGCCGCCGTCGGCCTGCTGGAGCGCGGCCACCTCGTGGAGGCCGACCGCTCCGCGCTGGTCGGCGAGTACGTCGGCCACACCGGACCGAAGACCCAGCGGGTCTTCATGGAGGCGATGGGCGGCGTGCTGTTCATCGACGAGGCGTACTCCCTGGCACCCGCAAACGGCTCGGGCGGCAACGACTTCGCGCAGGAGGCCATCGCCACCCTCGTGAAGCTGATGGAGGACCACCGTGACGCCGTCGTGGTCATCGTCGCCGGCTACCCGGTGGAGATGGAGCACTTCATCGACTCCAACCCCGGCCTCGCCTCCCGCTTCAACCGCACGTTGCTGTTCGAGGACTACGGCACCGAGGACCTGGTGCGCATCGTCGAACAGCACGCGGCGGCCCACCAGTACGAACTGACCGACGCGGCGCGCGCCACGCTCACCGGCTACTTCGACCACGTTCCCCGGGACGGCCGGTTCGGCAACGGTCGCTCGGCCCGGCAGACGTTCCAGGCGATGACCGAACGGCAGGCGTACCGCGTCGCGGAGAACGACTCCCCGTCCGAGGCGGACCTGCGGACGCTGTCCGAACTGGACGTACCGGAACTGGACGTACCGCGGACGGATCTGTCCGGTCCTGGCGTGCCGCAACCGCTCCCGTCCGGCCCCGGCGGGCCCGTCCGCCCGGCCTGACCCGCCTCCCCCGACTACTCCCAGGAGGAAACCCCCGTTGTCACAGCCGAACAAGAACGCCGGCCCGGACCGCCCGTCCGGGTCCGGTTTCGCGGAGACCTTCGCCAAGGGGGCGCGCACACCACTGCGCGGCCTGGCGCCCGGCCGGCGGGTGTGGAAGACAGTGCTGGGCCTGCCCGTGCTGGCCGGTGTCGGTGTCGGCGTGGTGGCGCTGGCCACCCTCGGCGCCTCCCAGGTGCGCTTCGGCGACGGCCAGGAAAAGCCCGTCGCCGCCAACCGGCCACAGCCGGCGAAGACGGGCTCCCCGGCACCGGCCACCAAGGCCAGCAAGTCCCCGAGCCCGTCCCCGAGCCCGGCGTCCCCGAAGCCCAGCGACGCGGGCGCGCCCGCCCCGGCCCCCGAGGCGCCGGAGAAGAAGACCCCGCCCCCCAAGGCCAAGAAGCCCGCCGGTCCGCCGCGCGTGACCTACACGGGCCTCGTGGGCCCCGGCTGCCCGACCCCGCCCGGCGGCGGCTATGAGCAACGGGGTGCCTACAACGACGGCGGCAACGGCTGGTACGGGCTCACCGGCGGCAGCACCCGGGAGGGCGGCTGCAGCGGCCAGTTCACGTCCGTACCGATGTCCGGTGACCCGGGCAAGGACGCCAACAGCAGCGTGGTGTGGTGGTTCGCGCCGGGCCCGGAGTCCCGGTCCTGCCAGGTCTCGGTCTACGTGCCCCAGGGGCCCAACGACCGCGACGTGAACGGCCGTCCGACCACGTATCAGGTGCTGACCGACGCCTTCGACGTGAACTCCAAGTACGCCCAGTTCACCGTCGACCAGGCCGGGCACCGCGGCAGCTGGCAGCCGGGCGGCACCTTCCAGGTCCGTCAGGGCAAGATCGCCGTGAAGCTGCTGGACCGCGGCGTCGATTACGGGCCGGGCCGCGAGGCCGCCCACCACGCGGCGGCGCCCGTCAAGGTCACCTGCCACGGCTGAGCGTCCGCTGCGGGCCCGCTGCGTGCCGCGACCACTCCATACGGCACAGCACGCAGCGGCCCCGCAGCCGGCCTCGTTCCGGCTACTCGGGTCGCTGCGTACGGGCGTTGTGCCCGAGGCCGTCCGGACGGCCCGCCGTACGCTCTCCCAGGGGCAGCACCAGGGCGCGCTGCGCCGCGGGACCGGAGGACCTGCGGACCTGTCCGATGTCCTGCCACCCCCACGCCTGGAAGGCGGCGTGAACCGTGCGGTCGGCCTGGTCCACCAAGGTGGCACCGAGCGAGGCATGGTGGTCGGCGAGCAGCTGCGTCTGCAGCAGCCGGGCGAGATCGGGGGTGTGCTCGTGCGGATGGACCACGATCTCCGTGATGGCGAAGGCGTGCCCGGAGGAGGTCAACTGCTCGACGAACGGGGGAAGTTCTCCCTCGAAGCCGAGCCACCAGGACCCGTCGCGCGCGATGGGAAAGCCGAAGGCGCACCCCGCCAGGGTGGCAGTCTCGGCGACCAGCATGGAGAAGCCCGGGCGCCGTACGGAGTCCGCGAGGCGGAGCAGGAACTCCTCCCTGCGGTGGTAGGTCTCGCCGGCCGGGGCGTCCGAGGACTCGACGTACAGGTCCGCGAGATCTTCGCGCAGGCTCTCGGCCTGCCAGCGGTTGAGGCGGCGCAGGCGTACCGCGTCCAAGGAGGAGCGCTCATGCCGCGGCCCGGGGCCGGTGCCTGTCATCGTGCACCTGCCGAGAGGGGCGCGGACCGCGGAGCAGGCATGTCTCCAGGAGGGCTCGCCGGGAAGCCGTTTCTGATCAGCGCCCTGCTCTGTTCGTCGTGCCGGTGGACGTTCGGCTGGGGCCGGGACATGGCACCTCCGATTCCGGGCGACCGGCCGGGGCGGGAGCCGGCGGTGCAGGCTGAGGCCCGGCAGGTAGGTGTATTCAGCAGCGACGCGCCGTCGGGGTCTGGAACGTCGACGTCCTGATGCGAGGGAGGATAGTCCCGGATCCGCCGGGGAGGGAGACGGAAAGGCCCCTTCAAGCCGGACCTCCGGGAGGAGCTCACATACGTCGGGGGGGCGATGCGGTCGGAGAAGACCAGTGCACCTCACGGGCCCGGCCGAGACATTCGATGTGCCGACCGTCGCGGCTGCCGGCACTATGGTCTACGCCGTCATGGGGCCGTAGCGGGATTGGCTCCGGGGGCACTACGAGGGTCGGGAGTGCGGACCGCACACGGTGCCCTCCGTTCGCCACGGAAGGCACCGTACCGCCATTCCCCGCTGTTACTGCTTCCGCGACGCCTGGCTGAACTCTTCCGTGGAGATCTGACCGTTCGAATCGCGGTCCACCAAGCGGAAGGCCTTGCGGATATTGGACTCGGAGACCCCCTGCCGCTTCGCCGCCACGAACAGTTCCGGCTCGCTGACGGTGCCGCTCCTGTCCGTGTCGATCTGCTGGAAGGTTGGCGGGGTGCTCGCGGGGGCGTTGGCGAAGGCGGAACCGCTGGCGCCGAGAACGGCCGCCCCCGTCAGAGCCATCGCGATGGCGCCGGTGCGAGTCTGCATGGTGTCTCCTCTCGGCCTCCGCGGAATGGCGTCAAGGCCGAACTTGTAGCTGTCACTGGCAACTGCAGGCACCCACCGTAGTGAAGTGATAGCTCAACGTCACGGAAGCGCGGTACTCCTACGCGAAGCGCGAGGTGTCGCCTGGTCCGCGGCACGCGACCAGCGGCGCGTGGATTCCGGCTGCGCCAAATGATCGCTGTGGTGTGGTTGCTGACCGGGCTGCGCAGCTGGAGCAGTAGTCACATGTTCTGCGCGCCGGCGCGCCAGGTCGGTGAGCGGGGTGTCAGCCGGCAGGTTCCAGAGCCAGTACTCGGTGAGCCTCTTGGCGTCGAGCCGGTCCCTTGCGGCCCGTCAGTCGCGAAGGTCACCGAGCCAGCGCAGGGCGCTCAGACTCGGCAGGAAGCAGTACTCCCCGCCGCGGGTGACGACGAACCGGGGCAGGGCGGCCAGGCGGCGTCGCACCGGCCGTCGGGGGATGGCGTAGCCGGTGGTGCCGTCCGCTGAGCCGGTGACGGGGTCTTTGGCGTCGTTTCCTCCGAAGAAGACGCCATCGTTGATCCATTGCGACTGCACGAACTCGAACTGCCGCCCCAGGTGTGCACCGATGAAGGCGAACATCAGGCCACGGTCGACTCCGTCGTCCTCCAGGGCTCCGTCGGGCAGCGGCGGTCCGTAGACGGTGCCGCGCCTGATCATTCGGTGCAGCCGTACCTCTCCGGCCACCGAGGCGTCCCGCGGGTTGGCCCGCCGGATATGGCAGCCGCGGGGCGTATCGAAGCCCGTCGGATCGTCGCGCTCGTACAGGAAGGTGTTACGGCGGTGCGGGTCGGCGCCGAGTTCCGGGTCATCACGCTGCGGCGCGAGCGCCAGAGGGGCTCCGCTGCGCCAGCGGCCCATGATCTTGGCAGCGATCAGTTCCTCGTCGGCGGGTCCTGTGGAGTTGTCCTTCAGGTAGCGCCGGAAGCCGGCGACCTGCTGATGCAGCTTGCGGAAGACCGCGTAGCTGCCGTTACGGCCCAGGACGTCCGGCTGGGGAGCCTGGATGCCGCCGAGTTCGTCCCGATAGCCGAGGATGAACTCCCCTGCCTTCAGGGGGACTTCCAGCTCGTTCGACCCGGGGATGCCGCTTCCCTCGACGGCCGGGTGGCTGACGCCGTCCCGGTAGCCGAAGTGCTCGGTCTCGGTGGGCAGGGCGTAGCAGTCCTGCCGCCAGACGGCCGTCACCCCAGGGAGGCGGTCGTAGGCCGGACGGGCCCGGTCGAGGGCCGCTGCCAGGAGCAGCGGGTCGGGTGCGACTGCTGTGAGCGCCACGTGGACACCCGAACTGCCCAGCGGTGCCTCCCAGTTCGCCGGGCTGCTTGCACCGACGTCGCCGAGCGCTTTGGCGCGGGCCGCCATGCCTTGCCGGAACTCCCAGGCGAAGGTGTCCAGCGACGAGGGCGGCACGCCGAGGGCCGCCAGGCCGGTACAGGTGACGGCCACGCTGACCCAAGTCGCACCGAGCGGACTGACGGAGTCGGCGGCAGAGGTCACCGCTGTGCTCGCCCTGCGCATCAGTTCCCGTCCGTCGACGCGGTCGTCGATACGGAAGAGGAGGTACGTCGCGGCGTAGGGGGTCGGCCGGGGGCTGAGGGCCCCGCGCTGAATGTCGTCCAGTTCCAGTTCGGCTTCCCTGGGCCTGCTCACGGTGCGCCTCCTGCGGTCCTACTTCGAGACGAGGTTGCGCCAGAAGTTGCGCAGGCTGTCATCACCGCCGAACAAGGAGCTGAAGATCGTGGAGTCCGCCAGCAGTACGTCACCGGCCCGGTCACCGCGTGGGGGCATCCACAGGAGCATGTTGAACTCGGTGTTGCCGGCCTCGGTGAACGGATGCGGCCTGGACATGTCGATCGGCTGCCTGGCAAGGACACGGAGGGGGTCCGAGTCCTCGGTCATCACCTCGTAGTGCGGCAGATGCATGTGAAAGTTGAAATTGCGCACCCCGTCCAGCCAGCCCTTGGTGTCCAGGTCCGCAACGGTGGACAGGGGAGCGATCCGGTTGCCCTCCTCAGTGGCGGGGCGCAGGCCGTAACGGTTCATGGCCGGTACGCCCAGACCCTTCATCAGGTCCCTGACGTAGGTGGCGAAGCGCTGCTGGCGGGGCACCAGTGGATCGCGGTGGTGGCGGTATTCCATCTCCCGTTCCGACAGGTCGTCCGAGGCTCCCACGTCGTGGTGGGGACCGAGGATCAGACGGGCGTCCTCACGGGCCAGGAAGTGCCGCAGAGCCTCGATCTCGTCGGGCTTCGCCTCCTGCTCGGTGATCATGTGGTCCAGCCCGAACACGAACAGGACGTCCGTGTCCGCCAGTACCCGCTCGTCCAGGGGCGTCGGGAAACCGGCCTGGTCGATGCGTTGGTACACCGGTACGGGATGTCCCGTGGTGTCCTCGACGAAATCCTGGAACGGTACCCAGGCCCAGAAGAACAGTTCCAACGACCCGGCGATGCCCTGCTGGAACCGATAGGGGTCGGCCCACTGCGGGTCCTCGTAAGCCGGCCAGGCTGCTCGCCTGACCTCGGTCATCGTCGAGAAGCGGTTGTCCAGCTCCGTCGCATACCGGCCTGCCTCGGCCGGATAGCTCCACGAAACGTAGATGCTCACCCGTCGCCCGCCCGGTGTGTACGCCCGCGGGATGTGCCGCTGGTTGTAGGTGCGCGCTGTCCTGGCCTTGCTCATGTCGATCGTCTCCGATCGCGGCGGTGCTTCGGTGCGGTGGCCCGCTCACACCGCAGTACCGATTCCCGGCCTCACTGCATCTGGTCGAGCATCTCGGACAGAGCGCTCTTGATCCGCAGCGCCTTCTTGATCTCGTCCGCCGTCACGTAGGGATACTCGCCATACTCGATGAAGCTCGGACAGTGATGCTCGCGCACGAACCTGACGAAGCCCTCAGGATTGGTCTTCCAGTCCTCAGGAAAGCCCTCCAGGTTCTCGAAGGCCGTGCTCACGCCGGACTTCGAGAACAGCGCGACCGCATCCTCGGTGTACTTGTCGAAGTCGGTGTCGAAGATCCCCTGGTACATGAATCGCGTGTCGTCGTCGAAAAGCACCCACCGCAGATAGTGCAGCTTCAACGGTGCAAGGAGATGGGGATCCTTCTCCAGCGCTTTGGCCAGTGAGTGGCCGTGTTCCCGTATGGCGTCGGCCCGGCCCGGTTTGACCCTCGCCACGATGGTGAATCCGTAACAGGCGGGAGTCTTGGGGAAAATGGGACCGTACTTCCCCTGCTCGAGGTGGCCGGTGTCCTTGGGAATGACAGCTGCCTGCGGCTTGATCTCCATGTCCGCTACCTCATCGGCCTGGTGGTGCTGGCCGGGTCGCTCGCCGCGGTCCTGCGGATGTAGGCGTCGAAGGCGTCCCGCTGGGCCTCGGCCTCAGTCATTTTGCGGCGGCCCATGCCCCGGCCCCGTACGGCGACGTAGACCAGAACGCCGAGGAAGGGCAGCACGAGTACGAAGACGATCCAGCCCGCCTTCGCCCATCCGTTCAGCCTGTCGTCCCGGAAGACGTCCGCGATGACGTGGAACAGCAGAACGAACCACATCACCCACAGAAAGAGCAGGAACATGGTCCAGAAAACTCCCAGGATCGGATAGTCGTAGGCGAGGGATACGGAACCGTTCATGATTCACTTCTTCCGTTCGCCGTCCTGCCCTCACTCGTGGCCGGGTGGGTCCGTGGTGGCTCCCCGGGCACGAGGTGCGGTGCGGGGGTACGCGGGCCTGTTGTCGGCAAGCAGCCGGCGTACGTGTCTTCAGCCGGGGTCCGGGGCCCTCTGTCTTCGACAGTAGGACGCCTGCGCGGCGGGAGCCATAGCCCGATGGGCCCTGCTTCGCGGACTGCACGGCTGCCTGCGCCTGTCAGCAGTCGGAGCCGCCGGGCCGCCTCCCCCGCGGTGGGTGAGGTACCGCGCTCACATCGGTGCGATGCTTCGATCCGTGCACCAGGCATCCCGCGTTCCCGAGGAACCGAGAGGTCCGAGACCTGCTGCGTACCGGGCCGGAACGCTCTCGCGTGTCCTGCCCTTCGCCCGCCGTGTTGCGCAGCAGCTCAAGCGCGTCGGAGTCCTGGACAACGCGACGCGCCTGGCCGCGCAGGCGTTCCTGACCGCACTGCCCATGCTGATCGCGATCGCCACGTACTCACCCGAGGTCATACGTGCGGAGCTGCTCGTGTCGCTGCGCTCCATATTCGGTACGCCGAACCCCGTCATGCATCAGGTGGAAGGGGTGTACAAGGGTGGCCCCGGGGCGCGGGAAACCTGGGGAGCCGTCGGCGTACTGGTCACACTCGTGTCCGCCACCGCCTTCGTCCGGGCCTTGCAACGGCTGTGTGAGCGGTCCTGGCAACTGCCGCATTCGGGGATACGCATCGCAGTCTGGCGTTGGTTCGCCTGGCTCATCGTGTGGACGACGGCGCTGGTGTGCCAGGGAATGCTGCACACGGGCTTCGGTGCGGGCCTGCTGCTGGCCGTCCCGCTCCAGGTAGTGGTGGCGGTCCTGGTGTGGTGGTGGACCCAGCACCTGCTGCTGGCCGGCCGGATCGGCTGGCGTCGGCTTTTCCCCGGAGCCCTGGTGACCGGCGGTGCGGTGGTGGCGTTCACCGGTGTGTCCGGGCTCTGGCTGCCGCACTCGCTCGAACTGAGTGTGCAGCGCTATGGGCCGCTCGGCTCCGTCTTCACGGTGCTGTCCTGGCTCATCCTCTTCTTCGCCATCGTCGTCGTCGGCATCGCCGTGGGGTACGTGCTCGCTCAGCAGCGGCCCTTCAGCCGTACCGCCGGCGACCACACCCGGAGAAGGTGAGGCGCAGGCTGATGAGGGCGGCGACACTGAGGCATTCCCGGAAGCCTGCGGAAGGGAGCGTCCGGATGACCACGGACACGAACCGCGGGGCAGGAGCGGCCGCCGCCCGCACCGTGCTCGGCGTCATCGCGACGCAGCAGCTGCTCATGGCGTACGACTCGACCGCCATGAACGTCGCCGTCTCCGACATCGTCACCGACCTCGACACCACCCTGACCGGCGTGCAGTCCGCCATATCGCTCTACGCCCTGGTGATGGCCGCCCTGATGATCACCGGCAGCAAACTCGGCAGCCGGGTCGGCCACCTCCGCATGTTCACGCTGGGCGCCACGGTGTACGGGATCGGCGCCCTGGTCACAGCGCTGAGCCCCAACCTGCCGGTGATGCTGGTGGGCTGGTCATTGCTGGAAGGCATCGGCGCCGCCCTGGTCTTCCCGGCGATCCTGTCGATCGCCACCCTTGCCTTCACCGGTGCACAGCGCACCCGCGCCCTCACGCTCATCGGCGCGGCGGCCGGCGTAGGAGCGGCGCTGGGCCCTGTTGTCGGCGGCCTGATCACGAAATACCTGACCTGGCGGGTCTCCTTCCTGATGGAGACTCTGATCACCGCGGTGGCCGTCGCCTTCGTCCTCCGCAATCGGAGTCTCCAGCAGAGGCCCGACCGGGCTCGCCGGCAGCCCTTCGACGGCGTGGGCGTCGTCCTCTCCGCGGCGGGCTTCGGCCTGATCGTCCTGGGCACCCTGCTGGCCAGCCGTTACGGACTGCTCATCGCCCGGGAGGACGTGACCGTCCTCGGCCGGACAGTGCTCGACGCGGGCGGACTCGCACCCACGGTGGTACTGGGAGTGGCCGGTCTCCTGGTCCTCGCGGCATTCGGGTGGTGGGAACACCACCTCGCGCGGGCCGGACGCGACCCGCTGGTCCGGATCGCAGTCCTGCGCGACCGCGGCATACGGGTGGGCTCGATCGCCCTCGCCGTCCAATTCCTCGTACTGGCCGGTCTGTTCTTCCTCGTGCCGGTCTTCGTACAGACCACATTCGACTACGACGCCTTCGAAAGCGGGCTCACCCTGCTCCCGTCCACGGTGATGCTCGTACTGGGCGCAATGGCCGGTGCCCGCGCCGTCGGTGAGGGGCGCACCACCCGCAAGCCGCTCATCATTGTCGGGTTCCTGCTGATCGCGGCCGGTACGGCACTGGCCGCGGCCGCCTTCGACCCGGACAGCTCCGGTCTGCGCATCGCTCCGGGCCTCGCCGTGGCCGGCCTCGGGCTCGGCCTGTGCACCCTGCTGCCCGACCTCGTCCAGTCCTCGGCCGACGAGGACACGGTGAGCGATGTCGCGGGCCTTTCGCGCACTACCTCGTATCTGGGCCAGTCCTTGGGCGTCGCCCTCGCCGGCGCACTGATGATCGGCGTCCTGCTGGACACCGCCCTGGACTCCGTCCGCACCAGTCCAGTACTGACCAGCAGTCAGAAGGTGCAGGCACAGGAGGCGTTGAGGAGTGGCGTACAGGTGACCGCGGTGAGCGACCAGCAGATCCGTACGGCACTGGAGAAGAGGGGCGTGACCGGCGCCCCCGCCGACGAACTGGTACGGATCAACACACTGGCCCGCGGGGACGGCCTGACCGCCGCCCTGGTGGGGATGGGCATCTTCGCACTCGCCGGTGCCGCACTCACGGTGCGGCTCCCGAGGGTTCGACGGTGAAGACGTAGGTGCGCCAGCCGGCAGGCCGCCGTGCCGAGGCCGGGCCCCGGCAGGCCGACCCTGGCCTGGGAACTGTGCGCGGCGAGGTTGACGACGATCAAGAACGTGCCCGCGGTGCCCCGCCGGCTCCAGGCGAGCAGGTCGTGGTGGGTCGGATTGTCGGCCCAGCCCTCGCAGCGCAGCAGTTCCCAGCGTCCTGTGCGCATACCCCTCCGGTGCACGACGGCCAGGAGCCGCTCGTGAAACCGTACGAGACGCCGCTGCGGACGCCGGAGCCGGTGGGGCACTCCACGGTGAGGTCGTCACCGTAGAACGCGTAGAGATTGAGCAGCCCGCGGATGATGAGGGCGTTGGCGGGGAACCACACGGGCTCGCGCCAGTTGGAGTTGCAGCCGAACATCCCGGAGCCGGACTCGGCGGGCAGGTAGCCGACGCGGTGCTCCGTCCGTCGACCCGGAAGGTGTAGGGGACAGACAGCAGCCGCGGACCGTCCCCGGCCCCCGCCAGCGGTGCACCAGCCGCCGAGGACATCGGTCGGGTAGTGCGCGCCAGGGCGACCTGCGCCCATCCCATCGCGGCGCCGGCGACCAGCGCCGGGGCGAGCACGAGTGACGTACCGGCCGTCCTGCCCGAAGTCGGCTCCATCATGGCCCGCGCCCACGGACCCGATGAGACCGATCCTGTCTCTCTGGGCGACAGTGTGCACACCCGTCAGACAAGGGCGCACGCGGCCGACGGGAAACACTCTGTAAGCCCCCCGCACGCTGCTGTCGGCCTGGAAGATTCTTCGTTATTCCTAAAGTAATAAAATCCGATTCGGTCGATGGGTCGGCGAGGGAAGGGCGCTGTACGGCGAGATCGGTGAGGGATAGGGGAGGAATTCCATGTTGTCTCCGCAGTCGGATTCGAGAGGGTCCGCCGGCATGACGTTCCTGGATTACGGGATTTCCACCGCCACACGTCTTCTTGACAGTGCAGGACTGGATGTCGAGCAAGGCGCAAGGGTGCTACGCAGGCTGCTTTCACCGTGGGGGAGAAGGCGGATCGCGCAGCAACCCGACTGGCACTCGGATGTGTGTGCCGACGGTTCGCCGATCGAGTTTTCCGCGGCCTTTTCGGCCGGCTGCGTGAAAGTCCGGGTGCTGGTGGAGGCGATTCCGGACGAGCCGAACACTCTGGCCGCACAGGAATCGGCGATCGAGCTTTCGCAAGGGCTCACCCGTGACTTCGGCGCTGTCGACGGCCGACTCGCGACAGTACGGGACCTGTTCCTGCCGGATGAAGGCCCGAGCGGCTTCGCCATGATGCACGCCGCCATCTTCGCGCCGACTGGGCGGCCTGAGTTCAAGGTTTACCTGAACCCGAGTGCCAATAACGTCATGTCCGGTGCCGAGCGGACTCGCGAGGCGATGCAGCGCTTGGGGTTCGGCAAGGCATGGACGGCAGTCAGCACATACGCTCGCCGGGGATTCGACCTCGATCGGATCGTCTACTTCGGTCTCGACCTGATCGACGGTCCCGAGTCACGCATCAAGGTGTATTTCCGCCACTACGATATTTCCCCGGCAGATCTGGACGCCAGCATGGAGATTTCCGCTCAGCATGAGTCCGGCCTCCTGGACGATTTCTGCCGTAGGCTGACCGGCCGGGCCGGCGAGCTCAGGGAACAGCCCCTTGTCAGTAATCTGACCTTTACGGCCGCCGGCGAGCACATCCCTGTGTCCGCCACGGTGTACGTCCCGCTGTGGCGGTATGCGGAGAGCGACGAAATAATGCGTGATCGCATCAGCTCTGTCATGACTGACATGGAGCTTCCCAGCGGCTGCTATCAGTCGCTGCTGAACCACATGGCCCGCCGTCCGCTGTCGGACGGGCGCGGAATACACACCTACGCATCGGCACGTGTGCACCAGGGCCGTCCCCACCTGGCCACGTATTGGTCCTCGGAGCTGTACGACCGTTATCCGCCCGCTCGTTATCAGGGAGGCTGATCCTCATGCCGTTCCAGGCCGCGACCGGACCGCTCGCGTCGCTGTTCGGTGACGCGCGGGTCCGGCCCGATCTACTGCGGCGGCAATCACATATCCGGTGGGGTGCTTACCCGCCCGATGTCATCCCGCTGACGGCAGCGGAACCGGACTTTCCCGGGCCCCAAGCGGTCACGGACGCCCTCGCCCGGTCTCTTTCCGATGGCTACTTCCCCTATGCCTCACCCGCGGGACTCGTTGAACTCCGGGAAACGTACTCCGACGTGGCAGAGGCCCGGTACGGAATCAGCGCGGCGCCCGATCGCGTGGTGCTGACCCCTGGTACGGCGTCCGCGCTCTGGGGAGTGGTGCGTCTGCTCTGCGGAGAGGGCGATGAGTGCATCTTGCTGGATCCGGTCGATCTGCTCTTCGGCCAAGCCATTGATGCCGCGGGGGGCCGGCGGGTCTATTGCCCGGTCGACAAGAGCACGGGGCGGCTCGATCCGGACCGACTCGCCTCTCTGATCACTCCGCGCACTGCCCTGATCTGTCTGTGCAATCCGCACAACCCCCTGGGTGCGGTCTTCACCGAGGCGACGCTCCGGACGATAGCGGAGACGGCGGAGACGCATGGTGTGCCGATACTTTCCGACGAGGTGTGGAATGAGATCGTGTACCCGCCCGCGGCGCACGTCAGCATGGCCGGCCTGGACACTGCGGAAAGCCGGCAGATCTATACGGTGACCGGGCTCTCCAAGACATTCGCGCTGCCCGGGCTGAGGATGGGATTCGTCATCGCCCCGGACGCGAGAGCGGCGGCCAATTTGCAGCTCACTTTCCAGTATCTCGGTGCCGCGTACAGCCTGACCCCCTTCGCCCAGGTCGGTGCGCTGGCCGCACTGCGGCACGGCTGGCCCTGGCGGGATTCCTTCGTGAAGCATCTGCACGAGACGCGGAACTACTGCGTGGAACGGCTGAACGCGATCCCGGGCATATCGTGCACCCGCCCGGACGGGACGTTCGTCCTGTTCCCCGACATCTCTTCCACCGGGCTGGGCAGTCGGGAGATGGCTGAATTCCTGCTGGCGGAAGCCCGGGTGGCGGTAGTGGCCGGCACCACCGAATGGTTCGGACCGGCCGCCGAAGGCAACGTCCGTATCAGCTATGCCACGTCCCGGGGAATGCTGGAAGAGGCGCTGAACCGGATGGAAAGGGCCGTTGCCGGCCTTGCTTCCGCGTCACCGGCCGCGTAGCCATGCCTTCAGGGAGCCCCACCACGATGCTCGCCTCCTGAGGACCGGGGGCGTCGGATACGGTACGGGGAGCGCGGCAGCGGGACGCGAACCGCTGTCCGTACCGTCCCGCAGCGGGCCCCCGGCCTCCGCGCCGAAGCCGACCGGAGCGGCGGACATGACCGTGCTGCCGGACGTGGCCGTACTGCCGGGTGTGGCCGTACCGCCGGACCGAGGCGTGGTGAAGGTGACCGGGAGGCTGGTCAGGTGGCGTGTCATCCAGCCCGATTTCCAGCGCAGTTCCTCCTCGGGAATGCTCAGACCCACGTCAGGCAGCCGCGCCAGCAGAGTGTCGATGCCGGTGTCGGTGATCGCGCGGCCGATGTTCTGGCCGGGGCACTCCTGCGGGCCGCTGCTGAAGGCGAGATGCGAACGGTTTCCGTGCAGGGGAGCCGTGGGGTCCGGCCGGACGGCCGGGTCGTGGTTCCCGGCGGCCAGACCGAGCAGCAGCATGTCCCCCGCCTCGACCTTCTGACCGCCGACCTCGGTGTCGACGGCAGCCCAGCGACCGGGGATGGTCATGAGTGGCGGTTCGCTCCACAGCACCTGCTCCACCACGTCGGGCAGGGTCATCTGTCCGCCGGCCAGCGACGCGTGGCAGCGGGGATCGGTCAGCACCACGCGCAGGGTGCTTTTGAGGAGGTTGACAGTGGTTTCGTTCCCGGCGATGAGGATGACCCGCAGGTGATTCCACACCTCCTCATCGGTGAGCGCGGAGGAGTGTTCGATCAGCCAGGACGTGATGTCGTGGCCGGGGTTTCCACGCTTGCGCCGCACGAGCTGCTGGAGAGTCTCCACGATGAACTCGTTGCTGGCTACCGAAGTCTCGGTGCCCGCCACCATGTCTCTGCTGGCTTCGACCAGCCGCGGGCCGTACTCGTCGGGCATTCCCAGGAGCTGGGTCATCACGAGCATGGGCAGTTGCTCCGAGAAATCGTCCACCAGATCTGCTGCGCCCCGGGCGGCGAAGCCGTCGATCAACTGGTGGGCGGAGCGGGTGATCTGGCGTCGGATTCCGCGGCGGTTGAAGCGCTCCAGGCTGTCGGTGACCGCCAGGCGCAGCCGGTCGCGTTCCGCACCGTCGAGGAACAGACAGACCGGCTGCCAAGCGATCATCGGGAGCAGTGGGGAATCCGGCGGAACCTTGCCCTCCTTGAACCAGCGCCAGGTGCGGGAGTCACGGCTGAACCGGGAGGGTGTACCGGCGACTTCCAGGATCTCGCGGTAACCGAGGACGATCCAGGCCGGCAGGTCGCCGTCGAGCAGGACGGGTGCGACGGGCCCGTGCTCGGCGCGCAAGCGCTCGTACAAGCTCATGGGGTTCTTGGCCGCCTCGGGGCCGAGAAGCCGCGCAAGTCCGGCAGGATCCCCGAACCGGGCGTGCGCCGGACACTCTGGAGGCGGCTCGGACACTGACTCGGACACTGACGTGGTGCGGGACGGGTCGGGGAAAGAGGCGGTCACCATGGCTCCGGGGTTGTGGTGGTGAGGGTGTGCAGGTAACGCATGAGGGTCAGCAGGGCGTCACGGCTGGAGCCGCGGTTGCGGGCATCGCAATCGATGACGGGTACGGCATCGGGGATGTCCAGGGCGGCTCGGAGCTCGGACACGGGGTGGGAGGGGGCGTCCGGAAAGGCGTTGATGGCGACCACGAAAGGCATGCCACGTTCCTCGAGCCGGCCCATCACGTCGAAGCTGTCCTCCAGCCGCCGGGTGTCGATGAGGACCACCGCGCCCAGTGCGCCTTCGAAGAGGCCGTTCCACAGGAACCAGAAGCGCTGCTGGCCCGGGGTGCCGAAGAGGTACAGCACCAGTTCGTCGTTGAGGGTGATCCGGCCGAAGTCCATCGCCACGGTGGTCTCGGACTTGCGTTCGACACCGGCGATGTCGTCCACACCGGTACTCGCCTGGGTCATGGTCTCCTCGGTGGTCAGCGGCTTGATCTCACTGACCGCTCCGACCAAGGTGGTCTTACCGACTCCGAAGCCGCCGACGACCACCACCTTCACCGCCGAGGTGACCGAGGCCGGCAGGGCGTCCTCGCTCCGGGGACCGACGACGGGTTCAGAGATTCTGAAGTCCATGCATCACCGCCTCCAAAAGGGCGACATCGGGCAATTTGGCCGGGGCCGGTACCCGGGCTTCGACATGGCCGTTCGACAGCAGATCCGTGAGCAGTACCGCGATCACGCTGACCGGCAGGTGGAGGTACGCGGAGATCTCGGCGACGGACAGCGGATAGTCGCAGATGCGGACAATGGCGGCCTGTTCGGGCTGCATGCTCCCGCCGGCCTCGTTCCGGCTCACGATCAGCGTGACCATGTCCAGGGGGGAGCGCTTGTCGGGCAGGTCCCGGCCGGACGTGATGACGTAGAGCCGTTCGGGACCGCCCTCTTCCCAGTCCGGGCGCTGTGGCTGTTCCGGGTCGCTCATGGAACCTGCCGGTCGGCCCGCGGCGGGCTGGTGAGATGCTGACCGATCCGGGCGACCAGGTCCCGCATGCGCTGTCCGATGAGCCCGGCATCCACGTCGTCATCGGCCAGCACCGCCAGGTACGCTCCGGCGCCGGCTGCCATCAGATAGAAGAAGCCGCCGTCGACCTCGATGACGACGAGTTTCATCTTTCCGTCGCCGTGCGGGAATTCCGCACCGACGGCCGCCGACAGGCTTTGCAGTCCGGCACAGGCGGCGGCGAGGCGATCCGCGGTGTCTTTCTCCGTACCGAACTGTGCCATGCACAAGCCGTCCGAGGACAGCACCACGACATTTCGAGTCTGCGGAACACTGGACGCCAACTCCTCGAGCATCCAGTCCATATTGAGCCGTTGCTGTGTCGCCACTTGCTTATTCATCCTTACCTAATGGCTCAGTTACTGCTTGGACTCTCGTCATCGCTCGGGCCATCGGGGCGATGCACCGGGGAATCGGCTCGGGAATCGCCGTAGGCGCCCTCGTGGAAGGCGGCCAGCCACATCCCGGCCTGCGGGGGTTGCTCGACCGGTGCCGGGGACGGGGAGTCGGCGGCGGGGGAGGCCGCGGGCCTCGGCCGCGCGGGGGGAACCACCGCGCGAGTACGCCGTCTGCGCTGCGGGAGGCCATTGGCGGGGCGCGGAGCGTCAGTAGGCACCGGTTCCTCGACAATCGCGCCGTAACGGCGCTGCGGTCCGAGGGTGTGACGGGGCGGCGGCAGGGTGGCGGCCTTGGCGACGGCTCCACCGGGCGCCGGTGTCACGGTGATCAGGGCCGGCGGGACGATCAGGACGACGCGTACGCCGCCGTACGCGGATGCGCGGAGGGAGACTTTGAAGTTGTTCGTGTGGGACAGCCGGCCGACCACTGCAAGGCCAAGCCGTGGTGACTCGCCCAGGTCGTCGAGGTCCAGTCCGCTGGCGGAGTCCTGTGCCAGGGCCCGCTCGGCGCGGATCCGGGCTTCATCGGTCAGGCCGAGCCCGGCGTCCTCGATCTCGACGGCCACCCCGGACTGGACCTCGGTCGCGGTCAGATGAACCCGTGTCTGTGGCGGTGAATAACGAGTCGCGTTGTCCAGCAGCTCGGACACGGCGTGGATCAGTGGTTCGACCGCGCGTCCGAGAACTCCGACGTCGGCCACCGAGTGCAGATCGACACGCTGGTAATCGGTGATCCGGGACATGGCACCGCGCAACACATTGAACAGTGGAATGTTCTTCTGCCACTGACGCCCCGGCCGGGCCCCGCCGAGTACGGCGATGCTGTCCGCCAGCCGGCCGATCAGCGCGGTCCTGTGATCGAGGTGCAGCAAGTCGCCGAAGACGTCCGGATCATTGCCGTGGCGGTCCTCCATCTCCCGCAGTTCCTGGGCCTGTTGATGAACGATGGCCTGGACCCGCCGGGCGATGTTGACGAAGGCCCGCTGGGCGGAGTCGCGCAGATCCTCCTCGGCCTCGACGGCCTGGAGGACGTAGCGGAGCACCGCATGGTGTGCAGCTCCGAATCCGGGGCTGACGTGGGACACAGGGCAGGTGTTGCGCAGTACGTTTTCGACCGGGACGCCTTGCTGAAGCTGCGCCATGGCCGCGGGCAGGATCTCCTTGGCCATCCGTACCGTTTCGGTCTCCTGCTCGGCCAGCTGTCGTTGCAGCATCGCCTCACTCGCGGCGCGCTGCCTGCGCAGCCCGGCGATCACACGTCCCCGGCGCGCCGCCTCCCCGGCGGCGACGGCCACCGCCGCCGTTGCGAGGAGGCCGGTCCAGGCGGTGTGGGCGCGGGCCATTGAGGGCGTCAACCACACGGCCAAGGCCGTACATATGGACAGTAGTGCGGGTGGCAGCAGCCACATTGCGGCGGAAGTACGTCCCGGCCTTCCGGGTGACGAATCAGCACGAACCATCGGCATCCTCAGAGCACTAAGCACTAATGGAGAGGGGTGGGGCGTCATGCACGGCAAATACGGACGCCAGGAGAAGAGGTGAAGGAGTGAAGGAATGAAGGAATGCGAACAAGGTCGATGAATCTCGGTACACGCTCACCAATGCGTGGACACAGGGCATTCCAAGTTCACATTCCGCACGCGGAGCCGGGTCCCAGGACGCCCGGGCCCTCGCGTGATGGACGCATCACGACAGCCGGCAGGGGCGTGTGGTAACCGCCACAACTAGCTGCGCGGCAGTGAGCATAGCGGGACCTGAGCGGCTTTGTGTGATGAGTGCATATAACACATGAATGCACTTGCGTGCGAAAATCTAGAGAAACGTTTTGGGCTGGCTATTCAGCAGAATTACGCCCGGTCAGCGGAACTGCGCCAGACTTGACGGTCATACCGTCATGCCTGGAAAGGCTTGACGGACCTGACAACATCGCCGCGCTCGGGAGTTCATCGCACCGAAGGTGAGCAGCAGCGCCGCCGTCGCGGCCACGGGACGGACGGAGGGGCCGATGCCCCGGCGCCCCTACTGACGTCGCTGCTTCCGGGCAGCGAGGTAGTGCTGCAGCAGCACCCCTAGGGCGGCTGGTTTTGATGCGCCCGCTTCCTCGTGCAGGAGCTTGCCGCCTCTCCTTTGCACATCCTCCAGTTGCAGTTCCTGCACCCGGATGAAGGCGCGCAGGAAGGGTTGGTTTTCCACCGCCACCAGGTCGGGCAGGTCCCGGCAGGCGCTCAGGCCGACGCTTACGGCTCGGGCCTGCGCCTGGACGAGCTGCTCCAGCGCGGGTGCAGACGTGGGTGAGGGGCTCAGGAGGTCATCGACTGTGAGCCCGAAGTGCGCCAGCTCCGCGCGGGGGATACCGATCCGGCTCTGCGAGGCGTCCTCGGACAGGTCTGCGAGGAAGTCGGCGCGTTGCATGGCCTCGATCAGGGTACGGCAGCCGCGTTCGAATGCCTCAGCCTGCTCTGCTTGTGCCGTCGGCGCGACCAGCGACGCGGTGAGCATGAACGCCGGATGCGAGTAGGCGTCCACGTACGCCTGGAAATCGCTCTCTTCCTCGAAGCCCGTCCAACCGGCCTCCAGGCGCGCGCCGTCCAGGAACTTCTGCACGTATGCCGACAGCTGCGGGTGCCGTTCGGCCGTGTCGGCCAGAGCCCTGAGGACGGGCCGATCGGACGTGCCGTGCTCCACTGCCTCTCCGACCTGCCGGCCCCAGGAGTGGAGTGCGTCCCGCCGGGTGGCCACCTCACCTACGTCGATGCGCCTGTCGGTTTCGTGCATGAACGCCACGGCGGCGATGACGGACGGCTGGAGATGTGCGGGCAAAAGCAGCCGAAGGGCCAGGAACTCCTGGAGCTTGAAGCGCCGAACCAGCCGGCGCTGGGCTTCGTAGTCCTGTCGCAGCGGTGGATTGTTGATGCCGGCCTCGGTCAGCGCGGTGGACCACCTGGTCAATGCTCTCCTCGTTCTCTCGGTTCGGCGCTCCCTGGTTGCATCAACGGCGCAGGAGGACGCGCGCAGTCTGCAGCAGCATGCCAGGTCGGCGGCCTCTTCCGCGCACCGGGACAACGACTCGAGGGCGTAGGCAAGTTCCGGGCGGGTCGAGGCAGTCCGTGCGCACCGCCACCGTGCCCGAGGCCGCCGCGTAGGATCCGAGCACGAGCGTCACAACCCGGCCCGTTTTCACACCGAACCGCTTCGTTTCCGGAGGCGACATGAGCACCGCGCTTCTTGTGATGGACGTCCAACGGGCCATCGTGGACGTCGCCGACGACGTCTCCGGATACCTGCCACGCCTGCGCAGGGCGATCGACGGGGCCCGGGCGGCGAACATCCCCGTGATCTACGTGGTCATCGCGCTACGTCCTGGTTTCCCGGAAGTCGGCACGCGCAATAAGGCTCTCACTGCTATCGCACAGGCCGACCTCTACGTCGAGGGCGCCCCGGGGACCGAGATCCACCCCGAGGTCGCGCCCCGGCCGGGCGACGTGGTGGTCACCAAGAGGCGGGCGAGCGCGTTCTCGGGCAGCGATCTCGACGTGGTGCTGAGGGCACGTGGTATCGACAGCCTCGTGCTCGCCGGCATCGCCACCAGCGCTGTGGTGCTGTCCACCCTCTGCCAGGCCAACGACCTGGACTTCGGCCTCACCGTCCTCTCGGACGCCTGCCTGGACACCGACCCGGAGGTGCACCGGGTCCTGATCGAGCGACTGTTCCCGCAGTGGGCGGAGGTCGTCACCGTCGACGACTGGGTCAAGGCGATCCCACTTCAGTAGCGGCGGATCAGGTGCCCGTGCCCTCACCGAAGCCGGAGAGATCCGGGACGCCCACCCGGCCATTACCGATCATTCGCAGTACGGCAGTTCGTCCTGGAAGGTGGCGTACGAGTGCGCGTCCAGGGAGACGGCGCTGACATAGACGTTCCGGTTTCCGGTGTCGTCGTCCGTGCGTAGCCACAGGGACGTGCTGTGGCCGTTGTTCTGGTACGGCTCTCCCTCCTTCTTGCAGTAGAAGTAGTTGCGGCCTGCGTTGAGCGAGCCGGCGTGACTGGCCTCGTCGGCGTCGGGGGTGAAGTGCGTCCACTGGGTGACGACGGTGCGCAGGACATGAGCAGACCTGCCCGGACTGTCGCCCCCCGGGGATCCGCCGGATCCATCGCCCCCTCCGGCGCCGTCGCCCGCGTTACTGCGGATGGCGCCGATGACGAGAGCGGTGACGACTACGGCCACGACCAGCGCGAACGCGACCGCGACCGCCCATCGCCCTCGTGTACCGGGCCTGGGCAGCCACCGCCTCCCGCCACGGCCCGCGTCCTCCTGCAACGGCACCACCACCTCGCTCTTGGGCGGAGGTGGGACCGGCCCGCGGGCGAGCGCGAGCCGGGGGGCGTCGCCGGTCGCCCGGCACTGGGGCCCGGGTAGCCCGGAGTCCCTCAGCCTGCCTCGGATGTGCCGGAAGATCTCATCCAACGTGAGCGGCCGCGGCGCCGCGAGCGCGGTGAGCAGGGCGCTGGTGAAGGCGCTGTTCTGGGATCCCAGTGGCGCGTAAGAGGGGGAGGTCGCGTTGGTGGAGGTGAGGGTGTATGTGCCGCTGACCGGGAGTTGGCCGACAACCAGGTCTTCGGGGGCGGCCATGGCCTCGATCGCGCGGCCGGAGAAGCAGCAGTCGAGGACGAGTACGCGCGCCCGCGCCCGCGCTTCGGCGAGGTCGCGTTTGACGTGCGTCAGCGGCAGAGCCGTGTACTTCAGGTTGGCGCGGTCGGTGTGTGGCAGCGCCAGGTGGAGCAAGCCGTCGTCGTCGAGCACTCCGTGGCCGCTGTAGTAGACGAGCAGCAGGTCGGTGGCTTCCTCGGCGGCACGGGAGAGGGCCCGGCCGACGGCGGCCTGGTCGACAGGAGGTTCATCGAGGCCCAGTACCTTGCAGTGTTCGGCCTCCGCGTCCTGCGGGGTGAAGAGGCCGTGCCCGGTGTGGGTGAGGGCGTTCCGCAGGTCCGACAGGTTGTTGCGGACGGCGCGAAGGGGCGGCAGTCCTTCGTCCTGAAAGCTGTCTACGCCGATGCAGACGGCGCGGCTGGCGGCGCTGCCGGGGAACCAGATACCGGTCATCGCGCAGTCAGTCCCGCGGTGGTGCCATGAGCCGCTCGACCTCACGGACGACGGCGATGGGGTCCTGGGTCCGGCGTACGTCGATGGTGACGCTGCGGCCGTCGGGCCCCGTGACGGTGACCGTGACGTCCGTGCCGCGCTGCCCCAGCCAGGCCGACAGTGACTGTACGAGGAGCGCTCCGGCTCCTCCGGACCCCAGCGTCACGGCCAGAAACTCCAGGACCCCGCCCATTTCGCCCACGCGGGCAGGACGGTCCACCAGGCGCAGTCGCCCGCGGATCCCGTCCTCCCGGCTGAGCCAGTCGCGCAGCGAGCGCATGTGCCGATCGGGTTCGGCGCTCTGCACAGCCAACGTCAGTTCGGTCTCTGACGCTTCGTGATCTTGCGGATACATGAGGTTATTGTGACAGTCTCACGGGCCTCCTGAGAAACCTTCTGAACCACCGAGCAGCCAGTAGGCGGCCAGGGCCGCCAGCGGTGCCGCGCAGAAGGTGAGCAGGTCGACGGCGAGTTGGTCCGGAGCGAGCTGTTCGAGTTGGGGAGCCAGTTCGGTTGCGTATGTACCGGACGTCGGTTCGGCCGGGCTGTCGCTGCCTCTCGCGTCAACCTCCGCTGGGCGTGCGCGCGTTGGCCGGTCGCGCCGTGTTGCAGCGTCCTCCGTGTCGGCGTCTCTGCGATCATGGATGGGAAGTCCTTGCTTGGCTGCCCCCCAACCCGTGAAGGAGCGGTATGGACATCGGTGTCTTCATTCCCATTGGCAACAACGGCTGGCTCATATCGAAGAGTTCTCCGCAGTACATGCCGAGCTTCGAGCTGAACAAGGCCATCGTGCAGAAGGCTGAGGAGCACGGGCTCGACTTTGCTCTGTCGATGATCAAGCTCAAGGGGTTCGGCGGCGAGACCGAGTTCTGGGATCACAACCTCGAGTCGTTCACGCTGATGGCCGGACTGGCCGCGGTGACCGAGCGGATCAAGTTGTACGCCTCCACGCCGATCCTCGCCCTGCCGCCGGCGATCGTCGCGCGGATGGCGGTCACGGTCGACTCCATCGCGCCCGGGCGGTTCGGGGTCAACATCGTCACCGGCTGGGCGCCGGGTGAGTACACGCAGATGGGGCTGTGGCCCGGGGACGAGCATTTCGGTAACCGTTATGCGCGGGCTGCGGAGTACGTCAGCGTGATGAAGGAGCTGTGGAGCGAGGGGGTCAGCGACTTCAAGGGCGAGTTTTATGAGATGGATGGGTGTGTGCTGTCCCCGCGTCCGGCGAACGGCCACATCGACATCGTTGCCGCGGGGCAGAGCAGTACCGGAATGCGCTTTGCTGCCGAGCACGCTGACTACAACTTTGTTCTGGGCAGCGGTGTCAACACTCCGCTCGCGCTGTCGGACACCACTGCCGCGCTCGTGGATGCGGCGGAGGAGACGGGGCGGGACGTCGGGGCGCTGCCGCTGTTCATGGTCATTGCTGATGAGACCGACGAGGCCGCCCGCGCGAAGTGGCAGGACTATCACGACCACGCCGACCTCGCCGCGTTGGCGTACATGGCGGGGGAGACGGCCGCGGACGCGACGGACGACGAGTCGGCCACCGCACGGACCATCTCGTTGCCCGAAGGTGCTGTGAACTTCAACATGGGCACGCTCGTCGGCTCGTACGAGACCGTGGCGAAGATGCTGGACGAGATCGCCGAGGTGCCCGGGACCAAGGGGATCATGCTGGTCTTCGATGACTTTGTCGAAGGGATTGAGGACTTTGGTACGCGCATTCAGCCGCTGATGAAGTCGAGGTCGGAGCGGTCGGGGAGGTCAGAGCGGTCGGGGGAGTCGCGCCGTCACAGTTCGTGAGGTCGAGATCGTCATGCGTCGATCACCAGGTGGTCCAGTGGTTTCGCGCAGCACAGCAGGATTTTGTTGTTGGCGATCTCGCGGGGGCGGATACCGCCGTTGTGTTGCATGTCGACCGAGCCCGCGAGCAGCGTGGTCTTGCAAGTGCCGCACATGCCCTGTGCGCATGAGGCCGGCAGGGTGATGCCCGCGCGGGACGCGGCGGCGAGGACGGGGGTGCCTGCGTCGCAGTCGATCGTGCGCCCGCTGCGGGTGAACTCGACTTTGTAGCCCTGTCCGGACTGCGCAGTGTCGGTGGCGGTGTCGGTGTCGGTGTCGTGCTCTGGGGCGAGCGGCTCTTCGAAGGTGAAGCTCTCCTCGTGGTAGCGGGTCATGTCGAAGCTCTCCGTGGAGAGCATGTGCCGTACCGCTGCCATGTAGCCGGTGGGCCCGCAGGTGAAGACTTCGCGTTCGAAGAAGTCCGGGGCGATCTCCCGGAGTATCTCCGTGTTGAGCTGTTCGCCGCGCTCGTCGAGGAGATGGAACACACGGAAGTTGGGTGCGGTGGCCGTGATGAATTCGAGTTCGTGACGGAAGATGATGTCGTCGTAGGTGCGGGCGCTGTGGACGAACGCGACGTCAACGGGGTGCGCCAGGTCGTACAGCGTCCGGGTCATCGACATCACGGGGGTCACGCCACTGCCCGCTGAGAGGAAGAGGTACTTCGGCGCCGGATGGCGGGCGAGGGAGGACTGGCCGAGTGGGCCCCGTGCCCGCACGGTGGTGCCCGGGGACAGGTGGTCGTGGAGCCAGTTGGAGACCAGTCCGCCCGGGACGCGTTTCACCGTGATCGTCACGAGGTCGGGGCGGGTCGGCGGGGAGGAGATGGTGTAGCAGCGCTCGACGGGGCGGCCGTCGATGTCGAGTACGAGGGTGAGGAACTGGCCGGGGTCGTGCCGGAACAGTTGGGGCTCGGTGGGTTCGAGGACGAAGGTCCGGACGTCGGCGGTGACGTCGTGGACCTGCTTGCACACCAACAGCCCGTCGCTCCAGGCGGGCGGGAGGCTTCCGGTCGTCATCGCCGCTGTTGTCATCATCGCTCCAGGGGGGCTTTCGCATCTGTCTTCACGTCTGTCTTCACGCCAGCCTGCAGGTAGGTCTTCAGCCGGGTGATGTACCAGTTGATGAAGTCCTCGACCTGGGATTCGGTCGGGCTGTAGGGGCCGGGTACGTAAGCGGGGCTGCTGATGCCCTGCTGGGCGCGGGCGACGAAGGCCGCGTCCTGCTCGTTCGTGGCAGCCCATACGTGGGTCAGGGAGTCGACGTCGTAGTCGACGCCCTCCACGGCGTCGGCGTGCACCAGCCAGGTGGTGCGTACGAGGGTGCGGTCCGGCGCGAGTGGGATGACGGCGAAGGTGACCGCGTGGTCCGCCGCGAAGTGGAACCAGGCGTTGGGTTGCAAGTGGAAGCCGAGGCGGCCGAGGCGGGCCGTGGGGAAGTCGGCCAGCAGCCGCTGGACCGCGGCCTTGCCGTCCGCCGTGAAGGACTCACCGGCGAGGTCGAGCGGTTCGCGCTGGATGCGGAAGCCGGTGGGACGGTTGTCCAGTTCCTCGATCGTGGCGTAGGGCAGGCCCAGCGATTCGTAGGTCGCGTGTGCCTCCGCTTCGGCTCTCAGGAAGCGCTCGTAGGTGGGGCGGAGGGCCGGCGGGACGGTCTCCTCCGTGAAGTTGTAGAGGGGGAAGTAGCAGCGCTGTAGCTCGGGGTGGCCGGCGCAGTGGTAACACTCCCGGTTGTTCTCCATCGTGAGCTTCCAGTTGGCGTGCTCGACGAGGTCGATCTGGTGCGCGACCTTCGCGTGCCGCAGGCGGTGCGGTGCGATGTAGGGCTCGACGCGTTGGGCGACCTCGTCGAAGTCGGCGGGTGGTTGCGCGGCGAGGCAGAGGAAGACGAGGCCGGCGACGGTGCGCACGTGGACGGATTTGAGGCCGAAGCACGAGGGGTCGAAGCCGGGAGCTTGTGACTCGGCGTGCAGCAGCGTGCCGTCCACGCCGTACGTCCAGTGGTGGTAGCCGCAGACGATGTTGCCGACGGATCCGCGTTCCTCGTTGAGGATGCGTGCGCCCCGGTGCCGGCAGACGTTGTGGAAGGCCCGCACCTCCTCGTCGTCGTCGCGGACGATGATGACGGAGTACGGTCCGACGGTGACCGTGATGTAGTCGCCGGGCTCGGGGAGTTCGGCCTCCGCGGCGGCGAAAATCCAACTGCGGGCGAAGACGGCTTCGATGTCGAGGCCGAAGAACTCGTCGCTGAGGTAGAAGGGCGCTTCGAGGCTGTGGCCGACGGTGCGTCGGGCGACGAGGTCGGCAGCGCTCGTGACGGGGGCTGATGGGTTCATCTCATCTCTCCCAGGGCTCGTCATCTCTTCCGTGGCTCCCGTCAGACCGGCAGGCACAGCCGCAGGGCGTCGTAGACGGCGGCGTGGATGTTGCGACTGGTGACCGCGTCACCGATGCGGAACAGTTGGTACCGGCCCGCGTCGTTGCGTACGACCGTCTGCTCCTCGTGCGCGAGCAGGGCGCGGTGGTCGACCTCGCCGAGATTGCGGGAGCCGGGCAGCAGGTCGGTGTACAGCTCGTCGTTGGGGAGAGTGCCGTGCTCGACCACGACATGGTCGACGACGCGTTCGGTCTCGGCCTCGGTGTACTCGCTGTAGAGGGTCGCGGTGAGACGCCCGTCCCCGGTGCGGCGCACGGAGCGCAGACGCTGGGCGAGGGTGGTGGTGACGCCGTGTTCGGTGAATGCCTTTAGATACGCCGGCGAGTTCATGCTGCCGACGTCCGGTGCCAGCGTGCGTTCCGGTGTGACGTAGTGCAGCCGGGCACCGGCCGGGGCCAACAGCTCCACGGCATCCAGCGCCGGATAGCCACCGTGGTCGTCGTAGACCAGTACCCCGCCGGCATTCCGCGGTCGCAGGGAGCCGGACATCACGTCCCATGTGTCGGCGACCAGGTCTTCGCCCTCGGTGAGGAAGGAGCGGTTGGGCATGCCGCCGGTGGCGATGATGACGAGGTCGGGGTGTGCGGCGAGTACGTCCGGGGCCTCGGCATAGGCCCCCAGGCGCAGGTCGACGCCGAGGTGTTTGCACTCGGTGACCCGCCAGTCGACGATGCCGAGCAGGTCGCGGCGGCGGGGGTTCTGTGCGGCGAGCCGCACCTGGCCGCCGGACTCGTCGCTCGCCTCGAACAACACGACATCGTGGCCGCGTTCGCCCAGGACGCGCGCGGCTTCCAGCCCGGCCGGGCCGCCCCCGACGATCACCGCCTTCCTGCGGCGGCCGAGGGTCGGGGTGATGGTGTGGGGTACCCGGAGTTCGCGTCCGGTGGCCGGGTTGTGGATGCACTTGGTGTCGCCGGAGTCGTAGATCGCGTCCAGGCAGTAACTCGCCCCGACGCAGGGCCGGATGCGGTCCTCCTGACCGGAAGCGATCTTGGCGACCAGATGCGGATCGGCGATCTGCGCCCGGGTCATGCCGACCAGGTCGAGGAGCCCTTCACGAATGGCATACCGGGCGGTGGCCACGTCCGCGATACGGGCCGCGTGCATCACCGGGATGTCCAGGCGGCGCTTGACCTCGCCGGTGAACTCCAAGTACGGCGCGGACGGCGTGCCCATGGACGGGATCGTCTTCGCCAGGGAGGCGTCGCTTTCGATGGTGCCGCGGATGGCACTGATGAAGTCGATGCCGTCGGTGCTGAATCGCTCCGCCGCGACCAGCGCCTCGTCGGGGGTCAGGCCGCCGGGGAGGCGCTCGTCGAGCGCCATCCGGATACCGACGACGAAGTCCGGGCCGACGGCCTCGCGCACGGCGCGGATCACCCGGCGAGGGAAGGCCATACGGTTTTCCGGGCTGCCACCGAACTCGTCGTCGCGCCGGTTCGTCGCGGGGGAGAGGAAACTGTCGAGGAAGTGGCCGTACGACTGGAGCTCGATGCCGTCCAGCCCGCCCGCCTGACAACGCAACGCGGCGGCGACATAGTCGGCGACGATGCGGTCGAGGTCCCAGGGCTCGGCGGCCTTGGGGAACGCCCGGTGCGCGGGCTCGCGCAGCGGCGACGCGGACACCACCGGCAGCCAGTCACCGGAGTAGTTGCTGGTCCGCCGCCCGAGATGGGTGACCTGGCACATCACGGCCGCGCCCGCGCCGTGCACATCGTCGGCGAGCCTGCGCAGCCACGGCACGACCTCGTCCCGGTACAACAGCAGATTGCCGAACGAGGGCGGACTGTCCGGGGAGACGACCGCGGAGCCGCCGATCATCGTCAGGCCGACGCCGCCGCGCGCCTTTTCCAGGTGATAGGCGCGGTAGCGGTCCTTGGGCAGGCCGTCCTCCCCGAATGCCGGTTCGTGGGAGGTGCTGACCACCCGGTTGCGCAGGGTGAGGTGCTTCAGCCGGAAGGGCTGGAGCAGGGGGTCCATGGTCATGGTCTGTGCGCGCACAACCGCTCCTAGGGAAGCTCTGTGGCTGACTGACGACTGCTGCTCATGACACTCAAAGCGCGTTTCGCATTGCGAAACAGATACGCTATGCGAGACAAATGTGCGGCCGGGGCGTACCCGTCGTCAACCCCTTCCGTAGAGTGATCGGGCGCGCCGTGGTCAGCCGCGCCGGAGGTAGCCCTTACGCCACGAGATCTTGTCGCCGGCCGCGACGAGCTGCTCGGCGAGCCGGGGAATCGTGTGGTCGTTGATGCGGAACGTCGGACCGGAGATGGTCACGGCGGCGATCACTTGCCCGTTCAGGGACCTGACGGGGGCCGAGAGGGCGGCCAGCCCGATCTCGTGCTCCTCGCTCGTGGCGCCGTAACCCAGTTCGCGGACGGTCTGCAGCTCCTCCTTGAGGAGCGCGGGGTCCGTGATGGTGTGCGGAGTGAACTTCTCCAGTGGCTGCGCGAGGATCTCGGCGGCCTGCTCCTGCGGCATGTGGGCCAGGAAGACCTTGCCCGCGGAGGTCGCGTGTATGGGCGTGCGCTTACCGACCCAGTCGATGCTGGTGATGGCCGCGCTGCTGATCACCTGGTCGACGCTGATGATCGCCTGCCCGTCGTGCACCACGAGGTTCACCGTCTCGCCGACGGCCGCGGCGAGCTCCTGGCAGATCGGACGGCTCAGCAGCGACAGATCGCTCCCCTTGGTCGCCCCGCCCGCGAGCTCCACCACGGTGTAGCCGATGCGGTACCGCCCGCGTTCGCTGTCCTGCTCGACGACGCCCCGGGACTCAAGGGTGGCGAGCAGCCGGAACACTGTCGACTTGTGGACCCCGAGGGCCTCCGCGATGTCCGTGACGCCGGACGGGCCTTGTACGGCCAGTACTTGCAGAATCGAGACGGCTCGATCCACCGACTGCACCGACGTGTCGCGCGCCCGACCCTTGCCACTCATGCCGGAAGCCTATCCGAGCAGCCTGCGCGGGCCTCCGGCCCTGGCGGTGCACGGCCGGGGGCGCCCTGTACCCGGGGTACGGGCGTTCGGTTAACCTGGCTGTGCCGGGTGGTTCTGGTGGGAGACTTTGCCCGGAATGTCCAGCGCAACGGTACTCTGCGTCGGGCTCGGGGATCGGCGTCGCCCTCGCACACACGCAGGGACGGAACCGGCAGAAACAGACCGCAGGTGAGACATGGAGACCAGGCTCGTACGCGCGGCGCCGAGGGCGGGGCGTCGTGGATAAGATCGCGCTCACGGCCGCGGGTCTCTATGTCATCGTGCTGCTGCGAGCCGGCGGGACGTTTGCCGTCGGGTGGCTCGCCGGTGCCGGTGCCAGGCGCGGCAGGCTCGCCCGCCGGATCTCCTCGGCCAAGTTCCAACGAGCCGAGCGGGCGATCCAGCGGTGGGGCGCGCCGGTGGTGGCCGTCTCCTTCCTGACCGTCGGCTTCCAGACCGCTGCCAACTTCCTCGCGGGGAGCATGCGGATGCCCCTGCGGCGCTACCTCCCCGCGCTGTTCGTGGGGGGAGCGGGCTGGGCGCTGGTCTACGCGACCGCGGGGCTCGGCGCACTCGAAATGCTGGCCAGGTTGTTCGCCGAGCAGACGGCGCTCGGCGTGGCCGCGGTCGCCGTCCTTCTGCTCGCCGTGTGCGGCGTGGTGGTGTACCGGAGAAGGAGCGCTGCTCGGGCGCCCCGAGAGGCCGCGGCCGAAGATTCCTGAAACGTGTCCGGATCGGCGCTCACCGAGCGTGTGGGGGCTCTGAAGAATGGAGCTCCCGCAGGGGATGCTCGCGAGCCGTCGCACCGGCACTGCAGGAGGCCGTCATGCCCGAAACCGGCGAGCAGCCGCGCTCGGAGGCGTGGAAGACCGCGCTCACCGTGCTGCAGGAGGTCACCCCGCCCGCCATCCCGGAGGGCGCGCACGTGATGACCGTACAGATCGAGTACCCGCCCGGCGACCCGGGCACTCCGCCGCACCGCCACCCCGGACCGGCCTTCGGCTACGTGCTGGAGGGCGAGATGCGTTTCGAGCTGGAGGGCGAGCCGGAGCGGATCGTCCGTGCCGGGGAAACGTTCTGGGAGCCGGGCGGGGACGTCATTCACTACCAGGACGGCAACAGCCGCACCGACACGCGGCTGCGTTTCCTCGTCACCATGCTCTGCGTGCCGGATCAGCCCATGCTCGTCCTGGTCGATGACGATGAACTGAAGCAGCGTGCGCATTTGCGCGCGCCCCGGCCGACGCCCTGACGCGGCGCCGTCGAGCTGACGCAGCGCCGTCGAGGCAAGGAGTACGCGACGTGAAGATCGTGGTCATCGGAGGCACCGGACTCATCGGCAGCAAGGTGGTCGGCAAGCTCAACGACCGTGGGCACGAGGCGGTGCCCGCCGCGCCCAATACGGGTGTCAACACCCTCACCGGCGAGGGCCTCGCCACCGCGCTGGCCGGGGCGGAGGCGGTCGTGGACGTGACCAACTCGCCCTCCTTCGAGCCTTCGGCGGTACTGGACTTCTTCACCACCTCCACCCGCAACCTGCTGGCCGCCGAAGCGGCGGCGGGCGTGGCGCACCACCTGGCGCTGTCGATCGTCGGTATCGACGGCCTGCCCGACAACGGCTACTTCCGGGCGAAGGTGGCCCAGGAGCAACTGATCAAACAGGGGCCGATCCCTTACTCGATCGTCCGGGCGACGCAGTTCTACGAGTTCGTCAAGGGCATCGCCGACACCGCCACCGACGGCGACACCGTGCGTGTGCCGCCCGTGCTCTTCCAGCCCATGGCGGCCGACGATGTCGCCGAAGCGGTGTCCAGGGCCGCCGTGGAGGCCCCGCTGAAGGGCACCATCGAGGTGGCCGGGCCCCAGCAGTTCCGCTTCGACGAGCTCATCGCCCAAGCACTGCGCGCATGGCACGACCCGCGTACGGTCGTCCCCGACCCGCACGCCCACTACTTCGGTTCCGAGCTGGCGGAGCGCAGCCTCGTCCCTGATGACGGCCGCGCCCGCCTGGCCGTAACCCGCTTCGACGACTGGCTGCGCCGCTCTTCTTGAAGCCGCTCCTCCTGAGTACGGCACGCGAGATCCACGAACGCCTGGGGGCCGCTCCGGTGCCGGCGAGCACCAGTGGCACGATCATCGCCCGGTGCGCCGTTTCCACCACGATCCGCGGTGTGGTGTCGGCCTTGGCGCATACGCTGTGCATTGCGCCCGCGGAATTCCGGGATCACCGAATCAAGTTCATCGGTGAACGACGTTCAGCGGCCCGTTTCGAATGCCGTTCACCGGTCCCGGCATCTTTCCGTTCATCGCCTTACGTTCGGCGGACACAGTCGAACGCAAGCACGGTGAACGGAGAGAGTTCATGGAGAAGGTGCGGCAGCCGGAGACCCGGGAGGCGGCGCGGCCGAGACCCCGTGGTCTGGGGGTCCGGCCGGGCACGGCGCTGTGCGTGGGGGCGATCCTGGGGCCGGGCGTACTCACCCTGCCGTCGTCGGCCGCCGCGGCGGCCGGCCCGGCGTCGCTGGTGGCCTGGGTGGGGCTGGTGATCCTCAGCCTCCCGGTTGCCCTGTCGTTCGCGGCCCTGGGCGGCCGCTACCCGGACGGCGGGGGAGTGGCCACCTACGTCCACCGGGCCTTCGGGGCGGCCGCGTCCGCGCCGGTGGGCTGGTGGTTCTACTGGGGCGTGCCGATCGGCGTGTCCTCCGGCGCGCTGATAGGCGGCGAGTACGTGGCCCTGGCGGCGGGCTGGGGCCCCGGCACCGCACCGTTGGTCGCGCTGCTGGTGCTCGCGGCGGCGGCCCTGGCCAACCTCGCCGGGCTGCAGATGTCCGGCCGGCTCCAACTGCTGATGGTCGGGCTGCTGGCCGTACTGCTGCTGGTCACCATCACCGTGGCGGCCGGGCACGTGCAGGCCGACAACTTCCGCCCGTTCCTGCCGCAGGGCTGGACCTCGGTCGGCAGCGCGGCGAGCGTGCTGTTCTTCGCGTTCGCCGGCTGGGAGGCGATCAGCCACCTCTCGGCGGAGTTCGCCGAGCCCCGGCGCGATCTGCCGAAGGTGACCCTGCTGTCCTGGGGCATCGTCTCCAGCCTGTACATCGGGCTGGCCGTCGTCACCATCGGCGTGCTGGGCGGCGGCGCCGGCCGGACCACGACACCGCTCACCCTCGTCCTGGAGGCGGGCATCGGCTCGCCCGCTCGTATGGTGGCCGCCGCGGTGGCGCTGTTCCTCACCTTCGGCGCGGTCAACGCGTATCTCGCGGGCGGCGCCCGACTGGGCGCCGCGCTGGGCCGCGACGGGGCGCTGCCGCGGCGCCTGGTGTCCGACACGAGTGAGGCCGGTACGGTGCCGCGCCGCAGCCTCGTGGTCATCACCGTCACGGGCATGGCCATCACCCTGGCCGCCGCGGTGAACGTCATCACCCTGGACACACTGCTGCGCGCGACCTCGGCGTGTCTGACGGCCGTCACCATGGCCGGGGTGGTCGCCGCGGTCGTGCTGCTGCCGCGCGGCAGCGCGCTGCGCACGTCGGCCATCATCGGCAGCGTGGTGATCGCCGTCGTCCTCGGGTTCTGCGGGTTCTATCTCCTGCTGCCGGCCGGGCTGGCGGGCGGCGCAGTGGCCTACCGCGCGCTGCGCGGCCGGGGCGCGGACGGCCCGGAACGGACGCCGGTCAAGAACTCCTCGGAGCGCAGCAGACCGTAGACGTACCCCTCGTGCAGGGCCCGGAAGGACGCGCTGACCAGGTCCGGGTGCACGCCGACCGTGGTCCAGGTGCCGTGCTCGTCGGCCAGGGTGACCAGGACGGTCGCCGGGGACCCGGCACCGCTCCCGTGGCCCGGCAGCCGCACGTCGCAGTCGCGCAGCCGCAGCCGGGAGACGCCCGGGTAGTACGGTTCCAGCGCGTCGCGCAGGGCGGCCGCGAGGGCGTCGGCCGGGCCGCTGCCCTCGGCCGTGGCGATCGCCCGGTCGTCCTTGACGCGGAGCTTGACGGTGGCCTCGTCGGGGGCGGCGGTCGCACCGTACTGCTCGGAGATGCAGCGCCAGGACTCGACCGTGAAGAACTCGCGGATGCCCGTCAGCTCCTGGCGCAGCAGCAGTTCGAAGGACGCGTCGGCGGACTCGTAGGTGTAGCCGCGCCGTTCGCGCTCCTTGATCTGCGCGATGATCCTGCCGACCGCCTCGCGGTCGTCGCCCACCTCGATGCCGAGCTCCTTGGCCTTGAGCTCGACGGAGGCGCGGCCGGCCATGTCGGAGACCAGCATCCGCATGGTGTTGCCGACCAGTTCGGGGTCGATGTGCTGGTAGAGGTCGGGGTCGACCTTGATGGCGGAGGCGTGCAGGCCCGCCTTGTGGGCGAACGCGGAGCCGCCCACGTACGGCTGGTGGGTGGCGGGCGCCAGCCGTACGGTCTCGGCGACGGCACGGGAGACGCGGGTCAGCTCACGCAGCCCGCCCTCCGGGAGCACGGGGATGCCGTACTTGAGCTCCAGCGCGGCGACGACGGCGAAGAGGTCGGCGTGCCCGGCCCGCTCGCCGTAGCCGTTGGCGGTGCACTGCACGTGCGTGGCACCCGCTGCCACGGCGGCGAGGGTGCCCGCGACCGCGCACTCGGCGTCGTTCTGCGCGTGGATGCCCGGCCGGGCACCGGTTTCGGCGAGGACGTCGCGTACCACCGCCGTGAGGTGACCGGGCAGTGACCCGCCGTTGGTGTCGCGCAGGACGACGACCTCGGCACCGGCCCGCGCGGCGGCACGGACGGCCTCGGTGGCATGGCCGGGGTCGGCGCGGTAACCGTCGAAGAAGTGCCCGTACTCGACGAAGACGCGGCGGCCCGCGTCGCGCAGGTACCGCACGCTCCGGGCGAGCGCCGTCAGTTGTTCGTCCGGTGTGGTGCCCGGGGCTGCCGCCGGGTGGCGGGGGTCGGCGTCGGCGGTCAGGGTGAGCACCGGGGCCGCCGAGTCCAGCAGCGCCCGTATCCCCGGATCCCGCCCCGGGGCCGTGCCCACCGGAGCGGGCTCGCCGTGCGCGACCAACTGGGCGTGTACCAGGTCGAGTTCCTCGCGGGCCCGGGCGAAGAACTCCCGGTCCCGCGGGTCGGCCCCGGGCCGGCCACCCGCGAGGAACCCCACCCCGAAGCCGTCCAGGTGCCGGGCGATGGACAGCCGGTCCGCGACGGTCAGGTCGATGCCGTCGTGCCGCGCGCCGTCGAGCAGCGTCGTGTCGAGGATGTGGCAGCCGTTTCGGGGAGCAGCGGGACGAAGCGCAGTCATGGGCGTACCTACCACGGTCTCGGGAGCATGTGCACGCGTTGTGTCTGTCGGGCAGCGTGTCGTAACAGGGCCGCGGACCGAGGCCGCCCTTCCACTGGGCGCAAGACAACTTGCCGTCGCCGTCCGGGCCTTGGTGGGGTTGTCGGAGCGGGTCCGAGGTCCGGTGGTCCGGCTCGCGCGGCACGGTCTTCGGCTCAGTGGAAGACCCGGCGGCGCGTCGGCGGCCGGACAGTAGAGTTCCGCGCGAGCTGCCCGTGCCGGGCAGGCTGCACGGCCAGGAGGAGAGATTTCGTGACGGAGTTCAGCGTCCATCGGGGCACCGCGGTGCCACTGCGCCGGAGCGAGATCGACACGGACCAGATCATCCCGGGCCGGTTCTGCAAGCGCGTCACGCGCACCGGATACGCCGACGCCCTCTTCGCCAACTGGCGCGACGAGCCCGGCTACATCCTCGACCGCCCCGAGTACCAGGGCGCCACGATCCTCGTCACCGGTCCGCACTTCGGTATCGGCTCGTCCCGGGAACACGCCGTGTGGGCGCTGCAGGACCACGGCTTCCGGGCCGTGGTCGCCCCCTCGTTCAGCGACATCTTCCGCGGCAACGCGCTCACGTGCGGGCTGCTGCCGGTGCAGGTCCCGCAGCGTACGGTCGAGGCGCTCTGGGAGGCCGTGGAGGCGGACCCGGCGCTGCCCGTCACCGTGGACCTGGAGCGGTGCGTGGTGCACGGCGGCGGCGTGGAGGCGTCCTTCCCGGTGGAGGAGACCGTCCGCCAACGGCTGCTCCAGGGGCTGGACTTCATCGCCGCGACACTGGAGTTCGACCCGGACATCACCGCCTACGAAAGCGGCCGTGCGCGGTGGATGCCGACCACCACGGTCCCGCTGCGGTAGCCTCGGCCTTCACTTGCGCACGCTGCCGCCCTATTGGATGATCATGGAAAGTGGCGTCACAGAGGCGCAAGGGGCCGTATCGGTCTGCCGGGGGAGAGGTACGCGTGGATCTGGACGAATTGGATATCGCCATCCTGCGCTCGATTCAGACCGATGCCCGACAGACCAACCGGGAGCTGGCGGCCAGTGTCGGGGTGGCGCCCTCGACCTCCCTGGAGCGGCTGCGCTCCCTGCGGCGGCGCGGAGTCGTCGAGGGATTCACGGCCAATGTGAACTTCTCGGCGATCGGGCGGCCGGTGCAGGCGCTGATCTCCGTGCGGATCCGGCCGCCGTCCCGGCGGGTGCTGGAGTCCTTCCGCGAGTGGGTGCGTACGTTCCCCGAGGTGGTCGGTCTCTTCGTCACCACCGGGAACGAGGATTTCCTCCTGCACATGGCCGTGCCCAGCACGGAGCGGCTGTACGACTTCGTCATCGACCGGCTCACCGAGCGCCGGGAGGTGGCCGATGTCCGCACCTCCATCGTGTACGAGCATCTGCAGAACCGGCTCATCGAACCGGTCGGCCCGCAGACGCGGGACACCCAGCGGCGGCGCGGCGCGGTGAAGCCCGTCGGACAGGGCGACCGGACCGAGCGGCCCGACCGGAGTGAGCGGCCCGACCGGGACGAGTGGCCCGAGCGCGGCGAGCGGCCCGACCGTGGCGAGCGGACCGGGGGCTGACCGACGGCCCGGAGCTGATCCGGAGCTGATCCGGAGCTGACTTCCACTGACCGGTAGAGCGCGACCGGGATTCCCCGATCGCGCTCTACGGTGACGACTGCGAACGCATGCATTGCGATTCATTCGGATTCATTCCGGTACGTCGTCAGATCTCTTGAGATATTTCCAGGTGGAGGACAGTGATGGGACGGACACTCGCGGAGAAGGTCTGGGACGACCATGTCGTCCGGCGCGCGGAAGGCGAGCCCGACCTTCTCTTCATCGATCTGCATCTGCTGCAGCGGGTCGCCGGGTGCGCCGCACGGATCTGACCATCGCCACCGAGGACCACAACACCCCCACCCTGGACATCGACAAGCCGATCGCGGATCCGGTCTCGCGCACCCAGCTGGAGACGCTGCGCAAGAACGCCGCGGAGTTCGGGGTGCGGCTGCACCCCCTCGGCGACGTCGAGCAGGGCGTCGTGCACGTGGTGGGCCCGCAGTTGGGCCTGACCCAGCCGGGCACCACGGTGGTCTGCGGTGACTCCCACACCTCCACCCACGGCGCGTTCGGCGCACTGGCCTTTGGCATCGGCACCAGCCAGGTCGAGCATGTGCTGGCCACCCAGACGCTGCCCCTGTCGCCGTTCAAGACGATGGCGGTCACCGTCGAGGGCGAGCTGCCCGACACGGTCACCGCCAAGGACCTGATCCTCGCCATCATCGCGAAGATCGGCACCGGCGGCGGCCAGGGCTATGTCATCGAATACCGCGGCCCGGCCATCGAGAAG
>NZ_JOBH01000005.1 GCF_000717745.1 Streptomyces violens
CATCAACGGCGAGGACCCCGGCCGCAACTTCCTGCCCGCGCCCGGCACCGTCACCAAGTTCGAGGCCCCCGCCGGCCCCGGCGTGCGCCTGGACGCCGGCGTGGAATCCGGCAGCGTCATCGGCCCGGCCTGGGACTCCCTGCTCGCCAAGCTCATCGTCACCGGCGCCACCCGCCAGCAGGCCCTGCAGCGGGCCGCCCGCGCCCTGAACGAGTTCACCGTCGAGGGCATGGCCACCGCCATCCCCTTCCACCAGACGGTCGTGCAGGACCCGGCGTTCGCGCCGGAGCTGACCGGCTCCACCGAGCCGTTCCAGGTCCACACCCGCTGGATCGAGACCGAGTTCGTCAACGACATCAAGCCGTTCGCGGCGGCCGGGACGGACGAGGCCGAGGCCGACACCCGTGAGACGGTCGTCGTCGAGGTCGGTGGCAAGCGCCTGGAGGTCTCCCTCCCGGCCTCCCTCGGGATGCCGCTGGCGCGCGCCGCGGTGGCCGGGGGTGCCAAGCCCAAGCGCAAGGCCGGCAAGAAGTCCGGCTCCGCCGCCTCCGGCGACGCGCTCGCCTCCCCCATGCAGGGCACCATCGTCAAGATCGCGGTGGAGGAGGGCCAGGAGGTCAAGGAAGGCGACCTGGTCGTCGTCCTGGAGGCCATGAAGATGGAGCAGCCGCTCAACGCGCACCGCTCCGGCATCCTGGACCCATCACAGCAGGGAGGACGGCGATGGCGACCGACACGGCGCAGGACGCGGCCGCACGCCCCATGCGTGCCGATGCGCGCCGGAACTACGAGCGGCTGCTGGCGGAGGCGCGTACGGCCTTCACCGAGCGTGGCACGGACACCTCGCTGGAGGACGTCGCGCGCCGCGCCGGTGTCGGCATCGGGACGCTCTACCGCCACTTCCCCAATCGGACCGCGCTGATGGGCGCCGTCTTCCAGGGGGAGGTGGACGCCCTGCTGTCCCGCGCGCGGGAGCTGGGGGACGCGCCGCAGCCGTGCACGGCGCTCGTGGAGTGGCTGCGCGCGATCATCACGCACGCCAGCACCTATCGCGGCCTGTCGCGCGCGCTGATGGCGGCGCCGGCCGACGAGAGCTCCGGGCTGGCGCGGTGCAGCCGGCCGATGCGAGAGGCGGGCGAGGTGCTGCTCACCCGCGCTCAGCGGTCCGGTGCCGTGCGGCCCGATGTGGACATCCGCGATCTGATGCAGCTGACCAATGGGATCGCGCTGGCCGCGGAGGAGTCGCCGGACGACCCGGAACTGGCCGACCGGCTGCTGACGCTCACGCTGACCGGCCTGAAGGCCGGCCGGTGAGCGACCGCGTACGAATGCTGCTGTGAGCGACTGGGACCCCGCGGTTCCCAGTGCTCAGCGCCTGCGCGGCGCCAGGTCGGCGACCCGGCCGCCCTGTGGATCGGCGGTCAGTGGGGCCGAGCGGAGCTGTGGCGCGGCGCCGGGCGCCGCCGTCGGATGGCTGCGGCGCTGACCGGGCAGTGGTACCTCCCTTCTCGGCCCCCGGCGGTCGGCCGCCGGGGTGCCCTCCGCGCCTCCCTGCCCCTGGGCGGCCGCGGCCGCGGCCCCGCCGGCGACGGTGATCTGTACGCCCTGGTCGGCCAGGGCCTGCAGTTCGGTCGCGGCACGGTCGTCGTGGCCGGGTGGCTCGTCGGTCACCAGGCGGGTGATGACGTCGGTCGGCACGGTCTGGAACATGGTGTCCGTGCCGAGCTTGGTGTGGTCGGCGAGGACCACCACCTCCGCCGCGGCCTGCACCAGCGCTCTGTCGACGCTGGCGGAGAGCATGTTGGAGGTGGAGAGTCCGCGCTCGGCGGTCAGGCCGCTGCCCGACAGGAAGGCACGGGAGACCCGCAGTCCCTGGAGGGACTGCTCGGCGCCGCTGCCGACCAGTGCGTAGTTGGAGCCCCGGAGCGTGCCGCCGGTCATCACGACCTCGACGCGGTTGGCGTGCGCCAGGGCCTGGGCGACCAGCAGGGAGTTGGTCACCACGGTCAGCCCCGGGACCCGGGCGAGCCGGCGGGCCAGCTCCTGTGTGGTCGTCCCCGCGCCGACGACAATCGCTTCGCCTTCTTCGACGAAGCCCGCGGCGAGATCGGCGATGGCCGTCTTCTCCGCGGTTGCTAGATGGGATTTCTGCGGAAAGCCGGATTCGCGGGTGAAGCCACCCGGCAGCACCGCACCGCCGTGCCGGCGGTCGAGCAGTCCTTCTGCCTCCAGTGCCCGCACGTCCCGCCGTACGGTCACTTCTGAGGTCTGGACGACGCGGGCGAGCTCACGGAGCGAAACCGCTCCGTTCGCTCGCACCATTTCAAGGATCAATTGGCGACGTTCTGCAGCGAACACGAAACTGACAGTAACGCCAACGACCGTCTGTTTTCAGCAGGTTGCACCAATTATCGGAAGTTGTTCGTCTGCGGTACCCGCGAGTGATATAGAGCGGGCGTCCGTGCGAACGTGTTCGCACGGACGCCCGGACTCACTCCCCGGCGGTCTTGCGCGTGTGCAACTGCCGTGCGACCTCGGCTATCGAGCCGGAAAGGGAGGGGTAGACCGTGAAGGCGCTGGCGATCTGCTCGACCGTCAGGTTGTTGTCGACCGCGATCGATATCGGATGAATCAGTTCGCTCGCGCGCGGTGATACGACCACACCGCCCACGACGATGCCCGTGCCGGGGCGGCAGAAGAGCTTGACGAAGCCGTCGCGGATGCCCTGCATCTTGGCGCGCGGGTTGCGCAGCAGCGGCAGTTTCACGACCCGGGCGTCGATCTTTCCGTTGTCGACGTCGGCCTGGCTGTAACCGACCGTGGCGATCTCCGGGTCGGTGAAGACGTTCGCGGAGACCGTCCTGAGGTTCAGCGGGGCCACCGCGTCGCCGAGGAAGTGGTACATCGCGATCCGGCCCTGCATGGCCGCGACGGAGGCGAGCGCGAAGACGCCGGTGCAGTCGCCGGCCGCGTACACACCGGGCGCCGAGGTGCGGGAGACCTTGTCGGTCCAGATGTGGCCGGAGTCCTTGAGCTTGACGCCGGCCTCCTCCAGGCCGACGCCGGCGGTGTTCGGGATCGAGCCGACGGCCATCAGGCAGTGCGTGCCGGAGATCGTCCGACCATCCGAAAGAGTGACCTCGACGCGGTCGCCGACGCGCTTGGCGGAGGCGGCGCGGGAGCGGGACATCACGTTCATGCCGCGGCGGCGGAAGACGTCCTCCAGGACGGCGGCGGCGTCCGGGTCCTCGCCCGGGAGCACGCGGTCGCGGGAGGAGACGAGGGTGACGCGGGAGCCGAGGGCCTGGTAGGCGCCGGCGAACTCGGCGCCGGTGACGCCGGAGCCGACCACGATGAGCTCCTCGGGGAGCTCGTCCAGGTCGTAGACCTGCGTCCAGTTCAGGATGCGCTCGCCGTCGGGCAGCGCGTCGGGGATCTCACGGGGGTGCGCGCCGGTCGCGATCAGTACGGCGTCGGCGGTGAGCGTCTCCTCCGTACCGTCGGCGGCGGTCACCGTGACCTTGCGGGAGCCGTCCACGGCCTGGCCGGGCTCCAGCCGGCCGCGGCCGCGCACGACCCGGCCGCCCGCGCGGGTGACGGAGGCGGTGATGTCGTGGGACTGGGCGAGTGCGAGGCGCTTCACACGGCGGTTGACCTTGCCGAGGTCCACGCCGACGACGCGCGCGGGGCGGTCGATGTGCGGGGTGTCGTCCTCGACGATGATGCCGAGCTCTTCGTACGACGAGTCGAAGGTGGTCATCACCTCGGCCGTCGCGATCAGAGTCTTCGACGGTACGCAGTCGGTGAGCACGGATGCGCCGCCGAGGCCGTCGCAGTCGACGACGGTCACCTCCGCGCCGAGCTGGGCGCCCACCAGCGCCGCTTCGTAGCCGCCGGGTCCGCCACCGATGATCACGATACGGGTCAAGGGTTTACGCCTCGCGCTCTCGTTTCCGGCCCACCCAGCGCGGTTCCGGCCGGGGGTCCGGGGGTCGCCCCCCGGGGGAGATGCAGTACGTACTCCATTGTCCCGCACGCTCCTCCCGTGGTCAGCGCGGGGGCCGCCGTACGGACCGCGCGCCTCATGACCGCAGGCCGGACGCCGTGGCCCCGGCGGATCCACGGGACGCGGCCCGCGCTCCCGTACGCTCTGACCCATGTCGCTCTACGCCGCCTACGCCGGCAACCTCGACGCGCGGCTGATGTCCCGCCGCGCTCCCCACTCACCACTGCGCGGCACCGGCTGGCTGAACGGCTGGCGGCTCACCTTCGGCGGGGAGCAGATGGGCTGGGAGGGCGCGCTCGCCACGCTCGTGGAGGCGCCGCGCTCGCAGGTCTTCGTCGCGCTGTACGACATCGCCCCGATGGACGAGGAGTCGATGGACCGCTGGGAGGGCGTCGGGATGGACATATACCGCCGGATGCGGGTGCGGGTGCACACCCTGGACGGCGACGAGGCGGCCTGGCTGTACGTCCTGAACGGCTACGAGGGCGGGCTGCCCTCCGCGCGGTACCTCGGTGAGATCGCCGACGCCGCGGAGTCGGCGGGCGCGCCGCACGACTATGTGATGGAGCTGCGGAAACGGCCTTGCTGAGGGGCTGACGGGGCCCGGTTCGTAGGAAGCCACAAATGGGGCCGCCGAAGGTCCGTGACGAGACACATCTACGCGCGTAGGCGATTACCGGCTACCCTCGTCCGCGTGAACGCATCAGTTACCCCGGACCTGGACCTGGCGAGCGACCCCCGTGCCGCCGCCGACGCCGCCGCCGACCGCCTGCGCGAGCTGACCGGCGCCGAGACCCACGACGTTGCCCTGGTCATGGGCTCGGGCTGGGCCCCGGCCGCCGAGGCGCTGGGCGAGCCCGAGCACGAATTCCCCGTCACCGAGCTGCCGGGCTTCCCGCCCCCGGCCGTGGAGGGCCACGGCGGCAAGATCCGCTCGTACGCCCTCGGCGACAAGCGCGCACTGGTCTTCCTCGGCCGGACGCATTACTACGAGGGCCGCGGAGTGGCGGCGGTCTCGCACGGCGTCCGTACCGCCGTGGCCGCCGGCTGCAAGACGATCGTCCTCACCAACGGCTGCGGCGGCCTGCGCGAGGGCATGCGCCCCGGCCAGCCGGTCCTCATCAGCGACCACCTGAACCTCACCGCCACCTCCCCCATCGTCGGCGCGAACTTCGTCGACCTGACCGACCTGTACTCGCCGCGGCTGCGCGCGCTGTGCAAGGAGGTCGACCCGACCCTGGAAGAGGGCGTCTACGCCCAGTTCCCCGGGCCGCACTACGAGACCCCCGCCGAGATCCGCATGATCCGCACGCTGGGCGCCGACCTGGTCGGCATGTCCACCGTGCTGGAGGCCATCGCCGCACGTGAGGCGGGCGCCGAGGTGCTGGGCCTGTCCCTGGTGACCAACCTCGCCGCGGGCATGACCGGCGAGCCGCTCAACCACGAAGAGGTGCTCCAGGCCGGCCGCGACTCCGCGACCCGCATGGGCAGCCTGCTCGGTCAGGTGCTCGGCAAGATCTGATCCGGCGGTACGGAACCGGCCGGTGCGGCCGGTTCCCGCCGTCCGCGCCGGGCGCGGGGTATGGGTTACGCACCGGGGCACGCGCCGCCCTGTACGCCTTGGGCACGCCGTCCCCGTACGCCCGGGCACGCGCCGCACGCGTGCGCCCCGGGAAGGGAACCAGGGCGCACGCCGGCCCGTCCGTAGGGCACGCACGCCCCGGTCCCGTACCGCACCCGCACCGCACCCACAGGCACCCCTCACGCACCCACAGGCAGGAGCATCACCGTGGCAACCGTCCCCGAGGAGCTGGCCGGCCGGGCGAAGGTCTGGCTGGCCGAGGACCCCGACCCGGAGACCCGCGAAGAGCTGGCCAAGCTCATCGCGACCGAGGACACCGACGAGCTGGCGGAGCGGTTCGCCGGCACCCTGCAGTTCGGCACCGCGGGGCTCCGCGGCGAGCTGGGCGCCGGCCCGATGCGGATGAACCGCGCCGTCGTCATCCGCGCCGCCGCCGGGCTCGCCGCGTACCTCAAGGACCAGGGCCAGGGCGACGGCCTGGTCGTCATCGGCTACGACGCGCGCCACAAGAGCGCCGACTTCGCCCGGGACACCGCCGCGGTGATGGTGGGCGCCGGCCTGAAGGCCGCGCTGCTCCCCCGCCCGCTGCCCACGCCCGTACTCGCCTTCGCGATCCGGCATCTGGGCGCGGTGGCCGGCGTCGAGGTCACCGCCAGCCACAACCCGCCCCGCGACAACGGCTACAAGGTCTACCTCGGCGACGGCTCGCAGATCGTGCCGCCCGCCGACGGCGAGATCGCGGCCCGCATCGCCGCGGTCGGCCCGCTCACCGACGTACCCCGCCCGGAGGACGGCTGGGACGTGCTCGGCGAGGACGTCCTGCAGGCGTACCTGGCCCGTACGGAGGCGGTCCTGGCCCCCGGCTCGCCGCGGGACACCCGCGTCGTCTACACGCCGATGCACGGCGTCGGCCGCGACGTCCTGGTGGCCGCGTTCGAGCGGGCCGGATTCCCGGCGCCGGTCGTCGTGGCCGAGCAGGCCGACCCCGACCCGGACTTCCCTACGGTCGCGTTCCCCAACCCCGAGGAGCCGGGGGCGATGGACCTGGCCTTCGAGGCGGCCCGTACGGCCGCTCAGGCCCCGGACATCGTCATCGCCAACGACCCGGACGCGGACCGCTGCGCCGTGGCCGTACCGGCCCCGGAGACGCCCTCGGGCTGGCGGATGCTGCGCGGTGACGAGGTCGGCGCGCTGCTCGCCGCGCACGTGGTCGGCTCGGGCGCGCAGGGCACGCTCGCCACGACGATCGTCTCCTCCTCGCTGCTCTCCCGGATCGCCGCGGCGGCCGGCCTGCCGTACACCGAGACGCTGACCGGCTTCAAGTGGCTGGCCCGCGTCGACGGCCTGCGGTACGCCTTCGAGGAGGCGCTGGGCTACGCGGTGGACCCGGCCGGGGTGCGGGACAAGGACGGCATCACGGCAGCCCTGCTGATCACCGAGCTCGCGGCCGTCCTCAAGCGGGACGGGCGCACGCTCACCGACCTGCTGGACGACCTGGCGGTGGAGCACGGGCTGCACGCCACGGACCAGCTCTCCGTCCGTGTCGAGGACCTGTCCGTCATCGCCGACGCGATGCGCAAGCTGCGCGAACAGCCGCCGGCCGCGCTCGGCGGGCTCGCGGTGGCCGCGGCCGAAGACCTGTCGCAGGGAACGGAGACGCTGCCCCCGACCGACGGCCTGCGGTACACGCTGTCCGGGGCCGGCGAGGTGGCCGCGGGCCGGGTCGTCGTCCGCCCCAGCGGCACGGAGCCGAAGCTGAAGTGCTACCTGGAGGCCGTGGTCCCGGTCGCGTCACGTGACGCGCTTCCCGAGGCCCGCCGCACGGCCGACGCGGCACTGGCCGCGGTGAAGGCCGACCTGTCGGCCGCCGCCGGGCTCTGAGCCGCCCGGGGGGGGGACGGGCCGCCAGGCCCGCCCCCCTCAGGGGCGCGGGGAACTGCGCGACCGGCCACAACGCCGCGGCACCCGGGGTCAGGGAAGCACCCCCCACCCCCGCTGCCGCTACAGCGCAAGCACCACAAGCCCGATCGCGCCCACCACGATCGGCACGATGATCTCGTACATCCAACGAACCGTAACGGCCCCCTGAGCCGTCTCCCGGCCGGAATTCCGCTCCCGCAACTCCCGCAGCTCGTCCAGCGCCTGGTCCGCCGACGCACGCCGCACCTCGACCGGCTCCTCGCCGCGCCCCGCGGCCCCCGCGGCCTTCGCCGAGGCCCGGTTCGCCCGCTTGCGCTGCCGCAGCGAGACCGGGATCGACCAGAGCTGGTACTTCTTGTCGCCCGCGAACACCTCGCAGGAGAAGGACGCGCGCAGGTCGTCCACCGCGGCCCAGGGCAGCACGATGGTGCGGAAGGGGTTCCGTACGGTGAGCCGGTCCTCGTTCGCGCGGACCACGGGCCGCAGCGTGAACGCGGCCACCAGCGGCACGGCGAACAGCAGTCCGGCCACCGCCAGCAGGCGGGTGCGCGCGGTGCCGTGCACCAGCGCGTCGATGCCCAGCCAGGCGAGCAGCGCGAGCAGCAGGACGCCGCCGACGAGGGCGGCGGGCGACCGGTAACTGCGGTCCGCGTAGGGCTGCGTGGGCGTACGGGAGGAGTTGTCCGGGCTCGTCATAGGGGCGATTGTGCCCGAGAGTCCGGCATCCGGACGTTGCGGTCCGGCATCGATGCACAACCGCCCGACGGCGGGGGTGTCCTGTCACTACGCGCGTAGATATGCTCCCCTCGTGACCATGCCCACCACTGTTCCCGCATACGGCAAGGAAGCCGCGGGGCGTCTGGCGTCGATGGCGGACGTGACCGCCAACGACGGTGCGCTGCGCCGCTTCCTCCACGGCCTCCCGGGCGTCGACGAGGTCGGGCTCAACGCCCGCGCCGCCGCGCTCGGCACCCGCTCGATCAAGAACACGGCGAAGGCGTACGCCATCGACCTCGCCATTTCGATGATCGACCTGACGACGCTCGAAGGAGCGGACACCCCGGGCAAGGTCCGGGCCCTGTGCGCCAAGGGCGTCAACCCCGACCCCACGGACCGCACGGTGCCCAAGGTCGCCGCGATCTGCGTGTACCCGGACATGGTGGCGACCGCCAAGGACGCGCTCGGCGCCTCCGGCGTCCACGTCGCCTCCGTGGCCACCGCGTTCCCCGCGGGCCGCGCCGCGCTGCCGGTGAAGCTCGCCGACACCCGGGACGCGGTCGCGGCCGGCGCCGACGAGATCGACATGGTGATCGACCGGGGCGCCTTCCTCTCCGGCCGCTATCTGGAGGTCTTCGAGGAGATCAAGGCCGTCAAGGAGGCCTGCGTCCGCGCGGACGGCAGCGCGGCGCACCTCAAGGTCATCTTCGAGACCGGCGAACTCCAGACGTACGACAACGTCCGCCGCGTCTCCTGGCTCGCGATGCTCGCGGGCGCCGACTTCATCAAGACCTCCACCGGCAAGGTCGGCGTCAACGCCACTCCCCCGGTCACCCTGCTGATGCTGGAGGCCGTGCGCGACTTCCACGCCCAGCTCGGGGTGCAGGTCGGTGTGAAGCCGGCGGGCGGCATCCGCACGTCGAAGGACGCGATCAAGTACCTGGTGATGGTCAACGAGACGCTGGGCGAGGAGTGGCTGACCGCGGACTGGTTCCGCTTCGGCGCGTCCAGCCTCCTCAACGACCTGCTGATGCAGCGCCAGAAGCTCGGTACCGGCCGCTACTCCGGCCCCGACTACGTGACGGTGGACTGAGACCCATGCCCATGGAAAAGCAGGCTTTTGCGTACGCACCCGCGCCGGAGTCGCGCGCGGTCGTCGACATCGCTCCGTCGTACGGGCTGTTCATCGACGGCGAGTTCGCCGAGGCGGCCGACGGCAAGGTCTTCAAGACCGTCTCGCCCGCGAACGAGGAGGTCCTCTCCGAGGTCGCACAGGCCGGGACCGCCGACGTCGAGCGCGCCGTGAAGGCCGCGCGCAAGGCGTTCGAGAAGTGGGCGGCACTGCCCGGTGCCGAGCGCGCCAAGTACCTCTTCCGGATCGCGCGCATCATCCAGGAGCGCTCGCGCGAACTGGCGGTGCTGGAGTCGCTGGACAACGGCAAGCCGATCAAGGAGTCCCGCGACGCCGACCTGCCGCTGGTCGCCGCGCACTTCTTCTACTACGCGGGCTGGGCCGACAAGCTCGGCCACGCGGGCCTCGGGCCCGACCCGAAGCCGCTGGGCGTCGCGGGCCAGGTCATCCCCTGGAACTTCCCGCTGCTGATGCTGGCGTGGAAGATCGCCCCGGCGCTGGCCTGCGGTAACACCGTCGTACTGAAGCCCGCCGAGACCACGCCGCTCTCCGCGCTCTTCTTCGCGGACATCTGCCGCCAGGCCGGGCTGCCCAAGGGCGTCGTCAACATCCTGACCGGCGACGGCTCGACCGGCGCCGAGCTGGTCGCGCACCCGGACGTCAACAAGGTCGCCTTCACCGGCTCCACCGAGGTCGGCAAGGCCATCGCCCGCACGGTCGCGGGGACGGACAAGAAGCTCACCCTGGAGCTGGGCGGCAAGGCCGCGAACATCGTCTTCGACGACGCGCCCATCGACCAGGCCGTCGAGGGCATCGTCAACGGCATCTTCTTCAACCAGGGCCACGTGTGCTGCGCGGGCTCCCGGCTGCTGGTCCAGGAGTCGGTCCAGGACGAGGTGCTGGACGCGCTCAAGCGCCGTATGCAGACCCTCCGGGTCGGCGACCCGCTGGACAAGAACACCGACATCGGCGCGATCAACTCCGCCGAGCAGCTCGGCCGCATCAAGGAGCTGGCCGCCGCGGGCGAGGCCGAGGGCGCCGAGCGCTGGGCGCCGGCCTGCGAACTGCCCGGCGAGGGGTACTGGTTCGCGCCGACCCTGTTCACCGGCGTCACGCAGGCGCACCGCATCGCCCGCGAGGAGATCTTCGGCCCGGTGCTGTCGGTGCTGACCTTCCGTACGCCGGAGGAGGCCGTGGCCAAGGCGAACAACACGCCGTACGGCCTGTCGGCGGGCATCTGGACCGAGAAGGGCTCCCGCAGCCTGTGGATGGCGGGCAAGCTGCGCGCGGGCGTCGTCTGGTCCAACACGTTCAACAAGTTCGACCCGGCCTCGCCCTTCGGCGGCTACAAGGAGTCGGGCTTCGGCCGCGAGGGCGGCCGGCACGGTCTGGAGGCGTACCTCAATGTCTGAACGGCTCTCCGTCCTCAAGACCTACAAGCTGTACGTCGGGGGCAAGTTCCCCCGGTCCGAGAGCGGGCGGGTGTACGAAGTGACCGACTCGAAGTCGAACTGGCTCGCCAACGCCCCGCTCGCCTCCCGCAAGGACGCCCGGGACGCGGTCGTCGCCGCCCGCAAGGCGTTCGGCGGCTGGTCGGGCGCCACCGCGTACAACCGCGGGCAGATCCTGTACCGCATCGCCGAGATGCTGGAGGGCCGCCGCGACCAGTTCATCGCGGAGGTCGCGGACGCCGAGGGGCGCTCGAAGTCCAAGGCGGCGGCGCAGGTGGACGCGGCGGTCGACCGCTGGGTCTGGTACGCGGGCTGGTCCGACAAGATCGCGCAGATCGCGGGCGGTGCGAACCCGGTCGCGGGCCCGTACTTCAACCTCTCCACGCCGGAGCCGACCGGTGTGGTGGCCGTCCTCGCGCCGCAGGAGTCCTCGTTCCTGGGGCTGGTGTCGGTGATCGCGCCGGCGATCGTGACCGGTAACACGGTCGTGGTGGTGGCCGCCGAGAAGGCGCCGCTGCCTGCCCTGTCGCTGGGCGAGGTGCTGGCCACGTCCGACCTGCCGGGCGGCGTGGTGAACGTACTGTCGGGCCGTACGGCGGAGATCGCCGGGCCGCTGGCCGCGCACCAGGACGTCAACGCGATCGACCTCGCGGGCGTGTCCGGCGACGCGGCGGAGGCGACCGCGCTGGAAACCGCCGCGGCCGACAATCTCAAGCGCGTCCTTCGTCCACAGGCTGTGGACTGGGCCGCCGATCCCGGCACCGGCCGCATGCTGGCCTTCCTGGAGACCAAGACGGTCTGGCACCCGATGGGCGTCTGAGGACGCCGCACGGCGCACGTGAGGGCGCCCGCAGCCGTACATACGGACGGCTGCGGGCGCCCTTTCGCGTACGCGCCCGATCTAGCCCGGCAGGACCTGCGTCAGCTGGCCCACGACGGGGAGCTGGCCCAGCGACGCGCCACTGGCCAGCGGGGCGGTCAGCACCGCCGTGCTGATCGGCTTGAAGTCGGCGATCTGGGTGCCGACGGCGTTGTTCAGCGGGTCGCTGCCGGTGCCCGCGAGGGGGTTCAGGCGGAGGTTCTTGACCGTGCCCAGACCGCTGGAGGTGGCCTGCTCCAGGGCGCCGACCGTGGACTTCGTGGCCGCCCGGATGTCCTCCAGGCTGGCCGGATCGGACTTCCCGTCGGCCTTCCCGTCGGCGGCGGTGGCGGCCGGGGCGCCGACGGCGAGTGCGGCGCCCGCCACGGACACCGCCAGCCCGGCGCGCAGCAGCAGCCCGCGCGCGGTGCGGCTCTGGTGGGGAGGACGTGCGTGAGAGGCCATGAGCACCTGCCTGTGGTTCGCGTGGCGGCGGCGATGCCGACCGCCGCACCGCCGCCGGTGTCCTGATCGTACGTAATGGGTCGGATGCGCAGAGTAGTTGACGGATGTGTCCACATTCCACCTTGTGCGGCCGGGGTAGCTCACACGGGCGAATGCGGGACAATGAGTGCCCGTGAGCTTTCTCCTCGGTGCACCGTCCGCCCGCGTCATCCTGCTGACCGGCCCCTCCGGCTCCGGAAAGTCCTCCCTCGCCGCCCGCACCGGCCTGCCCGTGCTGCGCCTGGACGACTTCTACAAGGAGGGCACGGACGCCTCCCTGCCCCAGCTCCCGGACGGCGGCGGCGCCGACTGGGACTCGCCGCTCTCGTGGGACGCGGCCGCCGCGCTCGCGGCCGTCGAGGAGCTGTGCCGTACGGGCCGCACGGCCGTCCCCGAGTACGACCTCGCCAGCAGCTCCCGGGTCGGCGAGGGCAAGCTGGAACTGGCGAGGGCGCCGCTCTTCATCGCCGAGGGCATCTTCGCCGCGGAGATCGTCGCCGGCTGCCGGGCCGCGGGCGTACTGGCCGACGCGCTGTGCCTGCGCGGCAGGGCCACCACGACCTTCCGGCGGCGGCTGCTGCGGGACCTGCGCGAGGCCCGGAAGCCCGCGGGGTATCTGGTGCGCCGGGGGCTGCGGCTGCTGCGCGCCGAGCGGTCCGTGGTGGCGCGGCAGACGGCCCTGGGCGCGTACGCCTGCGCGAAGCCCGAGGCGCTGGCGCGGATCGCCGCGGCGGACGGGGCCGGCGCGCGGGCAGCATGAAAGAGCGGGAATCGGCAGACCCCCCGGCTGCCGGTTCCCGCTCCTTCTTCCCCCGTGTCCCCCTGCGGTCCCCCGTCCGCTCTTCCCCCGTTGTCCCCCAGCCCCCTCGGGCCGGTTCCTCAGGCCACCAGCTCGCCGAAGGACTCCTCCTGGTCGCGGCCGAAGCTGAGGACCTCGTCCTCGCGCAGCCGCCGCAGCGAACGCCAGATGCTCGACTTCACCGTGCCGACGCTGATGTTCAGTATGTCGGCGATCTCCGGGTCCGTCCGGCCCTCGTAGTAGCGCAGGACGAGCATCGTGCGCTGGGTCTCGGGCAGCTTGGCCAGCGCCTGCCACAGCACGGCGCGCAGCTCCGTGCCGCGCATCGCGTCGTGGTCGCCGGCCGTCTCCGGCAGTTCCTCGGTGGGGTACTCGTTCAGCTTCCGCCGACGCCACGCACTGATGTGCAGGTTGGTCATCGTGCGGCGCAGGTACCCACCGACCGCCCCCTTGTCGCTGATCCGGTCCCACGCCCGGTAGGTCGAGAACAGCGCGCTCTGCAGCAGGTCCTCGGCCTCGTGGCGGTCGCCGGTCAGGTGGTAGGCGGTGGCGTACAGGGAGGCGCGGCGCTCCTGGACGTAGGCGGTGAACTCGGCTTCGCTGTCCACCGCCGGCGACGCGGAACCCCGCTCCCCCGTGGCCTCCCCGTACGCGTTCCCCCCGTCGGTCCCCGCTACGACGGTGTCAACGGCCTCGACCGGCGTCACGAAGAACGCGGTCTGCCGCTGACGCCCGGTGCCGCGAGCGCACCCCCGCCCGATCGCGGCACCGGACTTCTCCCCGGCCCGTACGACATCGTGGAGCCGCGTGATTACTGCGCTGTTGGCGGTGCTGTGCAGTGTGTTCATCTCGCGCCCCCCGTCGGTAGAGCCGGCTCGTTCAGCTGCTTCCCGGGCCGTCTTTCCCACCCGGTGACAGAAACTCTGCCGCGGCAGTTTCATCGCGGTGTCCGCCGACTGTCACAGCCCTGTCACAGGGGGCCGCGGGAGGTTCACAACGCCCGCTTCGGGCGTACGCCGGTGCAGGTGGGGCGGGTGTGCGGCGGTGCCGGGGGTCGCCGCCGGTCGAAGTCCGGCCGTGCCATGCGCCAGAATGGCGCACGTGCCTTTCCTGTTGCTGATCGAGGACGACGACGCCATCCGCACGGCCCTCGAACTCTCGCTGTCGCGCCAGGGTCACCGTGTGGTGACCGCGGCGACGGGCGAGGACGGCCTGAAACTGCTGCGTGAGCAGCGCCCCGACCTGATCGTCCTGGACGTGATGCTGCCGGGGATCGACGGTTTCGAGGTGTGCCGGCGGATCCGCCGTACGGACCAACTGCCCATCATCCTGCTGACCGCACGCAACGACGACATCGATGTGGTCGTCGGACTGGAGTCCGGCGCCGACGACTATGTCGTCAAGCCGGTGCAGGGGCGGGTGCTGGACGCCCGCATCCGGGCGGTGCTGCGCCGCGGCGAGCGCGAGTCGAGCGACTCGGCGACGTTCGGGTCGCTGGTCATCGACCGTTCGGCGATGACCGTCACCAAGAACGGCGAGGACCTCCAACTGACGCCGACCGAGCTGCGGTTGCTGCTGGAGCTGAGCCGCCGGCCCGGGCAGGCGCTGTCCAGACAGCAGCTGCTCCGCCTGGTGTGGGAGCACGACTACCTCGGCGACTCGCGCCTGGTGGACGCGTGTGTGCAGCGGCTGCGGGCCAAGGTGGAGGACGTACCGTCCTCGCCGACGCTCATCCGCACGGTCCGCGGGGTCGGTTACCGGCTGGACACCCCGCAGTGAGCGAACCGGCCCCGGGCCGGCTGCGCGGCGTCGCCTCGGGCCTGCTGCGCTGGACGAGCCTGCGGCTGCGCCTGGTCGTGGTCTTCGCGCTGGTGGCGCTGACCGCCGCGGTCTCGGCGTCCGGCATCGCGTACTGGCTCAACCGCAACACCGTGCTGGACCGCACGCAGAACGCCGCGCTGAAGGACTTCCGCACCCAGCTCGAGGAGCGCACGCGGTCGCTGCCGCTCCACCCGGCCTGCGAGGAACTGCGGGACGCCGCGCGCCAGATGGCCGCGGGGCCGCAGAACTACGCGGTACTGCTGCTGGCGAAGGACGGCGCGGGCAGGACCTGTACGGCCACCACCGACCGGGAACTGCTGAACCTGAAGACCGTGCCGGCGACGCTCCAGAAGGCAGTGGAGCAGCGACGCCCTGTGGACGCGTCGAACAAGGCGCCGTACCACCTGTACTGGCAGCGGCAGGAGATCGAGGACGACCCGTACTTCGTGGCCGGGGCGAAGCTGAACGGCGGCGGCCCGACCGGTTACATGCTGAAGTCGCTGGCCACCGAGCGGCAGGACCTGAACTCGCTCGCCTGGTCACTGGGCGTGGCGACGCTGCTCGCGCTGGTCGGCTCGGCGCTGCTGGCGCAGGCCGCCGCGACGACCGTACTGCGGCCCGTGCAGCGGCTCGGCACGGCCGCGCGCGAGCTGGGCGAGGGCAAGCTCGACACCCGGCTGCGGGTGACCGGCACCGACGAGCTGGCCGATCTCTCCCGTACGTTCAACAGGACCGCCGAGCGGCTGCAGCAGCGGGTGGAGGAGCTGAGCGCCCGGGAGGCGTCCTCGCGGCGGTTCGTCGCGGACATGTCGCACGAGCTGCGGACGCCGCTGACCGCGATCACGGCCGTGACGGAGGTCCTGGAGGACGAGGCCGAGTCGCTGGACCCGATGATCGCACCCGCGGTACAGCTCGTGGTCAGCGAGACCCGGCGGCTGAACGACCTGGTGGAGAACTTGATGGAGGTCACCCGCTTCGACGCGGGGACGGCGCGGCTGGTCCTGGACGACGTGGACGTCGCCGACCAGGTGACCGCGTGCATCGACGCGCGGGCCTGGCTGGACGCGGTGGAGCTGGACGCCGAGCGCGGCATCATGGCGCGGCTGGACCCGCGCCGCCTCGACGTGATCCTGGCGAATCTGATCGGCAACGCGCTCAAGCACGGCGGGTCGCCGGTGCGGGTCTCCGTGCGCACGGAGGGGGACTCCCTTCTGGTGCGGGTACGGGACCACGGGCCCGGTATCCCCGAAGAGGTACTGCCGCATGTCTTCGACCGGTTCTACAAGGCGAGTGCCTCCCGGCCACGGTCGGAGGGCAGCGGGCTGGGACTGTCGATCGCGCTCGAGAACGCGCACATTCACGGCGGTGAGATCACGGCCGCCAACTCCGAGGAGGGCGGCGCGGTCTTCACGCTGCGGCTCCCGAGGGACGCGTCGCGGCTGACGGCGGACGGGGAATCCGGCTCCGAGGCCGGCTCCGGGGCGTCCGCCGAGCGGAAGCGGCACGACGGCGGCAGCGACGGCGGCACGACTGCGGAGGGTGAGCGATGAGGCGGGCAGCCGCGCTCCTGGCGCTCGCCCTCACGGCCGCGGGCTGCGGCATCCGCGGCACGTCGGTGCCGGTGGACGCGGGCGGCGCGCCCTCACGGGTGAGCTGCCGGGCCGAGGAGCCGGCCGGGGTGCCCGAGGTGCCGGTCGGCGACCCGGTCAGGATCTACCTGGTGTGCAGCTCGGCGCTGGTCCCCGTGGAGCGGACCGTGTCGCTGCCCAAGGGCGGTACGTCCGAGGACCGGCCCGAGGTGGCCCGTACGCTCCTGGACGAGCTGCGGCAGCGGCCCGCGCCCGGCGAGGAGGACGCGGGCTTCGGCACGGCGGTACCGGACGACCTGACGGTGTCCGGGCCGCGCGCGGGCGACCCGGACGACGCGCTGCGGCTGAACATCCGCCCCGAGGACCTGCCGTCGTTCGCGCTCGCCCAGCTCGTGTGCACGTACGGGACGCGGCTGCCGGTGGACGGGAAGCGGGCCGCGGTGCTCGGCGGCCCGGACGACGCGCCGCCGCGCCACTACGAGTGCTCCGACGCCGTCCTGCGCCACCCGGACATCTCCCAGCACGCCGACTGGGGCAGCCCGGTACCGGACCCGGACGGGACGGACGGGGCGGACGGCAAGGGCTGAGCCCCGGCCCCGGTCCGGCTCCCGCTGTGCCCCGGCTGTGACCACGCGCACGGAACCGCTGCCGCCCGTCGCGACGTCTGGGCGGGTGTGCAGCGTCATGGCCCCGGCGGGATGGCCGGTTTCCGTATGCGCGCCGCGGGCTTCGTCCTCCTTCTGGCGCACCTGTCGATCGTCTACTCGGTGATGCTGCGTCCACGCGCGGTGCCCTGGGTACCGGCCGCCAATCTCCGGCCCCTGGAGACGATCCGCGCCGCGCTGGCGCTGGGGCCGTGGGAGGCCGTGCACCAGCTGGGCGGCGCGGTGCTGCTGATGGCGCCGCTGGGCGTGCTGCTGCCGCTCGCGGGCGGCCGGCTGACCGCCTCGGCGCTGGGCTCCTTCACCCGTACCGTCTTCACGGGCGCGATGATCGCGTGCGCCGTCGCGGTGCTGCAGGGCACGGTGCCCGGGCGGGTGCCGGACGTGGACGTGGTGCTGCTGAACACGCTCGGGGTGGCGCTGGCACACCTGGTGATCGTCCCTGTGGTCAGGGCCCGGCTCCGCCGTCGGGAGTACGCGGGGGCGGGGCCGACCCCGACGATCCCCAGGGTCGGTCTCGCTCCGCAGGCCGACGCACTGTCCGGCTCGCGGACCTAGCGTGGAGTCATCGGGTCGCACCGGAAGCGGACCCGGAAACCGAGCAAGGAGTCGAGCCCCATGGCCGCCGCACTGGTCCGCCCCCGCAACAACAGGATGATCGCCGGAGTCTGCGCGGGCCTGGCCCGGCGCTTCGGCACGACCCCCACCACGATGCGCGTGATCTTCGTGCTGTCGTGTCTGCTGCCCGGCCCGCAGTTCCTCGTCTACCTCGCGCTGTGGATCTTTCTCCCGACGGAGAAGAAGTACAGCGAAGCCTGGTGATCCGCGCGCGGTCCGTCGCTTCGGCCGGCCGCGCGCCGCAGTACCCGGGCACAGCCGCGCCCCGGTCCGTACGGATGCGTACGGGCCGGGGCGCGGTGCGTGGCGGCGTCTCAGCCCCCGAGGGGGAGGCCGCCGCCCACGGCCTTGGTGATGCCGCCGGCGGGCAGCCCGCCGAGGAGGTTCCCCTTGGCGTTCGTCGTGCTCTTGCCGCCGTCGTCGGAGGACGGCGCGGCCTGGCCGGTGAGGCTCTGCAGCGGGCCGCTGGCGGCACCGGTGACCGGCTCGGCCACGGAAGCGGCGGAGGCGGTGCCGGCCGCGGTGGCGGCGAAGGCCGCTCCGAGGGCCGCGGCACCGATGATCTTGACGGTTCCCTGCTTCATCAACTTTTGTCCTCGTGACGGGGTTTTGTCCGGCCACTGGACGCTAAAGACATGATCGCCCAAGCCGCAAACATCCCACATGCCCGGTTCGGCACCTCGGCGGACGGTCCGAACTCCCCGCCCCAGCACCTCACTCAGCGTCAGGACGCCCAGCTCACACGGACCCTGCGACGCCCTTCGGGAAGAGCCATTCCGACTTCAGCTCGGCGTAACCGGGCTTGATCACGTCGTTGATCATGGCCAGACGTTCATCAAAAGGAAGGAACGCGCTCTTCATCCCATTGACGGTGAACCACTGCATGTCGTCGAACGTGTACTGGAACGTCTTGACCAGGTGCTCGAATTCGCGCGACATGCTCGTGCCGCTCATCAAGCGGTTGTCCGTGTTGACCGTGAGCCGGAACTGCAGCCGGCGCAGCAGCCCGATCGGGTGCTCGGCGTACGAACTGGCCGCGCCGGTCTGGAGGTTCGAGGTCGGGCACATCTCCAGCGGAATGCGCTTGTCGCGCACGTACGACGCCAGCCGGCCCAGCTTCACGCCGCCGTCGTCGTCGACCTGGATGTCGTCGATGATCCGCACGCCGTGCCCGAGACGGTCGGCGCCGCACCACTGCAGCGCCTGCCAGATGGACGGCAGTCCGAACGCCTCGCCCGCGTGGATCGTGAAGTGGTTGTTCTCGCGCTTGAGGTACTCGAACGCGTCCAGGTGGCGGGTGGGCGGGTAGCCGGCCTCGGCGCCCGCGATGTCGAAGCCGACCACGCCCAGGTCGCGGTAGCGGTTGGCGAGTTCGGCGATCTCCAGGGCGCGGGCGGCGTGCCGCATCGCGGTGAGCAGCGCGCCGACACGGATGCGGTGGCCGTTGGCGCGCGCCCGCCGCTCGCCCTCCCGGAAGCCCTCGTTGACCGCCTCGACGACCTCTTCGAGGGTCAGCCCCTTCTCCAGGTGCTGCTCGGGCGCGTACCGGATCTCGGCGTAGACGACGCCGTCGGCGGCCAGGTCCTCGGCGCACTCGGCGGCCACCCTGGCCAGCGCGTCGCGGGTCTGCATGACGGCGCAGGTGTGCGCGAAGGTCTCCAGGTAGCGCTCCAGCGAGCCGGAGTCGGCGGCCTCGCGGAACCAGATGCCGAGCTTCTCGGAATCCGTCTCGGGCAGGCCGTCGTACCCGGTCTCGCGGGCGAGTTCGACGATCGTGGCGGGACGCAGACCGCCGTCGAGGTGGTCGTGGAGCAGCACCTTCGGCGCGCGGCGGATCTGCTCTGCGGTCGGGAGATTGCTGGTCTGGCTCGTCATTGCGGCACTGTAGCCCCTACGCGCGTAGAACGCACTAGCGATTCGGCCCCTTATCGGCGGGCGCCGAGTCGCTTCCGTACGGCTCACGGCCGGGCCGGCCACCGATACGGAACAGTGACCCGTACACGGGGTGGGCCACCGACCCCCCGTCTGCCATCGTTCATCCCATGGATGGGCAATCGTTGTCCGGGCGCACGGCCCGGCTGGGGAAACGACTGGGAGCGGGTACGGGACCGGCGGGCGACGCGGTGAACGCGGTCGCCCTCTTACTTCCCGAGGGCGGCGAGACGGGCACCGGGCGCCCCTCGCCGGTGGCCACGCTGACGGCCCGCGCGCTGGCCACGGGCCTGGCACGGGCCGGCCGCAGGGACGGGCTGACCACCCACGTCCTGCACTTCCGCTGCCGCGGCTGGAACGGGGACGCGGCCCACCCCGCGCAGGACGCGGAGTGGGCGGTGGCCGAGATCGTCCGCCGCTACGGCGACGTCCCGGTCTGCCTGATCGGTACGGGCACGGGCGCCCGGGCAGCGCTCCTCGCCGCCGGCCACCCGGCGGTCAACTCCGTTCTGGGCATCGCCCCCTGGCTCCCGGCCGGCCCGGCCACCACCCCGCCCGACCCGGTCAAACAGCTCGTCGGCCGCCGCGTACTGCTCGTACACGGCACCAACGACGAACGCGTCGACCCCGACCTGTCCTACCGCTACGCCGAGCGCGCCAAGAAGATCAACCGCGACACCTGCCGCTTCGAGGTCCACTCCGACGGCCACGGCCTCCACCAGCACCGCTCCGAAGTCCGCTCCCTCGCCGCCGACTTCGTCCTCGGCTCCCTCTTCCACCGCGCCTACTCCCGCCCCGTCCAGGACGCCATGGCCGCACCCCCACCCCTCGGCCTCCGCATGCCCCTGGCAGCGGGCTTCGGGGCGACACTGCGGGGGTGAGCCGGCTCCGGCCGGATTGTCAGTGGGGCGCGGTAGCTTCGGGAGCAGTGTGGCGGAGGTGGGGGAGGGGCCTCGTCACCGGGCTCCCGGGGCTTGCCCCTTGCGGGGAGAGGGAGGGGCCCTGCCAGGAAACATGCGAGCCGGGCCCCCACCACGACCGCCCCTCCCCCGCACCCACCCTCAATCCAGCAACTGCCCCCGCCGGCTCAGCAGGAACTTCTTGAATGCGGCCACCGGCGGGGTGTCCACATGGCCGTCCAGCCACGCGACGCCGATCTCGCGGACGGCGCGTGGGGCCGTGACGGTCAGTTCGACGACGCCCGGGCGCGGGACCGGCGGGGGTGGCAGCAGGGCGACGCCCAGACCCGCCGCGACCAGGCCGCGCAGCGTCTCGGCCTCCTCGCCCTCGAAGGCGACCTTCGGGGTGAAGCCGGCCTCGGCGCACAGCGCGTCGGTGATGCGGCGCAGCCCGAAGCCCGCTTCGAGGGTGACGAACAGCTCGTCGGCGGCCTCCGCGAGGCGGATGCGCTTGCGGGTGGCGAGGGGGTGGTCGTCGGGGACGACCAGGCGCAGCTTCTGTTCGTCCAGGCGGCGGGCGACCAGCTCGGGCGCGTCGGGGACCGGCGAGGTCAGGCAGAGGTCCAGGTCGCCCGCGCGGAGCCGGTCGAGCATGGCCTCGCCGTAGGTCTGTACGAGCTGGAAGCGGACCTTGGGGTGGTCGACGCGGAAGGTGCGCAGCAGGCCCGGTACGGTCTCGGAGCCGAGGGTGTGCAGGAAGCCAAAGGCGACCTTGCCGGCGGTCGGGTCGGCGTCGGCGCGTACGGACTCCGCGGCCCGTTCGATGTCGGTCAGGGCGCGCTCGACGGAGCCGAGGAAGGCGCGGCCCGCCGGGCTGAGGGAGAGCGTGCGGCCGTGCCGGGCGAAGAGCGCGACGCCCAGTTCCTCCTCCAGGCGGACGATGGCGCGGCTGAGGGTCGGCTGCGGCATGCCCAGTTCGTATGCGGCGCGCGTCACGTGTTCGTGCCTCGCCACCGCCTCGAACTGGGCGAGGCGGGGCGCGAGGGCCAGCGCCCAGGACGAATCAGGGATGTCTTTTCTGTTGCGAAGCTGCAACAGGGGCCGCTGTGAGCTGTGATCATGCCGCATGGCATCGATTATCGCGTTTCTATGCATTGGACGCATGAAACGCGTCCGCCGTACGTTCGAGCCATGCCTCCTGCTGATACCAGGGCGTCCGCCGAAACCCGCGCGGACGCCTCTGCCCTGTCGTCCACCACTGCCGATTCCGCCGCCACCGCTGCCGACCCCGAGGCCGGCAAGCTGCGGCCCGGGGGCCCCGGCTATCGCCGGATGAGCTTCGCCCTCTTCGCGTCCGGCATCTCCACCTTCGCCCTCCTGTACTCCACGCAGGCGCTGCTGCCCGCCATCTCCGACGACCTCGGGGTGACGCCGGACCAGGCCAGCTGGACCGTGTCGGCGGCGACCTTCGGCCTTGCGCTCGCGGTGCTGCCGCTGAGCGCCTGTTCCGAGCGGTTCGGCCGCCGCACGATGATGACGGTCTCGCTGAGCGTCGCCGCCGTGATCGCGATGCTGGTGCCGTTCGCCCCCTCCCTCGGGGCGCTGATCGCGCTGCGCGCGCTCCAGGGTGTCGCGCTGGCCGGCGTCCCGGCCTCGGCGATGGCCTTCCTGGCGGAAGAGGTACGGGCCAAGGCGCTGGTCGCCGCGGTGGGGCTGTTCGTCGCGGGCAACAGCATCGGCGGCATGTCGGGCCGGATCGTGACCGGCTGGGTCGCGCAGGCGTGGGGCTGGCGGGCCGGGCTCGCCGCGGTCGGTGTGATGGCCGTGGTGTGCGCGGTGGCGTTCCGGGTGCTGGTGCCCAAGGCCCGGCACTTCGTACCGAAGGCGGTCGGCCCCAAGGCACTCGGCAGGACGATCCTCGGCCACCTCTCCGACCCGCTCCTCTGCCGTCTGTACGCCATCGGCGCGCTGTTCATGACGGTGTTCGGCGCGGTGTACACGGTGATCGGGTACCGCCTGGTCGGCGAGCCGTTCTCGCTGCCGCAGGGCATCGCGGGCTCGGTCTTCCTGGTGTACCTCGTCGGCACGGTCTCCTCGGCCGCGGCGGGCCGCCTGGTCGGCCGGCTGGGTCGGCGCGGGGCGCTCTACCTCGCCGTGGGCACCACGGCCGCTGGCCTGCTCCTCTCCCTCGCCGACGTCCTGATCCTCGTCGTCCTCGGCCTGGTACTGATCACCGCCGGCTTCTTCGCGGGCCACGCGGTGGCGTCCTCGGCGGTCAGCCGCACGGCCAAGACGGCCCGCGCGCAGGCGTCGGCGCTGTACCAGAGCGCGTACTACGTCGGCTCCAGCGTGGGCGGCGCGCTCGGCGCGGCCGCCTTCCACGCCGGCGGCTGGCCCGCCACGGTCGCCCTCGGCCTCCTGGCCATGGTCGCGGCGGCGTCGGTCACCCTGTACGCCACCCGCAAGGCGGTCGTGGAACAGCGCGTACTGCACATGCAGAAGGCCGCGTAAGCGGCCCTGCCGAAAGCCCGAAGGGGCCGCCCCGCCACCTGTCCTGGCGGGACGGCCCCTTCGTCGTGTCAGTTCCCGCCGTAGGGGAAAAGGCCGGTGTCGATCGTGAGGCCGAAGGGTTCCGGGAGGTGGATCGCCTCGCCGAACTTCACCTTCTGGAGCTCCCGGTAGACGTCGCCCTGCGGCTCCCCGAAGAGCGTGACCGTCGGCCCGGGCGGGGCGAAGCGATCGATGAGGAGGTACAGCGGAACGGCTGCCTGCGCATAGGCAGCCGCCTTGTTGATCCGGTCGTAGCTCGCGTTGGACAGCGAAGTGACCTCGACGACCAGCTCGGCGGCTGTGAGCGGTACGGCGTTGCCCTCCTCCGCCTCGTCCACTGCCGCATGGGGGATCACGACGAGGTCCGGGATGTAGAGGCGGCCGTACGGGGGATGTGCGACCCCGAGAGTCTCGTAGGCCCCCCAATCCGCAGGCAGCACTGTGTACATCAAGCGATGAAGTGTCTCGGCAATTCGGTTGTGCGGCGCAGCAGGCGGTGGTGACACAACGATGATCCCCTCGATGATCTCCACCTTGCTGCCCTCAGGCCAGTCCGACTCCTCCCAGAACCGGAGAAGGTCGTCCCAGTGCCGACCCGGATCGGGATCGACGGGGAGTGCACTCATGGCGGTCTCCTTACTCGGTGCGTCACCGATCCCAGCATGCCGAACAGGACCCGAACCGGTCCACTGATGCCGTTCACCCGTACGAGGAAACCGCAGGTCAGGCGATACGTTCCAGCACGACGGGGGGCGGCGTGGCGGGCGCGGCGTCGGGGGCGATCAGGACGCCACCGTCCAGGGCTTCGAGCGCGGCGGGGAGTCGGTCCGGGGTGTCCGTGTGGAGGGTGAGGAGGGGCTGGCCCGCCTGCACGGCGTCGCCGGGTTTGGCGTGGAGTTCGATGCCGGCGGCGGGCTGTACCGGGTCCTCCTTGCGGGCGCGGCCGGCGCCGAGGCGCCAGGCGGACAGGCCGATGGCGTAGGCGTCGAGGGTGGTGAGGATGCCGGAGGAGGACGCGTTGACGGTGTGCTGTTCGCGGGCCACGGGGAGCGGCGCGTCGGGGTCGCCGCCCTGGGCCTGGATCATGCGGCGCCAGTGGTCCATCGCGGAGCCGTCGGCGAGGGCCTTGGCCGGATCGGCGTCGCCCAGCCCCGCCGCGTCCAGCATCTCGCGGGCGAGGGCGAGGGTGAGTTCGACGACGTCCGCCGGGCCGCCGCCCGCGAGGACCTCGACCGACTCCCGGACCTCCAGCGCGTTGCCCGCGGTCAGGCCGAGGGGGGTGGCCATGTTGGTGAGGAGGGCGGTGGTGCGTACGCCGTGGTCGGTGCCCAGTTCGACCATGGTGGCGGCCAGTTCGCGGGCGTCGTCGAGGTTCTTCATGAAGGCGCCGGAGCCGACCTTGACGTCGAGGACGAGGGAGCCGGTGCCTTCGGCGATCTTCTTGGACATGATGGAGGAGGCGATCAGGGGGATCGACTCGACCGTGCCCGTGACGTCGCGGAGGGCGTAGAGCTTCTTGTCGGCGGGGGCGAGGCCGGCACCGGCCGCGCAGACGACCGAGCCGACGTCCCCGAGAATCGCCAGCATCTCGTCGTTGGTGAGATCGGCGCGCCAGCCGGGGATGGCTTCGAGCTTGTCCAGCGTGCCGCCGGTGTGGCCGAGGCCCCGGCCGGAAAGCTGGGGTACGGCGGCGCCGCAGGCCGCGACCAGCGGCGCCAGCGGGAGGGTGATCTTGTCGCCGACGCCGCCGGTGGAGTGCTTGTCGGCGGTGGGGCGGGAGAGGGAAGAGAAGTCCATCCGTTCGCCGGAATTGATCATTGCGGCGGTCCAGCGGGCGATCTCCTTGCGGTTCATGCCGTTGAGGAGGGTCGCCATGGCGAGGGACGACATCTGCTCGTCGGCGACCTCGCCGCGGGTGTACGCGTCGATGATCCAGTCGATCTGGTCGTCGGTCAGCTCGGCACGGTCGCGCTTGGCGCGGATGACGGAGATGGCGTCCATCGGCTCTCCTTTGTTCAGCGGGACAGGTGTTCCGGGCCGAAGGCGTCCGGGAGGAGGTCGCTCAGGGGGCGGATGCCGGATTCCGTGTCGATCAGGAGGTCCGGGCCGCCGTGTTCGTACAGGAGCTGGCGGCAGCGGCCGCAGGGGATCAGGACCTTGCCGTACCGGTCCACGCACGCGAACGCGGTGAGCCGGCCGCCGCCGGTCGCGAACAGCTCGGAGATCAGGCCGCATTCGGCGCACAGGCCGAGGCCGTAGGAGGCGTTCTCCACGTTGCAGCCGGTGACGGTGCGGCCGTCGTCGACGAGCGCGGCCGCACCGACGGGATAGCCGGAGTAGGGCGCGTAGGCCCGGGACATCGCGTCCCGGGCCCGTTCGCGCAGCTTCTCCCAGTCGGGAGCTTCGGTCACGTGCGCGAGCCCCCTCGCTGTACGTCGGTCACTTGCCCTGGCCCCTTCGGTACGCCTTGCCGATGGCTTTCGGTGCCCGCAGTCGCTGGGCGGCCAGCGACAGGACCAGCAGCGTAGCGATGTACGGCGCCACGGAGACGATTTCCAGCGGGACCGTGTCGGTCGTGGCGTACCAGAGGCCGAGCAGGGCCGCGACGGCGATGCTGGCGATGCCCTGGACGCGGTGGCCGCCGCGCAGCTTCCAGACCGCGAGGCCGACGAGCAGCACCGCGAGCAGGAGGAGCAGGGCGTGCACGGTGGTGCCGCCGCCGCGGAGCTGGAAGGCGTCCATGAAGCCGAAGAGGCCCGCGCCCATGGCGACGCCGCCGGGCCGCCAGTTGCCGAAGATCATGGTGGCGAGGCCGATGTAGCCGCGGCCGCCGGTCTGGCCGTCCTGGTAGATGTGCACGTAGATGGCGAGGAACGCGCCACCGAGACCGGCCAGCGCGCCGGAGACGATCACCGCCGCGTACTTGTACGTGTAGACGTTGACGCCGAGGGACTCGGCCGCGACCGGGCTCTCGCCGCAGGACCGCAGCCGCAGTCCGAAGGACGAGCGCCACAGGACGAAGAAGCTGAGCGCGAAGACGGCCGCGGCCAGCACGGCGAGCCAGGAGACGTTCGTGACCAGCGAGCCGAGGATGCCGGCCAGGTCGGAGACCAGGAACCAGTGGTGCTTCTCGATGGAGAGCAGCCAGTCGGAGAGGCCGGGGACCGTGAAGGTCGGCATGTCGTCCATCGGCGGGGACTGCTTGTCGTTGCCGCCCGCCTGGGCCGCCGCGCTGCCTTCCGCGCCGAACCACAGCTTGGCGAGGAACTGGGTCAGGCCGAGCGCCATGATGTTGACGGCGACGCCGGAGATGATGTGGTCGACGCCGAAGGTGACGGTGGCGATCGCGTGGATCAGGCCGCCGAGCGCGCCGCCGAGGACGCCGGCCAGCGCCGCCGCCCAGGGTCCGTACTCCCAGCCGACGAAGCCGGCGGAGAACGCGCCGAGCATCATCATGCCTTCGAGGCCGATGTTGATGACGCCGGAGCGCTCGGCCCACAGGCCGCCGAGGCCGGCGAGGCCGATCGGCACGGCGGCGTTGAGGGCCGCGGTGTACTGGCCGGAGCCGGTGAGGTCGGTCGCGCCGGTGACGACGCGGAGCAGGGACAGCAGGACGAGGGCGCCCGCGATGATCAGCAGGACCTTGGGGTAGGTCAGCTTCGCGCGGAGGGCGGCGGGCTTGCCGCCCTTGCCGCCCGGGTCCTTCGCGACCGGGGCCGTGAGGTTCTGGCTCACGCGGACACCTCCGCCTTGTCGGTCTTGCGGGCCTGCGCGGCGAGCTCCTCGCCGACCTTGCGCTGCTGGATCCGCAGGCCGTAGCGGCGTACGACTTCGTAGGCGATGACCACGCACAGCACGATGACGCCCTGCATCACGCCGACGATCTCCTGCTCGTAGTCCTCGAACTCCAGCTGGGTGCCGGTGCGTTCCAGGAAGCCCCACAGCAGCGCGCCGGCGGCCATGCCGAGGGGGTGGTTGCGGCCGAGCAGCGCGATGGCGATGCCGGTGAAGCCGATGCCGACGGGGAAGTCGGTGCCGTAGTTGTGCGAGACGCCGAGCAGCGTCGGCATGCCGATCAGGCCCGCGGCGGCGCCGGAGAGCAGCATGGACGTGATGACCATGCGCTTGACGCTGACGCCGCCGGCCTGCGCCGCGGACTCCGACCGGCCGACCGTGCGGAGGTCGAACCCGAAGCGGGTGCGGCCGAGCACGAACCAGTACGCGAGGCCGACGACGGCCGCGACGACGAGGAAGCCGTCGAGCGGGTCGGGCTGGGTCGGGATCGTGAAGAAGTGGCTGGAGGCCGGGATGTTCGGGGTGTGGAAGAGGTTGCCGTCCTTGACCGCGAGCCGGCCTTCCTGGAGGAAGTAGCCGATCACGGCGGCCGCGATGGAGTTCAGCATGATGGTCGTGATGACCTCGCTGACCCCGCGGGTGGTCTTCAGTACGCCCGCGATGCCCGCCCAGACCGAGCCGACCAGCATCGCCACGATGATGATCAGCGGGATCTGGAGGAAGCCGGGGAGGGTGAGCGCGCCGCCGACGACCGCGGCGAAGAAGGCCGCGATGCGGTACTGGCCGTCCACGCCGATGTTGAAGAGGTTCATCCGGAAGCCGATGGCCACGGCCAGCGCGGAGAGGTAGTACGGCACCGCCTTGTTGATGATCCAGACCTGGCTGTCGCTCTTGGAGCCGAAGTCCACCATCACGGCGTAGGCGTGCAGCGGGTCCTTGCCGGTGGCCAGGATGATCACCGAGGTGATGACGAGGGCCGCGACGATGGCGAGGACCGGGGCCGCGATGCCCAGCGTGAGCTTCGTACGGTCGATCTTCTTCACTCCGCCGCACCTCCCCCGGTCTCCGCGCCGTCCTCGGCGTGTTCCAGATGGCCGCTGGCGGCGCCGGTCATGGCCGAGCCCAACTCCTCGGGAGTGATGGTGGCGGGGTCCGCGTCGGCGACCAGCCGGCCGCGGAACATCACCCGCAGGGTGTCGGACAGGCCGATCAGCTCGTCCAGGTCCGCGGAGATCAGCAGGACGGCCAGGCCCTCGCGGCGGGCCTCGCGGATCTGGTCCCAGATCTGCGCCTGCGCGCCGACGTCCACGCCGCGCGTGGGGTGCGCCGCGATCAGCAGCTTGGGGCGGTGGCTCATCTCGCGGCCGACGATCAGCTTCTGCTGGTTGCCGCCGGAGAGCGAGGCCGCGGTGACCTCGATGCCGGGGGTGCGGACGTCGTACTCGGCGACGATCCGCTCGGTGTCGGCGCGCGCCGCCTTCAGGTCCAGCAGCTTGCCCTTGGAGTTGGGCTTCTCGGTGACATGACCGAGGATGCGGTTCTCCCAGAGCGGGGCCTCCAGCAGCAGGCCGTGCCGGTGCCGGTCCTCGGGGACGTACCCGATGCCGTCCTCGCGCCGCTTGCGGGTGGGCGCGTGGCTGATGTCCGCGCCGTCCAGGGTGATGGTGCCGCCGTCCGGGTCGCGCATGCCCATGATGGCCTCGACCAGTTCGGCCTGGCCGTTGCCCTCGACGCCGGCGATGCCCAGGACCTCGCCCTTGTGGATGGTGAAGCCGATGCCGTCCAGGACGGCGCGCGTGACGCCGTCGGGGTCGGTGGCGCTCAGGTGCAGCCCGTCGACCGTCAGCATCGGGGTGTCGGTGACCGTGGACTCGCGGGTCTCCGGGGAGGGCAGTTCGCTGCCGACCATCAGCTCGGCGAGCTGCTTGGGGGTGGTGTCGGCCGGTGCCACGGAGGCGACGGTCGTGCCGCGCCGGATGACGGTGATGTCGTCGGCGACGGAGAGCACTTCACCCAGCTTGTGCGAGATGAAGATGACGGTGAGGCCCTCGGCCTTGAGCTCACGCAGGTTGTCGAAGAGCGCGTCGACCTCCTGCGGGACCAGGACGGCCGTCGGCTCGTCGAGGATGAGCGTACGGGCGCCTCGGTAGAGGACCTTGAGGATCTCCACGCGCTGCCGGTCGGCGACGCCGAGGTCCTCGACCAGGACGTCGGGGCGTACGTTCAGCCCGTACCGGTCGGAGACCTCGAGAACGGCCTTGCGGGCCGCCGCGCCGATGCCGTGCAGCTTCTCGGCGCCCAGGACGATGTTCTCCAGGACGGTGAGATTGTCGGCGAGCATGAAGTGCTGGTGCACCATGCCGATACCGCGGGCGATGGCGTCGGCGGGGCTCGCGAAGCTCACCTGCTCGCCGTCGATCGCGATGGTGCCCTCGTCCGGCTTCTGCATGCCGTAGAGGATCTTCATCAGGGTGGACTTGCCCGCGCCGTTCTCCCCGACCAGGGCGTGCACGGTGCCGCGCCGGACGGTGATGCCGATGTCGTGGTTGGCGACGACGCCGGGGAACCGCTTGGTGATGCCGCGGAGTTCGACGGCAGGGGCCGCGGCGGGGGCGCGCTCTGCCGGGGGGCTGCTGGACGCTGTGATGGCGCACTCTCCTCGGAGAGAAGGAGCGAGGGCGGGGCGGAGCAGGGCCCCGCCCTCGGACACAGGCTCGTGGAGCTCTTACTTGGCGGGGTTCTCGGCGACCTTGACCTTGCCGTCGACGATCCGCTTCTTCGCCGCGTCCAGTTCGTCCTTGAGGTCGTCGATGTGGCCGCCGGAGGTGGCCAGGCTGACGCCGTCCTGCTTCAGCGTGAGGTGGACGGTGCCGGTCAGCGGCTTGCCGTCCTTGACGCTCTTGATCACGTCGTAGACCGCCACGTCGACGTTCTTCACGACGGAGGTCAGGATCTGGTCCTTGTACTTGGCCAGGCCCGGCTGCTCGTACTGGTCGGAGTCCACGCCGATCGCCCAGGCGCCCTTCTTGCCGGCGACCATCTCGATCGCGCCGGCGCCGGACTGGCCCGCCGCGGAGTAGATGACGTCCTTGCCGTCGTCGAGCATGCCCTTGGCCTTGCCCTTGGCGGCCGCCGGGTCGTTGAAGCCCTTGTCGTCGTTGGCGTAGAGGTACTGGGACGTGACCTTGACCTTCGGGTCGGTGTCCTTGACGCCCTGCTCGAAGCCGGCCTGGAACTTCTGGATCAGCGCGTTGTTCACACCGCCGATGAAGCCGACCTTCTTGGTCTTGGTCTTCAGGGCCGCGGCGACGCCGGCGAGGTAGGAGCCCTCGTTCTCGGCGAAGTTGATGCCGTAGACGTTCTTGGCGGTGGACGCGGAGTCCACGACCGCGAAGGTCGTCTTGGGGAACTTCTTGGCGACCTTGTTGATGGAATTGCCGTAGTTGAAGCCGACGCCGATGACGGGGTTGAAGCCGGCCTCCGCGAGGGAGGTGAGCCGCTGCTCGCGGTCGGCCTCCGTCTCGCCGTTCTTGGCGGTCATGAGCTTGGACTTCACGCCCAGCTCCTTCTCGGCCTTGTCCGTGCCGCGGGCGGCCGCCTCGTTGAACGAGTGGTCGTCCCGGCCGCCGACGTCGAAGGCGAGGCCGACGCCCTTGTTCTTGCCGGCGGCCTCCGTGGAGGATTCACCGCATGCGGTCAGCGAACAGGCGAGGGCCGCGGAGGCTATACCCGCGGCAGCGATCTTGGTTACCCGGCGCACGAGGGGTCCCCTTCGGCTCGTAGCGCCTCCTACGGCGCTGATTCCGCCGCATCGTAACGCGCGTAGATGCCAGATAAAGGGGTGTCTGGAAGCCGTTATCGGATCGTCGCGAAGCGCGGCCGACGGCTGTGTTTACAGCACGTTGCGGTCGAGCAACGCGGCGGCCGTGAACAGTTCGACGCCCACCCGGACCGCCTCTTCGTCGACGTCGAAGTCGCCCTGGTGCAGGTCGCGTCCGACGGGGTCGCCGACCGGCTTCACGCCCAGGCGCGCCATCGCGCCCGGCACCTTCTCCAGGTACCAGGAGAAGTCCTCGCCGCCGAGGGACTGCTCGGTGTCCTCCACCGACTCGGGGCCGCGGCGGGCCGCCATGGCGTTCTGCAGCAGCGAGGTGGTCATCGGCTCGTTGACCACCGGCGGGACTCCGCGCACGTACGTGATCTGGGACTTGGCGCGGTGCAGCGTGGCGATCTCGTCGATCGCGGCGTAGACCAGGTCCGGCGCCTGCCGCCAGGCCTCCAGGTCCAGGCAGCGGACCGTGCCGGACAGCTCGGCGCGCTGCGGGATGACGTTGCACGCGTGGCCGGTCTCCAGGCGGCCCCAGGTCACGGCGAGCCCGGCGCGGGCGTCGACCCGGCGGGCGATCAGCGAGGGCACGTCGACGGCGACCCGTGCGGCGGCGGTGACCAGATCGGTGGTCAGATGCGGGCGGGCCGTGTGGCCGCCGGGGCCCTCCAGCGCGACCTCCAGCCGGTCGCAGGCGGAGGTGATCGGGCCGGTCCGCAGCCCGATCCGGCCCACCTCGACCTTCGGGTCGCAGTGCACCGCGAGGATGCGGCCGACGCCTTCCAGGACGCCGCAGTCGATCGCGTCGGTGGCGCCGCCGGGCAGCACCTCCTCGGCGGGCTGGAACAGCAGCCGTACGGGGCCGGGCAGCAGGCCCTGCGCCGCGAGGTCGGCGAGCACCAGCCCGGCGCCGAGCACGACGGTGGTGTGCACGTCGTGGCCGCAGGCGTGGGCGCGGTCGGGCACCGTGGAGCGGTAGTCGACGGTCTTGGTGTCCGGGATGGGCAGCGCGTCGATGTCGGCCCGCAGCGCGAGCATGGGGCGCCCGGCGGCCGGTGTCGTACCGGGGTCCCTGCCGATGTCGCAGATCAGCCCCGTACCGGTGTCCAGCACCCGCGGGGCGAGGCCGGCCTTCTCCAGCCGCGCCTTGAGCGCCGCGGTGGTCCGGAACTCCTGATTCCCCAGCTCTGGATGCATGTGCAAGTCCCGCCGGAAGGCGATGAGTTCGGCGAGCAACTCCTCGGTGAGCGCTCCGGGCAGGGAACCGTGTACAGGGCTGGCATCGGCTTCGGGTCCGCGGGACATCAGTTGGTTCACCCGCTGAAGGTTACGGGGCCGAGCGGGGCAACTGTCCGTCGATCAACAAAAGTTCAGCCCGTTAGGGGAAGACAATCTAGGCCGCCCGGCGCATGGACAGGTCATCGAGGGGGTATGACCAAGGGTTTCACACAGCGGCGAATCCCAAACACCGATCTTGTCCGCGAGGCCTGTCCCGGCGCCCGTCCGCAGCTCTTCAGAAGCTCCCGGCGTAGGTGAGTCGCTGCACGTCACGGGCGGTGCCGGTGACGCCGGAGAGGAATCCCTGGGCGCGCGGGGACGCCTTGGTGGTGAGCCAGGCCGGGTCCACGTCGCACACCGCGACCTTCACTCCCGTGCCGACGAGCGCGAGCGGCAGGGTGTGCACCACGGTGGACGGGAAGCTGAGGATCGTGCGGCCGATCGGGCCGCGCCGGGCGATCAGTTCGAGCGGCAGGTCGGGCCGGACGATCTCCAGCCCGGTGGCGGCCTCCAGCGCGTGCAGCTTGTCGGCGCTCTCCCTGCGGTGCGCGAAGTAGCGGGTGGCGCCGTGCGTACGGGCCAGGGCGCGGACGGCCGCGAGGTAGTGGTCCGGGTCGACGACGCCGGTCTCGACCAGGGAGGTGCCGACGATGTCGGTGCCGCGGGTGAGCCTGGGCGGGCCGAAGCGGGCCCGGGTCCAGGAGAAGTCGTTGGCGGTGACCGTCACGCCCGGCGGGGGCTCGACGGGCATCGAGGAGAAAACTCCGACGCTACGGCTGCCCGTACGGCGGTCGCTGTCCGGTACGGGGGTGAGCCGGCGGCGTGCGGTGGCGGAGAACGGCGCGAAAACGAGGTCGCGCGCGCCGCGGCTGCCGCCGCTGCGGTGCCAGCGCACCAGCCGCTCGCCGCGCGCCAGCTGGGAGATGAACTCCATGGTCGCGGTGCCGTCGTCGACCACGACGAGGTCCCGGGCCCGGGCCAGCGTCAGCAGTAGCTGGACGTAGCGCGAGAACGGGTCGCCGATGACGATGCGGCGGGCGCGGCGCAGCAGCGGGGCCAGGCCCCCGATGGTCCGCAGGGGGGCGGCCGCGCCGCCGCGCGCCTCCTCCCAGCGGACCGTGCAGCCCTCGTCCCGGGCCAGCTCCGCCATCCGGCGCAGCTGGCCACGGGTCATCGGGTCGTGCGGGGAGAGCACGACGACGGTGAGCGCACCGGCCTCCATGGCCTGCGCAGTTTTCGCTCCGTACGCCCATTCCAGGACGTTCAGGAGCTGCACCGGGCTCTCGACGAAGGCGAGGGTGGTGCCGGCGGCGTCCGAGTTCCGCCGGAACACCCTGCGGGGGCGGGCGGCCCTGCGGGAGTCAGGGCTGCCCGCCGCCTCCTGGGCCGGGTCCCCACACCCGGCCTCGGGGACAGGGCGCCGGGCCCCGCCTGCTGCGCTCACGGTGTCGTCGCGCTTTCTGTTCAGACCGAGACCGGCTCGCGGTCGGCCTCGGCGGCCTCGGTCTCGGCGACGACGCCCGCGACGCGGCGGAGCTTCTTCATCGGGCCGAGCTCGCTCTCGTACACCTTCTTGACGCCGTCACCGAGGGACTCCTCGATGGTGCGGATGTCGCGGACCAGGCGGGTCAGACCGCCCGGCTCGACGGAGGCGGCCTGGTCGGAGCCCCACATCGCGCGGTCGAGGGTGATGTGGCGCTCGACGAAGGTGGCGCCGAGGGCGACGGCGGCGAGGGTGGTCTGCAGGCCGGTCTCGTGGCCGGAGTAGCCGATCGGGACGTTCGGGTACTCGTCCTGCAGAGTGTTGATCATCCGCAGGTTCAGCTCCTCGGCCTTGGCCGGGTAGGTGCTGGTGGCGTGGCAGAGCAGGATGTTGTCGCTGCCCAGGACCTCGACCGCGTGGCGGATCTGCTTCGGAGTGGACATACCGGTGGAGAGGATGACCGTACGGCCGGTGGCGCGCATGGCCTTCAGCAGCTCGTCGTCGGTCAGCGAGGCGGAGGCGACCTTGTAGGCCGGAACCTCGAACTTCTCCAGGAAGTCGACCGACTCGACGTCCCACGGGGAAGCGAACCAGTGGATGTTGCGCTTCTTGCAGTAGTCCGCGATGGCGCGGTAGCCGTCCTCGTCGAACTCCACGCGGTGGCGGTAGTCGATGTAGGTCATCCGGCCCCAGGGGGTGTCGCGCTCGATCTCCCACTGGTCGCGCGGGGTGCAGACCTCGGGGGTGCGCTTCTGGAACTTCACGGCGTCGCAGCCGGCGTCCGCGGCGGCGTCGATCAGCGCGAACGCGTTCTCCAGGTCGCCGTTGTGGTTGATGCCGATTTCACCGGTGACGTAGACGGGGTGGCCGGGGCCGACGAGGCGGTCACCGATGGTGCGAACGCGGTTGTTGCTGGTCATCTTGGGGAGTTCCTTCTTCACTAGGGGTTCTCTGGGCTACGGGTGGTGGGTGCGGCTCAGAGAGACGGGCCGAGGATCCACGAGGCGATCTCGCGGATCGCGCCGTTTCCTCCGGGAGTCGAGGTGACGGCGCGTGCAGCGCCACGCACGACGTCGTGTGCACTGGAGACCGCCACGGGCCAGCCGACGAGGCCGAAGCACGGGAGGTCGTTGACGTCGTTGCCGACGTAGAGCACGCGCTCCGGCGCGATGCCCTGGTCCTCGCACCACTGCTTGAGCGCGAGGTCCTTGCGGTCGATGCCGTGCAGGACCGGGATCTTGAGCTTCCTGGCCCGGGCGGCGACGACCGGGTTCTGTTCCGTGGACAGGATGAGCATCTTCAGCTCTGCCTTGCGCAGAGCTGCGATGCCCAGGCCGTCGCCGCGGTGCACGGCGACGATCTCCCGTCCGTCGGAGTCGATCAGCACCCTGTCGTCGGTCTGGGTGCCGTCGAAGTCGATGACGACCGCGTCGATGTCGTCGCGGGTCGGCAGGGCGCCCGGCCGGGGGCCGTCCAGCAGGGGCGCGAGGGCGCGGGCGCGGGCCAGGTCGTGCGGGTCGTCGACCTCCAGCACGCGGGCCGGGTCGGTGCGCACGAGTTCGGTACGGCCGAAGAAGCGGTGGCCCGCGGTGCGGAAGCCCGCCGCGTCCATGGCGTACGCGGCGCCGGTCTCCAGGAGGTCCTGGGGGCGGTCCTGGCGGCGCGGCCGGAAGGACTTGTCGTGGTTGACGCCGTAGCCGCCCTCGGTCGTGGTGGTGACGGTGGCCACCGGGGCGTCCTGCCCGTCCGCCGTCCGCGCGTCACGGCCGGCGCCGATGCCCGAGGCCGCGTCGTCCGCCGCGTCCCGCCACACGAAGCCGTGGAAGGGGGCGACGGTCAGCGCGGAGTCGGCGCCCTGCTCGACGACCGCGGACGCGACGCCGTCGATGTCCTCGCGGGCGATGAAGGGGCTGGTGCACTGGACGAGGAGGACCGCGTCGACGGCGGTGCCGTGCTCGGTCTCGTACGCGTCCATGGCGTGCAGGACGGCGGCCTCGCTGGTGGCGGTGTCGCCGGCGATGGCGCCGGGGCGGCGGACGATCACGGCGCCCGCGCCGCGCGCCGTCGCGGCGATCGCGTCGTCGTCGGTGGAGACCACGACGTCGGTGATCAGGCGGGACGCCAGGCACTCGCGCACGGCGCGGGCCACCAGCGGCACGCCGCCGACGGCGGCCAGGTTCTTGGCGGGCACACCCTTCGATCCGCCTCTGGCGGGGATGACGGCCACCACGGTGGGCCGGTCGGTCTGCGGCATCTCAGGCTCCTTCCGGAGACCGGTAGAGGGGGAGTTCACAGCTGGCCCCAGCGGCGGATGGCGGGGGCGACGCGCTGGACGCCGTGCCGGTAGGCGCCGCGGGCCGCCTCGCGGACGGTGTCGCGGGCCATCCGGCGCAGTCCCGTGGGCTCCGCGGCCTCGGCCGCGTAGCCGGGCAGCGGCTCACCCGTCGCGTCCAGGCCGTGCCGGGCGAGGATCCCGGGCAGATAGCCGGGGGCCGTACGGGGCGTGTAGTACGGGGCGAGCGGCGGCAGCGCGTCGGCGTCGCACAGCTCGGTGACTCGGGCGCGGGCCGCGTCGAAGGCGTTCTCGTACGTACCGTCGGCGCAGACACCCTGGCGGGCCAGCCACTCCGGGTCCGGCTCGGGCAGGTACCCGGCGTCCAGCTCGTCCCAGGAGGCCAGGCAGCCGGAGCCGAGGAAGTGGTGGTTGCCCAGCGCCTCGCGGATGCCGAGGTCGGTGAGGACGGCGGTGGGGACGCCGCGGTGCAGGGACTCCAGCGCGGCGGTCGAGGAGACCGTGACCATCAGGTCGGTGCGGTCCAGGACCTCGCCCATGTTCCCGTACACCAGGCGGCAGTTGGCGGGCAGTCCGCCGGGGATCCTGGCCGCGAGCTTCTGGTACGGCAGTTCCTCGATGTGCGTGGTGTGCTCGCCCGGCTTGCTGCGGAGCTTGATCAGCACCTCGCGGCCGGGGTGCCGGCGGGCGTGCTCGGCGGCGCGGTGCAGCAGGTAGGCGCGGTCGTTGCGGTTGTCGGGCACGGAGGGCTGGACGGCGAAGACGACGGTGCGCACCTCGCCGGTGCCGTCGGCGCCCTTCGTACGGTCGTGCCGGGCGCCGCCCAGGAAGGGCAGTGCGCACTCCACGACGCTGCGCTCGTCCGCGTTGACGCCCCGGTAGACCGCGCGGAAGCGGTCCGCGTCGTGCCGGGAGTTGGCGAGCACCACGTCGGCGCCGTGCCGCAGCAGCAGCCCGTCGGCGAGCTTCTCGTAGACCACGCCGACGTAGCCGGTGACGACGACGGGGCGGCGGGCGCTGCCCTCCCAGGCGCGGGCCAGGCCGTGCAGCATCGCCTGCACCGCGCCGCCCACGCAGGACAGCAGGACCACGTCGTAGCCGGTACGGTCGATGGACCGCACGAAGTCGACCCCGCGGATCTCGCGCAGCGTGTCCGCCCGGGCCCCGACCTCGTCGAGCTGGCGGACCGTGGGGGTGGCGCGGCCGCGGAGCAGAAAGCCGTCGAGCCGGCAGCCGGGCTGGAGACGGTGCGCCGTGAGGGCGCCCCATTTCCACCGGGTGTCCGAGTCGGCGAGCACCGCGACCCGCGGCTGAGAAGGTGTACGTGATGGCACGTCGAAGACGCTAGGAAGGCATTTCGATTCGCGGGCCAACCAGGGCGCAACAAAGGGTTAACAGCACATCGACGAACGGCGAACCGGCAGGCCGGAAAGGGTGGTTAACCATTCCGCCATTCTTCGTTCACCCAAGCGCCCCCATACGGCAAAGACGAATGCCGGAGCCGCACCTAACGTCTCCTGAGTGGTTAAGCTCTCCGTCATCGTGCCGTTCTACAACGTGCAGACATACGCGCCCGACACCCTGAGAAGTCTCGCGGCCAATGCCCGTGAGGACTTCGAATTCCTTCTCGTCGACGACTGCTCGCGCGACGGGACGCCGCAGATTCTGGAGCGCGCCGAGCGTGAGCTGCCGGGTGCCCGGCTGCTGCGGCACGAACAGAACGGCGGCCTGGCCACCGCCCGGAACACCGGGCTGGACGCGGCCCGCGGCGAATACATCACTTTCCTGGACGGCGACGACTGGCTCGCGCCCGGTTATTACCAGGAACTCCTCGCCGCGATCGAAGCCCTGGGGTGCGATTTCGTCCGCACCGACCACGTGCAGTGCACCGCACGCGCACGCTCCGTGCACCGCGTGCCGTACGGCCGCCGCAACGTCGTCCTCGACCCGCGCGAGCTGATCCTGCCCGCCGACCGCTCCACCTCGGTGGACTACGCGTTCGCCTGGGCCGGGATGTACCACCGGCGGCTGCTGGACGACGGGGTGCTGCACTTCCGTCACGGGCTGCGCACGGCCGAGGACCGGCCGTGGATCTGGCGGCTGCACCGCGAGGCGGAGTCGATGGCGGTGCTCGGGATGCTGGGCGTGTTCTACCGGCGCGGCGTGGCCTCGTCGCTGACCCAGATCGGCGACGTCCGCCAGCTGGACTTCATCCGCGCATTCGACCAGGTCATCGAGGAGACGGCCAAGGACCGGGACGCCGCGGTGCTGCTGCCGAAGGCGGTCCGGACGTATTGCGCGATCATTTCCCACCACCTCGGTTCGATCGACCGTTTCGAGCCGCAGGTGGCCCGTAAATTGCGTTCGATGAGTGCCGCGGCATTGAAGCGAATGCCGCAGGACGTATTGAAGGAAGCCCTCGATTCCATGGATGTACAGCGCGCTTCCCGGCTGCGTCGGCTCCGCCGCAAGCCGGTTCCGGCGGAGGTGGCCGCCTGATGTCCGCCGCCGGATTCTCCCCGCGGTCCACCGGGCCGCGTACGCAGATCTTCTTCGCGTCCACGCTGTACGGCGCCGCCACGCTGGCCGCCGCCCTGGACGCCGACCGCTTCGAGCCGGCCGGCCGCCGGATCCTGCTGGTCAGCAATAACGCCGCCATCCCGGAGACCACCCCGGCGCTGGACACGATGCCGGGCTTCGAGCGGCTGCGCGGCCGCTTCGACGAGGTGCGGTCCTGGAACGAGGCGATCAGCCCGTTCCACCCCGGCGGCTGGTCCCCGCGCGGCGACGACGCCCCCCTGTGGGAGCGCCACCTCCGCCTCCTCTGGGAGCTCGGAGACGCGCCGATCGAGCTGATCGTCGAGTCCATCCAGGTCAACCCGGCCCTGGCCCTCTGCCAGATCTTCCAGGGCGCGCCGGTCGAGGTCTACGCCGACGGCCTGATGAGCTACGGCCCCACCCGCTCCAAGCTCGACCCGCTGGTCGGCACGCGCATCCGGCGGCTGCTCCACCTGGACCTCGTACCCGGCCTGAAGCCGCTGCTCCTCACCGAGTTCGGTGTGCCCGCCGAGACCGTGCCGACCGAGCCGTTCCTGGCAGTGCTCACGGAGCTGGCCGAGGAGGCGGAGCGGACCGCGCGCCGTACGGGCGAGGCGTCCGTACCGGCCGAGGGCGGTGCCCTGCTGCTGGGCCAGTACCTCTCCGCGCTCTCCATCCTCACCCCCGAGGAAGAGGAGGAGCTGCACGTCCAGATGTTGCGCGGGGCCGTGGACCTGGGCCACCGTCAGGTGGTCTTCAAGCCGCACCCGACCGCGCCCGCGCGCTGGTCGCGCGTCCTGGAGCAGGAGGCGGAGCGGCTGGGCGCGGAGCTGACCGTGCTGGACACGCCGCAGCTCGCCGAGGTCCTCTACCAGCGCATCAAGCCGGCCCTCGTCGTCGGCTGCTTCTCCACCGCGCTGCTGACCGCCACCGCGTTCTACGGCCTGCCCGCGGCCCGCATCGGCACGGACCTGCTGCTGGAGCGCCTCGCGCCGTACCAGAACAGCAACCGCGTCCCGGTCACGATCGTCGACGCGCTGCTGCCCCCGCTGACCGACGCGACCGCGGTGGCCCGCTGGACGCCGCCCACCGAGGGCGAGGTCGCGCGCGACCTGACCGGTCTGATCAAGGCCGTCGGCTACGCGATGCAGCACCAGATCTACCCGAACCTCCGCCCGGCGGCCGAGCGTTACCTCTCGGCCCATCTGGACGACACCACCTGGCGCTACTTCAAGCGCCGCCGGCTCACTGCCCTGGCGCTGCCGGGCGGCGTCCCGGTCCAGCTGGCGTTCATCCCGCGCAATCCCACGGTGCGGAAGGTCGCCCGGCGGGCCCGGTCCGTGCAGCGCCGGCTGAAGAAGCGGGCCGCGTTCGGATGACGACCGCACCGGCTCCCCCCACGCTCCCCCGCACCACGGGAGCGCCTGTACCTGTCGTTCCTTCTCGCGGAGCCGGCCCCACCCGGCTGCGCGCCCTGGACGGACTGCGGCTGCTCGCCGCCCTGATGGTCGCCGCGTACCACTACGGCGGCCGGGACGGCGAGATCGGTGACGCCTGGGGCAGTTCGCCCGCGTACCAATTCCCGACCGCGTCGGGCTACTTCGCGTACGGCTGCCTCGGCGTCCAGATCTTCTTCGTCATCAGCGGCTTCGTGATCTGCATGAGCGGCTGGGGCAGACCGCTCCGGGCGTTCTTCGCCTCCCGCGTCTCCCGCCTCTTCCCGGCCTACTGGGCCGCGGTCATCCTGGTCACGGTCGTCTTCGCCCTCCCCTGGGTGGCGTACGAGGCCGTCTCCCCGACCGACGCCCTGACCAACCTCACGATGCTGCAGATGCCACTCGGCGTGGACCGCGTCCTCGGCGTCTGCTGGACCCTCTGGGCCGAGATGCGCTTCTACGCGCTCTTCGCACTCTGCGTCGTCCTGCCGGGCGCCACCCGCAGCCGCGTCGTCCTCTTCTGCGCGGGCTGGACCCTGGCGGCGGTCATCGCCGAGGCGGCGAACAACTCCGTCCTCGACATCGTCCTGATGCCCGAGTACGCACCGTTCTTCATCGGCGGCATCGGCTTCTACCTGATCCACCGCTACGGCAGCCGGGACACCGCCGGCTGGGCGATCGTCGCCGTCAGCTGGCTCCTCGGCCAGCACTACGCGGTCACCCGCCTCTGGCACCCGGCGGACATGCCCGACGCCTTCTCCTACCGCCCCTCCCTCGGCATCGTCGCCGTCATCACCCTCGGCTACCTGCTGATCGCAGCCATTGCCCTGGGCAAACTCCGCTGGGCGAACTGGCGCTGGCTGACCGTCGCGGGCGCGCTGACCTACCCCTTCTACCTGATACACGAACACCTGGGCTGGGTCGCCGTACACCTCTTCCACCAGAGCCTCGGCCTCCCGGCCGCCGCCACGTTCCCCCTGGTCCTGGCCCTGATGCTCGCCCTGGCCTGGTGCCTGTACCGCTTCGTGGAGCGCCCGCTGACGCCTCGGCTGAAGCGGGCGATCATGGGGTGACGCGCGGCACCGCCGCCTCGATCCCCGCCACGACGATCCGCAGGCCGGTTTCGAAGCTGTGGTCGAAGTCGCCGAACATCTCCCGGCCCGCGAGTGCCGCGAGCGGATATCGGTCCGCCAGCCGGCGCTCGCGGTCCGCGAGGTCGTATGCCGGGTCGCGGGCCTCGGGGGCGCGGTCCTCCGGCGCCCCCGGCTCGGGGAAGACCGACTGCTCCTCGATGACCAGGCCGATCGTGAAGTTGTACGCGGTCCACCAGGCGCGCGCCGCGTCGCCGAGCGCGAAGCCGGCGTCCGTCAGCTCCCGCAGGAAGTCGTCCATCGGCCCGGCGTAGCTGTCGTCCGTCATCCGGGTACCGGAGAAGACCTTGCCGCCGTCCCGGTACCGCAGCAGCGTGCGGCGCAGCCCGCGGCAGGACGCGGTCAGCGACTCCTGCCAGGACGAGCCACGACCACCCGCCCGGCCGCCGGGGAATTCCGCCCGCATCCGCCGGAACATCTCCGTGGCCATCTCGTCGAGCAGTTCCTGCTTGTTCTTGAAGTGCCAGTACAGGGCCGGGGCCTGGACGTTCAGCTCCTTCGCGATGCGGCGCAGGGTGAGCCCGTCCAGGCCCACGTCGTTCAGCAGCCGCAGGGCGGTGTCCACCACCAGTGTCCGGTCCAGTCGCGTCGCCATGTTGACAACTTAACACCGTTAAGCGCATCCTCGGCACGAGGGGCATTTAACGGCGTTAAGGAACGGGGATCCGAAGATGACCATGGCCATGACCGTGGACGTGGAAGTACTGGTCGCCGGGGCCGGGCCGACCGGGCTGGCGCTCGGGATCGATCTGGCCCGGCGCGGTGTGCGGGCGCTGGTCGTCGAGCGGCAGGACCGGCTCTCGCCCGGGGCCCGCGGGACCGGGCTGCAGCCGCGTACCCAGGAGGTGTACGACGACCTCGGCGTGCTCGCGGCCGTGCGCGCCGCGGGCGGCCCGTACCCGCCCATGGCGACCTGGCGGGACGGCCGGAAGACGGACGTCTTCGAGATGGTCGAGCGGGTGGCGCCGACGCCGCACACGCCCTACGCGGACACGCTGATGATCCCGCAGTGGCGCAACCTGGAGCTGCTGCACGGCCGGCTGGCGGAGCTGGGCGGCGCGGTGGCGTTCGGCACCGAACTGACGGCCATCGGCCAGGACGCGGCCGGCGTCACCGCCGAGCTGACCTCGGCCGCCGACGGCACGACCCGCACCGTGCGCGCCGCGTACCTGGTCGGCGCCGACGGCGGCCGCAGCGTCGTCCGGCGGCACCTGGGCGTCCCGATGAGCGGCCCGGACCTGGAGCCGGGCGCCGCGCTCCTCACGGACCTGCGCATCGACGGCCTGGACCGGGACCACTGGCACCGTTTCCCGCAGCCGCACGGCGGCTTCGTGATGCTGCTGCCACTCGCCGGAACGGACCACTTCCAGTGCATGGTGGCGCCCTCCGACGCCGCCACCCCGGACACCGGCCCCGAGGCCGTACGCGCCACCGTCGCGGACCGCACCCACCTGACCACCGACCAGATCCGCGAGGTGCTGTGGACCTCGGTCTTCCGGCCCCGCGCGGGCATGGCCGAACGGTTCCGCGACGGCCGGATCTTCCTGGCCGGGGACGCCGCGCACATCCACTCCCCCGCCGGCGGCCAGGGCCTGAACACCAGCGTCCAGGACGCCTACAACCTCGGCTGGAAGCTCGGCCAGGTACTGCGGCACGGCGCGCCCGACGCGCTGCTGGACACGTACGGGACCGAACGGCTGCCCGTCGCCGCCGGCATCCTGGAGACCAGCACCCGGCTGCACCGCTCGGGCTCCCTGCGCCGCGGCCGCGACCTGCACCAACTCACCCTGCACTACCGCGAGTCACCGTTGACCGCCGACCACCGCGCCGGCCTCGCCCCGAACGCCCTGCAAGCCGGCGACCGCGCCCCGAACGCCCCCTGCGCGACCCCCGACGGCACCCCCTCCCACCTCTTCGACGCCTTCCGCGGCCCCCACTTCACACTCCTCGCCCTCGGCGACACGGAACTGCCCCGGCCCGCCGACGAGTGGTCCGGACACGTCCACACGTACCGCGTGGGCGGCCGCACCCCCGACCTGACGGACCCCGAGGGCCACGCCCAACAGGCGTACGGGGAGGGCCTGTTCCTCGTCCGGCCGGACGGCTACGTGGCGGTGGCGGCGGCCGAGCCCGGACCGGTCACCGCCGAACTGTCCCGCTACTTCCCGCCCAGCGGGGCGGCGCGGGCGGCCTGAGGCGCCCGGTGAGTCAGGGCTGCTGGTCGGCCTGCACGTATGCCGCGGGCAGGAGAGCGCGGAGGGGGGGGCGCGGGGCTCGTCGGACGGGCCGAGGATGACGGTGAGGTCCGGGTAGTAGTCCAGCAGGACCTGGCGGCAGCGGCCGCAGGGCGGGAGGATGCCGCGGTTCTCGTCGGCGACCGCGACGATCTGGCGGAGGTCGTACGCGCCCTGGGCGGCCGCGGCGCCCATGACGACCAGTTCGGCGCAGGGGCCGCCAGTGAAGTGGTAGACGTTCAGGCCGGTGACGATGCGGCCGTCGGCGGTGCGGGCGGCCGCCGCCACGGTGTGGTCATCGCCGCGTGCGTGGGCCGCTACGGCTTCCTCAGCAGCGCGTACCAGGGCGTGGTCGACCAGTACGCCGCTGTCGACCGGTACGTCGTCGTGCGTGGACATGGGGTCGCCTCTCGTACGGGAAGGGCCGTACGGACGCTACCCGTCCGTACGGCCCTTCCGCGATGGCATTTCCCGTGCCGGGCTGCCGGGTTACCGGGCTACCCGGCTACAACACCAGCGACAGCAGCAGTACGAAGATGATCGAGACGACGGAGATGACCGTCTCCATCAGGGACCAGGTCTTGACCGTCTGGCCGACGTTCATCCCGAAGTACTCCTTCACCAGCCAGAAGCCCGCGTCGTTGACGTGGCTGAAGAAGAGGGAGCCGGCGCCGACGGCGAGGACCATGAGTGCCGCGTGGGTGGTGCTCATGTCGGCGGCGAGCGGGGCGACGAGGCCGGCCGCGGAGACCGTGGCGACCGTCGCGGAGCCGGTCGCGAGGCGGATGGCGACCGCGATCAGCCAGGCCAGCAGCAGTGCCGGCAGGCCCCAGTCCTTGGACATGTCCAGGATCATGTCGCCGACGCCGACGTCGACCAGGGTCTGCTTGAAGCCGCCGCCCGCGCCGACGATCAGCAGGATGCCGGCGATCGGGGCGAGGGACTTCTCCACTGTCGAGGAAAGCCGGCCGGCGCTGAAGCCCGCGGCCCTGCCCAGGGTGAACATGCCGACCAGGACCGCGGCCAGCAGGGCGACCAGCGGCGAGCCGATGACGTCGAAGACGCGCTGCACGTGCTGCTCGGGGTCGTCGACGACGATGTCGACCAGGGCCTTGGCGAGCATCAGGACGACCGGCAGCAGGACGGTGGAGAGCGTCGCGGCGAAGCTGGGGCGCTTCTCCAGCTCCTCGGAGGGACGCTGGGGGATCATCTTCTCCGGCGGCGCGATGTCCACCCAGCGGGAGGCGAAGCGGGCGAAGACCGGGCCGGCCAGGATCGCGGTCGGGATAGCGACGATCACGCCGAGGCCGAGGGTGACGCCCAGGTTGGCCTTGATCGCGTCGATGGCGACGAGCGGGCCGGGGTGCGGCGGGATCAGCCCGTGCATCACGGAGAGGCCGGCCAGCGCCGGGATGCCGATCCGCATCAGGGAGAAGTTGCCGCGCTTGGCGACCAGCAGCACGACCGGGATCAGCAGCACGATGCCGACCTCGAAGAAGAGCGGCAGGCCGACGATCGCGGCGATCAGGACCATCGCCCAGGGCATCATCCGCCGGCTGGACTTGGCGAGGATGGTGTCGACGATCTGGTCGGCGCCGCCGGAGTCGGCGAGCAGCTTGCCGAGGATCGCGCCGAGCGCGATCAGTACGCCCACGCCCGCGACGGTCGAGCCGAGGCCGTTGGTGAAGCTGGTGATCGCCTTGTCCAGCGGCGCGCCCGCCACCGCACCGAGCACCAGCGAGCCGATGGTCAGTGACAGGAAGGCGTGCAGCTTAAATCTGGTGATGAGAAGGACGATGACGGCGATGCCGACGAGCACGGAGATGCCCAGCTGCGCGTTGCCGGCCGAGGTGATCGGCTCGACCGCGTCCGCTGCCATCATCTCGACGCTGAGATGGGTCACGGCTTTTCCTTCGGTTGGAGCCCGGTCTGGCGATCGGAGCTCGTGGGTACGGCTCGGGACCGGACCCCGGGGGAAGGGGCCGGTTCAGAGCTCGGGGGTGCGGCTCCTGATCAGAGCTCGGTGGTGGCCGGAGAGGTGCCCTCGTCGAGCTGCCGCAGCGCGGCGACGGCCCGCTCGGTGATCTCTTCGGGGGTCCCGGCGACGTCCACCGCCACGCCCCGCTCGTCGTCGCCGAGCGGCTGCAGGGTGGCGAACTGGGAGTCGAGGAGCGCGGTGGGCATGAAGTGCCCCTTGCGCTCGGCCATGCGGCCCGCGATCAGCTCGCGCGAGCCGGTGAGGTGCAGGAAGACGATGCCGGGGGCCTCGGCCCGCAGCCGGTCGCGGTAGGCCCGCTTGAGCGCGGAGCTGCTGACCACACCGCCCTTGCCGGCCCGGCCGTGCGCCCAGGCGCCGATGGCGTCGAGCCAGGGCCAGCGGTCGGCGTCGTCGAGGGGGGTGCCGGCGGACATCTTGGCGATGTTGGCCGGGGGATGGAAGTCGTCTCCCTCGGCGTACGGGACATCCAGCGCATCAGCGACGAGCGGTCCGATCGTCGTCTTGCCGGTGCCGGCGACTCCCATCACGACGATGACATGGGGGGTGCTCATCGCGGTCTACCTCGCTCTTCGTCCTCATTGACTTGGCGTGTCGAGTCACCTGAGTGGCTCGAATGCATCGCTCCACTGAAACGCATTAGGTACGACGTATTCAAGAGTCTGTGACACAAACGTCATACTTATTATTCCCGGGAGCCGGGAACGTAGGCTTATCCCATGGAGAACACGGGGCAGGGGCTGCATGCCAGAGTGCTGGAGTCCCTCGGGCCGGAGATCACCGCGGGCGAGCACTCCCCGGGCACGGTGCTCCGCACCGATGAGCTGGCCCAGCGCTTCGACGTCTCCCGTACGGTCATCCGCGAGGCGATCCGGGTCCTGGAGTCGATGCACCTGGTCGAGTCCCGGCGCCGGGTGGGCGTGACCGTACGCCCCACCGAGGAGTGGAACGTCTTCGATCCGCGGGTCATCCGCTGGCGGCTGGCCGGCGCCGACCGGCCCCGCCAGCTCCGCTCGCTCACCGTGCTGCGCTGCGCCATCGAGCCGGCCGCGGCGGGCCTGGCCGCCCGGCACGCCACGCCCGATCAGTGCGCGGCGCTCACCGAGCACGCCATGGGCATGGTCGCCACGTCACGCGGCCAGCAGCTGGAGGCGTACCTCGTCCATGACACGGCCTTCCACCGGACCCTGCTCACGGCCTCGGGCAATGAGATGTTCGCCCGGCTCAACGACGTCGTGGCGGCGATCCTGACCGGCCGCACCCACCACCACGTGATGTTCACCGACCCGGACCCGGCGGCGGTCACGCTGCACGTCCAGGTCGCGGAGGCGGTACGCACGGGCGACGCGGCCCGCGCGGAGGAACTGACGCGTGAGATCACCGTCGGCGCGATGGCCGAGCTGGACATCCTCGCGCCGTAAGCGCCGCCGGCCCGTACGGGCTCAGAACAGCGGCTGCTGCCCCGGGAACGGCGGCTCCTCCGGGTCGAACAGCTTCTCCGCCGGCGCCATCATGGGCGCCATCCGCCGCGAGCCGGGACACGAGATCAGTTCGAGCCCCGTACGCCGCCCGGGCGGATCGTGCCGGGCGAACCGCCCGCCGACCACGGCGATCTCTCTGGTGCAGACGGGGCAGGTGCGGCGGGGTGACGACATGCACCTAGTTTGACGCAGGGCGCGGACAGCGGTCCGCGCCCCTGTGCTCAGTACGCGAAGAAACGCGTCAGCAGAACGTCTCCAGTCGCTCAGAACGCGTCCGTCGGGACGTAAGCGCCCCAGACCTCGCGCAGCGTGTTGCAGACCTCGCCGACCGTCGCCTTGGCCTTCAGCGCGTCCTTCATCGGGTACAGGACGTTGTCCGTGCCCTCGGCGGCCTTCTTCAGGTCGGCCAGCGCCGCGTCCACCGCGGCCTGGTCCCGCTCGGCACGCAGCTTCTTCAGGCGCTCGGCCTGCTGCGCCTCGATGGCCGGGTCGACGCGGAGCGGCTCGTACGGCTCCTCCTCGTCGAGCTGGTAGCGGTTGACGCCGACCACGACGCGCTCACCCGAGTCGGTCTCCTGGGCGATGCGGTACGCGCTGCGCTCGATCTCGTTCTTCTGGAAGCCGTGCTCGATGGCGGACACGGCGCCGCCCAGCTCCTCGACCTTGCCCATCAGTTCGACGGCCGCGGCCTCGACGTCGTCGGTCATCTTCTCGACGACGTAAGAACCGGCGAACGGGTCGACGGTGGCCGTCACGTCCGTCTCGTACGCCAGCACCTGCTGCGTACGGAGCGCCAGTCGCGCGGACTTGTCGGTCGGCAGCGCGATGGCCTCGTCGAAGGAGTTGGTGTGCAGCGACTGCGTGCCGCCGAGGACCGCACCGAGGCCCTGGATGGCGACGCGGACGAGGTTGACCTCGGGCTGCTGGGCCGTGAGCTGCACGCCCGCGGTCTGGGTGTGGAAGCGCAGCATCAGCGACTTGGGGTTCTTCGCGCCGAACTCCTCCTTCATCACCCGGGCCCAGATCCGGCGCGCGGCACGGAACTTGGCGACCTCTTCGAGGATGGTGGTGCGGGCGACGAAGAAGAAGGAGAGGCGGGGCGCGAAGTCGTCGACGTCCATGCCGGCCGCGACGGCGGTCCGTACGTACTCGATGCCGTCCGCGAGGGTGAAGGCGATCTCCTGCGCGGGCGAGGCGCCGGCCTCGGCCATGTGGTAGCCGGAGATCGAGATGGTGTTCCACTTCGGGATCTCGGCCTTGCAGTACTTGAAGATGTCGGCGATCAGGCGGAGCGAGGGCTTGGGCGGGAAGATGTACGTCCCGCGCGCGATGTACTCCTTGAGGACATCGTTCTGGATGGTGCCGGTGAGCTTCGCCGGGTCCACGCCCTGCTCCTCGCCGACGAGTTGGTACAGGAGCAGCAGCAGGGCACCGGGCGCGTTGATGGTCATCGAGGTGGAGACCTTGTCCAGCGGGATGCCGCCGAAGAGCACCCGCATGTCCTCGATGGAGTCGATCGCCACGCCGACCTTGCCGACCTCGCCGCTGGCGATCGGCGCGTCGGAGTCGTGACCCATCTGGGTCGGCAGGTCGAAGGCGACGGACAGGCCCATCGTGCCGTTCGCGATGAGCTGCTTATACCGGGCGTTCGACTCGGCGGCCGTACCGAATCCGGCGTACTGGCGCATCGTCCAGGGGCGTCCCGTGTACATCGTCGGGTACACGCCACGGGTGTACGGGTAGGCGCCGGGCTCACCCAGCTTCTCCGCCGGGTCCCAGTCGCCGAGGGCGTCCGGACCGTAAACGGGCTCGATGGGCAATCCGCTCTCGGTGTGTCGAGAGCTGCCGGACTCGCGCGCCATGGTGCCTGCCTCCCGCTGTGCTACTGCTCAGTAGTGAAGTGCCTTCGCGACGGACTGTAGCGGCGACCGTGCGCCCCGTGGAGGGGCGCAGCCTAGGACCTTGCTCACAGCATGGCCGCAGGTTCGGCGGCCCGCAGCGCCGGGAAGTATGGGGAGGGGCGGGTGAGACCACAGGGGTGGGATATGCGTCGCAGCAGAGCCTTCCGTACGACGCTGACGGGCACGCTGGCGCTGGCGGCCGCGCTGTCGGTGACTACCGGCTGCAAGGAGGTGCGGGTCCGGATCGACGACGGCAAGGGCGCCGGGCATGCCGCCCCGGCGCCGAGCGCATCCCTCCCGACGGCGCCGACGGCACCGGCCGCGCCGTCCTCGACGCGCGCGCCCGCTACCCGCCCGCCGGCGACGCACCCGAAGCCGGTGCTCGCACCGGGGGCCCGCAGTGAGCGGGTGCGTGAACTACAGGCGCGGCTGCGGCAGTTGAAGCACTTCGACCGGAATCCGACCGGGTACTACGGATCCGTTACGGCCGCTGCCGTCACGGCCTTCCAGCGTGAGCAAGGGCTTCCCCGGACCGGCAGTGTGGACGAGGCGACGCTGAGCGCCCTCCGGGTGCGGACACAGCGGCCGACGCGCGACGAGCTGTATCCGCCCACCACCCGGCCGGTCGCGGCGCCCGACAAGCGGTGCCTGACGGGCCGGGTGATCTGCATCAGCAAGACGAGTGACACGCTGGCCTGGATGGTTGACGGCAAGGTCGTCTCGGCGATGGACGTGCGCTTCGGCTCGCAGTACACCCCCACCCGCGAAGGCACCTTCGGCATCACCTTCAAGAGCCGCCACCATGTCTCGACGATCTACGACACGCCCATGCCGTACGCGATGTTCTTCAGCGGCGGCCAGGCGATCCACTACTCCAGCGACTTCGCGGCCCGCGGCTACGCCGGCGCCTCGCACGGCTGCGTCAACGTCCGCGACAAGAAGAAGATCGCCGCCCTGTTCCAGCAGGTCAGACCGGGGACGAAGGTCGTCATATACAAGTAACCCGTCACACAGCAACCATCAATTGAGCAACCCCCACGGCGCCCAGCCACATCCGCGAGAGCGGCGGCGGTTTAGCCGCAAAGAAGGGGCGCGAGCGGGGCCGGGGGAACGTGCCCCGCTCGCGCCGAACGCGCGGTGCCGTAGGTACGGGGGGAACCCCGGCTCCCGCGCAGCCGATGACCAGTCGGCTTCAGTACGTACAGCGTCACGCGCTCCAAAAACGTCACACCGGATGGTCAGGAGGGGTGTCAGCCGACCGGGGACGGTGTGGTGGAGGGGGCCGGCGCGGTAGTGGCCGGAGCCGTCGTGGGGCTCGGGGAAGTGGTAGGGGCGGCGGCTGGGTGGCTTTCGTCGTCACCCGTCTTAGTGTCGTCGCCCGACTCCTGGTCGCCGGAGTCGTTGCCGCCTGTGGCGGGGGCGTCCGAGGAGTCTCCGTCGTTTCCGCCGCCGGTGAGGCCGGTGTCGGGGGTGGGGGCCGAGCCGCCTGCGCCCTCCGTGACGCCGTTCTTCTGCAGGTACTGGTGGCAGAAGGTGTGGAGTTTTTCTGCGCCGCCCATGGTGCGTTCCAGGCGTTGGCGGTCCTTGGGCGGGGTGCGGCCTGCTTCGTAGTCGCGGCAGAGGGCCAGTGCCGCTGCGCGGCGCTTTGTCTTGTCGGTGTTCAGGTCGCCGGCTCCGGGGGTGAGCTGCGGGAGCGGGGCCTTCGAGGTGTGGTCGGTGCCCTCTCGGCCGGGGGTCGATCTGCCGTGTGATGCGCCGGGGGATTCGGGCGTGGCGGGCTTCGAGGAGTGCGGGGTCGCGTCGGGGGACTTCGCGGTGTCGTCCGAGGCGTCCGCTTCGGGGGCCCGGCTCTCCAGGAGGCTGGGGGTGGCGGCCTTCGTGACGCTCGGGGACGGGCCTGCGTGGCCGCCCTGGAAGGGAGTGGGGAGGACGCCCGTACTGGCGGCCACCGCGACGCCGCCGAGCGCGCAGCCGGCGAGGGCGACGGCGAGGCCGCGCCGGAACGGGCGGCCGAAGCGAGCGCCTTCAGCGGTGCGGGACGCGCCTCCGCCGGGCACGGACCGCACCACGGGTATGCCGTCCTCCGCGGCGGCCCGCGCCGCGCCGCCGGCCGCGGCAGTGTCGCGCGTAGACCTTCCCGACGAAACCTGGCGGAACGCGGCGACCGCGGCCTCCTCGCCGGGCAGCGGGGCGTCCGCCGACGGGACCGCGCGGGCCACGGCGGCGGCGCTCAGCAGGTCGTTCAGTTCGTCCGCGCCGAAGCCGTCGCCGGCATCGACCCGTTCGCCGCGCAGCAAATTCTCCGCGGCGTTCTTGTCGAGCCAGCTGTACCGGTCGTCGGCCATCACATGTCCTTCTGCGTCCGTGCGGCCGTTTCCGTCACACCTGGTGCATACGATTCCGTTCCGCCGGTCCGGCATCCGCGGCGCGGGAAGGGCACCCCTCCCACGGGCCCGCCGGCCGGCCTGCTCCCTGGTACAGGACGGTCCGGAAGTCCTTCCGGTTGCTCCGGCACGGCCCCTTCACGGGGGGCCTGATCGTCGTCACGGTCGGTGATCAGCTCGGCGAGCCGGCGCAGCCCGCGGTGGGCGGCCGTACGGACCGCGCCCGGGCGCTTGCCGAGCACCCCGGCCGCGCTCTTGGCGTCCAGCCCGACGACCACGCGCAGCACGACCGCCTCGGCCTGGTCCTGCGGGAGCTGGCCGATCAGCCGGAACGCGCGTCCCGTACCGAGCGACTCCAGGGCCTCGCCGACCGTGTCGGACGGGCCCGGCTTCTCGGTGAGCTCGCTCTCGTCGCCGCCGATGGCCGGGCGGCGGCCGCGCATACGGATGTGGTCGAGCGCGCGGTTCCTGGCGATGCGGGCCGCCCAGCCGCGGAAGCGGTCGGCGTCGCCGCTGAAGCGGGCGAGGTCCCGGGTGATCTGCAGCCAGGCTTCGGAGGCGACGTCCTCGGCGTCCGCTTCGCCCACCAAGGTCCGTACATATCCCAGAAGACGGGGATGTACGGCCCGGTAGACGGTACGGAAGGCCGTCTCGTCACCGTCCTGTGCCGCCTGTACGGCGACCGTCAACCGGCTGTCGTCCGGCTGAGTGTCGTCCCCTTGCACGGGTCCATCCTGTCGCACGCGGAGCATCCGCCGCCCGGTCGTTGCTGCCTACGTCTGCTGCCGGCGTCCGGCTACCGCAGGTAAAGGAACATCTTCTGGCGCCGACGGTATCCCGTGGTGCCCCCTACGCCGAAGTAAGTACGCCTGGCGGCCGTCCACCGGGCCCGCAGGGCCGCCGCAGGACGCGTGGCAAGCGCACCGACCGGCGCGGACCTGCACGTTACGGGCATCGGCCGCTCTGCGTCCAGAGTCGCCGGGATGTGGGCGTCCGTACGGCGCGTGACGCCACTGTGACGCTTTTGGACCCGGTGGCGCTGTAGAGAGTGAGGGCCCGCGCGGCCCTCCCTCGAACGACGGCCGGGGCCTCTCCTGTGGGGGGTGGCGGCCCCGGCCGTCCCCCTTTTGTTCTTTACTTCTTCACCTTGGGCGAGTGCTGCGCCTTGTGCGGGGGCTTCGCCTTGGGCCCGTGGTGCGCCTTCTGCGGCGGCTTTCCCTTGTGCGGGCGCTGCGTCGCCTGCTGCCCCTGGTCCCGCGCCTCCCCCTTCGGGGATTTCGGGGGCTTCTTGGGCTGCTGCCCCGGCTTCTGCTTCTCCTCCTGCCCCGGCTTCGGTCCCGGCTTGTGTTTGCCGTGGTGGTCGTGCTTGCCCGGTGCTCCGGTCTCCGGAGGGGTTTCCGGGGAGGGCTCCGGGGGGCGGAGAAGGGGGACGGTCGGGCGCGCGGGCAGGGTCGGGCGGCCGGACGGGGGTACGGCGTGGCCGGGTGCCGAGGGGGACGGGGCGGGGCGGTCCGGGGTGCTGTCGAACGTACCGATCGAGGCCACCGCCACGCCGCCCAGCATCACCGACGCCAGCAGCGCGCCGACCGCGGCGCGTACCGGCAATCCGGTACGCCTCGGGCGCCGGTCGCCCCACGGCAGGGCACCCCGCAGCCGGCCGGGCCGGTGCCGGACGTCAGCCGACGCCCGTGCCTCCTGGGCGGCGCGGAATGCGGCGACCGCCCGCTCTTCCCCCTCGGGGGTGGGGGCCGAGCCGGCGCGTACCGCGGTGCCGAGCAGTTCGGCGAGCTCGGAGAGGTCGCCCGTGTCGTCTTCTCCGGACGCCGCACCGGCGTTCCTGGAACCGCCGCCCATGCGTGGCTTCCTCACCTTCGCCTCATGTCCTTCGTTCCGCTTCGTTCTTCCCGTTCCGCCGCACGCCCATCTGCTCCGCCAGCCGCTGCAGCCCGCGGTGCGCCGACGTGCGGACGGCGCCGGGCCGCTTGCCGAGGACCCGGGCGGCGGCCGGGCCGTCGAGGCCGACCACGACGCGCAGCAGTACAGCCTCGCCCTGGTCGCGCGGGAGTCCCGCGATCAGGTCCAGCACCCGCTCGGTCGAGAGCGTCTCCAGGGCCTGCTCGGAGGTGCTGTGCGGGCCCGGGAGCTCGACCAGGTCCGGCTCGAACGCGGCAGCGCGCGGCCGTACCTTCTGCCGGCGCAGCAGGTCCAGCGCCCGGTGCCGGGCGATGGTCGCGGTCCAGCCGCGGAAGCCGGCGCCGTCCCCGCTGAACCGCCCGAGGTCGCGGGCGATCTCCAGCCACGCCTCGGCGGCCACGTCCTCGGCCTCGTCGCCGACGAGGCCGCGCAGATAGCCCAGCAGCCCCGGCTGCACCAGGCGGTACGCGGCCGCGAAGGCGGCCTCGTCGCCCTGCTGCGCCCGTGTCACCGCCGCGCCCAGCTCCCCGTCGTGCGCCTGCACCCGACGGGGTTCCCCTCCCCGGCCCAACCCCGTTGTCCCCTTCTCGGCGGATCCGCGGCGGCCGCCGCGCGGCACGGATCAGGGCATCTGCGCCTCCAGAGTCATCAGCGTCGAAGCGGACGGAAATGTCACAGTGCCGCCCCCGCGCGACCCCGGCCGTGCAGCTGGAGGTAGAAGGTCAGCAGCGAGTCCTCGGGGCCGAATTCGAAGCGGTTCGCCACCCGGCCCAGCGGATTCCACACCCGGCCGTCGGGCATCCGCACGCCGACCGGCTGCTCGAAGTACGCACGCTGCGCCTCGTCCAGGTCGACCCACACGGCGCCGGCCTGCCGGACCAGCACCTCGCCGACGTACGCGCCGAGCCCGAAGAGCGCGTCCGCGGGCCGGGCCCGCCCGGTACCGCCCTTGCGCAGCCCGTCGACCAGGAAGTCGGCGACCCGCAGGCTGGCCACGGTGTAGTCGAGCGGCAGCCGGTTCCGCACCGTCACGCGGGCGACGAACGCCGCCGCCCGGCCGCGCATCTCCGCCGCCGGCACCTGTCTCGCGGCCTCGTCCATCTGCTCCCCCTCGGCTGCCCGGACCGGATACCGGGAGGCCGGGCATGCCTCCCACCAAGTCCCAGCGGACGGCGGCGGCGAATCATCACAGGACACGCCTGCATAGCGCCTTTTGCCCCGCCATGTCCGCTCACTGGAGCGGACATCGTGGCCTGCGGTATAACCAGCCGGTTTTCCGCACCGGCGCATCCGCGCAGGCGGTGCGTCGCGCCTTCACGGCGAAGAATCCTGAAGAACACTGAGGAGTGGGCACGTGAGCCCTCGAAGACCGCGCTCGTCGCGCCTGCCGCGCACATCGCACGCGTACCGGCCGATGAGCCTGAAGAGCAGGGTGTGGGTGACGGCCGGTGCCGTCCTGCTGGGCGGCGCGGGGGTGGCGACGTACGCCGTCGCGGGCCCCGCGGGCCTCGACGGGAAGGCCCGCAAGCCCGCCGTCCACGACGTGAAGCTGGCGGACCTCGGCGCGGGCCGCAAGGGCCTGGCGAAGCGGGACACCAGCCGGTTCAGCGCCGTGATGGTGTCGTGGAACGACCCGCACGCCGAGGTGAAGGGCACCCCCGAGGTGCGGTACCGCGCCGCCGGGACCGACGAGTGGTCGGGCTGGACGAAGCTGCCCGACGACCCGTACTCGGCGGACGGCGCGGAGGCGGAGCGGGCCGGGACCCGCGGCGGCACCACCTCGGTGTGGACCGGTGACGCGGACGGCGTCGAGGTGCGGCTGGTGCGCGCGGACGGCTCGGCGGCCACCGGCCAGCCCGCCGGGCTCGAAGTGAACCTGCTCGACCCCGGTACCGGCGGCGCCCCCGCGGCGTTCGCGGAGCCCGTCGCGTACGCCGAGGACCCCACGACCGCGCCCACGGCCCCGGCGACGGACACCCCCTCGCCCACTCCCACGGAGCCGGCAACCGGCACCCCCTCCCCCACCCCGACCGGGACGGCCACCACGACGCCGTCGCCCGAGCCGACCCCGACGGTCCCCGCGCCCCGCCCGTCGACGGTGGTGAAGCCGCCGGTGATCACGCAGCAGGAGTGGGGCGCGTCCACGGACTACGACGGCACGCCCTCGTACGGCACGGAGATCAAGGCCGCCGTCGTCCACCACACCGGTGTCGACAGCGACAACAAGATCTCCTGCGCCGAGTCCCGGCAGCGGATGCGGACCATCCAGCAGGAGCACTTCACCCGCGGCTACTACGACATCGGGTACAACTTCGTCGTCGACAAGTGCGGGCAGATCTTCGAGGGCCGCAGCGGCGGCATGGAGCTGCCCGTCACGGGCGCCCACGACGTCGGCTTCAACACCAACACGGTCGGCATCTCCTACATCGGCAACTACATGAGCGCCAAGCCGAGCCGGGCCGCGATGGATGCCGTGGCCCGGGTCATCGCCTGGAAGTTCGGGATGTACGGGATCGACCCGGCCGGCAAGGTCACCATGACCTCGGGCACCGACGCGGGCGTGGACGGCAACAAGATCCCCAAGGGCTCCTCCGTCGAGCTGCCGCGGGTCTTCGGGCACCGCGACACCAACAGCACGCTCTGCCCCGGCGACAACCTCTACTCCAAGCTGTCCCTGATCCGGTCCCTGGCGGCCGCCCCCGGCGTCTCGCACGCCCTGGCCACCTCCGACGTCGACCGGGACGGCGTCAGCGACCTGGTCGCCGGCACGCCGAAGGCGTCCTCGGGCGGACGGGTCACCGTCGTGCCCGGCGGCATCAACGGCCCGGTGTCCGCGAAGAAGATCGCGCTCACCCAGTCCAGCGCGGGCGTGCCCGGCGCGAACGAGTCCGGCGACCAGTGGGGCGCCGCGACCGCCTGGGGCGACCTGAACGGCGACGGCCACGCGGACCTCGCGATCGGCTCCCCCGGCGAGGACGACTCCTCGAACACGGACCGCGGCGCGGTCACCCTGCTCTACGGCCCGGCCCTGAACACCGGCACGACGATGCAGCTCGGTGACGGCTTCTCGTACGCCGGGGCCAAGTTCGGCGCCGCGGTCGCGGTCGGCGACTTCGACGCCGACGGCAAGGCGGACGTCTTCGCGGCGTCCACCGGCTCCGGCGGCACCTGGTCAGCGCGGTACAGCAAGGGCGGCGAGGACGCCTCGACGATCAGCACGGCGTCCGGTTCGCTGGCGTACGCGGACGCCGCCTCCGGTGACTTCAACCGCGACGGCTACGCGGACGTGGCGCTGAACTACCGCGACACGGGCCTCGTCGGCCGCGTCGTGTGGTTCAAGGGCGGCGCGAACGGCCTGTCCAAGGTGGGGACGCTCTCCGTGAAGGGCGGGCGCGCGATCGCCGCGGGGGACGTCAACGGCAACGGGTACGACGACATCGCCATCGGCCAGCCGTACACCTCCGAGTCCGGCGCCTACGCGGGCGGCCAGGTCACCGTGGTCCCCGGCACCGCCACCGGCTTCACCACCACCGGCATGAAGACCGTCCACCAGGACACCTCCGGGGTCCCGGGCGCCGCCGAGGCGGGCGACGCGCTGGGCTGGTCGGTCTCGGTGGGCGACTACGACGCCGACGGATACGCGGATGTCCTGGCGGGTGCCCCGAACGAGGACACCACCCGGGACGGGACCAACCGCGGCAACTCGGGCACCTCGCTGCTGCTGCGCGGCACATCGAGCGGCCTCACCGGGACCGGCGCGCTCTCCCTCCACCAGGACACCAGCGGGGTGTCCGGCGCGACGGAGACCGACGACAAGCTGGGCTCCGCCGCCTCGCTGACGGACCTCTCCGGCTACGGCCGGGCGGATCTGACCCTCGGCGCCGAGGGCGAGGACGCGGGCAACGGCACGCTGCTGCACATCCCGAGCAACAGCACGGGCGTCAGCCCGTCGCAGGCCGTCTACTTCGGCCTGACCCAGCTCGGTACGCCGACGGGCGCCCGGCTGGGGCAGCAGCTGACGCCCTGACGGACCCGGGTCCCCGTGGACGGCTCGCGCCGTTCACGGGGGCTCAGACCGCGCCGCGTGCCTGCCGCGAGACCACCGCGCGCAGCACGCGGCGCCCCTCGGCGGAGATCTCCACCGCCTGCCGCAGGCCCACGGGGCCGTGCCCGGCCAGCAGTTCCAGGATCGTCGTCTGGCGCCGGAGCTCGGCCTCGACCAGCGGGGTCGTGCCGTCCGTGCGGCCCGCGCGGCGGTCCGCGAGGGTGTGCGGGCCCTCGTACGACCTGCCGGGGTGGTCCAGCAGGTGGTGCACCTGGAGCGCCGTGCTGGAGCAGTCGTCGGCCCAGGCGCGGAGCGCTTCCTCGTCGGAGTGGGTGGCCGGCGCGGCGTCGAGCATCCGGCGGACCAGTACGGCCGGTTCATCGCCGTCCGCCGGGCCCGGCGGCAGCACGGCCCGTACCGCCGCGAGCTGGGTGCCCCACTCGGCGCCGTCCGCCGTCAGGCTCGCCCACAGCGGGCGCAGCGCGTCGTCGTCCGCGCCGAGCAGCGGCAGGCAGCGGTCCACGCAGGCGAGGCCGCTCGCCGCCAGCCCGCGCGCATCCGCGCGCGCGACCAGTTCCACCAGGCTCATGACGTACGCCTTCCCCTTCGCACCGGGCACTTCCCTTGCTGCGCCCTACTGCGTGCCGACGCGCGGGAACGTCACAGCGGACCGTGACATACCGGGGTGAAGGCGTACGTCCTTAGGGGGCTTCTGACGGATCTCCGCGGCGTCACGACGCCTGGCACCCACGCTCGCGGCGTTGTCGTCACTCGCCGACGCTCCGCGTCGACTCCCTCCTCCGCCTTGCGATCGCACGCGCCAGACGCCGCTCCTTGCTCCACGGAGATCCGTCAGAAGCCCCCTAACCGCTCAGCGCGCGGGCGCCACCGTCGCCGCGCGAGCCTTGAAGTCCGTCCAGGACAGGGACGGCTTGCGCGGGTCCCAGACCTTCTGGGAGAGCGCGGCGAGCGGCAGCCGGATGCCGCGGGCGACCTGCTCGGTGGTCTGGGACTGGGCGAGGTCGCACCAGACGCCGAAGCGGGCGCCGGGGATGCGGTCGGGGCCTGCGAGCGAGGCCGGGACGGGCTTGGTGCCGCGCAGCACGGCCGGGGTCCACTCCTTGTAGATCCGCTCGCCGGTCGGGTAGGTGAAGTCGTTCGGCTGGCCGAGGACGTAGTAGAGGTACTCGTCGTTGAGGTTGACGACCCTGCGACCCTCCTTCAGGAACCCGGCCGGGTCGTTCGCGCCGATCTCCTTGCCGGTCCAGTACGCCACTGTGCGGTCCTTGTCGGGGGTGACCACCTTGGAGTCGTGGAAGCCGTCGTTCCACGCCTCGACGTGCTTCACCCCCGCCTTGCGCAGGGTCTTCTCGCGGTCGTTGAGCCAGCCGGTCGTCAGGTCCGAGACCGTGGCCCCGGAGCCGTACTTCTTCGTGGCGGCGCGCGCGAGCTGCGGATAGGTGGCGCCGGGCGACTTCACGGTCAGGGCGCGGTACTCGTCGCCGCCCAGGTGCCAGCGCGGTCCGGGCACGCCCTCCTCGGCGAACAGCTTGGCGTACTCGCGCAGCAGGTCGTCGACGATCTGCGCCGCCTTGGGCTGCGAGATGTCGATCGCACCGCGCTGGGAGGTGCCGGCGGCGCTGCGCAGCTGGAGCTCAGGGTGCTTGTCGATCACCGCGCCGAGGTGGCCCGGGGAGTCGATCTCGGGGATGACCGTGATGTGCAGCTCGCGCGCGAGCTTCACCAGGCGGCGGACCTGCGCCTTGGTCAGGTGGTCCTTGGAGACGATCTCCGGGTGGCTGCTGCTCTCGATGCGGAACGCCTGATCGTCGGAGAAGTGCAGCTGGAGCTGGTTGAGCTTGAGGTCGGCCATCTCGCGGATGCGCTTCTCCAGCCAGTCCGCGCTGAAGTGCTTGCGCGCGGTGTCGACGAGCAGGCCGCGCTGGGCCCGGTCGGGGCGGTCCTGGATCGTCCCTTCGGGGACGCCGCCGGAAGCCCGTACGGACTGCACGACCGTGCGGGTGGCGTTGAAGATCCCGGTGTCGGTGGGCGCGGTCAGGGTGAGGCGGGTGTCGCGGGCGGTGATCGTGTACGACTCGTCGGCGGTGCTCGCGGGGGCCGCGTTGTTCTCGCCCGCCGCCTTGCCCTTGCCCGAGAGCGTCAGCTCGACGTCGCCGGGGCGCGCGTCGTCCTTCCAGGACAGCTTCAGGCCGCCGAGGTCGGCGGCGAGCCGGCGGGCCTCGTCGGCGACCGGGCTGTCCTGCCCGGCGGGGACGACGACGCGGGCGTTCTTCGAGGCGCGCCAGCCGGTGCCGTCGGCCGCCTTGAAACCGCGGACCGCGGGGATCGTGCGCGGGGGCCCCTTGACCGCGGCCCAGCGGGGCGTGGGCGCCGCTGAGGACGCGGCGGACGTGGGCGACTTGGAATCCTGGTTTCCGGTACCGCTGCCGCCGCCGTGCTGCGCGGAGCCGTCCGAGCAGCCGGTGATGGTCAGGGCCGAGGCGGCCAGTGCCACCCATGCCGTCAACTTCCTCATCTACGCAAACCTCCCTTTCCAGGGCGAAGTATGACCAGCTTGAGAAATGTCCCGTCCACTACGCGCGCGAAAGCTCTCTCATCCGGGTGAAATTCGCGCATCCGTCGGACAGAAGACGGCTTGCGTCGTTACGGTGACACCGCTCCCGCCCGTCGCCCGACCTCCACCCCCAGGAGACGGCGCGAGCGCCGACAGCCCCTCCTTCCCCGGGGCCCTCGCCTGCCCCCCACGGAGTCGCCCCGGTCCCGCGCCGCGCGCGCGTAGTCCCCTGTTCCCCGAGGAGATCACGCTGACCAGCGAGCCCCCGGCCGCCCCGCCGACCACGCTGCATGCTCCCCGCTCCGGCATACCTTCGCAGAAGTGCCGGCCGCGGCGGACGCTGCCCGACGGCGCGTCCGGTCTCGATCGTTTCAATTCGGCCGCGGCGGGCGCCGTCGAGGCCGCGTTGCTCGCCTGCTGCGGCAGCCGCCGCTGGGCCCGCCGGATCGCCGCGCACCGCCCGTACCCCGACCTGGAAGCGCTGCTGGCCGCCGCCGACGAGGCCAGCTACGACCTCAGCCCGGGCGATCTCACCGAGGCGCTCGCCGAGGAGTCCCTCTCCCCGCAGCCGCTCGCGGGCGCCCGCGGCCGCGGCACCCTCGCGGCGCACACCGCGCTGCGCGCCGCGCACGCCGAGTACGAGCGCCGCTTCCGGCACGCCTTCGTGATCTGCCTGGACGGGCTGCGCGAGGAGGAGCTGCTGGACCGCGTGCTGAGCGGGATCAGGGACCGGCTGGGACACGAGCCGGACGAGGAGCGCGCCATCGCCGCCGACGAGCTGCGCCGGATCGCGCGGGGGCGGCTCGCCCACCTCGCGGGCGAAAGTCCGTGATGTTCGCTTTCCTCCCCGTCCGTTAGCCCGTCCGATCGCCCGTCCGTGCTTGTTTGATCACACCTGAGGACCCCGGCGGGAGGAACCGACAAGTCGTCGCTACGATGGCCAGGGCCGGTGGACCGTACCCGGCCGGGCCAGACCGACAGTGAAGCCGGCAGGCCCCAGTCCCCGCTCCCGGAGGGTTTTTCCGTGCCGGCTGGAACGCTGTATCGCGGCCGGGAAGGTATGTGGTCCTGGGTGGCTCATCGAGTCACCGGCGTCCTCATTTTCTTCTTCCTGTTCGTGCACGTGCTCGACACCGCTCTCGTTCGTGTCTCCCCGGAGGCCTACGACGACGTCGTCGCCACGTACAAGACGCCTCTCGTCAACGTGATGGAGTACGGCCTCGTGGCCGCCATCCTCTTCCACGCGCTCAACGGCCTGCGCGTCGTGGCCGTGGACTTCTGGTCCAAGGGCACGAAGTACCAGAAGCAGCTGCTGTGGACCGTTGTCGGTGTGTGGGCCGTCCTGATGGCCGGCGCCTTCTACCCCGTGCTGCAGCACACCCTGCGCACGCTGTTCGGGAGCTGATGAAGCGCGATGTCCTCTGCTGAGACGACTCCTGTGAACGACTCCGTGTCCCTGTACGACGTGGACAACCCGGCTCCCGTCATCGAGCCGCCCCGCGCCCGTACCAAGAAGACCCCGCGGTCGACCCGGACCAACTTCGAGCTGTACGGCTGGCTGTTCATGCGGCTGTCCGGCATCGTGCTGGTCGTCCTGGTCCTCGGCCACCTGCTGGTCCAGCTGGTGCTGGACGGCGGCGTGAGCAAGATCGGCTTCGCCTTCGTGGCCGGTCGCTGGGCCTCGCCGTTCTGGCAGGCATGGGACCTGATCATGCTGTGGCTGGCGATGCTGCACGGCGCCAACGGCCTGCGTACGGTCATCAACGACTACGCGCAGCGGGACAACACCCGCTTCTGGCTGAAGATGCTGCTGTACGCCGCCACGGTGTTCACCGTCCTTCTGGGCACGCTGGTGATCTTCACCTTCGACCCGAACATCCGCTAACGCCGGGGCTGACTGGAACAATGAAGATCCACAAGTACGACACCGTCATCGTCGGCGCGGGTGGCGCCGGTATGCGCGCGGCCATCGAGTCGACCAAGCGCAGCCGCACCGCCGTCCTGACGAAGCTCTACCCGACCCGCTCCCACACCGGCGCAGCGCAGGGCGGCATGGCCGCCGCCCTCGCGAACGTCGAGGAGGACAACTGGGAGTGGCACACCTTCGACACGATCAAGGGTGGCGACTACCTGGTCGACCAGGACGCCGCCGAGATCCTCGCGAAGGAGGCCATCGACTCCGTCCTCGACCTGGAGAAGATGGGCCTGCCGTTCAACCGCACCCCGAACGGCACGATCGACCAGCGCCGCTTCGGCGGTCACTCCCGTAACCACGGTGAGGCCCCGGTCCGCCGGTCCTGCTACGCCTCGGACCGCACGGGCCACATGATCCTCCAGACGCTGTACCAGAACTGCGTCAAGGAGGGCGTGGAGTTCTTCAACGAGTTCTACGTCCTGGACCTGCTGCTCAACGAGGTCGACGGGGTCAAGAAGTCCGCCGGTGTCGTCGCCTACGAGCTGGCGACCGGCGAGATCCACGTCTTCCAGGCGAAGTCGATCATCTTCGCGTCCGGCGGCACCGGCAAGTTCTTCAAGGTGACCTCCAACGCGCACACCCTGACCGGTGACGGCCAGGCCGCCGCCTGGCGCCGCGGGCTGCCGCTGGAGGACATGGAGTTCTTCCAGTTCCACCCGACCGGCATCTGGCGGATGGGCATCCTGCTGACGGAGGGCGCCCGTGGTGAGGGCGGCATCCTCCGCAACAAGGACGGCGAGCGCTTCATGGAGAAGTACGCGCCGGTCATGAAGGACCTCGCCTCGCGTGACGTCGTCTCGCGCTCCATCTACACGGAGATCCGCGAGGGCCGCGGCTGCGGTCCCGAGGGCGACCACGTCTACCTCGACCTCACGCACCTCCCGCCGGAGCAGCTGGACGCCAAGCTGCCCGACATCACCGAGTTCGCGCGGACCTACCTCGGCATCGAGCCCTACACGGACCCGATCCCGATCCAGCCGACCGCGCACTACGCCATGGGCGGCATCCCGACCAACGTCGAGGGCGAGGTGCTGGCCGACAACACCACCGTCGTGCCGGGCCTGTACGCCGCCGGCGAGGTCGCCTGTGTCTCCGTGCACGGCGCCAACCGCCTGGGCACCAACTCGCTGCTCGACATCAACGTGTTCGGCCGCCGCGCGGGCATCGCCGCCGCGGAGTACGCGCACAAGAACGACTTCGTCGAGCTGCCCGAGAACCCGGCGAAGCAGGTCCAGGACCAGGTCGAGCGGCTGCGCGACTCGAACGGTACGGAGAGCGTGACCAAGCTCCGCACCGAGCTGCAGGAGTGCATGGACGCCAACGTGATGGTGTTCCGCACCGAGCAGACGATCAAGACCGCGGTCGAGAAGATCGGCGAGCTGCGCGAGCGCTACCTGAACGTCTCCGTCCAGGACAAGGGCAAGCGCTTCAACACCGACCTGCTGGAGGCCATCGAGCTGGGCAACCTGCTCGACCTGGCCGAGGTCATGGCGGTCTCCGCGCTGGCCCGCAAGGAGTCCCGCGGTGGTCACTACCGCGAGGACTACCCGAACCGCGACGACGTCAACTTCATGCGGCACACCATGGCGTACCGCGAGGTCGGCGCTGACGGCAAGGAGTCGATCCGTCTCGACTACAAGCCGGTCGTCCAGACCCGCTACCAGCCGATGGAGCGTAAGTACTGATGAGCACCCCCACGCTTGAGAAGCACTCGGCAGCGCTGGACGCGGCCGAGAGCACCGCTGCCCAGAAGATCACCGTCACGTTCCGCATCCGCCGGTTCAACCCGGAGGTCTCGGACGAGGCGAAGTGGCAGGACTTCCAGCTGGAGCTGGACCCGAAGGAGCGCGTGCTCGACGGGCTGCACAAGATCAAGTGGGAGCAGGACGGCACCCTGACCTTCCGCCGGTCCTGCGCGCACGGCATCTGCGGCTCCGACGCCATGCGGATCAACGGCAAGAACCGGCTCGCCTGCAAGACGCTGATCAAGGACATCAACCCTGAGAAGCCGATCACGGTCGAGGCCATCAAGGGCCTGACGGTCCTGAAGGACCTGGTCGTGGACATGGAGCCGTTCTTCCAGGCGTACCGCGACGTGATGCCCTTCCTGATCACGAAGGACACCAACGAGCCGACGCGCGAGCGTCTGCAGTCCGCCGAGGACCGCGAGCGCTTCGACGACACCACCAAGTGCATCCTGTGCGCCGCGTGCACGACCTCGTGCCCGGTGTTCTGGAACGACGGCCAGTACTTCGGCCCGGCGGCGATCGTCAACGCGCACCGCTTCATCTTCGACTCGCGTGACGAGGCCGGTGAGCAGCGCCTGGAGATCCTGAACGACAAGGACGGCGTCTGGCGCTGCCGTACGACCTTCAACTGCACGGACGCCTGCCCGCGCGGTATCGAGGTCACGAAGGCGATCCAGGAAGTGAAGCGGGCCCTGATTACCCGGCGCTTCTGATTTCGGCCTGATCCCGCGAAGGGCCCCTGTCCGGTTTTCGTACCGGACAGGGGCCCTTCGCGTAGGTTCGCCTGCCGTGCCGGGGAATGCTCATTCGTATGAGGAACGACACCACCCCCCTTTCCCCGCACCGGCCCCTGCCTCCGCTCTCCGCCACCGTCACCGGTTCCGGCCCGGGCATCGTCCTGGCCCACGGCGCCACCGGCAGCATCGACGAGAACTACGCCCGCCTCTTACCGGCACTCGCCGCCGGCCACACCGTCGTCGCCCCCGACTACCCCGGCTCGGGCCGCACCCCGCGCGCGGCCGGGCCGCTCACCCTGGACGGCCTCACCGACGCGGTCGTCGACGGCGCGGTCGCCGCCGGGCTGGAGACCTTCACCCTGGTCGGGTACTCGCTCGGCACGGCCGTCGCGGTGCGCACCGCCACCCGCTACCCGCAGCACGTCAGCGGCCTCGTGCTGACCGCGGGGCTGGCCGTCCCGGACCGCCGTACCGATCTCTGGCTGGCGCTCTGGCAACGCCTGCTGGCGCAGGACGACTACACGGGCCTGGCGCTGGCCCGTACGCTCAGCGGCTGGTCCCCCGGCCGCCTCCAGGACCTGCCGCACGACGACCTGGACGCACTGCTGGATCCCTGCCCGGAGCTGGTGCCCGACGGTTCGGCGGACCAGGCGGCGCTCGTACGGTCCCTGGACGTCCGCGCCGACCTGCCGGGCATCGCCGTCCCTACGCTGGTCATCGCCACCCTCCACGACCAGCTGGTCGACCCCGCGCACTCCCGCTACCTGGCCGCGCACATACCCGGCGCGCAGTACGCCGAACTCGCCGCCGGCCACGTGCCGATGCACGAGTGCCCCGAGGAGTGGGAGCGGCTGATCACCGGCTTCCTCGCCGCGCACGGCCTCTAGGAAGCGCCCGACGGGCCCCTGCGGTCCCCCGCGTCCCGGCCGCTCGCTTAGGGTCGGGGCGTGGACGACGCGAAGCAGGTATCCCGGGGAGAGCAGACGCGGGCGCTGATTCTGGCCACCGCGATGCGGCTCTTCGAGGAACGCGGGTACGACCGGACGACGATGCGGGCCATCGCCCAGGAGGCGGGCGTCTCCACCGGTAACGCGTACTACTACTTCGCGTCCAAGGAACACCTGGTCCAGGGGTTCTACGACCGGATCGCCGAGGAGCACCGGGCGGCAGCGCGCGAGGTGCTCGCCACCGAGACGGAGCTGGCCGGGCGGATCCGCGGGGTGCTGCTGGCCTGGCTGGACGTGGCGGCGCCGTACCACCGGTTCGCCACCCAGTTCTTCAAGAACGCCGCCGACCCCGACAGCCCGCTCAGCCCCTTCTCCGAGGCCTCGGCGGGCCCCCGGGAGGCCGCCGTCGCGCTGCACCGCGAGGTGCTCGCGGGCGCGGGCGTGAAGGCCGCGCCGGAGCTGGCGGACCAGCTCCCGCGGCTGCTGTGGCTGCACCAGATGGGGCTGGTGCTGTTCTGGGTGCACGACCGATCGCCGGACTGCGCCCGGTCGCGGGCGCTGGCGGCCCGTACGGCGCCGCTGATCGCCCGCGCGATCGCCCTCTCGCGCTACCGCGTCCTGCGGCCGCTCGTACGGGAACTGACCGGTCTGCTGGACGACTTCCTCACACCCGGCCGTCGGTGACCTGGCCGGCGCTGACCTTGTCGTCGATGACCTTCGCGAGGAAGGCGTCGAGGTTGGCGGTCATCCGGGCGACCTTCTCCTCGACGCTGAGCTGCTCCTCGTAACGCGCGGCGAGGTCGGGCCGCTTCTTGCCGCGGAGGTACAGCGGGCAGGCGAGGTCGGCGCAGACGTACGCGCCGACGGTGTTGCCCTGGCGGCCCGCCGCGCCGGCCCGGGGCGCGGCGAGCAGGCTGACGCCCGAACCACCGTGCCCGGTCAGGCAGAAGGAGCAGACCGTGGTCTTGGTGAACGTACGGCGGACGTTCGTGGGGCGGCGCAGCGTGACGCCGAGCGGGCCGTCCGCGCGCGGGACGACGAGATAGGCGCGGTCGGGCGCCTGCGGGTCACGCCAGCCGAGGAAGTCCAGGTCGGGCCAGGGAAGTTCGGCGAGCCCGGCGGGGAGGTTCAGCCGACGGGCCTCGCCCTTGGAACAGTTCACGAAAGAGGCGCGGATGTCGGGTTCTGCCAGGGGATCCATGATCCGAAAGCTAACAGGCGGTACGGACGGGCGTCGCCCGATTTTTCTGTGGCCCGCGCGGGTCATGCCTGCCGGGAGGCCAGCTGGACGAGGGTGACGTCCGGCGGGGCGCCGACGCGGACCGGCGGGCCCCAGGCGCCCGCGCCGCGGCTGACGTAGAGCTGGGTGTCGCCGTAGCGGTCCAGGCCCGCGACGGTGGGGTTGGCGGCCGCGGCGATGTAGTTGACGGGCCACATCTGGCCGCCGTGAGTGTGCCCGGAGAGCTGCAGATCGACACCGTGCCGTACCGCCTCGTGGATCATCACCGGCTGGTGGGCGAGGAGGACCGAGGCCCGCGCGGGGTCGCGGTCGCCCAGGGCGCGGTCGTAGTCGGGGCCGTCGGCGTGGTTCTCGCCGGAGATGTCGTTGACGCCGGCGAGGTCGAAGCCGGGCATCTCGACGCGGGCGTTCTCCAGGGGGTGCACGCCCAGTTCGCGGACGTGGTCGACCCATTCGTGGGCGGCGCCCGAGATGTACTCGTGGTTGCCGGTGACGAAGTACGCGCCGTGCCGGGCGGTCAGCGCGCGCAGCGGCTCGGCGGCCGGGCCCAGGTCCGCCACGCTGCCGTCGACGAGGTCGCCGACGATCGCGATCAGGTCGGGGTTGGTGCGGTTGACGGTGTCCACGACGCGCTGGGTGTGCGCGCGGCCCAGGATGGGGCCGAGGTGGATGTCGCTGACGACGGCGATACGGAAGCCGTGCGCGGCGCGCGGCAGCTTGGCGAGGGGTACGGTCACCCGCTTCAGCCGCGGCCCGCCGAGCACGCTGTACGTGCCGTACCCGACGGTCGCGGCGGCGGCTGCCGAGGCCCCGACGGCCACCGAGCGGGCGACGAAGAGGCGCCGGGAGGGGGCGGCGGGGGCAGCGGCGGGAGGCGCGCTCGCGACGACCGTGTCGCCGCCCGCGCCCGCGTCCGCACCCGCGTCTGCTCCCGCGAGAGCCGGCTCCGGCTCGCGTATCTGCTCCCGTACCGGCTCCGGCACCGTCTCGCGCGCCCGGACCCGCAGCCACACCGCGCGGACCACCTCGCCCGCCAGCAGGGCGAGGGTGAGGTAGAGCACCGTGGCGAGCCACAGGTAGCCCGGCCAGGCGAAGAGCTGCTGGAGGGGGAACGGGGCGCCCGCACGGGGCGCGACGAAGGCGCCGAGGATCAGCAGCGGCAGCACGACGGCGAGCACGGTGCCGGTCCGGCGCGCGCCGCTGCCGGGCGAGGTCGTGTCGCGGACCAGGCGGCGCCACAGGTACCAGTGGACCGCGCCGAGCAGCGCGAAGATCGTCGCGACGACCAGAAGGAAGATCACTTACCGGACTTCTCGCTCGCCGGGGCCGCGGTCTCGCGCCGCAGAGCCCGTACCCCGCGGAACCCGATCACTCCGATTGCCGTCCCCAAGAGAAAGGACGTCACGGCGAGCGCCAGATGCACCCAGAAATAGGCAGTCGGGTCACCTGCGTCATCGAAGGCGAGACCACTTCCGTCCTTGACCAGATTCTTGACGAAAGTGATCCAGATGAACCAGCTCCAGACCCCGAAGGCGAGCAGGAACCAGGAGACGGGGCGCGAGAGCTTCATGCCTTCCAGTATGAGCGGCGGCTTCGTAAGGCCGCTGTCAGGGGCCGCGTCGTGCGGGGTGACGGTGGCCGCGCCGGACACGGCGGGTACGTTCACCGTCGTGCCGACGATCTCGCCCTCCCTCGCCCCGTCCCCCGCCCGCCGCCGCACCGCCCACAGGGCCGCGGCCGCCGCCCTGGTGTGTGCCGCGCTGACCGCGCCGCTGGCCGTGGCGGCGCCCGCGTACGCCGACGACGCGAAGCCGACGAAGTCGAAGGCGCCCGCGCCGCCCGCCACGATGTCCGCCGTCGGCGGCGGGCCGCTGGCGAAGCCCGGCACGCAGGTACGGCTGAAGGACGGCGCCCCGAAGCTCCCCAAGGGCCTCTCCGCGCGCTCCTGGATCGTCTCCGACCCGGAGTCCGGGGACGTGCTCGCCGCGCACAACGCGCACTGGCCGCTGCCGCCCGCCTCCACGCTGAAGATGCTCTTCGCCGACACCCTGCTGCCGAAGTTCCCGAAGACCGAGCAGCACAAGGTCGCGCCCGAGGACCTGGCGGGCATGGGCGAGGGCAGCAGCCTGGTGGGCATCAAGGAGAACCAGACCTACTCCGTGCACGACCTGTGGCTGGGCGTCTTTCTTCGCTCCGGCAACGACGCGGTGCACACGCTGGCCGCGATGAACCATGGCGTCGAGCAGACGGTCCGCGACATGCAGGCGCACGCGGACGAGCTGAACGCCCACGACACGCACGTCGTCACCCCGGACGGCTATGACGCGAAGGGGCAGGTCTCCAGCGCGTACGACCTGAGCCTGTTCGCCCGCTCCGGGCTGCAGAACGCGGACTTCCGGGAGTACGCCTCGACGGCGTTCGCGCAGTTCCCGGGCGAGGCGAAGAAGGGCAAGAAGCGCCCGACCTTCGGCATACAGAACACCAACCGGCTGCTGACCGGCGCGTTCGGCATGAAGCCGTACAAGGGCATCGCGGGCGTGAAGAACGGCAACACCACGAACGCGGGATCGACCTTCACCGGCGTCGCGCAGCGCGGCGACAAGGTCCTCCTCGTCACGGTCATGAACCCGGCCAAGAAGGACCTGAACGAGGTCTACAAGGAGACCGCGGCGCTGTTCGACTGGGGATTCGCGGCGCGGGACAAGGTCGAGCCGGTGGGACGGCTGGTCGGCCCGAAGAGCGAGGAGGGCGACGCCGCCAAGCACAGCGCCGGCCAGCAGCACGGCAAGCCGGGCGCGGCGCATCTGTCCGCTACGGAGGGCGACGGAGAGCGGGGCGGCGCGTCGACCGCCCTGGGGATCGCGGGCGGCGCGCTGGTCGTCCTCGGCGGCGTGGCCTTCGCGGTGCACCGCCGCTGGCCGCTGCCGGAGCTGGTACGGCGACGCGGACGCTGAGCCGGGCCGCTGAGCCGGTCCCCGACGGGCGGGGAGGGCGTCAGGCGGCGTCCTCCGCCGCCCCGCCGCCCGGCTCGGCGGCGGGCACCTCCACCGGCTCGTCGGCCGGCTCCTGGGTGGCCGTCCAGGCCGCACAGAAGACCAGCAGCTTCGCGGTGAAGTTGATCCACAGCAGCAGCGCGATCGGGGTGCCGAACGCGCCGTACATGCTCTTCGCCGCGACGCCCTGCAGATAGCCGCTGAGCGCGTACTTCAGTACCTCGAAGCCGACCGCTCCGATCAGCGCCGCAACGGCCACCGCCCGCCGTGGCGGCACCGCGCCGGGCAGCTGCGTCAGGACGTACGCCAGCAGCAGGAAGTCGGCGAGCACGGCGATCAGGAAGCCCGCCAGCGTCAGCAGGACGCTGCCCGCGCCGTCCTCGGGGATGCCGATGGCCTGTGCCACCCGGCCCACCGCCGCCGAGGCGAACACCGAGCAGGCCAGCGAGACCACCGCCACCCCGCCCAGGCCCAGCAGCAGCGCGCCGTCCTTGGCCTTGGCGAGGAAGAAGTTGCCGTCCTCGTCGTCGGTCTCCCACACCGCGCGCAGACAGTCCCGCAGCGACTGGACCCAACCCACGCCCGTGAAGAGCAGCGCGGCACCGGCGATCACCCCGACCGTGCCCGCGTTGTCCACCAGCGCCCCGATGTCCAGCTGCCCGGCGATGCCGGGGACCTGATCGGCGAGTCGGCCCTGGAACTCGCGCAGCTGCGCGTCGCTGAGCAGCGCGGCGCCGATGGCCGCCGCCACCGTGAGCAGCGGGAAGAGCGCCACGAAGCTGGTGAAGGTGAGGGCGGCGGCCAGCCGGGTCCAGTGCACGCGGTCCATCCGCTGGTACGCCCGCCACAGGTGGGTGCGCATCAGCCACACCACCGCGGGCCCGATCAGCGGCAGCCTGGTCAGCCACTCCATGAGCCGCGGGTACCCCTTCCCGAGGGCCGTTGTCCCCCATCCGGCGGAACACTAGCCTCCGGATGGCCGCATACGGCGCAGACGCGCCAGGGCGCGGCGGGTTACCGGGAGGGGGCCGGCGGCCGGGTCAGGTCGGCCTGCCGCGGTACACCGCCGACCGGCGCGCCGAAAGGGTATTCGCGCTCCAACCGCCACACGCCGTCCGCGCCCTGCTGGTACAGCGCGAAACCGCCTATCGTCCAGGCGGCCTCGAAGTCCGCCAGCTCCCGCTGCGCCCGGTCCATCGCCTCTTCGGAGATGCCGTGCGCGACGGTGACGTGCGGGTGGTACGGGAACTGCAGCTCACGGGCGCACGGCCCGGACGCGGCACGGATGCGCTCCTGCAGCTCCGTGCAGCCCGCCTTGCCGTCGACGAGCTTGACGTAGACGACGGGCGAGAGCGGCCGGAAGGTGTCGGTGCCCTTCAGGCGCAGCGTGAAGGGCGTGAAGGCCGCCGCGACCTCCGCGAGGTACTCCTCGATCCGGGGCAGGGCCGCCGGGTCGGTCTCGGTGGGCGGGAGGAGGGTGATGTGGGTGGGGATGGCCTGCGCGGCCGGGTCACCGAAGCTCGCGCGCTGCTCCTGGAGGAAGCGGCCGTACGGCTCCGGGACCGCGATCGAAACGCCGAGCGTTACGGTCCCCACTGCGTTCTCCTCCCTGAAACGGATGGTTGCCCCGGATGCCAGTGTGCCGGGTGCGCCGCCCTTACGGCGAGCGCCGACGGTCCTGCCCCGGCGGGACCTCGGCCCCCCTGTGCGGGGGCGCGCGGCGCCCGCCCGGCGCGCGATCAGTGCTTGGCGGGCAGGAAGCCGATCCGGTCGTACGTGGTGGCCAGCGTCTCGGCGGCCACCGCGCGCGCCTTCTCGGCACCCTTGGCCAGGATCGAGTCCAGCGTCTCGGGGTCGTCGAGGTATTCCTTCGTACGGTCCCGGAAGGGTGTGACGAAGTCGACCATCACCTCGGCGAGGTCGGTCTTGAGCGCGCCGTACATCTTGCCCTCGTAGTCCTTCTCCAGCTGCGGGATGTCCGTGCCGGTGAGGGTGGAGAGGATGGTCAGCAGGTTGGACACGCCCGGCTTGGCCTCGCGGTCGAAGCGGATCACCGTGTCGGTGTCGGTCACCGCGCTCTTGATCTTCTTGGCCGTGACCTTGGGCTCGTCGAGCAGGTCGATGATGCCCTTCGGCGAGGACGCCGACTTGCTCATCTTGATCGCCGGGTCCTGAAGATCCTGGATCTTCGCGGTCTCCTTGACGATGTGCGGGTTCGGGATCGTGAAGGTGTCACCGAAGCGCTGGTTGAAGCGGTCCGCGAGGTCGCGGGTCAGCTCCAGGTGCTGGCGCTGGTCCTCGCCGACCGGGACCTGGTTGGCCTGGTACAGCAGGATGTCCGCGACCATCAGCACGGGGTACGTGAAGAGGCCGACCGTCGTGCGGTCCTGGCCCTGCTTCGCCGACTTGTCCTTGAACTGGGTCATGCGGGACGCCTCGCCGAAGCCGGTGAGGCAGTTCAGCACCCAGCCGAGCTGCGCGTGCTCCGGCACATGGCTCTGGACGAAGAGGGTGCAGCGCTCGGGGTCCAGACCGGCGGCGAGCAGCTGGGCTGCCGCGACGCGGGTGTTCGCGCGCAGCTCCTTCGGGTCCTGCGGCACGGTGATCGCGTGCAGGTCCACGACCATGTAGAAGGCGTCGTGGGACTCCTGGAGCGCTACCCACTGGCGGACGGCGCCGAGGTAGTTGCCGAGGTGGAAGGAGCCGGCGGTGGGCTGGATACCGGAGAGCACACGCGGACGATCGAGAGCCATGGCACTTATTCTCTCAGGTCCGCGGCCCGTCCTGGCCGCCGGTGGGAATACCGACAGGTAGGACATGGCCCCGGGGCCGGCCACGTGGGGTGCCCGCCCGGTGACGGTGCGGGCACGGGGCCGCGCTCCTACAAGATCACATGCGGCAGGAAGCGCGCGTACTCGTCCGTGATCAGCCCGGCCGACTCCCGGATCCCGAGCCCGGCCGCCTCGTCCTCGACGACCCAGGCACCGAGGACGACATGGTTGCCGTCGAAGTCGGGAAGCGGGGCGAGCTCCTGGTAGCAGCAGGGTTCGTCGCGTACCACCGGCTCGGCGCCGGCCCTGTGGACCGTGACGCCGGCCCCCTCCCGGCCGAGCAGCGGCTTGGCGACGTATCCCGCCGTGTCCGCGAGTGCGCGCGGGCCGTCCAGGTACGCCGGGAGGAGGTTCGGGTGGCCCGGGTACAGCTCCCAGAGGATCGCGAGCAGCGCCTTGTTGGAGAGGAGCATCTTCCACGCGGGCTCGATCCACAGCGTGGTACCGGTGCCGCCACCGTTGTCGAGGGTGTCCAGGACGTGCGGGCCGAACCGGTCGGTGGCCAGCCACTCCCACGGGTAGAGCTTGAAGCAGGAGCGGATGAACTTCAGCCGCTGGTCGACGAAGCGGCCGGCGAGGCGGTCCCAGCCGATCTCCTCCATGGAGATCGCGACCGTTTCCAGACCGGCCTGCTGGGCGGTCTCCTCCAGGTAGGCGACGGTCATCAGGTCCTCGCCCAGCTCGTCCCCCGCGGAGTGCGCGAAGTGCAGGGGCGCGCCGGGCGGCAGCAGCTTCGCCTGCCGCCGCCATGCTTCGACCAGCCGTTCGTGCAGCGAGTTCCACTGGTCGGCGCCGGGGAAGCGCTCCTCCATCCAGAACCACTGCGGGCCGGCCGCCTCGATCAGCGAGGTGGGCGTGTCGGCGTTGTACTCCAGCATCTTCGCCGGCCCGGTGCCGTCGTAGTGCAGATCGAACCGGCCGTAGAGGGAGGGCAGTTCGTCCCTGCGCTGCCACGCCTCGGTGATCAGGCCGGCCAGCCGCGGGTCGTCGATGCCGAGATCGGTGAAGCGGTCGTGCTCGACGATGTGCGCCGCCGCGGCCAGGCACATGCCGTGCAGCTCCTCGACGACCTCCTCCAGCGCCTCGACCTCGGGCAGCGTGAAGGAGTAGTACGCGCTCTCGTCCCAGTACGGGCGCAGCGAGTCGTCCGGGTACCGGGTCAGCGGATAGATCAGGCCCTGTGCCTCGACGGTCTGCTGCCAGCCGGGGCGGGGCTCGATGGTGTGCCGTTCCATGCCGCCGCGCCCGCTCAGCCGCCGGCCGAACCCGAGCAGCCGAAACCGCCCCGGTCCACGGCCTGGCTCTTGCTGAACGTGCCGTAGTCGGCGTGGCGCCCGTCGACGTCCGCGTCGTAGTACCACTGGCCGTCGACCGACCCGCCGCGGCCGCCGCTCTTGCCGCTCTTGCCGCTCTTGCCCGCCGACGTACTGCCGCTCGTGCAGTTCTTGGAATCGACGATGCGGTATCCGTTGAGCGTGTCGTAACTGCCGCGGTCCACGCAGCGCTTGTCGGGCTCGGAGCCGCAGGAGGTGAGGGCCGCGGCCAGCGCGCCCATCCCGCCCAGGATCACCGTGCTCGACCGCAGCCTGCGCCGTGCCTTTTCGGCCATGGTTCGTCGTCCCCCGTAGAAGCGATTGTCGTGCTCCCGCCAGCCTAGGGGGCGGTCGGACGCGACGCGCAGGCGGCCTCTGCTGCGAGCCGGACGGCGAGGCCGCGGGCGAGGAGGACGGGGACGGTGCAGGTGGCGGCCACGCGGTGGGCTTCGGTGTAGCCGATGCAGTCCAGAACCAGCCGGCGACCGGGGCCCGCCTCTTCCTCTCCGGCTCCGCCCCGTCCGAACACGGCCCGGGCACCGACCTGAGTCATCTCCTTAGCGCCCCGGCCCACTTCGTGCTAGTCGCTCACCGCCCGCCGGACACCCTCAGGACCGTGCCCGTGGTGTACGAGGCGTCCGGGGAGAGCAGCCAGGCGATGGCGGCGGCGATCTCGTCGGGCTCGCCGGCGCGGCCGAGGGGGATGCCGGGGGCGGCCTGTGCCGCGCGGTCCGGGGCGCCCATCGCGGCGTGCATGTCGGTGTCGGTGATGCCGGGGGCCACGGCGTTGACGCGGATGCCGTCGGGGCCGAGCTCCTTGGCGAGCCCGACGGTCAGCGCGTCGAGGGCCGCCTTCGAGGCGGCGTAGTGCACGTAGTCGCCGGGGCTGCCGAGGGTGGCGGCCGCCGAGGAGACGTTGACGATGGCCCCGGTCCGACGCGGGGCCATGACCTGGGCTGCGCGGCGGCAGCAGAGCAGCGCGCCGAGGACGTTGACGTCCAGGACGCGACGGAGCACGGCGGTGTCGGCGTCGGCGAGCCTGCCGAGCGGTCCGGTCACGCCCGCGTTGTTCACCAGCCCGGTGACCGGTCCGAGCCGCTCGGCCGCCGCGTCGAACAGCCGGTCCACGTCGGCCTCTTCGGCGGTGTCGGCCCGGACGACGACGCAGCGGGCCCCGGCGGCGCGTACCGCCTCGGCGGTCCGCTCAGCGGCCCCGGCGTCCTGGACGTAGGACAGCGCGAGGTCGTGGCCCGCGGCGGCCAGCCGGACGCAGGTGGCTGCGCCGATGCCGCGGCTGCCGCCGGTGACGAGGGTGACGGGGCGCGCGGTCATGGTGAACTCCTCAGCGGGCGACGGGCGATCGGCCTGCCGGAGACGGATTCCCGGCGAAGACCGGGAAGGACCCTACCCAGCTGCCAGGAGCGTCGTACCGTCGGGCGCATGACGATGAACACGACGGCCGGCTCCGGCGACGATCGCGCGAGCGCCGCGGCGCTGCGCGCTCTGCATCTGCGGCGGGCGCCGGAGGATCCGCTGGTGCTGCCCGGGCCCTGGGATGCCGCGAGTGCGCGGGTTTTTGTGGAGGCCGGTTTCGAGGCGCTGGCCACGCCCAGTGCGGGGATCGGCGAGTCGCTGGGGTACGGGGACGGGCACACGCCGCCGGACGAGATGTTCGCGGCGATCGCGCGGATCACCCGGGCCGTGGACGTGCCGGTCACCGCCGATGTGGAGGCGGGGTACGGACTGCCCGCCAAGGAGCTGGTCGAGCGGCTGCTGGACGCGGGCGCGGTGGGCTGCAATCTGGAGGACTCGGACGCGGCGACCGGCACCCTGCGCGACCCGGAGGAGCAGGCGGACCGGCTGGCCGAGGTGCGGGCCGTCGCCGGGGACGCGCTGGTGATCAACGCCCGGATCGATACGTTCCTGCGCGGGGAGACCGGGGCCGCGCCGGCCGTGGCGCGCGGGCTGCGGTACGTCGCCGCGGGCGCGGACTGTGTGTATCCGATCCTCGCGCCGCCGGAGCTGCTGGCCGAGCTGGCCGCCGGGATCGGTGCGCCGGTCAACGCGATCGCGGTGCCGGGCGGCCCGTCGCCGCGCGCGCTGGGTGCCGCCGGTGCCTCCCGCGTCACCTTCGGCGGCGGGCTGCAGCGCCGGGCCATGGAGACGCTGCGCGGGGTGGCGGCGGAGCTGCGGGCGGGCTGAACGTGCGCGGGCGGCGGTACGTCTGTGCCTCGTACCGCCGCCCGCCCCGCGTCACTGCCCCGCGTACTTCTTGCTGATCGCGTCGAACACGCCCTTCGCCTCGGAGCCGAGGTGCGGGCCGGCCAGCCAGGTGTGATCCAGGGAGCCGATGGAGCTGTTGGAGACCAGGGAGAGCTCGCCGTTGTGGTTGGCGAGCCAGCCGCCGCCGGAGGTGCCGCCGGTCATGCCGCAGCCGATCCAGTGCATGGCGGGGGTGCCCTGGGCCATGGTCAGCCGCACCGGCCGGTCGAGGCAGTTCATCATCTTCGCGCCGTCGTACGGGGGCGCCGCCGGGTAGCCGATCGCCTTCGTGGCGCCGAGGCCGGTCACGCCGCTGCCCGAGGGCGCGCCGAACCAGACCGGCAGCGAGGCGCCGACGGTCTCCTCCAGGGACTTGCCGCCGCCGTTCTCCGGCTTCACGTGCAGCACGGCGAAGTCGTAGGCGGACGCGGCGTTGCCGCTGTGGCCGCCGCCGTCGATCCACTGCGAGGAGGTCTGCGACCAGTCCGCCCACCAGGTGCCGTACGGGGTGACGTTCCGCTCCGAGGAGGCGGAGACCTGGTTCGCGGGCAGCCCGTTGTCGTTGTACGAGGGCACGAAGACGATGTTGCGCATCCAGCCGCCGTTCTTGCCGGAGTGCACGCAGTGGCCCGCGGTCCACACCAGGTTGGACTTCCCCGGGTTGGCGGGGTCCGCGACGACGGTGCCGGAGCAGACCATCGGGCCGTCGGGGCTGTCGAAGAAGATCTTCCCGATGGGCGCCATGTGCTGGTGGTACGGGCGCTCGACCTGCTGCGCGGTCACCGGGCGCGGCTCGGGGTCGGTGGCGCCCGTGCCGGTGCTCTGGGTGGTCACCACGGGGGTGTCCGCGGCCTTCGCCATCCGGGAGGGCTTCCAGAGGTCCTTGATGACCGGGTTGGCGAACTCGGACGCCTTCCGGGCCCAGGTCTCCTTGTCCCAGTCCTTCCAGCCGCCCTGTTCCCACTTCTTCAGCGAATCGAGGTCCTTGGGGAGGCCGTTGGGGAGCTTGATCCCGTCCGGCTTCCCGCCGGCCTCCGCCGCGCCGTCCTGGCCCGCGGCCCTGGTGTCCTCGGGCCCGCAGGCGGTGGCGGTGACGAGCAGCGCGGCGACCGCCACGGCGGCTGCTGCGGTCCGGCGTATGGATGGCATGGGTCCTGCTCCCCCTGGTAACTCTGTATTTGTCATGACCCCATTCAGGGGCGGGCCCCTACTATGCCGGTACGCAGGGGCTGACGCGCGAGTAGGGGGCTGTGATGCACGTCTTGCTGGAGACGGAACGGCTGCGTTTGCGCGCTTTCGCCGGGGCGGATCTGGACAATCTGCATGAGATGGATGGAGATCCTGAAGTCATGCGATTTCTGGACAGGGGGCATCCGGCGGCCGAGTTGCTCGTCACGCGGTATGCGCAGCCTTCGCCATTCGGATACTGGGCCGCCGAGGAAAGGGACACCGCCGCATTTCTCGGCTGGTTCGAATTCCGGCCCGTGCGGGACGGCCGTACGGACGAGGTCGAGCTGGGCTACCGGCTCCGGCGCGCCGCCTGGGGAAAGGGGTACGCCACGGAGGGCGCCCGGGCGCTGGTCCGCAGGGGTTTCGCGGAGCTGGGTGTGGTGCGGGTGACGGCCACGACGATGGCGGTGAACACCGGGTCCCGGCGGGTGCTGGAGAAAAGCGGGCTGCGGTATGTCCGTACGTTCCACGAGGAATGGGCCGACCCGCTGCCGGGCGCGGAGCACGGGGACGTCGAATACGCGCTGACCGCCGGGGAATGGCGGCGGCCGGGCACCCCCTGAGGGATGCCCGGCCGCGTCCTCACCCGGCGGGTGTCACTTCTTCGGAAGCCACTTCTTCCAGACGTCCGGGTTCTTCTTCACCCAGCGCGCGGCCGCTTCGTCCGCGGGCAGATGCTGGGAGGCGATGAGCTCCGAGACGTAATTCTGGTCCTCGGTGGTCCACTTGAAATTCTTCAGGAACTTCGCGGCCGAGCTGTTGCCCTTGGCGAAGTCGGCGTTGAGGAACTTCTGCAGCGGCGTCGTCGGATAGGCGCAGTCGATCGACTCCGGGTCCTTCTCGCCCTTCTTCGCACACTCGTCGGTGTACTTCGGAAGCTTGACTTCCTTCAGCGGGAGCTGGTTGAAGAGCCAGTGCGGTGCGTACCAGTACGTCAGGAAGGGCTTCTTCTCCTTGGCGAACTGCTGCATCTGCGTGATCTGGGCCGCCTCGGACCCGGCGAAGACCACCTCGTAGTCCAGCTTGAGGTTCTTCACCAGGGCCTTGTCATTGGTGACATAGGACGGCGAGCCGTCCATCAGCTGGCCCTTGTCGCCGCTCTCGGCGGTCTTCAGCTCCTTGGCGTACTTGTTGAGGTTCTTCCAGTTCAGTACGTCCGGGTGCTTGTCCGCCCAGTACTTGGGGACCCACCAGCCGATGTGGCCGTCGACGCCCAGGTCGCCGCCGCGGGCGATGGTCTTCTTCTCGTCGACGTACAGCTTCTCCTGGGCGGGGTGGCCCCAGTCCTCCATGATCGCGTCGACGCGGCCCTGGCTGAGCGCGTCCCAGGCCGGGGTCTCGTCCACCTGGACGGTGTCGACCCGGTAGCCCAGCTCGTGCTCCAGCAGGTACTTGGCGACCGCGACGTTGGACTGCGCGCCCACCCACGTCTGCGTGGAGAGGGTCACCGTCTTGGTGCCGGCCGCCGCCGCGAACGGCGACGTCTGCTTGGTCATGTCGGCCTTGCCGCAGCCGCTGAGGGCCAGCAGCACGGCTCCGGTCAGCGCCGTGGCGCCGACGGCCGTGGTCCGCTTCCGTATCCGGGTCATGGTCAGGCTCCCTTCCCCGCGCGGCGGTCCGTCGGCTGCGTCACCCGGTCGAGCATCAGGCCGAGGCAGACGATCGCGATACCGGCGATCATGCCGAGGCCCAGATCGCCCGTGGACAGGCCGGCGACCACGTCGTAACCGAGCGCGCCACCGCCCACCAGGCCGCCGATGATGACGACGGCGAGGACGAGGACGACGCCCTGGTTCACGGCCAGCAGCAGCGCGGGGCGGGCCAGCGGGAGCTGGACCTGGCGGAGCTGCTGCCAGCGGGTCGCGCCGAGCGACTGCGCGGACTCCATGGCGGCAGGGCTGACCTGGCGCAGGCCCTGAGTGGTGATGCGGATGACGGCGGGCAGCGCGTAGACGACGGCCGCCGCTGCGGCCGGGGCGCGACCCACGCCGAACAGCGCGACCACCGGGATCAGGTACACGAACTGCGGCATGGTCTGGCAGACGTCCAGCACCGGCCGGAGGATCTTCTCCATGCGGGCGCTGCCGGCCGCGAGCACGCCCACGCCGATGCCGACGACGAGCGTGACGACCAGGGCGGCGAGCACCTGCGAGAGGGTGTTCATGGACGGTACCCAGACGCCCAGCACGCCGATGACGGCGAGCGCGACCGTGGCGGTCAGCGCGGTGCGCCAGGTGCCGATCACCCAGGCCAGCGCGGCGACGATCAGCAGCGCTCCCCACCAGGGCAGCGCGGTCAGGCCGTCGCGGAGCGGGTTGAGCACCCAGGAGGTGAAGCCCGCGGCCCAGTCGGCGGTGCCGCCGAGGACGGGGATGCCGGAGTAGATGTGATCCACCATCCACTCCTTGAAGTGGTTCACCGGCGGCGCGATGTCGATCACGGAAGCGGTCGGCCAGACCAGCGAGCCGGTGAGCCGGCCCGCGACCACCGCGAGCGCGGTCACCACGGCGACGGCCGGCCAGACGAGGCGGCCGCGCAGCCAGGACGGGCCCGCGCTCTTGTCGGCGCCGAGCCGCTCGCCGGCCTTGGCGGTGGTGCGGTCCATGACGACGGCGAGCAGCACGATCGGGATGGAGGCGGCGAGCGCGGCGCCGACGTCGACGGAGGCCAGCGCCTGGTACACGCGGTCGCCGAGACCGGCCGCGCCGATCATCGAGGCGATGACCACCATGGACAGGGCCATCATGATCGTCTGGTTGATACCGAGCAGCAGTTCCTTGCGGGCGAGCGGCAGCCGGGCGGTCAGCAGCCGCTGCCGGCCGGTCGCGCCGAGCGAGGAGACGGCCTCCAGAACGCCGGCGTCGGCGCCCCGCAGGCCGAGCGCGGTCAGCCGGGCCATCGGCGGGGCCGCGTAGATCACGGTGGCGAGCAGCGCCGCGGGGACGCCGATGCCGAAGACCATGACGAACGGCAGCAGGTACGCGAAGGCGGGCAGCACCTGCATGGTGTCCAGGACCGGCCGCAGCAGGCGGAACATGCGGTCCGAGAGGCCGCCGGCGAGGCCCAGCAGCGCGCCCACGGCGATCGAGACGAGCACCGAGACGACCATCAGCGCGATGGTCTGCATGGTCGGCACCCACATCCCGAGCACGCCGCTGACCAGCAGGGAGATCAGTGCGGTGGCGGCGATGCGCAGGCCGGCCACGCGCCAGGCGACGAGCGTGACCAGGGCGGTCACGCCGGTCCAGCCCAGGGCGAGGAGGCAGAGGTAGACGGCGCGTACGGAGACGACCACGCCGTTGGAGAGGTGGCCGAGGAAGTAGACGAAGAACCAGTGCGTATCGCGGTTGTCCACGATCCAGGTGCTGGCGTCGCCGAACGGACCGGAGAGGTCGACGGTCAGCGCGTGCGGCCAGGTGCCGCTCGCCCACTTGGCACTGGCGAGGGGGACGAGGACGGCCGCGGCGACGGCGAGGATCAGCAGCTTGCCGAGGGCGCCGTGGCGGAGGGAGGCGGTGACGCGGGCCGTGCGCGCGGAGGCGGTGCCCGGTGCGGTGGTGGCGGGGCTGGTCGTGGCGGCACTCACACGCGCCCCCGCTTCGCGGTACCGGTGGGCACGTTCAGCGCGGCGGCGCGCTGCGCTTCGTGCCAGTACCGGCGGGCCGTGGTACGCAGCCCTCGCAGGGTCAGCGGCCGGGCGGCCGCGGGGCGGGCTCTGAGGTTCAGCGCCACGGGAACGGTGGGGACGGTACGGGGATGCATCAGGCGGCCGCCTTCCCGTGGTCCGGCGCCGCTTCGTCGAGCCGGGCGACGACGTTGAGCAGGCAGGCGTGGTCCACGATGCCCAGGCAGCGGCCGTCCTCGACGACGCGCGCCGCGCCGCCGGAGCGGGCCACGGCCTCGATGGCGTCGGAGATCAGCGTGTCGGGGGCGAGCGCGGCGCCCTCGTCGGCCTCGCCGGACTCGGCGGGCCGCATGGCGCGGCGCACGGTCAGCACCTGCTCGCGGGGCACGTCGCGGACGAAGTCCCGGACGTACTCGTCGGCCGGCGAGCCGACGATCTCCTCGGGGGTGCCGAGCTGGACGATCTTCCCGTCGCGCATCAGGGCGATGCGGTCGCCGAGCAGCAGGGCCTCGGCGAGGTCGTGGGTGATGAAGACCATCGTGCGGCCCTCCTCCTTGTGCAGGCGGATGACCTCCTCCTGCATGTCACGCCGGATGAGCGGGTCCAGCGCGCTGAAGGGCTCGTCGAAGAGCAGGATCTCGGGGTCCACGGTGAGCGCACGGGCCAGGCCGACGCGCTGCTGCTGGCCGCCGGAGAGCTGGCCGGGCCTGCGGTGCTCCAGGCCGCCGAGGCCGACCTTCTCGACCGTCTCCATGGCGCGGGCGCGGCGTTCGGCCTTGCCGACGCCCTGGATCTCCAGCCCGTACGCGACGTTGTCCAGTACCGAGCGGTGCGGCAGCAGGCCGAAGTGCTGGAAGACCATGGCGGCGCGGTGCCGGCGCAGCTCGCGCAGCCCGGACCGGTCCATGCCACGCACGTCCTCGCCGTCCATCTCCAGGTCGCCGCTGGTCGGCTCGATGAGCCGGGTCAGACAGCGCACCAGGGTGGACTTGCCGGAGCCGGAGAGGCCCATGACGACGAAGACCTCGCCCTTCTTGACGTCGAAGGAGACGTCCCGGACGGCGGCGGTGCAGCCGGTCTTCTCGCGCAGCTCCTGCGCGGACAGCTCGGCGAGGGAGGCGTCCTCGGGCACCTTCTCGGCCTTGGGTCCGAAGACCTTCCACAGGTGGCGGACCGCGAAGACCGCGTCCTGCTCGGCTTGCGAACCGGTGGTCGTGGCGGTGGACTTCTCGGTGCCGGATGCGTCGACGACGGTGCTGGCCATCACGCATCACCTCCCTGGGTCGGGGTCTCGGTGAGGATCTCGGCGCACTTCTCCCCCACCATCAGCACGCCGATCATCGGGTTCACGGCGGGCATCGTCGGGAAGACGGACGCGTCCGCGATACGGATACCGTTCAGGCCGCGGATCTTCAACTGCGGGTCGACAACTGCGAGTTCGTCGTCGGTGGCACCCATCTTGCAGGTGCCGGCGGGGTGGTAGACAGTGTGCGCGGCCTTGCGGACCAGCTCGCTGATCTCCGCGTCGTCGGTGACGTCGGGGCCGGGGAAGACCTCGCGCTTGAGCCACTTGGCGAACGGCTCGGACTGCGCGACCTTGCGCGCCAGCTTGATGCCGTCGACCAGGGTCTGCCCGTCGTAGTCGCCCTCGTCCTCGAAGTACTTGAAGTCCAGCGCGGGCTTGACCTCGGGGTCGGCGGAGGTCAGGTAAAGGCGGCCGCGGGCACGGGACTTGGGGATGTTCGGGGTCATCGACACGCCGTGCTCGGGGCGTTCGTAGCCGAGGCGCTCCGGGTTGTCGGTGAAGGGGATCTGGTAGAAGTGGAACATCAGGTCCGGGCCCTTGTGGTCCGGGTCCCGCTTCACGAAGAGGCCCGCGTCGGAGTCCATCGCGGAGTTGCCCGGGAGCGGCCCGTTGGTCTCCCAGACGATGACCGACTCGGGGTGGTCGATCAGGTTCTCGCCGACGCCCGGCAGGTCGAGCACGCACTCGATGCCCAGCGCCTCCAGGTCCTTCTTCGGACCGATGCCGGAGTGCATCAGCAGCCGCGGGGTGTCCACCGCGCCGGCGCAGACCAGCACCTCGCGGCCGGCCTCCAGGTAGATCTCCTCGCCGTCCTTGGTGCGGACGTGGACGCCCTTGGCGGTGGTGCCGTCCAGCTCCAGCTTGTACGCCCAGGTCTCCAGCAGCAGCGTCAGGTTCGGCCGGTCACCGGCCTCCATGTGCGGGTGCAGATAGGCCACCGAAGCGGAGGAGCGCTTGTTGTTCTCCGGGTGGTAGGAGAGGTCGAAGAAGCCGACGCCCTCCTCGAAGGGCTGGTCGTTGAAGCCGACGACCTCGGGGACGTCCAGGGCGTCCTTGACGGCCTCGATCCAGTCCGTGGCGATCTGGTTCTGGTCCTTCTTGGCCACCCGCACGATGTTGTTGCGGAGCTTGCCGAAGTACGGGTCCATCGCCTTGGCGTTCCAGCCGGTGGCGCCCGCCTCTTCCCACTCGTCCCAGTCGGAGGGCAGCGGCTTGAAGGAGATCAGGGTGTTGTGCGACGAGCAGCCGCCGAGGACCTTGGCGCGGCTGTGCAGGATGTGCGAGTTGCCGCGCGGCTGCTCGGTGGTCGTGTACTCGTAGTCCAGCTCGCCGCCGAGCAGGCCGAGCCACTTGCGCAGCGTCAGCACGTCCTCGCGGTCGATGTCGGAGGGGCCGCCCTCGATGACGGCGACGGTGACGTCGGGGTCCTCGGTCAGGCGGGAGGCGATCACCGATCCTGCGGTGCCGCCGCCGACGATCACGTAGTCCGCGGACATCTTCTTCGCTGCTGCGGGAGACATGGGTAGCTCCTTGTGTTTTCCAAAGTTCGAGCGGCTGCGCAGTGCTTCGGAGCGGGTGCGCTCGGCGGGGCTGCGGTTCCGCTGGGCCGCTTCATCGCGGCCGGGAGGTACAGGTGCGGGCCGGGCCTGGCATACAGGGGCGGCCCGCTCGGAGGGGCGGGCTGCGGGTGCCGGGCGGGTGCGGGGTGCCGCTGCCCGCCCGGTCACCGCGGGCTCGTCAGCCCGCGAACCAGCGCACCGGCTCCGGGCGCAGGTTCTCGTAGATGTGCTTGCTCTCGCGGTACTCGTCCAGGCCGGCCGGGCCCAGCTCGCGGCCGATGCCGGACTTGCCCATGCCGCCCCACTCCGCCTGCGGGAGGTAGGGGTGGTAGTCGTTGATCCACACCGTGCCGTGGCGCAGCCGGGCGGCGACCCGGCGGGCGCGCGCGGTGTCACCGGACCACACCGCGCCGGCCAGGCCGTACTCGGTGTCGTTGGCGAGCGCGACGGCCTCGTCCTCGGTGGTGAAGGTCTCCACCGTCAGGATCGGCCCGAAGGTCTCCTCGCGGACCACCTTCATGTCGCGGTGGCACTGGTCCAGGATGGTCGGCTGGTAGAAGTAGCCGCCCTCGGGGCGGACGTCGCTCGGCTTGGGGCGCGAGCCGCCGCAGCGCAGCCGGGCGCCTTCCTTGAGCGCGGACTCGACGTACGCCTCGACCTTGTCGAGCTGCTGCTGGGAGACGAGCGGGCCGCACTCGACGCCCTCTTCGGTGCCCCGGCCGAGCTTGATGCGCTCGGCGCGGCGGGCCAGCTCGGCGACGAAGCGGTCCTTGACCGACGCCTGGATGATCAGGCGGGCACCGGCCGAGCAGACCTGGCCGCTGTGGATGAACGCGGCGTTCAGCGCCTGGTCGACGGCGGTGTCGAACTCCTCGTCCGTGGAACAGGCGTCGGCGAACACCACATTGGGGTTCTTGCCGCCCAGCTCCAGCGCGATCTTCTTGGCGCCGGACACGGCGGCCGCACCGGCCTTCGTACCGCTGACCAGGCCACCGGTGAAGGAGAACAGGTCCACGTCCGGGTGCTCGGCGAGGCGCTGGCCGACGGGGACGCCGGCGCCGGTGACGATGTTCGCGACGCCGGTCGGCAGACCGGCCTCCACCAGCAGCTTCACCAGGTGCACGGTGGACAGCGGGGTGACCTCGCTGGGCTTGATCACGAAGGTGTTGCCGGCCGCGAGGGCGGGGGCGACCTTCCAGCTCGCCTGCAGCAGGGGGTAGTTCCAGGGCGTGATCATCGCGCAGACGCCGACCGGCTCGTACACGACGACGCTGTGCACGTCCTCGCTGCCCGCGTCCACGACCCGGCCGCCGCTCTCGTTCATCACGAGGTCCGCGAAGTACCGGAAGGCATTGGTCACGTCGTCGACGTCGACCCGGCCCTCCTCCAGGGTCTTGCCGGTGTCCCGGCTCTCGATCAGCGCGATCTCCTCGCGGTCCCGCTGCAGGAGGTCCGCGACGCGGCGCAGCAGCGCGGCCCGCTCGGCGGCGGCCGTGCGCGGCCACTCACCGGCCCCGCCGCCGAATGCCCGGGACGCGGCGGCGACCGCCGCGTCCACGTCCTCGACGCCGCCTTCCGACACGGTCGCCAGCACCGTCGCATCGGCGGGGTCGAGGACCTCCCGCGTGGCGTCGGATGCGGCGGCGCGCCACACCCCGTCTACGTGAATGGTCTCGATTGCCGACACGTCCGCTCAGCCTTCCACTTTCACTTGCCGTCTTGTGCCCGCTGGTTCACACCAGCAACATCGACCCCTCCCCCCTTATCCGGTCCTCATGCGCAAAACTTCACGGAAGGTGACCGGGGTCACGGATTTACTGGCGAGTTGCCCAAGCTTGTCCCGTTTTCGCGGATCGGTGTCGTCTACAGCGGGGTAGAAAAAAGCGAGCCCGTACCGCTCACCGTGAAGTGAGCGATACGGGCTCGCGCTGTCCCCCGAGGGGGAACGGATCAGATCAGGCCCAGGCCGCGGACCGCGTCGCGCTCCTCGACGAGCTCCTGCACCGAGGCGTCGATGCGGGCGCGGGAGAAGTCGCTGATCTCCAGGCCCTGGACGATCTCGTACTTGCCGTCCTTGGTGGTGACCGGGAAGGAGGAGATGATGCCCTCCGGCACGCCGTAGGAGCCGTCCGACGGGATACCCATCGAGGTCCAGTCGCCGGCGGCGGTGCCGTTCACCCAGGTGTGGACGTGGTCGATGGCGGCGTTCGCGGCCGAGGCGGCCGAGGAGGCGCCACGGGCCTCGATGATCGCCGCACCGCGCTTGGCGACGGTCGGGATGAACTCGTCGGCCAGCCACTGCTCGTCGTTGACGACCTCGGCGGCGTTCTTGCCGGCCACCTCGGCGTGGAAGATGTCCGGGTACTGGGTCGCGGAGTGGTTGCCCCAGATCGTGAGCTTCTTGATCTCGGAGACCGGCACACCGGTCTTCTTCGAGAGCTGCGAGAGCGCACGGTTGTGGTCCAGGCGGGTCATCGCGGTGAACCGCTCGGCCGGCACGTCCGGCGCGGCGGCCTGGGCGATCAGCGCGTTGGTGTTGGCCGGGTTGCCGACGACCAGGACCTTGATGTCGTCCGCCGCGTGGTCGTTGATGGCCTTGCCCTGCGGCTTGAAGATGCCGCCGTTGGCCTCCAGCAGGTCACCGCGCTCCATGCCCTTGGTACGGGGGCGGGCGCCGACCAGCAGCGCGACGTTCGCGCCGTCGAAGGCGACGTTCGGGTCGTCGGTGATCTCGATGCCCTGGAGCAGCGGGAAGGCGCAGTCGTCGAGCTCCATCGCGGTGCCCTCGGCGGCCTTCAGGCCCTGCGGGATCTCCAGGAGGCGCAGCTTGACCGGCACATCGGCACCGAGCAGGTGACCGGAAGCGATGCGGAAGAGGAGTGCGTAGCCGATCTGGCCGGCGGCGCCGGTGACGGTGACATTGACGGGAGTGCGGGTCATGGCGATCTCCTGCGGCGTGTTTTTTCTGGGGGCGAGCCCCAGAGCCACCATGTTGCGGTGGGCGGTGGGTGTCCCTGCCCATGTATACGGAGCCCCTCGATGTATCTCGGTATCAAGAGACCCGGGCGTCAGGCTATCGGACGGCGGCGCCCCACCGGTGACAGGCCGGTGTGTAACTCCTCACCGGCCGTCACCCCGCAGGTCACCGGCCACCCGGACGAGGGCACCCAGCCGTCCCGCGGCGGACGGGAAGCGGCCGCCCGCGACAAGGAGGGGAGCGCGAACGGCCGCCGGGCGGTGCCACACCCGTGGGGGGTCGACCGGGCGCCTGCCCCGTTCCGGCCGGGTCATGCCCACGGTTCCGCGGTACGCCCGAACGGTCCAACGGGGGCCCGCGCCGGGGCGGTCAGGGCGCGGTGGCGGGGGCCGACGCGGTGCCCGCAGCGGCTTCCGGTTCGGTGCAGCTCTGGTAGCCCGCGTTCGTCGTGCCGCACGCCCTGACCTTCTCCGGCGCGCCGCTGACCCGCACCATCGCGGTGTACGCCGAGCCGTCCCGGCCCGCCTTCGCCTCCTCCGTACGGCCGCCGGAGGTGACGGTGGCGCGGTCGCCCTGCGCGGCGCCGGTGAGGCGGGCCCAGGCGGTACCGCAGACCTTGCTGTACCGGACCTCGATCAGCGCGCCGCCCATGACGCCCCGGGACGGGGTCGTGGCGTGCGTGCCGCCGCAGCCCATCTCCTCGGGGTCCTTGCCCGTGCAGCCGGCGCCGCTGCACTTCACGCCGGCCGGCAGGTCGGGCGCCGCGGACTCGGTGGGCGCGGGCGCCGGCTTCGCCTGCTGCCCGCCGCCCCCGCCACCTAGCAGCAGCACGGCACCGGCGATCAGCAGCAGCGCTCCGACGACGCCGGTCACGAACATGGTGATACGACGGCGGCGCTCGGGGTCGGGGACTGCGGGCGGCGCTGTGGGCGGAGTTGTGGGCGGTGCCGTGGGTGGCGGGGCGGGCGGGGCGGGCGGCGGGCCGACGCGCTGGTGCGGCAGTCTCGGCGCCGCGGGCGCTGCGGGCACGCCGGGCGCTTCCGAGGCGGCGGGTGCCTGCGACGCGACGGGCGCTTCCGGCTCGCCGCGCGCCGGGGCGGCGGCCACCCCCGATCGCTTGCCGAGGCCCCCCTTCGGCTCGTCCGGCGCCGGGCCGAACTCGCCGAGCGCGGCCCGCGCCTGGGCCACCCGGATCGCCTCCATCGTGACGTCGTGCCGCATCTCCGAGCGGCTCCACGCCCGTTCGGCCAACTCCCACATGGTCGTGAGATGGCCGGTGTGCGCGCCCGTCACCTCGGCCAGCGCCACCACCGCGCGCTGCGGCGGCAGCAGCCGCCCGTTGAGGTACCGCTCCCACGACGTCTTGCTGTAGCCGGTACGGTCCGCGACGGCCGATATGCTCAGGCCGCTGCGCTCCACCTGCCTGCGTAACTGTCCGGCGAACTCCCGCACTTGCGGATCGAGTTCCTCCGGTAGCGCCCTCCAGCGAGGCATTGCCTCCCCCTATCCCCCCGAACTGCTGCGGCTACCCGTTGGGATGCCGGCAGCCAGGATGCCAGTTCCCATGGAGAGGGCGCAGGGAAGCGTTCACGCTTTGGACACGCGCCTCCGCACGCGGGGCACGTACGGAACCCTCACTTCCCTTACGCGCGCGGGGCCTTCGACCCCTGCCGTCAGCGCACCGTGAAGTGGACGATGTCGTCCAGGAAGGGCAGCGACAGCCAGGGCTTGGGCTGGATCATGAGCGCCAGCATCACGATGACGAAGCCGAGCCCGCCGTACGTGGCCATGTCCGTGAAGCGCGACCGCACGGCGAGCATGCCGACGGACGGCAGGACCCGCCGCAGTACCGCGCCGGCCAGCAGCGACAGCCCGATCAGCAGGGTCCCCGCCCGGAAGGCGTCGAAGGAGAGCACCAGCAGCCCGAGCGCGACACCGCCGATCACCGTGAGCAGCGGCCACTGCCGGACCGGCGCCGGCGCGTCGCCACCCGCCGCGCGCCCGCCGCCCTGCGGCCGCGCGGTGTCCTTCGTGATCAGCGGAAAGCGTCGCGTGAGGCGCTGCGGCCTGGACACCCCGTCCGAGTGCGCTCCGGCGTTCATGCGCTGGCTGCCCTTCTGTCGTCCGTACCGTCGTCGGCCCGCCCGCGGCTCAGCCGGCCGCGCGCTCGGCGGCCTCGACGACGTTGACCAGCAGCATCGCGCGGGTCATGGGGCCGACGCCACCCGGGTTCGGGGCGACCCAGCCGGCCACCTCGCGCACGCCCGGGTGCACATCGCCGACGATCTTGCCGTTCTCGTCCCGGCTGACGCCGACGTCCAGGACGGCCACGCCCTCCTTGACGTCCTCCGGCTTGATCAGGTGCGGCGAGCCGGCCGCGGCCACGATGATGTCGGCTTCCTTGAGGTGCTTGGCCAGGTCCCGGGTGCCGGTGTGGCACTGGGTCACCGTGGCGTTCTCGGACTTGCGGGTGAGCAGCAGCGGCATCGAGCGGCCGATGGTCACACCGCGGCCGACCACGACGACCTCGGCGCCCTTGATCTCGACGCCGTACTCGCGCAGCAGCCGCAGGATGCCGTTCGGGGTGCAGGGCAGCGGGGCCGCCTCGTTGAGCACCAGGCGGCCGAGGTTGGTCGGGTGCAGGCCGTCGGCGTCCTTGGCCGGGTCGATCAGCTCCAGGACGCGGTTCTCGTTGATGCCCTTGGGCAGCGGGAGCTGGACGATGTAGCCGGTGCAGGCCGGGTCCTCGTTCAGCTCGCGGACGGCCGCCTCGATCTCCTCCTGGGTCGCGGTGGCCGGCAGTTCGCGCTGGATGGACGCGATGCCGATCTCGGCACAGTCGCGGTGCTTGCCCGCGACGTACTTCTGGCTGCCGGGGTCCTCGCCGACCAGGATGGTGCCCAGACCCGGCTGGACACCCTTGGCCTTCAGCGCTTCCACGCGGGCGGACAGGTCGGACTTGATCGCGGCGGCGGTGGCCTTGCCATCGAGAATCTGGGCGCTCATGGCTCCTATCCTCCCGGATGACGGCGCCGGGGTACCAATCAGGGCCGGGTTCGGGAGTCGACGCGCGTAGAGGCACGTTGGTTGTCGCGAACGGACGACAGAGCTGTCCTTTCTCGGTAACAGGAACAGCACATATCGGGATCACCTGGGGACTACGGCCTCTCCTCCGCTGGACAAAGTCTTTATCCGGACTTCACGATGTTGCGACACGTGCTGTGGTCGCAGGAGGGGCCGAATGTGACGGCAGCACGCTCGGGGGAGAACACCAAGCACTCTTCACAGCTCACGCGGCATGGTCGCGGGGGCGGTCCGGTGGCTTCCCGTAGTAACCGTCGGCCCGCCACGTCCCCGCCCGAAGGAAGCTTCCGTGAGTTACCCTCCGCCCCCCGCCGGCGACCCGAACAACCCCTACAGCCAGCAGCCGCCCCAGCAGCCGCAGGGCCAGCCCGGCTACGGCTACCCCCAGCAGGCCCCCCAGGGCGTCCCCCCGCAGCAGGGCTACGGCTACCCGCAGCAGGCGCCGGGCGTCCCGCCGCAGCAGCCGTACGGCCAGCAGCAGCCCCCCGGCAGCTCCGTCCAGGCCAACAACGGCTACATCAACCTCGTCAGCGGCCCGGTGCTGCTCGCGACGATGGGCCAGCGCTTCCTCGCGCGACTGCTGGACGGCGTGATCGTCGGTGTGATCATGACGATCGCCATGGTCGCCGGCATGGGCAGCGTCGTCGGCATCGCCGGCAACGCCGCCGAGGAGTGCGGCAGCTACATGGACCCGGGCTATGACGCCTGCATGAACGAGGCGGCCGCCCAGGCCAGCAGCGGTGTCGCCGTCATGTTCGGCATCCTGGGCATCTTCGCCCTCTTCATGCTGCTCTACGAGTGGCTGATGATCGGCATCAAGGGCGCCACCTTCGGCAAGATGGCGCTCGGCCTGCGCGTCGTCAAGGAGTCCACCGGCGGCGTCCCCGGCGTCGGCGCGGGCTTCATCCGCTACATCATCCCGATGGTCGGTGCCTTCCTCTGCTACATCGGCATGCTGCTGACCTACCTGTCGCCGTTCTTCGACAACAGCGGGAAGCTGCAGGGCTGGCACGACCGTGCCGCCGGCACCGTGGTGATCAAGAAGTAACCGGCTTCACCGAAGGCCCCCGTCCGCACTGCGGGCGGGGGCCTTCGCCATGCGCCCCTCGCCCACCCGCACCCCTCGTGTCACACTCCGTAACAGAATCCGCATGTCAGGCTGATTTCGATCACTCTCCGCCGTTACCCTTCCGCTGATCCACCGGGGGAAGGAACGGCTCATGTTCAGCATCATCGTGGTGCCCTCGCCGTGTGGCGGGAGCGGGGAACAGATCCGGCTGGAGCCGGGCGAGATCTTGGGGTTCGGCCGTTCGGAACGGCGCATTGACGGTGGCCGCCAACTGACCATCCCGCACTGCGGGGTCTCCCGTACGGCCGGGGAGATCACGGCCACCGGCGCGTACTGGACGCTTACCAACCACAGCGCCCGGCAGACCTACGTCGTGGAGAACCCGGAGGGCGCGGGCGAGCACATCAAGGTCGCGCCGGGGCGGATCGGGGCGCCGGTCCCGTTCGAGTTCGCGCGGGTCGTCCTGCCCGCCGCCGATGAGCTGCTGACCTTTGACGTCTGGGCGCCGCGGCACGACTACGCCGACCCGCTCGCCGGCTCCGACGGCGGCGAGGTCACCGCCCTCGCCTTCCCGCTCGACCGCACCAAGCGCTACTTCCTCGTCCTGGCCGCGCTGTGCGAACCGCGGCTGAGCGGCGCGCCGCACGCCCCGCTGCCCACCACGGACCAGATCGTCGAGCGGCTGCGGCCGGTCTGGCCGGCCGCCGGGCGGGCCGCCGTGCAGTGGAACATCGACTATCTCGCGGTCAAGCTGCGCCTCAAACAGCCGCCGGAGTCCGCCGACTGCGGCCCGCGGCTGAACGGCAAGAAGGAGTCCGTGGTCTCCCTCGCGCTCCGCTTCGACCTCGTACGCGAGAACGAACTGGGCGTACTGGATGGGGTGCTGACGGCATGACGGATCCACGATCCGGTGTCGCGGTCCCCGTGCCGGCCGGGTTCCGCATCGGCCGATGGGAAGTGGGAGAGCCGATCGCTTCGGGGGCGTTCGGCAGTGTGTACGCGGCGCGGGCGGTGGACGGTGGCGCAGCCGGTGAACCCGCCGAGGCCGCCCTGAAGTTCCTGCCCACGGGCACCCGTACGCCCCGCCAGCTGCACCATCTGCGGGACCTCGCCGAGCGTGAACTCACCCTGCACCGCAGGTGCCGGCAGCCGCGGCTGATCCGGATGTACGAGGCGCTCACCGTCGACGCGCCGGAGTGCCCCGACCTCGACGGCGCCACCGTCCTGGTCCTCGAACGCGCCGAGAGCTCCCTGGCCGCGCTGCTCTCACTCGTCTCACTGGTGGCACCGGGCCCGCTGCCCGGCGCCGGGACGCTGCTCGTCCAGATCTGCGAGGGGCTGGCCCAACTGCACGGCGCGGGCTGGGTGCACGGCGATCTCAAGCCCGGCAATGTGCTGCTGATGGCCCAGGGCGCCGGGTCCGCCGCCGCGGCCGGCAGCGGGGCGGCCGACGCCGTCGCGCCCGACACCGTCCGGCTCGCCGACTTCAACCTCGCCGCGGAGCTGGAGGGCACCCACGCCTACTCCCCCGCCTTCTCCACCCCCGACTACACCCCGCCCGAGCTGCTGTGGTCCGAGATCGGCGAGCGCGGCAGGCTCGTCCGGCAGAGCGCCGACATCTGGGCCTTCGGCGTCCTCGCCCACCTCGTCCTCACCGGGACCCCGCCCTTCCCGGGCGGCACGCCCGCGGCCCGCCGGGACGCCGTGCTGAGCTATGCGCAGGGCCGCGGCGGCCTGCGGCTGTCGCCCGCGCTGCCGTCCCCCTGGCGGGAGATCGTCCGCGACTGCCTGGCGCCGACACACGAGGAGCGCGCCGCACATGACGCCCCGTCACTGCTGCGCCGTACGAAGGAGGCGGCCGGCACCGCCGCCCACGCACCGGCCCCCCGTCGACGTCTGCGCCGGGCCGTCGCCGCGGGCGGTGCCGCCCTGCTGCTGATGGCCGCGTCCGCGGGGGTCACCGCGCTGCTGCTGGGCGGCGCGTCCGGAGCCGCCCAAGAAAGCAAGGCCCCGGCCGGCTACGACCGCTGCAAGAAGGGGCACGTCTGCTTCTTCACCGAGTCGACCGGGAAGGGCGACATGTGCAGCTGGTTCGGCTTCGACGAGGACTGGCGGACCGGCACCATCTCCTGTCCCTGGAGCGGCAGTACGCCGCCGCGCTCGGTGTTCAACAACGGCGTCGACGGCTCGTACACGGCCGTCTCGTACTACCCCGGCGACGACTTCCGCGGCCGGCAGGGCTGCATCAGCCGCCTCGGCCGCACGGACCTCCCGGCCGGCCAGGAGAAACTCCGCTCCCACCGGTGGGTCAAGAGCTGCTGAGCGCACCCTGAGAGTTCCGAGGTACCGGCCGTCGATCCGCTCCGGGATGGTGAGGGCATGCCATCACGGGGGTGGCAGTCAACGGAGGGACGTACGACCATGATGCGCAGGATCGCGATGACGGTGGCGACGGCGGCGGTGGCCGTGGGCACGATCGCCATGGCTCCGGCGGGGGCGGCCGCACCGGCGGAGGCGGCCGGGCAGGCCGCGGCGCCCAAGGGCTGGAAGCACTGCCCGAAGGGCGCGGTGTGCCTGTACACCAAGCCGCACGGCCAGGGGAAGGTCTACAAGATCTGGGCCAACACGAACCGCAACTACAAGCACATCAGCTCGATGTGGAACAACGGGGACACCAGCCACCCGCGGGACCACGCGAAGATCAAGCGGTTCAGCAACGACTGGACCTGTCTGGCGCCCGGCTCGTGGCGCAGCGGCCTCGACTACACCGTCGACGCCGTGCGGTGGCGCAGCGGCTGCTGAGCGGCCACCGCGTACGGGCCCGGCGGAGCGCTCCGCCGGGCCCGTACGCGCGGTGATCAGTGGAAGAAGTGGCGTGTGCCCGTGAAGTACATCGTCACGCCCGCCTTCTTCGCGGCCTCGATGACCAGCTCGTCGCGGACCGAGCCGCCGGGCTGGGCGACGGCCTTCACGCCGGCCTCGGTCAGGACCTCCAGGCCGTCGGGGAAGGGGAAGAACGCGTCGGAGGCGGCGTACGAGCCGCGCGCCCGCTCCTCACCCGCGCGCTGCACCGCGAGCTTCGCGGAGTCCACGCGGTTGACCTGGCCCATGCCGACGCCGACCGTGGCGCCGTCCTTCGCGAGCAGGATCGCGTTGGACTTCACGGCGCGGGAGGCGCGCCAGGCGAAGGCCAGCTCGGCGAGCTCGTCGGCGGAGAGCGCCTCGCCGGTCGCGAGGGTCCAGTTCGCCGGGTCGTCGCCGTCGGCCTGCAGACGGTCGGTGACCTGGAGCAGCGCGCCGCCGTCGATGGCCTTGACCTCGACCGGGTTCGCCGGGGCCTCGGGGGCGCGCAGCACGCGGATGTTCTTCTTCTTGGTGAGGGCCTCCAGCGCGCCGTCCTCGTAGTCCGGAGCGACGATGACCTCGGTGAAGATCTCGGCGACCTGCTCGGCCATCGCCTTGCTGACCGGGCGGTTGACGGCGATCACGCCGCCGAAGGCGGACAGCGGGTCGCACTCGTGGGCGCGGCGGTGCGCCTCGGCGACGTCCGCGCCGATCGCGATGCCGCAGGGGTTGGCGTGCTTGATGATCGCGACGCAGGGCTCGGCGTGGTCGTACGCGGCACGGCGCGCGGCGTCCGTGTCCGTGTAGTTGTTGTACGACATCTCCTTGCCGTGCAGCTGCTCGGCGTCGGCGAGGCCGCCCTTGCCGTCCACGTAGAGCGCGGCGCCCTGGTGCGGGTTCTCGCCGTACCGCAGGACGTTCTTGCGCTCGTAGGTGGCGCCGGTGAAGGACGGGAAGCCGCTGTCGTCCGCCGCCGCGTAGTCGTCGGCGAACCAGGAGGCGACGGCCACGTCGTACGAAGCGGTGTGCTGGAACGCCTCGGCGGCCAGCCGCTTACGGGTGGCGAGGTCGAAGCCGCCCTCGGAGGCGGCGGCGAGCACGTCCTCGTAACGCTGCGGGTTGACGACGACGGCCACCGACGGGTGGTTCTTGGCGGCGGCGCGGACCATCGACGGGCCGCCGATGTCGATCTGCTCGACGCACTCGTCCGGGGTCGCGCCCGAGGCGACGGTCGCGGCGAACGGGTAGAGGTTCACGATCACCAGGTCGAACGGCTCGACGCCCAGGTCGGCGAGCTGCTGCTGGTGGTCCTCCAGGCGCAGGTCGGCGAGGATGCCGGCGTGCACCTTCGGGTGCAGCGTCTTCACGCGCCCGTCCAGGCACTCGGGGAAGCCGGTCAGCTCCTCGACCTTGGTCACGGGGACGCCGGCCGCCGCGATCTTCCCTGCGGTGGAGCCGGTCGACACGAGCTGGACGCCCGCCGCGTGCAGCCCCTTCGCCAGCTCTTCCAGCCCGGTCTTGTCGTAGACGCTGACCAGCGCGCGGCGGATGGGCCGCTTGGTACCTTCGGCGGTCTCGGTCACGGGATAACTACCTTTCGTCCCTCAGTGCGGTAGCCGTTACGGGCCAGACGCCCCACGACATCGACGAGCAGCGAACGCTCGACTTCCTTGATCCGCTCGTGCAGCGCGGATTCGTCGTCCTCGTCCCGGACCTCGACCACGCCCTGGGCGATGACCGGACCGGTGTCGACGCCGTCGTCGACGAAGTGGACGGTGCAGCCGGTGACCTTCGCGCCGTACGCGAGCGCGTCGCGTACGCCGTGGGCACCGGGAAAGCTGGGCAGCAGCGCGGGGTGGGTGTTCACCACGCGGCCGCCGTACCGGGCCAGGAACTCCTTGCCCAGGATCTTCATGAAGCCCGCCGAGACGACGAGGTCCGGCTCGTACGCGGCGGTCGCCTCGGTGAGCGCCAGGTCCCACGCGGCGCGGTCGGCGTGGTCCTTGACCCGGCAGACGAACGTCGGCAGCCCGGCGCGCTCGGCGCGCTCCAGGCCGGCGATGGCCTCCCGGTCGGCGCCGACGGCCACGATCTCGGCGCCGTACGCCTCCGCGCCCTGCTCGGCGATGGCGTCCAGCAGCGCCTGGAGATTGGTGCCGGAACCGGACACCAGCGCGACGATCCGGGCCGGGCGGCCCGGCCGGGCGGGCGCGGGGACGGTGAGGGGGGAGGGAGCCACGGCGGTTCTTTCTCGGTCTCGCGAGGTTTGTGTGGTCGTACAAGGCCGTGGGTACCGGAAATCCGGGGAACCCTACGAAGGCGCCGACCGTCAGCAACGATACCGGCACACCGAGCGGCCCCCACGGGACGGGGGCGGACGCGGAAGGTAGCGTCGGGCGTAAGACCGCAAGTGATCTGTGCAGATCGCGTGTGATTCGTGCTGGACCCGCCGCCGGACGGACGGCCCGGCGAACGGACGAGACAAGGGGAAGACGCACCTCAGATGACGGACCGACGCCGCCGGGCGGCCCTCCTTCTCGCCCTGCCCGCCACCGCTCCCGGGTCGGCGGTGCTGCTGCCGCGCGAGCGCAAGCCGTCACCGTCCTCCCCGGAGGGCGCTTCCGGGGACGGACGGGGTGCGGGGGCGGGCGGCCAGGACGGCCGCGACCGGGACCGGGACAACCCCTTCGCCGCGCCACCGGCCGGGACGCCCGACCGGGAATGGCGCCCCCGCCACGCGCACTCGGGACATCCCGAGGACTCCGGGGACTCCAAGGACTCCGGGCACGGCCCCGAGGGCTCTTCCGGTTCCTCCGGCTCCTCCGGCGAGCACGACGGCCGGCATGCCTGGGGCAGCCAGTGGAGCAGCAAGCAGCCGGGGCGCCAGGGCGGCGGATTCGGCAGCCGCCCCGGACGCGGCGGCCCGGAGGGACCGGGCGGCCCCGGCGGCCCCGGCCAGACCGGACTGCGCTGGGACCCGACCGACCCGGCCCAGCGGCGGGCGCGCTACGCGCTGCTGTCGGGCATGTGGGCGTTCTTCTTCTCGCTCTTCAGCCTCCCGGAGATCGCCCTGCTGCTCGGCGCGCTGGCGCTGTACTGGGGCATCAGCGCGCTGCGCGCCAAGCCGCGCGCGGGCAAGCCGGGCCAGGGCAAGACGGAGGGCGCGAAGGCCACGGCGGCGGACATCGGGATCGGCAGGCCCTCGCACGAGCCGGAGACCACGACGGCGGGACCGCCGCACGCGACCGCCGGGAACACGGGTACGCCCGCGGCCTACGGCAGCACCCGGCCGCAGACCACGGCGGCGGTGAGCGGGCTGGTCACGGCGTGCCTGGCGCTGTGCATCGTGGCCGCCGGCTTCACGCTCCAGCTCGTGTACAAGGACTACTACACCTGCGTCAACGACGCCCTCACCCAGTCCGCCCGGCACTCCTGCGAAAAGCTCCTCCCGGAGCAACTCCGGCCGATCCTCAGCGTGCAGGAATAAGGCTCACAGAGGGCACGCGGGTTACGAGCGGAGTTTCGGCAGCGGCGAGCGGCCGGGTGTGTGCCACAGGTGCCACTCGCGCAGGAGCAGTGCGCCCGGTACGGCGACGGCCGCCGTCCAGCCGGTCGCTGCCGCGCCCGTGAGCCACCAGCTCGGGCCGACGTGCCGGAGCGCGGCGGTGCCGAGTGCGCCGCCCGCCGCGCCCGCGAGCACGGCGGCCCCGGCCCCGCACACCAGTGCCGCGAGTGCCGCGACCGTGGCGGTGGCCCGGCGGTTCCAGCGCAGCAGCCGGGCCTCGGGCCCGCGCGCGGGCCGCGCCGCGTACCAGGCGGCGGCCGCCCCCGCCGCGACGGGCCCGACGGCCGCCGCCCAGGTCAGCGGGGACCCGGCGGCCTCCTGCGGGACCGCGTCGAGCAGCGGGAAGGGCGGCAGGCCCGCCGGGTAGCCGGCGGCGCCGAGCGGGCCGACCGTGCTGCCGGCGCCGAGCGTGAAGCCGGGGCCCAGCGCGTACGCGGCGCCCCAGACGGCCGCGTTCGGCAGCAGCAGGAGGCAGACCAGCAGGACCGTGCCGCGGCCGGGCCAGTCCGGGGCGACATGGAGGAGGTCGTGGCGCACGGCGCCCGCGTGCCACACCAGACCGGTCAGGACCAGCAGCGCGCCCGTGGCGAGCAGCACCGCGCCGGCCGCACACGCGGCGCGCAGTGCGGCGGCGCACCGGGGCGGGGCGAGCGCCGCGCGCACGCCGGGCGGCAGTCCGGCCCAGACCCGCCGGGCGCGCGCGGGCAGCGGCAGTACGGCGCGCAGCCCGACCGTGCGCGCCGCCACCACGGTCACCGTGCCCGCGGCGGTGAGCGGCACGCACAGCAGCGCGCTGACCGGCGCGACCCGCAGCGCCCCTGACGCGGCGTACGCCACGGCGGCCGCGGCGGTCAGCAGGTATCCGCCGAGGAACCGGCCGAGTACGGCGCCGGGGGAAGCGGGGCGGCGCAGCGGTCCCGTACCGCGCGCATGCCGTCGCGGCCCGCCCTCCGCCGCCGACAGGGTGCGCTGGGCGCAGCGGTACAGCAGCCATACGGGCACGGCGACGAGGAGCAGTGGCGTCACGCCCACCGGCACGGCGGCCGCGCCGGGCCCCGCCGTCCGTACGAGGTCCGCGCCGTGCGCGAGCAGCCACAGGTCGGCGGCGATGTGCAGCGCGCCGGAGGGGCTGCCGGCGGCCGGCGCCGGCGCGACGATCCACAGGAGGAGGACGGAGACGGTACAGACGCCGAGGCCCAGCCCGGCGGTCACCACCCCCGCGAGGAACGCGCCGCCGGTCGTGGTGGCGGGCTGCGCGGCGGCCCCGCCCGGCGCGGCCGCCGTCGGTCCGTTGTCGGTCGTCTGGCTCACGCCGCCATGCTGCCAACAACACCCGTTTCCGCTACGCAGCGGGCGAATACCGGACGTGTCGCCCAAGATACGTTTATGGGATTTACAACCCGGACAGCCCGAAAGTCCCAGCAGCCCCGCTCGCCCGGGAAGGGCCCCGGCCCGGCTGACGTACCGTCACCCGCGATCGGTGACGTGCCGTCACCCGCGGCCGCCTTCGACGCGCTGTACGTCCGGCACGCGCCGGCGCTCGCCCGGCAGACGTTCCTCCTCACCGGACGGCCGCACCTCTCCCGCGAGGCCGTCGAGTGGGGCTTCCACCTCGCCTGGCAGCGCTGGCCGGAAGTGGCCAGGGACCTCGACCCGGCCGGCTGGGTGCGGGCCGCGGCACACGAGTACGCGCTCTCCCCCTGGCACCGCTTCCGCCCCAGCGCCCGCCGCTCCCCCGTGAAGGCGCCGGGCACCGGCAGGCCCGATCCGCTGCTGGCCGCGCTGCTGCGGCTGCCCGCGCCCTACCGCCGCGCCCTGCTGCTGCACGACGCCGTCGGCCTGGGGCTGGCCGAGACCGCGGCCGAGATCGAGGCGAGCACGCCGGCCGCGCACGGGCGGCTCACGCATGCCCGCGAGGCGCTGGCCGGGCGGCTGCCGGAGCTGGGGCTGGCCGGCGAGCCGCCGGCCCGGCAGCGGGAGATTCTCTGCGAGCGGCTGGCGCGGCTGGCGGCGGCGCATCCGGTACGGACGGCGTCAGCGCGTGCCGTACGGACCGGCAGCGAGCGCAGCACCCGGCGGATGACGCGCAGCGCGATCGGGCTGACCGGGCTGATCGTGGCGGTCACGGCCGCCTCCTTGTGGGCGGGGACCGGCGAGCGGTACGTCCAGCCGCCCATGCAGCCCGGCGTGCCCGCGGGCCCGGCCGGTGACGCGCACGCCGAACACGACCCGCAGCACCGCCCCTGACGCGCGATCCGCAGCACCGCCCTGACGCGCGGTCCGGAACAGACGAACGCGGACCCGTACACCCCCCAAGGGAGTACGGGTCCGCGCTCGGAAAAGCTACGCGCACGCCACGTCAGGGACGCAGCGCCGCGCCGCGCCGGATTCAGCCGGCGAGCAGCTCACGGGCGAGCTCGGCGGTCTCGGTCGGGGTCTTGCCGACCTTGACACCGGCGGCCTCGAGGGCCTCCTTCTTCGCCTGGGCGGTGCCCGAGGAGCCGGAGACGATGGCGCCGGCGTGGCCCATGGTCTTGCCCTCGGGGGCGGTGAAGCCCGCGACGTAGCCGACGACCGGCTTCGTCACGTTCTCCTTGATGAAGTCCGCCGCGCGCTCCTCGGCGTCGCCGCCGATCTCACCGATCATGACGATCAGGTCGGTGTCGGGGTCCGCCTCGAACGCCGCGAGGGCGTCGATGTGGGTGGTGCCGATGACCGGGTCGCCACCGATGCCGACGGCCGACGAGAAGCCGATGTCACGGAGCTCGTACATCATCTGGTACGTCAGCGTGCCGGACTTCGAGACCAGGCCGATGCGGCCCGGCTTCGTGATGTCGCCCGGGATGATGCCGGCGTTGGACTGACCCGGGGTGATGAGACCGGGGCAGTTCGGGCCGATGATGCGGGTCTTGTTGCCCTTGGACTTCGCGTACGCCCAGAAGGCGGCGGAGTCGTGGACGGCGATGCCCTCGGTGATCACGACGGCGAGCGGGATCTCGGCGTCGATGGCCTCGATGACGGCGGCCTTGGAGAAGGCCGGCGGCACGAAGAGGACGGAGACGTTGGCGCCCGTCTTCTCCATGGCCTCCTTGACCGAGCCGAAGACCGGTACGGAGGTGCCGTCGAAGTCGACCTCGGTGCCGGCCTTGCGCGGGTTCACGCCGCCGACGATGTTCGTGCCGTCACCCAGCATGAGCTTGGTGTGCTTCATGCCCGTGGCACCGGTCATGCCCTGGACGATGACCTTGCTGTCCTTGTTGAGGAAGATAGCCATTGTTCTGGAGTCCCTCTTCCCTTACTTCGCAGCCGCGAGCTCGGCGGCCTTGTCGGCCGCGCCGTCCATGGTGTCCACGCGCTGCACGAGCGGGTGGTTCGCGTCCGACAGGATCTTGCGACCCAGCTCCGCGTTGTTGCCGTCCAGGCGGACGACCAGCGGCTTGTTGACGTCCTCGCCCTTGGACTTCAGCAGCTCCAGGGCCTGCACGATGCCGTTGGCGACCTCGTCGCAGGCGGTGATGCCACCGAAGACGTTGACGAACACGGACTTGACGTCCGGGTCGCCGAGGATGATCTCCAGGCCGTTCGCCATGACCTCGGCGGAGGCGCCGCCACCGATGTCGAGGAAGTTGGCGGGCTTGACGCCGGAGTGCTTCTCGCCGGCGTACGCGACCACGTCGAGGGTGCTCATGACGAGGCCCGCGCCGTTGCCGATGATGCCGACCTGGCCGTCGAGCTTGACGTAGTTCAGGCCCTTGGCCTTGGCGGCAGCCTCGAGCGGGTTGGCTGCGGCCTTGTCCTCGAGGGCCTCGTGCTCCGGCTGGCGGAACTCGGCGTTGGCGTCCAGGGACACCTTGCCGTCCAGCGCCAGGATGTCACCGGAGGCGACCTTGGCGAGCGGGTTGACCTCGACGAGGAGCGCGTCCTCGGCGACGAAGGTGTCCCACAGGGTCACCATGACCTCGGCGACCTTCTCGGCGACCTCGGCCGGGAACTTCGCCTGGGCGACGATCTCGCGGGCCTTCTCGATGGTCACACCCTCGATGGAGTCGACCGGGACCTTCGCGAGGGCCTCGGGGGTCTTCTCCGCGACCTCCTCGATGTCCATGCCGCCCTGCACCGAGGCCATGGCCAGGAAGGTGCGGTTGGTGCGGTCGAGGAGGTACGAGACGTAGTACTCCTCGAGGATTTCCGGAGCGGTCTCCGCGATCATCACCTTGTGGACCGTGTGGCCCTTGATGTCCATCCCGAGGATGTCCGTCGCGCGGGCGACGGCCTCGTCCGGGGTCGCGGCCAGCTTCACGCCGCCGGCCTTGCCGCGGCCGCCGACCTTCACCTGGGCCTTGACGACCGACTTGCCGCCAAGACGCTCGGTCGCCTCGCGGGCCGCCTCAGGCGTGTCAATGACTTCACCGGCCAGCACCGGTACACCGTGCTTGGCGAAGAGGTCCCTCGCCTGGTACTCGAACAGGTCCACGCGCGTCCGTCCCTTTGCTAATCAAGTAGCCCGCGAGTCGTGGTGATCGCGGATTCGTTGTCTGCGCGGGCGTGCCGCGAAGGCAGGGTGACAACGCAGTCACAGCAAGGGCGTACATCGTCAGCCGGTACGCGGCATGTCCGTCTCGCAGGTTATCCCCGCGGCAGCGACCCTCCTAAATCACAGATCACACTGCGGCGGTGATTACTGTCACAGATCACGCGGACGGAGGCGCGCGTCACACCGGCCGGCCGGACTCGGCCGGATCTCGACGGTGGCCCGCACCACCCCCTCACACGGAGTACACCCGTCCGCTGCCGGACCTCCCCCCGCGGCGCGCAACCGATGACCGGTATGCACCGGGGCGACCCGCTCACGGCCGATACGGCCCGGACACCCAGCGCGGCCGGCCGCTTACCGGGCCGCACCGGCCCACACAACTCCTTCGCAAAAGCTGACCGGAACGCATCCTTGACCCTCCAACTCACAGCCTTGGAGACTGCGTTGTGCACTTACGCATCAGGAGTCACAGGCCGGCGCCGCAAGCGGCGGCCTGGTCCCGGAAGACCGAAACTCGCCGGGGCGGACGGGGGAGACTGATGAGCAGTGCGCGGCCGCGTAGGGGCGCGGTGGCGTCGGCTTGGCCACCTCCTCCCCACCTCCCTCTTGGTGCCCTCTTACTCGGTGCCTGAAGGGATTGGAGGGGGAATGCCGACACACGCGACCTATCCCGGCGTCTACGTCGAAGAGCTTCCCAGCAGCGTCCGCAACATCTCCACCGTCACCACCTCGGTGACCGCCTTTGTCGGACACACTCGGCGGGGTCCGCTCAACCACCCGGTGCGCGTCACCAGCTTCGCCGACTTCGAGCGCCGCTTCGGCGGTCTGACCTCGAAGAGTCCGCTCAGCTACGCCGTGCACCAGTTCTTCGGCAACGGCGGCACCGTCGCCGTGATCGTCCGGGCCGTCAAGGCGGGCACCGGTGAAGAGGCATGCGTCACCCTGGAGTCCACCGAGGGGCACAGCGAGTGCCCGGTGCTGGAGGTGCACGCCAAGGAGCCCGGTATCTGGGGCGACGGCCTGCGCGTGGCCGTCGACCACGACACCACCGCCTGCGAGGAGACGTTCAACCTCCAGGTGCTCGACGCCAAGGGCACGGCCCGCGAGTCCTACGGCAACCTGTCCATGGACCCCGAGAGCGGCCGGTACGCCGAGACCGTGATCAACGCGGGCTCGCAGCTCATCCGCGTCAAGGTGCTCGACGAGGGGCGCCCCGACCCCTCCGGCACGGTCTCCAAGCCGTTCGCGCACGAGCTGCCCGACCTGGCCGTGGACCTCACCGTCAAGATCGGTGAGGTGGAGCGCGAGTTCACGCTCTACGACCCGGACCAGGACGGCGAGGCCCCCTGCACCGTCACCGAGCTCGCCCTCCTCCTGGAGCGCAAGCTGCGCGCGCTGCCGGACGCCCCGGGCAAGCACGCCTTCGCGGGCGCCCAGGTCACCGCCTTCGGCCGCCGCCTCCAGGTGGTCGCCGGGTCGGCCGACCCCGAGGACGTGGTCCGGTTCGTCGGCGAGTGCGCCAACGACCTGGGCCTCGAGGCATCGGTCAACCCGCCGGTCTTCCCGCTCTCCGGCGGCGTGGACGGCGACGCGCCGGGCCCGCGCGACATCATCGGCAGCGAGGCCCGCAAGACCGGCCTGCAGGCGCTGCGCGACGTCGACGACGTGAACCTGCTGTCGCTGCCGGAGCTCTCCGCGTACGAGAACACCGAGGACATGGTCACGGTGCTCTCCGCCGCCGAGCGGCTCTGCCGGGAGCGGCGCATCTTCCACCTCGTGGACGCGCCCTCGACCTGGGTCTCCGTGGACTCCGCGCGGGCCGGCATCGGCGCCCTGGACTCGGTCCGCGGCAACCACTCCGGGCTGTACTTCCCGCACCTCCAGCTCACCGACCCGCTCACCGGCCGGCTCCGCACCTTCCCGCCGTCCGGCGCCATCGCGGGTGTGATCGCCCGTACCGACGGCGAGCGCGGCGTGTGGAAGGCGCCGGCGGGCACCGAGGCGCGCCTGGCGGGCGTGCACTCCCTCTCGGTCAAGCTCACCGACCGGGAGAACGGCCTGCTGAACCCGCTGGGCATCAACTGCCTGCGGACCTTCCCGATGGTCGGCCCGGTGGTCTGGGGCGCCCGCACGCTGCAGGGCGCCGACGCGCTGGACAGCGAGTGGAAGTACGTACCGGTCCGCCGCCTCGCGCTGCACGTCGAGGAGTCCCTGCTGCGCGGCCTGCAGTGGGTGGTCTTCGAGCCCAACAACGAGCAGCTGTGGCAGCAGATCCGGCTCAACGCGTCGTCGTACCTGCACGGCCTGTTCCAGCAGGGCGCGTTCAAGGGCGGCACGCCGCGCGAGGCGTACTTCGTCAAGTGCGACAAGGACACCACGACCGCCGAGGACATCGACAACGGCATCGTCAACGTCGTCGTCGGCATCGCGCCGGTCAAGCCCGCGGAGTTCGTGATCGTCAAGATCCAGCAGATGGCCGGGCAGTTCGAGCTCTAGCCACGCATCCGTCAGCGAAGGAACCTAGGCAACGAAGGAAACCGATGGCTGAGTTCACCATCAACGCCCATCGCTTCGACCCGTACAAGAACTTCAAGTTCCTGGTCCTGTGGGACGGTCGGACGGTCGCGGGCATCAGCAAGATATCCCCGCTCAAGCGCACCACCGAGGTCGTCAAGCACCGGCACGGCGGCGACCCCAGCTCGCCGCGGAAGTCGCCCGGGCGCTCGGAGTTCGAGGGCATCACCCTGGAGCGCGGGGTCACCCACGACCCGGAGTTCGACCGCTGGGCCAACAAGGTCTGGCAGGTCGGCGCGGGGCTGGGCTCGGAGGTGTCGCTCGCGGACTTCCGCAAGGACATCGTCATCCAGGTCCTGAACGAGGCCGGCCAGGTCGCCGTCTCGCACAAGATCTACCGGGCCTGGCCGAGCGAGTACCAGGTGCTCGGCGAGATGGACGCCAACGCCAACGCGGTGGCGATCCAGAGCCTGAAGCTGGAGTGCGAGGGCTGGGAGCGGGACTACGAGGTCGAGGAGCCGCAGGAGCCCTCGTTCACGCACCCCGCCTGAGCCATCCCGTATCCGGGACACCCCGTACGCGAGACACCCGAGCACCATCGGACGAGGTGAGGAATGGCGGTCACCGGGCCCGCTGAGCTGCTGGCCACCTGGGAGGCCGGGCTGGCCCTCCAGGACAGCGGCCGTGCCCTGCTGCTGCACCGCGCCGCCCGCCCCGAGGCCGGCACCGACACACTGCTGTCGGTGCCGGCCGGGGAACGGGCCGCCGACCTGTTCGCGCTGCGCCGCGCGCTCTTCGGCGAGCGCATGCAGGTCAAGCTGGCGTGCGCGGACCCGGAGTGCGGCGAGGCGATGGAGTTCGAGCTGGACGCGGCCGAGCTGGGCGCGGTCCGGCCGTCGCCGCCCGAGGACGGCCTGCGGGTCGCCGAGGACGGCTGGCAGGTGACGTTCCGGCTGCCCGCCGTCGCCGACCTCACCGAGGCCGCGGCCGCCGCCACGGACGCGGCGGACGCCCGGCGGCTGCTGGGTGCGCGGTGCGTGCGCACGGCGGTACGGGACGGCCGTACGGCGACGGAGGAGGAGTACGCGCGGCTGCCGGAGGCGGTACTGAAACGGTTCGCCGAGGCGGTCGAGCAGGCCGACCCCGGCGCCGAGGTGACGCTGAACATCGCCTGCCCCGAGTGCGGCGCGGCCACCCCGGCCGAGCTGGACATCGCCGCCTACCTGTGGACCGAACTGGACGCCTGGGCACGCGACGTGCTCCTGGACGTCCACCTGCTCGCCTCCGCCTACGGCTGGAGCGAGCCCGAGATCCTGGCGCTCAGCCCGCTGCGGCGCCGCTACTACCTGGAGCTGTGCGCTGATGTCTGACGACTACTTGGGGCGGCTGGTGGCACGGCACGCCCCGGCGCGGCACGCGCTGCCGGGCGCGTCCGGGGCCGCGCCGCGCACACTCGTACAGCCGCGCCTGCCCGGGCCTTTCGAGCGCATCGAGGCACTGGGCGGCGCACCCGCCGAGCCGCACGCTCCGGCCGCACGGTACCCGTACGCGCCGCTGCCCGCTCCCTCCGAACAGGTCCTCGTCGAGCGCGAGATCAGGACCACCGAACGGGAGACGACCGTGCTGCGGCCCGAGACCGCGCGCCCGGACACCGCGGTCCCCGCCGAGCGGCCCGTACGGCCGACGGCCCCGCTGCTGCGGCCCGCCGCACGGCCGGAGCCGGGGCCGCGGCCCACCGCACCCGAGGGGCAGCGCCCCGGAACCCGGCGTGCGGGCGGCCGCCCGGAGGAGCCGGGGGCGCCCCGTCCGGCGGCCGCGCCTCTCCGCCCGGACACGGACGCCGCCCCGCGCGCGGTGACGCCCGCGCTCCGCCCCCGTACAGAGGTGCCCACGGCCCGCGACACGGCACGCGCCGCGGCCGCCGGGCGGCGCGGGCAGCGGCCGGCCGAGCGCGTCGTGCACGTACAGATCGGACGGCTGGAGGTCAGCGCGGTCGGCCCGGACCGGCCGGCGACGGGGGCACGGGCGAGCCGCCCCGACCGCCGCGGCCCGGCCCTGAGCCTCGCCGACTACCTGGCGCGCGGGGAGAGGACGAGCTGACGCGCATGGCCACGACGACTTCACGGACCTCACGGACCTCACCGGGACTGAACTCATGAGCAACGCACTCGCCGTCGCGACGGTCACCCAGGCCCTTGCGCTGCTGATCGAACACAATCTGCACCCCGAGATCGACATGGCCGTCTCGGTGGAGACCCGCAAGCCGCCGGCCGACCCGCCGACGGACCCGACGATCACCGTCTTCTGCTACCAGGTCACGCACAACCCCTCCATGCGCAACAACGACCTGGTCACCCGCGCCCCCGACGGCACGCTGCTGAAGCGGTCGGCGGCGGCGCTGGACCTGCACTACGTGATCAGCGCGTACGGCGAGGAGACGGAGCTGGTCGGGCAGCGCCTGATCGGCAGCGTCGTGCGCACGCTGCACGAGATACCCGTCCTGCCCAAGGATCTGATCGCGGAGGCGACGCAGCGCCCGTACCTGGACGGCAGCGACCTCGCGGAGTCCCTGCAGAAGGTCCGCTTCACACCGACCCAGATGGACGTCGACGAGACGTCGAAGCTGTGGGGAATGCTGCACAACACGCCGTACTCCCTGTCGGTCGTGTACCAGGCCTCGCTGGTCCTGCTGGACGGCCACGAGAAGCCGGCAGCGACGAAGCCGGTCAGGCGGCCGGAGGTACGGGTGCTGCCGTTCGGGGCGCCGGGGGCGCCGGAGCGGCCGGTTCCGGGGGGCGCGCCGGCGGGGGACGTCGTGCCTGTGGAGGCGCCGCGTGCCGAAGCGCCGCGTGCCGAAGCGCCGCGTGCCGAAGCGCCGCGTGCCGAAGCGCCGCGTACCGAGACGCCGCGTGCCGAGGCGCCGCGTACCGAGGCTCCCGCCGCGGAAAAGCCCCCCGTGAAGAAGACGGCCGGTGGCGCGAAGGCCGCCGGTGGCGCGCCCGTTCGGGCGCGTACTCGCACCCGTAAGGCGACGGGTGGACCGAGCGCCACGGGCCGTGCGGACAAGGACCAGGGCAAGGAGAGCTGAGGCGGGTGCGCGGAGCGAGGGGAACCGAGGACATGGGCGAGCGCAAGGGACCCGGTACGGCGGACGGTGACGCGCTGGCCGCAGCCGTACGGTCCGTACTGGCGCGCGTGGACGCCCATGCCGCGCGGGGCCGCGGTACGGCAGAGGACGGCGAGCCCGCGGGCGACGCCGACGGCCCGGCGGCCGACGCCGCGGTCGCGCCCGGCACTGCCGTCGAGCGCGTCCCCACCACGCCGAGCGTGACCACCCTCGACGCCCTGACCACCTGCTTCGGCCTGAGCGCCTTCGAACGCGACATCATCCTGCTCGCCGCGGCGGCCGAACTCGACCCCACCACCGACGCCCGCTGCGCCGCGGCGAGCGGCGACCCCACCCGCACGTATCCGACCTTCTCCCTCGCCCTGGCCGCCCTCGCCGACCCGCACTGGAGCGCCCTCACGCCCGTGGCGCCGCTCCGCCGCTGGCGCCTGATCGAGCTGGACGACGAGACCCGGCTGACCACCACCCGCCTCCGCCTGGACGAGCGCATCCTGCACTTCCTGGTCGGCACGCCGTACCTGGACGCCAAGCTGCACGGCCTGCTCACCCGCACCACCGCACCCGCGTCCCTGCCGCCCTCGTACGACGCCGCCGCCGACCGCGTCGCCGCGGGCTGGTCCGGCGCAGGCCCCGAAGCGCCCCTCCGCGTCGAGCTGGTCGGCGCCGACCTGCGCACCCGCGCCGACATCGCGGCCACCGCGGCGCGCCGGTCCGGCCTCGGCCTGTACTCCATGGCCGCCGACGACATCCCCACCGACGCCGCCGAACGCGACCGCCTCGCCCGCCTCTGGCAGCGCGAGGCCATCCTGCTGCCCGCGGCGCTGCTGGTGGAGGTCGGCGAGATGGACCGGGACCAGCACGCGGCCGCCGACGCGTTCATCGCGGGCGCCGCCGTACCGCTGGTCGTCTCCAGCCCGGACCCGCGCCGGACCGGCCGCCCCCGCGGCGAACGCGTCACCGTCCCGAAACTCTCCGACGAGGAACACCTCACCCTCTGGACCGACGCCTTCGCCGACGTCCCCGAGGTCACCGACCGCCATCTCCAGTCCCTCGTCGCGCAGTTCCAGCTCCCCCCGCACGTCGTGCGCCAGGCCGCCGCCACCGTCCGCCGCGACCTGCCGCACTCCGACGTGCTGGACGGCGCGGAACTCGCCTGGCAGGCCGGCCTCACCGAGGCCCGGATGGGCCTGGACGAACTGGGCCGCCGCATCGAACCGCGCGCCGGCTGGGACGACCTGGTACTCGCCGACCGCCAGCTCCGTATCCTCCAGGAGATCGTCGCGCACGTACGCCGGCGCAGCACGGTCTACCAGGACTGGGGCTTCGCCAAGGCGCTGCGCAGCGGCCTCGGCGTCACGGCCCTCTTCGCGGGCGGCTCCGGCACGGGCAAGACCCTGGCCGCCGAAGTCATGGCCAAGGAACTGGGCCTCGATCTCTTCATCATCGATCTGTCCCAGGTGGTCAGCAAATACATCGGCGAGACCGAGAAAAACCTCAGCCGGGTCTTCGACGCGGCCGAACGCGGCGGCGCGCTGTTGTTGTTCGACGAAGCCGATGCCCTCTTCGGCAAGCGCAGCGAGGTCAAGGACAGCCACGACCGCTACGCGAACCTGGAGGTCAGTTACCTCCTCATGCGCATGGAGGCGTACCGCGGCCTGGCGGTCCTGACCACCAACATGAAGAAGGCCCTCGACTCGGCCTTCATGCGCCGCATCCGCTTCGTCGTCGACTTCCCCTTCCCGGGCGAGAGCGAGCGCGCTGAAATCTGGCGCCGCGTCCTCCCGCCCCAGGCCCCCACGAAGGGCATCGACCCGGCGCTGCTCGCCCAACTCACGGTCGCCGGCGGCTCGATCCGCAACATAGCCCTCTCGGGAGCCTTCCTCGCCGCCGAGGAGGGCGACCACCTCCAGATGCGCCACATGCTGGCCGCGGCCCGCACCGAATACCTGAAGCTGGAACGCTCCCTGACCCCGTCGGAGGTCCACGGATGGGTGTGAACGAGCCCGAGCCGCAGCGCTCTTTCCGTATCGACATCGGTGAGCTGGTCCTGGACGGCTTCGACTCCCGCGTCGATCCCGACCGTGTGATGACGTCCTTCGAACGCGAGCTGACCCGGCTGGTGCGGGACCGTGGCGTACCCCTGGCCGCCGACGGCTCCCCCGTGTCCCTCGACGGCCTCGCCGGGCTGCCGCCCCTCCCCCGTACGACGTCACCGACCCGCCTGGGCGAGGCCCTGGCCCGCTCGGTGCACGCGGGCCTCACGGGACGAGGTGAGCCCCGATGAGCACGTCGCACTCCGCCACCCAGGACAACAGCCAGTCAGCCGCCGCCGACAAGCGCCGCAAGCGCAAGGAACGCGCGGCCAAATCCCGCACCCCGGAACCCAAGGACATCGTCAGCGGCGCCGGCCACCCCCTCGACCTGAGCGTCCGCCGCGACCTCGAAGAACAGCTCGGCCACGACTTCAGCCAGGTCCGCCTCCACACGGACCGCGAATCCGGCCAACTGGCGGAACTGATGGGCGCCGACGCCTTCGCCGTCGGCCAGGACATCTTCTTCCGCGAGGGCACCTACCGCCCGGGCACGGCCGACGGGCAGCGCCTACTGGCCCATGAGCTCCTGCACACGGTCCAGAACCCGCACGGGCTCGGCGCGCTGCGGGCGGGCCGCGACCTGGGATCCGTATCCCTTCCCCAGGAGACGATCGAACGGGAAGCGGAGTCGGCGGCGCGGTCCTCTGTACTGGACGCGATGCGGGACTCCGTGCGCACGGAGGACCCGGCAGCCGCCGAGGTCGAGGAGGGCCAGGCAACGCCGGGGTGGCTGCGGTACGCGACGGTGGACGCGGACCGTATGCGACTGGAACAGACCGACCCGGCAACGGTCGTGGACCGGCTGGCCAACAGGGTGCTGCGCTCGTTGCGCGGCGACCCGGAGGACCTCTCGGGCCGCGTCCGCATGCAGCTCGCCCGGATGGCCCCCGACCTGCAGGATTCCGTCCTGGACCGGCTGGAGGTCCGGCTCCTTTCGCCGGAGTACGAACGCCTCCTCGACCTCACCGACGAGGCCGGTCAGCCCGCCCCGCTCGCCCTCCAGCCGTCGAACGTGCCCGCCCCCGTACCGGACGCGATCGACCTGCTCGAGGACGAACGGGAGACCGCGGCCGGCCGTGCCGAGGGCGAGAAGCAGTCCGAGGAATCCCGGGACGCGGACGCCAAGGAAGAGAAGAAGGACGCCAAGAGCCGCGACGGCGAACGCGAGAAGGATCAGTCGCGCGCCGAGCAGGACTCCGCCGCCGAGGAGAAGGAAGCCGGCGAACGCAAGGCGCAGGAGGACGAGCGCGCCGAGGAGCAGGCGGACGCCGAGAAGGAGCAGCAGCAGGACGAGGAGAAGCAGGCCAAGGAGCGCGAACAGGCCGATCAGCAGGACAAGCAGCAGGCCGAGAAGGGCGAGGACGGCAAGGAGCGCGCCAAAGAGGAGCGCAAGGAGCAGCGCGAGCGCGAGGAGCAGGACCCGGAGCAGGCCAACCGCCCGGGCGCCGACAAGCGCAAGCGCAAGGACGACGAAAAGAAACCCGCCGACGGCTCCAAGCAGGAAGAGCTCGAAAAGAAGAAAAAGGAGCAGCAGGGGCCCGTCCGCCCGGAGAAGGTCGACGAACGCGCCGAGCGGCCCGACAGCGCCCTGTCCGAACACGGCCTGAACGAGAAGGACGAGGACGAGGGCGAGCCCCGCGAGGAGGAGAAGCCGCTCGGCCTGGAGGCCGGCGCCGAACGCGAGGTCGACGGCGGCCACGAGGACAAGCCGGGAGGCGGCTCGGGCAAGGGCGAGGCGGAGCTCAAGCCCGAAGACTTCGTTCCGGAAACCGACCCGGACCTCTCCTCCGTACCGACCGCCGACACGCTGCGGCCGGGTGCCGCTGCTCCCTCCGTACCGACCTTCCCCGCCGCGCCGCCCACCAAGGCCGAAAAGGTCCAGAAGGAGCGGGAGAACGAGGCGGACGAGGAGGAGGACGAGGAGGCGCCGGAGGCCGAGACCAAGGCCCCGGGCGAGGAGCGCGGCCCCGTGGAGGGCGAGGCGCCGCAGCCCGAGCACGGTCCCGCTTCCGAGGCCCCCGACCGCAGCGAGAAGGACCTGCAACCGGAGAAGCCGGTCGACCAGGAGGTCGGGCCCGACCCGGAGCACGAGGACAAGGCCGACCCGGAGCCCGAGGCCGAGCAGAAGAAGGACCCCGAGCAGCAGCAGGAGCAGGACGAGGACGGGGCGAAGGAAGCCAAGCAGGACGCGGCCGACAAGGACGCGGAGCGGGACGGCGAGGCGGGCGACGCCGACGAGGCGCCGGACGCCAAGGAGACCCAGGACGAGCAGCAGGAGAAGAAGGACCAGGACGAGCACGAGGAGAAGAAGGAGGCCAAGGGGCAGCCGGAGGGCGCGGCGGCGGAGAAGCCGGCCGGTTCCGCTGCGCCGGGCAAGGCCGAGGGACCCAACCCGGGCCCCTCGGCCGCTCCCCTGGCACCGCCGGCCGGTGCGCACACGGAGAAGACGCCGACGCAGGACCGGCACCCCTCCCCCGCGGTGCGGCGGGCGATGGAACCCGTACGGGGCGAGCGCGAGGCACCGGCGGCGAAGAGCACCGTACCGAAGGAGGCCGGGCCGGGCGCGGCGCCCAGTGGCACGGTCGGTGAGACCGAGCCGGCCGCCGCTCCCAAGGCCGCGGCCGGCCCCGGTGGTGCGCCTTCCCCTGCCCAGGCCGCCGTCAGCCCGGTGGGCGAACAGGCCGCGAATCCCGGGAAGATGGGCGCCCCCGCGCCCGAGGGGGCCAAGGCCCAGCCCGACGCTTCGCTGGAGAAGGACGGCGGTGGCTGTGCGCCGCCGGAGCCCGCGGCGGAGAAGGAGGAGAAGGGCGGCGCCTGCGGCGGGGGCGGCGGTGAAAAGGCTCCGGAGGAGAAGAAGGAAGAGCCGCCGGACGTCTCCGGGCAGGACCCGAAGGCCGCGCTCAGCACCGTCAGCAAGCTCTCCCCTGACCAGGCGCAGGCCGCCATGCCCGGCGTGGACGGGGCGGCGGACAAGAAGATCAACCAGGAACAGAAGCGTCTGGAGGCAAATCCGCCCAAGCGGGAGCGGCCTTCGGGCGCGCCGCAGACCCAGTCCGGGCCGCCGAAGGCCGAGGCGCCCGAGGCGGCGGTCACCGGCAAGCTGGAGAAGGTCGGGCCCGAGGAACAGGGCAAGAAGCAGGAGGCCAAGGGCAGCGAGAAGGCCCAAGGCGCCAAGCCCACCGACAACGTCAAGCCGCCGTACGTGCCGCCGACGAAGGACGGCAAGCTGACGGCCGGCGATGCCAAGAGCGTCGAGGCCGCCGCGGACAAGGTGCCCACGACCGACCCCGAGCTCCGTAACAAGACGGTCGGCCCTGCCCCCAAGATGAAGCTGGAGGGCGAGAGCGACCCGAAGCGTACGGACAAGCAGGCGGAGAAGCTCAAGGAGAAGCAGGGCAAGATCCAGGACACCGGCCGGGCGGACGCGTCCAAGCCGATGGGCGAGGACAAGATCTTCCCCGACGCTCCCAAGGAGGAGTTGACCGGCAAGGCGTCCGGACGGGCGGGCGGCCGTGGCGGTGGCCGGCAGTCGGCCGGCAGCGCGCCGAAGAGCCACGTCGGCGTCGTCGCCAAACAGGAGCGCGGCGGCGAGCTCAAGAGCGGTGCGGCGCAGTCGCAGACCGACATGGCCGCGGAGGACAAGAAACACCAGCAGGGCGAGCAGAAGGCGAAGCAGGAAAAGCAGCAGGAGATCGACAACGAGGTCGCGCAGAACGCCGAACAGCAGACGGCGGAGCGCGGCCGGGCGGCCGAGCAGGCCGGCAAGGAGCGTCAGAGCTGGCGCGACGAGCAGGACAAGAAGATCGAGCAGGCCGACAAGGACACGGAGAAGGAGCACAAGGACGGCAACAAGAAGATAACCAAGGAGCGGGACGGCAAGGACAAGGAAGTCGAGGACCGCAAGAACACCGACAACAAGGAAATCGACACCAAGGCGGAGCAGGCGGAGAAGGACGCCGAGAAGAAGAAGGAAGAAAAAAAGGGCGAATCCGACAGCCTCTTCGGCAAGCTGCTGGACGCCGTCGGCGACTTCTTCAAGGGCCTGCTGGACGCCGTCACTGCGATCTTCGACGCGGCACGCAACGCGATCAACAGTGTCATCGACAAGTTCAAGGAGTTCGCGAACAAGGCGATCGACGCCGTCCGCGACTTCGCCATCAAGGCCATCAACGTCCTCGCGGACGCCCTGATCGCCATCGGCGACGTCCTCCTGGCCGCCTTCCCCGAACTCCGCGACAAGTTCCGCAAGGCCATCGAAGGCCTGCGCGACGCCGCGATCGCCACGGTCAACAAGCTGGCCGACGGCCTCAAGAAGGCGGTCAACGCCCTTCTCGATGCCCTCGCCGCCGGCCTCAACGCGCTCCTGTCCGCTCTCGAAGCGGGCATCAAAGCCGTTATCAAGGCCTACCAGGCCGTCATCACCGCCGCGATCAAGTTCGCCGAGGCCGCCATCGAAGCCCTCGGCAAGTTCGCGGCTCTGGTCGCCGACATCGCGCCGGATCCGGGCGGCTGGCTCAAGAAGGCGGGCAGCGCCGCCAAGACGGGCATCCAGGAACACCTCTGGGGTGCCATCAAGTCCGCCGTCAAGCAGTGGTTCGACGCCAAGGTCGAAGGAATCCTGGGCCTCGGCAAGGCCGTCATCAACGTCCTCATCAAGGGCTGCATGTCCTTGAAGCAGATCGGCAAGATGGCCTGGGACGCAATCATCGCGTCCCTCCCGATGATGATCGCGTCCCTGGTCATCGAAAAGGTCGTCTCGATGATCGTCCCCGCGGCGGGCGCGATCCTCACGATCGTCCAGGGCCTGATGGCCGCGTGGCAGAGCATCAGCTCCATCCTTACGGCGTTCAGCAAGTTCTGGGCTTACCTGAAGGCGGTCAAGGCAGGCCCCGCCGCCTGCCTCTTCGCCGAAGCCGTGGCCGCTGGCGTAGTGGCCCTGCTGGACTTCATCTCCAACTTCCTCATGATCCGCCTGTCCTCGGCGACCAAGGGCGTCGGCAAACGCCTCAAGGGCATAGCCCAGAAGATCACCGCTGGCCTCAAGAAGACCGGCAAGGGCGCCCGCAAGGTCGCCGGCAAGGCCGTCAACGCCGCCAAGGGCGCCGCCCGTAAGGCCGCCCAGGCCCTCCGCAAGCCGGCCCGCCCCGCAAAGCCCAAGGGCCCCCGCGTCCCCACCCGCCCGGGCGCCTCAACAGACCGCACCCCCGGCGGCGGCACCCCCAAACACCAGCCCAAGACCCACCCCACCGGCCGCCCGACCAGCAAAACCCCGGACCCGACCAAGAAGAAGCACGAGGACGAGTCCGACACCAAGAAGACCAGGGACGAGGCAGCGTCACCCAACAAGCCCCAGGACAAGGACACCCCGAACACGCCCCAGGACAAGACCCTGGGCAAGGACGGCCCGGCCCAGAAGCCCGACAGGGACGGCGCGGACGCCAAAAAGGACAGGACTCCCGACAAGGACGGTCCGGACGCCAAGAAGGACAAGAAGCCCGACAAGCCGTCCAAGAAGAAGGAGACCGACGCCCCCAAGCGCGCCAAGCCGCGCAAGCCCAAGTCTCCCCTGGGCCGCGCTCTGAAGAAGATCAAGGGCAAGGTCAAGTCCGCCCTCAAGAAGGTCCGCAACGCCGGCAAGGCCCTGGGCAAGAAACTCCGCAAGTCCAAGGTGGGCAAGGCCCTCAAGAACACGGCGAAGAGAGCACGCGACTTCTTCAAGAAGAAGCGAGATCACCTGCGCGACAACAAGAAGCACCGCGCAGACGTCAAAAAGCAGCACCGCAAGGAGAGGAAGAAGAAGGAGGATTCGAGAGAATCCAAGTCGAGCCGACTCGACCAGATCGTCAGCCGTATACGCCCCAAGCTCCGCCCGCTCCTCAAGCGCGGCATCGATGGAATCCCCTTCCGCACCCTCCTTGCCACCCTGCGATCCTGGTACCGGCTGACCAGGCTCTCTGCGGAGGGTCGCCCAGATTTCGACATCACGGCGACTCTCAACCCGCAAAAGCCGGTACAGCACGGCATCTGGGACGACAATGTCGCCTATCTTGATCTCGAAGACCGATATGAAGGATTCGACATCAATGACGAAAGCGCCAAGCTGCGTGCAGCCATAGCTGCAAGATTCCAAACCATGCCCAAGGATGCGGAAATATGGGACATCAAACGCATGTGCCAGCAGGTTGCCGCCCCCTTGCTCAAGAAGGGGGAACACCTGAAGTGGGACGACCATCAGGACTCCCATCTTCTCTCCCTGATTCGCCCTGACCGGAAATCCGCCCCCTCGGGCATCGGCACTTTCAAGCGTGGCGGGCGTTACGAGGAGCAGGGCCGTGTGAAGGACCAGGCGGCGAGCCAGAAGCTGATCAAGGGGCCCGACGGTCAGGAATACGTACTGGATCAGAAGAATCAGCTCGTCCCGCGCTTCATTCGCCGCAACATGCACGCCGAGGACCTGGAGCGCCTGAACAGCGGCAAGGGGCTGCGTTCGAGCTCCGAATCCTTCAAAGATCAGAAGAAGCAGAAGCAGAAGCGCAACAAGGACTCGATGCGAAGCCCGAATCGCCCGGCAAATACTCCAGGGCAACACGCCATGGGCGGCTATCCGTCGAAGTTCATATCCGCCTCCAAGCAGCTCGACGGAGACATCCTGGACCCGAATGGTCACCACATCGGTGGCGAAGAGGGGAGAAAGCTCAGCACCCCGCCGAACCAGTCTCAGAGGTACGGCAGCGGCATCGTCCTCATCGACCTAGCCAAGATCCCCCGAGAGTCCATATCTGATTTGTCCACCCACCATGGACAACGAAGCTGGGACCTGATCAATAACGTCACGGGAAGCCGCGTCTTGAGAGCTACGGAGGACGTCATCCGCACACAGGAAGTCGTGATCTTCAAGGCCATCCCAGCCAACGCGATCGAAAGAATAGACTGAACGGAACCGCGACTGCCGTTCAACGTGTCACCGAAAGGAACTGGTGGAACATGCATTCTCATTACTGGCAAGGCTGCGAGCTCAGCGCACCCGAGCTGGCGCACGCCCATGAGGTGCTGGCTTCACCAGCCCCGCCGGCGGAACGGATCACCGCATTTCTCAAACTGCTCCGCAGCGGCGATCCAGTGGCCACTGGAATCGCCATGGACCATTACCAGCTGGCCGATGCCACTCGTCGTTTCGGCGAAGACAATCCATTCACCGATCATTCCGACGAGCTTCTTGCCACCGCCAGAGAGGTGCTTCGGCAGTCGCCGTCCTCTGCCACCCTCAGCCCCCACGTGGGAGAGGGGGCCAACCACGCCAGCGCGCTGTACGCGATCACGAACCTCGCAGAAGCCGAAGATTCCGCACTTCTGGCGAAAATCATCAGGACCACCAGAACTCCAGAAGTTCGCAACGTCGCCCTGGAGGTGGCTGGAGGGGTCATGTGGAACTCCGAGACCCCTGACCCGCAACTACTGAAAACCCTCAAAGAGATCGCACTCAATCAGCATGAGGAATACATGGATCGCGTCTACGCCCTCAACGCAACAGGGAGCGCACGATCTGAAGATGCGATCTCAACTCTCGTTCGTGCAACCAAGGACTCTGATCTCAGAATTCAGGCACACGCAGCACTCAGCCTGGCCGAAGAAGATCTAGTGGTGAAATACCGTCCACTGATCGAGCAGCTAATCGCCACTTGGCCGCCCGATGCGCCGTCCCCCGCCAACGAAGTTCGTCTCGCGATCGCCGAACTCGACGAGCCCGACGAAGAATGATCACCGCAGACGACAGGAACCCAGGGATATGACCACTTACGCCGACATACCCAAGCCCATCCGGTCCGGGATCGTCATCGTCGATTCCGAGCGCGGTACCCCCCAGCGCATCATCGTGCTGCAGTTCAACCCCGACACGCTTGAACGCTCCGTCGCGCCGCAAGCCGCCGGCGGGGAAGGCGGTGGTGGCGGAGGAGACAGTGGTGGGGATCGTAACGAGGCCCTGCGCCTCAAGGGCCCGGCGCAGGAGACCTGGAAGTTCACCGCTGAGATTGATGCCACGGATCAGTTGGACGTGGCTGCGCCCGATGGGATCCACCCCCAACTAGCGGTGCTGGAAATGCTGGTGCAGCCGACCACGGCGCAGTTGCGGGCCGCGAGCAAGCTCAGCAAGAAGGGGACCATCGAGATCAGCCCGATCGAGATGCCGTTGACGCTCTTCACTTGGGGGAGCAAGCGGGTGATGCCGGTCAGGTTGACGGAGTTGTCGGTCAATGAGTCGGCATTTGATGTCAACCTCAACCCGATCAGGGCCTCGCTGTCCATTGGGATGAAGATTTTGACGGTGAGTGATTTGCCGGCGGGGCATCGCGGAGCTGAGCTCTACCTCGCGCACCTCGCGCAGAAGGAGCAGTTGGCGCGGCGGGCTCGGGTCGGGAGCTTGGCGCAGTTGGGGCTCGGGGGAGGGATCTGAGCGTGATCGAGCCGTATGAGAGTGCGTTGGATGATGTGCCGGGGGCTCATCCGTATCCCAGGAGCAGTCGGTATCACGATGTGGAGATCGGGGTTCATAGGACCCGAGACGGCTCTGAAGTGAAGTACGCCAAGCGACGGTTGCTGCCGCCCGTCAACCACGATGCCGATGAGACCGTGCCGCATACCGTGAGCGCTGGGGAGCGGGCCGATCAGCTTGGGCAGCGGTATTTCGGGGATTCGGGGCAGTGGTGGCGGGTTGCTGATGCCAATCCTGTGCTGGCGCCGAGGGAGCTGACGGACGAACCCGGTGAGGAGATAGCCGTACCGTTGCCCGGTGGGTTCCCCGGTGGAATGGGTGGGCCGGGGGTGCGGAATGGCTGATGATCTGCCCGTCGGGGGTGGGCCCATTCATGTGTCGCTGTACATGGGGCCCAAGTTGGCGCGACTGGTTCCGCAGGAGGTGACGGAGGCGCTGCTGTCCGCTCAGATCACCAGTACGGCGGGTGAGCGGAGCGGCTTCCAGTTGGCCTTTGACCTCACCAAGAAGGGAGCGATCATACAGAGGCTGCTTCCCGAGGGGTTTTTTGATCCCAAGACGAGAGTCATCCTCACCGTTGCGGTCAAGGGGACTCCTGTGGTGCTGCTGGACGGTCTCATCGTGCGGCAGGAGGTCGGGGCCAGTAATCAGCCCGGGCAGACCACCCTGACGGTTACGGGGGAGGATCTGACGCTGCTCATGGACCTCGAGGAGCGGACGGATCGGTATCCCAACCTCGCGCCCTCGCAGAGGGTGGAGAGGATTCTGTCGAAGTATGCGGATTATGGGATCGACGGACGGATCATTCGGGAGCAGGTTCCGCAGCCGCCGAGGGAGCAGGCCCGAGTGGACTACCAAACGGGTACTGACTTGCAGTATGTGAATGAGTTGGCCAACGCCAACGGTTACACGTTCTACCTGGACCCGGGGCCCGTGCCGGGGCGGTCGACCGCGTTCTGGGGGCCTGAGCAGCGGCTCGGGCAGCGGCAGCATGCGCTGAATGTGAATATGGATGTGAACTCGACTGTGGATCAGTTGACGTTTGCTTACGACGGGACGGCGAGAGAAGAGCCGCAGGCTCGGGTGCAGGATCCTGTGACGCGGCGCGCGCCGCTGCTCGCACAGCCCGATATCAGCCCGCTGCGACCGCCGTTGGGTCGGCGTGCCTCGCCCGCCCTCAAGCGCAAGACCCTGACAGGGACCGCGAAGAAGGACGAGGCGCTGGCGAAGGCGGAGGCGTTGGGGCGGGCCGCGACAAGTGCCGATGCGATCAGTGGCTCCGGCCAACTGGACGTGAATCGGCACGGATATGTGCTGCGGCCCCGGGAGTTGGTCGGCGTGCGGGGCGCCGGCGTCACGTACGACGGGGATTACTACGTGAAGAGCGTCACCCATAACCTCCGGCCGGGGTCGTACCAGCAGAACTTCACCCTGTCGCGCGAGGGGCTGATTGCCCGCAGTGACCGCGTGCGTCCGTAAGCCCGTGAGCCCGTAAATCCGCGGCGAACCACCGCAGAGTGACCAGAGAGACCGACCAGGAGCAGCCACCATGGCGCCAGCATCGAACAATCGCTTCCTCGGCAAGTTCCGGGGCCGGGTGGCGAGCAACAACGATCCGTTGCGGATCGGCCGGATCACGGCCCATGTGCCGGACGTGCTCGGTGACGAGGCGTCCACCTGGGCCATGCCCTGTTTTCCGTTCACGGGCGCGCAGGCGGGTCAGTACGTGATCCCGAGTGAAGGTGCCGGGGTGTGGATCGAGTTCGAGCAGGGCGATCCCAGTTTCCCGGTCTGGACGGGGTGTTGGTACGGCGCCGAGGCCGAGATGCCGGTGGACGCGCAGGCCGGGGCGCGGGCCGGTGCCGAGCCGGTGGTCATCGAGACGCAGGGGCATCACAAGATCGTGCTGTCCGATGTGCCGGAGGAAGGGATTCTGCTGCAGGCGCCGGGTGGTGCGTATGTGCGGATCAATGCGGCGGGGGTGCAGATCAACAACGGGGCGGGAGCCTCGATCCTGCTCCAGGGCGACCAGGTCGACATCAACGAGGGCCGGTTGACCGTGCCGAAGAAGCGATGACCGAGACGCCATGCATCAGGAAGCGACAGCGGAGACGGGGGAGCGAGAAGACGTGGGGAACGGGAATCTCGTGCACGGCGGCGCGGTGATCAGCTGCCCGCACGGCGGTCGTGCGGTGTCCACCGCGGCTGCCGGTACGGGTGTACGCATCGACGGTCTGCCCGCCGTCACCGCCGCCGACCTCTTCACGGTCAGCGGCTGCCCGCACTCCGTCGGCGGCCGCCCGCAGCCGTGCACCAGCGTGCGCTGGATGCCGGCCGGCGGCGGAGACGAGGTACGGATCGACGGGGTGCCGGTACTGCTGGACACCTCGGCGGCGATGTGTTTCAGCGCCGGGCTGGTGCCGCAGGGCCCGCCGGTCGTGGCGCCCGTCCATCAGGGGGTGTCCAGCCGATGAGGGCTGTGAAGAAAGTGCGGAGTGAGATCGCTTTTCCGTTCCGGACGGACCGGCGGGGGCGGACCGCGCACGCGGACCACGACGAGCATGTGCGCGATCTGATCGAGCAGTTGCTGTTCACCAGCCCGGGTGAGCGGGTCATGCGGCCGGACTTCGGCTGCGGCCTGCTGGATCTGGTCTTCACGCCGAACAGCCCGGAGCTGGCGTCGGCGGTCGAGCTGTCCGTACAGGCGTCGCTGCAGCGGTGGCTCGGCGATCTGATCGAGGTCGAGTCGCTCGACGTGGTGAACGAGGAGAACGTCGTACGGGTGTATCTGCGCTATGTGGTGCGCTCCACCGCGAGCAGGCGCGACGAAGTGTTCGAGGGGCGGGGCGAGATATGAGTGAGCAGCAGCTCATCAGCGGTGAGCTGGTGTGCCGTACCGACCAGCGGCGCGGGCGGATCAGAGCGGCGCGGCTGAACGGCATCGACGGCGTGGAGGTCGCGGACGACGGGGTGACGCTGACCGTCACCTTCCTCGGCAAGGCCCCGCACGGGCTGTGCCCGGAGAACATCCGGATCGACGGCGGGCGGCGGATCACCGGCCTGGAGGCGCTGGAGGTCTCCGTCGAGCGGGAGGAGGACCCCGAGCTCGACGACCGGCTGCATGTGGTGCTGGACCGGACGGGCGACACGTCCCGGTACCGCCTGTCGGTCGTGGAGACCGATCCGTACGGGCGGCCGGGCACGGAGCCGTACGAGGGCTTCGACCAGCGGTATTTCACCACCGACTTCCGGTTCCGGACCGACTGCCCGAGTCCCTTCGACTGCGCGGAAGGGGAAGCGGAGCCGGACTGCCCGGACACCTTCAAGCCCGCGCCCGTCATCGACTACACCGCGCGCGACTACGAGACGCTGCGCCGGCTCGTCCTGGACCGGCTGCGGCTGACCACGCCGGACTGGGTCGAGCGCAACCCCGCCGACCTGGGGATGACGCTGGTCGAGATGCTGGCGTACACGGCTGATCAGATCAGTTACCAGCAGGATGCCGTGGCCACCGAGGCGTACCTGGACACCGCGCGGCGGCGGGTCTCCGTGCGCCGGCATGTGCGGCTGATCGACTATCCGATGCACGACGGGTGCAGCGCGCGGGCGTTCGTGTCCGTCGAGGTGGCCTCCGGCCTCGTGCTTCTGCCGGGCACGTTCCGGTTCGCGGCGGTGGACTTCCGTACGTACGGGCCGCGCGACCGGCCGGAGATCGGGACCGTCATCGACGACCGGGACCTGGCCGTACTGGACGAGCGCGGCTCGGTGGAGGTCTTCGAGCCGGTCGGTGACGCGCCGCTGCGGCTGCGTCCGGAGCACAACGCCATCCGGCTGTGGACCTGGGGAGATGAGGTCTGCGCACTGCCGAAGGGCGCGACGTCGGCGACGCTGCGGGACGAGTGGGCGGACGACACCCGAGAGACCCGCTCGCTGCGCCTCTCCCCCGGTGACCTGCTGCTCTTCGAGGAGGTCAAGGGTCCGCGTACGGGTACGCCCGGCGACCAGGACCCGGGCCACCGGCAGGCCGTCCGGCTGACCTCCGTCACCCCCGCCGTCGACCAGCTCGACGGGCAGCCGGTGCTGGAGATCACCTGGGCGCAGGAGGACGCGCTGACGTTCCCGCTGTGCCTGTCCACTCGGGGCAGTACGGACTGCGCGCCCGTGACGGACGTGAGCGTGGCGCGCGGCAACGTGGCGCTCGTCGACCACGGGCGGTCGCTGACCTTCGGGGAGTGCCCGGAGGGCGTACCGGAGACGGTGACCGTGCCGCCCGTCCCGGCCGTGACCGGGTCCTGCGAGCCGCCCGCCTTCGGGTGCGGGGACAGCAAGGACGGCGGGAATGCCACTGCCCGCACCATCCAGCACCTGCTCGACAAGACGGAGCACCACCGGGCGCTGACCGCCGACGACATCCGTGAGCTGTTCGAGGTGGTCGGCGAGGAGGCGACCGTACGGGCCGGGCTCGGCCTGGAGCTGGCCGGACAGCGGCGCGAGAAGGTCGTGCCGGGGACGGTGTACGCGCAGGCCGAGGCGTTGCGCACGCTGCTCGCGCAGTCCGTGTACCCGGGCATCCGGCCGCGCTTCCGGCCCGTCCTGCACCGCTCCCCCGTCGCCCAGACCGTGCCGTTCCCGCGCCCCGAGCTGGTGGCGGCGGGGCAGGCCGAGCGGCTCGCCGGCATCCGGGAGCGGGTGCGGGCGCGGCTGGTGGAGCTGTGGCGCAGCGCCCGGGACCACGACGGGCTGTCGGAGGCGGAGATCGCCGAACTGACGGGGCTGTTCGGGCTGCACGTACTGGAACGCCTCGAACTGCACCGGCATCCCGTACGGGCGCTGCGCGAGCTGCTGCACCGCAGCGACCGGCTGCTGGCGCCGAAGCTGCGCCGCCTGGACGTGCTGAGCGCCCGGGCGCGGGCCGGCGCGGTGCTGGACGCGCGGATCGCCTGGGAGATCGCGCACAGCTGGGGCCCGGCGTACGCGGCGGGGCTGCACCCGGACGAGCCGGTGCTGCACGGCCCGGCGGCGAGCCTGGCGCCCGACCCACGGGCCGCGCTGCCCGCCGTACGGATCGAGGACGGCGAGCACACATGGGAGCCGCGCCGCGACCTGCTGGACAGCGGGCCGCGCGACCGGCACTTCGTGGGCGAGCTGGAGGACGACGGGCGGATCGCGCTGCGCTTCGGGGACGGCCGGTACGGCGCGCGCCCGGAGCCCGGCAGCCGGCTCACCCTGCACTACCGGCTGGGCGGCGGCACGGCGGGCAATGTGGGCGCCGAGGCCATCAACCACCTGGTGCTGAGCCGTCCGGCGGAGGACTCGGACCGGGGCGACCCGATGCCGGTGGCGGGCGTGCGCAATCCGCTGCCCGCGACCGGCGGCGCCGCGCCCGAGTCCGTCGAGCAGGTACGGCAGCTCGCGCCGCTCGACCTCAAGCGCACCCGCCGGCGGGCCGTCACCGCCGCCGACTACGCGGAGCTGGCCTCCGCGCTGCCCGGTGTGCAGCGGGCGGCGGCCGAGATCCGCTGGACCGGCAGCGTGCAGGAGGCGCACATCGCGATCGACGCGGCGCGCACCGGCGAGCCCACGCCCCAGCTGCTGGACTCCGTCGCGTACGCGCTGGAGAGCTACCGGCGGATCGGCCACGACCTGGTGGTCGAACCGGCCCGTACGGTGCCGCTGGACATCGAGATCGAGGTGTGCGCGGCGCCGGGGCATCAACACGGCCGGATCCTGGCCGAGTTGACCCGTGTACTCGGGAACCGGCGGCTGTCCGGCGGGCGCCTCGGCTTCTTCCACCCGGACGCGCTGACGTTCGGCGAACCGGTACGGCTCAGCCGTCTCACCGCGGTCGCCGCGGCCGTACCGGGCGTGGAGAGCGTACGGGTGACCCGCCTGCAGCGGCTGTCGTTCCAGGCACACAGCCAACAGGGATCCACCGACATCAGAGACAACAGAGCACTGGAGGACGGTGTGCTGCGGCTCGGCCCGCTGGAGATCGCCGTGTGCGACAACGACCCCGAGCGCCCGGAGAACGGCCGCCTGGTCATCGACCTCGGAGAGCTCGGGGGTGCCCGATGAGCGCCACGTGCGGCTGCGGCTGCGGGGGCGGCAGCGACGAGCGGCGCGCCCCGGACGCCCTGTACAACCCGCCGGCCCGGACGGCCCTGGACTACCGCGTCGGTACGTACGGCACGTTCCTGGCCGGCATGCTGGACCGGCTCGCCTCGCCCGCCTACCCGGCGCTGCGCGGCCTGACCGTCCGCACCACCGACGATCCCGCGATCGGGCTGCTGGACGCCTGGGCGGTCCTCGGTGACGTACTGACCTTCCACAGCGAGCGGATCGCGGACGAGGGGTATCTGCGCACCGCCAACGAGCACCGGTCCCTCGCGCTCCTCGGGCGGCTGGTCGGGCACCGGCCGCGGCCCGGCGTCGCGGCCGACACCCACCTCGCGTACACCCTGGACAAGGACCCGCGCGCCGAGGACCTGCCGGTCGTCATCCCGCGCGGGGCGCGCAGCCACAGCGTGCCGGCGGCCACCGGCGAGGAGTCGCAGACCTTCGAGACGAGCGAGGACCTCACCGCGCGCTGGGCGTGGAACGAGCTGAAGGTCCGCAGGCGGCGGCCCGCGCTGCTGGTCGCCGAGGACCTGAAGAAGCGGTCGGAGCTGTACGTCTCGGGCACGAACACCTCCCTGCAGACCGGTGACCAGCTCCTCTTCGACTTCGGCGGCAAGGAGCAGCAGCTGCTGCCGGTCGCCAAGGTGCGCATCGACCGGGAGGAGGACGTCACCGCGATCGGGCTGCAGCAGTCCGCGCCGCCCACGCTCAAGGAGCTGGTCGACGAGCTGAAGCAGTGGATCACCGAGCCGGAGGACGGCGGCGACCCCGACGATCCGGACGAGCCCGGGCCGCCCACCGCCGAGACGCCGAACCCGCGTCCGGTCAGCAAGCTGATCGAGACCTTCGACACGCAGGTACTGGCGCCGCTGCGCAAGGACCTGGAGGGCGAGGCGGCCAAGACGCCCGCGGCGTTCGCCGAGCGACTGGCCGGGCCGCACGACCGGCTGGCCGAGGCGCAGGTGCTCGCCGCGCCGTACGAGGCGGTCGCGGCCTGGTTCGAGCAGCTCGAAGCGGTGATCGGGGAACTGCGGGAGCGGGCCGGGGACTTGGAGCCGGCGCGGACCGTGCCGCCGTCGGAGCCGCAGCCCAAGACGTCTCGGCCGAAGAAGGCCGGTGGGCCCACGCCCGCGCTGCGCGCCCTGGACGCCGTACTGCCCGCCCTCCGTACGAGCGTCGTCCGTCCCCCGTCCGGCGCGCGGGCCGTCTCGCGCGACCCCGGACGCCTCTTCGCGCCCGGGTCGGACCTCACCGCGCGGCTGCTGTCCGCGCTGGACCCGAGGCTGTCCGACGGGATGTACACGGCGTGGCGGCAGGCCGCGCCCGCGACGCCCGCCGCGCTGCGCGCGCTGCTGGCGATGCGGGTGACGGCCGCGCCCTTCGGGGCCACCGCGCCGCTCAAGCCCGTGCAGGACAAGGCGGGCCGGGTCATCAGGACGGCCGACTGGCCGCTCACCGGCGGCGTGCTGACCAGCGTGCGGATCGTCTTCGACACGGCCGGCAAGGTGCCGGTGAAGGCGGAGTTCCAGCACGTCGAGACCGGCAGCTCGGTGCAGTACACGGAGAACCTGCCCTCGGAGAACTCCTTCGACCTGGGGCCGGGCCGGGTCCAGGTGTCCACCCGTACCGGGCAGGACCGCGACCTGAGCTGGCTGGGCCGCCGGCCGACCGAGTCCCAGGAGCCCGGGGTCACCGTCCGGCTGCTCGCCGGGCTGCCCGAGCGTTCCCTGTTCGTGGCCCGCCCGGACGAGGACGGGAAGATCGAGGTCGCGGTCAACAACGGCGACACGAAGACCTGGGACCTCGCACCGGGCGACAAGCACCAGGTCCGGCACGGCGAGTACGAGGTGACCGTGCGGCGCACGCCGGGCAGCGAGCCGCCCGCCGTGGAGATCGGCATCGCCACCGTGCCCGAGCCCGCCAACCGCTACGTCCTGCCGCTGGAGTCGGTGCAGGACGGCATCACGGTCGGCAGCTGGGTCGCGGTGCAGCGGCCCCGCAAGGGCGCCGAAGGGCCGGACGGCATCCCCGGCGACAAGAAGCTGGCGTTCGTCACCACCCGTGTGACGGCCGTCCGCACCGCCGCGTACACCAACTTCGGGATCACCGGGCGCGGTACGGAACTGACGCTCGCCGACCCGTGGCTGGACGAACACGACGTCGTGCTGTCGGCGATCCGGGACACGACCGTGCACGCGGGCGGCGAGCCGCTGCGCAGCGCGGACGAGCCGCTGGGCGAGGACGTGCACGGCAACGAGCTGGAGCTGGCCGACCTGTACGAGGGGCTGCGCCCCGGCCGGTACATCGTCGTCTCCGGCGAGCGGACCGACATCCCCGGCTCGGCCGGGGTGCGCGGCACGGAGCTGGCGGTGATCGCCGCGGTCGACCAGCGGCTGGACGAGAACCTGCCGGGCGACCACGTCCACACGGTCCTCACGCTCACCGCCGATCTCGCCTACCGGTACCGCCGCGACACCGTCCGCATCCAGGGCAACGTCGTGCCGGCCACCCACGGCGAGAGCCGGGACGAGCCGCTGGGCAGCGGGAACGCGGAGCAGGCGAACCAGACGTTCGCGCTGTGGCAGTCCCCGCTCACCTGGCTGCCCGACGACAATCCGCTGGGCGCGGTGCCCGAGCTGGAGATCCGGGTCGACGGGCTGCTGTGGCACCGGGTCGACAGCCTGGCCGGGCGCGGGCCGCGCGAGCGGGTGTACGTGCTGGGCGCGGCCGGGGACGGCCGGACGACGGTGACCTTCGGCGACGGCGTGCACGGCGCGCGGCTGCCCACCGGCCACGAGAACGTCCGGGCCCGCTACCGCTTCGGTACCGGGCGCGCCGCCAACGTCAAGGCGGGCCGCATCACCCAGGCGATCACCCGCCCGCTGGGCGTCACCGGCGTCACCAACCCGCAGCCCGCCACGGGCGGCGCGGACGCCGACGGCCCCGGGCTCACCCGCCGCACGGTCCCGCTCGCGGTCTCGGCCCTCGACCGGCTGGTCTCGCTCCCCGACTACGAGGACTTCGCGCGCTCCCGGGCCGGCATCGGCCGGGCGGCGGCGGCCGAACTGTACGACGGGCGGCGGCAGGTGCTGCACCTGACCGTGGCCGGGGTGGACGACAACCCGGTCGCGGCCGACGCCGAGGTGCTGCAGGCGCTGCGGTCCTCGCTGGCCGAGTACGGGGACGCGGCCCTCCCGGTGCGCGTCGATGTACGCGAGCTGGTCCTGCTCCTGCTGGTCGCCAAGGTCAAGGTCGCACCCGACTACTCCTGGGCAGCGGTCCAACCGCGCGTACGGGCCGCCCTGCTGCGCACCCTCGGCTACGAGGGCCGCGAACTGGGGCAGCCCGCAAGGCTGTCGGAGGTGCTGGCCACCGCCCAGTCCGTGCCCGGCGTGGACTACGTGGACGTGGACGCCTTCACGGGCGTACCGGCCTCCGCCTCGCCCGCCGACCTGGCCGGGCTCGGCGAGCGGCTGACGGCCCCGCAGACCACGGTCCCGGCCCGCCGGGCCACCTACGACGAGCAGCTGTACCGGGTCACCGACGGGAAGGGCGAATCGCTCTCCTCGGTCGCGGCCCGCAACGGCATCCCGCTCGCCGAACTGCTGCGCCTGAACCCGGACATCACCGACACCCGGCCGCTGGCCAAGGGCCGCTCGGTGTGCGTCTTCCGCGGCATCCGGCCTGCCCAGCTCGCGCTGTTCTCGCCGCAGGTCGCCGACACCATGATTCTGACGGAGGTCAAGTGATGTCCAGGGAGCCGGACGGGCTCGCGGAGCTGCTCCCGCAGTGGCACCGGCTGCGGGATGCCGAGAACGGCGAGCCGCTGCGCGCGCTGCTCGCGGTGATCGCCGAGCAGGTCGATCTCGTACGCGACGGGGTCGAGCAGCAGTACGACGACTGGTTCGTGGAGACGGCGGCGGAATGGGTGCTGCCGTACCTCGGTGACCTGGTGGGCTACAAGCCGCTGCCCGGATACGAGCGGGTGCTGGCCACCGGCCTGAAGGACGGCGGGCTGCCGGACTCCTCGCGCAGACGGCTGGCCGAGGCGCTCGCGCCGCGCCGCGACGTGGCGTCCACGGTCGCCAACCGCCGCCGCAAGGGCACCCTCGCGCTGCTGGAGGAGCTGTCCGCGGAGGTCGCGAACTGGCCCGCGCGGGCCGTGGAGTTCTCCCGGCTGGTCTCCCACGACCAGCCGGTGAAGCTGTACGGCTCGGGCACCGCGGCCGTCAACGGGCGACGGGCCGCGCGCGGCCGCTCGGTCGACGTGCGGGACTCCGCCGCGCTGGACCTCGCGGGCGGCCCGTTCGGCGCGACGGCCCGCTCGGCGGACGTCCGCCGGGCCGACTCGCGCCGCCGCCAGGGCGGCCTCTCCCCCGCCGGAGTGGGCCTGTACGTATGGCGGCTGAAGCCCTACTCGGTGACGCGGGCGCCCGCGTACTGCATCGACCGGGCCCGCAACCTGTACACCTTCTCCATCCTCGGCAACGACACCCCGCTGGTCACCAAGCCCGAGCCGGAGCCGTCGGCCACCCACATCGCGACCATCGACAACGTCCCGGCGTACGTCCGGCGGCGGCAGCTGCACGACCGGCTCGCGGACTACTACGGGCCCGGCAAGTCCTTCACGATCTGGCGGGACGGGCAGCGCGAGCCGGTCGACCCGTCCGACATCGTGGTGGCCGACCTCAGCGACTGGCGCTACCGGCCCAAGCACGGGCAGGTCGCGGTCGACCCGGAGCTGGGCCGCATCGCCTTCGGCTCGCGCTCGGCCCCGCGCCAGGGCGTGTGGGTGACGTACCACTACGCCTTCGGGGACGACCTGGGCGGCGGCGAGTACCTCCGGGAGCGCGAGACGCCCGCGGACGCGGCCGTGTACCGGGTCGGGCCCGGCCAGACGTACCAGCGGATCATGGACGCGTACGGGCAGTGGCAGCACGACCGGCGGGCCGGGCGGTGCGGCCCCGACGGCATCATCGAGATCACCCACAGCGGCGCCTACCAGGAACAGCTCGACTTCGACCTGGACCCGGGCGACCGCCTGGAGGTACGCGCCGCGGGGGGCACGCGGCCGGTGATCCGGCTGCTGGACTGGTACAGCAACCGGCCCGACGCGCTGAACATCCGGGCGCGGGACGAGGAGTGCGCGGCGGGTGACCGGCCGCGGATGGTGCTGGACGGGCTGCTGATCACCGGCCGCGGCATCAACGTCCAGGGCCCGGTCGGCGCGCTCGCGCTGCGGCACTGCACGCTCGTCCCCGGCTGGTCGCTGGAGCCGGAGTGCCACCCGCACTCCCCGGAGGAGCCCAGTCTCGTACTGGACCGCACGAGCGCGTGCGTGGAGATCGACCGGACGATCCTCGGCACCATCGAGGTCATCGGGGACGAGGTGTCCACCGACCCGCTGCCGATCCACATCCGCGACAGCATCCTGGACGCCACCGGACACGACCGCGAGGCGCTCTCCGCGCCGGACTGCCGGCACGCCCACGCCGTGCTGCACGCGCACCGCACCACGGTGATCGGTGAAGTCCACGTGCACGCCGTGCAGCTCGCCGAGAACTCGCTCTTCACCGGGCGGCTGCACGTCGCCCGGCGGCAGCTCGGCTGCATCCGGTACTCCTATGTCACGCCGGGCTCCCGGACACCGCGCCGGTACCGCTGCCTGCCGGACCTCGTCGGCCCCGAACAGGCCGGTGCCGTACGGCCGGTACTGCGCAGCGAGCGCTACGGCACGCCCGCGTACGGGCAGTTGGCGGCGGAGCGGCCGGACGGCCCGGCCGGCGAGGGCTGCCGGCGCGCCGCCGAGGACGGGGCCGAACTGGGCGCCTTCCACGACCTGTACCAGCCGCAGCGCGAGGACAGCCTGCGGGCGCGGCTCGCGGAGTACACACCGGCCGGAACGGATGCGGGGATCTTCTTCGTGACCTGAGCCGATCCGCCCACCCGCCAGCCGATATCCACGAGTTTCTTTTCCGAGGGGGAACCCTTCCGATGCACGCAGATCTCTCCCGCATCACCTTCCGGCCGCAGGCCCACTACTCCGCCGTCCTCGCCCAGCAGGGCCGCGTCCAGCTCGACGCGGACGCCAACGAGCAGACAGCGATCCAGCTCTACCAGGCCCGGGTGACCGCCACCGACCTGATAGGCCAGCACGGCGGCCCGGCCGGTGACGCCGGCTTCAAGATCGACATGACCGGCGGCAGCCGCGAGCTGGACGACCTGTCGATCAGCCCCGGCCGGTACTACGTCGACGGCATCCTGGTCGAGGCGTACCGGCCGCAGCCGGGCGTCCCCGTCCCGGACCCGGCCGAGGCCGATGCCAAGGACGAGGAGAAGGGCGCCAAGGACGGCGAGGGCGCGGCCGCCGAGCCGCCCGCCACCTGGACGTACTGGGACCAGCCCGACGCGTACCGCGACGCCGAGCGCCCCGAGGACCGGCTGCCCACCCAGTTCCCGTACCTGGCCTACCTCAAGGTCTGGGAGCGCTCGGTCACCGCGGCCGAGGACCCGGCGCTGCGCGAGGTCGCGCTCGGCGCGGCGCTGCCGGACACCGCGGCCCGCCTCAAGGTCGTCTGGCAGGTGCTGCCGCTGCCCGGCGGCGAGCTGGACATCGACGGCGACGAGACGAAGAAGGCCCCGGTCCGCGAGGCGTTCCGCAAGTGGGTCGCCGAGCAGCGGAAGGCGACCGCGCGGCTCGCCGTGCGCAGCGAGCGCCCGGACCACGCCGACGACGACCCGTGCCTGGTCAAGCCGGACGCCCGCTACCGCGGCCCGGAGAACCAGCTCTACCGGATCGAGATCCACGAGGGCGGCGCCGCCAAGGACGCCACCTTCAAGTGGTCCCGCGAGAACGGCTCGGTGACCTTCCCGGTCGACGGCCTGGACGGCACCTGGGTCGAGCTGGCCACGCTGGGCAACGACGACAAGCTGGACCTGGACGTCGGCGACTACGTGGAGTTCATGGACTCCGCGGTCGCCTCGCGGCTCGACGCCCATCCGCTGCTGCGGGTCGAGGAACTGGACCTGCCGGGCCGCCGGGTACGGCTCTCCGACGAGCCCGCGCAGGGTGTCGGGCGGCGGCCTGAACTCCACCCGTACCTGCGCCGCTGGGACCACCGCGAGGGCGGCCGGGCGCAGGAGCGCGCGACGAAGAAGGGCACGGCCGGGCGGCTGAAGAACGGTGCGGTGCGCGTCGAGGAAGGCGCGTGGCTGCCGCTGGAGGACGGCGTCGAGGTGTACTTCGCGGCCGGCAGCACCTACCGCAGCGGCGACTTCTGGCTGGTACCGGCCCGAACGGCCACCGGCAGCGTCGAGTGGCCGACGGATGCGGCGCGCCGCCCGCTCCTCCAGGGACCGCTCGGGCCGCAGGTGCACTACGCGCCGCTGGGCTGGGTGATGGGCGAGAAGACCGTGTCCGACCTGCGACTGGCGTTCAAGCCGCTGGCCGGGGAGATCGCCGCGGCCAGCGACGAGGAACTGGCCGCCGAGGAAGAGGCGCGGGCCGCCGACGCCGCGGCGGAGGCCGAGAACGAGCCCGCCGACGTGGCCTCCGCCGGCCCGGCGCACGGCGCGGCGCTGCGCTCGCAGACGACGGCGGAGGCGGAGTCGCTGACGGAGGAGTGACACCGGCGGGTGGCGCCACGGGGATCGCGCCACCACGTACGTACAAGGCGGCGCGCGGATGATTCCGCGCGCCGCCGACCGGGGGACCGGCCCGCCCGGGCCGGGTCGAGGAAGGAGCACAACGATGGCCGAGCCGCTGAGCGCGTCGCGCCTGGTGGAGGTCCTGCGCAAGGAGGGCCTGACCGTCCACGAAGTCCGCAACTGGCGCCGGCACAACAGGAACAGCAAGGGCCCGTGGGGCCCGTTGAACGGCGTGATGATCCACCACACCGTCACCAAGGGCACCGAGAGCTCCGTCAACCTCTGCTACGAGGGCCGCTCCGGGCTGCCGGGACCGCTGTGCCACGGCGTCATCGACAAGAAGGGCGAGGTCTGGCTGGTCGGCAACGGCCGCGCCAACCACGCCGGGCTCGGCGACTCCGACGTCCTGCGCGCGGTGGTCAACGAGTCGAAGCTGCCGCACGACAACGCGGCCAACACCGACGGCAACCGCCACTTCTACGGCTTCGAGTGCATCAACCTCGGCGACGGCGACGACCCCTGGCCCGAGGAACAGAAGGTCGCCATCGAGAAGGTGTCGGCGGCGATCTGCCGGGCGCACGGCTGGACCGAGAAATCCGTCATCGGCCACAAGGAGTGGCAGCCGGGCAAGACGGACCCGCGCGGCTTCACGATGAACGGGATGCGAGACCGGATCAAGAAGCGGCTCGCGGGCAAGCCGAGCGGGAACGGCGGTGGCGGGGGCGGCGGCACGGACGAGAAGCCGGCGCCCGAGAGGCCCGCACCGGAGCGGCCGCGGCCCGGCACCCGGTACGAACGCTTCCCCGGCGGCGGCTTCTTCCAGGCCGGCGCGCACAGCCCGATCATCACGGCGATGGGCAAGCGCCTGGTCGCGGAGGGCTGCTCGCACTACGAGGACGGGCCCGGACCGTACTGGACCGAAGCCGACCGCAAGTCCTACGCGGCGTGGCAGCGCAAGCTCGGCTTCGGGGGCAAGGACGCGGACGGGATTCCGGGGAAGGTGAGCTGGGAGCGGCTGAGAGTGCCGAAGTCCTGAGAGCCAATTAGCCGGTTGGCCGGTTGACCGGTTGATCGACTGCGGCTCCCCGCAGCGGAAAAGCCGCTGGACGGCCCCCTCCCCAAAGAGGGCCGTCCAGCGGCTTTTTGGTACGTGTTGCTTACTGCTGGTCGCGGCTACCGGGGGCCGTGCGGGCGGCGTCCCCATAACGCCGGCCGGTGGGCACCCGGGCGCCGGCCCGGGAGTCCGGGGTTCAGCCCGCCAGCGCCGGCAGGACCGGCAGCGCCGGGATGTTGGCGGGGCTGGTCAGGTCACCCTGCGCGACGTCGACGGGGATGATGCGCTGCACACCGGCGGCGGCGTTGCCCGCGGTCTCCTGGCCGTGGGCGGCCACGGTGGTGGCCAGACCCTGCGAGAACGGCACGGCGTCGGTCGCGACACCCTGCGCGAAGGGCTGCGCGTCGGCGGCCACACCCTGCGCGAACGGCACCGCGTCAGCGGCCGCGCCCTGGGCGAAGGGGATGGCGGTGGTGGCGGTGCCCTGGGCGAAGCCCTGCGCGTCGGCGACCGTGCCCTGCGCGAACGGCACGGCGTCGGCGGCCGCGCCCTCGGCGAACAGCTGGGCGTCGGCGGCGACGCCCTGCGCGAACGGGGTGGCCTGGCCGGCCGCGTCACCGGCGAGCAGGCCCACGCCGCCCACCGCGTTCTGGGCGACCGGCACGACCTTGCCGACGGCGCGCTGCGCGACGGGCGGCAGCACGTCGGCGGCGGTCTGGTCGACGACCGGACGGGCGGTGGCCAGGGCACCCTGCGCCGGGTTGGTCAGCGTGCCGGGACGCAGGTCGGTACCGGCGAGCGAGGTGACACGGTCAGCGGCGGCGGAGGCGTCGGGCAGGTTGGGGGTGTTGGGGAGCTGGGTGGGCAGCTCAGCGTTGGGGGCGTGGACCGGGAGGTCGGCGGGGAGCTGGGCGGCGGGGGCCTGGACCGGGAGGTCGGCGGGCAGCTCGGCGTTGGGGAGCTGGGTGGGCAGCTCAGCGTTGGGGAGCTGGGCGGCGGGGGCCTCGACCGGGAGGTCGGCGGGCAGCTCGGTGGGGAGCTCGGCGGCGGGGGCCTCGACCGGGAGGCTGCGGAGGTCGAGGGCGGGCACGCCCGGGACCGGCAGGAACGGGACGGCCGGCAGACGGCCGTTGCCGACCTGCTGGACCTGCGGGAGCTGCTTCGCGGCGCCCTTGACGGTCTTGGTGGCCTTGCCCGCGACCTTGGTGGCCTTGCCCGTCTTCTTCGCCGTCTTGGCGACCTTGTTCAGGTCGGCCTTCTTCTGCACGTCGTTCAGCGTGCCGGTCGCGTCGCCGACGCGGCCGGTGGGCAGGCCGTCCATGGTGTGCACGTCGCCGCCGAGCACGCCGGTCACCTTGTCGGCCGCGCTGCCCACGGTGTTCTCGACGGTGCCGGTCGCCTGGCCCGCGGTCTCCTCGACCGTGCCGGTCAGCTCGCCGGCGGGCAGCTTCTGCTGGACGGTGCCGGTGAGGGCACCGGTGTCAGGGGCGTCGACGGGCAGCTCGGCGGCGCCGGCCCCCGCGGTGCCCAGGGCGAACAGACCGGTGGCGGCAGCGGCGACGAAGATGGAACGGCGGATGTTGTTGCGCATGATGGCGATGAGCCCTTCGAATTCCAGGAAGATGTGACGGGCAGACCTGTCCCGCCCCCGCGCGGCAGGTCTAGGGGTGCTGACGGCCGTCGGATCCCTGCGCTCGCCGTGCGTCGGCGAGGGCGCGTGTGTACGTGGGGATCCGGCGGGAGGTCTGCCCTAGCCCGGGAATTCGAGGATGTCGGTGCTGCGCTCGCGCGTCGGCGCGCCGCTCGCGACCCGTACGCCACCGGGCACCAGCCCGAAGCGCGGGTCCGTGCCCGGCAGCACGGCGTGCTGGTCCCCGCCTCGGGGGCCGTTGCCGTCGCCGGTGAGATGCGGGGCCGGTGCAACCGGGCCCTGCGGAAGCTGGCCGGGCAGTCCGCCCTGGCCGGGTGCGTCACCGTCGCCGTCGGCCGCGGCCTGCGCCGCCGTACGGTCCGGGCCGCCGGTGCTGTCCACCGGAGCCGTCGACGGGTCGCCGTCGGTGCGGTCCCCGCAGTGATGGGGTACGGCCACGTGCTGCCGGCCGCTGTCCCGCGCGTCACCGCGCTGCGGCTGCTCACCATCCCGGCCCTGGCCCGCGCCGTCGCCGGCCAGCCGGATCGGGAGCCCGGTCGCGTGCTGTACGCCCCGCACGACCTGGTCCACCGGAGCGGTGACCGGGTCGGTGACGGGCCGCAGACGGTCCGCGAGCGGGTGTACGGCCTTGCCCAGCCGCTCCCCGGTCGCCTGCGCGCCGTCGGACAGCCGGGCGCCGGCCTGCTGCGCGGCCCCTGCCTCACGCTCCGCGGCCTCCCGCTCCAGCGCCGCACCGGAACCGTCGAACGGCGAATCGCCGTCGGTCGTCCCGGGGTTGGCGTCGGGCTCGGAGGTGGCCGAGTCGGCAGGCGAGGTGGAGGTGCCGGGCATACCGGATGCGGAACTCGCCGTGGCGGACTCGAAGCCGGTGTCCGTGGCGGAACCGGCGTCCGCCGCATGTGCCGTACCGCCGCCGAAGACAACGGCGAGGACGACGAAGCCGATCAGGAAGAGCCCACTCAGCAGCGCACGCCGCACAGCCACGGTGCGCGGCAGGCGCACAGCGACAGGCAGAGCGAGCACAACAGACAAGGGGGACCTTCCCGTACGGACGGCGTCCGGGAGCGAGGTACTCAGGGCACCCCGCATCACACAGCACGTCGCGGGTGATCGAGCGATGCGCAGATCCTTGCATGAGCAGCTATGTGCCGCGCAAGTCCCCTGTGCCACCTGTCACTGTTACTCCGTCATGTCCGGTATCGGAGGTGGCGGATGGCTGACGGAAAGCTGTACGACCTGCGAACACTCCGCCGGAGGGCGGCTCGGCGGACGTCCGGGAGTGGCGCCGCGGACGTGGGTCGGCGTCAGCCCGTCGGGTCCGGTATCGGCAGCGGCCGCTTCTCCAGCGCGGCCGCCATCACCTCCGGGAAAAGATCCGGCGTACACGCGAACGCCGGTGCCCCCAGCGCTCCGAGAGCCGCCGCGTGCTCCCGGTCGTACGCGGGCGCCCCCTCGTCCGACAGCGCCAGCAGCGTCACGAACTGCACGCCGGACGCCTTCATCGCCGCCACCCGCTTCAGCATCTCGTTCCGTATCCCGCCCTCGTACAGGTCGCTGATCAGCACGACGACCGTCTCGGCGGGACGGGTGATCCGCGACTGGCAGTACGCCAGCGCCCGGTTGATGTCCGTGCCACCGCCCAACTGCGTACCGAAGAGCACGTCGACCGGGTCGTCGATCTGATCGGTGAGGTCGACGACCGAGGTGTCGAAGACGACCAGGCGGGTGGCGAGGGAACGCATGGACGCGAGCACGGCCCCGAACACCGAGGCGTACACGACGGACGCCGCCATCGAACCGGACTGGTCGATGCAGAGGATGACCTCCTTCTTGACGGACTGTGCCGCCCGTCCGTATCCGATCAGCCGCTCGGGCACGACCGTGCCGTACTCGGGGAGGTAGTTCTTGAGGTTCGCGCGGATCGTGCGGTCCCAGTCGATGTCGCGGTGCCGGGGCCGGCTGATCCGCGCCGAGCGGTCCAGCGCGCCGCTCAGCGTGGCCCGCGTCCGGCTCGCCAGCCGCTTCTCCAGGTCCTCGACGACCTTGCGCACGACCGTCCGTGCGGTCTCCTTCGTCGTCTCGGGCATGGCCTTGTGCAGCGAGAGCAGCGTGCCGACCAGGTGCACGTCGGCCTCCACGGCCTCGAGCATCTCCGGCTCCAGCAGCAACGCGGACAGGCCCAGCCGGTCGATCGCGTCCCGCTGCATCACCTGGACGACGGGGGTCGGGAAGTACCGGCGGATGTCACCGAGCCACCTGGCCACGACGGGCGCGGACCCACCGAGTCCTCCGGACCGGGACGCGCCGTCCTTCCTGCCGCCCCGCCCTCCGGGCCCTCCGGCACTCCCGGTGCCGGGGCCTGCGCCGGGACCGCCGCCGTACAGCGCCCCGAGCGCGCCATCCATCGCCGCGTCTCGCCCGCGCAGTTCGCACCCGGTCCCGTCACCGTCTCCCCCGCCCAGCACCAACCGCCAGCGCCGCATGCGCTCTTCGACCTGAGCACCGGTCTCGGCCTCCGCTTCCGTTGCCACCGGACCCATCGCTACCTGCCCCGTCGCTACCGGCTCCGCAGTCATCGCATCTCCCCCGTGGATGTGTCCTTGCCGTCGGCTCCCTCGCCCAACAGGGCGTGCAAGGTCGGCAGTACGGCCGCGGCGCGGTCTCGGTCCAGGCCTGGGCCGAAGCCGGGGGCCACCGCCTCCTCGTCGCCGCCCGCGGCACCGCGGCCGAGGACCGCCGTACCGCCGCCAGGCACCCCGGCGACCACCGGTCCACGCCGCACCAGCTCACCGAGCGTGCGCCGCACTCCCGGCTCGTACTGCGAGAACGTCCGTCGCAGCAGCGGCAGAACGTCCGTGAACGCCTCCCCCGGCACCCGCGTCAGCCAGCCGTCCACCAGCGCCAGCAGCCGCTCGTCATGGACCAGCAGCATTCCCCCGGCCCCGCCCCCGACGAACCCCTCGATCCAGGCCGCGGCGTCGGCGGGCGGCACGCCCGGCGAAAGCGCCAGCCCCATGAGCCGAGCCGCCCCGCCGTCCCCGCGAGTACCGCCGTCCTCCCTCGTACCGCCGTCCTCCAGCCGGCCGTCGTCGACGAGAATCCGCGCCGCGCGCCCCCGTATCAGCCCCGGTATCGCCTCCCGCTCCGCCAGCACGCGCAGCACCGCGGTCCAGCGCTCGCGCAGTCCCGACGGCGCGTCACCCGACGGCCCGGCGTCGCCCTCGGGCGCGCCGTCCCCCTCCGCGCTGCACAGCAACCCCACGGCCTGCTGCGTCGCATCGAGGTGCGTCCGCATCTCCGCCGCGCCCTCCGCGTCCAGGGAGGCGCAGGCCGGCGGCAGGCCCACGAAGACCCGCTCGGCCAGGCCGACCGCGACCTCGCGCAGCGCCGCCGCGTCCGTGCCGCGCACATCGCCGTACCGCACCGACCGCACCAGCGCGGGCAGCGCCTGGGCGAGGTGGCCGACGTCGGCGTCGAGCGCCGCCCGGTCGGCCAGGACCCGCATCACCACCGGCAGCGCATCCGGCAGTTCGGCGAGCAGGCAGCGTTCGGCCAGTGCCGTGACCTCTGCGAGCGCGCTCGCGTCCGCCGCGTCCGATGCCGCCCGTGCCGTGGCCGCGGCGAGCACGGTCGTCCCCCAGATCCCCGCCTCCGCCACCCGCACCGACAGCTCCGGCTCCCAGCGCAGCCGCCAGGTCTCCCGGAACGTGCCCGTGCTCGAACGGGAGTGGGCCGGCGCGCCCCACGGGATGTCCAGCAGCCGCAGCCGGTGCAGCAGCCGGCTGCGCGCGGCGTCGGTCTCCTTGCGCAGGTCCAGCTCCAGTTCGCGCTCCTTCGCCTCCGGCTTGAGGCGCAGGGTGCGCTGGAGCCGCGCGATGTCCCGCTGGAGCGGCACGGCGGGCGCGGCCTGTGGCACCTCGCCGAGCACGTCACCGACCACCAGTCGGTCGTGGATCAGCGAGGCGGGCACGTCGGAGCCTTCGCTCAGCACGGCGCGCACCGCGTCCTCGGTCTCGGTGAGACCGGCGAGCGGGCGGCCGCGCATCGCCACGAGCGACTCGGCGAGCCGCACCGCCTCGATGACGTGGGCGGTGGAGACGGCGTAGTCCTCCTCCCGGAGCAGCCCCGCGACCTTCGTCAGCCAGCGCTCTATGGGACGGTCGGGGCTGCTGAAGAGGTGGCCGTACCAGCCCGGCGAGGCGATCCCCGCCCCGTAACCGCTCTTCCGGGACAGCCTGCGGTGGGTCCAAGGCACCCAGGTGACCGACACCTTCGCCTTCGGGAGGCCCTTGAGGAGGGCGCGGTCGGCGGTGACGGTCGTCCGGCGGGCGAGCGCCGGTACGTGCCACGCCCCGCAGACGACCGCGATGTCGTCCCCGAACTCCCGCCGCGCCTCGCGCAACCGCAACCGCATGTGCGCCTCGCGCACGGCGTCCCGGGAGGCCCCACCCTCGACGCCCTCCTGGCCATCCTGGCCCCCCTGGCCCTCCTCCCGGAGTGCGCCCATCGCCTCGGCCAGTGCTGCGAAGGGGGCGAGCGCGTCACCGGACGCGGCCGTACCGCGGTGCTCGACCACGTCCTCCCACCAGCGCTCCGCGTCGTCGTACCCGGCGGCCTCGGCCAGTACCCCGATGGGATCGACGCGTGCGTCACCCGCCGCCGGCCCGGGCTCCGGCCCCGTCCCCGCCTCCGGGCCCGGGGACGCGAGCGATGGCTCCTCCGGGCCCGGGTCCGGGGCCGCGAGCGACGGCTCCTCCGGCTCCGCCCCCGCGAGGGAATGCGCCGCCGGAAGGTCGATGAAGCGCACCGGGACGCCGCGCCGCAGCGCCCACCGGAGGGCCACCCACTCCGGTGAGAACTCCGCCATCGGCCAGAACGCGGCGCGCCCCGGGTCGTCCGTCACATGCGCGAGCAGCGCGACCGGCGGCCGCATCTCCTCGTCCGCGGCCAGCGCCACCAGCGCGTCCGCCTCCGGCGGCCCCTCGATGAGCAGCGCCTTCGGCTCGTACTGCGCCAGCGCCGCCCCGACCGCGCGGGCCGACCCGGGCCCGTGATGCCGCACCCCGAGCAGCCACGGCCCGACCGCCCGCCGCTCCCCCGCGTCGCGCGCCCTACCGTGCTCCCCCTCGTCGCGCTCCGTCATGCGCTCACCTCCCGGCAGGCGCGGTAGAAGTCCTTCCAGCCGTCGCGCTCGCGGACCACCGACTCCAGGTACTCCTGCCAGACGACGCGATCGGCCGCCGGGTCCCGGACCACCGCGCCCTGGATGCCCGCCGCCACGTCCGACGGCCGCAGCACGCCGTCCCCGAAGTGGGTCGCCAATGCCAGCCCGTTGGTGACCACGGAGATCGCCTCGGCCGTGGACAGCGTCCCGGAGGGCGACTTGAGCTTCGTACGCCCGTCCGTCGTCAGCCCGTCCCGCAGCTCGCGGAAGACCGTCACGACCCGGCGGATCTCGTCCATGCCGTCAGGCGCCGGCGGCAGGTCCAGCGAGCGGCCGATCTGCTCGACGCGCCGTGTGACGATGTCGACCTCCTCGTCCGGGGTGGCCGGCAGCGGCAGTACGACCGTGTTGAAGCGGCGGCGCAGCGCGCTGGACAGCTCGTTGACCCCGCGGTCGCGGTCGTTGGCGGTGGCGATGAGGTTGAAGCCGCGGACCGCCTGCACCTCCTGGCCCAACTCCGGTATGGGCAGCGTCTTCTCCGACAGGATCGTGATGAGCGTGTCCTGGACGTCCGCCGGGATGCGCGTCAGCTCCTCGACCCGCGCGGTCATGCCCTCCGCCATCGCGCGCATGACGGGGCTGGGCACCAGCGCGTCCCGGCTGGGGCCGTGCGCGAGCAGCCGCGCGTAGTTCCAGCCGTACCGGATCGCCTCCTCCGGCGTGCCGGCCGTGCCCTGGACCAGCAGCGTGGAGTCGCCGCTGACCGCCGCGGCCAGGTGCTCCGACACCCAGGTCTTGGCCGTGCCGGGCACGCCGAGGAGCAGCAGCGCGCGGTCGGTCGCGAGGGTGGTGACCGCAACCTCGACGATGCGGCGCGGGCCGACGTACTTGGGCGTGATGACCGTGCCGTCGGCGAGCGTGCCGCCGAGCAGATACGTCGCCACCGCCCACGGCGAGAGCCGCCAGCGCTCGGGCCTCGGCCGGTCGTCCGCGGCCGCCAGCGCGGCCAGCTCCTTTGCGAATGCATCTTCCGCATGCGGCCGCAGCGCCACCGCCTCGCCGTCCTGCCGCCCGGCTTCCGCCGCCGTCCCCCGGCCGCTCCCCGCGCCGTTCTCCGCCATCGCGCAATCCATGACTCCCCCTTGTCCCAGGCCGCACGGCCCGCACCCCGCAACTCGCGGGCCGCTTGCGGATTCCAGACTGCACCATGCCACTGACAATCGGCCTCGCCGTGACAAACCTGCTGGTCAGAGCGATTGTCAGTGGCGGGGTCTAGCGTTTTCGACATGCTGGGAATGGACGGGGAGAAAACCCCGAACCCCCGAGCGCAGGGGGAACGCTGGACGACCGAGCAGGTACTTGCGATGGCGCCCGACGCGGCGTCGCGCAAGGCCGGCGGCAAGCTCGCGACGCCCGGCCCGTGGTCGGAGGCGGGCGCGGGCGACGGAGCGGTATGGGGAGTGTGCAAAGGGAGCGGGAGCACTCCGTACCGCGCGATGGTGGACACGACGGGCCCTGCCTTCAAGTGCAGCTGCCCGAGCCGGAAGTTCCCGTGCAAGCACGCGCTGGGGCTGCTGTTGCTGTGGGCGGGCGAGGACGGCTCCGAGGGGGATGGCGGGGATAACGGGGGTGTGGTGACGGGCGGCGAGCCGCCGCAGTGGGTCGCCGAGTGGCTGTCCGGGCGGCGCGAGCACCGCGAGGACCGGCCGGGCAAGGGGGACAAGGACGGGGGCAAGGACAAGGGCAGCAAGGGGCTCGCCGATCCGGAGGCCGCGCGGCGGCGGGCGGAGCGCCGGGCGCAGCGGGTCGGCGCGGGGGCGGAGGAGCTGGAGCGGCGCCTCGCCGACCTGCTGCGGTCCGGGCTGGCCGCGGCGGACCGGGCGGGATACGGAAGTTGGGACGAGACGGCGGCCCGCATGGTGGACGCCCAGGCACCCGGACTGGCGGCGCGGGTACGGGAGTTGGGGTCCATCCCCGGATCGGGTGCCGACTGGCCGTCCCGGCTGCTGGAGGAATGCGCGCTGCTCCACCTTCTCGACGAGGGGCTCCTTGGTATCGAGCGGCTTCCGGAGCCGCTGGCGGCCACGGTCCGCTCGCGAGTGGGCCTGCCGACGGACGCGAACGGCACTGGGGACGGCTCCGGGGAGAGTTCCGCGGAGCGGACGGTGCGGGACCGCTGGCTGGTGCTGGCCCAGCAGGACCGCGAGGAAGGCCCACAGGGCAAGCTGACCACGCGGCGCATATGGATGCGGGGCGAGCGGACGGGCCGGATGGCGCTGCACCTCTCCTTCGCGGGCCCCGGGCGGGCGCACGATCTCGCCCTGCCGCCGGGGCTCGTCCTGGACGCCGACCTGACGTACTACCCGGGCGCCCGCCCGCTGCGCGTCACCGTGGGCGAGCGGTACGCACCGGCCGCTCCCGGGGGCGTACCGGCCGGGTGCGGCGCGGACGCCGCGCTCGCCGCGTACGGCGACGCGCTGCGCGACGATCCGTGGCTGGACTCCTGGCCGGTCGTACTGGCCGACGTCGTACCGATACCGGGCCGGCCGCCCACTCCGGGACGGCCGGGCACGGGGTGGCAACTGGCCGACGCCGACGGCGAGTCCGCGCTGCCCGTGGACCCGCGCTGCGAGGGCGGTACGGGCCTGTGGCAGCTCGCCGCGATATCCGGTGGCGGCCCCCTCACCGTGTTCGGTGAGTGCGGCCACCGGGGCTTCGTCCCGCTGACGACGTGGGATCCGGCACCGGTGGCGCTGTGAGAGGGCATCGATGGCGCTGTGACACGGCACCGGGGGCCCTGTGAGAACTGAGCACCGAGAACTGAGAACTGAGCACTGAGAACTGGTCCGAACGGCCGACGAGAGGGGAGGGGAGCCGTGAGTGGGAGCGTGGCTTCTTGGGGGGAGCTGGTGAGTGCCGCGCTGCTCGGGACGGAGCGGCGGGCCGCACCGGTGCCGGTGCGTGCGGGGCGGGAGCCCGCGGCCGCGCTGCTGGACGCGGCCGCGGTGAGCACGGTACGGCGGCGGGCGGGACTGCGCCCCGCGCCCGCCGCGGAGCGGCCGGCCGTCGCCCCGCCGGACCCGCGTCCCGAGCTGCCGGACGCGGCGCGGCGCAGGCTCGCGCTGCTGCTGGCCGACCGGGGCGGGCACGCGGGCAGCCGGCGCGGCGCGGCCCCCGACCTGACGGAGCTGCTGCCGCAGTGGCTCGCGACAGCCGGGGAGCGGGGGTACCGCGCGCCCGCCGCGCTGCTGCCGGCCCTGCTGGACGCGGCCCGGGCCCGTACGGACCTGCGGCCGGCCGCGCTCGCGCTGGCCGGGCCGCGGGCGCTGTGGCTGGCGCGACTGAACGACGACTGGAAGTTCGCGCTGCGCGGGATCGGCGGCGCGGCGGCGCTGCCGGCTCGGCGGGACCACGCGGCGAGCCAACGCCTCTGGGAAGAGGGCCTGTTCGCCGAGCGGGTCGCGCTGCTGTCGGCGACCCGCCGCCTCGATCCGGCGGCTGGCCTGGCGCTGCTCGCGGGCACGTGGTCCACCGAACGGGCCGAGGACCGGCTGATGTTCCTGGACTCGCTCCGCGAAGGGCTGTCGCCGGCCGACGAGCCGTTCCTGGAGAAGGCGCTGTCCGACCGCAGCCGGAACGTCCGGGCGACAGCTGCCGAACTGCTCTCCGCCCTGCCGGAGTCCGCCCTGGCGTCCCGCATGGCCGACCGCGCCACGGCCTGCCTCCGGCTCGACGACCCGGCCGAGGACAACGGCACGGACAGCGAGCGGCCGGCCACGGGCCCGGTCCTCGTCGTGACGCCGCCGCGGGCGTGCGATGCAGGGATGGAGCGGGACGGCGTGGTGGCCAAGGCCCCGGCCGGGCGGGGCGAACGGGCGTGGTGGATGAGCCAGTTGCTCGAAGCGACGCCGCTCGGGGTGTGGTCGGGGCTACTGGGGCACCGCACCCCGGAGGAGATCGTCGCGCTGCCGGTGGCGGACGGGCGGCGCACGGAGGTGCACGACGCCTGGTGCCGGGCGGCGGTGCGCCAGCGGAACGCCGCCTGGGCGCGGGCGCTCCTGGGCACCCCGACCGCAGCCGCCAACGGGATATCGAGCAGCGCCGCTTCCGGTGGAGGAACCGGGACGTACGGGGAAGCCGGGGCGTCCGGGGAGGCCGGGTCGTCGCGGGACGCGGCGAAGCTGCTGGGGGTGCTGCCCGAGGGGGAACGCGCGGCGTGGGTGGCGGAGTTCGTCGCGTCGCACGGGCTGTCGGACGCGTTCCGGCTGCTCGGGGTGTGCGCCGTGCCGTGGGCCGAGCCGCTCGGCCGGGCGGTGGTCGACGCGCTGGACATCGCGCGGGACGCCGGCAGCTATCCGTGGAGCTTCAGCGGGGTGATGGGGCTGGCCGAACGGTGTCTGGATCCGGCCGCGGCGGACCGGCTCGACATGCTCACGGCACAGGGCGGCGAGCCGGAGGACGGCTCGCCCGGCGCGGACGGCTACTGGTCCGAAGCCTTCCAGCGCCTGGTCGGCACCCTCCGGCTCCGCGCCACGATGCACGCCGAACTGACCGAGGGGGACGCCCGGCACACCGAGGGGGACGCCCCGCACGCCGAGAGGGACGCCCCGCACGCCGGGGCAGGCTCCGGGCACGCCGGAGCGGGGCCGTGAGCCCCCGGACAGCCCCCTGGAAGGGGGCGCGGGTGGGCGCTCGGGCGCGGGGGTGCCCCGCGCCCGCGCCCGAGCCGGGGCCGGGGCCGGAGACGGAGCCGACGCGAGCAGACGCTCGCTCAGGCCGTCAGCTGGCGGACGTTGGCGTTCACCCACTCGACGATGGAGGCCGTCGTGGCGCCCGGGGTGAAGATTTCGGCGACACCCTGCTCCTTGAGCGGCGCGATGTCGGCCTCGGGGATGATGCCGCCGCCGAAGACCTTGATGTCCTCCGCGTCGCGTTCCTTGAGCAGTTCGATCACCTTCGCGAAGAGAGTGTTGTGCGCCCCCGAGAGGATCGAGAGGCCGATCGCGTCGGCGTCCTCCTGGATCGCGGTGTCGACGATCTGCTCCGGGGTCTGGTGGAGCCCGGTGTAGATGACCTCCATGCCCGCGTCCCGCAGGGCCCGCGCGATGACCTTGGCACCACGGTCGTGGCCGTCGAGCCCCGGCTTGGCCACCACCACACGGATCGGACCGGTCACACCCATCACTGCCTCCAAGCCAAGCGCGGCACCGACCTTGACCAGCGCCGTCGAGCCGACAACCGAATATGCGGCCGCCTGGGCAGCCGCCAGCGTGAACGAACGTTATCCCCAGCATCGCGTACGGAGCCGTTTCGCGACATGGAGGGAGGGGGAAATCACACGTGGGACACGTTCGCTACGCGCCGTACGCCGCATCTCCTCCGCCGCCGCAAGGCGGCGGGGGCGTCTGCGGGGCGGCGCAGGGAGCCGCAGCAAACAGCCGCACCGCCGCGCCGTAGCCGCGCGGCACGGCAGTGCGCATTCCGGGTACGTACAGGCCCCCATGCACACGCACGGTGTGCGGGGAAGAGGTACCGCGTCACATACGGACAGGCCGGCCGCGAGAGACGAAACGGACAGCACGGTCGGCACGTATGGCAGCCGCAGCAGCCGCGGGACCCGCGTCGGGTGACACCCGTCGGCGGTCCGCGCCGGTACCTCATCGTCATCGGCGAGCACGGTGCACGGGGGCCGTGTACGCACCCAACGGCTCCCCATGAGGGCATGACGGGGGACAGAGGCGTCCTCCGCGTGCCGTTCGGAGGTCGGCCGATGAAGGCCCTGCCCTTTCTCTGCTGTCTGATCCGCCCCTCCGCCGCCATGCTGCGCGTCACGGTCTGGGAGCTGGCGGTGCTCGCCGGGCACCTCCTGCTGTACCCCATGGGCGTCTCGCAGGAGCAGGCCGCGGCGGCGGCAGCCCGCGCGAGCGCAGCCGCGGACTCGGCCGGGGGCCCGCCCACCGACAAGACCGGAGGCACACCCGCCGACCCGACCACGGACTCGGCCGCCGAGGCGGTACGCGATGCCGGACGGTCGCCATCCGCATGTACGAAGTCCGGACCGAAAACCGCCACGGCCAAAGCGCCCACGGCCGCGGCCGGGACGAAGAGCGCCGGGACGAAAACGGGGGCGCACGCCGGTGCACGCACCGGGACGGGCGCCAGCAGATCCAACGCCTGGTCGCAGGCCGCGACTGAGTCGCTGCCCGCGCCCGCCATGCTGCCGACCGAAGGCCGGTCGCATCCGCCGGTGCTCCTGCTGCACGGCTTCATCGACAACCGTTCCGTCTTCGTACTGCTGCGCCGCTCGCTGCGCCGGCACGGCTGGCGGCACCTCGAGGCGCTCAACTACTCCCCTCTCACGTGCGACATACGCAAGGCCGCTGAGCTGCTCGGCCGGCATGTGGAGGACGTCTGCGAGCGCACCGGTCACCGACGCATCGACCTGGTGGGGCACAGCCTCGGCGGCCTGATCGCGCGGTACTACGTGCAGCGGCTGGGCGGGGACGCCCGGATCCGGACGCTGGTCACGCTCGGCACCCCGCACGGCGGCACCCGGCTCGCCGCGCTGCTGCCCGCGCATCCGCTCGTGCGCCAGATGCGGCCGGATTCCGACGTGATCAAGGAGTTGGCCCGGCCCGCGCCGAATTGCCGGACGTCTTTCGTCTGCTTCTGGAGCGATCTCGATCAGATGATGGTTCCGACCGAGACGGCACAGATCAATCATGCCGATCTGCGGAGCCGGAACATCCATGTCTCCGGTGTCGGACATCTGGCTTTTCCGGTCAACGGCACGGTCGCGGCAGGCATCCGCGAGGCGCTGGCCTCGGCGGACCCGACGAATCCGGCCCAGTCGGAGAATCCCGGCAGCGCGGCGGGCGGGATCGCGTCCGACCAGGCGTCCGTCGCCTGACCACAGCGCCCTCCGATCACGACGGCTACGCCAATCGATGTCGAACATTCATCGAACGTGGCGCCAAGAACATGCCGGGCGTCCTCCGAAAGACGGCCAAATGCCCGGTCTGGAAGGGCCCGAAACCTACGGAAGATTGTCGCCGTCGCATACCGCCGGGTACAGTCGCCGCTAATTCTCCTGCTGCCGAGGCGAAAGAGAAGTTGGTGGTGAACGACCGTCACCCGTCGGGGAACCAAGACCCGACCGGCTCTGCTGCTGACTCCTCGTACGGGTCCCATCCCGGTTACGAGCAGCACGGACAGCAGGACGCCCAGCTCGGTTACACCGCGTACGACGGGTACACCACCGGCACGTACGACACCGGTGCGTATGCCGCCGGTACGTACGACACCGGCACCTTCGACACCGGCACCTATGACGTGAGCGGTGCGTACGACGCCTACGGAGCGACCGCCTACGACACCGGTGCCTACGACACGGTGACCTACGGCGGCGGGACGTACGACACTGGTACGTATGCCACGGGGTACGAGACCGGTGCGTACGACCCGTATGCCTACCCGTCGTACGACGCCACGGGCACGTACGACGTGAGCGACGTGAACGCCGCGTACGACACCGGCACGTACGACGTGAGCGGTGCGTACGACACCGGGACGTACGACACCGGTTCCTACGACACGGTCGGCGGCGCCTGGCCGGCTGCCGAAGGCTACGAGGCCGCCCCCCAGGACGCCCAGTTCGAAACGGGCCAGTTCGAAACAGGCCAATTCGAAACGGGCCAGTTCGAAGCGACCCAGTACGGGACCGGTCACTTCGACACCGGTCAGTACGAGGCCGTTGCCGGTCAGTACGAGGCCGCTGCCGAGTCCACCGCCGTCTTCACCGTCGACGAGCTGGTCGACCCCGAAGCCGGAACCGGCGACGCGGCCGACGAGGATCTGCACTCCGCAGCCACCGCGATCATCCCCGCCCCCACCCTCTCCCCCGAAGCGGCGCCCGAAGCCGCTCCCGGTGGCCGTCGGGCCCGGCGGGAAGCGCAGGGGAACAGCGGCCGGGGCCGGCGGCGGACGCCGAAGAAGTCCGCGCTGCTGACCGTCGCCGTGCCCTCCGTGGCCGCCATGGGCGTGTGCGCCGTGGCCGCCGCCTCCGTCTCCGGTGCGACCGACAAGGACGAGGACACCGCCGTACAGGCCGCTTCGGAGGCCTCGGCGGTGAAGCCGTCGGCCGCGAACAACAAGCTGGACTCCCAGCTCTCCAACCTGAGCGCGGACGCCAACGACTTCGCCGACCGTGCCAGTCGTACGCAGGAACGTCTCGACCTGCAGGCCCGGGAGGCCGCCGAGAAGAAGCGGCGGGCGGAGGAGGCGGCGCGCAAGGAGGCGCTGCGGCCGAAGTTCGCGCTGCCGGTCAAGCAGCACGGGCTGAGCGCGCTCTTCGGGCAGGCCGGCGTCAACTGGATGTCACTGCACTCCGGCATCGACTTCCCGGTCAGTTACGGCACACCGGTCATGGCCGCCACCGACGGCACCGTCGTGACCAAGTGGAACCCCGCCTACGGCAACATGATCGAGGTCACCGCGCCGGACGGCACCGAGACCTGGTACTGCCACCTCAGCAGCGCCAAGATCCGCTCGGGCACGGTCAAGGCCGGAGACGTCATCGGGTACTCCGGCAATTCGGGCAACTCCACCGGCCCGCACCTCCACTTCGAGGTGCACCCCGACGGCGGCGACGCGATAGACCCGCTGCCCTGGCTGCGCTCCCACGGCATCAACCCGAACTGAGCAACAGCGCACGAAGGCGGCCCGCCCCCTGGGGGTCCGGGCCGCCTTCCGTGCGTACCACTCGTGCGTACGACTACAGCTTCTCCACCGGCGCGTACCGCAGCAGCAGCCGCTTCGGCTTCTCGCCGCCGAAGTCGATCGTGGCCTCGGCGTTGTCGCCGCTGCCCTTGACGCCGACGACCGTGCCCAGCCCGAAGCTGTCGTGCGTGACGCGGTCGCCGATCGCCAGCGCGCCCACCGGGCGGTCCTTCGCCCGCCGGGTCGCGAAGCCGCTCGGCCCCGCTTTGCTCCGCGAGGAGGAGACGGACGACGAGGCCCCGAAGCCGCCGCCGGACAGGCCGGAGGACAGCCCGCCCATGGACGCGGACGGCGTCGCGGGGCCGGTCCGCTTCCACTCGACGTACTCGTCCGGGATCTCCTCCAGGAAGCGGGACTGCGGGTTGTACTGAGGCTGGCCCCAGGCGCTGCGCATCGTGGAGCGGGTGAGGTACAGGCGCTCCTGGGCGCGCGTGATGCCGACGTACGCCAGCCGCCGCTCCTCCTCCAGCTCCTTGGTCTGGCCGAGCGCGCGCATGTGCGGGAAGACGCCGTCCTCCATGCCGGTCAGGAAGACGGTCGGGAACTCCAGGCCCTTCGCGGTGTGCAGGGTCATGAGCGTGATGACGCCCGTGCCCTCCTCGTCCTCGTCGGGGATCTGGTCGGAGTCGGCGACCAGGGCGACCTGCTCCAGGAAGTCGGAGAGCGTACCTGGGTTGTCCTCGTCACGGTCCTGCTCGAATTCGAGGGCGACCGCGGCCAGTTCCTGGAGGTTCTCGATGCGGGTCTCGTCCTGCGGGTCCGTGGACGCCTGGAGCTCGGCCAGATAGCCCGTACGCTCCAGGACGGCCTCCAGGACGGTCGCGGGCCCGGCACCGGACTCCACGATGGTCCGCAGCTCCTCCATGAGCGCATTGAAGCGCTTGACGGCGTTCGCGGAGCGCGCCGCCATGCCGTACGCCTCGTCGACGCGGCGCAGCGCCTGCGGGAAGGTGATCTTCTCGCGCAGCGCGAGCGCTTCGATCATGGCTTCGGCGCGGTCGCCGATGCCGCGCTTCGGCACGTTCATGATGCGGCGGAGCGGGACGGCGTCCTCGGGGTTGGCCAGCACGCGCAGGTACGCGAGGACGTCCCGGACCTCCTTGCGCTCGTAGAAGCGCACGCCGCCGACGACCTTGTACGGCAGCCCGACCCGGATGAAGACTTCCTCGAAGACACGGGACTGGGCGTTCGTACGGTAGAAGATCGCGACGTCGCCGGCCCGGGTGTCGCCGGCGTCCGTCAGCCGGTCGATCTCGTCGGCGACGAACTGCGCCTCGTCGTGCTCGGTGTCGGCGACATAGCCGGTGATCTTCGGGCCCGTGCCGGCGTCCGTCCAGAGGTTCTTGGGGCGGCGGTTCTCGTTGCGCTCGATCACGGCGTTGGCGGCCGAGAGGATCGTCTGCGTGGAGCGGTAGTTCTGCTCCAGCAGGATCGTGGTCGCGTCCGGGTAGTCCTCCTCGAACTGGAGGATGTTCCGGATCGTGGCGCCGCGGAAGGCGTAGATCGACTGGTCGGCGTCGCCCACGACGCACAGCTCGGCGGCGGGCACCTCGGGCGTCCCGGGGCCGACCAGCTCGCGCACGAGGGTGTACTGGGCGTGGTTGGTGTCCTGGTACTCGTCGACCAGGACGTACCGGAAGCGGCGGCGGTAGTGGTCCGCGACGTCCGGGAATGCCTGGAGCAGGTTCACCGTCGTCATGATGATGTCGTCGAAGTCCAGGGCGTTGGCCTCGCGCAGCCGTGCCTGGTACATCGTGTACGCCTCGGCCAGCGTCTTCTCGAAGCCGTCGGCCGCCGTGCCCGCGAAGGTCTCCTCGTCGATGAGCTCGTTCTTGAGGTTGGAGACCTTGGCGCTGAAGGACTTGGGCGGGAAGCGCTTGGGGTCGAGGTCCAGGTCGCGGCAGACCAGGGCCATCAGGCGCTTGGAGTCGGCGGCGTCGTAGATCGAGAACGACGACGTGAAGCCCAGCTTCTTGGACTCGCGGCGCAGGATGCGCACGCAGGCGCTGTGGAATGTCGACACCCACATGGCGTTGGCGCGCGGGCCCACCAGGTCCTCGACGCGCTCCTTCATCTCGCCCGCGGCCTTGTTCGTGAACGTGATCGCGAGGATCTGGCCGGGGTGGACGCCGCGCGCGCCGAGCAGATGCGCGATGCGGTGCGTGAGGACGCGGGTCTTGCCGGAGCCGGCGCCGGCGACGATGAGCAGCGCGCCGCCGCTGTGCACGACGGCGGCCTTCTGCTGGTCGTTCAGCCCCTCCAGGAGCGCGGCCGGGTCCACCGCGGGGCGGGCGGCGCCGTCGCGGTAGTACGCGTCCCGCTGCACGGGGGCGTCGAAGCGGCCGCCGAAGAGGTCGTGCGGCACCTCCTCCGCTGCCGGACGGTCCTCGTCCTCGGGAGGCGGCGGCTCCTCGTCCTTGGGATCGAGGTCCGCCAGGAAGCTGTCGTCAAAGAGGCTGCTCATCGCCCACCGAGTCTAGGCCGCCCCACTGACAACGCGGTCCCGGCCGCGGAATTCCGCGGCTGCGGGAGCGGACGCGGAGGGTACGGCACCGCTTCCGCCCTCACGGACGGACAACGGCACCGGACAGTGCGTGGTCAGAACCGGTCCGGCATCGGCCCGGACACGGCGAGATCACGAAAAGGTTTCGGGCAAAACGAACATCAGCCTTCACAGAAGTCACACGAGTTGGCTACCGTGCCGACCGGGCAGCCCGCCCCACCGCCCGGCGAAAGCGCCGGCACGGGCCGCCCCGCCGAGTCCGGACCGCCCCACCCGAGGCGCCCGGAGCCGGGGACCCACACGTACGACCGGGGTGAATCGACCCGCGCGGAGCGATCCGTACGGACCGTAGGGCACCTTCCGTAACAGTGCCGCAGCATGCGGCACACGCCCGAACCCGACAGCTAACCCGGTAGGCGGTCCACGGAAGGAGTCGCCGGCCTTGGCGTCTCATCGCAAGCCGCGCACCCGCATCCTCGCCGTGCCCGCGCACCGCCGTACGGCGGCCGGGCTCACCACCGCGGCGCTCGCCTCCGTCACGCTGCTCACCCAGAGCGCGGACGCGGCCCCCAGAAATCCCAAGCCCTCCATAGAGGAGGTCAAGAAGAAGGTCGACGGCCTGTACCGGCAGGCCGAGGTCGCCACCCAGAAGTACAACGCCGCCAAGGAGCGCGCCGGCACGCAGCGCGAGAAGGTGGACGGGCTGCGCGAGGCCGCGGCCCAGCGGACCGAGAAGATGAACGAGGCCCGGCGCGAGCTGGGCACCTTCGCCTCCGCGCAGTACCGCTCCGGCGGGCTGAGCCCGACCGCCCAGCTCATGCTGGCCCGGGACCCGCAGCAGTTCGTGGACCGCAACCACCTGATGGAGCGGCTCACCGGCCGCCAGCAGGAGGCGGTCGCCGACTACCAGGACCAGCAGGCGCAGGCCGCGCGCAAACGGGCGCAGGCGACCCGGAGCCTGGAGGAGCTGCAGAAGTCCCAGGAGGCGCTGAAGACGTCCAAGCAGGACGTCCAGGACAAGCTGACCGAGGCCCGGCAGCTGCTGTCCCGGCTGACCGCGCAGGAGAAGGAGCGGCTGGCCGAGCTGGAGCGCAAGAAGAAGGCCGAGGCGCAGCGCAAGGCCGAGCGGCTGGCGCGGGAGCAGGCCGAGCGCGAGCGGCAGGAACAGCAGGACGGGTCGGGTGGTACGAACGGCGGGTCCGGGTCCGGGGGTGACACCGGGACCGGTACGGGGTCAGGCTCCGGAGTGCCCGACGGTTCGTACGCGACCAAGGCGGAGAAGGCGATCGCCTTCGCCCGCGCGCAGATGGGCAAGCCGTACGTCTGGGGCGCGACCGGCCCCGCGTCGTACGACTGCTCGGGGCTGACCCAGGCGGCGTGGAAGGCGGCGGGCGTCTCGCTGCCGCGGACGACCTGGGACCAGGTGAAGGTGGGCACGCGGGTCGCGACGGGCGATCTGCAACCCGGTGACCTGGTGTTCTTCTACGACGACATCAGCCACGTCGGGATGTACATCGGCGACGGCAAGATGATCCACGCGCCGAAGCCGGGCGCGAACGTACGTGTGGAGTCGATCTACTACATGCCGATCTACGGGAGCGTACGACCGGCCTGACCCGGAAACGACGAACCGCGCAGCCCCCCGGAGAACGAGGCGGCCGCGCGGTTCGTCGTGGATGCGCGTGGACTCACGTCCAGAGCAGCGCGATGAAGATGTTGACGACCGTGAGCAGGCCGACGAGCCCGAAGAGCGGCTTCTCCACCTTCTCCTCGTCGCGCTTCACGTAGACCAGGCCCAGGATCACGATCAGGACGGCGAGCTTGACGCCGATCTTGATGTTGTTGACCGAGTAGTCCTGCATCTGATTCAGGCCGACCAGGATGACGCCGGTCACCAGCATCGTGATCGCGCCGTGCAGCATCGCGGGCACGAAGCGGGCGGTGCCCGCGCCCATCGCCTTCATCTGCGTGAGGAAGCCGCCGAGCAGCGAGGCGATGCCGATGATGTGCAGCGCGACGAACACATTGATCACTACGTCCATAGTGGTCGATCGTAGTCCCGCCCTCAGTCCGGCCATCGGGCAGGGCTGCCGTCGTTGTCCCGGTCCGTCACCGATCGGCACCTGTCACCCGGTGACCGAAAGCGAGCAACCCCCGGCGGCGTATCGGACAAGTACCGGCAATGCCCCGCCTGATGGCCGCCGGGAGGTTTAGCGTCCTCGTCCAGGTGGTCGGCTCCCCATCGCCGTCGGATCCGCCCCGACGGCCGTCGACCGCCCCCGCCGAGGTACGGCGGCGGCCCGCTCCCCCTTGTTACGGACCGCCGCCGTACCGCACCGACCGCGAGCAGCCCCGGCCCCAGGAGCCCCCTTCGGCTTTGCTGTCGCGAGGCGGAACTCGGGATAACTGGCGCCACACCAGTAACGAAAAACGATCCAGCACTCAATCAATTCCACCGCGGAATTCGACCGTACGGTCGGAATTCGACAGAAGTAATCAGCCACAGCCCTCAATGCAGCCGCGGTACATGGCCGCTCACCACGAAGTCCCGCAGCAGGTCCATCGCCCGTGTCGGCGCCTCGCGGAAGACGCCGTGCCCCGCCTTGGCCAGTACGTGCAGCCGTACGTCCGTATGGCTCAGCCGGTGCGCGAAGCGGCGGGCCGCCGACGCGGTCGCCACCGGGTCGTGCTCGCCCGCCAGTATCATCGTCCGGCACTCCAGCCGGTCCAGCCCGCGCCAAGGGTCGAACTCCCGCGCCAGCACGAGCCGGAAGTGGTCCAGCACGTCGTCGTTCCAGCGCACCCGGCGCAGCCGGTCCCGGCCGACCACGTCCCCGCCGTCCTGCTGCGAGTACAGCGGCAGACAGATCCGCTCCCACGCGTCGGTCATCTCGTCGCCCGTGTCCCCCGCCCAGTAGCGCAGCGCGACGTCCCGGGCCTCGGGCCCACCCAGCCGTTCGAACATCTCCAGCCGTTCGTACGTGTCGCCGGGCATCACGCTGTCCAGCACCAGCCCCGCGAACCGGTCCGGGTGCCGGATCGCCGCCAGCAGCGCCACCCAGCCCCCGCTGGACGTACCGACGAGAACGGGCCGTTCGATCTCCAGCGCGTCGCAGAAGTCGATCGCGTCGTCCGCCCACCGCTCCCACGTCCACTGCAGCGGCCCGCTGCGCACGGAGCGACCGCTTCCGCGCTGATCCAGATAGATGACCTGAGCGAAACCGGCCGCGGCGGAAAGCTCCGGTTTGAACAGGCTGTGATCTGCCCCCGGCCCCCCGTGGAGCAGCACGATCGTCGGCCGTTCGGCCATGTCCGGGCCGTCCGTCACCAGTTGGGCCCCCTCCACATCGAAGTAGAGCCGAACACCATCACCGATATGTACCCGCACGGCCCTTGACCTCTCTCAAGTAGCCTGATTTTTGAAGGATTCGGGTGGCCCCGGCAGCGTTATGCAAGGGGGCCGAATTCCACCGTCACTATTGCGAAGCTCTCGCAATACGATCGGGTCCGTGGACACAATGACCGAGCACCACCGCGTGCCAGTGGCACGGCCGGAGGTCGTACGCGCCTGGGTGGACGGCTGGGTACGTTCGCGCGGCGCGGACGGCGCGGTCGCGGTACCGGGCGGCTTCCGGATAGCCGTCGGCCGCACGGACCAGGTCGCGCGGTACGTCCTGCCCGCGGCCGACCCGGCGGTACTGCGCCGACTGTCCGTCGCGCTCATCACGCCGGGCCTGTGGCTGAAGGTCTGCGCGCCCCGCTCGGTCGTCGAGCCCGCGCTGCCGGCGTCCTGGGACTTCCAGGCACCGGAGTATCTGATGACCGCCCCCCTGGGGCGCGCCGTGCGCACCGGGGTGCGCGATGGGGTGCCCGACGGGCTGCGGGACGGGCTGGTGCCCGGCGCCGCGCCCGCGCCGCCGCCGGATCCGGCCGTACTGCCCGGCGGATACGTCGTCGAGACGGTCGCCCAGGGCGACCTCGTCGACGCGCGCGCGTTCAGTACGACCGGGGAGGTCGCCGCCGGTGGCCGCGTCGCGCTGGCCGGTACGGTGGCGGTCTTCGACCGCGTGCGTACGGATCCGGCGCACCGCCGCCAGGGGCTGGGCCGGGTCGTGATGACGGCCCTCGCGGCCCGCGCCGCGCAACAGGGGGCGACGCAGGGGGTCCTGGTGGCCCGGGACGACGGTCTGTCCCTGTACCGGGCCATGGGCTGGGAGCTCCACTCCCCGGTGACCACGGCGGTACTCCGTAGACGGGGGACCCGGTGACTATCCGCCTACGGCGGCGTACTCGACAAATGCCGCCCAGGCGACGGGGGCTATCGCCAGACGGGGGCCGTCCGGCTCCGCCTTGGAATCCCGAACGAGTACGCGTGCCCCGTCTTCGGCGACCTCGACGCAATTGCCGCCCTGTGAGTCGCTGTAGCTGGACTTGAACCACGTAAGACGATCGCTCATAGCTCCTTCGCCACCTTCTCGATGAACGCGGCCGACTCCTCCACGGTGAGGGCCTGCATGCGGATCATGCCATGCAGCTGTGTCAGCGAGCTGAGCCGTTCGGCGTCCGCGTGGAGCACGCTCGTCTCCTGCGCTTCTACGTAGGCGTAGCGGTCGTGCTCGGAGGTCTCGAGCAGCACCACGGACCCGTTGAGGGCCAACCCGCCGCAACGTCCGAACGGCAGGATCTGAATCGACACGTTCCGCAGCCTGCCGACCTCGAGCAAGTGGTGCAACTGGTCCCGCATCACGTCGGGACCGCCCACCAGGGTGCGCAGGGCGGCCTCGTAGATGACGAACCCGAATACCGTGCGCGGCCGCTCGGTCAGCGCCTCCTGGCGCCTCATACGGGCGGCTACGCGTTCGTCGACAGTCTCGTCGTCCAGGGGTGGGCAAGCTTCGCTGATCAGCGCCCGCGCGAACGGCTCGCTCTGCAACAAGCCGGGGATGAGCAGCGGTTCGTACGAGTGCATGACCGCGGCATCGGCGGCGAGCGCCATGAACTCGTCGGCCCGTGCCCGGAACGGCGCCGGCTTCAGGTAGCTCTGCGCCGCCAGTAGCAGTCCGCGCGCGCTGCACATGTCGTCGGCGACCTGAAGGAGTCGCAGCGAGGGGCGGCGGCGGCCGAGTTCCATCGACTTGACCGTCTCGTACTCGTAATTGGCCTCTCGGCCCAGGTCCTCGCGAGAGACACCCGCTTGATTTCGCCACAGCTTGATCTGATTACCGCAGTACCGCCAGGCATCCGTCACCACTCCACCTCCGGAGTCCGGCCGTGTACAACAACGCTGTGTACATAGGCTGTGACTCCATAACGTAACGCCGTGCGGTCACGCTCTCCGTATGACCGACGGAACACCTCAAGACATCGAGTGGCGTTTGCCGCGGAGCGCACGGAGTGTCGGGAGGGCGCGTACACTGCTCGCCGCACAGGCGCGGTCGTGGAAAGTACCCGACGAAATCGCCGACACCGCCGTGCTGTTGCTCAGCGAGCTGATGACCAACGCGTGCCGGCACGCACACGTCTCCCCCGGCCGCGAGCTGCGCGCCCGAGCGCTCGTACGGGAGCACACCCTCCGTATCGAGGTCGCGGACGCGAGCAGCGCGCAGCCGGAGCCGCGGGACGCCGGGCCCGGCGACGAGTCCGGGCGGGGCCTCGCGCTCGTCGCCGCCCTCGCGGACGCGTGGGGCACCGAGCCCCGCCCGTACCGCATCGGCAAGACCGTCTGGTGCGAACTCCGGCTGCCCTCTGACGAAGTCAGATCAGGCGGCGGGCCGTTGCCCAGCGGGTCAGCTCATGACGGTTCGAGAGCTGGAGCTTGCGGAGGACCGCCGAGACGTGGGACTCGACCGTCTTGACGGAGATGAAGAGCTGCTTGGCGATCTCCTTGTACGCGTAGCCACGCGCGATCAAACGCAGCACCTCGCGCTCGCGCTGCGTCAGGCGGTCCAGGTCCTCGTCGACCGGCGGGGCATCCGTGTTGGCGAACGCGTCGAGGACGAAACCCGCCAGGCGGGGCGAGAACACCGCGTCGCCCTCCTTGACGCGGAAGACCGCGTCGACGAGGTCGGTGCCGGTGATCGTCTTGGTGACGTAACCGCGCGCGCCGCCGCGGATGACGCCGATGACGTCCTCGGCCGCGTCGGAGACCGACAGGGCGAGGAAGCGGACGGGGCGGTCGGGGTCGGCCATGAGGGGCGCGCACCGGCGCAGCACCTCTACGCCGCCGCCCCCGGGCAGGTGCACGTCCAGCAGGACCACCTCGGGGCGCGTGGCCGTGATGACCGTGACCGCCTGGTCGACGTCCGCGGCCTCGCCGACCACCTCGACGCCGGTCGAGTCCGTCTGGCCGATCTCGGCCTGGACGCCGGTACGGAACATCCGGTGGTCATCGACCAGGACGACCCGCGCGCGCCGGGCCTCCCCCGCGCCGCTCCCCTGTGCTGCTTCCGTCGCGCTCATTCCGCGGCCGCCCTCTCCATTTCCAGTTCCACTTCCGTGCCCCCGTCCGGCGCCGAGCGCAGCCGCGCCGTCCCGCCGTTGCGCTGCATCCGCCCGATGATGGACTCCCGTACACCCATCCGGTCACCCGGCACTTGGTCCAGGTCGAAGCCCGGCCCCCGGTCGCGTACCGAGACGAACACCTTCCGGCCCTCCACCTCGGCGAAGACCTGCACCGCGCCGCCGCTGCCACCGTACTTGGCGGCGTTCACCATCGCCTCGCGCGCGGCCTGCAGCTGGGCTCCGAGCTTTTCGTCCAGCGCGCAGTCGCCGACGACCACGACCTCGATCGGTACGCCGTGGGCGTCCTCGACCTCGGCCGCCGCCTTGCGTACGGCATCCGCCAGGCGGTCCGGCTCCACCTCCTCGTCCTTGCCGCGCCCCTCCGGCTTGTACAGCCAGGCGCGCAGCTCGCGCTCCTGCGCGCGGGCGAGGCGGGCCACCTCCCGGGGGTCGTCCGCGCTGCGCTGGATGAGCGTGAGGGTGTGCAGTACGGAGTCGTGGACATGGGCCGCGACCTCGGCCCGCTCCTGCGCCCGGATGCGCATCAGACGCTCCTCCGAGAGGTCCTGCGTCATGCGGACCAGGTACGGGCCCGCGAGCAGCGCGATGCCGACGACTACGGCGAGCGCGGCCTGGAGGACGGTGCCGAGGTTCCGGACGGAGCCCTGGAGGACGACGATGCCGGTGACCCCGATGCCGACCAGGAGGACGCCCGCCGCGCCGCGTACGACGGGGAGCAGGCCCTTGCGGCGGCCGATCTCCAGCCACTGGGCGCGGCGGGCGTTGTCGGCCTGGCGCCAGACCAGGGCGACGCCCGCGCCGATCAGCAGGACCGGCCAGAGGTAGGCGTTGGCGCGGCCGAGCTCGAACTGCGAGGCGAGCACCGACGCGCCGACGACCAGCGCGATCAGGGCGAAGATCTGGCCCTTGTCGAGGCGGCGGAAGCGGCGGCGCCAGCCGTCCAGAGCCGTCCCCTCGGAGGCAGCGGACGCGGCGTACGGGAGGTGCCGGTGGGTGTCCACGCCGCCGACCCCGAGGGGAACGAAGAACCAGAACGCGGCATACAGGAGCGCGCCCATGCCCTGCGCCACGAAGAGGGCGAGGAAGACGATCCGTACCCAGGAGACGGGCAGCCCCAGATGGCCGGCCAGGCCGCGGGCGACGCCGCCGAGGAGCCGGCCGTCGGCGCTGCGGTAGAGGCGGCGCGGGGGCGGCTCTACTGGGTCGGGCGCCGGGGCGTAGGGGCCCTCGGCACGGGGCGGAACGGTCGTCATGCCCCGATCGTCACATGCGGACGGATGTCCGGGCATCAGGGTCGACCCTGATCGACCCCTGATCGCCCCAGTGGTCGTTGCTTGCCCCGGTGGTCGCTACTCGTCGCTACTCGTTGTCAGTCGTGTAGCGGAAGCCGTCGCGGGCCACCTGGAAGACCTCCTGGAACTTCGGCCACTGGTCCTTCGGCGCCGACAGGTAGATCGCGTACTCGTCCTCGCCCTCCTTGCCGAAGCCGAGGTCGATGGCGCGGAAGTCGCGCACCCGGCCCTGGAAGGTGAACTCCCAGATCGCCGCCGGCTGCCCCCGGAACAGGGTGTCCTGCAGCCGCAGCCGCTCGTACCCCTGCGACTTGCTCTGCAGCTGCTGCTCGACCTGCTCGAAGTGGCGGACGTGATTCGAACTGGCGAAGTTCAGCACACTGACTTTCAGGCCGACGAGGCCGGACGGGGCCAGGTAGTCGACCTCGTTCCGCTCCGGCATGTACTTGCGGGTCCAGCCGTTCGGCACGGGGAAGGAAACGCCGAACTCCTTCTCGGTGACGAGGTGGTAGCCCACCGGGACCTTCGGCAGCTTCGGCTTGGCCGCGCCGCCCCCGGAGGCGGAGGCGGACGGCTTGGCCGGCTCGTCGGACATCCCGGGGATGACCTTCACGCCGCCGCCGTCCTGCAGCAGATACAGCACGCCGGCCGTCACCGCGCCGGCGGCCACGACGGCCAGCGCGCCCCACAGGACGGCGGCCAGGCGCCGCCGGCGGGCGGGGGCCGCGGGGACGCCTACGGGGACGCGGCTGGTGGCTGTGGTGGCGGCAGTGACGGCGGTGTCGCGCTGGGCGGGGACGGGGGTGGGAGTGGGGGTGGGAGTGGGGGCCGGGACTTCGGCTTGGGCCGGGGCGACTGGGAGGGCAGTGGTGCTGGTATCCGTACCGGTGTCCGTCCGCCAGCCGCCCATCGTGTGCAGCTCCGTCGCGGCCTCGGAGGCGGGCGCGCGCAGGGTGCGCTCGACGGACTCGGCCGTGGGACGGTCCGCCGGCTCCTTGGCGAGCAGCGCCTCGATGAGCGGCGTGAGCGGCCCGGCGTTGCGCGGCGGGACCAGCGGGTCGACGGCGATCGCGTACGCCGTCTCGACCGCGGTGTGCTTGCGGAACGGCGGCCGGCCCTCGACCGCCTGGTACAGCGTCGCGCCCAGCGCCCACAGGTCGGAGGCGGGGCCCGGGGTGCCGCCCTTGACGCGCTCGGGGGCCAAGTAGTCGATGGAGCCGACCAGTTCGCCGGTCTTGGTGAGCGTGGACGTACCACTGGCCACCGCGATACCGAAGTCCGTGAGTACCACCCGGCCGTCGTCACCGAGCAGCACGTTGCCGGGCTTGACGTCGCGGTGCAGGACGCCGGCCGCGTGCGCGGCGCGCAGTGCGGCGATCATGCCGCGGCCGATGCGGGCGGCCTCGTCCGGCGGCACGCCGCCCCCGGAGAGCGCGGCCTCCTTGATGACGTCCCCGAGGGTCACGGAGGGGACGTACTCCATGACGATGCAGGGCAGGCCCGCGTCGTCGACGACGTCGTGCACGCCGACGACGTTGGAGTGGTTGATGCGGGCCGCGGCCCGGGCCTCGCGGCGGGTGCGTTCGTTACGGGTGGCCAGCTCGTCCGGCTCCAGCTGGAGCGAGGCGGCGTGCAGGCGCTTGACGGCGACCTGGCGGCCCAGCAGTTCGTCGTGGGCCCGCCAGACGGTGCCCATGCCGCCCTGGCCTATGCGCTCGAGCAGGCGGTACCGCCCGGCGATCAGCCGACCCTCGTCCACCGCAGCCTCCGACACCGCACGCCCTCCGGCTCCCCCGTAACCCGTCAGAGAACAACGATAGTCAACACAGCCACACCTGTTACCGGCCGGTCGTCGCCGCGTCCGGGATCTCAGGGTCCGGCCAGGGTTGTCACTGATGCCCATTGCCGGTTCCGCTTGCCACCATGAGCGCATGAACGATGCCTCACCGTCCGGGCCGCCGCAGGGCGCGACCGCCGAGCCGCAGGGCGCGACCGCCGATGCCCCTCCCCTGCCGCCGCCCCAGCCACCGCTGCGGCGCAGCCGGCGGCAGAAGGTGGTGGCCGGGGTGTGCGGCGGGCTGGGGCGGCACTGGGACCTGGACCCGGTGATCTTCCGCATCGTGCTCGCCGTACTGGCCGTGAGCAGCGGCATCGGCCTCATCGTGTACGGCTTCGCCTGGCTGCTGATCCCGCTGGAGGGCGAGGACGAGAACGAGGGGCGGCGGCTGCTGTCCGGACGGGTCGAGGGCACGGCGCTGACCGCGATCCTCGTCGCGCTGGTCGGCTGCGGGCTCTTCCTGTCGGTACTGGGCCGGGGCGACGACCTGGCGTTCACGCTCATGCTCGCGCTCGCGGTGGCCGGCTCGGCGTACTGGTCGAAGCAGCGGCGGGCCGCGGCGCACGGTACGGGCCCGGTGGACCCGGCGACCGCGCAGGCCGTCGCGGACGCGCCGCCCGAGACACAGGCACCGCCCGCACCGAGCAGCCCTTCGTGGTGGCGGGATCCGCTCACGAAGGACGGCCCGGAGGCCACGACGGGGGGCCGTGCGGGGTACCTGTGGGGGCCTGCTGACACACCGTCGTACACTCCCCCGGTCGTGCCGGAGACCCGCAAGCCGCGGCGGCCGGCGCGGGCGCGGTCGATCGGCGGGCTGACGTTCCTGCTGGCGCTGGTGGCGGGCGCGGTGGCCGCGCTGCCGTCCTGGCACGGCGGCTCGCTGCCCGCGAGCCTCCAGGCGGGGCTGGCGGCCGCGCTGGTGGTGTTCGGGCTCGGCATGGTGCTCAGCGCTTGGCTGGGCCGGACCGGCGGCGGCACGGTCTTCATGGTGGTGGTCACCGCCCTGCTGCTCGGCGCGACCGCCGTCCTGCCGCGCAGCATCACCACCGACTGGGACAGCCGCACCTGGCCGCCGTCGACCGCGGCCGCCGTCCGGCCCGCGTACGAACTGGGCGCGGGCCACGGCCACCTGGACCTCGGCGGGCTGCGCCTGAAGGAGGGGCAGACGGTCCGGACGCACGCCGAGGTGGGTGCCGGGCTGCTGCGGGTGACGCTGCCGGAGGGGGTACGGACGCGCGTACGGGTCGACGTCGGGCTCGGCGACATCCGGCTGCCCGGCGAGGCGGCCGAGGACATCGACGTCGCGCCCGACCGGGCGCGCACCGTCACGCTGCCCCCGCACGGCCTGAAGAAGGGCGAGCGGCCGCACGGCACGCTGGACCTGCGGCTGGAGGTGGGGGTCGGCCAGGCGGAGATGCAGTACGTGGGGACCGAGAGGAAGCCGTCGCCGGAGGTACCGGCGAAGCCAGAGGTACCCGCGAAGCCGGCGGCGCCGGCACAGGAGGAGGTGGCCGACCGTGCTGCGGCATGAGTTCCAGCCCGCCCGGCTCGTCACGGGCCTGACCGCGCTCGGCATCGGCGGCGTCTACGTGCTGGACACCGCCGGCCGGGTCGACGTGCCCGGCGCGTGGCCGCTGATCGCGCTCCCCGCCGGCCTCTTCCTCTCGGGCGGCATCTCGGCGCTGTACGGCCTCATCCACCGCCGGAGGCGGGGCGCCGAGCGGCCCGTCAGCCGATGAGCCGGCGGCCGAAGCGGCGGCGGCGCTTGGCGTAGAGCGCGTCGAGGGAGAGGTACGGCGTGCCGGCCAGGATCAGCGGCAGCCAGGCCATCAGGTACGCCAGGTCGTTGCCGAAGTAGTACGGCGTCGTCGACCAGCTGACGGTCAGCCAGAAGCTCAGCGAGATCAGCGCGCCGCCGGTCGCCGCGAGCCGGCCGAGGAGGCCGAGCAGTATGCCGATGCCGACCGCCAGCTCACCCGCCGCGATGATGTACCCGAAGACCGCCGGGCTGTTCAGCGCCAGGTCGACCAGTTGCGGCACGCCGGCGGACGGCCGGGACTGCCGCATCCACTCGCCGATCGAGCCGTTGCCGGAGGCCGCGAAGAACCCCGGCTCGGTGAGCTTGTCCAGGCCCGCGTAGACGAAGGTCACGCCGAGGAAGATCCGCAGCGGCAGCAGCGCGTACCGGCCCAGTGTCCCGCGCAGTCCCGTCGGACCCGCATCGCCGCCGGTCCCTCCGTGGCCCATCGCGAGCGAGCTTCCTCTGTGCACCATGGTGTCCTCCCGCCTCTGCGTCGCCGCCCGGCGCGGACGATTCTGCCCACGGGCGGGCGTTCGAAGACTGATACGGGCCGGACGTCACAGAACATTCAACGGAAGCGGGAGCCACGAGGATGCGCGCCGCACCCGTGTCACTCCTGGATGAACAGCGGATACGCGGCGGATTCGACGCCCGCCGCCGTGATGACGCGGACCTCGGCGCGGCCCGGCTCCACGTCGGCCGGCACGGGCACGACCAGCACGTCGTCCGCCGGGTTCGCGAAGCCGCCGGGGACCGGCACCAGTGGGACGTGCACGTCGACGCCGCCGATGCGGACGACCGTACGGGCCAGCCGGTGCGGCGGCTGCGCGCCCGGCGGGACGAAGCCGCTGCCGCGGATCTCGATGTCGTCGCCGGTGCGGACCGGCCCGTCCAGGCCGCCGATCTCCCGGGCCCGCACGACGGAGAGCACGACCGGACGGGCACCCTCCGCGTACTTGCCCGCCAGGTACGTCGCCGCGCTGACCGCGGCCAGCGCCACCAGCCCCCACGGGAGGTCCGGGAGCCGGTCCGGTTCGGTCGCGAGGCGGGCCGCGGCGAAGACCACGGCGACCGCGTTGAGCAGCACGTACTGCGCGTCCGCGAAGCTGCCGCGGCCGGCGTCGTCGGTCAGCAGGTCCCCGGCGCGCGGGTACTCCGCGGGCACCTTCTGCTGGCGTCCGGCGGCGAGGCGTACGGACACCAGTCGCGCGGCGACGGCCGCCGCCGCGCAGGCCAGCGCCACGACGGTGAGCAGCCCGGCGCCGCGCGAGAGGTCGAGCCCGGCCAGCAGGCGGCGGCGCCCGTCGGCGTCCGGGGCCAGCGCCAGCCGGGCCGCGAACATCAGTACCGCCCAGACGACGGGCAGCAGCCAGGCGGCGGCGACCGTGCGGGAGGTGGACAGGCGGCTGTCCGCGCCGGTGAGGGGCGCGAGGAGGCCGCCGTGGGCGCGGTGCCGCCAGGCGAGTGCGGTGAGCAGCGCGGCCACGACGACGGCCGCGGCCAGTGCGGCGGTACGGGCGTCGGTCCAGCCCGCGCCGATCGCGCTGAGCGCCTGCCCGATGAGCAGCGCGGCGACAGCGCCCCACAGCACGAGCGGGGTGCCGCGCCAGAGCCTCTCGCGCCGGGCGCGGCCCTCGGCGGCGGCGCGTTCGGCGACCGTCCGGGCCGACTGCGCCAGCTCGTCGGAGATCCACTGGCGGGCGGCGCCGGCGGAGTGCGCGAGCGCGGCCGGTACGCCGTGCCCCGCGGCGAAGTCCTCGCGGAGCGCGAGGAACGCGGCGACCGCCTGCCGGTGCCCCGTCCGGGCACCGTCCGGACAGTCCCCGCAACCGCACTCGTGACGGGCCCCCGTCTCCGCCCCTGTACTCGTCTCCGCCCCTGCTCCCGCCGCCGCGTCCACCGACACTTCCGTACCGCCCGCTACCCGTAGCCGTGAACCGCTCCCTGATGGCAGCGATGGCTGCGCATTGTGCCGAGGTGGCGGGGCGGGCGCCAACCGCGCTGTTCCGGGGCGTGCGGGCGGGGCGGATCCGGTACGGGGCCGTGGCTCAGCCGAAGAGCTCCGGCTCCTCGCGGCTGATCTGCTGGAACAGCGGCTGGTAGTTGATCCACGCGACCAGGTCGCTGCCGAGCTGCTCGCGCGTGCGGAGCGCGTCGCCGTGATCGATGAGTACGGGCTTACCGGCCGCCTTCGCGGTGAGCTGTACCTGGCAGGACCGTTCCATCGTGAGGAACCACCAGGCCGCGGCGTCCACGGAGTCGCCGACCGTCAGCAGCCCGTGGTTGCGCAGGATCACCGCCTTGCGCGGCCCGAGCGCGGCCGCGATCCGCGCGCCCTCCGCCTCGTCCACGACGACGCCCGTGTACTCGTCGAACAGCGCGTGGTCCTCGTAGAACGCGCACACGTCCTGCGTGATCGGCTCCAGCGGCTCGCCGAGCGCGGCCAGCGCCCTGCCGTACGTGGAGTGGCTGTGCGCCGCGGCGACGACGTCGGGGCGGGCGGCGTGGATCTGCGCGTGGATCGCGAACGCGGCCTGGTTGACGTGGTGGCGGCCGTCGACGACCTGCCCCTCGCGGTTGACGAGGAGCAGGTCGCTCACGGTGATGTGCCGGAAGGACATCCCGAAGGGATTCACCCAGAAGCAGTCGGTGAACTCCGGGTCCCGGGCGGTGATGTGGCCCGCCACGCCCTCCTCGAAGCCGTACCTCCCGAAGAGCCGCAGCGCCGCGGCGAGCCGCTCCTTGCGGTACCGGCGCTCCTCCTCGACGGTCGCGTGCGTCGGCGGCATCGCGAACCGGAGCTGGTCGGTGGGTATCGGCGTCGGTTCGGGCATGGCGGTTCTCCTCTTCGTACGCGTGCGTACCGGCGGCTCGCACCGGAAGCTACGCCGCCGTAAGTGAAGAGGCCAGTGGTGCCCGCTACTTCTCTTCCTGGCCGCTCATCGCGCGGACGCCGCGGAGCAGCGCCGAGTGGTCCAGGTCGCCGTCGCCGCGGGCCACGGCCGAGGCGATGAGCTGGGCGGCGGTGGCGCCGACGGGCAGCGTCGCGCCGACCGTGCGGGCGGCGTCCGTGACGATGCCCATGTCCTTGTGGTGCAGGGCGAGCTTGAAGCCGGGGCGGTAGTCGCCGGCGAGGAAGTTCGCCTTCTTCCGGGTCAGTACGGCCGAGCCGGCGAGCCCGCCGTTCAGCACCTCCAGCGCGGCTTCCAGGTCCACGCCGGACTTCTCCAGGAAGCCGATGGCCTCCGCGCACGCCTGCAGGTTGACGGCAACGATGAGCTGGTTGGCGGCCTTCACGGTCTGCCCGGCGCCGTGCGGGCCGCAGTGCACGATCGTGCCGCCCATCGCCTCGAACACGGGGCGGGCCGCCTCGAAGTCGGCCTGCTCGCCGCCGACCATGATCGAGAGCACGCCCTCGATGGCACCGGCCTCACCGCCGGACACGGGCGCGTCCAGCACCCGCACGCCGTGCTCCTTGGCCCGCGCGGCCAGATCGATCGACGTCTGCGGCGTGATCGACGACATGTCGATCAGCAGCGCGCCCTTTTGGGCATTGGCGAGGATCCCATCCTCCCCATACGCCACCTCTTCGACCTGCGGCGAAGCGGGAACCATCGTGATGACCACGTCGGCACCCCGGACGGCCTCGGCAATGCTCGCCGCCTCGGTCCCCCCGGCCTCAACCAGCGCCCCTGCCTTCCCGGGGCTGCGGTTCCACCCGCGAACGGTGTGCCCGGCCTTCGCCAGATTGACCGCCATCGGGCTGCCCATGATCCCGAGTCCGATGAAACCGATGGTGCTCATGCCGTACGCCCCACTTACTTCCGCATCGCGGACATCTGTTCCGTAGTACGGAATCAATTTTCCGCGGTGGAGGGTGGGGCGTCAACAGGGTGCTGTCAGCGGAGGCGTCTGTTGTTGATCGCGGTGAGATCGATGTCGATGGGGAAGGGGACGGTCAGCTCCAGGCGATTCTGGTAAACCCCGGAGAGCGCGTACACCCTCGTCGCGGGGTCGAGCTCGTAGACGTGCACGACGGGAAGCCCGTCAGCCGGCTCGACCCGCCAGTAGTGCGGGAAGCCCGCCTCGGCGTACTTACGCGGCTTGAGCTCGCGGTCACGCTCCACGGAGTCGTCCGAGACGGCCTCGACCGCCAGGAGGACGTCCTCGGGCCGCAGCCAGGTGCCCTTCGGACCGGTGTCCGCATCGGCCGGGACCACTGTGACATCGGGCGACGGACGGTTGCGCCTGTCCAGCCTGACGTCGAACTCCCGGAAGACGCCGAGGCCGTCCGGCACCTGGCCCAGCAGCCCGTACTCCAGCAGGCTCAGGACCCTGGAGTGGAACCGCGTCTGGGGGCTCATGAAGACGAGATTGCCGTCGAGCAGCTCGGTGTGCCTGGGGAGGTCCGGCAGCCGGTCGAGATCCTCCGCGGTCCAGCCGTCCGGCGGCGGAACGGGGTAGTGGTACTGCGTGTCCAGGGACATCAGAGGTTGTCGATCTCCGCGAGGTCGATGTCGATGTCGAAGGGGGTGGTGAGCTTGAGGCGTTCGTGGTGGACCGCGACCGGGTGGTACGTCCGGTCTTCCTTGTTGAGCTCGAAGACATGGACGGTCGGGCGGTCGTCGATGCCGGACATCTCCACGCGCCAGAAGTGGGGGATGCCGGCGCCCGCGTACTTGTGCGGCTTGGTGTCGCGGTCGCGGGCCTCGGACTCCGGCGAGACCACCTCAACGGCCAGCATCACATCCCTGGCCTGGAATTGGGTCTGCGTACGGGAGCGCGCCGCAACGGCCCGGACGACGGCGATGTCCGGTTCCGGCCCGTTCCGTTTGTCGATGGCCACGGTCATCTCGCGCACGACCTTAAGCTCAGGCGGCACGGTACGGCGGAGCCCGCTCACGAGAAGGTCGATCACGATGCTGTGGAAGTAGCGTTGCGGGCTCACGAAAATCAGGCTCCCGTCGAGCAGCTCAGTGTGCGGCGGGAGGTCGGGCAGCGTCAGCAGGTCGTCCACGGTGTAGCCGTCCTGCGGCGGCACCGGCCAGTGGTGCTCGGTCTCGGCGGTCATGAGTCCTCCCATGGACGGGATTCTGGGCCGTGCCGTCAGCGTACCCAGCACATACGACAACGCCGCCGCCCAAACGAATGAGCGACGGCGTCGGCGTTGACCGGGAGTGTCCCTACAGGAACGTCACTCCCACTCGATCGTGCCCGGGGGCTTGCTCGTCACGTCGAGGACTACGCGGTTGACGTCCTTGACCTCGTTGGTGATGCGGGTGGAGATGCGGCCCAGGACGTCGTACGGCATGCGGGTCCAGTCCGCCGTCATCGCGTCCTCGGAGGAGACCGGACGCAGGACGATGGGGTGGCCGTACGTGCGGCCGTCGCCCTGGACGCCCACCGAGCGGACGTCGGCGAGGAGCACGACCGGGCACTGCCAGATCTCGCGGTCCAGGCCGGCGGCGGTGAGCTCCTCGCGGGCGATCGCGTCGGCCTCGCGGAGGAGGTCGAGGCGCTCGCGGGTGACCTCGCCGACGATGCGGATGCCGAGGCCGGGGCCGGGGAACGGCTGGCGCTGAACGATCTCCTCCGGCAGGCCCAGCTCGGCGCCGACCATGCGGACCTCGTCCTTGAAGAGCTGGCGGAGCGGCTCGATGAGCTTGAACTCCAGGTCCTCGGGGAGGCCGCCCACGTTGTGGTGGGACTTGATGTTGGCCGTGCCCGTGCCGCCGCCGGACTCGACGATGTCCGGGTACAGCGTGCCCTGGACCAGGAACTCGACGGGCTCGCCCGCGGCACCCGCCTCGGCGATGATCTCGGCCTGGGCCTGCTCGAAGACCCGGATGAACTCGCGGCCGATGATCTTCCGCTTCTCCTCGGGGTCGGAGACCCCGGCGAGCGCGGAGAGGAAGCGCTCGGAAGCGTCGACGACCTTGAGCTGCACGCCCGTGGCCGCGACGAAGTCCTTCTCGACCTGCTCGGTCTCGTCCTTGCGCATCAGACCGTGGTCGACGTACACGCAGGTGAGCTGGTCACCGATGGCCTTCTGGACCAGCGCGGCGGCGACCGCGGAGTCCACACCACCGGACAGGCCGCAGATCGCACGCTTCGTGCCGACCTGCTCGCGGATCGCGGAGACCTGCTCCTCGATGATGTTGCCCATCGTCCAGTTGGGCTCGATGCCGGCGCCGCGGTAGAGGAAGTGCTCCAGTACCTGCTGGCCGTGCGTGGTGTGCATCACCTCGGGGTGGTACTGCACGCCGTACAGCTTCTTCTCGTCGTTCTCGAACGCGGCCACCGGCACGACGTCCGTGGAGGCCGAGACCGTGAAGCCCTCGGGAGCGGCGGAGCAGGCGTCGCCGTGCGACATCCACACCGACTGCTCGGCCGGGGTGCCCTCGAAGAGCGTGGAGCTGGTCTTGGAGACGGCCAGCGGGGTGCGGCCGTACTCACGCGCACCGGTGTTGTCCACCGTGCCGCCGAGCTTCACGGCCATCAGCTGGAAGCCATAGCACATGCCGAAGACCGGGACACCGGCCTCGAACAGGGCACGGTCGATGCTCGGGGCACCTTCCTCGTAGACCGACGACGGACCGCCGGAGAGGATGATCGCCTTGGGGTTCTTCGCGAGCATCTCCTCGACCGGCATGGTCGAGGGCACGATCTCGCTGTAGATCCGCGCCTCGCGGACGCGGCGGGCAATGAGCTGGGCGTACTGCGCGCCGAAGTCGACAACGAGGACGACATCCGGGGCGGCGGCGGGGGGCGCTGCTGGCACTTCGGCGGCCTTCCGGCGGTGGTGGAGCTACGGGGTTGTGCTTTCGATTCTACCGGGCACATACTGAGCCCCATGTTCACGCAGCTGACCTTCGCCTTTACCTATGGCACCGGCCCGTCCGGCTGCCATGGTCGCGCTGCATGAACCGCTGATCACAGCGACAAGCGACTTCCCAGCCGCCCCGGGCCGTACAAGGCCCGGGGCGCTGTGTTTTCCCCTCCGGGCGGTGCGGTTCCAGGGCCACGGACCACGGGACCACGGGATCCCGAAGATCCCCGTAGACCCTCAGAACCCCAGGAGACGGATATGAGCAGCAACACGGCCGGCAACGCGACCAGCATCACGACCAAGCCCCGCCCGGAGACCGGTGCGCGCACCGAGGAGGCCGCCGCCGTGATCGGCGACGCGCGCCGGCGGATCGACGATCTCGACGGCCGGATCATCGGCCTCGTACAGGAACGGATGGCCGTCTCGGCCGTGATCCAGAAGGAACGGATCGCCTCGGGCGGGCGCCGGGTGAACCTCGCCCGCGAGATGGAGGTCCTGGAGCACTTCCGCGACCAGCTCGGCCGGCCCGGCACCGCGCTGGCGATGACGCTGCTGGAGCTGTGCCGCGGGCGCATCTGAGTTCGGGCGGCGCCACCCGTACGGGGTCCGGGGCGGCGGCTCACCCGTACGGACCGTGACCGGGCGGCTCGGGGCTTCGTTGTTCCCGGTGCCACGCCAGCCAGGCGCGGCCTGCAGGACTACGCGTAGACGCCGCCCCGTGGGCGGGAACGCCGAAGCGATGAGACGCCGCCCGGGTTGAAGCGGACGGCGCCGTGGGACCTCGCTGCGGTGCTGTGGCCGGTCGGCAGGGGACAGCAGCCCGGTCACATCCGATGGGGCGGTCGGCCCCGGGGACGCCTGGGGCCGACCGCATCCGGTCGAAACGGTTGCGCCGGATGTGGCGCATCCAGCACGATGCATGAAGAGCCGATTACCTCGCATCGAGGTGGCTCCCGATACTGCCATTGGTCTATACCGGTAGAGCCTCGCCGGGTTCTTACAGAACCAGCAGAGCCTCACAGGCGCCCTCCCCCCGGCGCCTTCCTTCGGCGCCGCCGCTGCCCTGACGACGGCGCCGAGCAGCAAGGGCCCCGCGGTCGCCCGCACCCCCCTCGCGGACGGCACCTCGGGGCCCTTCGCTCTGCCCGGACTCTGCCTTTACGAGCTCTCGCCCGCTCGTCGCCGCTCGTCGGTCCGCAGATATATGCAACTTCGCGTGCAACCTTTGAGCCATGTGGCTGGTCATGCACTCGTAAACGCACGGCCATACCGCGCCCCACCGCGACGGCCCGCTACCGATTCGTGCCTCCCCCTCGGCACTCCGGACCCACGAAGAGGTCTTGACACGATGAAGCTTCGCCGTGCACTGACGGCTGCCGCCGCGACGGCCGTCCTCGCTCCCGCCGCGCTGCTTGCGGCGCCTGCCGCGTATGCGACGGAGGGCGACCCCACCACGCCGCCGTCCGCGTCCCCCTCCGAGGTGCCGGAGGAGCCGGCGCCCAGCGCGAACGCGCCGGAGACGGAGGCGCCGACCGAGGAGCCCTCGGAGAGCGCCGAGCCGACGCCCCCGCCGTCGGAGGAGGAGCCCACCACCGAGCCGTCGGCCTCCGCCCCGACGACCGAGGAGCCCACCGAGGGCACGACCGAGAAGCCCACCGGTACGCCGTCGGCCACTCCCTCCGAGACGCCCACCGAGGAGCCGGTCTGTGAGAAGGAGTCGGAGGAGGCGGCGATCACCACCACGCTGCGCGGCCTGCCCAGCCAGGTCGTGGCCGGCTCCGGGTGGCACAACTTCACCTTCCGGGCGACCAACGTCTCCGAGCAGGCCATGAAGTCCGTCGACGCCTACGTCATGCTGTCGGCCATCGACAAGGACGACTTCGACGATGTCTCGCACCTGCTCACGGTGCAGTGGCTGGACGAGGCGTCCGGCACCTGGCACACCATCGGCGACGAGGGCTACTTCGCCTCCACCGCCGATCTGGCGTCCGGTGAGTACTCCGACGCCAAGCTGCGTCTGAAGGTCGACGCCAAGACGCCTGGCAGCTACGGCTTCGCCTTCGCCATCGGCGCGTACCACGACGAGAAGGACGTCTGCGGGTTCTCCGAGGGGTCGGAGTACGAGTTCGACGTGCTGGTCGCGGGGAGCAAGCCGGGCACGGTGCCGCCGGCCACGGGGAAGCCGGGCGGCAAGAAGCCCAGCAAGCCGGCGCCGCAGGGCGGGATGAAGGAGCTGCCGGTCTCCGGGAAGCTTGCCGAGACCGGGTCTTCCTCGGCGCTGCCGATGATTGCGGCGGTGGCCGGGGTGACGATGGCCGTGGGCGCCGGGGCGATCTTTGTGGTGCGTCGTCGTAAGACGGATGGCGCTGCCGCGTAACGGCGGTTGAGCTGTGAGGGGCCGCGCCTGGGTTGCCGGGTGCGGCCCCTCGTCGTACCGGTCAGAGATGTCCTCAATCGCCGGACGGGCTGGACTTTGGGACCTTCGGTACCGGGACGAACGGGAGATTCAGGGCCGCGAACGCCTTTTCCGGGACTGCCGGGCTGTGTGGCTGCACCGGTGTCAGGCGTTGGTATGGGTGGCCGGGGGCCGGGCGGGGGTCCTGTTCGCCCTTGTTCGGCCAGAGGGACATCGCGCGTTCGGCCTGGGCAGTGATCGTGAGGGACGGGTTGACGCCGAGGTTCGCGGAGACCGCGGAGCCGTCGACGACGGAGATGCCGGGGTGGCCGTACAGGCGGTGGTACGGGTCGATGACGCCGTGGTCCGCGTCCTCGCCGATCGGGCAGCCGCCGAGGAAGTGCGCGGTCAGCGGGGTGCCCATCAGCTCGCCGACGTTGCTGCCGGGGAAGCCGTTGATGTCCTCGGCGATCAGCGTGGCGGCCTGGGCGGCGGCCGGTATCTGTGCCGGGTTGGGCGCGCCGTGGCCCTGCCGCGCGGTCAGCAGGCCCTTTCCGATGCCGCCCGGCTTCCGGTACGTGGTCAGGGAGTTGTCCAGGGACTGCATGACCAGGCCGATGATGGTCCGCTCCGACCAGCGGCGGTTGGAGAGGGAGCGGAGCGAGAGCACGGGGTGGCGCGCCGACTTGGCGAGGAAGCCGAGGACGCGGGCCGCGGCGCCGTCCCGTACCGGGACCTGGAAGAGGGACAGGCCGCCCATCGCGTTGGAGCCCTTGCCGTAGCGGACCGGTTCGATGTGGGTGTCGGCGTCCGGGTGGATGGAGGACGTGATCGCCACGCCGCGGGTGAAGTCGACCTTCTTCTCGCCGGTCTTCTTGCGGTAGCGGCGGTTGTCGGTGAGGGCGCCCACCAGGGCCTCGGAGTTGGTACGGGTCAGCTCGCCCAGCTTGGGCGAGAGGTGCGGCAGCAGACCGGTGTCCTTCATCTTGTGGAGGAGGGTCTGGGTGCCGTACGTGCCGGCGGCGATCACGACCCGGCGGGCGGTGAAGGTGCGGCCCTTGCCCTTGCGCTTGTCGTCGGTGGGCAGGGTGCGGACCGCGAAGCCGCCGCGGGAGTCCTCGGTGAGGGCGACGACGGAGGTCATCGGGTGGATGACCGCGCCGGCCCGCTCGGCGAGGTAGAGGTAGTTCTCGGTGAGGGTGTTCTTCGCGCCGTGCCGGCAGCCGGTCATGCACTCGCCGCACTCGGAACACGCCCTGCGGGACGGGCCCGCGCCGCCGAAGTACGGGTCGGGCACCTCGCCGCCGGGCGCCGCCTTCGTCGCGCCGTCGGCGTCCTTGCCGTCGCCGAAGAAGACGCCGACCGGCGCCATGTGGAAGGTGTCGCCCACGCCCATCTTCTCGGCGGCAGCCTTGAGGTGGACGTCGGAGGGGGTCAGGGTCGGGTTCAGTCGTACGCCGAGCATGCGCTGGGCCTGGTCGTAGTACGGCTTGAGCTCGTCCTGCCAGTCGGTGATGTGGCCCCACTGCTGGTCGTCGAAGAACTGCTTCGGGGGGACGTAGAGGGTGTTGGCGTAGTTGAGCGAGCCGCCGCCGACTCCAGCGCCTGCCAGGACCATGACATTTCCGAGCAGGTGGACGCGCTGGATGCCGTAACAGCCCAGGGCCGGGGCCCAGAGGTAGTTGCGGATGTCCCAGGAGTTCTTGGGCAGCGTCTCGCGGGTGAAGCGGCGGCCGGCTTCCAGAACGCCGACGCGGTAGCCCTTCTCGGTGAGACGGAGGGCGGATACGGAGCCGCCGAAGCCGGAGCCTATGACCAGTACGTCGTAGTCGTAGGCCGGCTGCTCCTGGTTTTGGGCAGAGTTCTCCCCTGGCATCGGCGCTCCTTGAAAGTGTGCGGGTCGGGGCTGGGGGGTCAGCGGAGGCGAATGGCCTTCATGGCCTTGAGGCTGAGGGACATGAAGGCGGCGTACTTTTCGTCGTCCATGCCGAAGGACGGGGCCAGGGGCATGATGCGCTGGTGGGCGACGGTCTGGGCCTCGGTGTACTTGAGGATGCCCTCGGAGCCGTGGCGGCGGCCGAGGCCGGAGTCGCCCATGCCGCCCATCGGGGACTGGACGCTGCCGTAGCCCGCCGCGTAGGACTCGTTGACGTTGACGGTGCCGGTGTTCAGCCGGGCGGCGATCTTGCGGCCGCGGCGGCCGTCCTTGGTCCAGACGCTGGAGTTCAGGCCGTAGGGGGTGGCGTTGGCGAGGGCGATCGCTTCGTCCTCGTCGCTGAAGCGGTAGATCGAGACGACCGGGCCGAAGGTCTCCTCGTTGCAGACGGCCATCGGGGCCTGGACGCCGTCGAGGATGGTGGGCTCGTAGAAGAGCGGGCCGATGTCGGGGCGCGGCTTGCCGCCCGCGAGCAGCTTGGCGCCCTTGGCGACGGCCTCCTCGACGTGCCGGGTGACGGTCTCGAGCTGGCGCTCGCCGACGAGGGAGCCCATGTCGGCGCCGTACGCGAGGGCGTTGCCCAGCCGCATGGCCTTCGTACGGGCCGCGAAGCGCCCGGCGAACTCGTCGGCGATCGACTCGTGGACGTACAGCCGCTCGATGGAGATGCAGAGCTGGCCCGCGGAGGAGAAGCAGCCGCGGACGGCGCCGGCGGCGGCCTTGTCGATGTCCGCGTCGTGCAGCACCAACATGGCGTTCTTTCCGCCCAGTTCGAGCGAGCAGCCGACGAGGCGGGCCGCCGCGCCCTGGGCGACCTCGCGGCCGGTGCGGGTGGAGCCGGTGAAGGAGACGTAGTCGGCGTGCTTGACGACCTCGGGGCCGACGACCGGGCCGTCGCCGATCACGACCTGCCAGACCTCCGGCGGCAGGCCCGCCTCGATGAGCTGCTCGCGCGCCCACAGGGCGGTCAGCGCGGTCTCGGTGTCGGGCTTCATGACGACGGCGTTGCCCGCGACGAAGGCGGGAAGCGCGTCGCCGACGGAGAGCTCGAAGGGGTAGTTCCAGGGGGCGATCTGGCCCACCACGCCCTTGGGCTTGCGGAGTTCGGTGACCTTGGTGAGGGTCGGCACGACGCCGGTGTGGCCCTTGGGCTTCAGGTATGCGGGGGCCTTGCGGCCGTAGTGGCGGGCGGCGACGGCGACCGCCTGGATCTCCTCGTGGGCGTGCAGCCGGGCCTTGCCGGTCTCCAGCTGGATGAGGTCCAGCACCTCGGCCTGGCGCTGCAGTACCAGGTCGTGGAAGCGGAGCAGGACCGCGGCGCGCTTGCGTACCGGGGTGGCCGCCCACTGGCGCTGGGCCACGCGGGCCCGCTCGAAGGCCTCCGCGACGTCCTCGGGGGTGGATTCGGGCAGCTCGGCGAGGACCTCGCCGGTGAACGGCGTGTGGTTCGCCGTACTGCCGCTGCCGACCACGCCACGGGTGAGGCGGGCGACCAGGTCCTTGGTGACCACGTCGGCGGCGGTGCGGCTGCCCGCGGCGGCGGAGGCGACCGGGTTGCCGTCGGCGGGGGCGGTCTGTGCGGTGTCCAGCGAGTCCGTCATGGCGCCGAGCGTATGCCTCCCGACACGCTTTGTGTACCCGGGAGTAATGAGTTTTCACCGGCTGCCCACAATTACGCCAGTGATCACTGGCCAGGACGCTGCTGTACAGCGGTTTCGTCCAGCGGCGACCGGCGGACGATCAGCCGGTCAAGGGCGGACGAAGCGCCCGGAAGGTGGCCAGCGCGGTGTCGAAGTGTCGTTTCGCCACGGTCCGGTCGCCGGCCGGCGCGGAGATCCACACGTCGTACATCCGGCCCCCCTCGTCCCAGCTCAGGTCGTACGTGCGGCGCGGGCCGCCGTCCTCGGGCCCGCCGTCCCAGGTGAACTGCCACAGCGCGGCGCGATGGCCGCCGTGGGTGGTGGCGGTGACCTTGCCGTCCCGGTAACCCCGGTAATTCTGCGGGCCGTTGATGTGCGCGTCGCGCATCGTGCCCAGCGGTCCGCCCTGCTGCGGCGGCTGCACGTGAATGCCCAGCCGGAACCGGCGGCCGACGGAGTAGTAGTACACCCGCGGCTTCTCGTAGGAGCGCGTGAACCCGTCCGGTACGGCGAGCGCGAAGCCCTGCGGGTCGCGGACGGTGGTGTACCCGGCCGGGACGGTGGGCGCAGGGGTGGCCGTACCGCCCTGGCCTGGACTTTTGGACGCCGTCGGGGTCGGGCTCGGGGAGCGCGTGGCGGGCGCCCTGCCGTCGTCCGCGCCCCGCCCGTTCAGTACCAGCGCGGCGATCCCGGCGCCCGCGGCGGCCAGTGCCAGCGCGGCGGTCACCGCGAGCAGTACGTTGCGCACGTTCCGGGTGCGTCCGGTGTGCGGACGCGCGGCGGCCGCCAGCGCCCGGCCGTCGAACGCGTCCCGGAGCGGCGCGGGCTGCCGGGCGGGCCCGGTCAGTAAGGGCGGCCGCTCCTCGGCGGTGAGCGCGCCGCCCGGCTCCGGCATCCGGCCGGTCTGGAGGTAGCCGCGCAGCAGCCGCTCGGTGGCCGCGACGGTCAGCCGGCGCTCCGTGTCCCGCCGCAGCAGCCCGGCGACGACCGTGTGCAGCGGCCCGGCCGCCTCGGGGATGCGGATGTCGTCGGAGACGACGGCGTGCAGCACACCGCCGATGGAGTCGCGGTGGAAGGGCGTCTCGCCACCGCTCAGTACCGCGCACAGCAGCACCCCGAGGGACCACAGGTCGCCCTCGGGCCCCGTCCCGCGGCCCGCCATCCGCTCGGGCGCGGTGTACTCGGGCGAGCCCACGAACGCGCCGCTCTCGGTGAGCGTCGTGGCACCCGGCACCTGCGCGATGCCGAAATCGGTGAGAACCACCCGGCCCGTGCCCGCCTCCAGCAGGACGTTGGCGGGCTTGATGTCGCGGTGCAGGACGCCTCTGGCGTGCGCCACGCGCAGCGCGCCGAGCAGCGCGACGCCGATCCGGGCCGCCTCGCGCGGGGCCAGCGGTCCCCCGCTCGCCAGCCGGTCGGCCAGCGAACCGCCGTCCACCAGCTCCATGACCAGCCACGGGCGCTCGTCCTGCATGACCACGTCGTGCACGACGATCACGTTCGGATGCTTGATCTGCGCGACCGTACGGGCCTCACGCAGCATCCGGTCGCGCTGTACGGAGGTGTCCGCGTCGTCCCGGTCGTCGTCGAGGTTCAGCTCCTTCACCGCGACCTGCCGGCCCAGCAGTTCGTCGGTGGCCCGCCAGACCGTGCCCATGCCGCCGCGGCCCAGCCTCCCGTCCAGCCGGTACCGGCCGGCGATCAAGCGGCCGTGTCCCCCGAAGCTCCCCATGGAGGCCATCTTGCCCCACGGTCACCGAAGCGGAAGGAGCGGGCAGGCGCCTTCGCCCCGGTGGCCGCACGGCCTCTCCCCCTGTTGCCGCACGGGGCCGAAGTGATCAACTGTCGGCATGGAGGCAGTTGTTACCAGCGTGGTGGCCGTGGTCGGCACGCTCCTCGGGGCCGGGATAACCCACTTCTTCCAGCGACAGGAGACCGAGCGCAGCCACGCCCTCGCGCGCGACGAGAAGCTGCGGCAGGAACGCATCGACGCCTACTGCGCGTTCGCGGGCACGCTGCTGGACTACCGCCGCGTGCTGGTCCACCGGTGGTTCGTCCTGCACGACGAGGACCGCTGCGACGAGGACAGCCCCGAACTGCGCGAGGAGCAGTACAAGACGCGGTACGCCGCGCACGAGGCGATGTTCCGCGCACAGCTCGTCAGCGACGACGCCGAGGTGGTGGAGCTGACCGAACGGCTGCTGGCGGATGTGACGCAATTGCACTGGGTGGACGACCGGGACGAGCTCACCGAACTCCGCGCCCGCACCCGCCAGGAGATCCGCGACTTCGTCACGGCGGTCGCGCGACGGGTGCGCTGAAGGATGCCGCGGCGGGCCCGCGGGGCCCCGGGGCACGCGACACACAGGCGTGGAACCTCCGTACCTGCGCACGCCGTCCTTGAACAATGACAGTGGACGGCGGGCATACCGCAGTACGGGTGCCCGCAATGCGAGAACGCGGCGCGGAGCGGTGGCGCGCGGCGGATCGGGGGTCGGTCATGGTGATGCAGGACGGCGGGCTGCTCGATGTGCGGCCGGGCGCCGACCCCGGCCGGGCGACGCCCGAACACAGCGGCGCCTACCTCGCGACCGGACTGGCCCTCGGGCTGTACGCGGGCGCCCTCGTCGCCTGGGTCGTGACCGGCGTGGCCGACGCCCGGGTGGGCCCGCTGGACTTCGTCGAGGGGCTCTTCAACCCGCTGGCCGGCCCCGTGGGCGCGCTGGGGCCGCAGGAATGGGCGCTCGCGGTGGCACTGGCGGCGGTGGCCGGCGCGGCGCTCGCGCAGCGCACCCTCGCCCGCCCGGCCGCCCTGCTGCTCGCCTGCCTGGTGCTCGCCCGCTCACTGCGCGAGGGCGTCGGACTGCTGCACCCCGGCTACCGCTCCGCGTACAGCTTCGAGGCGATGGGCGGCTGGACGCTGGCCACGCACGTGCTCGGGCTGCTGGCCGGGGCGGTCGTACTGTGCGTCCTGCTGCCCGCGCGCACGGAGCCGGGACCGGCCGCCGGGGCCTGGTGGCGCGGGCGGCTCTCGCGGATCTGCGGGGTGCTGTTCGTGCTGGCCGGGCTGGTCCAGGCGGCCTGGACGGTGCGGCTGCTGACCGACGGCACGGAGGGAGCCGGGGAGTGGCTGGCGGGCGCCTTGGACGCGGCCGTGCTCCCCTCGGCGGACGCGCCGGTCACCGGGCCCGGATTCGCCGCGCTCGCCGCGATCACCGGCTGGCTGGTGGTCGGCGGGCTGGCGCTGAGCGGGCGGCGGGACATGCGCGGCGCGCTGCTGGTCTTCGCCGCGGTACAGCTCTACCTCACGGTGCGGACGGTGGTCGGCTACGCGGTCACCGACGCCTTCAGCGCCGGGACGCGCAGCGCCGAGGGGACGCTGGACCTGGCCACCACCGCGTACTTACTGGCCGCGATGACCTCCGTACTGGTACTCACCACGGGACGGGCGTTCAGCCCCTGCCCGGGCACCACGCACTCCTGGGCGCGGACCCGGCCGGAATGACGGACGCGGCCCCGGTAGGACGCATTCCGTACGGAAACACCACAGGCGGCCGTCGCGTGTGGGGGTCGCGGCGGCCGCCGGTGTGAGCTGCACCGCGTGGACGGCTTGTGGCCTCCTCAGTGGTGCAGCATGAGAGCACTCTGCCCGCGGGTGCCGTCCCGCGGCATCCTCCGCAGGTCGCGTGCGGACCCCCGCCCTCCGGCGGGGGTGGCACCCCGCCGAAGCGGAATCGGTACGGCACGACAGGAAGGGGCGACCGGTGATCCGTGTCGCTGTGGTGGACGACGAGCGGCTGGTGCGGTCCGGGCTGCGGATGATCCTGGGGACGGCGCCGGACGTCGAGATGGTCGCGGACTGCAGCGGCGCGACGGCCGTGGAGACGGTCCGGCGCAGCGCGGCGGAGGTCGTGCTGCTCGACATCCGGATGCCGGACGTCGACGGTCTGACCGTACTCCGCGGCCTGCGCGCCGCCTCCGAGCCCCCCGCCATCGCCATGCTGACCACCTTCGACGCACAGGAGTACCTGACCGCCGCGCTCCGCGAGGGCGCGTCCGGCTTCCTGCTGAAGGACTCCGACCCCGAGCAGCTCATCCGCGCGGTGCGCACCCTCGCCGCGGGCGGCAGCGTGCTGGACCCGGGCGTCACCCGCGCCGTCATCGGCGGCTATCTGACCGCCGAGACCCAGGCGGCCGCCGCCGAGGCCGTACGCGCCCTGACACCACGGGAGTCGGAGGTCCTGGCGCTGCTCGGCGAGGGCCTGGGGAACGCGCAGATAGCCGCCCGGATGGGCCTCGCGCCCAGTACGGTCAAGGACCACGTGAGCGCCCTGCTGGGCAAGCTCGGCGGCATCAACCGGGTACAGGCGGCAATCGTCGCGGACCGCGCGGGGCTGGTCACGGGAGGTCCCAGATGACGCCGGCCGCGGGCGCGGAGGCCCCGGTGGAGACAGCTGCGACCGAGACGGCCCCGGCGGCCGGTCCGCCGGTCGGCACCCGCGCGGCCCGGCTGCGGCACCGCGCCGTCCTCCTCGTCCCCACCCTGCTCGGCATCGCCGACTCCTTCCTCGTCAACGACCTCGACCAGCCGCTGGAGCTGAGCGTCTCGCTGCTCGCCGCGTTCGCCCTCCTGCTGCGCCGCCGACTCCCGCTGACCGTCTTCCTGGCGACGATGCCGGGCCTGTACATCGGCTACATCTGGTTCGCACCGATGATCGCCCTGTACACGGTCGCCGCGCTGCGGCCGGGCCGCGCCCGCCTCGGCTGCTGCGCGTTCCTGCTGATCGCCGCGCACTTCTTCCCGTATCCGATCTCCGACCTGGAGATCACCGCGTACCGCGAGAACACCCTGGTACTGATCGACGCGTCGGTCACCTCGGCCGGGCCGATCGCCCTGGGCCTGCTGGTGCGCACCCGGCGCGAGCTGGCGGCGCGGGTCGCGGAGCTCACCCGCAGCCTGGAGCGCGAGGACCGGCTGATCGCGGACCGGGTGCTGGCCACGGAGCGGGCCCGGCTGGCCCGCGAGATGCACGACGTGGTCGCCCACCAGGTCAGCCTGATCAGCCTGCAGGCCGGGGCGCTGCAGGTGGCCTCGGAGGACGCCGCGGCGCGGGACGGTGCACGGACCATCCGGCAGCTGTCGGTACGGACGCTGGAGGAGCTGCGGCACATGGTCGGCATCCTGCGCGCCGCGGGCGGCGGCCCGCGCGAGGCCCCGGACGACGCGGCGCAGGACCTCGCACCCCAGCCGGACCTGGCCGAACTGCCGCGGCTGATCGAGATGTCGGCGCTGGACGTGACGTACGAGAACGGCGTGGACGGGGACGCGCCGACGGACCGGACCGTGGAGCGCGCGGCGTTCCGCACGGTGCAGGAGGCGCTGACCAACGTACGCAAGCATGCGCCGGGGGCGCGGGTCCGGGTCCGGGTCGAACAGCCCCGGGCGGCGGACGCGGGACTCCTGGTGGAGGTACGGAACGGCCCACCGGACGCGGGCACCGACGCACCCGCGCTGCCCGGCGGCGGACACGGGCTGGTGGGCCTGCGGGAACGGGCGCAGAGCCTGGGCGGCACGCTGGAGGCCCGGCCCACGCGGGACGGGGGTTTCGTGGTGCGGGCGGAGTTTCCGCAGAGGGTGGGGTGAGGGAGGCGGGGCGGGCGGCGGGCGTTGTCAGACCCTCCCGCTACTGTGTTGAGAAGGGGACCTCGCAACCCCCCATTGGGGGAGAAAAGCGGGGGAAACGGTACGGCGGAAGGCGGCGAGGGGGCTAGCGGCGAAGCGGCTGGGTCACGCCGACAGCGGTGCCGCTGCCTCGTCGACCGCCGTCGCCACGTCCGGGTACACCTCGAAGAGGCGGCGCACGCCGAGTGCCGCGAGTACGCGGTTCACGTGCGAGCCGTCGACCGCGCCCTGAGCCGGCAGGATCAGCCGCAGCCGGCCCTGGCACGAGCGCATCAGGCGGCGCGCGGCGATCAGTACGCCGACGCCGCTGGAATCGCAGAACTGCACGCCCGAGAGGTCGAGCACCACACTGCGGCGCCCCTCGGCGACCGCGTCGTGCACATGCTGACGCACCGAGGGAGACGTGACCAGATCCATCTCACCGGAAACCTGCAGTACGGCCCAGGGCCCCTGCTCGTCTTCTGCCACCTTCAACGTCACGCGCTCGAAGCCTTTCGCTCGCTTTCGGACCGGACGCCTCCGGAGGCCATCCGGAACGCACCCTTCCCAGCATCGGCTGCCCGGCCTTGCCCCCCTGAAACTCGAAAGAATTCCGCGCGCAACAGGCTGCCAGTACCCAGGCTATGCCCTGGATCATCGACTTTTCTCTCCGCACCCGGTCACGCACGAATAACGCGCGGGCAAAAACGGGCATGAACGGTCTGTATCAGTCGAGTTCTGACCGATAGCCGAATCAGAAAGTGACGGGACCTATACCATCCGCAGTCGCCGCACGGCTCGTTTTGCCGTAAAGGAAGGTGCACCGACGGACCGGAGCACTACATTCGATGGCACGGTGGACGCACGACGGACTCTGTGACGATGGACTTCTGTGACGGCGGGCACAGCGGCGGCGGAGAAGGGGGGCCGTGGATGGTGAACGAAGCGCCACCGCGCTGGGACAGGCGGATGCAGCAGCGGCTCGCGCGCGGTGAAGCGGCCGCGCTCGGAGAGCTGTACGACCGGTTCGCTTCGCTTGTGCACAGCCTCGCGCAGCGCGTTCTGGAGGACGAGGCGGCCGCCGACCGGATCACCCGCGAGGTGTTCGGCTACATATGGGAGAACCCCGACGCGTACGACCCCAAGCAGGGCTCGCTGCGCTCCTGGGTCGCCACGCTCACCCACCGCCAGGCGGTGCACCGGCTGCGCCAGGCCGAGGCCGCCTCCGCGCTGGACTGCGGCGCGGACGCGCCCGGACCGGCCGAGATCGAGCAGAAGATCAACGCCGCTTCGACCGCGGCCCGCGCCGACTACATCGTCACGTCCATGCCGGCGCCGCTGCGCGCCGCGCTGGAACTGGCGTACTTCCAGCGCCGCGACTACCGCCAGACCGCCGCCGACCTCGGCGTCACCGAGGTCGAGGCGCGCCGCCGGCTCCGGCTCGGCCTGCAGCTCCTCGCCACCGCGCACAACCACCAGGCGGGGCCGCCTGCTCCGGGACGCCCCGCGACACCACCGCCGCCGGGCTCCGGATACGGACGGGCGCTGTGAACGGCCCGGAGGACTGGGACCGTTACGGCCCGCAGGACCCGGAAGGCCCCGGCCGCCCGTGCCCGGGCCGCGGTGAGCGCCCGCGCATACCGTCCCCCCGCCGCCCGGCCGAGGACCAGGGCCCGCTGCCGGACGTCCGCGCGTCCCGGCCGGACGAGGACCCGCCGGAGGCACGGCAGACGCCGGAGGAACGGCGTACGCCCGAGGAGCCGCGGCAGACACCGCAGCAACGGCAGACGCCGGAGGAGCAGGAGGCCCCCGAGGACGCGGGTGCAGAGGACGCCGCCACGGAGAAGGACGGGACCACGGACCAGGACACCGCCGGCGCCGGCCTGCCCGAGCTGCCGCACGCCGTGCTCAAGTCGCTGCTGGGCGCTGGCCGCCTGCTCGCCCGAGGAGACCGCCGCCGTCGAGGCGCACCTCACGGACTGCGCCGCGTGCGCGGACGAGGCGCTGCGGCTGCGGGACGCCGTCGGCCTGCTGCACCCCGCCGACAGCCTGGACCTGGACCCGCTGCTGCGCAGCCGGGTCCTGGAGAACTGCCTGGGCCGCCGCCCGGCCCGTATCCCGGTGCCCGAGTGGGCGGGCCCGTACGACGCGGAGACCGCCAAACTGGACGCGCTGCTGCGGGACATGGGCGAGTCGGAGTGGCGGGCCCCGGTACGGCTGCGGTGGTTCGAGAACGACCGTGAGGCCGGCCGCACCACGACCGTCGCCGGCGTCATCGGCCATCTGATGTCCGTGGACGGCCTGGTCGCCACGGCCCTCGGGCTCACCGACCCGCTGGGCGCCGAGGTACCGGAGGACTCCCCCAGCGATCCGACGGAGCGCACGCTCGCGTACTGGCGCACGGCGGTGCACGAGGAGTCCCCGCTCGCCACCCGCGAGCCCTGGCGCGAGCAGTCCCACGCGCTGATACGGACGGTGGCCTTCGCGGGCCGCGGGGTCGCCGAACTGGCCGTGCCCTACGGGGACTTCCGGCTGCCGCTGCGCGACTCCCTGCTGGAGCGCGCCTTCGAGTGCTGGGTGCACGCCGGTGACATCGCCGACGCCGTGGATTACCCGTACGAGGCGCCGGCCGCGCATCACATGCACGGCATGGTCGACCTGGCGGCGCGGCTGCTTCCGTCCGCGCTGGCGGTACGGCGGCGGGCCGGGCTGGCCGCGCCGCCCCGGCGGCTGGTCGAGGCGGGCACGCCGGGGCGCACGCTGCACCTGGAGGTGGAGGGCAGCGGCGGCGGCCACTGGTACATCGCGCTGGACTCGCCCGGCGCGCTCGGCACACCGGACCGTACGGTCGCGCACATCGCGCTGGACAGCGTGGAGTTCTGCCAGCTGGCCGCGGGGCATGTCTCGCCCGAGGACGCGGCGGCGGGGCAGCACGGCGAGCGGGACGCGATCCGCGAGGTCCTCTTCGCGACGGCTTCACTGTCGCGCCTCTGAAGGCTGTCGCGCCTATGAACGCTCTCGCGCCCCTGGCCGGTCGGACCGGTCAGAGGCGCGAGGAGCGGTACCTCAGGAAGTCGGCCGTCAGGCGAAGACGACCGTCCGGCTGCCGTTCAGCAGCACGCGGCGCTCGCTGTGCCACTTCACCGCGCGGGCCAGCGCCTGGCACTCCACGTCCCGGCCGACGGCGACGAGCTGGTCCGGGGTGACGTCGTGGCCCACCCGCGCGACCTCCTGCTCGATGATCGGGCCCTCGTCGAGGTCGGCGGTGACGTAGTGCGCGGTGGCGCCGATCAGCTTCACGCCGCGGGCGTGCGCCTGGTGGTACGGCTTCGCGCCCTTGAAGCTCGGCAGGAAGGAGTGGTGGATGTTGATGATCCGGCCCGACAGCTCCTTGCACAGGTCGTCGGAGAGCACCTGCATGTACCGGGCCAGTACGACCAGCTCGACCTGCTCGGCGCGGACCAGCTCCAGCAGCTGCGCCTCGGCCTGCGGCTTGTTGTCCTTCGTCACCGGAATGTGGTGGAAGGGGATGTCGTACGAGGAGACCAGCTCGGCGAAGTCGGTGTGGTTGGAGACCACGGCCGCGATCTCCACCGGCAGCGCGCCGATGCGGGAGCGGAAGAGCAGGTCGTTCAGGCAGTGCCCGAACTTGGACACCATCAGGATGACGCGCATCTTCTCGTCGTTCCGGTGGATCTGCCAGTCCATCTGGAAGGAGTCGCCGACCGCGGCGAAGCTGGCGCGCAGCTTCTCCAGTGTGACGGCGGTCTCGGCGCGGAAGTGCACCCGCATGAAGAAGAGTCCGGTGTCCCGGTCCCCGAACTGCTGGCTGTCCACGATGTTGCACCCGGTCATGAAGAGGTAGCTGGACACCGCGTGCACGATGCCCTGCTTGTCCGGGCAGGACAGGGTCAGGACGTACTGGTCGGAGAGGGCGGGCTGCGACTGGCTCATGAGGACAAAGGGTCGCACATTCCGGCCCGCCGGTCACCGCCCGCTCCCCGGTACCGGGCAGTGGGCACCGCCCGCGTGGCCCGGCTCACTCCTGCGGTTCCAGTCCCCTGGTGAGGATGGCCAGCACTTCGAGAGAGCGCGGGGGCGTGTCGGGGTCCTCGCCGTCGGCGGTCGCCATGCGGACGTGGGCGTCCCGCGCGGCACGTACGGCCTCGGGCCAGCCGTGGTGCTCCAGGTAGGCGGCCACCGGGGCGTCCGCGCCGACCTGGTGGAGGATGCGCAGCACCCGCAGCACGGCGACGTCGACCAGCGAGGCTTCCTGGGAGTCCCGGAATATCGTGCCGACGTACTTCTCGGCGGACCAGTTGTCCAGCCAGGTGTCCTCCACCAGCCGGTACACGGCGTCGGTCACATCGCCGTAGCCGGGCAGGCCGGCCAGCCAGGTCTCCTGCTGGAAGACGGGGTCGGAAAGCATGTGCAGCGCCGAGCGCACATTGGCGCGCCAGCGCCACCACGGCATGTCAGTGAGCGGCATGGCGCCCATGGTGGTCGAGCGGCGGCCGCGACGGGAAGACTTCTCCGAACCTTGCACAACAATCGATCGTACGTTCTTGGACACGGGGCGACCGGCAGGGGGGCCGGGGCCGCCCATTTCCTGCTGTTCACCTTCGCGTCACTTTCCGTTACCCGGCCGGCACTCAGGTGTTATGCCCTGGCCGGAAGGGTGCCGGTACATGACCGGATGGCGACGTTCCTTTCCCCGCTTCTGCCACCGCGCCACCGTGATCCGCTCAGCGACGGCGGGCGCGGCGGCCATGGCCGCCCTGCTGACGGGCTGCGGCACGCTCCCCGGGGCCGACGGGAACGCCGCCGGGGCCGGTGAGGCCCCCATCACCGTGATGACCTGGGCGCCCGCCGGCACCAAGGGCACGAACATGGCCGGAATGCCCGCCATGGCCGAGGCGTACGCCCGCTGGGTCAACTCCAAGGGCGGCATCGCCGGCCACCGGCTGAACGTCCTCACCTGCAACGAACGCAACGAATCGGTGGCCGCCGCGCGCTGCGCCCAGAAGGCGGTCGCCGCGCACGCCGTCGCCGTCGTCGGTTCGTACAGCCGCCAGGGCCGCTCCTTCATGGCTCCGCTGGAGGCCGCCGGCATCCCGTACATCGGCGGCTACGGCGTCACCAGCGAGGAGTTCGACAGCCCGCTGTCCTACCCGGTCAACGGCGGCCAGGCGGCCCTGCTGGCCGGCAACGGGCGGCAGCTCGCCGCCGAGTGCAAGCGCGTCTCGCTGGTCCGCCCCGACACCATCCAGGGCGACCAGATGCCGCCGATCCTCAACGCCGGGCTGGCCACCGAAGGCCGCTCGCCCGCCCACGACATCCGGGCGCCCGAGAACGCCACCGACTACACCGACGCGGCGCAGACCGCGCTGGACGAGGTCGGCGCCGACCCGGCGTTCTACGGGACGGCGGAGTTCGGCGCGCGGGCCAAGGGCGCCTGCGTGACCGCGACGCTCGGCGAGCACACCGACACCTTCTTCGACTCCTTCCGGCGCCTCCAGGAGGACAACCCGAAGGTGCAGATGGCGTCCGTGCTCGGCAGCGTGAACCAGACGCTGGTGGACCGTACGGGCGGCAAGTCCAGCCCCCTGGAGGGCGCGCTGGTCACCGGCTGGTACCCGGACGCCCGCGACCGACGCTGGCAGCCCATGCGCGACGTGATCACCGAGCACGCCTTCAACGACAACCGCATCGACCCGGCCGACGCCGGCGTGCAGACCACGTGGATCGCGTACACCGTGCTGCGCGCGATGGTCGAGCAGGTCACCGAGGAGGGCAAGGACGTCACCGCGCACTCGCTGCAGCAGGCGCTGGACCGCGGCGACCGGGCCGTCGACACCGGCGGTCTGACCCCGAAGCTGCGCTGGCGCTACGACGACATGCTCGCCGTGCAGTCCTTCCCGCGGATCGTCAACGCAATGGTGACGTACCAGATCGTACGGGACGGCCGGCTGGTCACGACGCACTCCGGCTTCAGCAACCTCGCGCGGACGCTGGAGAAGCCGCGCCGGGACGCCTGACCGAACTGAGCGGGCCCCGGCGACGCCGGGACGCCCGCTCGGCTAGAGCTGCTCCGGGCTGTGCTCGGTCAGGCCGTACTTCTTGGCGATCGGGTTCCAGAGCTTCGCGGCTTCCTTCTTGGCCGTGGTGGCCTGCCCGCTGGCGGTGTTGCCCGCCACCGCCGCCTTCGTGCCGCGCGCCTTGCCCTTGTGGCAGCCCTTCTTGCCCGCGTGCGCGACCTGGTCGGCCCAGGTGGCGTAGTGGTTGTCGGCCGCCGCCGAGGACTTCCAGGCGTTGGTCAGCGCGGTGGTCAGCTCGATGTGGTCGGGGAGCTGGTCGGTGGAGAGCTTCCCGAGACGGGTGACCAGGCCGTTCCGCTGGCCGGCCGCGTCCCGCAGGTCCTTGGCCGCGGCACCGAGCTTCGTGCAGGACTTGATGTTGCCGACCGCCCCGATCACCGCGGAACGGCTGTTGTTGCTGTCCTTGAGCAGCGCGTCCAGCTCCTTGGCCTGTACCTCGGCGGGGTCCGCGGTCGGCGAGGGCTTGGCCTGCTTCACCGTGCCCGCGTTGCCGGCATCCTTCTTCGCGCCGTCGTCGTCGCTGCCGCTGAGCGCGTAGCCGACGCCGAGCCCGGCGCCGACGCAGACCACCACGACCGCGCCGATGATCGCGGCGGGCGCGAGCTTGCGGCGGCGCCCGCCACCACCGCCGTGACCGTGACCGCTGCCGGAGCGGCCCTCGGGCGGGTACGGGCCCTGGGGCGTGAATGCGGGGTGCTGCGGCGCGGGGCCGCCCGGCTGCTGGGCTGCATGGCCGGGCTGCTGCGCGGCGAAGCCGGGCTGCTGGGGCGCGGGGCCCGGCTGTGCGCCGTAACCCTGCCGGCCGCCGTGGCCCTGCGGCGCCGCGGGCGGCTCGAAGCGGGGCATCTGCTGGGTGGACGCGGGGGACTCGGCCTCGGAGGCACCGGCCCCGGCACCGCCCGGCCCGTCGCGGAAGAGGCCGTCGAACTCGGCCGGGGTCGGCCGGTCGCCCGGCATCCCCGGCCGGATGGCGAACGGCGCACCCGGGGGCGGCTGCGGCGTGCCACCGCCGACCGGCGGGATCAGCTGGGTCGCCGCCTCCGTGCCATCGGGGGAAGCGGGCGCCTGCGGCATGACGGGCCGCCGCAGCATCGTCGTGGCCTCGGCGTCCGACTCGGGCCGCTTGTTCTCGGGCGGCAGCGAGCCGTTCTCGGGCGGCAGCGAGCCGGGCATGGGACCGGCGGCCCCCTGCGGCGCCGGCATCGGCTGCGCGCCGGGCCCGCCGGCGAAGGGCTGGATGAGCTGGGTGGCCTCGCTGTCGTCGGCGGCGGGCGGCAGCGGCCCGGCGCTCTGCGGCGGCAGCGGCGCGCCGGCCTGCCGCTCGGCACGCACGAGCGCGCCGCCGGTGGCGTTCCCGGCCTCGTCCGTACTGGATTGGGGGGCTGGACCGGGCTGGGCGTCCGGACCGGGCTGAGGGCCGGCGGGCTGCTGCGGGTAGCCGTAGGCGGGGCTCGGAGCGCTCGGGGCGGCACCGTAGGCGGCGGCCTGGCCGCTGTACGGGTTCTGCTCCCCGTAGGAGGGCTGGGGCTGCTGGGGCTGGGCGTACGGGGACGGCGCACCGTACGAGGGCTGCTCGCCGTAGGAAGCCTGCGCCCCATAGGAGGGCTGCTGCTCACCGTAAGAAGGCTGGGCACCGTAAGAGGGCTGGGCACCGTACGCGCCCTGGCTCGCGGAACCCGTCCCGGTCCCGGCCCCCGCCCCGGCCGACGGCTGCTCCGGCGGCATCGGGGGTACCGGCGGCTGCCCCTGGGGCGGCGGCGGGTACGCGCCCGGCTGCTGCGAGTACGCATCCGGCTGCTGCGGCGCGTAGGAGCCCTGCTGCGGCGCCTGGGACGGGCCCCACGGCTCGCCCCACGGCTGACCGGCGGCCGGCGCGGACTGCTGGTCGGGCACGTACGGCTCGCCACCGTTCGCGGGCAGCACCACGCCCTCACGCGCGGGCCCGCCCGCAGGGTTCTGCGGGTCGCCGCCCTGTCCGCTCTGCGTCACCGGGACTCCTACTTCTGCTTCTTACGGAATCGTCGGCTCACGCTACCGGGTAGCAGTCACGTTCGACCACGTCCCCTGGTCACCGGCCACTTGACGCACACCGGCACCACCCGTCGATTCCGGAGGATCGACGGACAAAGAGGACGCAAGGCAGACACCGGCCGACAGACACCGGCCGAATGTCACCCGGGGCGGGCCGCCCCGGGTCCGTACCGTCACGCCGCCCGCAGCTCCAGCCGCGCGGCGAACTCCCGCACCACCGCCTCCTCCCGGTACGGCTCCAGGCGCTCCTGGAAGTCCTCCAGATACTCCGTGCCGCGCGAGGAGCGCAGCCCGCTCAGCAACTCGGCCGCCTGCGTGCCCGTATGACACGCCTGCTCGATCTCGCGCTGCTGCACCTGCGCGCTCGCCAGCAGTACGAGCCCGATCGCGCGCCGCCGCGCCCGGCTCTCGGGGTGCCCGGCGAGCGCCTGCTCGGCCTGCTGCCGGGCAGCCGCCGCCTGCCCCAAGTCGCGGTGGCAGTGCGCCAGTTCGTCGGCGAGATAGGCGGGGTCGAAGTGACCGATCCACGCCGGGTCGTCGCCCGCGTCCGTACCGGACTCGGCCCGCTCCATCGCGCTGACCGCGCGCCCGGCCACGGACTGGAACGCCCGGGTGTCCCCCATCAGCGCGTGCCCGCGCGCCTCCGCCGCGCAGAACATCGCCTCGGCGCGCGGCGTCACGTGCCCGCGGGTGCCTTCCTGTGCCGCGCGCGCGAGTTGCGCGATCTCCCGGGGGTTGCCGAGCGAGGCGGCGAGGTGGCTCATGCTGGCGGCGAGCACGTACCCGCCGTAACCACGGTCGCCGGCCGCCTGTGCCAGGCGCAGCGCCTGGATGTAGTACCGCTGGGCCAGTCCGGGCTGGCCCGTGTCGACCGCCATGTAACCGCCCAGCTCGGTCAACCGGGCTACCGCGGCGAACAGTTCGCGCCCCACAGACTCCCGGTACGTGCCCGCGAGCAGCCCGGAGACCACGCTGTTGAGGTAGTGCACGACGACCGGGCGGACGTGCCCGCTGCCGTACTGGTGGTCCAGTTCGCTGAGCGCGGTCGTCATGGCGCGGACCGCCTCGACGTCCGAACGGCCCACGCGGGCACCGGCGTTGCGCGCGACCTGGGTGTCGGCGCCGGTGATCAGCCAGTCCCGGCTCGGCTCGACCAGCGCCGAGGCGGCGACGGTCGAGCCGCTGAGAAAGTCGCGGCGGCCCACGTCACTCCGCCACAGCTCACAAACCTGCTCTATCGCACCGAGGACGGTGGGCGAGAACTGCAGCCCGACACCGGAGGCGAGGTTCTTGCCGTCGGCCATGCCGATCTCGTCGATCGTGACCGTGCGGCCCAGCTTGCGACCGAGTGCCTCGGCGATGATCGCGGGCGCCCGGCCGCGGGGTTGCTGGCCGCGCAGCCAGCGGGCAACGGACGTCTTGTCGTAGCGCAGGTCCAGGCCGTGCTCGGCACCGCAGACGTTCACGCGGCGGGCGAGCCCGGCGTTGGAACAGGCAGCTTCCTGGATGAGCGCCTGCAGCCGTTCGTTCGGCTGCCGCGCGACGAGTGGCCTGGCGGCCATGCTGTACCCCCTGTGTACTGCGGCGCGTTCACCGTCGAACGCCGTCCCCGTCCATCATTTCCCGCCCATACCCGCGATATCCGCTTTTTCCGCCGCTACCGCGTGACATAAGCGATACTCACCAAATGCCGGACCAGCCCCCTTAACCGCTCACCGCCGACCGCTGCCGGACGGCCTTCCCGCCCCGTCACGCAAGTGGCTACCCAGCCTCCGCCGCACGGCCTCGCACGCGCCCCCGCCCGTGCATCCATGCGCCCCACGTGCAAGAACGTTGCGCCGTGCCGTGCCACTTGTTGGCCGTAACCCTTGGTGACAGCGGAAGTTGTCCCGTTCGTGGAACAGAGCAGCGGAGTCACAGGAGCCCCACAGGTCCCCCAGCAGCGCGGTGAGCGGCTGCTCGACATTGCGGTGCGTTACGCGGCGGAACGCCACTGGGACGTACTCCCCGGCGCATGGCTGGAAGACGACGGTGCGGCAACGTACTGTTCCTGCGGCGCCCGTGACTGCCGGACCCCCGGCGCCCACCCCCTCGCGGCCGACTGGCCCACGGCGGCCACCGGCAGTACGACTGCCATCCACAACCTGTGGACGCAGCATCCCCGTGCGGCGATCCTGCTGCCGACAGGCCGCACATTCGACGCGCTGGACGTGCCCGAGACCGCGGGCTGCCTGGCGCTGGCCCGCATGGAACGGCAGGGCCTGCCGCTCGGCCCGGTCATCCGCACCCCGGACCGCCGGATGCTCTTCCTCGTCCTCCCGGGCGCCGCCGCCAAACTCTCGGACCTGGCGCGCACCCCGCTCCGCTCCTCCCCCGCCGCCCTCGGCCTGATCACCCACGGCGAGGGCACGTACATCGCCGCTCCCCCCACCCGCACGGGCCGCCACGCCCCGGTCCAATGGGCCCGCCACCCCACCCCCGCCAACCGCTGGCTCCCCGCCACGGAAGACCTCCTCAACCCCCTCACGTACGCCTGCAGCCTCGAATCAACGCCGGACCGGGGCCACAGGTAAGGCGTCAATCGCGCCCCTGCCCGACCGGCTCCGCGCGACGCACGGCCAACTCGGCCCACACCGTCTTCCCCCGCCCCTCCACCACCCACCCCCGGCACCGACTGAGCGCACACACAAGCGCAAGCCCACGCCCCCGCTCGCAAATGCCCCCCGAGCCGGCCGCGCCCGCAGGTCACGTGCAGCCCGATCTCCGGGGCGGAGTGCTGCACGGGTGGAGGCGGGGCGGGATGGGGGCGGGCCTGGGCCCCCTCCCCCGCCCCCCTGGCTAGTGCGCATAGCAGTACAGCCGTTGCTTGATCATCCGGCTCGCGTGCCCGTCGTCCGCATATCGTTGGGGGACGGCGGGGGCTTGACCGGGCCCTGCCTTGACGTCCGAGGACAGGGGAACCGAGTGACGACCGAAAGTTCGGGTGCTGGGGAACAGGCTGGCACGGCCGGGGCGCCGGCGGCGGTGCGTATCCACAGCCTCTGGAAAAAGTATGGAGATCACACCGCGGTTGCGGGGATTGATCTGACGTTGCCCGCCGGGCGGTTCATCGGGCTCGTGGGACCGAACGGCGCGGGGAAGACGACCACGCTGTCGATGGTGACCGGGCTGCTGCGGCCGGACGCGGGTCAGGTCGAGATCGGGGGACATGATGTCTGGCGCGATCCGGTCGCGGTGAAGTCCCGGATCGGGGTGCTTCCTGAAGGGCTGCGGCTGTTCGAGCGGCTGTCGGGCGGCGAGCTTCTTTCGTACATCGGGCGGCTGCGGGGGCTGCCCGGCGACGAGGTCGACAAGCGGGCCGGGCAGTTGCTGGACGTGCTCGATCTGTCCGCGGCCCGGAACAAGCTGGTCGTGGACTACTCGACCGGTATGCGGAAGAAGATCGGGCTGGCCGCTGCCTTGCTGCACAACCCGGAGATTCTCTTTCTGGACGAGCCGTTCGAGGGGGTGGATCCGGTGTCCGCCCAGACCATTCGGGGCGTACTGGAGCGCTACACCGGGTCCGGCGCGACCGTCGTCTTCTCCAGTCATGTCATGGAGTTGGTGGAGTCGCTGTGTGACTGGGTCGCGGTCATGGCAGGCGGGAAGATCCGGGCCGATGGGCCGATCGGTGAGGTGCGCGGTGACGCGCCCTCGCTGCAGGACGCCTTCCTCGAACTGGTCGGCGCGGGCAGCCGCGCGCGGGCCGGGGAAAACCTGGACTGGCTGGGCGGGGGCGGCGCCCGATGAGCACGGCCACCCGCTCCGTGAGCACGCCGGCCGCCGCCCCGCCGTCCCCGGCGCTCACGCCCATCTTCGTACGGCTCAAGCTGTCGCTCCTGAAGAACGGGCTGCGGCAGTCGCCGGGGCGCACCGCCGCGTACATCATCTCGATGGCCGTCACGCTGCTGTTCGCGGCCGGGCTGCTGCTGGGGCTGATCCTGCTGCGCGGCGTGTCCGGCGCGCCGGCGCTGGCCGTGCTGCTGACCGCGATCCTCACGCTCGGGTGGGCGGCGATGCCGCTGTTCTTCCCGACGGCTGACGAGACGATGGATCCGACCCGGCTGGTGATGCTGCCGCTGCGGCCCCGGCCGCTGATCGGCTCGCTGCTGATCGCCTCGCTCATCGGTGTCGGGCCGGTCTTCACCGTCGTACTGGCGGCCGGTTCCGTGGTCGCCGTGGCGCACGGTGCGGCCGCGGTGATCGTCGGGGTCATCGCGACGGTGCTGATCGTCCTGGTGTGCGCGGCGCTCGCGCGGGCCATCGCGACCGCCAACGTACGGCTGCTGACCAGCCGCCGCGGCCGCGATCTCGCCGTCCTCAGCGGCCTGTTCGTCGCGCTCGGCGCGCAGGGCGTGAACCTCGCCGCGCAGAAGCTCGCCCAGTCGCAGGGGCTGGCGGCCCTGGAGCCGGCCGCGGCGGTACTGCGCTGGATCCCTCCCGCCTCCGCGGTGGACGCGGTGGACGCGGCGGGCCGGGGCGCTTACGGGCGCGCGGTGTTCGGCCTCGCGCTGACGGCGCTGGCGCTCGTCGTGCTGCTGTGGTGGTGGAGCCGCACGCTCACCACTGTCATGACCTCGCCCGACTCCTCCACACTGCAGGCCATCGAGAAGGACAGCGGCCGCAAGCGGGCCGGCCGGGCGGGCGGCTGGGAGCGGCTGCTGCCGGACGGCCGTACGGGAACGGTCATGCGGCGCACGATGCTGTACGGCTGGCGCGACCCGAAGACGAAGATGGGCTGGGCCGCGGCGCTCGGCGTCGGCCTGATCCTCCCGGTGGTCACGGCGGTGCAGGGCGGTGGCAGCGTCTATACGGCGTGCTGGGCGTCGGGGCTGCTCGGGCTGCAGATGTACAACCAGTTCGGGCAGGACACCTCCGCGTTCTGGATGGTCGCCTCGACGCTCTCCACGCGCCGCGACGCTTTCCTGGAGCTGGCCGGGCGGGCGCTGGCGGTGGCCGTGATCGCGGTGCCGTACGTGACGCTCGTGGTGCTCGGCTCGGCGGCGCTGCTCGACGACTGGGCGGCCTTCCCCGAGGTGTACGGGGTGGCGCTGGCGCTCCTCGGTGCGCTGGTGGCGACGGGGGCGTTCGCCTCGGTCCGTTTCCCGTACTCGATCCCGTCCGACGGCAACAAGAACGTCGCGCCGGGGCAGGGCGGGATCGCCTGGATCAGCATGCTGGTCGGGGTGGTCATGGGCGGTCTGCTGTGTCTGCCGGTGATCGGCCTGACCGTCGGGCTCCATGTGGCGGGGCTGCAGGGGCTGTTGTGGCTGGTGCTGCCGGTGGGCGCGGTGTACGGGGCGGTCGTGGCCGTCCTCGGGCTGCGGCTGACCGCGCCCGTCGTCCTCCGGCGGCTGCCGGAGATTCTTGTGGCGGTGAGCAAGGGGTAGCGGGGCACGACCTCGAGAGCCGACGGGCGCCCGTCCCCCCAGGGAGCGGGCGCCCGCTGCTTCAGGTCAGTACCGCTTCAGGTCAGGGTTTGTACCGTCCCCAACGCCCGGTCGCTCACGTCGGAATCGCCGCGTGCAGGAACGGTTCCAGCGCGCGGCGCCAGTCGTCCGGGCGCTCCCAGGGGAGGAGGTGGCCGGCGTCGGAGATCTCGGCGTAGGCGCCGCGCGGGAGGACTCGGACCATCTCCTGGGCCTCGGCACGGCCCAGTTCGCCGTCGAGGCCGCGGACGACCAGCGTGGGGCATTCGATCTGGGCGAGCTCCTCCCAGTGCGCGTCGTGCACCCATGCCTCGCGGACGGCGAGCATCTGGCGGCGGGAGAAGACCGGGCGCCAGCCGTCGCCGCGCTCGGCCATCACCTCGGCGAAGTACTCGCCGCGCACGGGCTTCGGCCGCTCCAGCGTGGGGTCGTCCTCGCCGAACCACTTGCGGACGTCGGCGAGCGTGGCGAAGGGGACCGGCCAGGAGCGGAACCATGCCTCCCATTCGCGCTGCGATGCCGCGCCCAGGGCCGATGCCCGCATGTCGCAGATGACCAGGGCGCTGACCAGGTCGGGCCGGCGCGCTGCGAGCTGCCAGGCGGTGAGCGCGCCCATGGAGTGGCCGATGACGGCGGCCGGCGCGAGATGCAGCTGCTCGATGGCAGCGATCGCGTCGTCCACGTACGTCATGCGGTCGAACGGCCCGTCGGTGGGCTTCTCACTGCGGCCGTGGCCGCGCTGGTCGAGGCCGACCGGGCGGTAGCGCGCGCCGAGCCAGCGGGCGGTCTCCGCCCAGTGCGCGGCCCGCCCCATCAGGCCGTGGAGGAGCAGCACGCCGGGACCGCGTCCGTTGTGCTTCCGCTCCGCTCCCTCGCCGCCGGCCTTGGGAGGGTCGGTGAACTCCCAGGCCGCGAGCCGTACGCCCCCGGTACCTGTCACGTCGATGCGCCGCACCATTGCCCTGGCACCCCCATCCGTCCCTTGAGCAGCCCCACACTATCGAACCCGTATTCGAATGTATCGCCGTCGCTCCCAACACCCCTCGTACGAGTGACCATGCTCAAGGATTGGCCGTCCGCGGCACGGGGAGAGTGTGAGCGGGAGGCGGGCCCTGACGGGAAGAGGGCCCGCGGGGGAAGACCCTGAGAGCTCGGGGCTCCGGGTCTTCGCGGGGGGACATGGGGAGGCGGGGCCCCGGCTGCTCGCAGCGCCGGGGCCCTCGCTGTCAGTGGCCCCCCGGCCCTGCGGCCCTGCTGTCCGGTGACTCATCCGAGCCCCCTCCCCCAGGGGCACGACGACCGGCCGGATGTTCCCCACATCCGCCCCGCCGCCCCGGCCCCAGGTCTTGAACGCAAGCCGTCATATGCGCCTGCGCGTTTGCGACAGCGCCAGGGTGACACGGCGTCGCGCCCACCGCTCGCATTCCGCCAAGTCCGTACTGGGCAGGAAATCCGGGCACGGCTCGGTGCGGGCCGTCGCTCCAGGTCAGTGCCGCCGCGCGGCGGAGGCGGCGGCCGAAAAATTCTCCGCGGGAAGGCGGGCGGCAGGGGGAAGCGGAATCTCCGCGGGGAGCGCGGGACGGGATGTCGTACCGGGTGGGCGCCTGCGCGCGGTGCGCGGAGGCGGCGCCACGCCGGTCAAGCGGAGGGGCGGGGCGCCGGGCCGGGAAGCGCACCGCCGAGCGGCCGGCGAGCAGCCGGAACGCTCAGCGCTTCGCGATGAAAGCGCTCAGCGCTTCGCCACGAAGACGTGCTGCGCGATGTCCGTGGCCAGCTCGGCGGCCTCGCCGCTGCTGCCGACCAGCACCCCGGCCGGCGACTCCGTCACGCTCACCACGGCCCCCGGCTGCACCCCGGCCCGCCGCAGCGTGTACATCAGCTGGGCGTCCGTCTGGATGGGCTCGCCGATCCGCCGCACGACGACGGTCTTGCCGTCGGCGCCCGGGTCGAGGTCCATCAGGCTCAGCAGGCCCTCGTCCAGGAAGGCATCGGCCTCGGACTTCTCGCCCAGCTCGTCCAGGCCGGGGATGGGATTGCCGTACGGCGACTCGGTCGGGTGCCGCAGCAGCTCCAGGACGCGGCGCTCGACCGCCTCGCTCATGACGTGCTCCCAGCGGCACGCCTCGGCGTGCACCTGCTCCCACTCCAGGCCGATCACGTCGACGAGCAGGCACTCGGCGAGCCGGTGCTTGCGCATCACACGCGTCGCGAGGCGGCGGCCTTCCTCGGTCAGCTCCAGGTGGCGGTCGCCGGCGACCTGGACCAGGCCGTCCCGCTCCATCCGCGCCACGGTCTGGCTGACGGTCGGGCCGCTCTGGTCGAGCCGCTCGGCGATGCGCGCGCGCATCGGGACCACACCTTCCTCTTCGAGCTCAAGGATGGTGCGGAGATACATCTCCGTGGTGTCGATCAGTCCGGACATGCGTGCCCCTCGGCTGTGTCGTGCGGTGGCCCTGAACTCAATTCTGACGCATCCCACTGACATCGGTGCCGCGCGCGGCCCGAAGGCTGCCGCCGGGCCCCGGATGCGGCCGGTGGCCGGGGGCCGCGCGCGGACTCCGGTCCGGGCGGGCGCCTTTCGGCCGTACGGTGCGAGCGCCGTATTGACAGGGCACTGGTCCAGACCGCAACGTGAGCCGCGCCACGAGGGCGGTACCGGCCCGGACCGGGCGGGACCATACGAGGAGATACCAGGAGAGAGGCACTCCGCGATGGGCGAGAGCGGGAGCAACGGACTGGCCGGGCAGTACTTCGATGCCGCGATCGACCTGCTGCGGACGGTGCGGGACACCCAGGGCGAGGTGATCGCCGAGGCCGGGACGCTGATCGCCGACACCGTGGCGGCCGGCGACCGGATCTTCTGCTTCGGCGCCGGGCACTCCTCGCTGCCCGCCCAGGACACCGTGTACCGCGCCGGCGGCCTGGCGGTGATGAACCTGCTGGCCGTGCCCGGTGTGGTGGGTGTGGACGTGATGCCCGCGACGCTCGGCAGCGCCCTGGAGCGGGTCGACGGGCTGGCCGCCGCCGTCCTGGACACCAGCCCGGCGCGGTCCGGCGACGTACTCGTGATCATTTCGCTGTCCGGGCGGAACCCGCTGCCCGTGGAGATGGCGCTGAACGCCCGCGCGCTCGGCCTGAAGGTCATCGGGCTGACCTCGGTCGCGTACGCGGACGACACCAAGTCGCGGCACGTGTCCGGCACGTACCTCAAGGACCACTGCGACCTCGTGCTGGACAGCCGCATCCCGGTCGGCGACGCGGAGCTGGCGGCGCCGGGCATCGAGGCGCCGTTCGGGCCCGCGTCCACCGTCGTCACCAGCGCGGTCATGCAGGCGGTCGTGGCGACGGCCGCCGGGGCGCTCGCCGAGCGCGGCATCGACCCGCCGCTGCTGCGCTCGGGGAACGTCGACGGCGGCCACGACTGGAACGGCCGGGTCATGCGCGAGTACGCGGACCGGATCTTCTACCGGCACTGAGCCCGCCGCCGGGCCCGGCGCCGCGACCGGAGCGCGAGGCGGAGCCGTACTCCCGCGCCCCGCTACCTCATCTCTTCCCCAGCGCCTCCGCCAGATCCAGTGAAGCGGCGATGCGGGAGGCGACCTCCTCGGCGTACGCGGCGTCCGCGCGGTCGAAGGGGCGGCGGGAGGCGCCGCGCAGGAACGTCGCCACGCCCAGCGTCCGGCCCCGGCTGCGCAGCACCACGCACAGGCCGTGCACCGTGCCCTCGGGCCACTTCCGGGCCGCCGCCCAGCCCTCCGGCGTGACCGCCAGGCCCGCGCTGGCCCGTACCGAACCGCGGCGCCGGTACGCCTGGACGGCCGGGTGCCCCGCTACGTACGTCAGCGGGATGCCGGTCCCCGCGACCGGCTGCGCGGGGCCGGGCGCGCCCGAGGGCGAGGCGAGGGCGCGGATCAGCCGGGGCGCGGGCTCGGTCGCGTCATCGGGGGCCGCCGCCAGGTCCGCGTCCTCGATGGGTGTGGTCGTGTCCATGTCGGAGAGGGGCGGGCCGGCGGGCGACGGAGTGGCGGCGAGGTCGACCAGGCCGTGGTCGGCGAAGCCGGCCAGCGCGAAGTCGAGGTGGACGGCGGCCGCCTCCCCCGGGTCCTCGCACTCGGCGGCCGCGCGGCCCGCGCGGTGCAGCTGATTGGCACGGAAGCGCAGCAGCGAACTGTCCTGTTCGGCGCGCTTGAGGTCGGTGATGTCCTGGAAGAGCCAGCCGACGCCGAGCGGGACGGGCTCCTCGGCGAGCGGCGACGCCAGCCGCAGGAAGCCGCTGCGCCAGCACCGGCGCGGCTCCTCGGCCTCCTCGGAGCGGAGCGTCACCCACAGCTCGGTGGCGGCCGGGGGCGCGCCCTCCGCCAGTACGTGCTGGAGCGCGGCCTCCAGCTCCTCGACGCCCTGTACGAGCAGATCACCCAGCGGGCGCCCGAGGACGTGCGTACGCCCGAGGCCCAGGGCGCGCGCGGCGTGGGCGTTGACGACGGCGGGGCGCAGGTCGGCGTCGACGAGCACCACGCCCCAGGACGCGTCGTCGAAGAGGGCTTCGCTGAGCGCGATGGAGCGTTCGAGGTCGATCTGGGTGTGGACCTCGCTGAAGGCGCAGTACACCCCGGCGGGCGCGCCGTCGGCGCCGGTGACGGCGGAGGACTGGGTCCGTACGAGGACCCGGCCGCCCTCCTTGGTGAGCAGCGCGAACTCGTGCACCTGGCGGCCCGGAGAGGTCATCGCGGCCATCAGCGCCGCGTGCACCTCGTCGGCGTCCTCGGCGCGCACCGCCCAGCCGGCCAGCCCCGCGCGGCCGACCGCCTCGGCGGCGGTCCAGCCGAGGATGCGCTCGGCCTCGCGGTTCCAGTGGGTGACGGTGCCGTCGGCGTCGAGAGCGCACAGGGCGGCGTCCATGCCGTCCAGGAGGGCGGCGAGCAGGCCGGAGTCCTCACTGTCGGGTGGCGGCGGCGGGTCCGTTTCCGCTCCCTGGTCGTGGCTCTGGTCCGGGCGGCCCGGTTCCCCGGGCAGCGCGGCATTGAAGTGGCGGGACGAAGCAGTCACTGGCACCCCCTGCTGGACGCGGCTGCACGTGCTGCACGTCGGATCATTCAACTGGAACGTGATGCAGCACACACCCCATTCCGCGAAATCGGTGCCCGCCGGAAATTCGGTTGTGAGGAGCCGGGCGGGTTCCTAGTGTGTGGCGCACACGAGAAGGGAGGTGGTTCGGAAGTGATTTCCTACCGGACGCGTGAGGTGGCTGCGGGCTAGCGGCCCGTCGCTTCACTCAGTGCAGCGCCGGACCAGCGCACGAGACCTGTGCGCAGCCGGCCAATCTCCAGCAGTCACCCGACCCGCGGGCCGCCGGTTCGTCCGACCGGCCCCCGGCGCCTCCCGGCGCCGGGGCAGTGGCCCGCGGGTCGTCTGCGTGTGCGGACGTTCCCGGACCCGGCCGGCCCCTCAGGGCGCCAGCCGCTCCACCGTCCAGCCCGTCTCTGTACGCACGTACCGCAGGCGGTCGTGCAGGCGGTTCTCGCGCCCCTGCCAGAACTCCACGGACTCGGCGGCGACCCGGTAGCCGCCCCAGTGCGGCGGTGCCGGCACCTGCTCGCCCTCGGGGTAGCGGGCCGCCAGCTCCTCGTACGCGCGCTCCAGCTCCTCGCGGGAGCCGACCACCGAGGACTGCTCGCTGGCCCAGGCGCCGAGCTGGGAGCCGTGCGGGCGGGTGCGGAAGTACGCGGCGGTCTCGTCGCGGCCGATGCGTTCGGCGGTGCCGCCGACGATGACCTGGCGGGCGAGCGGGTGCCAGGGGAAGAGCAGCGAGACGGCCGGGTTCCCGGCGAGGTCGCGGCCCTTGCGGCTGGTGTAGTTGGTGAAGAAGACGAAGCCGCGGTCGTCGAACGCCTTCAGCAGGACGGTGCGGGAGCTGGGCCGCCCGGCGGCGTCCGCCGTGGAGACGACCATGGCGTTGGGTTCATGTATGCCGCTCGCGGCCGCTTCTTTGAACCAGCGCGCGAACTGTTCGTACGGAGTGCCGGCGAGGTCTTCCTCGGCGAGGCCGTGCGCGCGGTACTGGGCGCGCATCGAGGCGGGATCGGGGTGGTGGGCTGCGGATGCGGCGTCGGCAGAGTGCACGGGCATATCTTGCAGCATCGGCCGGGCCGCGCGGGCGGTCGGCGGCCGCCTCGTGAGCCACTCGTGGCCAGGCAGTCTGCCCGCCTTCGGTGGCGCGTAACCCTCCCGTTGGGAAATCGCACAGTGTGCCGGATGTCACGCTTCCCCGCACGTGCGGAACCCACCAAAATCATCTGCTGGGACGCTGTGGGCTCCGGACATCCGGAGATATGGTGTCCGCCCCGAAACGCCGGAACGAACCGGTGACGTACCGTCACCGCCCGCGGTCCGACACGGAATGCGGGGACCGCCGGGCGAGCGCGAGCAGTCCAGGCAAGGAGCACAGAGACCGCATCACACGTGACCGCACGGCCCCGACCGAACGGCAGCGTGGCCACGAGCCGACGCGCCGTCCCTAGCTTGAGGAGCAGCCTGATGTCCGACTTCGTACCCGGGCTCGAAGGAGTCGTCGCGTTCGAGACGGAGATCGCCGAACCGGATAAGGAAGGCGGCTCGCTGCGGTACCGCGGCGTCGACATCGAAGACCTGGTCGGCCAGGTGTCGTTCGGGAACGTGTGGGGCCTGCTGGTCGACGGGGCGTTCAACCCCGGCCTGCCGCCCGCCGAGCCGTTCCCGATCCCCGTGCACTCCGGTGACATCCGCGTCGACGTGCAGTCCGCGCTGGCGATGCTCGCCCCGGTATGGGGCCTGAAACCGCTGCTGGACATCGATGAGGCCGAGGCCCGCGACAATCTCGCGCGCGCCGCCGTCATGGCCCTGTCCTACGTCGCCCAGTCGGCCCGCGGCCAGGGCCTGCCGATGGTCCCGCAGAAGGAGATCGACAAGGCGGACACCATCGTCGAGCGGTTCATGAAGCGGTGGCGGGGCGAGCCCGACCCCAAGCACGTGAAGGCCGTCGACGCGTACTGGACGTCGGCCGCCGAGCACGGCATGAACGCCTCGACCTTCACCGCCCGCGTCATCGCCTCCACGGGTGCCGACGTGGCCGCGGCGCTCTCGGGTGCGGTGGGCGCGATGTCCGGTCCGCTGCACGGCGGCGCGCCGTCCCGCGTGCTGGGCATGATCGAGGAGATCGAGCGCACCGGTGACGCGAAGGCGTATGTGAAGCAGGCGCTGGACCGCGGCGAGCGGCTGATGGGCTTCGGGCACCGGGTGTACCGCGCGGAGGACCCGCGGGCGCGCGTGCTGCGCCGGACGGCCAAGGAGCTGGGCGCGCCGCGCTTCGAGGTCGCCGAGGCGCTGGAGAAGGCTGCGCTGGAGGAGCTGCACAACCGCCGGCCCGACCGGATCCTCGCGACGAACGTGGAGTTCTGGGCGGCGATCACGCTGGACTTCGCCGAGGTCCCGGCGCACATGTTCACGTCGATGTTCACCTGTGCCCGTACGGCCGGCTGGAGCGCGCACATCCTGGAGCAGAAGCGGACCGGCCGGCTGGTGCGGCCCTCCGCCCGGTACGTGGGCCCGGCGGCGCGCAGCCCGCGCGACATCGAAGGGTACGAGGACATCTCGGCCCGCTGACGGCCGGAGAGCCGTGGCTGACGGCCGGCGCCCTCAGTGGCCCAGTGCCCCGTCCAGGAGACGGGACCACTGGGCCACTACGCGTTCGCGGCGGGCCGTGTCGTCGCTGAGCAGGGTGGCCAGCCCCAGGCCCCGGGCCATGTCGAGGAGGCCCTGGATGGTTTCTCGTACGCCCGGGACCGATTCGTCCGCGGCCAGGAGTTCGACGGCTATGCGGTGGGATTCGCGGCCCACCCGCGCCTCCAGTTCGGTGACGCGCTCGCGGAGCTGGTCCTCGTTGGAGGCGGCCACCCAGAGGTGGAGGGCTGCGCGGAAGAGGGGGCCGGTGTAGAGGTCGACGATGGCCGCGACGACGGTTCCGCGGTCGGCCCTGTGGTCCGGGAAGAGGGTGCGGAGGGCCTGGGAGCGTTCCTCTGCCACGTATTCGACCGCCGCCGTGAAGAGGTCTTCGCGGGTGGGGAAGTGGTGCTGCGCTGCACCCCGGGAGACGCCCGCGCGCTCGGCCACGACGGAGACCGTGGAGCCCGCCCAGCCGTGTTCGGCCAGGCAGGAGACGGCGGCTGCGAGGAGCTTGCGGCGGGTGGCGCGGCTGCGGTCCTGCTGGGGTTCTCGGCGTGGTGAGGTCATCGTGACCATGATGGCTCCCGGCGTTCGAGGAAGGCCGTCATGCCCTCCCGTGCTTCGTCCGAGGAGAATAGGCGGGCCGACCGGCGGGCCAGGGCGGCAGTGTCGCGGTCGAAGGCGCGGAGCGTATCGGCCGTGGTGAGCTGCTTGGATTCGGCCAGTCCCTGGGGGGATGCCTTGCGGAGACCGGCGAGGAGGGGGGCGAGTGCCTCGTCCACGTCCTCCGCGGCCAGGGTGATCAGGCCCGTACGGGCCGCCTCCGTGGCGTCGAAGCGTTCGCCGGTGAGGTAGTAGCGGGAGGCGGCCCGGGGGGCCATGCGGGGCAGTACCGGCATGGAGATCACCGCGGGGGCGAGGCCGAGTCGCGCCTCGGTGAAGGCGAAGGTCGCGGCGGGGCCTGCCACGGAAATATCGCAGGCGGCCAGGAGGCCCAGGCCGCCGGCCCGTACGTGACCCGTGACGCGGGCGACGACGGGCCTGGGCAGCTCGACGAGGGTGCGGAGGAGACGGGCCAGCTCCAGCGGGCCGTCCTCGGCCGGGCCCGATGCCGCTTCGGAGAGGTCGGCGCCGGCGCAGAACGTGGTGCCGGTGTGGGTCAGGACGAGGGCTCGGGTGTCGGGGTCCTCGACGGCATCGGCCAGTGCCTGGTGGAGCTCGGTGACCAGGGCGGCGGAGAGGGCGTTGCGGTTGTGGGGCGAGTCGAGGGTGAGGGTGGTGATGCCGCGCTCGTGGGAACGGTGAACGAGCGTCATGGGGTCCTCCTTTCCCGGGCGCGGAGTTCGCGCCGCAGGATCTTGCCGGTGGCGGCGCGCGGCACGGCGTCCGTGAACTCCACCCGCCGGATCTTCTTGTAGGGGGCCACCCGGGCTGCCACGTACGCGATGATCTCCGCCTCGGTGAGCAGGGCCCCCGGCTGCCGTACGACGTACGCCTTCGGGATCTCGTTGCCGTCGGCGTCGGTCACGCCGATGACGGCCGCGTCGGCGATGTCCTCGTGCTGGAGGAGCAGCGCCTCCAGGTCGGCGGGGGCCACTTGGTACCCCTTGTACTTGATCAGTTCCTTGACCCGGTCGACGACGTGCAGCCAGCCGTCCGCGTCGCAGTAGCCGATGTCGCCCGTGTGCAGCCAGCCCTCGGCGTCGATCATGGCGTCGGTGGCCTCGGGGCGGCCCAGGTAGCCCTTCATGACCTGGGGGCCGCGGATGAGGATCTCGCCGGTGGCGTCCGGGCCGAGGTCGGCGCCGCCGGCCAGGTCGAGGATGCGCATCTCGGTACCGGGCAGCAGCTTGCCGACCGTGCCGGGCGGCGCCTCGCGGGCGTCCCGCGGCACGACGTGGGTGCCGGGCGAGAGTTCGGTCATGCCGTACGCCTGGAGGAGCGGCGGCAGTTTCAGCCGGCCGGCGCACGCGGCCGCCAGGTCGGCGTCCAGCGGCGCCGCCGCGCTGAGCACGTACTCCAGCGAGGAGAGGTCCCGGCCCGCGACGGCCGGGTGCTTGGCGAGCGCCAGGACGATCGGCGGGGCCACGTAGACCGCGTTGACCCGGTGGGTCTCGATGGCGGTCAGGAAGGTGTCGAGGTCGAAGCGGGGCAGCACGACGACGGTGGCGCCCTGCCGGAGCGGAGCGTTCATCAGCGCGGTCATCCCGTAGATGTGAAAGAAGGGAAGAACCGCCAGAATCCGGTCGCCGGGGCCGCCGCTGAGGACGCCGTCGAGCTGGACGAGGTTGGTGGCGATGTTGCGGTGGGTGAGCATCACGCCCTTGGGCGCGCCGGTGGTGCCGGAGGAGTACGGCAGGCAGGCCAGGTCCTCGGCCGGGTCGATCGTGACCTGCGGCTCGGGCGCCTCGGTGGCCAGCAGGTCGGCCAGGGACCGGTGGCCCTCGGCCCCGTCGCAGACGAAGATCTCCGTCACGCCGCCGCACTTCTCCGCCGCGGTACGGGCGGTGGCCAGCAGCATCGAGACCGTCACCAGCCAGCGGGCGCCGGAGTCGCGCAGCTGCTTCGCCACCTCGTCCGCGGTGGCGAGCGGGTGGACGGGCGTGACGACGGCGCCACAGCGGGAGGCGGCGTAACAAACGACGGGATACGCGAGGGAGTTCGGGCTGTGCAGGGCCAGCACATCGCCCTTGCGGACGCCCGCGTCGGCGAGGGCTGCGGCGAGCCGGCGGGTGCGGGCGTCCAGTTCGGCATAGCTGAGGGTGGTGCCGGTCAGGCCGTCGACCAGGGCCACCCGGTCGGCGTGCGCGACGGCCGAGTGGCCCAGTACGGCTTCGTGGATGGGCAGGTCGAGCGGTGCGACATCGGGGTACTCGCTGCGGAACACCATGGACTCACGGCCCTTCGCTCGGTGGTCGGACGGCTGCCGGCTGCGGCGTGGGGGGCGAACGATGGCTGACGATGTCCCGCAGCATGACGGCAATCAGTACGACTTGGGGAGTCCCAGGGACTGGTGGGAGACGAAGTTGAGGATCATCTCGCGGCTGACCGGGGCGATTCTGGCCACCCGGGCCGCGGTGATCATCGAGGCGAGGCCGTACTCCGTGGTGAGGCCGTTGCCGCCGAGGGTGTGCACGGCCTGGTCGACGGTCTTCACCGCGGCCTCCCCCGCCGCGTACTTCGCCATGTTGGCGGCCTCGCCCGCGCCCATGTCGTCGCCGATGTCGTACAGATGGGCCGCCTTGTGCATCATCAGCCGGGCCAGCTCGATGTCGATGTGGCACTGGGCGAGCGGGTGCGCGATGGCCTGGTGCGCGCCGACCGGCACCTTCCACACCTGCCGGTCGCGGGCGTACTCCACGGCCCGCTCCAGCGCGTAACGGGCCATGCCGAGGGCGAAGGCGGCGGTCATCACGCGCTCGGGGTTGAGCCCGGCGAAGAGCTGCAGCAGACCCGCGTCCTCGTCGCCGACCAGCGCGTCCGCGGGCAGCCGCACATCATCGAGTACGAGCTCGAACTGCTTCTCCGGCGCGGCGAGTTCCATGGAGATCGGGTTGCGGGAGAAGCCTGGGGTGTCGCGGGGGACGATGAAGAGGCACGGCTTGAGCTTGCCGGTCTTGGCGTCCTCCGTACGGCCGACGATCAGTGTCGCCTCCGCGATGTCGACGCCGGAGACGAAGACCTTGCGGCCGTTGAGTATCCAGCCGCCGGTCTCCGGGTCGCGGCGCGCCGTGGTGGTGATGCGGTGCGAGTTGGAGCCCGCGTCGGGCTCGGTGATGCCGAACGCCATCTTGCGGGAGCCGTCGGCGAGGCCGGGCAGCCACTGCCGCTTCTGCTCCTCGGTACCGAAGCGGGCGATGACCGTGCCGCAGATGGCGGGCGAGACGACGAGCATCAGAAGGGGGCAGCCGGCCGCGCCCAGCTCCTCCAGGACGATGGACAGCTCGGTGATGCCGCCGCCCCCGCCGCCGTACTCCTCGGGGAGGTTGACGCCGAGGTACCCGAGCTTGGCGGCCTCGGCCCACAGCTCGTCCGTGTGCTTGCCGTCGGCGACGACCTGGGTGAAGTACTCGCGTCCGTAGCGCTTTCCGAGGGCGGCGACGGCGTCGCGGAGGGCGCGGTGCTCTTCGGTTTCGATCAGGCTCATGCGGTGCTCCTTCGGGCCATCAAGCCCGTCCGGCGATTGAGGACAAACGTCAGTCGGATACGACGGCGAGCAGGGCGCCCACCTCGACCTGCCGGCCGGCTTCGGCGTGCAGCGCCGTCACCGTGCCGGTCGCGGGCGCTGTGATCTTGTGCTCCATCTTCATGGCCTCCAGCCACAGCAACGGCTGGCCGGCTTCGACACGGGCCCCCTCGGTGATCCCGTCCGCAACGCGGACCACCGTGCCGGGCATCGGGGCCAGCAGCGACCCCGGCTCCTGGCCGGCCGTGGGGTCGGGGAAGCGGGGCAGGGCGGTGAGGGCGGTGCCGCCGACGTACACCCGGTCGCCGTACGCGGTGACCTCGTACGTACGCCGTACACCGGCGGCCTCCAGCACGACCCGCGCCGCGTCGGCGTGCACGACCACCACCCCCTCGGCGGCCAGACCGTCCCGGGTGTGCCGGTACCGCACCTCGTGCTCGGTGCCGTCCGGCTCGGTGCGGTACCACTTGACCTGCGGCTGCGAGTACACGTTCCGCCAGCCGCCGAAGCGTGAGCGGCCGTGCGCGTCGGCGAAGGCGGCGGCGAGGGGTGCGTACGGGTCGGGTGCCGCGGCCGTGAGGACGGGCAGGTGGCGGTCGTAGAAGCCGGTGTCCATGCGCGCCTCGGTGAATTCCGGGTGGCGCAGGGACCGTACGAGGAGGTCGCGGTTGGTGACCGGGCCGTGGACGCGGGCCCGCTCCAGCGCGCCCGCCAGCTTGCGGACGGCGGCGGTGCGGGTGGGTGCCCAGGCGACGGCCTTGGCGAGCATCGGGTCGTAGTGGATGCCGATGGTGTCGCCGTCGGCGTAGCCGGAGTCCAGGCGGACGCCCGGTACGGAGAGGCCGTGCAGGGTGCCGGTCTGCGGGGCCCAGCCGGCGGCCGGGTCCTCGGCGTAGAGACGGGCCTCGACGGCGTGGCCGCGCGGCTCCGGGGGCGCGTCGGGCAGCGCCTCGCCCTCGGCGACGCTCAGCTGCAGCGCCACTAGGTCGATGCCGAAGATCTCCTCGGTGACGGGGTGTTCGACCTGGAGGCGGGTGTTCATCTCCAGGAAGTGCGCGGTGCCGTCGACGACGAGGAATTCGACGGTGCCGGCGCCGCGGTAGTCGGTGGCGCGGGCGGCTCTGATGGCCATCTCGTAGAGGGTGGTGGCCAGTTCGGGGGTGAGTCCGGGGGCCGGGGCCTCCTCGATGACCTTCTGGTGGCGGCGCTGGAGGGAGCAGTCGCGGGTGCCCAGCGGCCAGACCGTGCCGTGCGCGTCGGCGAGGATCTGCACCTCGACGTGGCGACCGCCCTCGACATACGGCTCGACGAAGACCTCACCGTCCCCGAAGGCGCTCAGCGCCTCGGCCCGCGCCGCCGCAAACTCGCCGTCCAGCTCGGCGAGTTCGCGTACGACGCGCATGCCGCGGCCGCCACCGCCCGCCGCCGCCTTCACCAGTACCGGCAGGTCGTCCTCCGTGACCTCGGTCAGCGGGGCGATGCCCATCAGCTCCTTGGCCCGGGTCTTGGAGGCCATCGCCTCGATGGCGGCGGGCGGCGGGCCGATCCAGGTCAGCCCGGCATCGGCGACCGCGGCGGCGAACTCCGGGTTCTCGGAGAGGAATCCGTAGCCGGGATGGACCGCGTCGGCGCCCGCGTCCAGCGCGGCCTTCACGATCAGATCGCCGCGCAGGTAGGTGTCGGCGGGCGCGTCCCCCGGGAGACGGACGGCCGCGTCCGCCTCCTTGACGTGGGGCGCGTCGGCGTCCGCGTCCGAATGCACGGCGACGGTGGATATGCCCAGGTCACGGCAGGTACGGAAGATGCGGCGGGCGATCTCGCCGCGGTTGGCGACGAGGAGGGAAGAGATCACTGCTACCTCACATCCGGAAGATGCCGAAGCCGCCCCGTGCGCCCTCCACGGGCGCGGAGTGGATCGCGGACAGACACAGCCCGAGCACCGTGCGGGTGTCGCGCGGGTCGATGACGCCGTCGTCGTAGAGCCGCCCGGACAGGAACATCGGCAGCGACTCGGACTCGATCTGCTGCTCGACCATCGCGCGCAGCCCGGCGTCGGCCTCGTCGTCGTACGGCTGTCCCTTCGCGGCGGCCGAGGCGCGCGCCACGATCGACAGCACGCCCGCGAGCTGCTGCGGCCCCATGACGGCCGACTTGGCGCTCGGCCAGGCGAAGAGGAAGCGGGGGTCGTAGGCGCGGCCGCACATGCCGTAGTGGCCCGCGCCGTAGGACGCGCCCATCAGCACGGACAGATGCGGCACCCGCGAATTCGACACCGCATTGATCATCATCGCGCCGTGCTTGATGATGCCGCCCTGCTCGTACTCCTTACCGACCATGTAGCCGGTGGTGTTGTGCAGGAAGAGCAGTGGAATGTCGCGCTGGTTCGCCAACTGGATGAACTGTGCCGCCTTCTGCGACTCCTCGCTGAAGAGCACGCCCTGCGCGTTGGCGAGGATGCCGACCGGGTAGCCGTGCAGCCGCGCCCACCCGGTCGTGAGCGACGGCCCGTACAGCGGCTTGAACTCGTCGAAGTCCGAGCCGTCGACGAGCCGGGCGATGACCTCGCGCGGGTCGAAGGGGATCTTGAGGTCGCCGGGGACGATGCCGAGCAGCTCGTCCTCGTCGTACTTCGGGGGCTCGGCGATCGGTGGATCGGCGTGTGCCTTGCGCCAGTTGAGGCGGGCGACCACGCGGCGGGCCTGGCGCAGCGCGTCCGGCTCGTCGACCGCGAAGTAGTCCGCGAGGCCGGAGGTGCGAGCGTGCATCTCGGCGCCGCCCAGCGACTCGTCGTCGCTCTCCTCACCGGTGGCCATCTTCACCAGCGGCGGCCCGCCGAGGAAGACCTTCGCCCGCTCCTTCACCATGATCACGTGGTCGGACATGCCGGGGACGTACGCGCCGCCCGCCGTCGAGTTCCCGAAGACCACGGCCACGGTCGGAATCCCGGCCGCCGACAGCCGCGTGATGTCCTTGAACAGCGCCCCGCCCGGGATGAAGATCTCCTTCTGGCTGGGCAGGTCCGCGCCACCGGACTCCACCAGCGACACCACGGGGAGCCGGTTGGCGTACGCGATCTCGTTCGCGCGCAGCGCCTTCTTCAGCGTCCAGGGGTTGGAGGCGCCGCCCCGTACGGTCGGGTCGTTGGCGGTGATCAGGCACTCCACGCCCTCGATCACGCCGATCCCGGTGACCAGCGAGGCGCCCACCTGGTAGTCGCTCCCCCACGCGGCGAGCGGCGACAGCTCCAGGAAGGGGGTGTCGGGGTCGAGCAGCAGCTCGATGCGTTCGCGGGCGAGCAGCTTGCCGCGCTTGCGGTGCCGCTCGACGTACTTCTCGCCGCCCCCGCCGACCGCCTTGGCCTGCTCGGCGGCCAGCTCGTCCAGCTTGGCGAGCAGCGCCGCGCGGTTCTCCGCGTACTCGGGGCTCGCGGTGTCCAGCCCTGTGCCGAGCACGGTCACAGCAGTACCTCCGGTATGTCCAGGTGGCGGGCGCGGAGCCACTCGCCCACGGCCTTGGCCTGTGGGTCGAAGCGGGCCTGCGAGGCGACGCCCGCGCCCAGCAGTCCGTCGATCACGAAGTTCAGCGCCCGCAGGTTCGGCAGTACGTGCCGCTCGACGGGCAGGCCGGCGGCCTCCGGGAGGAGCGCGCGCAGCCGGTCGGTCGTCAGCTCATGTGCCAGCCACCGCCACGCCTCCTCCGTACGCGCCCACACCCCGACATTGGCCGCGCCGCCCTTGTCACCGCTGCGGGCCCCGGCGACGAGGCCGAGCGGGGCGCGGCGGGTGGGACCGTCGTGGTGCAGCGGCTCGGGAAGTGGTGGATCGGCTTGCCGTACCAACTCCCTGGTTTCTACGGGTGGTTCGATGGTCATCCGGCGGCCGTCCGGCAGTACGGCGACGTGCGGGACCTCCCCGGCCGGTACGTACGCCGCCTCGAAGACGCCGTACGGGGCGCCCTTGCCGGGCGGGGCCGTGACATGGAAGCCCGGGTAGCTGCCGAGCGCCAGCTCGACCGCCGCGCCGCTGATGACCCGGCCGACCGCGTCCTGGTCCGGGTCCCGGACCACCAGCCGCAGCAGCGCGCTGGCCTCCTCCTCGGACGCCGCGTCGGGGTGGTCGGTGCGGGCGAGGCGCCAGTCCACCTCGGCGGGCCGCCGCCCGGCCGCCGCGAAGGCCGCCTCCATCTGCTCGCGCACCAACTGCGCCTTGAGGTCCACGTCCAGCCCGGTGAGCACGAACGTGACCTCGTTGCGCCAGCCGCCGAGCCGGGTGAGCCCGGTCTTGAGGGTGGGCGGCGGCGCCTCGCCGCGCACGCCACCGAGACGCACCCGGTCCGGGCCGTCCTCCGACAGTCGTACGGAGTCCAGCCGGGCGGTCACGTCGGGCCCGGCGTACCGCGCGCCCGTCGTCTCGTACAGCAGTTGCGCGGTGACCGTGCCGACCGTGACGGCACCGCCCGTGCCCGGGTGCTTGGTGATCACCGACGAGCCGTCCGCGGCGATCTCGGCGAGCGGGAAGCCGGGGCGGTGCACGTCGAGGGCGCCGAAGAAGGAGTAGTTGCCGCCGGTGGCCTGGGTGCCGCACTCCAGGACGTGCCCGGCGAGCACGGCGCCCGCCAGCCGGTCGTAGTCGTCGGGCCGCCACCCGAAGTGCGCGGCCGCGGCCCCGCTGACCAGCGCGGCGTCGGTGACGCGGCCGGTGACGACGATCTCGGCACCGGCCCGCAGGCACTCCGCGATACCTCCGCCACCGAGGTAGGCGTTGGCGGTCAGGGTGCCGGCGGGCCAGCCGGGTCTGGCGAGCAGGTCGTCGCCCTCGACGTGCGCCACGCGCACAGGGACGCCGACCTTCTCCGCCAACTCCCTTACCGCGTCGGCGAGTCCGGCCGGGTTCAGGCCGCCCGCGTTGGTGACGATCCGTACGCCGCGCTCGGCCGCCAGCCCGAGGCCGGTCTCCAGCTGCCGCAGGAAGGTCTTCGCGTAGCCGCGGCCCGGGTCCTTCAGGCGGTCCCGACCCAGGATGAGCATGGTGAGTTCGGCGAGGTAGTCGCCGGTGAGGATGTCGAGGGGGCCGCCGGTGAGCATCTCCTCCAGCGCGCCGAAGCGGTCGCCGTAGAAGCCGGAGGCGTTACCTATGCGCAGGGGTGCGGTGGGTGCCGGGGTCACGCGGTGGGTCCCTTCGAGGTGGCGGCCGACCGGGGGCTGCGGCCCGGGCCCGGCGGCCCGGCGAACGCCTGGGCGATGCCCAGCCACCGCTCGGCCTCCGCGCCCTCGGCCCGTACGTCCACGTCGTCGCGGTGCGCCCGCTGCGTGACCAGCAGACAGAACCCGAGTGCGTCGCCGGTCACCCGCTGCGCCGCGTCCTCGGGGCCGTACGTCCACACCCCGCCGTCCGGGCCCGGCGCCCGCAGCTCGACGCGGAACTCCTCCTCCGGGGGCGTGAGTCCGTGCGCCAGGAAGGCGAAGTTCCGTGCGCGTACGCCGATATGGGCGACGTGCCGCAGCCGGGCGGTGGGCTCCCGTACGACGCCGAGCGCGTCGGCGACGTCCTGGCCGTGTGCCCAGGTCTCCATCAGCCGGGCGGTCGCCATCGAGGTGATGCTCATCGGCGGGCCGAACCACGGCAGCCGGCCGCCGGTGTACGCGGCGAGCGCGTCGTGCAGCGCGTCGCGGCCCGCGCGCCAGTGGGCCAGCAGCTCGGCGGGCGGCCGGCGGGCCCCTTCCTCGGCGCCTTCGTCGACGAAGGTGTCCGGGGAGGCGAGCGCCGCCTCGGCGGCGCGCCGGAAGCCGTCCGGGTCGGTGGCCGCGAGCAGCGCCTGCTGGTCGGTCCAGGCGAGGTGGGCGATCTGGTGGGCGATCGTCCAGCCGGCGGCGGGCGTCGGCGTCGCCCAGCGGTCCGCGGCGAGCGGCCCCACGAGGGCGTCCAGCGCCTGGCCCTCCGCGCGCAGGTCGGCGAGCACCGGGCTCGGGTCGGACACGCTGCACTCCCCTCATCGGGCCCGACTCACAGGCGGACGGGCCGCGTTGACGTGTGTGGTGCGGCTACGAGAGTGACAGCCCCCTCAGAAACAATCAAGCACGCCTGCATGATTTTCTGGGCCCGCTTTCGAGACCGGATTTCAGGCCCTTCTCCCCCGGATGGTGGCCTCCGATTTGCGGGCGCACCATGAAGAGAGGGGTCCGATTACGAAGGAATCCATCATGCTCAAGGAAAAGACGATCCTCGAGGTCAAGACGATCGACGAGCCGGAGGAGCGGCGCGATTTTCCCCGCGGCCACCTCGACAGCGTCCACCTGTCCGGGCTGGACTTCGCCAAGGCGACCTTTGAACCGGGCTGGCGCTGGTCCGAGTCCGTGGCCCCGCTCGCGGGGACCAGGAGCTGCGAGGTGCCGCACAACGGCTATGTCGTACAGGGACGGTTGCACGTCCGCATGGACGACGGCACGGAGGGCGAAGCCGGTCCCGGCGATGTCTTCGTGGTCTCTCCCGGGCACGACGCCTGGGTCGTGGGAGACGAAACGGCCGTGGTGTACGACTTCGCGGGCGTCATGGCCCAGGAGTACGCGAAGTCGCAGTAGCGGTTGGCTCCTGTTGTCCGTACCGGCTCAGCCGCCGTGCGCGTACAGCGAGAAGCGGCGGCGGTTGACCTTTCCCGAGGTGAAGCCCGCGACCAGCCGTTCGCCGCCGCGGTGCAGCACGGCCAGGCCCTCCGGCTCGCGCGGGTGCAGCTTCTGTCCCGCCCTCGTACGGACCTCCTGCACGATCGCGCCGGTGCGCAGGTCGATGCAGGTCAGGCGGGCGTTGCCGGGCCCGGAGGCCGGGTTGCCGGGGCCGTACGGGCTGCCGGTGAGCTGGTACGCGTAGTTCCCCGACAGGGCCAGACCCTGGTGGAAGACGCCCTTGCGCAGGAGCGGCTGCGCGACGTCGGCGAGCGGCTTCGGGGTGCCCGCGCCGAAGTCGTCCAGGTCGTAGAGCGCGTAACGGTAGACGCCGGTCCTGCGGCGGTAGCGGAGCAGCAGGCGGCGAGTGGTCATGTCGATCGCCGGCTGGTTCTTCGTGGTGCCGGGCTGCGGCCGGTACGTGAGCAGTGAGCGGTCGGCGGCCCGCAGCACCCGGTTCGGGGTGTAGGGGAAGCGCGCGATGCCGCGGCCGTAGCCGGAGGCGGGGTTGACGTCCCACTCCGTCCAGAGCAGCGGTCCCTTGCCGGGCCGCTGCTGCACGCCGAGGGAGCCGCCGTGCCCGAAGCCGGTGAGGAACATCCGGTCCTTGAGCTTCCCGGACATGGTGAGGCGGTTCAGGCACAGGTCGCCGCGGGTGACCCGCTGCGCGTGGGTGTACTTCCGTGACTCGCCCTTGAGGCGGACGCCGCCCTGGACGACCTGGAGGGCGTAGATGTACCCGGCCGCCTCGTCGAACGCGAAGGACTGCAGGACGGAGTGGTGCGTGAGGCGCTTTTTCTGCAGCAGCACGGTGGCCGGTCCGGACAGGTCGATCATGCCGCCCACGTCCGGGGCGGCCCCGGGCATGTCGATGTCGGGCATGACGACGTCGGCGGGCGCCGGGCGGACGCCGGGGACCGGACGGCCGCCCGGGCCGGGTGGCCGCGGGGCCGCTTCGGCCCGGTCGGTGAGCAGCACCGGGCCGCCGAGGACCGCGGCGCCTCCGAACCTCAGAAGTTCCCTGCGCCCGATCCCCGCCATACCGCGTGACCCCTCCGTCGTCGTCCGTACTGGCACGCGTCGCGGAGCATGGCTGTCCCGGACCGTTTCCGTCCGGACTGATCCGCGGCTCGTGAGAACGTTCATGACCGGTGACGGCCGGGTGCCACACGTGTCCCCGGAGTACTTCATCCATCCGCCCCCGGCCGCTCACACCAACGGCGGCAGGGGGCGGCAGGGCAGGGTCAGTGGTGGGAGCCCGCCGAGCGGACCGCGCCGACGCTCGCGAGGACGACCATGGCGATGGCGGCGATCTCCGCCCAGCCGAGCGCCTGGTGCAGGACCAGGAAGCCCGCCGTCGCCGCCGCGGCCGGCTCCAGGCTCATCATCACGGCGAACCCGGACGCCGGGAGCCTGCGCAGGGCCAGCAGCTCCAGGGTGTACGGCAGCACCGAGGACATCAGCGCGACGGCCGCGCCGAGGCCGAGCGTCACGGGGTCGATCAGCGCCGAACCGGCGGACGCGACACCCAGCGGCAGGCTGAGGACGGCCGCGACGGTCATCGCCAGCGCCAGCCCGTCCGCCTGCGGGAAGCGCTGTCCCGCGCGGGCGGAGAGCAGGATGTACGCGGCCCACAGCGCACCGGCCGCCAGGGCGAAGCCGGCGCCGGCCGCGTTCAGCCCGTCGAAGCCCTCGCGGCCCAGCAGCGCGACGCCGCCCAGCGCGAGCGCCGCCCACACCAGGCTCAGCGCGCGCCGCGAGGTCACGATCGACAGCACCAGCGGGCCGAGGAACTCCAGGGTGACCGCGGCGCCCAGCGGGATGCGGTCGATGGCCTGGTAGAAGAGCGAGTTCATGCCGGCCAGCGCGATGCCGAAGCCGACGACGGTGGCCCAGTCGCCGCGCGAGTAGCCGCGCAGCTTCGGGCGGCAGGCCACGAGCAGGACCAGCGCCGCGACGACGAGGCGCAGGGTGACCACGCCGAGCGCGCTGGCACGGTCGAACAGCAGTACCGCCACCGACGAGCCGAACTGCAGCGAAATGATGCCGCCGATGACCAGCCCGACGGAGACCATGCGCGCGCGGGAGCCGCCGGCCCGCTCGGCCTGCCGTACCTCGTCCGAGGGCGGTACCGGGACCGGCACCGCGCCCGCGTCGGACGCCGCGAGCTGCGCGGGCTCACGGGCGTCCGGGAGACCGGCGGCGGAGCTGGAGCGAGGATCGGCCTGCGGGCCGGACTGGGGAGACGAGTGGTTCACACACCCCAAGCTAAGGGCCGCCGCCCCGGTTGGTGAAATGCGCTTCAGCGTCTTTAGGTACTGACAGAGATTTCCGGCCGCCGCCGTCAGAGGCGCTCCGCCAGTACCTCCGCCAGGTGGCGCCCGGGCCGCTCGCCCAGCTGCGCGAGCTGGGTGCGGCAGGAGAAGCCGTCGGCGACGATCTCCGCGTCCGGGGCCGCGTCCCGTACGGCCGGCAGCAGCTGCTCCTCCGCGCAGGCCACGGACACGTCGTAATGCCCGCGCTCGAAGCCGAAATTGCCCGCGAGGCCGCAGCAGCCACCGCTCAGCTCGCCGGTCAGCCCGGCGCGCTCGCGCAGCCGGCGCTCCGCCGCGTCGCCGAGCACGGCGTGCTGGTGGCAGTGGGTCTGCCCGGCCACCGGGCGGTCGACGCGCGGCGGCCGCCAGTCCGGCGCGTACTCCTCCAGGTACTGCGCGAAGGTGCGGACGGAGCCGGCCAGCTCGGCGGCGCGGTGGTCGTCGGGGAGCAGCTCGGGGAGGTCGGTGCGGAGGGTTGCGGCGCAACTCGGCTCCAGGACGACGACCGGCGAGCCGAGCGTCGGCTCGACGCGGTCCAGGGTGCGCCGCATGACCTTGCGGGCCTGGTCGAGCTGGCCGGTGGAGACGTAGGTCAGGCCGCAGCAAAGGGCCTTCTTGCCGCCACTGCCCGGCAGCAGTACCTCCTTGCCGGCGGCCTCCAGGACCTTGACGGCGGCCTGTCCGACGGACGGCGCGAGGTGGTTGGTGAAGGTGTCCGGCCAGAGAAAGGCGACCTGATCGCTGGAGAAGATGTGCGTACCTTCGCCGTGCCGCGCCCGCGAGTGGCGGTCCAGCCAGCGGGTGAACGGCTCCGGCGCGATCGCGGGGATCGTGCGCTCCGCCGCGATGCCGCCCGCCCGTTTGGCCAGCGATGCGACCGGCCCGACCCGGGCCGCCGCGTTGATCACGGGGGCCAGCCGGGAGATCTCGGCGGCCCGCAGCCACAGCGGCAGCCGCCCCATCGCGTAGTGCGCGGCGGGCCGCAGCCGCCCTTCGTAGTGGTGGTGCAGGAACTCGGCCTTGTACGTCGCCATGTCCACGCCCACCGGACAGTCGCTGCGGCAGCCTTTGCAGGACAGGCACAGGTCCAGCGCGTCGCGCACCTCTGTCGACCGCCAGCCGTCCGTGACGATGTCACCGGCGAGCATCTCGTGCAGCAGCCGGGCGCGGCCGCGGGTGGAGTGCTGCTCCTCGCCGGTCGCGCGGAAGGAGGGGCACATCACGCCCGCGCCGGAGACGGAGGTGTTGCGGCACTTGGCGACGCCGACGCAGCGCCGGACAGCGGCGGAGAAGTCCCCCTTGTCGTGCGGATAGCCGAACTCCACGTCGACCGGCTTCTTCGGCAGCACGGCGAAGCGGAGGTTCTCGTCCATGCGGTGCGGACGGACGAGCATGCCGGGGTTGAGCCCGCCCGCCGGGTCCCACACATCCTTGAAACGCCCGAAGAGACCGGTGAGTTCCGGCCCGTACATCTTCGGCAGCAGCTCGGCCCGCGCCTGTCCGTCGCCGTGCTCGCCGGACAGCGACCCGCCGTGCGCGACGACCAGATCCGCCAGGTCGTGCGAGAAGTCCCGGAAGCGCCGGATGCCCGGCTCGGTGAGCAGGTCGAAGTCGATGCGTACGTGGATGCAGCCGTCCCCGAAGTGACCGTACGGGGTGCCGCGCAGGCCATGCTGTCCGAGCAGCCCCCGGAAGTCGCGCAGGTAACCGCCGAGCCGCGCCGGCGGCACGGCGCAGTCCTCCCAGCCGGGCCACGCCTCGCTCCCGTCGGGCATCCGGGTCGCCGTCCCGGACGCGTCCTCCCGCACCCGCCACAGGGCGCGCTGCCCCGCCGGTTCCGACACGAGCAGGTGGTCCGTCGTCCCCGAGGCCGCCGCCCGGCACAGCTCCTCGGCGCGGGCCCGCGCCTCCTCCGGCGAGCCCCCGGCCATCTCCACGAAGAGCCACGCGCCGCCCTTCGGCAGCCCACCCGGGTCGGGCACCAGGTCGGACGCCATGCCCTCCACGGTCAGCGGCCCGTACGGCAGCAGGGTGTGCGCGGCCTCGGCGGCGGCGCTCTCGTCCGGGTATCCCAGTACGGCGAGGACCCGGGCGGCCGGCGCCTCGACCAGCTTCACCGTCGCCTCGGTCAGCACGCCGAGCGTGCCCTCGCTCCCGGTGAGCGCCCGGGCGAGATCGACGCCGTTCTCCGGGAGCAGCGAGTCCAGCGCGTACCCGGAGATCCGGCGCGGCAGCTCGGGGAAACCGGTGCGCAGCAGCGCGAGGTCCCCGTCGACCAGGGCGCGCACGCCGTCCGCGAGGGCGCCCGGCACGCCGTCGAGCCCCTGCCCGGCGCGGACGCGCTCGCCTCCGTACGTCAGCACGTCCAGCGCGCTCACGTTGTCCGCCGTCGTCCCCCAGGCCACCGAGTGCGAGCCGCAGGAGTTGTTGCCGATCATGCCGCCGATCGTGCAGCGGCTGTGCGTGGAGGGGTCGGGGCCGAAGGTCAGGCCGTGCGCGGCGGCCGCGGTGCGCAGCTCGTCGCAGATCACGCCGGGCTGGACCACGGCCGTCCGCGCCTCCGGGTCCAGCGACACGATCCGTCGCATATGGCGAGTGAAGTCCAGCACCACGCCCGTGCCGGTGGCCTGCCCCGCGATGGACGTACCGCCGCCGCGCGGCACCACGGGCACGCCGTGCTCCCGGCAGACCCGCAGCGCGGCCGCGACATCCGCGTCGTCCCGGGGCGCGACGACCGCCCGCGGCACCCGCCGGTAGTTCGACGCGTCCATGGTCATCAGCGCCCGGTCGGCGGCGGTGACCGACACCTCACCGCGCACGGCCGCGCTCAGGGCCCGCGCCAGCTCCCGGTCCGCCGTCCCCGCCTCTGCATCCTTCTGCGCACGCTCAGCCATGCCCCCAGCCTGCCCCGCCGAGCGCCGGGAGATGACCTTTGAAGCGCGTCCATCCCGGACACATGCGTCTCAACGGCTGGACTCCGGTCAGATCCCGGCGGTCCGACGGATTAGGCTTCGTACGTGGCTGAGATCCAGATTCCCGCTGACATCAAGCCCGCCGACGGACGTTTCGGCGCTGGCCCCTCCAAGGTGCGCACGGAGGCGCTCGAGGCGCTGGCCGCCACCGGCACGTCCCTCCTCGGCACCTCCCACCGCCAGGCCCCGGTCAAGAACCTGGTCGGCAAGGTGCGCGAGGGCGTTCGCGACCTCTTCCAGCTCCCCGAGGGCTACGAGGTCGTCCTGGGCAACGGCGGCTCGACCGCCTTCTGGGACATCGCGACGCACGGCCTGATCGAGCGCAAGTCCCAGCACCTCTCCTTCGGCGAGTTCTCCTCGAAGTTCGCCAAGGCCGCGAAGCTCGCGCCGTGGCTGGAGGAGCCCACCGTCATCTCCTCGGACCCCGGTACGCACCCGGAGCCGCAGGCCGAGGAGGGCGTGGACGTCTACGCCCTCACGCACAACGAGACCTCCACCGGTGTCGCCGCGCCGATCAAGCGCGTCGCGGGCGCCGACGAGGGCTCCCTCGTGCTGGTCGACGCCACCTCCGGCGCCGGCGGCCTCCCGGTCGACATCGCCGAGACGGACGTCTACTACTTCGCCCCGCAGAAGTCCTTCGCCTCCGACGGCGGCCTGTGGATCGGCGTCTTCTCCCCCGCGGCCCTGGAGCGCGCCCGCGCGGTGCACGCCTCCGGCCGCCACGTCCCGGAGTTCTTCTCGCTCCCGACGGCGATCGACAACTCGCTCAAGAACCAGACGTACAACACCCCGGCCCTCTCCACGCTCTTCCTGCTCAACGAGCAGCTCGACTGGATCAACGGCCAGGGCGGCCTGGACTGGGCGGTCCGCCGCACCGCGACCTCCTCGCGCACGCTGTACGGCTGGGCCGAGGACTCCAAGTACGCCACCCCGTTCGTCACCGACCCGGCGAAGCGCTCGCAGGTCATCGGCACGATCGACTTCAACGAGGACGTGGACGCCGCGGCCGTGGCCAAGGTCCTGCGCGCCAACGGCATCGTCGACACCGAGCCGTACCGCAAGCTCGGCCGCAACCAGCTCCGCATCGCGATGTTCCCGGCGATCGACCCGGCGGACGTCGAGGCACTGACGAACTGCGTCGACTACGTGATCGACAAGCTCTGATCAAACAGCAGCACGCAACACGGCCAGGGGCCCCGGCGAGGTAATCGCCGGGGCCCCTGGCCGTGCCGGGAACGCACGTCATCCCCGCGCGAATTCATCGGTCGTGATCTCCAGTCCGACGACGGTCGTGGTCAGGTCGACCGGCATGCCGAAGGTGACGGCGAGGTCGTTGGTGTACTCGCCTTCCTTGGGGAGCGTGTAGAGGTGGCACTTGCCGACGTACGGGTCGACGACGAGGTACACGGGCACCCCCGCCGTCGCGTAGGCGGCGAGCTTGGGACCGTAGTCGTTCCGCGCGGTGTCCTTGGAGATCACTTCCGCGACGAACTCGACGTCCTCACAGCGCCAGCGGCCCTTGTCGGTCTTCACGGCACCGTCTTTGAGGGCTGTGACATCGGAGCAGAGACCGTTCAGCCCGCCCGGGTAGTCGATACGCACGTCGGACTTGATCTGCTTCTTCGGATACTTGGCGCGAAGCTGGTCGACGATCTCCAGAATGATGTCCCAGTGGTTGTCCCGCTGCGGCGACATGTAGACGGTGCCCTCGACGATCTCGACCTTGTAGCCCTCGGGGACAGGCATCCGCTCCAGCCGCTCGAACATCTCGTCCAGGCGGCACTCGTCGATGTCGGCCATCTCGATCTCGATCCTGCAGTCGGACTCTGTGATGGTCATCGTGCGCTCCTCCCCACCGCCACGGACCGCGGCAGTCGCGCGGTACAACGCTACGCACGGTGACAAGGTCACGCAGCGTCAGCGGCGGCCGCGGCGGCGGATTGCCAGAATGGCTGCGATGGCCACGCCGATGACGAGGATGCCGGTGACGGCCGGATTGCTCTTCTCCGAGGAGTCCGAGGAGTCCGAGGAGTCGGAGGAGTCGCCTGGGCCCTCCGAGCCGTTCTTGTCACCGCCTCCCGGAGTCGCGGAGCCGTCCCCGGACGTCGACTCCGGGAGTTGTCTCCCGCTCAGTCCGACCGGCTCGACCCGGCTGTCCGCGCCCTCCGACCCGAACATCAGCGTCCGCCCGTCCGGCGTGAACGTGACCGACTCGCCCTGCCCCTGGATCGGTACGCCCACGCTCCCGATGTCGTCCTTCGGGCGGCCGTCCTCCCAGCGGTACATGCGCCCGCCGAAGTAACTGCGCAGCATCAGCCGCGTGCCGTCCGGCGAGAACGCGCCGTCGGTGACCCACATGTCGATTCCCGAGACCCGCCGGAAGACATTCGGGCCCGACGTGCTCAGCCGCTCGGGACCGGCGTACAGCGCGGCTCCCCTGTCCTCCTTCTTCGAGACGACGTACACCCGCCCGGTCTTCGGATGGACCATCATCGCCTCGGCGTTCCGCGGCCCGTCCGCGTACTTCACGTCGTACTGAGTGGCCGTCACGGTCCGGTCGCGCAGCTCCTTCGGCTCCGGGAACCGGTAGATCCAGACGTGGTCCCAGGACCCGTCGAGGTTGTCCCCGATGTCGCCGACGTACAGGTCGCCGTCCGGCCCGACCGATATCGCCTCGACGTCGCGCGGATCGCCGACCCCCCGCATCGTGACAGTGGCAACCGTCCGCCCACTCCGGGAATCCACGGCGTAGATGTACGGGCCGTCATCGCTGTCGTTGTGGGTCCAGTAGATGCCCGGGTGGGCGCGGCTCGCGGCCAGCCCGCTGGATTCGGTGATCCGCTGGTCCTTGATCGTGAACGGTTCCGGGTCGGCGGCGGGCGCGGCCACGGCAGTGGCGGCCGACGCGACCAGCAGGACCCCCGCGGCACCGGCCGCACACAGAAGCGAACGCATGCCCCCAGCTTCCCATCAGCGGGACGATTCGCGGCGGCGCGTGGGCAGCGTCACGTACCGGCCGGGCCCGCGATCAGCGAAAATGGCCGGATGCGGATCATGTTCGTCGGCGACTCCATGACTATCGGCTCCGCCGGCGATTACACCTGGCGTTACCGCATGTGGCAGCACCTCAACAGCACATACGGCGGCCCGTACCGCATCGTCGGCCCGCGCGACACGCTGTACGACATCGCCGCGGCCGCGCCCGTCTCGTACGACTACGGCGACTCGGCCTTCCCCGAGCGCGCCCGCCGCCATCTCGCCGGCTGGGGCGAGGGCTGGCTGCACATGGCCCCGCTCATCGGCGAGGCCGTCCGCGCGCACAAGGCCGACACGCTCCTCGTCTCGCTCGGCCTCATAGACCTCGGCTTCTACACGGACGCGGACCAGACCGCGGAGAACGCCCGCCGCTTCCTTGAGGAGGCCCGCGCCGCGCGGCCCCACGTACGCGCCGTACTGCTGCCCGTCATCCCCAACGTCCGGGCGGCCGGGGACCCCGACTTCGCCGCCCAGTGCGACCGCTTCAACGAACTCCTCGCGAAAACGGTCGCCGACCTCTCCACCCCGGCGTCGCCCCTGCTCCTCGCGTCGCCCCCGTACGACTACTCCCTGGACCGCGACACATACGACGGCACGCATCCGTCGCCGTCGGGCGAGCACCTGCTCGCCGCCGCCTTCGCCGACGCGATGCACCAGGCGTGGGACGTGGGCGGCCCGTACGAACCGGCTCCCTGAGCCGAGCCGTGTCCGGCGGCTGTCCCTGGGGTCCTTGGGGTTACTGGAGCCCCTGGAGCAGGTCGTTGCCCCGCTGGGCGACCTCCTCCGGCGAGAGCTCCTCGACCTGGGTCAGGAAGACCCAGACATGTCCGAAGGGGTCCTTCAGCATGACGGTCCGGTCGCCGTAGAACATGTCGGTGGGCGGCTGGAGCGACTCCGCCCCGGCGGCGACGGCCCGGCGGTACAACGTGTCGACATCATCGACATACACGTGCAGACCCACCGTCGTGCCGCCCGCTTCCCGCGGAGTGCGGAACGCACCGTCCCCGTCGCCGACCATGAGCACCGAATCCTGAATCCGGATCTCGGCGTGCAGGATCCGCCCGTCGGGGCGAGCGATGCGCATGATCTCCTCGGCCCCGAACGCGGTCGCGTAGAAGGCCATGGCCTCGGCGGCGCCGTCGATCATGAGGTGGGGGACCACGGCGTGGCGGTAACGGCCGGGAATGGCGGGCATGGGGATGTCCCTCCTGATCAGTGCCGGAGCGCTTGCTCGGCGACGTGACCGACGCTATGACCTCAAGCTCCCTTGAGGTCAAGGCGGACGATCACGTCGTGCAGCAACCACGGCTCCACGAAGGGTGCTTCGGCGCACGGCAGCGAGCGCCACGAGAGGGGCCAGGTGTTCCCGTACAACGCGGGCACCCCGACGAATGCGGCCTCCCGGCCACCCCTCCCAAGATCGCGCACCCCGACGGGCCATCGGTACGCCGCGGCGCTCTTCGGCGGCAACAGAAAGTACGAGTACCGCCCGCCGGTCGCCGTACGCACGATGGGCCCGGCCCGGAAGTCGGTGAACGCCATGATTTCGTACGCGACTTGTTCCCCGGTGAAGTCGGCGATCCGGACGGCGTCGAAGTGCACACCGACGGACCGGAGCGCATGCCCTGAGGCGGGCACCCAGGCCGGTACGAGATCGGGTGAGATTCGCAGGTTCATGACCCGAACCCTTCCGCCCGTGAGTTCACTGTGACCAGTGCCACGCGTGGATGGTGCAGTGCTGTGCACTCAGGGAGGTTGCCGTGCACTCATGTGAACACGGCTCCAGTAACTCGAAGATGTTCGGGACGTTATTGCGCTTCTACCGGGAGCGAGCCGGCCTGTCACAGGAGGCGCTCGCCCGGCACCTGGGCTTTTCCAAGTCCCAGGTGGCCATGGTGGAACGCGGCGAGCGCCCACCCAAAGGCCAATTCGTCCCGCTCGCGGAGGAAACATTGGGTGCACAAGGTGCACTGCTCGCGGTAGCGGGCGAATTGCAGATCACCCACATGCCGTCATGGTTCGACGAATACGCCGCGGAAGAAGCCAGGGCGGTCGCCCTGCACACGTACGCGAACCACCTCATGCCGGGGCTCCTGCAGACCGAGGCGTACGCCCGATCGGTCTTCAACTGCCACTGCCCACCCCTTGATGACGAGACGATCGAGGGGCGGGTAGCGAGTCGCCTGGAACGCCAGAAACTCTTTCGCCGCAAGCCGGCCCCGGTCGTCAGCTTTGTGCTGGAGCAGATCGCCATCACCCGCCCCTTGGGCGGGCCCGACGTCCTACGCGAGCAGCTGCACCATGTGCTCGACGTCGCACGACTGCGGCACGTGGAAATCCAAGTGATGCCCTCGGACAGGTGGACACATGGCGGGCTCGACGGCCCAATGATCCTGTTGGAGACGGAAGTACACCGTCAGCTCGCCTACATCGAGGGGCAGAACGGCGGCTACTTCGTCAGCGAGCAGCCCGATCTCGGCAACCTGTTCAGCAAATATGGCATTCTGCGAGCTCAGGCCCTCACCCCCGAGGAGTCCGCGGAACTCATCGAACAGGTGGCACAAGGACTATGAGCACCGACCTGAAGTGGTTCAAGAGCTCGTACAGCGGCACGCAGGGTGAATGCGTCGAGGTCGCCGTCGACTGGGTCAAGTCCAGCTACAGCGGCAGCCAGGGCGGCGATTGCGTCGAGGTTGCCATCGCGCCCTCCACCATCCACATCCGGGACTCCAAAGACATAACGCGTCCTGCGGTCAGCGTCTCGGCCGGTACCTGGGCCGCGTTCATCGAACAGGTGGCGAGTGCCCATGAGCACTGACCTGAAGTGGCACAAAAGCAGCTACAGCGCGGAACAGGGTGAGTGCCTCGAGGTCGCGGTGAGTCCTCGAGCTGTGCATGTGCGGGACTCAAAAGACATAGCGCGCCCCGGTGTTACCGCCTCCCCCGGCTCCTGGTCCGCGTTTCTTCACTTGATTCGAGTGGACTCCAAGGCGTTGGCTGTGGAGGCATGGAGTACACGCAGCTAGGACGTACCGGGCTCAAGGTCAGTCGACTCGTTCTCGGGACGATGAACTTCGGGCCGCAGACCGACGAGGCCGACAGTCACACGATCATGGACGCCGCGCTGGGCGCGGGCGTCAACTTCTTCGACACGGCCAATGTGTACGGCTGGGGCGAGAACAAGGGGCGTACGGAAGAGATCATCGGGTCCTGGTTCGCCAAGGGCGGGGACCGGCGCGACAAGGTCGTGCTCGCGACCAAGGTCTACGGGAACATGGGGCCGGACGGCGGCACCGTGTGGCCCAACCACGACAAGCTGTCCGCCGTGAACATCCGGCGGGCCGTGGACGCCAGCCTGAAGCGGCTGGGGACGGATTACATCGATCTGTACCAGTTCCACCACGTCGACCGGTCGACGCCCTGGGATGAGATCTGGCAGGCGATGGACGTGCTCGTGCAGCAGGGGAAGATCCTCTATGCCGGGTCGTCCAACCACGCCGGCTGGCACATCGCGCAGGCCAATGAGACCGCCGCGCGCCGCGGCTCGTACGGGCTGGTCAGTGAGCAGTGTCTGTACAACCTTGCCGAGCGGCGGGCCGAGATGGAGGTCATCCCGGCGGCCGAGAGCTACGGGCTCGGGGTGATCCCGTGGTCGCCGCTGCACGGCGGGCTGCTGGGTGGCGCAATCCGCAAGGAGCGCGAGGGCGGCGGCGCGCGGACCACCAGCGGCCGGGCCGCCGACGCGCTCGCCGACCCGACGACCCGCGCGCAGATCCAGGCGTACGAGGACGCGTGCGCGAAGTACGACCTGGAGCCGGGCGAGGTCGCCCTGGCCTGGCTGCTCACGCGGCCCGGCGTGACGGGGCCGATCGTCGGGCCGCGTACGACGGACCAGCTCGCGTCGGCGCTGCGGGCCGTGGAGCTGACGCTGCCGGAGGAGCTGCTGCGGTCGCTGGACGAGATCTTCCCGGGGCCCGGGCCGTCCCCCGAGGCGTTCGCCTGGTGAGCGCGGCGGCTGCCCGGGGCGAGCGTCACTGGAACGCGGCCGCCACGATGACGACGATCAGCAGTACGGCGAGCAGGCCGGACATGATCCGGTTACGGGTCTTGGGGTCCACCCTTTGAGCGTAACCGGACGGCCGGACGGGCCCGCAGCCAGTACCGCTCCTCAGTCCGACCGGCGGCCCAGGGGCCAGGTCGCCACCGTCTCGTAGCGGGGCTGTTCGCCGGGGATGCCGGAGGTGGGGAGGTTGCTGCGGACCAGGGCCAGCTCGGCGACCTGCCACTCCGCGCTCTCGTACGCCGCGAGCGCGTCCACGAAGGGGGCGAGGTCCACGCGGTCGTCGCCCCGGTGGCGGGCCAGCGTCAGGTGCGGGGTGTAGCGGCGGTGCTCGCCCGTGTCGACGCCGGCCCGGCGCGCCGCGGCCCGTGCGGAGTCCGCGAGGTGCCGCATCGGCTCGCGGCCGCCGGCCGCGCCCGCCCACAGCACCTTGTGGTCGAACCGGCCGCTGCCGCTGATCCGCAGCGGGAACGGGGCGTGCCGGTGGGCCGCGCGGGCCAGCCGGGTGTACAGCTCGGGGAGCAGGTCCTCGGCGACCTCGCCGTAGAACGCGAGCGTGAAGTGCCAGCCGTCGTGGCCGGTCCAGCGCATGCGCTCCGCGCCGGGCAGCCGACGTACGGGGGCCACCTCGGCGGCCAGGTCGTCGATCGCCGCGGGTGGCGGCAGGACCGCTGCGAAGAGTCTCATGGCGCCATTCTCGCGGGCGCGTACGACAGCCCGGTCGTACCGGGCTCCTTCACAAGGTTGCCTGGGGAAGGGAAACTCCCTTACTCTCGCCCTGACGCCAGCAGAAGGAACGGCCATGCCGCCCGCGCCCCGCACCCGCCAGCAGCCACGCATAAGCCGCGAGACGGCCACACAGGTCGCCGGCCTCGCCGGACAGATCGGGCTCTCTACCGCCCGCGTCCTCGAAATGCTGCTCATGGCCTACACGAGCAAGCAGATCACCATGGCCGACTGCCCGCCCTACATACGCTCGGGCGTCGACCGCCGGCAACTCGACGTAGAGATCGACGAAGAGGTCTGGCGCCGCGCTGACCAGCAGCGCAAGAACGACGACATGCACAGCATGGGCCCCCTGTGCGAACGGCTGCTCAGCGCCTACGCCAACGGGACCTTCACGATCGGGGTGGTGCGCACACCTCAAGCCCTCGTCGCCTGACCGTCACCAGGAAGAAGGCCGCTCATGACCACCGCCGCCGTCCCCCCCGCCGGACCGCTCATCCCCCGCCCGGCCAACACCCCCGACGCGCTCCGACAGGCCCTCGCCATCGTCGCCCCTGACCGGCTCGACGAAATGGCGGCGAGCAAAGACGAAGCCTTTGCCCAAGCCGTCGAACAGCAATCCCTCACTCCGGTACGGGCATGGGTCCTCACCTGGGCCCGGGACATCGAGATCGCCCGCCGCCCCGACCTCGCCACCCGCTACCACCACGCCAACAGCCACCTCGAGGACGAGGACCCCGACACCGCCCGGAAGGCTCTTGAAGAACTGACCGCCGTGCTCGATGAAGCACTGGCGGAGGTACGTCAGTGAGTTGGAAGTGGGAATACGCCTTCGGCGCTGAGCAGGCATCCCATACAGCACCGCCGGAATTCGTTTCCGAGGTGGAGAAGAAGGTCGCCGAGCTGGTGCGGATGTGCGAAGCGAAGTACCTGGACGGCACCCTCCACCAGGACGCCAGCCCCAGGGGCGGTGACCTCACCGTCCCTGGGGGAATGTTCCGGTATCAGATCGTCATCCGCCGCGAACGGGTCTACATCGTCCAGATCACTTATCTCGGCTTCTGATCGACAGCACCCCGCGGAACTGCGCGACCGGCCACGACGCGTCCGCAGACGGCGACGCTCAGGCCGCGGCAGCGACCCGGTCCCGCCGAGCGCGAGCTCCCTCGCGGGGGACGAACTCGAGATGCCGGTGACCGCGGCGGAGGTCGATCTTCAGGCGGAGGCCGCCGGAGCGGGCCAGGAAGAGGCCGACGCCCACCGCCGCCAAGGCGGAAATCGCTCCGCCCGACAGGAAGCCGATGCGCGCGCCGTACGCGTCCGTGATCCAGCCGACCAGCGGAGCGCCCAGCGGCGTGCCGCCCATGAAGACCATCATGAACAGGCTCATTACGCGGCCGCGCATCTCGGGGTCGGTCGCCAGCTGGACGCTGGAGTTCGCGGTGACGTTGATCGTCAGGCCGCACATGCCGATCGGGACCAGGAGGGCCGCGTACAGCCAGAAGGTGGGCGCGAGCGAGGCCGCGATCTCCAGGATGCCGAAGGCGAGGGCGGCGCCCACGAGGAGGCGGAGGCGGGACGTGCCGCGCCGGGCCGCGAGCAGTGCGCCGGCCAGTGAACCGGCCGCCATCAGCGTGTTGAGCAGGCCATACGTGCCGGCGCCCGAGTGGTACACCTTGTCGACGAAGGCGGTCAGCCAGATCGGGAAGTTGAAGCCGAACGTGCCGATGAAGCCGACCAGGACGATGGGCCAGATCAGGTCGGGGCGGCCCGCCACGTAGCGCAGGCCCTCGCGGAGCTGGCCCTTGCCGCGCGGCACGACCTTGCCCTGGTGCAGTTCGGAGGTACGCATCATGAGCAGGCCGACGACCGGCGCGATGAAGGACAGGCCGTTGAGCATGAAGGCCCAGCCGCTGCCGACGGCGGTGATCAGCACGCCTGCGACGGCGGGGCCGACCAGCCGGGCCGACTGGAAGTTCGCGGAGTTCAGGCTGACCGCGTTCCGTATGTCGCCGGGGCCGACCATCTCGGACACGAAGGACTGGCGGGCGGGGTTGTCGACGACCGTGACCAGGCCGAGCAGGAAGGCGACCAGGTAGACGTGCCAGACCTGGACCTGTCCGGTGAGGGTGAGGACCGCGAGGGCGAGTCCCGTGAGGCCCATCGCGGACTGGGTGAGCAGGAGCAGCTTGCGCTTGGGCAGCCGGTCGGCGATGACGCCGCCGTACAGCCCGAAGAGCAGCATCGGGAGGAACTGCAGGGCGGTGGTGATGCCGACGGCGGCGGAGGAGCCGGTGAGGCTCAGTACCAGCCAGTCCTGGGCGATCCGCTGCATCCAGGTGCCGGTGTTGGAGACGACCTGGCCGGTGGCGAAGAGACGGTAGTTACGGATGCGCAGCGAGCTGAAGGTGCCCTTGCGCGGCTCGGCGGCGGCCGGGGCGGGGTTGTGAGGGTCAGGTGCGGGGGCGGAATCTGTTCCGGATCCCGTACTCAAAGTGGGTTCGCCTCCTCGGCGGTCGGTGGCTTGGCTTCAAGTCGGCGGCGGCACGGGAACTACAGGGCGCGGGAACTCACAGGTGCGCGAGCTTTTCCAGTACGGGCGCGGCGGCCCGCAGCGTGGCCCACTCGTCCTCGTCCAGGCCGGAGACCAGCTCGGTCAGCCAGACGTTGCGCCGGCGGCGGCTCTCGTCGAGCATCGCCTCCGCCTGCTCGGTCTGCGTGACGACCTTCTGGCGCCGGTCGTCGGGGTGCGGCTCCAGCCGGACCAGTCCCTTGGCTTCGAGCATCGCCACGATGCGGGTCATCGACGGCGGCTGGACGTGCTCCTTGCGGGCCAGCTCACCGGGGGTGGCGGTGCCGCAGCGCGCGAGGGTGCCCAGCACCGACATCTCGGTGGGGCTGAGCGATTCATCGACCCGCTGATGCTTGATCCGGCGGGAGAGGCGCATGACGGCGGACCGCAGCGCGTTCACGGCGGCAGCGTCGTCACCGAGGGGCAGTTCCGGCATGTTTGTTAGCGTAACTCATTACTCTAACTAAAGAAAGTCGAGAGTCACCGGTCTTCTTGCATCAGCCACCCATCACCCGAATGAGTGAGCTGTTTGCGGAAAGTGACACCGCAGAGCCGCTCCTGCGGGGACCGTTGACCGCATGGGATCGAGAGTGCTCAGCCTGCGCATCGACGGTGAGCTTCTGGAGCGCATCGGACAGCACGCCGCCAAACGCGGCATGAGCGTCCAGGATTACGTGATCCGGACGCTCATGCGCGAGGACTTCGACGAACGCTTCGCGACGTCGGTCGAGGAGACGGAGCGGTTCTACGCCGCGCCGCCGATATAGCGGGAGGCCCGCCTTTGTGGTCTGCGACTACTTGAGACCCAGTGCCTGCTCGATCGGGTTGAGCAGGAAGTACACCAGGAAGCAGAGGCCGACGGCGTTCAGCAGCCAGGGGATCTCCTTGAAGCGGCCGGTCGCGGCGCGCAGCAGGATGAAGGCCAGGACGCCGACGCCGATGCCGGTGGTGATGCTGTACGTGAACGGCATCGAGACGATCGTCAGGAACGCCGGGATAGCGACCGTGAAGTCGCTCCAGTCGATCTCGCGGACGTTGGACGCCATGATCAGGAAGCCCACGACGAGCAGGGCGGGCGTGGCGGCCTGCGACGGCACGACCGTGGCGAGCGGGGTGAAGACCAGCGTGAGCAGGAAGAGCCCGCCGGTGACCACGTTCGCCAGGCCGGTACGGGCGCCCTCGCCGACGCCCGCGGTGGATTCAACAAAGCAGGTGTTGGCCGAGCAGGAGCCGAGGCCGCCGCCCGCGACGCCGATGCCGTCCAGCATCAGGATGCGGCCCATGCGCGGCAGCTGGCCGTTCTTGTCGGCCAGCCCGCTCTCCTCGCCGACGCCGATGATCGTGCCCATCGCGTCGAAGAAGCCGGAGAGCAGCACGGTGAAGACGAAGAGGCAGCCGGTCAGCAGGCCGACCTTCTGGAAGCCGCCGAAGAGGCTGATCTGACCGACCAGGCCGAAGTCGGGGGTGCCGACCAGCGCGTCCGGGATCTTCGGCACGGCCAGGCCCCAGGCGCTGTCCGGCAGGTCGGCGATGGTGTTGATGATGATCGCGACCACGGCCATGACGACGATCCCGATGAGGATCGCGCCCTTGATCTTCCGGACCGTCAGCACGAACATCAGCGCCAGGCCGAGCACGAACACCAGCACCGGCCAGCCCTGGAGCTGGCCGCCGGTGCCCAGGGCGAGCGGCACGGTGGTGTGCGCCGAGTCCGGGTTGCGGCTCACGAAGCCCGAGTCGACCAGGCCGACCAGGCTGATGAAGAGGCCGATACCGATGGCGATCGCGCGGCGCAGCCCGTTGGGGATGGCGTCCATGACGCGCTGCCGCAGGCCCGAGGCGACCAGGATCATCAGCACGATGCCGGCCCAGACGACCATGCCCATCGCGTCCGGCCAGGTCATCTTGGGCGCGAGCTGGAGCGAGACCAGCGCGTTGATGCCCAGGCCGGCGGCGAGCGCGATCGGGACGTTGCCGATGACGCCCATCAGGACGGTGGTCACGCCCGCGACCAGCGCGGTGGCGGTGACCAGCTGGGCGTTGTCCAGGTGGTGCCCATTCATGTCCTGACCGCCGGCCAGGATGATCGGGTTCAGGATCACGATGTAGGCCATCGCGAAGAAGGTGGCCAGGCCGCCGCGGAGCTCACGGGAGACCGTGGAGTGGCGTGCGGAGATCTGGAAGAACCGGTCGAGACCGTTCTTGGGCTCGGGCGTGGCGCCGGACGGGGAATCGGCGTCGGCCTGGGGGGTGGCCGGGGTGGGCATGGGTGAGGACCTCAGGTGTACGGGCCTGGTGGGGCGCTGCGGCCCGGGGTCGGACCACACATCGATCGGATCGACTTTGTTCTATCAGACGACAGAAACCGGTCAGATCGGGAACGGTTCAGTATGAAACAACAAAACGTTGATCGCTATCTCCGCGCGTAGACCCTTGTGGCGGCTGGGGCGCACGGGATCGCGGAGGTGCCGCACACAGCCGGTCGGCCGACCGCCGTAAGCTTGCCCGTATGTGGAAGAAGTCCGAACTGCGCGAGGCACCCGCTCCTCTGGAGGGGCCCGTCGTCGCCACCATCACCGGCGGCACCGTCATCTGGTTCGTCCTCTTCCTGGCGCAGCTCCCCTTCTACGGCTGGTTCGCCGGCCGCGGGCAGACGTGGTGGGTGTGGACCTGCCTGGCCGGCGGCCTCCTCGGGCTGCTCGGCGTCTGGTATGTCCGCCGGCGCGACGCGGCCATCAAACGGGACGCGGCGGCCAAGCGCACCGCCGCTGCGGCCACACCGGACGCCCGATAGCCGCGTGATCCGGGCGTCCGGCCCGTAGCGTCGGACGCATGACGGAACGGGCGCAGCCCCCTCAGCCCTCACAGTCCCCTGCCGAGTACTCCGCGACGGCGCCCGCGCGCGCCCACGGCGGGCTGACCGCCGCCGAGGTCGCGGAGCGGGTGGCCCGCGGGGAGATCAACGACGTTCCCGTACGGTCCTCGCGGTCCGCCCTCGACATCGTCCGCGCGAACGTCCTCACCCGCTTCAACGCCATCATCGGCGTCCTCTTCGCGGTCATCCTGGTCATCGGCCCGATCCAGGACGGCCTCTTCGGCTTCGTCATCGTCGCCAACACCGGCATCGGCATCATCCAGGAGCTGCGCGCCAAGCGGACCCTGGACCGGCTCGCCGTCATCGGCGAGTCCCGGCCGACCGTACGCCGGGACGGCACGCCCACCGAGGTGCACTCCTCCGAGGTCGTCCTCGGTGACCTCATCGAGCTGGGCCCCGGCGACAAGGTGATCGTCGACGGCGAGGTGGCCGAGGCGGACGGGCTGGAGATCGACGAGTCGCTGCTCACGGGCGAGGCCGACCCGGTACCGAAGCGGCCGGGCGACCCGGTGCTGTCCGGCAGCTTCGTGGTCGCGGGCGGCGGCGCCTTCACCGCCACGAAGGTCGGCCGCGCGGCCTACGCGGCACAGCTCGCCGAGGAGGCGTCCCGCTTCACCCTCGTCGACTCCGAGCTGCGCAGCGGGATCAGCATGATCCTGAAGTACGTCACCTGGATGATGGTCCCGACGGCCGTCGGCCTCGTCCTCAGCCACCTCTTCACGCTGAACATGGCGGGTGACGACGCGGTCCGCCGGATGGTCGCCGGCATCGTCCCGATGATCCCCGAGGGCCTGGTGCTGCTCACCTCGGTCGCCTTCGCCATCGGCGTCATCCGGCTCGGCCGAAAGCAGTGCCTGGTCCAGGAACTGCCCGCCATCGAGGGCCTGGCCCGCGTGGACGTGGTCTGCCTCGACAAGACCGGGACGCTCACCGAGGGCGGCATGGACGTCAGCGAGCTGCGGCCGCTGCACGGCGCGGACGAGGAGTACGTACGGCAGGTGCTCGGCGCGCTCGGCGAGTGCGACCCGCGGCCGAACGCCTCGCTGCAGGCGGTCATCGACGCGTATCCGGCGGACGACGGCTGGCGCTGCACGGAGTCGTTGCCGTTCTCCTCCGCCCGCAAGTACAGCGGCGCGTCCCTCAACGGGCCCGACGGCGAGAGCTCGACCTGGCTGCTCGGCGCTCCCGACGTGCTGCTCCCGGAGGGCGACGGCACGCTCGCCGAGACCGACGACCTCAACTCCCGTGGTCTGCGCGTCCTGCTGCTGGCCCGCGCGGAACGCGAGCCGGCCGACCCCGCCGTGACCGAGCACCTCACGCCCACCGCGCTCGTCGTCCTGGCCCAGCGGCTGCGCGCGGACGCCCCCGACACCCTGCGGTACTTCGCCGAGCAGCGGGTCCGTACGAAGGTGCTCTCCGGCGACAACGCGGTCTCGGTGGGCGCGGTCGCCGCCGAACTGGGTCTGCCGGGCGCGGACAGCCCGGTGGACGCGCGCCGGCTGCCCGACGGGCCGGAGGAGCTGGCCGGGGCGCTGGAGGACGGTACGGTCTTCGGCCGGGTCACGCCCCGGCAGAAGCGGTCCATGGTCACGGCCCTCCAGTCGCGCGGCCACCACGTCGCGATGACCGGTGACGGCGTGAACGACGTACTGGCCCTGAAGGACGCCGACATCGGCGTCGCGATGGGCACCGGCTCCGAGGCGACCCGGGCCGTCGCCCAGATCGTGCTGCTGGACAACAGCTTCGCGGCGCTGCCCGCGGTCGTCGCCGAGGGCCGCCGCGTCATCGGCAACATCACCCGCGTCGCGACGCTCTTCCTCACCAAGACGGTCTACTCGGTCCTGCTCGCGCTGCTCGTCGCCTGCTGGCAGATCCCGTACCCGTATCTGCCGCGCCATCTGACGCTGCTGTCCACGCTGACGATCGGCGTACCGGCCTTCTTCCTGGCCCTCGCGCCCAACAAGGAACGGGCGCGTCCGCACTTCGTACGGCGCGTCATGCGGTACGCGATCCCCTCCGGGCTGATCACCGGGGCCGCGGCCTTCGCCATGTACCTGCTGGCCCGCAGCCACTACTCGGGGCCGCACGCCCTCCAGTCCGAGACGAGCGTGGCGACGCTGACGCTGTTCCTGACCGCGCTCTGGGTACTGGCGATCATCGCCCGGCCGTACACGTGGTGGCGGATCGGCCTGGTGCTGACGATGGGCGCGGGCTTTCTTGTCGTCCTCGTGACGCCTTGGCTGCAGACGTTCTTCCAGCTCAGGCTGGTCGGGACGACCATGCCTTGGGCTGCCGTGGCGATGGCGGCCGCCGCCGCGGCCGCCCTGGAGCTCACCTGGCGGTGGCTGGGGCGGCGGCCCACCGCCTGACGGTCAGTCGAACCAGCGGGCCCGGGCCAGCTCGTCCGTGCGCGTCGGGTCCTCCAGCAGGGCCGCCACCTCGAAGCGGCGCGGCCACTGGCCGGTGGCCCAGGCCAGCCCGGCCGCCACGCCCTCGAACGTGGCCGCGTGCACCGTGCCGTCGGCGGCACGCCGCCAGTCCAGCTCGGTGTCCCCGGTGTCCGTGGTCACCAGCAGTTCGTCGTGCTCGACGTACGTACCGGGCGTGTCCGGGCCGAGCAGCGCGCGTACCGCGTCCGGCACCTCCCGTACCGTGCCCTCGCTGCGTACTTCCGCGGGGAACTCTTCGCTCAGCCGCCGTACCTGGAGCAGCTCGGCCAGGGACGCGGCGCGTACGGGGCTGACCGGCAGCAGCGGCAGTTCCCCGGCGAGCGGCAGCAGGTCGGGGGCGTCCGCGATGACCGCGTCGGCCGCGTCCACCACCCGCACCGCGTCGCCCGCCACGGCCCGCAGCTCGTCCGGCAGCGTGACCTGTTCGGGGTCCAGCCCGGCCAGCTCGCCGTACAGCGCGTGCAGCTGAGCGGCCGTCACCTCGGCGTCCTCGTCGGCCAGCCGGGCGAGCAGCTCGGCGGCGCCGCCCGGCTCGTCCAGGAGGGCCGCGACCGAGGTCCGTACGCCCAGCGCGCGCAGCACTTGGGCGTCCACGTCACCGGCGTCCGCCGCCTCGTACAGGCCCGCGAGCAGCGGGTCGCCGCCCGCCGACCGGAGCCCGGCGGGCCGCCGGCCGTCGAGGACGGGGTGGCCGCGCAGCCACCACGCGGCGTACGGACGTACCGACTCGGTCGTGCCGTCCGGCAGCAGTACGCGCACCGGGGCGGTCAGCGCGTCGCGCAGCGGCGGCCGCGAGAGCATGGCCAGCACCTGCGGCCAGGCGTCGTCGTCGACCAGATCGAGGTCGCGGACGGCGACGATCTCGGTGGCGACCGGCGGTACGGGCGTCTCGGGCAGGCCGTCGAGGACGTCCTCGCACCAGACGTCGACCGCGTCCAGCAGGCCGACGTCGTCCGGCTCGGCGAAGTCGCCGTCGCGGGGCTCCAGCTCGTCGGGGTCCAGGACCACGTCCTGGGCACGGACCAGCGCGAAGTCCGCGAGCACGCCCACCGCGGTCATCGGCTGCTCGCCCCAGCGGGCCGCCAGCTCCTCGTCCACGCAGGCCAGTTCGCCGGACCGGATGACCCGCTCGAACGCGCTGCCCGGATAGACCAGCTCCCCGGCGGGGGCGGGCTCGCCGTCCTCGTCGGGCAGCGCCAGCGCGCCCAGCCAGGGCTCGTCGCCCGGCGCGAGTCCGGCGTCGCGAACCAGCCCGAGCACCGCCTCGGCCAGCTCCTCACCGCTGAGGGCGCCGCCGGGACCGTCCGCCGTCTCCTCGTCGAAGACGTCGTACTCGTCCTCGGCCGCCTCCAGGGAATGCGCGACCGCGGCGCGTACCTGAGGCGTCTTCAACACCGCGCGCGGTGTGGCGGGCACCGCGCCCAGCTTCTCCAGCAGCGGGTGCACCGCGTCCGGGTGCGCGACCTTCAGGCCGAGCCGGGCCAGGGTGCGGTGCCGGGCCTCCGTGTCCGGCCGGGCCTCGCGGACCGGCAGCAGGACCTGGCGGGGGCCGATCGTCGTGCGGCCGTCCGCGAGCGGGACGGGCAGGCCGCTGAGCCGGTCCGGGTCGGTCCCGGCCAGCGACTCGTACAGCCGCCGCCACCAGGACGGCGTGCGCTCCACTCCGGCCAGCCGGTCGATGACCTCGCCCAGCGGTACCCGGGCCACGCCCAGCGCGCGCAGCTCGGGCCGCCGCTCCAGGCCCGCGGGCAGCAGGCTGGGGAAGAGCTCGGCCAGTACGGCGACGGTCTCGGCGCCCGCGCCCTCGGCCAGCTCGGCCTCGACGGGGCGCAGCACGTAGGGGCCCTCGGGCTCGGTGCCCACCGGCTCGTCGGCCTCCGGCCATGTGCCGAGCGCGCGGTCGGCCTCCCGGCGCAGCGCGGCGCCCGTCCCGGCGCTGGGCAGGAACGGCACCCGGGGCAGCCGCTCCAGCACGAGGCGGCGCAGCTCGCTGTCCAGGCCGCCCTTGCCCAGCGGCCCGGGCACCAGGTCGATGGTCCCGACGGAGACCGGCTCCCAGTCGCGCAGCAGCGTGGCGTACGTGTCGGCGGCGCGCTCGGCGAGGAAGTCGGCGAGCGGGCCCGGCGCGACGTGCCGGCGGGTCGGCTCCAGGGGGAACGAGGCGATGAGCAGCGCGGGCAGGCCGAGCGGCTCGTCCGTGGGGGTCGGCGCGTGCACGACGGGCGCGGTGGCCGGGGGTACCGGCTCGCCCTCCGCGTCCACCGGCACCGCCCAGGTCACCGACCAGGCGGGCCGCAGCCGCTCCTCGACGGGGCGGTCGGCCAGCAGCGCGGGGTCCAGGGGACCGCCGTCGGTGGCCACCCGCCACCGCGCCGTGCCGCGGGCGCTGTCCTCGACGACGACGTACGGGCCGTCGGCGCCGCGCCGCAGCTCCCGTACGCCCTCCGGGGTCTCGATCACGACCTCGGCCAGGCCGGGCAGGGTCAGCAGCAGCGCGTCGTCGACGGCGGCCAGCAGACGGCTCGTCAGGTCCTCGGCGGCGCCGTCCCGCAGCGGCAGCACCACCGCGGTGTCGTACCCCTCCGGTGCCGTGCCCTCGGCGGGCAGCGGCAGCCGCAGCAGCGGTACGTGGCCCTCGCGGCGCCGCAGTTCGCTGCCCAGGCCCGGGCTGTGGGCCGCGACGTCCATGGCCATGGCGCGCGCCTCGGGCAGCGACCAGCGCACCCCGCCGGTCCGCCCGATCACCGCCGGCTCGTCGCTCACCGCGAGTACGGCGGCGAAGCCGACGCCGAAGCGGCCGACCGCGCCGGCCGACGCGTCGCTGTCCCGCTTGGCGGAGGCGCGCAGGGTGGAGAGCGATTCGACGCCCGTGGCGTCCAGCGGGGCACCGGTGTTGGACGCCACCAGTACCGCGTGCTCGCCGCCCTCGCCGGGGTGGAGCGTCAGCCGCAGCCGCCCGGGCACGCCTGCGCGCGCCGCCGCGTCCGCCGCGTTCTGCGCCAGCTCGACCACGAGCCGGTCGCGGTAGCCGCCGAGCGCGAGGTCCTCCTCGGCGTTGGCGTCCTCCCGGAATCTGGCCGGGGAGCCGGCCCAGGCGTCCAGCACGCCCCGCCGCAACCGGGCGGCTCCGAAGGGGTCCGCACCATCGTCGGGATTCTGGACGGTCGCCCTACGGCTCACGACTGCTCCCTCGCACACAGCTTCCCGCCCAGCGGCGGCTTCACGTGTCATTCTTCCGCCTCGGGTGCCCCGGATCCGGCCGGGGTACGACACGCCGATCCGGCCTGGCCGTAAATGAGGCCGGGCCGGTGTCAGCGGTGGCGCCGGGGGCTCGGCTGCGGCCGAGCTCCCCGTCTCAGCTGTGGCCGAGCTCCTCGGCCGGCTCGCCCTCGGAGACCGAGCCGCTCGTGCGGTCCGGGCGCAGCGGCATCGGCTCGACGACCGTCTCGTCGATGACCGGCGCCGCCGGGCGCGGCGGCTTCGGCATCACGGCGGCCTCGGAGTGCCCGCCGCAGCCGTACGCCAGCGACACGACCCGGCCGTCCGCCGGGGAGAACTCGTTCGCGCAGACGCCGAACGCCTGCCGCAGCGAGCCGGCGAGCGGGACGAGGAAGCCGCAGCTCATGCAGGCGGCGGGGGCGGCCTGCGCCATCGGGGTCTTGGCGCCGTACGCCTCTTCCCAGCGGTCGGCCGCGGTGTGCAGGCCGTACCGGGAGAGCACCCGGGCGCGGCCCATGCCCAGCTCCTCGGCGACCGCGGCGATGCTGCCGCGGGCCGGGGCCGTCGCCTGGTGCGCGGGGGTGCCGGCGAGCACGTCCGCGTCCTCGGCCTCGGCCAGCTCGGCGAGCGGGCCCCTGGCCGCCTCGGCGGCCTCGTCGGCCTGCGTGCTGTCCGCGGCGGCGCCCGGCTGCGCGGCCCGTGCCGCGTCCGCGAGGTCCGCTGCAGTGGGGCCGACCGCGGCGGCGTCCGGCGAGCCGGGGGCGACCGGCGACACGCCCACGCCGCCGTTGTCGCCGAAGATCTCGTCGGCGGCGAACCCGGGCTCCAGCCGCAGGTCGTCCGCCTCCGTGGGCAGCAGGTCGCCCGGGCCCATGTCGCCGGGGCGCAGCCGCTCGCTCCACGGCACCCACTCCGGGGCCAGCAGCGCGTCGGGCCCGGGCAGCAGTACCGACTCGTCGAGCGTGACGACCTTGGCGCGGGAGGCGCGGGCGACCGTCACGGCCCAGCGCCAGCCTCGGTACCCAGGCTCCCTGCATTCGAACAAATGGGTAACGACGCGGTCCCCGTCGGCCACGGCGTCGACGTGCTCACCGACCATGCCCGGGAGGGCGGCCTCCTCGGCCGCCGCACGGGCGAGTTCGACGGCCTCGGCGCAGAGGCGGTCGGGCGTACGGCTTCGCATCGCAGCACTCACAAGAATCGATTCTCTCTTCCACGCCGTCTCACGAGCGCGCCGGCCGGAGCCGTCCTGATCCTGTCCGGACGACCGACGGGCCGGGGCGGGCGGAGCGGACCTGGGGACCGCGTCGACGTCCGCGCCCGATCAGCCCTCCAGAAGCAGCGCGCCTCTACGAACCATTCTGCGGGATCGCGGCAAGGCGCGCGGCCAAGAGCGACCGCCGGTGGCGCGCTACACACGCTACCCCTTCAATCGTGTACGACCCCCCGGCGGGAGCGGCAAATGTCACCGGCAGCCGCCACGGGCCCCTCCGCCACGCCCGCAGAACCCGGGCAGGACCCCATGAAAACCCATCGAAACTCATGGAAACTGCCATCAGTTGGGCGAGTTGGGGCAGCGTTTGGGGCAGTATGACGACGTGGCCGCCGTCAGGGCATCGACCAAGGGCAGAGGCGGCCCGGTCCGTGGCGCGGGCCGGGCCGCGGGGCGCGCAGGCCGCGCGTGCCGGACCGCCGGGGCCGCCGTGCGCCGCCCTTTCACCGCCACCGGGCGCGGCATCCGCCGGGCGACACACGCGCACGGCGCGGGCGAGTCGGGCCTCGGCAAGCTGATCGAGCTGCACGCGGTGAACTCCGCGGGCGACATGCTGATCACCGTCGCGCTCGCCTCGACGGTCTTCTTCTCCGTCCCCACGGACCAGGCGCGCGGCCGGGTGGCCCTGTACCTCGCGGTCACCATGGCCCCCTTCGCCCTCCTCGCGCCCGTCGTCGGGCCGCTGCTGGACCGGGTGCCGCACGGCCGGCGCGCCGCGATGGCCGGGGCGATGCTGGCCCGCGCGGTGCTGGCGCTGACCATGTCGGGCGCGGTGGCCACCGGAGGGCTGGAGCTGTACCCGGCCGCGCTCGGCGTGCTGGTGTCCTCCAAGGCGTACGGCGTGGTGCGCTCGGCGGTGGTGCCCAGACTGCTGCCGCACCGCTTCTCGCTCGTGAAGGCCAATTCGCGAGTCACCCTCGCGGGGCTGCTGGCCACCGGCGTGGCGGCCCCGCTGGGCGCCGGGCTGCATCTGCTCGGCCCGGCCTGGCCGCTGTACGGCGCGTGCGTGGTGTTCGGCGTCGGCGCGTTCCTGTCCTTCACGCTGCCGCACAAGGTCGACTCGGCGCGGGGCGAGGCGCCGGCGCCGCTGGCGGCAGGGCAGCGGGCGCGCCGCCCCCGGCCCGGGCTGCGGACGGTCGGCCGCTCCGTCCTGCACGGCCTCCAGGCCAACGCCGCACTCCGTGCGCTGTCCGGCTTTCTCATCTTCTTCCTGGCGTTCCTGCTGCGGGAGCAGCCGCTGGGCGGGCTGAGTCCGGCGCTGTCGCTGGGGCTGGTGGCGGTCGCGGCGGGCACCGGGAACGCGCTGGGCACCGCGATCGGGGCCTGGCTGCGGGCCCGCGGCCCGGAGGTGATCATCGCGGTGGTGCTGACGCTGGCCCTGGGCGTCACGGTCACCGCGGCCGTTTTCTACGCCGTACTGGCGAGCGTGGTGGTGACCGCCACCGCCGCGGCCGCCGGGCTGTGCCAGGCGCTGGCGAAGCTGTCGCTGGACGCGCTGATCCAGCGGGACGTGCCGGAGTCCTTCCGTACGTCCGCGTTCGCGCGGTCCGAGACGGTGCTGCAGCTCTCGTGGGTGGTGGGCGGCGGGTTGGGCATCGCGCTGCCGCTGCACGGCGTGCTGGGGCTGGCGGTGGCCGCGGCGGTACTGGCCCTGGCGGCCGCCGTGACCGTGCGGGGACTGCTGACGGCGGACCGCCAGCATGGCTCCGCACGCGCCCGCGTGGCGTGATCCACGGCGCGCCGCGCGTCCCCGCGTGGCGTAACCCGCGGCACACGGAGCAGCGCGCACCGTACCCCGGCGTCGTGCGGGCCCGGCGGCCAGATAGCCTGCCCGCATGACCGCGTTCTCCTCCTCGCTCCGGGGCAAGGGCCGCCGTGCCGCCGCCGCCGCGGGCGCCGTGTCCCTGGGACTGCTCGTCCTCTCCGCCTGTGACCAGCCCACGCCGCGGGCCACCGTGACCGCCGGCCAGGACACCGTCACCGCCGAAGCCTCCTGCTACGAGGACGGCAAGACCCTCGGCGACCTCACTGCCAAGAAGAAGGCGGAGCAGGCGAAGTTCGAGAAGTGCCTGACCTCCGAGCCGGACCAGACGCTCACCGTGCACCCCGGTGACAAGGTGCGCCTCGGCGTCGAGCCGGACATGGCCGAGCAGGGGTGGATCGCGATGTCCAACGGCATGCCGATGACCAGCCTCAGCAAGCAGACCTACACCTCGATCGACGGGGACCAGGTCTTCTACAACCAGCAGACCCGCCAGATGTCGGACTCCACGACGATCTCGATCATGACGTCCAAGGGCGGCAAGTACACCGGCATCTGGAACATCAAGCTGAACCGCGCCTCGTCCTGAGTGCCGCACCCGAGCCGCCCGGTCCACTGATGCACATCCTGGTCGTCACCGCCGTCCCCGCCGAACGCGACGCGGTCACCGCCGCGACGGCGGGACGTCCCGAGCGCATCCCCGTACCGGGCGGCTTTGAGCTGCACCGAACAGGGCAGCACGAAGGCCCTGAGGGCCCGTACACCCTCGACGCCCTCGCCGCCGGCGTGGGCCCGGCCGCCGCGGCGGCCGGCACCGCCACCGCGCTGACCGCCGCCGCGCTCGGCGGCCGCCGCTACGACCTGGTCGTCTCGGCCGGCATCGGCGGCGGCTTCGCGCCCGGCGCGCCCGTCGGCTCGCTGGTCGTCGCGGACGAAATCGCCGCCGCCGACCTCGGCGCCGAGTCCCCCGACGGCTTCCTGCCGGTCACCGCGCTCGGCTTCGGTACGGATACGCACCGCCCGTCCGAGGACCTCGTGGCCGCCGTCGCCGCGGCCACCGGCGCGCTGCCCGGCACCGTCCTCACCGGCTCCACCGTCACCGGCAGCGCGGCCCGCGCGAAGGAGCTGCTGGCCCGCCACCCACGCGCGCTCGCCGAGGCGATGGAGGGCTTCGGCGTCGCCGAGGCCGCCGCCGCGCACGGCGTGCCGGTGCTGGAACTCCGTACGATCTCCAACCCCGTCGGCCCGCGGGACCGCGCCGCCTGGCGGATCGGGGAGGCGCTCGCCGCCCTCACCGCCGCCTTCGCCGATCTGCCGCGAGCCCTGTCCGCAAGGAGCACGCCATGAGCCAGGCGCTCAGGATCGCGTTTTCGCCCTGCCCGAACGACACGTTCGTCTTCCACGCGTGGACGCACGGGAAGGTCCCCGGCGCCCCGGCGCCCGAGGTCACCTTCGCGGACATCGACCTCACCAACGGCATGGCCGAGCGCGGCGAGCTGGACGTGCTGAAGGTGTCCTACGCCGAGCTGCCCTGGGTCCTGGACGAGTACGCGCTGCTGCCCTGCGGCGGCGCGCTGGGCCGCGGCTGCGGCCCGCTCGTGCTGACCAAGGACGCGGCCATCCCGGCCGACCTGGCGGGCCGTACCGTCGCGGTGCCCAGCGAGCGCTCCACGGCCTACCTGCTGTTCCGGCTGTGGGCCGCGGACCAGGTGCCCGGCGGCGTGGGCGAGGTCAAGGTCCTGCCGTTCGACGAGATCATGCCCGCCGTGCGGGACGGGCTCGTCGACGCCGGACTGGTCATCCACGAGGCCCGCTTCACGTACCAGAACTTCGGTCTGACCTGCCTGGCCGACATGGGCGAGCACTGGGAGACCACGACCGGGCTGCCGATCCCGCTCGGCGCGATCATCGCCAAGCGGTCGCTGGGCGAGGAGCGGCTGCGCGAGCTGGCCCGCACGATCACCACGTCCGTACGCATGGCGTGGGACGACCCGGAGGCTTCGCGCGCTTATGTGCTGGAGCACGCGCAGGAGATGGACCCGGCCGTCGCGGACCAGCACATCGGGCTGTACGTGAACGAGTTCAGCGCGGACCTGGGCGAGGACGGCTACGCGGCGGTGCGCGGACTGCTCACCCGTGCCGCGGCCGAAGGGCTCGTACCGCCCCTCGCGCCGGACGCGCTGAAGTTCGTATGACGGATGCCCCCGCGGGAGACCGCGGGGGCATTTCCGTTGCGCCCTGCTCGGACGTTCAGCCCTGCTCAGACGTCCAGCTGGTCGGCGACCGCGCGCAGCATGCCCGCGATCTTGCCGCCGTGTGCCTTGTCCGGGTAGCGCCCGCGCTCCAACTGCTGCGCGACGCCTTCCAGGAGCGTGGTGAGGTCCTGCACGATCGACGCGAGCTCGTCGGGCTTGCGCCGCTGGGCGGCCGCGACCGACGGCGCGGGGTCGAGGAGGGTCACCGAAAGCGCCTGGTCACCACGCTGGCCCGCCACCACGCCGAATTCGACGCGCTGGCCCGGCTTGAGTGCGTCCACGCCGGCGGGCAGCACCGAAGAGTGCACGAAGACGTCACCGCCGTCGTCGCGGGAGAGAAAGCCGAAGCCCTTCTCGCTGTTGAACCACTTGACCTTGCCGGTAGGCACGTCTGTCCTCGTCCTCGTACTCGTCGGGAAAACTTGGGGTAGCTGCGCACACAACAGCTCTGGATAGCAGTGCAGCGGGTCTGCGACCCGCCGCTACCCAAGGCTAATGGTCCGGGGCCTGGTGACAAGACGTCGCCGGGTGGTTCCTCAGCGCTTCCGGCCGGGGACTTACCCTGGTCGTGTGTCTGACAATCCTTCCGTGCGGGGTGCGACCCCGGCGACTCCCGAAGGTCCGCGCGCCGGGGACCTGCTCGTCCGGATCGGCGCGATCGTGTTCCTTATTGGCGCCTTCGCCACTCTCGCGACGATGGCGCCCCTTTTCCTCGGCTCCGACCCGCTGCCCTGGGTCTTCTACTGGATGTGCATGCTCATGGGCGCGGGCTTCCTGATCGCCGCCGCCGGCGTGCTGCGGTCGGTCGCGGCGCAGCGCCGTCAGGCGCGCGAGGCGTCCGCTCAGCCTCGCGAGGCGTCCGCGAGGTAGCCCTCCAGCCAGGCCGGGAAGGCGGTCAGGCCGGGCAGGACGACGTCCGCGCCGGCCTCGCGCAGCTCCTCCTCGGAGCACGGGCCGGTGGCCACCGCGACCGAGAGCGCGCCCGCCGCCCGCGCGCCGCGCACGTCGCCGGTGTGGTCGCCGACGTAGACGCTCGCGCCGTACTCGCGCAGCGCCTCGGCCTTGCCCTCGGCCCACAGCGAGCCGACGACCGCGTCCGCGTTGATGTCCAGGTGCTTCAGGTGCAGCTTGGCGTTGGGCTCGTACTTGGCGGTGACGACGATGGCACGGCCGCCCAGGCGCTGGACGCCGGCGATCGCCTCGCGGGCGCCTTCCATGGCGAGCGTGCCGGTGATGGCGTGCTCGGGGTAGAGCGCGCGGTAGCGGTCGGCGATCTCGGCGACCTGGTCCTCGGGGAACCAGTTGCGGATCTCCTGCTCCAGCGGCGGCCCGAGCCGGGTGGTCACGAGGTCGGTGTCGATGTACGTACCGGTGGCCGCGGAGAGCGCGGCGTAGGCGTCCTTGATGCCCGGACGGGAGTCGATCAGGGTCATGTCGAGGTCGAATCCGACCGTCAAGGTATGCGTGGCCATGGCACCCATTGTGCCTCTGGCCCTGAGGGCCACATTCCGTACACTTAGCGTAGCCTTACCTTCATCCTCTGCAGGCGTACGACTCCGCACGGCTGCGTACGTACCCATCTGAACACTGCGCTCCCGCGAAATGGAACCGATGTCGTCAGTCGCCCTGGCCGGCAGCCCCAGAAGCCCTCTGGTGCGACGCCGCATCTGCTGGACTGCCGCGGCGGCACTCGCCCTGCTGCTCGCGGTGCTCCTCTCCCTCGCGGTCGGCAGCCGCGCCTTCCCGCCGCGCCAGGTGATCGACGCGCTGCTGTACGGCGGGGACAGCGAGGCCGCCCAGGTCGTGCTCTTCCTGCGGCTGCCCCGCACCCTCGTCGGACTGCTGGTCGGCGCCGCACTCGCGCTGGCCGGCACGGCGATGCAGGGCATCACCCGCAACCCCATCGCCGACCCCGGCATCCTCGGCATCAGCCAGGGCGCCTCGGCCGCCGTGGTGATGGCCATCGCCTTCGCCGGCGTCCACTCGCTCTCCGGCTACGTCGGCACCGCCTTCGTGGGTGCCGCGCTCGCGGCCGTCTTCGTGTACGCGATCGCCGCGCGCGGCCGCGGCGGCGCCACCCCTGTCAAGCTCGCGCTGGCCGGCGCCGCGATCAACGCGCTGCTGGTCGCGGTGACCATGGCCGTGCTCACCACGAAGTCCGCCGCGCTGGACGAGTTCCGGTTCTGGCAGGTCGGCTCGCTGACCGGCCGGGACGCCGCGGTGGCCGCCCAGGTCTGGCCGTTCCTGCTGGTGGGCGCGGTGCTGGTAGTGGCTGTCGCGCGCGGCCTGGACGCCCTGGCGCTCGGCGAGGACGTCGCCAGGGGGCTCGGCCAGAAGGTCGCCACCGTACGGATCGTGGGCGGGCTGGGCGCCGCGGTACTGACCGGCGCGGGCGTCGCGGCGGCCGGGCCCGTCGCCTTCGTCGGCCTCGCCGTACCGCACCTGGCCCGCGCCCTCGTCGGCAGCGACCACCGCTGGGTGCTGCCGATGGCCGCGCTGCTCGGCCCGGTGATGGTGCTGGTCGCCGACACCGTGGGCCGGCTCCTCTTCCCGCCCTCGGAGGTGCCCGCCGGCGTGATGACGGCCCTGATCGGCGTCCCGTTCCTGGTCGCCCTCGTCCGGCGGAAGGCGGTGGCGGCATGACCTCCACCTCGGCCCCCGCCGCTCCTGCTCCGATACGTCCCGCCGGATACGCGCTGCTGCGCGCCGGCAAGGCCGCGTTCCTGATCCACCGGCGGGCCACGGCCGTCGCCGCCGTGCTCATCGCGGTACTGGCCGCCGCCTGCTTCGCGTACCTCTCGCTCGGCGAGCGTTCCGTGCCGCCCGCCGAGGTGCTCAAGGTCGTGCTGGGGCAGCCCTCGTCGCACGAGCTGGTGGTCGGCACGCTGCGGCTGCCGCGGCTGTGCGTCGGGCTGCTGGCCGGCGCCGCCTTCGGCGTGGCCGGCGCGCTCATCCAGACCGTCGCTCGCAACCCGCTCGCCAGCCCCGACATCATCGGCATCACCCAGGGCGCGAGCGCGCTGACCGTCGGCGCGATGACCTTCGGCGTCGGCTCCTACGCCGTACTGCCGTACCTGTCCGTCGCGGGCGGCCTGCTCGCCGCGGCGCTGGTGTACGTCTTCGCCTGGCGCGGCGGTCTGCACGCCGTCCGCTTCGTCCTCATCGGCATCGGCTTCGCCGTCGCCCTGCGCTCGGTCACCCAGCTGTTCCTGACCAAGGGCGACTACCTGGTGGCCCAGAAGGCCCAGGTCTGGATGGTCGGGTCGCTCAACGGCCGGGGCTGGGACGAGGCCGTCCCGCTCGGCTGGGCGCTGCTCGTGCTGATCCCCTTCGTGCTGTGGGCGGCCCGCGCGCAGCGCACCGTCTCGATGGACGACGACACCGCGACGGCGCTCGGCGTACGGCTGGGGCGCACCCGGCTGGGCCTCGCGACCCTCGGCGTCCTGCTGGCGGCGCTGGCCACCGGCGCGGCCGGGCCGGTCGACTTCGTGGCGCTGCTGGCGCCGCAGATCGCCCGCCGGCTGACCCGTACGGCACAGATACCGCTGCTCTGCTCGGCGCTGCTGGGCGCGTGCGTCGTGGTCCTCGGCGACCTGCCGGCCCGCATGCTCTTCGCGCCGACCGAGCTGCCGGTCGGCGTGCTGACGGCGGCCATCGGCGCCCCGTACCTGATCTATCTGCTCGTGAGAGGGCACAGCGTCCGCCGCCGTGCCGCGGGAGGAACAGCGTGACCACCACCGGCGACCGCACCGCGAGCAGGCTCACCGCCCGTGGCCTGACCCTCGCCTACGAGGACCGGACCGTCGTCGACGGGCTGGACCTGGAGGTGCCGCACGGCGCCGTCACCGTCATCGTCGGGCCGAACGCGTGCGGCAAGTCCACGCTGCTGCGGGCCCTGGGACGGCTGCTGAAGCCGCGCTCGGGTGCGGTACTGCTGGACGGTACGGACCTCGCCCGTATCCCCACCAAGAAGATCGCCCAGTCGGTCGGGCTGCTGCCGCAGACGCCGGTCGCGCCCGAGGCGATCACCGTCGCCGACCTCGTCGCGCGCGGCCGCCAGCCGCATCAGCACTGGTGGCAGCAGTGGTCGGAGGCGGACGAGCGGGCGGTCACCGAGGCGATGGCCCGTACCGACATCGCCGACCTCGCCGACCGGGCCGTCGACGAGCTCTCCGGCGGCCAGCGGCAGCGCGTCTGGATCGCGATGGCGCTCGCGCAGGAGACCGACCTCCTCCTGCTCGACGAGCCCACCACGTACCTGGACATCTCCCACCAGGTCGAGGTGCTGGACCTCGTACGCCAGCTGAACCACGAGCGCGGCCGCACGGTCGTCGCCGTCCTGCACGACCTGAACCAGGCCGCGCGCTACGCCGACCACCTGGTGGCGATGAAGGCCGGGCGGATCATCGCCCAGGGCCCGCCCGCCGAGACCGTCACCGCCGACCTGGTACGCGACGTCTTCGGCCTCGACTCGGTCGTCGTCCCCGACCCCGTGACCGGCTCCCCGCTGGTCGTACCCGGCCGGCCCTGGCAGTCCCCGGCCGGCGGCTGACCGTCCCCGCCCCGGGCGGTCTCCCCCTCCGCTCCGGGGCCTTCCCTCCGCTCCCTCCGAAAGGCCCTTCCATGGTCACCTTCTCCCGCACCCTCCGTACCGCCACCGTGCTGGCCGCGGCCGCCGTCACGCTGACCGCGTGCGGCGCCACCGGCGCCACCGACGGCTCCAAGGACAGCGCCGGCGGCTCCTTCAAGGCCACCGACTGCCCCACCCAGCCCAAGACCACCTGGGCGAAGCCGGCCGACGGCGCGCACACCGTGCCGACCGCCATGGGCGACGTGAAGGTCCCCGCCGCCCCGAAGCGCGTCGTCGTCCTGGACACCGCCGAGCTGGACTCCGCGCTCACCCTGGGCGTGAAGCCGGTCGGCGCCACCCACGCCGACGTGGAGTCCGGCTTCCTCTCGTACCTGCCCAAGGACAAGGTCGCCGGCATCAAGGACGTGGGCACGATCGGGTCGCCCGACATGGAGGCGGTCGCGGCGCTGAAGCCGGACCTCATCCTCACCAGCAAGATCCGTGACGCCCAGCGCTACGACCAGCTCAAGAAGATCGCCCCCACGGTGATGACCGAGACCACCGGCTACCCGTGGAAGCAGAACTTCGCCACCCACGCCGACGCGCTCGGCAGGATCTCCGAGGGCAAGAAGGTCGCAGCCGCCTACGAGAAGCACGCGGCGGAGGTCACCGACGCGCTCGGCGGCCCCGAGGCGGCGGCGAAGAAGACCACCAACGTCGTCCGCTTCGTCGAGGGCGCCGACACCCGCGTGTACGGCTGCCAGAGCTACATCGGCGCCGTCCTGGACGACATCGGCACCGCGCCCACCGACGTGGTGAAGAACGCCAAGGACGGCCTGATGGCCGAGATCGGGCCCGAGCAGATCACCCGGGCCGACGCGGACGCGATCTTCTACACGGCCTACGGCAGCCCCGAGAAGTCCAAGGAGACCCAGGTCACCGGCGGCGCGCTGTGGAAGAACATGAAGGCCGTGAAGAGCGGCAACACCTTCCGCGTCAACGACGAGCTCTGGCTCCAGGGCATCGGCTACACCGCCGCCGACAAGATCCTCGACGAGCTGAAGAAGGACCTGACGAAGTAAGAACCTCCGTCCGGGCTTCCGGAGACCGCTCATCGCGGCCGTCGCCGCGCGGGGGCTGCTCTCAGCGCGGCCGTCGCCGCATCCGCCACACCAGGAAAACGGCGGAGGCGACGGCCGCGACGCGCACGACCACCGGCAGCGCTTCGGTCAGCTCGGCACCCAGCTGTCCCTGGGCGAGGTCATCACCCCACTTGTTCGCGAACCGGCCCCACAGCCAGACCAGCACCGAGCCGCACACCAGCCCGGGCACGCCCAGGGCCGCGAACTTCGCCTCGGCGCGCGAGAGCTTGCGCGAGGAGTACGCGACGAGCCAGCCCACGGCCAGCGCCAGCCAGCTCCCGATCACCGCACCGGCGACCAGCAGCACGACCGCCAGCAGCAGTACCGGGCTGGGCTTCGGCCGCGGTACCACGACGGCCTCACCGGCCTCCTCGGCCTTCTCGACAGGCTCCGCAGCGGCCGCCGCGTCCCGGCGCCACGGCAGGGCCTTCCCCGTGGCCTTCTTCAGCACCCCGGGCAGTCCGCGCGGCCCCGCGTCCTCCGTACCTGCCGCGTCCTCCCCGTCCTCCTCCTCGTCGGTCTCCGGCGGCCGCCGTATTTCCGCGATCTCGATCCCGCCGACGAAGCCCGGCACGGTCTCCCCTGCGGCGTACGGCTCCGCCGACACCCGCCACCAGTCCGGCTCCTCCTCGTCCGTCGCGTCCCGGTCACCCAGCTCGTCCAGGCCCGCCAGATGCGGCGGCGCGGCCCCCTGCTGAGGCACCATCGGCTGCGCGCCGTTCCGCGGCGCCGGGAGCGCGACCGACTTGCCCGGCCGCTTCAGCAGCGAGGGCAGCGCGCCGGACTTCCGCTCCGCCGCCCCGCCGGACGGCTCTTCAGGCACCGGCACCTCGCCGTTCACCGCCGCGGTCACCACAGCCTCCGGCGTGCCCAGCCGCGCGAGGATGCGCTTGACGTCGCTGCCGCCCCCGGCCCGTCTCGCGTCTATCTCCGTCCGCAGCCGCGCGACCAACTGCATCCGCTCCCTGGCCGTCAGTCCCCGCCCCTGCGCCAGGTCCCCGACCCGGCTCAGATAGTCGAAGACCAGCTGATCACTCTCGATCCCCACCGAACACCCCTGTGCCAGGCCGATTTCCGCCGCTCCGACGGTACCCCCGCGCGCCGCCGATGCCGCGCTTATCCACAGGCGCGGGACGCCGGTTTTCCACAGGTACCGGACGCCGGCGCCGGGCCCTTGGCCGTCGGCCCCTCCGTCGTCAGGCGGTAACGTGGGGCGAATGAGCGGCAGCCATCCGTCCCCCCGCACGCTGGCCGAGGAGTTGCGCAACCGGCCGGACGACGACCTGTCCGCTCTGCTGCGGTCCCGGCCCGACCTGCTCAACCCCGTCCCCGGCGATCTCACCCAGCTCGCCACCCGCGCCGGCACCCGCGCCTCCGTGGTCCGCGCCGTGGAACGGCTGGACGCCTTCGCGCTGCAGACGGCCGAGGCACTGGCCATCGCCCCGGACCCCTGCCCGTACGACACGCTCGCCGGGCTGATGACGGGCGACGAGGAGGCATCCGGTACGGACTCCGCGCTGCAGGCGGCCGTCCGCGAGCGCCTCCCGGACGCGCTGACGGCGCTCCGCGCCCAGGCCCTGGTGTGGGGCCCGGACGACCGTCTCCGGCTCGTCCGCACCGCCCGCGAACTGCTCACCCCGAGCGCCACCCGCCCCTCCCCCACCGGCCTCGGTCCCACCGTCGCCGAGGCCGCCGCCGGCATGTCGCCCGGCCGCCTCCAGGAGATCGTGACGGCCGCCGGGCTGCCCACCACGCCCGACCCGGTCACCGCCGTCGCCGCGCTGACCTCGCTCTTCGAGGACCGGGAGGCCATGGCGGCGCTGCTCGACGGCGCGCCGGCCGAGTCCCACGCCGTACTGGACCGGCTCGTCTGGGGCCCGCCGTACGGCGCGGTGACCGCGCAGCCCGCGCCGCACCTGCGCTGGCTGCTGGACCGCGGCGTGCTGCTCCCGGTGGGCGCGCGCAACGTCGTACTCCCCCGGGAAGCCGCCCTGCATCTGCGCGCCGGGCGCGCGCACCGGGCGCCGGAGCCGGAGCCGCCCGCCCTCGCGCCGGCCACCGCGCGCGACCCGGAGATGGTGGACCGTACGGCGGCCGGACAGGCGTTCACCGCACTGGCCACGATCGACGAGCTGCTCAAGGAGTGGGACCTCGGCGGCCCGCCCGTGCTGCGCGCCGGCGGCCTGAGCGTCCGCGACCTCAAGCGGACCGCGACGGCCCTGGACACCGGGGTGCACACCGCCGCGTTCTGGCTGGAGCTGGCGTACGCGGCGGGGCTGATCGCCTCGGACGGCGAGGCCGACGAGCAGTACGCGCCCACGCCCGCCGCCGAGGACTGGCGGCAGCTGCCCGCCGAGGAGCGCTGGGTGCGGCTGGCCGCCGCCTGGCTGGCCGCGACCCGTACGGCCGGCCTGGTCGGCACCGCCGACGCCAAGGGCCGCACCCTGGCCGCGCTCGGCCCGCACCTGGACCGCTCGCCCGCTCCCGAGGTACGGCGGCGGGTCCTCGCGCTGCTCGGCGACCTCCCGCCGGGCACGGCCGTGCCCCAGGACGCCGTACTGGCCCGGCTGCGCTGGGAACGGCCGCTCCGCGGCGCCGCCCAGGCCGCCCCCGACGCCGCCCCGGACAACGGGCACGCGCCGGACCAGAACGCCGCACAGACCGCGGCGCACGGTGCGCACGCCGCCCCTCAGGACCTCCGCTCCCGTATCGCCCTGTGGTCCCTCCACGAGGCCGAGCTGCTCGGCCTCACCGGGCGCGGCGCCCTCGCGGGCCACACCCGCGCGCTCCTGGAGACAGGACCGGACGGCGATGACACGCAGGCCCGCCGGGCCGCCGCCGCGGCCCTCGCCCCGCTGCTGCCCACCCCGCTGGACCACGTCCTCCTCCAGGCCGACCTGACCGCCGTCGCCCCCGGCCCCCTGGAGCGCCCGCTCGCCGACACGCTCGAACTGCTGGCCGACGTGGAGTCCAAGGGCGGCGCCACGGTGTACCGCTTCACGCCCGGCTCCGTACGCCGCGGGCTGGACGCCGGCCGGTCGGCCGCGGACATCCAGTCCTTCCTGGCCGCGCACTCCCGCACACCCGTACCGCAGCCGCTCGCGTACCTGATCGACGACGTGGCGCGCAGACACGGGGTACTGCGGATCGGCGCGGCCTCCGCGTACGTCCGCTGCGACGACGACGCGCTGCTGAACGAGATCATGGCCGACCGGCGCGCCGACGGGCTGCGGCTGCGCCGCCTCGCGCCGACCGTACTGGCCGCGCAGGCGGCCCCGGACGCGCTGCTGGAAGGCCTGCGCGCGATGGGCTACGCGCCGGCCGCCGAGTCCGCCGAGGGCGATGTGGTGATCGCCCGCGCCGACGCCCACCGCACCCCGCCGCGCACCGCCCCGGCCCCGGTCCCCGACGGCCCGCCGGCCCCCGACGCGACGCTGCTGGAGGCCGCCGTGCGGGCCATCCGCGCCGGCGACCTCGCGGCCACCGCCGAGCGCAAGCCGGGCCCGGAGGCCGCGGCGCCCGCGCCGGGCCGGCTGCCGCGTACGACGTCCGCCGAGACCCTCGCCACCGTGCAGGCCGCCGCGCTGACCAACTCGGCGCTGTGGATCGGCTACGTCAACGCCGACGGCGCCGCCAGCCAGCGCGTCATCGCCCCGGTCCGGGTCGAGGGCGGCTTCGTCACGGCGTACGACCACACCGCCGACGAGGTCCGCACGTACCCCTTGCACCGCATCACGGGCGTCTCGGAGCTCGCCGACGACGCGGCGTCCTGAGGCCCGCCGCCCGGAGGTTGTCCACAGGCCGGACCGTCCTGCCGCGCCGATGCGGCACACTGGACGTTTGGCCGTACGAACGGCCGGGCCGTGCGGCGACGCCGGCCGGGTGCAGGCGAAGCGAAAGGCGAGGCGCGTGAACGGACCTCTCATCGTCCAGAGCGACAAGACGCTGCTGCTGGAGGTGGACCACGAGCAGGCGGACGCCTGCCGCCAGGTCATCGCCCCCTTCGCGGAGCTGGAGCGCGCCCCGGAGCACATCCACACCTACCGGGTGACACCGCTCGGCCTGTGGAACGCGCGGGCGGCGGGGCACGACGCGGAGCAGGTCGTGGACGCGCTGGTCGCGTACTCGCGCTATCCGGTCCCGCACGCGCTGCTCGTCGACATCGCCGAGACGATGTCCCGGTACGGCCGCCTCACGCTCAGCAAGCACCCCGCGCACGGCCTGGTGCTCACCACCACCGACCGCCCGGTGCTGGAGGAGATCCTGCGGTCGAAGAAGGTCCAGCCGCTGGTCGGCGCCCGGATCGACCCGGACACCGTCGCGGTGCACCCCTCCGAGCGCGGCCAGATCAAGCAGACGCTGCTGAAGCTGGGCTGGCCGGCCGAGGACCTGGCCGGTTATGTGGACGGCGAGGCCCACCCGATCGAGCTGGCGGAGGACGGCTGGTCGCTGCGGCCGTACCAGCAGCAGGCCGTCGAGAACTTCTGGCACGGCGGCTCGGGCGTCGTCGTCCTGCCCTGCGGCGCGGGAAAGACGCTGGTCGGGGCCGGTGCGATGGCGGAGGCCAAGGCGACCACGCTGATCCTCGTGACGAACACGGTGTCCGCGCGCCAGTGGAAGCACGAGCTGGTCAAGCGCACGTCGCTGACCGAGGACGAGATCGGCGAGTACAGCGGTACGAAGAAGGAGATCCGGCCGGTCACCATCGCGACGTACCAGGTGCTGACGACCAAGCGGAAGGGCGTCTACCCGCATCTGGAGCTCTTCGACTCCCGCGACTGGGGCCTGGTCGTCTACGACGAGGTGCATCTGCTGCCCGCGCCGGTCTTCAAGTTCACCGCCGACCTCCAGGCCCGTCGCCGGCTCGGCCTGACGGCCACCCTCGTACGCGAGGACGGCCGCGAGTCCGACGTCTTCTCGCTCATCGGCCCGAAGCGGTTCGACGCGCCGTGGAAGGAGATCGAGGCGCAGGGGTACATCGCGCCCGCCGACTGCGTCGAGGTCCGCGTCAATCTGACCGACTCGGAGCGGCTGGCGTACGCCACGGCGGAGAGCGACGAGAAGTACCGCTTCTGCGCGACAACGGGGTCCAAGCAGCAGGTGACCGAGGCGCTGGTGCGGCGGCACGCGGGCGAGCAGACGCTGGTGATCGGGCAGTACATCGACCAGCTGGACGAGCTGGGCGAGCACCTGGACGCGCCCGTCATCAAGGGCGACACCAGCAACGCGCAGCGCGAGAAGCTCTTCAATGCGTTCCGCGAGGGCGAGCTGTCCGTGCTGGTCGTCTCCAAGGTCGCGAACTTCTCGATCGACCTGCCGGAGGCGACGGTCGCGATCCAGGTGTCCGGCACGTTCGGCTCGCGCCAGGAGGAGGCCCAGCGCCTCGGCCGGGTACTCCGCCCGAAGGCGGACGGCCACGAGGCGCGCTTCTACTCGGTCGTCGCCCGCGACACCATCGACCAGGACTTCGCAGCCCACCGCCAGCGCTTCCTGGCCGAGCAGGGCTACGCGTACCGAATCGTGGACGCGCACGAACTGCTGGCGGACGAGGGGGCGTGAGGGCGGCGGCGCGGGCGGCCGCGTTGTCGGCGGCCCGCGGCCGCGTTGGCTCTCGGCCGGGCTGTCAGTGGTCCCCCGTACTGTGTTGAGAAGGGGGCTCGCGACACCCCCATGGGGGAAGAGCGGGGCGAAACGGTAAGCCTGGCTGTCGCCCGGCTGCGCCCCGACCACCCCTAGCTCGGCGCCCTGGGCGCCGGTACCGACTCCCGCCCCGCCGCCCCCGGCCGGATCAGTGCCCCCGCCGCGACCCCGGTGAGTACTCCCCCGCGCCAGAAGACCGCCGCGAGCAGGAAGGCCACGCCGAGCAGGGGGTACGGCGCGGCCAGTGGCTGTTGCCACCACGGGAGTGCCAGGTCCAAGTCGTCCTTGTGCGGCACCAGCCACATCGTGCGGGCGGTGAACGCCACGGCCAGCACGGCCCATACGGTGCGCCGCCACGCGTCCCGCCGGATGTGCGTGGCCAGTACGGCGAGCAGCGGCACGCACCACACCCAGTGGTGGGACCAGCTGATCGGCGAGACGAGCAGCGCGGTGAGCGCCGTGCACAGCACGCCCCACGCCTCCCGGCCGGCGACCAGCCCCGTCCGGCGGGCCGCCGCCATCCCGATCACGGCCGTCAGCACGGCCCCGGCCAGCCAGACGGCGCCCGGGTGCGTCGTGTGCAGCAGGCGCGCGAGGAGGCCCTGGAGCGACTGGTTGTCGACGATCCACGCCTCGCCGACCCGTCCGGTCTCGTAGAGCCGCTGGGTCCAGAACTCGACGCTGGCGCCGGGCAGCGCGACGATGCCGAGCAGCACCGTGCCGGCGAATCCGGCGAGCGAGACCAGTGCGGCCCGTACCCGCCCGGTGAGCAGCAGGTACACGGCGAAGAGCGCGGGGGTGAGCTTGATGCCGGCCGCGATGCCGATGGCCAGGCCCTTGCCGCGCGCGCCGTCAGGGCGGGTGAGGTCCCACAGGACGAGGCAGGCCAGGGCCAGGTTGATCTGCCCGAAGACGATCGTCTGGTACACCGGCTCCAGCCAGATGGCGAGCGCGGTGGCGACGAGCAGCGAGGGCACGCGGTGGGTGACGCGCAGCCCGGCGAGCCGCGCGGAGAAGTGGATCAGCAGGGCGAGCAGCGCGATGTTGGCGAGTACGGAGGCGAGCTCCAGCACGCCGGGTGAGATCCGCGCCAGCGGGACGAACAGCAGGGCGGCGAAGGGCGGGTAGGTGGCCGGGAGGTGCCACTCGGTGACCGTGAAGCCGTAGAGGTCGCCGCCGGTCAGGACGGAGTCGCCCATCGCCCGGTAGACGAGTATGTCGGAGGTGGGCATCGGCACGAAGAGGTGCACGACGCCGAGCGCGGCCACGGACACGGCGAGCAGTGCTGCCGCGGGGAGCGTGTGGCGGGGGAGAGTACGGCGGGGGTGCGGGGCCGTACTGCGGTCTGCCGGTGCGTCCGGCAGCTCCCGGGTGGTGCGTGGTCTGCCCACGAGGGGCGTTGTCCGCTGGATCGGCTTCCCGTCGGCGGCAGACACGCGGGTGACCCCTCCTCGTCGCCATATGCGGCATGCACAGTGTTTACAGCCTTTACGCCGACGTTAATCGATCACGCACTACATTTCGTGACGCTTTCCGGACGTCCCGATGTCATTCCTTGGTACGGGCGGTGGTCGGGGAACTGTCGTCGGCGTACTCGCCCAGTACGGCGACGCTGAAGGCGGTGCCCGCGAAGACCTTCACGGCCCGCAGGGCGTTGCCCACGGGGTGCCGGTGCTCCGTGTCGTGGGCGACGGCGCTGGCGCCGTGTCTGGCATGGCCGGTCGTTTTGGGATCGGGTGGCGGGTTTATGCGGCTGTTCATCTCTCGGCTGTCCATGTCTCCATGATGGAATTCACCCGGTCGTCGCACATCCGACCAACGACCGATCCGCGTGTCGCCGGGAGTACGGCCCTGGAAGCACCGGCCGATGGCCCACCCCTAAGGGATCCGGACCCTTTTTAATTCGGTCGCGCCCCCACTGCGTGCTGGCTACAATCGCGCGTCTGCCCGCCTCCCGCCGACCCTCGTCGCGGAGCGCCGCCCGCCGGACGGAAACCGGCCGGCCATCCAGACCACCGCAGCCGCCCGGAGGCGAAGCCGTGCCCTCGCACGTCCCTGACCAGAAGGAAAAGCACGACCAGGACGACCACGCCGACCCCCTCGCGCGAGAGCGAGCACATCTCGCCGCCTCCCGCGCCGCGCTCCGCGCCATGCGCGAGGACGCCGAGTCGCTGAACATCAAGGACGTGGCGGCGAACTGGGTCAATGCCCAGATCCTGCAGGGCGAGGTCGAGGCCCGTATCAAGGCGCTCGCCGATCTCTCCCACACCCCGCTCTTCTTCGGCCGCCTGGACTACCTCCACGCGCCGGGCGTCGACCTCGCGGAGGGCGCCGAGGGCGAGGACTTCTACATCGGGCGGCGGCACGTCCACGACGCCGACGGCGACCCCATGGTCATCGACTGGCGCGCGCCCGTCTCCCAGCCCTTCTACCGGGCGTCCAAGAAGGACCCGATGGATCTGCGGCTGCGCCGCCGCTTCGGGTACACCGGCGGCGAGCTGACCGCGTACGAGGACGAGCACCTCACCGATCCGGCGGAGGCGGAGCACGCCAGCAAGCTGCTCCAGACGGAGATCGAGCGGCCGCGCGTGGGCCCGATGCGCGACATCGTGGCCACCATCCAGCCCGAGCAGGACGAGATCGTCCGGGCCGGGATCGGCGGCACCGTCTGCGTCCAGGGGGCGCCCGGCACGGGCAAGACCGCCGTCGGCCTGCACCGGGTCGCGTACCTCCTGTACGCGCACCGCGAGAAGCTGGCCCGCACCGGCACCCTGGTCATCGGCCCCAACAAGTCCTTTCTGCACTACATCGAGCAGGTGCTGCCCGCGCTGGGCGAGCTGGAGGTCAAGCAGGCCACGGTGGACGATCTCGTGGCGCATGTGGAGGTACGCGGTACGGACGACGCCGCGGCGGCCACGATCAAGGGCGACGCGCGGCTGGCGGAGGTGCTGCGCCGCGCCGTGCGCTCGCACGTCACGATGCCCACCGAGGCGTGCGTGGTGGTCCGCGGCTCCCGGCGCTGGCGCGTTCCCGCGTACGAACTGGAAGAGATCGTCCAGCAGTTGCTGGACCGGGGCATCCGCTACGGCGCGGCGCGCGATGCGCTGCCGCAGCGGATCGCGCACGCCGTGCTGGTCCAGATGGAGCGGGCCGGTGAGGCGCCCGACGACCGGGTGCAGGACGCGGTCGCCCGTAACGCCGCGGTGAAGGCCACGGTCAAGGCGGTCTGGCCGCCGGTCGACCCGGCGAAGCTGGTGCTGCGGCTGCTGTCCGACGCGGACTTCCTGGCCGAGCACGCCGACGGCGTGCTCACCGACGAGGAGCAGAAGACGATCCTGTGGACCCGGCCGCCGCGCAGCGTGCGCAGCGCCAAGTGGTCCGCGGCCGATGCCGTCCTGATCGACGAGGCGCACGACCTGGTGGAGCGTACGCACTCGCTCGGCCATGTGGTGCTGGACGAGGCCCAGGACCTCTCCCCCATGCAGTACCGGGCGGTGGGGCGCCGCTGTTCGACCGGTTCGGCGACCGTACTGGGTGACATCGCCCAGGGCACGACCCCGTGGTCGACGGACACCTGGGAGGAGGCACTGGCCCATCTGGGCAAGCCGGGTGCCGCGGTCGAGGAGCTGACCCAGGGTTTCCGTGTGCCGCGTGAGGTCATCGCGTACGCCTCACGGCTGCTTCCGGCCATTGCGCCGGACCTCTCCGAGGCGACGTCGATCCGTGAGTCCCCGGGCGACTTCGAGATCCGCCCGACGGCGGTGGACGCGCTCGACGATGCAGTGATCACCGCCTGCCGCGACGCGCTGGCCAAGGAGGGCTCCATCGGCCTGATCGCCGCGGAGCCGCGCCTCCCGGCGCTGCGCGAGGCACTGGCGGCAGCCGGTCTGGCCACGCTCGGCCCCGGCGAGGAGACCTCGGCGGACGCCCGGCTCACCCTGGTGCCCGCCACGCTGGCGAAGGGCCTGGAGTACGACTACGTGGTACTGGACGAGCCGGCGGCACTCGTGGACGCCGAGCCGGACCACCGGACCGGGCTGCGCCGCCTGTACGTCTGCCTCACGCGTGCGGTGTCCGGTCTGACGGTCGTGCACGCGGCGCCGCTGCCGGAGGAGCTGGCGGGCTGAGGCCTCCTGGGGCGCCTCGCTCAGCCGTCCAGCGCGGCGCGCCAGGTCCGGACGGCGGCCGGGGAGACCGGCGCCGACCAGCCGGCCGGGCGGGCCGCGCCGCCGATGTGGAAGGCAGTGACGCCCGCGGCGCGCAGCCGCGGGACGTGCGCGAGGGTGAGGCCGCCGCCCGCCATGATCTGCGGGCCGTACCCGGGCTCGCCGGCCGCCGCGCGCGCCGCCTCGGCGAGCAGCACGGGCAGCCCGTCGTCGACTCCGGCGGCCGAGCCCGCGGTGAGGTAGGTGTCCAGGCCGGGCCGGTCGTCGAGGCGTTTGCGCAGGCCGTCGCGGTCGGCGGCGCGGTCGATGGCGCGGTGGAAGGTCCAGCGGCAGCCGTTGATCACCTCGGTCAGCGCGTCCACGGCGGCGAGGTCGGGGCCGCCGTCCTCGGCGAGGAATCCGAGGACGAACTGCTCGGCGCCCTCGGCACGGAGCGCGGCGGCGTCGGCGCACAGTGCGTCGAACGTCCGGGCGTCGCCCGCGGCGAAGCCGTCCGCCGCGCGCAGCATGACGCGCAGCGGGATGGTGACGGCGGCCCGGACGGCGGCGAAGGTCTCGCGGGGCGGGGTGAGTCCGTCGGACGCCATGTCCGTGACCAGTTCGAGGCGGTCCGCCCCTCCGGCCTCGGCCGCGGCGGCATCCGCCGCGTCGAGCGCGATCACCTCGAGAATTGGTCTAGACATGTGCTCAAGAGTGCCATACCCGGCAGGCCGGCGCTACGGAGCAACACCGATCCGACGCGAATGCGTCCGGCGCGAACGTGCCCGGCACGCTCCGGCGATCGGCGCGATCACCTGTGGTGAGGCCGCCGGTCCGGATGCGCACAATGGTCGTATGGCTTCCTCCCCGACGGACCGCACGGACCGCATGGACCCGGGTGAACACCTGCGCCGCCGCTGGCACGACGCCGTCACGGCGCTCCGGAACGACGATGCGGCGACCGAGCCCGGCACCGCGATCGCCCTGCCGCCCGACCCCGCTCCGTACGCCGACAACCTGCTGGCGCGCTGGGCCGAGCCGCAGCGCCGCTATCACACGACGGAGCATCTGGCCGCGGTACTGGACCGGATCGACGAGCTCGCTGGGCATGCCGCCGAGCCCGATGTCGTACGGCTCGCGGCGTGGTTCCACGACGCCGTCTACCGCCCGGACCGGTCCGAGAACGAGGAGCGCAGCGCGGCGCTCGCCGAGCGGGCGCTGCCGGAGCTGGGGATCGACGCGGAGCGCACGGCGGAGGTGGCGCGTCTCGTGCGGCTCACGGTCACGCACGATCCGGCCGAGGGGGACAGCAACGGCGAGGTACTGTGCGACGCGGATCTGGCGGTACTGGCCGGGGCGCCGGAGCAGTACGCGGCGTACGCGGCCGCGGTGCGCGAGGAGTTCGCGTTCGTGCCGGACGAGGCGTTCCGGGCGGGCCGGGCCGATGTACTGCGTCAACTGCTGGCGCTGCCGCGGCTGTTCCGTACGCCTGAGGGGCACGACAGATGGGAGCGGCTGGCCCGGCGGAACCTGACCACGGAGCTCGACCTTCTGACGGCATGAGGCGGGGGTGCGGGGGCTGGGGCAGGGGCGGGGGCGCCGGGGTCCGGGGCGCACCACACTCGGGTTCCTACGTGCCGTTCTCGCGCGCCTCGTTCAGCGGCGCTCGCCCCGGCTGCGGGCGTTGGCCAGCGCCGTCCGGGCGGCCAGGCGTTCGCGCGGGGTGGCGGCCCGGGTGTCGGCCGGCAGGCAGTCCCACTCGCGTCCGCCCCCCGGCGGACGGAGCTGTACGTAGGGCCCTTCGTGCCCCATCACCTCCCCGATCCTGCCTAGCCGGGTGTCGAACACATACGAACCCTTCGCCGGGAGCGTCACCGGGTACCTCGCCTCTCCGGTAGCTGACCTCACTGCGCCTCACCGCGCCTCACTGCGCCTCATCGCGCTCCGTGTCGTCTTACTGCTCGTGTCTATATGGTGACGGTCCGGGGTTAAGCTTGACAGAGGGTGACGTCCAACAACACCAGGTGCACGACAGGGAGTGGGCCATGCCGAAGCCGAAACAACTGGATCCGTCGCTTTCACCGAGGGCGCTCTACGGCGCTGAGCTGCGGTTCAAGCGAGAAAGTGCGGGGCTGACGCAGGCAGAGCTCGGGGCGCCGATGTTCGTGAGCGGGTCGTTCATCGGCCAGCTCGAATCGGGCGCACGACGGATGCAGGGGGAGTACGCACGGCGGATCGACGAGATCCTCGGCACGGACGGATTCTTCGAGCGGAACGTCGAAGCCGCCCAGCGTTCCCGCTATCCGGAACACTTCGCAGACGCCGCCGAGTTCGAGGCGATGGCGATCTCGATCAGGGAATACGCCCCGCTGCTCGTCCCGGGGCTGCTGCAAACGGAGGATTACGCGCGGGCCGTTTTCCGCGCGGTGCACCCGGTCGCCCCGGAGGGGGTCATCGACGACTTACTGTCCGCGCGACTGGACCGGGCCCGCGTTCTCGAGGATCCAACAACCCCCCTGTTCTGGGCGGTGCTGGACGAGAACGTGCTGCGCCGCCCTGTAGGCGGTCCGGCCGCGATGCACACCCAGCTCGCTCATATCGCGGCACTCATGCGTCGGAATCGCGTCATCGTGCAGGTGCTGCCGTACGCGGAGGGCGCCCACGCGGCGCTCGAAGGCTCGCTGAAGCTGATGACATTTGCAGATGCACCCCCCGTCGCGTACCTACAAGGCCTTGCAACAGGGCAAATGTTGGACGAGCCTTCGCATGTGGAACGGTACGGCTTGGCTTACGATCTCGTCCGGGCCGCTGCACTGTCACCCGAAGCGTCCCTCGTTCTCATCGAGTCGGCGGCGAAGGATTACCACGATGGTTATTGATCAACACACGTTCCACCCCGCGCGGCACGGTGCCGTTCACGGGGCGGGCCACGGCGCGGAGAGCGCCGCGGTCCGCCGCCCGGCACACCGCGCGCTCGACCTCTCCTGCATCAGCTGGCGCAAGAGCAGCTACAGCGGCGGCAGCGGCGGCGACTGCGTGGAGATGGGTCACGGCGCGCCGGGCGCGGTCCCGGTGCGCGACAGCAAGAACCCCTGGGGCCCGGCGCTCGTCCTGGCCCCGGCGACCTGGTCGGCGTTCGTCACGGCGGTACGGGATGGCGTACTGGACGGGGCCGCCGACGCCTGAGCAGGGCTGACGGATTCGCGGCGGCGCGAACCTCCCGGGAATGTCAGGCGTGTTCATGCTGTTCATGCGTGTCATGCCTGCCCCTCCTGATCGCGCCGAACGCGCCCGTATGCCCATCGCTGTCTACATCCTCGGATTGTCAGTTTTTTCCCTCGGGACCTCCGAGTTCATGCTCTCGGGGATCCTCCAGCCACTGGCCCGGGACATGCACGTCTCAATCCCGCAGGCCGGGCTGCTCGTATCGGCGTTCGCGATCGGCATGGTGGTCGGCGCTCCGACGCTGGCCGCCGCCACGCTCCGCCTCCCGCGGCGCACGACGCTGATCGCGCTGCTCGCCGTCTTCGGCGTCGGCCAGGTCGCGGGCGCACTCGCGCCCTCGTACACGGTGCTCTTCATCTCCCGGGTGGTGAGCGCGCTGGCCTGCGCCGGCTTCTGGGCGGTGGGCGCGGCCGTGGCCGTCTCGCTGGTGCCGTTCACCGCGCGCGCCCGCGCGATGGCCGTGATGGTCGGCGGACTGAGCATCGCCAACATCGCGGGCGTGCCGGCCGGCGCGCTGCTCGGGCAGTCCGCCGGCTGGCGCGCCGCGTTCTGGGGCGTGGCGGTCCTCTCCGCGATCGGCCTCGTCGGCGTGATCGCCTTCGTGCCGCGTACGGAGGTGCCCACGGGCGAGGACCGTCCGCAGCTCCGCCGCGAACTGACGATCTACCGTGACAAGCAGGTCTGGCTCGCGCTCAGCGCCACCGCGCTGAACGGCGCTGCGGTCTTCGCGCTCTTCTCGTACCTCTCCCCGCTGCTCACCGACACCGCCGGGCTCGCCGAGAGCTGGGTGCCCACGGTGCTGGCGCTCTTCGGTGTGGGCGCGCTCATCGGTACCTACATAGGCGGCCGGATCGCCGACGCGCACCTGTTCCCGACCCTCTTCGGGGGCATCATCGCCTCCACCCTCGTGCTGGCGGTCCTTGCGCTCACCGCGCACAACTCCGTAGCCGCGATCGCGCTGTCCCTGATGCTGGGCGTCACGGCGTTCACCACGGCCCCGGCCCTGAACGCCCGGATGTTCAACGTCGCCAACGCCGCGCCGACGCTGGCCGGCGCCACCACGACGGCCGCCTTCAACATCGGCAACACGCTCGGTCCGTGGCTGGGCGGCCTGGTCATCAGCGCACACTGGGGCTACCCGGCCGTGGCCTGGACCGGCGCCGCACTGGCGGCGGCCGCCGTCGCCGCGACCGCCGTCGCGTACCGACTGCAGCGCTCCACGGGCGCGGCGTCCCGGCTGGTGGCGTCCTCGGAGGCGCCGCACGCCCACGAGGCGGCGGCGGACGACCGTGGCGCCGCGGCCGACGACCGTAGCTCCGCGGCGGACGACCGCAGCGCTGCGGCGGGCGGCAAGCGCCTCTGACGGACGGCTCCACCCGACGGGGCGGCCCGGTCAGCCGGCGCCGCCCCGCTCGAACCGCCAACGCGTCTGCGCGTACCGGGCGCCCCTGGCGAACCCGTAGGCGGTGACCGGCGCGACCTCGTAGACGGTCGCCCGCCCGCCGACCCGGTGCCAGAAGTCGCCGTCGCGCACGTCGTAGTGCCAGTCGGCGCCGTACTTGGCCTCATGCGCCTCGGCCAGCTGCCGCAGCCGTGCGTCGTCGTGCACCTCGGCCGCCCTGCCCTCGACCACCAGGTCCATCCCCTCACCGAGGGCGTTGGATCCGGTGGTGAGCGTGCAGTACGGGTTGGCCGCGAGGTTGCGCGCCTTGCGCTCCTCGGGGCCGGTGCTGAAGTACAGCGCGCCGTCGTGCCAGACGGCGATCAGCGGAGTGACGTGCGGTCGCCCTTCGGGGCGCACCGTCGCCAGCCAGAAGATCTCCGCGGCGGCGAGCCGGTCACGGGCCTCCGCCCAGGACGTCGGCGCCGCGTCCTCGCTGCTGTACCGGGGGTCGAGCTCGGTCGACGGTTCCTTCGCAGCCCTCATGCCCGTACGGTACGGGAACGGACCGCACGAAAGCGGTCAGATCCGGCGGTTTTTCGGACGACGGAGGCCCGCGGCCGTCAGGCGGCGGACCAGTTCCTTGCTGCCGATCTCGACCGCGCCGGCGCGTACGGCATCGGCGTACCGTTCCGCCGGCAGGTCGTAGTGATCGCGCTCGAACGCCCGCCGCGGCGCGCCGATCCGGGCCGCGAAGTCGTGCAGCTCCTCGAACGACGCGTCGCTCACCAGATGCGACCACAGCCGGCCGTGCCCCGGCCAGGTCGGCGGATCGATGTAGATCGCCACGCCGCCCCTCAGCTCCCCAGGGGCCCGCCGAGCGAGCCGACCGGGGCCACCGCAACGGCCGTCTTCGGGCAGACCCAGTGCGGGTCGGGCCCCAGCTCCGGCTCCACGTCCAGCGCGTGCGGGTCGCCGCCCTCGGTGCACACCGGGCACAGCGGCCAGCGGCCGTACCGCTCCAGCAGGGAATCCTGCACGTCCTGGGCGACGAGCCCGGCGACGAATTCGACGCCCGCCGGCCACTGCTCGACCCACCACCGGCGGTGCGCGACCGCGTCCTCCACCAGCGAGACGATGTCCGCGTCGGCGACATCGCCCGCCATCAGGTCCGCGATCACCAGGGCCCGGGCGGCGTGCAGCGCCTGTTCCAACTCCATGCGCCCATTGTCGCGCGTACACGCCGGACACCCACACGCGTTCCCCCTCGTCCCAGCGGCGCGGAGTTGTCCACAGGCGACAGAGGGGTATTGACGCCGCCGGTGACTGAAATTACTTTTCAGAGGTGAGCACCAGACTGAAGGAAACTTTCAACGGCGCGGCTCCCGACGCCGCGACCCCGCCCGCCCCCGCCGCCCTGGCGGCGAAGGTGCGGACCCTCGCGCCTTCCATGACCCGCTCCATGCAGCGGGTCGCGGAGACCGTCGCCGGCGACCCGGCCGGCTGCGCCGCGCTCACCGTCACCGGCCTCGCGGAGCGCACGGGCACCAGCGAGGCCACCGTCGTCCGCACCTCCCGCCTGCTCGGTTACCCGGGCTACCGCGACCTGCGGCTGGCGCTCGCCGCCCTCGCCGCCCAGCAGGCCGCGGGCCGCGCGCCCGCCGTCACGGCGGACATAGCGGTCGACGACTCGCTCACGGACGTGGTCGCCAAGCTCGCGCAGGAAGAGCAGCAGTGCCTCGCCGACACCGCGGCCGCGCTGGACACCACCCAGCTGGAGGCGGCCGTGGCCGCGCTCGCCGGCGCCCGCAGGATCGATGTGTACGGCATAGGCGCCTCCAGCCTCGTCGGCCAGGACCTGGCCCAGAAGCTGCTGCGCATCGGCCTGATCGCGCACGCCCACTCCGACCCGCACCTCGCGGTGACGAACGCCGTGCAGATGCGGGCCGGCGACGTCGCCGTCGCGATCACCCACTCCGGGCGCACCACGGACGTCATAGAGCCGCTGCGGGTCGCCTTCGACCGCGGCGCGACGACCATCGCGGTCACCGGCCGCCCGGACGGCGAGATCGCCTCGTACGCCGATCACATACTGACCACGTCCACGGCGCGCGAGAGCGAGCTGCGTCCGGCGGCCATGTCCTCGCGCACGAGCCAGCTGCTCGTCGTCGACTGCCTCTTCGTCGGCGTCGCCCAGCGGACGTACGAGACGGCGGCGCCCGCCCTCTCCGCTTCGTACGAGGCCCTGGCCCACCGCCACTCCCCCCGCCCCCGCTGACCGCTCGCCGGCCGCACGCCTCACCCGCCTCCCCCTTCAGCCGTACTCGGAGAGCCCCCACCGCCATGACTTCCACCGCTGACCACACCGCCCTGCGCGCCCAGCTGGACACCCTCACCACCGAGGCGTTCCGGCCGGAGCTCGCCGAGATCGACCGGCGCTCCACCCTGGAGATCGCCCGCACGATGAACGGCGAGGACGCCACCGTCCCCGCCGCCGTCGCCGAGGAGCTGCCGCGGATCGCCGCCGCCATCGACGGCATCGCCGCGCGCATGGCCCGCGGCGGCCGGCTGATCTACGCCGGGGCCGGCACGGCCGGTCGGCTCGGCATCCTGGACGCCAGCGAGTGCCCGCCCACGTTCAACACCGATCCCGAGGAAGTGATCGGGCTGATCGCGGGCGGCCCGCCCGCGATGATCACCGCCGTGGAGGGCGCCGAGGACAGCAAGGACCTGGCCGCCGCCGAGCTGGACGCGCTGGGCCTGACCGCCGAGGACACGGTGGTCGGCATCTCCGCCTCGGGCCGTACTCCGTACGCCATCGGCGCCGTCGAGCACGCCCGCGCCCAGGGCGCGCTGACCGTGGGCCTGTCGTGCAACGCCGGATCCGCGCTCGCGGCCGCCGCCGATCACGGCATCGAGGTCGTCGTCGGCCCCGAGCTGCTGACCGGCTCGACCCGCCTGAAGGCCGGCACGGCCCAGAAGCTGGTCCTGAACATGCTCTCGACGATCACGATGATCCGGCTGGGCAAGACCTACGGAAACCTGATGGTCGACGTCCGCGCGTCCAACGACAAGCTGCGGGCCCGCTCCCGCCGCATCGTCGCGCTCGCCACGGGCGCGTCCGACACGGAGATCGAAGAAGCGCTCGCCGCCACCGACGGCGAGGTGAAGCACGCCATCCTGGTGCTCCTCGGCTCCGTGGACGGGCCCACCGCGGCCCGTCTGCTCGCCGACTCCCACGGCCACCTGCGCGCCGCGCTCCAGGCCGCCGCCAAGGAAAGCTGACCGCCCGGCGCCCTCCTCCCCCGGGGAGGCGCCGCTGCCCCGCGCCCCCGCGGCGCCCCCTCCGACAGAACAGCGCCTCGCACATGACCTCTGCATCTCCCCAGGGGAACTCCACCTCCCCGGACAAGAACCGCGCCACCGCCGCCGCGCTCCTGCCCCTCGTGGGCGGCGCTGGCAACATCACCTCCATCGCCCACTGCATGACCCGGCTCCGCCTTGGCATCAAGGACCGTTCGCTGGTCCAGGACGACGCGCTCAAGGCGCTGCCGGCCGTCATGGGGGTGGTCGAGGACGACACGTACCAGATCGTGCTCGGCCCCGGTACGGTCGCCCGCGTCACTCCCGTCTTCGAAGAGCTGGTCGAGGAGGAGCGCGGGGCAGCGCCCGGCCCGGCGCCCGCCCCCGAGCCGGCCCCCGGCTCCCCGTCCGCCCCCACCACCACGGCCGACGAGCTGGCCGCCCAGGGCGCCGCCATCAAGGCGCGCCGGAAGGCGGCGAACGCCACCCCCTTCAAGCTGTTCCTCCGCCGGATCGCGAACATCTTCGTCCCGCTGATCCCCGCGCTCATCGGCTGCGGCATCATCGCCGGCATCAACGGCCTGCTCACCAACCTCGGCTGGCTGCCCACGCTCGTCCCCGCGCTCACCGCCATCGCCTCCGGCTTCATGGCCCTGATCGCGGTGTTCGTCGGCTACAACACGGCGAAGGAGTTCGGCGGCACCCCGATCCTCGGCGGCGCGGTCGCCGCGATCATCGTCTTCCCCGGCGTCGCGAACATCACCGCGTTCGGCCAGAAGCTCTCCCCGGGCCAGGGCGGCGTACTGGGCGCACTCGGCGCCGCGGTGCTGGCGGTGTACATCGAGAAGTGGTGCCGCAGATGGGTACCGGAATCCCTCGACGTCCTCGTCACCCCCACCCTCACGGTCCTGCTCACCGGCCTGGTGACGATCTTCGGCCTGATGTACGCGGCGGGCGAGGTGTCCGCCGCGATCGGTACGGCCGCCAACTGGCTCCTCGCCCACGGCGGCGCGCTCGCCGGCTTCGTCCTCGGCGGCCTCTTCCTCCCGCTGGTGATGCTCGGCCTCCACCAGGCCCTCATCCCCATCCACACCACCCTCATCGAGCAGCAGACCTACACGGTCCTGCTGCCGATCCTCGCCATGGCGGGCGCGGGCCAGGTGGGCGCGGCCATCGCCGTCTACCTCCGCCTCCCCCGCAACGGCTCGATCCGTACGACCATCAAGTCAGCCCTCCCCGCCGGCTTCCTCGGCGTCGGCGAGCCGCTGATCTACGGCGTCTCGCTCCCCCTCGGCCGCCCCTTCATCACCGCCTGCGTCGGCGGCGCGTTCGGCGGCGCGTTCGTCGGCCTCCTCAACCAGCTCGGCACGGCCGTCGGCTCCACCGCCATCGGCCCCTCCGGCTGGGCCCTCTTCCCCCTCCTCAAGGGCAACCACGACCTGGCCGCCACAGCCGTCGTCTACGCCATCGGCCTCCTGGCCGGCTACCTCGTCGGCTTCCTGGCCACGTACTTCTTCGGCTTCAGCAAGCAGATGCTGACCGACCTGAACGCCGACGCCGACGCCGCGCGCTCCCCGGTGGCCGGCGGCACGGGGACCGGCTCGGCCGCCGCGGGCGGGCCCTCCACGGCGAAGGAGCCCGCGTCCGTCTGACCCGGCACCGCTGACAGCACCGGCGGCCACGACAGCCGTGGAAACGCCCGAGGGCGGCACCCCCGCGATGGGGGTGCCGCCCTCGGTTCGTACAGCGATGAACAGCTGATCCGTTCCCGGAAGGGGTGGATCAGAAGTCCATGTCACCGCCCGGCATGCCGCCCGGGGCGCCGCCCGCGGCGGCCTTCTCCGGCTTGTCGGCGATGACGGCCTCGGTGGTGAGGAAGAGCGCCGCGATGGAGGCGGCGTTCTGCAGCGCGGAGCGGGTGACCTTGGCGGGGTCGATGATGCCCTCGGCGATCATGTCGACGTACTCGCCGGTCGCGGCGTTCAGACCGTGGCCGACGGCCAGGTTGCGCACCTTCTCCACCACGACGCCGCCCTCGAGGCCGCCGTTGACGGAGATCTGCTTCAGCGGGGCCTCCAGGGCCAGCTTCACAGCGGCGGCACCGGTGGCCTCGTCGCCCTCGAGCTCGAGCTTCTCGAAGACCGAGGAAGCCTGCAGCAGGGCGACGCCACCGCCGGCGACGATGCCCTCCTCGACGGCCGCCTTCGCGTTGCGAACGGCGTCCTCGATGCGGTGCTTGCGCTCCTTGAGCTCGACCTCGGTCGCGGCACCGGCCTTGATGACCGCAACACCGCCGGCGAGCTTCGCCAGGCGCTCCTGCAGCTTCTCGCGGTCGTAGTCGCTGTCCGAGTTCTCGATCTCGGCGCGGATCTGGTTGACGCGGCCCTGAACCTGCTCGCTGTCACCGGCACCGTCGACGATGGTGGTCTCGTCCTTGGTGATGACGACCTTGCGGGCGCGGCCCAGGAGGTCCAGACCGGCGTTCTCGAGCTTGAGGCCGACCTCCTCGGAGATGACGGTGCCACCGGTGAGGATGGCGATGTCGCCGAGCATGGCCTTGCGGCGGTCACCGAAGCCCGGGGCCTTCACGGCGACGGACTTGAAGGTGCCACGGATCTTGTTGACGACCAGGGTCGACAGGGCCTCGCCCTCGACGTCCTCCGCGATGATCAGCAGCGGCTTGCCCGACTGCATGACCTTCTCCAGCAGCGGAAGGAGGTCCTTCACGTTGGAGATCTTGGAGTTGACGATCAGGATGTACGGGTCGTCGAGCGACGCCTCCATACGCTCCATGTCGGTGGCGAAGTACGCCGAGATGTAGCCCTTGTCGAAGCGCATACCCTCGGTGAGCTCCAGCTCCAGACCGAAGGTCTGGGACTCCTCGACGGTGATGACGCCTTCCTTGCCGACCTTGTCCATGGCCTCGGCGATGAGCTCGCCGATCTGGGTGTCAGCAGCGGAGATGGAGGCGGTGGAGGCGATCTGCTCCTTGGTCTCCACGTCCTTCGCCTGCTCCAGCAGGGCGGCGGAGACGGCCTCGACGGCGCGCTCGATGCCGCGCTTCAGGGCCATCGGGTTGGCGCCGGCCGCGACGTTGCGCAGGCCCTCGCGGACCAGGGCCTGGGCCAGGACGGTCGCGGTCGTCGTGCCGTCACCGGCGACGTCGTCCGTCTTCTTCGCGACCTCCTTGACCAGCTCGGCGCCGATCTTCTCGTACGGGTCCTCGAGCTCGATCTCCTTGGCGATGGAGACACCATCGTTGGTGATCGTGGGGGCGCCCCACTTCTTCTCAAGGACGACGTTGCGGCCCTTGGGGCCAAGGGTGACCTTGACGGCGTCGGCGAGCTGGTTCATCCCGCGCTCGAGACCGCGCCGTGCCTCCTCGTCGAACGCGATGATCTTGGCCATGTGAAGTGGTCCTCCCGGACAGGGGTGGAAACGCAGTGGACCGTGCCGGCGCCCGCGACGGACGGCCTGCAGCCCCGTGGTTCCCTGCCCCACCGGGCCGCGGGCCTCACCGGCCCGATCCGAAGTTCTGTCACTCTCACCTTCAGAGTGCTAACGCAATGATTAGCACTCGACACCCTCGAGTGCAAGCGCCTCAGCCAGCCTGCGGGATCGCGCGGCAGCGCCGCAAGGGGCTGGGCCCCGCGCACACCCGTACACAACAGAAGGCCCGTACCCCCTAGGGGGTACGGGCCTCCGTACGCTGCAGTCGGTCGGCGCTCAGCCGGCCACGCGAACCATGTCCGCCTGCGGCCCCTTCTGGCCCTGCGAGATCTCGAACTCGACCCGCTGACCTTCCTCAAGGGTGCGGTACCCGTCCATCTGGATCGCGCTGTAGTGGACGAAAACATCCGCACCACCGTCGACCGCGATGAAGCCGTACCCCTTCTCCGCGTTGAACCACTTGACGGTGCCCTGAGCCATTCCTAACTCCCCTATTGCTGGCCCTTGCGCAGGACCGCACTCCGCGGACCCGGGTCAGACCTCACCCCCAAGGAGGGTGTGCGCCGGAACGCGTCGACCGCCGCTGAATGTATCTGCACCAATGCCCAGCGCAACAGGTCAATCGGACGAGAATTCTGCCCACGACCATTCGCCGATTTGCGGCGAAGTCTCAATAATTCTGGGCAAGCCGGGCCGGGCATAGCTCATCAACACGACAAAATGCGCACACAGTTTGGGCACATCTTGTCGCGTTCTCATATGCGTCGGGCACGCGCGTGAAGAGGATTCACCTCAACTGTATCGCCTTTAACGACATGGAATCGCCCCGTCCGCTTTTGCTGCGGACGGGGCGATTCCAGGAGGCGTATGCGGTCACCCACGAGACGGTGCACAGGGGGCGCACACAGGGCGCACTAAGGGCGTGCGCCGGGGACGACGGGCTTCAGCAGCCGCCGGCCACCGCGGGGATGATCGAGACGCCCGCGCCGTCCGGCGTCGGGGTCTCCAGGCCCTGCTCGAAGCGCACGTCGTCGTCGTTGACGTAGACGTTCACGAAGCGGCGCAGCTTGCCCTGGTCGTCCAGGACGCGGGCCGCGATGCCGGTGTGGTTCTTCTCCAGGTCCGTGATGACCTCGGAGAGGGTCGCGCCCTCGGCGGGCACCTCGGCCTTGCCGCCGGTGTAGGTGCGCAGGATGGTGGGGATGCGGACGTTGACGCTCATGGGGTTCTGCCTTCCGGGTTCCGGGGAAACGAGTGCGGGGCCTGCCTGGCGGGGCGGGGCTTACTTGTCGAGGCCGGCCTCGCGGAACGCGTCCAGGCTCGGGCGGATGGTCGCGGTCGGGCCGGTGGTCGGCGCCACGGCGTCCAGCGTCTTCAGGCCGTCACCGGTGTTGAGGACGACGAGGGACTTCGCCGGGTCGATCTGCCCGTTCTCGATGAGCTTCTTGGTGACGCCGACGGTCACGCCGCCCGCGGTCTCCGCGAAGATGCCCTCCGTGCGGGCCAGCAGCTTGATCGCGTCCACGACCTGCTCGTCGTTGACGTCCTCGACCGCGCCGCCGGTGCGCCGGGCGATGTCGAGCACGTACGGGCCGTCCGCCGGGTTGCCGATGGCCAGCGACTTGGCGATGGTGTTCGGCTTCTGCGGGCGTACGACGTCGTGGCCGGCCTTGAAGGCGGTGGACACCGGCGAGCAGCCCTCGGCCTGGGCGCCGAAGATCTTGTACGGCTTGTCCTCGACGAGGCCGAGCGCGATGAGCTCCTTGAGCCCCTTGTCGATCTTCGTGAGCTGCGAACCCGAGGCGATCGGGATGACGAGCTGGTCCGGGAGCTCCCAGCCGAGCTGCTCGCAGATCTCGTACGCGAGCGTCTTGGAGCCCTCGCCGTAGTACGGGCGGAGGTTGACGTTCACGAAGCCCCAGCCCTCGCCCAGCGGGTCGCCGATGAGCTCGGAGCAGAAGCGGTTGACGTCGTCGTAGTTGCCCTCGATGCCGACCAGGTCGCCACCGTAGACCGCGGCCATGACGACCTTGCCGGCCTCCAGGTCGTGCGGGATGAACACGCAGGAGCGGAAGCCCGCCCGGCGCGCGGCGGCGCCGACCGCACCGGCCAGATTGCCGGTGGAGGAGCAGGACAGGGTGGTGAAGCCGAAGGCGCGGGCCGCCTCGACGGCGATGGCCACGACGCGGTCCTTGAAGGAGTGCGTCGGGTTGCCGGAGTCGTCCTTCACGTACAGGCCGCCGGTGACGCCCAGTTCGGCGGCGAGGCGGTCGGCCTTGACCAGCTTGGTGAAGCCCGGGTTGAGGTTGGGCTTGTCGGCCACGTCGGCGGGGACGGGCAGCAGCGGCGCGTACCGCCAGATGTTGTTCGGACCGGCCTCGATCTGCTTCTTCAGGCCCTCCGGGTCGCCGCTCGGCAGGTCGTATGCCACTTCGAGCGGCCCGAAACATTCCTGGCACGCGAAGATCGGGCCGAGCGGGAAGCGCGTACCGCACTCGCGACAGGACAGCGCGGCGGCGGGACCGAGGGAGACGGTGGAGGTGGTGCTTTCTGCAGCTTGCACAGCCATGGAGGCGAGGCCCTTTCTCCTCATCTTCCTCGCGGCGCATCTCGCCGCGAGACGGATTTGGCACCTTCCCTAGCCGGGAGCCTCGCGCGCGTCGGACATCAGCGTCCTGGCGGCAAGACCGGCTGGAGGGTTGCCGGGGCTTCAACGGGCCGTATCCCTCTGCCCCTCTGGATGAGCGGTATGGCCTGCGTACGAAACACAGGCGTTTGTTCAGCGGTGACCCCGGCATGCGGTGGTCATCCGCGTTGTTCAAGACTGTAACCGAAGGCATGGACGGTTGAGATAGCCGTCCGATGCGCGAGATGGATCACTTTAGGGAGACGGATACGTGCTGGAAGAGGTGGAGCGCTGGCTGGCCGGCCGCTCCTGGTCTGCCGCCGACCGACCGCTCGACCAGCTGTTGGCCGCGAAGAGCCGGACAGGGCAGACGGTCAGCGTAGTGCTGCCCGCGCTCGACGAGGAGGCCACGGTCGGCACGATCGTGGAGATCATCCGCCGCGATCTGATGTCCGCGGCGGTGCCCCTGGTCGACGAGCTGGTCGTGGTGGACTCCGGCTCCACCGACCGCACCGCCGAGGTCGCGGCCGCCGCGGGCGCCCGGGTCGTGCACCGCGACGCGATCCTGCCCCGGCTGGCGACGGTGCCCGGCAAGGGCGAGGTGCTGTGGCGCTCGCTGCTGGCCACCAGCGGCGACATCGTCTGCTTCGTCGACGCCGACCTGCGCGAGTTCTCCCCCGCCTTCGTGTCCGGGATCGTCGGACCGCTGCTCACCGAGCCGCAGGTGCAGTTCGTGAAGGCGATGTACGACCGGCCGCTGGGCGAGGGCGCCGACGGTCCGAAGGCCGGCCAGGGAGGCCGGGTCACCGAGCTGGTGGCCCGCCCGCTGCTCAATCTGCACTGGCCGCAGCTGGCCGGCTTCGTCCAGCCGCTGGGCGGCGAGTACGCGGCGCGTCGTTCGCTGCTCGAACAGTTGCCCTTCCCTATCGGGTACGGCGTCGAGCTGGGCCTGCTGGTCGACGCGCTGCACACGGTGGGCCTGGACGCGCTGGCGCAGGTGGACGTGGGCGTGCGCAAGCACCGGCACCAGGACGGGCAGGCGCTCGGCCGGATGGCCGCGGCGATCTACCGCACCGCCCAGCTGCGGCTGGCACGCGGGCACCTCGTACGGCCCCGGCTCACCCAGTTCGACCGCGGCGAGGAGGGCGGGTTCGTCCCGCGGACGACCGACGTGGACACCGAGGAGCGGCCGCCGATGCGCGGCATACCGGAGTACGCGGAGCGGCGCGCGGCGTGAGAGCCCGGGCGGCCGCACGTTTGAGCGGATCTGTGGCGGGTTAGGTCATCGGCATGGTCTCCTCCAGCTCAGGTGCCCAGGTTCTCGTCGCGTCCAACCGCGGTCCGGTCTCCTATGCCTTGGGCGAGGACGGCGCGCTGACCTCCCGGCGGGGCGGTGGCGGTCTGGTCTCCGGACTCTCGGCCATCGGCCCGGACGCCGGGGCGGTGTGGGTGTGCGCCGCGCTCGGCGACGGCGACCGTGAGGCGGCCCGGCGGGCCGCCGCCGGCGACGGGCTGCTGGACCCCGGCGACACCGGCGGACAGTCCGTCCGGATGCTGGACATAGCGCCCGAGGTCTTCGCCGCCGCGTACAACGGCGTCGCCAACTCCGTGCTGTGGTTCGTCCACCACCTGCTCTACCAGACGCCGCTGGAGCCCGCCTTCGACGCGGAATTCCGCCGCCAGTGGGCGTCGTACGAGGCGTACAACGCCGCCTTCGCCGACGCGCTAGCCGAGGCCGCGGCGCCCGGCGCCGCCGTCCTCGTGCAGGACTACCACCTCACGCTGGTCCCGGGGCTGCTCCGCGAGCGCCGCCCCGACCTGCGCATCGGCCACTTCTCGCACACCCCCTGGGCGCCGCCGGACTACTTCCGGCTGCTGCCGGACGACGTGGCGGCCGAGGTGCTGCGCGGCATCCTGGGCGGCGACCGGGCGGCGTTCCTTACCCACCGCTGGGCCGCGGCGTTCGCGGAGTGCTGTGCTTCGGTGCTGGGCGCCGAGGTCGCCAGAGACGGCGAGGCGGGCCTGCGCGTCACGTACGAGGGCCGGACCACCCGGCTCGGGGTGCACGGCCTGGGCGCCGACGCGGACTTCCTGCGCGAGCGCTCCCGGCAGCCGGACGTCGACGAGCGGCTGGCGGACCTGCGCGAGCAGATCGGTACCGGGGAGGACGGCGCGCCGCGGCGGACGATCGTCCGCGTGGACCGCACGGAGCTGTCCAAGAACATCGTGCGCGGCCTCCAGGCGTACCGGCGGCTGCTGACCGACCGGCCCGAGTGGCGCGGCCGGGTGGTGCACATAGCGTTCGCCTACCCCTCGCGGCAGGACCTGGCGGTGTACCGGCAGTACACCGAGGAGGTCGGGCGGCTGGCGGCGAAGATCAACGACGAGTTCGGCACGGACGGCTGGCTGCCGGTCGTGCTGCACGTCAAGGACGACTTCGCGCGCTCCCTGGCCGCCTACCGGCTCGCCGACGTCGCCCTGGTCAACCCCATCCGCGACGGCATGAACCTCGTCGCGAAGGAGGTGCCGGTGGTGTCCGAGGCGGGCTGCGCGCTGGTCCTCTCCCGGGAGGCCGGGGCCTGTGCGGAGCTGGCGGAGGACGCGCTGGTGGTCAATCCGTACGACATCGGGGGCACGGCCGAGGCGCTGCACGCGGCGCTGACGATGCCGCTCGATGAGCGGGCCGAGCGCGCCAAGCGGTTGGCGGCGGCGGCGACTGCTCTGCCGCCCGCCCAGTGGTTCTTGGACCAGTTGCGGACGCTGGGGGGCTGAGGCCCGCGGATTCCGGGGTGCCCCGGGCGGTGCGTTTGCCGGCTGGCGCGCCGTTGTGGCTGGTCGCGCAGTTCCCCGCGCCCCTTCAGGGCGCTGCCGCCTCCGCCAGTCCCGTCAGTAGTTCGACGACGCCCTGTGGGCCCGGTACCACCAGGTCCGCGCGGTCCGCCAGTTCCTCGGCGCCCTCGCCGACCGTTGCCGAGCTGCACACCAGTACGCCGGGCAGGCCCTCGGCGCGCAGGGCGTCGACGGCCGCGTAGGCGGCCAGGTCTCCGAGGTCGTCGCCCGCGTAGAGGACCGCGCCGGCGGCCACCTCGCGTACGTACGAGGTGAGCGCGACGCCCTTGTCGACGCCGGGCGGGCGCAGCTCCAGGACGAAGCGACCCGGCTCGACGATCAGGCCGTGTCGCTCGGCGAGCGCGGCCAGGGGCGCGCGCAGCGCCTCGAAGGTGCCCTGCGGGTCGGCGGTGCGGCGGGTGTGCACGGCGACGGCCCGGCCGCCCTTGGTTTCGATCGCGGCCTCGATCGCGGCGTCGGCCGGTCCGTCCTGCCAGGCACCTGAGTCCGCCAGCAGGCCCGGCAGCTCGGCGGTCGCCGCGGCGACGCCCGGCGGCGGCGCGGGCGCCTCGATCCGGCCGGTGGCGGCCTCCCAGCGCTCCGCGCCGTAGTGCCCGAGGACGACGAGGCGGTCCAGGCCGTCCGCTTCGGCGAAGCCGCCGAGCCGGACGGCCGTCTCCGCCGGGCGGCCGGTGATCACTACGACGGCGCGCAGCAGCGGGGCGAGGCGCGTGAGCGCTTGGACCACGCCGGGGTGCGCGCGGGCCTGCTCGGGGTCGGGGACGATGCCGGCGAGGGTGCCGTCGAAGTCGAGCGCGACGACGGCGTCGGCCGGCCGGGCGAGGAAGCCGGCCAGGCCCGCACGGCCCGCTTCGGTCATCGGCTGCGCGAGGAGGTTCTCGGGGCTGCCCATGGGGCCGAGCCTATCGGTGGGGCGGGGCGTACGGAGGCCGTACGACGATCTTTCGGATCGTCAGCGGCGGGCCCGCCGCGCCTCTCGCACCCGTCGCAGCCGGTTCACCGTCACCGGGTCGTGGGCGAGCGCCCGCGGGTCGTCCAGGAGGGCGTTGAGCAGCTGGTAGTAGCGGGTCGGCGAGATGCCGAGCCGCTCCCGTATGGCGCGCTCCTTGGCGCCGGGCCCGGCCCAGGAGCGGCGCTCCACGGCGAGCACGGCCTCGTCGCGCGCTGACAGCCGCTCGGACGGCGATTCGGGGACCACACGACCACGATAGCCCCGCGGTACGACATCCCTACTGATCACCCGGCCGGGCGCCGCAACGCCCGGCCGGCGTCACCGGGTCGCGCTGTCCGCCTCGTCCGCGGTGTTCTGGATGTCGTTGAGCACCGTCGCGGGGTCGCCGTTCTTGCCGACCGCGTCGCCCATCTTCGCCTTGATGGTCTTGCTGACCAGCGGCCAGGAGGTCTTGTCGGCGGGGTAGAACTCCGCTTCCGGCAGCTGCTTCAGGAAGCCGTGCAGCTTCTTGTACTTGTCGTCCGCGAGCATGTCCTGGGAGGCGGAGACGGTGACCGGCAGCAGGCCGTAATCGCCGGAGAACCGCATGACGTTGTCCTCGTTGTAGACGAAGTCGAGGAACTGGCCGATCTCGGCGCGGTGCCCGTTCTGCTTGAAGCCCATCATCCAGTCGGCGACGCCCATGGTGGACTTGGCCGGGCCGGTGATGCCGGGGAGCGCGACGGTGCCGTAGTCGATGCCCTTGGCCTTGGCCTGCTGCATCAGCGTGGGGTGGCCGTTGAGCATGCCGACCTGGCCGCTCGCGAAGGCGTTGAAGCCGTCCTGCCGGTTGAGCTTCGCGGGGTCGGTGCCGGTCAGGCCCGGGGTGACGAGGTTGTCCTTGACCCACTTGAACGTGCGGATGTTCTGCCGCGAGTCGATCGTGTACTTGCCGATGGAGTCGGTGTAGCCGCCGTCCCCGCTCAGCATCCAGATCATGGTCTCGGCCTGGGTCTCCTCGGGGCCGAGCGGCAGCGCGAAGGGGGTCTTCACGCCCGCGGCCTTCAGGAGCTGCGCGTCCTGCTTGATGTCGGACCAGGTCTTGGGCGGGCTCGCGATGCCGGCCTGCGCGAAGAGCTTCTTGTTGTAGAAGAGGCGGCGCGTGCTGGCCCCGAAGGGCATGCCGTACTGGACGCGGTGGTACTCCCCCGCCTCCGCGAGGCCGGGCGTGAAGTCCGCCTGGGTGGTGATGGAGAGCAGGTCGTCGGCGCTGTAGAGCTTGCCCTCGGCGGCGTAGTCGGCGTAGGCGCCGATCTGGGCCATGTCGGGGGCGTTGCCGGCCTCGACCCGCTTCTCGACCTCCTTGTCGACGTCCTTCCAGCTGTAGACGTCGACGTCGACCTTGATGTGCGGGTGCTTGGCCTCGAACGCCTCGACCACGTCGTGCCAGTAGTGCTTGCTGGAGTTGGCGGCGCCGTCGCCGTAGTCGGCGGCGACCAGCTTCAGGGTGACGTCGTCGCCGCCCACGGGGCCGCCGGAGCAGGAGGCCAGTGTCAGCGTCATGGCCGTCGCGATCCCCGCCGCCGCCAGGCTCTTGTAGCGTCGCTGTACTGCCATTGCTGCCCTGTTCCGCCCTTTGAGTCCAGATGTGCCGTACGTTCCGGGACGCGCCGCGGCGGCGGGGATCACCCCCGTCGGGCGCATGAGCTGCGAGTCTGCCCCGCACACCCTCACAAGGTCTACACCAGATGAGGTCTCCATTTCGCATCAGCGAACCGGAACAGGGGCCTCCTCCTGGCCGCCGCCCGGCCACCTCGCGCCCCGCCGCGCCGGCGGCCGGCCGGCGCCGGGCACGCGACCCGCCGCCCAACTCCCTGTGTACGGCGCGTGAACCGGCCCTCCGCCCCGGCGCACCGGCACCGAGGCCGTAGTGGACTAGACCTCTCGGCGCTTCTCGCGGGAGACTGTGCCGCGTGAGACATGTCATCGCGCTCGATGTGGGCGGCACCGGGATCAAGGCCGCACTCGTCGGTACGGAGGCGCCGTCCTCCGAAGGCACGCCCGCCCGGCCCCCCGTCCTGCTGCACGAGGCACGCCGCCCCACCGGACGCGAGCGCGGCCCCGAGGCGGTGGTCGAAACGATCCTCGACTTCGCCGCCGAGCTGCGCGATCTGGGCGCGCAGCGGTACGGAGCGCCCGCGGCGGCGGCCGGCGTCGCCGTCCCCGGCATCATCGACGAGGCCGGCGGCACGGCCGTGTACGCCGCGAACCTCGGCTGGCGGGACGTCCCGCTGCGCGCCCTGCTCTCGGAGCAGCTCGGCGGCGTCCCCGTGGCGCTCGGCCACGACGTGCGCACCGGCGGGCTCGCCGAGGGCCGGATCGGCGCGGGCAAGGGCGCCGACCGGTTCGTCTTCCTGCCGCTGGGCACCGGCATCGCGGCCGCCATCGGTATCGGCGGCCGGATCGAAGCCGGAGCGCACGGCAGCGCTGGCGAGATCGGGCACATCGTCGTACGCCCCCAGGGCGCGCCGTGCGGCTGCGGACAGCGCGGCTGCCTGGAGACGCTGGCCTCCGCCGCCGCCGTCGGCCGGGCCTGGGCCGCCGCCTGCGGTGACCCGGACGCCACAGCGGCGGACGCCGCCAAAGCGGTCGAGTCCGGCGACCCGCGCGCCGTGGCCGTATGGCAGGAGGCCGTCGACGCGCTCGCGGACGGCCTGGTCACCTGCCTCACGCTGCTCGACCCGCGGACCCTGATCATCGGCGGCGGGCTCGCCGAGGCGGGCGACACGCTGTTCGCGCCTCTGCGGGAGGCGGTCCGGCGGCGGGTTACCTTCCAGCCGCTCCCCTCGATCGTTCCCGCGGCGCTCGGGGACGCCGCCGGCTGCCTGGGCGCAGGACTGCTGGCCCGGGATCTTCTCTCCACGGAGGTAACTGCCTGATGGCGGACCGAACCATCCTCAGCGGCGCCCGAGTGGCGCTGCCCGCGGGCGTCGTCGACGGCCTCACCCTCACGGTCGACGGGCACCGGCTCGCCGTGGGCCCCGCGGCCGGCGGCACCACCGTCGACCTGTCCGGGCACCTGATCGTCCCCGGCTTCGTGGACATGCACGTACACGGCGGAGGCGGCGGCTCCTTCTCCTCCGCCGACCCCGAAGAGTGCCTGAAGGTCGCCGACACCCACCGCCGCCACGGCACCACCTCCATGGCCGCCTCCACCGTCACCGGCGACCTGGCCGACCTGGCCCGGCAGGCGGCCGTCCTCTCCGAGCTGGTCGAACAGGGCGAGCTGGCCGGCATCCACTTCGAGGGCCCGTTCATCTCGGCCCACCGCTGCGGCGCCCACCAGCCCGAACTGCTGCGCGACCCGGACCCGTCGGACGTCCGCAAGCTGGTCGACGCGGCCCGCGGCACGGCGAAGATGATGACGCTCGCGCCGGAACTGCCCGGCGGCCTGGAATCCGTACGCCTGCTGGCCGAGTCCGGCGTCATCGCGGCCATCGGCCACACCGACTCCTCGTACGACGCGACGCGCGAGGCCATCGACGCGGGCGCCACCGTCGCCACGCACCTCTTCAACGCCATGCCGGGCCTGAACCACCGCACGCCGGGCCCGATCGCCGCGCTCCTGGAGGACGAGCGGATCACCGTCGAACTGATCAACGACGGCACCCATCTGCACCCGTCCGTGCTGCAGCTGGCGTTCCGTCACGCGGGCGCGGAGCGCGTCGCGTTCATCACCGACGCGATGGGCGCGGCCGGCATGAGCGACGGCATGTACCCGCTCGGCCCGATGGAGGTCGAGGTCAGGGACGGTGTCGCGCGCATCCACGGCGGCCCCACCGCCGGCTCGATCGCGGGCTCCACGCTCACCCTGGACCTCGCCTTCAAGCGCGCCGTCACGATCGACGGCATCGGCATCGAAGCCGCCGTACAGGCCCTGTCCGGCAACCCGGCCCGGCTGCTCGGCATCGACGACCGCACCGGCTCCATCGAGCCCGGCAAGGACGCCGACCTGGTCGTACTGGACGCCTCCTACGACCTGGTGGGCGTCATGCGCCGGGGCGAGTGGGTGGTACGGCCACCGCAGGCGGGGTAAGGAAGCAGGTGCGGACGGTCCGGGCGGCACCCGCCCGGGCTGGGCCGATTGGTCCGCATCCGCGGCCCGGGCGGCACCCGCGCTCTGTGCCAACTGCCGTCGCCGATGGCATGATCGCTCGCGCACTCGTCCGTACCCGGCCGTAGACCACGGCCGTCCGACCACTGCGCGGGAGGGGGAACCATGATCCTCACGGTCACGCTGAACGCCGCACTCGACATCACCTACCGGGTACCGCGGCTCCGCCCGCGCGGCACCAACCGGGTGACCGAGGTGTCCGAACGCCCCGGCGGCAAGGGCCTGAACGTCGCCCGGGTGCTCGCCGCCCTGGGCCATGACACCGTCGCCACCGGATTCGCCGGCGGCGGCACCGGCGACGCGCTGCGCGCCATGCTCGCCCAGGAGACCGGCGTCACCGACGCGCTCGTACCGATCGGCAGCGCCACCCGGCGCACCGTCGCCGTCGTGGACACCGCCGGCGGCGACACCACCCAGCTCAACGAGCCGGGACCGACCGTCTCCCCCGCCGAGTGGGAAGCCTTCCTCACGCGGTACCGCGAACTCCTCGACGGCGCCCAGGCGGTGGCCCTGTGCGGCAGCCTGCCGCCCGGCGTGCCCGTGGACGTGTACGCGCGCCTCACCCGTACGGCCCGCACGGCCGGCGTCCCCGTCCTCCTCGACACCAGCGGCGAGCCGCTGCGCCGCGGCCTCGCGGCGCGGCCCGACCTCGCCAAGCCGAACGCCGATGAGCTGGCCGCGCTGACCGGGCACAACGAGCCGCTGCGAGCCGCCCGCGATGCGCGCCGCCGGGGCGCGCACACGGTCGCGGCCTCGCTCGGCGCGGACGGGATGCTCGCGGTGACCGCGGACGGCTCCTGGCAGGCCGCGCCGCCGCAGCGGATCGCGGGCAACCCCACGGGAGCGGGCGACTCGGCGGTGGCCGGACTGCTGTCCGGCCTGGTGGAGGGGCTCTCCTGGCCGGACCGGCTGGCCCGCGCGGTGGCCCTGTCGGCTGCGACGGTACGGGCCCAGACCGCGGGCGAATTCGACCGCGCTACATACGCGGAACTGCTGGACCAGATCAAGGTCACGGAGGGCCCCGCGGCAGCCTGAGCGCCCTCCGGGCGCTTCAGGGGCGCGGGGAACTGCGCGAGCAACCACGACGGCGGGTCGGCCGACGACGGCCTACCGGGGCAGAGCCCTCATGTCGGCTCACCCGCCACGCGGCTACGGCTTGGTGACCTGGCCCGCCTTCAGCCACACCTGGTCAAGATTGAAGTCGCACTGGTTCCCCTGCTCGCAGGAGATCTTGACCGTGTTGGTGCCCTTGGTGAGCTCGACCCAGGCGAAGGTGCGGGTCCAGCCCTTCGCCCAGTCGCCTTCCTGGGCCCCGGCGAAGTTCTTCATGTTGAGCTTGGAGTCGCGGGCCTTGCCGTTGATCGACAGGGTCGCGTCGGCGTCCTTGCCCGGGACGCCGTACCCGACGAAAACGGTGTACTGGCCGTCCTTGGGCGCGTCCAGCTTCCAGGTGGCGGCGGCGCCCGGCGTGTTCATGCCGGTGACGTACAGACCGCCGGCCGAGCGCGCCCCCGGGATGGTCTTGTCCGTGGTCGCCGTGCCGTCCAGCCGCAGGCTGCCCGCGTCGGCCTTGGGCAGGTCGGGCTCGGCCGGCTTGTCGGACGGCTTCTTGCTCGGCTCCACGTTCTCGCCCGCGGACGCCCCGGCGCCGCCGGCCTCGGCGGACTTGTCGTCGTCGCTGTTGGAGATCATCGCGACGCCGATGCCGACGCAGACCACGGCGACCACGGCGATGGCGCCGATCAGCAGGCCGTTGCGGTTACGGCGCGGGCCCTGGTCCGCGCCGGCACCGTGCCCGGCCGGAGCGGCCTGGCGCGGCGCACCGTTCTGCAGCGTCTCGGGCGCCGCGTAGTGCGCGTTCTGCCGGCCGTACGCCTGCTGGCCGTACTGCTGCTGGCCGTACTGGCGCTCGCCGACGGCGCGCACCTGGTTGTACGACCTCCTGGGAACGCCCGGCTGCCGCACCGCCGCGCCGTCGCCCGCCGATCCCTGCGCGCCTGCCTCGCCGCCTTCCGAGCGGTAGAGGTAGCCGAACGGATCGTCGTTCTCCGGCGTGTCCGTGCCGTTACTACCGGCCGTCATTCCGCGTCACTCCCCAGCGGTCTTGCACTGATGTCTACGTGCTGATGTCTACATGCTTGTGAGGCCCCCGGCGGCCCGCGCCGCATCGGCGCAGCCTACCCGGTGCGGAGCCGCGTACGCCGGTTCCGTACGGCCACAAGATCACTACAGGACGGTGAACGGCGGGCGCCCGGCGGGGTCGGCGGCGGTCAGCGCGGTGCGGGCGGCCGCCGGCGGTCCGGAGGTGTCTTCGGACACATGGCTTGCCGAGGGGCGCAGGGTGGCGCGAAGGGGCGCCTGCCGACTGCCGGCCAGCCGCCCGCCGCTCCGGGGCGGCTGCCGCTCCTGAGCTCCCGCCGCTCAGCTCACCCGCCGGTTCGCCTTCGAGCGGGACCGCTTCTCGACGTACATCCGCTGGTCAGCGGATTGCAGGACCTCCTCGGCCGACATCCCGCAGCCCGCCCAGCCGATCCCGAAGCTGGCACCGACCCGCACGGCCCGGCCGTCCACCCGGATCGGCGGAATGATCGCGTTCCGCAGGCGTACGGCCAGGTCCTCGGCGTCCGCCTTGCCCAGCCCGTCCGCCAGCACGACGAACTCGTCGCCACCGAGCCGGGCGACCGTGTCCCCGTCCCGTACGCCGTTGGTCAGCCGCCGGGCCACCTCGATGAGCACCGCGTCACCCGTGTGGTGCCCGAACCGGTCGTTGATCGACTTGAAGCCGTCCAGGTCGCAGAAGAGCACGGCCAGCCCCTTGGCGCCGTCGTCCTCGGGCCCGTCCGACGGCGCGACCGCGTGCACGTGACTGTCGTACGCGGGGCCCGTACGGGCCAGGTGGAAGCCCTCGAACGCCTCGGCGCCGCCGTCCGGCAGGAAGCCGTGCCCGTCGTCCTCCCCGCCGGCCGTCGAGGCGAACGCGTCCGCCTCGTCCGTGCCGGGCGGCCGCGAGCACAGCCGGGCGCTGAGCCGGGTGCGCAGCTCGGCGCTGTTGGGCAGGCCGGTCAGCGCGTCGTGGCTGGCGCGGTGCGCGAGCTGCAGCTCGTGCCGCTTGCGCTCCTCGATGTCCTCGACGTGCGTGAGCAGGAAGCGCGGGCCGTCGGCGGTGTCGGCCACGACGCTGTTGCGCAGACTCACCCAGACGTACGAGCCGTCCCGGCGGGCCAGCCGCAGCTCGGCGCGGCCGCCCTCGGCCGAGGTCCGCAGCAGCGTCCCGATGTCCTCCGGATGCACCAGGTCGGAGAAGGCGTAGCGGCGCATCACGGACGCCGGCCGCCCCAGCAGCCGGCACAGCGCGTCGTTCGTCCGCAGCAGCCGGCCGTGCTGGTCGCCGCCCATCTCGGCGATGGCCATGCCGCTCGGCGCGTACTCGAATGCCTGCCGGAAGCTTTCCTCACTCGCCCGCAGCGCCTGCTGCTCGCGCTCCAGACGGACCAGCGCACGCTGCATGTTTGCCCGGAGCCGGGCATTACTGATCGCAATCGCCGCCTGGAAAGCGAACATCTGCAACGCCTCGCGGCCCCAGGCGCCCGGACGGCGCCCGTTGCGCGGCCGGTCGACGGAGATCACGCCGAGCAGGTCGCCGCCCCCGGAGGAGGCCGCGTACATGGGCGCGAAGAGGCGGTCCATCGGATGCCACTCGTCGGGGAAGCGCGGCGCGGGCCCGGAGGTGTGCCACTGCGGGACATCGTCGTCGTCCAGCACCCAGCCCTGCGTGTACGGGATGAAGCACAGGTCGCCCCAGCGCTCCCCCATGGCCAGCCGGCGCTCCCAGGACTCCCTGGAGCCGACGCGGCCGGACAGCAACGCCTCGGCGCCCGCGCTGCCTGCGACAGCGGCCACCACGAGGTCGCCATCAGGCCGTACGAGGTTGACCGCGGCGAGCTCGTAGCCCAGCCCGCTGATCGCCCCGTCGGCGACGGCCTGCAGGGTGTCCGCAAGGCTGCGTGCGGTGTTCAGGTCGGCGACCACTTGGTGCAGCTGCCGCAGGGTCGCAAGACGGACGTATGGCTCCGACTCGGTCTCCATCGCTCGCTCTCCCTGAGACCTCGACAGCAACTCCAGGCTTTTTGTCGTCCTCTAGTCGTCCGATTGCCACGGCCACTGAATCACAGTGAGCTGTACACCCGGTACACAGGGTCAACAATTACCCCTCGCTGTGACTCAAGTCACAGAACACGCCGTGAAGTTACGGAGGTCGCGTCAGGCCCCTTCCGGTGCCTCTCCGGGAGCTCCTCCTATGTGTTCGTAAACTTCCTGAACGCAAATTCCGGGCTCTGGAGCGCCCCGGCTCCGTCGGGGGTCCTAGGACGCGGCTGGTCCCAGGGCCCGATGCGGGCGGCACGCGGTCCCGTTTAGCGTTCATGACGTGTTCACGAACAACCCTGCCGCCGACGTCACCGACCCGCACACCGATCGGGAGACCAGCCCTGCTCCGGAGATGATCCCGCATGCTGGTGGGGTGAGTGCCGACGAGTTCCGTGCCGCCCTGTCCCGGCTCGCCGCCGGGGTCGTACTGATCACCGCCCTCGACCCGGAGGACGATCCGGCCGACGAGGATCTCGCGGCCGGGGACGGTCTTCCGGTCGGGGAGGACGCGGGGATGACCGCCACCGCGTTCATGTCCGTCTCGCTCGACCCGCCGCTGGTGATGGTGAGCGTCCGCAACGACTCGCGGATGGACGACATCCTGGAGCGGCAGCCCCTGTGGGCCGTCTCGGTCCTGACGGAGAGCCAGCGCAACATCGCCGGCCAGTTCGCCATGAAGGGCCGCCTCAGCGACCGCCTCCTCTTCGCGAGCGTCCCGCACGTACGGGGCGAGCGGACCGGCGCGGCACTCGTGAAGGGCGCCCTCGCGTCGATGGAGTGCCGCACGGAGCAGCGCGTCGTGGCCGGCGACCACACCCTCATCATCGGCCGCGTACTGACCGCCCACACCCCGAACATCGAGAGCAACCCACTGACGTACTTCCGGGGGCGGTACCGGAAGCTGGGCTAGGGCCGGTGGGGCGCCGTGGAGGGGGGCCGCGGCGGGGGCCGGTTCGGCCCGGTAACGGCCCGGTAACGGCTCCGGCCTCGGTCAGTGCCAGTCGCGGCCCGAGCGGCCGCGCTTCGTGTCGCCGCGCTGCTTCTTCTCCCGCAGCCTGCGCTCATTGATGCCGCGCGGGATCCGCGTCTTGCGGCGCGGCTTCGGCGGCGGCGCGGACGCCTCCGCCAGCAACGACGCGAGCCGGACCGCGGCCGTCTCGCGGTTGCGCCACTGGGAGCGGTGCTCCGACGCCCGTACGGACACCACGCCACCGTCGATCAGCCGCCCTCGCTCCCCCAGCCGCTGCAGCGCGCGGTCCTTCCAGACCTCGGGCAGCGCATCGGTCGCGGCCAGGTCGAAGCGCAGCTCCACCTGGCTGTCGGAAGTGTTGACGTGCTGGCCGCCGGGCCCGGAAGACCGTGAGAAGCGCCAGACGAGCTCCGACTCCGGGAGGGCGACCGAACCGCGGATGACATAGGGCCCGGACATGCCCCCCATGATCCCGCGTCCACGCCCGTCCCGTCACCCGCATTTCGTCACCGCATTCGTTGCCCGCATTTCGTCACCCGTGCGAAAGGGCGGCCGGGGAAGCGGCGGGGCGGCCGGCAGGGGCGGCATCAGGACTTGGCAAAGAAAGTAAAGCAAGCTGGAACCTCAAGGTCCCCGGCAGTCGTTGTGCAGGATGACGGTAGCTTCGTCCGGAGTACGGAGCCCGATGATTCGACGAGGAAAGAGGGCACTCCCATGGCTGTAAGCCTGTCCAAGGGCGGCAACGTCTCGCTCACCAAGGAGGCTCCGGGCCTGACCGCCGTCACGGTCGGCCTCGGCTGGGACGTCCGCACCACCACGGGCACGGACTTCGACCTCGACGCGAGCGCGATCGCGGTCAACCCGAGCGGCAAGGTCTTCTCGGACCAGCACTTCGTGTTCTTCAACAACAAGGCGACGCCGGACCAGTCCATCGTGCACACCGGTGACAACCTCACCGGCCAGGGCGAGGGCGACGACGAGCAGATCAACGTCAACCTCGCCGCACTGCCCGCCGACGTCGAGAAGATCGTCTTCCCGGTCTCCATCTACGACGCGGAGAACCGCAGCCAGAACTTCGGCCAGGTGCGGAACGCCTTCATCCGCATCATCAACCAGGCCGGCGGCACCGAGATCGCGCGCTACGACCTCAGCGAGGACGCGGCCACCGAGACCGCGATGGTCTTCGGCGAGCTGTACCGCAACGGCGCGGAGTGGAAGTTCCGCGCCGTCGGCCAGGGCTACGCCTCGGGCCTGGTCGGCATCGCCCAGGACTTCGGCGTCAACGTCTGACAGTCGAGAGCTCACGGCCGCCGCACCGCCCCGCGGACACGCGCGGCCGCACGTACGGCCCGCCCCCGCGGCTGCCGTACGACGCACCGGGAGGCCCGTCCGGCCTGCGCTCACGCGGGCGGGACGGGCCTTCGGCGTGCACACCCGGCCGCGCGGGCCTTCGGCGTGCGCACCCGGCGCCGCGCGCGGCGGAACTCCTTCGCGCCCGGCCGCGGACCCGGCCAGCATGGACCGTATGCCGCTCGTACTGGAACCGCTCTCGCCCCTCCTCGCCGAGCACGACGGGCACCTGCCGCCGCCGCTCCTCGACGAGCTGACGGAGCTCTACGCCTCCAACGCCGCGTTCTTCGCCCTCAGCGGCGACTTCCCCGACCCGTACGCCATCCAGCGCGACGAGGTCGCATCGAGCCTCAACGGGGAGCTGGCCCACCCGGCCGCCGAGGTGCTGCTCGCCCGTGAACACGGCAGCGAGCACGACAGCGAGCACCGCCGACCGACCGGCCTGGCCGTCACGCTGACCGAGCACCCGGACCCGGTCGACCCGTACCCGTGGATCGGCCTGCTCCTGATCCACGGCGGCCTCCAACGCACCGGCCGGGGCCGCCGGTTGGCGACCGCCGTCGAGCGGCGCCTGCGGGCGGCCGGGCACGACGGCGTACGGCTCGCCGTCCTGGATGCCAACCCGGACGGGCTCGCCTTCTGGCACGCGCTCGGCTATCGCGTCATCGACCACCGCACGGACCATGCCCTCGCCCGCCCGTGCACGGTCCTCCACAAGGACCTGCCGAACGGGTAACGGCTGCGCTCAGGCGGCCGCGGGCGGTGACGCGCCGGCGGAGTCGGCCCCGGCCTCGGCGGGCGGTGCCGCGAGTGCTGCCAGTTCGTCGAGGGACATGCCGAGGGTCGTGCCCAATGCGGCGATCGTGAAGAAGCCCGCCGTCGGCGCGCGCCCCGTTTCGATCTTGCGCAGTGTCTCCGCCGAGAGCCCCGCGGCCGCCGCGATCTCGACCATGCTGCGTTCGCCGCGCGCCGCCCGCAGCAGCGCGCCCAGCCGCTCGCCGCGCTCGCGTTCCCATGGAGTCAGAGGTGTACGGACCATGCCCGTGATACTAATACCGGTAAAGAAATACCGGTATAAAAATTGGCGACCGGTCGGCGACCGGCGTCGCCAGTCGTTTCCGCGCCCGCGCCTGCGGCCGGCATCACGGAGGTTCACCCATGGTCGAGATCAAGACCGACATCGCGCTCGAAGCCATGCGGCCCGCGGGCCGCGTCGTCGCCGACATCCTCACGGCCGTCCGCGCGGCGGCCGCGCCCGGCGTGCGGCTGAGCGAGCTGGACGAGGTCGCCCGGTCGGTGCTGGCCGAGGCCGGCGCCACCTCCCCCTTCCTCCACTACCGCCCGTCCTTCGCACCCACCCCCTTCCCCGCCACCATCTGCACCTCCGTCAACGACGCGATCGTGCACGGCATCCCGAGCGCGTACCGGCTGCGCGACGGCGACCTGCTCAGCATCGACTGCGGCGCGACCCTGGACGGCTGGGCGGGCGACGCGGCGGTCACCGTCGCGGTCGGCACTCCGCGCCCGGAGGACCAGCGGCTCATGGACACCACCCGGCGCGCCCTGGAGGCGGGGATCGCGGCCGCCGTGGTGGGCGCCCGCATCGGCGACATCTCGCACGCCATCGGCAGCGTCGGCCGCGCCGCCGGCTACGGCATTCCGGCGGACTTCGGCGGCCACGGCATCGGCCGCCAGATGCACGAGGACCCGTCGGTACCGAACGACGGCCGGCCCGGCCGCGGCTTCGTACTCCGGCACGGCCTCGTCCTCGCCATCGAGCCGATGTTCCTGTCCGGCGGCCACGGCGACTACCGCGAGGCGGACGACGGCTGGACCCTGCTCACGACCGACGGCAGCCGCGCCGCCCACTTCGAGCACACCGTCGCCATCACCGACGACGGCCCCCGCATCCTCACCCAGCCCTGACCCCCTGCCCGCCTCCCTCAGCCCTGGCTTCTGACCCTCGCCCGTCTCACCCAGCCCCGGTCCCTCCCCGTGCCGGAGCGAGCACTCCGACCGGCGTGCGACCATCAGCTACGTGATCGACCTCGGCTACTCGCTCTCCCGGCGCTTCCCTGACCCCCCGCAGACGGACTACCGCACCGCGGACGCCCGCGCGCTGCGCCACGACCTGTTCTGCGGGGACGTCTACCTCGCCGACACCGAAACGGACCGGGAAGTGTCCACGTCCTGGGGCTGGGTGCCGGTCCTGGACTTCGCCTGGGCCCTGTGCGACATCGTCGAGCAGCTCGACCGCGACCCGCACGGCAGCCGCGCCGCCCGCCCGCAACACGCCGAACTGGACTTCACCGAGTCGGCCGACCGGATGCTGTTCGAGCGCCGCTTCGGCTGGGTCGACGTCACCGCCGACTGGGTACCGGTCGAAGAGGCTCCGCTCAGCTTCAACCACGCCGCGCTGCGCCGCGAGGCCCGCGACTTCCTGCACGATCTGATCGCCGACCTCACGGACATGCACGACGGGCTGGCCGACAACCCGCTCGTATGGGACCTCCAGGCCCGCTTCCCCCGCGTGTAACCCCCTTCCCCCCACCGCCGCTCACTCCACCAGTACGCCCACCTCCGCCGCGAACGCCGGGGCCAGGTCCATGAGCTGCGACGGGCTGATCACCGCGCCCGCGAGCCGGTCGATGCCCCGCGCGATGTCCAGCGCCGCCGCACCCCGCAGATCGACGTCCCGCATCCGCGCCTGATGGAAGTCCGTACGCGCCAGCGTGCAGCCGTCGAACGTCACACGCTCCAGCTCGGCCCCGCCGAAGTCCGCCTCCACCAGCACACAGTCCTCGAACGCGACGTCCCGGAGCTTCGCCTTGCGCAGGTTGAGGAAGTCGAGCTTCCCGCCGCGCACCACGACCCGCTCCAGCACCGCGCCGTGCAGCTGCGTCCCGCCCAGCCGGGCGTCCCGCACCTCCACATCGCGCAGCGACACCTGCGAGAGGTCCGTGCCGACGCCCCGCACCCCCTCCAGCACGCTGTCGATGAACCGCGCCCGGGCCAGCACCGTCTCGTCCCACGCGCACCGCCGCACCGCGCAGTCCAGGAACCGGGCGCCCCGCGCCGACTGCCCCGCGAAGTCCGCGTCGGCGAACTCCAGTCCGTCGTAATCCCCCTCCGGCTCCCACTCCCCTCCGTCGTACGCCACCAGCTCCGGCAGCCGCACCTCCGGCCGTCGTACGGCCGGCATCGTCCGCCCCGCGTCCCCGCCTCGGCCGGCCACTCGCCCACCGCCCTTCTCCGCGCTCGCCCCGCGATCGGTCCGCTCTCGTCCCCGTTCCGCCCCGTCCTGATCCATCCTGCACCCCACCACTGACAATCGCCCTGACCAGCGGAAACACCATCGGATGTCACATCACCCCCGCCCCCTCCCGTCCATACGACAAAGGCCACCGGACAGGAGACCCGCCATGCCCCACCCCCGCCGTCGGATCACCATCGTCGGAGGCGGCTTCGCCGGCCTCACCGCGGCCATCTCCGCCGCCGAGGCCGGTGCCGACGTCACGCTCCACGAAGCGCACCGGTCGCTCGGCGGCCGCGCCCGTACCGACGAGGCGCCGTACCGCACCAACGAAGGCCCGCACGCCCTCTACAACCGGGGCCCGCACTACCCCTGGCTCCAGCAGCGCGGCCTCCTCGGGCCGCTCGCCCCGCTCCCCCTCCGAGAGGGCGCCCGGCTCCGCTTCCACCACCGCGGCGAGCTGCACCGTGTACCGCCCCTCGCCCTCCTCCGGCTCCGCAGCCGTACGGACGCCCCCGTGGGCCAGTCCTTCCTGACCTGGGCGAGCGCACATGTCGGAGAGCCGGCCGCGCGCGCCGCCGCGTACTACACCGGCGTCGCCACCTTCCACCACGACCCCGGTCTGCTCTCGGCCGCGTTCACCCACCGGATCCTCTACCGCACCACGCGCCTCAGCCCGGAAGCCCGGTACATCAAGGGCGGTTGGGGCGCGCTCATCTCCCGTACGGCGGAGCACGCCCGCGGCCTCGGCGTACGGATCGAGACCGGCTCCCGGGTCGACGCGCTGCCCGAGGACCGGCCCGTCATCGTCGCCACCCAGCTCGACTCCGCCCGTGCGCTGCTCGGCGACGACGCGCTGACCTGGAGCAGCGCCCGTACGGCCCTGATCGACCTGGCGCTGCGCGAGCAGCACCCGAAGAAGCACCGCACGACCGGGAGGCGTCGCCCCGCCGATCTCTTCGTGGTCTCCGACCTCGACCGCTCCGGGTGGATCGAACGGTTCACCGCGCAGGACCCCACCCTCGCCCCGCCCGGCGAGCAGCTCCTCCAGGGCCAGGTAGGCATCGCTCCCCATGAGACGCGCGCCGACGGCATGGCGCGCGCCGAGCGCCTCCTGGACGCGGGCTTCCCCGAGTGGCGCGAGCGCGTCACCTGGCGCCGCGACGCGCTCGCCACCGGCCGTACGGGGGCGGTGGACCTGCCCGGTACCACCTGGCGGGACCGCCCCGCCATCGACCGCGGCAACGGCGTCTACCTGGCGGGCGACCAGGTCGCGGCACCCGGTGTACTGAGCGAAGTGGCGTTCACCAGCGCCATCGAGGCGACCACCCTCGCCCTCTCCGCCGCCCGGTCCGCCACCCGGGCCAGGCGACTGGCCCCCTAGCCCACGATCCCCATCTCCCGGGCCGTGTTGTTCAGCCGCCGCCCGCCCGTCTCCGTGCACGTCACGATGTCCTCGATCCGCACCCCGAAGCGCCCCGGCAGATAGATCCCGGGTTCGATCGAGAAGCACATCCCCGGTACGAGGGGCAGGTGTTCGCCCTCGACCATGTACGGCGGCTCGTGCGTCGTCACCCCGATGCCGTGCCCGACCCGGTGGATGAAGTACTCGCCGTACCCCGCGGCCTTGATCACCTTTCGCGCCACCCGGTCGATGTCCTGGCAGGCGGCCCCCGGCCGCACCGCTTCGAACGCCGCCTGCTGGGCCTCCCGCACGATGTCGTGGACCTTGCGCTCCTCGGAGGTCGGCTCGCCCACGTGCACGGTCCGCGTCGTGTCCGAGCCGTACCCGTCCTTCAGGCCGCCGAAGTCCAGTACGACCATGTCGCCGTTCTCGATGACCCGGTCGCCCGCCTCGTGGTGCGGGTCGGCCCCGTTGGGGCCCGAGCCCACCACCGTGAAGTCCACCTGGCTGTGCCCGTGTTCGATCAGCAGCCGCGCCAGGTCGGCCGCCACGTCGCACTCCCGCCGGCCCCCGAAGGGCACCTCGAGGATCGCCTCGTACGTGGCGTCGGCTGCCGCGCCCGCCGCCGCCAGCCGCTCCACCTCGTACGCGTCCTTGACGGCGCGCAGCATCGGCAGCGCCTCCGTGAGCGAGGCGTACGCGCTGCCCGGGAGGGTGCGCTGCAGCCCCAGGAGGTGCATCGCCCACGCGGAGTCGGAGATGCCGTACCGCCGCTGCGGTTCCAGGAGCTTCGCGAGCACGGCATACGGGTCCTCGCCGTCGCGCCACCCGAGGAGCTCCGTCGCACGGGCTCCCGGGGCGTGCTGCGCGTCCGCCCGCTCCAGTACGGGCACCAACAGGCGCGGCCTGCTGCCCACGGAGAGCAGCAGGGCGGTCAGCCGCTCGGTGATCGCGGTCGGCTGGTAGCCGGTGAGCCACACCAGGTCGGGGCCGGGCGTGACGATCAGCCCGGCCAGCCCGGCGTCGGCGGCCGCCCGCCCGGCCCGTTCCATCCGCCGCTCGTAGTCCTCCCGCGTCACCTCGGTGTGCCCCGCCATCCTCGCGCCGGCCGCCGCCTCCGTACTCGCAGCAGCCCCTGCGCTCGCCGTCGCCGCCGTCGTCCCCTCAGAAGTCGCCATGACCGGGAATGTACGCCGGAAGGCGCCGCCCGGGGAGCGAACGTGCCGGGAGGGCGGCGACGACGCCGCTGACTGGGGCTCTCAGCCCTCCAGCAGCTTCTCGACGGCCGCCAGTTCGGCGCAGAGCGCCAGCCCCTCCAGGGCGTCGCCCAGCTCCTCCAGGCGGGGGTAGCTGGGCGCGATGCGGATGTTGCGGTCGCGCGGGTCCTTGCCGTACGGGAACGTCGCTCCGGCGGGGGTCAGCGCGACGCCCGCGTCCTTGGCGAGCTGTACGACCCGGGAAGCGCAGCCGTCCAGGACGTCCAGGCTCACGAAGTAGCCGCCCTGCGGGCGGGTCCAGGTCGCGATGCCGGTGTCCCCGAGCCGCTTCTCCAGGACGGCGTCCACCAGCTCGAACTTGGGCCGCAGCAGCTCGGCGTGGCGCTCCATGTGGGCGTGCACGGCCTCGGCGTCGGGCAGGAAGCGGGCGTGCCGGAGCTGGTTGACCTTGTCCGGGCCGATCGTCCGCTTGGAGAGGTGGCCGAGCAGCCAGTCGACGTTGGCGGGCGACGAGCCGAAGAAGGCCACGCCGCTGCCGGCCCCGGTGATCTTCGAGGTGGAGCCGAAGACGAACACCCGGTCGGCGTGGCCGTACTCCTCGCACAGGCCCAGGATGTCGGCGACCGGCTCGCGGTCACCCTGGAGCTGGTGCACGGCGTAGGCGTTGTCCCAGAAGACGCGGAAGTCCGGCGCCGCGGTCTCCATGGCGGCCAGCCGCCGCACCGTCTCCGGCGCGTAGGTGGTCCCCGTGGGGTTGCTGTACTTCGGTACGCACCAGATGCCCTTGACGCGCTCGTCGGCGACGAGGCGCTCGACCTCGTCCATGTCCGGGCCGCTCTCCGTCATCGGCACCGGGATCATGTCGATGCCGAGCTTCTCGCACACCGCGAAGTGCCGGTCGTAACCCGGTACGGGGCAGAGCATGGCCGTCCGCCCCTCCCGCTCCCAGGGACCGGGCGCCCCGGGCAGCCCGAACAGGACGGCGTCCACCACCGACTCGTACATCAGTTCCAGGCTGGAGTTGCCGAGGGTGACCAGCTGCTCCACCGGCACCTGGAGCAGCCCGGCGAACGTCGAGCGCAGCTCGGCCAGCCCCTTGAGGCCGCCGTAGTTGCGGCAGTCGGTGCCGTCCTGCGCGGTGTGGTCGTTCCCGCCCGGCAGGGCCAGCAGCGGCTGCGCGAGGTCCAGCTGCTCGGCGGACGGCTTGCCCCGGGTCAGGTCCAGGCGCAGCCCCCGCTCCTTGAGGCGGGCGTGCTCGCCACGGAGCTCTTCGAGCCGGTCGGACAGTTCGGTGTGGGTGAGAGTGGTCAGATCCATGCCTGTCATCCCTGCTCAAAGTCGCGTGCGGTACTCAGTGACCGCGGCCACCAGGCGCGCGGGCAGCGCCGAGAGTACCTGTACGCAGCGCCCGCTGCCGAGGCATTTGTGACGCACGCGGCTTTACGGCTCGGTACGGGAGCGGCGGGAATCCTTACGGCTCGGTACGGGAGCGGCGGGGCAGCACTGCGATGGCCGCGAGCGGTACCGCCGCGAGGACGAGCCACGGGACGGGCGCCGGCAGCCCCGTGTCGAGCAACGAGCCGGTCGCGGCGCTGCCGGCCAGGACGAGCAGCCCGGAGACCGAGGACATCGCGCCGGTGTAGAGGCCGAGCCTGCCGCTGGGCGCCAGGTCCGGCACCCAGGCCCGAGCGGCAGGCGTCACCAGCATCTGGCCCAGCGTGAGCAGGACCACGAAGGCCGCGGCGGGCAGCAGCCCGGCGGTGCCGGTCCACGCAGCCGGGCGGGCGGCGGCCACCACCGCGAACCCCGCCGCAATGAGGAGCAGCCCGGCCGCCATGGAGCGGCGGAGGTCGAGCCGGTCGGCGGCCCAGCGGGTGACCGGCAGCTGCGCGACGACGACCAGCAGCGAGGAGAGCGCGAAGAGCCAGGCCAGCGGGGACTGCGAGCCGGCGGCGCGGGCCACTTCGGCGGGGAGGGCGAGGTAGAGCTGGTTGTACGCCAGGAGGTACGCCCCGTAGGCGCCGCACACCGCGAGGAAACGCCGGTTGCGCACCATCTCGCGCACCGCTCCCGGTGCGCGCACCCGCTCGCGGCCCGGGATGTGCTGCGGCAGCAGCCACAGATGCCCGGCCAGTACGAGGACAAACACCCCGGCGCCGGCCAGGCACGCGGTACGGAAGTCGACGGCGAGCAGCAGGGCGCCCAGGAGCGGGCCGAGGAACGCGCCCGCTTGGCCCGCCACGCTGAGCAGGCCCAGGACGCGCGTACGGGAACCGTGCCCGGCCTCCTCCCAGAGCACCGACTGGCGGGCGACCTCGGACTCGACGGCGGGTGAGAACAGGGCGGCCGCGAACCCGATCAGCAGGACCGCGCCGATGACCGCCCACGGCTGCTGCGCGTACCCCAGCCAGGCGAAACCGGCGATCCGCAGCACGCAGCCGGTGAGGACGACGGGCCGTACGCCGTACCGGTCGGTCAGCGCGCCGCCCAGTACGAAGAGCCCCTGCTGGCTGAACGTCCGCAGCCCGAGCACCAGGCCGACCAGCCAGCCCGCCATGCCGATGGCCGCGCCCAGATGCTCGGCCAGGAAGGGCAGCACGGCGAAGAAGCCGATGTTGAAGGCGAGCTGCGTCGCGATCAGCAGCCGCAGCAGCGGGGAGAGGTGCCGCCAGGTCCGCTCGCGCCGGGACCATCGGGACCGTCGGGACCATCGGGAACGCCGCACGGCGGCAATCCCCGTCACCGGGCCACCGTCCCGGCACCCGTACCGGCCGCTGTCCCGGCCACCACGGCCTCCCGCACCTCGGGCTCCGGCTCCGCCGCAGGCGCGGGCACCTCCGCCCGCCGCGCACGCCGCAGAACCCGCGGCATCCGCATCCGCACCCCGCCCGTCACGGTCACCGCCAGCGCGCCCAGCAGCGCGAGTACGGCGGCCGGTGCGAGCACCGTCCACGGGGCCCGCTCGGCGTACGGCTGGTTCTCGGCGAGCAGCAGGCCCCACTCGGGCGACGGCGGCTGCGCGCCGAGGCCGAGGAAGCCGAGCGCGGCGAGGGCCAGCGCGACGGCGGGGAGGCGCAGCAGCGCATGGCGGGTGACGGGCGGCAGGACGGCGGGCAGCAGCTCGCGCCGGAGCAGGAACCAGCGGCTCGCGCCGAGGCTGCGCGTCGCCTCCAGGTGCAGCGTGGCGCGCTCCTGTTGGAGCAGCGCGGCGGTGTGGGCGGCCAGCGGGGTCCAGGCGACGGCGGCCACGGCGAGCGCGGGGGTCGCGGGTCCGCTGCCCGCCACGCCCGCGACGAGGAGGCCGGCGAGCACGGGCGGTACGGCGTTGACCGTGTCGACGAGCGGCCCGGAAAGCCGGGGCAGCAGGCCGAGCAGTACGCCGATGACCAGCGCGGCGACGCTGATCGCGAGGGCCAGGGCGAGGGTGGTGAGCGCGCCGTGCGCGACCCGGGCCAGCATGTCCCGCCCCAGGGAGTCCGTACCGAACGGATGCGCCCACGACGGAACCTCCAGCCGCGCCGCCGTATCCAGGGCGAGCGGATCGCGGGGCAGACCGATCGCGACGACGCACACGAGCAACGCGCCGTACAGGAGGGGCAGCCGGCCGGACCCGTGCCGCTTCGGGCCGCGCAGGGACTCCCGCGCGCCGTGCAGGGACTGCAACGCGCCGTCCCGCAGAGCGGGGCCGAGCGCGAAACGCGCCACGAGGCGGACCAGCCCGCCGGCCACCGCTGCGAGCAGAACGAGCGCGAGCGTACTGGTCTGCAGTACGGGCAGGTCCTGCGCCACGGCGGCCTGCAGGGTCAGCCGCCCGAGCCCGGGGATGTCGAACACCTGCTCCACGGCGACCGCGCCTCCGGTCACGCCCACGAGGAACAGCCCGAGGTTCGGCAGCAGTCCGGGCACGCAGCGGCGCAGCGCCTGCCGCGCGATGCGCCCCTCCGGTATGCCGCGGGCGGCCGCGGCGCGCGCCCACGGTTCGGCGAAGGCGCCGGGCAGCAGATCGTCAAGGAGCCGCCCGAGCAGCGCCCCGGCGGGCAGGCCGAGGGAGAGCGCGGGCAGCACCATCCACTGGGGCCCGTACCAGCCGAGCGCCGGCAGCCAGCCGAGGTGCACGCCGACCACGGTCGCGAGTACCGACGCGGTCAGGAACTCGGGCAGCGCGGCGAGCACGGCCGCCCCGCTGCCGCCCGGACGCCGCCCGGCGAGCCGGCGGCGCGCACCGAGCCGCAGCGTACGGGCGCACACCACGGCGGCCGTACCGACGGCCACCACGATCGCCGCGCCCATCAGCAGCAGCGACACCCCCAGGGCGTGCACCACCGACGGCAGCACCGCGTCCCCGGAGATCCACGACCGCCCCGCGTCCCCGTGCAGCAGGCCGCCCGCCCACCGGCCGAGCAGGTGCAACGGCCCGGCGTCGAGCCCGATGTCGGCCCGGACGGACGCCAGTACCTCAGGAGTGGGCGTACGCTCCGCCGCGCGCGCCTTCAGAACGGTCAGCGCCGGATCGGTACGCGACAGCCAGGGCAGCAGCCCGATCCCGCACACGAGGGCGACGGCGAGGGCGACCCGCCAGAGACCCCTCATACCGCCAATACGGCTCATACCCCTCATACCACTCAGCGCCGCGTACCGGTGCCGACCAGCGTGCGCTCGTACGGGTCGAGGAGCACGCCCTCCACGGAGCTGCCGACGCCGGTGATGATCCGCTGGTGGACGAGCGGCACGACGGCGTCCGTGCCGAGGATCGCCGTCTCGGCGGCCGCCGCCGCGTCCTGCCGCTTCCCGATGTCGGCCGTGTCCTCGGCCTTCCGCACGGCGGCGTCGACCTTCTTGTCGCAGAGCTGAGCGAGGTTGTAGCTGCCGTCGCAGGTGTAGTCGCTGGCGAGGACGGAGACCGGGTCGCCCGTGTCGAGCATGGTGTTACGGGCGCCGACGAACGCGTCGAACTTCCCGGCCAGCGCGTCCCCCTCGATCCGCGAGGATTCGCGGACCTCCAGCTGCACCTTGAACCCGGCCTTCTGGAGCTGCTGCTTGAGCACCTGGGCGACCTCGGGCAGCTCGGGCCGGTTGTCGTACGTGCCGATGGTGATCGGCGTACCGTCGGCGCGCTTCGCCCCGGCCCGCCCGGCGGGCTTGCCGCGCTTGCCTTCCGCCCAGGTCATCGCAGGCCCGAAGACCCCCTCGCCCGGGTCGGCATGGCCCTCGTACACGTCCTTGGCGAGCGCCGAAGTGTCGATCGCCTTACGGGCCGCGGCGCGCAGCCCCGGGTCCTTGAAGGCCCCGGACCGCGTGTTGAGCTGCAGGCTCGTCGTGCGGGCGGTGGCGGTCTCGCGCCCGCTGCCCTTGTCCAGCGAGGCGGCCTGCGACACGGGTACCGCCTCGGCGATGTCCACATCACGTGTACGCAGCGCGTTGGTCCGGGCAGTCCCGTCGGCGATGAACTTCGCGTCGATACCGGACGCCTGGGCCCGGCCGCCCCAGTAGTCGTCGAAGCGGTCGAGGGTGGCCGCGGTGGCACCGGTGGTCTTCGTGAGCTCGAACGGCCCGGTCGCGGTACCGGCCGGACTGACCCGGCCGCCCTTGCTCCCCTTCCCCTCCTTCTCGTACGCCTTCGCGGAGAGCACGGCCAGCCCGGGGCTGGAGAGGCGCAGCGGCAGCGCGGGGTCGGGGTCGGCGGTGGTGATCCGGACCTGATCCTTGCCCACGGGCTCGGCGGTCAGCGTGACACCCGACAGTGCGGCCGTCACGGGCTCGGCCTTCGCGGCGTGGTCGAGGGCATTGGCGACGGCGGACGGCGTGACCCGCGTACCGTCCTGGAACTCCGCCTCGCGCAGCGTGAACAGCCAGCTGCGGTCGCTCTCCTTCTTCCAGGAGGCGGCGAGCGCGGGGGCCGCGGTGCCGTTGGCGTCGAGCTTGGTCAGGCCCTCGGTGACGCCGAGCCGGCTGAGCAGCGTGGCGTCGGCGCCGTACGGCGAGAAGTTCTCGGAGGGCGGGAAGGCGAGGGCGACCTTGAGCCGGGCACCGTCCGCCGACCCGTTCGAGGACGAGCCGTTCCCGGCGGCGAAACAGCCGGAGAGCAGGCCGGAGAACAGGGGTGCGACCAGCAGGCCGGCTATGAGCTGACGGCGGCGGACGGTGTGCATGGTCCTCGTTCTGGGGTGGGGTTCAGGGGAGCGGTGTGGGGTTCACGGCGTACGGCAGCCAAAGCCTATCCGGCAACCGTTTTCATTAAATCCGCGCGGTCACGGTGCGGAGCGCCGCGCGACCACGGGTACGGAGCGCCACGCGGCTCCGAGTTCTGGGCGTACGCCCTACACCCTCATCGCCACCTCGAAGTGCACGACCCGCGCCCCACCCGGCTCCTCCCGCTCATCAAGCACCGCTTTGCCCATCGAGCGCCAGAAGTCCTCGGCACCGGGCACCGCCGGGTCCGTATGCAAATAGACCGATCGGTATCCGCCGGCCGTCGCCGCGAAGTCGAGCAGCTCACCGACCAGCCGCCGGGCCAGCCCGCGCCGCCGGTGCTCGGCCCGCACGTACACCCGCCGCAGCTGCGCCGTCTCCCCCGAAGGAAACCGCTCGGCGATCCACGCCGGGTTGGGCGGATGCGCGGGCCCGCGCGAATCGAGCGCGGCGGTGGCAACAACGCCACCGCCCTCCTCCTCGTCCACGGCGACCAGCAGCGTATGCCGCTCGGGCCGCAGATAGGCGCCCTCCAGGTCGATGATGTCGCCGTGCCACTGCGGCACGTACCCCGTACCGAAGTCGCGATAGACGGTGTCGAGCATGACGGCACGCGCAGCGCCTATGTCGTCGCGGGTAGCCGTTCTGATGCCGTAATTACGCACTTGCACATCCTAGGCATTAAGCCGGAACGGGATACGGGGGGTGTGCGCAGGGCGCGCATCGCCCCCGGCCGCGTGGCGGGACCGACACCGTGGGCCCGAATGGCCACCACGAAAGTGCACACGCGGCGCACAGGTGCCTGACTGATATGGGCGCTGCACCCATGGAGGGCCGGGCGTCCGCTCAACGTCGCGCCCGCCGCTCCCCGCCCCCGGACGTCCCGCTCGCTCCCCCACGGAGGCCGCTCATGCCCAAAGTCACCGGTCCGTACGCCCCCGGCACCCCCTGCTGGGCCGACCTCACGGTCCCGGACCAGCAGGCCGCGCTCGACTTCTACCGTGACCTGTTCGGCTGGCAGGGCGAGATCGGCCCGCCCGAGACCGGTGGCTACGCCGTCTGCACACTGAACGGCGAACCGGTCGCCGGAATCATGGCGGCGATGAACCCGGACGGCAGCGTCCCCGACCCGATGCCGCCGGCCGCGTGGACCACCTATCTCGCCACCGCCGACGTGGACACCACCCAGAACGCGATCACGACCAACGGCGGCCAGGTGATCATGCCGGGCATGGACGTGCTCACACTCGGTCGCATGGCGGTCATCAGTGACCCCACGAACGCCGTCTTCGGCCTCTGGCAGGCCCGCGACTTCCCCGGCGCCGGGATCGTCAACGAGCCCGGCGCCATCATCTGGAACGAGCTCAACACCAGCGACCCCGACACCGCCTCGTCCTTCTACTCCACGACGGTGGGCCTCACCGCCGCCCCCATGGAGGGCGCACAGGACTACTACTCGCTCTCGGCGGACGGCCGCATGGTCGGCGGCATGCAGGACCTCGCCACCCTCGAGGACCTGCCCCCGGACGTGCCCTCGCACTGGCTGCCGTACTTCTCGGTCGACGACGCCGACAGCACGGTCGCCGCACTGGTCCGCTCCGGCGGCAACGTCCTCAAGCCCCCCTTCGACATGATGGCCGGCCGAATGGCCATCCTCCAGGACCCCCAAAACGCCACGTTCGCCATCATCAACACGTCCTGAGACCGGTCCGCGTACCTTCTTCCTCAGTCGCAGTCGGGCCTCAGCCGCAGTCGGGTCTCAGGCGCGACCGAGCCCCGGTGACTCGGTCGCCGGAACGGCTGGCCTGAGCGCGACTATCGGCATTCGTCGGCGGCTTCGAGCAGGAGGCGGCGCAATAGGTCTGCGCCGGCGGCCCACTGACCAGTGAGCAGCTACCCACCCTGCTCAGCCATCCCATGGACCAGTCCCTCCTCCAACGCACCGACACCCCTCGCAGGCCCCGCTATTCGATGCTGGACACGATCCGCGAGTACCGGTTGTGGGCGCGGCTACCACCTTCGGTCTTGCCTGAACGGCCATGGACGGCCATGAACGGCGCTGAATGAGACCGACATTGAGACGGAGGTGTCGGCTGTCGTTGATGTCGTCGGCGGGCTGAGAGTGGGGTGGTGCATGGAGGTACCGAGCGGCAGGGCCGTATCCTGCAGCAGGCGAGGCAGGCACTGCTGATGCGTCGCAGCCGTCCGTTGCAGCCGGGCGACTCCCCACTCCGGGTATCAGGTATCCGACGAACGACCAGGAGGTTGACCGGTGATCACTCTGGCCGCAGTCGGAGGAGTGGCACTGGTCGAACTGGGCATGGCCCTGACTCCAGGGCCGAACATGATCCACCTCGCCTCCCGCGCGATCACCCAAGGCCGCAGGGCGGGCCTGGTCAGCCTCAGCGGGACCGCCGTGGGATTCCTGTGCTATCTGCTGGCCGCGGCTGCGGGCCTGTCCGCATTGTTCGCCGCCGTGCCGGTGGCGTTCACGGCGGTCAAGCTCGCCGGGGCCGCCTACCTGGCCTACCTCGCCTGGGGCATGCTCAAGCCCGGCGGCCGCTCGCCCTTCACCCCGGCCCAGGACCTGCCTCCGGTCTCCGACGCCCGCCTGTTCTCGATGGGGCTGCTGACCAACCTGCTCAACCCCAAGATCGCTCTTATGTATGCCGCTCTACTGCCCCAGTTCCTTGACCCGCAGGCAGGCCCGGCCTGGGGGCAACTGCTCCAGCTCGGTGGTGTGCAGATCATCGTGGGCATCTCCGTGAACGCTCTGATCATGCTGGGCGCAGCACGGGTGTCCGGGTTTCTGACCGCCCGGCCCCGCGTCATGACCGCCCAGCGGTTCACGGCAGGCAGCCTGCTCGGTGTCTTCGCGCTGCGCACCGCCCTGTCCCGCACTCCCGTCTCCACTTGAGTCAGGCCCACGTGTCCGTAATCCCGGTCCTGCTGTGAGCGCCACACGGGGACGTTGATGGCACCCGCGGGATGCCGGAATCAACCCTGTCCAGTGCAGACCGCCCCAGCTTTCGTCCCGGACGCCGTCGACCCCCACACCGTGGAGCGCCCGCCCCTGGGCCGCGTCTGCTCGGCTCTGCCTGGGTGGACGGTCCGCGGGACGGAAACCCCACCACTTGTCACCACCCACGGCTTGCAGTCGGCGACAGTGCCCCGACGCTCCCGGTGCCGACCGATCCCCCGCCGGAGGCATCGTCTTGTGCCCGCGGATGACGCCCCGCCGTTGTCCGCTTGCACGTAGCGCGCCACCGGGCGCGGCCAGCCGGGGCGCAGAGTGGACCGGCTTCTGAACGTGTGGATGTCAAAGCGCCCCGGTCAGGCCCCTTCGAGGGCCCGACCGGGGCGTTTTCGCTGTTCAGCGCGCTCTCGCGCTCCGAGCCCCCTGTCGGATTCGAACCGACGACCTTCGCTTTACAAGATCTCTTAGGGCGTCTTCCTGACCTTCGGGAAGGCGCCCGCAGGCCGTTTGACCTGCGAAAACCTATCCCGTCCTGTCACTCGTTATCCCGAGGCTTCCCGGTCTCATCTGTACGGAATGTGTACCGGGTACGTACTGCGGAAGAGATCGTCACCGGCTCTCGGAGACGGTCAGCGTGCGTCATCGCGAGCAGACCAAGATGCCGCCGAGGCAGGAAATTTCGAACGCGCCGTGTCGATCGATGTGGTCCGTCAGGATCGCCCGAGCGCGATCGATGGTGGCATCGAACGGCACGTCGTGCTGATCGGCCCATGCTCGGTACGACTCCATGTGCGCGATCACCGGCCCGGGCGTACGCACGGCGATCGTGCCGGGCAGCTCTGTCGCCTCGATCTTGTGGAACTCGGCTCCGAGCAACGCCGGCGCCTTCTCCAACGAGAATCGAGCACTGAGCGATATGCGCGACGGCCCCCGGTCGACTCCCAGCACTTCGCCCGCAGCGCGTTCCCACAGCCGGTCGAGCTCTGCCTTGTCCCGGTCGCTGTTCGTAGAGGCGATCACGATGCCGTTGTCGGTGACGACTCGTCCGAGTTCCTTGATCGCTACGGGTATGTCCTGCACGTGGTAGAGCATGTGCAGCGCAAGAGCGGCGTTGACGCTTCCTGTGCGCAACGGGAGCCGCTCGGCGTCGGCCACGCCCACGGGGCGGGGAACTCCGTCGAGGATGCCGAGCGAGACGTCGAGCCCGAGCACACGCAGGTCGGGGCGATCTTGGTTCAGTCGACTGATGAACTTTCCGTTGCCGCACCCCACGTCGACGACCGTGCCGCTCACCTGCTGCAACCGGTCGACGATGATCCCCGGCAGGTCATAGCGCGGTGTCTGCCATTGGTAGAGCGACTGACGGGCAGCAAGGTCTCGCCCGGTGCTGTAGGCACTGCCGGTCAGGATGGCTCGGTTCGTCACAGCGGCGTCGTGCTCGGTGGGCAGGTCGGTCACGTCAGCGGCTCCGGTGGTCGGCGGCAGGCAGGGCGACGCGCTGGGTGGTGCTCCTGATGCGGTCGCTCAGGTGTGCCACTTGGGGAGCACCACGGTACTGCGCAGCGCTGAGTTCCTCGGCAAGATCGGACAACCGCGATCGGATGCTCGCTGAGAGCTGCCCGGGAGGGGTGCTGAGAACGAAACCGATCATGGCTTCGGTTGCATCGATCTCCCCCGCCACCATGTGACACCTCGCGAGATCGAGGTGTGCGGCATGCAGGTCGCCAACCGAACGATCATCGTCCGTGGTCGAGCGGTACAGGCCGACCGCGGCTTGTGCCGCCTCGATCGCCTGCTGCACATTGCGCGCTCCCCCTATGGCGAGATGGGTCGTGCCCGCATAGGCGAGCTGTTTCGCGTCCGGGAAACTGAACACGCCCGGCATCTCGTCCGGCTCGCACATGGCGTCGCGAGCCCGGGCGGCAGTCGCCAGAGCAGCCGCGGCCCCACGCTGATCGCCGGCCACAGCGAGCGCTCTCGCTTCCAGACTCGCCAGCCTCACGCCGATGCTCCCGGGCGCCGCGTACTGCTGCCCAGACTGGGCCAGCTCCGCGGCTCGTCGCGGGTCGCCGTTCCAAAAGGTGATCAGCGACTCGACTCCCCGCACCCATCCCCTGAGCCCGTTGTGCCCTGCTGCATCAGCACATGCCCACGCGGTACGAGCATGGGTCATCGCTGATTCGTAGTCGCCCATGTCGAGGCACACGTGCGCCGACAAGCCACACAAGCGCCCTGCCGTTACGTACAGGTCGGTGGTCTGCCGCGGGCGCTGGCGCCCTCTCAGGAGATCGAAGGTCTCGTTCCGCAGGCTGTGAATCCCGGCGTACAGCTCGGACAGCGGCCGGCTGACGAAGTGCCGGGCCAGCGACGCGACCTCGGCGTCGAGCTGCTCGACTGCGTGCTCGTCCGTGTTGCGCGCAGCGATGAACCGCGCGAACTGCGCAGATGCGGCAGCGTCCGCAGCTAAGACGTGACGAGAGGGGGGAAGGACCGCCACAGCCGCGGCCGCGGAATCACCGGCATCGCTGCCCAGCAAGGCCACGCTCGAAGTCTGCGCTTCCTTCCTACGTCGCTTCGTGACGGCAGCGGCGCGATCCAGTACGAGAGAGTCGATACCGAACACCTCAGCTAGGTGCCCGCGGGTACGCGGCGTAGGGGTTCGACTCTCACGCTCGTATCGGCCGATCTCCTTGCCCGTCATCACGGACCGACCCTCAACTTCGTTGTAGCGGTCCGCCACCTGCTGCTGTGACCAGTCGAGGTCTGCCCGCAGCCGCGCAAGGCATTCGCCGATGCCGATTTCGCTCATCTTGGCTCCCTTGCCGCGCTCCTGGCCCCCATCTTGGCCCCCTATTTGGCCCCCGTGCAGGCTCCCGACCGGAACGAGACACGGCTGTTTCCTGGTGCCATGCCGTCACAGGACAGCGGCGAAGCGTCTTCGGCACAGCTCTGAGCACAGACAGCAGGGGCCGAGTCGCGATCGCCGTAGCGCGCTGGCGGCCCGGAGCTAGTGAGGAGCGTCGACATGCCGCCATGTTTCGCCCGAATCTTCGATCACCTTCTGCGCCTGTTTCTGCCTGCGCCCGGCCGCCACAGGGGGAACGAAGTCCGCCCCTCAATCAGCCGCGGCGACGAGCCGACCATCCCCCTGCCGCGGGTGGCCCGCGTCGACGCGTCACCGACACTGACGGGGGCCGACGTAGCGCTCGTCCGCCCGTACGTGGTCGCCAGCGAACTGCGGCGGAAAGAGGAGCGCCAGCAGTGGCAGCGCCGGCGCGCGCTGTGGCTCGCGGTGCACGGCGTCGATATCGGGCCGCGTCGGATTCACGGAGTCGAGGTGACGGTGTGATGGCCGGAACCCCGTCGCTGCCGCAAGGGGCACCGAAGAGTCTCGTGCAACGAACGATGCTCGCCGACGTCCCATCCGAGCCGGAGTCGTTCGCCCCTCTCGAATGGCTGCGTCAGACCGGTACGGACATGGCGGCTGCACAAGAGGCGTGGGCGGATCACAGGCTTGCCGAGGCACCCGCCGGCGTTGCCTGGGACGTCGTACGACTCACACACGGTGTCGGATGGGAGACGCTTCGGCACCTGCACACGATGCAGGCGCCCCTCGGCCCCGTCCTGCACACGAGCGACGGCGTCGAGTTCCTCGTCGCCGTTGGGGCCGCGGACGACTGGGATCTCCCCGACACCACTGTGATTCCCGCCGGCGAGATCGTCCTGCTGCCGCACCCCGTCGTCATCGCGCCGAACACCTGCCATGCCCGGACATGGATCACCGCTCCGAGGCACGACGTCGGGCTCACCGATGCCGCTGATCTGTACGGCGCGTACGCCGCAGCGCTTGCCAGCCTCGATGCGGCGTACGGCCGTCGGCGCTGACCCCGATCAAGGAACCGCACCACTTCACACAAAGGAAGTGAACCGTGGAACAGTTCGAGCGTGCCAGCCTCGACGCCTACTTTCAGCGAATCGCCGCGGAGTTCGCCCCCGCCGAACGCCCCGCGTCGTTCCTGATCACTCACCTGCTGTCGGAGCGTCCGAGCTTCGTACAGGCCGTAGCGCAGCAGACAACCTTGCGCGCTGTACTCCCGAAACCGAAGTCGATCGACGCCGGGGCACGGCGAGAGGTCGAGCGATCGGTGCAGTGCGACCCCCTCTCGCGCGACACCTTCGAGGACCCCGAGCTGACCGTCGACTACGTCGAGGCGCGCGCCGCCGGGCACGCGGTCGTGCTGCTCGACGTGGGTGGGTACTTCGCCCCGACCCTCGACGCTCTGTGCGACCGGTTCTCGGGCCGCATCCTGGGCGTGGTCGAGGACACCGAGAACGGCCACAAGAGATACGCCGAGTGCGAGAAGCTGCCGTGCCCAGTGGTCTCGGTCGCCCGTTCCCCGCTCAAGGACCCCGAGGACTTCCTCGTGGGGCAGTCGGTCGTGTTCTCGGCCGAGGCTCTGATGCGCTCCCGGAGCGATATCCTGCACGGCCGCCCGGCCCTCGTCATCGGCTTCGGCAAGCTGGGCAGCTCGATCGCGCGGCTGCTGCACGCGAAGGGGGTACAGGTCACTGTCTACGACATTGACCCTGTGCGCCGCACGCAGGCCCTCTCACAGGGATTCACGGTTGCCCGCGACCGTGACGCCGCCCTCAATGGGGCCGGACTCGTGCTGTGCGCGACGGGCTCGGTGTCGCTCCGGGGTGAGGACTTCCCCCGACTGCGCAACGGCGCGTACGTCGCGACGGTCACCTCATCCGAGGACGAGCTCGACCTCGACTCGTTGCCCACCATCTACCAGCGCACGCCTGCCGGCGAGCACGTCACGCGCTACCAGACGACCGGGCACTACTTCTATCTGCTCAACGGCGGCAACGCCGTCAACTTCCTGCACGGCGCGAGCGTGGGGCCGTTCATCTACCTCGTTCAGGCGGAGATCCTCGCCGGAGTTCGAATGCTCGCCCGCGGCGATCTCGGCCCCGGTATGCATGAGGTCCCCGCGAGCGATCGCACGACCGTCGCAGCAACGTGGCTCAACTACTTCAACCGGTAAGGAGAATCATGCCGATCACTGCACAGCATGTACGCGGGACCCTCGACGCCTACCTCGACCGGCACCCGGACGACAAGGGCTCGCTCACTGTCCTCTCTGATGTGCTCAACGAGGCAGGCGACTCGATCACTTCGCGCAAGGAGTTCCGCGGCCACGTCACGGCCGGCGCCATTCTGCTGCGCCCGGACGGCTGTGTGCTCACCATCGAACACCGTGCGCTCGCGAAATGGCTGCTGCCCGGCGGCCACGTCGAGCCCGGCGACGAGACGCTGCTCGGCGCCGCGCTGCGGGAGCTGACGGAAGAGACCGGTATCACCGCTGCGCACGTGCAGGCGGCGAGCCCGGTTCCGCTGCACATCGACGCACATCAGATCCCGGCGAACGACGCGAAGGGGGAACCGGCGCACCTGCACTTCGACTTCCGGTTCCTCTGCCGCACGACCGTCAACGACGTGGCGTTGCAGGAAGAGGAAGTGACGGCCTACTCGTGGCAGCCGGCGGACATGCTGACCGCCGAGCCGCTACGCGGTCGGGTGCTGGCTTCCCTCTGACCGTCTACCGGTGACCCCCGAAACAGGGGCGCTCGGCGGTGGCGCAATCCCGCCGGGCGCCCCGATTGGCGCCGAGCCGCGCTTTCGCGGCATTGAAAGGCGAAGCATTTTTCCGGCATCGTGTTGCTGTTGTCGCAACCGCTGCCCGGCCGAAAGACCCCAACACGATGGATCAGCAGAGCCAGCAATGGTCCTTCTTGAGCAAGCACACACGGGTGCTCTGGGCCGTCGCCTCGACTCCGAACGTCCGATTGCGCGATCTCGCGGCCGTGTGCAACATCACCGAGCGCACTGCCCAACACATTGTCGCTGACCTCGAACAGGCCGGGTATCTCGACCGAGAACGAGTTGGCCGGCGCAGTCGGTACACGGTCCATCCCGACCAGCCCCTCAGACACCCAGCAGAGGCCGGGCTGCTCGTTCGAGACCTCCTGGCCCTGCGACCGGCCGTTGAGGGTGGGGGGTGACTCTCCTCCCCGGCCGGTCAGAGCCCCGGGAGGAGCTGCGGCGAACGTTCTGTACGGATCTGGGGGATCGCCGCTCAGCGGCCTCGGCACGGCCGTCGGTGGCCTTCCTGACGGCTTGTCGACGACGAGCCAGGGTGATTCGCTACCCGCTCCGGGAGGACGGCGCACAGCTCGTCGGCGTGTCGCCGTATCAAGTTTCCGCGGGTGAGCGCGCTGTATCCGTTACGCGCGACACGCCGAAGCGCTACGCGCCCGCCTGCGCTCGCTCTCCCTCGCGAGACGCCTTGAGCCGTGCACGGCCACGGGAGACCTCGCCGAACGCTGGCATGGAGGCACCGTGCGGAAACTCGCGAGTTTCATACGTGGGGAGCGCCGCAGCACCTCCCGGGGCGTCGGTCCCCCACCCCCCCGGGAGGTACCCGCCAGGGGACAAAAGAGCGCCCCGCCAGTGAGCTGACGGGGCGCAGGATGGCTGTGAAGCCGGAGAGGGTCAGGCCGCTGGTGGCCCGAAGGGGTCGACGCCGTGCTGTCGGGTGCCGGGCTGTACGTCGTTGAGCGGGTCGTGCGGCTTGCTCTCGGAGGCAGCGGTGTACCACTCGTCGAGCTTGGCTCTGGCGGCGCGGCCCCGTGTGCCGCCGGTCCGGCCGATGTGGGCCAGGCGGCCGCGGTTCATCGGGGTGTCGTCGAGGGCGGCGAACTCGTCGACGGCGGTGCTGGTGTCGGTGTCGTTCCCGAACATCCTTCGGTACAGCTTGCGGCCGGCTTCGACGCCACCACTCTTGTGCCGTTCCCTGGTCATGACGCGGTCCTCCTGTCGCGTGCTCACGCTTCGATCTTCTGGAACTCGGTCCACTCGGAACCGTCGCCGCCCTTGTATCGGGTCGGCTTATAGATCGGCTCCCCGCTCCGGTCTTTTTGGGACTCGCCGCCGCGCGCCACGGCGTCCGCGCGCTGCTCGGCGTACGCCTCTCGGAGCTCGCCGAGGGTGGGCAGCCAAAGACGAACGCCGGGGGTGGTGAGTAGCCACATGAGCCATTCGCGGTCGTGCCGCACGTCGAAGGGGCGCTGCGGATAGGGCACCGGCCACGGGGCGCGGATGTCCTGCCCGTCGCGGCGTTCCGGCGTGTACTCGGGCCAGACCTCCGTGACGTTGGCGATCTCGGACCAGACCGGCAGGACGGACGCGAGTGCGAGATGCCTGGCGCCAATTTCGATGCTTTCTCCGCCGTTGTTCGCGGCCCGGGTGAGCGCGTCCTGCGCAGCCCGGATGCGCTTGTACCGATCGGCGAGCGCGTTGAACTGGGACCATGCGGCAACTGCCTTGGGGCCGTGGTCGATGGCGGTCTGTGCGTCGTGCACACTGCGGAGCGTCTCGGCCATCGGTCGAGCCTCGGCGAGCAACTCGTCGAGGACGCCGCGCAGGGCAGTCAAGGCGGTGTCGGCGCCGGCGTGCAGGGCCTGTTCCCGCTTGTGCTTGAGACGGTCCGCCACGCTGAGCAGGAGTTGCAGTTCGGCTTGGGTGAACTGGGCTGCCTGCCGTGTCTCCCATGCGCGCCGGCCAAGGTCCTTCGGCATCGACTCGCCCTTGTCGAGCGCGGCGAGCGTCTCGCCGACGAGGTCGGGCTGTGGGGTGCTGCCCGGGTTACGCAGGTCGGCGATCCGCTGCTGAACCTCGGCCTCGCCAGTCTGCACCTTCCGGAAGGCGGGGATGGCGTCGAGGGCGATTTCGAGGGGGTCGCGCTCGGTTTCGGTGATTGTGGGCATGGTGGTTCCTTTCGTGGTCAGGCCGCGCGGGGCGGCTCGTCGGTGTCGGCGCGGTACGCGCCGCATGGTCGGGGCCGGTGAGTGGCCGCGGCATCACGCCGCCCTGCGCCGGCATTGGGGGTGCGTGGTCATGCCCGGGTGGGCGCGGTCCATGGGCTGGCCGCACTGGTCACAGAAGCCGATATCGAGCGTTTCGCCGATCACGTTGTGTGACGACTCGTCGGGCAGTCGGGTCACTGAACCGTCAGTCGGTTCAGTCGGTTCAGCTCCCTGGGGGGTGGACTGACTGAACCGACTGCGGTCCGACTGGGGGTTTTGGGGGTGTCGCCATACCGTGCCGCCACCGAACCCTTGACGCTCCGTAATCGTCACCTTGGCCTTGGACCGGGCCCGCTTGATCGTGGATTCCGAGAAACTGTGTGCCTTCGCCGCCTTCATCACATCGGCCCGCGCCGCTTCGCCGCCCTGGTCCGTCAGGTACCCGAGCAGCCACGTCACGGCCTCGGCGCGCTCGCCCGCCTCGTCGGCGTCGAGCGACGCTGACAGCGTGTCCTCGACGCTGCGGTCGGATACGCCGGTGAAGAAGATGTGGCCAACGTTCGCCGTGCCCTTGGGGGTGGACACGTCGCGCCCTTCGATGCGGTAGGCGAGCGAAGGCAGGTCGAGACGACCGAGGCTGTTCTTGGTCTGCGTCATGATCTGCTCGTCCCCTTCGCGGTCGCGGGCGAAGGCGAGTACGGCGCGGGCAAGATCCTTGAAGGCGCCCGAGCCGGAGATGAGCTGTGATGCGTCGGTGCCGCTGCCCTTGTTGAAGTGGGCAATGCCGAGTGTGAGCGCGGTCGTGCGCTCGGCCATGCGAACGAGCGGTTCGAGTGCCTGCCGTACGTCCTGCGTGCGGTGTGCGTCAGTGCTGCTGCCGAGTGTCGACATGAGCGGGTCCACGATGAGCGCGGCGACGTCGTGCTCGGCAATGGCTTCTTCGATCAGGGTGACGTCGAGCGGTAGTGAGATCATCACTTCCCCGCGTAGGACGTCCTCGACGTCGACGCGAAACACCCGGGTGAGGTCGGCGCCGGCCGCGATGAGCCGCGGTACGAGCGTGCGCGACCACGAGTCCTCGACGGCTGCGTACAGGACGTTGCGCGGCTGACCGTAGAACATGCCCGGTAGCTCTCCGCGGGAGAGCCGTGCGGACAGCCAGATGCCGAACGACGACTTCCCCGTGCCTTCGCGGCCCGCAGCGAGCGTGAGCGCTCCGCCAGGGATGCGCCCTTGCCCGTCGGGCTCCCATGCCCAGATGACCGGCTCAGGCTCGATCTCCGAGGCGCGGGTGAGCTTGAGCCGACGGGTAGGCATCTCCGGCTCGTCGTCGGCCGAGCCGTTGAGCCCGTAGCGCGTCGAGATATCCCGTGCTTGTTCTGCGGTCATCGGGCGTTCCTCGACTTGTACGCGGACTCGATCGTGTGTCGGGCCTCGGACTCGCTCAGGCCGATAAGGGCGGCTGCCTCGGCCATGGCGCCCGTGATTGCCTGCGGGGCGATTCCGCGCTGTCTGCCCTCCTTGAAAGCCGTCTGTGCGGCCCAGTACAGGCGTTCGTTTCGCTGCCCCTCGCGGGAGTCGAGCACGTACTTGACCAGTCCGGTTAGAGCGGCCGAGCGGGTACGGCCGACCGTGACCGTGCGCCGGGGTAGGGGCGCGGGCACGATGAGGTCGAGCAGCGCAGTCGGGATCGGCGCGACGGGGTGCGGCTCGGCGAACCGGTAGACGCCCCTGGACGTCCATGACCCCGGGCCGACGAGGTACCCGCCGTACCCGCGCACGTCGATGCCGGGGCCGAGCTTGCCCGCGCTGTTGGGCACCCGAGCGTCGGCCGGGCCGGTGAACCACAGGTGCCAGCCGCCGGACGGAGTCGCGATTGCGGTCGTCGGCTCGATGGTGAACCCGTGCTCGTCGGCGAGAGCACGCAGCGAGGCGACACCGTCGACGCCGTTCTTCCGGTCGAGGTCGACGCCGAGCAGCGGAAGCGGGCCGCGCCCGCACGCGATGCCGTATCCAGTGGCGTGCGGGGCAGTGGCGAACAGTTCGGCGAGCCGCTGCTCGTCGTCGGTGGCGTCGTGCACGCCGTGCCCTGGGCGCCCACATTCGCCGCGGCACTTGGGGGTGCCGGGCGGGTCGTCGCGGTGGGGCGAGCGAATCGCCGGCAACTTCGCCCGCCCGATGGGAAAGACGTGCCAGCCGCGCCGTATCGCCTCTGTCGCGTCGGCGAGTGCCTGCCGCCACACGGGGCCGTGTGGCACGATGTTGGGTGACTCGCCCGCCAGGTAGTCACTTGCCCCCGCGACCTGTTCCCGCAGGCCGGGGGTGCTTTCGTTTTCTGCGGTCATGCCGCCGCGCCTCCGACCTGCACAGTCTGCGCAGTGAGCCAAGCCTCGATGGCGCTGCGGCGGTACATGATCCGACCGGCCCGGCTCGACGTCGTCTTGATGTACGCAGGTCCGGAGCCCATCCATCGCCAGTTGGCGAGGGTCTGCCGGCTGAACCCGTATTGGGCCTGCACCTGCTTGGGAGTGAGAAGTTCGTCAGTCACTTTCCCGCCTCGGATGAGTTGCTTTGCGACTCGACTGCGCCTACATTCGACGCATGCAAAGGACAGTAACACTCCATCCGGAGCGAGTGAAGATCCGCCCAGTGCCTAAGCTGAGCGGCATGACTCAGCCCTCCCGGACGCCCACGCAGATCACCGACCCGACCGGCCGCACCGTTGCCGCCAACGTGCGACGAGTACGAGAAGCACGCGGTCTGTCCACGTATGAACTCGCGCGCAAGTTGAAGGACGCGGGTCGCCCCGTCTCACCGTCCGCTCTCGCCAAGATCGAGCGGGGAGAGCGCCGGGTAGATGTTGGTGACCTCATGGCACTTGCGGTCGCGCTCAACATCTCGCCGTCCGGGTTGCTCCTGCCGGTCGACACTGAACCGCTCGCAGACGTCGAGATCACGGGGAGTCGCACCGTTCGCGCACTCGATGCGTGGGAATGGATCGATGGCCAAGGCCCGCTTCACGATCCGCCGGCCGGAGTGCGAGCAGCCTACGAAGCGCGCATGACGTACCGGCTTCACGGCCGCCCGCACTGGCTCGTCGACCTGGAAGACCAGGAAGAGGGAGGCACCGAAGGCCGCAACCGCGCTGCCCGCCTGATGCGTGCCGCAGGCATCGAGCGCGTCGAGGGAACGAACCGATACCGGCTGCCAAAGAGGGACGAGTCCGATGGCTAGGGTCTGGATCGAGGACCGCGCCAACCACGCCGACTATCAACAGGCCGTGGAAAAGTGGCAGGCGGCGAAGCGTGAGGGCAGTAAGCGGCAGCCGCCGGGCCGGTGGCGAGTGCGGTGGTACGGGCCGGACGGCAAGCCGAAGGCGAAGACGTTCGGCAAGTTGCCGCAAGCCGAGGCGGAAAAGAACGCGATCACACAGCGGCTCGACAGAGGCTCGTACCGTGACCCGCAGTCCGCTAAGGCTGCGTTCGCGGTCGTCGCCGAGGAGTGGCACGGCTCGCTGCGGAAGCAGGGACGTCGCACCAAGGCCGACTACCGCGAGGTGCTCGACAGTTACGTGCTGCCCCGCTGGAAGGATTGGCAGGTCGGCGCGATTCGGTGGGAAGACGTTTCCGAGTGGATCGACGAGCTGTGCAAGGGGCCGGGGTTGTCCGGCCGGGCGCTCGGCCCTGCCCGCGTCACGAAGATCTATCGCGTGTTCTCCGCGGTGATGAAGCGTGCGGTCGTCTCCGGGCGGATCGCTGCGAGTCCGGCGGCCGGTCACGAGCTGCCGCAGCGCACGGACGACGATGATCACATCTACCTGTCGCACGACCAGGTCGAGGCGCTCGCCGCGGCCGCCGGCGAACACCGGCTCTTGGTGCTCGTCCTCGCGTACTGCGGCATCCGCTGGAGTGAGGCGGCCGCGATAAAGGCCGGCCGCGTCCAGGGCGAAGCGAGGCGCATACGAATCGTGCAGTCGTACAGCGACGTGAAGGGCGCGCTCGAACTCGGGCCTGTGAAGAACCACGAAAAGCGCTCGGTGCCGCTCCCCCGGTCGTTCGCCGCCGAGCTGCACGAGCAGGTGAAGGACTACCGACCGGACCGGCTCGTGTTCACTGCGCCCGAGGGTGGGCCGCTCCGGTACTCCAATTTCCGGTCCCGGTTCTTCGATCCGGCCGTGAAGGCTGCCGGCCTCGGCGAACTCGGGGTCACGCCGCACAAGCTGCGGCACACTGCGGCATCGCTCGCCATAGCGGCCGGCGCCGACGTGAAGGTCGTACAGCTCATGCTCGGGCACAAGTCGGCAGCGATGACGCTCGACGTGTACGGGCACCTGTGGCCGGACCGGCTCGACGAGGTGGCGGACGCACTCGACGTCGGCCGCGCCGCCGCACTCGGGCGGATCGGTTCGCCGATCGCCGCCTGACGCCGTGTGTACGAAATGTGTACCGCGGGGCGGATCACCGCCCCGGGTAACAGCGCTCCAATCGGCCTGTGACCTGCATCGGAGCTTGTAGAGCCCCCTGTCGGATTCGAACCGACGACCTTCGCTTTACAAGAGCGGTGCTCTGGCCAGCTGAGCTAAGGAGGCGTGTCTGGTGAAGTGTACCCAGGGCTGCAGGTTACCTGGGCGGAGAATTTTAGTGATGTCCGGGCTACTGACACCGGGTGCCGGTGCCGGTACCGTCCCTGGCAGCCCGTGTGCAGTGGACTACACCACGTCGCACACCGGGCTGCCCCATTCATTCCTTTACTCGGATCGTCCGGCACGTTCCTGCCGGTGAAGGGACACATCACCATGGCTACGGTCACGTACGACCAGGCAACCCGCATCTACCCGGGTTCCGACAAGCCCGCCGTCGATCAGCTCGACATCCAGATCGAGGACGGGGAGTTCCTCGTCCTGGTCGGGCCGTCCGGGTGCGGCAAGTCCACCTCCCTGCGGATGCTCGCGGGCCTGGAGGACGTCAACGGCGGCGCGATCCGGATCGGGGACCGCGACGTCACGCACCTTCCGCCCAAGGACCGGGACATCGCCATGGTGTTCCAGAACTACGCGCTGTACCCGCACATGACGGTCGCGGACAACATGGGCTTCGCGCTCAAGATCGCCGGCGTGAACAAGGCCGAGATCCGGCAGAAGGTCGAGGACGCGGCGAAGATCCTGGACCTGACCGAGTACCTGGGACGGAAGCCCAAGGCGCTGTCCGGTGGTCAGCGGCAGCGTGTGGCGATGGGCCGCGCGATCGTGCGTGAGCCGCAGGTGTTCCTCATGGACGAGCCGCTGTCGAACCTGGACGCGAAGCTGCGTGTGCAGACGCGTACGCAGATCGCGGGGCTGCAGCGCCGCCTCGGGATCACGACCGTGTACGTCACGCACGACCAGGTCGAGGCCATGACGATGGGCGACCGGGTGGCCGTGCTCAAGGACGGGTTGCTGCAGCAGATCGACTCGCCGCGGAACATGTACGACCGGCCGGCGAACCTGTTCGTGGCGGGGTTCATCGGGTCGCCCGCGATGAATCTGGTGGAAGTCCCCATCACGGATGGCGGGGTGAAGTTCGGAAACAGTGTCGTGCCGGTCAGCCGGGAGGCGCTGAGCGCGGCGGCGGACAAGGGCGACCGTACGGTCACGGTCGGCGTGCGGCCCGAGCACTTCGACATCGTGGAGCAGAACGGCAGCGCGGCGAAGACGCTGGCCAAGGAGGCCGCGGACGCGCCTGCGGGGCTCGCCGTGACGGTCAACGTCGTCGAGGAGCTGGGCGCGGACGGGTACGTGTACGGCACCGCCGAGGTCGGCGGCGAGGTCAAGGACCTGGTCGTCCGCGTCAACGGCCGGCAGGTGCCGGAGAAGGGCTCGCAGGTGCACGTCGTGCCGCGGCCGGGCGAGACGCACGTCTTCTCCACGTCGACGGGCGAGCGGCTCAGCGACTGAGGCGCGAAGGCCGGGGACGCCCGGGAGGCCCCAGAGCCTCGGGGGCCGGAAGGTCCGGGGCCGGGAGGCCCGGGGGTCGGAAGGTCCCGGAGCGGCACATACCCCCGCGTCAGTCGCGTGAGCATGTTGTAGGTGCCCGGAACGGGTGAGTTTTGGCGGCGGGCGGGGTGGCCTTCCTTGTGGAGGGCCGCCTCGGCCGCCGTTTTCGCAGTTCTGCCCACTGGTTCAGGGGGACGCGAACTCCGTGCGGTACGGGCGGTTTGAGGCGGCGGGCGGGATGGGGAGGTACGTGAGCTTCCCGGTTGTCGACAAATACCCCGGCAGTTCGGCCATTTCGAGCAGTGTGCGTCAACATCACTTAGCGCACGACAGGCGAATTCATCCCTCGACCGGGTGACTAAATGTCGCCATATCATCACTGCTCGCTACCATCACGGACGTGAACTCCGCAGCCCGGCGTATCGGCCGAACTCTCGCTCTCGTCCTGCCCGTAGTCCTCGTGCTCTCAGGGACGCTCGCCGTCACCCGCGTGCCGTGGGCCTCGCCGACCTCCGAGTCGCAGATGCTCACCGCGTCCTCCGGTACGGCCACCAGCCACCAGCAGGCCCGCCACAGAGCCCCGCAGGACGTCCTGCGCGATCAGCTCCTGGCCGAACTCCAGGAGAAGAACCCGGGGACCGCCCTGACCCATCTCCAGGAAGCCACCACCAAGCGTCCGTCGCTGGCCAAGCACTGCGCGTCCATCGCCCGCGCCCTGGGGCGCGCCGCGGTCGAGAAGTACGGCGCCGCGCACCGCGCGCAGGCGTACTCGCGGCCGGTCTGCGACACGTCGTTCGCGAGCGGGGTCGCCACTGCGAAGTGACAGGTGACGTGACACATGCAGTGACAGATGGCGTACGTACGCGTGCAGTGACAAGTGACGTACGTACACGGCGCACGGCGTCCCTTCACGGAGCGCCCCCCAAACCGCCCGTTGGCCCCCTGGTCGCGGTGGCCACCGTCGGCCACCGCGATCGCCGCATAGGGTGCGGAACATGACAGGCGTCCCGTATCCGCATCCCACGCAGGCCGTGGTCCTGGCAGGCGGCCAGGGCTCGCGGCTCCGCCCGTACACCGATGACCGGCCCAAGCCGATGGTCGAGATCCCGGGCACCGGGACCCCGATCATCGGCCATCAGCTCGCCTGGCTGGCCGCCGAGGGCGTCACCGACGCGGTCGTCTCCTGCGGCCACCTCGCCGAGGTCCTCCAGGACTGGCTCGACCAGGCCGAACTTCCCTTGCGGGTCACCACGGTCGTGGAGACCGAACCGCTGGGCCGCGGCGGCGGACTGAAGTACGCCGCCGCCTCACTCCCCCGCCCCGACCAGCCCTGGTACGCCACCAACGGCGACATCTGGACGCGCTTCTCCCTGCGCGAGATGGCGGACTTCCACCACGAGCGGGGCGCGGAGGCCACGCTGGCGCTGGCCCGGCCGCGGATCCCCTGGGGCGCCGTCGAAACGGACCCCTTCGGGCATGTACTGGACTTCATCGAGGCGCCGCCCTCGCCGTACCTGATCAACGCGGGCGTGTACGTCTTCTCGGCGGCCTTCAGGGGGCTGCTGCCGGACCGCGGCGACCACGAACGCATGACGTTCCCGCGGCTCGCGCGCGAGCGCCGGCTGGCCGGTTTCCCGCTGCCGCACGGCGCCTACTGGCGCGCGATCGACACGGCGAAGGATCTCACCGAGGCCGCGAGCGAGCTCGCCCGGTACGGGCACGGGCACGGGCCCCGGTAGGGACACGGGCACGGTCACGGGCAGGGCCGGGCCCGCTGAACAGCGAAGCGGCCCGGGACCGAGGTCCCGGGCCGCAGGCCGTCCGTCAGCCCAGCAGGCCGCCCAGCGTGCCGCCTCCGGAGGAGCCTCCTGAGGAGCCGCCCGAGGACGAGCCGCCCGAGGAGCCGCCCGTCGTGCCGCCGCCCGTGCCGGCCGTGGAGGTCGGCGCCTGAGTGGCGGGCGGGGGGTCGGCCGGGGCGGACTGCTGCGGCGGTCCGCTCGTGCTCTGGCCGGGCTGGGCGCCCTGGGTGGCGCCGGCCGTCTCCCTGGCCGTGCTCGGCTGGGAGGGCGGCGGGGAGGCCGAGGAGTCCGTACCGCGGGAGGCGCCGGCGCTGGGCGAGGCGCTGCTGCCCTGCGTGGCGCCGGCCGTGCGGCCACCGTCCGTACGGCCGGGGGCCTCGCGCGGGGTGTGCAGCGGGCGGCCGGGCAGGCTGTTGGTCGGCGGCTCGCCCGGCTTCGGGACGGTCGGGCCGGAGGCGGACCGTACGGCGCCGCCCAGGAGGGAGCCGATCAGCAGCGTGAGGCCGGCGACCACCGCGGTCATCACGGCGCCGCGGCGCAGTACCCGGCGGCGCAGGTCCCAGACCTCGACGCGGGGGCCGAGGTTGCGCCACGCCTCGCCGGCCAGCCGCGCGTCCAGGGAGTAAACGGGGGCGCCCGCGATGACCAGGGGGCTCCAGGCGGCAAGGTAGATGATGTCCGGCGCGTCGTACACGGGGACGTTGCGCCAGCTGACGGTCATCAGGAGGGCGGCCGAGAGCAGCGCGCCCATGGAGGCGGCGACCCGCTGCCACAGGCCGCAGACGGTCAGTACGCCGACGACGACCTGGAGGAAGGCGACGGTGAGGCCGGCGCCGACCGGGTGCGCGAGCGCGAAGTCGCGCAGCGGCATGGCGAGCGTCCACGGGTCCAGCGACTCCAGCCACTTGACCATGGAGCCGCGCTCGCCGCCGTCGAAGTAGACGGGGTCGCAGAGCTTGCCCATGCCCGCGTAGATGGTGATGAAACCGAGGAAGACGCGCAGGGGGAGCAGGACGACGCCGAGGTTCATCCGGCGGTCGGGGTAGAACGCCTGCTTGTCGCCGGCGAAGCGGCGGCCGCCCTCCTGACGGGGCTCGAATTCGGCGTCGCTGTACGGGCCTTCACCGCTGTACGGGCCTGGGTCGCTGTACGGGCCTTCGTGGCCGTACGAGGCTTCGCCCCAGGCGTCGCGGGAGCCGCCGTCCGGGCGGCCGGGAGCCGAACCGTCGTACGAGCCGGCGGCGGGCCCCTCGTGCGATCCGTCGTACGTACCCGCGTACGCACCCGGCACGGCGTACGTGTCGTCGCCCGCGCCGTACGCGTCATCGGACCAGCCGCCGTCCGAGGGGCGGGCCTGCGGGACTTGGGGCAGCAGCTCGGTGTCGTCGGAGGCGCCGCGGGGCCCGATCACGCCGGCCGACGGGGGCGGCGCGAAGGAGGTGGTCTCCTCGGGCCGGACCCTGGGCAGGACCTGGGTCGCGCCGGCGTCGTCGCTCCGGCCCGCGTTGTTCCGCACGGCGTGCAGGAGTTGGGTGGTGGGGGCCGTGGTGTCGCCCGGTGTCGTACGGCCGCTCCAGACGACGGGCGCGCGCCGACGGGCGGGCCCGGACGCGCGGGCGCCGGCAGCGGCGGTACCCGGGCCGGACGCCGCGCCGGCCGTGGCACCCCGCGCGGCGCCCGCCGACACGGGGGCCGCGAGCTGCACGCGGAAGCTGGCGTGATTGACGATGACCTGCGCGGGGTCGCACGGCACCTTGACCGAGCTCAGTACCGGCTCGTCATCGAAGCCCGGCGAGCGTCCCCCCGTAGGCGTGCGGGGTGTTCTGGTGTCCACGCTCATCTAACCGAGTGACCAGCGTTTAAGACACTGCCTTGACCGCGTCGATCTGTCCGAGACCCGTCAAAACTTCCCGGGTTGTACGGAGGGTGATGTTCTGCCGGGGGTTATCCCCGGGCGAGGACCGACTCCCGGGCTCCTTTGGTCCGGTATGCGACCGGTCCGGGGAGCGGCCGGAGGGACAACGCACGCGGGGGCGGGCAACCGCCCGCCCCCGCGAAGCACGCGTGTGCGTGGCGTCAGGCCCGGCGGCGGGCCGCCTCCCACAGGACGACGCCCGCGGCGACGCCCGCGTTCAGCGACTCGGCGCCGCCCGGCATCGGGATGCGGACGCGCACGTCACAGGTCTCGCCGACCAGGCGCGAGAGGCCCTTGCCCTCGCTGCCGACGACGATGACGACCGGGCCGTCCAGCGGCTCCAGGTCCTGCAGCTCGACCTCGCCGTCGGCCGCCAGGCCCACGACGATCATCCCGGCCTTCTGGTACGACTCCAGCGTGCGGGTGAGGTTGGTGGCGCGCGCGACCGGCGTGCGCGCCGCGGTACCGGCGGAGGTCTTCCACGCGCCCGCCGTCATTCCGGCCGCGCGCCGCTCCGGTACGACCACACCGTGGCCGCCGAACGCGGAGACCGAACGGACCACCGCACCGAGGTTGCGCGGGTCCGTGACGCCGTCGAGCGCGACGATCAGCGGGTCCTCGCCGGCGTCGAACGCGGCCGCGGCCAGGTCCTCCGGGTGCGCGTACTCGTACGGCGGGATCTGCAGGACCAGGCCCTGATGGTTGAGGCCGTTGGTCATCCGGTCCAGCTCGGGGCGCGGCGCCTCCAGGATGTTCATGCCCCGGTCGGCGGCGAGCTGGAGCGCCTCGCGCACCCGCTCGTCGCTGTCGATGAACTGCTGGACGTAGAGGGTCGTCGCGGGGATGTCCTCGCGCAGCGCCTCCACGACCGGGTTACGGCCGACGACCAGCTCGGCCGTGCCCTTGGCGCCGCCGCGGCGCGGGGCCGGGCGGCGGTGGGCCGCCTGCTTGGCCTTCGCGTTGGCGACGCGGTTCTTCACATGTCCCTTGCGGGCGGACGCGGGCGGGGTGGGGCCCTTGCCCTCCAGGCCCCGGCGGCGCTGGCCGCCGCTGCCTACCTGCATGCCCTTCTTGTTGGACGTGCGGCGGTTCCTGCGCTGGCTGTTGCCGGCCATGGGTCACCTGTTTCTTACTGCTCTCGACGTCTCTCGACGTGGATGTCTGCTGCGTATACGTATGAGTGTCGCCCGCGGCGCCCTGTGCGGGCGACCGGGGCGGGGGCGGCGCCGCCCGCGTCCATCGGGAGCGCGGGCGTCGCCGTCTGTCACGACAGTGACCAGCGCGGCCCCGACGGGGTGTCCTCGATGGCGAGCCCGGACTGCTGGAGCTGGTCGCGGATGGCGTCGGCGGTGGCGTAGTCCTTACGGGCGCGGGCCGCCTGGCGCTGGTCCAGGACCATGCGGACGAGGGAGTCGACGACGCCGTGCAGGTCCTCGCCGCGCTCGGAGCCGCCGCCGGACCATCGCTCGTCCAGCGGGTCCAGGCCCAGCACGCCGAGCATGGCACGGACCTCGGCCAGCCGGGCGACGGCGGCTTCCTTGTCGTCCGCGGCCAGGGCGGAATTGCCCTGCCGGACGGCCGTGTGCACGATTGCCAGCGCCTGCGGAACGCCCAGGTCGTCGTCCATCGCCTCGGCGAAGGCCAGCGGCACCTCAGCGGCGGGCTCGACCGGTCCCCCGGCCAGCTCCACGACGCGCTGGACGAAGCCCTCGATGCGCGCGAACGCGGACTCGGCCTCGCGCAGCGCTTCCTCGCTGTACTCGATCATCGAACGGTAGTGCGGGGTACCGAGGTAGTAGCGCAGCACGATGGGGCGCCAGCGCTTGACCATCTCGGAGACGAGCACGGAGTTGCCCAGCGATTTGGACATCTTCTCGCCGCTCATCGTGACCCAGGCGTTGTGCGCCCAGTACCGCGCGAACTCGTCGCCGAACGCCTTGGCCTGCGCGATCTCGTTCTCGTGGTGCGGGAAGACGAGATCGACGCCGCCACCGTGGATGTCGAACTGCTCACCCAGGTACTTGTGGGCCATCGCCGAGCACTCCAGGTGCCAGCCGGGCCGGCCGCGGCCCCAGGGGGTCTCCCAGCTGGGCTCGCCCTCCTTGGCCGCCTTCCACATCGCGAAGTCGCGCGGGTCCCGCTTGCCGGTCTCGCCCTCGCCGGACGGCTGCAGCAGCTTGTCCAGCTCCTGGCCGGACAGCTCCAGATAGCCGGGGAAGGAGCGCACGTCGAAGTAGACGTTGCCGTCGGCGGCGTAGGCGTGGCCACGCTCGATCAGGCCGCGCATCATTTCGATCATCTCGGGGACGTGTCCGGTCGCGCGCGGCTCGTACGTCGGCCGCAGGCAGCCGAGGGTGTCGTACGCGGTGTTGAACGCGACCTCGTTCTCGTACCCGATCGCCCACCAGGGGCGGCCCTGCTCGGTCGACTTCCTGATGATCTTGTCGTCGATGTCCGTGACATTCCGCACGAACGTCACGTCGTAGCCGCGGTACTCGAACCAGCGGCGCATGATGTCGAAGTTCAGTCCCGACCGGATGTGCCCGATATGCGGGGCGGCCTGCACGGTCGCGCCACACAGGTAGATCGAGACGCAGCCCGGCGTGAGCGGGGAGAAGTCACGGATCTGCCGGGCGCTGGTGTCGTACAGGCGAATGGTCACGCATCAAGGGTAGACGGAACGAGGCAGTGCCCCGCGACCCGATGGCCCACGCGGACACAGAAGCGTGATACTCGCGGGTGTTCCACACCACTTCGCGGTGGTACGCCCGGGGGTGCGGGGTGGGGCGGACGGGGTGCGCGGGACGGGAGCGCGGCCGGACCGGTCAGAGGCGCCCGACAATCTTCCGTGGGGTGACGCGGACGACCACGCGCGCGCCGTCCCGGCCGGCCCTCGGGTTGAACTCCGCGTACGGCTTCCCCGTGTACTTCACCGAGACCTCGTCGAGCAGCTCCTGCGCGCCGTCGCTGGTGACCTCCGCAGTGCCGCGTATCTCCGCATAGACGTACGGATCGTCGGCAGGCTGGACGACAACGGTCACCCGGGGATCACGCCGCAGATTCGCCGCCTTCTGGCGGTCCTCGGTCGTGGAGAACAGCAGGTCGTCGCCGTCCCGCTTGACCCACACCGGGGAGACCTGCGGGCTGCCGTCGGGCTGAATGGTGGCCACGGTGACCAGCACCTGCGAATCGAGAACCTTCTTGAGCGCCTCGGAGAGCTCGACTGCCACGGTGGTTCCTTCCTGCGGAGCGTAAGGAGCGGACTCGGCGACTGCTGTTGCCGGGCCAACGTCCGTACGGGCCGGGGAATTCCCCTGCGGTACGGAATTCCCCCTGAGGAACGAGGAGTTCGGCGCTGCACCCGTATGCGCAGCCCCTGCCGAGACCGAGCCGGGCGGCTCAGCCCAGGCCGGGCCGGGCAGCCCGGCCGTGGGTCGCAGGGCATTACGCCGTGCGGATCACCAATGCCGTCGCCAGGGCGGCCAGGCCCTCGCCGCGGCCTGTGAGGCCGAGGCCGTCGGTGGTGGTGCCGGAGACCGCTACGGGGGCGCCGGCCGCGGCCGAGAGGGCCTTCTGGGCCTCCTCGCGGCGCTTGCCGATCTTCGGGCGTACGCCGATGACCTGGACGGCGATGTTGCCGATCTCGAAGCCCTCGGCGCGGACGATGCGGGCGGCCTCGGCGAGCAGGGTCACACCGGAGGCGCCGGACCACTCGGGGCGGCTCGTACCGAAGTGCGCGCCGAGGTCGCCGATGCCGGCCGCGGAGAAGAGGGCGTCGCAGGCGGCGTGCGCGGCCACGTCGCCGTCGCTGTGCCCGGCGAGGCCGTAGCCGCCGCTGGCCGCCTCGTCCCAGAGCAGGCCGGCGCACCACAGCTCACGCCCCTGCTCAAAGGCGTGTACGTCCGTCCCGATCCCCACCTGGGGCAACGCGACCATGAAATTTTCCTCCCTGCGAGTGAACATCGAACCGCGCGAGAACTCCGCCCCGCCCCCGCTCGTCGGACGGGTAGGGGGCCACCCCCCACCGCCCCGTATACGCCCCCACCCACCTCAAACCCCGAACAACGGGGCCGCGGGCCGCGGGACCGTCTCAGGCGTACCCGTCCGTCACCCGCCGCCGCGCCAGTACCGCCTCGGCGAGGACCAGGTCCAGCGGGCGGGTGACCTTGAACGCCTCTTCGTGGCCGGGTACGACCACGACCGGCGCGCCGAGCCGTTCGACCATGCCGGCGTCGTCCGTGGCGCCCTCGCCGTCGAAGGTCACGGTCGCGTGCGCCTTGACCAGGGTGTCGCGGTCGAAGCCCTGCGGGGTCTGTACGGCGCGCAGCCGGGCGCGCTCGGGTGTGCCGACCACTGGCTCGGATCCACCGTCGGAATCCGGCCGTACTTCCTTCACGGTGTCGGCGAGCGGCAGCGCCGGTACGACGGCGGGCGCGCCGCCCCGTACGGCGTTGATCACGGTGTCGACGGTGTCCACCGGTACGAGGGGCCGCGCCGCGTCGTGGACGAGGACCACGTCGACGTCCTCGGGCAGGGCCTGCAGGCCGAGGCTCACGGACTGCTGGCGGGTGTCGCCGCCGGGGACGACCAGCAGCTCGGTGCGCTCGGGAAAGGTGTGGCTGTCCAGCAGCGCGCGTACCTCGGGCGCGCCGTCGGGCGGCGCGACCACGACGACGAGCGAGACGGCGCGGGAGGCCGCCATGGCCCGTACGGCATGGATGAGCATGGGCGTGCCGCCCAGCGCGCGCAGGGCCTTGGGGGCGCCGGGGCCGAGGCGTACGCCGCGGCCGGCCGCGGGGATGACCGCCGCTGTGCGAAGTCGGCGGGAATCTTCAGACATCGGTTGCACTCCGTGAGCCGGGGGTCGCACCCCGAATTTCGAGCGGCAGGTTTGTTTACTCGGCAGAGGTGGGTATGGCCACACCGTGCCGGGCGCGACGCCCCGATCGGACCCTTCCGTGACGACCGGTCGAGCCAGCTGCCCGGGCCCGGCACGCCAGTTCCGGGGTTCGGTTCCGGGTACGGCCGTCGCGGTCGGCCCGGGTACGCCGGCCGCAGATACGTCGGCCATCGCCGGCCATCACAGCCGTTGGCACGCGGGTCACCAGATATGCCGCAGCGCCCGGCAACGGACTGCTTCCTGGGGAATCCCAGGGAAGCAATCGTCGCTCGGGCACCGCGGCATTTTCGTGCTGAGCGCCGCTGAGCGCGCCTCATTGTGCTGAGCGCCTCATTGCGGGGTGTACCACCGTGAGCGATCACTGCGGAGACAGCGATCACTGTGGAAACCCAGCAGCGGCGGGGTCAGGACGCGAGGACCTCGTCGAGCAGAGCCTCGGCCTTGTCTTCGTTGGTGTTCTCCGCGAGGGCGAGCTCGCTCACCAGGATCTGGCGGGCCTTGGCGAGCATTCGCTTCTCACCTGCGGAGAGTCCGCGCTCACGCTCACGGCGCCACAGGTCGCGAACCACTTCGGCGACCTTGATCACGTCGCCGGAGGCGAGCTTTTCGAGATTTGCCTTGTAGCGACGGGACCAGTTCGTCGGCTCTTCGGCATATGGTGCGCGAAGCACCTCGAAGACCCGGTCGAGCCCGTCCTGGCCGACCACATCGCGCACACCGACGAACTCCGCATTGTCCGCTGGCACACGAACCGTCAGATCGCCCTGGGCGACCTTCAGCACCAAGTAGGTCTTGTCCACGCCTTTGATCTGGCGAGTTTCGATGGCCTCGATCAGCGCGGCCCCGTGATGGGGATAGACCACGGTGTCGCCAACCTTGAACGTCATGTGACAGGTACCCCTTCCGTGGCTATCCATCCTAACACGGGAACGGTCCGTTCTGAATGGCGTTTTCGCAGGTCAGGGCGTATCTCGGGGCTTGACAACGACGGTCGTGACGTGCATCGACCGCTTGCCGGAAGCAGGTATTCGCAGGTCGGAGGCGCTTCTTGTGCGGAGCGAAACGCGTACGTTACAGCTCCGGAAGAGGCCGATCGAGAGGGCGAACGTCCCGTTTTGCCGGGATCCGGATGGCGTGCTTCCACTACTCCGTTCGGTCACTCCCGACCACTCCCGCCCGAATCGAGAATTGATCATCCCGTCACCCGGCCGGGGGTGCCGGACATGATCAATTCGTGTGACGCGGCGCATTCCTTTGCCTTTGCCGCTATTCCTCTCGGCGGCTCCGGCGGATTCTCCCGCGGCGATCACTCGAACGGACGTTGAGGTGAATTCTTCCGGCAGTTCTCGTGAGGGCTCCGGTAAGCCGCCCGGGCGTCCGTGGGGAGGGGCTGCCGGCAGCGGCGTCGAGCGCGTTCGGGTGGCCGGTCGTGACCATGTGAGCGGCGCCTGATCGGCACGTGATCGCCCAGGGGGCGGGTCGGGTGCGGCGGCGGAAGGGCGGCTCGGTAACCTAGCGGCGCTGACACACCCTTAGGGCGGCTTTACGTACGGCGCCGACGCGCCGCGTACGGAACGGCCGCCCAGCCGTCCACCCCGCGACCGGGCATGACCGTTCGGCCGCCGAAGCTCGTCCTAGGAGATGCCGCCGCCGTGAGCCGCAGCCTTCGACGCGGCGCCCTCGCCGCCACCGTCCTCACGCTCTCGATCGCCTCGCTCTCCGCGTGCGCGGCCGGGAACGATGCCGCGACGCTGCAAGTCAAGCCGGACAACGCCGCCACTTCCGTCGGCGACATCAAGATCCAGAACGCCGTGGTGATCACCCAGCCGAAGCCGGAAGCCAAGGGCCCCGCAGTGGTGTCCGCGACGGTGTTCAACGGCGGTACGAAGGACCAGACGCTGGACTCCGTCACGGTCGACGGCAGCAGCCAGCAGGTCGAGCTGAAGCCCGCCAAGGGCTCCGGCAAGATCACCGTGCCGGCCGGCGGCTCCATCGTGATCGGTGGCAAGGGCAACGCCTCGGCCACCCTGTCCAGCGGCCGTGAGGCCGTCAAGGACGGCGACGCGCACAAGGTGACCTTCGACTTCAGCCGCACCGGCAAGGTGACGCTGCGGGCGTTCGTCGTCCCGGCGACGAGCTACTTCAAGGAATACGGGCCGACCGAGGTGCCGCAGCCGGACCAGTCCGGCTCCGCCACGCCGTCGGGCTCCGCCTCGCCGTCCGAGTCCGGCAAGCCGTCGGAGGCCGCGCACGCCGACGCCGGCCACTGAGCCGCAGCGGACGCCGTACGGCACCCAGAGCGCAGCTGACGCCCGTCACGCCCCCGCCTGCCACACAGGCCGGGAGCGCGGCGGGCGCAGCCGTACACGAGGCCGTACGTGCAGCCGTGTACAGGGCCGTACGTACGGCAGGTGCGCGTACAACGCCACAAGCGCCCCACCCGGGATCAGGCGGAGCGCTGGAGCGATGCGTGTCGTGCCGGTCGGTTCACCGGCGGCGGTCGGCTTACGGCTCGAACTTGTACCCGAGGCCGCGGACCGTGACCAGATAGCGCGGCGCGCCCGGGTCCGGCTCGATCTTGGCGCGCAGGCGCTTGACGTGGACGTCGAGGGTCTTGGTGTCGCCCACGTAGTCGGCGCCCCAGACGCGGTCGATCAGCTGCATACGGGTGAGGACCCGGCCGGCGTTGCGCAGCAGCATCTCCAGCAGGTCGAACTCCTTGAGCGGGAGGTCGACCTTGCCACCGGAGACCGTGACGACGTGCCGGTCCACGTCCATGCGGACCGGGCCGGCCTCCAGGGCCTGCGGGGTGACCTCCTCCGGCTCGCCGCGGCGGCGCAGGACCGCGCGGATGCGGGCGACCAGCTCCCGCGAGGAGAACGGCTTGGTGACGTAGTCGTCGGCTCCTATTTCCAGGCCGACGACCTTGTCGATCTCACTGTCCTTGGCGGTCACCATGATCACCGGGACGTTGGAGCGGCCGCGCAGCTGGCGGCAGACCTCCGTACCGGGCAGGCCGGGCAGCATCAGGTCGAGCAGGACCAGGTCGGCGCCGTTGCGCTCGAACTCGTCCAGTGCGTCGGGGCCGGTCGCGGCGATGGCGACCTCGAAGCCCTCCTTACGGAGCATGTACGACAGGGCGTCGCTGAAGGACTCCTCATCCTCGACGACGAGCACTCGGGTCACGGAAGGACCTCCGGGGCAGGGTAGGGCGCGCGTAGCGCTTCCGGGGAAGTGTGGTGGTGGGTGACGGCCGGGCCGTTGAAGGTGTCGTACGGACCGTCCTCGCCATCGAGGTCGTCCGGGTCTGCTGCGGGGTCGTCCCGCCGGTCGTCGCGGTCGCGGACCGCGCCGGCTTCCGGGAGCCGCAGGGTGAAGGTGGAGCCCTGTCCTTCGGCGCTCCACACCGTGACCTCCCCGCCGTGCGAGGCGGCCACATGCTTGACGATGGCGAGACCGAGTCCGGTACCGCCGGTGGCGCGGGAGCGCGCCGGGTCGACGCGGTAGAACCGCTCGAAGATCCGGTCCCGGTCCTTCTCGGAGATGCCGATGCCCTGGTCGGTGACGGCTATCTCGATCATCGTGCCGCCGGACGCCGGGACTCGGCGGCCGGCTATGCCGACGCGGGTGCGGGCCGGGGAGTAGTTGACGGCATTCTCGACGAGATTGCCGAGGGCGCCGGCGAGCTGGCTTCTGTTGCCCCATACGCGCAGGTCGTCGATGCCGCCGACGGCCATCGTGATCGACTTGCTGCTGGCCTGCTGGCGGCAGCGGTCCATCGCCTCCTCGACCAGCTCGTCCACGCGGACGGGCTCGGCGTCCTCCAGGGGGTTGTCGTTCTGTACCCGGGAGAGGTCGATCAGCTCCTGGACCAGGCTGGTCAGGCGGGTGGCCTCGGTCTGCATGCGGCCCGCGAAGCGGTTCACCGCCTCGGGGTCGTCGCTGGCGTCCATCACCGCCTCGGAGAGCAGCGAGAGCGCGCCGACCGGGGTCTTGAGCTCATGGCTGACATTGGCCACGAAGTCGCGGCGCACCGCTTCTATGCGGCGGGCTTCGGTGAGGTCCTCGACCAGGAGCAGGACGAGACGGGAGCCGAGCGGGGCGACTCGCGCGGAGACGGCGAGGGCGTCGCCGCGGCCGGTGCCGCGGCGCGGCAGGTCCAGCTCGACCTGGCGTATTTCCCCGTCCCTGCGGGTGTCGCGCGCCATCTGGAGCATCGGCTCGACGGCGAGCTTGCCGCCTCGTACGAGGCCCAGGGCGTACGCGGCCGAGCTGGCCTTGACCACGCCGTCGGCCTCGTCCAGGACGACGGCGGAGGACCGCAGCACCGAGAGGACGGTGTCCACGCCGGGGGGCAGGACGGCGTCGGTGTGCAGGGACGTACGCGTGGGCTTGGCCTGCTCGCGTTCGCTCCAGCGGAACGCCAGCATGGCGATGACACCGGTACAACAACCGGCGATCGCTGCCACTGCGGCGATGGCCGCGTCCACGTTCATGAGTCCAGGTTATGCGCCGGTTGTGACAGTTCCCCAGCCATCAGAGGGTCACCTCGGCCACTGGTTGCCGAGAGTTCACCTTCATGTCGGTACCGGTTCACTCCGGAGGGGCGAACCGGTCGCATCCGGGCTCGAACGTGGGAGCGTGGGAATCGTAGGCCCACACCACCAGGGGCGCAGCCCGGGCGACTACGCAGGGGCACGGACCCGGAGGTCTGGACCACGGGCGTCGCAGGCCCACACACGACTCGATGCGAGAGAAGGTCACTGATGCGGGACGCGTACCACGAGGAGCTGGATTCGATCGGCGAAGGTCTGGTCGAGATGGCCAGGCTCGTCGGCTCCGCGATCGGGCGCGCCACCACGGCGATACTCGACGCGGACCTGAAGCTGGCGGAGAACGTGATCGCCGGCGATGAGAAGGTCGACGATCTGCAGCGCGATCTGGAGGCCCGGGCCATAGCCCTGCTGGCGCGCCAGCAGCCGGTCGCCACGGATCTGCGGATCGTCGTGACGTCGCTGCGGATGAGCGCGGACCTGGAGCGGTCCGGTGACCTGGCGCAGCACGTCGCGAAGCTGGCGCGGCTGCGGTTCCCGGAGACGGCGGTGCCGCGGGACCTGCACGCCACCATTCTGGAGATGGGGCAGCTGGCGCAGCGCCTGATGGCGAAGGCGGGCGAGGTCATCATCACGAAGGACGTCGATCTGGCGCTGCAGCTGGAGCAGGACGACGACGCGATGGACATGCTGCACCGCACGCTCTTCCAGCACCTGATGGACGACCGCTGGCAGCACGGCATCGAGACGGCGGTCGATGTGACGCTGCTGGGCCGTTACTACGAGCGGTTCGCCGATCACGCGGTGTCGGTCGCCAAGCGCGTGGTGTACCTGGTCACGGGCGAGCACGCGGACGAGATCGCGCCGCCGGCCGCGGTCGACGGCAGCTGAGCGCCTCGGGGTGCGGGCGGACGGGGGGAGCCTGCGCCCCGCTCCGTGCAGCCGCACGCCGTTGGTGCGCCCCCTGGCGTGGGTAAGGGAGGGAAGGAACCTCCCTTATGGCTGCCAACCAGGAGGCACTTCATGCCCCACTCCCCTGTTCCCAGCACACCTGAACCCACAGCGGCCAGCGGCTGCTCGTGCGGCCCCGGCTGCGGCTGCGGCTGCCAGTCCGGCGGCCCGTGCAGCTGCGGCGGAAGCTGCGGCTGACGGCCCGCCGCCGGCCCAGGAACGACAGTGAGCCCCCTGCCAGCGGGAAACCGCAGGCAGGGGGCTCACTGCTGAGAAGGACCGGGGGCTTACTTCTTCTTGCCCTGGTTCTTGACCGCCTCGATGGCGGCCTTGGCGGCCTCCGGGTCGAGGTAGGTGCCGCCCGGGTTCAGCGGCTTGAAGTCGGCGTCGAGCTCGTACGAGAGCGGGATGCCCGTCGGGATGTTCAGGCCGGCGATGTCCGCGTCGGAGATGCCGTCGAGGTGCTTGACCAGGGCGCGGAGGCTGTTGCCGTGCGCGGCGACCAGGACGGTGCGGCCGGTGAGGAGGTCCGGGACGATGCCGTCGAACCAGTACGGGAGCATGCGGACGACGACGTCCTTCAGGCACTCCGTCTGCGGGCGCAGCTCCGGGGGGAGCGTGGCGTAGCGCGGGTCGGAGAACTGGGAGTACTCGGCGTCGCGGTCGAGCGCCGGCGGCGGGGTGTCGTACGAGCGGCGCCACAGCATGAACTGCTCCTCGCCGAACTCGGCGAGGGTCTGGGCCTTGTCCTTGCCCTGCAGGGCGCCGTAGTGGCGCTCGTTCAGGCGCCAGCTGCGGTGGACGGGGATCCAGTGGCGGTCGGCGGCCTCCAGGGCCAGCTGCGCGGTGCGGATGGCGCGCTTCTGGAGGGAGGTGTGCACGACGTCGGGGAGCAGGCCGGCGTCCTTGAGCAGCTCACCGCCGCGGACCGCCTCCTTCTCGCCCTTCTCGTTCAGGTTGACGTCCACCCAGCCGGTGAACAGGTTCTTCGCATTCCACTCGCTCTCGCCGTGGCGGAGGAGGATGAGCTTGTACGGTGCGTCGGCCATGTCTTTGAGACTAATCGAAAACGGTGACAGGCCAGGCAGGGGGCCGGTGCGTGGACGCCGGGGCGCTCGTCTGTGCCCGGTGCTCGACGTTTGACGGTTCGCGTCAATTCAATGGCGCGGCGTGACCTGCGTATGTAGCTTCCCCTTGGCGGTTGCGCCACTTACATCGGCGCACGGGCACGGTTTATGGGGGAGTCAGGGTGAGACGAGCCGTCGTCGCGAGTGTGTCGGGGCTGCCGCGGCAGTTCTGGTGGCTGTGGGCGAGCACGCTGATCAATCGGCTGGGGGCGTTCGTCGCCACGTTCCTGGCGCTGTACCTCACGGTGGAGCGGGGGTACTCGGCGTCGTACGCGGGACTGGTCGGCGCGCTGTACGGGCTGGGCGGGGTGGTCTCCTCGGTGGTGGCCGGGGTGCTGACCGACCGGCTCGGGCGGCGGCCCACGATGCTGATCGCGCAGCTGGCGACCGCGGTCTCGGTGGCGCTGCTGGGGTTCATGGAGGACCCGGTGGCCATCGCGGCGGTGGCCTGCGTGGTGGGCATGGCGAGCAACGGTTCGCGGCCCGCGGTGCAGGCGATGATGGCGGACATCGTGGCGCCGGAGGACCGGGTGCGGGCGTTCGCCCTGAACTACTGGGCGCTGAACATGGGCTTCGCGATCTCCTCGTCGCTGGCCGGGCTGCTCGCCCAGTACGGCTATCTGCTGCTCTTCCTCGGTGAGTCGGTGCTGGTGCTGGCCTGCGCGGTGGTGGTCTTCGTGAAGCTGCCCGAGTCCCGGCCGGTGACGGCGACCGAGAGCAGCACCACGGAGGAGCCCGTACGGCGTGTGTCGATGATGACCGTGGTGCGGGACGGGCGGTTCATGACCGTCGTCGGGCTGAATCTGCTGCTCGCGCTGCTCTTCCAGCAGGCGTATGTGTCGCTGCCGGTGACCATGGGTCAGGCGGGCTTCAGCAGCTCGGACTTCGGGCTGGTGATCGCCACGAACGGCGTGCTGATCGTGCTGCTGCAGATCCCGGTGACCCGCTTCATCGAGCACCGCAGCCCGGCGGCGCTGCTGATCGGCTCGGCGCTGCTGACCGGTTACGGCTTCGGGCTCACCGCGTTCGCCGGTTCCGTGGCGCTGTTCGCGGTGTCCGTCGCCGTCTGGACGCTCGGCGAGATCATCAACTCCCCCACCCAGATGGGGCTGGTGGTCCGGCTCTCCCCCACGCATGGCCGCGGGCGTTACCAGGGCATGTACGCGCTGTCCTGGTCGGTGGCCTCGCTGGCCGCCCCGCTGCTCGGCGGCGCGGTCATCGACCGCTACGGCCCGGCCACCCTCTGGTCCGCCAGTGCGGTGGTCGGGACGGTCGCGGCCCTCGGTTACGGGCTGCTGCTGCGGCGGATGAACGCGGAGGAGCGCGCGGCGGGTACGAAGGCCCCGGAACCCGCGCCGGTACCGGACCGGACTCCGGAACCCGCGCCGGTCATGGACGCAGCCGGCGCTGCGCCTCGTACAGATTCCGTGGCCTGAGCGACCCCGGGCGGCCGTACGCCACGAGCCTGCTGTGCAGGTCACCCGTGAAGTCCGGCTCGTCGATCTGGCCGAACTCGCGGACCTCCGAGATGCCGGCGGTGACGCTGTACGGGGCCAGTTCGTCGATCTTCACCATGCCGGCCCGCCCGTTCGTGACGCGGACGTTCCAGTGCGTGAAGCGGGCCCCGAAGAGCGGCCCCGCGCGCAGGTCGCCGCCGTGCTCGCCGGTGTTGTCGATGGTGATGTCGGTACGGACGTTGGCGAACGGCAGGCCCCGGTGGGAGTCGAACGTGCCCATCTCCATCCGGCCGCGCGACCAGACGTTGTAACTGGACAGATTCTCGACGTTGATGCCGTGCAGGATCGTGCCGGGCGGTGCGGGGACGCTGCGCCGCTCGATCACGAAGTCCTCGAAGAGGTTGTCGTGCGCGCCCTCGCGGCAGTAGTACGGGTGGTGGGAGCCGCGGCCCGCGACACGGGTGTCGCTGATCGTGCAGGAGGACGAGGCCGTCAGCCCGAAACCGTTGTCGACGTGGCGCGCGACGACGTCCCGTACCCAGCAGTCGTACGCGCACTGCAGGAGGACGCCGTTGTAGCCCTTGTCCTGCAGATGGAGGGACTGCGGCGTTTCGACCGCCTCGATCGTCAGGCCCTCGACGCCGGCGCCGGTGAGCGCGGGGACGTGGGTGGTGAGCTTCGGGTCCCACTCCGGGCGTACGTCGAGGGGCAACGGGCGCTCGAAGGTCACTTCGCGACCCTTGATACGGACGATGCGTACGGGCCACTCGTACGGGACGAAGCTGTTGAGTTTTTCCCTGCCGTCCCAGGTGTACGAGGCGGGGCCGGGACCGCCGCCCGCCATGTGCTGGAGAAGGGTGTGGCCCTTGTCGTCGGCCAGCTGGAGGAGGACGAGGGCGCCGGGGCGGAGGCGCGACGTGTCGGTGACCGTCACCGTCCAGTCGCCGCGGCGCGCGGGGCGTACGGAGGTGAGCGTGCGCCACTCGTCACGCCGGTTGCCCGTCCAGCCCTCGAACGGCCAGTCCCGCTTCTTGATGGCCGCGATGAGGGAGTTCCAACGGGCGGTCGGGCAGAGCCAGATGAGGCCGCCGGTCCAGGACCAGGCGGACTTGTCGCCGCCGTACCGGCTGCCGTACGGACCGATCAGCTCGGTGAGGTGCTTGGTGGCGAGCAGCTTGGTACGGCCGCTGCCCGCGCCGCGCAGCACCACGTGGTTGTGGCCGATGCGGACGATGTCGTCGATGCGGTAGGTGCCGGGCGGGAGGGTGACGGTGCCGCCGCCGCGCCGGCCCGCGGCCTCCAGCGCACGGTTGAGGGCGGGCGCCGAATCCTTGCTGCCGTCCGGGACGGCGCCGTGATCCCGTACCGCGTCGATCACGGGACCGCCGGCGGCCCGGAAGCGGCGCCGGCAGCCGGCCCGGCCGATGTACGGGATCTGCGGATGCGTGAAGGGGCGGGCGGAGAACTCGTCCCAGAGTGCGTGGTACTGACCGGCCGCCGAGGCCGGGAGAGCGGGCAGTGCGGCGGCCGCCGCCACGGCGGTCGCGCTGCCCAGCAGGGTGCGCCTGCTGATGTCCATGGGCCGCCCTTCATGCAGGTGAAGAGGTGCATGGGAGAGAGAAGGCCGCGAGCATGCCACGGGCCCGCAGGGCGGTGGAAGAGCCGGGAAGAGTGACCGCGAAATGGGCCGGAAAGCGCTACTTGTCCCGGCCGGTCAGATGGGCGAATGCTTCAAGGTTGCGGGTGGATTCGCCACGCGAGACCCGCCACTCGTACTCCTTGCGGATCGCCGACGCGAAGCCCATCTCCAGCAGCGTGTTGAAGGAGCCGTCGGCGTTCTCCAGGACCGTGCCGAGGATGCGGTCCAGCTCCTCGGGGGTGACGGCCGCGAGCGGCAGCTTGCCGACGAGGTAGATGTCGCCGAGCTTGTCGATCGCGTAACTCACGCCGTACAGCCGGGTGTTGCGCTCCAGCAGCCAGCGGTGCACCGCTTCGTGGTTCTCGTCCGGGCGGCGTACGACGAAGGCGTTGATGGACAGGGAGTGCTTGCCGACGAGCAGCGAGCACGTCGTGGAGAGCTTGCGGGTGCCGGGCAGCTTGACGACGTAGCTGCCCTCCGCCGGGGACTCCCACTCCAGCTCGGCGTCGTTGAGCGTCGCCTCGATGATCTGCCGCGCGTCGTCAGCCATGCAGTGATCGTAGGCGACGGCGCCGCTCGTGCATCGCGGCGGTGTACACATCGGCCGTCGCCGCGGCCGCGGTGTCCCAGCCGAAGGAACCGGCGTGCCGGGCGGCCGCCGCGCCCATCCGCAGCGTGAGCGAGGGATCGTCGGCGAAGCGGCCCAGCGCGCGGGCGTAGTCCACCGGGTCGTGCCCGTCGACGAGGACGCCGCTGACGCCGTCCTGCACGGCGACCGGGAGGCCGCCGACCGACGCCGCGATCACCGGGGTGCCGCACGCCTGTGCCTCTATGGCCACCAGCCCGAAGGACTCGCTGTACGACGGCATGACCAGCACGCTGGCCGCGCGGTACCAGTCGGCGAGCTGGTCCTGGCCGACCGGCGGCCGGAACCGCACCACGTCCGCGATGCCGAGCCGGGCGGCCAGCTTCTGCAGGCCCTCGGGCTTGGCCAGGCCGCTGCCGCTCGGCCCGCCCACGACGGGGACGACGATCCGGGAGCGCAGCGAGGGGTCCCGGTCCAGCAGGACCGCGACCGCACGCAGCAGGATGTCGGGCGCCTTCAGGGGCTGGATGCGGCCCGCGAAGAGCGGGATCAGCGCGTCCTGGGGCAGGCCGAGACGGTCCCGGGCGGCAGCGCGGGCGTCGGCGATGCCGCTGCCCGCCGCGATACCGCTACCCGCCGCGAGGCCGCCCGCCGCGTCGCTCGCCGGGCGGAAGCGGTCGAGGTTGACCCCGGGGTGCACGACCGCGACCTTGTCGGGCTCGGCCTCGTAGTGCCGTACGAGCTCGCCGGCCTCTTCGGCGGTGTTGGCGATCAGGCGGTCCGAGGCGCGCACGATCTGGGTCTCGCCGATGACGCGGGCGGCCGGCTCGGGGGTGTCACCCTCCGCGAGCGCGGCGTTCTTGACCTTGGCCATCGTGTGCATGGCGTGGACGAGGGGGACGCCCCAGCGCTCGGCGGCGAGCCAGCCGACGTGGCCGGACAGCCAGTAGTGCGAGTGCACCAGGTCGTAGTGGCCGGGACGGTGGCCGGCCCACGCCTGCATCACGCCATGCGTGAAGGCGCACAGCTGGGCGGGCAGGTCCTCCTTGTTCAGCCCCTCGTACGGGCCCGCGTCCACGTGCCGTACGAGCACGCCGGGGGCCAGCTCGACGGCGGGCGGGAGGGCGCCCGTGGTGGCGCGGGTGAATATCTCGACCTCGATGTTGAGCGCGGCGAGTTTCCTGGCCAGCTCGACGATGTAGACGTTCATGCCGCCCGCGTCGCCCGTGCCGGGCTGGTGCAGCGGGGAGGTGTGCACGCTCAGCATCGCCACCCGGCGCGGCTTGCGGGAGCCCCCCAGCCGCAGCCGGGCGGGGCCCGCGAACTGGCTCTGGGGACGGCCGCGGAGCCGGGACACGTATTGGCTCACTGCGAGCTACCTCCGAAAATCCGGCAGAAACCCGGCGCAACAGCGCCTCTCCACCGGCCAACAACAGAGCCGGCCGTGCCATTTCCCGCCAGGCACCGCGCCGCCCCCTCTTTGCCAAAGCGTGACCCTAAGGGATGCTCACCGGATCTTCCCCGCCGGTCCACGGGCCGGACACCCCACAGCCACCGGGCCTGCCACCTGGCCTATCACCAGTCCGACCGCCGGACCGGCCACCTGGCCGACCCCCTGGGACCCAGCGCATAAAGTCATGCCATGGCCCGCAGCTCCTCCCCTCCCCCGTCCGCACGCCCGGTCGGGAGCGCCACCCGCGGGACCACCAACCCGAACCGGCTGCGCCGCATGGACCGCTGGATCGCCGCCACGCACGGCCCGCAGCTGCGCCGCACCGCCGACCCGGTCGCCGTCGACCTCGGGTACGGCGCCGCGCCCTGGACCGCCGTGGAGCTGCTGGACCGGCTGCGCACGGCCCGCGCGGACACGCAGGTGGTGGGCGTCGAGATCGATCCGGCGCGGGTCGCGGCGGCGAAGCCGTACGAGCGGGACGGGCTGGTCTTCCTGCACGGCGGCTTCGAGGTGCCACTGCCCGGCGCCCCGGGCCGCTCCCCCGCGCTGATCCGGGCGGCGAACGTGCTGCGGCAGTACGACGAGGCCGAGGTGGCCGCGGTCTGGGCGCGGCTCTGCGCGCGGCTGGCCCCGGGCGGCCTGCTGGTGGAGGGCACCTGCGACGAGATCGGGCGCCGGCACGTCTGGGTCGCGCTCGGCCCCGAGGGCCCCCGCACGGTCACCTTCGCGGCCCGCCTCGCGGCCCTGGCCACCCCTTCCGACCTGGCCGAACGGCTTCCGAAGGCGCTCATCCACCGCAATGTGCCGGGCGAGCCGGTGCACGCCTTCCTGCGCGACTTCGACCGCGCCTGGGCGGCAGCCGCCCCCTACGGCGCCCTCAGCGCCCGCCAGCGCTGGATCCGCTCGGTCCACACCCTCCACGCCGCGGGCTGGCCCCTGACCGACGGCCCCCGCCGCTGGCGCCTGGGCGAGGTCACGGTCCGGTGGGAGGCGCTGGCACCGGGTGCAGCGCATCCATGAGCGCGTCGACCAGCGGCCGGTCCCGGTCCTGGGTGAGGCGGTCGCGGGCCTCGGCCGGGGAGAGCCAGGCCAGCCGGTCGACCTCGTCGTTGGGGACGAACGCCCCGCCGCACGCCTCCGCCGCCCAGTAGCGGACCTCCTTGGGCCGGCCGTTCGCCTCGTAGTACACGGTCGAGAGCTCCGGGCCGAGCCGGCAGTCCATGCCGGTCTCCTCGGCGACCTCGCGCACGGCCGCCGCCCGCGCCTCCTCGCCCCGCTTCAGCTTTCCTTTCGGGTGCGACCAGTCGTCGTACTTCGGCCTGTGTACGAGGGCGATCTCCGGCCCGCCCGCCCCCGGCGAGCGGCGCCACAGTACGCAGCCCGCGGCCAGGACTGCCGTTCCGTTGTTGCTCATGCGGGTCTCCAGGCGCGGGTGAAGGCGTAGCGGGCGGCTTCCACCTCGTGGCGCTGGTCGGCGTGGAGGATGCCGAGGGCGTACGCGGTGGCCGGGGCGATGCGCGGGGTGCGGGCCGCGGCGGCCGCCGCGGTGGCGGCCTCGGCCGCGTCACGGTGCCGCTCCAGGGCCCGGGCCGCTTCCAGGAGCCGGAGGTCGGTGACGCCGCCGTCGGCGACCTCCTGCGCGTACCGGCTGTGCCGCAGCAGCAGCCGTACCTGGTGCCAGGCGCCGTCCTGGCGGTCGTCGGCGGACAGCGCCGCGGCGTTGTACGGGTGTCCGGCGCGGGTCAGCGGCAGCGCGGCGACGGCCTCGGCGAGCCGGCGGTGCGCGTGGTCGGCCAGCGGCGGCAGCGCTTCGGTGGCGAGCCGGTCGGCGGCGTTCTTGTCCAGCGGCGCTTCGGAGGCCAGTACCGCGACGGCGTCCGCGACGGCGTGGAAGCGCGAGGAGCCGAGCGCCTGGAGCGCGGCGGAGTGGGCGCGGGTGCGGGCCAGGGTCAGCTGCCGGTCCAGCAGCGCGCCGGCCCGCGCGGCCCCTGCCGCGTTGGTGGCGGCCGGGTCCTTGGGGTCGCGGGCCCGGTCGTCGCGGGTCCGCCCGTCCCGGGTCCGCTCGTCGCCGGACCGCCCGTCCCGGGTCCGCTCGTCGCGAGCCCGGCCGTCCCGGGTGCCCTCCCTGGTCCCCGTGGCGCGGGACCGCTGCGCGGGCGGGGCGTCGCCCTCCGGGGATCTCGCGGCGCCGGCCGGTTCGGCCGGGCCCGCCACGCGGTGGAGGGCGGCCAGCAGGCGGGCGAGCCGGTCGGCGTAGGCGTGTTCGCGGGCCAGGGTGCCCGACAGCCAGCCCAGTTCGGTGCGGAGCTGGTCGGCCCAGGCCTCGTCGGTCAGCGGCCGGAAGGTGTGCAGCGCGCCGCTGATCCGGCGGGCCGCGGCGCGCAGTTCCCGGGCCGCGTCGCCGGCGCCCCGCGCGTCCGAGCCGCTCTCGCGGTGCAGCCGCAGGTTGCGCAGGAAGGCCGTCGACTGCTCGTGGAGGTAGGCCGAGAGCACCTCGCCGGCCGTCGCGCGGTCGGGCGCCGGGCCGGCCGGGTGGGCTCCGGTCCGTTCGCAGGGCGGGGAGAGGTCAGGTCGCAGGGCCACGCCGGCGCCTCCGGGCGTCGATGAGCATTTCTTGTACGTTGCGCAGCGGGGTGCCGTCCGCGTCGGCCGCGTGCCGGGTCCAGTTGCCGTCCGGGCCGAGGTGCCAGGCGGAGGTGGTGTCCGACGTGCCGGTCCGCAGCAGGCGGTCGAGCGAGGCACGGTGGCCCGGGTCGGTGACCCGTACCAGCGCCTCGATCCGCCGGTCGAGGTTGCGGTGCATCATGTCCGCGCTGCCCAGCCACACTTCGGGCTCCCCTCCGTTGCCGAAGGCGAACACCCGCGAGTGTTCGAGGAAGCGGCCGAGGACGCTGCGGACGCGGATGTTCTCGCTCAGGCCCGGGACGCCGGGCCGCAGTGCACAGATTCCGCGTACCCAGATGTCGACGGACACACCGGCCTGGGAGGCCCGGTACAGGGCGTCGATGACGGCCTCGTCCACCATCGAGTTGACCTTGATGCGGACGTACGCGGGGTGGCCCGCGCGCTGGTGCGCGATCTCCTTGGTGATGCGCTGGACCAGGCCGTCCCGCAGCGACTTGGGGGCGACGAGCAGCCGCCGGTAGGTCTCCCGGCGGGAGTAGCCGGAGAGCCGGTTGAACAGGTCGGAGAGGTCGGCGCCCACCTGCGGGTCCGCGGTCAGCAGCCCCAGGTCCTCGTAGAGCCGGGCGGTCTTCGGGTGGTAATTGCCGGTTCCCACATGGGAGTAGCGGCGCAGCATGTCGCCTTCCTGGCGGACGACCAGGGAGAGCTTGCAGTGCGTCTTGAGGCCGACCAGGCCGTAGACGACGTGGCAGCCGGCCTCCTCCAGCTTCCGCGCCCACTTGATGTTGGCCTGCTCGTCGAAGCGCGCCTTGATCTCGACCAGGACGAGGACCTGTTTGCCGGACTCGGCGGCGTCTATCAGGGCGTCGACGATCGGGGAGTCGCCGGAGGTCCGGTACAGCGTCTGCTTGATCGCGAGGACGTCCGGGTCGGCGGCGGCCTGCTCCAGGAACGCCTGGACGGAGGTGGAGAAGGAGTCGTAGGGGTGGTGGAGCAGGACGTCGCGGTTGCGCAGGGCCGCGAAGATGTCGGGGGCCGAGGCCGACTCGACCTCGGCCAGGTCGCGGTGGGTGCCGGCGACGAACTTCGGATACTTCAGCTCGGGCCGGTCCAGCGCGGAGATGCCGAAGAGGCCGGTCAGGTCCAGCGGGCCGGGCAGCGGGTAGACCTCGGCCTCGGAGATCTTGAGTTCCTGGACGAGCAGGTCCAGTACGGCCGGGTCGATGGACTCCTCGACCTCCAGCCGGACGGGCGGCCCGAAGCGGCGCCGCATGAGCTCCTTCTCCAGGGCCTTGAGGAGGTTCTCCGCGTCGTCCTCCTCGACCTCCAGGTCCTCGTTGCGGGTGACCCGGAACATGTGGTGCGCGCGCACCTCCATGCCCGGGAACAGCTCCTCCAGGTGCGCGGCGATGACGTCCTCTATGGGGACGTAGCGCTGCGGGGACGCCTCCAGGAAGCGGGAGAGCAGCGGCGGGACCTTGACCCGGGCGAAGTGGTCGTGGCCGCTGACGGGGTTGCGGACGACCACGGCCAGGTTCAGGGAGAGGCCGGAGATGTACGGGAAGGGGTGGGCCGGGTCGACGGCCAGCGGCGTGAGGACGGGGAAGATCTGGTGGCGGAAGAGGGTGAACAGGCGGGCCTGTTCCTTCTCGGTCAGCTCCGGCCAGCGGATCAGATGGATGCCCGCGCCGCCCAGCTCCGGGGCGACGTCCTGCTGGTAGCAGGCGGCGTGCCGGGCCATGAGCTCGCGGGAGCGGGTCCAGATCAGGTCCAGTACTTCGCGGGGCTGCAGTCCGGAGGCGGAGCGGGTGGCGACGCCGGTGGCGATTCTGCGCTTGAGGCCCGCGACCCGGACCATGAAGAACTCGTCCAGGTTGGAGGCGAAGATCGCCAGGAACTTGGCGCGTTCCAGCAGCGGCGTGGCCGGGTCCTCGGCCAGCTCCAGTACCCGTTCGTTGAACGCGAGCCAGCTGCGCTCGCGGTCCAGGAAGCGGCCGGCGGGCAGCTCCACGCCGTCGTCGCCCAGCGCGCCGTCGACGTCGTACGCGTCCAGATCGGCGTCGAGGTCCGGTTCCAGCTCGGGCAGTGAGGCCGCCACGGTGCTGGGGCGGTGCGCGGCGATCGAACCGACCGAGGGCTGAGCCGGTGCGGACGGCGTCGGGGACGTTGCCGGGGCCTGGGCGCTGGTCTGCTGGTCCATAACCTCATTCTTCCGCGCTCCCGGCGGGGAAGGCGCGTCGGGAGGCGGCGGGGCGGCTCGGAGCCTTCGGTCACCGGCCGGCTGCGCGGAGGGCTGCATTCAGTGATGCTCGCAAGCGAGTTTGAATCGCCGGTAACGCGGACATGGCGGACAGGCAAGCGGGGGGCTACTCGGAGGGGATTTTCCGGTGCCGGGCGGGGAGGCGGCGGCGGGCGCGAAGCCCCGCCGCCACCTCATGACACTCCGTCAACTCCGATGCACAGCCGCCCTGCTGCTGGTCAGAGCTCGGTGCGGTACATCAGGTCCGTCTCGTGCGTGACGAAGCCGAGGCGCTCGTACACCGTCACCGCGGGGACGTTGTCCGCGTCCACGTAGAGCATCGCCGTCGGCATGCCCTCGGCGGCCAGGTGCCGGAGCCCGATCGCGGTGAGCGCCTTGCCGAGGCCGCCGCCCTGTGCCTCGGGCCGTACGCCCACGACGTAGACCTCGCCGAGGCCCTCCTCGGCGTGCTTCTTCGTCCAGTGGAAGCCGACCAGCTCCCCCTCTTTCTCGGCCAGGAAGAAGCCCTTCGGGTCGAACCAGGGCTCGGCCTTGCGGTCGTCCAGGTCACGCTGGGTGAGCGAGCCCTGTTCGGGGTGGTGCGCGAAGGCCGCGGCGTTGGCGGCGAGCCAGGCCGCGTCGTCGGTGCCGGGCTGGAAGGTACGGACGGTGACGCCCGCGGGCAGCACCGGCTCGGCCAGGTCCAGGTCGGCCAGCGGGCGGCGCATCTGGCGCAGCTCGCGGAAGAGGGTCAGGCCCAGGGTCTGCGCGAGGTGGCGGGCCGCGGGGTGGCCGCCGTGCGCCCACAGCCGCAGCCGCCTTCCGGACTGCTCCAGCAGCGCGCCGCCGAGCCTGCGGCCCAGGCCGTGGCCGCGGAATTCGGGGTGCACGACCAGCTCGGCGGCGGGCGCCTCGACCGGGTCGGTGTCCTCCAGCTGCGCGTACCCGACGATGCGGTCGCCCTCGGCGCGCAGCAGTACGTGCTTCACGCCCTCCCGCTGTCCGCCGCGTAGCTGCAGCCGTCCCTGCTCGGACACGGCCGGCTGGCCGTCCGTCCGTGCCGCCGTCTCGATCAGCTCCAGTACGGCACCGGCCACGTCCGGCGTGAGCGCTTCCCGTACCTGCATGTCCCGCCCGGCCGGGCCCGTTCCCTGTGCAGCGTCAGTCATGCCCCGAAGGGTACGGCCCGCCGGGCGTCCGGCGACGCCCCGCGTCCCCGCATCGCAACCGTCCCTTAACCCGTCGCCTCTGGTGCGCTACGCGCGTTGACCATAGGCTTCCGGTCGCTCGCCACTCCTCATCCGCAGCACACAAGGGGGACGACCCATGTCAGTTACGCCTCATCGGCGCCGTCTCAAGCGCCGCCTGGCGGCCGGGGCGACCGTGCTGGCCGCCGCGGCCGGCGTCACCGCGGCGGCGCTGCCCGCCGGCGCCGGTACGCCCGGCGGGACCGGCCACTCCTCGCGCACCGTCGACGTGCAGCTGCTCTCCTTCAACGACTTCCACGGGAACCTGGAGCCGCCGCAGGGCTCGTCCGGCACGGTCGAGGAGGAGCAGGCCGACGGGAGCAAGAAGAAGATCGAGGCCGGTGGCGTCGAGTACCTGGCGAACTCGCTGCGCACGGCGCGCAAGGGCCACCCGTACTCCGTCACCGCGGCCGCCGGCGACCTGGTGGGCGCGAGCCCGCTGCTCTCGGGCCTCTTCCACGACGAGCCGACCGTGGAGGCGATGAACAAGCTGAAGCTGGACGTGACCGGCGTCGGCAACCACGAGTTCGACGAGGGGCGCGCGGAGCTGGCGCGGCTGCAGAACGGCGGCTGCCACCCGAAGGACGGCTGTTACGAGGACGGGCGGATCTTCGAGGGCGCGGACTACCCGTACCTGGCCGCCAACGTCACCGACGAGAAGACCGGCAAGCCGATCCTGAAGCCGTACACGGTCTGGCAGCACAAGGGCGTGAAGATCGGCTTCATCGGCGTGACGCTGGAGGGCACGCCGGACATCGTCAGCGCCGAGGGCGTGAAGGGCCTGAAGTTCCACGACGAGGCCGAGACCATCGACAAGTACGCCAAGGTGCTGCAGAAGCAGGGCGTGAAGTCGGTCGTCGCGCTGGTCCACGAGGGCGGGGCACCCGCGTCCACCTCGTACAACTACGACTGCGACAGCCCGGGTCCCGGCGACGGCATCTCCGGGCCGATCACGGAGATCGCCAAGAAGGTCACCCCGAAGGTCGACGCGCTGGTCACCGGGCACACCCACCAGGCGTACGCGTGCACGATCCCCGACCCGGCCGGGCAGCCGCGGATGGTCACCTCGGCGGCCTCCTTCGGCAAGCTCTACACCGACACCACGCTGACGTACGACCGGAAGACCAAGGACATCGTGCGGACGGCCGTGAAGTCGGCCAACCACGTGGTGAACCGCACCCAGCCCAAGGCGCCGGACCTGACCTCGCTGATCAAGCGCTGGGACAAGCTGGCCGCGCCGGTCGCGAACAAGCCGGTCGGCTACATCTCCGACGACATCGCGGGCCGCGGCGCGAGCACCCCCGAGTCGCCGCTCGGTGACGTCATCTCCGACGCGCAGCTGGAGGCGACGGCGGACAGCGGCAAGGGCGGCGCGCAGCTCGCCCTGATGAACCCCGGCGGCGTCCGCTCCGACCTGGCCTTCAAGGCGTCGAGGAGCGAGGGCGACGGGGTGGTGACGTACGGCGAGGCCTTCACCGTGCAGCCGTTCACCAACATGACGAACGTGATCGGGCTGACCGGCGCGCAGCTGATCACCGCGCTGCAGCAGCAGGTCAGCGGCGCGAACGCGGCCTCCCCGAAGATCCTCCAGGTCTCGAAGGGCTTCACCTACACCCTGGACATGACCAAGTCGGGCGCGGACCGGGTGGTCAAGGACTCGGTGAAGCTGAACGGCGAGCCGATCGACCCGGCGAAGACCTACCGCGTCGCGCTGAACGAGTTCCTGGCGGGCGGCGGTGACGGGTTCCCCGTCTTCAAGGAGGGCACGGACAAGTTCGTCGGCCCGTCGGACCTGGACGCGTTCACCGCGTACCTGGGCGCGCACTCCTCGGCGTCCGGCCCGCTGGCCCCGCCGAAGGCGGACCGCATCACCATCGTGAAGTGATCACCGTGGTGAAGTAACCGCTCATATCCCTACTTACCGGCAGTAGGACTTGCGTTCGAGGGTCGTGCGCATGGTGGGATGTGCCGATGCGAACCCCCACACGCATATCCGCATCACAGGCACCACAGGGCGACACCCGTGAGATGGCGCCGGTCAACCCGTACGCGGAGCTCGCCGGGCTGGCCGACCCCGAGCCGGAGCCCGGCCGCGACGATCCCCTGGACCTCGGCCTGCGCACCGAGCCGGACGACGACGAGGCGTGGGCGCCGCCCAACCACCGCAAGGCCAAGCGCGGTATCAGCCGGTTCGCGGCCGTGCCCCTCACCGTGAAGCTGGTCGCCACCGTACTGGTGGCGGCCTCCTTCGCGGGCCTCGCCGACCGGTTCGCCGTGCTGTACGCGCAGAACAAGGCGGCCGAGAAGCTCAAGGACTCGCTGCACCTGGCGGCCGACCCCGAGGTGGACATCGAGGGCTTCCCCTTCCTGACCCAGGTCGCGGACAAGCGGCTGGACCGGGTGCGGGTGGCCATCCCCGACCTCGCCGCCGACCGGGTCTCGCTGGCGAAGTTCGAGGCGACGGCGGAGAACGTGACGCTCGACGGCGACCTGCCGACGTCCCTCAAGGGCGGCACGGTCGAGCGGATGCACGGCGACGTGCTGCTCTCCTTCGAGGACATGAACCGCGAACTGGGCGCCTCGCAGGTCAGGTTCAGCGAGCTGGGCCCCCATTCCGTACGCGCGGAAGGGCGGCTGCCGATCGCCGGGCACGAGCTGCGGGTGCACGCCAGGGCCCACATCCGGCAGGCCGGCGACCGCGGCATCTCCACCGAGGTCAGCGGCATGCGGCTGGACATCGGCGACATCGCGGTCTACCGCCCCGGTACGGGGAAGGGCGAGGGCCTGCAGCTCACCCGCAAGACGGCCCGGCAGCTCAGCCGGGAGGCCGCCAAGGTCAAGGCGATGCTCGCCGTCCCGGCCATCGCCGACCGCATCGGCATCCCGCAGGAGTACATCGACGCGGCCCTGCACAACGAGAAGAAGCTGCACGACCTGATCGGCACGCCGCGCTTCATCAGCAAGCTGATGAAGGTCAATCTGGTCGACGTCGTCGCCGACCACCCCTGGCTGCTGAAGAAGGTCGGCATCGACCCGAAGATCCTCGGCTCCCTCGCGGGGCTCACCAAGCCGGAGCTCGCGGACCGCCTGGACCTCTCCTTCCGCCTCCCGGCCACCCCCGGTGACGTGCGGCTGCGCACCATTTCCGTGGAGCGGGAGGGCATCCGGGCCCAACTCTCGGGCACCGGAATCCCGTTCGGGGAGGCCGCGAAACAGCCGCGCTGATACGGGACTTGTGGGACGAGTGTGGCGTCCGCGCACAACCGCGGGCGCACAACTCGCGTCGTACCAGGTGTACGAGAGGTGCACCCGGGGTGTCCGGGTGCCGACCACAGGAGGAACCGTGCGCCACCGCCCCACCCCCACCGCAGCGCGCTGCGCCGCGGTGGCCGCCCTGCTCACCACCCCGCTCGTGCTGGCCGCCCCGGCGAGCGCGGCCCCCGCGGACACCGCGCCGGCCGCCGCTGCCGCGGGCCCGGCCGGCACCGCGCCCCAGGCCGACTTCAACCACGACGGCTACGCCGACATCGTTGCCACCGCCCCCGGCGGCACGGTCGACGGCACGGCGAAGGCCGGCTACATCACCGTGGTGTACGGCTCCGCCTCCGGCGCCGCCACCGGCAAGCACCAGGTCATCAGCCGCGCCACCGCCGGCGTGCCCGGGTCGCCCGGCGACGGCGTCCGCTTCGGCGACCGCACCGTGGCCCGCGACCTGGACGGCGACGGCACCGGCGACCTCGTCGTCACCGGCGGCGGGGCACCGGTCGTCCTGTGGGGCTCCACCGACGGCAAGGGCGGCGGCGCCGCCACCCTCCAGGGCACCGACGGCGGCAATCTCACCGCCGGGGACTTCAACGGGGACGGCCACGCCGACCTGGTCGCCGACAGCGACGGCGACGAGACCGAATCCTCGGGCCTGCACGTGATGTACGGGCCGTTCACCCGCGCCGGGGCGCCCGCCCGGACCGCGGACATCCTGACCGGCCACCTCTTCCGTTCCGAGGAACTGACCGCCGGGGACCTCAACGGTGACGGCCGGGACGACCTGGTCAGCATGCACGCGTTCGAGGAGATGTCGGAGTCGAGCGAGCTGTGGAAGGGCGGCTCCGGCGGCCTCGCCACCAAGTCCACGGAGCTGCCGGACGCCGCCTCGGCCACGGTCGGCGACGTCGACAAGGACGGCTTCGGCGACCTCATATACCGCCCGGTGCCGGGCGGCGTGGTCGAGGAACTCCCGTACGACAAGGGCACCGTCAAGGTCGCGTACGGCTCGGCGAACGGCCCGGGCACGCGCACCACGACGATCACCCAGGACACCGCGGGCGTCCCGGGCGCGGGCGAGGAGGGCGACCAGTTCGGTTACTCGCTCAGCGCGGGCGATGTGAACGGCGACGGGTACGCCGATGTCGCGGTCGGCGTCCCGTACGAGGACCTCACCTCCGCCTCCGGCGCGGCGCTGAAGGACGCGGGCAGCGCGGTCCTCCTCAAGGGCGGCAAGGGCGGCCTGACCGGCACCGGCGCCCAGGCGTGGCACCAGAACACGGCGGGCGTGCCGGGCGTGGCCGAGGCCGGTGACCGCTTCGGCGAGGCGGTCTCGCTGCTCGACACGGACGGCGACGGGAAGGCCGACCTCGCGGCGGGCGCGCCGGGTGAGGATGGCGCGGCGCCGAAGGACACGGGTGCGGTGTGGTCCCTGCGGGGCGCGACCGGTGGGCTGACGACGGACGGCGTGGTCTCTTACGGGCCCGGGGCGGTTGGTGCCCCCGAGGCCGGGGCCGGGCTCGGGTCGGACTTCGCCCGGTAGGGGCCCGGCTTCCGGGTGTCCTCAATCGCCCGACGGGCTGGATTCCGGCGGCTCCTCCGGCGGCGGTACCGGCGCGCCCGGCAGACGCAGCTCCGCCAGCGTGCCGCCGCCCGGCGCGGGCAGCAGCCGGACGCCGCCGCCCGCCTGCTGCGCCGTGCGGGCCACGATCGACAGGCCGAGGCCGCTGCCGGGCAGGCTGCGCGCCGAGGGCGAGCGCCAGAACCGCTCGAAGACGTGCGGGAGTTCGTCCTCGGGGATGCCCGGGCCATGGTCCCGCACGGTCAGCAGGCCGTCCTTCAGGCGGACCTCGACCGTGGCGCCGGACGGGCTGAACTTCACCGCGTTGTCCAGGAGGTTGACCACCGCGCGCTCCAGCGCGGCCGGCTCGGCCCGTACGTACCAGGGGTCCAGCGCGGCGTCGAGGGTGAGGGACGGGCCGCGCAGCCGGGCCCGCTCCAGGGCGGTGCCCGTGATGTCGTGCAGCGCGACCACCTTCAGCGCGGGCTGACCGCCGGGCCCCTGCTCCGGCGTCCTGGACAGCTCCTGAAGGTCGCCGATGAGCGCTGCCAGCTCGCCCATCTGGGCCTTTACCGAGTCCAGCAGGGCGAGCTTGTCGTCGGCCGGGATGGCCCGGCCGGTGCGCTCGCTGCGCTCCAGCAGGTCGATGTTGGTACGGAGGGAGGTCAGCGGGGTGCGCAGCTCGTGGCCCGCGTCCGCGATGAGCTGCTGCTGGAGGTCGCGGGAGGCGGCGAGCGCGGCGGTCATGGAGTTGAAGGACCGGGAGAGCCGGGCGATCTCGTCCTCGCCCTCGGTGGGGATACGGATCGCGAGGTCTTCGGTACGGGCGACGTGCTCGACGGCCGCGGTGAGCCGGTCGACGGGTTTCAGGCCCGCCCTGGCCACCCACAGGCCGGTGGTCGCGGCGCCCAGTACGCCGACCCCGGCGACGATCAGCAGGACCAGCGCGAGCTGGTTGAGCGGCTCGGTGACCTGCTCCATGGGCGCGGCGACGGACACCGCGACCTGGTTGCCCAGCGCGTCGGTGGCCGGCCCGTGGTACGGCACGGTCGAGACGCGCATCTCCGCGCCGTCGGCGGCCCGCGCGGTGTGCACGGTGCCACCGGAGCGGCCCTGCGCGACGGCGACGTCCGCGCGCTCGGCGGGGATCTGCGACTTCTCCGGCGAGGTGCACACGCTGCCGTCCACGGACACGAGCTGGATCGTGTACGGGGTGGGCTGGAAGCGGATGCCCTCGGGCGCGGTGCCGTTGCACTCGGCGCTCAGCGCCCGGACGTACGCCGCGTCCACGCTGACGTTGCCCAGGGTGGCGTCGAGCTGCTCGGTGAGCCGGTCGCGGGTGATCAGCCAGCAGGCGGCGGCGGACGCGGCGACGGCGAGCGCGACGGCGAGCGCGGTGAGCATCGCCAGCCGGGAGCGGAGCGGCAGCCGGCGGTAGCGCTGGGCCGCCTCCTCGCGGAGGTTCACTCGGCACCGCCGGACCGCAGGACGTACCCGACGCCGCGCACGGTGTGCACCAGCCGCGGTTCGCCGCCGGCCTCGGTCTTGCGCCGCAGGTACATGACGTACACGTCCAGGGAGTTGGAGGAGGGCTCGAAGTCGAAGCCCCAGACGGCCTTGAGGATCTGCTCGCGGGTGAGGACCTGGCGCGGGTGGGCCAGGAACATCTCCAGCAGGGTGAATTCGGTGCGGGTCAGCTCCACGGGCCGCTCGCCGCGGGTCACTTCGCGGGTGGCGAGGTTCATCGTGAGGTCCGCGAAGGTGAGCGTGTCGCCCTCGTCGGGGGCCGCGCCGGCCGCCGCCGCGTACGAACTGCGGCGCAGCAGCGCGCGGATGCGGGCCAGCAGCTCGTCCAGTTCGAAGGGCTTGACCAGGTAGTCGTCGGCGCCCGCGTCCAGTCCGGTGACCCGGTCGCCGACCGTGTCGCGCGCGGTGAGCATCAGGATCGGCACGGTCAGGCCGCTCGCGCGCAGCCTGCGGGCCGCGGTCAGGCCGTCCATGCGGGGCATCAGCACGTCCAGCACGATCAGTTCGGGCCGGTACGCGGCCACCTTCTCGACCGCGTCCAGGCCGTCGACGGCCTCCTCGGTGGCGTAGCCCTCGAAGGCGAGCGAGCGCCGGAGCGCCTCGCGGACGGCCGGCTCGTCGTCGACGATCAGGATGCGGGCGGGCGTCTCGCCCTGCTCGGCGGCGCTCATGGGTGTCGGGTCCTCGGGGTGTACGGGAAGCGGACGGTTGCGTCCCCAGCTTCTCAGGTGCGGGTCGCGCTCCTCAGTTGCCGCTGCCGCCGGCGCGGAGGGTGTCCAGGTCCGCCTTGACGGTGTTGATCGGGATGGCGAAGCCGAGGCCGACGCTGCCGGCGCTGCTGCTGGTGGCGTCGCTCGGCGAGTACATCGCGGAGTTGATGCCGATGATCCGGCCCTGCATGTCGATCAGGGCGCCGCCGGAGTTGCCGGGGTTGAGCGAGGCGTCGGTCTGGATGGCCTTGTACGAGGTGGTCGAGGAGCCGGTGTCGCCGTTGTACTGGTTGCCGCCGAACTCGAACGGCCACGGGAGGTCGCCCTGCGCCTGACCCTGCTGCTGTTGCTGCGGTTGCTGCTGCTGGTCCTCCTTGGGCACGGTCACCTCGCGGCCGAGCGCGGAGACGATGCCGCTGGTCACCGAGCCGGTCAGGCCCTCGGGGGAGCCGATCGCGACGACCTGGTCGCCGACGGCGAGCTTGCTGGAGTCGCCGAGGGTGGCGTGCGTGAGGTTCTTGGCGCCCCGCACCTTGATCAGGGCCAGGTCCTTGCCGGGGTCGGTGCCGACGACCTCGGCGGTCCTGGTGGAGCCGTCGCTGAAGGACACGGAGACGGTGTCGGCGCCGGAGACGACGTGGTTGTTGGTGATGATCTCGCCGTCGCCGGTGATGACCACGCCGGAACCGGTGGACTCGCCCTGGGACGTGCGGGCCTTGATCTCGACTATGGCGGGGCCGACCGCCTTGGCCACCGAGGAGACCCCGTTGCCGGTGGTGGCGCCCGCGTTGACCACGGCGGTGCTCTGGCCGCTGCTGCCGCCCTGCGTGGCGCTCTCGATGAGCGCGGCGCTGCCGCCGCCGATCAGGCCGGAGGCCAGCGCGACCGCGGCGATCAGCGCGACGGGGCGGCGCATCCGGCGGCGCGGGGGCTGCGGCTCGCCACCGTCGACGGGCTGCGCGGGCGGCGCGTACGGGGGCGGCGGCGGGTAGGCACCCGGCGCGCCGAAGGACGGGTACGGGGTGGTCTGCTGGGCGTCGTACTGCGGGATCTGCGAGGTCTGCGGGGAATCATCGCCGCTGCGGCGGTAGCTCTCGGTCATGTCTATGACTCTGCGAGCCGTGCATGAGAACCGGCTGAGAACGCCCTGAGAGGTCCGGCAGAAGTGGGTATGCCCGGTATAAAGGCGCGCGCTGGGGCGGTCAGCCGCCGCAGCCGCAGGACCGGCGGATCACCAGCCGGGACGGGTACTGCCGCAGCCGCTCCCGGCGCGACCCCGCCACCCGCAGCCCGTCGTCCAGCACGAGGTCCACGGCCGTACGGGCCATCGCCTCCCGGTCCGAGCCGATCGTGGTGAGCGGCGGGTCGGTCAGCGCCGCTTCCTTCACGTCGTCGAAGCCCGCCACCGCCAGCTCGCCGGGCACGTCGATGCGCAGCTCGCGGGCCGCGCGCAGCACCGCGATGGCCTGGTCGTCGGTGGCGCACATGATCGCCGTCGGCCGGTCCGGGCTCTCCAGGAGCTTCAGCGCGAGCGGGTACGCCTCGTAACGGTTGTACGGAGCCTGGAAGTACCGGCCCTCCGTGGAGCAGCCGGCCTCCTGCATGGCCCGCTGCCAGCCCTTGACGTGGTCGGTGACCGGGTCGCCGGACTTGGGCGTCTCCTCCAGGCCGCCGAAGAACGCGACGTACGGATGGCCGTGTTCGAGGAGATGGCGGGTGGCGAGCTGGGCGCCGCCGATGTCGTCCGCCATGACGGCGACGTCGTCGATGGCGTCCGGGCGGCGGTGCAGCAGCACCACGCGGGCGTCCCAGGTGTCGATCTCGGCGGCGGCGTGCTCGCTGGGGCCCTGGCTGATCAGGATGAGCCCGGCGACCCGCATGCCGAGGAAGGCGCGGAGGTAGTGCACCTCGCGCTCGTCCTCATAGTTGGCGTTGCCGACCAGCACCATCTTTCCGCGCTCGGACGCGGCACGCTCCACGGCGTGCGCCATCTCCGCGAAGAACGGCTGTCGGGTGTCGGGGACGATCAGCCCTATCAGGTCGGTCCGCCGCGAGGCCATGGCCTGCGCAACCCGGTCCGGCCGGTACCCCAGCTCCTTGATCGCGGCGAGCACCCGCTCGCGCGTGGCCGGGGCGACCGGCCTCGGTCCGTTGTTGATGACGTAACTCACCACGGCGGTGGACGTCCCCGCCAGCCTCGCCACATCATCCCGCGTCACCTTGGCCACGCGCGGCAGTCTACGCGGGTCGTCCTACCGCTCGGCAGGGCGTACGCCGCTGGTCGCCGCGCCCCGGTCCGCGGTGTGCTCGCGGGCCTCGGTGGCGGCCCGCTGCGCCTTGCGCTCGGCCTCCTTGGCGGCCTTCTCCTTGGCCTCCTCGGCGGCCCGCTCGACCTTGTCCGGTACGACGAAGCGGTAACCGACGTTGCGCACCGTGCCGATCAGCGACTCGTGCTCGGGACCGAGCTTGGCCCGCAGCCGCCGTACGTGGACATCGACCGTCCGCGTACCGCCGAAGTAGTCGTATCCCCAGACCTCCTGGAGCAGCTGGGCGCGGGTGAAGACCCGGCCCGGGTGCTGCGCGAGGTACTTCAGGAGCTCGAACTCCTTGAAGGTCAGGTCCAGGACGCGGCCCTTGAGCTTGGCGCTGTAGGTCGCCTCGTCCACCGACAGGTCGCCGTTGCGGATCTCCATCGGGCTGTCGTCCGTGGAGATCTGCTGGCGGCCCATGGCGAGCCGCAGCCGCGCCTCGACCTCGGCCGGGCCCGCGGTGTCGAGCAGGACGTCGTCGATGCCCCAGTCGGCGGTGACGGCGGCGAGGCCGCCCTCGGTCACGACCAGGACGAGCGGACAGCCGGGGCCGGTGGAGCGCAGCAGCTGGCACAGCGACCGGACCTGGGGGAGGTCGCGGCGGCCGTCGATGAGGATGATGTCGGCGCCGGGGGTGTCCACCAGGGCCGGGCCTTCGGCAGGCGCGACGCGCACGCTGTGCAGCAGGAGGCCGAGCGCGGGCAGCACTTCCGTCGAGGGCTGGAGAGCGTTCGTGAGGAGCAGCAGCGAACTCATGCTTGCACCTCGCTTCGCGAGGCCGAGCATTCGCTCGGGACGCACCTGACGATGGCTCGCTCGCTCCGCTCGTTCGCGTGCCGACCACCGCCCCGGGTCGTCCGTCGTTCCCTGACCGTTCGGTGTTCCTGCACGCTTCGCTCGCCCATCGGTTCCTCCTCGGTCCCTGCCTGCGAGGACTTTTGCGGCACTGCTTCGTATGGTCACGGGCCCCGCGCCCTTGCGGGGCTCGCGTGCCTCCGGAACGTGAGCACCGCAGTACGCTCCGCGCCCTGGAGCACACCCGCGCTCATCCGCGCACTGCGCGTCTGAAAGCACAAAAGGACCCGGGGGCTACGCTGCCCGGATCCTTCTTGCCCGACAGAATAGCCCACATGACTTCCCGAGCGGCGGCCGACTTTGCGCGATCTTGTGTTCCTTCGATCACTTCGAGTGGCCGGCGCGCGTCGCTGTTGACCGAGGACGGCGTCCGCATCGAGGCCGAGTATGCGCCTGCGGCGGATACTTCGCACGCCGCGCCGGACGGCCTCGTCGTGGTCCTCGCGCACGGCTTCACCGGCTCGCTGGACCGCCCCGCGCTGCGCCGCGCGGCCGCCGCCTTCGCGCAGTACAGCCCCGTGATCACGTTCTCCTTCCGGGGCCACGGCCGGTCCGGCGGGCGCTCCACGGTGGGCGACCGGGAAGTACTGGACCTGGCGGCCGCGGTGCGCTGGGCGCGCACCCTGGGCCACACCCGGGTGGCCACGGTCGGCTTCTCCATGGGCGGCTCGGTGGTCGTCCGGCACGCCGCCCAGTACCCCGCCGCGCACAAGGGGCGCACAGGAGCGCACACCGACATGGTGGTGGCGGTGAGCGCCCCTGCTCGCTGGTATTACCGGGGTACCGCGGCAATGCGGCGGCTGCACTGGGTGGTGGAGCGGCCGCTGGGCCGTCTGGTGGGCCGGCTGGGGCTGCGCACCCGTATCCACGGCATCGCCTGGGACCCGGTCCCCCTCTCCCCCACGGAAGCCGCCCCACTGATCGCCCCGACGCCGCTGCTCATCGTGCACGGCGACCGGGACGCGTACTTCCCGCTCGACCATCCGCGGGCCCTGGCAGCCGCGGCCGCCCCCGCCTCCACCGACCTGTGGATCGAGCCCGGCTACGGCCACGCGGAGAACGCGGCGGCCCCTGAGCTGCTGGAGCGGATCGCGGGGTGGATCAGGCAGCGGGCTTCCGCAGCACCTCAATGAGGCTGGGGAGCAGAAGTCCCCTGCTCAACACATTACCGAGGGTCACTGACAACGGACCCTCAGTCCGTCTCCGCCACCGCCTCCGCGAACTGGGCCGCGTACAGGCGTGCGTACGCGCCGTTCGCGGCCAGCAGGTCGTCGTGCGTGCCCTGTTCGACGATCGCGCCGGACTCCATGACCAGGATCAGGTCGGCGTCGCGGATCGTGGAGAGCCGGTGGGCGATCACGAAGCTCGTCCGGCCGGACCGGAGTTGGGCCATGGCCTGCTGGATGAGGACCTCGGTGCGGGTGTCCACCGAGCTGGTCGCCTCGTCCAGGACGAGGATCGCGGGCTCGGCGAGGAACGCGCGGGCGATGGTGATCAGCTGCTTCTCGCCGACCGAGACGTTGCCGCCCTCCTCGTCGAGGACGGTGTCGTAGCCGTCGGGGAGGGTGCGCACGAAGCGGTCGACGTGGGTGGCCTTCGCCGCCTCGACGATCTTGTCCATGGAGGTGCCGGACGGGGCTCCGTACGCGATGTTCTCGGCGATCGTGCCGCCGAACAGCCAGGTGTCCTGGAGGACCATGCCGATGTTGGCGCGCAGGTCCTCGCGGGCCATGGCGGCGATGTCGACGCCGTCGAGGGTGATCCGGCCGTCGCGTACCTCGTAGAAGCGCATCAGGAGGTTGACGAGCGTCGTCTTGCCGGCGCCGGTGGGGCCGACGATGGCGACCGTCTGGCCGGGCTCCGCCGACAGGGACAGGCCCTCGATGAGCGGCTTGTCCTCCTCGTAACGGAACGAGACGTCCTCGAAGGCGACCTTGCCCCGTACGTGGTCCGGGCGCGGCGGGTGCTGTCCGTCCGGCTCCTGCTCCTCGGCGTCCAGCAGCTCGAAGACCCGCTCGGCCGAGGCGACGCCGGACTGCACGAGGTTGGCCATCGAGGCGACCTGGGTGAGCGGCTGGCTGAACTGCCGGGAGTACTGGATGAACGCCTGCACGTCACCGATGGACAGCGCGCCGGACGCGACGCGGAGGCCGCCGACCACGGCCACCAGGACGTAGTTGAGGTTGCCGATGAACATCATCGCGGGCTGGATGATGCCCGAGATGAACTGGGCCTTGAAGCCCGCCTCGTAGAGCGCGTCGTTCTGCTCGCGGAAGAGCTCGGCGGACTCCTGCTGGCGGCCGAAGACCTTGACCAGGGAGTGGCCGGTGTACATCTCCTCGATGTGCGCGTTGAGCTTGCCGGTGGTCTTCCACTGCTGGACGAACTGCGGCTGCGCGCGCTTGCCGATCTTCGTGGCGACGACGACGGACACCGGGACGGTGATCAGGGCGACCAGCGCCAGGAGAGGGGAGATCCAGAACATCATCGCGAGCACGCCGACGATGGTCAGCAGCGAGGCGACGATCTGGCTGAACGTCTGCTGGAAGGTCTGCTGGATGTTGTCGATGTCGTTGGTGGCGCGGGAGAGCACCTCGCCGCGCGACTGCTTGTCGAAGTAGCGCAGCGGCAGCCGGGCCAGCTTCTCCTCGACCTGCTCGCGCAGCCGGTACACCGTCTTCTGTACGACCTTGGTGACGATGCGGGCCTGGACGAAGCCGAAGAGCGAGGCGGCCACGTAGATCACCAGCACCCACAGCAGCACGGTGCCGACCGCGTCGAAGTCGATGCCCTGCCCGGGGATCACCGGCATCGTGCCGAGGATGTCGGCGAGCCCGTTCTCGCCCTTGCGGCGCAGGGCCTCGACGGCCTGCTCCTTGCTGAGTCCGGCAGGGAGCTGGCGTCCGACGATGCCGGCCATGATCAGGTCGGTGGCGTGGCCGAGCACCTTCGGCCCGGCGACCGTCAGCGCGACGCTGACCGTGCCGAGCAGCATCGAGACGGTGACGATGGCACGCTCGGGCCGCATCTGGCGCAGCAGCCGCTTGCCCGAGCCCTTGAAGTCCATGGACTTCTCGGTGGGCTGGCCGCCCATGAAGCGGGCGGGGCCGGCGGCCGGGGCCGGGCCTCTCTTCTGTGGTGCCGGGGTGGTCACGCCGCCTCCTGCTCGGTGAGCTGGGAGAGGACGATCTCCCGGTACGTCTCGTTGTCCGCCATCAGCTCGGTGTGCGTACCGGTGCCGACGACGCGGCCCTCGTCCAGAACGACGATCCGGTCGGCGCCGCGGATGGTGGACACCCGCTGCGCGACGATCACCACGGTCGCCCGGCCGGTCTCGCGGGCCAGCGCGGCCCGCAGCGCGGCGTCGGTCGCGTAGTCCAGCGCGGAGAAGGAATCGTCGAAGAGGTAGATCTCGGGCCTGCGGACCAGCGCGCGGGCGATGGCCAGCCGCTGCCGCTGCCCACCGGAGAAGTTGCTGCCGCCCTGCGCGACCGGCGCCTCCAGACCGCCCTCCGTCCGCTCGACGAAGTCGCGGGCCTGCGCGGTCTCCAGCGCGTGCCACAGCTCCTCGTCGGTGGCGTCCGGCCGGCCGTAGCGCAGATTGCTCGCGACGGTCCCGGAGAAGAGGTACGGCTTCTGCGGTACCAGGCCGATGGCGTCGGAGAGGGTGCGCGGATCGAGGTTCCGTACGTCCTCGCCGTCCACCAGCACCTGGCCGGCGGTCGCGTCGAAGAGCCGGGGCACCAGGCCGAGGAGGGTGGACTTGCCGCTGCCGGTGGAGCCGATGACGGCGGTGGTCTCGCCGGGGCGGGCGAGGAGGGAGATGTCCTTCAGTACCGGCTCCTCGGCGCCGGGGAAGCGGAACTCGACGTCCCGTAGCTCCAGTTCGCCGTGGCGGCGCAGTTCGGTGATGCCGGCCGCGGGCGGGGTGACGCTGGTGTCGGTGTTCAGCACCTCCTGGATGCGCTCGGCGCAGACCTCCGCGCGCGGCAGCATCATGACCATGAACGTCGCCATCATGATCGACATCAGGATGTACATGAGGTAGCTGAGGAAGGCGGTGAGCGCGCCGATCTCCATGCCGCCGCTGTCGATGCGGTGCCCGCCGAACCAGACCACGGCCACGCTGGAGGCGTTCACGATCAGCATGACCAGCGGGAACATCATCGACATCAGCCGGCCCGCGCGCAGCGAGACGTCGTAGAGGTCGGTGTTGGCCGCCTCGAAGCGCGTCCGCTCGTGCTGGTCGCGGACGAAGGCACGGATGACCCGGATGCCGGTGATCTGCTCGCGCAGCACACGGTTGACGGTGTCGATGCGCTCCTGCACGCCGCGGAAGAGCGGCCGCATCCGCCGCACGATCAGCGCCACCAGCACGCCGAGCACGGGGACGATGACCAGCAGCAGTGAGGAGAGCGGCACGTCCTGGTTGAGCGCCATGACGACGCCGCCGATCATCATGATGGGCGCCGCGACCATCATCGTGAACGTCATCAGGACCAGCATCTGGACCTGCTGGACGTCGTTGGTGGTGCGCGTGATGAGCGAGGGCGCGCCGAAGCCGCCCAGTTCGCGTGCGGAGAAGGACTGCACGCGATCGAAGACGGCGGCGCGGATGTCGCGGCCGAGCGCCATGGCCGAACGGGCGCCGAAGTAGACGGCGCCGATCGCGCAGATGATCTGCAGCAGCGTCACGGCGACCATGAGGCCGCCGGTACGGAAGATGTAGCCCGTGTCCCCCTTCACGACACCGTTGTCAATGATGTCGGCGTTGAGGGTGGGCAGATAGAGGGTGGCCAGCGTCTGGATGAGCTGGAGGAGCACGATCAGCGATATCGAGCGTCTGTGGGGGCCAAGGTGTGCCCTGGCGAGTCGTACCAGCACTCGGTCGAGCTTATGCGAACGCTTGCCCGCAGCAACCGACTTTTCTCTGCCTCCGCGTAGGCCATCATGGAGGCGGCAACAGAGGAGAAGGGGCCGTCGTGACAACAACAGGCACCGTGCGCTACTGGGCGGCGGCGAAGGCCGCGGCCGGTACCGCCGAGGAGCCGTACGCCGCGAGCACGCTCGCCGAGGCGCTGGACGCGGCGCGTGCGGCGCACGCGGCGAACCCGGAGTTCGCGCGCGTCCTCATGCGCTGCTCGTTCCTCGTGGACGGCACCGCGGTCGGCGGTCGCGAGCACGCCGCGGTCCCGCTGTCCCAGGGCGGCACCGTCGAGGTCCTCCCGCCGTTCGCGGGAGGATGAGCGCCGAGATGAGCGACCAGCAGCACAATCCGTACGGGCAGCAGCAGTTCGGGGCCCCCGGGCCGTACGACCAGCAGTACCAGCAGTACGGGGGCCATGACGGCCGCGAGTACGGCGACGGCGCGTACGGCGGCCATCCCCAGGACACGTACGCACAGCCCCAGGACGCGTACGACCGGCCCCAGGACCCGTACGCCAACCCGTACGGCCATCCCCGGGCCTCCTACGCCCACCCGCAGGCGCAGCCGCAGACCCAGACCTGGGAGGGCGACACCTGGCAGACCGACGCGGGCCTGCCCGCGCCCGCGTCCGCCGCCGCGGAGACCACCCACCTGCCCGGCCGGCACGCGGCACCGCAGGCCGCGGCGCTCCACGAGCCCGCGCCACAGGCCGCCACCGCGCCTCCCGAGGACCTCTCCCACCTCGCGCCCAACCAGCGCGCCCGCGCCCTGGGCCACTCCCCGATCATCCCGCCCGGTTTCCAGCCGGCCGCGCTCACGGCGGGGCTCGCCGTGCTGCTCGCGCTGGCGGCGCCACTTCCCCGGGTGTTCCCCGCCGTGGTGGTCGCGGTCCTGCAGGCGGTCACGGCGGCCGGCTGGTTCCGGCTGAACGGCATGTGGCCGGCCCGCCAGGGCATCGCGCTGGCGTTCCTCGGCGGCCTGGTCACCGACATCGCGCTGCTGGCCACCGACCGGGACGACGCGCCCGTCGTCGGCATCGGCACGCTCGGCGTGTGGTGCCTCCTCGTCCTCGTCCTGCAGCTGCGCAACCGCAGCAGCGCGGACGAGCGGATGTACGCGCTGACCGCGGGCCTCACCTCGTCCGCGCTGGCGGTACTGGCCGCGGGCCATCTCGCGGCCGAGCCGCACGCCACGGTGATCGGCGCGGCCGCGGTGGCGGTCGCGGTGCTCGCCCGCGCGCTGCCGCTGCCGGGGCCCGTCTCCGTCGTACTGGCGCTGCTCGCCGCCACGGGCGCGGGCATCGCGGCCGGACAGCTGGGCGACTACGGCACGGCCGGCGCCGTCCTCGGGCTCGCGGCCGGCGGCTGCGCGCTGATCGGCCTGCGGGTGGCCAGCTACGACTACCCCTCGCGGTTCGTGCACCTGACGGCCGGCGTGGCGCTGCCGCTCGCGCTCGCGGCGCCCGCCGTCTACGTCCTGGGCCGCGCCCTCGGCTGACGATCTCCCCCCGCCGGGCAACCTCACACGGCCGGTCACGCTCCTTATGTACGGAGGGTGACCGGCCGATTCATGCCGCCGCTCGAGTGGTCCGGTTAGGCTCGGCGCGACAGCGAAGCGTGGGGGGAAGGGGTTCGATGCGTGCTCTGAGAAGGCTCGTGGTGCTACTGGTCGTGGTCTGCGTGCTGTTCGTGGCCGCCGACCGGCTGGCGGTGAACTTCGCCGAGGACAAGGCGGCCGACAAGATCCGCGGCAGCCTCGGCCTGAGCGAGACGCCACAGGTCTCGGTCAAGGGCTTCCCCTTCCTCACCCAGGTCGCGAGCGGCACGCTCACCGAGGTCGACGCCACGCTCGGCGGCATCGAGGCCACGGCGGAGGGCCGCCGGCTGCGGGTGACGGAGCTGTCGGCACAGTTCCACGACGTGCAGCTGAGCAGCGACGACACCTCCATCGAGGGCGCCGCCTCGGCGACCGGCGAGGCACGGATCAGCTACGCCGACCTGACGAAGGCCGCGGGTGACGACGTCCGCGTCTCGTACGGCGGCGCCGGTGGCGGCGGCAAGAGCCAGGTCAAGATCTCGCCGGATGTCCCCGTGCTCAGCAACCTCGACGTGGTCGGCACGATCTCCACGGTGGGCGGCGACACGATACGGCTGCGCGCCGACGAGCTCCCGACCCTGTGCACCGCGATCCCCGGCTGCGAGGACAAGGTGCGGGCCCGCACGGACCACGACTGGAAGCTGGGCGAGCTGCCGGCCGGGCTGGAGCTGGACCGCGTGACGACCACCCGCGACGGCATAGTGGTCGCCGCGAAGGGCACCGACGTCCGGCTGCCGGGCTGATCCACACCCCTCTCGTACCCTCCGTACGGAGCCGGGCGTCCACCTCCTGAGACGGCGCCGTCCGTACCGCGATCCGAAGAGGCCGCCGAACCCGCTGTTCGGCGGCCTCCCGGCCACTCCGCACCAGTTCCGCTTCCACATTGCGGACGACTACGTCTCAGCATCCGACACACCGGTGACACGCCCCACTGTCCCTCTTTACGATCGGAGCCATGCAGAGCCTGATGAGCCGTTCCCGTATGCGGGGACAGGCGGATCTCACGAAGCGGCGGGCAGTCGACCTGTGCCGCGTCGCCGCCATGCTCTGTCGCTCTGTCTGACGGGTTTCTGCCACCCGTTCTCCCGGCCCGCGAGGCCCATGGCCCCGCATCCCCTCGTATTCCGCGCAGCGCCGCGCGCTTCTGAATGCCGCCGCGCGCACCCGGCGTACCCCCGCGCACCCCGCAACTGCCCCGGAGGAGAAAACCATGAGCCGTAGCGACGTCCTCGTCGACGCCGACTGGGTCGAGGCCCACATCGACGACCCCAAGGTGGTCATCGTCGAGGTGGACGAGGACACCTCGGCCTACGACAAGAACCACATCAAGAACGCGGTCCGCATCGACTGGCAGAAGGACCTGCAGGACCCGGTACGCCGTGACTTCGTCGACCAGGCCGGCTTCGAGAAGCTGCTGTCGGAGAAGGGCATCGCCAACGACGACACCGTCGTCCTCTACGGCGGCAACAACAACTGGTTCGCGTCCTACGCCTACTGGTACTTCAAGCTCTACGGCCACCAGGACGTGAAGCTCCTCGACGGCGGCCGCAAGAAGTGGGAGCTGGACTCCCGCGACCTGGTCGACGGCGCGCAGGTGCCCAACCGCCCGGCGACCCAGTACAAGGCCAAGCCGCAGGACACCTCCATCCGCGCCTTCCGCGACGACGTCGTCAACGCGATCGGCAACAAGAACCTGGTGGACGTCCGCTCCCCCGACGAGTTCAGCGGCAAGCTGCTCGCCCCGGCGCACCTCCCGCAGGAGCAGTCGCAGCGCCCCGGCCACGTGCCGAGCGCCCGCAACATCCCGTGGTCGAAGAACGCCAACGACGACGGCACCTTCAAGTCCGACGAGGAGCTCAAGGCCCTCTACGAGGACGAGCAGGTCGACCTGTCCAAGGACACCGTCGCCTACTGCCGCATCGGTGAGCGCTCCGCGCTCACCTGGTTCGTGCTGCACGAGCTCCTGGGCCAGGAGAACGTCAAGAACTACGACGGTTCCTGGACCGAGTACGGCTCGCTCGTCGGCGTGCCGATCGAGCTCGGCGCCGCGAAGTAAGCCCCGACCCTTCCCTCCCTCTACCCCTCAAGGAATCCCCATGTGTGGAGCACAGGCCGGCGGCCCCGACGCGTCGACCATCAAGCCCGGTGAGACCACGATCCAGGGCAGCGTGACCAAGGACGGCGAGCCCGTCACCGGTTACGTCCGCCTGCTGGACAGCACCGGCGAGTTCACCGCCGAGGTCCCCACCTCGGCGACCGGACAGTTCCGTTTCTACGCGGCCGAGGGCACCTGGACGCTGCGCGCGCTCGTCCCGGGTGGCACCGCCGACCGCACCGTGGTCGCCCAGCAGGGTGGCCTGGCGGAGGTCGCCATCGCCGTCTGAGGCACGTCTGAGGCGCCGCGCAGCGGTACTTCTACGGCCGGAGGGCCGCACCCCAGGGGTTTGGACGCCTTGGCTGGGGGTGCGGCCCTCCGCGCGTCTCCGTACGGTTTCCCCCGCCGCGTCGCGGTCTTACCGTGGAGACATGTCCGTCCAGCGCCGTCATCGCCGGTACTACGCCATGATGGCCGTCTGCATCACGCTCTTCGTCCTGGCCTGGGGCGTGGTCCGGCTCTGGTCCGTCCCTGCGGCGGTGGGGATGTGCGTCGTCGCCATGGTCATCCCGCCCTTCGCGGCGATCGTGGCCAACCGCAGGGACCCGGGCGAGCGCTGGTGGGACGAGTCCGGCGACCCGGAATCGGACCGCTGGTGGCGCGAGCTGGACGACAAGGGCCGCCGGTGAGCCCCGTCCGGGCCCGCTGGGGCGGACCTCACAGCGCCGCCGCTTCGCACGGCGACTAGACTCACCTACGGTCCGTAAACCCTCACTCCGTCCGAGGAGCGCGCTCGTGCTTGAGGCATTCTTCACCACCCTGCTCGTCCTGGTCGGCATCGGCGTCATCGCCTTCGCCGGTCTGACCTGGAAGAAGCTGTACCAGGGCCAGCGCTGAGCACGCGCGGACCGAGACCTTCTCCCCCTCTCTATAGATCGCCTGAGCTCTCATGATCGAGATCCCGTCCGACCTGAACCCGGCCCTCGTACCGCTGGCCTTCCTCCTCGGCCGCTGGGAGGGTGCCGGCGTCGCCGACTTCCCCGGCACCGAGAAGTGCAACTTCGGGCAGGAGGTCACCTTCACCCACGACGGCCGTGACTTCCTGGAGTACACCTCGCACAGCTGGGTGCTGGACGGCGAGGGCAAGAAGGTCCGCCCGCTGGAGACCGAGAGCGGCTACTGGCGCGTCGATGCGGACCGCAAGGTCGAGATCGTCATGATCCGCGACCAGGGCATCGTCGAGGTCTGGTACGGCGAGCTCGCCGACCAGAAGCCGCAGATCGACCTGGCGACGGACGCCGTGGCCCGCACCGAGGCCGCGGGCCCGTACAGCGGCGGCAAGCGGCTGTACGGCTACGTCAACAGCGACCTGATGTGGGTCGGCGAGAAGGCCACGCCGGACGTCCCGCTGCGCCCGTACATGTCGGCCCACCTGAAGAAGGTCGCCGACGCGGACCTCCAGGAGTGGGCGGCGAGCCTGCCCGACGACATGCCGGACGGCGTCTCCTTCTTCAACGCGGACGGCACCCCGTACAAGCCGCAGGGCGAGGCGTAAGAGCCTGTTGAAACACAGGTTCTGAGCCGGACAGGCCCTGCCGGGGCGCACCTACACTGGGGGGCGTGGTGACCACCGACTGGCAGAGCGACCTCCGCAAGCGCGGATACCGTCTGACCCCCCAGCGGCAGCTCGTGCTGGAGGCGGTGGACCGGCTGGAGCACGCCACGCCCGACGAGATCCTCACCGAGGTGCGCAAGACGGCGGGCGGCGTCAACATCTCCACGGTCTACCGCACCCTGGAGCTGCTGGAGGAACTGGGGCTGGTCAGCCACGCCCATCTCGGGCACGGCGCGCCCACCTACCACCTCGCCGACCGGCACCACCACATCCACCTGGTGTGCCGGGACTGCACGGACGTGATCGAGGCCGATCTGTCGGTGGCGGCGCCCTTCACGGCGACGCTGCGCGAGCAGTTCGGTTTTGACACCGACCTCAAGCACTTCGCGATCTTCGGCCGCTGCGCGGCCTGCACCGCGAAGGCTGCGGACGCCACGGAGGAGCCCGCCGGGAGCGGCGGCACGGACGCGGGCTGACGCCCGAGGACGAGCGGGCCGACTCTCCGGTAGTACCGGGTCGTAGGCTGGTAACCATGCTGCGTCCCTCTGAAGCCAGCCCCCTGCTGTCGCTGCCCGGTGCCGTGCCCGCCGAGGCCCCCGACGAAGGCGTCGCCGCCCACTACGGCGACCTCTTCCGCGAGCAACGTGCCCTCGCCGACGGCGCCGGCTTCGTGGACCTCTCGCACCGCGGCGTGCTGACCGTCTCCGGCCCCGAGCGGCTGACCTGGCTGCACCTGCTGCTCACCCAGCACGTCAGCGAGCTGGCGCCCGGCCACGCCACCGAGGCGCTGATCCTCTCCGCCAACGGCCACATCGAGCACGCGGTCTACCTCGTCGACGACGGCGAGACGACCTGGATGCACACCGAGCCGGGCACCCGGGAAGCGCTGCTCGAGTACCTCGAGAGCATGAAGTTCTTCTACCGGGTCGAGGCCGCCGACCGCACGGACGAGATCGCCGTCGTCCACCTGCCGGCCGGCTCCATCGCGGAGACGCCCGGGGACGCCGCCGCCGTCCGCGAGACGCCGCACGGCCGCGACCTCTTCCTGCCGCGCGCCTCCCTGGCGGACTTCGCCGCCGCGCACGGCCCCGCGATCGGCGTACTGGCCCTGGAGGCGCTGCGCGTCGAGGCGCACCGTCCCCGCCTCGGCCTGGAGACCGATCACCGCACCATCCCGCACGAGCTGGGCTGGATCGGCACGGCCGTCCACCTCCAGAAGGGCTGCTACCGCGGCCAGGAAACGGTCGCCCGCGTCCACAACCTGGGCAAGCCCCCGCGCCGCCTGGTCTTCCTCCACCTGGACGGCAGCGAGGTGAAGCTCCCGGGGCACGGTGCGCCGGTCCGACTCGCAGCCGACGGCCCCGACGGCCGCCAGATCGGCTTCGTGACGACCTCGGCCCGGCATTACGAGCTGGGCCCGATCGCACTGGCACTGGTGAAGCGGAATGTGGCGGTGGACGCGGAGCTGATGGCGGACGGGACGGCCGCGGCGCAGGAGGTTGTGGTCGAGCCGTAGCCGCCGGTCGGCCGCCGGGGCGGCCTCAGACCTCCACGAGCACCGTGAACGGGCCGTCGTTCGTCAGCGAGACCTTCATGTCCGCGCCGAACCGGCCCGTTTCCACGTGCGCGCCCAGCGCCCGAAGCTGCGCCACAACCTCGTCGACCAACGGCTCGGCAACCGGCCCCGGCGCCGCCGCGTTCCACGTGGGCCGACGCCCCTTCCGCGCATCCCCGTACAGCGTGAACTGGCTGATCACCAACAGCCCCGCCCCCGTGTCCGAGCACGACTTCTCACCATCGAGAATCCGCACCGACCACAGCTTCCGGGCCAGCTGAGCGGCCTTCTCAGGGGTGTCATCGTGCGTCACCCCCACCAGCACGCACAGCCCCTCCCCCACGACCTCGCCGACCGTCTCGCCCGCCACGTCGACGCGTGCGCCGTTCACCCTCTGCACCACTGCTCGCATACCGCCATGATGCCGGGCGCCACCCCAGGCCACCCCACGGGGTACAGGGCCCCGTACCACCCGGACAGCCCAACGGCGGCGCACGGTGTACCCCCACACGGACCGTTCGCGGGCCGATGACCCTGCGCGCACACCACTCGCAGTGGCACGATGCGTGCACGAGGTGCGCAGGACCATTCGGCTCCGGGACCGCACCGCACGAGGGGACGGACATACGCATGAGCACCGCCGGCGCCGGGCAGACACCCACCGGTTCCGTACCATTTGCCCGTACATCCACCCAAGGGGCCGCGGCAGCGTCCGCGAGCGGGCCCCTGCCCCCGCCGACGACGACGTCCACGTCCCGGCCCGAGCCGGCGCCCCTGCCCGGGCACCCGGCACAGGACGGTGACCGCACCGAGGATGGCCCCATGCTCCCCGCAGGCCCGGCACAGCCCCGCCCTCCGCTGCAGCGCGACCGCTTCCGTCCGGCCCCCCGGCCCGACCTCTCGGGGCTCGGCCTGCCCGAGATCCGCAAGCTGCGCCGGGACGCGCAGCAGGAGGAGGCCGACCTCAGCTACGTACGCCGGCTGCTCCAGGGCCGCATCGACATCCTGCGCGCCGAGGCGGCCCGGCGGGCCGCGCCGCAGACCACGGTCCTGGACCGGCTGCCGGAGATCCTCACGGACGGGCCGTCGCGGCACCGCTCCTCGGCCCGGCACGTCACGGTCGGGACGCCGCACAGCGAGGAGTACCGCCGCTTGGCCGAGGACATGCTCGGCGAGGTCGAGCTGTCCGACCTGGGCGCACGGACGGACGCCGAGCTGCGGGAGGCGATGAGCCGGCTCGTGCAGTACGAGCGGCAGGTCTCGCTGCGCCGTCAGTCGCTGCAGCGCACGGCGGACGATTGCAGCGCGGAGATCGCCCGCAGGTACCGTGAAGGGGAAGCGCAAGTAGACGACCTGCTCTCCTGACGCGGAGGCCACCGGCCTTCGGAGGGGGCGGTCCGTGACCCGTCCCCGGAAGGCCCGCGATGACCTCCTCCTCCGCCCCCGAGCCCACGCACGAGCCCACCGGCCCGATATCCGGTGCGGACGCGCCGATATCCGGGGCGCCGACCGCAGGGCAGTCCACCGGACAGCCCGCCGGGGCACCCCTCCCGTCCGTGCTCGCCGAGGTCGTCCGCTCCGGCTTCGTCGAGGGCGTGCACCGCGGCTCGCTGGTCGTCCTGGCCGCCGACGGCAGCGTGGACCTGGCCCTCGGCGACATCTCCTCGCCGGTCTTCCCGCGCTCCACGAACAAGCCGATGCAGGCCGCCGCGATCCTCCGTGCGGGCCTCGATCTGAGCGGTGAGCGCCTCGCCCTGGCCGCCGCCAGCCACTCCGGCGAAAGCTTTCACCTCGATCTCGTACAGAAGATGCTCGCCGAGCACGGCCTCTCCCCCGAGCAGCTCCAGACCCCGCCCGACCTGCCGCTGGACCCGGCCGAGGCGGAGAGCTACCTGGCCGCCGGCAAGGTACGCGACCGGCTGACCATGAACTGCTCCGGCAAGCACACCGCGATGCTCGCCGTCTGCGCCACGAACGGCTGGCCCCTGGAGAGCTACCTCGACCAGCACCACCCGCTCCAGCAGCTCGTCCTGCAGGCCGTACGGGACGCGAGCGGCGAGGCCGTCGACCACATCGGCACGGACGGCTGCGGCGCGCCCCTGATGGCGCTCTCGCTGACCGGCCTGGCCCGCTCCTACCGGCACTTCGTACTCGCCGAGCCGGGCACCCCCGAGCGCCGGGTCGCGGACGCGATGCGTGCGCACCCCGAGTACGTCGCGGGCACCCGCCGCCCCGACACCTGGCTGATGCGGGAGCTGCCGGGCGTGCTGTCCAAGATGGGCGCGGAGGCCGTACAGGCGCTGGCGCTGCCCGACGGCCGCGCGCTCGCCTTCAAGATCGACGACGGCGCGACCCGCACGCTCGGCCCGGTCCTGGCCCGCACCCTGCGCCTGATGGGCGTCGACGCCCCGGTACTCGACCGCATCGCGGACGTCCCGCTGCTGGGCGGCGCCGAGCGCGTGGGCGAGATCCGCGCGGCGTCGTTCTGAGCCCCTCCCGGTGATCGTCGGCGCCGTGAAAACGGCGCGACAATCCGTCAGGAGCGTGGTTAGCGTACGAGTATGAGCCTTGAGGTGCGTACGGTCGGCGAGGACGACTTCCACGGCTGGCTGGCGGCGGTCGGGACCGGCTTCACGAGTTCGGCGGAGGTGTCCAAGGAACTGGTCGAGTGGCGGCTCGGCGCTACGGATCTCACGCGTACGCAGGGGGCGTTCGACGGCGGGCGCTGCGTCGCGACCTTCCGCAGCTTCGCGCAGGAGCTGACGGTCGTGGGCGGCGCCCGGGTGCCGGCCGACGCCGTTTCCCAGGTGACCGTCTCGCCCACACACCGCCGCCGCGGCCTGCTCAGCCGGATGATGGCGCGGGACCTGGCGGCGGCGAAGGAGCGCGGCGACGCGGTGGCCACGCTGATCGCCGCGGAGTACCCGATCTACGGACGGTACGGCTTCGGGCCCGCGTCGTCGTTCACGGAGTGGCGCATCGACGTGGCGCGCGCCCGGCTGGACACGCGGTACGCGGGCCCGCAGGACGGCGGCCGGGTGGACTTCGCGACGCCCGAGGAGGTACGCACGCTCGGCCCCGCCCTGCACGACCGTTTCCGCGCCCAACAGCCCGGCGCCGTCTCCCGCGACGAGTACTGGTGGCAGGAGGCGACCGGCGCGGTCCGGTTTCCCGGGCGGGAGTGGCGGGAGCCCTTCCACGCCGTGTACCGCTCCGCCGACGGCGCGGTCGAGGGTCTGGTCACGTACACCAGTGACGACCGGTGGGAACACAAGCGGCCCGAGCAGACGCTCGAGGTCAGCAAGCTGATCGCGGTCACCCCGGCCGCCGAGCGCGCCCTGTGGCACTTCCTCTGCTCGATCGACTGGATCCTGCACGTGAAGACCGGGCACCGCGCGCCCGACGACCTGGTGCCGCTGCTGCTCGGCGACCCGCGCGCCGCGAGCATCGAGGCGCACGCCGACTACCTGTGGCTACGGCCCCTGGACGTACCGAAGCTGCTGGCGGCCCGGACGTACGCGGTGCCGGCGTCGCTGGTCCTGGAGGTACGGGACGCCGACGGGTACGCCGACGGGCGGTACCACCTCGACGCCGGTCCCGAGGGCGCCACGTGCACGCGCACCACCCGCTCCGCCGACCTCACCCTGCTGGACGTACGCGAACTGGCCTGGCTGTACCTGGGCGACGAGTCCCCCACGCGGCTCGCGGCGCTCGGCCGGGTGCAGGAGGACCGACCGGGCGCGCTCGCCACCGCGGACGCGCTGCTGCGGACGGCGCGTCGGCCGTGGTGCCCGGACATCTTCTGATTCCCAGCCGATTCCGGTTCTGAGCCGATTCCAGCTCTCAGCCGGTTCCGATTCTGAGCCGAATCGCCGCCGACGGCCGTGGCCTGCATAAAGTGGCGGGTGCAGGCGCACACCACGAGAGCAGGAGGCCGACAGCATGAGCGAGACGACCCCAGGCGCACAGGGGCCCGAGTCGATCGAGCACGCGCACGACCCCGAGGTGCTGCAGCTGGCGGCCAAGGTTTTCGACCTGGCGCGGCACGGCGACACCGACACGGTCGCGGCGTATGTCGACGCCGGGGTGCCCGCCAACCTCACCAACGACAAGGGCGATTCGCTCCTCATGCTGGCCGCGTACCACGGCCACGTCGCGACCGTCGAGGCCCTGCTCCAGCGCGGCGCTGACGCCGGCCGGCCCAACGACCGCGGCCAGACCCCGATCGCGGGCGCGGTCTTCAAGGGCGAGGACGCGGTCGTACGACTGCTGCTGAGCCACGGCGCGGACCCGGCCGCGGGCCAGCCGTCCGCGGTGGAGACTGCCCGCATGTTCCAAAAGAAGGAACTGCTGGAGCTGTTCGGGGAGCAGTGAGCGACGGCTCGGCGCGGGGCGTGCTTCCGCGGCGCGGGTGCGGGTGCGCGCGGCGCGCGCCTGCGTCGCGACTTTGGGACCGTCCCGCGCCTCCGGCTTCAAGAGGGCCCGGCCGGGATCACTCGCTCGGGATCACTCGGCCGGGATCACCCGGTCGACCAGGGCGGCGATCAGCCCGTCCGTCTCCTCCGCCGGCACCACACCCGGCAGCGTGAGCTGCTCCAGCATCAGCCCGGTCATCGCGAGATACATCAGCAGCACGGCCGTACGGTCGCCCGGCAGCCCGCCCTCCCGATGGAAGCGGAGGTCGTCCTCCAGCGCGCCGCGCATCGTGGCGGTCAGCTCCTCCCGCAGCTCGGGCCGCCGAGTGGCCTCCAGGCGCAGCTCCAGCATCGCCAAGTAACCGGTGCGGTTCGCGCTCACCCTGCGATTGATCCACCCCATCAGCTCGGTCACCAGCTCGCGCTCGCGCGGTGCCGTCATGACCTCGGCGACCTCGTCCGGATCCGGCGCGATGCGCTGGTGAATCTGCCCGGTGACCTGCGCCAACAGCTCATCCCTGCTGGCGAAGTAGTTGGACGCGGTGCCCTTCGGTACGCCCGCCTCTGCGTCCACGGCGCGGAACGTCAGTCCGCGCGCCCCGTCCCGCGCCAGCACCTCGATCGCCGCGTCCACCAGCGCCGTACGCCGCTCCGGATTGCGCACCACCGGCAGCCTCCTTGCTCTTACCGCTTGCAACCACTACACGTAACGTACTACACATAGAGTGGTTAGCGGCAGACGGCCGCCAACAGGGAGGGGAACCCATGCACTTCGAAAAGCTGGGCATCGCGGTACTGACCGACGACACCGCCGCCAGCAGCCGCTTCTACACCGAGCACTTCGGCTTCACCCAGGTCGCCGACCTGGGCTGGTACGTCAGCCTGCACCACCCCGAACATCCCGCGTACGTCCTCGACTTCGTCCAACGCGGCCACGAGTCCATGCCGGCGGACTTCCGCACCCAGGACACCGCGGGCCTCTGCCTCGCCTTCCTCGTCGCGGACGCGGCCACCGAGGAGGCCACCCTGCGCGAGCGAGGCGTACCGATCACCAACCCGCTCCGCGACGAGCCCTGGGGCCAACGCCGCTTCAACGTCCACAGCCCGGAGGGCATCCTGATCGAAGTACTGCAGTTGATCGACCCGGATCCGGCGTGGCTTGCGGAGAACGGCGGGTAACCCTCACCGTTCCCCTCCGGGGCCTCCTCCCCCACCCCCTCCCCCCACCCCCTAGACAGTCAGCGCGGGCCGCCGCCCCGCCCCTG
>NZ_JOBH01000006.1 GCF_000717745.1 Streptomyces violens
GTAGCTGTCCGGGATGGAGTAGTGCTGCTGGTAGGTGGGGACGACGGCCACGATGTGGTCGCCCGGTTCGACGAGGGTGGTGTGCACGAGTGCGTTGGCACCGATCGCGCCGTGGGTGATCAGTACATTGTCCGGGCGCTGGGTCGTGTACAGGCCCGCGACCAGGGCGCGCAGACGGGGGCTGCCCGGGATCGGGCCGTAGGTGAGCGGGGTGGCCGCCAGTTCGGCCAGTACCTCCTCGCGCCGGCCGGACAGGTCCAGCAGCTCACCCGTGGTGAGCGAGCGGACGCAGGTCTCGGCGAGGTTGTACCGGCAGGTCTCCTCGTACTCGTTCATCCATTGCTCGACCGCGAACTCACGGATCTTCATCAGGAGCGTCCCTTGGTGGTCTCGTGCATGGTGAGCAATATATTGCTCATTCGGCGATGCGGGCAAGTTGTTTGCGCACTATAGTGCTCACCGTGGGGAGCAAGGTCAGCGTCGGCAGCAGTGCTACGCAGGAGTTCGTCGCTCCCATCGGCGGGCGTATCCGGGCGCTGCGCAAGGAGCGTGGCTGGAGTGTGCAGCAGCTGGCCGAGGCCGGTGGGCTCAGCCGGAGGATGCTGACCGATATCGAGCTGGGGCAGGCCAACCCGAGTCTTGCCACCGTCGACCGCATCGCACGCGCACTGGACACCGACTTCGCCGCCCTTGCCCTGCCCGAGCGTGGCGCGGCGGACGAGCAGGTCGAGGGAACGCTGGTGTGGCAGGACCCCGACGGCAGCCAGGCGCTCCTCCTGGGGGCTACAGAGGACCCGCGAGCCGAACTGTGGCGTTGGACCCTGGTCCCTGGGGGGCACTACGACGCCGAACCCGACCGGCGCGGCGCGCAGGAGATCCATCACGTACTTTCCGGGCGCCTCACGCTGACGCTGGAGGCCGGCCCCCGCGTGCTGGCGCCCGGGCAGAGTGTGGTCATCGCCAGCGACCAGGAGTACGCATACCGCAACGACGACACCGAACCGGTCGTCTTCATGCGAGTCGTCACCGGCGCCTGACCCCGCCCGGAGCGGCTCACGGATGTCACTTTTCGAGGCGCTGCCTCGTCCAAGAGGCGAACACCCATCCGCGATTCCCGCGCAGAAGAAGGAGCAGGCTCGTGTTTGCCGCCTATCTCGTGGTCACCCTCCTCACGTCGGCCGTCAATGGCCTGGCCGCCGTCGCCAACTTCATCGGGCATGAGTACCCGAAGAGCCAGGCGGACAAGTTCGGCGTGCCCAGGTCCTGGATGCGTCCGCTGGGTGCGCTGTTGGCGGCGGGTGCGCTGGGGCTGCTGGCCGGGTTCGCCGTCCCGGCGCTGGGCACGCTCGCCGCCGCCGGGCTCGTGTTGTACTTCCTCGGTGCGCTCTGCGTACATCTGCGGGCCCGTGACTACCAGTTGGGCCCCTGGGCCGTGTTCTTCTGTCTGCCGGTGACCGCGCTGGCCGTGGCCCTGGCCCACCACGGCCCCTGGTGAACCGGCGGCGCGGGCCGGCTCACTGGAAGGCCGGCACGACCTCCTTGATGAACAGTTCCAGGGACGCGCGCTTCGCCTCGTGCGGCAGGCTGTTGCCGATCCAGGAGCTGTACTCGTCGACGCCGAGCTCTTCGTAGGAGCGCAGCCGGTCTATTCGTGAACAAGCTGGAGCGGAACCCGCGCGAAGCCGATGACCCGGTGGCGCGGGACGACCGGGAGCGGTACGCCGAGCTGGTCCAGGAGTTCCACGACGTCCTCATCGCCGGCGCCGACAACAGCAAGCTGGAAGCCCACTACCGGATGCTGATGAACCAGCTCGCCTACTCCCGGTTGGTCAACACGTCCTTGAGTCAACTGGGCGCTCGCCTCAGCCATCAGTGCGCCGGAAGTACGCGTGGTACGGCGCGGTGTTGCCCAGGTAGAAGGGTGCGAGGGTGCGGCCGTGCGTCGTGAAGTGCATCGGCTTCCCGTCCACCCGGCGCACCGCGGCCTCCAGGCCGTCCGGGAATGCGAACTCGGGCAGCTCGGGCTCGCCGCCCTGGGCCGCCAGCAGCACTGGCCCGTAGAAGAGTGACTGCACGGTCGGGTCGTCGACGGCGGCCTCGGTCCGCAGCGAGTAGGGCATGGCGATGCGCACCTCGTCACCCGCCGACCAGTCCCGCCGCAGGGAGACGTACGAGCCGGGCTCGGCCGTGAGGTTCTGCCGCATCCCGTTGACCCGGACGGTGAAGCCGCGCACCGCCCAGTGCGGGACCCGCAGCCGCAGCTCCAGTGGGCCGTCCGCCTCCTTGAAGCGGAGCACCGCCTGCCCCTCGGCGGGGAACTCGCTGCTCTGGACCAGAGTGATGCCCTTCTCCTGCCACGTCAGCGTGGCAGCGATGTACAGGTTCACATACAGGGCGTCCCCGTCGGCGGAGTGGAGGTAGACCGTCTCCTGGTACTTGGTGTGGCTCTCCATGCCGGTGCCGCCGCAGCAGGTGCCGGTGTTGTCGAACTCCCGCCGCGAGCCCGGCCCCATTCCGATGAAGTAGGTGACCTCCGGGCTGGTGGTGCTGTGCGCATCGCGCCGGGACGCGAGGATCTGGTTGGTCAGCGCCTGCTCGTAGTAGTCCATGTAGGCCGGATCCGGCTCGTGGAAGAACAGGTTCCGGGTGAGCTTGAGCATGTTGTACGCGGCGCAGGTCTCCGCGTTGTTGTCGGCCAGCGTGGCAGCCACGGCGTCGCGCGCCCGGAACATCTCGCCCTGTCCGGTGCCGCCGAGCGCATAGGTGCGGTGGCCGACGACCATGTGCCAGAAATTCCGTGCCGCCGTCAGATAGGATCCACCGCCCGCCTCGTCGTACAGCCGCAGATAGCCCGTGAACTGCGGGATGTGCTGGTTGGCGTGCTTGCCGTCGAGGATGTCGCGGTCCGCGGCGCAGGCCGCGAGCAGCGCGGTGTTGTCGAAGCAGCGGGCCGCCGCGAGATGGCGCCGGTTCCCGGTCAGTGTGTACAGGTCGGCCAGTACCTCGTTCATACCGCCGTACTCGCCCGCGATGTAGATCGACCACATCCGGTTCAGCTGCTCCTGTGGCAGCCGGCCCAGTCGGCTGTAGACCCAGTCGCCCATCCCGCGTGCCAGCTCCAGCGCGCGGGCGTTGCCGCCCAGCAGATGGGCGTCGAGCAACCCGCGCATGATCTTGTGACAGGTGTAGTAGGGCGCCCAGATGGTGGGGTAGGTGGTGTAGCTCTCCAGCTGGATGAACTGGGTCTCCGGGTAGGCGGCCAGGTAGCCGGGGTGGCTGGGTGGGTTCGCGGGGTCGGCAGCGAACGCATCCCGGCACTCGCCGAGCGCGCCGACCAGGTAGTCCAGCTTCTGCTTGAAGCCGCGCTCGCCGGTGTCCGCGTACGCCTGGGCGATCAGGGTGAGGAAGTGCCCCGCGTAATGGCCGCGCAGCTTGCCGTCGAAGGTCTCCCAGCTGCCGGGCGGCTGCGCACCCCGGGTGTCGAGACCGGCGTTGGCGCGGAACACAGCGAGGATCCGGTCGGCGGGATAGGCGGCGGCGTACTCCAGCATCAGGTCGCGCTTGGCGCGGAAGACCCCGTCGCGCAGGGAGACCGCGCCCAGTGGGAACGGCCGGACCTTCCAGTTCTCCGGGGAGGGGAGCGCCCCTGCCGCGCCGCCGACGGCCGTGGCTCCGACGGCGTGCGCGGGCAGGGAGGCGAGGGCCGGCAGGGCGGCGGCAGCGGCGAGGGAGTGCAGCAGGCCGCGGCGGGAGAGACCGGTTCCGGTCATGGGCGTACTCCTGTCTCGGTGGGGATGGGAAGGGGAGCAAGGGCCGCCGGGCATGTGGGGACGTGCGCGCCCGGCCGGTCACACTGCTGCGTTCCCTCCGGTGTCGTGCAGCAGCTCGGTCAGCCGGGCGAAGACCCGTTCGTCGCGGATGCCGTCGTGTTCGTACTCATTGGTGATCCAGGTCCGGATGTTGCCGACCCGTGCGGCCGTGTCGAGTTGCAGGCCCGCGTCCACGTACATGTCGTCGTAGTAGACGGCGGCGGCGACCGGGATCTCATTGGCGGCCAGCCGGTCGAGGTCGTAGAGCGGCGGCCACTCCTCGCGGGTGGCCAGCAGCTCGACGGCCCCACGGAACGGGCGGAGTTCGGCAATCTCCCGGAACATCCAGGGGTAGATCATTTCCCCCGTGAACAGCAGCGGCCTTGCGTCCTCCGCGAACCGCGGACGCGCGGCTCGCTCGGTCTGCGCCGCCCACGCCGTCGCGCCGGTGCCGTGCCCGTAGATGCTCTCCTGGAGCGCCGCGAACAGCGGGTTGTCGCTGTACGAGGTGCGGGCCAGCACCTGGTGCAGGAACGCCGCCGACAGTTCGTCCCCGTTGAACGCCTCGTCGAGCAGCCAGTGCATGCGCTCGTGACCCGGCTTCATGCCGAGGTCGATGCCGAGCGACTGCAGCCGCCGGACTGTCAGCACATCGCCGTCGGGCAGCCGCACCCCGCCCTCGGACAGCCGGTCCGCGATCCGGCCGACGAGCTCGACGTGGTGCGGGTAACGCCGGTAGAACGCCCCGGTTTTCGCCTCGGCCCTGGGGTACGTGCGCCGGTAGACCTCGGCGGCCGACGGTTCGAGGCCGGGCAGTCCGCCGGTGACGTAGCAGGCACTCAGCCCCTCCGGCGCCCGGGACAGGTAGGTCAGGGTGAGGAAGCCGCCGTACGACTGCCCGAGCGTGGTCCAGCGCCGGCCGCCGAAGAGGTTCTTCCGCAGGTGCTCGTGGTCCGCCACGATCGAGTCGGCCCGGAAGCAGGCAAGGAAGTCCGCGCCCTCCTGCACGGTCGCGAACGCGCTCATCCGGCGGCCGTCGATCCGGGTGCTGCGGCCGGTGCCGCGCTGGTCGGCCAGGACCACCCGGTGGGTCTTCAGCGCCTGGCCGAGCCACCCGTCGGGGGCGAGCGGGCGTGGGCCCTTCCCGCCGGGGCCGCCCTGCAGGTAGACCAGGCAGGGCAGTTCCGTTCCCGACCGTCCGGGAGCGGTGAGGTCGCGGACGAAGAGCTGGATCGTGCCCCGTGAGGGATCGGACCAGTCGAGCGGGACGTCGACGATGTGCTCCCGTACCCGCATCCCGGGAATCGTGTAGGTGACGGTCATCCGGCGGCGGCCCTCCTCCGACGGTCCCACTCCGGATTGATCCGGGGGATCGCGGCCAGCAGCGTCCGGGTGTACGGGTCGCCTGGGGCGTCGAAGACCTGGCGACACGGCCCCTGTTCGACGATCTTCCCATTGCTCATGACCGCGACCCGCTGCGCCATCCGCCGGACCACGGCCAGGTCGTGGGCGATGAAGAGATAGCTGAACCCGCTCTCGCGCTGGAGCCGCAGCAGCAGATCGATGACCTGCGCCTGGACGGACACGTCGAGCGCGGAGACCGCCTCGTCGCAGATCACCAGCTTCGGATTGACGGCGAGCGCGCGGGCGATGCCGATCCGCTGGGCCTGGCCGCCGGAGAACTGCGCGGGATAGCGCTGGGCGTGGTCGGGGTTGAGACCGACCCGCTCCATCAGCTCCTTGGTGTGGGCCCGCCGGCCGCCGGTGGGCGCGATGCCCTGGTAGTCCAGCGGCGCCATCAGGATGCGCTCGACGGTGTGCCGGGGGTTGAGCGAGGAGAACGGATCCTGGAAGACGACCTGCACGTCGGCGCGGTAGCGGGCGAGCCGCGCGCCCGTGGCGCGGGTGACGTCCTCCCCCTCGAACTCCAGGGTGCCCGCACTCGGGTCCATCAGCTTGGCGACGATCCGCGCGCTGGTGGACTTGCCGCTGCCGGACTCGCCGACCACGGCGAGGGTCTCGCCCGGCCGCACGTCGAAGCTGACGCCGTCCACGGCGGTGAACTCTTTCCTGCGGCCGTACGGGCCACGGGTGGTGAACCGCTTGGTCAGGCCGCGCGCACTGAGCAGCACGTCACTCACAGCACCACCTCGTCGGCCGGGAGATCGTCGGTGATACGCGGGATGCTCTCGAGCAGCCTCCGCGTGTACGCGTGCCGGGGTGCGGAGAAGACCTGCTCGGCCGTGCCGTACTCGACCTGCTGGCCCTCGCACATCACCAGCACGCGCGTGGCGATCGAACCGATCACGGCGAGGTCGTGGGTGATGAAGACCATCCCGGTGTGCGTCTGCCGTTGCAGGTCGGCGAGCAGGCGCAGGATCTGGGCCTGCACGGTCACGTCCAGGGCGGTGGTCGGCTCGTCGGCGATGAGCAGCGCCGGTGAACAGACCAGCGCCATCGCGATCATGATGCGCTGTCGCTGCCCGCCGGAGAACTGGTGGGGGTAGTGGCCCGCCCGCTCCTGCGGCTCGGGGATGCCGACCTGCCGCAGCGCCTCGACGACGGCCTTGCGGGCCGCCTTCCGCGAACCGCCCCGGTGGGCCCGGTACATCTCCTCGATCTGCAGGCCGACCGTGTAGTACGGGTTCAGCGAGGACAGCGGGTCCTGGAAGATCATGGACGCCTGCTCGCCGCGGATCCGGCGCATCTCGCGGTCCGTACGATGCAGCAGCTCGGCGCCGTCCAGCCGGATGCTGCCCTTCGTCATCGCCCCGCGCGGCAGCAGGCCCATGATGGCCAGGCTGGTCATCGACTTGCCCGAGCCGGACTCGCCGACGATGCCGACGGTCTCGTCCCTGCCGACCGTGAACGACACGTCCTTGACCACGTCCACGGGACCGCGGGTGGTCGGCAGGGTCACGGTGAGGTTCTGCACGGCGAGAAGCTCGTTCATCGGATCCTCACTCTCGGGTCGAGGCCGGTGTAGAGGAGGTCGACCAGGACATTGCCGACCACTACGAAGAACGCCGCGAGGAGGGTGACCGCCATGATGACCGGCTGGTCGTTCTTGGCGATCGAGTCGGCGGCCATCTTGCCGACGCCGTCGAGACCGAAGACGGTCTCGGTGATCAGCGCGCCGCCCAGCAGCGCGGCGAAGTCCATGCCGAAGATCGTGGTGACCGGCGTGAGCGCGGGCCGCAGCGCATGCCGCCGCATCGTGAGCACGGGGGACAGCCCCTTGGACCGGGCCGTCCGCATGAAGTTCTCGGCCAGCGTGTCGATGACGTTCGCCCTGGTCAGCCGGGCGTACAGACACGCGTAGCCGGTGGCGAGGACGATCCATGGCATCAGATACGACTGGAACCACAGGACAGGGTCGTCGGTGAACGTCACGCTCGAAGGGAACGGAAGAATCCGCAGTTTGACGACCAGGACGTACTGCAGGGCGAGCGCGAGCACGTAGTTGGGGATGCTGGCACCGCCCAGGGCCAGGTTCATGACGGACCTGTCCCACCAGGTGCCCTCCTTGACCGCGCTGAGCAGCCCCGCCGTGATGCCGGCGAGCAGCCAGAGCACGGCCGCGCCGATCGCGACGGTGGCGCTGACCGGGAGGCGGTCCACGACCATCTCCCACACCGACTGGCTGGTCTGGAACGAGTAGCCGAGGCAAGGTGCCGGGCAGTGCACGCTGTTCGCACCGGAGCCGTAGTCCCGCCCGGCGATCAGCCCGCTCAGGAAGTCCCAGAACTGCGTGAGGAACGGCTTGTCGATGCCGAGGACCGTACGGATCTCCGTGACCCGCTCCGGCGTGCAGGTCTTGCCGCAGATCAGCAACGCCGGATCCGGCGACAGCTTGAAGAAGATGAGGTAGGTGAACAGGCAGACCGTGAAGAGGATCAGTACGAGCCCGGCGATCCGGCCGGCGAGGTAGCGGGCCATCAGGCGGCCTCCCCGGCGTCGGTGGCGGCCCTGATCCGGTCCCCCAGCACGGTGAGGGACAGCACGGTCAGAAAGAGGAAGAGCCCGGGGATCGCGAAGTACATCGGGTCCACCGCGTACCAGCTGACCGAGCCGGCGATCATCTGGCCCCACGAAGGCGTCGGCGGGCTGACGCCCACGCCCAGGAAGGACAGTCCGGCCTCGGTGCCGATGTATCCGGGCACCGCCAGGGTCGTCATCACGATGAGCGAGCTGCGCAGGTTCGGCAGGATCTCCTTGAACACCAGGGCCGCCGTGGACGCGCCCGACGCGCGGGCCGCCTCCACGAAGTCCCGGTTCACCAGCGTCAGCGTCTGACCGCGCACCACCCGCGCGAGATACGGCCAGCCGAACACGCTGATCACGACGACCAGCAGAAGCGACCTGTTTCCCGAAGGCAGCGACGACAGGATGGCAATCATGAAGATCAAGGCCGGAAAGGCCATCAGAAAGTCCATGACCCGGGAGACGACCTGGTCGACCCAGCCACCGTAGAAGCCGGCAAGCATGCCGAACACCACTCCGAGCAGCGTGGTGAGCACGGTCGCCGACGCGGCGATGAGGAACGACACGCGCGCGCCGTACGCGATACGGGCCAGGATGTCGCGGCCGTTCAACGGCTCGACGCCGAGCAGATGGTCGGCGCTGATCCCACCCAACGAGCCCTTGGGCAGGCCGCCGGCGTCGACGTCGATGGCGGCCGTGTCGAACGCGGTCGGCCCGTGGCCGGTGAGCGCGCTGATCACCGGCGCGCAGAGCGCCATCAGCAGCACCAGGGCGAGGAACCCGGCACTGAAGAGGGCGGCCCGGTCGTGCAGCAGGACGCCCAGGATCCGGCGGCCCGCTGTGGCGGGCGCACCGGGTGCGCCCACCGACGGACCGGCCTGCGCGTCATGCGCGATGGCAGTCGTCATGTGTCGCCTACTTTCCCGGGTCCTTGAGTCCGACGGAGACCAGGTCGATGCCGCCGCTGAACGCATCGGACAGATAGGCGCCCGCGATGTTGGAGCCGGTGACGGCGATGGCCTTCTCGTAGGCCAGCGGCACGATCGGGGCGTGGGCCATGATCTGCTTGTCCAGTGCGCCGTATGCCTTGTTGGCGGCGGCCACGTCCTTCATGGCCGCGATCTCGTCGATTCGCTCGTTGACGGCGGCGTTGTCGATCTGCGCCACGTTGTTGTTCGCGGTCGGGGTGATGTTGCGGCCGTCGAACAGCGGCGGCAGGAAGGTCGCCCCCGACGCCCAGTCGGGACACCAGCCGGTGAGGGCGAGGTCGTGCTGCTTGGCCGGGGTGCCGATGACCTCGTAGTACGACGACGTGTCAATGTTGTTGATCTTGACCTTGATGTTCAGTGGCTTGAGGGCCTCCTGGATCGCGACCGCGACCGCCGTCAGCTTGGCCACCGGACGGTTGTCCAGGGTGAGGGTGAACCCGCCCCGGGGTCCCGCCTCGGCGAGCAATTTCCTGGCCTTGGCCGCGTTGTGCGGGTACGGGTCGTACTCGGCGCGGCCGCGGATGGTCGGCGGTTGGATCGCGGTCGCCTCGGCGGCGAGTTGTTTACCGCCGAGCGCGGCGACGACCGTGTCCTTGTTGACCGCGTAGGCGATGGCCTGACGCACTCTCACGTCGGAGAGGTGCTTGCGCGTGGTGTTGATGCCCAGGTATGTGGTGCAGCCGCTGAGCCCCGACAGGGTGCGTTCCTTCAGCTGCGGGGTCTGGATGCGCGACAGGGTCGCCGCCTGGATCGTGCCGGCGATGGCGTTGGCATCCGTGCCCTGCCCGGCAAGCATGCGCTCATCGATGGTGGCGCCGTCGAGACCGAAGGTCCACTCGAACGCGTCCGGCTCGGCCGCGCGGACGCTGTCGGTCGACGCCTTCCAGTGCGGGTTGCGGACCAGCTTCAGCGACGTACCGCGGTCATAGCTCGCCACCTTGTAGGGGCCGGAGGCGATCGGCTTGGTGTCGAACGCGTGGGCAGCGCCCGTTCCCTTGGGAAACGGGGTGAAGTTGGGCATGGTCAGCGCGCTCGGAAAGTCGGGGAAGGATTTCTTGAGATGGAAGACAACGGTCTTGGCGTCGGGCGTCTCGATCGAGTCGAGGTCACCGGAGCGGTACGGGCCCTTGTAGTTCCTGGGCGCGTCGATCAGCCGCTTCGGATACGGTGAGCCGCCCATCCCGGGGTCCCAGGCGCGCTCGATGCCGAACTTCACGGCCGCGCTGTCGATGGGAGTCCCGTCCTGGAAGGCCAGGCCGTCCTTGAGGTGGTACGTCCAGGTCCTGGCGTTGTCGGACGGCGTGCCGAGGTCGGTCGCCAGATCCGGGACGACCTTCGTGCCCTTGGCGCCGGGGCCGGCGCCGAACGTGGTCAGCCCGCGGTAGATGAGCCGGTAGAAATTGTTCACCCCGCCGTCCCAGCCGAGTCCGGGGTCCAGATGGGAGAAGTCCGCGGTGGCCAGGACGCGGACGGTGCCGCCCTTGGCGGGCTCCTGCACGGATCCCGGTCCGGTGCCCTTGGCCGGGGTGCCCGCCCCGCCGTTGCAGGCCGCGAGCATCAGCGTACTGAGCGCCGTGGCGCCGGCGATTGCCGTGGATCTCCTCATATCGCATTCCTTCGTTCGTTGAACTCGGCGGATGCGGTCACTGGGTCCTCACCCACACGCGCATGGCCTCGGACCCGCGGTTGCCCCACAGGAAGTAGGGGATGAGGGTCACGGGGACCGTCGCGGTCCGCTCGATGGCGGGTCGTCCGGCGGTGAGCTCCGGATAGAGCTCCGGCGCCGGAGCGGGCGCGACGTCCGCCGCCAGCCGGAGGGCGAGCGCACCGGGCAGCCCGTCCATCGACGAAGAGATGTCCGCGGCGGCGATGCGTTCGGCCGAGAGGACGAGGTCGTCCACCGGGGCGGGGGAGTCCTGCTGCTCGACGCAGTAGACCAGCGGGCCTCGGGCGATGCCGACCGCGCCGCGGGTCGCGTCCAGGTGGGGATGCGACAGGTGTGCGCGCACCGGCATCGGCAGGTGCAGACGTATCGACTCGCCCTCGTTCCAGTTCCGTTCGACCGTCAGCCAGCCGTCCTCGGCCGCGGCGGGCGCGCCGTCGAGCGTGACGTCGTGTGCCCAGGCAGGGACCCGGAGTTTGATCGCGTACGGGCGGCTGGGGGCGCGGTCGACGGTGAGCTGCACGTCCCCGTCCCACGGGTAGGCCGTCTCGACGGTCACGGCGAGGGCGTCCGTCTCGATCCGGCCCTCGGCGTACAGGGCGAGGAACAGGGCGTCGTGGCGCTCGGCTGCCACGTAGTCACCGAGCTGCGCCATCCACCGGACGATGTTCGGCGGGCAGCAGGGGCAGCGGAACCACGCCCGGCGCAGTGACTCGCCGCCGGTCTCGGCCCCGCTCCGCTGCTCGTGGTCGGGGCGGCGCTGGAGCGGATTGTCGTAGAAGAAGGCGCTCCCCTCGGCGGACAGACCCACGGCGTAGGCATTGAAGAGCACGCGCTCGAAGACGTCGAGGTACTTCGCGCCGCCGGTGGCCACGAACATGCGCCAGGCCCACTGCATGACGGCGATGGCGGCACAGGTCTCGCTGTAGGCGCGCTCGGACGGCAGTTCGTACCGGTCGCCGATGGCCTCGTCGGAGTGCCGGCTGCCGAGCCCGCCGGTGAGGTAGAGCTTGGTGGCGACCATGTCGTCCCACAGCCGGTCGAGCGTCTCGAAAAGGGACCGGTCGCCGGTCTCCAGGTAGACGTCGGTCGCCCCGGCGGCCAGGTACGCCATGCGGACCGCGTGCCCGATGACCGACGGGAGCTCACGGAAGGGCAGGTGGTCCTGGAAGTACTCGGGCGAGAAGATGCTGTGCTGAAGGTGCCCGTGCCCGCGCCGGTCCACGAACAGGCTCGCCTGGGTCAGGTAGTCGCGGTCACCGGTCTCCCGGTACAGCTCGACCAGGGCCATCTCCACCTCAGGGTGGCCGCAGATGCCCTCTTCGCGTCCCTGGCCGAAGCGGCGCACAGCCAGATCGGCGAACTTCACGGCCACGTCGAGGAGCCGGCGGTCGCCCATCCGGCGGTTGGCCGCGATGGCGGCCTGTATCAGGTGGCCGAGGTTGTAGAGCTCGTGGCCCCAAGTCAGGTCCTCCCAGGGCTTCTTGGTCGCTGCCGGATCCTGGAAGAACGAGTTCAGATAGCCGTCCTCGGCCTGCACCTGCTCCAACAGGCCGACCACTTCGTCGAAGAACTCCCGCGCGCCCTCGCCCGCGCTGCCGGCACCGATCTCGTACGCCAGGCCCTCGAGCGTCTTGTACAGGTCGGTGTCGAGGAACGGGTACCGCCCGCGATAGGCCGGGGGGTCGTCGACGAGCAGGCGGCACAGGTTGTCAACGTTGCCCGCGGCGCGCAGCTGCTCGATGGCGTGCGGGATCGTCGACTGCCGGTTCCGGTCCTGCCACTGGCGGAGCAGACCACCTGTGATGCGCACTGCGGGAAGCGGGACGACGGCACCCGCCGCTGTCCGTACGGCTCCCGCTCGATCAGTCGGACAGTCCTTGACCTGATGAGTCGTCATTGATTCTCCGAGTGCTGGAGGGCATTGCCCGGTGCGCGTGTCGGGGTCCGGGCGGAAGGCAGCAGGTTGCCCCGGAGCGCGAGTCCGGAGCGGCCGTGTGCTGTGGGCAAGTCAGGAAAACCTTTTCCCAAGTGACGCTAGGACTCCACCGAGAGAGCGTCAAGAAGTCGCGCAGCGGGTTTTCCCGCCCGAAACCAGTCGTTCGGCACTCCGAACACGCGCAGGGGATGGCACCATGGATGCCTGCCTCGGGGACGACGCCGCCCCGAGGTCGGGACGACGGATGCGCGTATGAGAAAAGGTTTGCCCATGGCAGTCCAGAAATCTGGCAGCGAGTCCCCGGCGCACCGTGCCACGCTCACCGACGTCGCCGCGCTCGCCGGAGTCACCCCGGGGACGGCGTCCAAGGCGCTCAACGGACGCGGCCGGCTCCGCCCGGAGACCCGGCAGCGGGTACTGGAGGCCGCCCAGCGCCTCGACTTCCAGCCCAACGCGCTTGCTCAGTCACTGCTCACCGGCCGCAGCAGCACGGTCGGCCTGCTCACCACGGACAGCATCGGCCGGTTCAGCCTCCCGGTCCTGCTCGGCGCCGAGGACGCGCTGGGCGCGGGCCAGATCTCCGTCCTGCTGTGCGACAGCCGGGGCGACGCCATCCGCGAGCGCCACTACCTGCGCACACTCATCGCACGCGGTGTGGACGGCATCATCGTCACCGGACGGCGCACCGATCCTCGCCCGCCCCTGCCGGGCCCGTTGCCGGTTCCCACGGTCTACGCGCTCGGCCCGTCCGCCGACTCGACGGACGACTCCGTGGTCTCCGACGATGCCCACGGCGTGCACCTGGCCGTACGCCACCTGCTGGACACCGGGCGCACCCGGATCGCGCATGTCACCGGGCCCGAGCACCACGCGGCAGCCGCGGTGCGGTCCGAGCACACCCGCGCCGAACTGACCGCCGCCGGCCTCGAACTCGCCACGGGCCGACCCCACTTCGGAGAGTGGAGCGAGGCTTGGGGCCGACAGGCATCCGCCATCGTGCTGCGCGCCGCCCCCGACTGCGACGCGCTGCTGTGCGGCAACGATCAGATCGCCCGCGGCGTCACCGATGCCCTGCGCGAGTCCGGCCGGCGGGTCCCCCAGGACATCGCCGTGGTCGGCTACGACAACTGGGACGTCATGGCGCTGGCCGCCCGACCGCCCCTGACCACCGTGGACACCAACCTCGCCGAGGTCGGGCGCATCGCCGCCCTGCACCTCCTGGACGCCCTCGACGGCCGCCCCCACCAAGGCATCACCGCTGTCCCCTGCCGCCTGGTGGTCCGCGACTCCAGCGCGCCCGGCGTGAACTGACGCCCCGGACACGGCACTTCGCCGCATCCGGAGCTCCGTCGCTCTCAATGCCCGGGCGACTATGGGCCGTTCACGTCGTTGAGGCGAACGGGCCCCTCTCAGAACGGCCGCGGCGGCAGCAGTACCGCGAGTTCGTGGGCCGCGTTTGTCAGTGCGGGGCGCAGGGCGAGCAGGTCTGCTGGGGGCATGCGGAAGGCGGGGGCCGCGATCGAGAGGGCGGCGTGGGCGATGCGGTCCGGGCCGAGGATCGGGACGCCCAGGGCGCGGATGCCCGGCTCGTGTTCCTCGTCGGCGATGGCGTGGCCTTCGGCGCGTACCTGCTCGATCTCGGTGCGGAACGCGGCGCGGTCGGTGATCGAGTGGGGGCCCAGTGCGGTCAGTTCGATGCCTTCGATGAGCGCTTCGCGTCTCTCCGTGGGTGCAAAGGCGATCAGCACTTTGCCCATTGAGGTGCAGTGCAGCGGGCCGTGTTTGCCGGGCTCGCCGCGCACGCTCACCTGTTGCGGGCCCTCGACGTGGTGGATGTAGAGCTGCTTGTCGCCGTCCAGTACGGACATCAGGACGGCCTCGCGGCAGGTCTCGGCGAGCCTGCGCATCACCGGCAGTGCGACGCCCGCGAAGCCGTGCGCGTGCGAGACGCGCTGGCCGAGCTGGTACACCCGTAGTCCCAGCGTGTAGTGCTTGGTGCGGGCGTCGAACTCCACGAAGCTGTCCCGGGTCAGGGACTTCAGGAGCCGGTAGCACGTGCTGGTCGGGAAGCCGGAGGCGCGGGCCAGTTCGGAGAGCGTGACGCCGGTTGGGCGCTCGCCGAGCAGGGTGAGGACGTGCAGGGCCTTGCCGACCATGTCGGAGGCCGGGGTGCTGGTGGACATACGGGCAGTTTCCCATACCGCTTCTCGCATGGCGGCAAGGTTTTTCCTCTCCCGGAAACAATCCGTTGACAGGTGGAAATGGGGCCGTCATTCTCTTTTCAGTTTGCGGGAGCGGTTGCCACATCGTGGCAACTGGCCCTGTCTAGCTGCCCTTTCCGTCTCGGGAGAAAGGTCACCTGTATGTCGACCCCGCACCCGGCCGCCGCCCCGGCGCCCGCCGTCGCCGCCCTCAGTCGCCGGCGCTGGACCCGGCTGATGCCCGTGGTCTTCGTGACCTACAGCTTCGCCTACCTGGAACGCTCCAACTTCTCCGTGGCCGCCGCCGGCGGCATGGCCGACGACCTGCACATCACCGGCTCCGTCTCGGCCCTGCTCGGCTCGCTCTTCTTCCTCGGCTACTTCGCCTTCCAGATCCCCGGCGCCATCTACGCCGAGCGACGGAGCGTCAAGAAGCTGATCGTGTGGTGCCTGGTGCTGTGGGGTTTGTTGGCCACCGCGCAGGGACTGATCCCCGACGTACGCGTGCTGATGGTGGTGCGCTTTCTGCTCGGCGTCTCCGAGGCCGCCGTACTGCCCGCGATGGTCATCCACATCACCCACTGGTTCACCGCCCGCGAGCGCGGCCGTGCCAACACCTGGCTCATCCTCGGCAACCCCGCCACCGTCCTGTGGCTCACCGTCGTCTCCGGTTACCTGGTCGAATGGGTCGGCTGGCACGGGATGTTCATCGCCCAGGGGCTACCGGCCCTGATCTGGGCATTCGTCTTTCACAAGTGCATCGATGACCACCCGCGTGACGCCAAGTGGCTCACGTCCGAGGAGCGCACCGCGCTGGAAGGCGCCCTCGCCGCCGAACAGGGACGGCTGCCGGCCGGCGGCAGTTACCTCGCCGCGTTCCGCTCCCGCAACGTCGTGCTGCTCTCCCTCCAGTACTTCCTGTGGAGCCTCGGCGTCTACGGCTTCGTCTTCTGGCTGCCCTCCATCGTCCGCGCCGGCAGCGAGGAGGGCATCGGCCTCACCGGACTGATCTCGGCCCTGCCGTACCTCTTCGCCTGTGCCGCGATGCTCTACAACAGCCGCGCCTCCGACCGCGCCGGCTCCCGCAGCCGGTACGTCTGGCCCTGGCTGCTGCTCGGCGCCGCCGGGTTCTACGGCTCGTACCTGCTCGGCGATGCGTTCTGGCTGTCGTACCCGCTGCTGTGCATCGCCGCGGCCGGTATGTACGCCCCGTACGGCCCCTACTTCGCCACCATCCCCGAACTGCTGCCGCAGAAGCTGAGTGCCGCCGCTGTCGGCCTCATCAACTCCTTCGGTGCGCTCGGCGGCTTCGCCGGCAGCTATCTGATCGGCACGCTGAACGACGTGACCGGCTCCACCGCCGCTTCGTTCCTCACCATGGCCGGCTGCCTCGTCCTCGCCGCGGCGCTGATGTTCGCGGTAAGGGCACCCCGGGCCGACGCCGCCCCGGTGCCGCGGCCGGCACCCCTCACGAAGGACGCCTGACAGCAGCATGCGTATCGCCCGAATCGCCCACGCCGGCGGCACCGCACACGCCGTACTCGACGGGGACACCGCCGAGGTCATCGCCGACCCCTTCGGGGTCGGGGGAGCCGCCGATAGTGCCGCCGGCCGGGCGCCCGCTCCAGCGGACGGCGCCGCACGCCGGGCGCCCGTCCGCCTCGGTCCCCGCCTGCCCCTCGGCGAGGTCCGCCTGCTCGCCCCCGTCCAGCCGCGCACGGTCGTCGGCATGGCCCACAACACCGGACCGGCCGACCGCGAACTGCCGCCTCAGGCATTCCTCAAGCCCGCCCGCTCCGCCATCGGCCCGGACGAGCCGGTGTACCTCCCCGACGGCATCGGCCGCGTCGACGCCGAAGCCGAACTGGCCGTCGTACTGGCCACCTCGCCCGCCGGACACACCCCCGACACCGTGCTGCGCACCGTCTACGGCTGGACCGTCGCCAACGACCTCACCGCGCGCGATCTGCAACGCAACGACCCGCTGTGGACCTCGGCCAAGGGCCGTCCCGGCTTCACCCCGCTCGGCCCCTGGATCGAGACCTTCCTCGACGATCCCGACGACACGGAGGTAACGCTCGCCCTCGATGGCGTACCACTGCGGCCCGCCTCGACCCGCGAACTCGCCCGCAGCGTGGCGGAGATCCTCTGCTATCTGGGCGGCTTTCTGCCGCTCGGCCCCGGCGACGTCGTCCTCACCGGCGCCCCCGGCGAGTACGGCCCGCTCCGTCCCGGCGGCCGCGCCGCCGCCACCGTCGCCGGCATCGGGACGCTGACCACTCCCGTCCATGCCGGTCCTGTCCTTGCCGGAGGCCCCCGTTGACCCCCAGCCCCGCTCCTCCGCCCCGCCTCGACGTGGTGACCTTCGGTGAGGTCATGGGCATGCTCGTCGCCGCCGACGACGGACCGCTGGCCGACGTCACCCACTACACCCGCTCCCTGGCCGGCGCCGAGATCAACGTCGCCACCGGACTGGTCCGTCTCGGCCACACCGCCGGCTGGGTGGGCCGCGTCGGCGACGACCCGCTCGGCGCCCACGCCCTCGCCGCCCTGCGCGCCGAAGGCGTGGACACCGCCCAGGTGACCGTGGACCCGGAGGCCCGCACCGGCTTCCAGCTCAAGAGCCGTGTCACCGAGGGCGACCCGGAGGTGGTGTACTTCCGCAAGCACTCCGCGGGCAGCCGTCTCGCGCCCTCGGAAGCCACCGACGCCTACCTACGCGGCGCCCGCCACCTCCATGTGACCGGCATCCCCGCAGCCCTCTCACCCACCGCGCGAGCCTTCACCCACCGCGCCATGGCCACGGCCCGCGACGCCGGGCTCACCGTCTCCTTCGACCCGAACCTGCGCCCCGCGCTCTGGCCCGACCGCGCCGAAATGGTGCGCACCGTCAACGACCTGGCGGCCCGCGCCGACTGGGTACTGCCAGGACTCGGCGAGGGCCGGCTGCTCACCGGGGCACAAGACCCGGCCGACGTGGCCGGCTGGTACCTGGCCCGTGGCGTGCGCCGCGTCGTCCTGAAGGACGGGGCACGCGGCGCCACACTGTACGACCGCGCGGGCGGGGCGTGGACGCAGCCCGTCCTGCCCGTACGGGCCGTCGACACCGTGGGCGCGGGCGACGGCTTCGCGGCCGGGCTGATCAGCGCTCATCTGGACGGGCTGGGCCCGCGGCAGGCCCTCGCCCGGGCCGCCGCCGTGGGCGCGCTCGCCACGACCAGCCACGGCGACCGGGACGGCCTGCCCACCAGGGCCCGGCTGGAGGAATTCCTCCGCACGCACGCGGCCGCCTGACCCACCCCGAACCGACCGAGAAATACGAGGAGTTGGCCTCATGGCCGTACAGTTGCAGATCGCCCTGGACCGGATGCCCCTGGCACGGGCGGTCCGGCTCACCGAGGCCGTCGCGCCGCACGCCGACTGGATCGAGGTCGGCACCTCCCTGATCAAACACTTCGGGATGCGCGCCGTGACCGAGGTGGCCGCGGCCGCCGGGAAGGTTCCCGTACTGGCCGATCTCAAGACCGCGGACGACGCGGTGTTCGAGTTCACGCTCGCGTACGACGCGGGCGCTGCCTCCGCGACCGTCCTCGGCGCTGCCGCCGACGCGACCCTGGACGCCGCCGTACGCGTCGCCGCCGAGCGCGGCGCCGAGACCGTGGTCGATCTGATGCAGACCACCGAGGAGCGGCGCACGGCCCTCGCCGCCCGGCTCCCGGCCGACGTCGTCCTGGCCGCACACGTCGGTAAGGACGCCCAGCGGGCCGGCGGCAACCCCGCCGACCTGCTCGGGCCCTGGCGGCACGGCCGCCGGGTCGCCGTCGCGGGCGGCCTGACCGCCGCCGACCTGCCGGCCTTCACAGGGCCCGACGACATCCGTGTCATCGTCGGCTCAGCGGTGACGGCGGCCGCCGACCCCGAAGCGGCGGCCCGCGCCCTCGCCGCGGCCGCCGGCCGCTGACCCCCGTACCCCCACGGAAGGAACCACTTCATGCCCGCAAACGACGAACTCCCCACCGCAGCAAGCCTCCTGGACACCGTCCAGGCAGAGGTGCGCGGCGTCCTCGCCGCCGTCGACGCCACCTCCCTCGACGCACTCGCCACCGTCCTCCGCCACGCCCGCCGTATCTTCGTGGCGGGCGAGGGCCGCTCCGGCTTCATGGCCAAGGCGTTCGCCATGCGGCTGATGCACCTGGGGCTGCCCGTGCACGTCGTCGGCGAGACCACCACCCCGGCCGTGGCCGCCGGTGACACCGTCGTCGCGGTCTCCGGGTCGGGGACCACGGCCGGCACCGTGCGGGTGGCCGAAGCGGCGGTCAAGGCCGGCGCCGAGGTGCACGCCGTGACCACCGCGCCGGACTCCCCGCTCGGCGCCCTGGCCGCCTCCGTCCTGCTGCTGCCCGCGGCGACCAAGTACCGGCGGCCCGGCGAAGCGCCCAGCGTCCAGCCGCTGTCCAGCCTCTTCGACCAGGCCACCCACGTCACCCTGGACGTCGTGGCGCTCCGCCTCGCGAACCTCCTGGAGGTCGACAACGCACGCGCCCGCACGGCACACGCCAACACGGAGTGAAAGCCCGGCGTGGGGGGCTCCGGTCAGTTGCCCGTCTGGTAACCCGCGGTCAGCTGCGGGTCGCGGGTGGCGACCGGCGCCAGGATCTCCTCCATGGCCTTGAGCACCTCCGGCTCCAGCGTCACGCCGGCGGCCTTGACGTTCTCCGTGACCTGCTCGGGCCGCGAGGCGCCGATGATGGCGGCGGAGACGTTGGGGTTCTGCAGGACCCAGGCCACCGCGAGCTGGGCGAGCGAGAGGCCGGCCTGTTCCGCGAGCGGCTTGAGCTGCTGGACGCGCTCCAGCACCTCGTCCCGCAGCCAGCGCGCGACGAAGGTGGCGCCGCCCTTCTCGTCCGTGGCGCGCGTCCCGGCCGGCAGCGCCGCGCCCGGGAGGTACTTGCCGGTCAGCACGCCCTGGGCGATCGGAGACCAGACGATCTGGCCGATGCCCAGCTCCTCACTGGCCGGCACCACCTCGTCCTCGATCACCCGCCACAGCGCGGAGTACTGCGGCTGGTTGGAGATCAGTGGGATGTGCAGCTCACGGGCGAGGGCGTGGCCCGCGCGGAGCTGGTCGGCGGTCCACTCGGACACGCCGATGTAGTGCGCCTTGCCGGACCGGACCACGTCGGCGAACGCCTCCATGGTCTCCTCCAGCGGAGTGCTGTGGTCGTAGCGGTGGGCCTGGTACAGGTCGACGTAGTCGGTCCGCAGACGGCGCAGCGACCCCTCGATCGACTCCATGATGTGCTTGCGGCCCAGGCCCCGGTCGTTGCGGCCGGTGCCGGTCGGGAAGTAGACCTTGGTGAAGATCTCCAGTCCCTCGCGCCGCTCTCCCTGGAGCGCCGCGCCGAGCACGGACTCGGCGCGGGTCTCGGCGTAGACGTCGGCGGTGTCGAAGGTGGTGATGCCCGCGTCCAACGCGGCACGGATGCAGGCGGTGGCCGCGTCCTGCTCGACCTGCGAGCCGTGCGTGAGCCAGTTGCCGTACGCGATCTCGCTGATGGTCAGGCCACTGCGGCCCAGGCGGCGGTACTCCACGGTGTCAGCTCTCCTCAGTAGGACTTCTGCCTCTCCAGCACCATCCTGCCCCGTGGATGCATGACTCCGGTGGCGTGGGTACTCGGCGGAACGATCCCGGGGCAGGCGCGTGGCGCGCCGGTCTTCACGCGTGTCTGTGATGACTCGGGCGGCCGTCGCACGGTAGAAGGACGGGTAACCGGGCCCCCGCCGCCAATACGAAGGAGGTCCCTTGAGTAGGAAGAATATCTTTGTCGTCGGTCTGGACGAGGGAAATCTGCCCGAGCTGGAGGCCATCCCCAACGCCGCGGAATACGAATTCCACGGTCTGCTCACCGCCGAGGAACTGCAGGTGGGGGAGGTGTCCGTGCCGCACCTCCTGGAAAAGGCGTACGGCATCCTGGACGCTTTCGAAGGCAGCATCGACGCCATCGTGACCTACTGGGACTTCCCCGCGAGCACCCTCGTACCGATCCTGGGAGAGCGGTACGGAACGCGCCACACCAGCCTGGAATCCATCGTCAAGTGCGAACACAAATACTGGAGCCGGCTGGAACAGCAGAAGGTCATCGACGAACACCCGCGCTTCGGCATGGTGGATCTCTCCGCCGAGCACCCGGAACCGCCCGAGGGCGTGCGCTTTCCGATGTGGCTCAAGCCCGCCCTGTCGTATTCCTCGGAACTCGCCTACGGCGTGCAGGACGAGAAGGAGTTCCAGGAGGCCGTGGCGAACATCCGGCAGGGCATCAGCCGGGTCGGGCGCCCCTTCGAATACATCATGGAGCAGCTGGAGCTGCCCCCGGAAATGGCCGGGGTGGGCGGTCAGGTATGCCTCGCCGAAGAGGCGATCGCCGGAATTCAGGTGGCCGTGGAAGGCTATGTCCTCAACGGTGAGGTCACCGTTTACGGCACGCTGGACTCCATCAATTACCCCGACAGCTCCAGCTTCCTGCGCCACCAGTACCCCTCCACCCTGCCGCCGGACGTCGTGCGGCGGCTGCGCACCGCCAGCGAGCGGGTGATGCGCCAGATCGGCATGGAAGCGGCGACCTTCAGCATCGAATTCTTCTACGACCCGCACACCGACCGGATCAACCTGCTGGAGATCAACCCCCGGCACTCGCAGTCGCACGCGCAGATCTTCCACTACGTCGAAGGCGTGCCGAACCACCACATCATGGTCGCCCTGGCCCTCGGCAAGGACCCGCGGCTGACGTACGGCACGGGCCCCTACAGCATGGGCGCCAAGTGGTACTACCGCTGGTTCACCGACGCGGTGGTGAAGGACGTGCCCTCCGACGCGGACATCGAGCGCATAGAGCAGGAGATCCCCGGCGTCCGCATCGACATGGTGCCGGAACCGGGCAAGCGCCTCTCCGACAGCCCGCAGCAGGACAGCTACAGCTGCGAACTGGCGCACATCTTCACCGGCGCCGACAGCGTGGAGGAGATGACGGAGAAGTACGACCGCTGCGTGGCGGCCCTGAACCGCCACTTCGAGGGCGCCCCGCCGCCGGACGGCACCGGACGCTGACCGCCGGCCCGCCGGCGAGGCGGGCGAACCCCGGCACCCAGGAAAGGAGCACGGCAGCCGCATGCAGTACGTGAGCGACCTGCCCTACGCGACGAAGGAAGAGGACCACGTCGCGATCCCCATGCCCGACGGCACCCGGCTCTCCGCGCACATCTGGCGCCCCGTCACCTCCGACGGAGAACCGGTACCGGCGATCCTGGAGTACATCCCGTACCGCAAACGGGACCTCACCTCCGTGCGTGACTCGATCCACCACCCCTACCTGGCCGGCCACGGCTACGCCTGCGTCCGCGTCGACCTGCGCGGCACTGGCGACTCCGAAGGGGTCCTGCTGGACGAGTACCTGGAACAGGAACAGGCCGACGCCGAAGAGGTACTGGCCTGGCTCGCCGCCCAGCCCTGGTGCGACGGGAACACCGGCATGATGGGCATCTCCTGGGGCGCCTTCGCGGCGCTCCAGGTCGCCGCCCGGCAGCCGGCGAGTCTGCGTGCCATCGTCATCGCGTCCTTCACCGACGACCGCTACTCCGACGACATGCACTACATGGGCGGCACGCTGCTCTCGGACAACCTCGCCGAGGCCGGCACCATGTTCGCCTACGCCACCTGCCCGCCCGACCCCGAAGTCGTCGGCGAGCGCTGGCGCGACATGTGGCACGAACGGATGGAGGCCAGCCGCCCCTGGGCCCTGGAATGGCTGCGCCACCAGCGCCGCGACGACTACTGGCGGCACGCCTCGGTCTGCGAGAACTACGACGCCGTACAAGTCCCCGTACTGGCCTCCAGCGGCTGGGCGGACGGCTACTCCAACGCCGTGTGCCGGCTGCTGAGCAACCTCGACGTGCCGCGCAAGGGACTCATCGGCCCCTGGTCGCACAAGTTCCCGCACCTCGGCGAGCCCGGCCCCGCCATCGGCTACCTCCAGGAAGTCGTGCGCTGGTGGGACCACTGGCTCAAGGGCGTCGACAACGGCGCCATGGACGGGCCCATGCTGTGCACCTGGATGCAGGACAGCATGCCGCCCTCCACTTCCTACGAGGAGCGGCCGGGCCGCTGGGTCGGCGAGCCCACCTGGCCCTCGCCGCGCATCAAGCCGAGCGTGCATCCCCTCAGCCGGCACCGCATCGGACCGGCGCGGACGGAGGACGCGGGGGAGCAGGACGACGACGCGGCCAGAGGTGAGGCGCTGACCGTCGAATCCCCGCTGTCCGTAGGCCAGTTCGCCGGCAAATGGGCCTCCTACAACGCGCCGCCCGACCTGCCGTACGACCAGCGTGAGGAGGACGGCGGCTCGCTCGTCTTCGACAGCCCTCCGCTCACCGAACGCCTGGAGCTCATGGGCACCGCCACCGTGGAACTGGAGGTCTCCGTCTCCGAGCCCGTCGCCATGGTCGCCGCCCGGCTCTCCGACGTCGCCCCCGACGGCGGCGCCACCCGCGTGACGTACGGCCTGCTCAACCTCACCCGGCGGGACGGCACCGGCGTACCGCAGCCCCTCGAACCGGGCCGCCGCTACCGCGCCACCGTCCAGCTCAACTGCACCGCCCAGTCGTTCCCGGCCGGCCACCGCGTCCGCCTCTCGCTCTCCACCTCCTACTGGCCGCTGGCCTGGCCGCCGCCGCGCCCGGTCCGGCTGAGCGTCTACGAGGGGACCAGCACCCTCGTCCTCCCGGTCCGCCCCAACGACGTACCCGACGACGTGCCCGACCCCGCCTTCGGCGAACCCGAGGGCACCGAGCCGGTCCCCGCCACCCAGCTGCTGCCCAAGGAACAGCGCTGGGACGTCAAACGCGACCTGGTCGACTACCACAACGAGCTGGAGATCGTGAAGGACGCCGGGCTGGTGCGGTACGAACAGCCCGGGATCGACGTCGGCCGCCGCGCGTACGAGCGGTACACCTCCGTCGCCGACGACTTCACCTCCGTACGCGGCGAATCGACCTGGACCATGCGCTTCCGGCGCGGCGACTGGGACGTGCACGTCGTCACCCACACCACCCTGTGGTCCAGCGAGGACTGCTTCTGCATCGACGCCACCCTCGACGGCTACGAAAGCGACCGCCGGGTCTTCTCCCGCACCTGGAACGAGACCCTCCCGCGCGACTCGCTGTGACACGGGGTACCACGGGGTACCCGTCCCGCGCGTCGGCGGAAAGGGGCGGGCATGCGGTGTTTTGATGGGCGAATGGCGTGGGGCCGGGTGAGCGGTGTGGTCGAGGTGGCCGTGTGGTGGGCGGTGCTGTTCGCCCTCTGGCTGTTCCTGATCAGCACGGTCGACGCCCTCGAAATCCTCGTGGGCGGCTTGGTCTCCCTGGTCGGCGCGGCCACCGCCGCGGCCGCGCGCCGGGCGGTGACCGACCGGTGAACGCCTGGCTGGTGGCCGCCGCCGTCCTGATGGTGGCCGGCCTCGGCCCGGTCCTGTGGTGCGTGGCCACCGGGCCGCTCCGCCGCCGCGTCGCCGCCCAGAACACCGGCACGCTGCTGGTCTGCCTTGTCCTGCTGCTGCTCGCCCGGGGCTACGCTCGCCCGCCGTACACCGACGTGGCCCTGGTCGTCGCCCTCCTCGGCCCGGTCGGCACCCTCGTGTATGCCCGGCTCCTCGGGCCCGAGATGGGCGACGACCCGCAGCAGGGACCGCTCACCAAAGCCTTCGCGGTGCTCGCCACCGCGGCCGTCGTCCTGCCGCTGTGCGTCGCCGAGGGCCCCGGCCGCTCCCTGGTCAAACTCCTCCTCATCGGTGCGATCCTGGTCGGCGGCAATGTGATCTCCTCCCAAGCGCTGGCCGGCGCCCGTCCGAAGGAGGCGGACGACCATGGCTGACGTACTGATCGCCCTCGCGCTGCTGCTGGTCGCCGCCACCGCCACCGCCGCCGTCGCGGTCCGCGACCCGGCCCGCCAGGCCCTGGTCCTCTCCGTCCTCGGCCTCACCCTCACCCTGCTCTTCACCGTCCTGCAGGCCCCTGACGTCGCCCTCTCCCAGCTCGCCGTCGGATCGGCGCTGACGCCCCTGCTGATCCTGCTGTCCGTACGCAAGGCCCGCCGCCGCTCCCTCGACCAGGTACGCGCGGAAAAGGAAGCGGAGGAGGGCGGCACATGAACCGACGGCTGCGGATGTGGGTACTGCTGCTCGGGCTCGCCGGCACGGCGGCCGTACTGGCGGCCGCCGCCTTCCGGCTCCCCGCCTTCGGCACCGACTTCCACCCCTACGGCGACCGTGCCGTCCGCGAGGCACTGGCCCGGCAGACCGCCAACACGGTCGCCGCCGTCAACTTCGACCAGCGCGCCTTCGACACCCTCGGCGAGGAGACCATCCTCTTCGCCGCCGTCCTCGGCACCGTCGTCCTGCTGCGCCAGGCCCGCGACGAACGCCACGTCGAGCCGGCGCCGGCCGACGTCGCGGCACCCGTACGCCGCTACGCCCTCGTCCTGCTGCCCGTCACACTCGTCGCCGGGCTCTACATCGTCGCCCACGGCCAGCTCACCCCCGGCGGCGGCTTCCAGGGCGGCGTGGTCGCGGCAACGGCGTTGCATCTGCTCTACATCGCCGTGGACTACCGCGCACTGGAACGCATCCGCCCCCTCGGCGTCTTCGAAGTCGGCGACGCGGCCGGCGAAGCCGCGTACCTCGTCATCGGCGTCGCCGGACTGCTGGCCGGGTCCTCCTACCTCGCCAACACGATCCTGCCGCACGGCACGTTCAACACCCTCTCCTCCGGCGGCACCGTACCGCTGCTCAACGCCGCCATCGGGATGGAGGTCGCCTGCGCGGTCGTCGTGCTCCTCGCCCGCTTCCTGGACCAGGCCGTCGAGATCGAAGGAGAAGGGGAAAACGCAGGGGGCAACGCAGGGGAAGGGGAACGGAAATGATGGACGTACTGCCCTACCTGGTCGCCGCGTGGGTCTTCCTCGTCGGCTGCTACGGCCTCGCCACCAGCCGGAACCTCATCCACGGCGTCGGCTGTCTGGCCGTCTGCCAGACCGCCACCTACGTCCTGCTGCTCGCCGTCGGCTACCGCAAGGGCGGCACCTCCCCGGTCTTCGCCGACTTCACCCCCGGCGCCCGCCCCGTCGTCGACCCGGTCGTCCAGGCCCTCGCCCTCACCGATGTCGTCGTCGGCGCCACCGTCACCGCCCTGCTCCTCGCCCTGGTCATACAGGTCGCCAAACGGCACCACACCCTCGACCCGGACGAGCTGTCGGAGCTGCGCGGATGAACCATCTGCTGCCGCTGGCCGTTGCGACACCGCTGATGGGCGCCGCCCTCCTCGTCGCCGCAGGCCGCTTCGTACCGCGCGTCGTGGCGGAGGCCGTGGGCGGCGCCGTCGCCGCTGCCACCGCGGCCCTCACGCTCTACCTCCTGCTCGCCGTCCCCTCTCCGGTGATCGAATGGGTCGGCGGCTGGACCCCGCACCACGGACACAGCGTCGGCATCGTCCTGCACGCCGACCACCTCGCCCTCGGCATGGCGGCGCTCGTCTCCCTCCTCGTCCTCGCCGTCCTCGTCTACTCCTGGCGCTACTTCGACGAACCGCCCCGCAAACACGCCGGCTCCTTCCCCGCCCTGGTACTCCTCTTCCAGGCCGGCATGTGCGGCTTCGTCCTCACCGGCGACCTCTTCAACGCCTTCGTCTTCTTCGAACTCATGGGCGTTGTGGCCTACGCGCTGACCGGATACCGCGTGGAGGCCGCCAAGGCCGTCCAGGGCGGCCTCACCTTCGGTGTCGTCAACTCCCTCGGCGCCTACGCCATGCTGCTGGGCATCGGCCTGCTCTACTCCCGCACCGGCGAACTCGCCATGCGGCACATCGGCGCCGCGCTCGACGCCCGCGGCGCCCCCGACGCACTCGTCCTCGCCGCCTTCGTCCTCCTCCTCACCGGCCTGCTCGTCAAGGCCGCCGCCGTCCCCTTCCACTTCTGGCTCCCCGACGCACACGCCGTCGCCCCGACGCCGGTGTGCATGCTGCTCTCCGGCGTGATGGTCGAACTCGGCGTGTACGGCACGGCACGTGTGTACTGGACGATCTTCGCCGGCCCCGGCGGCATCCCGCCCGAAGCCGTCACCCGCACCCTCCTCACCTTCGGCGTGCTCTCCGCCGCCGTCGGCGCGGTCATGTGCTGGTACCAACGCCACGTCAAACGACTGCTGGCCTTCTCCACGGTCGCCCACACCGGCCTCTTCCTCATCGGCCTCGGACTGCTCAAGCCCGAGGCGACGGGCGGCATCGCGCTGTACGTCCTCGGGCACGCGGGCGTGAAGGCCGCGCTCTTCGCGTGCGCGGGCATCCTGCTGGACCGCTACGGCTCCATCGACGAGTACGAACTGCACGGCCGGGCGCCCGAACTCCGGCTGACCGCCGTCTACTTCGCCGCGGGTGGACTGGCGCTCGCCGGACTGCCACCCTTCGGTACGGCACTGGGCAAGGCCGTCACGGAAGAGGCCGCCGGACCCTGGCTCGCCGCCGTGTTCGTCCTCGTCTCCGCGGTCACCGGGGGAGCGGTACTGCGCGTCACCGCCCGCGTCTTCGGCGGCTTCGGCCCGGCCCCGGCGGACGACGCGGAGTGCGAGACCAGCGGCGAACGCGAACAGCCGGAAACCGAACAGCAGTTGACCCGGGTCCCCGACACCATGCTGGCAGTACCGGGCGCACTGCTCGCCGGAGCGCTCCTGGTGGGCGTGGTGCCGGCGGTCCGCTCCGCGGTGGGGAGCGCGGCGGACGAGGCGGCGGCCGGCGTGACCGTGATCCCCGTACCGCCGCACTGGTCGGCCGCCGGAATGCTGCTCGGCGTACTCTCCGCGGCCCTCGCCGCCGCCCTCGCACTCCTCGCCGTCCGCCGCCCCCAGCACACCCGCAGCCGCCACTGGGTCGACCCCCTGCGCCTCCTCCACTCCGGCCACATCGGTGACTACGTCGCCTGGACCGTCGCGGGGACGGCGCTGCTGGGGGCGCTGGCGGTGTCGGGGGTGCTCCGGTAAATCCGTCGACAGCGCCCCTCCCTACCCGGCAAAGTGGCCACCCGTGACGAGCAGTGAGTTGTGGACCCGCGCGACCGCCGACCGCTACGACGCCGAGGAGACCGAGATGTCCTCGGCCGCCGTTCTCGGACCGACTCTCGCCTTCCTCGCCGAGCTCGCCGGAGACGGCCGGGCACTGGAGTTCGCCATCGGAACCGGACGAGTGGGCGTCCCGCTCCGGGAACGCGGCGTGCCGGTGGTGGGCATCGAACTGTCCGAGCACATGGCGGCGGTCCTGCGGAGCAAGATCGACGAGGACACGCTCCCGGTAGCCATCGGGGACATGGCCACGACCGTCGTCCCCGGCGAGTTCACCCTGGTCTATCTCGTCTACAACACCATCACGAACCTGCTCACGCAGGACGAGCAGGTCGAGTGCTTCCGCAACGCCGCACGTCATCTGAGGCCCGGCGGCCGATTCGTCATCGAACTGGGCGTGCCGCCGCTGCGGTTCCTGCCGCCCGGCCAGGTAGCGGTGCCGTTCGACGTCTCCGATCAGCACCTCGGCTTCGACACCTTCGACCTGGTCGAGCAGATCCTCGTCTCGCACCACTTCACCCGCGACGGCGACGACGGCCGCTACCGTCGCGACAACTCCCGGCACCGGTACGCCTGGCCGGCGGAGCTCGACCTGATGGCCCGGATCGCCGGACTCGAGCTGGAACGTCGCGTCGCGGACTGGGACGGGACACCGTTCACCCAGGACTCGGCGAAGCACATCTCCGTGTGGCGCAAGCCCACCTGAGGTCGCTCGCTCACCGCCCACAGTCCGTCATCGACGTCACCAGGCCCGCGACGAGGTGCGCCCGCTCCGCCATGGCGTCGATCACCACGTACTCGTGGTCGGCGTGTGCGCCGCCGCCGACCGCTCCGAGGCCGTCGAGTGTCGGCACCCCCAGCGCGGCCGTGAAGTTGCCGTCACTGCCACCCCCGACCGCCGTACCTTCGACGCCGGGAAGCAACTGCTGCGCCAGCGCGAAGAGTTCGGCCGACGCCGACTCGGGCATCGGCGGACGGCCGACGGCTCCCTCGACCGTGATCTCCGCCCCGTCGAGATGCGGAGCCAGTGCCGCGAACGCGGATTCGATGCGTTCCTTCTCGTCGGCCGACTCGACCCGGACGTCGACGACGATGGTGGCCGCCGCGGGCACGACGTTGTCCAGAGTCCCCGCGGACGCGACGGTCGGGGTGACGGTCGTGCCGATCTCGGGCCGGCCGAGCGCCGCGATGTCCAGTACCTGGTGCGCTGCTTCGACCAGGGCGTTGATCCCGGCCGCGGGCTCCAGCCCCGCGTGCGAGGCCCGGCCGGCGACGGAGACCTGGAACGTACCGCAGCCCTTGCGGCCGGTCTTCAGAGCTCCGCCCTCAGCGGCGCCTTCGACCACCAGGACAGCGCCGCAAGCAAGGGCGCGTTCTTCGAGGAGCGCACGGGAGGAGCGGGAGCCGACCTCCTCGTCGGCGGTCACGAGGATCTCCACGCCCGACCGGTCATCGAGCGCCGCCACGCCATGAATGGCCTGCACGAGACCGCCGAGCATGTCGAAGACCCCGGGCCCGGTCGCCTGCCCGTCCTCGACCCTGAACGGGCGGCGCGCCAAGGTGCCGAGCGGAAACACTGTGTCGTGGTGACCGAGGATCAGTACGCGGGGATCGCCGCCGCCCGACCAGTGCACATGCGGCCCCGCCTCGCTCTCGACGAGGGTGGCCCGCCCACCGAGGCGGCTCTCGATGACCGCGGCGACAGCCTTGGCCGATGCCGTCAAGGCGGCGAGATCACGCGACGGGGACTCGACTTCGACGAGCGCCCTGAGATCATCCAGCATCGCGTCCACACGCACGGGAACGGCCTTGTGCATCATCATGCGGCAAGGGTAATCGGCACCGTACGAGGGACCGGCGCCGCGCCGGGAGCTGGGCCTGTCTCCCTGTTCCGCGCACATTTGGTTCGCGCGCTTCGACTACTCGGTGCCAGGGTGCAGTGATGGATCAAGCAGAGGTGTTGCTCATCGGAGGGCGCGCCGGCGTCGGCAAGACGACGGTGGGGTGGGAGGTCTCAGCGCGTCTGCGCGCCGCGATGGTTGCTCACTGCGTCATCGAAGGTAACTTCGTGGGGCAGGCGCATCCTGCTCCGGAGGGAGACCCCCGCCCCGCAAGGCGCGGATCCTGGATGAGTAGACGCCCCTGGACACGGTGCGAGTGGCGACCGACGGGCGTTCCGTGGTCGACATAGCCCACGAAATGGTGGGTGCTACCAGTTGGCTACCCAGCACCTCCGGTGAGGTTCCTCGCCGCTTTCGACGCCGAGGCGTACCGGACCGGCTGCGCGTCGCGCGTTTCTGCTGTTGCACCCCGGATGTCGTCGGTGATCTACGTCTTGAACATGCCACCCGAGTGGCATCGGCGTCCACGGAGGGTGTTAACGTGGTTGTCCGAGCGATGACCAGTTCGCTCACGGAGATCCAAGGAGGTGTGTTGATGACTGTCGTGGAGACGCCTGCTGTGTGCGGCGCCCGGATCATCCTCACCTCCCGGGCCTCGTCCTGACCTTCGCCTGCCCTCCTCCCTTATAGGGAGTGTTTTCGGCACGCCTGTCGTCCGGCGGGGCCCCTGTTCAAGGGTCTCCACGTTGTTTCATCAATCCACTCCATCCCCACCTGCTCTGTCTCGTGAGCGCGTCCTGACTCTGGCCGACTACGGCTGGGACACGGAACGTGAGCGCTCCTTCGCCCCGTCGCGGGCCGAGGGACTGGTTCCGGGCCGTGTCGTGCGGGCCGAGCGCGGCCTGTGCGACGTGGTCGCCGAGACCGGCCCCGTCCGCGCGGTGGTCCTTCCCTCGTCGGGCGCCGGTGATCGGCTGACGCCGTGTACCGGCGACTGGGTGGCCGTCCGGCCGGCAAGCCCGGCGACTTCCGCCACCGTGGTGGAAGTGCTGGAGCGCCGGAGCGCCGTGGTCCGCTCCACCTCTTCACGCACCTCTCAAGCCCAGGTACTGGCCGCGAACGTCGACACCGTGGCGGTGGCCGTCTCCCTCGCTGACCCGCTCAAGCCCGGGCGGATCGAGCGGATGCTCGCCCTGGCCTGGGAGAGCGGCGCCACACCCGTGGTGGTGCTCACCAAGGCCGACCGGTCCACGGACCCCACTTCGGCGGCTGCCGAGGTGGCCGCGGCTGCTCCGGGGGTGGAGGTGCTGGTCACCAGTGCCACCACCGGTGAGGGCCTGGACGTCCTGAGCGCGGTCCTGTCGGGGACGGTCGTCCTGCTCGGGCCCTCGGGCGCCGGCAAGTCCACCCTCGGTAACCGCCTGCTGGGCGAGGACCTCCTGGCCACCGGCGCGGTGCGCGGCAGTGACGGCAAGGGCCGGCACACCACCGCGTGGCGGGAGCTGCTGCCGCTGCCCCACGGCGGGGTCCTGCTCGACACCCCGGGCCTGCGTGGCGTGGGCCTGCATGATGCCGACGAGGGCCTGGAGCAGACCTTCGCCGAGATCACCGAGCTGGCGCGCAACTGCCGTTTCGCGGACTGCGCCCACACCACCGAGCCGGACTGCGCGGTGCTGGCCGCCGTCGAGGACGGCCACCTCACCCGGCGGCGCCTCGACAGCTACCACCGGCTGCAGCGCGAGAACGCCTACGCCGCCTCCCGCACCGACGCGCGGCTGCGCGCCGAGCTGGAACGGCCCCTGAAGCAGATCGCGCGCCAAGTACGCGCCCTCAAGCAGTCCCCCCACTTCAAGGCATGACGGAAAGGAATCAAGTCATGGACCTTCCCCGCATCTTCACCATCCGCGAGAGCAACCACCGCATCCACAACCCGCTGACCGCGGACAAGTTCGCCGCCCTGGGCGAATCGCTGCGCCTCCCCGCTGGGACACGGGTACTCGACCTGGCCAGCGGCTCGGGCGAGATGCTGTGCACCTGGGCACGTGACCTGGGCTTCACGGGCACCGGGGTCGACATCAGCACACTCTTCACCGAGCAGGCCCGCGCCCGCGCCGCCGAACTCGGCGTCGCCGACCGGGTCGAGTTCATCCACGACGACGCCGCCGGCCATGTCGCCGACCAGCCGATCGATCTGGCCGCCTGTGTCGGCGCCACCTGGATCGGAAACGGCGTCGCCGGAACGACCGAGCTGCTCCAGCGCAGCCTCCGCCCCGGAGGAATGATGCTGATCGGCGAGCCGTACTGGCGGCAGACCCCGCCGGACGAGGAGACCGCCAAGGCATGCCACGCCACCTCCATCGCCGACTTTCTGGAACTCCCGGAACTGATCGGGCAGTTCCAGGAACTCGGGTACGACGTCGTGGAGATGATGCTGGCCGACCAGGACAGCTGGGACCGCTACGCCGCAGCCCAGTGGCTCACCATGCGCCGCTGGCTCGACCAGAACCCGGACGACGAACTCGCCCCCGAGGTAAGGGAAGAACTCACCACCGAGCCCGCCCGCTACGCCCGCTACGGGCGTGAGTACCTCAGCTGGGGTGTCTTCGCCCTCATGAAGCGCTGACAACCCCGTCCCGTGCGGGGCCCAGACGTCATCCCGTCCGGGCCCCGCACGGGACACTCCATCACCGCGGCGCTCAAGCCAACGCCAAGAGCGAGCCGGCACCCGCTCCCTCCTTGCCTGCCTGGCCTCCTTCCGGGCCGGGGAGCACGGCGCCGCGAAGCTCGGGTACAGCCGTCAGGAAGCCTCCCCGCCCGCACGTGCCGCCAACGGGGCGGCTCCCGTTTCGGGCCCGGTGCGAGGACCGGGCACCGCTTCCCCGCCCGTGGTGTCCAGTTTCAGCGCTGTGTCGAAGCGGGTCAGCGCCTCCCGCAGCCTCTTCTGGAGAGCCTCGATGAACGTCCCAGGGTCCCGCGGCTGACGGATCGCGTCGTAGTGCACATCGCGGTTGTCCTCGAAGCCCGGCGGCAGATCGTCCTCCGGATTCCGCCACCGGTTCGCCCCCGGTACCCAGATCTCCCGCCGCCGCAGTGCGTCCCGCAGCGCCACGAGCACGCACAGCTCGTACGGGATGCGCTCGACCCGGCCGCGCTCATCCACCACCGCCTCGCGCCACTCCTCGCGCACTACCCCACCCAGCGGGATCTTCACCTGGCGCCCCTACGAGCCGATGTGCGTCGGCCGGGAATTCGTCGTCTTCGACATGCCGGGGACCGGCAGAGTCGGCCTCTCGATCTGTTACGACGCCTGGTACCCGGAAGTCACCCGGCACCTCGCCGCCGATCTCGCCTACCTGCTCTGGCTCACCCGAGGCTTCCGGCGCCCTACTCCTGAACTGGCCACTGAGGACCAGCCCCGCCGGCCCCGTCCACCGCCGACGCGGACGAGCCGCTGGGCGGCTCGGCCGGGGCCTCCGTGATGTCCAGGAAGACATGGTCGGCCTGTGGCCAGGTGTGCTCGACCTCGCGCTTGATCCGTACGCACACCAGCTCCACGCGCTCGCTGTCCAGCCCCGGCGCGAGGTCGATCCGGGCCGCCAGCAGCCAGGACTCCTCCCCGAGCCGCATCGTGAGCAGCTCGGCCACGTTGTCCACCTCCGGCTGCCGGATCAGCAGCTCCCGGATGCTCTCCCGCAGCCCCGCGTCGACCGACTCACCGATCAGATGGTCGCGCGCCTCCTTGCCGAGCCGGTACGCCACGTACACCAGCAGCAGCCCGATCGCGAACGACGCCGATGCCTCCCACACCACCGCGCCCGTCAGCAGGTGCAGCACCATCCCGGCCGCCGCCAGCAGCACGCCGAGCACCGCGGCGCCGTCCTCCGCGAGGACCGTGCGCAGCGCCGGATCGCCGCCGCCGGCCTTCTGTACGCGTAGCTGGTACACCGCCCTGATCAGCGAACTTCCCTCGGCGAGGAGGGCCACGCCGAGCACGATCAGCCCCGCCGTATAGCCGCTCGGCGACTCCATCGAGCCTTCCCGCAGCGCGCTGATCCCCTGGAAGAAGGAGAAGCAGCCGCCCATCACGAAGATGCCGACCGCGGCCAGCAGCGCCCAGAAGTAACGCTCCATGCCGTACCCGAAGGGGTGGCGGCGGTCGGCGGGGCGGCGGCTGCGGCGCAGCGCGGCGAGCAGGAACAGCTCGTTCAGGCTGTCGGCGACTGAGTGCGCGGCCTCGGACAGCAGCGCGGGCGAGCCGGAGAGCAGACCGCCGACCGCCTTTGCGACCGCGATGACGAGATTGGCGGCGAGAGCCACGACGACCGTCACCCGGGTCCGGCCGTCGGCTTTCTTTCGATTCACCGTGAATCACCGCCGCCATTCGGGGGACGCGGAGGTTCCGGGAGATCCACAATACGCATCAACGGAGCGTGTACCCGGTTCGATGAAAGGGAACCACGGAAAACTGCGCACGAGATTCCGCAACCAGCCGAAAAGGTGAGTGACGATGGTGGACGTCGGATACACGATGATGACCGAACAGGCCGGTCCGCGCGAACTGGTCGACCATGTGGTGATGGCCGAGCGCGCCGGTTTTGATTTCTCCGTCACCTCGGACCATTACTTCCCGTGGCTGGCCTCGCAGGGCCATGCACCGTACGCCTGGAGCGTGCTCGGGGCAGCAGCACAGGCGACCTCCCGCATTCCGCTGATGACATATGTGACGTGCCCGACGACCCGGTACCACCCCGCGATCGTGGCCCAGAAGGCGGCGACGATGCAGCTGCTCGCACAGGGCCGCTTCCGGCTCGGCCTCGGCTCGGGCGAGAACCTCAACGAGCACGTCGTCGGGCAGGGCTGGCCCACGGCGCCGGTGCGCCTGGAGAAGCTGGAGGAGGCCATTCAGATCATCCGGGCGCTGTTCTCCGGTGACGAGGTGACCTATCACGGCGAGCACTTCGACGTGGACCAGGCCGTGCTGTGGGACCTGCCCGAGGAGCCGCCGCAGATCGGCGTCGCGGTCTCCGGCGGGTACTCGTGCGCGATCGCCGGCCGGCTCGCCGACCTGGTCATCGCCACCGAGCCGAAGAGCGAGCTGCTGAAGGCGTTCGACAAGCACGGCGGTACGGGGAAGCCGCGCGTCGGCCAGATCCCGGTCTCCTACGACCCGGACCGGGACGCGGCGATCGCCCGGGCGCACGACCAGTTCCGCTGGATGGTCGGCGGCTGGCCGGTCAATGCCGAACTCCCCGGCCCGTCCGGCTTCAGCGGCGCCACCCAGTACGTACGCAAGGAGGACATCGCGCAGGCATTCCCGTGCGGCGACGACGTCGATACGTACGTGGAGGCGGTGAAGGCATACGCGGACGCCGGCTTCACGGAGGTCGCCCTCGTCCAGATCGGCGGCGACCAGCAGGAACCCTTCATCGAGTGGGCCCAGAAGAATCTGCTGCACGAGCTCCGTGCGTTGTGAGCCCCCAGCTCCAGGGTCAGCTCTATGGTCGCTCTGCCGGGACCGGTTGAAGAGCGGGCCAGCGAGCCAGCATGCGGTGGCGCATCGCGGCGCTGAGGCTGCCCAGGCCGCTGAGAGAGGCGTGGTCGGCCGTCATCCGGGCGACGACTCCGAGCCGGTGGACGAGCCGTTGCCGGGCGGTCGCGGTGCCCCACTTCCAGTCCCGGTGCGGAATCCGGGCCAGGTGATCCGTGCTGTCGCGGTGTGCTCGCTGCACCAGCGCGTCACCGCGCAGCAGCCAGCCGGCGCACGCGTCGGCGAGCCCGTCCTCGGCTTCGGAGCCGGTCAGGGTGCGCCACTCCGTCCGGTATGCACTCTCCGCCCGTTCCAGCAGCGGCTCCGCAGCCGAAGTCACACACCAGCAGGTCGGAAAGCCGATGCGCAGATAGGCGAGCTCCATCAGACCGCTGCCCAGTGACGCCTGCTCGAAGTCGATGAAGCGGAGTCCCGTGGGGGTGTGGAGATCGTTGCCGGGACAGGGATCGCCGTGGAGCAACGCATGTCCGGGTGCCTGGGCGAGCCGGTGCACGAGGTCGTCGAGTTCGCCGGGCACGCCGGGCGGGATCGGTACCTCCAGAGCCCCGGCCAGCCGCAGGAAGGACTCGATATCGGCCCGGCTCGGGCCCTGCCACCGGGGGAGCGCACCGGCGTCCTCCGGGCGGGCGGTGGCATGCAGTCGTGCCAGCGCGGTCGCGTAGTCGACGATCCAGTCGCCGGCCGGGCGCCGGTGCTCCAGATGCTCCAGTACCAACACCCGCTCGCCGGGATCGGTGGCCAGCAGCGCGGGTACCACGGGAGTTTCCGCTCGGGCGGCGAGCCGCAGGGCTGCCACCTCACGGGCGTACCGCTCGTCGGCGCCCGGGCCGTCGACGAGCTGCTTCACCACCGCCGTTGTGTCCGGCAGCTCGACGCGCCACACGCGCGAGCGGGGGCTGCTGCTCAGCTTGCGGGAGCGCCCGGGCGATCCCAGCTCGGCCCGTAACTCGTCCCCGAACGGCAGTCGTGACCACATGGGCTCATTCTTGCCCCCTCCGCTGCGGTTCCACCGTGTACTTCGGGTCTTCCGCCGAGGCGAGGCCGGCGTGGAAGACGCCGAAGCGGGTGAGGGCCGAGCCGGTCAGGAGGGCGAGGCCGCCTGCCACCGCTGCCGGGCGGCTGCGGCGGCCCAGCAGGCCGGCGGTCGCGGCGCCCGCCACGGTGAGCGCCTGGGCGCAGCGCAGCAGCTTGCCGGCCCGGCCCGAGCGGTAGGTCTCGGCGACCATGCCGAGCCGCCGCTCGGCCGCGGTTACGGCCGCCTTGTCGGCCGCGGCGGCCAGCAGCGCGGCGTATCGCGCGGGCGCGTTCTCGCTGGTCGGGGACGTCACCAGGGCCATGCCCGAGGCAGCCGCCGTTGCCGAGGCGGCGAAGAGGTACGGCAGTTCGCGATGGGCGCCGTGCCAGGCGGGCACCGCCGTGTCCGCGGCGAGTACCGCCGTGTACGTCGCGACGGCCGGGCCGAGCAGCGCGGCGGCCCCGGTCGCGGCGGCGCCCGCCCGCGGCAGCCACCCGGTCACCGCGCTCGCGGCCGCCGCGCCCGCCAGCGGCCCGTACCCCGCCAGCAGCCACGAGCCGACACTCATCGGTGAGGTCGGCTTGCACACCCGCAGCATGTTGAGGAAGCGGTCGGGCCGGCCCAGGTCGTTGATGAGGGCCGCGGTCGAGAGGGAGACCGCCGCCAGGGACGAGACCTTCAGCGTCTTCGCCATCGTGCGGCGGCCGGTGAGCTGGGCGCCCGCGGCCAGTACGGAACCGGCGCCGGCCAGGCCGCCCGTGAAGAAGTACCCGGCGATGTCCCGGTCCTTCCAGGCCGGAGCCTTGATGACGGGCCGTCCGTAGTACGAGTCGAACTCGGCGCGGGGAACCATCAGTTCCTCGCCCTTGCGCCGCCGCTCGCCCTTCCGGGTCGGGGTGCCGGTCATCGCCGTCCCTTCCGTCCGAGAATCGCGGGCAGCACGAAGGAGGCCGCGGCACCGGCCGCCAGGGACAGGGCCGCCGCGCCCGCGTGTTTCCACATCGCCGGGAGGTCGCGCGTGGTGACCACTGGGTCCGGCGGCAGCCCGTACACCTCCGGCTCGTCCAGCAGGAGGAAGAACGCGCCGTCGCCGCCGACGCCGTCCTCCGGGTCGTGCCCGTAGAGCCGGGCGCCGGGCACGCCCGCCTCTTGGAGCTGGTCGACGCGCAGCGCGGCCCGCTCGCGCAGCTCGTCCAGTGGGCCGAACTGGATCGAGTCGGTGGGGCACGCCTTGGCGCAGGCGGGTTCCTGGCCTGCACCGAGCCGGTCGTAGCACATCGTGCACTTGAAGGCCCGGCCGTCGTCCGCGCGTTGTTCGATGACGCCGTACGGGCAGGCCGGTACGCAGTAGCCGCAGCCGTTGCAGATGTCCTCCTGGACGACGACCGTGCCGTACTCGGTGCGGAAGAGGGAGCCGGTGGGGCAGACGTCCAGGCAGGCCGCGTGCGTGCAGTGTTTGCAGACGTCGGAGGACATCAGCCAGCGCATGTCCCCGGCGGGCTGTGACTCATCCGGTACCTCCTCCGGTACCTCGTGCGGCCCCGACTGTTCGATGAAGGCGACATGCCGCCACGTCGAGGCGCCCAGACCCTGGGTGTTGTCGTACGACATGCCGGTGAGGGACAGACCGTCCTCGGGGATCGCGTTCCACTCCTTGCACGCCACCTCGCACGCCTTGCAGCCGATGCAGACGGAGGTGTCGGTGAAGAAGCCGACGCGTTCGGGCGGGTCCGGGTGGCCCGCGTCCCCGGCCGGGTCCCGTTCCGGGCCGCTGAAGAGGCTGCCGGTCTCGAAGAAGACGCCGGTCATGACGGCTGCTCGCTTCCCGTGAGCTCGGTGATGCCGGCGCGCCGCCGGTAGTCGGCGACCAGCCGGGGCAGGTCGGGGCCGCGCGGCCGGCGGCCCGGCCGGATGTCGGCGGTCAGCGCCTTGTCCTCCTGGATGTGCGCGTTGGGATCCAGCGCGATGGCCACCAGCTCGTTGGCCGCGTCGCCGGTGACCGTGCCGTTGGGGCCCCAGTGGAACGGCAGGCCGATCTGATGCACCGTCCGGCCCTGTACCGTCAGCGGCTTCATCCGCTCCGTCACCAGCACCCGCGCCTCGATCGCGTTGCGGGCCGTGATGACCGTCGCCCAGCCGGTGTGCGTGAGGCCCCGCTCGGCCGCGAGCTGCGGGGAGACCTCGCAGAAGAACTCCGGCTGGAGCTCGGAGAGGTACGGCGACCAGCGGCTCATGCCGCCCGCGGTGAAGTGCTCGGTGAGCCGGTAGGTGGTGACCACGTACGGATAGGTGTCGGCGCCGGGTTCGTCGCCGCTGGGGTGGTAGCGGTTGCCGGGGCGGGAGTGGGTCTGCCGTGCGGGGGAGCGGGAGTGGGACGGGTACAGGGCGTTGGTGAACGGGGAGTCCTGCGGCTCGTAGTGCGTGGGCAGCGGCCCGTCCAGCAGCCCGGCGGGCGCGAACAGCCAGCCCTTGCCGTCGGCCTGCATGATGAACGGGTCGTCGCCGCGCAGCGCGTCCGGGCCCTCGGCCCCGTCCGGCGGCACGTACCCGGGCTCCTTGTCCGGTACAAAATCCGGCACGTCGCGCCCGGTCCACTTGCCTTCCTCGGCGTCCCACCAGACGTACGCCTTGCGGTCGCTCCACGGGGTGCCGTCGGGCCGGGCCGAGGCGCGGTTGTAGAGGATGCGGCGGTTGGCGGGCCAGGCCCAGGCCCACTCGGCGGCCACCCAGTCCTGTTCCGTGTGCGGCTTGCGGCGATCGGCCTGGTTCACGCCGTCCGCGTACACCCCGCAGTAGATCCAGCAGCCGCAGCTCGTCGAGCCGTCGTCCTTGAGCTGGGTGTACGCGGAGAGCGGCGCGCCGTCCGGGCCGCGGCCGTTGATCTCGGCCAGCACGGCGTCGGCGACCGGCTCGTCCAGTTCGCCCTGTACGGGATAGTCCCAGGCCAGGTCCTGGATCGCGCGGTCCATCGGGTCGGTGGAGGCGGCCAGCTTCTCTTTGATGCGGCGGCCGAGGTGGTACATGAACCACAGGTCGCTGCGCGCGTCACCCTCGGGCTCGACCGCGGCATGGTGCCACTGGAGCCAGCGGTTGGTGTTGGTGAAGGAGCCGGACTTCTCGGTGTGCGAGGCGGCGGGGAGGAAGAACACCTCCGTACCGATGTCCTCGGTGCGCAGCTCGCCGGACTCGATCTCCGGGCCGTCCTGCCACCAGGTGGCCGATTCGATGAGGGAGAAGTCGCGGACCACCAGCCAGTCGAGGTTGGCCATGCCGAGCCGCTGCAGGCGGGTGTTGGCGGAGCCGACGGCCGGGTTCTCGCCCATCAGGAAGTAGCCCTTGCAGGCGCCGTCGAGCTGGGCGAGGACGATTTCGTACGCGCCGTGCGAGCCGGTCAGCCGCGGCAGATGGTCGAAGCAGAAGTCGTTCTCCGGCTGTGCCGCGTCGCCGTAATAGCACTTCAGCAGGGAGACGAGGTAAGCCCGCATATTGCTCCAGAATCCCTTGTCCGTACGGCTCGCCGTGACGAACGTGTCGAGATCCTCGTGCGCGTGGGCGTGCGGCATCGGCAGATATCCGGGCAGCAGATTGAAGAGCGTGGGAATGTCGCTGGAGCCCTGGATGGAGGCGTGGCCGCGCAGTGCCTGAATTCCGCCGCCGGGCCGTCCGATGTTGCCCAGCAGCAATTGCAGGACGCTCGCCGCGCGAATGTACTGTGAGCCGACCGTGTGCTGCGTCCAGCCCACCGCGTACACGAAGGCGCTGGTGCGTTCCGGGCCGGAATTCTCGGTGAGCGCTTCGCAGACGCGCAGGAACGTCTCGCGCGGCACGCCGCAGATCTCCGCGACCATGTCGGGGGTGTAGCGCGCGTAGTGGCGCTTGAGGAGCTGGAAGACGCAGCGCGGGTGTTGCAGCGTCGGGTCCTGCTCCGCGCGGGACTCGGCCTGCGGGCCGCCCGAGCCGTGGGTCTCGGCGTGCCCCGCCGCGTGGAGATGCCGCCCGGTCTCCGGGTCCTTCTGCAGCCGCTGGTCGTGCCGCTGCTCCACGTCGCCCGAGGGCGCCTGCACATCCGCGCCCTCGTACTGCCAGGTCTCCGCGTCGTAGCGGTGCTTCTCCTCGTCCAGGCCCGAGAAGATCCCGTCCAGGTCCTCGGTGTCCCGGAAGTCCTCGCCGACCAGGGTGGCGGCGTTGGTGTACGCCAGGACGTAGTCGCGGAACTCCTTGCCCTCGGTCAGTACGTGGTTGATGATCCCGCCGAGGAACGCGATGTCCGTGCCGGCCCGCAGTGGTACGTGCAGGTCGGCCAGGGCGCTGGTGCGTGTGAAACGCGGGTCGACATGGATGACCGTCGCGCCGCGGGCCTTGGCCTCCATGACCCACTGGAAGCCGACCGGGTGCGCCTCGGCGAAGTTGGAGCCCTCGATGACGATGCAGTCGGCGTGCTGGAGGTCCTGCATGAAGGTGGTCGCGCCGCCGCGCCCGAAGGACGTGCCGAGCCCGGCGACCGTGGAGCTGTGGCAGACCCGTGCCTGGTTCTCCACCTGGACCACGCCGAGCCCGGTCAGCAACTTCTTGATCAGGTAGTTCTCTTCGTTGTCCAGCGTCGCGCCGCCGAGGCTCGCGATCCCGAGGGTGCGGGCCACGTGCGCGCCGTCGACCTCCCACTCCCAGGTCTCGCGGCGGGTCTCGATGACCCGGTCGGCGATCATGTCCATGGCGGTGTCGAGGTCGAGCGGCTCCCAGTCGGTGCCGTGCGGACGCCGGTACAGCACCTGGTGGCGGCGCGCGTCACCGGTCGTGAGCTGGAGTGTCGCGGACCCCTTGGGACACAGCCGGCCCCGGCTGATGGGGGAGTCGGGGTCGCCCTCGATCTGGACGACGCGCTCGTCCTTGACGTACACCTGCTGGCCGCAGCCGACCGCGCAGTACGGACAGACCGACTGCACCACCCGGTCGGCGGTGTCCGTACGCGGGCGCAGCTCCTCGGTGTACGGGGACATCGCGGCGCGTCCGCGGCCGAGCGGGTCCTTGCCGGTGAGCTGCCGGTACACGGGCCAGTCGCGGAGCAGCCGCTGTACGCCCATGGGTCCTCCCGCCGTCGGCGCCCGGTGCCCGGGGCCGTGATGAGTGCCTCCAGGGTTGCCCCTGATGCGGCCGGGTGCCCGGCGACAGGCCGCTCACACCCGCCAATCGGGCGAGCGGCCGCGGCCCGGCGCACGGCGTCCGCCCGGCGCGGCCCCGAGGTGAGAACCGCGCGCCCGCGGTGAACCCTGGGGGTGTGAGTCACACCGCCCTCATCGTCATCGACATGATCAACACCTACGACCACGAGGACGCCGACCTGCTGCTGCCCTCGGTACGCAAGGCGCTGCCCGCCGTCGTTCGGCTCATCGAACGGGCGCGCGAGGACGGCGTGCCGGTGATCTACGCCAACGACAACTTCGGCGAGTGGCGCTCGCACCACGGCGAGATCCTGCAGACCGCGCTCGCCGGGCCGCACGCGGAACTGGTGGACCCGATCCGCCCCGACGATTCCTCGCTCTTCATCGTCAAGGCCCGGCACTCGATCTTCTACGAGACGCCGCTGGCCTACCTGCTGTCCCAGCTCGGCATCGACCACGTCGTGCTGTGCGGCCAGGTCACCGAGCAGTGCGTGATGTACTCCGCGCTGGACGCGCACATCCGGCACCTGAAGGTCACCGTCCCGGACGACGCCGTCGCCCCCATCCATCCCGACCTCGCCGAAGCGGCGCTGCGCATGATGGAACGGAACATGAACACCCGCATCTGTACGGTCGCGACGCTGGACTGGGACGCGGCCGCGCGGCGTGATTGACGGCTGCCGTGCCGGGCACTCGGGTGGCGCAAAGGAAGCCGAGCGGAACGCGAGACGTGTTCCGCGTACGAGAGGAGCGCATGATGCCCAGCGGCTCCAATGCCAAGCGCGAGCGTCAGTACGAGCACATCAAGGAAGGCGCCGAGAAGCGCGGCACCTCCTCCGGGCGCGCGAAGGAGATTGCCGCGCGGACGGTCAACAAGGAGCGGGCCCGCTCCGGCGAGGCGAAGTCGGCCAGCAAGTCCTCCACGCAGGACACGAAGTCCGCACCGGAACGCGGCGGCCAGCGCTCCGGCAACCGCACGGGCCCGAAGGGCCCGACGAAGGACCAGCTCTACAACGAGGCCAAGCAGAAGAACATCGACGGCCGCTCCTCGATGACCAAGGACGAACTGGCGAAGGCCCTGGGCCGCTGACCGCGGGTGTTACGACCCCGGTCGGTCCGGGTGCGCCAGATCGTAAGGACGCGGATACGGCCCCGGGCGGAAGGCCAGGTAACGCGCCTCCGTCGTCGGGTCGGACCGCCGTGCCTCCGCGTTGAGCGCGCCGGGCGAGGTGTTGCCCCAGCGCCCGGTCCCGACCCGGCGGTCGACCGTGTGCAGCGCCGCGAGCTGCTCGGCGGGGCTGAACGTGCAGTGCCCGGCGTTGTCGACGATTCCCTGCCGCAGCAGCGCTCCGGACCCGGCGGCCGTGACGGCCCGCTCGTGCGCCGAGGTGACCTGCACCGGGACCAGCGCATCGCCGGTGGTGTGCACGTCGAGCTGCGGAGTACGGAGCTTCCCGGTGAAGGCGATATTGCGGGTCATGTAGCGGACGGCCGCCGGGTCCGCCTTGATGCGGGGCGCGTCGGCGAGTGTACGGAGGTCGTTCCGCAGCGAGAGCCCCGCCGACTTGTAGAGCGCCTCGACCTCCTTGAAACCGGATGACTTGCGCAGCATCGCCGCGTAGTCCACGCCCGTGTTCCAGGACATGTTCCCGCCGGCCCGCTGCTCGGCCTCCTGGCGGCGCCGGAAGGCGGCGTCCAGCATCATGCTGACCGCCTGGTACTGGTTGGCCTGCTGCGCCTCGTAGTCGCGCGGCGCGGGGCGCTCCTGCTTCGGGTCGTTCCAGCCGGGGATGTTGTGCAGGGCAGCGGCCAGCGCGATCCGCGCCCGCCCGGCCGGGGTGTCCTGCGCCTTGTCGACGGCGGAGCCGAGCTCGCCGGCGGTCCGGTCCGCCTCGTCCGCGTCCGCGAAGCCGGTCAGCGGGATGTCGGAGCCGGGGGCCAGCAGGGTCTTCAGGGCGAAGGCCGGATCCAGGGTCGAGTTCCAGTTGGCGACGCCGCCCTGGACGAGGCCGCACAGGGACAGTGAGCCGTCGATGCGGCCGGGGTGCCGCTCGGCGATGGCGGTGGTGACCAGGCCGCCGTAGGACTGGCCCCAGGCGAGCGTGCGCCGCGCCGGGCCGACGCGGTCGGCGAAGACGTCGAGGGTGGCGAGCTGGTCGGGCACCGCCTGCTCGACGGCCCACCCGGTGGCGGAGTACGAGGACCCGGCGAGCGCGTACCCCTCCCGCAGCAGCAGCTTCTTCGTGGCCTCGTCGGAGGCGTCCACCGCCTCGTTGGGGGCGCCGGCGGGCCGGTAGCCGTGGCTGAACAGCAGCAGGGTGCCGTTCCAGTGGGCAGGGGTGTCGATCACGTACGTGGCGCCGGACGGCAGGGTGCCCTCCAGGTGGCGGGGCTCGGCCGCTGCGGCGGTCGCGGGCGGCACCGCGGCGGTGGCGAGCAGCGCGGCGACGGCCACGCCGATCCCCGCCCGTGTGCGTACGCTCATCAATGGACTCCTTCCGGTCGGACTGGTTCTTCTGAGTGCAGTTCGGTGCCGAACCGGTCGCGGCTGGTCTCCCTGACCCGCCACACCGTGAGCGCCGTGACGGCCGCGCCCGCCGCGAGCAGCAGCGCGACGGGCCCACTGCCGCCGTACGAAGCGAGCAGGCTGCCGGCGATCAGCGGCGAGAACCCGGCGCCGAGCAGCGTCGCGGTCTGGTAGCCGAGCGAGGCGCCGGTGTACCGCACGCGCGTCCCGAACATCTCGGTGAGCAGCGCCCCCAGCGGCCCGTACATCGTGGACTGCGCGACGCCGTGCCCGAGGACGAGCGCCAAAATCAGCAGCCCGGGACTGCCGGAGTCGACCAGCGCGAACACTGGGAACGCGGTGGCCGCCGACAACACCGCACCGGCCAGCACCACCGGCCGCCGCCCGAACCGGTCGGACAGCGCGCCCGCGCACGGCAGCACCAGCAGCGCCGTACAGGAGGCGAGCGTGACGCCGGTCAGGACCTGGGTGCGGGAGAAGCCCTGCCCGACCGCGTAGGACACCATGAAGCTGGTCAGCAGAGACTGCGCGACGAACGGACCGATGCCCACGCACGCCGCGAGCAGCACGGCGCGCGGCCTGCGCAGTACGTCCAGGAGCGGCAGCCGGGCGGCGGTCCGCTGCTCCTTGACCGCGCGGAACAGCGGGCTCTCCGTGACCTTCAGCCGTACGTACAGCCCGGCGCCCAGCAGGACGATGCTGAGCAGGAACGGCACCCGCCAGCCCCAGGTGCGGAACTGGTCGTCGGGCAGCGTGCCGACGAGGGTGACGACGGCCGTGGACAGGACGGTGCCCAGCGGGGCGCCGAGCTGGGTGAGGCTGGTCCAGCGGCCGCGCGGTCGGCTGCCCGCGTGCTCGGCGACCATCAGCGTCGCGCCGCCCCACTCGCCGCCGATCGCGATGCCCTGGACGACGCGCAGCGCTACCAGCAGCACCGGCGCCCAGACGCCGATCGCGTCGTACGTCGGCAGCAGTCCGATGAGGAAGCTGCCGACGCCCATCAGCACCATCGTCGTCAGCATCATCGACTTGCGGCCGAGCCGGTCGCCGAAGTGCCCGAAGACGAGGCCGCCGAGCGGCCGGGCGACATACCCGGCCGCGAAGGTCCCGAAGGCCGCGACGGTGCCGGCGGCGGGCGAGGCCGCGGGGAAGAACAGATCGCCGAAGACGAGCGCGGCGACCGTGCCGTAGACCAGGAAGTCGTAGAACTCCACGGCCGTGCCGATCAGGCCGGAGAGCGCGACCCGTCTCAGTTGCCGGGCGTCCTGCGCCTCGCTCACGGCGGTCATCCGTAGAAGCGGGAGAGGCTGCGCAGCACGCAGGCGGGCTTGGCGGCGCCCTCGATCTCGACCGTGCCGTCGACCGCGATCTGCACCCCGCCCTTCACCTCGTCCACGGAGGCCAGCGTCGCGGCCAGCCGGATGCGCGAGCCGACCTTCACGGGGGAGGGGAAACGGACCTTGTCCAGGCCGTAGTTGACCTTCGTGGTGACGCCCTGGACGTCGAGGAGGCCGGTGAAGAGGGGGATGAAGAGCGACAGCGTGAGGTAGCCGTGCGCGATGGGCGCGCCGAACGGACCCTGCGCCGCCTTCTCCGGGTCGGTGTGGATCCACTGGTGGTCGCCGGTGGCGTCGGCGAAGGTGTCGATGCGGTCCTGGGTGACGTCCAGCCAGTCGCTGGTGCCGAGGTCGGTGCCGGCGAGCTTCTTGAGTTCGTCGAGGCCGTTGACGGTGACGGTCATGAGAGTTCTCCCTGAGGGGGTCGGGGGGTGAAGGGGGGACGTTCGTTGATGGGGGTGACGATGCGTCAGCTCGCGCTGCCGTACAGCGTGCGGACGCGGGGCTTGAGGAGCTTTCCGGAGGCGGTGCGCGGCAGTTCCTCCGCCACCACCACCGACTTGGGGATCTTGTACTTGGCCAGCCGCCCGGCGAGCGCGGCGAGCACCTCGGCCGGGTCCAGGGCACAGCCCTCCCGGGCGACGACGACAGCACGGGGCACCTCGCCCCACCGCTCGTCCGGTACACCGATCACGGCGCACTCCGCGATGCCGGGGTGGGCGAGCAGGGCGTTCTCGACCTCGGCGGGATAGACGTTCTCGCCGCCCGAGATGATCATGTCCTTGAGGCGGTCGACGACGGTGACATAGCCGTCCGCGTCGACCCGGGCCGCGTCGCCGGTACGGAACCAGCCGTCGGCGAACGCGGCGGCGCTCTCCTCGGGCAGGCCCCAGTAGCCGGGCATCACGTTCGGGCCGCGCACCAGCACCTCGCCGGTCTCACCGACATCGGCCGGAGCCAGGTCGGGCCGCACCACCCGTACATCGGTGAAGAAGTGCGGCACCCCGGCCGAGCCCGCCTTCGTGACGGCGTGCTCACCGTCCAGGAAGAGCGCACCGGGCGCCGCCTCGGTCATGCCGTACCCCTGCTGGAAGGTCAGCCCGCGCTCCTGGTACGCGGCGATCAGCGGCCCGGACACCGGGGAGCCGCCGCAGGTGAGGATGCGCAGCGAGGACAGATCGGCGGCCGGCCAGCTGGGGCTGCGCGCGATCCGCTCGTACATCGTGGGCACGCCGAACATGAACGTGATCCCGTGCTCGGTGATCAGGTCGAAGGTGGCCTCGGCGTCGAAGGACTCCACCAGGACGCAGGTGCCGCCCTTGAGCAGGACCGGCAGCGTGAGCATGTTCAGCCCGGCGGTGTGGAACAGCGGCGCGGAGACCAGCGCCACCTCGTCCGCGGTCAGGTCGGTGTCGACCAGGACGTTGAGCGCGTTCCAGGTGAGGTTGGCGTGCGTGAGCATCGCGCCCTTCGGGCGGCCCGTCGTGCCCGAGGTGTACATGATGATGCACACGTCGTCGCCGCTGACCGGCTCGTCGAGCGGCTCGGCGGTGGCGCCCGCCATCAACTCCTCGTACTGCGGGCCCACTTCGACGTACGTCCGTACGCTGCCGGCCTGGTCCCGCAGCCCGTCGACGAGACCGGTGTGGGTGGGGGAGTGCACCAGTGTGACGGCGCCCGAGTCGGTGAGCTGGTACGCGATCTCCGGTCCGGCCAGCCGGGTGTTGAGCGGTACGAAGACCGCGCCCAGCGCGCCCGCGGCGAAGAAGGTCTCCAGGAAGGCGGGGTGGTTGGGGCCGAGATAGGCGATCCGGTCGCCGCGCCGGACGCCGGCCGCGCGCAGCGCGCGGGCCAGCCGGGTGGTGCGGTCGTGCAGTTCGGCGTAGGTGGTCGCCGCGCCTTCGTGGCGGACGGCGGTGCGGTGCGGGGTCTTGCGGGCCCGGCGGGCGGGCCACGACCCCAGTCCCTCGTTGCGCACAGCGGCTCTCCTTGCTGTCCGAGCGGTGGGGTCAGGCGAGCCCGAGCAGCCGGGCGGCGTTCTCCTTGAGGATCTTCGGCCGGACCGCGTCCTTGATCTCCAGCTTCGCGAAGTCCGCGAGCCAGCGGTCCGGCGTGAGCACGGGGTAGTCGGAGCCGAACAGCACCTTGTCCTTGAGCAGCGTGTTGGCGTACTGCACGAGCTGCGGCGGGAAGTACTTCGGCGACCAGCCCGACAGATCGATGTGCACCCCGGGCTTGTGCGTGGCCACGGCCAGCGCCTCGTCCTGCCAGGGGAAGGAGGGGTGGGCCAGGATGATCTTCAAGTGGGGGAAGTCGGCCGCCACGTCGTCCACGTGCAGCGGGTTGGAGTACTTCAGCCGGATGCCGCCGCCGCCCGGCACGCCCGCGCCGATGCCGGTCTGTCCGGTGTGAAAGAGGGCGATCGCCCCGGTTTCCTCGATGACCTCGTACAGCCCGTACGCCAGCCGGTCGTTGGGGAAGAACGCCTGGATGCTCGGGTGGAACTTGAAGCCGCGTACGCCGTACTCCTCGACCAGCCGCCGCGCCTGCTTCACCGCCGCCTTGCCGCGGTGCGGATCGAGAGAAGCGAACGGGATCAGCACGTCGGAGTTCTCGGCGGCGGCCTCGGCGACCTCCTCGTTCGGCACCGGCTCGGTGCCGGTCGCGGACTCCGCGTCCACGGTGAAGACGACGGCCGCCATCTTCCGCTCGCGGTAGAACGCGGCGATCTCCGGCAGGGTCGGCTTCCGGTTGCCCTCGATCTTGAAGTACGCGCTGGAGGCGTCGGCCAGGTCGTCGTCCAGGGACGCCCGGCCCTTGCTGGAGACCTCGGCGTGCGTGTGCACATCGATGGCCACCAGCTCGTCCACGTTCATCGCGCCGGTCGTCATCGCTCAGGCCTCCGGGATCACGGGGGCGGGGATACCCACGGACTGCGGCTCGCGGCCCACGCTCGTGTGCCAGGCGGCCGCGACGGTCTCCGGGCGCCAGCCCCCGTCCGCGTACGCCACCGACACCTCCTGCGGGTGCGACCACAGCGCGAGCTTGTCGCCGCCGATGCCCACGCACTGGCCCGTGACGTCCTTCGCCGCGTCCGACGCGAGGAACGGCACCAGCGCCGCACAGTCCTCGGCCGTGCCGAAGCCCTCACCCTTGCGCAGGAAGTCCGGCAGCGGCTCGCCGCGCCGCATGGCCTCGATGTACGGGGCGAACGCGGGGATCGTCTCGGTCATCGCGGTCGCCGCAACCGGCACGATCGCATTGACCGTGACCCCGGCCCGCGCCAGCTCCATCGACCAGGTACGGGTCATGGCGGCGATCCCGGCCTTCGCCGCGGCGTAGTTGGTCTGCCCGAAGTTGCCGCGCTGCCCGGCGGGCGAGCCGACCAGGATCAGCCGGCCGCCCTCGCCCTGCTCCCGCATCCGCACGGCGGCGGCACGGGCACAGGTGAAGGTGCCCTTGAGATGGGTCGTGACGACGGCGTCGAAGTCCTCGTCGGTCATCTTCCACAGCACGCGGTCCCGCAGGATGCCCGCGTTGGTCACCATCACGTCCAGCCGGCCGAACTCCTCGACCGCGCGGGCCACCAGCCGGTCGGCGGCCTCGCTGGTGCCGACCGCGACGGCCTCGGCGACGGCCCGGCCGCCGGCCTCGGTGATGGTCTTCGCGGCCTCCTCGGCCACGGCCTGGTCCAGGTCGTTGACGACGACGGACGCGCCGGCCGCGGCGAGCGCCGAGGCGTACGCGAGCCCCAGGCCACGGCCGGAACCGGTCACGACGGCGACCTTGCCGGTGAGGTCGACGGGGGAGTGGGCAATGGGTCCGGACACGGTGAATCCTCTCAACAGGCGCAGAGCGCAAGGGGGTTGGATGGAACGAGGGAAGGTGGGCCGGGCTGTCCGCTCGGCTTCCGGCCCCGCCGTGACCGAAGCTAAGACCAATCGTTGTTGACGTCAATGGTTGTCTTCGTAATCGAAAATGCGGCATGCTGGGTGCGCTGGTGAGATGGAGAGCCGGAGAGAGCCGAAGAAACCGCCCCGCACCCGGGGCACCGAACAGGGAGCGCCACCGATGACCGCCCACGGAACGCCCACCACCGACGCCCCGCACCCGGGGCCCGTCGACGCCGACGAACCGTGGATGCGGGGCCTGCATGCCGACACCGGATACCTGCTCTACCGGCTCGGCCTGCGCTCGGGGCAGCTCTTCAACGCCGCCCTCCAGGAGTCCGGCCTCCGGCTGCGGCACTACGCACTGCTGCGCTACCTCGCCACCGTCGAGGGCGCACCCCAGCGCGACCTGAGCGAACGCCTCGGCTACGACCCGAGCGCCATCGTCGGCCTCGTCGACGACCTCGAACGCCTCCACCTCGTCGAGCGCCGCCCGGCCCCCACCGACCGGCGCCGCCGCATCGTCGTACTGGCCGAGGCCGGCCGGACGTACCTCCGCGACACGGACGAGGCCAGCCACCGCGTCACGGACGAACTGACCGGCCCGCTCTCGGAGGAGGAGCGGGACACACTGCATGCGCTGCTGCTGCGGGTGGCGCAGACGGACCGCGGGTGACCGGTGCTAGGGCGCGCCCACGAACTTCAGAGTGGCGGGGCCCTTCTGCGACTTCACTCCCTCGCCGGAGCATGCGGCCAGGTCCAGCGCCGGCAGGACCACCACGCGAGTGGCAATGCTGTCCTTGCCCGGTCCGCCGGTGACCTTACCCACTGACGTGACGGTGGTGGTGCCATTGGCCGCGCGCTTGACGTCGGTGACAGTGAACTTGACAGTGCTGGTCTTTCCGCTGTTCCACGTGTACTGGATCTCATCCGGAGGGGTCGGTTGTGCGGTCACCAGGCAGCTGGCCTGCTCTTTGAACGATGCTTTGCCGCTACCGCTGCGGATGTCCTTCGGGGCCAAGGTGCAGTCGTAGTTCTCCTCGACCTTGGCGGTAAGGGTCCGCTTCTCATTGGTCATTGCGGGGCTGTACGAGGCGGTCTGTTGACCCTCGCAGCTCAGCAGAGTGGGAGCGCCATGAGCAGAGGGAGCCAGGAACAGCGCCCCGGCGGTCATACCGAGCAGTGCTGCCGTACAGCGCGCGAACATGCGCATGAACCCATCCTTGAGTCGGTCGGTCGGCTTTCCCGGAACGACGAGCACAGCCAACCCAAGCGACACCGGACGGGCCGGACAACACAGCACCGAACGCTGCACCATGAACCAGCCAACGGAGCGGCTCTCCCTGTGCACCACACGTCACACAAGTGAACCGGCGCTGCGGCTCACGTCAGTGACTCACGTCAGTGGGATGCGCGCGAAGCGTCCCGCGATGTGCAGGTCCGCCTCGATGCCGGCGACCGTCGCGCGCAGTTCGGGCAGTACGTCCGTGACGCACTCCTCGGCGGTCCGGCGGACGGTGTGCATCGCGACGTTCACGGCCGCCACGACCTCGCCCGTACCACTGCGCACCGGTACCGCGATCGAGCGGAGGCCCTCCTCCAGCTCCTCCTCCACCAGTGCGTAACCCTGGTCGGCGACCTGGTCCAGGAGCGCGGCGAGCGCGTCGGGGGCGGTGACCGTCCGCGGGGTCAGCGGGCGCGGTGCGCTGCGGGTGAGCCGCGCGTACCGTTCGGCGGGCGGCAGCCCTGCCAGCATCGCCCGGCCCAGCGCGGTGGCGTAGGCGGGCAGCCGGGTGCCGACGGTGATGTTGACGCTCATCACGCGGGTGGTGGCGACCCGCGCCGTGTACCGGATCTCGTCGCCGTCGAGCGTGGCGAGGGACGCCGAGTCGTGCACCCGCGCCGCGAGCGCGGCCAGGTGCGGCGCGGCGATCTGGGGGAGTGAGGTGCGGGAGAGCGGCGGGTAGCCGAGCGCCAGGACGCGCGGGGTGAGCCGGAAGGTACGCCCTTCGGAGGCCACGTACCCCAGGTGCTCCAGGGTGATCAGGGCCCGGCGCGCGGTGGCCCGGGCCAGCCCGGTCGCCTCGGCGGCGGCGGACAGCGTCAGTTCGGCGTGCCCCTCGCCGAACGCGGTCAGCACGGTCAGGCCGCGGGCCAGGGACTCGATGAACTCCCGGCCCAGCTCCTGCTTGGAGGCGGCGGTCCAGGCGGCGAGCGGCTGCTCTGCGTGCGCCGGAGCGGCCTCGTCCACGGCCTCGTCCACGGCCTCGTCCGCGACGTCGGCCCGCGCGAGCACGCGCTCCATCGCGGCCACCGTCTCCCGCAGCCGCGGCAGCAGCGTGTCGCGCAGGGACGCGGCGCTGTGCCGGCTGGTGTGGCTGACGACGCTCGCGGCGCACGCGATCGAGCCGTCCGGGGCGCGTACCGGTACGGACAGCGCGACCAGCCCCGGCTCGATCAACTGGTCGTCCAGCGCCCAGCCTTGCTCGCGCGCCTCCTGGGTGCGCTCCTCGAAGGGGTCTCCGTCCGCCGCCCGGCCGGGAGCACGCGGCGGTACGGCCGGGAAGCCGAGGTCCGCCGGATCGGCGGCCCGGCGCTCCCGCCAGCGCGCCCACTCCGCCTCGGTCCACTCCGCGGCGAACAGCGCACCCGGCGCGGTGCGTTCGGCCGGCAGCAGGTCGCCGATGCGGAAGCTGAGCGACATCGCGCGGCGCCGGGTCGCCTGGTGCAGGAAGCGGATGCCGTCCCGGTCGGGGACCGCGAGGGACACCGACTCGTCCAGCGCGTCGGCGAGCGCGTCGGCGTCCCCGCCGAGCAGCCCCGGGAGGCGCAGCGCGGCGAGGTAGGCGTTGCCCAGGGCCATGACGCGCGGGGTGAGCACGGCGTCCCGGCCGTCCAGGCGTACGAAGCCCATCCGGGCGAGCGTCGCGGTCACCCGGTCGACGGTGGAGCGGGCGAGGCCGGTGGCGCGCTCCAGCTCGCTCAGGCTCAGCGTGCCGTCGGCGTCGGTGAGCCGGCGCAGCACGGCGATGCCGCGCATCAGCGGCGTGACGGCCTCGGCCGGTGCCCCGGCGGCTGCGGGCGGCGGCGTGGTGTCGGTCGGTGGCATCGGCTCTCCGTAGTGGATCTCCAGTACACCGTAATCGCCCGTAAACAAACCGTTGACAGGCGTACGGAGCGAGCGCAGACTCAAGGCCACGCAGTCGTGAACATTATTTCACCACGCGAACGACAGTGCAAGAACGACCAGTACAAGAACGACCAGTACAAGAACGACCACAAGAAGCGGTGCGTGAACCGGTACCGCACCGTCCTCGACGACGAGGAGACACCACATGCACACCACCGTCGGGATCATCGGCGGCGGCCCCGCCGGCCTGCTGCTCGCCCGTCTGCTGCACACCGCCGGCATCGACAGCGTCCTGCTGGAGCGCCGCGACCGCGCGTACGTGGAGCAGCGGCAGCGCGCGGGCATCCTGGAGCAGGCCACCGTGGACGCGCTGCGGGCCTGCGGCGCCGGGGCGCGGCTGGACGCCGAGGGCATGGTCCACGACGGCATCGAGCTGCGCTTCGACCGGCGCGCCCACCGCATTGACTTCCCCTCGCTCGCCGACGGGCGCCGCGTGACGGTGTACGCCCAGACCGAGGTCGTCAAGGACCTCATCGCGCTCCAGCTCGCCGAGGGCGGCCCGCTGCTCTTCGAGGCGGACGTGCACGCGGTGGAGGGCGCCGACACCGACCGCCCGCTGATCCGCTACACCCACGAGGGCCAGGAACAGACCCTCACCTGCGACTACGTCGTCGGCTGCGACGGCTTCCACGGAGTGGCGCGGAACGCCGTACCGGAGCATCTGCGCACCACGTACGAGCGCGTGTACCCGTACTCCTGGCTCGGCATCCTCGCCGACGCGCCGCCCGCCGCCGATGAGCTGATCTACGCCCACTCCGACCGCGGCTTCGCGCTGGCCAGCATGCGCTCCCCGTCCGTCAGTCGGCACTACCTCCAGGTCCCCAACGGCACCGATCCCGCCGACTGGCCCGACGACCGCATCTGGGACGAGCTCGACGCCCGCTTCGCCCTCGACGCCGACCCGAGCTGGCGGCTCAAGCGTGGCCCCGTCACCGCCAAGTCGGTCCTCCCGATGCGCAGCCACGTCACCGAGCCGATGGCGTACGGCCGCGTCCTGCTGGCCGGCGACGCCGCGCACATCGTGCCGCCCACCGGCGCCAAGGGACTCAACCTCGCCGCCGCCGACGTCATCGTCCTGGCCCGCGCCCTGACCCACTGGCACATCACCGGATCGACGGACCTCCTGGACTCCTACTCCGACACCTGCCTGCGCCGCGTCTGGCGCGCGGAACACTTCTCGTACTTCATGACCACCACCCTGCACACCGCCCCCGACCAGTCCCCCTTCGAGAGCCGCCTGCAGCTCTCCCAGCTCGACCGCGTCGCGACCTCCCGCCACGCCGCCGCCGAACTGGCCGAGAACTACACGGGCCTGCCGCTCGCTACGGGGCCGCTGGCCTGAGCCGCCCGGGTCGCCCCCCGGCCGTTCACTCGATCGGCCGGGGCGGGGATGGTCAGTACCGCCTGCCGGGTACCCCGTACGTCCCGGACCGTACGGAAAGGCACAGACATGGCACGCGCGGCACTCTTCGACGTCGACGGCACGCTCGCCGACACCAACCACCTCCACGTCACGGCGTGGTGGGAGGCGTTCCGGCAGCGCGGGCACCACGTGCAGATGACCGCCATCCACCACGCGCTCGGGCGCCCGTCGAGCGATCTGATCGCCCATGTCCTGGGGGAGGACCGGGACACCGGACAGGACGCGGACATCAGCGCCGCGCACAAGACGCTGTACGCGACGTACTTCGACCGGCTGCCCGCGCTGAACGCCGCCGGGGAGCTGCTGCGCGCCCTGGCGGCACGCGGCTGGCGGAACGTGCTGGTCACCTCGGCAGGCGGAGGCGAGCTGGGCGCGCTGCGCCGGGCCATCGACGCCGACGACGCCATCGTGGACACCGCGAGCGCGGACGACGTCAGCGAGGGGAAGCCCGCGCCCGAGCCCGTGGAGCACGCCAGGAAGCTGGCCGGGGTGGCGACGGAGCAGGCGGTGTTCGTCGGGGACTCGGTGTGGGACATGCAGGCCGCGACCCGGGCCGGGGTCGGCGCGGTCGCCCTGCTGTGCGGCGGCATCCCGCGGGCCGACCTGGAGAAGGCCGGGGCCTCGGAGGTGTACGCGGATCCGGCCGACCTGCTGACCCGGCTCGACGACAGCCTCTTCGCCCGGGTGGCGGGGGAGGGGTGAGCCTGCCGCCCCTCCGAGGGGCCGGGGAAACCTCCCGTGATGCCGGATATGAGTTGGCGCACCATGATGAGTTGAGGCCCGTTCGACGGGGCACCCGTGGAATCTCGTGCAGTCTCCGGAAGGACGGAACGGAGCGTTATGACCCGGAAGAACGAGCAGGGCGAGAAGGGGCACAGCGCCGCCAAGGGCGCGGGCCGGGGCGATCCCCGGAGCCGCGACACGGCGGCGAAGGAGGTGCTGGCCGAGTTCGAGGACGCCGAGACGCGCGTCGCCGGACCCGACGAGCGGCGGCACGTGGCCGGCGAGAGCGGCGACCCCCTGACCACCAGCCTGGACGCCCAGGAGTCCCTCGACGAGGCCGGCCGTGCCAAGGCAGGCACCGACCCCGACCAGCGGGACCAGCGGCCCCCACGCGCGAAGCGGCAGCAGGCCGCGCGGCCGGAGGAGGACTGAGCGCTGTGGCTGTGTCCTTGTCGGCCTCGTCGGCCTTGTCGTCCTTGTCCGACAGCACCGTGCCCCTGCTTCTGGAGGGGTACGCATGGTTGCCCGACCGCCGGCGCCGCAACGGCGGCGCGCCCGTCCGCACCCGGCTGCTGGGAAAGCCGGCGATCGCACTGCACGGTACGGACGCCGTGCGGTTCTTCTACGACGAGAGCCACATCCACCGCCGTGACGCGCTGCCGGGCCCGGTGCTCGACACGCTCTTCGGCCGCGGCGCGGTGCACACCCTCGACGGCGACCGGCACCGCGTGCGCAAGGCCCTCTTCGTCCATCTGCTCAAGGACGAGGGCGGCATCGCCGACCTGACCGAGCGCGCGGCCGCCGAGTGGAAGCGGGGCCGCGCCGACTGGTCCGGCAGCCCCCGGGTCGTCCTCTTCGACGCGTTCGCGCTGCTGCTCACCCGCGCGGTCTGCGGCTGGGCGGGCATCACGCTCGACGACGACGGCGCGCAGGAGATGGCCGACGACCTGGTGGCGATGGTGGACGGCTTCGCGACGCCGGGGCCGCGGCACTGGCGGGCCCGCCGCGCGCGCAGCCGCCAGGAGGAGCGCCTGGCACGCCGCATCGAGGACATCCGGCGGGCCGGCCCCGAGCACGAGGCATCGGGCCGGCCGACCGGTACGGCGCTGACGGAGGTGGCCCGGCACCTGGAGGCCGACGGCGCCCCGCTCGACGCGCACACGGCCGCCGTGGAGGTGCTCAACGTCATCCGGCCGACCGTCGCGGTCGCCTGGTTCCTGACCTTCGCCGCGCACGCCCTGCACCGCTGGCCCGAGCACCGCGCGCCGCTCGCCAAGGGCGATGCCGCGTACGCCCGGGGCTTCGCCCACGAGGTACGCCGCTTCTACCCCTTCGTACCGTTCCTCGGCGGCCTGGCCGCACGCGACCTGGAGTGGCGGGGCGAGCGCATCGGGGCCGGCACGATGGTCCTGCTCGACGTGTACGGGCAGAACCACGACCCCGACCTGTGGCCGCGCCCGTACACCTTCGACCCCACGCGCTTCACGGACGCCGAGCCGGGCCGCGACGACCTCATCCCGCAGGGCGGCGGCGAGGTCTCCAACGGCCACCGCTGCCCCGGCGAGGACATCGTGCTGGCGCTGCTCCAGGCCCTCGTACCGCTCCTGGCACGGCTGGAGTACCGCGTGCCGGAGCAGGACCTGACGGTGCCGCTGCACCGCGTCCCGTCGACGGTACGCGGCGGGTTCGTCGTCACCGGCGTCCGCTGACCGGCGGCAAGGGCAGGCGGCAGCAATGACGTCGTACGTCTCGAAGTTCGACCGGGAGCCCGGCCTCGCGCCCGAGGCCCGGTTCCCGGTGGTCGCGCTCGCGTCCTCGGCGGGCGGGCTCAACGCGCTGTTCCAGGTGCTCGGGCCGCTGCCCGCCGATCTGCCGGCGGCCGTCCTGGTGGCCCAGCACCAGCAGCCCGACCGTCCCAACAGGCTGCCGCACCTCCTCGATGCCCGCACCCGGCTGACGGTCCGCTCCGCCCGCGACGGGGACACCCTGGAGCGGGGCACCGTGCTGGTCACCCCGCCCGGCTACCACCTGCTGGTGGTCAGCGACAACCGCATCGGGCTGATCGCCGTCGGCGAGCGCGCGGTCCCGCCGCGGCCGACGGCGGACATGATGCTGGCGACCCTGGCCGTGACCTGCGGCCCTCGGGCGCTGGCGGTGGTCCTCACCGGCGTCGGCACGGACGCCCAGTCCGGTATCCGCGCGGTCACCTGCTGCGGCGGCCGGGCCCTCGCCCAGGACGAGGTGACCTCGGCGCACTTCGGGATGCCGGGTGCGGCGATCCGCACCGGTGAGGTGGACAAGGTGCTGCCGCTGACGGAGATCGCCAAGGAGATCCAGGCGCATGTGACGACGGCGGTCGAGAAGGGGGCCGGGGAGGGACCGGAGAGCGGCAGCGAGGCGTGCTGACGTAGTAGTGCGGGCCCCGGCGTCAGGCGGCCTCCCGCGGCTCCTCCCGCACCACCTCGGACGGCTTCTTGTCGTCCCGCAGCCCCAGGAAGCGCGGGTGGCGCAGCATCCCGTCCCGGGTCCACTCGGTGAAGCCGACCTCGGCGACCAGCGCGGGGCGTACCCAGTGCGCGGCCCGCTCCCGTACCGGGTCGCCGAACGGGGACCGGGCCTGCTCCCGCTCGTCCAGGAGGCCGCGGATGCGGTGCAGCGCGGCCCGGTCGTAGCCGGTGCCGACCTTGCCCGCGTACCGCAGCGTGCCGTCCGCGTAGTAGCCGAGCAGCAGCGCGCCGAAGCCGACGCGGCTGCCGGCCGGCTCGGTGAAGCCGCCGATCACGAACTCCTGGCCGCGGGCGCATTTCAGCTTCAGCCAGTCGCCGGAGCGGCGCGGTACGTACGGCCCGTCGGCGCGCTTGGCGATCAGCCCCTCCCAGCCCCGCTCGCAGGCGTCGGCCAGCCGCTGCGGGCCGCCCTCGTTGCGGTGCGGGGTGAAGCGCAGCGGGGAGACGAAGCGCAGGCTGCGGCGGAGCAGGGACTTGCGGGTGCGCAGCGGCAGTCCGCGGAGGTCCTTGCCGTCCAGGCGCAGCAGGTCGAAGACGTAGTACGTCACCGCCACCGAGCTGGCCCGGGCCTGTGCGGGATCGATGATGCCCATCCGCTGCTGGAGCCGGGAGAAATCGGTGCGGCCCTGCGAGAAGGCGACGATCTCGCCGTCCACGGCGAAGTCCCGGCCGGTCTGGGCGGCCAGCGCGTCCGCGATCTCGGGGTAGGTGTCGTTCAGGGGCCGGCCGGTGCGGGACAGCAGCCGGGTGCGGGTCCGGTCGCGTACGGCCAGCGCGCGTATGCCGTCCAGCTTCCGCTCGAAGATCCAGTCCGGGCCGAAGTCCCGGCGGTCGGAGAGCACCGCGAGCATGGGGTGGGCCGCCAGCTCCTCGCCCGAGGGGGCGTCGGCCAGCAGCCGCCGTTGTTCGCCGGGCAGCGACTCCAGCAGGTCCGCCATGCTCAGTCCTTGCCCTGGTCGGCCGTGCTCTCGTCGGCCGCCACCTGGCCGAGCGTCCGCCCGCTCCGGGCCGACTTGGCCCGGCGCGGGTCCGGTGTGCCGCGCTGCCCGGCCCGCTCGTCGTTCTCCTTCACCAGCAGCCAGGACTCCCGGCCCTCGGACTCCGCCGTGCGGAAGCGGGTGAGCGCGTAGCCGCCGCGCAGCTTCTCGCCGTTCATCCAGAACGTGATGTGCCCGTGCTCCAGCCGCTCGGCGAAGGACGCGTCGCGGTCCTTGCGCTTCTTGGGCGGGAGCGGGCGGTACGTGCCCTGGTCCCAGACGATCACCGTGCCGCCGCCATACTCGCCCTTCGGGATGACCCCTTCGAATTCGCGGTACTCCATCGGGTGGTCCTCGGTCGGCATCGCCAGCCGCTTGTCGTGCGGGTCGGTGGAAGGGCCCTTCGGGACGGACCAGGACTTCAGTACGCCGTCGACCTCCAGCCGGAAGTCGAAGTGCATGGTCGAGGCGTCGTGGATCTGCACGACGAAGACCGGGTCGCCGCCGTCGGCGGACGGTGTCCCGGCGGCGTCCTCGCCCCGCGGCTCACGGGTCCGCTCGAAGTCGCGCTTGCCCTGGTACGTCGACAGCCCTCGCTCGCCCTTCACGGCAACCCCTTCCTGCTGATGGCCGCTGCTGTCACTGTCGCCCACGGGCCGGCGCGGCGCACGCGGGAGCGGCGTGCGGCGGTGGTGGTGCGGTCAGACGGCGCGGAGCGAGAAGGGATGGCCCGCGGGGTCGGAGTAGAGCCGCAGTTCCTCGCCGCTCTCGCGCCGCTCGGCTTCCATCGGCTGCCCGCCGTAGTCGATCACCTGGCGTTCCACGTCGTCCATGCGGTCCTTGGGCACCAGCAGGTGCAGGTGGGACTGCTGGGAGTCCTCGGGCCGCGGCCACGAGGGCGGCGCCGCGCCGTGGTCCCGGCGGAACGCCATCCGCGTCCCCTGACCGCCCGAGATCTCGATGAGCTCGACGCCCATCTCGGCCGGCAGCTTCGCGCCGAGCAGCTTCGCGTAGAACTCCGCGACCGGCTCGGGCTCGGCACAGTCCAGGACGATCACTCCCGCCTCGACGAAGACGGTGGCTTCCCTCGACCCCGCGTTCTCTGTCATCACACGCCCCTCCCGGAACAGACCCGCCCGCCCGGCCACTGCCGGGCGGTGCCGGTGCGAGTAGCCGTATGCGGCCGTTTCATGCCCGGAACCGCAGGGCGCGCGGCCGGCCGACGAGCCCTGACGCCCGTCGGCCGGCCCGCGGTCACGGGCCGGCCGACGAATTCGCGTCCTCGCGTGAGGACTCCTTTTCCTGTTCTCTTCCCATGACGTCGATGTGGAGCTTCTCCCTTCTCCCGGCGGTTACGGTCGCTTACCGCTCCGCGTCGCCGCGCCCGCGCAGACCAGCCCGAGCACGACCGTCAGGGCGCCGACGATGATGTTGTTCCAGATCACTCCGGCGTCGGGGCCGGTGCCGACGATCCACGGCGACAGGATCAGCCACACACCGATGGCGGACATGGCCCAGCTCATGCCGTACATCCGCTCCGGTGTGCTGGTGAAGCCGAGCGCCAGCAGGCCGATGGCGATGCCCAGAATGAGGTTGTGGGTCACCAGGGCGGGCTGGCTCGTCGTGAAGTGGAGTGTCCATGGCGAGATGGCGCAGTACAGACCGATGAGGAACACCGGCCCGTCCACGAGCGCCACATCGCGACCGCCGAGCATACGGGCGTAACGGTCCCGCATCTCGGGAACATCGGGGTGACTGGCGATATCGCCTCTCCTGTGTGAGACGTCTGACATCAGACTCGTCTCCTTCGATCTCCGCAGGCCCGACCGCTGACATGGCAGGCACCTGCAAGCCCTATCTTGCGCTTATTTTCTCCTTATGTGTAGTTGGGAGCCCGACGGTGCTCCTAGCAGGAGCGCTGTGGTGGCAGGGGGCGGTCGGCGCGCCGCGTGAGGGTGGCCCGGGTGCGGCGGCAGAGGCGCCAGGCCGCGATGCGGAGGGGCTCGCGGAAGGGGGCTGCGGGGGCGCCGCGACCCTCGGTCCACTGGCGGAAGAGGTCCGCCGGGGTGTCGGCCATGACCGTCAGCCGGGCGATGCGGAACGGGTCGTCGGCGGGCGAGCTGAAGGCCCGCAGGGCCGTCGTGGCCGAGGTCCAGCCCGCCGCGCCGACCGCGCGGCGGACCAGCGGGCTGGAGTAGCCGTGCGGATAGGCGAACGCGGACACCGGGTGTCCGACAACGTCCTCGATGCGGCGCTTGCAGCCCGAGATCTCGGCGCACAGCCGCCGCCGCGGCAGGGTGTCGAGCTGCGCGTGGGTGCGGCTGTGCCCGCCGATCGCGATGCCGCAGGCGTCGAGCGTGACGACCTGGCGCCAGTTCAGCATCGGGGCCGGCGGTAGCAGGCTGCCGTCCGGGGTCCCGCCGGGCGCGTGCACGGCCCCGGTGGTGACGTACAGGGTGGCGGGCAGCCCCCGCTCGGTGAGCTGCGGGACGACCGTCCAGTAGAAGTCCGCGAACCCGTCGTCGAAGGTGAGGACGGCGCACCAGGGTGGCAGTGGCGGGCCGCCGCGCACCGCCGCGACCAGCCGCTCCAGCGGGATCACGGCGCGGCCGCTGTCGATGATCCGGTCCAGTTGTTCGGCGAAGACGCGCGGGGTGACGGTGAAGGGGGCGATCCAGGAGGGCGGGTCGTCGGACACCGAGTGGTACAGGAAGACCGGTACCGGGTTCGTGTGCGGGGTCATGGCGGGCCCCCTTCAGGGGCGGGCGGCGGCGCCGGGCCCGCTTCCCCCCCGGGTGCGGTGGCCCGTCGGTACGGCCGGTTCGAGTGGGGCGGCAGCGGCCGGCGCCCGGCGGAGCCCGGCCCGGTCGCCGGGGGTGCCGGTGGCGTGCACCAGAGCGAGCGGGTGCCCGTGCAGCCGCACCCACGCCAACACGCGCTCGTCCATGTCGCCGGCGTCCGAGCCGACCGGCGAGCGGGGCTCACCGGGCGAGGTCAGGTCCGGTTCGACGACGCGGACGCGAGTGTCCAGCGAGTCGCGGGCGGCGATCCAGGGGCAGGCCGTCGCGGTGCGCCGGCCGAAGCCGAGCATCAGTTCCCCCTCCTGTATGAGGCAGGGGCCGACCCGGTACGGGCGTGCGGTGTCGTCGGCCGTCGGGCATGGCCCGGATGAAAAGGCGGTGCCCTCCCGGCACGGCCTGGGAAATCGGGAAGGCGCTGGGTGCGGCGGGATGTCCCTGCCGCCGGTCCTTCCCGAGCGCCGCGAACGGCGCGGGGGCTGGCTGCGCGGTCCGCTGGAGAGCGGGCCGCTCCGCCCGGAAAAGCGGAGCCTGGTCCTCACATTTGCAGCATCCTCACCGAGAGTCAAGGTAAAGGGAGTGAAATGCCGTAAGTATCGCGAAAGAGACTGCTGTTGGTCACTCGCTGTAGTAATCGGTGTCTTCGTGCCCGGCCATGCGCCGCAGCTCCTGGGTGATCCGCCGGGTGATCTCGCCGGGCCGCGCCGGACGGCCGAAGTGCCAGCCCTGGCCCCAGTCGCACCCCATGGCCCGCAGCCGCTCCGCGTCGGCCGCCGTCTCCACGCCCTCCGCCGTCACGTTCACGCCGAGCGCCCGCGCCAGCGAGACCAGCCCTTCGATGACCCGCCAGCTCTGCTGCGCGGCGGCCTCCGGGCGGTGGGTGTCCGCGAGGAACGAACCGGCGATCTTCAGCCCGGAGACCGGGAGTTCACCGAGGTACCCCAGCGCCGACCAGCCGGTGCCGAAGTCGTCCACCGCGAGCGTGATACCGGCGTCCGCGAGGCTGCGCAGCGTCGGCATCGAGTCGTCGTCGGACCGCAGCACGGCGCTCTCGGTGATCTCCAGCTGGAGCAGCCTCGGGTCCAGCCCGGAGGAGCGCAGCACCCTGCCGATGTCGGCCGCGAGCCGGGCGTCCCTGGCCTGGTGGACCGAGACATTGACGTTCACCTGCGGCGCCGCGGTCCCGAACCGGCGCACCCACTCCGCCGCCTGCCCGCACGCCTCCTCCAGGACCCAGCGGCCCAGCCGCATGATCATCCCGGTCTGCTCGGCGGTGGCGATGAAATCGTCCGGGCTCAGCACGCCGAAGTCCGGGTGCCGCCACCGTACGAGCGCCTCCACGGCGGCCAGCGAGCCGTCCGACAGCGTGCACAGCGGCTGGTAGTCCACGAAGAACTCGCCCCGCTCCAGCGCCGCCGGCATCCGTACCGACATCGCGTAGCGGGTCACCTCGCGCGCGTGGTGGCCCGGGTCGAAGAGCGTCCACCGGCCGCGGCCCGCCTCCTTGGCCCGGTACAGCGTCAGATCCGCGGCGCGCACCGCGGCCTCCGGCGTCGTCGTGGCCACCGACCGCTCCAGTACGCCCACACTGGCCCGCACCGACAGCCGGCGGTCGGCGACCGGGAACGGTGTGGCCAGCGCCGACAGCGCGGCCTTCGCCACCGTCACGGCGTCCTGCTGCCCCCGCGAGCGTTCCAGCAACACCACGAACTCGTCGCCGCCCAGCCGCGCCACGAGATGCCCCAGCGGCGTCATCGCGGTCTCCAGCCGCCGCGCCACCGCGACCAGCAGCTCGTCACCGGCCCCGTGCCCCAGGCTGTCGTTGACGAACTTGAAGCCGTCCAGGTCGAGATAGCAGATCCCGAACCGGGCGTCGGCGCGGGGCGCCCGGAAGAGCCGTTCGAGCCGGTCGATGAAGGCCGCCCGGTTGGGCAGGCCGGTCAGCGTGTCGTGGGTGGCCTGGTGGCGCAGCCGCTCCTCCAGCCGGTACCGGTCGGTGATGTCCTCCAGCAGCGCCACCTGGTAGTGCGGTACCAGCTCCTCGTCCCGGATCAGCGAGCACGTCAGGTGCGTCCAGACCACCTCGCCGTCCTTCCGGTAATACGGCTTGGTGCACTCGAAGCGCTCCCGCTCGCCCCGGACCAGCTCGTCGTACGCCAGCCAGGTGCCCGGCTCGTCCTCCGGGTGCACCAGATCGGTGACCCGGCGGCCGCGCAGCTCCTCCATGCGGCCGCCGAAGATGTCCAGCAGCGCCCGGTTGACCTCCAGGATGTTGCCCTGCAGGTCGCCGATGCCGATGCCGATCGGGGCGTTCTCGAACAGCGCGCGGAAGCGGGCCTCGGTCGCCCGCAGAGAACGCTCGGCCGACTGCCGCGCGGTGTCGGTGGCGGCCCGGATCTCCTCCTGGTCCCGCAGCGTCCGCTCGCGCAGCGCCGCCGCCCACCCGGCCGCGAAGGCACCGGCCACGGCGGGCCCGCGGCCCTTCGGTACCGGGTGCGCGTGCAGCAGCTCGACCGCGCGGGCCAGCACCGAGGGGTCGGTGTAGTGCGCGTCGACCAGCAGCGTCCCGGCCTCCTCGGCCGCGACCGTGGACACCGGGTCGCCCTGCCAGGCCCGGCGCAGCAGTTCGGCGGTCCGGGCGGTCAGCCGCTGCCGCGCCCCGGGCTGCACCGTGAGCCCCAGTCCTTCCCGGAGCAGCCCGGCCCAGGACTCCTCGAAGTGTCCGGACGCCCCGCGGTCCGGTTCCGCAGCACTCACGGGCGACGCCCCACGCCGGCCAGGCCCGTCATCCGCTCCGGATGCGGCCCCACCGCGTCCGGCGTCTCCGGCCGCCACTCGGGCAGGTAGACCACGCCCGGCTCGACGAGCTCGAACCCGTCGAAGTACGCGGTGATCTGCGCCCGGGAGCGCATCGTGAGCGGGGTGCGGGTGCGGGCGTACAGCTCCTGGTGCGGGCCGGCCTGGTCGGGGCGGCCCTCCAGCGACGCGTGGGAGAGGGCCAGCGCGCTGCCCGGAGGCAGCACGTCGCGCAGCGTGGCGACGATGCCGGCCGGATCCGCCTCGTCCGGGACGAAGTGCAGCACCGCGACCAGCAGCACCGCCACCGGCTCACCCGGACGGAGCAGTTCGGCGACGGGGGCCTGGGCGAGCAGCCCGTGCGGGTCCCGCACGTCCGCCTGGACGACCTCGACCAGCGGATCGTCCCGCACCAGCAGCCTGCTGTGCGCGACGGCGACCGGATCCATGTCGACGTACACCACCCGGGCGTCCGGGCGTACCTCCTGGGCGACCTCGTGCACCGCGCCGAAGGTGGGAATGCCCGAGCCCAGGTCGAGGAAGCGCGTGATGCCCTCGCCGGCCAGGTACTGCACCGCGCGGCGCAGGAAGGCCCGGTTGCTCCGCATGATCATCGGCAGGTCGGGCCAGAGGGAGATGGCCTGGCGGGCCATCTCGCGGTCGGCGGGGAAGTTGTGCGAGCCGCCCAGGAAGTAGTCGTAGATCCGGGCAGCGTTCGGCCGGTCCGGATCCGTCCCCGGTGGCACCCACGACAAAGACCGCTGCATCACTGACCCCTTCCGCAGCGGGCAGGGACTTCAGCCTCAGAGCTCTACACAATTCTCATGGCGGGGCCATGGGCGTGCAAACGGATGCGCTGTCCACCGCATATGCGCAGGCGCGGCCGCGGCTCGCGAGGCCGGCGGGGACCGCCCGAGAATGGACGGACCATGCCCGGACGCATCGAGGACTACGGGATCATCGGCGACCTGGAGACGGCCGCCCTGGTCGGCAGGGACGGCTCCGTCGACTGGCTCTGCCTGCCCCGCTTCGACTCGCCCGCCGCCTTCGCCGGCCTCCTCGGCACCGACGAGCACGGCCACTGGCGGATCGCCCCGGCCGGAGCGCCCCGGCCCTGCACCCGCCGCGGCTACACCGGCAACACCCTGGTCCTCGAATCACTCTGGGAGACCCCCGGGGGCACGGTCCGCGTCCTGGACTTCATGCCCCCGCGCGAGCGGGCACCCCGGCTGATCCGCCTCGTCGAAGGGCTGTCCGGCGAGGTCCCGATGTACAGCGCACTGCGGTTGCGCTTCAACTACGGCCGGGTCCTGCCGTGGGTGCGCCGCACCGGCCACCACCGCATCGCGACCGCGGGCCCGGACTCGGGCTGGCTGCGCGTGCCGCCCGGCGTGCACACCTTCGGCTCCGACGGCGCCACCTGCTCGGAGTTCACCGTCCGGGCCGGCGACCGGGTCCCCTTCGTCCTCACCTGGCAGCCCTCGCACGTGCGCACCGTCCAGGTCGCCGACCCCGAACGCGCCCTGCGGGAGACCACGGAGGGCTGGCAGCGCTGGGCGGCGACCTGCCGGTACGAGGGGAGGTGGCGCCCCGACGTGCTCCGTTCGCTGATCACCCTCAAGGCCCTCGCCTACCGCCCGACCGGCGGCATCGTCGCCGCGCCCACCACCTCGCTGCCCGAGGCCATCGGCGCGCCGCGCAACTGGGACTACCGCTTCTGCTGGCTGCGGGACTCCAGCATGACGCTCTCCGCACTGCTGCGCGGCGGCTTCCACGAGGAGGCGGCCGCCTGGCGGCGCTGGCTGGTACGCGCCATCGCCGGCGACCCCGCGGACCTCCAGACCCTCTACGGCCTGGCCGGCGAGCGCCGGCTGCCGGAGTCCACCGCGCCCTGGCTCCCCGGCTACGAGGGCTCGGGCCCGGTCCGGCTGGGCAACGCGGCGGTCGACCAGTTCCAACTGGACGTCTACGGCGAGGTGGCCGACACCCTGTACCTCGCCCAGGCGGCCGGCATCCCCATGGAACGCCGCGTCTGGACCCTCTTCCGCACCCTCATGGACGCCCTGGAGCAGCGCTGGCGGGAGCCGGACGAGGGCCTGTGGGAAATGCGCCGCGGCCGCCGCCACTTCGTGCACTCCAAGGTCATGGCGTGGGTCGCCGCCGACCGGGCGGTACGCCTCGCCGAGAAGACCGGCCTGCCCGCACCGCTCGCGCGCTGGCGGACGCTGCGCGACACCGTGCACGCCGACGTCTGCGCACACGGATACGACGCGGACCGCGGCGTCTTCGTCCAGCACTACGGCGGCCGAGGGCTGGACGCCGCCACGCTCTTCATCGTCAAGACCGGCTTCCTGCCCCCGGACGACCCGCGCGTGATCCGTACGGTGGACGCCGTACGCACCGAACTGGACCACGACGGATTCCTGCGCCGTTACTCGAACGGCGGCCCGTCCGGTGACGGCTCGTCGGGCGACGGGCTGCCCGGTACCGAAGGCGCCTTCCTGGCCTGCTCGTTCTGGCTCTCCGACGCGCTGCTCGCCACCGGCCGGCACGCCGAGGCCCGCGCCCTCTTCGCGCGCACCCTGGCCCTCGGCAACGACCTGGGCCTGTTCGCCGAGGAGTGGGACGGCGCGGCCGGCCGCCAACTGGGCAATGTGCCCCAGGCGTTCACCCATGTCGCCCTGGTCAACTCGGCGTTCGACCTCGCGGCGGCCGGCGCGGACCACAGTCCGGTGTGAGGCCGCGCGAGGCCGGTTCCCGCCGTCTCGGGGGGCCGTCGGCGGGTACCCGGCCGGGGTCCCGCACGACGAGACGAGAGGGGCCCGCACATGGCCGAGAAGCAGCAGGACGTCGTGGAGCTGCTGGAGCAGCAGCATCAGCAGATCCGCCGCCTCCTGGACGACGTCGTGAACCACAAGGGTGAGGAGCGCAAGCAGGCGTTCCAGCGCGTGGTGCGCCTGCTCGCCGTGCACGAGACGGCCGAGGAAGAGGTCGTCCATCCCTACGTCCGCGACCACGTCGAGGGCGGCGGACAGGTCGTCAAGGACCGGACGGCGGAGGAGAAGAGCGCCAAGGAGGTGCTGAGCCGGCTGGAGGACATCGACGTCGACTCTTCGGAGTTCCACGAGAAGTTCGCGGCGGTCAGCCAGGACATCCGGGCGCACGCCGAGGCGGAGGAGAAGTCCGAGTTCACCCACCTGCGCGCGGTCTCCGACCGGCGCGCCCTGGAGGGGATGGCCAAGGCGGTCAAGGCCGCCGAAGCGGTGGCGCCGACCCACCCGCACCCGGGCGCCGAGTCCGCGGTCGCCAACCTCCTCGTCACTCCGGTGGCCTCGGTGGTGGACCGCACGAAGGACGCGATACGGGCGGCGATGGGCAAGTAACGACCCGTACCGGAGTGTCTCCGCACCCACAGGCGGCCCCGCCCTCGCGGCGGGGCCGCCGTACCGGCCTTCGCGTTGTCATGTGTTGTTACCGGTCCTCCTCCCGCGGGAGGAGGGAGCCGAGGGGGCCCAGGTCGAGGTTGAGTTCGTTGCGGCCCACGTCGTAGCGGGCACAGAGCTCGTCCATCCGGCGTTCCAGCAGCATCAGCGTCGTACCGATGCGCTCCTCCTGGTCCTCGGACAGGTCGCCCTGTTCGACGCGGCGCAGCGCCTGCCGCTCCATGAGCTGGTGCAGCAGCTCCACGACGGTCAGCACCAGCCGTACGAGGTCCCGCTCGACGCTCTCCTCGTCCAGTTCCACGCGCCTGGTCACGGTCGCCTCGCCTCCTCCGCGTACACCGGCTCCGCCGGTCCCGCCCCGTCCGGGCCGAGTTCGGCGAACGGCGACGGGACGTTCTCGTTCACCGAGCTGATCAGGGCCCGCAGGTCGACCCGTACGAGATCCACGTCCGCGATGCGCAGCGTGAGGTCGCCGGCGATCACCACGCCGCCGGCGAGCAGCCGGTCGAGCAGGTCGATCAGCGCGACGGGGGTCTGCGGGGCGGTGGCGGGAGTACTCATGAGGTGCTCCGGCCGGCCTCGTCGTCCGGCAGGTCGGTGAAGGAGTACGGGGCCCAGGGGCCGGTCAGTTCGATCCGCAGGGCGGGGGAGCGGGCCGCCAGCTCGCCGACCCGCTCGGCGAACGTGCCGGCTGCCTCGCGGCGCACCAGGTACGCGCCGTTGAGGAGATTCGGGCCGCGCGTGACGGCGGGGCGGGTGCTTGCGGGGGCCCGGCCGGCGGCGTCGGGCGCGCCGGACGCGGCGACGGCCTCGGCGAGCCGGCCGTCCTGCGGGCGGTGCAGCCGGCTGTGCTCGGCGGCCCGCGTGAGGGCGTCGTGCACCTCCCGGGCCAGGCCGTCGGCCTCGTGCAGCGCGGCGCCCTCGGCCTTGCGGTCCCGCAGCCGCCGCCGCAGGAACTCCCGCCCGGACTCGGCCTCGGCCGGTTCACGGTCCTCCCCGCCGCCCGGCCTGTGGTCGTCCGGCTTGCGGTCGTCCGGGGCCTGTTGGGCGTACGCCCTCACGCCCCACTCCAGCCTGCCGTCCAGCCGGTTGAGCAGCCGCTCGAACCGCTCCGCGTGCTCGGCCAGCGCGGCCCGTACCGCGTCCTCGTCCCGGTACACCGTGACCAGCCGCAGCGGCAGCACGCCCACCTCCGCCGCGGTCTCGTCCACGACCTGCCGGTGCGCCCGCGCGGTCGCCTCCAGCCACGTCAGGTCCTCCAGGCGGTCGCGCACCCCCGGCTGGTCGAACTCCGCGGCGGGCACATCGGACACCAGCGCGGCCAGCGGCCCTTCCGCCACGGTGCGCACGGGCGCGTCCCCGATGCCGAGCAGGCCGGCGGGCGGCCGGGCGCCGCGGTGGAGGACGGCGTAGGCGTACGTCAGCCGGCCGTTCTGGCGCGTGCTCACGGTGACTCCTCCTTCCGTTCCTCCAGGGCCCGTCCGTCCTGGGCCTGTTTCTCCAGAGCGGCCAGTCGCTCCTTCAACTCGGCGTTCTCGCGGGCGAGTTCGCGTTGTTCCCGGTTCCGGTCCCGGCGTTCCTGGGACAGTTCCTTGCGGCGGGCGCCGGACGACAGCGACGGGTCGTCGCGCCACCAGTCGATGCCCATCTCCTCGGCGCGCTCCACGGAGGCCACGATCAGCCGCAGTTTGATGGTCAGCAGTTCGATGTCGAGCAGATTGATCCGGACATCACCGACGATCACCACGCCCCGGTCCAGGACGCGTTCGAGGATGTCGGCGAGGTTGGCGCCGCCGCCGGCGCCGGGGGAGGGGTAGGACATGGGGTACGTGCTCACCTCACCCGTTCCGGCTCGGGCTCGAACTCGTCGGCGGGCTCGCCTTCTTCCTCGTCCTCGTCCTCGTACTCGTACTCGGCTTCGGGCTCGTCCTCGTATTCGCCCTCGCCCTCGTACGCCTCTTCCTCGTCGCCCTCGTACGCTTCGGCGTCGCCCTCGTCCTCGTACGTGTCGACCGTTTCCTCGTCCTCCTCGCGGGCCACCGCGTCCTCGTGCGGCTCGTCCTCCTCGCCGCGCAGCATGACGAAGCGGCGGAAGTGCTGCAGGTCGAGCCGGGCCCGCCGTCCCTGGGACCGCCACAGGTTGGCGGTCCACTGGACGATGCCCTTCGGGTGGTACTCGATGACCATCAGGACGCGGGTCAGATCCGGCGTCAGCTCGTGGAAGGTGACGATGCCCTTACTGCGGCCGTCCGCGAGGACCTTGGCGAAGGAACTGGACTCCTCGAACCGGGTCCACTGATCGTGCGCGGTGCCCAGCGGCACCCCGACGTCCGTGTCCTCGACGATGGTGACGAACCGTCCGGTCCCGGTGCCGGCGCGCTTGTCGTCGCTGCCGCCGCCGCGTATCAGCCGGCCGAGGTCGATGCCGGGGCCGTTGCCCTCCGCCATGTCCTGCAGCCGGGTGGTCGCGGCGCCCAGCTTCCGGCCGCCGGCGATCAGCAGCCGCTGGGCCTGGGCCGCGGCGAACGCGGCGGCCTCCTCCTTGAGCCGGTCGGTGGCCGGGCTGCCGGCGATGCTCTCCTTGAGGAGGGTGGCGGCGCCGCCCTGCTTCTGGTCAGCCATCGGTACGCTCCCGGCTCCGGCCCGGCTGTTTCCCGGACTGCTTGCCGGCCGGCTTGGCGGACTGCTTGGTGGCGGTCCTGGTCCCGGACTTCGCCGTGCCCGTCCTGCCCGTTTCGGCCTTCTTGGCGCGGCGGGCGCGTTGGGCCGCCGGCGTCGCCTTGGTGGTGGCCTTCTTGCGCGGGGCGGGCTTGTCGTGTTGCTCCTCCGGCTCCTCCCGCGGGGCGGGCTCATCGTCCTCGGCCCGTGTCTCCCGCGTACCGCCGGTGAGCCGTTCCTGGACGCCCGCGGTGCGTGCGTGCAGGCTGTCCGCCAGTCCGTCGATGCGGCGGGTGACGAACGCGCCCGCCGCGGCGCGGCCCACGCCGCCCAGGTCCTCCCGCAGCTGGTCGCGCAGCTCCGCGAGCTGCGGGTCGGCCTTCAGCCGCTCGTCCACCAGGCCCAGCAGCCGCTGCGGATCGAGCTGCAGCCGCCGTCCCATGACCACGCCGCCGACGGTGAGGGCAAGCTTCGCCTTCTTCGTGCGGCCCAGTGCGTATCCGCCGGCAACGGCCAGTGCCAGTGCCGCCCGGTTGTTCATCTCAACCGTCTCCCGTCCTTCTTCTCACTGTGCTTGGTGCCGCTGCTCCCGCGCCGCCTCCAGCCGGTCCAGCAGTGCGTCCTCGCGCCGGTCGAACTCCGCCTCGTCGATCAGGCCGTCGTTCAACTCCCGCTCCAGTTCCCGCAGTTCGTGCTGTATGAGCCCGGGGTCGTGGTACTGCCGCTCCGCCTCGGCGACGAGCTGGCGCAGTACCCACCCGGTGCCGCGCACCGGTGCGGCGGGCAGCAGCAGTACTTCCTTGAGCAGGCCCATCAGTCCCGGCCCGCGTGTTCGGCGGCCGGCTGGGCCGGACGCACGAAGCTGTACGGCGGCAGCGGGCCGTTCACCAGCAGCTCCAGCTGCGGCTGTTCCTCGGCGAGCCGGTGCGCCGCCTCGGTGAAGGGCGCGGTCTCCGTCCGCGGCAGCAGGAACGAGAGGTTCACCAGCCAGCCCGTCCCCTCGGGGCCCGGAGCCGACTGCTCCGCCAGCGGGGCCAGGGTCCGCTCGACCGTGTGCGCGTCGCGCACCTCGCGGGCCCGTACGGCATTGGCCACCAGCTCGCCCAGCTGCACCCGCTCGGGGTAATCGCCCCCGCCGGACGCCTGCAGGGCCTCCGTGAGGCGGCGGACCTCCGGCTCGTCGTCGACGACGAGCCGCAGCACTTCCTCCTCGCGGTGCGATGCCTTGACGTTGTATTCCACCCGGCCGGTCAGCTCGGCGAGCTGCGTCTTGTAGTGCTCGGTGTGTTCGCCGAGCGCACCGCGCACCGCGTCGTCGTCCGTCGAGAGCGAGCCGAAGCGCAGCGGCAGCACCGCGCCCGCGTTGCCCGTCTCGGTGAGGACGTGCTGGTGGGCCAGCAGGTCGCGGCGCTTGGGGCGCAGCCCGTCGGGACAGTCGCTGACCACGGCGGCGAGCTCGCCGGCCCGTATGATCCGCACCGGGCGCGGCGGGTCGCCGACGCCCAGCACCTGCTGCTCGGGGGCGGGGTGGTCGGCGTGTGCGATGCCGTAGACGTAGGTGGTCATCAGCTCTCCTCCTTCTTGCGGGAGCTGGTGGTGGTGCGCCGCGGACGGCGCGGCTCCTCGTCGCCGGACCTGCCGGAGGCCGATTCCCGGCCCTGGCCGATGGCGTCGGCGAAGGTCTCGGCGGCGCCCGAGAGCGCGCCCTTGCTCTTGCCGCGCGCGCCGGACTCGGTGATCTCGCCGACCAGGTCGGGCAGTCCGGGCTCCTTCTTGGGGCCGGACTCCAGGTCCAGCCGGTTGCACGCCTCGGCGAACCGCAGATAGGTGTCCACGCTCGCCACCACGACACGTACGTCGATCTTGAGGATCTCGATGCCGACCAGGGAGACACGCACGAAGGCGTCGATCACCAGTCCGCGGTCCAGCACCAGCTCCAGCACGTCGTACAGTCCGCTGGTGCCACCACCTCCTCGGCTGCCTCCTTCTTGCTGGGCGGGAACCACAGTCATGTCTACGGGTTTCCTTTCGCGCGTTCGTAGCGGCCGACGCGCCGGTACCCGATGAGCACACCCTCCTCATCGAGGGTCAGCTCATACAGCGCCATCAGGCTCATCGTGTCGGGCACCCTGGAGAGCTCCAGTACTTCCGTTTCCAGGAGCCAGCCGTCCCCGGTCCGTTCGAACCGGGTCACGGTCTCGGGATGCAGTCCGGTGAGCTCGGCGAGCTGGGCGCGCGCCGCGCGCATCAGCTCGGGCAGTGCCAGGCCCTTCGCGGGGCCCCGGCGGTCGCCTTCATCCGGTGTCTGTGCTTTGTGCGTCATGAAGTCATTTCTTTCGGGCTTCTCCGTCCGGGCGTTTCCGCCGGGAAGTCCATGGGGCACCGAGTACCGCCGAGGGGCGAGGGGAAACCCATGTGCCCCGGCCGGTTCGCACTGTCCGTCCCGGTGCCGGGTCGCCGATCTTCGCGGGCGACCCGATGATGGATTGAGGTCCGCCGGGCGGGGGACCCGGTGATCAGCCGAAGGGGACGGCTGTCCAGCCGATCCGGTCCATGGTCAATGCGGAGCAGGAGGCATCAGTGGCCGCGCAACCCCACGACCACCACGACAACGCGGGGAGCGGCGCCCCGAACGGGCGGCCGCAGAACCCCAGGGAGAAGCACCCGCAGCCCGACTTCCCCGCACAGGAACAGGAGCACCCCGGCTGGACCGGTCCGATGGACCCGCCACCGGACCACGGCGAGGACTCCTACCGCGGCAGCGGGCTGCTGACGGACCGCAAGGCGCTGCTGACCGGTGGCGACTCCGGCATCGGCCGCGCGGTGGCGCTGGCGTTCGCGCGCGAGGGCGCCGATGTGCTCTTCACCTATTTGCCCGAAGAGGCCGACGAGGCCCGCGAGACCTCCCGGCTCATCGAGGAGGCGGGCCGGAAGGCCGTCGCGGTCTCCTGCGACATCCGCGAGGAGTCCGAATGCCGCCGGCTCGTCGAGCGGGCGGTCGCGGAGTTCGGCCGGATCGACATCCTGGTGAACAACGCGGCGTACCAGATGGCCCAGCCGGACGGCATCCAGGCCATCAGCACCGAGCAGTTCGACCGGGTGCTGCGCACCAACCTCTACGGCATGTTCTGGCTGTGCAAGATGTCGCTGCCGCACATGCCCAAGGGCGGCTCGATCATCAACACCACGTCCGTACAGGGTTACAAGCCCAGTCCGCACCTGCTGGACTACGCGACGACCAAGGGCGCCATCGTCACCTTCACGCAGGGGCTCGCCCAGATGCTCGCCTCCGACGGCATCCGGGTGAACGCCGTCGCGCCGGGGCCGGTCTGGACGCCGCTGATCCCGGCGACGATGCCGGACACCGTGGAGTTCGGGAAGCAGGCGCCGCTGGGCCGCCCGGCGCAGCCCGCCGAGATGGCGCCCGCCTATGTGTTCCTCGCCTCCGAGCACGCCGCGTTCATCACCGCTGAGATCGTGAACGCGACCGGTGGCACCCCGCTGCCTTGATGGCCTGGTGGAGCTGGCTCAAGTGGGAGGTCGCCGCCGTCCTGCGCGCCGCGCGCGGCGCGGTGACCGGCCCGGGGCCCGAGCGGGACGCGGCGGTGCAGTCGTTGAAGGCGGCGGCCGCCGCCGCGCTCGCCTGGGCCGTGACGGGCTGGTGGTGGGGCGCGCCGATGGCGCTGATGGCGCCGTGGACGGCGGTCGTGCTCGTGGAGAGCACCGTCTACCGGTCGGTCCGGTCCGGGCTGCAGCAGCTCGCGGTGATCGCGGCCGGCACGGTCATCGCGGCGGGCGCGGCGACACTGACCGGCAACAAAATGGCCGCGATGGTGCTCGCCCTGCCGCTCACCGTCCTGCTGGGCAATTACGCGCGCTTCGGGCAGCAGGGCATGTACGCGTCCACGACGGCGCTGTTCGTGCTGGCCTACGGCTCGTACTCGCTGTACGACATCGGGCACCGGCTGCTGGAGTCGGTCATCGGCGCCGCCATCGGGATCACGGTGAACGCCCTGGTCCTCCCGCCGGTGCACGCCCGCAGCGTGCGGCACATGCTCTACACGCTGCCGCGGGACAGCGCCTACCTGCTGCACACCATCGCCGAAGCGCTGCGGGAGGCGGGCGACGAGGGGTACAGCCACCAGGACGCCGATACCTGGCAGGACCGGGCGCGGCGGCTCGCCAACGCCGTCACCGACCTGCACACCGCGCGTAGCTGGGACCAGGAGAGCTACCGCCTCAACCCCGGTTACCGGCTGCGCCGCCGCGGCCGCGCCGCGCCGCCCGCGGACTGGGACGAGACCTGGGACGGCATCAGCGAGCACCTCAAGACGCTCACCCGGACGCTGCGCGAGGCGGCCCCCGACCAGCACGACCTGGCCCCGCCGCCGCACGGCGCGCTCGGCCTGGCCGCCGATGTGCTGGACGCGGCGGGGGACGTCTGCGAACACGACCTGCACCTGCTCGACGAGGGGCCGGGGGAGGAGCGCGAGGGCCGGCGGGCCGCGGACCTGGACCGCGCGTGGGAGGCGCATGGCCGGCTCAAGAACTGGCTGCCGGAGCTGGACGGGGACTCGTCCGTTTCGCTCGGCGGCCTGGTCGCGGACATGCAGCGGCTGCTGTACGCGCTCGGACCGCAGCTGGCGCTGCGGTCCCGGGCGGCGTGAAGGAATCAGGACGCTTTCTTTTTCTTCCGGCCGCCGCCGGACTTCTGTTTGCCGCCCTTCGCCCGGTCAACACTGGCCTGGAGGGCCTCGCGCAGGTCGATGACGTTGGTCGCCTTCGGCGCGGGCTCGGCCTTCTCCACCGTTTCCCCGGTGCGCTTGGCCTCCACGAGCTGCTGCACCTTCTCCTGGTACGTGTCGTGGTACTCGTCCGGGTCCCAGTCCACGGACAGCGCGTCGATCAGCTGCACCGCGGTGTCCAGCTCCTTCTTGTCCGGCTTGGTGCGCCCCGGCAGCGTCGGCAGTTCCTTGTGCGGGTCGCGGACCTCGTCGGCCCAGTGCAGCGTGTGCAGGGCGAGGATGTCGTCCTCGGCCTTGACGGCGACGAGGTACTCGCGGTTGCGCATCACGAAGGTGGCGATGCCGGCCTTGTTCGCCTTCGCCAGCGCCTCCCGCAGCAGGCCGTAGACCTTGGCGTACTCCTTGCCCTTGGGCGCGAGGTAGTACGTCTTGTCGAAGAAGATCGGCGCGACCTCGTCGAGGTCGACGAAACCGGTGATCTCCAGGGACTTGGACCGGCCCGGCGCGATCTCGTCCAGCTCCTCCGGCTCCACGAGCACGTACTCGTCCCCGGCGTCATAGCCCTTGACGATGTCGTCGAACGCGACTTCCTTGCCGGTGCGTTCATTGACCCGCTTGTTGCGCACCCGGTCCGAAGTACCGCGCTGGAGCTGGTGGAAGTGGATTGTGTGGCTCTCCGTCGCGGTCACCAGCTGTACCGGCAGGGAGACCAGCCCGAACGAGAGCGCACCGGCCCAGACTGCGTGTGCCACGTCCGCCACCTCCTCGCCTCCCATCGCACCCCGTACCGGCGGGGTCCGCACCCTGTATGCGCCGTACGGAGCACGCCCGGGGAGGGCGGAGGTTTGGGGACCCGTGAGCGTGGCACTCGGCTCCCCGGCCGAGCGGCCGGTCATGGGAGAGATGGAAAGGCGCCGGGCCGGAGGGGAGAATCCGGCCCGGCGCAACCATGCCAGGGGGGAGGGCGGCCGCGAAGGGCCGCCCCGCGCGTGGTCAGGTACGGCGCTCCTCGACACCGAGGCCGAGCGCCCGGACGATGTCCTGCACATTGGCGAACTGCTGCCCGCCCGGGAGGTTCTCGGCCCGCGCGAGGACGCGGTCCGGCGCGTGGTTGTCCCGCAGGGAGTCCAGCACGGCGGACCGGTCGGCGGGGTAGATGCTGGGGTCGAGGTGGCGGGCCAGGTCCGAGCGGATCTCCACGTCCTCGGCGGACATCCCCGGGGGCGTGCCGCCTTCCAGGGTCCCCTCGGGCGAGCGGCGCACCGCCGGCTGGTCCTCGCCCGCCGGCTCGGGCTCGTGCTCCTCCTCCACCCGGATGCCACGATTTGCCCGCAGCTCGCCCTCCAGGCGCTTCTTCACCTCGTCGTCCTGCAGCGGGCTGTCCGGCCCGCTCCCCTTCTCGGCCATGTCTTCCTCCAGAGGTCGGTGCTGATGGGCTGCGTGCCGCAGGGCCGTCCGGGACGCGCGTCACGGTGGACGCGGTGACCTGCCGCGGCGCCTCCGGAGTGCCCGTCGTCGCGGTACCGGAAACCCGAAATGATCAGCTTCGGCCCAACGGCGCAGCGGGCCCGGACGACGGCCGGGACGACGGCCCGGGCGGCGGCGCTCAGGCGGTCTTCGGGGTGCTCGACAGCGGCGGCGTGTGCGCGCCGCTCGCCTTCCGCAGGCCGCTCAGCAGCGCGCCCACCGCCTCGGCGGCGGTGCTCTCCGGCCGCCAGCCCAGCTCTTCGCGCGCCCGGCCGCAGTCCATCAGCGGCAGCCCCAGCACCGCGTCGAACAGGTGCGGCGAGGCGCGTACCAGCCGCAGCCGCCAGCCGGTACCGAGCGCGGCGCGGGCGGCCGCGGCGGGCATCCGTACCGTACGGGCCTTCAGCAGCCGCGCCAGGAACGGCATGTCCACCGGCGGCTCGGCCGCGAGGTTGAAGGCGCCGCGCGCGTCGCCGAGGACGGCCAGCCGGTACGCACGGGCCGCGTCCTCGGTGTGCAGCACCTGGAAGCGCAGGCCCGGAACGTCCGGCAGGAACGGCAGCAGCCCGGGGCGGGCCAGCTTGCCGACCGGCGCGGGCGTCGCGGGCCCGCCGAAGATCCGGCGCTGCTCGGACGCCGCCTCCTCCTTGAAGAGGAACGCCGGACGCATCCGCACCACGCGCATGTCCGGGTGCTCACGCTCGTAGCCGTCCAGGACCCGTTCCAGGTATGCCTTCTCGCGGCAGTACGCGGCGTCCGGCCAGCCGTGCGTCGGCCAGGACTCGTCCACCTTGTGGTCCTTGGGGCCGGGGGAGTAGGCCCCGACCGAGGAGGCGTGGACGAGGGCCGGCACCCCGGCCCGCGCCGTCGCCTCGAAGACCCGCAGGGAGCCGAGGACGTTGGTGCGCCAGGTCTGCGGCGGATGGTGGGTGGGCTGGAAGGCCCAGGCGAGGTGCACGACGGCCGACGCGCCCGCGAAGTCCGCCGCGAGGTCGCACTCCTCGTCCGCGATGTCGGCCGCGGTCCAGGTGGTCTTCGGGGGCGCGTCGCGCGGCGTGCGGCGCGCGATGCAGTGGACCACGTCGATCTGCGGGTCCTCGCTCAGTATGCGGACCACGCTGGTGCCGACGTTGCCGGTGGCGCCGGTCACCACGACCCGCCGCTCGGGGGCACTGCTCATGAGCTGCTTCCTCTCCTGCCGCGGGCGCGCCGCGCCGACGCGTGGACGGACCCGTCCCGGGTGCCCCCGCGCGCCCGTCGCTACACGTCGGAGCCGATGTCGAGCTGTTCCAGCGGGCGCAGCGCGGGGCCGTTCAGCACCGTGCCCTCCGTGGAGAACCGCGACCCGTGGCAGGGGCACTCCCACGCCGTCTCCGCCGCGTTGAAGGCGACCAGACAGCCCAGGTGGGTGCAGCGCGCCGAGACGGCCTGTACCGTGCCGTCCTCGTCCCGGTACACCGCGCACCGCCGGGCGCCGATCCGTACCACCGCGCCGGTCCCCGGCGGGATCTCGTCGACGGAGTCGACGTGCGTGGTGCGCAGCCGGTCGCCGATGAAGTGCTGGGCGACCTTCGCCTGGTGGCTGAGGAACGCGGGTGCCTCGCGGACCGGGCCCCACAGCCGTCGCGGGTCGTACAGATTGGCCCACGGCGGGGGATCTCCGCTGATCAGCCCGGCGATCAGGCGCCCGGCCAGCGCGCCGCCGCTGAGCCCCCAGCCGCCGAAGCCGGTGGCGACATAGGTGTGCCGGGCGCCCGGGTGGAACGGCCCGATCAATGGCACCGTGTCGGTGGAGTCGTTGTCCTGGGCCGCCCACCGGTAGGCGACGTCCGTACCGGGGAAGTGCCGCTCGGTCCACTCGGCCAGCCGCCGGAACCGCGCGACGGCGTCACCCGTGCCGGGCGGGAACTGCTCCCCGGTGACCACGAGCAGCCGCCGGTCCGTGCCGTACGGCGCGGTGCGCACCGAGCGCTTGCCCTCCTCCTCGGTGATGTACATGCCCTGCACGTCGCGGTCCGCCTCGATCGGGGCCGCGACCACCAGCTCCCGGCGGGGCGAGAGCCGGGTGAAGAGCAGCGCCCGGTCGAACACCGGATAGTGCGTGGCCACGACCACCTCACGGGAGGTGACCGTCGCGCCGGTCTCGGTCGTCACCCGGCACGGCGCGCCCTCGTGCAGCCCGGTGGCGCGGGTGCGTTCGTACACCTCGCCGCCGTGCTCCCGCAGGTCCTCCGCGAGCGCCAGGAGGTACTTGCGGGGGTGGAAGAGCAGCTGGTCCTCGACGCGCACCGCGCCGGCCACCTCGAACGGCAGCCCGGTCTCGGTGACGTAGGCGGCCGGCAGCCCCGCCTCCCGCGCCGCGTCGGCCTCCGCGCGCAGCGCGTCGGTGCCGGCCGGGTCGCGGACATAGGTGTACGCGGGGAAGCGTTCCAGCTCGCATTCGATGCCCAGCTCCTGCGCGACCTCGGCGACGCGTTCCACGGCGCCCTGCTGGGAGACCGCGTACTGCAGCGCCGCGCCGCCGCCGCGGGTGCGGCGCAGCTTGTCGTAGACCAGCGTGTGCAGCGCGGTGAGCTTGGCGGTGGTGTAGCCCGTGACGCCGGCGGCGATCCGGTCCGCCTCGAGGACGATGACGCGGCGCCCCGTCCGGGACAGCTCCCACGCCGTACTGATCCCCGCCATGCCGCCCCCGATCACCGTGACGTCGGCTTCGGTGTCCTCGGTCAGCGGGGCGTACGACGTGGTGTGCGCGCTGGCCATCCAGTACGACTCGTCGATGCCGGGAAGGTCTGAAGTGTGGGACATGCGGGGACGGGTGCCCCTGCCGGCCCTGGCCGAAGCCTGCCGTTCCGGTGATGCGCCCGTACGGACGGGCCGCGGCCGCCGGAAGGCGGTGCGGTCACCGGGCCCGCCCGGTGTTGCGGGTTCCGCCGGAAGCCGGACCATGGGAGGGAGCGACCGGGGGTGAGGAGGCAGCACATGGGCGGCGACCTGCTCGCGGCGGTGCGGACCTCGGGGCGCTACCGGACCGTCGCCGAGGCCGAGCGAGCGGTCCAGCACGTACTGGCGGCCTTCGCGGGCCAGCTCACCGGCGAGGAACGGCGCGCGTTCCTCAGGTCGGTGCCGCCCGGGCTCATCGCCGGCGGGATAAGGGACGAGCGGCGCCGTACCGCGTGCGAGTTCGTGGACAGCGTGGCGGCCCGCACGGAGGGCGCCACGCACGCCACCGCGCGCTGGGACGCCAGCACCGTCCTCACCGCGATCGGCGCCCACCTGGGCGAGGAGCTGCTGCAGCGGGTGCTGGCGCAGCTGCCCCGGGGCTACGCGCTGCTGTTCGGCCGCGCCGATCTCACCCCCACCGCCTGATTCGCCTCGATCGAGACGTTTGGCCGTGCCCTCGCATGGCACTCGTGCGCCGGGCCATGGGCTCCATGGGGATGGGAAAAGCGCCGGGCCGGGACCGTCGTACCGGCCCGGCGCGCACCCCTGTCCGGAAACGAATGAATGTGAGCCATTCGGCCCAATCCTGCCTGATCGGTCGAGTTGCGGCGTTACGGGACTGAGGTAACGGGAACTCGTCCGATGGCGCCCGGAGGGTCCGGCCGCGCCGCTTTCGCGAAAGGTGGCAGCACTCATGGGTCACGGCGGCGACGTCATCGAAGAACTGACCACCGACCACCGCGAGGTGACCGAGCTCTTCCAGCAGATCGAGAGCAGCACGCCCGGCTCGGACGAGCGCAAGCGCCTCGCCGACCACCTGACGATCGAGCTGGTCCGGCACTCGGTGGCCGAGGAACAGCACCTGTACCCGGCGGTGCGCAAGCACCTGCCCGAGGGCAACGCGCTCGCCGACAAGGAGATCGCCGACCACGGCCGGGTGGAGGAACTGCTGAAGAACCTGGAGAAGACGGACGCCGAGCACCCCGACTTCAACCACCTCGTCGTCAAGCTGCGCAGCGAGGTCACCGAGCACGTCAGGGACGAGGAGGGCCGGCTCTTCCCGCAGCTCAAGGACGCCTGCCCGCAGGAGGAGCTGGACGCGCTCGGCGAGAAGATCCGCAGCGCGAAGAAGTCGGCGCCCACCCGCCCGCACCCCAAGTCCCCGACCACGCCGCCCGCCAACAAGCTGCTGGCACCCGGCGCGGGGCTGGTCGACCGGGCCCGCGACTTCGTCACCGGCCGCGGCAAGAAGTAACCACGACGCAGAAGTAACCACGTCCCAGAGGAGAGACCAGCACACATGCCTACCGCACGCGACATCATGTCCCCCGGCACGGAGTGCATCGGCGCCGAGGACAGCGTCATCGAGGCGGCCCGGCGGATCACCTCGCTCGGTGTCGGAGCACTGCCGATCTGCGGCACGGACAACAAGCTCAAGGGCATGCTGACCGACCGCGACATCGTCGTGAAGGTGCTCGGGGCCGGCAAGGACCCGGAGAAGACCACGGCGGGCGAGCTCGCGCAGGGCGAGGCGGTCACCATCGGCGCCGACGACGACGCCGAGGAGATCTTCGCGACCATGGCGCACCACAAGGTCCGCAGGCTGCCCGTCATCGACGGCCACAGCCTCGTCGGCATGGTCGCGCTGGCGGACGTCGCCCGCGCGCTGCCCGACCCGCAGGCCGGGGATCTGCTGGAAGCGCTCTCGACGGACTGAAGCGCCGACCCGCCGGTTCCCGGTACGCCCGTCCGTACGGCCGGGCGTACCGGTGTCACCGGCGGGCGTATGCACGTACGGGCGCCGGCACCGCAGCCGAGGCGGCGGACGGACGAGGAAGGTGACCATGGCACCGAACGAGCAAGCGGCGCTCACCGATCGCAAGCGTGCGGCGGCGGGCGGTGTCGCGGACCTGGACGCGGCGGCCCTGGAACGGGCGCTGCGCGAGCGGGTCGACGGGGAGGTGCGCTTCGACGCGGGCAGCCGCGGCGCGTACGCCACCGACGGCTCGAACTACCGGCAGGTGCCCATCGGCGTGGTCGCGCCCCGGAACGTGCGGGCGGGCGCCGACGCGGTCGCCGTGTGCGCGGAGTTCGGCGCTCCGGTGCTCTCCCGCGGCGGCGGCACGAGCCTGGGCGGCCAGTGCACCAACACCGCCGTCGTCATCGACTGGACGAAGTACTGCCACCACCTCGTCTCTGTCGACCTGGAGCGCCGCACCTGCGTCGTCGAGCCCGGCATCGTGCTGGACGACCTCAACCGGCAACTGGCGGAGCACGGGCTGAAGTTCGGGCCCAAGCCGTCCACGCACAGCCACTGCGCGCTCGGCGGCATGATCGGCAACAACTCCTGCGGCGCCTCCGCGCAGGCGTACGGCAAGACCGCCGACAACGTACGCCGCATGGAGGTGCTCACCTACGACGGCATCCGGATGTGGGTCGGTGCCACCTCGGACACGGAGTACGAGGAGGCCGTGGCCGGCGGCGGACGCAAGGGCGAGCTGTACCAGGGCCTGCGCCGCATCGCCGACCGCTACATGGGCGACATCCGGCGGGGCTATCCGCGCATCCCGCGCCGCGTCTCCGGCTACAACCTCGACGCGCTGCTCCCGGAGAACGAGTTCCACCTCGCCCGCCTCCTCATCGGCAGCGAAGGCACCCTGGTCACCGTGTTGCACGCGGAGCTGGACCTGGTGCCGGTACCGCCCTACGAGGCCATGGTGGTCCTCGGGTACGACGACATCTGCGCCGCGGCCGACGACGTACCGCGGCTGCTCGAGCACTGCCGGCCCAGCCAGCTGGAGGCGATCGACGGGCGGATGGCCCAGCTCATGCGCGAGGAAGGGGCGTTCCTGGACTCCCTGGAACGCTTCCCCGAAGGCGAGAGCTGGCTGCTGCTGCAGTTCAGCGGCGACAGCCGGGAGGACGTCGACGGGCAGGCGTGCGACCTGCTGCGGGCCATCGGCCGCGGCGAGAACGACCCGGACGTGGCGTTCTCCGACGACCCCGAGCGCGAACAGAAGATGCTCAAGGCGCGCGAGGCCGGGCTCGGTGTGACCGCGCGCCCGCCGGACGACCGGGAGACCTGGGAGGGCTGGGAGGACTCGGCCGTACCGCCCGGCCGACTCGGCGACTATCTGCGCGATCTGAAGCAGCTCTTCGCGGAGTTCGAGTACGACCACCCGTCCCTCTACGGGCACTTCGGACAGGGCTGCGTGCACACCCGCATTCCCTTCGACCTCAAGACCGCCGAGGGCGTCGCCGACTTCCGGGCGTTCGTGCACCGCGCGGCCGACCTCGTCGCCTCCTACGGCGGGTCGCTCTCCGGCGAGCACGGGGACGGGCAGGCCCGCGGCGAGCTGCTGCCGAAGATGTTCGGCGAGCGGCTGGTCACCGCGTTCGGCGAGGTCAAGGCGCTGTTCGACCCGGACGACCGGATGAATCCCGGCAAGGTCGTCGCCCCGTATCGCGTCGACGAGAACCTCCGGCTCGGGGCGCACTGGAGCCCGGAGAGCCATGACACGCACTTCGGCTACCCCGAGGACGACCACTCCTTCACCCGGGCCGTCATGCGCTGCGTCGGCATCGGCAACTGCCGTGCGCACGCCGGCGGCGTGATGTGCCCCTCGTACCGGGCGACCAACGAGGAGGAGCACTCCACCCGAGGGCGCGCCCGGCTGCTCTTCGAAATGCTCGGCGGGCACGGTGACTCGCCCGTCACCGACGGCTGGCGCTCCACCGAGGTCAAGGACGCCCTGGACCTCTGCCTGGCCTGCAAGGGCTGCAAGTCCGACTGCCCGGTCGGCGTCGACATGGCCACCTACAAGGCCGAGTTCCTCGCCCATCACTACGAAGGCCGGCTGCGGCCCGCCGCGCACTACTCGCTGGGCTGGCTGCCGCTGTGGGCCCGGCTCTCCCGGGCCGCCCCGCGGCTGGTCAACGCCGCGCTGAGCGCGCCCGGCATCGGACGGCTCGGGAAGCTCGCGGCCGGGGTGACCGGGGAGCGCGCGGCGCCGGTCTTCGCCGAGGAGTCGTTCGTCCAGTGGTGGCGGGCGCGCGGCACCCCGGAGCCCGACCCCGCCGACCCCCGCACGGTCCTCCTGTGGCCGGACACGTTCAGTACGTACTTCCATCCCTCCATCGCCAAGTCGGCGGTGCGCGTACTGGAGGACGCGGGCTTCCGCGTCGCCGTGCCGACCCGGGCCGTGTGCTGCGGCCTGACCTGGATCTCCACCGGGCAGCTCCGCACCGCCAAGCGCGTCCTCGGGCGCACCCTCGACGCGCTGCAACCCTGGCTGGCGGCCGGTACGCCGGTCATCGGCCTGGAACCGTCCTGCGCGGCCGTCTTCCGCGCCGACGCGCCCGAACTGATGCCGGAGAACGAGGACGTCCAGCGGCTGGCCGAGCAGTTCCGCACCTTCGCCGAGCAGCTCCTCAACCACGCGCCCGAGGACTGGCGGCCGCCCCGGCTGGCCCGTATCGCCACCGTGCAGACCCACTGCCATCAGCACGCCGTCCTCAAGGACGACGCCGACCGGGAGCTGATGCGCCGGGCCGGTATCCAGGCCGACGTGCTGGACGAGGGGTGCTGCGGGCTGGCCGGCAACTTCGGCTTCGAACGCGGCCACCACGACCTGTCGATGAAGGTCGGCGAGCTCGGCGTGCTGCCCGCCGTACGGGACGCCGCGCCCAGCGCCCTGGTCATCGCCGACGGGTTCAGCTGCCGTACCCAGATCGAGCAGGGCGGTACGGGGCGGCGCGCGCTGCACCTCGCCGAGGCCCTCGCGCTCGGCATCGACGGGCCGCTGCCGGCCACCGGGCCCGAAGTGCTCGCCCAGCGGCCCGTCGCCCGGACCCGGGACGCCCGGCTGCTCACCGCGGGCGCGCTGGCCGCGCTCGGCGTCGCCGCCGCCGTCGTCGGCCGGTCGGCGGCCCGCCGTTCCGCACCGCACGTCACCCATGCGAAATGAGAGGTAATCCCAGTGTCGATCAAGGTGTCCGACTACGTTCTCCAGCGGCTGCGCGAGTGGGACGTCGACCACGTGTTCAGCTACGCGGGTGACGGCATCAACGGCCTGCTGGCCGCCTGGGGGCGGGCCGACAACAAGCCGGAGTTCGTCCAGGCGCGGCACGAGGAGATGGCCGCGTTCGAGGCGGTCGGCTACGCCAAGTTCTCCGGCCGGGTCGGCGTCTGCGCCGCGACCTCCGGGCCCGGCGCCATCCACCTCCTCAACGGCCTCTACGACGCCAAGCTCGACCACGTCCCCGTCGTCGCCATCGTCGGCCAGACCAACCGCAGCGCCATGGGCGGCTCCTACCAGCAGGAGGTCGACCTGGCGAGCCTGTACAAGGACGTCGCCTCCGACTTCTGCGAGACGGTGACCGTCCCCGAGCAGCTGCCCAACGTCATCGACCGGGCCATGCGCACCGCGATCGCCCGGCGCACCGTCACCGCCATCATCATCCCCGCCGACGTGCAGGAGCTGGACTACTCCCCGCCCCAGCACGCGTTCAAGATGGTGCCCTCCAGCCTGGGCATGGCCCAGTACGCGCCGGTCCCCGCGAACCCCGAGGTCGCCCGCGCCGCGAAGGTCATCAACGAGGGCGAGAAGGTCGCGATCCTGATCGGGCAGGGCGCCCGCGGCGCCCGCGCCGAGGTCGAGGAGCTGGCCGACGTCACCGGCGCCGGCGTCGCCAAGGCGCTGCTCGGCAAGGACGCGCTGCCGGACGACCTGCCCTACGTCACCGGCGCCATCGGCCTGCTCGGCACCCGGCCCTCGTACGAGCTGATGATGGACTGCGACACCCTCGTGGTGATCGGCTCCAGCTTCCCGTACACCCAGTTCATGCCCGAGCTGGACCAGGCGCGCGCCGTCCAGATCGACATCGATCCGCACATGGTCGGCATGCGCTACCCCTTCGAGGTCAACCTCGTCGGTGACGCCAAGGAGACGCTGCGGGCGCTGCTGCCGCAGCTGAAGCGGAAGAAGCACGGCGACTGGCGCAAGAAGATCGAGAAGAACACCAAGCGCTGGTGGGAGGTCATGCAGCGGCGCGCCGCCGTGGACGCCGACCCGATCAACCCCGAGTACGTCGTGCACACCCTGGACGCGCTGCTGCCGAACGACATGATCCTCGCCGCCGACTCCGGCTCCGCCGCCAACTGGTACGCGCGCCACCTGCGGATGCGCGGCGCCATGCGCGGCTCGCTGTCCGGCACCCTGGCCACCATGGGCCCCGGCGTGCCGTACGTCATCGGCGCCAAGTTCGCGCACCCCGAGCGGCCCGCGCTGGCCATCGTCGGCGACGGCGCGATGCAGATGAACGGCATGGCCGAGCTGATCACCGCGCGCAAGTACTGGCAGCAGTGGTCCGACCCGCGGCTCATCATCGCGGTCCTGAACAACGAGGACCTCAACCAGGTCACCTGGGAGATGCGCGCGATGTCCGGGGCGCCGCAGTTCGAGCCCTCGCAGCACATCCCGGACGTGCCGTACGCGGACTTCGCACGCTCCATCGGCCTCGGCGGCGTCCGCGTGGAGAAGCCCGGCGACGTGGAGTCGGCGTGGCGCCAGGCGCTCTCCGCCGACCGCCCGTTCGTCATCGACTTCCGCACCGACCCGGCCGTGCCGCCGATCCCGCCGCACGCCAGCTTCGACCAGATCGAGGCCGCGGCCACCGCGATCCTCAAGGGCGACAGCGACCGCGCCGACGTGATCAAGCAGGGCTTCAAGGCCAAGGTGCAGGAGATGCTGCCGGGCCACCGGCACCGCGAGGACCGGCCCGGCACCGAGGACGGCAAGAACGCCTGATGACGGACGAGCAAGAGGAGCACGACGGACCGCCGGTGGAGTCGGTCGGGACGGCGGTCTACACCGTCCCGACCGACGCCCCGGAGGGCGATGGCACGCTCACCTGGAACTCCACGACGCTGGTGCTGGTCACCGTGCGGTCCGGCGGCACCACCGGCTTCGGATACACCTATGGCGCGCCCGCCACCGCACAGGTCGTCGGCGGGCAACTGGCGGACGTGGTGACCGGGCGCTGCGCCCTGGACGTGCCGGGCACCAACGAGGCGATGAACCGGGCCGTCCGCAACGCCGGGCGGCCCGGCCTCGTCGCCGGCGCGATCTCGGCCGTCGACCTCGCGCTGTGGGACCTCAAGGCGCGGCTGCTGGACCTGCCGCTGGTACGGCTGCTCGGCGCGTGCCGGGCGGAGGTCCCCGTATACGGGAGCGGCGGCTTCACCACGTACGACGCGGAGCAGCAGGAGCGCCAGCTGCGGCACTGGGTCGACGAGCAGGGCATCCCGCGCGTCAAGATCAAGATCGGTGAGTCGTGGGGCAGCGCCCCGTGGCGGGACGCCGAGCGCGTCACCGCGGCCCGCCGCGCCATCGGCGGCACCGCCGACCTCTACGTCGACGCCAACGGCGGCTACTCCCGCAAGCAGGCCGTCCGCGTCGCGGCCCACCTCGCTGACCAGGGCGTCACCTGGTTCGAGGAACCGGTCTCCTCCGACGACCTCACCGGGCTCGCGCACATCCGGGCCGCCGTCACGCCGGACGTCACCGCCGGCGAATACGGCTACACCCTTCCGTACTTCGGGCACATGCTGCGCGCCGACGCGGTGGACTGCCTGCAGGCCGACGCCACCCGCTGCGGCGGCCTCACCGTCTGGCTGCGCGCCGCGGCCCTCGCCGAGGCCAACGGGCTGGAGCTGTCCGGCCACTGCGCCCCGCACGTGCACGCCCACGCGGCCGCCGCCCTGCCCAACCTGCGCCACCTGGAGTGGTTCCACGACCACGTGCGCATCGAGAACCTGCTCTTCGACGGCGCCCTCGACCCGTCCGGCGGCAGCATCCGGCCTGGCGCCGACGGCGCGCCCGGACACGGGCTCACGCTCCGCGCCGACCTGGCCGAGCAGTACCGCACCGGCTGACCGCACACCCGGTACGGAGCACCGCGCGACACCCCCCACGGAGACCGATGACCGCCATCGAACTGCCCGAGAGCCACGCCTATCCGCCACAGGTGCTGCGCGACTACGCCGTACTGGCCGACGGCGAGCGCGCGGCGCTGGTCGGCCCGCGCGGCGAGATCTGCTGGCTGTGCGCCCCGCGCTGGCACGACGAGGCGGTCTTCGCCACCCTCATCGGCGGCGGCGGGGTCTACGCGGTGACGCCGCGGGAGCGCTATGTGCCCGGCGGCCACTACGAAGAGGGCACGCTGATCTGGCGCAGCCGCTGGATCACCCAGAGCGGCATCGTCGAGTGCCGGGAGGCGCTGGCGTTCCCGGGCGACCCCGACCGCGTCGTCCTGCTGCGCCGCGTGGAGGCGTGCGAGGGCCCGGCCCGGCTGCGGGTGGTCCTGCACCCGCTCGCCGACTACGGCGCCGAGCCGCTGCACGAGCCGCACCGCGACGCACACGGCGTGTGGACCGCCCGAGCGGGCGGCCTGCACCTCCGCTGGACGGGCGGCGCGCAGGCCCGCATCACCGACGAACCGACGGACCCCGGCCCCGACGCGGACCCCGGCACCGGCAACGACCCCGGCACCGAGCGGCACTTCGACCGCCGCCGCGCCACCCGGCTCGTCCTCGACCTGTGCCTCGACCCCGGCCGGCAGCACGACTTCGTCCTGGAGATCGGCCGCACCCCGCCGGACGGCCCCCCACCGGAGCCCGACACCGCCTGGGCCGCTACCGAACGGGCCTGGCGGGAAGCGGTCCCCGCGCTGGATCACACCGTCGCCGCCGGCGACGCCCGGCAGTCCTACGCCGTGCTGCGCGGCATGACCGGCGCCCGCGGCGGAATGATCGCCGCGGCCACCACCAGCCTGCCCGAACGCGCCGAAGAGGGCCGCAACTACGACTACCGGTACGTCTGGATCCGCGACCAGTGCTACGCGGGCCAGGCCATGGCGGCGGCGGGGCACTACCCGCTGCTCGACGCCGCCGTCCGCTTCATCGGCGCGCGGCTGCACGACGACGGGCCCGAAATCGCCCCCGCGTACACGGTCGACGGCGGCCCCGTACCCGACCAGCGGGAACTGGACCTGGCCGGCTACCCCGGCGGCTACGACCGGATCGGCAACCGCGTCAACCGGCAGTTCCAGCTCGACGCCTTCGGCGAGGCGCTGCTGCTCTTCGCCGCCGCGGCCCGCGCGGACCGACTCGACGGCGACGGCTGGAAGGCCGCGGAGATCGCCGCGGACGCCGTGGCGCGCCGCTGGCGGGAGCCGGACGCCGGCATCTGGGAACTGGACGCGCGCGCCTGGACGCACAGCCGCCTCATCTGCTCCGGCGGGCTGCGCGCGATGGCCGCGGCCGGGCCGCCCGGACCGCAGGCCCGCAAGTGGCGCGCGCTCGCCGACACCCTCCTCGACGTCACCACCGCCACCGCGCTGCACCCCGACGGCCACTGGCAGCGCGCCGCCGACGACCCGGCGCTGGACGCGGCCCTGCTCATACCGGCCCTGCGCGGCACGCTGCCCGCCGACGACCCGCGCACCCGCGCCACGCTGCGGGCCTACCAGGAGCGGCTGACCGACCGCCACTTCGCGTACCGCTTCCGGCACGACGACCGGCCGCTGGCGGAGGCGGAAGGCGCCTTCGTGCTCTGCGGCTTCGCGGTGGCGCTGGCGGAACACCAGCAGGGGAGGGAGACCGAGGCGTACCGCTGGTTCGAGCGCAACCGCGCCGCGTGCGGCACGGCCGGGCTGTATGCCGAGGAGTACGACATCACACAGCGTCAGTTGCGGGGCAATCTGCCGCAGTCCTTCGTGCACGCGATGATGCTGGAGTGCGCGGTCCGGCTGGCCGGCGCGGACGGCGTGCCCGAACGGCCCACCTCCTCTCGCGGTGACCGGACCTGAGGAGTGGAGTGGAACGTGCCACCGGTCCGCACTCCCGGCGGGCCGGGGACGACCACGAGGAGACGTGACATGCCGCGAGGTTCCAGCAACAAGCGCGAGCGTCAGTACGAGCACATCAAGGAAGGCGCCCAGAAGCGGGGCACCTCGACCGGCCGGGCGAAGGAGATCGCCGCGCGCACGGTCAACAAGGAGCGGGCCCGCACCGGCGAGTCGAAGACGGCGAGCAAGTCCTCCACGCAGGACAGCAAGTCGGCGTCGCAGCGCGGCGGCCAGCGCTCCGGCAACCGCACCGGCCCCAAGGGCCCGACGAAGGACCAGCTCTACAACGAGGCCAAGAAGAAGAACATCGACGGCCGCTCCTCGATGAGCAAGGACGAACTGGCCAAGGCCCTCGGCCGCTGATCGGTCACAGACCGCCCGCGCCGCGCCCGGCCGGTGCGGCGTCCCGGTCGTGGGCGCGCCGCCCCGCGACATACGTGGCGCGCACCGCACGGTCGTCGCCCATCGCCGCCAGGACGAACAGCAGCTCCTCGATGTCCTCGGCGCGCGCCGCGCGCCGGGCGAGCAGCGGAGTGGCCCGGGGATCGAGCACCACGAAGTCCGCCTCCTGCCCGGGGGCGAGGGAGCCGACGGTGTCCGCGAGACCCAGCGCCGCGGCGCCGCCCCGCGTGGCCAGGTAATACGCCTGTACCGCGTCGATCGGGGCACCGCACAGCGCGGCGGCCTTGTACGCCTCGTACACCGTCGAGAGCATCGAGAAGGTGGGGCCCGCGCCGACGTCCGTGCCGAGCCCGACGGTCACCGGGTGCGGGCCGCCCGCGGTCTCGCGCGCCGGGAACAGCCCGCTGCCAAGGGCCAGGTTGGAGCCGGGGCAGTGGGCCAGCGCGGTGCCGGTGGCGGCGCAGCGGGCGCGCTCGGCGGGGGAGAGGTGGACGCCGTGGGCGAGCACCGCACCCGGCCCGAGCAGCCCGTAGTGGTCGTAGATGTCGAGGTAGCCGGCGCGGCCGGGGAAGAGCGAGCGGGCCCACTCGACCTCGTCGGGCGTCTCCGAGACATGGGTGTGCAGCAGGGTGCCCGGGTGCTCCCGCCACAGCGCGGCTGCCGCTTCGAGCTGTTCCGGTGTACTGCTGGGCGCGAAGCGGGGCGTGATCGCGTACTGGGCGCGGCCCTTGCCGTGCCAGCGGGTGAGCAGCGCCTTGGACTCCTCGTAACCGCTGTGCGCCGTGTCGAGCAGTGCGGCGGGCGAGTTGCGGTCCATCAGGACCTTGCCGCAGGCGATCCGCAGATTCCGCCGGGCCGCCTCCTCGAACAGCGCGTCGGCGGACTCCGGGTGGACCGAGCCGAAGACCAGCGCGGTGGTCGTACCGTTGCGCAGCAGCGCGTCGCAGAAGACGGCGGCGGCCTCGCGCGCGTACCGGCCGTCCGCGAACCGCTCCTCCTCCGGGAACGCGCGCTGCTCCAGCCACCCCATCAGGTCGGCGCCGAAGGCCGCCATGACATCGGTCTGCACGCAGTGGACGTGGGTGTCGACGAACCCGGGGAGGATGACGTGGTCCGGGTAGTGGGCGGGGCTGACGTCCGCGGGGAGCAGGTGGCGCAGCGCGGCGTACTCGCCCGCCGCCGTGATCCGGCCCTCCGCGCAGACCAGCAGCCCGTCCTCCGTGTACGAGAGCGCCTCGTCGCGGCCGGCGCGGAACGGGTCGGCCGGGAAGCGGACGAGCGGCCCGCGTACGGCGGTGACGGCCGGGCCGGTACCCGCGTCGGCGTCGGTGGCGGTGGTCATGGCGGACACCTCCGGGGGCGGACCCGGGCCCGGCGCGCGCTCAGGGCGTGCTCGGGGCGGACCAGCCCAAGGGGTACGGGTCGGATCCGGCGGCCGGGGGTTCGCCGGCCGCGGTGGCGAAGGCGGTCAGCGCCGCCACGATGCTGGCGCGCTGGGCGGCGGGCATCCGCTCGACGATCTCCGCGATCTCGGCGTGCCGCCGCTCGGTGACGTCCTCGACGAGGTGCCGTCCCGCCACGGTCAACTGCACTATCGTCTCGCGGCGGTTGCCGGGATTGACCCTGCGGTCCACGAAACCGGCCGCTATCAGCCGGTCGATCATGCGCATCGCCGTGGACGGATTGACCCTCAGCAGCTCCGCGACGACCACGAGCTTCGCGGCGCCGTGCGCGGACAGCGCGACGAGCAGCCGGAACTGCGGCAGCGTCACCGTCCCCTCCACCGCGGCCAGCGAGCGCGCCGAGACGGCCACCAGCACGCGGGATGCGGTCAGCACAGTACGGGTCACCGCGTCCACGTCGTCCGGTGCCTGCCCGGCGTCCTCGGTCATGCCCCCTTTCTACGCTGTTCCACCGCGTCAGGGCAGGGGCGGGGACTCGTCGTCGTTGACGTTCTCGTCGTCCACGACATGCACCGCCGCCTCCTCGGCACCCGCGGCGCCGCCGTCGATGCCCACGTCCCGGGCGATGACGTCGTTGGCGTTCCGGCCGTGGTCCGGGAAGCCCTGGTCGCCGCTGACGAGGCGCCCGGCACGCTCCTCGCCGGCCTGCTCGTCCACCGGCTCACCGTCGCCGTCCGGCAGGTCACCGATGCCGTTGCCCTCGGGCGGTGCCACGTCCGGCACCTCCTTGGCCAGCCGCTCGTCCAGACTCTCGCCCGCGCGCTGCTCGTTCGCCGTCGTACCCGTCTGGTTCACCGCGAACGGCTTCTCCGGCGGCGAGTAGCCCTCGTCGAGCTGCTGGTCGGCATCCGGCTCGTCGAGGGCGTCCTCCATGTCGAGGTCGTCGGGCTTGGCCGACACGTCGTAGGCGGGCGGCTGGTACACCTCGTCACCCATCGCCTCGTCGGACATGGCCGCTCTCCTCTCCTGGACTGCCGTTCCGCAGCACGGGTGCCCGTTTCTGCACCGCTGCACCCACCCTGCGGAACCGTCACACCTCGTGCAAACGCAACTTCGGGCGGTCAGCGAGTACCCGTGTGTCACCGGCTCACCGCCCACTGTGAGAATGCGCACCCACTCGGCGGATCCCTTGGGGCGCAAGGGATCCACAGGGCATCCGCGGCAGGGTGACGGCGATCGCACCCCAAGAGCGTTTCCCCGGCCGCACCGTTGTGTGAAAGTCGAACCTTGTCGTGCCCGGGGCGTGCGCAGCAGCGCTCTCCTCCGGCCCGGCACCGACCGATTCTCGGCACTCCAGGCCCGCCACCGCACACAGCCGTGCCCGCGCGCCCGCCGAGCCGCTTTCCGAGCCTGACGGGCTCTTCACGAAGTGTTCTGCTGTGCCTTCTCCCGTTCATGCTCCCGGCCGCATCCCCGCGCAGGCGACCGCACCCGAGAGTGCGACCGCCGCCGACTCCGCGGTCACCGCCGATCCCGTCGCCGATACCGCCGACCCGGCCGATCCGGCCGGTGATCCACGGGGCGGCAAAGCCCCCTCCGCCGTACGCCGGTACACCGCGAACCTGAAGTACCTCTTCGGGCGCGGCCGTACGGGCGGCTCCGGCGGCGGCCACGCACCGTGGCGCTCGCTGCGCTACCGCAGCATGCGCTGGTGGTCGGTGGCCAACCTGGTCTCCAACGCCGGTACCTGGATGCAGCTGACCGCCCAGAACCTGCTGGTGCTGCAGCTCACCGGGTCCGCCGCCGCCACCGGTCTGTCGCTCTCCGTACAGGCGGGCCCCGGCCTGCTCATGGGCCTGTTCGGCGGTGCGGTCGTGGACCGCTGGCCCCGTAAGGTCACCGCCGCGGTGAGCCAGTCCATGCTGGGCCTGGTCGCGTTCGCCACCGCCTTCCTGGTGGCCACCGACCAGCTCAACTACGGCATTCTCATGGCGCTGTCCGCCGTCACCGGCATCATCGCCACGGTCGACGGCCCTGCCACCTCGCTGCTCGGCAATGACCTGGTACGCAAGGAGGACGTGCCCTCGGCGATCGCGGTCGGCTCGCTGGTGCACAGCGTGGGCCGGCTCGGCGGTACGGCGCTGGCCGGTGTGGCCGTCGGCGTGCTCGGCACGGGCGCCGCGTACGCCGCGAACGGTCTCTCCTTCCTCTTCGTCGCCGCGGTGATCCCTTTCCTGCGGCCGGTCAGCCAGGCGCTGCGGTCGCGCGGCGAAGCCTCCGACGATCGGCGGGCGCCGGTGAGCCTGGAGAAGGCCGCGAAGGCCGAGAACGCGCCGAAGCCCGCGGCAGAGTCTGTGGCGGAGCCGGTGGAAGCCGACCCCGAGCCCGCCATGACGGCGCGCGAGGGCGTGGCCTTCTTCATGCGCCGCCCGCGGCTGGTCGCGCTGGCCGTGATCACCGGCCTGAGCGCCATCTTCGGCCGGAACTACCAGCTCACCCTGGCCGTCCTGGTCACCGGGCCGCTCAGCGCGGGCGCCGGCGCGTTCGGCACGGTCTCCTCGGTCCTCGCGGCCGGTGGCATCGTCGGCGCGATCCTCGCCGCGCGGCTGCGCAAGCCCTCGGTCAAGCTCGTCGGCGCGCTGGCCGCCGCCGGTGGACTGCTCCAGGCCGTCGCGGGGCTCTCGCCCTCGCTCATCCTGCTGCTGGTCCTCGTGCTGCCGATGTCGGTGGTGGAGTCGGTCTCCGACACCGCGGGCACGACTGTGCTGCAGACCGACCCGCCCGCGAACATGCGTGGCCGTGTGCTCGGCGTCTGGCGGAGCCTGAGCACGGGTTGGGGCCTGGTGGCCCCGCCGCTGCTCGGCCTCCTCATGGAGTGGGCCGGTGCGCGGGGCGCACTGGTGGCCGGCGGCCTGATCATCGCGGCCGTGACCGGCCTGGGCGCTGTGCTGCACGTCCGCAAGGGCACGATCCGGACCGCGCCGGCCACGGCGGCGGCCTACCGGACGGCTGCCTGACAGGTATGTACACGCGAGAAGGGCCGGGACTCACCATGAGTCCCGGCCCTTCGGCGTCGCTCAGACGTGTCTTTCACCTCGCTACGACGTCTCCTCCTCGACGTCCTCCACCACGGACTTCTCCAGCGCTGCCCGGACCAGCGCCGCGGCCAGCGTGGCGGTATCGTCGTCGGACACCAGCCGCGCCAGCTCCTCGGGCTTCTTGGGCAGGCCGAGCCGCTCCGCGCCCTGCAGGGCCTTGCTGTCGATGTACGGGGCCAGGTCCCGCCACACGGCCTGGGCCTCGCGCAGGAAGATGTCCGCGCCGGCCGGGCCGAGCCCCGGAACCTGCTGCAGCAGTTCCTTCAGCCGCTCCACGTCCCCGCCGGCCTCGTCCCGCAGCCGCCGCAGGTCGCCGTGGTACTCGTCCAGCAGCAGCTGCGCGCCGTCCCCGAGCTGGGTGGAGGTGCGCTCGTCGTACCGGCGGTAGCTGCCCCGCCCCAGGGCGTCGACCCGCTGCTGCCAGGTCGCGTCCCGCATGGACCGGGCGTCCTTCATCCCCGCCTCGAAGAGCTCGCGCGCCGCGGCCACCGCCACCGAGGCCCGGATGCGCGCGCTGAGCAGACAGGAGAGCACGAGCAGCTGGTACAGCGGCTGCGGGGTGTCACGGAGCGTGATGCCCGCTTCCGCCGCGTAGGTCTGCCCGTGCGTCTCCAGCAGGGCCTGCACGGTCTTCCGCCGGTCACCCGTCATCGGCTCGTACTCCTTCGGGAGGGGCTAGCGGTGGGCGCCTCGCGAGGCGCCGCCGAAGAGCCGGGCGAGCGCGCGGAAGGGGAGGGTCACCACGGCGGCAAGGGTGCTGCCGATGGCCCGCAGTACGTCGGCGATGGCGCTGAGCACGATTCCTCCTCATATACGGGGAACTGTTCCTGTCCCTCGGGTTACCGGAATCGCGGAACGTAATCATGGCCGGTGGGGCCCGCGGACCGTGCCATGAGCCGCGCCCGCCGCCCGGCCGCTGCCCGGCCGGCGGGGCTGAGGCACCACTCCCACCACCGGTCCAGCGTCTTCGGCGTCACCTCGTCCGCCGGGATCACCGCGGGCCAGCGCAGCGCCCGCGCCTGAGCCGTCACCTTCGCGCCGCCCAGTACGGGATCGACGGCCAGTACCGGCGTCCCGGCCCGGAGCCCCAGCACCATGCCGTGCAGCCGGTTGGTGACCACGGTGTCGAGCCGGGCGGCGAGTCCCATGAACTGCTCCGGGGTCGCGCAGTGCCGCCAGTCGTCGATGGCGAGCCGGGTGTCGGCGGCCACCCGGGTGCAGTCCAGCCGGGTGAGCCACTCGATCAGCGCTCCGCCGACCGTGTCGTGCCGCCGCCGCTCCGCGTACTCGCCCTGCCCGTACGTCAGCACCACCCCGGCCAGAGGTGGCACGGAGTGCAGCGGTGCCGCCGCGGCCAGGTCGACGGCGGGTGCGGCGGCCGGTTCGTCCCGGGCGAAGACCCGGTCGAAGCCGGTCACCGCGGGGTCGCCGGGGTCGATGACGCTCACGCCGACGGCGAGCCGCCGGCATTCACTGAACTGCCGGTGCAGCCGCAGCAGTTGCTCCCCGTGTGCCGGGCCGCAGGTGAAGACGACGTGGCCGTACGCGGCGGGGTCGGCGGCGTCCAGCGGCATACGGTCCGGCGCGAAGCCACGGCTCCAGGCGGTGTCGTGCGCGATGCCGCACGCCGTGAGCGCCTGGGAGACCCGGCGCTGGGCCAGCGCGTCGCCGACCGTGACCTCGCCGTCGTCGAAGCTGAACCACCCGGTCAGCAGCGTCCGTCCGGGTCCTCCGGGACGGGCGAGCAGGTCGTCGGTCAGGGTGGTCAGGGGCTCTCGCATGCCGTACTCCTTCGCGTTTGCGCGCACTCAGGACGCGCACTCAAGAGGCGTACCCGGACCGTCGCCGGTAGAACGGACGGAGATGTGTAAAAGCATGGAAATAGGACACTCAAGGTCCGTGCCACCCAGTGCCATGCCGCACGGAAAGGAGGACGACGCGTGACTGCCCTGCCCTTGCGACCGACGTGGCGGCGTGCCGTCGTGACCGGAGGTGCCGGCTTCCTCGGTTCCCACCTCTGCGAACGCCTGCTGGAGAGCGACGTCGAGGTCGACTGCGTGGACAACCTGTCCTCGGGATCGATGGACAACATCGAGCACCTGCTCGGCCGCCCCGGCTTCCGCTTCCTGGACCGGGACGTCTGCCTCCCGCAGTGCGTCGACGAACTCCGCGGCCCCTACGACCTGGTCCTGCACTTCGCGTGCCCCGCCTCACCGGCCGACTACCTCCGGATGCCCCTGGAGACGCTCGACGTCGGGAGCCTCGGGACGCGGAACGCCCTGGCCATCGCGCACCGCGACAGCGCACGCCTCGTCCTCGCCTCCACCTCCGAGGTCTACGGCGACCCCCTCATGCACCCGCAGCGCGAGGACTACTGGGGGAACGTCAACCCGGTCGGCCCGCGCAGCGTGTACGACGAGTCCAAGCGGTTCTCCGAGGCACTGGTCACGGCGCACGTCGGCGCCAAGGGCACCAACGCCGGCATCGTGCGGATGTTCAACACCTACGGTCCGCGGATGCGGGCCCACGACGGCCGCGCCGTTCCCACGTTCATCTGCCAGGCGCTGGCCGGCGAACCGCTGACCGTGGCCGGCAGCGGCGAGCAGACCCGCTCGCTGTGCTACGTCGACGACACGGTCGACGGCGTGCTGCTGGTGGCCGCGAGCCGCGCGGTGCGCCCCGTCAACATCGGCGGCGGCGACGAGACGCCCATCGCCGAGATCGCGCGCCGCATCGTGGCGCTGACCGGCTCCCGGTCGGAGCTGCGGTACATCGAACGGCCCGAGGACGACCCCGAACGGCGGCGGCCCGACACCTCGCTGGCCCGCGAGATGTTCGGCTGGGAGCCGAAGGTCGCGTGGGAGGAAGGGATCAAGCGCACCATCGGCTACTTCGCGAGCCGCGACCCCCTTGAACGGCTCACCGCGCAGCCGGCAGCGGCTCCTCCCGCCCACGCCGCCCCGCCCGAAGAAGCCCCGCACCCGTGAACGGATCACTCCATGCGCGTCCTTGGTGTCAACGCTCTCTTTCATGACCCCGCAGCAGCCCTCGTCATCGACGGCAGGACCGTCGCGGCCGCGGAGGAGGAACGCTTCAGCCGCCGTAAGCACGGCAAGCGTCCGGTCCCCTTCGCCGCCTGGGAACTGCCCGAGCTCTCCGCCCGCTGGTGCCTGGAACAGGCCGGCCTGACCCCCGCGGACCTCGACGCCGTCGCCTACTCCTACGACCCCGAACTCTCCCGCCCCGCCGAGATGATGGGCCTGGACGACCCCTGGGACCACCTCCGCCAGGAGTACGCCCGCCGGGCACCGGAGTTCCTCGCCGAAGCACTGCCGGGCCTGAAGCCCGAACGCGTCCGCTTCGTCGCCCACCACGTCGCCCACGCGGCCTCCGCCGGACTCGCCTCCCCGTACGACGACAGCGCCGTCCTGGTGCTCGACGGTCGCGGCGAGTGCGCCTCGCACCTCGCGGGCGCCTACTCCGAAGGCGAGCTGAAGGTCCTCGCGGCCCAGGAACTCCCGCATTCCCTCGGCCTGTTCTACGAAGAACTCACCGACCACCTCGGCTTCCTGCGCAGCAGCGACGAGTACAAGGTGATGGCGCTCGCCTCCTACGGCACGCCCCGCTTCCGCGACCAGCTCCGCGAGTACGTCTACGCCGACGGCACCGGCGGCTACGTCGCCGAGCACGTGCCCTGGGAGCGGATGGTGCCGCGCCGGCTCTCCGGCCGCCGCATCACCTCCGACCACGCCGACCTCGCCGCCAGCGCCCAGGCGTGCCTGGAGGACATGACGCTCGACCTCGGCCGCTGGCTGCACGACAAAACCGGCCGGCGGACCCTGTCGATGGCCGGCGGCGTCGCGCTGAACTGCGTGGCCAACTCCCGTCTGTACCGGGACGGTCCGTACGAGGACATCTGGGTCCAGCCCGCCGCCGGCGACGCCGGCACGGCGCTCGGCGCCGCGCTGCACGTCGCCCAGGAACAGGAAGCGGCCCCCGTCTCCCCGATGCCGACCGCGGCGCTCGGCCGCGGCTGGTCCGACGAGGAGCTGCGCGCCGTCCTGGAGGAGGCCGCCGTCCCGTACGAGGAGCCCGACGACATCGCCGAGGCGGTCGCCGAGGAGCTCGCGAACAACGGGATCGTCGCCTGGTACCAGGGCCGCAGCGAGTACGGCCCGCGGGCGCTCGGCCACCGCTCCCTGCTCGCCCACCCCGGACACCCGGACAACCTCGAACGGCTCAACGCCGTGAAGGGCCGCGAGGAGTTCCGGCCCGTCGCGCCGATGGTTCTGGAGGACCGGGCCGCCGAGCTGTTCGAGGGCGGGCCGCTGCCCAGCCCGTACATGCTCTTCGTGCACGACGTCCGCGAGCCGTGGCGCGCGAAGATCCCCGCCGTGGTGCACGTCGACGGCACGGCCCGCGTGCAGACCGTCGAGGAGCGCACCGAACCACTGGTGGCCCGCATGCTGGCGGCCTTCGACCGGCGCACCGGCATCCCCGTCGTGGTCAACACCAGCCTGAACACGGCGGGCCGCCCCATGGTCGACAGCCCGCGCGAGGCGCTGGAGTGCTTCGGCAGCGCGCCGGTCGACCTGCTGGCGATCGGGCCGTTCGCGGTCCGCCGGGGGAGGGCGTTCGCATGACACCCCCTGGCACCCCGGCAAGTACCGCGACCGACACCGCAGATCCCGCGCACCGCGCCGCCGGAGCGGACGTCTCCTACGCCGTCGTCATACCGACCCTCGGCAGGCCCTGCCTGAAGGACTGCCTGCGGTCCCTCGCCGAGGCCGGCGAGCCGTGGCCCGACCAGGTGGTACTGGTCGACGACCGGCCCGAGCCGGGGGAGCCGCTGCCGCTGGAGGCCGCCGGCCCGCTCCAGGACCGCATCCGTACGACGGCCGCCGGCGGGCGCGGCCCCGCCGCCGCCCGGAACGCGGGCCTGGCCGCCGTCGGCACCCCCTGGGTCGTCTTCCTCGACGACGACGTGCGGGTGACGCCCGACTGGAGCCGCCGGCTCACCGCCGACCTCGCCGCGTCGGATGTCCGCACAGGCGGCGTGCAGGGCCGTCTCCACGTGCCCCTCGACGCCGGCCGCCGCCACACCGACTGGGAGCGCGGCACCGCGGGCCTGGAAGGCGCCGCCTGGGCGACCGCCGACATGGCCTACCGCAGCGCGGCCCTCCGCGACGTCGGCGGCTTCGACGAGCGGTTCCCGCGCGCCTTCCGCGAGGACGCCGACCTGGCGCTGCGCGTGATGGACGCGGGCTGGACCCTGCGCCGGGGCGAGCGCGTCACCCACCACCCGGTACGCCCCGCCGACCGCTGGGTCTCCGTACGCGTCCAGCGCGGCAACGCCGACGACGCGCTGATGCGGCGGCTGCACGGCGGCGACTGGTGGCACCGCGCCGACGCGCCGCGCGGCCGGCTCGCCCGGCACGCCGTCATCACCGCAGCCGCGACGGCAGCGGCAGCGCTGGCGCTGGCCCGCCGCCCGCGCGCCGCAGCGCTCGCCGGGTCCCTGTGGGCGCTGGGCACCGCCGAGTTCGCCTGGGCCCGCATCGCCCCCGGCCCGCGCACCCGGCACGAGGTCACCACCATGCTCTGCACCAGCGCGGTCATCCCGCCGCTCGCCGTCGCCCACCGTCTGCGCGGCGAGCTGGCGCACCGGCGCGCGGCGCCCTGGCGAGGTGCCGCATGAGCGATCCGCGCCACGACGACACGCTCCCCGCGGGGGATACGCCCGGCGGGCGGCACGAGCGGCCCGCCGCCGTCCTCTTCGACCGGGACGGCACCCTCATCGAGGACGTGCCCTACAACAGTGACCCGCGGCTGGTCCGCGTGCTGCCCGGCGTGCCCGAAGCGCTCCGGCTGCTGCGCACCGCCGGCATCCCCACCGCCGTCGTCAGCAACCAGTCGGGCGTGGGCCGCGGCCTGCTCACCGAGAATCAGGTACGCCTGGTCAACGCCCGGGTGGACGACGCGCTCGGCGGCTTCGGCACGTGGGTGTACTGCCCGCACCACCCCGAGGCCGGCTGCCACTGCCGCAAGCCCAAGCCCGGCCTGGTCATCGAGGCGGCCCGGCGGCTCGCCGTGCCGGCCGAGAAGTGCGTGGTGATCGGGGACATCGGCGCCGACGTGCTGGCCGCACAGGCGGCCGGTGCCCGCGCTGTCCTCGTACCCAACGCCGTCACCCGCGCCGAGGAGATCACCGCCGCGCCGCACACCGCGCCCGACGTGCTCAGCGCCGTACGGCTGCTGCTCGGCCACGGCCCGGAGACCGCGCCCGTCCCCGTCGCGGAGACCTGGGGGTGGGACCGGTGAGATCACTCGTGGTACGCCTCGACAGCTTCGGCGACGTGCTGCTGGCCGGCCCGGCCGTCCGGGCCGTCGCCGCGCAGTCCGAGCACGTGACCATGTTGTGCGGGCCGCGCGGTGAGGACGCGGCGCGAATGCTGCCCGGGGTCGACGAGGTACTGGTGTGGGAGGCGCCCTGGGAGGGCTTCAGCCCGCCGAGCGTCGAGGACGCCGATGTGGACGGCCTGATCCGCCGGGTGCGCGAGGGCGCGTACGACACGGCGCTCATCCTCACCTCGTTCCATCAGAGCCCGCTGCCCGCCGCCCTGTTGCTGCGGATGGCGCACGTCGGCCGGATCGGCGCCGACAGCCGCGACCATCCCGGGCGGCTGCTGGACGTACGCCACCGGCGGCTGCCGGACCGGCACGAGGCCGAGGCCGCGCTCGACACCGCGGCCGCGCTCGGCTTCGTCCCCGAGCCCCGCGACGACGGCCGACTGCGCGTGCTGCCGCCGCCGGACACCGTGGGCCTCACCGGCAACGGCCCGTACGTCGTGGTGCACCCCGGCGCCAGCGCACCGGCCCGCGCCTGGAGCCCGTACCGCTGCGCCGAGGCGGTCGCCGCGCTCGCCGACGCGGGCCACCGCGTCATCGTCACCGGCGGCCCCGACGAGATCGGACTGACCCGGGAGGTCAGCGGCGAGGTGGCACGCGACCTCGGCGGCCGCACCGACTCCCGGAGCCTGGCCGGAGTGCTGCGCTCCGCCGACGTCGTGGTCAGCGGGAACACCGGGCCCGCGCACCTGGCCGCGGCCGTCGGCACGCCCGTCGTGTCGCTGTTCGCTCCCGTGGTACCCGCCGAGCGGTGGGCGCCGTACGGAGTGCCGACGATCCTCCTCGGCGACCAGCAGGCGCCGTGCGCCGGGACCCGCGCGCGGCACTGCCCGCAGCCAGGACACCCCTGTCTGGACGACGTCACCGCGACGGACGTGGTGCTCGCCGTGCAGAAACTGCTCAAGGAGAGCACATGAACATCCTCATCTGGCATGTGCACGGCTCCTGGATCACCGCATTCGTCCAGGGGGCGCACACCTACCTGGTCCCGGTGACACCGGACCGCGGCCCGGACGGCCTGGGCCGCGCCCGGACCTGGGACTGGCCGGCCTCCGTCCAGGAACTCTCCCCGGAGCAGCTGCGCGAGGCCGACATCGACCTGATGGTCCTGCAACGCCCGCACGAGGTGGAGCTGGCGTACGAATGGACCGGGCGGCGCCCGGGACGCGACGTCCCCGCGGTCTACGTCGAGCACAACAGCCCGCACGAGACGCCCGTGGACACCCGTCATCCGCTCGCCGACCGGGACGACATCCCGCTCGTCCACGTGACCCACTTCAACCGGCTGATGTGGGACAACGGCCGCGCCCCGACCACCGTCGTGGAGCACGGCATCATCGACCCGGGCCCGCGCTGGACCGGCGCGGAGCGGCGGGCCGCCGTCGTCGTCAACGAACCGGTGCGGCGCGGCCGTACCACCGGCACCGACCTGCTGCCGCGGTTCGCCGCCGCGGCGCCGCTGGACGTCTTCGGCATGCGCACCGACGGGCTGGCCCGCCACCTGGGCCTGGCACCGGACCGGTGCCGCACCCGTGACCTGCCGCAGGACGAGCTCCACACGGTGCTGGCCCGCTGCCGGGTGTATGTGCACCCGATCCGGTGGACTTCGCTCGGGCTCTCCCTGCTGGAAGCCATGTTCCTCGGGATGCCCGTCGTGGCACTGGACACCACCGAGGTACGCGAGGCCGTCCCCGAGGGGGCCGGCGTGGTCTCGAACCGGCTGGAGACGCTGACCGACGCGGTCCGCGCCTTCACCGCCGACCGGGACCTCGCCGAACGGACGGGCCGGGAAGCGAGGGCCGCCGTACAGGCCCGCTATGGGGTGGGGCGCTTCCTGGACGACTGGGATCAACTCATGAAAGAGGTCACGCGATGAAGCACGAAGCATCCGCCCCCCACGTCGCCATGGTCTCCGAGCACGCCAGCCCGCTGGCCGCACTCGGCGGTCCGGACGCGGGCGGTCAGAACGTGTACGTGGCACAGCTCGCCCGGCACCTCGTCCGCCGCGGGCACGACGTCACGGTCTACACCCGGCGTGACGATCCCGCACTGGCGCACACGGTCACCACCCACGACGGCTTCAAGGTCGTGCACGTACCGGCCGGCCCCCCGGCCCCCGTGCCGAAGGACGAACTCCCCGCCCACATGCCGGAGTTCGGCCGCTACCTGGCGCGCACCTGGGCCGCCGCGCCGCCCGGCCTCGTGCACGCGCACTTCTGGATGTCGGGCACGGCGGCCCTGGCCGGCGCCCGCGACCTGGGCATCCCCGTCGTCCAGACGTACCACGCGCTCGGCACCGTCAAGCGGCGCTATCAGGGCTCGGACGACACCAGCCCGCCCGAGCGCATCGAGACCGAGGCCCGGATCGGCAGAAGCTGCCGCCGCGTCCTCGCGACCTGCTCCGACGAGGTCGGCGAACTGCTCGCGATGGGCATCCCGCGCGACCACGTACGCGTCGTGCCGTGCGGCGTGGACACCACCCACTTCGCGCCCGTCCCCGGAGCCCGGCGCCCGGACGCCCCCAAACGGCTGCTCGCCGTCGGCCGGCTCGTCCCCCGCAAGGGCTTCGACCGGGCCATCCGCGCCCTGGCCGGCATCCCGGACGCCGAACTCCTCATCGCCGGCGGGCCGGACGAGCCGCTGCTCTTCGACGACCCCGAGGCGAACCGGCTGCGCAAGGTGGCCGAGGAGCACGGCGTGGGCGAGCGGGTACGGCTGCTGGGCCGGGTCTCGCACGAGGAGATGCCCGCCCTGATGTCCAGCGCCGACCTGGTGCTCTCCCTGCCGCGCTACGAGCCGTTCGGCATCGTCCCCATCGAGGCGATGGCCTGCCGCACCCCGGTGGTCGCCACCGCCGTCGGCGGGCACCTCGACACGGTCGTCGACGGCGTCACCGGCGTCCTCGTACCGCCCGTCGAGGAGCACGGCCTGGACCGGATCATCCGGAACCTGCTGGCCGACCCCGAACTGCTCGCCCGCCTCGGCGCCGCGGGCCGCGAACGCGCCCTGGACCGCTACACCTGGGAGCGCGTCGCGCAAGGCGTCTCCGCCGTCTACGACGGCCTGCTCTCCGTACCCGCACTCTCGGGGGTGGCCCGATGACCGCACTCGACGACGGCCGGCACTGCGACGAACTGCAGGACGCGCTGGCCCGCTTCCGCGCTTCCGCCTCCCGCATCGAATCCTGGGGCAGCCGCCTCGCCGACCGCCTCGGCCGGGGCGCCCGGCTGCTGGTCGCCGGCAACGGCGGCAGCGCGGCCCAGGCCCAGCACCTCACCGCCGAACTCGTCGGCCGGTACCGCGAGGACCGCCCGGCCTACTCGGCGCTCGCACTGCACGCCGACACCTCCTCCACCACCGCCATCGCCAACGACTACGGCGTGCAGGAGGTGTTCGCCCGGCAGACCCGCGCCCACGGCCGCCCCGGCGACGTCCTGCTGCTGATGTCCACCAGCGGCGCCAGCGCCAACCTGCTGACCGCCGCCACCGAGGCCCGCCGCATCGGCATGACCGTCTGGGCACTGACCGGACCGGCCCCCAACCCGCTGGAGGCGGCCGGGGACGAGGCGCTGTGCGTGGACGCGCCGGTGCCCGCCACCGTCCAGGAACTCCACCTGGTCGCCGTCCACATGATCTGCGAGGCGTTCGACCGGACCGTCGCCCGGCAGGAGGGCGCCGTACGCCAGGAACCGGTCCTGGACACCGTACGGGTGGAGGAAGCATGAGCCGTAACGCCCCACTGCTCGTCGTCGGCGACAGTCTGCTCGACCACGACCTCTCCGGACGCGCCGAACGCCTCGCGCCCGACGCGCCGGTACCCGTGCTGAAGGGACTGCGCCGCACCGTCCGGCCGGGCGGCGCGGCGCTCGCCGCCTGCCTGGCCGCCGAGGACGGCCGCGAGGTCACCTTCGTCACCGCGCTCGGCGACGACGAGACCAGCCGTACCCTGCGCCGGCTGCTCTCCGACCGGGTCCGGCTCGTCGAACTCCCGCTGTCCGGCGCGCTGTCCAGCAAGACCCGGCTGATGGCACGGGACCGCCCGCTGCTCCGCCTGGACGAGGGCGACGGCCGGGCGGGCGGCGCCACGGAGGAGGCCGAGCAGGCCATCGCCGCCGCCGGCGCCGTGCTCGTCGCGGACTACGGCCGGGGCACCGCCGACGCCGTACGCGGCGCGCTCGCCCGCGCCGCCCGGCACGTGCCCCTCGTCTGGGACCCGCACCCCAACGGGCAGCCGCCCGTCCCGGGCGTGAAGCTGGCCACCCCGGCGGCCGCCGAGGCGCGCACCTTCGCCACCGCGCTCGCCGAGGACGCCCGTCCGGTGACCCGTGCCCGGTCCGGCCGCGACGAGCCGGCTTCCGACGGCGCGCGCGTCCAGCTCGCCCAGGCGGCGGCCGACGCCCGTTCGCTGCTGCGGTCCTGGAAGGCCGCCTCGGTGGCGGTGACGATGGGGGAGCGCGGCGCGCTGCTGACGCACGGTGAGGCGCCCATGCTGGTGCCCGCACCGTGGAACGCGCAGGGCGACGCCTGCGGCGCCGGGGACTGCTTCGCCGCCTGCGCCGCCGGGCTGCTGGCCGACGACGCGCTGCCCGAGGACGCCGTACAGGGCGCGGTCCACGCGGCCACCCGGTTCGTCGAGGACGGCGGCGCACACGGCTTCACCACCCACTTCACCGCCGCGGCCGCACCACAGGGCGGCGGCGAGAGCGCGGCCGAACTCGCGGCCCGGGTACGCGCCGCGGGCGGCACCGTCGTCGCGGCCGGCGGCTGCTTCGACCTGCTGCACGCCGGCCACGTCGCGCTGCTCCAGGCCGCACGCCGGGCCGGCGACTGCCTCATCGTGTGCCTGAACTCCGACGCGTCCGTACGCCGTCGCAAGGGCGACGAACGGCCCATCGTGCCCGAGGCCGACCGGGTACGCGTCCTCCAGGCGCTGGGCTGCGTCGACGCCGTCACCGTCTTCGAAGAGGACACGCCCGAACAGGTACTCCAGGAACTCCGCCCGCACATCTGGGTCAAGGGCGGCGACTACGCCCTGACCCGGATGCCGGAGACGGAGGTACTGGAGGGCTGGGGCGGCCAGGTCATGCTGCTGCCGTACCTCGACGGACGGTCCAGCACCAAGCTGGCCGAGCGCGCCGCCGGCCGGCTCGCCGAGCCGCACGGCGACCCGCTGCCCGGCGCCGCGGCCGACAGGGTGGTGTGATGACCTCCGCCGACGTACCGACCGGACCCGCCTCGCCCCGCCCCCGCCTGCTGGTGCTGCGCGCGCTGGGCCTGGGCGACCTGCTGGCCGGGGTGCCCGCGCTGCGCGGCGTGCGCCGGCACTTCCCCGGCCACGCGATCGTGCTGGCCGCGCCGCCGGGCCTTACCGACGCGGCGCTGGCCACCGGCGCCGTGGACGCCGTGCTCGCCGCGCAGGCGCCGGCCCGCGGCGTGCCCTCCCTGCGGCACTGGCCCGGCGCGCCCCCCGACGTCGCCGTCGACCTGCACGGCAACGGCCCGGCCAGCGCCGATGTGCTCGCCGAACTGCACCCGGGGCGGCTCATCGCCTACGCCGCGCGGGACTCGCCCGCCGCCGCGCTGGAGATCTGGGAGCGCGGCGAACACGAACGTACCCGCTGGTGCAGCGTTCTCGGCGCGTACGGCATCGCCGCCGACCCCGAGGACTACCGCGTCCCGGCCCCGGAGGAGCCCTCCCCGGCGCCCGGTGCCGTGGTCATCCATCCCGGGGCCGACGCCGGCTCCCGCCGCTGGCCGGCCCGCCGCTTCGGCGCCGTCGCCGCGCGGCTGCGCGCCGCCGGTCGGCGCGTGGTGGTGCTCGGCGGCCCGGGGGAGGAGGACCTGACGCTGAGCGTCGCGGAGGCCGCGGGGCTCGGCCCCGGCGAAGTCCTCACCGGCGGGCTGCCGTTCGGCGAGCTGTCCGCGCTGGTCGCGCACGCCGCCGTGCTCGTCAGCGGCGACACCGGCACGGCCCACCTGGCCGTCGCCCACGGCACGCCCTCGGTCACCCTCTTCGGCCCGGTCCCGCCGCGCCTGTGGGGCCCGCCGCCCAGCGACCGGCACACCGCGCTGTGGCACCCGGGCCCGCCCGGCGACCCGCACGGCACCGAGCCGGACCCGCTGCTGCTGCGGATCGGCGTGGACGAGGTACTGGAGGCGGTGTTCTGGCACGACCGCGAGATCGCCCCCATGCCCCGCGTCACCGAGACAGGCGGCGCGCCGTCCGGCCGCTCCCGATTGCGGCGCAGGCTGCGGGCCCCCGGCGCGGTCCCGTACCACAGCGCACCCGGCGCGGCCCGGCCCCGGACCACCGGGGAGGCCCGTCCATGACCACTGACCAACACGCCGTCTCCGGGCGCACGGGGGACAACACGCCGCCCACCTCCCGCACCACCGTCGCGATCATCACCCGCAACCGCCGCGACGGCGTCCTGCACACCCTGGACCGGCTGGCCGAACTCCCCGAACGGCCCCCGGTGATCGTCGTGGACAACGGCTCCGACGACGGCACGGCCGACGCCGTCCGCGCACATCCGGCCGGCGCCGAAGTACTGTGCCCCGGCCGCAACACGGGCGCGCTCGGCCGGACCCTCGCGGTGCGGCACGCCCGTACCCCCTATGTCGCCTTCAGCGACGACGACTCGTGGTGGGCCCCCGGAGCCCTGACCACCGCGGCGCGGCTGCTGGACGACCACCCGGACCTCGGGCTGGTGGCGGCGCGCACCCTCGTCGGGCCGGACAACGCCGAGGACCCGCTGAACGCCGTACTCGCCGACTCGCCGCTGCCGCCCTCCGACCGGTTCCCGGGCCGTCCCGTCCTCGGCTTCCTGGCCTGCGCCGTCGTCGTCCGCCGCGACGCGTATCTCGACGTCGGCGGCTACCACCCGCTGCTCTTCTTCGGCGCGGAGGAGACGCTGCTCGCCTACGACCTGACGGCGGCGGGCTGGGGCGTGACGTACATCCCTGAACTCACCGCCCACCACCACCCGGACGCCACCGCGCGGCCCGGCCGCTCCCCGCTGCTGCAGCGCAACGAAGCGCTCACCGGCTGGCTGCGCCGCCCGCTGCGCGTCGCCCTGCGGCGCACCGGCACGCTGGCCGGCGCGGCCGCGCGCGGCGAACCGGGAGCGGCGGCCGCTCTCCTGGGCCTGCTCGCCCGCATCCCGCCCGCGCTCGCCAAGCGCCGGCCGCTGCCCGCCGACGTGGAGCACGCCATCGGCCTCCTGGAGCGCCCGGCCCGCACTCCGTCCGCCGTACGACCAGGGACACATCAGCCATGACACAGCACGAGGGGCCGAACACAGTGACCGCGCCCGCTGACCTGGCCAAGCAGCAAGCCGGGCCGGACGGCCGCACGACCGTCGTCGTCATCACCCACAACCGCCGTACCGAACTCCTGCGTACGCTCCGCTCCTTGCGCGCACTGCCGGAGCGGCCGCCCGTCATCGTCACGGACAACGCCTCCACCGACGGCACCGCGGAGGCGGTGGCGCGCGAGTTCCCCGAGGTACGGCTGCTGCGCCCGGGCCGCAACCTCGGTGCCATCGGCCGCAACCTCGCCGTGCACTTCGCCGACACGCCCTACGTGGCGTTCTGCGACGACGACACCTGGTGGGACCCCGGCGCGCTGCGGCACGCGGCGGACGTCCTCGACGCCCGGCCGCGGCTGGCGGCGGTCACCGCCCGAATCGTCGTGGAACCGGACGGCACCGAAGACCCGGTGGTCGCCGAGCTGCGCGACTCCCCGCTGTCCGGACCCGACTGGCTGCCGGGCCCCGCGCTCGGCTCGTTCCTCGCGGCCGCGACCGTGCTGCGCACCGAAGCGTTCCGCGAGGGCGGCGGCTTCCACCCGGGGCTGTGGCTCGGCGGCGAGGAGGAGCTGCTGGCCACGGACCTCATCGAACGCGGCTGGTGGCTCGCGTACGACGAGCGGCTGACGATCCATCATGCGGCGTCCACCGCCCGGGACAGCACGGAGCGGCGGGTGCTGGGGCTGCGGAACACACTGTGGTTCACCTGGCTGCGGCGGCCGCTGCTGCCCGCGGTGCGGCGCACGGCGCATCTGGCGCGCACCGTCCCGCACGACCGCGCCTCGCTGCGCGCCTTCGGCCGTGCCCTGGCCGGGCTGCCCTGGGTGCTGCGGGAGCGGGCCGCCGTCTCCGCCGGTACGGAGGCGCGGATCGCGGCACTGGAGGAGGCGCGGCGGGGATCCGGGGCGCGGCGGTACGTGGGGTGAAACGGCCCGTCCCAGCGGCGGCGCGGCGCGTTCGGCCCAGCAGGACACGCATGGTCCGTCACCAGCGTGGAACCCTGGACAAGGCACCCATAACACCCCCCATATCACCCTCTTATTCCGATCATTCCGTGAGGACGTGAGCGCAATGCAGGTCGCATTCCTGGTGGCCCCCGAAGGCGTCGAGCAGGTCGAGCTGACGGAGCCGTGGCAGGCCGTGAAGGACGCCGGGCACACCCCGCGGCTGGTCTCCACCAAGTCCGGGCGGATCCAGGCGTTCAACCACCTCGACAAGGCGGACACCTTCGAAGTGGACTCCGCCGTCGCCGACGCGCGGATCGAGGACTACGGCGGCCTCGTGCTGCCCGGCGGCGTCGCCAACCCCGACTTCCTGCGCATGGACGAGCAGGCGGTCGCCTTCGTCAAGGGCTTCTTCGACGCGGGCAAGCCGGTCGCCGCCATCTGCCACGCGCCCTGGACGCTGGTCGAGGCGGACGTGCTGCGCGGCCGCACCCTGACCTCCTGGCCCAGCCTGCGGACCGATATCCGCAACGCGGGCGGCACCTGGGTCGACGAGCAGGTCAAGGTCTGCACCGGAGGCCCGAACACACTGATCACCAGCCGCAAGCCGGACGACCTGAGCGCCTTCAACGGCGCGCTGGTCAAGGAATTCACCGCTCAGGACCACCAGTCCTGAGCGTCCCCCACTCCTGACACAGCTCTTTCCGAGCAGGAGGCAGCGATGCGCGCCCTCACCTGGCACGGGAAGCGGGACGTACGGATCGACACCGTCCCCGACCCGAAGATCCAGGATCCGACCGATGTGCTGGTGAAGATCACCTCCACCGGCATCTGCGGTTCGGACCTGCATCTGTACGAAGTACTCGGCCCCTTCCTGGAGCCCGGTGACATCCTCGGCCACGAACCGATGGGCGTCGTCGAGGAGATCGGCCCCGAGGTCACCACACTCAGGCCGGGGGACCGGGTCGTCGTGCCCTTCAACGTCTCCTGCGGCACCTGCTGGATGTGCTCCCAGGGCCTGCAGTCGCAGTGCGAGACCACCCAGAACCGCGAGCGCGGCAAGGGTGGCTCGCTCTTCGGCTACACCAAGCTGTACGGCCAAGTGCCGGGCGGGCAGGCCGAGTTCCTGCGCGTCCCCTTCGCCGACCAGCTGCCGATCAAGGTCCCGCACGGGCCGCCGGACGACCGCTTCGTCTACCTCTCCGACGTGCTGCCCACCGCGTGGCAGGCGGTGGAGTACGCGGACATCCCGACCGGCGGCACCGTCACGGTCCTCGGCCTCGGGCCGATCGGTGACATGGCCTGCCGGATCGCGCTGCACCGCGGCGCGTCGAGAGTCATCGGCGTGGACCTGGTACCGGACCGCCTCGCGCGGGCGCGGGACCGTGGCGTGCACACCCTGGACCTCAACGAGTTCGGCAAGCACACCGCCGACGAGATCCGCCGGCTCACCGACGGCCGGGGCACCGACGCCGTCATCGAGGCGGTCGGCATGGAGGCGCACGGCACGCCCGGTGCGAAACTCGCCCAGCAGGCCGTCGGGCTGCTGCCGAGCGCGGTGGCCGAGAAGATCACCGAACGCGCCGGAGTGGACCCGCTCGCCGCCCTGAACACCGCGATCGACGCGGTCCGCCGGGGCGGCACCCTCTCCATCTCCGGGGTCTACGGCGGCAACGTCGACCCGCTGCCGATGCTGACCATGTTCGACAAGCAGCTCCAGATCCGGATGGGGCAGGCGAACGTCCGCCGCTGGGTGGACGAGATCCTGCCGCTCCTCGACGACGCGGACGTCCTCGGCGTCGAGGACTTCGCCACCCACCGGCTCCCGCTGGAGGAGGGCCCGGACGCGTACGCCACGTTCCAGGCCAAGCGGGACGGCATGGTCAAGACGCTGCTGCAGCCGTGAGGCGGTGAAGTCACAACGCGCTGGTGGCGTCAGTCCAAGAGGCCGAACTCCCCGGCCCAGCGCATGACGTCCCCGGTCGCGGCGTTCCCGCCGCACAGCACCAGCCCGATCCGGGCCTCGTCCCCGGCCCGCTCGATCACCTGACGGGCCGCCGGCAGCAGAGCGCCGGCGGCCGGCTCGGCCCAGACCTTCGCATGCTCCGCGAGGTCCAGGACGCCCCGTACCGCCTCCCGGTCCGGCACCACCAGCACCTCGTGCACCAGCTCCGCGACATGGTCGTACGTGAGCTGCGAGGCGGCCGGGGCGCTCAGCGTGGACACGATCGAGGACAGCTCGACGGGCACCGGGCCGCCCGCGGCGAGCGCCTCGGACATGGCCTGTGCCCCTTCGGTCTCCACGCCCCAGACGCGTACGCCGGGGCGGCGCGCGCGCAGCGCCGCCGCGACGCCCGAGATCAGTCCGCCGCCCCCGATGCTGACCAGTACGTCCGTCAGCTCGCCCGCGTCCTCCGCGAGCTCCAGGCCGACGGTGCCCTGGGCGGCGACCACCACCGGGTCGTCGAAGGGGTGCACCAGCGTCAGACCGTCCGCCTCCAGCTCCGTCACCAGCTTGAACGCGCCCTCCATGTCCTCGGTGAGCTGCACCGAAGCGCCGGCCGCCTCGGCGATGCCGACGGCACGCGCGGGCGCCGACCGCGGCATCACCACGGTCGCCTTCAATCCCAGCGCCCCGGCCATCACGGCCAGCCCGATCCCGTGATTGCCGCCGCTCACCGCCACCACGCCCGCGGCCCGGTCCGCCTCGCTCAGCGACAGCAGCTTGGCCGTCGCCCCGCGCGCCTTGAAGGAGCCGGTCCGCTGCAGCAGTTCCAGCTTGGCGGTGACGGGCGCGCCGAGCAGCGCGGTGAGGCCGGGACTGGACACCGTCGGAGTCCGCACGACGTACTCGGCGATCCGGTCGGCCACTGCCTCGATGTCCGCGATGCCGATCACGGCACCCTCCCTCTCCGTCGGCGTCCACTCCGCTGCCACCTGCTGTGATGCGGGCGGGCAGGGCTCCCGACCCTACAACTCGCGGGCGGGGTGGCCACCGACGTCCGGACACCGGCGCGTACCGGCCGGTACGCGCCGGTGTCCGGCTCTTCAGCGCGGCTGACCTACCAGGCGGACCGCAGCGGCCACACCGTGAGCCGCTCGACGTGCATCCCGCCCTCCTCGGCGAAGGTGCCCAGGCCCGTGGCGTCCGGGCCGGGGAAGATCTGGTCGGTCAGACACACCGTGCCGTCGCCCGTGTACACCTCCACCGACGAGCGGTCCACGATCAGCCGCAGCCGCAGCACGCCGTCGGTGAGCGCGAGCGGGGCGCGGTGCACGGCGGGGAACTCCGCGGCGAAGCCGACGTCGCCGGAGGCCGTGCGGTCCACGTACAGCTCGCCGCCGGAGTCGTAGCCGATCCGTGTCCGGTGCCCGCCCCCGGTCCGCACCTCCAGGCCGCACCGCCGCGCCCCGTCCGGCCGGAGCACGGCCTCGATCTCGTACGTCTGGCCTGCATCCCGCAGCAGCCGGGTGGCGCCCGCCCGGACCCGGCGGCCGGCGATCCGCAGCGCCGGGGTGCGGCGTAGCGTGGCCAGCTCGGCGACCGGCTGCTGGACGAGCGCGGCGCCGCCGTCCGGCGTGGCCCGCAGGCCCAGTTCGCGCGGGAAGCCGTTCGCGCTGCGCCACGGACTGGTGGGGACTTTCTCGCCGTACAGCCAGTTGTTCATCCAGGTGACCAGGATGCGGCGGCCGTCCGGCGCGTCGTTGTACGTCACGCCCGCGTACGCGTCGGCGCCGTGGTCCAGCCAGCGCGGCGCGTCGTGCGGGTCGGCGGTGAAGCGGGTGCCGTCGAAGTCACCGGTGAAGTACTGCCCGCCCGAACCGCCCGCCGGGCCACCGGGGTTGAGGTTGACGATCAGCACCCACATACGGCGTCCCGGGGCGCCGGCCACGGGCAGCTCGAAGAGGTCCGGGCACTCCCACACGCCGCCGGTCGCCGCGCTCGGCCCGAAGTCGCTGCGGTGCGTCCAGGACTTGAGGTCGGGCGAGGTGTAGACGCTGATGCGGTGCTCGGCGGAGAGCGCGATGACCATCACCCAGCGGGCGGTCGGCTCGTGCCAGAAGACCTTGGGGTCACGGAAGTTGTCCGAGCCGATGTCCAGCACGGGGTTGCCCGCGTACCGCGTCCAGGTCGCGCCGTCGTCGATGCTGTAGGCGAGCGACTGGCGCTGTCTGCCGGTCGCCTTGACCATGCTGGTGTAGATCGCGACGAGCGGGGGATTGGCCGCGGCGCCCAGGCCGCTGGTGTTGTCGCGGTCGAAGACGGCGCTGCCGGAGAACACCATCTCCTCGTCGTCGTGCGGGATGGCGACCGGCTGCTCCTCCCAGTGCACGAGGTCGGGGCTGGTGGCATGGCCCCAGGACATGTTGCCCCAGGTGGCGCCGGAGGGGTTGTACTGGAAGAAGAGGTGGTACGTGCCGTTGTGGTGAATGAGCCCGTTGGGGTCGTTCATCCAGTTCTTGGCGGGGGAGAAGTGCACCTGCGGGCGGTACTGCTCGTCGTACGCGCGGAGCGCGGCCGCCGTCGCCGGGGCGGTGGACCAGGCGCTCAGCGCGCCGGTGCCGGCGAGCGCGAGCGCACCGGCGAGAACGGTGCGGCGGGCGGGGTGGCGGTGCGGGGTGTCGGGCATGCGAGTGCCTCCGGTAGGGCAGCGCGGCCAACTGGCCTGCGTGCGGGGCAGGGAAACGGCGGATGAGTCCCGCGCGTCCACGGCTCCCGACGAACCGGACGGCTGGGGTGGTGCGTTGTGTGGCCGCCGCCGACATGGCGACCGCCGCAGACTGTAGAAGGCCGTGCTCGGGAATGTCCAGAGGTGCGCTCAGCGCACCGGCTCCGCGGGGCACCCGCACGACGTCCGGTGCACCAGCGTCGGCTCCAGCAGCACGGTCCGCTTCGCGCCGTCCGGGTCCGCGAGCCGGTCGATCAGCATCCGTACGGACTTCGCGCCGATCTCCTCGACCGGCTGGGCGATGGCGGTGAGCTGCGGCTGCAGCAGATCGGCCCACTCGAAGTCGTCGAAGACGCTCAGCGCGATGTCCTGCGGCGCCTTCAGGCCCAGCCGGGAGAGCGCCCGCAGCACGCCGAGCGTCATGTGGTTGTTGCCCACCACCAGCGCGGTCGGCGCGTCCTTGCCGCGCAGCAGCCGCTCGGTGACCTGCTGCGCCATGTACGCGTGGCTGTGCCCGGGCACCACCAGCTCCGTGGCCGGGTCCAGGCCCTGCCGCTTCATGCCGCGCTGCCAGCCGCGCACCCGCTCCGAGCTGGTGCGGATGCCGCGTCGCCCGGCGACCATGCCGATCCGGGTGTGGCCGAGGTCGGCGAGGTGGTCGACGAGGCGGGCCGTGGACTCCACGTTCGCCGTGCCGATCTGGTCGAAGGCGGGGGAGGCGCAGCGGTCGATCAGGACGGTGGGCAGGCCGGTGTCGGTGAGATACCGCAGCGCGGCGCCGCGGGCGCCGGCCGCGGTGGCCAGCAGCAGTCCGTCGACGCGGCGCTGGTGGAGATTCTGTACGACCCGCAGCTCTTCGGCGGGGTCGTCGTGGGTGTCGGCGATCAGCAGCGTGTAGCCGGCGGCGCGGGCGGTGGCGTCGATCGCCGAGACCATGTCCGCGAAGTGGAAATTGGTGACCGCCGAAACCGCGAGGCCGAGGGTCTTGGTGCTGGAGGTCACCAGCGAGCGGGCGATGGTGTTCGGGATGTAGCCGCTCTCGCGCATGGCGGCGTGGACCTGGTCGCGGGTCTCCTCCTTCACGAACCGGGTCCCGTTGATCACATGGGACACGGTCGAGACCGAGACCCCGGCCCGACGTGCCACGTCGGCCATGGTCGCCATGCGTGCCTCCTCCGCGAGCTGCCTGTCCCCGCGATCGTACGTGAGGCGGCCGCCGAGAAAAGCGCTTGCGCAAACGCTTGCGCGAAATCGCTCGAGCGGTCACGATGCCGTACCGGGCGGTCGCATCCCGACCGGACGCCCCGGCACCCAGCGTCGCGTGCCGAGGCATCCGTGGCCGCCCTCCTCCCGGCTGCCGTGCGACGCGGCACCGGCTCCCGCCGCCCGTCCAGCCGACGGACGCCAGGCGGCGGGAGCACCGCCCGCCCCGGTCCGTCGGACGACCGGACCGGGGCACGGCGGAGCGCAACCGGTACCAGCTGACCCCGCGTCAGCCCACCTGAAGGAGAGCTGCCTTGGCCCGCACCGACACCGTCCTGCCACCCGAATCGGGCGCACCGCCGCGCCAGCGCGGACGTGCCGCGGTCATCGGCGCATCCGCCGTCGCCGCGCTCGGCGGCTTCCTCTTCGGCTACGACACCGGGATCATCTCCTCGGCCCTGCTCCACATCACGCCCGAATTCCACCTCAGCGCCGGCATGCAGCAGGTCACCGTGGCGTCCCTGCTGCTCGGCGCGATCTTCGGCGTGCTGATCAGCGGCGCGGTCACCGACGCGGTCGGCCGCCGCCGCACGCTGCTCACCGCCGCCGCCATCTTCACCGTCGGCGCCCTGGGCTGCGCCGTCGCGCCGGACGCCGCCGTACTGATCGCCGCCCGCTTCGTCCTCGGCCTCGCCATCGGCACCGCCTCGCTCGCCGTGCCCGCCTACATCGCCGAGATCGCGCCGAAGGAGAGCCGCGGCAAGCTGGTCTCGCTCAACCAGCTGATGATCACCGTCGGCATCTTCGTCTCCTACCTCGTCGGCTACGCCTTCGACGACGTCGAGCAGGGCTGGCGCTGGATGCTCGGCATCGGCGCCGTACCGTCCCTGCTCATGCTCGCCGGCGTCTTCCGGCTCTCCGAGAGCCCGCGCTGGCTGCTCACCCACGGCCGCCCCGAGGAGGCCCGCGCGGTCCTGCGCCGCACCCGTACCGCGGAGGAGGCCGAGCACGAGGTCCGCGAGATCGAGACGCTGGCGGCCCAGGAGTCGAAGATCGGCTACCGCGACCTGCTGCGCCCCGCCATGCGCCCCGCGGTGATCCTCGGCGTGGTGGTCGCCGCGACCAACCAGCTCGTCGGCGTCAACGCGGTGATCTACTACGCGCCCACCATGCTCCAGCAGGCCGGCTTCGCCAGCTCCGCCGCGATCCTCTCCTCGCTCGGCATCGGCCTGGTCAACATGGTCCTCACCGGCATCGCGCTGCTCCTCGTCGACAAGGTCGGCCGCCGCCCGCTGCTGCTCGGCGGCACCGGCGTCGTCGTCCTCGCCCTCGTCCTGCTCGGCGCGCTCTACCTCGTCGGCGACGGACAGCCCGCGCACAGCGGCCTGCTGGTCGCCGGGCTCTGCCTGTACATCGGCGCCTTCGCACCCAGCCTGGGCCTGGCGATCTGGCTCATCAACAGCGAGATCTTCCCCACCGCCGCGCGCGGCAAGGCGTCCTCCTTCGGCAACGTCACGCACTGGGGCCTGGACTTCGCCATCTCGCTCACCGTGCTGACCACCATCCAGGCGCTCACCCCGACCGGCCTGTTCTGGATCTACGCGCTCTTCGGCCTCCTCGGCGCCGGCTACCTCTACCGCAAGCTGCCCGAGACCAAGGGCCGCAGCCTGGAGGACATCTCGGCCTCCCTGCGCGGCGACCGGGGCTAGGTCGTGTCCGCAAAGTCCCGTCGTTCGCCCGGAGGGCGGGGCCCGCGGCGTCTGGTGCGTGCGATCGCAAGGCGGAGGGTCGTCCTCGTAGTGGGTCTACGTGGGCGATCCCGACAACGCAGCGCGAACACGTTGGTCGTTGACCCTCCCCACTCCTCTCCCACAAGGTGAGTAGGAGCCTGTGGTTGATCCCGCCAGGGTCCGGGCACAGACTCCACCATCCATCCGCACCGCTTCAACGCCGTGGGAGAGAGCTGTCGTATGAGCCACCTTTCCGAGCATCTGCGCCAGGCCACACCCGTCGTCGCCGAGCGCGGCGAGGGCGTCCACCTCTTCGGTACGGACGGCCGCCGCTATCTGGACTTCACCGCCGGCATCGGCGTCACCAGCACGGGCCACTGCCACCCGCGCGTGGTCGCCGCCGCCCAGGAACAGGTGGCCACCCTGATCCACGGCCAGTACACGACCGTGATGCACCAGCCGCTGCAGAAGCTGGTCGCACGGCTCGGTGACGTACTGCCCCAAGGGCTGGACAGCCTCTTCTTCGCCAACTCCGGGAGCGAGGCCGTGGAGGCCGCGATGCGGCTCGCCCGGCAGGCCACGGGGCGGCCCAACATCGTCGTCTGCCAGGGCGGCTTCCACGGCCGCACGGTCGCCGCCGCCTCCCTCACCACCTCCGGTACGAAGGTCCGCACGGGCTTCGGCCCGCTGATGAGCGGCGTGCACGTCGCGCCCTTCCCGAACGCGTACTACTACGGCCGGCACTACGGCTGGGACGAGGAGGCCACCACCCGCTTCGCGCTGCGCGAGTTCGACCACCTCCTGCAGACCGTCACCGACCCCGACGACACCGCCGCGATCATGGTGGAGCCGGTGCTCGGCGAGGGCGGCTACGTCCCCGCCAACAGCGCCTATCTGCAGGGCCTGCGGGAGCGCGCCGACCGGCACGGCATCCTGCTGATCCTGGACGAGGTGCAGACCGGCGTCGGGCGCACCGGCCGCTTCTGGGGCCATGACCACTTCGGCGTCCGGCCCGACATCGTCATCACCGCCAAGGGCCTGGCCAGCGGCTTCCCGCTGTCCGGCATCGCCGCGTCCGACGAACTGATGGCCAAGGCCCGGCCCGGCTCGCAGGGCGGCACGTACGGCGGCAACGCGGTCGCCTGTGCCGCGGCCCTCGCCACCCTCGACGTGGTCGAGAACGAGGGGCTGGTCGGCAACGCCGCCACGATGGGCGCCCGGTTGCGCTCCGGCCTGGAGGACGTCGCCGCCAAGCATCCCGCCATCGGCGACGTACGGGGACTCGGCCTGATGCTGGCGAACGAATTCACCACCGAGGACGGGGAACCCGACCCGAAGACCGCGGGGCGCGTCCAGCAGGCCGCCGTCGAGGAAGGGCTGCTGCTCCTCACGTGCGGCCCCTGGGGCAACGTCGTCCGGCTGATCCCGCCGCTGATCGTCACCGAGCAGCAGATCGACGAGGGGCTGCGGGCCTGGTCCGCCGCCGTCCAGGCGGGCTGCGCCGACCGCTGAGCCCCGCCCGCCGCCGGACCGGCCGGTCCCCCGCCCGGGGGACCGGCCGCCCGTACACCCGCCCGCTCCGCGTACCGACCCGCCGGGAGGCACCGCTCATGACCACGACCACCAGCACCCAGCCGTCGGGCTCCCCGGACGCACCGCGCTCCGGCATCCGCGTCATCGACGCCGTCCCCAAGCAGCTCTTCATCGACGGCCGGTGGCAGGACTCGGCCGGTGGCCGCACGCTGCCCGTGGACGACCCCGCCACCGGGCGCGAGCTGTGCCAGGTCGCCGACGCCGCGGCCGAGGACGGCCGGCGCGCCCTGGACGCCGCGGTCGCCGCGCAGCCGGACTGGGCGGCCACGGCGCCGCGCGCCCGCAGCGAGATCCTGCGCCGCGCCTACGAGCTGATCATCGAACGCAAGGAGGACCTCGCCCTCCTGATGACCCTGGAGATGGGCAAGCCGCTGGCCGAGGCGCGCGGCGAGGTCGGCTACGCGGCGGAGTTCTTCCGCTGGTTCTCCGAGGAGGCCGTGCGCATCGACGGCGGCATGTCGCGGACGCCCGACGGCGCCAACCGCGTCCTGGTGATGCGCCAGCCCGTCGGCCCCTGTCTGCTCATCACCCCGTGGAACTTCCCGCTCGCGATGGGCACCCGCAAGATCGGCCCGGCGGTCGCCGCCGGCTGCACGATGGTCCTCAAGCCGGCCCCGCAGACCCCGCTCTCCAGCCTGGCACTGGCCGCCATCATGACCGAGGCGGGCCTGCCGCCCGGCGTTCTCAACGTCGTCACCTCCACGGACGCGGCCGGTGTCGTGGAGCCCCTGCTGCGCAGCGGCGACGTACGCAAGCTGTCCTTCACCGGCTCCACCCAGGTCGGCCGCATCCTCCTGGCCCAGTGCGCGGACACCGTTGTACGGACCTCCATGGAGCTGGGTGGGAACGCGCCCTTCCTCGTCTTCGCCGACGCCGACCTGGACAAGGCGGTGGACGGCGCGATGGTCGCCAAGATGCGGAACATGGGCGAGGCGTGCACCGCCGCCAACCGCTTCTTCGTGCACCGCTCCGTCGCCGACGCCTTCGCCACCCGGCTCGCCGAGCGGATGGGCGCCCTCACCGTCGGCCCCGGCACGCAGGACGGCACCGACGTCGGTCCGCTGATCGACGCGGCGGGCCGGAACAAGGCCGCCGACCTCGTCCAGGACGCCGTACAGCGCGGGGCCAAGGCCCTGATCGGCGGCGAGGCACCGGACGGCGCGGGCTATTTCTACCCGCCCACCGTCCTCACGGACGTGCGCCCGGACTCCGCGCTGATGTCCACCGAGATCTTCGGCCCGGTCGCCGCGATCCTCACCTTTGACGACGAGGACGAGGCGGTCGCCGCCGCCAACGACACGGAATGGGGACTGGTCGGCTATCTCTTCACGGAGAACCTGGACCGCGCGCTGCGGGTCGGCGAGCGCCTGGAGACCGGCATGGTCGGCGTCAACACCGGGCTGGTGTCCAACCCGGCCGCGCCCTTCGGCGGCATCAAGCAGTCCGGGCTGGGCCGCGAGGGCGGCCGGGCCGGCATCGAGGAGTTCCTGGAGATCAAGTACCTGGCCATCCCCGCGGGCCAGGGCTGATCGGCTGACGCCGATGCTCCGTACGGTCTTATGTACTACTGCAATCAGGCGGTCCCGGTTTCGGCCACGTGGTGAACGGGGCGCGGTCGGTGATTCTCCCAGTGAACAAGCCACCTCCGCATGGGAGAAAACATGTCCATCCGTACCGCCCTCGTGGCGACCGCCCTGGCCGCCGCGACGGTCCTCGGCGGCGCCGCCACCGCCGTTGCCGACGCCGAAGCGGAAGGCTCGGCCCACGGCAGCCCGGGTGTGCTCTCGGGCAACGTCATTCAGGTGCCGGTGCACGTTCCGGTCAACGTGTGCGGCAACAGCATCAATATCATCGCGCTGCTGAACCCCGCCTCCGCCACCTGCGTGAACGACGGCCACGGCCGTCACCACCACCACTGGAAGCACAACAACCACCGCAACTGACCGGTCGCCGTACCGCACCACACCCGCCGCCGGCCCCCGGGTTCGGCGGCGGGTGCCGTGGGGCAGGCGCACGGCACACGTGCCGCGCACCAACGACGAGCGGAGGCCGGAGCGCGATGAAGACCAGGCTGCTGTACGAGGAATCCGGGCTGCGCACCTTCGCACTGGTCATGGACAAGGGTGACGAGGCGGCCGCCCGGATCACCGCCTTCGCGCGCGAGCAGGGCATCAGCGGCGCGGGACTGACCGCGATCGGCGCCTGTCGCCAGGCCACCCTCGGCTACTTCGACCCCAAGATCATGGACTACCGCAGCACTCACTTCGACGGCCAGATGGAAGTGCTGTCGCTGCTCGGGGACATCGCCACGCACGACGGGGAGCCCGTGCTGCACGCGCACCTCGTCCTCGGCCGCAAGGACTCCTCCGTCATCGGCGGCCACCTCCAGAAGTGCGTCGTCTTCCCGACGATGGAGGTCATCGTGACCGAGACCCCGGCCCACCTGCGCAAGCGGATCGACCCCGAGACCGGGCTGGCCCTCATCGCGCCGGAGGCGTCCGACGGGCCGCCCGACGGGTCCTGACCGCACCGCCGGCGGCATAGCGGGCGGAAGCTCGTACACCGCTGGAAATGTGGGCGTTTGCCGCGCTGTGGGCAGTGGTATCCCTGTGGCGCACGCCCGGTGGTCCGCCGGGCCCGGACGCCCGGCACCCCCGCCGGGCCGGCAGAAGACCGTCGAAGGAGACAGTGCCGTGGCCTCGAAAGCCGACTCGCAGCTCACCTATACGGTTCCGGGCATGAGCACCTCCGAGGGCTCGGAGGTCATCCAGCTGCTGCGGATGCGGCTGCACGCGCTCAACGACCTCGCCCTCACGCTCAAGCACGTCCACTGGAACGTGGTCGGCCCGCACTTCATCGCCGTACACGAAATGCTCGACCCGCAGGTCGACGCCGTACGCGACATGATCGACACCACCGCGGAGCGCATCTCGACGCTGGGCGGCGAGCCCGCCGGTACGCCCGGCGTCATGGTCGCCGAGCGCACCTGGGAGGACTACGCGATCGGCCGGGCCGAGTCGATCGAGCACCTGGGCGCGCTGGACGTGGTGTACACGGGCATCATCGAGGACCACCGCGAGGCGGTGCGCGCCACGGACGAACCCGACCCGATCACCCAGGACATGCTCATCGAGCAGCTCCGCAGCCTGGAGCTGTTCCAGTGGTTCATCCGGGCGCACCTGGAGAACTCCGGCGGCAAGCTGAGCACGGCGCGGCAGACCAGTGAGACGGACGCGGCGCGGGCTGCTGGCAGGCAGGCCCGCCAGCAGCCGTGAATCGTTTTTTGCCTCGGACGCCCGGCGGGCCGCATGCCTGTCGGGCGCTCTGCTGCGTCTGTCCGTAAATTACGCACACCCCTTGACGGTTCAGCTCGTCGCGACTTAGCTTAGCGATCGCTGAAACGATTCAAAAACAAGTGTCGCCGCGCCAGACCGCCGAGGTGAATGATGCCGAGCACGCCCGCCCCGTCCGCCGTGAAGGCCGCCCTGAAGGCCCAGGTGATCGAGACACCGTCCTGGGGTTACGGAAACTCCGGCACCCGCTTCAAGGTGTTCGCGCAGCCCGGCGTCCCCCGCGACCCGTACGAGAAGCTGGACGACGCGGCGAAGGTGCACGAGTTCACCGGGGTGGCGCCGGTGGTCTCGCTGCACATTCCGTGGGACACCGTCGAGGACTACGGGAAGCTCGCCGAGTACGCGGCGGAGCGCGGCCTGACGCTCGGCGCCATCAACTCCAACACCTTCCAGGACGAGGACTACAAGCTCGGGTCCGTCACCCACCCCGACCCGGCCGTCCGCCGCAAGGCCACCGATCACCTCCTCGCCTGCGTCGACATCATGGACGCGACCGGGTCCCGGGACCTGAAGCTGTGGTTCGCCGACGGCACCAACTACCCGGGCCAGGACGACATCGCCGCTCGCCAGGACCGGCTGGCCGAGGCGCTGGCCGAGGTGTACGGGCGGCTCGGGGACGACCAGCGGATGCTGCTGGAGTACAAGTTCTTCGAGCCGGCCTTCTACACCACGGACGTGCCGGACTGGGGCACCTCGTACGCGCACTGCCTGAAGCTCGGCCCGAAGGCGAAGGTCGTCGTCGACACCGGGCACCACGCGCCGGGCACCAACATCGAGTTCATCGTCGCGTTCCTGCTCCGCGAGAACAAGCTCGGCGCGTTCGACTTCAACTCCCGGTTCTACGCGGACGACGACCTGATGGTGGGCGCGGCCGATCCGTTCCAGCTGTTCCGGATCATGCACGAAGTCATCAAGAATGGTGGGCTGGAGGCCGCGAACGGCGTCAACTTCATGCTCGACCAGTGCCACAACATCGAGGCGAAGATCCCGGCGGTCATTCGGTCTGTCATGAACGTGCAGGAGGCTACGGCGAAGGCGCTGCTGGTGGATGGCGAGGCGCTGCATGCCGCGCAGCGCGGCGGGGATGTGCTGGCGGCGAATGGCGCCCTGATGGACGCCTATGCCACCGACGTCCGGCCGTTGCTCGCGGAGGTGCGGGAGGAGATGGGGCTGCACCCGGACCCGGTCGCGGCGTATGGCGCCTCCGGCTGGCAGGAGCGGATCGCCGCCGAGCGTGTTGGCGGCGAGCAGGCCGGTTGGGGTGCCTAGGCGTCTGCCCGGACCTGTTTATTGGCGGCTGCGGACCGTATGTGGCTGGTCGCGCAGTTCCCCGCGCCCCTGAAGGGGCGCCGTCTCACCTCCCCATCTCAACGCGAAGGACTCAATACTCATGGCCACCCACCCCGAAGTCGCCGCCCTCCTCGACCGCTCCCACCGGCTCGGCTCCGACCCCCGTAACACCAACTACGCCGGTGGCAACGCCTCCGCCAAGGGCACCGCCACCGACCCCGTCACCGGGCGGCCCACCGAACTCATGTGGGTCAAGGGTTCCGGGGGCGACCTCGGTACGCTCACCGAAGCCGGGCTGGCCGTGCTCCGGCTGGACCGGCTGCGGGCGCTGACCGAGGTGTATCCGGGCGTGGAGCGCGAGGACGAGATGGTCGCCGCGTTCGACTACTGCCTGCACGGCAAGGGCGGTGCCGCGCCGTCGATCGACACCGCGATGCACGGTCTGGTGGACGCGGCACACGTCGACCATCTGCACCCGGACTCCGGTATCGCGCTGGCCTGCGCCGCCGACGGCGAGAAGCTGACCGCCGCGTGCTTCGGCGACAAGGTCGCCTGGGTGCCGTGGCGGCGCCCCGGCTTCCAGCTCGGCCTGGACATCGCCGCCATCAAGGAAGCCAACCCGCAGGCGGTCGGCGTCATCCTTGGCGGCCACGGCATCACCGCGTGGGGCGCCACCTCCGAGGAGTGCGAGCGCAACGCCCTGTGGATGATTCGTACCGCGGAGACGTTTCTTGTCGAGCAGGGCAAGGCGGAGCCTTTTGGGCCGGTCGTCGAGGGGTACGAGGCACTGTCCGAGGATGTGCGCCGGGAGCGGGCCGCGGCGCTCGCGCCCGTGCTCCGGGGGCTCGCCTCGACGGACAAGGCGCAGGTCGGTCACTTCACCGACACCGAGCCGGTGCTCGACTTCCTCGCCCGCGCCGAGCACCCTCGGCTCGCCGCGCTCGGCACCTCCTGCCCCGACCACTTCCTGCGTACCAAGGTCCGTCCGCTCGTCCTCGACCTGCCGCCGACCGCGTCCCTGGACGAGACGATCGCGCGCCTGAAGGAGCTGCACGAGAAGTACCGGAGCGAGTACCGCGCCTACTACGAGCGGCACGCCGGGCCGGACTCCCCGCCGATGCGCGGCGCCGACCCGGCGATCGTGCTCGTGCCCGGCGTCGGCATGTTCAGCTACGGCAAGGACAAGCAGACCGCGCGGGTGGCGGGGGAGTTCTACCTCAACGCGATCAATGTGATGCGTGGCGCCGAGGCGGTGTCGACGTATGCGCCGATCGCGGAGGCGGAGAAGTTCCGGATCGAGTACTGGGCGCTGGAGGAGGCCAAGCTCCAGCGGATGCCGGCGCCCAAGCCGCTGGCCACCCGGGTCGCGCTGGTCACCGGCGCTGGCTCGGGCATCGGGAAGGCCATCGCGCACCGGCTGGCCGCCGAGGGCGCGTGCGTCGTGGTCGCCGATCTCAACACGGAGAGCGCGGCCGCGGTGGCCGAGGAGCTGGGCGGCGCCGACAAGGCCGTCGCGGTGCCGGTCGATGTCACCGATGAAGGGCAGATAGCCGCCGCTTTCCAGGCCGCCGCGCTCGCCTTCGGCGGTGTCGATCTGGTCGTCAACAACGCCGGTATCTCGATCTCCAAGCCGCTGCTGGAGACCACCGCCAAGGACTGGGACCTGCAGCACGACATCATGGCCCGCGGCTCCTTCCTCGTCTCCCGTGAGGCCGCCCGCGTCATGACGCAGCAGGAGATGGGCGGCGACATCGTCTACATCGCCTCCAAGAACGCCGTCTTCGCCGGGCCGAACAACATCGCGTACTCCGCCACCAAGGCCGACCAGGCGCACCAGGTCCGGCTGCTCGCCGCCGAGCTGGGCGGGCACGGCATCCGCGTCAACGGGGTCAACCCCGACGGAGTGGTGCGCGGCTCCGGCATCTTCGCGGGCGGCTGGGGCGCGCAGCGCGCGGCGACGTACGGCATCGAGGAGGAGAAGCTCGGCGAGTTCTACGCCCAGCGGACGCTGCTCAAGCGCGAGGTGCTGCCGGAACACGTCGCGAACGCGGTGTTCGCGCTCACCGGCGGCGATCTCACGCACACCACCGGGCTGCACGTCCCCGTCGACGCGGGCGTGGCCGCCGCGTTCCTGCGCTGACGCGGAGGCGACGTGACCGGCACACTCTCCTTCGCCGCCGTGGATCTCGGCGCCACCAGCGGGCGCGTGATCCTCGGCCGGGTCGGCCCGGACAGCCTCGGCCTCACCGAGGCGCACCGGTTTCCCAACACCCCGGTACGGCTGCCCGACGGGCTGCACTGGGACGTGCTCGCGCTCCACCAGGGCGTACTGGACGGGCTGCGCGCGGCCGCCCACGCCGGCGGCGTGGCGTCCGTCGGGGTCGACACCTGGGCGGTGGACTACGGGCTGCTGGACGCCGACGGCGCGCTGCTCGGCCAGCCGTACCACTACCGGGACGGGCGTACGGAGGGCGCCGCTGAGCGGGTGTGGGCCATGGCCGGGCCCGAGGAGCTGCACGCGGTCACCGGGCTGCAGCACCTGCCGTTCAACACCGTGTACCAGCTCGAAGCGGCCCGCGGCAGCGCGCAGCTCGCCGCCGCGCGCACCCTGCTGCTGATCCCGGACCTGCTCGTGCACTGGCTGACCGGCACGGTCGGCGCGGAGGAGACCAACGCCTCCACCACCGGGCTGCTCGACGCCCGTACCGGCGACTGGTCCGCCGCGCTGCTCGACCGGCTGGGCATCGACCCGGGCCTGCTGCCGCCGCTGCGCCGACCGGGCGAGCCGGCCGGGCCGCTGCTGCCGCACGTCGCCGAGTACACCGGACTGGCCGCGGCGACCCCGGTGACCACCGTCGCCTCCCACGACACCGCCTCCGCGGTCGCCGCCGTGCCGGCCACGGAGCCCGGCTTCGCGTACATCTCCTGCGGCACCTGGTCGCTGGCCGGGCTGGAGCTGGACGCGCCGGTCCTCACCGAGGAGTCCCGGGCCGCCAACTTCACCAACGAGCGCGGCATCGACGGGACGGTGCGCTATCTGCGCAACATCATGGGCATGTGGCTGCTGGAGGAGTGCCGCCGCACCTGGGCGGCGCAGGGCTCGCCCGCCGCGCTGCCCGACCTGCTCGCCGAGGCCGCGCGGGAGGAGCCGTTCGGCGCGCTCGTCGACCCGGACGCGCCCGAGTTCCTGCCGCCGGGCGACATGCCCGCACGGATACGGAGCTTCTGCCGCCGCACCGGACAGCGCGCCCCGGAGAGCCGGGGCGCCGTCGTCCGCTGCATCCTGGAGAGCCTGGCCCTGGCCCACCGGCGCACCCTGCGGCAGGCCGCCGCGCTCGCCGGGCGGGAGATCCGCACCGTCCACCTGGTCGGCGGCGGCAGCCGCAACGAGCTGCTCTGCCGGCTGACCGCCGATGCCACCGGACTGCCCGTCGTCGCAGGCCCCGCCGAGGCCACGGCGCTCGGCAACGTCCTCGTCCAGGCCCGCGCCCACGGACTCGTCCCCGACCGCGCCGCGATGCGTCGGCTGGTCGCCGCGACCCAGCCGCTGCGCCGTTACGAGCCGGGCGGCGACCGGGCCGCCTGGGACGCCGCCGCGGCCCGCATCGGGGTGGCCTGAGCGGCCCGCATCGGGGTGGCCCGAGCGGCGGGCATTGGCCCGGACGAGGTGCGGAGCGGCCCGGTCCGTTTTCACCGCTCGCCTTCAGGGGCACCCCTGACTCCATGAGAAGCACGGAGGGTACGGGCGACGCGGACACCACCACCGCGCTCACCCTGCACATCAACGGCGAACGCCGGGCGCAAGTCGTCGACAACCGCACCACGCTGCTCGACCTGCTCCGCGAGGACGTACGGCTGACCGGCGCCAAGAAGGGCTGCGATCACGGCCAGTGCGGGGCTTGCACGGTCCTGCTGGACGGCCACCGCGTCAACTCCTGCCTGGTGCTCGCGGTGGCCACCGAGGGCGCGCACGTGACGACCGTCGAGGGCCTGGCCGAAGGAGACGCGCTCCATCCGCTCCAGGAGGCGTTCATCGCGCACGACGGCTTCCAATGCGGCTTCTGCACGCCCGGCCAGATCTGCTCCGGCGTCGGGGCGATCGCCGAGGCCCAGGCCGGCTGGCCCAGCGCGGTGACGCCCGACGGCGCGCCGGACGGCCCGGTGGAGCTGACCGGCGGCGAGGTACGGGAGCGGATGAGCGGCAACATCTGCCGCTGCGGCGCGTACGTGAACATCATCGACGCGGTGCAGGAGGCGGCCCGGTGAAACCCTTCCGCTACGAGACGGCCACCGACCCCGCGACCGCCGTCGACCTGCTCTCCCGCGCACCCCGCGCGGCCTTCCTCGGCGGCGGCACCAACCTCGTGGACCTCATGAAGCTCGGGGTCGAGGTGCCCGAGATGCTGGTCGACGTCAGCCGGCTGCCGTTCGACGACATCACCGAGACCGACGGCGGGGGACTGCGGGTGGGCGCCACCGTGCGCAACAGCACCCTCGCCGTGCACACCGCCGTCCGCACCCGCTACCCGGCGCTCTCCCAGGCCCTGCTCGCCGGCGCCTCGCCCCAGCTGCGCAACCTCGCCACGATCGGCGGCAACCTGCTGCAGCGCACCCGCTGCACGTACTTCCAGGACATCGGCAAGCCCTGCAACAAGCGGCGACCCGGCTCCGGCTGCCCCGCACGCAGCGGCATCCACCGCGACCTCGCGGTCCTCGGCGCCTCCCAGCACTGCGTGGCCACCCACCCCTCGGACATGGCGGTCGCCCTGACGGCCCTCGACGCGCAGGTGCACTGCGTCTCAGCGGACGGCGAGCGGACGCTGCCGGTGGCCGAACTGCACCGGCTGCCGGGCGACACCCCCGACCAGGACACCGTCCTGCGGCACGGTGAACTGATCACCGCCGTGGAACTGCCGCCACCGGTGCCCGGCGCCCGCTCGGCGTACCGCAAGGCCCGGGAACGCGCCTCGTACGCCTTCGCGCTCGCCTCGGCCGCCGCCGACCTGAAGGTGAGCGACGGCAACGTCGAGCACGTACGGCTCGCGTTCGGCGCGCTCGCGGCCAAGCCGTGGCGCGCCCGCGCCGCCGAGGCCGCGCTGCTCGGCCGGCCCGCCACCGAGGAGTCCTTCGGCCGGGCCGTGGACGAGGAACTGGCGGCCGCCGAGCCGCTGCGCGACAACGGCTACAAGATCCCCCTGGCCCGCCGGCTGGCCGTCGCACTGCTGACGGACCTCGCGGGCACGCACGCGGAGGGTGCGCGATGACGACCTTGCCCCGGACCCTGGGCGCGGACACCGCACGGCTGGAGAGCCGCGAGAAGGTGACCGGCACGGCGCGGTACGCCGCCGACCACGCACGCCCCGACGGCCTGTACGCCTGGGCGGTGCCCGCCACGATCGCCCGCGGCGAGATCACCGCCGTCGACACCGCTACCGCGCTCGCCGACCCCGCCGTCGTCACCGTGCTCACCCACGAGAACGCGCCCCGGCTCGCCGAAGGCGACGACCCCACTCTCGCCGTCCTGCAGTCCCCGCACGTCGCACACCGCGGCCAGATCGTCGCGCTCGCGGTCGCCACCTCCCTGGAAGCGGCCCGCGCCGCCGCGACCGCGGTACGCCTGGACTACACCTCCGAGCCGCACGACGTCCTCCTCACCGCCGAACACCCGGGCATCTACGCGCCCGAGACCGCCAACGGCGGCCACCCCGCCGACCGCCTGCGCGGCGACTTCGAGGCGGCCTACGCCGAGGCCCCCGTACAGCACGACGCCGTCTACGAAACCCCGCCGCTGCACAACCACCCCATGGAGCCGCACGCCGCCACGGCCTGGTGGGAGGGCGAGCGGAAGCTCTGCCTGCACGACTCCAGCCAGGGCTCCTCGACCGTCCAGCAGATGCTGGCCCAGCTCTTCGCACTCGGCCCTGACCAGGTGCTCGTCACGAGCGAGCACGTCGGCGGCGGCTTCGGCTCCAAGGGCACGCCGCGCCCGCACGCGGTACTCGCCGCCATGGCAGCGCGTGTCACGGGCCGCCCGGTCACCCTCGCCTTCGCGCGCCAGCAGATGCCCGCCGTCACCGGCCACCGCGCCCCGACGATCCAGCACCTCCGCATCGGAGCCGACCGCGACGGCCGCATCCAGGCCCTCGCGCACGAGATCACCACCCAGTCCTCCACGGTCCAGGAGTTCGTCGAGCAGGCCGCGGCGCCCAGCCGGACGATGTACGTCTCGCCGGCCAGCCGCACCACCCACCGGGTCGCCCGGCTCGACGTGCCCACCCCCTCCTGGATGCGCGCGCCCGGCGAGTGCCCCGGCATGTACGCCCTCGAAGCGGCCATGGACGAACTCGCCCTCGCCTGCGGCCTGGACCCCATCGAACTGCGCGTACGCAACGAGCCCGACCGCGAGCCGGACTCCGGCCGCCCGTACAGCAGCCGCCACCTCGTGGAGTGCCTGCGCGAGGGCGCCCGCCGCTTCGGGTGGCAGGACCGAGACCCGCGCCCCGCGACGCGCCGCGACGGCCGGCTGCTGCTCGGTACCGGCGTGGCCGCCTCGACGTACCCGGTGATGGTCGCCCCGTGCCACGCCGAGGCGCACGCCCGCGCCGATGGGCTGATCGACGTCCGGGTGAACGCCACCGACATCGGCACCGGCGCCCGGACCGTCCTCGCCCAGATCGCCGCCGACGCGCTCCGGCTGCCACTGGACCGGGTCCGCATCCGCGTGGGCTGCAGCGAACTGCCCGAGGCCCCGGTGGCGGGCGGCTCTTCCGGCACCTCCTCGTGGGGCTCGGCGGTGCACAAGGCGTGCGACGGACTGCGGCGCGCGCTGGAGGAGCACAGCGAAGTACCGGCGACGGGCCTGACGGTCGCCGCCGACACCACCGAGGAGAGCAAGGGCGGCAAGGAGTACGCGCGGCACGCGTACGGCGCCCAGTTCGCCGAGGTACAGGTGGACACCGCGACGGGCGAGACCCGGGTACGGCGGCTCCTCGGCGTCTTCGCCGCGGGCCGCATCCTGAACCCGCGCACCGCCCGCTCGCAGTTCCTCGGCGGCATGACGATGGGACTCGGCATGGCCCTGACGGAAAACAGCACGATGGACCGCGAGTTCGGCGACTACGCGGAACGCGATCTGGCGATGTACCACGTGCCGGTCTGCGCCGACGTGCCGGACATCGACGTCCACTGGATCGAGGAGGAGGACCCGCACCTGAACCCGATGGGCTCCAAGGGCATCGGCGAGATCGGCATCGTGGGCACGGCGGCGGCTGTGACCAATGCGGTGCACCACGCGACGGGGGTGCGGGTCCGGGCGCTGCCGGTTACGCCGGATTCGTTGCTGCCACACCTGCCCTGACGGTGCGTCACCAGTGACAGCGGGTCAGGGCTGACGGGGCGTCATCCGGTCGGCAGGGCGGCGGTGAAGCGGGTCGCGATGGCCGCCGGGGCGGTGATCGCGCCGCCCACGACGACGCCCCACGCCCCCGCGTCGATGGCCGCGCGGGCCTGCTCCGGGGTGTGCAGCCGCCCCTCGGCGAAGACGGGCGCCTCCAGGCGCTCGGCCAGCTCGCCGACCAGCACCAGGTCGGGGCCGGGCTGCTGGCGGCTGTACGGCGTGTAACCGGACAGGGTCGTGGAGACCACATCGGCACCGAGCGCGGCCGCCGCCACCCCCTCCTCCACCGTGGACACATCGGCCATCAACAGCGCACCGAGTCCATGCACCGCCTCGACCGTCTCGCGCAGCGGGCGGCCGTCCGGGCGCGGGCGGCCGGTCGCGTCCACGGCGACGATCTCGGCACCCGCCTCGGCGACGGCCCGCGCGTGCCCCGCGGTCGGCGTGATGTAGACCCCCTCAGCGCCGTCCTTCCACAGCCCGATGACCGGCAGCCCGACCACTGCCCGTACGGCCCGGATGTCGTCCACGCCCTGTACCCGTACCCCCGCCACCGGCGCGCCCGAGGTCACCGAGGCGGCCATGGCGGCGATGTGCTCCGGGGCGCGCAACGGGTCTCCGGGCGGCGCCTGGCAGGAGACCACCAGCCGCCCGCGCAGCCCGTCGAGCAGTGCACGGACACGGTCGGCGGGCATCGTGGTCCGGCTCGGGCCAGTGGTCTCCGTCATGCGCTGTCCTCGTCCTTCATCACGTCGTCGTGGTGGTCTGCCGGGGGCCGGTTTCCAGCAGCAGGGCCGCGGCGCCGATCACCGCGGCACGGGGCCCGAGCGCGGCGGGCACGGGCCGTACGCCGGCGGGCCCGGGCAGCAGCTCGGCGGCGAACGCCTCAGTCAGCGGCTGCCAGAACGGCGTGCCGATGGACGCGACACCGCCGCCGATCACCACCCGCTGCGGATCCACGGTGTTGACCAGCCCGGCCAGCGCGCGGCCCAACGCCGCCGCACCCTCGGCGAGGGCGGCCCGGGCGGCTTCCGTGCCAGTAGGGGTATCCGACTCCGCCAGTGCCGCCACCTTCCGCAGGTCGTACACGTCCTCATCCCCGGCCAGTTCGCGGAACCGCGCGGTGATCGCGGGGCCCGACGCGACGGCCTCCAGATGCCCCGCCCCGCCACAGTTGCACGGCCGCCCGGCGGCCTCCGGCACCGCGATATGGCCGAACTCGCCCGCCGTCCAGTGCGCACCGCGCAGCAGCCGCCCACCGGTGACCAGCCCGCCGCCGATGCCGGTGCCCACGCTCACGTACAGCGCGGACGCGCAGCCCGCGCCGGCGCCGTAGGTCTGCTCGGCCAGCGCGAAGACATTCGCGTCGTTGTCGGCGGCCACCGGCAGCCCGAGGCGGGCGCTGAGCTCCTCGCTCAGACGGGTGCCCGCCCAGCCGGGGAGCAGCGCGTTGGCCGAACGCACCACGCCCAGGTCCCGGTCGATGACTCCTCCGGTACCAATGCCCAGGCCCTCCGCGCCTTCCCACCCGGGCAGTTCGCGAACGGCCGCCGCGATGGCGTCGAGCACCGCGTCGCGGCCCTGCGCCGCGGGCGTGGGCCGGACGACCGAGGTCAGCAACGCGCCGTCCGCCGAGACGAGACCGGCAGCGATCTTCGTCCCACCCACATCGACGCCGAGCAGCGTGCGCGGCTCCCGAGCGGCCGTCACGACTGCGCCCTGCGGACGGTGAAACGGATGTCGTAGCGGTCGGCGCGGTAGATCGTGGTCGTCGCCTCGACGGGGGTGTCGCGGCGGTCCAGACCGACCCGCTGCACCCGCAGCCCCGAACTGCCCAGCGGGACGCCGAGCAGGGCCGACTCCGTGTCGTCGAGGTCGACGGCCCGGATGATCTGGTCGGCCGAGCGGATGTCCAGCCCGTACCGCTCGTTGAGCAGTGCGTAGAGCGATCCCGTCAGGTCCTCCTCGACGAGCCCGGGGACACGGTCGGCCGGAAAGTGGACGTTCTCCAGGCACATGGGGGAGCCGTCGGCGAGCCGCAGCCGGGAGACGCGGACGACCTTGGAGTCCGGCGCGACACCGAGCCGCTCGGCGAGCTGCCGGCCGGCCCGCACCGTCCCGGCGGCCAGCAGCCGCGAGGCCGGTTCGAGGTTCCGCTCGGCCATGTCCTCGGAGAACGAGGTGAGGGTGAGCGACTTGGAAACGACGGGCGGCGCGACGAACGTCCCCGCGCCCTGCACCCGGTACACACTCCCCGCAGCCTCCAGGGCGTCCAGCGCCTGCCGCACGGTGTTGCGCGAGACCCCGTGCTGCGTGGCGATCTCCCGCTCCGTAGGGAGCGGCGCGTGCGGGGGAGCGCCACCGATCTCGCTCAGCAGCGCCGCCCGCAGCTCCTCATGCTTGGCCTGTCGAGCCACGCTTCACCTTCCCCATGGGAGTGCAATAGGTACCAACCAATAGGGAAGTTAGCACGCCAACATCTGACCGATGCCGCTCACTGTGGAGAATTGGTACCAGCCAATCAGCTCGCAGCCCGTTCGGCCTCCACCTGCTCCAGCGGCTTGCCCGCCGTGTTGGGCATGAACAGGCCGATGACGCCGCAGATGAGGAGTGAGGCGGTGAGGAAGGCGGCGACCGGGGCGATGCCGGTGCTTGCCAGTGCGGGTACGAAGAAGGACCAGACGCCGAGGACGACGCGGGACGTGCCGAAGGTGATGCCCTGCGCCGTGCCGCGCAGCATCGTCGGGAAGACCTCCTGGCTGATGGTCTTGTAGACGGCCTCGCCCGCCATGGCCTGCCCGACACCGAAGAGCACCACGTTGAAGACGATGACGGGGAGGGTGAAGGGCAGGAACAGGAAGACGCCGTACGCACAGACCTGCATCACCGAGCCGACGATCCACATCACCTTGCGGTAGCGGTGGCCGCGGTCCGAGTACCGCATGTAGACCGCGACCGTACCGACGATCACCAGCGCGAAGCTGGCGCAGGACAGGGCGACGCTGGTGGCCTGGCTGCCCGCGCCCAGGCTCTGGACCATGTACGGGGTGAAGATGCCGTTCGTGCCGGCCGCGAGGTTCCAGAAGAGGTAGATGCCGCCGGTGAACAGCAGGGCCCGCAGATGGGCGCCGCGCAGCAGCTCGCGGACCTTGGGGCGGGCCGCCGCGCCACCCTTCGCCGCGCTCCGCCAGACAGCCGACTCGACCATGCCGCGGCGCAGCGCGTACGTCACCAGTGACACCACGAACAGGTGCAGGAAGACGATGCGGATGCCGAGAAGGCCGAGGTCCGACAGGGCCCAGGCGAGCAGCAGGACGACCACCGGGCCGAGGCTCCAGGTCACCTGGGTCATGCCGAGCAGCTTGCCGCGCGCCTTGGCCGGGGAGAACTCACCGACCAGCGCGAGCGAGGTCGGCACGTCCGCGCCGACGGCCAGGCCGACGATGAAGGTGCCGGTGAACAGCATCAGCGGGTTGACCGCGAAGGCGATGAGCAGGATGGCCGCCGCGTACACGAGCAGGTCGTACTGGTAGATCCGCTTGCGGCCGAGCTTGTCGCCCAGTCGGCCGCCGATGAACGCGCCGATCGCCGCGCCGATGGCGTTGGGACCGATGGCCGTCAGCGCGCCGAGGCCGCTCTCGGAGAGCCCGAAACGGTCCTGGAAGAGGGCGAGACCGGAGCTGAGCGCGACGATCGACCCGGCGTCGAGATAGGACGCCATGCCGGCCAGCCCGGTCCACTTCCACTGCTGCCGCGAGACGGCGCCGTCCCCGGCCGCTCCGTCAGCGGCGGACTGTGTGCTCGTGCCCTGCACGGATGTCACCTGGACTCCTTCGGCCTCGCGTGGTGCGCTTGCGTTTGAAACGACTCAAACCATGGATGGGAGGGCTTCTGGAGTCAATAGGTGGCGCGGGTATTTGCATTGAAACCTTTCAGTCGCCCGTATCGGCTCGGCGCCGCGTCAGAGACGTCGCGAACTGTGCGCCCGGAAGGGTGCATTGCGCCGCTGACCTGCGAAAAAGGGCTCCCTGGAGGGGTGTTGGAGCTGGCTGAAATCGACTAAAATAGAAGCAGTGTTCGAGGGAGCTCACGGGGGGTCCGGGGCTCTCGACCACGACAGGAGGGACCCTGTGACGGCTGCCGTAATGTCTTCGACGCGCCCGCTGTTCGACCTGCCGTACGCCCCGCTCGCGAAGAAGCCGCTGCCGGCAGGCCGGCCGCGCGAGTGGTACATCGCTCACAACCGCCGGCTCAAGGCCATGCGTCTGGCCATCGCCCTGCTCGACTCCGGTGTGCACACGCCGGACCGCGCGCCGAACCGACTCATCCGTGACACCGCCGCACTCGTCGGCATCCACCGCCCGTCCGACACCACCTGCCACATGGTCCGCACTCTGATGCGTTACACCCGCTGAACATCCGCTGACGCGACCGCCGATGCGGAGGGGCGGGCCGGTCTTCCGGCCCGCCCCGTCGTCGTACGGTGGCGCGGTCAGGGTCACGTGACGTGGGGGAGAAGTCCCAGTTCGCGGGCGCGGCGGACGGCGGCGGTCCGGCGGCTCACGGACAGCTTGCGGTAGACGCTCTTCAGGTGTGTCTTGACGGTGTTGACCGAGAGCTGGAGTTCGGCGGCGATCTCGTCCGTGGCCATCGTGCGCGCCAGTTGGGCCAGTACGTCGAGCTCACGCCTGCTGAGCGCCACCACGACCGGCTGCCGGGCGTCGCCGTCGTCGCCGCCGGCCGGGGGCGCCCCGTTGTGAGCCCGGGGCGCCGCCCCGTTGCGGGACGGGCCGGTCCACGCGCGGACCATCTGGAGCGTGGCGTACGAGGGGTCACCGGGGCCGGAGGCAGGCAGTGGGGGCCGTTGCGCGGTCGCGGCGAGTTCGGCGGCGGCCCGGAACCGTCCGCGGAGCGCTTCCAGGAGGGCGAGTTCGATGAGGAAGTCGCGGCGCAGCGCCCGGCTTCCCGCGGTGCCGGCCGCCCTGAGTCCTGTCGTCAGGGCGCCCTCCGCCGCCGTCAGCCGGCCGCGCCGCAGCTCGGCACCGCCGCGGACCAGCTGGATCAGGGCGCGCAGTTCGGGGCGGTCCGCCTGGGCCTCGCGGGGGAGGAGCGCGAAGAGACGCTGCGCCTCGGCCGCCGCGGCCGGCGCCGCCGAGGGGCCCCGGGTGCGCTCCAGTTGCGTACGGATCACCGCGTGGGTGAGATGCAGGGAATGGTCGGCGGGTGTTGCTGTGTCGGAGAGAAGGGGCTCCGCTTGTGCCAGGGCCGTGGCGCAGGCCGTCACATCTCCGTGCGACAGCGCGCTTGCCGCGGTGACGAGTGCGGTCTCGGGGCTGCCGTCGACTGTGGGGGCGACGTTTCCGGTTGCGGCCTGGGGGAGTTGAGTGGCCGTCAGCCCCAGTACCTGGCCTATTGCCAGACGGTGGACGATCAGGCGGTGCGCGTACGGGCGGTCGTCCGCGGCGAGTGCGTGGTGTACCGCCTCGGCGAGCGAGCCGTTGTCGCTCAGCCAGGCTGCTGCCCGGCGGTGCAGTTCGGCGGTCCGGTCCGGGTGTTCCTCCCGCAGCCGGCGGCGCAGCGCCTCGCCGATCACACGGTGGTGCCGGTACCAGCCCTGCCCGCACGTCTCCAGGCACGCGTGCTCGCCGGCCACGGCGGCGAAGCGCCGGCCCGCCCGGTCGCCTGCCACCGCGGCGGCCAGGGGAGCGTTCACCCGGTCCAGGATGCTCGTCGTCAGGAGCAGGCTGCGCACTTCGGGCGGCTGCCCGTCCAGTAACTCCTCGACGAGGTAGCCGACGACCGCGTCGTCCGCGCCGCTGAACCGCATCGCGTACCGCTCCGGATCGCGCTGCCGCGCCAGGGCCAGCGCGGCGAGTCGCAGCCCCGCCGCCCAGCCCTCCGTGCGCTCGCGCAGCGATGCCACGGCGCGACGGGGGAGTGTGATCCCGTGGAGTGCGAGCAGCGCCGCCGTCTCCCGGTCGTCGAAGGCCAGCGCGCCGGTGCGGAGTTCGGTGAGGTCGCCGGCCAGGCGGTGCCGGTGGAGGTGCAGCGGCGGGTCCCCGCGCGCCGCCACCACCAGCCGCAGCGCCCGGCCGGCGTGCGCGAGCAGGTACGACACCCCGGCGGCGCACGGCGCGCCGCCCCCGGCCCGGAGACCGTCCAGCACCAGCACCACCGGCCCGCGCCGGGCCGCCAGCGCCTCGGCGAGCAGGGCGGCCGCCGCGAGCCCGTCCGGTACTGCGTGTCCGCCCGGTACGGCAACGCCTGCCACCTCCAACGCCCGTGTCACCCGCGCCCAGAAGAGGCCGGGCGGCTCCGGGGCGTCGTCACACGTCACCCAGGCCACCGGGCCCGGTGCGGTGCCCGTGTGGGCCCACTGCGTCAGAAGGGCCGACTTGCCGGCTCCCGGCGGGCCGATCACCACGGTCAGCGGGCCGAGTACGCCCGCGGAGAGCCGTTCCACCAGTCGGGGCCGGGGGACGAGCCGTGCGCCCGGGGACTCGCCCATCGCCGGCCCCTCGCTTCGCGGTGTCGCTTCCGGAGTTGTCCTCGATGTGTCCGACGAGTGTGTCGCCCCTTCGTGTGCGCGGCAGCCTGTGCGGACGCATCTCACTCCGGGGGCCGTGTCGCCTTCCTCAACACGCCGTGTGCCGTCCGGTCTCTTTGCTGCGTCGGTCAGGTCCCCTGGAGGGCGGAGACCAGTTCCTCCTCGCGGTCCTTGGTGAGCGAGGTACGGATGACGGTGGGGTTGAACGGGCGCAACGCCTCCCGCACCCGGTCCGGCGTGGACCGCCGTACGAGGGCGAACACCGCGGCGCGCCCGGGCTCCAGCGTGCGGGCCACTTCCTTGATGAACGCGTCATTTATCCCGACGTCGGTGAGCTTGCCGACGGCCGCACCTGAGGCGGCACCGACCGCCGCGCCGAAGACCGGCATCAGGAACAGCATGCCGAACAGCGTTCCCCACAGGGCGCCGCCGGCCGCTCCCGTGGCGGTGGTGTGGTACGTCTGCTCCACGTGGATCTTGCCGTCCTGCGTCCGCCACGCCAGCGCGGCGTCCTCCAGGTCCAGCAGCTCCTGGCGGGAGAGTTCCTTGCCGAGCCGCATGACGGCCTCGGCCTTCTCCTTGTCCGGGAAACCGAGTACGACGAGATCGGTCATCGCAGCCTCCTACGGATCTGACTCCGGATCTGATCCGGCGTCCCATTGAGCCGCCGCGCGCGCCGGGACGCGTCACCCGGAACGGGTGAAGTACGCCCGTGCCAGTCGTGGACGACGACGCTGGCCACCACGAGATCCTGGAGCGAGTGGCCGTGCCGGCTGACCGGTATCCAGAGCAGGCCCCACGGGAACGCCACGCAGAGCGCCGCCCGCAACAGGGCGCGGCCGGGCCCGAGCGGCCGTCCCGACCGCGCGGCCACCCGCAGGCCCATCAGCCGGGCCCCCGCCGTACGGCCGGCCGTCAGCCAGCTTCCCGCGAGGTAGCCGACCGCGAGGGCGGCACCGCACGCGGTACTGATCCGGGGCGGCAGGTGCGGGAGCGCGAACGGCGGTCCGGCGACCATGAAGCGCACGGCCGCGGCGGCCAGCAGCGCGGCGAGCCCGATGCCGAGTACGGCGAACGTGTCGATGAGCGCGGCAACGGTACGGGACACCAGTCCCGCCGTCCGCCCCTGCATCCGGACCGGGTCGTCCTGCCGCCCGGGCTCGGTCACGGCGGCGCGTGGTTCCTGCCGTCCCTGCGCAGCAGCCGGTCAGTGGCCCGGTTCACCAAGCGGTCGGCGTGCATGGCCTGGACGCGGAACGCGTCGACGGTCTCCTCGGCCATCCCACCGCCGGTCTCCCGTACGATCCGGCCGAGATCGATCTCCCGGAGTACCTGCTCGGTGAGCGCGACCAGGTCGATCCGGGCCACAATCGCGTCGATGTCGACCCGGTCGGCGATCCGCCGCACATCGACCCGGTCGGCCGCCGCGTCCAGATCCAGCCGCGCCGCCACGGCGTCGACATCCACCCGGGCCACCACCGCGTCGAGATCCAGCTGGTCGAGTACGGGGACCACCACCGTACGGACCAGTACCCGGCCCGTCGTATGCAGCGTCGTACGGACCGCTGCACGGACCGTTGTACGGATCGCTGTGCGGGCCAACCCCCCTGCCGCGCAGGCCACTTGACCCACACTCGCCGGTACGGCCCAGCGCGCCGCGGACCGGACCCGGGTGACGGCCCAGCCGCCGGCGTGTCCCTTCACACCGGCATGGCAGCACGCCCGCCCAGGGCCCGGCCTCCTCCGCTACGGGTGACCGGCCGGGGGTCGGCGCTCAGCCGACCGGCAGCCGGCTGCTGATCTTGTGGGTCTTGCGGGCCGTGCGGGCGCGCAGAGCCGCCTCGCGGCGGGCCTGGTGTGCCGCGTGCCGGCCCTGCCAGGCGAGGGACGGCTTGCCGTGGGTGTCCGCCGAGGCGATGAGCAGCCCGCCGAGCATGGAGAGGTTCTTGAGGAACTGGATGCGCTCCTGGGTGCGCGTCTCTTCGTCCTCGGCCTCCCAGAACCGGTGTCCGGCGAGGGTCGTGGGCACCAGCGTGGCCGCAATGGCCAGCGCGGACACCCGTGGGAAGCGCCCGATCGCCAGCAGCGAGCCGGCCACCAGCTGCACACCGCCGCTGATCCGGACGAGCTGCTCGGTCTGTTCCGGCATACCGGGGATGCGCTGGGCGATGGGCTGGGCAATCGGCTCGGCGGCCGGGACCAAGGGCTCGGGATTGCGCAGGGTCTGGAGGCCCTGGATGACGTAGGTCGAGGCCAGCATGGGCCGGGCGAGAAGTCGCAGTACAAGCATGGCCCACGAGTGCCCCCTCCGGCCGGACCTCATCCCTCGCTGCCACCCGCGCCCCTCGGATGGGGCAACTACCGGCCTGTCCGGTTGCGCCCCGCCGCTCCGGTGCCCTCCCAGGGCCCGCCCCGGCCGCCCTTCACTCTCCGCCCCGCACCGTCTTTACTTCAGTCGTGACCTACGAGATCCGCGCCCTTCCCGCCACCACCCCCGGGACCCCCGCATGATCGACAAGCTGCTGCCCGCCCCTGTGATCACCGCCGAGGCGTTCCACGACGCCCCCGTCTCGGACATGTTTCCCGAGGAACTGGCCCTGGTGGCCGACGCGGTACCGAAGCGGCAGCAGGAGTTCGGTACGGTGCGCGGCTGCGCCCGCGACGCGCTCGCCCGCCTGGGCTTCGCCCCCGCGCCCCTGCTGCCGGGACCCGACCGCGCGCCGCGCTGGCCGGCCGGCGTCGTCGGGGCGCTCACCCACTGCACCGGCTACCGCGCCGCCGCGGTCGCCCGCGCCACGGACGTGCTGACCCTGGGTCTGGACGCGGAGCCGCACGAGCCTGTGGCGGATCCGGGCGTACTGGAGCTGGTCACCCTCCCCGAGGAGCGGGCCCAACTGGCCAGGCTGGCCGAGCTGATGCCCGAGGTCTGCTGGGACCGGCTGATCTTCAGCGCGAAGGAGAGCGTCTACAAGGCGTGGTATCCGCTCGCCCGCCGCTGGCTCGGTTTCGAGGAGGCGCACCTCACCCTCGACCCGACGGACGCCACCTTCACCGCCCGCCTCCTCGTCCCCGGGCCGGTCGTCCGGGGCCGGGAGCTCACCGGGTTCAGCGGCCGGTGGCTGATCGGGTCGGGGCTGGTGACGACGGCCGTGGTGCTGCCCGCGTGAGTCCGCGCGGCCGCGGATGCGGGGCGGCGGGCGGGGGCGCAGCCTGGTAGGGGACCCGAGCAGCTCGGCGCCGGACCCGCACCTCAAAAGAGGGCAATCGGGTCACCAGGCCGCGAAATTGCAGGTCACGCGAGTGACTATCGGAACGTTTGCGTTTCGATCGGAGCGGGGCGTACGCTCGAAGAGGCTAAGAGTACGAAACCGTTTCGATCCGTTGTTCGGGGTGGACATGCCCGTCACCACGCCGCCGTCCGCAGCACGCCGGACGCGGCTCTCGCCGGAGCGTGAGGGCGAGCTGTACGCCGCGGTCCTGGACCTGGTGCGCGAGGTCGGGTACGAGAACCTCACCCTGGACGCCGTCGCCGCCCGCTCCCGGTGCAGCAAGGCCACGCTGTACCGCCGCTGGCAGGGGAAGCCCCGGCTGGTGTCCGCGGCGCTGCGGCATCTGCGGCCGTTCTCGCTGGAGGACCTGGACACCGGTTCGCTCCGCGGCGACGTGCACGAGCTCGCCCGGCGGATCGGGGACGCCAAGAAGGACATCGACCTGATGCGCGGGATCACGCATGCCGTGCACAGGGATCCGGAGCTGGCCGAGGCCATGCACACGGCTCTGATCGAACCCGAACTGGAGGTGATGCAGGCGATGCTCGACCGGGCGGTCGCCCGCGGCGAGGTCGACCCCGGCTGCCCGGCGATCCCCTTCTTCCCGCACGCACTGTCCGGCGCCGTCTTCTCGCGCCCGATGATCGAGCAACGCCCCGCGGACGCCGCGTACCTCACGCGCTATCTGGACGCCGTGGTGCTTCCCGCCCTGCTGCGGACCTGACGCCCGGCCCGGGCGCAACGACGCCGTCCCGGGCGCGCGCAACGCCGGGCGGCACGCACGAGAACCACCCCCGGGGACCCCGGAAGAGGAGCACCGGACCCCGGAAGATCCGAAGGACTCCGTATGACCTCCACCCGTGTCGATGCAGGCGCCGACGCCGGGCAGCCGGCCGAGGCGCCGTCCGGCGGCCGGGCGACGGGGCACACCCCCCACCGCTGGTGGGTGCTGGCCGTCATCGGCCTCGCCCAGCTGATGGTGGTGCTGGACGCCACCATCGTGAACATCGCCCTCCCGTCCGCCCAGCGCGACCTGGGCTTCAACAACGACGGCCGGCAATGGGTCGTCACCGCCTACTCCCTCGCCTTCGGCTCCCTGCTGCTGCTCGGCGGGCGGCTCGCCGACCTCTTCGGGCGGAAGACGACGCTGCTGATCGGCCTGGTCGGCTTCGCCGGGTCCTCGGCGCTGGCCGGTGCGGCCCACAGCTTCTCGATGCTGGTGGTCGGCCGGGCCCTGCAGGGCCTGTTCGGCGCGCTGCTGGCGCCGTCCGCGCTGTCCCTGCTGACGACGACGTTCACGGACGCCAAGGAACGCGCCAAGGCGTTCGGCATCTTCGGTGCGATCGCCGGTTCCGGCGGCGCCATCGGGCTGCTGCTCGGCGGCGTACTGACCGAGCACCTGGACTGGCGCTGGACCCTGTACGTCAACCTCGTCATCGCCGTCGTGGCGGTCATCGGCGCGCTGGTCTTCGTCCGCCGCCCCGCGCCCACCGCACGGCCCCGGCTCGACCTGTTCGGCACGCTGCTCGTGGCCGCCGGGCTCTTCGGCATCGTCTTCGGCTTCTCCAGCGCCGAGACGCACGCCTGGAGCCACTGGATGTGCTGGGCGTTCCTCGCGGGCGGCGGCGTGCTGCTCCTCGCGTTCGTGCTCTGGGAGACGCGCGCCGGGCATCCGCTGCTGCCGCTGCGTGTGCTGGGTGACCGCAACCGCGCCGCGTCCTTCATATCCGTGTTCATCTCCGGCGCCGGTATGTTCGGGGTCTTCCTCTTCCTGACGTACTACCTGCAGCAGACGCTCGCGTACACGCCGGTCAAGACCGGCCTCGCCTTCCTGCCCATGGTCGGCATGCTGATGGTGATGGCGCAGCTGTCGATGAACATCCTCGTGCCGAAGATCGGGCCCAAGCCGATCGTGCCGCTGGGCATGTTCTTCGCCGCCGCCGGCATGATCTGGCTGACCCGGCTGGACCTGGACAGCACGTACGCCGCGCACGTCCTGCCGCCGCTGCTGGTGATGGGCTTCGGCCTCGGCATGGTCATGCCGCCCGCGATGAGCCTGGCCACGCTGGGCGTCGCACCCAGCGACCAGGGCGTCGCCTCGGCGACGGTCAACACGATGCAGCAGGTCGGCGGTTCGATCGGCACCGCGCTGTTCAACACGATGGCCGCCAGCGCCGTCACCAACTACCTCGCGGACCGCAAGCCGACCAAGTTGAACCAGGCCGAAGCCGCACTGCACAGCTACGACATCGCGTACTGGTGGGCCGCCGCCTTCTTCGCCGCCGGCCTGGTCATCACGGTGCTGCTGTACCGCAGGGGCAAGGCCGTCGCCGATCACGGCCCGGCCGTACCGGTGGAGCCGGAGCACCACGGGCACGGCCACGGGGCCGCGCACGACGAGTCCGTACCGGAGGACCGTACGGGCACGGCCGAGCTTCCGGTGACCGCGGCGGCCGCGGCGCCGTCCGGTCCCGCCGTGCACGGCCGGGTGCTGGACGCGGCCGGTGCGCCCGTGCCGGAGGCCGCCGTCACGCTGATCGACGCCCAGGGCAGCCAGCTCGGCCGCGCCACGGCGGCAGCGGACGGCCGGTACGCCCTGGCCACCCCGGCCGCCGGCAGCTATGTACTCGTCGGCGCGGCCGCCGGGCACCAGCCGCGGGTGACCACTCTGGCCGTCGGCGAGGAGCCGGTCGCCTTCGACCTGATGCTCGCCGGGACCGGCGGTCTGGAGGGCACGGTGCGGGCCGGCTCGTCGCCGGTGGCGAATGCGCTGGTCGTGGCCACGGACGAGCGCGGTGACGTGATCGAATCGGCCTCTTCCGGCGAGGACGGCGGCTACCGCCTGCCCTCGCTCGTACCGGGCGTCTACACCCTGACGGCCAGTGCGGAGGGCTACCAGCCGTACGCCGGCATCGCCGAGGTCTCCGGTGGCGTACCGACCCGCCAGGACGCCGTGCTCCAGCCCGCCGCGACCCTCCGCGGCACGGTCCACAGCCGGACCGGCGCGCCCCTGGGCGAGGCCCGCGTCTCGCTGCTGGACCCCGCGGGCAACGTGGTGGCGGTCCGTACGACGGGCCCGGACGGCGCGTACGCCTTCACCGACCTGTCCGGCGGCGAGTACACGGTCGTGGCCAGCGGCTTCCCGCCGGTCGCCACCCCGCTGACCGTCGGCGCCGCGGGCCACGACGGCTTCGACATCACGCTCACGCACGGGGACTGAGACCCCCGGACCCCGAGGAGGGCGGCATCCGTACGTACGGATGCCGCCCTCCTCGTCATTACGGTTATTGCGCCGGGCGCCACATCGGCCAGAGCGTCGGGCCGTCCTCGTGGGGGCGGAGTTCCGCGCTGACGGTGAAGCCGAAGTGCTCGTAGAACGGGATGTTGTCCGGCTTGGAGGACTCCAGGTGGACGGGGAGGCCCGCCGCGTCGGCGCGGGCGAGGCCCGAGCGGAGCAGGGCGGCGCCGTGGCCCTGGCCGCGGACGTCCGGGTCGGCGCCGATCAGCGCGAGGTACCAGTGCGGTTCCTCGGGCGTGTGCGCGGCGACCTGTTCCACGACGTCCCGCAGCAACAGGGCGCGCTCGCCGAGGATGTCCATCAGCTCGTGCACCGTCCCGGCGTCCGGCACAGCCTTTTCGCGGGCCTCCGGCGGCACCCAGAACGCCGCGGCGGCGGAGGTGAGTTCGCACCTGCCGTGCGGCCTGTACTGCCGGTGGAAGAGCGTCGTGAAGTAACGGACGAGCCGCTCACCGCGGGTGGCGGCGTCGGGGAGCAGCCAGGACATCAACGGGTCGTCGTCGAAGGCCCGGGCCAGCGACCGGCCGAGCGACGGAGCGTCATCGGCCGTCGCGGCCCTGGGGGTACACGTGTTCGGCATACCGTGCATTCTGCCCGGAAATGATCAAGCAGCGGTACCGGCTTTTGCGGATTCCTCCGTGAAGTCCATCTCAGGCGGCGGGACGCGGAACAGGCGGGTCAGGTACATCAGGTAACAGACGCCGAGGGCGAGCCAGATGAGGCCGAGGGTGAGGGCCTTGCCGTCCAGGCGGCTGAGGAGCCACAGGTCGACCGCGGCGCCGATGGCGGGGAAGGCCAGATAGGTGACCGGGTTGAGCCGGGTCCCGGTGCGGCGTTCGCGCAGGTACGTGGCGATGACGCTGACGTTGACGAGCGTGAAGGCCGTGAACGCGCCGAAGTTGATGAAGGACGTGGACGTCGTCACGCTCAGCCGCAGGGCGATCAGGCCGATCAGACCGGTGAGGGCGATGTTGAGCGCGGGGGTGCGGAGCCGGGGGTGCAGATAGCCGAAGAGGCGGCGGGGAAGGACGCCGTCCCGTCCCATGGCGTACAGCAGCCGGGAGGCGCTGGCCTGGGCGGCGATGCCGGAGGCGAACTGCGCGACGACCAGGCCGGCGAGGAAGAAGGAGGCGAACAGATCGCCCGCGATGGTCTTCGCGATCTCGAAGGCCGCCGAGTCGGGGTCTTCGAACGCCGCGCCGGGGTGGACGAGCTGGGTGGTGTAGGCGAGGGCGACGAAAATGCCACCGCCGATGAGGGCGGTGAGGAGGATGGCGCGCGGAATGGTCCGCTTCGGGTCGACGGCCTCCTCGGTGAGGGTGGTGACGGCGTCGAACCCGAGGAAGGAGTACGCGGCGACGGCCGCACCCGCGGACACACTGGTCACCGTGGTCGCGTCATTGACGAACGGCGTGCTGCTGAAGATCGCCCCAGTACCGCCCTGGTGGAAGACGTGCAGCAGGGAGAGCACGGCGAAGAAGCCGATCACCAGCACCTGGAAGGCCATGAGCAGGTCGTTGGCGCGCTCGGCGGTGCGGATGCCGCAGATGTTCAGCGTGGTGGTGACGGCGATGAAGGCGAGGATCCACACCCAGGACGGGACGCCGGGGAACTCGGCCTTGAGGTAGGCGGCGCCGATCAGCCAGATGACCATCGGCAGGAAGAAGTAGTCCAGCAGGGTCGCCCAGCCGACGAGGAAGCCTGCTCGCGAGTCGATGGCGCGCCGTACGTACGTGTAGGCGGAGCCGGCGACGGGGTGGCGGGCCGCCATCTTGCCGTAGCTGTGCGCGGTGAAGATCATCGCGACCATGGCGAGCAGATACGCGGTGGGCACGGCGCCATGCGTCTCACCGGCGACGACGCCGAAGGTGCCGAGCACGATCAGCGGGGCCATATAGGCGAGGCCGAAGGCGACGACGCCTTTCAGAGTCAGGGTCCGGCGGAGCGCGGGGGCTGGCTCGGTCACGGCGGGGCTCCAGGGGTGGTGCGGGTGCGGGGAAGGGGCTCAGGAGGCTTGTTAAGGGCATCGGTCAGGGGCGGGCGCGGTGGGGGCCGGGGTGCCAGGTGCGGGGGTCGATCCGGCCCTCGTACAGCGGCAGTTCGATGGCGGCGTCCCGCTCGCCGAAGTGGTCCCACATCCGGCTGAGGCCGGCCGTTCCGTGGGTGCGGACCCGCTCGACGTCGTCGAGGTCGAGTACGTCGGTGAGGACGGTGGGAGCGGAGTCGGCCGCTTCGGTACGGACCCGGCCCTCGGGGTCGACGATCAGGCTGCGGCCGGTGCCGTCCGGGCCCGCCGTGTTCACGCTGAGCACGTACACCTGGTTCACGATGGCGTTGGCGCGCGCGAGCACCAGCTCCTGCGCCCGGTCGGCGGTGGTCGTCATGACGGGGTTCACGATGACCTCGGCGCCCATCCAGGCGAGCTGCCGCGCGACCTCCGGGAACCAGGCGTCGTAGCAGATCGCGAAGCCGACCCGGCCGGCGTCACCGAGGTCCGCGACGACGAAGCGGTCCCCGGCCGCGTACGGCTCGTACGGCCGCCAGGGGAAGACCTTGCGGTACGAGGCGACCAGCCGGCCCTCGGGCGAGAAGGCCAGTGCGGTGTTGAACAGCTCGCCGCCGGGGCCCCGTTCGCACACGGTGCCGGGCAGCAGCCAGATGCCGAGATCACCGGCGAGCTCGGCGAGGGCCTTGGTCCGCGGACCGTCCAGCGGCTCGGCGGCGTCCTGCAGCCGGGCCTCGCTCTCCTCCCGGTTGCCCTCGACGCCGCAGAGGTGCAGCTCCGGATAGGCGACCAGCCGTGTGCGCGGGAACTTGTCCAGCAGCGCGTGGACGTCGTCGGCGAACCCGGACAGGGGTGCTTCGGCGGGGCGGGCCGGTGCCTGGGCGAGTGCGACGGGCAGCGGGCGGGACATGGACGTCACCTGCTTCGAGGGGAACGGGAGGGTGGGTATCGAATGCCCGAGAAAAATAGAGCACATTGATCAGTTAAACAAGAGTGTTCAAGATGAGCAGTTTTTTGGTTACGGTGCTCCTGTGGCCGACTCTCCTTCCCGTACCACGGACGCTCTGAGCGCGCCGCCGCTGGCGGGCATCCGCCGGCTGTCGGCGCTGGACGCGGTGCGGGCCCGTATCGCGCTCGCCGTCGACCTGGGGCTCCTGAAGCCCGGCGAGCGGCTGCCGGCCAGCGACCGGATCGCCGCGGCGCTGGACACCTCCGAGATCACCGTCCGCCGCGCGCTCGTGGCGCTGTGCCGGGACGGCGTACTGGAACGCAAGCGGGGGCGTACCGGCGGCACCCTCGTGGCGGAGCACCCGCCCCGTGGCGCGGTCGGCGCCGTGGAGTCCTACCGGGCCGCGGCGCCCGACGTGCACGCCCTGATCGACCACCGCCTCGTCCTCGAGTGCGGCATCGCCCACCTCGCCGCCGCACGGGGCCTGGACGAGGCGGCGGACCGTGAGCTGTGGGGGCTGGTCGAGGAGATGGAGGGGGCGGAGAGCTGGGCGGAATTCCATCGCTCGGACGAACGCTTCCATCTCGCCGTCGCGGCCGCCACCGGCCTGCCCTCGGTCGTCGAGCCCTACGGGCTGGCGCTGAAGGAGCTGTACCGCTACTACCTGCCGTACCCGCTGGATCACCTGCGCGAGTCCAACGGCGAACACCGCCTCCTGGTCGAGGCGCTGCGCCGGGGTGACTGCGCCGCTGCCGCGGAGGTCGCCGGGCGCCATGTGTGCACCCTGCACGACACCATGTTCATGCACTTGTTGAACGATTCCTGACGGGTTACGTTGCCGCAGGCAACCATTCGTCCTGTGGCAGCCGCCTGTGAGAGACGCCGGCGAGAGACGAGGGATCGTGACAGCAGTCGTGCAGGGCATCTGCGCCCCCGGGTTCGGACACATCCGCGAGGAGTTCGCGCGCAACTTCGCCGAGCGCGGCGAGGTCGGCGCCGCGCTCGCGGTGACCGTCGACGGAGAGTTCGTCGTGGACCTGTGGGGCGGCCACGCCGACGCCGACCGCAGCCGCCCGTGGGAGCGGGACAGCCTGGTCAACGTCTACTCCACCAGCAAGGGCATGACCGCACTCTGCGCCCATCTGCTCGCGGACCGCGGGGAGTTGGACCTCGACGCGCCCGTATCCCGGTACTGGCCGGAGTTCGCCCAGGAGGGCAAGGGCGACATCCCGGTGCGCTGGCTGCTCTCCCACCGCGCGGGCCTGATCGCGCCGCGCGAGCCGCTGACCCCGGCGGACGTCTACGACTGGGAGAAGACCTGCGCGGTACTGGCCGCCACGGAGCCGTGGTGGCAGCCGGGCACCGCCCAGGGCTACCACGCCGTCAGCTTCGGGTTCCTGGTCGGCGAGCTCGTCCGCCGTATCACCGGCACCTCGCTCGGCACCTTCCTGCGCACCGAGATCACCGAACCGCTCGGCGCCGACCTGTACATCGGCACCCCCGAAACCGAGCACGCCCGCTGTGCGCAGATGATCGGGCCCGAGGGGGGCGGCACGCTGCGCGCGCTCTTCCCCGGGATGCCCGAGGGGCCGATCCGGTCGCTGGACGCGCACCCGCTGGCGGGCATGGCCGTGGCCATGGGCCATCTGCCCCTCGGGGACGTGAACAGCGCCCCGTGCCGCAGCGCCGAGATCCCCGCGGCCAACGGCAACGCCACCGCCCGCGGCCTGGCCACGGTCTACCGCGCCCTCGCCAACGGCGAGTTGGTGGGTGCGGACACCCTGGCGGCGATGCGCGCACGGCAGAGCGGCGACGACGAAATCGACCTGGTGCTCAGCGTCGCGACCCCGGAGCGGCTGCCGTTCGCCTGGGCGGCCGGGTACATGCTCAACGGCTTCGGCTACCTCGGCCCCAACCCCGGCACCTTCGGCCACGGCGGCGCGGGCGGCTCCCTGGCCTTCGCCGACCCGGAGAACCGGCTGTCCTACGCGTACACGATGAACAAGTTCGGCGGCAGCACGACCGGCAGCGACATCCGCAGCCTCGAGCTGGTGAAAGCGGTGTACGCGGCTCCGGGGTTGCCGGGGAAGGGTGGGTGGACGAAGTTCTGATGCCGTCAACCAAGGTGTTCGGGACAGTGCGGACGGCCCAGGCCATGGGCGGCGATCCGGTGACCGCGCTGGTCCACACATACGACATGCCCTCGGAACTCGCCGCCGAGGTGGTGCAGGAGCGGTAGGCCGCGAGCCGCTCAGCGCACGGTCAGCCGTTCCCCAGTAATCTCGCCCGATCGTCCTTACTGCACCGAAGGTGCCTCCGTGGTGGCTGTCCTTGCCGATCGCACATGACTCGCACCAGCACCGAGACCAACGCCTGGTTCGCAGGGGTCCGGTGTGTCGTCGAAGACGGACCTGGCCCTCCCGTCCCGGAGCGGCTGAGATCCTACTGAGCGCGTTCCTTTCCCTCGTTTACAGTCGGCAGGCGCGCCGCCATTGAGCGGCACTTTCCCGCCCTGGAGGGCTGCTTCGGCGACTCGCTCGACAATCCCGGCGGCCATGATGCCGATCTGGGCGGACAGCACCAGTTTTGTCTGGTACAGATCTGGCGGACCGTCGCCGCCTGAACCGTCATGACAGAAGGGATCGCAGGGCCGCCCTCGAACGGGGACGGCCCTGCTTTTGGATCACCGGAGTATCGCTGCCGGAATGTCAGTCACCGATGGTGATGGTGAAGGGCTTCCCAGTCGAGGATCCGGTCAGTCTGATACCAGGCAAGCAGCCGGTTGCCTGCCTCCTGGTTTTCCTTCGGGTCGATGTAGCGGACGGAGAAGTCGTCCTTGTACTCGTCGCCCTCGTAGACGTATCGGGCAGCGCCTTCGGCGGTCGAGCGGAATGGGTATTCGTCGCAGTCCTTGCCCGCCGCCGGGGCGCCGGGGGTGTTCTCGTTGCAGTCGCGCACGCGGACCTTGTAGTTCTCGTCGTAGCGCGCCTTGGACGACGCTGAGGCCCCCTGGGCGATGCGGTGCAGCGGGTCCAGCGGGCTTGCCCCGGGCAGCTTCTTCCCGTTGCAGTACTAGCCCGGGCGGCAGGCCACCAGGAGGTCGACGTCGTAGGTCTCCTCCACCATTTCGCCGGGGAAGAGCTCGCGCAGGCGAGCGCGCTCCTCGGCGAGGAAGGTGCGCGTGGCGGCCTCGCCGAGGACGAGGAACGCCGAGTGGCTGCTGATGTTGGCGAGATGGAGGTCGAGGGGGACGGTGCGGCTCCAGCGCAGCAGGCGGCGCGCGGTGCGGAGCTCCGCGAGGCCCGCGAGCCGGGCGGCGCGGCGGTCGTCGGGGCACGCACCGGCAGGGGGCCGCACGCCGCAGTGGCGTGCGATGCGGTCCTCCTGCGCGACGATCCACGGTATGTCGGCGGCGTGCCGGTTCCACCAGACCGCGAGCGCGCCGCCCGGGCGCAGGACGCGCAGCGCCTCGGGGACGGAGCGGCCGGTGTCGGTCCAGTGCCAGGACTGCGCGTACGTGATCAGGTCGCAGGAGGCGTCGGCGAGGGGCAGGGCATTGCCGTCGCCCCGGACGATCGGCAGGTCGGGGAGGGCGGCGCGGAACCGGTCCGCCATCCCGGCACCGGGCTCGACGGCGAGCACGTCGGCGCCGCGCTCGCGCAACAGGACGGTGGCGATCCCGGTGCCCGCACCGACGTCGGCGACCCGGGCGCCCGCGAGGGGCCGGCCCGCCAGCTCCTCGACGGCGTCCAGGAGAGCGGGCGGGTAGGAGGGGCGGCTCACGGCGTACTGGGCGGCGGCGGTGTTGAACGAGTGGGCGCGCGACAGGGCAGTCATTCCGCCATCCTCGCGTCCCGTGAAGCCGCCGGGCACGGGCTCTCGGACATTGGTGGCGGCGCGGGGTGGGAAGGAGGGCCTCCGGGTTAGTCTGCCGGGAAGGAGCGGACCGAAGACGGGGGAGTGGGGAGGGCGTCCCCATGCCGTCGCACCGGCGCACGTGCAGCCTGTTGGACGCGGTGCTCAGCGCCGGCGGTGAACTCGGCGTCGATCAGGTGCTGCGGCACATCGTCGAGACGGCCGTGGTGCTGGCCGACGCGGAGTACGGCGCGCTCGGCGTGATCGGGGACGAGCAGCGGCTGTCGCGGTTCCTGCCCGTCGGCCTGTCGGAGGAACCGGCCGCGCAGATCGGCCCGTTGCCCGCCGGACACGGCGTCCTCGGGCAGCTGATCCGCCATCCGCGGCCGCTGCGGCTGACCGACCTGAAGGAGCACCCGGGCAGCGGTCCGGTGCGCACCTTCCTGGGCGTCCCGGTGCGCGTCCGCGAAGAGGTGTTCGGCAATCTGTACCTCACCGAGAAGCGCGGCGGCGCCCGTTTCGACGCCGACGACGAGGCGATGCTCTCGATGCTGGCGGCCGCCGCCGGCGTGGCCATCGACAACGCGCGGCTGTACCACGAGAGCCGGCGGCGGGAGCAGTGGCTGGAGGCGCTCGGTGAGATCACCCGTTCGCTGCTGTCGGGCGCGGCGACCCGCGAAGTGCTCGGGCTGATCGCCCGGCGCAGCGGTGACCTGGCCGTCGCCGACTCGGTCGTGGTGTTCCTGCCGGACGCGAGCACGGGCGAGCTGACCGCGGTCGTGGCCGAGGGCGTGGACGCGGAGCGGCTCGACGGGACCGTGGTGCCGGGCGACGGCTCCCTCGCGGGGCCGGCCGCCCGCACGGGCGAGCCGGCCGTCACCGCGGATCTGCGCACCGACCCCCGCTCGTACGCGCTGCGGGAGCGGGACCGGGCCGCGGGGCCCGCGGTCGCCGTGCCCCTGCTGCTGGACGCGCGGGCCGGCGGGGCACTGTGGCTGAGCCGGGCCGCCGGGCGGCAGCACTTCTCCGGCAGCGAGGTGGAGCTGATCTCCGGCTTCGCCGAACAGGCGGCGCTCGCCCTGGAGCTGGACCGCAGGCGCCGCGCCGCGGAGCAGGTGGACGCGCTGCGCGAGCGGGACCGGATCGCCCGGGACCTGCACGACCTGGCGATCCAGCGGCTGTTCGCGACGGGGATGACGCTGCAGAGCGCCGGGCGGCTGATCGAGCGGCCGGAGGCGGCGGCGCGCGTCGGGCGCGCGGTGGACGACCTGGACGAGACGATAAAGATCATCCGGTCCACGATCTTCGGGCTGCGGACGGCCGCCGAGCCCCGGGACGGCGCCGGACTGCGCCGCCGGGTCCTGGACGTGGTGGAGTCGGCGGGGCAGGCGCTCGGCTTCGCTCCGTCGCTGCGGATGGAAGGGCCGGTGGACACCGACGTGCCCGCGACGACGGCCGGGCAGCTGCTGCCGGTACTGACGGAGGCGCTGAGCAACACGGCCCGCCACGCGCACGCCCGGCGCGTGGACGTCGCCCTGACCGTGGCGGACGACGTGGTCCTCACGGTCACGGACGACGGGGTGGGCCTGGACCGCGGAGCGTTCGCGGGAGGTGACTGCCCGCCGGGCCAGGGCGAGGGCGGGCTGGCGAACATCCGGTGGCGCGCCGGGCAGCTCGGCGGCCTCCTGCGGCTGGCGGAACCGCCCGGCGGCGGCACCCGTCTGATCTGGCGCGTCCCGCTGCCGAACGGCGCCCGGCCGGACGGCAGCGGGTGACGAGCCGGGGGTGGAGTGGTGCCGGGCGGCAACCGCCCGGCACCACACCCCGGTGGGGCTCTCACATCTCGTGGGCCGGGTTCCCGCCCCAGCGTGCGTGCGCGGGCACCTCCTCGCCCTTCATGAGGAAGGAGTCGGGCGCGAGCGTCACGCCGTCGCCCAGCGTCACGCCGTAATGGACCAGGGTCCCGGTCCCCAGCGTGCAGCCGTTCCCGAGCGTGGTGTGGTCGGACTTGAAGGTGCCGTCCTCCTGGGAGTGGCACTGGATGACGCTGCCCACGTTGAGCGTGCAGTCGTCGCCGATCGTGACGAGCGTCCGCTCCGGCATCCGGGCGCCGTCGTCGAAGAGCCGCCGGCCGAGGCGGACGCCCAGCAGCCGCCAGAACAGGCCCTTGAACGGCGTGCCGTTGAGCAGCCGCAGCTCCATCGCCTGGTGCTTCCAGAAGCGCTCGTGCTGCCAGAAGTGCGGGTGGTAGATCGAGCAGAGGCGCGGGACCAGCCGCCGGAACCGGGTACTGACGCGCTCCAGGAGCCCGGTGTACAGGACGCTGAACACCAGGGTCAGCAGGGTGGCCAGCGCGATCGCCGCCGCACCCCACGAGGAGTACAGCGCGACCGTGGCCCAGCCGACCGCGAGGACGCCGAAGGTGTAGGTCCACCGGGCGAGCAGGAACGAGCCGAGGGTGACGAGGTTGTGCCGGTTCTTGGCCCGCAGCCGGCGGCGGAACGCGTCGCCGTCCCTGAGGTGGTCGAAGGACGTGTCACGCTCGACGGTCCGCGGGATCTCGAAGCTGGGCGAGCCCAGCAGCCCGACGCCCTCCCGGACGGGCCCGTCGATGGGGACCATCACCTTCGTGGCGAGCAGACAGTTGTCCCCCGTCCGCCCCCGCGCCGGGTAAGTGACCTGGTTGCCGAGGAAGTTGTGCGGACCGATCGTCACCCGGGTCAGGCGGAAGGACGTGCTGGAGTACTCCGCGTTCAGGAGCGACAGGCCGTCGGCGACCATGGTGCCGGTGCCGATGGTGCTCAGAACCGGGCTCTCGTGCTTCACGTCCGTGCCGAAGTTCGACCCGGTCTGCTCGACCTCGGGCATGTCGTAGGAGAGGCCGCGCAGGTAGTGGACGATGTACGAGCTGTCCCCGAAGAGCCGCAGGAAGAACTTGTTGTTGCTCAGCCGCGCGATCGCCCGGTGGACGGAGTAGTGGAACCCGTACAGCGGATAGACCCGGTCCGACTTCACCAGGAGGTGGAGCAGGCGGGGGACCGTGCACACGAGGAGCAGGCCGAGGATCAGCGAGCCGAAGAACAGCACGAACGACACGGCCAGCGCGTCACGGTAGAACGCCCAACTCGTGACGGACGACGGCTGTTCGGAGAGGAAGGCGGTGAGCTGCGGTGCCTCGGCGAGCAGCAGGTCCAGGCCGCCGACCACCAGCGGCAGGTACACGAACAGCATGGTCAGCAACTGCGTGACGCTGTAGGCCACCTTGCGCCGCATGGGGAGGTCGGCGGAGCCGATCGTGCGGAAGTCCGTACCGGCGGGCTGCGCGGGCGACCCGTGCCACCGCTCGCCGGCCGGGACTGCCTGCCCGGCGTGCAGCGACGAGGCATGGCCGAGCTGGGCCCCGTCGCCGAGCGAGGTGTCGATGTCGAGCACCGTGGCCTCGCTGACGTACACGTCCTTGCCGAGGGTGACGGGCCCGGTCCGGATCCAGCCCGCCTCGGCCCGGTAGCAGGTGACGTACGCATCCTTGCGGATGACCGTGCCGTCCCCGACGGTGAGCAGGTCGGTGCAGACGGGCACGTGCTTGGAGAGCACCGTGACATCGCGCCCGATCTTCGCGCCCAGCGCCTTCAGGTACAGCACGTAGAGCGGTGAACCGGCGAACAGGATCAGCGGGTTCATCTGGACCAGCGTCCTGACCAGCCAGAACCGCAGGTACGCCGGGCTCCAGATGCGGATCCGCTGCGCCTTCCACCGGCCGACGAGCAGCCACTTGGCCAGGATCGGCAGGACGCAGATGGCGGCGAAGACCGCACCGCCGAACGCGACGGCGCGCAGATACCCGTCGAGCAGGGTCGCTCCGCCGGCGATCCAGTCGTAGCCGCGGGCGATGACGAGCGCGGTGAGGTAGGTGTAGCCGAGGAAGATCAGCAGCTGCAGCGCCCCGCACAGGACGTACTGCGCCGTGCCCGCCCTCGCCGGTGCCACGGTCTCCGACGGTGGCACCCGTGCGGGCGCCGGTGACTCGGCGGTTCCGGGCGTGGGCGCGGGCTCCGCGAGCGCCGACGCCAGGCTGCGGATCGTCGGGTACCGGTAGATGTCCTTCATCGACACCGACGGCAGATCGGGATGTTTCCTGACCCGGGCGCAGAACTGGGCCATCAGCAGCGAGTCGGCGCTGAGGTCGTCGAAGAAGTGGCTGTCGAGCGGTACATGTTCGGCGCGTACGACGCCGGCCAGCACCTCGGCAAGGTGGCTCTCGATGCCGGCCGCCGGTGCGGCGTACGCGCGTGTGACGGTTGCGGGTACGTCCAGGTCTGCCAGGTCGGCTGTCGAGACCTGGACATTCTTTCCCACCACTTGAACTCCTTGAGAGTGACGATCGAGCCGGCGGGCGAAAGGCCGAATGGCGCCTGCCGCCCGCCGGCGGGGTGGGGGGCTGGTCCGATGCCGGGGGAAGTGGACTGAGGGCAGTGGTACGAAGGGGGCGGCCGCTGGGGTGGTGCGGCCGCCCTTGCACGGGTCCACAGTCTTCGGAGCGGACGGCCCGGAACCGATCCCCCAGGTTTCCGGAGCCGCCCCGCCGAACGGCCGGTGCCGCCCCGCCGACCGGCTGATCGCATCCCGCCGACCGGCCGGAGTGCCCCCGCCGCATGGCGGGAACCGGCCCCGGGCACCCGGAAGCAAGCAGTCAGCGTGGTACACATCGGGCGAATGGCCTGAGGGTGAGCGGAGCACGCGTGATCCGGGTACTGGTGGTGGACGATGAAGCCCTGATCCGTACGGGCTTCCAGCACATCCTGGGTGCGGCGGACGACATCGAGGTCGTGGCGGCGGTCCCCGGGGGCCAAGCGGTGCGGAGTGTAAGGGAGTTACGGCCGGACGTCGTGCTGCTCGACATCCGCATGCCGGACGTGGACGGGCTCACGGTCCTGGCCGAACTGCGCCGGCTGCGGCAGCCGCCGGTGGTGGCCATGCTCACCACGTTCGACACCGACGAGTACGTGGCGACGGCGCTGCGCTCCGGAGCCGACGGCTTCCTGCTGAAGGACACCGACCCCGAACAACTCCCGCACCTCATCCGTACGTTGGCGGCCGGTGGCGTCGTCCTGTCCGCCACGGTCACCCGGACCGTCGTCAACGGCTATCTGGACAGCGGCCCCGACGCGCCCGCCGTGCGCGACGTGGCCCGGCTGACCGAGCGTGAGCGCGCCGTGCTCCTCCTCATCGCCGAAGGGCTGTCCAATGTCGACATCGGTACCCAGATGCACTTGAGCACCGGCACGGTCAAGGACCACGTGAGCGCCATCCTCACCAAGCTGGGGGTGAGCAGCCGCGTCCAGGCGGCGCTGCTCGCCGAGCGCGCGGGACTGTTACGGCCGCTGCGGGACGGGGAGGGCGGATGAAGACCAGACGGCCGCCGACCTGGTTACTGGACGTCGCCCTCATCGTCGCCGTCCTCCTCGACGCCTGGGCGCACTACGAACCGGACGACCCATGGGGCACGGCCTGCTCGCTGCTCGGCGCCCTCTCACTGGCGCTCCGCCGGCACCTGCCGCTCACCACCTTCGCCCTCACCCTGCCGGCGCTCGTCATCGCCGACGCCAAGTACGCGTCGCTGGCCGCTCTGTACACCCTCGCCTCGCTCACCCACCGCCGCGTGGTCCTGGCCGTCTGCGCCCTGACGGTCGTGGCCGGCCACGTCGTGCCCTGGCCGTACCCGGAGTACGACGACTACCAGGACACCTCGACGCTGATCCACGTCGGGTACAAGCTGGCGATGGCGGCCGCGCCCGTCTTCCTCGGCCAGCTCGTCCAGGCCCGCCGCGACCTGTCCCTGCGGCTCGCCGAGATCTCCGAGGCCCGCGACCACGAGCGGCTGCTGCTCTCCCAGACCGTCCTCGCGAAGGAACGCGCTCAGCTCGCCCGCGAGATGCACGACGTGGTCTCCCACCAGGTCAGCCTGATAGCCGTACGGGCCGGGGCGCTCCAGGTCGGTACCCGCGACCCCGCCGTGAAGGAGGCGGCCGCCACGATCCGGCGGCTCAGCGTGCAGACCCTGGACGAACTGCGCCACATGGTCAGCGTGTTACGTGCCTCCGGAAGCCGGCCGACCGAGCTGACCCCGCAGCCCTCCCTCGCCGACCTCCAGCGCCTGGTCGACTGCAGCGGCATCGAGGCCGAGCTGAAGACCGACCTGCCCGACGGCCTCCCGCCGACCGTCCAGCGCGCCGTCTACCGCACCGTCCAGGAAGCCCTGACCAACGTACGCAAGCACGCGCCGGGCGCCACCGCGACGGTCCGCGTCCACCACGAGGGCGGCACCCTGCACGCCACCGTCACCAACACCGCGCCCACCCGCCCGGCCCTGCCACTGCCCAGCGCCTCCCACGGCCTGGTCGGCCTCCGCCAGCGCGCCGAACTCCTCGGCGGCACGGTCACCGCGGGCCCCACGGCGGACGGCGGCTTCCGGCTGCATCTGACACTGCCGGTCGGGCCCTAGGCCGGCGGCCGGGGCCAGGAGCGGAGCATCGCGCGGGCGCGGTCGACCAGGGCGCGGGCGGCCGGGCTCGTCGGCCCGGCCGCCCGCCAGGCGAGGACCAGGCGGCCGCGCAGGACGGGCGGATCGATGCGGACCGTGCGCAGCTGCCCGGAGCGCGCCTCGGCGAAGGCACCCGGCAGGATCGCGGCCCCCAGGCCACGCGCGGCGAGCTGGGCGAGGACCTCCGGACTGCTGGCCTCGAAGGCGATCTCCGGGGTGAACCCCGCGGCCGCACACGCCTCGTCGAGCCGGGTGCGCAGCCCCGTCCCGCGCGGCAGGCTGATCAGCGGCCGGCCGCGCAGGGTGTCGAGCGAGATGACCGGGTGCACGGCCAGTTCGTGGCCCGGAGCGACCGCGGCCACGATCGGCTGATCGTCCACCACCTGGATCTCGATACCGTCCGGGGTCTCACTGCCCACGCTGACGATCGCCGCGTCCAGCCGCCCCGTCCGCAGGCCGTCGATGAGCTGGTCGGAGTTGGCCTCGGAGAGGGTGATCTCGACCGCCGGGTGGGCCTCGTGGAACTCCGCCAGCAGGTCGGGCAGGGCGACGTGGTGCGAGGTCACCGTGCCCACGGCGACCTGTCCGCGCAGCAGCCCGGTCAGCTCGTCGACGGCATACCGGACGCCGTCGACCGCGGCGAGCGCCGCCCGCGCGTACGGGAGTACGGCCTCGCCCACCTCGGTCAGCCGCACCGAGCGGCCCGACCGGTCCAGCAGCTCCTGGCCGAGCTCCCGCTCCAGCCGGCGGATCTGCGCGCTGACCCCGGGCTGGGCCACGTGCAGCCGCTCCGCGGCGCGCGTGAAGTTCCGCTCCTCGGCCACGGCGACGAAGTACTGCAACTGGTGAAGCTCCATGAACAGCGATTCTAGGCGTATCAGAAGCAATGCTTCTCGTTCATAGAAGAACCATCTCTTGGACTTCTGATCCGGGCCGCTTCAGAGTGGACGCAGAAGGCAGCAAAAAGCAGCGAAGGGACCCACCATGACCACCGAGACCACCCGCGAACGCGCCGCCACCCCCGAGGACCTGGCCCGGCTCTTCGTGGCGCGGGCCAACGCCCGGGACGCCGAGGGGCTGGCCGAGCTGTACGCACCGGACGCCGTGCTCGCCTACCCGCCGGGGTCCGTCACGGTCGGCCGCGACGCGATCCGCGCCGTGTGCGAGCGGATGGTGGCGCACGCGGCCCTGCCGTTCGTGGAGGAGGAGCCGCTGCCGACAGTTCAGTACGGCGACCTCGCCCTGACCTCCACCCGGCCCGCCGACGGCACGGGCGGCCGGGTGCAGGTCGCGCGCCGGCAGCCGGACGGGAGCTGGCTGCGCATCATGGACCGCCCCGAGACGGCGACCGGACGATGACCGTACTGATCGCCGGCGCGGGCATCGGCGGGTTGACCGCCGCGCTGAGCCTGCACGCCGCGGGCATCGACGCGGTCGTGGTGGAGAGCGCCCGCCGGATCAGCCCGCTCGGCGTCGGGATCAACCTGCTGCCGCACGCCGTGCGCGAACTGACCGAACTCGGCCTCGGCGAAGAGCTCGCCGCCATCGGCGTCGCCACCACCGAGAACGTCTACTACGACCGGTCCGGCCGGCGGCTCTTCACCGAGCCGCGCGGCCGGGCGCAGGGCTACCACTGGCCGCAGTACTCCCTCCACCGCGGCGAACTGCAGCTCATGCTCCTCGCGGCGGTGCGCGCCCGGCTGGGTGCCGACGCGGTGCGTACCGGGACGCGGCTGGTGGACTTCGAGGAGCGGCCGGGCGCGGTCCGGGCCCGGCTGCTCGACCGGGCGACCGGGGAGGCGGCGACGTACGATGCCGCGGCGCTCGTGGGCGCCGACGGCCTGCACTCGGTCGTCCGGGCCCGGCTGCATCCGGAGGGCGGCCCGCTGCAGTGGTCCGGCATCCGCATGTGGCGCGGCGTCACCCAGGCCGAACCCTTCCTCACCGGCGTCTCGGCGGTGCTCGTGACGGGCGGGGACGCGGAGCTGATCGCGTACCCGATCGGCCGCGGCCGCATCAACTGGGTCTGCCAGGTCAGGGTGGCCGAGCCGCAGCCGCTCGCCGAGGAGGCGGCCTGGAACAGCGCGGGCCGGCTCGCCGACGTGCTGCCGCACTACGCGGACTGGACGCTGGGCGTCCTCGACGTTCCCGCGCTGCTGGCGGGCGGCGACCCGCTCCTGCAATACCCGATGGTCGACCGCGACCCGCTGCCCGCCTGGGGCAGCGGCCGGGTCACCCTGCTCGGCGACGCCGCCCACCCGATGTACCCGGTCGGCGCCAACGGCGCGTCACAGGCGGTCGTCGACGCCCGCGTACTCGCCCACGAACTCGCGCGGGCCACCGGCGTACCGGACGGGCTGGCCCGCTACGAGGACGCGCGCCGCGACGCGACCACGGCCGTCGTCCGGGCCAACCGGGAGATGCACCGGGCCGGCGGCCGGACCCCGGAGGAGCTGGCCCGCATCACCGACATCTATCGGCAGGCCACGGGCAGCGACGTGCACGTACTCAACTCCCGGGCGTCGCTGTCGCTTCGGTGAGAGGTGATGTCACGAGGGATAAGGTCGGTGGCATGGGAGAGGCCGTGCTGACCGATCAGGAGTTTGTGGACCATGTCGCCGACCGGCTCGCGGGGCTGTCCGCCGTGCGCGCCGTCACCCTCGGCGGCTCGCGGGCCCAGGGCACCCACACCGCCGACAGCGACTGGGACTTCGCCCTGTACTACCGCGGCGCCTTCGACCCGGCGGAGCTGCGCGCCGTCGGCTGGGAGGGCGAGGTCTCCGGGCTCGGCGAATGGGGCGGTGGCGTCTTCAACGGCGGTGCCTGGCTGGTCATCGACGGCCGGCACGTCGACGTCCACTACCGCGACCTCGACGTCGTCGAGCACGAACTCGCCGAGGCGGGGGAGGGCCGCTTCCACTGGGAGCCGCTGATGTTCCACCTCGCGGGCATCCCCAGCTACCTGGTGGTCGCGGAGCTGGCCGTCAACCAGGTCCTGCGCGGCGAGCTGCCGCGCCCCGGCTACCCGGAGCCGCTGCGCGCCGCGGCCCCGCCGGTATGGCGCGGGCGCGCCGAGCTCACGCTCCGGTACGCCAAGGGCGCGTACGTGCCGCGCGGTCGGGCCACCGAGGTCGCGGGCGCGCTCGCCACCGCCGCGATGGAGACCGCCCACGCGGTCCTCGCGGCGCGCGGCGAATGGATCACCAACGAGAAGCGGCTCCTGCAGCAGGCGGGGCTGCGCGACGTCGATGCCCTCGTCGCCGGACTGCGGCCGGAGGCGGAGTACTTGGCGCGGGCGGTCGCCGAGGCGGAGGCGCTGTTCGAGGAGCGGTTCAGCCAGGCCCGGCGTGCGTGAGTTCAGTCAGGTCGGAGGTAGCTGAGGAGCCGGTCCACGAAGGCGCGTTGGGCGGTGATCAGGCGTTCCCCGGCCGCCTCGGGGCCGCACCACGCCACGCGGTCGATCTCGGGGAAGGCACGCAGGACGCCGGAGTTCCTGGGCCACTCCATCTCGAACGTTCCCGGAACGACCGCCTCCGGGTCGAGGTCGCCCTCGACGGCCCAGACGGTGACCGTCTTGCCGCCCGACTGACGGACCTCGCCCAGCGGGACGTACGGGCCCTCCGGAGGCGGCAGGCCCAACTCCTCCTCGAATTCCCGCCGGGCGGCCGCCAGCGGTTCCTCGGGCGGTACGTACTCGCCCTTCGGCACCGTCCACGCCCCGGCCTCGCGGCGGGCCCACAGCGGCCCGCCCATGTGTGCCAGCAGCAGCTCGACGCTGCCGCTCGTACGGCGGTACAGCAGCAGTCCGGCGCTGCGTTTCCCCGTCGTTTTCCCCGTCATTCCTCATGACTCCGGCGCGTCGTGGGCCGCCAGGATGTCCTGCACCGTGTCGGCCTCCTCCGGTGACTTGTCCTCGCGGTACCGCACCAGCCGGGCGAACCGCAGGGTGACGCCCGCAGGGTAGCGGGTGGAGGTCTGGAGGCCGTCGTAGGCGATCTCCACGACGAGCTCCGGGCGTACGGTCACGACATGCCCGCGCTCCTCCACGGCGAGTTCCCGCAGCCGTTCGGTCTGCCAGGCGAGGGTGGCGTCGGTCATCCCCTTGAAGGTCTTGCCGAGCATGACGAACGAGCCGTCGGGCCCGCGGGCGCCGAGGTGGAGGTTGGAGAGCTTGCCCGCGCGGCGGCCGTGCCCCCACTCCGCCGCCAGCACGACGAGGTCGAGGGTGTGCACCGGCTTGACCTTGAGCCAGGAGGCGCCGCGCCGCCCCGCGCTGTAGGGCGCGTCCAGCGCCTTGACCACGACGCCTTCGTGTCCGCGGCGCAGCGTCGCGGCCCAGAACTCCGCCACCGCTTCCTGGGCCGCGGGATCGGCGGGGTCCTGGACGACCATCCGGCGGACCCGCATCGGCTCGGGCACGATCCGGGCCAGCTCCGCGTGGCGGTCGGCGAAGGGCAGGTCCATCAGGTCCCGGTCGCCCGCCGCCAGGATGTCGAAGAAGACCGGGGAGAGCGGCAGCGCGGCCTGCGCGGCGGCCACGTCCACCCGGGAGCCGAAGCGCCCGGCGGTGCGCTGGAACGGCAGCGGCCGCCCGTCGGCGTCCAGCGCGATGACTTCGCCGTCCAGCACGAAGCGGATGGCCGGCAGGGCGCGCGCGGCCTCGACGACCTCGGGGAGCCGGTCGGTGACCTCGTCCAGGGTGCGGGTGTGGATGTGCACGTCGTCGCCGTCGCGGTGCACCTGTACGCGAATGCCGTCGAGCTTCTCCTCCACGGCGCAGGCGCCCAGCTTGCCGACCGCCTCGGCCGGCGACTTCGCGCTGTGCGCGAGCATCGGGCCGACGGGCCGGCCCACGGTGAGCCGGAATCCGGCGAGCGCCTCCGGGCCGTCGGCCAGCAGGGCCCTGGCCACCTCCTGCAGCCCGCCGAGCATCACGGCCCGGCGCACCTCCGCCGGGGGCGCGTCCGTCGCCGCCGCCAGCCCCTCGACGGCGAGCGCGTCCAGCGCGCCCTGGCGCACCTCGCCGGTCAGCAGGCCGGTCAGGAAGCGCTGTTCCGGTTCGGTGGCCGTGGCCAGCAGCTGCTGCACCAGCCGCCGGCGTTCGGCCTGGGCGCCGGTCCCGGTGATCCCGGACAGCGCGGTGAGCCCCGAGTCGACACCGCGTACGGTCAGTATCGGCCGGTCGGCCGGAGGAGCCGGGTCGCGCAGGGCGTTCCAGCCGATGCCGATCCGCCCCTGCGGCAGCCGTCCGGCCAGATAGGGGATGACCACCGGCACATCCTCGGGCGCCGCCTCGCGGAACAGCCCGGCCAGCAGCGCGACCTTCCGGGAGCGCGCGGAGGTCGCGGCGACTTCTTGGGACACGCGGGCAAGGTGGGCCAGCAGCATACGGCCATCGTGCCTCGCACGGCCCGGCCACGCCTCCGCAGGGGTACCGGGCCTTGCCTCCGTACGGGTACCGGCCCCTCGCCACGGTCGCCGCGACGCGATCTCGCCAAATGTTGGCGCGGCATGCGCCCTTTGTGACCTTTGGTCATTGCCATTCGTTGACATCGACTTGGTCAACCTTTTACCTTCGTTCCGTGTGGCAAAAGCGCACGTCAGCGGCGCATGTGTCGCACGGCCGGCTCCATCCCCCACCTCTCGGAGGCCCGCATGGAACAGCTCATCAAGAAGATGGCCCAGGACGACGTCTGGCAGGGCTGGGTCGCCGCCAACTCGGCGCAGAAGTCGGACAAGGACGGCTGCATCAGCGCCGCCCCCAAGTCCGGCTGCATCAGTGCGACGAAGACCGGCTGCATTTCCTGACGCGTCGCTGCCCGGCGTTTCCGGGCCGGCCGGCGGCGGCCATCTCCGCCGCCGGCCGGCCCCGGCCCACGAGCCCTGTTGAGGTTTCCCTTGAAGGTTTCCCCGGACGGTCCGCTGCGGGTCTCCCCGGACGGTCAGCCGACGGCCGAGGTCATCGCGCGCGTCAAGGACGTTCCGATCTACCGTGACGCGGTGGCGCGCGGCCATTTCCCGGTACTGGAAAAGGCCGAGATCGCGCGCGGCTTCCCGGACAACTGGATGACGCCCGCACTCGCGACGGCGCTCGAAACCGGCGAGGCGGAATTCGTGCTCTCCACGGGCACCAATCACGCCCGGATGCAGCTCATCCGTCCCCCGTACTTCCTCCTCCGCTCCTACTACCGGCTGTGGAGCGAGCACCCGGACATCCGGGAGACCTGGGAAGCGGACTGCCGGCGGGTTTCCCTGACGACGGTGCTCGCGACGGAACACGTCGCCCGGGTGAATGCCAGGAAGCGCGGCGAGGAGCCGCCGCCCGTACCGCGTGTGGAGGACCGCCGGCTCGACGCCCGCACCTCTTACCTCAATCTCCGCCTCGACCCGGCGCTCTGGGAGCGCGCCGACGTCGAGCGGATGCTCGCGGAAATCGAAGCGGCCCGGCAGACGCATCCGCGCGGGTGGTACCACCTGGACTGCTCCGGCTACCACTTGGCGCATCTGCTGCACAAAATCCAGACCTGGGGACTGTGGGACGCCTTCTCGCCACCGGCGAGCATCATCCACGCCTACGAATACACGCCGGTCAATGTACGGCGGTATCTCCAGCAGCACTTCGCGTGCCCGATCATCGACCTGTTCGGCAGCACGGAGCTGGGCTATCTCTTCTACAGCGACCGCCGCGGCCGCTACCACCCGTACCTCGACGACATGAGCGTGGAACTCGCGCCGGTGGCCGAGGGCAGCGGGCTCTTCCATCTCATCGTCACCAGCCTGCGCAATCCGCACATGCCGCTGGTCCGCTACCGCTCCGGTGACTGCGCCCGCACGCTGGACGGCACGCCCGACCCGGCGAAAATCACGCAATTCTGCGGCCGGGAAAAGGAATTGCTGGATTCGCCCGCGGGCCCGGTGTCGCAAGGCGATCTGGACGCGCTCGTCGGCTCCGTCTCGCCCCGCGTCTTCGTCCACCAGCTGCGGGTCCTCAGCCCCGCCGAGGCCGTGCTCGCGTACACCACGTTCGACGGCAAGCCCCTCGAATCCGACCGAGTGGCCGCCCTGGGGCACGGCGTACGCGAACTGACCGGCCGCCGCTGCGTACTCGACCACCGGGACCACATCCCCATCGGAAAGTCGGGGAAGTACGCCTGGCTCGCCACGGACGGAAAGTGAGAGGGACCATGACCACGAAGACGTTCGTGACCGAGGACGACCTCACGGCACTGCTCGGCCCCACGCTGTACGCGGAACTGGTCGGGCACTTCGCCGCCGGCACCGACGCGCCCCGCGAGTACACCGAACGCCAGGCGCTGGAATGCCTGCGGTACCTCTACCTGATCTCCAAGTACCCCGGGGAACTCAGCGGGCTCTTCCTCCCCGTCGAGCAGGAAATCGACGAATTCTGGCACTACCTCATCCTGCAGACGCGCGAATACCGGACGCTGTGCGAGGAACGCCTGCCGGGGAAGTTCTTCATCGAGCACCGCAGCATCGGGTACGAGGAGTACCAGCAGGAGCCGGGGCGCGAGCAGGCGATCGAAGAGGCGCTGCGCTGGATTCCGCTGTACTGCCGGGAATTCGGCCCCTTCGACGAGGGTGCGTTGCCGCACTGGACCATCGTCCGGTTCCTGCACGAGCGGCTGGACATGTCCTTGCAGGAGATCTCCGCACTGGAACCGGCACGGGGCAGCAATCCATGACCGAACGGACCGGGGTCTCCCCGGCACACGGGCCGCCGGTGCTCGCCGCGCCGTCCGTGGCCACCGCGCAGCGGCGCATACTGACCGTCCTGGTGCTCTCCCAGGTCCTCAGCGGCGCGGGCCTGGCCGCGGGCATCACCGTCGGAGCGCTGCTCGCCGAGGAGATGCTCGGCTCCACGGGGTCGGCCGGCCTGCCCAGCGCCCTGTTCACGGGCGGGTCAGCGCTCGGTGCCGTCGCCGTCGGCCGGCTGTGCCAGCGCTGGGGCCGGCGCCCCGGCCTCGCGCTGGGCTACGGCGTGGGTGCGCTCGGCAGCCTCGGCGTCGTCGTGGCCGCCGCCACCGGCGACGTCGTACTGCTCTTCGTCTCGCTCACGGTCTACGGCGCGGGCACGGCCACCAACCTGATGGCCCGCTATGCCGGGGCCGACCTGGCGGCGCCCGAGCGGCGCGGCCGGGCGGTGAGCACCGTACTGATGGCCACCACGCTCGGCGCGGTGGCCGGGCCGCTGCTGGTGACTGCCACGGGCGAGGTCGCGCACGGCTGGGGCGTTCCGCGATTGGCGGGCCCGTTCGCCCTGGCCACCGTTGCCTTCGCGGCGGCCGCCGTCCTCCTGGGCACGCTGCTGCGCCCCGACCCGCTGCGGCTGGCACGCACCCTGGCCGACGCGGCCGTTCAGGCCGACGCGGCCCCGGCGAAGAGTACGACCGACCGCCCCGACCGGCGCCGCCTCCTCGCCGGCACCTCCGTCATGGTGACCGGCCAGCTCGCGATGATCGCGATCATGACCATGACGCCGGTCCACATGCGGGCGCACGGCCACAGCACCGGAGCCGCCGGACTGGTCATCGCCCTCCACGTGGCGGCGATGTTCCTGCCCTCCCCGCTGACGGGGCTCCTCGTCGACCGGGCCGGGCGGCTGCCGGTCGCGGCCGCGTCCGGCGTGACGCTGTGCGCGGCCGGCGCCGTGGCGGCCCTGGCACCGGACCACTCCGTACCGGCGCTCGCCACCGCCCTCGTCCTGCTCGGCCTCGGCTGGAACTTCGGCCTGATCAGCGGCACCGCCCTGGTCACCGACGCCCTGCCGGCGGCCACCCGCGCCCGCACGCAGGGCCTGCTGGACGTGGCCCTCGCCGTCGCCGGGGCCACCGGCGGCCTGTCCTCCGGAATGGTCGTCGTGGCGGGCGGCTTCCCGCTGCTGGCGCTCGCCGGAGGCGCGCTGGCGCTGGCGAGCGTGCCCGTCCTGGCGCTGACCGTACGGCAGCCCCGCCCGCGCCCTGCCGCGCCCGAGGGGAGCCCATGACATGACCGGGACGCACAGCACACGCGCACGGTCGCCACCGGCCGCGTTGTCATTCCGGACCAGCGCAGTTCCGGACCAGCCTCGCCTCCGCACGGCAACGACCCTCGCGATCCGCTTCCGCCACGCACTCAGTGGCACCCTCAGTAACAGGAGAGACCTCCTCGTGGAGACCTTCATCCAGCAGGCCCGGAGCCTCAATGCCCGTATCGCCGAACGTCCGGAGGAGCGGGAGAGCTTCGGCCGGTTCGCCGCCGGCCAGTCGCCGCTCGCCCTGTTCATCACCTGCTCCGACTCCAGGGTCGTACCGTCCTTCATCACCGGCGCACGGCCCGGCGAGCTCTTCGAACTGCGGACGGCCGGCAACGCCGTCCCCGCCTACCAGGACGACATGACGGCCTGTGCGGAGGCCGCGACCATCGAGTACGCGATGCGCGTCCTGAAGGTCGCCGACATCATCGTCTGCGGCCACTCGCACTGTGGCGCCGTCGGTGCCCGGGCCCGCGCCGAGGACCTGAACGACGCGCCCTGCGTACGGGACTGGCTCGCTGAGCAGTTCGCCGCCGACCTGCCCCTGGACGACACGCCGGCGGTGGCCGGCGCCGTCCAGCGCCACGTCCGCGAACAGCTCGACCGGCTGCGCGCCTACCCCAGCGTCCGCGAGCGCATGGACGCCGGTGAAGTGACGCTGCACGGCTGGTTCTACGAGGTGCACACCGGCCTCGTCATGGCACACGACCAGGAGACCGACGCCTTCCTCCCGCTCTGACCCCGCGCCCGGGGCCCCGCCCGGCCTTCCGGCCGGGCGGGGCCCGCAGGGGACGGAAGGGTACGTCAGGCGTGGGTGTGGTCGGCCGTTTCACGGCTCCCGCTCTTGGCCAGGCCCCGGCTGATCAGGTAGCCGATGCTGAGCAGGGTGACATACAGCCATGCCTGGTCGGCGGGGAAACGGTCCACGATGCCCGGACCGCTGCCCACCAGGGCGGAGGCGATGAGCACGGCCACCACGGCGGCCACGTAGACGAAGAACTCGGTGGTCTTGAAGGACGGTTTGGTCTCGGTGTGCGTGGGCCGCACGGCGGTACGGCTACTCCTCGGCATGCCGGATTCCGAGTACCCGGGGGACGAAGCGGCGGTCATGGTGCGCCTGCTTTCTCACGAGGGTCACCCAGCGGTCGCCGGGTGCGGCGCACGCGTACCCGGCCGAAGCACCCGAGAACGCCGCGCGCCCACCCCCTGCCGACCCCCGGAACCTGTCAGCCAGTAGCCCACCCGCCCGAAAACACCCCCTGATGAAGAAACAGCCCACCGTGACCCGCCCCCGGGACCAGAGATACACACGCCCGCGCGTCTGACCCCGCCCCACACTCCGACATTGGCCGGAACGGACCGGTCGTTACGCCGAGGTGCGGCACCTCATACGGAGTCGCTGGGCCCGTTGTTCGCGGTGAGGCGGAGGTCGCCGTGGAGTACCGCGCTTGCTACTTCGGTGATGTCTCGGCCGGTGGCGAAGGCTTCCGCGCGGAGGCGGGAGAGGGCGGCCGGGATGGGGATGCCGAGTTGGACGGCGATCATGCCGGTGGCCTGGTGGACCTCCGCGCGGTGGAGGTGTACCAGGCCGGCGGTGCCCGGTGGTGTGCGTGCCGGGTCTTCGGGGGCCGGCGGGGGGAGCCGCATGCGGAGGAGGAAGTCGGTCAGCGCGTCGCAGAGTGTCAGCGCGTGGTCGATGCTCTCCCCGCTCATCATTCCCGGCCGGCGGCGATGGCCGGTCAGGGCGCCCACCTTCATGGACCCCAGCCGTAACGGAAAGGCGAAGACCGCCTGGACGCCGAGCTGTGTGACGGCGGGCAGGAAGCCCGCCCAGCGCGCCGCCGGCGTCGACGACACATCGGCCACCAGGCAGATCGCGCCCGCCCGCGCGGCTTCCAGGCTGGGGCCCTCGCCCAGGGTGAACTGCAGGTCCTCCAGCCGCGCGCTGACCTCCTCGCTGAACCAGATCAGCTCCGGTTCCCCGACGAGCAGGGAAGCGGCCAGCCCGTCCAGGCCCAGCGCGGCTGCCGCCTCCCCGGCCCACTGCGCCGCGAAGTCCGCCTCGCGGCCCTGCGCAAGAACGTCGACCAAGCCCTTGACGGTGCTCTCCACCATGTCGCAGCGCCCCCTCTGAGCCGTACCGTGCCGCTCCTGGGCCGCCATCGCCCACCCGGTCCGGTGGGTCGGTGCATCGGCCATGCGACGACGTCGTCAGCGTCCACCCCACGTTGCCCCGGGCACAAGCGCTCGGGTGCGTGGTCTTGACGCTCCCCGTCGGCCCTGGGCTCCCTGGCGCCGAGGGACGCTCGCACCCGAGGTTCACCCGTCCGGGTGCAGCGCGATCGTATTGTCACCGTGCGTCGGCCGGCCAATTTCCGGCATGTATCCGCTCATGTGGGACACTCGTCTTGTATCACATGCCTGTAGTTCACAGTGTGGGGCCGACAAGCGGCCACCACCGGGGAATGTCCGTGGAGCCTTCCGTGGATGTCCGTGCGACAGGTGATCGGAGGAGCGAGCGATGTCCACGGGCACCGGGCGGCTGGCCGTCACCGTTCTCACGAAGTGCGACGCATGCGCCGTGCTTCGGGTGCGCGGCGAGCTCGACCATGCGTCGGAGGAGGGGTTTCTCTCCTCCACCGGTGTCGTTCTCGCCGACGGGTACCGCTATCTCGTCCTGGACGTGGCCGCGCTCACGTTCTGCGACTCCCGTGGCCTGAACTGTCTGCTCGCCCTCCACTGGCTGCTGCGCCGCCGGGAGGGCGCCCTGCTGCTCGCGTGCGCCGGCCGCCGCCTCTCCGACCTGCTGCGCCACACCGGCAGCGACAAGCTCTTCCCGCAGCACGCCACCGTCAGCCAGGCCCTCGCCTCCCTCCCCGCCGAGCACCGCCCCACCTGGCCGCCGCTGCCCGCGGCGTAGCCACCCCGGCCGCCCCGGCCGCCGCGAGGGCTGTGACATGGCTCACCCGCCCTGGGGAAAACACCTGCCGCCCGCGCCCCGTATCCCCCGTCGTCGTGCGCACCAGCACGACACGACAGGACACGGCGCGACACGGACGGAGTACGTCAATGGGTGAGATGACGGGCGAGACGACGGGCGAGCAGGGGAGCCGGCGGACGGGCGGTCGCCGGGGAGCCGCGCGGGCCGGGCTCGGCCTCGCGGTGGGCGTCGGCGCCGCGCTGCTGCTGGCGGCGTGCGGGGGCGGTGGGGAAGCGGGCGGCGACGAGGCGAAGACGGGCTCCTCGGCCAAGCCCTCGGCGACGGTCCCGGCCGAGGGCGGGAAGCAGGACGCCGAGCTGGCCACCCGGACGACCGAGCTGGGCAAGGTGCTGACCGACGGCCGCGGCTACACGCTGTACACCTTCGACAAGGACACCGCGAAGACCTCGGCCTGCACCGGGAAGTGCGCCGCGCTCTGGCCGCCGGTGACCGGGACCCCGCAGGGCGGCGCCGGCCTCCCCGAGGACACGGGCACGCTGAAGCGGCCCGACGGCGCCACCCAGGCCACGTACGACGGCCACGCGCTGTACCGCTTCGCCAAGGACACCGCCCCCGGCAAGACCGCCGGCGACGGCGTCAAGGGAGTGTGGCACGCCGTGGTGATCGCCCCGGCCACTGACGGTGCGTCATGAGCGAGGGCGCCACACCGCCGCCGGTGACACCGCACCGCCCGGAACTCAGCCGCCGGAGCGCCCTGCTAGGGCTCGCGGCGATCGGCGGCGTCGGCACGGCGGGCATCGGCGGACTCGCCTACGCCGGCGGCCGGTTCCCCGCCGACCGGCTGACACCGGCCCGGTTCGCGGACCGCTTCGAGCAGGTCTACGGGAAGCACGCCGGGTTCCGGCGCAACCACGCGAAGGGCGTGAGCGCCTCCGGGTACTTCACCGCCAACGGAGCGGGTGCGGCGGTGTCCAGGGCCACCGTGTTCGTGCCCGGGCGCACCCCCGTGACCGGCCGGTTCTCCCTGTCGGGCGGGCTGCCGGACGCGCCCGATGCCGCTCCCACCGTCCGAGGGCTCGGGCTGCTCTTCCCACTGCCGGACGGCGAGCAGTGGCGCACCGCGATGATCAACCTCCCGGTCTTCCTGGACCGCACTCCGCAGGGCTTCTATGCGCGGATGCTCGCGGCCCAACCACTGCCGGGAACGGGCAAGCCGGACCCGGAGAAGATGGCCGCCTTTCTCGCCGAGCACCCCGAGACCGCCAAGGCGATGGCCGTCGTCAAGCGGCACCCGCCCACGTCCGGCTTCGACGACAGCACCTACAACGCCCTGAACGCCTTCCGCTGCACCAATGAAGCGGGCGACACCGTCCCCGTGCGCTGGGCGCTGAAGCCGGCCGGGCCGGTCCGCCCCGCCGATACCAACGCACCGCCGCCGGGCCGCGACCACCTCTTCGACGCGCTGATCGCCAAGGTCGCGCAGAATCCCCTGCGTTGGCGCCTGCTGCTGACGGTCGGCAGACCTGGCGACCCCACGGACGACGCCACCGCGCCGTGGCCCGGCGACCGCCGCACGATCGACGCCGGGACGCTGACGATCGACTCCGTACAGACCGAGGCGGCCGGCAACGCCCGGGACGTCAACTTCGATCCGCTGATCCTCCCGGACGGGATAGCGGCGTCGGACGACCCGCTGCTCAGCGCCCGTTCGGCGGTCTACTCCCAGTCGTTCACCCGCAGAGCGGGCGAGCCGAAGACATCGAGCCCGGTCGATGTGGCAAAGGCGCAGCAGACACAGAAGGGGCAGTGATGAGCGGAACGGAGAAGTTCGGCGTCCTCGCCCGCGTACTGCACTGGGGGATGGCGGTGATGGTCGTCGCCATGCTGTTCATCGGCGCCGCCATGGTGGCCTCCCCGACCGCCTACGACGCGCTGCAGGACGTCCACCGGCCACTCGGGATGCTGATCCTCGTCTTCACCGTGGTGCGGTTCGTGAACCGGCTCCGGCACCGGCCGCCGACCCTCCCGCCGGCCATGGGCCGGTGGGAACGCGTGGCGGCGAAGGGCTCGGAGTATCTGCTCTACGCCCTGATGTTCACGCTGCCGCTGATCGGCTGGGGCATGCTGTCGGCGGCCGGGTACCCCATTGTGCTGTACGGGCCGCTGCGCCTGCCGGGCCTCCTGCCGTCCGACCCGGCCCTGTACGCGATGCTGCGGCAGGCGCACACGGTACTGGCGTACCTGCTCTTCGCGGCCTTCCTGACGCACGCGTGCGCGGTGCTGTTCCACACCCTCGTGCTGCGTGACCGGCTGCTCGGCCGTATGGGATTCAGGATGACGTTCAGGCGAGGGTGACCTCGACCGGCAGCTTCTTGATGCCGTTGACGAAGTTGGAGCGGACACGGGGGACTTCGCCGGTGACGCGGATGTCGGCGATCCGCGGGATCAGCTCCTCGAACATGATGCGCATCTCGGTGCGGGCGAGGAGGTTGCCCAAGCATAGGTGCGGGCTGCCCTTGCCGAAGGTGACGTGGTCGTTGTTCTCGCGGGCCACGTCGAAGTCGTAGGGGTTGCCGAAGACCTGCTCGTCGCGGTTGCCGGAGGCGTACCACATGACGACCTTGTCGCCTTCCTTGATGCGCTTGCCGCCGAGCTCGACGTCGCGGGTGGCGGTGCGGCGGAAGTGGTACACGGGCGAGGCCCAGCGCAGGAACTCCTCGACCGCCGTGGGGATGAGCGAGGGGTCCTTGCGCAGCCGGTCGAGCTGGTCCGGGTTGTTGATCAGCGCGAGCATCGCGTGCGTGATGGAGTGCCGGGTGGTCTCGTTGCCCGCGACGACGAGCAGCAGGAAGTAGTTGTCGAAGTCCTGGGCGGAGAGCGGGACGCCGTCCCGCGGGGTCTGGTTGACCAGCCGGGAGACCAGGTCGGTGCCGTCGCCGCCGCGCCGCTGCCGGGCCAGCTCGCGCCCGTACTCGAAGACCTCCAGGGAGGCGGGGGAGCGGAACGGCAGATCGCGGTACTGCTCGCTCTCCTCGCTCTCCAGCAGCACATCGGCGTAGTCGGGGTCGGTGTGGCCGATGATGCGGTTGCCCCAGTCGATGAGCTGCTGGTTGTCCTCCGGCGGCACGTCCAGCAGCCGGGCGAGGACGTTGATGGGGAAGTCGGCGGAGACCTCGCGCACGAAGTCGAAGCTGCGCTTGGTGAGCGCGGCGTCCAGCGTCTTCGCGGTCAGCCCGCGCAGGAAGTCGGCGTACTGGTTGATGACGCTCGCGCCGAACTGGCGCTGCAGCAGGCTGCGCATCGCGCGGTGCCGGACGCCGTCCAGCTCCAGCATCGAGGCGCGCCTCTTGATCTGGTCCTCGTCGACCTCTTCGAGATTGACGAACTTGGTCGAGGTGAAGGTCTCCGCGTCCCGGTCGACGCGGGCGATGTCCGCGTGCCGGGTGACCGACCAGAAGCCGGAGTTGGGCGCCTCCTCCGGCTGCCAGTGGACCGGGTCGTGGTGGCGCAGGGTGTGGAACATCCGCCACGGGGTGATGCCGTCGGTGAAGTTGTCCAGGTCGGCGAGGTTCACCTCGTCCAGGGGGAGCGGCTCGTGGACGTCGGGCAGGGTGCTGGTCATCGGTGGCTCCTTGCGGGTGCGGTGCGGGTGCGGGTGGGCGCGTGGGTCAGAGGTGGTACGCGTACTCGGTGAACTCCCAGTCCGTGACGTACTGCTGGAAGCGGGCGACCTCGTCGCGTTTGTAGGCGAGGAAGGCCGCGGCGAAACCCTTGCCGAGGACCGCGGTGAGCGCGGTGTCGGCCTCGAAGGCGTCGAGCGCCGCGGGCAGTGTCATCGGCAGGGTCGCGGCCTTGGTGGTGTCGTAGCCGTAGCCCTCCAGGGGCGCGGGTGGCTCTTGGCCGGCGCGCACGCCGAGCAGCGCGGCCGCGAGGGTGCCCGCGAGCAGGAGGTACGGGTTGGCGCTGGCGTCGGCGAGACGCAGTTCGAAGCGGGCGCCCGCCCCGCGCTCGGGCGGGATGCGGACCATGGCGCTGCGGTTGTCCAGGCCCCAGTCGATCAGCCAGGGGGCGAGGGTGTCGGGCCCGAACCGCTTGTAGGAGTTGACCGTGGGGTTGAGGAGTGCGGTCAGCGCGGGGGCGTGGGCGAGGACGCCGGCGATCGCGTGCCGGGCCGTTGCGGAGAGCCCGTGTGGCGCGCCGGGGTCGTCGAAGGTGTTGCGGCCTTCGCCGTCCAGGCAGGAGACATGGGCGTGGAAGCCCGAACCGCCCTCGTCGCTGAAGGGCTTGGCCATGAAGGTGGCCAAGCGGCCTTCGGTGCGGGCGAGTTCCTTGACGGCGGCCTTGAAGCGGAAGGCCCGGTCGGCGGCGTCGAGCGCGGGGGAGTGGGTCAGATTGATCTCGAACTGGCCCGGGCTGAACTCGTGGTTGCCCATGCTGGCGCCGACGCCGAGGTCGCGCAACTGCCGCAAAGTGCGCAGCAGATGGCCGTCCGGGTCGCCGCGGCGGCCCGCGGTGTAGACATTGCCGGGGGCCTCGCCGTACCGCTTCCAGCCCGAGGGCGAGCCGGGGTCCGGGTCGCACAGGAAGTACTCCAGCTCGGGGCCGACCACCGGGGCCAGCCCCTCCTCGGTGCACTGGGCGAGCACGTGGCGGAGCAGGTCGCGGGGGGATTCCGGGGCGGGCGAGCCGGTGGCGGGGTCGAGTACGTCGCCGAGGCACCAGGCGACGCCCGGCTCCCAGGGCAGTGGGGTCAGCGTGGACAGGTCCGGGCGGACGGCGATGTCGGGCAGGCCGGCGTCCAGGCCGCCCGCGACCTCGACGACATCGCCCTGCGGGCTGGTGTGGTAGACGGCCCGGCAGAAGGCGAGGCCGTGGTCGCAGGCCGAGGGCAGGTGTTCCAACAGGACGTCGCGGGCGCGGTCGGTGCCGATGAGATCGGGATAGGCGACGCGGATGACGTCGATGCCGTCGGCGGCGAGTCGGTCCATGTGCTGTTGGATCGCGGGGAAATCGGGAGCGCTCACCAGTGTCTCCTCGGAGGGGCGGGAACGGTGGCGGGGAAGGACCGGGGCCGCGCTGAGTGAGGCCCTGCCAGTCATTTGACGCCAAACGGTAGGGAACGTCTGCGGGCCCCGCAAGAGGCGGGCGGCAAAAATTTATCCATGCGGATAGGTGTTGACCAGGAGCCGCGGCCTTCCTATGTTGTTTGATGCCAAACGACTTATCGGTTCACCACTGTTCCACCACCAGGAGGCCGGCCATGAAGGTCGTCGTCGACATGAACAAGTGCCAGGACCACGGCCAGTGCGTCTTCGCAGCCCCCGACGTCTTCCACCTCGACGCGGACGGGCACCTCGGCTACGTCAGCGACCCCGACGACGCACTGCGCGAGGACGTCGAGGAAGCCGCCGACGTCTGCCCGCTGCAGGCCATCCGGATCGAGGACTGACCGATGGCCGCCCGCATCGTGGTGGCCGGCGCCGCCATGGCCGGCCTGCGCGCCGCCGAGCAGCTGCGCGCCGCCGGCTTCACCGGCCCGCTCACCCTGATCGGCGACGAGCCGCACATGCCGTACAACCGCCCGCCGCTCTCCAAGGAAGTCCTCGCGGGCAAAGCCCCCTTCGACTCCCTCGCTTTCCGGCCCCGCGCCAGCGTCGCCGACGTGGCATGGCGCCTCGGCACTCGGATCACCGCCGCCCGGCTCGCCGAGCGGACCGTGGAGCTGGCGGACGGCGAGCAACTGGCCTTCGACGGCCTGGTGATCGCCACCGGCACGCGGCCCCGGCGGCTGCGCTGCCCCGGCCCTGCCACCGGCCGGCACACCGTCCGCACCCTCGCCGACGCCCAGGGCCTGCGCGCCGCGCTGACCCGGCCCGGCGCCCGGGTCGTCGTGGTCGGCGCCGGCTTCATCGGCTGCGAGGTCGCCGCCACCGCCGTCGGCCTCGGCGCCGCCGAGGTCACCGTCGTCGACCCCGAACCCCTGCCGATGCTGCGCCCCCTCGGCGAACTGCCCGCCCGACTGCTGCTCCGCCGGCACGAGGAACGCGGCGTACGCTTCGCGCTCGGTACCGGCGTCACCGCATTCGAGGGCGACGAGCACGTCACCGGCGTCGTACTCGGGGACGGCAGGGTGCTCCCCGCCGACGTCGTGGTCGAGGCGGTCGGCTCGGTGGCCAACACCGAATGGCTGGCCGGCAACGGCCTGGACCTGACCGACGGCGTACGCACCGACGCACTGCTCCGGGCCGGCGACCTGCCGTACGCGGTCGCCGTAGGAGACGTCGCCCGCTTCCCCAACGCCCGCTACGACAACGTCCCGCGCCGCGTCGAGCACTGGTCGATCCCCGGCGACACCGCCAAGCGCGCGGCCAGGACCCTCGCCGCCCACCTCGCCGGTGCCGAGCCCGACCCCGCCCCCTTCGCGCCGCTCCCCACCTTCTGGAGCGACCAGCACGACTTCCGGCTGCAGTCCTTCGGCGCCCCGTCCCTCGGCCTGGACGACATCCGCGTCCTGGCCGGCGACCCGGACGGCGACCCCACCGGTGACGTCGTCGTGGGCTACCACGCCGACGGTCGGCTGGTCGGCGTCCTCGCCCTCGGCGGCCCGGCCGCCGCCTCCGGAGCCGCCCGATACCGCGCCGAACTGCTCCAGCAGCCGGCCCCCAGCACCCAGCACGCCTGAAGGAGCCCGACCACCATGGCCAGCGTCCGCGGTTACTTCCACCCCAAGACGGCGACCGGTTCCGCCTCGCTCATCCCCTCGCCCCCCTGGCACTACTCCGGCGACCTCCTCACCGTCGAGTACCGCACCGACCCCGCGCGCGTCCGCGAGCTGCTGCCCGAACCGCTCGGACTCGCCGAGGAGGACCCCGGCGCCGTCGCCCTCATCTGGGCCGACTGGCAGTCCTGCGCCGCCTCGGGGGAAGAACTGCTCGATCCCGTACGCGCCCAGTACAAGGAAGCCTTCGCGGTCGTCCGCTGCTCCTACAAGGGCCGTACGTACTCCCGTTGCGTGTACATCTGGGTCGACAAGGACTTTGCGATCGCCCGCGGGCTGCACCAGGGCTACCCGAAGAAGCTCGGCTCGATCCACCAGACCCGTCCGCACCCCTACGGCCCGGCGCCGCGCATCGAAGCGGGCGCCCGCTTCGGCGCCACGCTCGCCGCAGCGGACCGGCGCCTCGCGCAGGCCGTCGTGACGCTGCGCGAGGAGTCGGAGAGCAACGGCTTCGTCAACGGCCACCCGATGGCCCACCACCGCTGGCTCCCGGCCATCGAGCCCGGCAAGGGCCTCGCCCTGGACGAGCTGATCGAGAGCGGCGCCGCGTCGTTCGAGGCCGGCCCCGCCTGGCGCGGCGACGCCGAACTGGAGCTGTTCGAGGCGCCCACCGAGGAGCTGGCCCGGCTGGAGATCCGCGAGCCGATCGCCGCGTACTACCGCCAGGTCGGCGTCGTCTGGAACGGCGGCACGCTCCTGGAGTCCGGCACCTCCGCCGCCGAGTAATGCACTACAACCACCCTTCGGGAGACCGGACATGACCGCACACCGCACCACCGTCGCCGGCGTCGCCGTCGACACCCGGCACTGGATCGGCGGCACCCGCGTCGCCTCCGCCGCCACCTTCACCGATGTCTCGCCGGTCGACGGCGCGGCCCTGGGCGAGATCGCCCGCGGCACCGCGACGGAGGCCGAAGTGGCCGTCGCCGCCGCGAAGGAGGCGTTCCCCGGCTGGGCCGCCACCCCGCGCGCCGAACGCGCCCGCATCCTGCACGCCATCGCCGACGGCGTCGAGAAGCGCATCGAGGACCTGGCGATCGTCGAGACCACCGACAACGGCGCGCTGCTGCGCTCGCACCGCCGCGGCGTGATGCCCCGCGTCGCCCACAACTTCCGCTTCTTCGCCGACTGGCTCCTGAAGCTGGAGCACGAAGACTTCGAGACTCGCGGCCACACCAACCACGTCTCCTGGGACCCGGCGGGCCCCTGCGTACTGATCACGCCGTGGAACGCGCCGCTGATGCTCGCGAGCTGGAAGATCGCCCCGGCGCTCGCCGCCGGCAACACGGTGATCCTCAAGCCCGCCGAGTGGACCCCGCTCACCGCCTCCCTCCTCGCCGACATCGCGCACGAAGCGGGCCTGCCCGCCGGCGTTTTCAACGTTGTCCAGGGTTACGGTGCCGAGGCGGGCAGCGCCCTGGTCTCCCACCCCGACGTGCGCCGCATCAGCTTCACCGGTTCGGTCCCCACCGCGAAGACCATCGCGGCCGCCGCTGCCGCCCACCTCGTACCGGCCAGTTTCGAGCTTGGCGGCAAGTCCCCGCTGCTGGTCTTCGCCGACGCCGAGCTGGACCTCGCCGTCGACCTGGCGGTGGAGCAGTACGACAACGCCGGGCAGGTCTGCCTGGCCGCGACCCGCCTCCTCGTCGAGTCCTCGGTGGCCGAGGAGTTCACCCGCCGCTTTGTCGCGAAGGCCGCCGGGCTGCGGCAGGGCGATCCGCGCGACGAGGCCACCGACATCGGGCCCAACATCCACCCCCGCCAGCTGGAGAAGATCGACGGCTTCGTGCAGCGGGCGCTCGCCGCCGGGGCGCGTGCGGTGATCGGCGGACACCGCAAGGACGGTCAGTACTACGCGCCCACCCTCCTCACCGACGTCGCCCAGGACTCCGAGATCGTCCAGGAGGAGGTCTTCGGCCCGGTCCTCACCCTGCAGACCTTCGAGACCGAGGAGGAAGCGGTCCGGCTCGCCAACGACACCCGCTTCGGCCTCGCCGCGACCGTCGCCACCGGCGACCAGGAGCGTGCCGAGCGCGTCACCGGACAGTTGGTCGCCGGCACCGTCTGGGTCAACTGCTTCTTCGTCCGCGACCTCCAGGCCCCCTTCGGCGGCTCCCGCGAGTCCGGCGTCGGCCGCGAGGGCGGCACCTGGAGCTTCGACTTCTACTGCGACCTCAAGAACACCGTCACCTCGCCGAAGGGCTGGCGCGACCATGGGTGAGATCGTCGGCGCCGGGCTGCTCGCCCACGTCCCCACCATCGTGCTGCCGGAGGAGACCCGGCGGGAGCTGAACGAGGGCAAGGAGATCACCCTCGTCACCGGCCTGCGGCAGCTCCGTAAGGACGTCTTCGAGACCGCCGACTACGACACCGTCGTCGTCCTGGACTCGCACTGGGCCACCACCGTCGAATTCGTCGTCTCCGCCCAGCAGCGCCGGGCCGGTCTCTTCACCTCCGAAGAGCTGCCGCGCGGCATGTGCCGGATGCCGTACGACTACCCCGGCGACCCCGAACTCGCCGCCAACATCGCCCAGTTCGCCGACAAACACGGCACCTGGATCACCCCGATCGACGACGAGTACCTGCCGGTCTACTACGCCACGATCAACCTCTGGAAGCACCTCGGCGAGGGCCTCCCCGACAAGAAGTGGATCTCCATCGGCGTCTGCCAGACCGGCGACATGGAGGACCATCTGCGCCTCGGCCGCGCCCTCGCCGACGGCATCGCCGCCACCGAGGGCCGCAAGGTCCTGGTGATCGCCTCCGGCGCCCTCTCGCACACCTTCTGGCCGCTGCGGCAGCTCCGCGACCACGAGGCCAGCGACCCCGTCCACATCTTCACCCCCGAGGCGCGCGCCGCCGACGAGCAGCGCATCGCCTGGTTCAAGGACGGCCGCCACGACGAGGTGCTGCGCACCATGCCGGACTTCTGGAAGTACAAGCCGGAGGCGAAGTTCTTCCACTACCTGATGCTGGCCGGCGCGCTGGGCGAGGCGGCCTGCACCGCCCGCGGGCGCCAGTACGGGGAGTACGAGAACTCCGTCGGCACCGGCCAGGTCCATCTGTGGTTCGACCGTCCCGCGGACGGCTGGACCGCGCCCCGCCCCTCCAAGGAGACCACCCATGCCTGAGTACCGCCGTATCCTCCTCGACGGCGCCGTCGTCGAGACCGTCCGCGAGGGCGAGGAGCTGGTGGCCGGTGACGGCCGCCGCGTCAAGATCGACGACGCCCGGCACCTGCCGCCCGTCGTCCCCTCCAAGGTCATCGCGGTCCACCTCAACCACCGCAGCCGGGTCGCTGAGTTCCAGATCAAGCTGCCCGCGACCCCCACCTACTTCCACAAGCCGACCTCCGCCCTCAACTCCCACCAGGGCGCGATCGTCCGCCCCGAGGGCTGCAAGTGGCTGAACTACGAGGGCGAGGTCGCCATCGTCATCGGGAAGACCGCGCGCAACATCTCCCAGGCCGAGGCGGGGGAGTACATCGCGGGCTACACCGTCGCCAACGACTACGGCCTGCACGACTTCCGCGACACCGACGCCGGCTCCATGCTCCGCGTCAAGGGCTCCGACACCCTCTGCCCGCTCGGCCCCGGCCTCGTCACCGACTGGGACTTCCGCGGCAAGTACCTCCGCACCTACGTCAACGGCGAGCTCGTCCAGGACGGCTCCACCGACGAGATGGAGTGGGACATGCACTACCTCGTCGCCGACATCGCCCGCACCATCACCCTGTACCCCGGCGACGTCCTGCTCTCCGGTACGCCCGCCAACTCCCGGCCCGTACAGCCCGGCGACGTCGTCGAGGTCGAGGCCGAGGGCCTGGGCCGGCTCACCAACCACATCGTGACCGGCCCGGCCGCGATCCGCGGCGACGTCGGCGCCCAGCCCACCGAGTCCGAGGAGGTCCGCTCCACCGCGCTCGGCGGCGACTGGGAGTTCCGCGGCATCCGCCCGCCGAAGCGGGGCTGATGGACGGCTCGGCGGGCCGCCCGGGGCCGCGTGACCTGTGGATAGGCTGGCCGGCATGACGGAAGCAGCCAAGCAGGCACGCGGCCGCCGCGGCCACCGGGAGGTGGGGTACGGCGAGGGTCGCGACGCCCTGCTCAACGCGGCGGTACGGGTCGTGGCGCGGGGCGGCCTGCGCAAGCTGACCTACCGGGCGGTCGCCGAGGAGGCCGGCGTCACCCACGGCCTGGTCGTGCACCACTTCGGGTCCCGCGACGCGCTCATCGAGGAGGCGCTGGGGTACGTCGTGCGGCAGAGCCTGAGCAGCAGCCTGCTGGAGCCGGGCACCGGCAGGCCCGAGGACTTCGCGGCCGGCGTCTCCGCGATGGTCGAGACCGGGCCCGACCTCCAGGCGTTCCAGTACGAGCTGCTGCTCGAAGCGCGCCGCCGCCCGGACCTGCTGCCCCAGGTACGCGGCCTGTACGACGCCTACTTCGACGCCTCCGCACGAGAACTCTCCCGCATGCTCCCCCACGACCCGAGCCCCGCCCTCGCCCGCCTCGTCTTCGCGGCGCTGGACGGCCTGGTATTGCACCAACTGACCTTCGACGACGCGGCAAGCACCGGGGCAGCGCTCGACGAACTCCGTTCCTTGCTGGGGCGACTGGCGACTGCGGAAGAGGAGACGACCGCGGAAGAGGAGACAGCACCATGAACGACCACCCACCCCACCGGCGGGCTTGCAACTCCTTTGGGTGAAGCCGTGATCGGGGATCTCCACGGGGCGGGCGGAGATCCCTAATCTCGTCAATATGTCGATTTATTCGGACCGTTCGGCCCGGGCGCGGCGCAATCCGCTCGTCCTGGGCCTGGTCGCCCTTCTGGCCATCTCCCTCGCCGCCGCCGCGGGCGGACCCGCCGCTTCCGCACCGGGAGAGCGCGCTCCCGCCGACGGCACCGTGCCCGTTCAGTTCCTCGCGCTCAACGACCTGCACGGCAACCTCGAACCGGTCGACGGCCCCGCCGGCGCCGTCACCCGGCGTACGGAGACCGGCGACCTGGAGCAGTCCCAGGCCGGCGGCGTGGCCCAGCTGGCGACCCTGGTGAAGCGGGCCAAGGAGGGGCAGCCGAACAGCCTGACCGTCGGGGCCGGTGACATCATCGGCGGCAGCCCGCTGCTGTCGGCGAACTTCCACGACGAGCCGACCGTGGACGCCATGGAGCAGCTCGGCCTCGACGTCGCCTCCGTGGGCAACCACGAGTTCGACGAGGGGCCCGACGAACTGCTGCGCATCGTCAAGGGCGGCTGCCACCCTGAGGACGGCTGCGCGGTGCCGGCGAAGCCGTACGACGGGACCGCCTTCCCGTACCTCGCCGCCAACGTCACCCGCAAGGGCAGCGAGAAGCCGCTGCTGCCCCCGTACTGGATCAAGACGCTGCCCGGGGGCGAGCGCATCGGCTTCATCGGCCTGATCACCCGGCACGCGCCGGACTCGATCTCCGCGTCCCGGATCAAGGACGTGGAGTTCCACGACGAGACGGCGACCATCGCCCGCTACGCGCACGAACTGGACCGGCTCGGCGTCAAGGCCCAGGCCGTCCTCATCCACGAGGGCGGCGCGCACAACGGCGTCAAGCCGTACAACGAGGACTGCGACGCACAGGGACCGGCCGCCGGGCTGCAGGAGCCGATCAAGGACATCGCCCGGAAGGCCGCGCCCGAGGTCGACCTCATCATCAGCGGTCACTCCCACGAGCCGTACGTGTGCAGCGTCCCCGACCCCGCGGGGCGGCCGCGCATCGTGACGCAGGCGGCCTCCTTCGGCCGCACCTTCACCGACGTACGCTTCGGCCTCGACCCGCGGACGAAGGACGTGGACCGCGACTCCGTCCACGCCGTCAACCGGCCCGTGGACACCGCCACGCCCCAGGACCCCGACATGGCCCGGCTCATCGCCACGTGGCGGGAGCGCTCCGCCGACCTGGAGAACAAGCCGGTCGGCTACATCACGGGCGACCTGCCGGGCCGCGGTTCCACGGCTCCCGAGCGCCCGCTCGGCGACGTGATCGCCGACGCGCAGGCCGAGGCCACCCGCGGCGACCGCGCGCAGCTCGCCCTCGTACAGCCCGGCGCGATCCGTGCCGACATCACGTACAAGGCGGCGGGGAAGGAGGGGGACGGCGTGGTGACCTACGCCGAGGCGTTCCGCGCCGCGCCGTTCGAGACCCCGCTGGTGACCATGACCCTCACCGGCAAGCAGCTCGTCACCGCACTGCGGCAGGGCTTCTCCGGCGGCAACGAGACGTCCCCGCGCTTCCTCCAGCCGTCCGCCGCCCTGCGCTACTCGGTGGACCTGAGCCGCAGCGGCGCCGACCGGCTCCTCGCCGACAGCGTCCGCGTCGCCGGGCAGCCCGTGCGCGACGGCGACAACTACCGCGTCACGGTCAATGAGTTCCTCTCCGACGGCGGCGACGGCTTCCGCGTCCTGAAGGACGGCACCGACCGAGACAGCGGCACGACCGACACCGCCTCCCTCGTCGACCACCTGCTGAACCACAGCTCGCCCGAGCACCCGCTCGACCCGCCCAAGGCGGAACGGATCACGGTACGGGACTGAGAGCCGCGCCCGGGACGGGGAACGCGGGCCCGGTCACGTGCCCGCGTTCCCCCGCAGCTCCTCCACCGCGGTACGGGCCGCCGCGCCGATCACCGCGTCGGCCCGGGGCAACACGCTGTCGGCGCGCGCCGCTTGGGTGAAGACCACGGCGGTGTATGTACTGCCGTCGGGCAGTTCGACCACCCCCGCCTCGTGCCGCATCGAGCCGAACGTGCCCGTCTTGCCCGACACGGTCACGTCGTCGTACGGGAAACCGGACGCCAGCCGGTGGCGCCACGGCTGGCGGCCCATGACCTCGCGCATGAACGCGCAGCGCTCGGGGGATGCGGCTCGCCCGGTCCAGATCGCCCGCAGCAGCCGCGCCATGTCGGCGGGTGTGGAGGCGGCCTTCGACAAGGGGTTGTAGACGACCTCGGGCACGGTGTCGTCGTTGCTGGTCAGCCGCGCCATCGCGGCCGGCAGCGAGTCCGTGCCGGTCTCCGTGAGCAGCCGGTCCCAGGTGCCCGCGACGCCGCCGTGGATACGGGTGTCCGGCATATCGAGGTCGCGGCAGACCTCGTCGACCGCTGCGGTGCCGACCGTGCGGAGCAGCGCGTCGGCCGCCGTGTTGTCGGAGACGCTCATCATCATGACCACCAGGTCGCGCAGCGACATCGTGACGGCGTCCCGCAGGATCGAGATGCCGGTGGGACCGGCGACCCGGTCCGGCGGCTCCAGGGTCAGCCGCTCGCGCGGGTCGAGCTCTCCGGCGTCCGCCAGCCGGCAGAAGGCCACCATCAGCGGCACCTTGTAGACGGACCCCATGGGCACCGCCTCGTCCGGGTCGATGGTCACCTGCGCGGAGGGCCGGTCCAGCTCCGCCACATGCAGCCAGCCGCGCACGCCCGCGTCGGCGAACATCTCGCGGATCGTGCGCTCCACGCCGCTTCCCCGCCTCGTCCCGCTCATGTCGCCGCCTGCCGTTCGAGGGTGTCCACCAGCAGTTGGGCGGTGTCCGCGGTGTCCGCCGCTTCCGGCCGCCGCGGGTCCCACACCACCCGCAGCCGCAGCGGCAGCGCCGGATCGGTCGCCGGTCTGCGCTCCACGCCGTCGGCGGTCAGCGTCGCGTCGGCGGTGACCAGTACCGCCTGTCCCGCCGCGACGAGCGCGAGCCCGGCGCGCTCGTCGGACACCACGACGGTCTCCACCCGCCGCCCGCGGCTGGCCAGTGTGTCGACGAACAGGTCGTGGGCCGCGGGCGCCTCCTCGCGGGGCCGCACGGCGACGGGCAGCCCACCGGCCGGGGCCCGGCCGTGCGGGGCGGCGGGGGAGAGCACCCAGCTCGGGAACAGCACCACCCGCCCGGCCGCCAGGCCGTGCAGCACCGCCGGATGCCGGATCACGGCGAGGTCGAGCCGGCCCGCCGCGACGTCGGAGAGCAGCGTGGCGGTCGGTGCCGTCAGCACGCTTATGCGGTTCTGTTCCCCCGCGCGTACCGGCGCCGCCGCCACGGCCGCCGCGAGGCCCGCCGGTACCTCCGGCGCCAGGCCGAGCCGGAGCCTGCGGCCGTCGGCGTGCTCCCGGGCGCCGATCTCCCGCAGCTCCCCGAGCGCGGCGAGCGCCCTGCGCGCGTGCGGCAGCAGCAGCGCCCCCTCGTCGGTCAGGACGACGCCCCGGGTGCGGTCGAACAGCCGCACCCCGAGCAGCGCCTCCAGCCGCCGCAGCCCCTGCGACAGGGGCGGCTGGGTGATCCCCACCCGCTGCGCTGCGGCCCCGAAGTGCTCCTCCTCCGCCAGCGCCACGAAGATTTCCAAGTGCCGTTCCGTCAGCATTCCACTCCTGTGGCGTGCGGCGATATCTCCTGCGAATCGATCAAGAGTCGAGAGCATATTCGACATGGCAGCGAGAGCCGCGTTTCACTCTGGGCCATGACACAAGTACGTCCTTCCCGACGCACGGTTCTGGCCCTCGGCGCGGGCACCGCGCTGGCCGCCACGCTCCCCGCGTGCGGCACGGCAACCGCCGAAGTACCGCACGGCAAGGGACTCTCCGGGCAGCTGAAGCGACTCGAGCGGGAGCATGCCGCGCGGCTGGGGGTGTTCGCCCGCGACCTGGCCACCGGCCGCACGGTGCGGTACCGCGCGGACGAGCGCTTCCCGATGTGCTCGGTGTTCAAGGGCCTCGCCGCCGCTGCCGTTCTGCGCGACCTCGACCACGACGGCGAGTTCCTGGCCAAGCGCATCCACTACACCAAGAAGTACGTCACGGACGCCGGCTACGCCCCGATCAGCAGCGAGCCCCGGAACGTCGCCCACGGCATGACCGTCACCGAACTGTGCGCCGCGGCCGTCAGCCACAGCGACAACGGCGCCGCCAACCTCCTCCTCCGCGAGCTGGGCGGCCCCACGGCCATCACCCGCTTCTGCCGCTCGCTCGGGGACGACGAGACCCGGCTCGACCGGTGGGAACCCCAGCTGAACTCGGCGGAACCGTGGCGCACGACCGATACGACCACGCCCCGCGCCATCGGCACGACCTACGGCCGCCTCGTCGTCGGCCGCGCCCTCGCCGCCGAGGACCGGAAGCGGCTGAAGGACTGGCTGATCGCGAACACGACCAACACCAAGCGCTTCCGCGCCGGCCTGCCCGACGGCTGGATCACGGCGGACAAGACCGGCGGCGGAAGCGAGTACGGCGTCGCCAACGACGTGGGCGTCGCCTGGCCCCCCGGCCGTTCCCCGGTCCTGCTCTCCGTCCTGACCACCACGCACGCGCCCGAAGGCCCCTCGGACGACGCGCTGGTCGCGAAGGCCGCCGAACTGGTGGCGGCAGCGCTGGTCTGAGCCACGGCCGGGGATTCCGTATGCTGGCCGCCGCGCTCGCCGAGGAGGGAGACCATGGAGAAGCCGACGGCCGAAAGCGGTGCCCCGCCCGCACTGCAGCGACGCCTGGGCACGACCGATGCCGTGCTGATCGGCCTCGGGGCGATGCTCGGCGCCGGCATCTTCGCCACCCTGGCCCCCGCGGCCGCCGCTGCCGGTTCCGGGCTGCTGCTCGGCCTGGCGCTGGCCGCGGTGGTGGCGTACTGCAACGCGACCTCCTCGGCGCGGCTGGCCGCCCGCTATCCGGCCTCCGGCGGCACGTATGTGTACGGCCGCGAACGGCTCGGCGACTTCTGGGGCTACCTCGCCGGCTGGGGCTTCGTGGTCGGCAAGACCGCCTCCTGCGCCGCCATGGCCCTCACCGCGGGCGCGTACCTCTGGCCGGAGCACGCGCACGCGGTCGCGGTCGCCGCGGTGGTGGCACTGACCGCCGTGAACTACGCCGGGGTGCAGAAGTCGGCCCGGCTCACCCGCGCGGTGGTCGCCGTCGTCCTGGCGGTGCTCGCCGCCGTGGTTTCCGCGGTGTTCGCCTCCGGCGAGGCGGACGCCGCCCGGCCGGCGCTCGGCGCCGACCTCACCGCCGGCGGGGTGCTCCAGGCGGCGGGCCTGCTGTTCTTCGCCTTCGCCGGGTACGCGCGCATCGCCACGCTCGGCGAGGAGGTCCGCGAGCCCGAGCGGACCATCCCCCGGGCCGTCCCGGTCGCGCTCGGGATCACGCTCGTGGTCTACGCCCTGGTCGCCGTCGCCGTCCTCATGGTGCTCGGCCCGGAGCGGCTGGCCGGTGCCGCGGCGCCCTTGTCGGACGCCGCGCGGGCCGCCGGCGCCGACTGGCTCGCGCCGGTGGTCCGCGTCGGCGCGGCGGTGGCCGCGCTCGGCTCGCTGCTGGCGCTGATCCTCGGAGTGTCGCGTACCACCCTGGCCATGGCCCGGGACCGCCATCTGCCGCACGCCCTGGCCGCCGTCCACCCGCGGTTCAAGGTGCCGCACCGCGCCGAACTCGCGGTCGGCGCGGTGGTGGCGGTCCTCGCCGCGACGGCCGACCTGCGCGGTGCGATCGGCTTCTCCTCCTTCGCGGTACTGGCGTACTACGCCGTGGCCAACGCCGCGGCGTGGACCCTCACCGCCGCCGAGGGACGGCCGCCGCGCGTCGTCCCGGCGGTCGGCCTCGCCGGCTGCCTGGCCCTGGCCTTCGCCCTGCCGGTGACCTCAGTCCTGGCGGGCACGGCGGTACTGGCCGCAGGCGCGGCCGTGTACGGCATCCGCCGCGCGACCGCCGGCCGCCGCGCGCCCTAGCGGGCGACTTCGGCCCGTTACGGCGCGCGCAACGGCCCGGAGACGAGCGGTGCCACGGGGAACTCCGTCCGCTCGTCTCCGGGCGGCACCATGCTGATGGTGCGCTCCAGCCACGCCGAGACCGGCAGAGCCGGTGCGTACAGCACGGTGAGGCCGTCCGGCGCGGTGAGGGACAGGCAGACGATGGCGCGGTCCTCATCGGTACGGGACGGCCAGATCCGCACGTCGCCTGCCCCGCTGGGGCGGAAGAGGCCGTCGATGAGAAGGCTGCGGGCAAAGGTCCAGTCGACGGGGCGGGGAGTGTCGATGTGGAAGGAGAAGCGGACCGCGAACGGGTCGCGCGCGAGGTAGAGCAGCCGGGCGGGGACCGCCATCGGGGAGCGGACCACGCACCGGGGCGCGAGGAGAAGTTCGAATTCCAGCTCGCGTTCCACCGAGCGGCGATCTTCCGCGTCACGCCGTACAGCGGGGGCGTGCTCAAGCATGTCAAGGGCTCCTCACCCGTGAGAGCGATGTTCGGTCAGCTACTCAACCCGCCCTCGCCCGGGGTGCATAGCCTCCTCTTGTCGGGAAGCCGCTTAGACCGCTTAAACCCCTCGGAGACATGGTGCGCACGAGGAACGAGTCCTTGGACCTGGCTATTCGTGAAGCCGGTTGCAGTTACGCGGAGTTGGCGCGGGAGGTGCGCACGGTTGCCGCGGAGAGCGGCGTCACGGTACGTACCAACTCCTCCGCCGTGGCGCACTGGGTCGCCGGCACGCGGCCGGCGGACAGCACGGCCGGCCTGATCGCCGAGGCACTGGCGCGCCGGCTCCAGCGGCCCGTGACCCCCACCCAGTTGGGGTTTCGTCCACCGGGGAGCGGGTCCGCCGACACCTCGTTCGGACTGCACGTCGACCGCGATCCGCTCGACATCCTGACCGCACTGGGCCGCGCCGACATCGATCGCCGCCCCGAAGCGCGTGCCACGCCGTACAGCGTCGCGGTCTCGTCCCTCGCGCTGGACCTCGACGCACAGGAGGCGGCGCGCGCTTCAGTGGTGCGCCGGGCCGGGACAGCGGGGGAGCCGGAGGTGCGCGCCGTGCGGGAGCTGACGGAGCTGTTCACCGCCGTCGACGAGCGCCACGGCGGACAGCACGGCCGGTCGGCGCTGGTGCAGTACCTGACCAGTGACGTGGCCGCGCTGTGCCGGGCCCGGTTCCGCACCGGGGAACAGAAGCGGCAGATCCTCTCGGCCGCCGCGTGCGTCGCCTACCTCTCCGGCTGGAAGGCGTACGACGCCGGCGAGCAGGGGCTGGCGCAGCGGTACTACCTGCAGGCGTTACGGCTCACCCAGGAAGCGGACAACGACCTGCACGGAGCGTTCGTGCTGCGGGTCCTGGCACACCACGGCATGGAGACGGGCCGGGCCGAACACGCGCTGGCGCTCGTCGACGCGGCGCTGCGGCGGATCAAGGGGCGCACGGACCCGGCCACGGAGGCGCTGTACGTCGCCACCAGGGCCCGCGCGCTGGCGATGGAGGGCAGACGGCGCGAAGCGGTCGCGGAAGCCGCCCGCGCGGCCCGGCTCGTGGACGGTGCCGACGAGCGGGAAATGCCGTACTGGGCCGCCCTGTGGGGATCGGCGCGCGCCTGTGTGGGCACCCATATGGCCAAGACGGCCCAGTACATGGGCGCGTACGACATCGCCGAACAGCACTTCAGCAGGGCGGTGTGGAGCCGGTCGGGGACCGACTACCGGCGCATCGCCGCCCTCAGCCTCGCGCACGCCGGGACCATGCAGTGCCGCCAGGGACTGGTGGAGCAGGCATGCACCACCTGGACCGAGGCGCTCCGGCTGATGGACGGGGTGCGGTCGGCCCGGGTGCGGTGCGTCGTGGCGACGATGAGCCAGGAACTCGCCCCCTATCGGAGCCGACGGCTCGCCGCCGCCCTGGAGCTGGACGAAAAGGTCCGTCTGTGGTCGCAGGAGGGACCATGATGTCCGTCGGCAAGAACGGCCGGCGCGGGCCGGAACGCGGAACGGCCGCCCTCAACCGGGTCACCGTGGCCGGCCTGATCGGCACCGTCATCGAGTTCTACGACTTCACCCTGTACGCCATCGCGGCCGCGCTCGTCCTCGGCCCGGTGTTCTTCCCCCACTTCGCGCCCGCGGCGGGGACCCTGGCGGCCATGGCCACCTTCGCCACCGGGTTCCTGGCCCGCCCTTTGGGGTCGGCCGTGTTCGGACGCATCGGCGACCGGCTGGGACGCCGCGCGATGCTGCTGGGCACCGTGCTGACCACGGGCGGCGCCACCCTCGGAGTGGGGCTGCTGCCCGGCTACCAGGAGCTGGGGTTGGCGGCGCCGGTGTGTCTCGTGGCGCTGCGCCTCTTGCAGGGCATCGGAATCGGCGGGGAGTGGACGGGGGCCGTCGTCCTCGCCACCGAACACGCGCCGGCGAAGCGGCGCGGGCTGTGGGCCTCCCTACCGCAGATCGGCCCGGCCCTCGGTTTCCTGCTGGCCAACGGCGGAATGCTGGCGCTCTCCGCGGTGCTGAGCGCAGAGCAGTTCCGGTCCTGGGGCTGGCGGGTGCCCTTCTGGTGTGCGGGCCTGCTGACGCTCGCCGGGTACCTGCTCCGGTCCTCGCTCATCGAGTCCCCCGCGTTCCGGGTGCTCGTCGCGGAGGACGCCCTGGCCCGTTCTCCCGTCCGCCTTGTGCTCAGGCGGCACGGTGGCCGGGTCCTGCTCGTCGCCGGGGCGGTCGCCTGTTCCTACGCCGTGCACTACACGGCGACGACGTGGGCGATCTCCCACGCCACGCGGACCGTGGGCCTCGACCCCACCGGGACACTGCTGTGCGTCATGGTCGCGATGACGGTGATGGCGGTGGCCACGCCCGTCGCCGCGGTGTGCGGTGACCGTTACGGACGCCGCAGGCTCAGCATCATCGGATGCGCCGCCATGGCCGCCTGGATGTTCCCGTACCTGGCGCTCCTGCAGACCGGCAGTCTCCTCACGTTCACCGTGGCCACCACCGTCGCACTGCTCGCCCTGATCATCACGCTCGGGGTCCAAGGGGCTTATATCCCCGAACTGTTCGAAGCCCGCATTCGTACGACGGGAACCGCGCTCTCCTACAACCTGGGCGCCGTCCTCGGCGGCGCCCTCACCCCCTTGATCAACAGCTGGCTGTCCGGCCTCTCCGGCGCCGGCCTCCCCTGGGCGACCGGCGCCTATGTGATCTGCCTGTGTGCCGTGAGCCTGGCCTGCCTGCTGCACCTCCCCGGCACCCAGGCTCCGGACGAAGGCCCGAGCGTCCGCTTTCTAGCGGCAGCCCGCGGGGGTCGCCTGTGAGGCGTCGTGGATCAGCGCCTCATGGGCGGCCTTGAGCCGCTGCACGTCCGGCTTGACCACCTTGCGGTCGTACGTCACCAGGCCGTTCAGCTCGCCCTCGACGTCCGAGATCTGCGTGTAGACGGCGCCGTTGCTGCCCCGGCAGGCCAGTTGGCGCACCTCGTCGAGCTTGGTGAGGTAGTCGTCCGTGTACGTCGCCGGGTCTACATCGATGTACGACTGCTGCACCGACCACGCGTGTCCGGGCACGCCGAGTCCGAGGCCGCCGTACTCGCCGCTGACCAGGGCCCGTTCGCCGTCGGGGTGTGGGGGCAGGGCCGGGCTCGGGTAGCCGTGCTCGTCCATGATGTCGCCGGTGCCACCGTCCCGTCCGAGGTTGAGGCCCGACTGGCCGTTGATCAGCCGCGTCGGGTCCCAGGACTTGGCCTGGTCGGCGATCCGGCCCTCGTCGTACTGGCCCCAGCCCTCGTTGAAGGTGACCCACATGATCACCGAGGGGTGGCTGTCGTGCTGGTCGATCATCGTCTTCATCTCCCGCTCGTACTGGGCGCGGGACGCGGCGTTCGGGTCGGTGCCCGCCGTCATGGACGGCATGTCCTGCCAGACAAGCAGGCCGAGCTTGTCCGCCCAGTAGAACCAGCGGTCGGGCTCGACCTTGATGTGCTTGCGTACGGAGTTGTAGCCCAGCTGCTTGTGCAGCTTCAGGTCGTACGCCAGCGCCTCGTCCGTCGGCGCCGTGTGCAGCCCGTCCGGCCAGAAGCCCTGATCGAGCGTGGCCATCAGGAAGACCGGCTTGCCGTTGAGCACGGTGCGCGGCGTGCCGTCGATCTTCTCCACCGCGATGGAGCGCATCCCGAAGTAGCTGCCGACGCGGTCGCTGCCGACGCGTACCTTCAGGCCGTACAGGAACGGGTCGTCGGGGGACCACAGGTGCGGGTCCTTGATCCGCAGCGTCAGCGGCTCGCCGGTCGAGCCGGTCACCGTCGCCACCGGGCGCTTGCCGTCGTACGCGGTGGCCGTGACCGGCACACCGTCCCGCACACCCCGCGCCTCGACCGCGACCGTGCCGTCCGCGACCTTCGGGGTGATCTTCAGCGAGTCGGCATGGTCGGCGGCGACCGGCTCCATCCACACCGTCTGCCAGATGCCGGACGAGGGGGTGTACCAGATGCCGCTCGGGTCCAGGCGCTGCTTGCCGACCGGCGGGTTCTCGCCGTCCTTCGCGTCGGTCGGGTCGTAGACGCCGACGATCAGCTCCTGGCTCTTGCCGGGCTCGAGCGCGTCGGTGATGTCGGCGCTGAACTTGTCGTAACCGCCCTTGTGCGCGGCCACCTTGGTGCCGTTGACGTACACCTCGGCCTGCCAGTCGACGGCGCCGAAGTTCAGCCGGAGCCGCTTGCCGCTGCCCACCTTCCAGTCCTGCGGGACCGTGAACGTACGGCGGTACCACATCCGGTCCTCGTGCCGCTCGATGCCCGAGAGCTGCGACTCGACCGGGTAAGGCACCAGGATCTTCTCGCCCAGCTTCTTGCCGAAGGGCGGCCGCTCGCCGGACTCGGCGGCGGCGAACTGCCAGGAGCCGTTGAGGTTGCGCCAGGCGTCGCGCGTGAGCTGCGGGCGCGGATACTCGGGGTGCGCGTTCTTCTCGCTCACCTCATCGGCCCACTTGGTGCGCAGCTCGTACGTGGACCGGTTCGCACCGCTGGACCAGAACTTGCCGATCCGCTCGCCGTCCGCGCGGGCCAGCCCCGCCTCGCCGTCGTAGCGGACCTCGACGTCACCGCGCGCGTTGCCGGCCTTGTTGCCGACGACCGGCTCCTTGAGCCCGACGAGCAGCGCCTTGGGGTCGGCCGGGTCCGCCTTCGCCGCGCCCAGCGGCCAGGTGCTGCCGCCGATGACCGCGTCGAGGTGGTCCGTCAGGCCGGCCGGCGGTGCGGCGAGCCGCTGCGGGAAGTCCAGCTTGAGCGTGCGGCCGTCGCCGAGGACGGTGGCGGCGGTCGCGCCGTCGTAGTCGAAGCCGTCGGGCAGCCGGAACGCCGACTGCGGGACGGCGGCCTTGCTCCCGCCGGGCGGGGTCCAGCGCAGATGCAGATTGGACCCGCCGAAGTGCTCGAAGTACTCGACCTTGATGTCGTACGCCTTGCCCGCGGTCAGCTCGACCGGCCGGGACGTCTGCTCCTTGTCCCAGTCGTCCACCCAGTGGTCGATGGCCATCCTGCCGTCGATCCACAGGCGGAAGCCGTTGTCGGCGGAGAGGGAAAACGTTGTCGGACCGGTCTTCGCGGGGATGATCTTCCCGGTCCAGCGGACGCTGACGTCGTCCTTCTGCCCGGTGGCGTAGCCGAGCCGGGGTTCGAGGTTGTCGAAGTCGAGGTCGGGGTCGACTCCGGTGGACTTCAGCGCGTGGAAGTCGAAGGCCCCGGGTGCCGACTGGGTGTAGTACTCGCCCTTGAGGCCGTGGACGGCGTCGGACCGCGGCTCGTCGGCCGCGGTGGCGGACGGCGCGGCGGCGAGTCCGGCGGCGCCCAGCGTGGCCGCGAGCAGCAGGGTGAGTCTGTCTCTGAACCGATCTCTGAACCGATTGGTGCGCACAAATCCTCCTTGTCGAGGAAGGGTGGCGACTCGTTGCAGCAGTCTGTACAACGTTGGAAGGAGCGGCAGTTGGCATGACAGCACGGCTCTCCGATCCTGTCCAGGCGTGCAACACAAGCCGGGTGGGGGAGAGTTACCCGAGACGGACGGGGGAGTGTTGCGCGCACCGTCGATACCGAGGAGATCCCTTTGCGAGTGAGCCTGAAGGACGTCGCGGAACGTGCTGGTGTCTCGATCAAGACCGTCTCGAACGTGGTGAACAACTACCAGCACGTCACCCCGGGGATGCGGGCCCGGGTCCAGGCCGCCATCGACGAGCTGGGCTACCGGCCGAACATGACGGCACGTCACCTGCGCAAAGGGCGCACGGGCATCCTCGCGCTCGCCGTTCCCGAGCTCGGCAACCCGTACTTCGCGGAGCTCGCGGGCGCCGTGATCGACGTCGCCGCCGAGCACGACCTGACCGTGCTGCTCGACCACACCGGCGGCGACCGCGAGCGGGAGGTGCTGGTCAGCCAGGGTTTCCGGGCCGGCATCATCGACGGCCTGATCCTCAGCCCGCTGGAGCTGGAGGTCGAGGACCTGCGTGGCCGCGAGGACGACGTCCCACTGGTGCTGCTCGGCGAGCGCGAGTACGACCTGCCGTACGACCACATCGCGATCGACAACGTCGCGGCCGCGCGCACGGCCGTCCGCCATCTGCTCGGTCGCGGCCGCACCCGCATCGCCTACCTGGGAGCGCGTACCGACTCGGCGAACCGCCCCGCGCATCTGCGGCTTGCGGGCTGGCGGGAGGAGCTGGCGGAGGCGGGCGTGCCCGCGCCGGACAGCCTGATCGGCCCGACCGGCGGCTGGGACCGGGGCGACGGGGCCGAGGCGATGGCGCGGATGCTGGACGCCGGCGTGCGGCCCGACGCGGTGTTCGCGTACAACGACCTGGTGGCGATCGGCGCGATGCGGGTGCTGCACGAGCGGGGGCTGCGGGTGCCGTGGGACGTGGCGGTGGTCGGCTTCGACGACATCGCCGAGGGCCGGTTCGGGGCCGTCAGCCTGACCACGATCTCCCCGGACAAGCGGTCCATCGCCCGGCTGGCCGTCGAGTCACTGCTGCGCACGCTGGAGAACCGCGCGGAGCCACCCGCGGGACGGGAGCTGGTCGCGGAGTTCCGGCTGGTGGAGCGGGAGAGCACGCTGGGCCGCCGCTGAAGCTCAGTCCGCGGGCTCGGTCCGGCCCAGGAGCTGGAGCAGGGTGCGGAAGGCGGCCGGCATGTCCACGGCCGTGGGGTCCAGCAGCCACTGGAACTGCATCCCGTCCATCACCGCGATCAGCAGCGGTGCCGCCTCCTCCGGCGTACGGCCGCCGGGGAGCCGGTCGCCGAACTCGGCGCGCAGCGAGGCGGCCACCGACTCGCGGACGGTGGCGTAGCGGTGGGCGAAGAACTCGCGCGCCGGGTGGTCCTCCCCGGTCACGCTCTCGCCGAGCAGCGCCGAGAAGGTCTGCACGATGCCCGGGCGCATGGCGTTGTACTCGATCAGTGAGGTGTACAGGTCCAGCGGCCAGGGCTCGCCGTGCCGCGGGGAGCCGCCGCCGGTGTCCCACGCGTCCCGCGCCTCCAGGACGGCGACGAGCAGCGCCTCCTTGGTCGGGAAGTGGTGCAGCAGGCCCTGCTGGGTAATGCCGACCCGCTCGGCGACCGCGTTCAGCGACGCGCCCCGGTAACCCCGCTCGGCGATCACCTCCAGCGCCGCCCGGAGGATCTCCGCGCGGCGGTCCTCGCCGCGGACGGCCCGCCCCCGCCGCGCTTCCCGTTCCTTCGCCACGGATCGATCATTCGCTGCCACGGGCCCGAGCCTAATCCACGAAACGGTCCGGCCCCTTGCAAGTAACGAAGAGATTACGAAGCCTACCGCTTCACAAGTGGCTGGGACACGATGCTGCGAACCGCAGGGAGCCCGCCACTCGATGGCGTGATTCCTCCCTGTCCGAGCCGCTTTTTCACCTCAATGAGGAGGTACGGCAGTGGATCAGGCAGCTGTCCCCGCTTCAACTTCGGCCACCACGTCTGCCGAGCCCGCGAGCACCGACCCGGACGCGGAAAGAGCCCCGCGGGGCTTCGTACTCCGGCTGGGCCTCGCCAACTTCGGCCTCTACAGCGCCCTGCTGACGCCCGTGATCGTCACCATGGCGCTGCGCGTCGCGGACGTCGCGCCCCGCAACAAGGAATCGGTACTGGGCCTCGTGCTCGGCGTCGGCGCCGTGCTGGCGGTGATCGCGAACCCGCTCTTCGGCAGGCTCTCGGACCGCACCCGCTCCCGCTTCGGGCGGCGCCGTCCCTGGCTCGTCGGCGGTCTTCTCGGCGGCCTGCTGGGCCTGACGGTGATCGCCTTCATCCCCGCCGTGCCCGCCCTCGTCATCGGCTGGGCCCTCGTCCAGACCTCCTTCAACGCCGTGTACGCGGCCCTCATGGCGACCATCCCCGACCAGGTGCCCGCGGCCGCCCGCGGCAGCGCCTCCGGCGCCATCGGCACCGGCCTCACCGCCGCCGTACTGGCCGGTTCGGGCATCGCCGCGCTCAGCTCCGACGCGCGGGTGATGTTCCTGCTGCCGGCCGTCCTGACCGTCGTACTGGTCGGCTGGTTCGTGTACAAGCTGGACGACCGCGCGCCCGCCGATGCGCCCGAGCCCTTCTCCGTCAAGGAGTTCCTCGGCAGCTTCGTCTTCGACCCACGCCGCAGCCCGGACTTCGGCTGGGCCTGGCTCACCAAGTTCCTTGTCATGTTCGGATCAGTCGCACCGATGACCTACCTGGCCTACTACCTGCCCTTCCGGATGGGCGTGAGCGCCACCGCCACGGCGAGCACCGTGGCCGTACTGGTCGCCGCGGGCTACGCCGTCCAGTCCGTCACGGCAGCGGCCGGCGGCCGGCTCTCCGACCACTTCGGCCGCCGCAAGCCCTTCGTCATCTCCTCCGGGCTTGTCGTAGCCGCCGGCCTCGCACTGCTGGCCTTCGCTCCGGACCTCACCTGGATCATCGTCGCCCAGTTCGTCATGAGCGTCGGCGGCGGGCTCTTCTACGCCGTCGACATGGCGCTGATCACCCACGTGCTGCCCGACCCGGACAACGCCGCCAAGGACCTCGGCGTCATCAACATCGCCAACGCGCTGCCGCAGTCCCTGATGCCGATGATCGCGCCCTTCCTCCTGGCGATCGGCGGGGGAGGGAACTACCCGCTGCTGTTCGGCGTGGCCGCGGCCGCCGCGCTCGTCGGTTCGGTGCTCGTCACCCGCATCAAGGGCGCGCGATGAGCCGGCCCCTACCCGTCACGCCATCCCCTCGCACCAAGGAGCCCCGCATGACGCCTTCGTCGACAGGCAACACACACAACACGTACGACGCGACCATCGAGGACGCGCTCGGCAAACTGGACCTCGACGCCAAGACCCGGCTGCTGGCCGGCCGCAGCATGTGGGCGCTGCCCGCGCTCCCGGAGATCGGCCTGCGGTCCCTGGTCATGTCCGACGGCCCCATCGGCGTGCGTGGCGTGCGCTGGACCGCGGACGACCCGTCCGTCGCCCTGCCCAGCCCCACCGCGCTCGCCGCGACCTGGGACCCCGAACTGGCGCGCCGCGCCGGGCACTTGCTCGCCCAGGAGGCCCGCCGCAAGGGCGTACACGTCCTCCTCGCCCCGACCGTCAACCTGCACCGCTCCCCGCTCGGCGGCCGCCACTTCGAGTGCTACTCGGAGGACCCGCACCTCACCGGCGCGATCGGCACCGGATACGTCACCGGCGTGCAGGAGGGCGGCGTCGGTACCACGGTCAAGCACTTCGTCGCCAACGACGCCGAGACCGAGCGCTTCACCGTCAACAACACCGTCGCCCCGCGGCCGCTGCGCGAGCTGTACCTCGCACCGTTCGAGACCATCGTCAAGAACGCCCACCCCTGGGGCATCATGGCCGCCTACAACTCCGTCAACGGCGCCACCATGACCGAGCACCGCTACCTCCAGAACGAGGTGCTGCGCGGCGAATGGGGCTTCGACGGCTTCATCGTCTCCGACTGGATGGCCGCCCGGTCCACCAAGAGCGCGATCGAGGGCGGCCTCGACGTGGCCATGCCCGGCCCGAAGACCGTGTACGGCCCGGCGCTCGCCGCCGCCGTCCGCGCGGGTCAGGTCGAGGAAGCCCTCGTCGACGACGCGGTACGCAACGTCCTGCGGCTCGCCGCCCGCGTCGGCGCCCTCGACGGCGCGCCGCCCGCCGTCGCCCCCGCCGACCTCCCGGCCACGATCGACGGCGCGGCGCTGGCCCGCGAGATCGCCCGCCGTGCCTTCGTCCTCGTACGCAACGAGAACGGCACCCTGCCCCTCGGGCCCGCGCGGGCCGGCACCGTCGCCCTCATCGGCGCCGCGGCCCGCGACGCCCGCGTCCTCGGCGGTGGTTCGGCCCAGGTCTTCCCCGACCACATCGTCTCCCCGCTCGACGGCCTGCGCGCCGCGCTCCCCGAAGGGGACCTCACGTACTGCGTCGGCGCCGACCCGAGTGACGAACTCGCCGCCGCGGGCCAGGGATTCACGCTGCGGGCGGTCTGCCGGGACCGGGACGGGCGGGTACTGGGGGAGGCCCCGCTGCCCAGCGGCGCGGTCCAGTGGCACGGCGACGACCTGCCCGCGGGCGTCACCCACGAGGAGCTGCACACCGTCGAGATCACCGGCACCTTCACCCCGCGCGAGAGCGGCGCGCACTGCTTCGGCACCAAGGGCATCGGTGGTTTCCGGCTCACCGTCGGGGACTGCGTGCTGCACGACGGCGTCGAGGCCCCCGACCACGACGACCCGTTCGAGGCGTTCTTCGGCGCGCCCGTGGAGCGCGGCCAGGTGGAACTCACCGCGGGCGAGCCGGTCGAGGTCGCCCTCCACCACACCGTCCCCGACATGTCGGACGCGCCGATCCAGGCCGTCGGCTTCGCCCTCGTCCACCGCGAGCCCCGGCGCGACGCCGAGGAGCTCATCGAGGAGGCCGTGGCCGCTGCGCGCGAGGCGCACACCGCGGTCGTCGTGGTCGCCACCACCGAGCGGGTGGAGAGCGAGGGTTTTGACCGCACGCATCTCGGGCTCCCCGGCCGCCAGGACGAGCTGGTCCGGCGGGTCGCCGCGGTCAACCCCCGTACCGTTGTGATCGTCAACTCCGGTTCCCCCGTGGAGCTGCCGTGGCGGAATGACGTGGCCGCGGTACTGCTGAGCTGGTTCCCCGGCCAGGAGGCCGGCGCGGCTCTCGCGGACGTCCTCCTCGGCGCCGAGGAGCCGGGCGGGCGGCTGCCCACCACCTGGCCCGGCCGGCTGGCCGAGGCGCCCGTCACCCGCGTCACCCCCACCGAAGGTGAACTCCCTTACGAGGAAGGCGTCTTCATCGGTTACCGCGCCTGGCAGCGGGCCGCCACCGAGCCCGCGTACTGCTTCGGGCACGGCCTCGGCTACACCGACTGGGAGTACGAGACGGCCACCTACGCGCCCACCGCGGACGGCGACGCACTGGGCACGCTCACCGTGCGCGTACGCAACACCGGCGAGCGCCCCGGCCGCGAGGTGGTCCAGGTCTACCTCGCCACCCCGGAAGCCGACACCGCCGACCGCCCGGCACGCCGCCTCGCGGGCTTCGCCACCGTCGCGGCGGCTCCCGGCGACACGGCCGAGGTACGCATCGCCGTCCCCCGCCGCGCCGCCGAGATCTGGGACGAGCAGGCGTACGACTGGCGGCTGATCCCCGGCACGTACACCGCCGAGATCGGCCGCTCCCTGCACGACGTACGGCTGCGGGCCCAGGTACTGGCTGAGGCCGGCCGCTAGTCGGTCACTGGGCGGCCGTCTCCCGCGCGGCACGCGGCAACGGCAGTTCGAACCAGACCGCCTTGCCGCGGCCCGCGGGGACGCTGCCCCAGCACAGGGCCAGCGTGTCCACGAGGTGCAAGCCGCGCCCCCGCTCCGCGTCGGCGCCCGCGTTCACCAGCACGGGGAGGGTCCGGTGGGTGTCCAGGACTTCGCAGCGCAGCATCCCCGGACGCAGGAACAGCCGCAGTCTCGCCGGCCCGGGAGCGTGCTGCTGCACGTTCGTGGCCAGTTCGTTCATCAGGAGTACGGCGCTGTCGGCCGCCTCGTCCAGCCCGCTCGCGGCCAGCCAGCCGCGGACGGCCCGCCGGGTCTGGGCCAGCGCCTCGGCATCGGCGGCGATCGTGGCACTGAGATAGGCGGTGGGCGAAGTGAGTTCGGCGGGCGCGCAGACGTGCATGAGCATCGGTGTCCTTCCGGTCGGCCCTACTGTGCACCGAACGGCCGCCTGTACGCGCGAGTATGCCTACATGTCGCCGGACGTCCCTCCTGTTGTGGATGCTCGGCAATCGACTCCGGTCACAAGCAGTGCAGCAGCTGTCAATGCCATAGCCAAAAGAGGGAATTGAGCGGGCTTCGAAGAGTGCCGCAGGCGCCTTCTCTCTAATGTCCGGAGCGAGCGGGGCGAAGGATGTCCCGGCCGGCACGCGCCATGCCGACGAAAGAGGAGGCTGCCCGATGACTGAACACCACGGCACGACCGGCCGGATCATTCCCGTGGAGCGGCTGCAACCGGGCGACCACTCGTGCATGGACGTCACCGACAGGGCGAACCGCTGGCAGGTGCTGGCCGCGTTCACTCGCACCGGACTGGCCCGCGGCGAGAAGGTGCTGCTCCTGCTCGACCCGAGCGACCTGAACGACGACGACGCCGTCGCGTGCCTGGACGGCGGTACCGGACACACGGAAGCGGCGCTGCGCAGCGGGCAGTTCGTGCTCGGCCGCAACACCCCCGCCTACCTCCCGGACGGCCGCTTCTCCAAGGAGCGCCAGGTCCGGAGCTTCGCCGCCGAGGCCGAGCGGGCCCGGGAGGCCGGCTATCCGCGGCTGCGCGGCGCCGGCGACATGGCCTGGGCGCCGCGCGCCGGGGTGGCCGACGACGAGGTGGTCGACTATGAGACGTCCCTGGCGGAGCTGTTCGCCGACGAGTACCTCACCGCGCTCTGCTGGTACGACCGGCAGCAGTGCGGCGACGATCTGGTGGCCTCGGCGCGCAGGGTCCATCCGCTCCAGGTCATGGAGTCCCTGGGGGCACTGGAGGTGACCCGGGCCCCGGGCGGCGGCGCGCGGTTCGCCGGCTCGGCGGAGCTGGGCTCGCGCGAGGAGTTCACCAGGGCGCTGCGCGCGGCGCTGTTCCCACGGCCGGGCAATATCCCCGTCCGGTACGAACTGGACCTGACCGACCTGGCGTACATGGAGGCGCACTGCGCCTGGCAGCTGCTCGACCTCGTCGCCGGGCTGCCGCGGGAGGACACGGCCGTCGTCCACTGCGGCCCGATGCTGGAGACGGCCCTGCGCGGCCTCGGCTCCGCCGACGTACCGCAGTTGGAGCTTCGCGCGGCGGACACGGGGGAGACGGCGGAAGCGGAGGACGTGGCATGAGCGCGGACCGGCTGCTGGAACTGGACTTCACCGGCCCCGACCTGCCCCTGGCGCGGATCACACTCACCGCGACGCTGCGCCGCACCGGACTGCCCGGGCCGGTGCGGGACGCCCTCGCGCAGGCGGTGCTGGAGGCCATGGCCAACGCGGTGCTGCACGGCGGAGGTGCGGGACGGCTGACCGTGGGCGCGGCGGACGGCGAGGTGCGGTGCGAGGTCGTGGACGCGGGCCCCGGCCCCACCGCCATGGTACCCGCCCCGGAATCCCTCGCCCCGGAGCCGCGCCTGCCGGGCGCCCGGCAGAAGGCCGCGAACGGCCGCGGTCACGGTCTGCTGATCGCCGAGGCGCTCACCAGCCGCATCGAAGTGCATCCCGGTCCCGGGGACCGCGGCACCACCGTCGTGCTGGCCGCTTCACTGCGCACGGCTGCCCCCGAACCGGGATCCGCGTGACCGGAGATCGTCCGGAGGGTTCCTACGGAGGTGACGGGCCGCTAGAGTCGCGCCACCCCTACTGCATGGATATTCAGTAGGGGTGTGTGCAGCAACCCGCAGACCCAGGAGTCCCCTTGGCGACCTCACCGGTTCGCGTTGTCAGGCATCAGTGGATCCCGCTCGCCGACGGCACCCGCCTCGCCGCGCGCGTCTGGCTGCCCGGAGGCGCCGAAGCCGACCCCGTACCGGCCGTCCTGGAGTACATCCCGTACCGCAAGAACGACGCGACCGCCGCGCGCGACAACAGCCTGCACGCCCGCTTCGCGCAGGCCGGTTACGCCGCCGTACGCGTCGACCTGCGCGGCAGCGGCGACTCCGACGGGCTGATGCTCGACGAGTACGCGGAGCAGGAGCTCACGGACGGCGTCGAGGTCATCGACTGGCTGGCCCGGCAGCCCTGGTGCGACGGCAGTGTCGGCATGATCGGCAAGTCCTGGGGCGGTTTCAACGGCCTGCAGATCGCGGCGCTCCGCCCGCCCGCGCTCAAGGCCGTCGTCACCGTCTGCTCGACGGACGACCGGTACGCCGACGACGTGCACTACACGGGCGGTTCGCTGCTCGCCTCCGAGATGCTGCCCTGGGCGTCGACGATGCTCGCCTACAACGCCCGCCCCGCCGACCCGGCCGTGGTGGGGGAGGGCTGGCGCGAGCAGTGGCGGGAGCGGCTGGAGAAGACGCCCGCGTATGTCGAGGAGTGGCTCGCCCACCAGACCCGCGACGCGTACTGGCGGCACGGCTCCGTGTGCGAGGACCACACCGCGATCCAGGCGCCGGTGCTGGCGGTGGGCGGCTGGTACGACCCGTACTGCGGGGCCGTACTGCGGCTCCTCGAAGGACTTGACGCGCCGGTGCGCGGGCTGATCGGCCCCTGGGCGCACACCTACCCGCACCAGGCGGAGCCCGGCCCCGCCATCGACTTCCACGCCGAAGTGGTGCGCTGGTTCGACCAGTGGCTGCGCGGCCGGGACACCGGCGTCGGCGACGATCCGGCGCTCCGCGCATGGATGCCCGACTGGGCGGCGCCCGGCACCGACCGCGAGCGGCGGCCCGGCCGCTGGGTCGCCGAGGACGAGTGGCCCTCGGCCCGTATCGAGGAGCGTGCACTGCCACTCACCGAAGGGCTGCCCGCGCGGCTGGACAGCACCCGTGTCATCGGGCTCACGGGCGGCAGCTGGCTGCAGTTCGGCGACGCGGCGGGGCAGTTCGGCCCGCAGGGCGCCGACGACGGGCTCTCGCACACCTTCACCACCGCGCCACTGGACGTACGCACCGAGATCCTCGGCGTGCCGACCGTCGCCCTGCGGGTGTCCGCCGACCGGCCCGCCGCCCAGCTCGCCGTACGCCTCACCGATGTGGCCCCCGACGGAAGTTCGCGGCTGATCACCCGCGGCCTCCTCAACCTCACCCACCGGGAGGGCCACGAGACGCCGCTCCCGCTGGAACCCGGACGGGCGTACGACGTGACCGTGCCACTGCTCGCCACCGCGCACGCCTTCGCGCCGGGCCACCGCATCCGGGTCGCCGTCTCCGCCGCGTACTGGCCCATGGCCTGGCCGTCACCCGAGCCCGTCACCGTCACCCTGGAAGGCGACGGCCGGGCCGAACTACGGCTCCCCGTACGCCCGGAGCGCGCCGAGGACGCCAAGCTGCGTCCGTACGGGCCGCCGCAACCCGACCTCCCGGCGCCGCTGCGCCAGTCGCCCGGTACCTCCTCGCGACGCATCGAGCACGACCCGGTGTCCGGTACCACCGTCGTCACCCTGACCATCGACGACGGGGAGTTCCACGACCTCGCCGACGGCGGGTGGCGGCGCACACACTCCCTCGACCGGTTCACCCTCACCGAGGGCGACCCGCACTCCGCGCTCGTCGAGTGCGAGCGCACCGAGGAGGTGGGGCGCGGCGACTGGCGCACCAGGGTCGTCACGTACAGCCGGATGACCGCGGACGCCACGTCCTTCGCCGTCAGCAACACCGTCACCGCGTACGAAGGGGAAGAGCGCGTGTACCACCGCACCAAGGACTGTGTGATACCGCGCCGGGGGGTGTGAGCATGCGCAGACGCACGCTCCTCACCGGATCGTTCGCCGCCGTGGCCGCCGCCGGCGTCGCCACGGCCACCCGCTCGGCGGCGGGCACCGGCCCCGTCATCACGGTCGGCTCCAAACAGTTCACCGAATCCTGGGTGATGGGTGAGCTGTACGCCCAGGCGCTCACCGCACGCGGCTTCCAGGTCGTGCTGAAATCCAACATCGGCAGCGCCGACATCATCGACCGGGCGATCCGCGCCCGTCAGATCGACCTGTATCCCGAGTACACGGGCGTCATCCTGCAGACCTTCGCCCAGCCGGAGCACATGCCGACGACCGCCGCAGGCACCTTCCGCGCCGCCAAGGAGTACGAGGAGGGCCGCGGACTCACACTGCTGCGCGCCACACCGTTCCAGAATCGCAACGCCGTCGCCGTACGGACGGCGGACGCCCGCAAGCACGGCCTCAAGACGGTCGGCGACCTGAAGCGGCTGGGGAAGATCTCGTACGCCGAGTACCCGGACAACATCACCGGCCCGCTCGGCTTCGACGCGATCGTCAAGGCGTACGGGCTGCGCGAGATGAAGGTGCGGCCGCTCAACATCGGCCTGCAGTACCCGGCGCTGAAGAACGGCGACGTGGACGCCGCCGACGTCTTCACCACCGACCCGCAGCTCCGCCGCTACGACTTCACGATCCTCGACGACGACCAGCACGTCTTCGGCTTCCAGAACGTCGCGCCGGTCGTCCGCCGCCCGCTCGTCGAGGAGCACGGCAGCCGGCTGACCGACCCGCTGGACGAGGTCGACGCGCTGCTCACCGAGGAAGCGATGCAGGCGCTCAACGAAGCGGCCGCGATCCTGCGCCTCAGCCCGGCGAAGGTCGCCGACCGCTTCCTGCGCGCCAATGGCCTCAAGTGACGGTCTCAAGTGACGGAGAGGATCCCACGATGAACAGCGCCGCCGACATCGTCTTCGACGAGGCCACCAAGACCTACCCCGGCTCCGTCCGGCCCGCGCTCGACGCGCTCTCCCTGACCGTCCCGGCGGGCGAGATCTGCGTCCTGCTCGGCTCCTCCGGCTGCGGTAAGACCACAGCCCTGACCCTCGTCAACCGGCTGACCGAGCTGACCGGCGGCGACATCCGCATCGACGGTACGAGCATCCGCGAGCAGGACGTCATCGCACTGCGCCGCGGCATCGGCTACGTCATCCAGCAGGCCGGTCTCTTCCCGCATCTCACCATCGCGCAGAACATAGCGACCGTCCCGCAAGTGCTCGGCTGGCCCAAGCCGCGCATCGAGGACCGGGTACGCGAACTGCTGGAACTCGTCGGGCTGCCGCACGGCGAGTATGGCGACCGCTATCCGGCGCAGCTCTCCGGCGGCCAGCAGCAGCGGGTCGGCATCGCGCGGGCGCTGGCCGCCGACCCGCCGATCATGCTGATGGACGAGCCGTTCGGCGCCCTGGACCCGGTCACCCGCGAACACATGCAGGACGAGTTCCTGCGCCTGCACGCACAGGTTCGCAAGACCACACTGTTCGTCAGCCACGACATCGACGAGGCGGTCCGCATGGGCGACCGCATCGCCGTCCTCGCCGAGGGCGGCAAACTGCTCCAGTACGACACCCCCGAGCGCATCCTGCACGCGCCCGCCGACGACTACGTGGCCCGCTTCGTCGGCACGGACCGCGGCCTGAAGGCGCTCACCCTGCGCCGGCTGTCCGACCTGACGCTGGAGCCGTATGCGGGCGGGGCGAACGGTACGGCCCTGCGAGCCGACGACTCGCTGCGTACTGCCCTCTCCGCCCTGCTCGCAGCGGGCGCCGACCGGCTGCCGGTCACCGACGCGGACGGACACCCGGTCGGTACGGTCACCGTCGATCTCATCCGGGAGGCGGCATGACGCCCATGGCCACAGGCCCGGTGATCCCGGACTTCGGCACGGTCAGCCCCTGCGTCCGCGACAACGGGCTGTTCTGCGCGGACTGGTTCGCCGCGAACTGGTCGAGCGTCTTCTGGCCGGCGCTCGCCCAGCACGTCCGGCTCACCGTCATCGCGGTCGGCATCGGCTTCGCCCTCGCCTTCGCGCTGGCGCTGCTCGCACACTTCCGGCGGTGGCTGGTGCGCCCGCTCGGCGGCCTGGCCTCGTTCCTGTACACGATCCCGCCGCTCGCCCTCTTCACCCTCCTCGTCCCGGTCACCGGCCTCTCCGTGCTGACCGCCGAGATCGCACTGGTCGCGTACACCCTGATGGTGCTCTTCAAGTCGACGCTGGCCGGGCTCGCCGAGGTGCCGGAGGCGGTCCGCAGGGCGGGCCTCGGCATGGGGCTGACCCGGCGCGAGATCCTCGTACGCATCGAACTGCCCCTCGCCCTGCCCGCGATCGTCAGTGGCCTGCGGGTCGCCACGGTGACGACGATCAGCGTGGTCGAGATCGCCGCGTTCATCATCGACCAGGGGCTGGGCTCGCCGATCATCCAGGGCCTGCAGTCGCCGTTCAACACCCAGTTCATCGGCGCCGGCCTGCTCGCCGTCGCGCTGGCCCTCGCCGCCGACGGGCTGATCGTACTGGCCGGGCGGCTGCTCACCCCATGGGCCACGATGCGGAGGAGCGCCTGATGCACACCTTCCTCGACTGCTTCGCCTTCATGGCCGGCCACTTCGGGCTGTTGCTGGACCGTACGATCGACCACCTGCTGCTGTCCGCGGCCGCCGTCGCGCTCGCTCTCGTCCTCGCCCTGCCGCTGGGTGTGTGGCTCGGCCATCGCGGGCGCGGCTCGTTCCTCACCGTCAGCGTCTCCAACATCGGCCGCGCCCTGCCCTCCCTCGCCCTCATCGCCATCTTCCTGGGTCTCCTCGGCATCGGTTTCGTCAACGTCATGACGGCCCTCGTCGTCATGGCCGTACCGCCCGCCCTGACACACGCGTACCTGTCGGTGGAGCAGATCGACCGCGACGTCGTACGCGCAGCGCGCGGCATGGGCCTCACCGAGCGCCAGATCCTCACCCGCATCGAGCTGCCGCTCGCCCTCCCCGTCCTCTTCACCGGCATCCGCATCGCCGCCGTGTACGTCATCTCCAGCGCGACGCTGGCAGCGGTCGCGGGCGGCGGCGGCCTCGGCGACATCATCCTCAACCAGGTCTCGTACGGCCTCTCCGGCGTGATCGCCGCGGCCCTCTGGGTGGCGGCGCTCGCCCTGGCGGCCGACGCACTGTTCGGGATGCTGGGGACGCGGATCGCCCGGGGCCGGTACGGGGGAGGCCGCTGATCACCGAGGCAGTGCCTTTCCTCGCCGCTCCCCTCACTCTCAGTTGAATGCAGCAACCAAGTGAAATATGGTTGCGCTCTCCAACTAGTACGGGGGCGGCAAGAGGAAGGCCATGAGGACGACAACGGCATCTGCAGACGCGCGGTCCGGCGGATCCCGGCCCGGGGGACAGGGCGCGCACGCCGCTGCCATGTCCCACCGGCAGATCATGGAGGCGCTGTCCGGGCTCATGCTCGGGATGTTCGTCGCGGTGCTGTCCTCCACCATCGTCTCCTCGGCGCTGCCGACCATCCTCGCCGACATCGGCGGCGGACAGAGCGCGTACACCTGGGTCGTCACAGCCGCACTGCTGTCGGTCACGGCGACCACCCCGCTGTGGGGCAAGATGTCGGACCTGGTGAGCAAGAAGCTCCTGGTCCAGTTCGCGCTGCTGCTCTACATCGTCGCGTCGATCGTCGCCGGCTTCTCGCAGAACGCCGGGATGCTGATCGCCTGCCGCGTGGTGCAGGGCATCGGCGCGGGCGGGCTGTCCGCGCTGTCACAGGTGATCATGGCGGCCATGGTGTCGCCGCGTGAGCGCGGCCGGTACAGCGGCTACCTCGGCGCGACGTACGCCGTCGGTACCGTGTCCGGCCCGCTGATCGGCGGTCTCATCACGGACACCTCGTGGCTCGGCTGGCGTTGGTGTTTCTACGCGGTGGTGCCCTTCGCCGTGATCGCGCTGGTCGTGCTCCAGAAGACCATTCATCTGCCGGTGGTCAAGCGCCAGGTGAAGGCCGACTGGCTGGGCGCCTTCTTCGTCACCGCCGCGGTCTGCCTGCTGATGGTGTGGGTCACGCTGGCCGGCGACGCGTACGACTGGCTGTCCTGGCAGACCGGTGTGATGGTGCCCGGAGCCGTCTTCCTCGGTCTGGTCTTCCTCTTCGTCGAGACCCGCGCGAGCGAACCGATCATCCCGCTGCGGTTGTTCCGCAACGCCACCATCGCACTTACCTCCCTCGCGAGCATCTTCGTCGGCGTCGCCATGTTCGCCGGCACCGTCTTCCTCAGCCAGTACTTCCAGCTGTCCCGCGGCCAGACCCCGACCATGTCGGGCGTCTCGACCATCCCGATGGTGGCGGGGCTGCTGGTCGCCTCGATGGGCTCGGGCCGGATCATCACCCGCACCGGGCGCTGGAAGATATTCCTCGTCGGCGGCGGGCTCTCCCTCACCGGCGGCGCGGCCACGCTGGGCCTGATGCGGTACGACACCCCGTACTGGCAGGTCGTCGTCTACATGACCGTGCTCGGCATCGGCATCGGCCTGATGCAGCAGAACCTGGTACTCGCGGTACAGAACCAGGTCGCCCCGAAGGATCTGGGCGCGGCCGGCTCGCTCGTCACGTTCTTCCGTACCCTCGGCGGCGCCATCGGCGTCTCCGCACTCGGAGCCGCGCTCAGCACGCGGATCAGCCAGTACATGAAGGACGGCTTCACCTCTCTCGGCATTCCGATGCCGCACGCGCACGGCGGGGGCAACATCCCCGACCTGAAGACGCTCCCGCCCACCATTCGCGGTGTCGTCGAAAGCAGCTACGGCCACGGCATCGCCGATGTCTTCCTTTACGCCGCCCCGTTCGCCTTCATGGCATTCCTGCTGGCGCTCTGCATCAGGGAAGTGCCGCTGAAGACGGCGAATTCCCTGCAGGAGGCGGCCGCGGAAACCGGCACCGCTGGAAGCCGGGTGCACGGCTTGGTGCGGGACGCCGATGGCGTCGCGGCGCGTACCGCCGTCGTCACCCTGATCTCCCCGCAGGGACGGCAGTTGGGGCGGATGCCGGTGGGACCGGACGGTGGATACGACATGGCGGTGCCCGCCGCAGGCAGCTATGTACTGATCGCCGCCGCCGACGGGCACCGGCCGCAGGCATCCACCGTGCTCATCGGCGACGGCCCGCTCGCCCACGACATCCATCTCTCCGACGCCGCCGCCCCGGCTGCCAGTACCCATATCCAAGGCACGATCAGAACCGGCGCGGACCACGGCCCGCTGGCCGGCGCACGGGTCACACTGATCGACGCGGCAGGCAATGTCACAGCCACCGCAACCACCGCCAACGACGGCAACTACGCCTTCAAGGACCTGCACCCCGGCGAGTACACCCTGATAGCCGGCGGCTACCCACCGACCGCCGCCTCACTGACCGTGACCGGCAACGGAGTGATCAGCCACGATGTGGACCTCAGCGACGAATGAGCGCTTGACTCGACGGGGTGCTCAGGCGCTCAGGCCCCTTTGTTCCTTCTCGTCAGGCAGAAGGGATGCCCGGCCGGGTCGGCGAGGACCCGCCATCTGTCGCCGCCCGGTTGGTACTCCGGCTTGACCGCACCCAGTTCCAGCAGCAGGGCCTCGGCCTCGTCGAGGTCATCGACGGCGAAGTCGAGGTGGATCTGCTGTGGCACGGCGGCCTGGTCGGGCCAGCGCGGAGCCCGGTAGCCATCGACCCGCTGGAAACCGATGAGGAGCCCGTCCCTGCCGCGGAGCCCCGCGAACTCGCCGTGGGATTTTTCGTGCAACTCGAGCCCGGTGGCCTGCTGGTAGAACGCGGCCAGCGCCAAGGGGTCGGAGCAGTCGAGTGTGATCGCCGTGAGATCCATGTGCGTACCTTAGGCGGCGTTCCCGGCCGTGTTGGAGGTGGAGACGCGGACGTGGTCGACGACGAGTTGTTGCGGGAAGGACGTCGAGCCGTCGGGGTCACCGGGCCAGTAGCCGCCGACGGCCAGGTTGAGGATGAGGAAGAAGGGCTTGTTGAACACCCATGCCTTGCCGCCGAGATCGGCGGGTGTGCGGCGCTGGTAGACGGTGCCGTCCACGGACCAGGTGATGGAGTCCGGCGCCCAGTCGATGGCGAAGGTGTGGAAGTCGTCGGCGAATGCCTGCCCGTTCGGGAGGGAGTACGCCGCGCCGATGCCGCCGCTGCCCGAGTAACCGGGGCCGTGGAGCGTGCCGTGCACCGTACCCGGCTCGAAGCCGACGTTCTCCATGATGTCGATCTCGCCGCTGTTCGGCCAGCCGACCTGGCCGATGTCGTCACCGAGCATCCAGAACGCCGGCCACATGCCCTGGCCGCGCGGCACCTTCATCCGCGCCTCGACGTGGCCGTAGGTCGAGGCGAAGCGGCCCGCGGTGTTCAGCCGCGCCGAGGTGTACTCACAACGCCCGTACCAGCACTGGTAGTTGCCCGGGTTCTCGCGGCGTGCGGTGATGACCAGCTGGCCCTGGCCGTTCAGCGCGGCGTTGGCATTGCCTGCCGTGTAGTACTGCCGCTCGTGGTTGTTGACGTTGTCGCCGGTCTCGGTCTGCCACTTACCACCGTCGACCGCTGCCCCGGCCGGGCCGTCGAAGGTGTCCTCGAAGGTCACGGCGCGTATCGCCGCGGTGGGCGCATCCGGTGGGGGAGCCGCGGCGGCGGAGCCGGGAGCCCAGCTCAGCGCGGCAGTGACTGCCGCGGTGGCCAGGGCGATGCCCCGGAGGGCACGCCGACGCTCCCGTGACGACACATTGCAGGACTTGCGAAGAGACATATGACCCGCCTCGATTGGTCCGGACCTACTGCCTCCGCGAAGTGAATCGCCGCTGACGCGTCCCTGTCAATACACGCGTGAGAGCGCTCTCGGAAGGCGGGCGATTGGAGAGCTGCATGAATGCCGTGGTGTCAGAAGCCGCCTTCTCGTTATGTCTTCTGTACTTCCACTGATTCCGTAAGAGCCGGTAATATCGGGTGACTTCTACTCATCGGTGGAAGAAGCCCGCCCTCCCACATGGCGAGCGTGGGCCCCAGCTTTTGCTGCCAGACAAGGAAAGTCACCACGTGAACCCGTACAGTCCTCCGACCCGGCCAACGCTTCCGGCACGGCCGTGGTGGAAGACCACTCCCGCCGCGCTGGGCATGATCGTTCTGGTCGCCCTCATCGGCGCCTTATATTTCCCCCTCGGATTCCTCGCGCTGATCGTCGTCATCGTGCTGCTGTGGGTCCTGCCGCCGTGGCGCTGGTTCGCCAGGCTGGGCGCCAGCTTCGGGGCATTCATCCTGCTGGCGATCGGCGCGGGCCTGGGCGGCCAGCTCGACGACACGGGGAAGGGCAAACCGCAGCAGGTCGCGACCGAGTCGCGCACGGCGAGCCCGAAGGCGTCCCCGAGCAGGACGCCGGAACGGAAAGCGCCGGACTACATCGGCGTACAACTCGACGAGGCGGAGGGCAAGGCCCGCGCTGCCGGCTACACCGTCAGTCACCACGACGCCTCCGCCGAAGACCGGGCGATCGTCGCGCGGTCGGGTTGGCTCGTGTGCTTCCAGCAGGCCGATCACGATGACAGTCGCCGGCTGATCGACTTCGCCGCGGTCAAGGACAGTGAGACCTGCCCCAAGAAGGACGGCGCAGAGATCCCCTGGCCCGAGATGCCCGAGCTGCGCGGCAAGACGTGGCAGGTCGCCGTGGTGACCCTGACGGGCATCGGAGTCGACGAGGACGCGATCAAGGCGAAGGCGCACTACGTCAACGACGACCTGCCGGACGGCGCGTACGACTCCTGGCGGGTGTGCACGCAGGACCCCGCGGAAGGCGAGGACATCACCGCCGACGCCACGCTCGAACTGGCCCATCCGAAGGCCGGCTGTGCCACGGACGGCTCGTACCTCGGCGACAAGGACCACGACGGCCGTCCGAACTACCGTGACTCGACCGACGACCGCAACACGACCAGCGGGGGTGGCGGCAGCGGCAGCAGCTCGTCGGGAGGCTCGTCCAGCAGTACCGGTGGGACCAGCAGTATCGGTGGGTCCAGCACTGGCGGGTCGTCTTCGACCGGCGGCAGTACCGGCGGCAGTACCGGTGGCGGTGGGCTCACCGTCCACCCCGGCTCCTTCTGTGCCCCGGCCGGCGCGACCGGTGTCACCACGGCGGGCACGCCCATGGTGTGCGGCCCCGGCTCCGACGGCCGTAACCGTTGGCACGCCGCCTGATCCGGCTCGCGGCGCGGGTCGCACCGGTAAGGCCGTCTCATCAGTAAAGTGACGGCAGCCCGAGCCAGGGGAGCGGAAGCATGGCAACGCGTATTGGACGGTTTCTCGCCCTTCTCGTGGGCGGGCTGTTGTTGGTCGGGTGTGGGGAGTCCGTTGCGGCTTCCCGCGAGGTGAGTCTCCATGTCAGTGGTGGCATCGCGGGGGTGCAGCGCGGTATCGAGGTAGGCCCCGGCGGGTCGGTGATCCTCGTCGACGGCAAGGGCCGCCATGCGGGCCGGGATCTGTCGGGAGCCGAGCGCGAGAAGCTCGGCTCGCTGCTGGATGCCGTTGACTTCGCCGCTCTTCCGTCCCGCAGCGTCGACGAGGGCTCCCGCGACCGCTTCGAGTACCGGCTGGCGCACGACGGCCGTACCGTGATCACCGACCGCAGCACGGATCTCGGGCCGGCCGATGACCTCATCGATCACCTGGAGAGTTGCATGGACGCGCGTCGGGCGGGTGCCGTGCAGGGGACCCCAACGCATTCCTGACCTGGGCGGATGTTTTACTCACGTCATCCGGAATCGACCCGGATGACGTGAGTACTGTCCAGACGCAACGTCAGGAGAAGCCGTGGCTGCCGAACATACCGGGATCAAGCACAGCTCCATCGAGGTCAACGGGGTCGCCCTGCACATCGCCGAGCAGGGCGAGGGCCCCCTCGTCGTCCTGCTGCACGGTTTTCCGGAGAGCTGGTACTCCTGGCGGCACCAGTTCGGGCCGCTGGCCGCGGCCGGGTACCGAGTCGTGGCGCCCGACCAGCGCGGCTACGCCCGCAGTGAGCAGCCCGCCGATGCCGACGCGTACAGCCTGCTGCACCTCACCGGCGATGTGATCGCCCTGATCCACGCGCTCGGTGAGGAGCAGGCCGTGGTCGTCGGCCACGACTGGGGCGCGCCGGTCGCCTGGACGACGGCCATGCTCCGCCCGGACGTCGTACGGGCCGTCGCCGGGCTCAGCGTCCCGCCGGTACTGCCCGGCGGCATGGCCCCGCCGTCGGTCACCCGGCAGCAGTACGGTGACCGTTACTACCAGAACTACTTCCAGCAACCCGGCGTCGCCGACGCCGAGTTGGGCCGGGACCTCCCCTCGACCTTCCGCCGGATGCTGTTCAACGGTTCGGGCGACAACCCGGCGAACACCCGGCCGCGCCCCTGGATCGTGCCCGAAGGCGCCTCGCTGCTCGGTGGTGGACCGGACCCGGAGCTGCCCGCCTGGCTCACCCCCGAGGACATCGACGCCTTCGCCGACGACTACGCGCGGCACGGGGACCGGGCCTTCACCGGCCCCCTCAACTGGTACCGCAACATCGAGCGCAACAATGAGCTCCTGGCCGCCTTCCGCGGCCGCGGCATCGACGTCCCGGCGCTGTACGTCGTCGGCGACCGCGACATGGTCACCTCGCTGCATGGCATCGACCGGGTCATCGACTCCCTCGATGCGATCGCACCGAAGCTGCACCGCAGTGTGACGCTCCCCGGTTGCGGCCACTGGACCCAGCAGGAACGCCCCGAAGAGGTCAACGCGGCACTGCTGGACTTCCTCGGCCACCTGCCGAAGGCCGAATGACCTTCCGTGGCTGACCTCAGTCCTCCGCCGTGGCTTCCGTGAGGTGGATGGCGAGGGCGGGGCAGACCGTTGCCGCGTGCCGCACGCCCTCCGCGTCCTCGGTGGAGGGCGCGGAGGTCAGAAGCACGGCGATACCGTCTTCGTCACGCTGGTCGAATACGTCGGGTGCCGCCATGACGCACTGGCCGGATGCGACGCACTTGTCCTGGTCGAGGTGCACGTTCATGGGTCGGATTCCTCCGGAGTGGGGAGTGGGCGAGGAGGGCAGGTGTGGCATCACCAGATGACTGATCACCACGTGACGGGGAGTTCGTACACGCCGTACACCGAGCCGTCGTGTTTGAACGGGATGTCGTCCAGGGCGGCCGCGAGGCGCAGTGTGGGGATGCGCCGGTAGAGGGTGCCGTAGACGACCTGCAGCTCCATCCGTGCCAGGGACTGGCCCAGGCACTGGTGCACGCCGAAGCCGAAGGCCACGTGGTGGCGGGCGTCGCGGTGGATGTCGAGGCGGTCGGGGTCGGGGAAGGCCGCCGGGTCGCGGTTGCCGATGTCGTTCGCCAGGATGAGGCCCTCACCGGCCCGGACGACCTGTCCGGCGATCTCGATGTCGTCCGTGGCCACCCGGCGGCGTCCGCTGTGGGTGATGTGCAGGTAGCGCAGCAGTTCCTCGACCGCACCGGCGACGAGCTTCGGATCGTCGCTCTCGCGCAGTGCGGCGAGCTGGCCGGGGTGTTCGAGCAGCGCGAGCGTGCCGAGCGCGATCATGTTCGCGGTCGTCTCGTGTCCGGCGATCAGCAGCAGTACCCCCATCCGGGCCGCTTCGAGCCGGGTCAGCTCGCCCGCGCCGACGCGCTCGGCGAGTCGGGAGAGCAGGTCGTCGGCGGGGCGGGCCAGCTTCTCGGCCACCAGGCCGTCCAGGTACGCGGACAGCCGGCCGTGCGCCGCGGTGCGCTGCTCGACCGTGGCGTCGCGGTTGATGATCGTCTTGCTGTTCTCCTGGAAGAAGGCGTGGTCGGCGTAGGGGACACCGAGCAGCGCGCAGATGACCAGGGACGGCACCGGCAGGGCGAACGCCTCGACCAGATCCACCGGCTTGGGGCCGGCGAGCAGCTCGTCGATGAGGTCGTCCACGATCTTCTGCACTGCCGGCCGCAGCGCCTCCACCCGCTTGATCGTGAAGGGTGCGGTCACCATCCGGCGCTGCCGGGCGTGTTCGGGGTCGTCCATGAGGATGAAGCCGATGGTGTTGCTCCGGCTCGCGGCCGGGCTCGGGTACCCCGGCCGGGTGATGTCGGCGCTGACGCGGGGGTCGGCCAGCAGCGCCCGCTGTTCGGCGTACCGGGTCACCAGCCAGTGCGTGCTGCCGTCCCACAGGCGTACTCGGGTGAGCGGGCCCTCCTGTTGTTTCTCCCGCAGGGCGGGCGGGGGATCGAACGGGCACTGCGCCGCGCGCGGCATCGGGAATTCGGGTATCCCGGCCGACCGATGCCCGGCCGGGGACGGTGTTGCGGTCATGACGTCCTTTCGTGGGACAGGCGCAGTACCGTGCCCTCGCCGTTGGCCGAGAGGAGGAGGGCGCCGTCGGGCGCGAGGGCGAGGCCGGCGAAGTGGCGGGGGCGGTGGGGGACGCCGGGTACCGGGGCCGGTTCGGTGCGGGTGATGCCGGGCGGCAGGCCGACCGGGAGGCCGTCGGCCTCCGTGGTGACGGCTCCGGTGGTGAGGGAGACCGAGCTGAGCCGCCGGTGGGCGGTTTCGACCGTGAAGAGCTCGTCGCCCACGACGACCAGGCCCTGGGGTGCGCCGAGGCCGTCCGCGACGGTGACCGGCTCGCCGTCCTCGCCCAGGCGCAGGACGGCGCCGAGCCGGTCGTCGCTGACGTAACACCGCTGTTCGGCGTCGAGGGCCACGTCCACGGGATGGTCGAGCCCGTCGGCGAGGACGGTGACGGTGTCCGCCGCGTCGATCCGCAGGACGCGCCCGGCACCGGTCTCGGCCACCACGAGGCAGCCGTCCGGCGTGACGGTGATGCCGGTCGGGTCGTCCAGGCCACTCGCCCGTACCCGGGAGGTCTTCCCCGCCGGTTCCCAGGTGCGGACCTCGCCCAGACCGGTGGTGACGTGGAGGACGTCACCGGCAGCGTCCGCGGTGACGCCGCGGGCGAAGTGCAGTAGGTCCACGGTCAGCGCGTCGCTCTCCCGCGCGCCGTCGCGGTCGTCGAGGCGGGCCAGGCGGAAGTGGTCGGCGGCGTACACCGCGCCCCCGCGCCCGGCCGTCACGCCGAACGGGCCGTTGAACCCGCGGGGGACGAGCGCGCGGGTACGGCCGTCGGTGTGCATCTCGGTGATGCCGCCGCCCGCGTAACTGGAGACGAACATCCGGTTCTCCGCGTCGAACGCCGCGTTGTCCAGGCCCGCCAGGCCGCTGGCGGTGACCGTCCGTGCCCCGGTGGCCAGGTCGATGCGGGTGACGATGCCTGCCGGACCGCGGGAGAGGACCACCAGGACACCGCCGAGGTCGAACCGGACCGCGACCGGGTCGTCCACCTCCTCGGCGACCAGTTCCGGCGCTCCGCCGTCGGGGGAGATCCGCCAGACCTGATTGCCGATCATGTGCGGGTAATACAACAGGCCGTCCGGGCCGAGCTGCATCGCGTTGCCCAACGCCAGCCCGTCGGTCAGCACCAACGGCTCGCCCCCGTCCGGGAACAGTTCCAGCAGCCGGCCGTTGGGCCGCATCTCGTTGACGAAGAGCCGGTCGCCGACGCAGGTAATGCCGTTGGGCACCGTAACCGCGTCGGTGACCAGGGAGTACTCGCCTTCGGGGCTGCGGCGCCACACCCTGCCCGGCGTCAGGTCCGCGATGTACATCGAACCGTCGGCGCCGAAGGCCAGGTCGTCGGGGGCCTCCACCGGGCCGTCGAGCGGTACCACCACCTCGACGTCTCCGGACGCCGGGTCCACGGCGCTGATCTGCCCCGCGAGGAACTGCGCCACGTACAGCCGGCCGTCCGGCCCGAAGGAGACGCCGTTCGAACCCCACAGCCGGTTGGGCGGGTTCAGCCTCGTCACATGCCGGCGGTCGCTGCTGCCGGGCCGCAGACGGCCGGTTTCGTCGTACCGGCTGGGTCGCATTCACACTCCTTGGTTTTTCGCGTGCCTTCGGGAACCGCCGGGTCCTCGTCGCCCGGACGGCGTCACTCGACGATGACGTCGCGCATGCCGGTCTCGGCACGCCAGCGCCGCAGCATGCCGTAGAACTCGACCGGCCCGCCGCCGTACGACTCGCTGCGCCCGCTGGGCTTGCCCTCGTTGTTGTAGTAGCTGGGGGTGCACTCGGCCAGGAACCTGCCGGCGTCGGGTGCCGTCCCGCGGATGGTGGCGACCCACGCGGCCACCGCCTCGGCACTCGGTTCGACGTAACGGGCCTGTCGCTTGCGTGCCTCGGCGACGACCTCGGCGATGTGCGTGGCCTGCTCGTCGAGGACGTGGACGTAGTTGACGGAGACGGCGTTCTGCACCGATCCGAGCTGGAAGAAGTTGGGGAAGCCGGGGCTGTAGAACCCATGGAGGGTCTGCGGCCCGTCCTGCCACGCGTCGGCCAGGGTGACACCGTCACGGCCGCGTACCGGGAGCCCGAGCCGTTCGGCCGGTGCGACGCCGATGTCGAAGCCGGTGGCGAAGACGATGCAGTCGACCTCGTACGCAGTGCCGCCGAGCACGACCGCGTTCTCGGTGATGCGCTCGACGCCGCGGCCCTCGGTGTCGACGAGCGTCACATTGGGCCGGTTGAAGGTCTGGAGATACGTGTCGCTGAACGCGGGGCGCTTGCACATGTAGCGGTACCACGGCTTGAGCGCCTCCGCCGTGGCCGGGTCCTCGACGATGCCGTCCACCCGGGCCCGGATCTCGTTCATCTTCCGGAAGTCGGCGAGCTCCGCCATCGCCCACCGGTCCTCGGGCGACAGCCCGGCGTCGGCCTTGCCGGGCAGCAGGCTCTGCAGCAGCCGGGCGCTGGTGGTCCACCCGTCGCGGACCAGGTCCTCCTCCGCGCTGCCACCGGTGACATGCGCGAGGAAGTTGTCCCGGCGCCGCCGGTGCCAGCCCGGGGTCAGGGACTTCGCCCACTCGGGGTCCGTGGGCCGGTTGCCGCGCACGTCCACCGAGGACGGCGTGCGCTGGAAGACGTAGAGGTGCTGGGCATCGTGCCCCAGGTGCGGGACGCACTGGATGGCGGTCGCACCGGTGCCGATCAGGCCGACACGCTTGTCCGCGAGCCCCCGGAGGTTCCCGTTCGCGTCGCCGCCCGTGTAGCCGTAGTCCCAGCGGCTGGTGTGGAAGGTGTGTCCCCGGAAGCTCTCGATGCCCGGGATGCCGGGCAGCTTCGGCCGGCTGAACGGGCCGCTGGAGACCACCACATAGCGTGCCCTCATCAGGTCGCCGCGGTCGGTGCGCACCACCCATTCGAGGGCGCCCTCGTCCCAGCGCAGGTCCGTGACCTCCGTCTGGAAACACGCGTCACGGTAGAGGTCGAAGTGGTGCCCGATCGCCCGCGCGTGCTGCCGGATCTCCTCGCCCGGCGCGTACTTCCAGCGCGGTACGTAGCCGAGCTCCTCGAGCAGCGGCAGATAGACGTAGGACTCGATGTCGCAGTGAATGCCCGGGTAGCGGTTCCAGTACCAAGTGCCGCCAAAATCCCCGGCCTTGTCCGTGATGCGGATGTCCGTCAGGCCGGCCTGGCGCAGCCGGGCGGCCGCGAGCAGCCCGCCGAACCCACCACCGATGACCAGGGCCTCCACCCGGTCGTTCAGCGGCTCCCGGGTGAAACCCGGCTCCACGTACGGGTCGTCGACGTAGTAGCCGAATTCACCGGTGGTGCGCTGGTACTGCTTGCTGCCGTCGGGGCGGATCCGGCGGTCGCGCTCGGCACGGTACCGCGCACGCAGGGCGTCCGGGTCAAAACCCAACGTTTCGGGACCCAGCGTTTCGGAGTCATACACCGAGGGCTTGTCCGTTGGCGACACTCTCTGGCCTTTCCGGGGGGTGGGGTGACGTTGTGTTCCTGCGATCAGCGTCGTCAGACGGCGGACCAGCCGTCATCGACCGGCAGCACCGCGCCGTTGACATTGACGGCGGCGTCCGAGGCCAGGAAGACGATGGCGGCGGCCTGCTCCTCGGCGGCCGCGATCCGGCCCATGTTCCCGGCGTGGCCGCCGAGGACCGCCGGCCCGTGCGTGTCCGCCCGGGCGTCGACCCGTATGGAGGTGGCCGTGCCGCCGGGCGCTATGGCGTTGGCGCGGATGCCCTTGGCCCGGTACATCACCGCCAGGGACTTCACCAGACCCACGACTCCGTGCTTGGAAGCGGTGTAGGCGGTACCGGCCGCACTGCCGCGCAGCGCGGCCTCGGAGGCGGTGAAGACGATCGCTCCGCGCCCGGCCGCCAGCATGTGCGGCAGCGCGGCGCGGGTCAGCAGGAAGGGCGCCGTCAGGTTGACCCGCAGGACGCGCTCCCACTCGTCGTCATCGGTGTCCGCGGCGGCCGAGAACCGGTCCATGATGCCGGCGTTGTTCACCAGGACGTCCAGGCCGCCGAATTCCGCCACGGCCGTCTCCACGACCCGGTCCACCACCGGCTGTTCGCCGAGATCCCCGACGACCGCGCGAGCCGTGCCCCCTTCGGCGGCGATCGCCGCGACGACCGCTTCGGCGCCGTCCCGATCCAGATCCGCCACCAGTACTCGCGCTCCCTCGCGGGCGAAGGCCAGGGCCGCGGCCCTGCCGATCCCCGAGCCCGCTCCGGTGACGACGACGCTGCGCCCTTGAAGGCCGGTGCTGCTCACGCGGCGCTCCCCTCTCTCCGTACGACACGTCTGCGCGTACGCCATGGACGCGGAATGCGTACCGCGTTCCGCGTCTCTCGACCGTAACAGTTTTTGGCACTCACTGTCATGATGGCATTGAGAGGCAAAAAGTGGTCGCGGCAGTGGGTCGCCGTGCGGGCTCCGCCCGGTGTCCGAGGGTGCTGGTTAGGGTGGAGCCACTGATCAGCGGCTTTGGACGGCGGAATGGACATCACGGTGGAGCAGCCTGGAACGCGGGATGCGGAGCGGGCGGACGGGCCCCGTCCGTCCGGCCGGCCGCCGCTGACCGAGCGGCGCAAGGCGGAGACGCGGCTGGCGATCGCGCACGAGGCGGTACGGCTGTTCGCCGAGCACGGTGTGGCGGCGACGTCGGGCGAGGAGATCGCCCGCGCGGCCGGCATCTCGCCCCGCACCCTGTGGCGGTACTTCCCGTCCAAGGAGGAGTGCGTACGTCCCTTGCTGTCCGTGGGGCTGGAGACCGCGGCCCGGCGGCTGCGCGAACTGCCCGCCGGCCGCCCGCTGTGGGAGGGACTTCAGGCGGGCGTGCCCTCGGCCGCGGAGCGGGCGGACGTCTCCTCGGCGCTGCTGCGGCTGATCCGCCTGCTGCCCGACGAGCCGGGGCTGCGTGCCGTCTGGCTCAGGGTCCACCACGACGCCGAGCGCGTCTTCACGGAGGTCATCGCCGCCCGCACCGGCGCCGATCCCGACGGCCTGGTGCCGCGGCTGAAGGCCGTGATGCTCAACGGTGCCCTGCGTGTGGCCGCGGAGGAATGGGCCCGGCGGTCGGCCGAAGCGGACCAGGCGGCCGGCGACGAAGCCTTCCGCCGGGCGGTGCTGCAGGCTACGGAGTCACTGGACATCTGACGCCGCGATGACGGCGAGCGCTGCACGGGCCGCATCGCGGTAATCGCTGTGCGCGCCAGGGAGTTGGTCCTCGTAGTGCGCGACGACGCGGGCGACGGCCTCTTCCGTCGCGATCCGCGCCAGTCCGCGCAGCGCGATGCCCTTCCCGTAGTACTGGATGGTGTCCAGGTACCGGATCAGTGGCGCCACGCACTTCGGGTCCCGTCGGTCGCCCAGCGCCCTCGCCGCGATGTACCGGATGTCCTCGGCGAAGGGCCGGTCGGCCAGGCGTCCGAGGGCAGTGACCGCTTCGGAGCCCGGGCATCCGGCGAGGGCGGTGACCAGCGCCCGCTGCATGGGCATCGGCCACTCGCCCGCGCGCCCCACCAGCGCCGACAGCGTGGCAATGGCCGGGTTTCCGACCCGGCCCAGGGACTCGATCGCGGCCCGCGCGATGTCCGTACTGCCGGTACTCTCTTCCCCGGCCATGGCGCCGAGCCGAGTGACCGCCTCGGCCACGGGGAAGTGGCCGAGCGCCTCCGCTGCCCGCATGCGCACCGCCTCGGAGGGGGAGTGGGTGGCCGCCAGCAGGACCGGCAGCGAGTCCGGCGCGGCGATCAGTCCCAACGCCCGTACGGCGCGGGCCTGGAGGCTGCGCGGCTCCGCCTCGTCCCTGACGAGCGCCTCCAATGGCTGGGCCGCGGGCCGGTGCTGCAAGCTCCCCAACGCATCCACGGCCGCGGCCCGCAGCGACGACCGGCCCGCCGGATCCAGGGCGGCCAGAAGCAGCGGGGCGGCATCCGCGCACCGCATGATCCCCAGCGCGACGGCGGCACTCCTGCGCTCGGCAGGATCGCTGTCGCTGCCCTCGGCGAGCAGCGCCAGGAGCCGTTGCGTGGGTGGCTCCGGAAGCCGGGCGATCGCCTCGGCCACGGCATCGGCGATCCGCTCGTCGGCCAGCCCGCTCACCAGGAAATCGACCGCCGCCCTGCCACCCAACGCCCCCAGGGCCGTGGCCGCGGCCCGGCGCACTGTACGTGGCGCTGTCCCGGCGAGCAGCCGGGTCAACTCCTGGGTGGGACCGGCCTCGCGGAAGAGGCCGGGGTTGTCGCGTACGACGTTGCAGACGGCGATGCAGGCGGTCTCGGAAGGGTAGGACGCCCGCACCGACCTGCCATGTCCGCCGTGCGGATAGCGGAGTACGGCGGTCAGGGTCTGCCGGCCGTCCTCGGTGCGGGCCAGCAACGAGGCGGCCAGCAGGGCGGTTTCTCCGTCGCTGTCTTGCAGGAGGGACCACAGCTTGTGCGAGCCGTCCCGATACCGCCGGGGGGTGTCCCAGTGAGTGTCGGGCAGCTCCGTGAGCGCCCGGAGCGCCGCTTTGCGGAGCCGTGGCGAGGGCGTCTTGGGGTCGGCCAGATACAGCAGAGCCGGCGCCGCGCGCGCATCGCGGAAGGACCCGAGAGCCTCTACCGCCTCGACGGCGTATCCGGGCAGCACATTCCAGAGCACAGCCAGCAGCGGTACGACCGCCTCCGGGTCCTTGACCTCACGCATCAAACGGACGTGCGTCGATTCCGGTGTCCCGGCCAACTGCTCCAGCAGCAACTCCGTGCCTTCCGGAGCCCCGAGGCCCACCAACGCCTGCAGCACGGCGACTTCGAGGCGGTAGGCCAGATACCCGAGCTCCTTCGTCCCGTCGTCCAGCAGCCGGCACAGCAGCGGAACCGCGCGCTGTTCCCCCAGTCGCCCCAGCCCCCGCACGGCCTCCAGCAGCGGCTCGAGCCGCTTGTCGTCGTACTCTTCGGCGCGGAGGCGCGCGTCATGCCGCTGCACACAGCGCAGCAGTACATCCCTGGCGTACTGACCGCCGATGTCGGCGAGCAGCGCGGTGGCCTGCGCCGCTGCGAGGTCATCTCCGTGCTGCGCAATGCGGGCCAGGCCCTCGGCATCGCCCGCCAGCCGCAGCTGGGCGACCCCCGTCTTCCGCGGCTTACGCATCAGGGCCCCTGGATCTCGTCGCACATCGCCACATACAGCGGCGTGCCGATCACTACTTCTCTGTTCCGCCCCTCCTCGTCGGTGACCGTGCCCCTCATCAGCTGCCGGGCCAGGAATTCGCACCACATGGCAGGCCCGGTCGCCTGCTGGGCGAAGGCCAGGGAGTCGCGCAGGGTTCCCCGGTCATCCAGCGACCCGGTGTCCATGGACCGCGGGCCGGGCCGGGCGTTCTGCAGCAGCCTGTGGAGCGACGGCAGCCACGAGTGCCCCACCCGGCCCAGCTCGGGCGACGGTTGCTCACCGCCCATCACATGATGCGCCGACCCGATCAGCACCACCACCGGGTCGCTGTCCGTCCCCGTCAGGAGCACCGGCCCCCCGGCGCCATCGGCTCCCGAGACCCGCAGCCCCGACTCGCCACGGAACCAGAAGGCCGGCTCCGTCATCCAACCCACGTCGTACTCGCGCTCCAGATACGCCTCGACGACCTCCAGCCGGTCGTAGCGCGACATCTCGCTCTGCGCCCGCTGTACCGAAAAGCTGATGACCTTGAGATCGACCTTGGCCTCCGTCACCAGCCGGGGGAGGAGCTTCTGCGGAATCTGCTCGAAGAGCATGTCCAACTTCGCATCGGACAAATAGAGGTAGTAACGCACCCTGTGTCCAGCCTCCCGCCCGTCCGTCCGCACTGTGGCAGGAAACAAAGTAGCCCGAGTGCGGGGCCGGTGGGGCTACAGCGCCGCCGGAACCATCGCCTCGATCAGATGCGGTCCCGGTTCCGCCAGGGCGCGGCGGAGTTGGTCGGCGAGTTCTTCGCAGGTGGTTGCGCGGGAGGCCGGGACGCCCATGCCTTCGGCGAGCTGGACGAAGTCCAGTGCGGGGGAGGAGAGGTCGAGGAGTGTCTTTGCGGCCGGGCCCGACAGGTCGGCGCCGACGCGTTGCATTTCCAGGCGGAGTACAGCGTACGCGTTGTTGTTGAGGATCACCGTGGTGACGTCGAGATTCTCGCGGGCCTGCGTCCACAGCGCCGAAATGGTGTACATCGCGCTGCCGTCGGCCTCCAGGCTGATCACCGGGCGGTCCGGTGCCGCGATGGCCGCTCCGGTGGCGACCGGCAGACCCTGGCCGATCGCGCCGCCCGTCAGGGTCAGTACATCGTGCCGGGGCGCGCCCGCCGTGGCCTGCGGCAGGGACGCTCCCGAGGTGTTGGCCTCATCGGCGATGATCGCGTCTTCCGGCAGCAGCGCACCGACGACACCGGCCCAGTTCTTCCTCGTGAGGGGGCCGCTCGGCAGTGCCGGCCGGGCAGCTTCCGCCACCGTCGGTGCGGTGTCGGCGGCCACCTGCTCGGCCAGCGCCTCCAGCGCGGCGACCGCGTCCTCGCCCTGGCCGGCGAGAGTGTGCACACGGGCTCCCTCGGGCACCAGGTCGCTCGGCCGGCCCGGGTACGCGAAAAACGACACGGGGGAGCCGGTCCCGGCGACGATCAGATGCGTGACGCCGTCCAGTTGCTTGGCGGCCTGCTCGGCGAAGTAACCGAGCCGCTCGATGGCGGGCAGGCCCGCGCCCCGCTCCAGCCGCGCGGGAAAGGTCTCCACGAACGCCCGCGCACCGGTGGCGTGCGCGATCCGGCTCGTCGCGCGGAGCCCGGCCGCCCGGCACGCCCGGCCGCCGATCAGCAGCGCGACGGGTTCGCCGCTGCGCAGCACGTCGGCGATGGCCGACACCGCTTGGGCGTCGGGAGCCGCGGGAGTACGTACGGGCAGTGGTTCGGCCACCTCGCCGCCCTCGCCCCACGAGGCGTCGGCGGGCAGGATGAGGGTCGCGACCTGGCCCGGCGGTTCCATCGACGCCGCAACCGTCGCCGCCGCGTCGGCTCCGACGTCCGCGACTCGATCGCACCGCCGCACCCAGCCGCTCACCGACCCGGCCACCGGCTCGATGTCCGACTCCAGCGGCGCGTCGTACTTCTTGTGGTACGTCGCATGATCACCCACCACGTTCACGATCGGGGTGTGGGCGCGGCGGCCGTTGTGGAGATTGGCCAGCCCGTTGCCGAGGCCGGGGCCCAGGTGCAGCAGGGTGGCCGCCGGTTTGTCGGCGATCCGTGCGTAGCCGTCGGCCGCTCCGGTGACCACACCCTCGAACAGGCCGAGCACGCCGCGCATCTCGGGCACGGCGTCGAGCGCGGCGACGAAGTGCATTTCCGAGGTACCGGGGTTGGCGAAGCACACGTCCACGCCGGCCCGGACGAGAGTGCGGATCAGCGACTGCGCGCCGTTCATGGTCGGCCTCTCTCTCGTGTCCTGGTGGCTCGGCCTCGGATACTAAGCGGTCGTTAATTTCGTGTCGAGGGGTCTCACACCTTGACGGCCCCTGTTGCTGCCTCTAGCGTCCCGGGCCACATCAGCGGCGCCCCCAGGCCGACAAGCCGACCACCGATCCGTGCGCCGGAGGTTCGATGCAACCGACCCTTGCCAGAAGCCGATGGGCGATCTTCCTGCTCATGCTCTTCCTGGCCATCAACTTCGCCGACAAGGCGATCATCGGTCTGGCGGCGGGCCCGATGATGAAGGAACTGGGCCTGTCCGCAACCCAGTACGGCTCCATCGCCAGCTCCTTCTACCTCCTGTTCAGCATCTCCGCGATCGTCTTCGGCTTTCTCGGCAACCGGATCTCCGGCAAGTGGCTGCTGGCCGGCCTCGCGGTGGTCTGGTCACTCGCCCAACTGCCGATCCTCCTCCCTGCCGCCGGTGTGACGGTGCTGCTCGCGACCCGCATCCTGCTCGGCGCCGGCGAAGGGCCCGGGTTCCCGCTCGCCACCCATGTCGCCTTCAGCTGGGTGCCGGAGAAGAACCGCGGACTGACCGCGGCCCTGATGACCATCGGCTCCGGACTCGGCGTCATCGTCGGCGCGCCGCTGCTCAACGCGGCGATCGGGGCCTACGGCTGGCGAGCGGCGTTCGGCATCCTCGGTGCCATCGGCCTGGTCTGGGTGGCCGCCTGGCTGATCGTCGGCGGCGACGGACCGTACGCGGCCCGCCCCGCGGCTACACCCGACCAACAAGCCCGCCCGGAAACCATGCCCGATCAGCAGGCCGATGCGGTGCCGGCCGCCGAGCCGCGGCAGCCCTACTGGCGTCTGCTGTGCACCGGTACCTGGCTCGGCACCGTCTTCTCGGGGTTCACGGTCTACTGGGGCCTGGGCATCGGCATCGCCTTCCTGCCGCTGTACCTGGGGGAGGTCGCCGGATTCGGCCACGGCTCGGTCGGCTTCGTGGCGAGTGTGCCCGCCTACGCCAGCATCGCGTTCATGCTGCTGGGCGGCGGTTTCTCGCAATGGCTGGTCAAACGCGGTGTGTCCCGGCACCTCGCCCAGGGAGTGTTGGGCGGCGGTCTGGCCCTGCTCGCCGGGGTGTGCACGCTCCTGATGACCCGGGTCGGGTCGCCCGCGCTGGCGCTGCCGCTCATCGCGCTGGCCTTCGGCGTCGGCAACGCCCAGACGCCGCTGTCGCAGGCCGCCGTCGCCGACACGGTCCCCGCGCGGCAGCGGGGTGCGGCGCTCGGCATCTGGTACGCGATCGTCACGGTCGCCGGGGTCGTCGCTCCCATCGTGACCGGCATGCTGATCGACAACGCCGCCACCAAGGCGGCCGGATACGGCCTCGCCTTCGATCTGGCCGGTGGGCTGGTGATCCTCGGCGGGCTGGCCTCCATGCTGGTCGTCCGCCCCGACCGCGACGCGGCCCGACTGGGCACCGGCACGGCCACTTCCTCGACGCATCGTGTCCGGAGCGTGGACAGGCCCTGACTCGCCGATTACCTTAGCGATCGTTCGTCTGGTTTTCTCGTCAGACCGTCCCCACCGGTGCCGCGGACTTCCCGCCGACGAGGCGTATCCCTTCTCCGAAGGAGACACCCGTGCCGACAACCGAAGTGCCCGGTACCCGCGCCGCCCCGGCCCCGTCCGCCGGGGAGTCCCGGGCCAAGGCCTGGGGTTTCACCGGCCTCCTGATGCTGCTGTACATCGTGAACTGGGCCGACAAGGCCGTGTTCGGCCTGGTGGCCCAGCCGCTCGCCGAGGAGCTGCACCTCAACTCCTCGCAGATCGGTCTGATCGGCAGCTCGTTCTTCCTGACCTTCACCGTCGGCAATCTGGTCGCGGGCCTGCTCAACCGCTGGACGGCCCTGAAGTGGTCGCTCGCGCTGCTCGCGGTCGGCTGGTCGATCGCCATGCTCCCGCTGGTCGTCTCCGCCACCTTCACCGTCCTGCTGCTGAGCCGGATGCTGCTCGGCTTCCTGGAAGGGCCGTCGGGCCCGATCATCCACACGGCGCTCTACTCCTGGCACCCGCGCGAGAAGCGCGGCCTTCCCTCGGCCTGCATCACGGCGTGCGCCTCGATCGCCAAGATCGCGGTCGCCCCCGCACTGGCGGTCGTGGTCGCCGCTTATGGGTGGCGCACCGCCTTCGTGGTCCTCGCCGCCGCGGGCCTGGTCTGGCTGGTCATCTGGCTCCCGACCTGGACGCCCGGTCCGTACGGTGAGGACAAGGCCGCCAAGGCGACCGGGGCCGCCGACGAGCCCGCCGTCCCGTGGGCCAAGGTGCTCCTGTCGCCCACGTTCCTCGGGGCCGCGCTCGCGGTGATGTCGATGTACGCCCTGGTGACCGTGGTGCTGACCTGGCTGCCGTCGTACTTCGAAATGGGCCTGGGCTACAGCCGCGTGCAGGCCGGCACCATGTTCGGCTTCCCCAGCATCGCGTCGATCGTGGTCATGTTCGGGCTGTCCTGGATCGGCGACCGGCTGATCGGGCGCGGCGCCACCTCGCGCGTCCTGCGGGGCATCGTCCCCTCGGTGGCTCTGATCGTGTGCGGCGCCACGATGGCGCTGCTGCCGAGCATCGGCACACCGGCCGCCGCGGTGGCGGTCGTCTCGATCGGCTACGCGTTCGGCGCCAGCATCTTCCCGCTGTTCAACGCCGGCCTGGCGGAGATCGTTCCGCCGCGCCAACTCGCCAGTACGCTCGGCATCTTCATGGCCCTGATGTCCCTCGGCGGCGTCTACGGCCCGTACCTCACGGGCTGGATCGTCGACCAGGCCGCCAACCCCGCCGTCGGCTACGGACGGGCCTTCCAGATCTTCGGGGCCATGGTGCTCGTGGGTGGACTCGCGGCGCTCCTCGGCGTCAACCCCGAACGGGACGCGGCCCGCCTGCGCGGAACGGACCGGACCCCGGCCCCGAAGGGCCTCCGCTGAACGACCGGGAAGGGATGGGGATTCCATGTACCCAGGTGCCCATGCCGCACGAGACCCGCACCGCCCCGCCGTCATCATGGCCGCGTCCGGCGACCGGCTGACCTACGCGGAGCTGGACGAACGTTCCATCCGGCTGGCCCATGTGCTGCGCGCGGCGGGCCTGCGCCGCGGCGATGTGGTCGCCCTGCTCACCGACAACTCGATCCACGCGTACGAGGTGTACTGGGCGGCGGCCCGCTCCGGTCTGTACATCACCCTCGTCAACAACCACCTCAGCGCGTCCGAAGTCGCCTACATCGTGAATGACTCCGCGGCCGCCGCGCTCGTGGTGTCGCACGCACTGGCCGGCCTGGCGGCGGCGCTGCGGGACGAGACGCCCGCGGTCCGCGTCCGGCTGGCCTACGGCGGCCCGGTCGAGGGGTACGAGGACTACGGGGCCGAGCTGGCCGCCGCGTCGCTCCGGCCGCCCACCGACCAGCCCAGGGGCGCCGATCTGCTCTACTCCTCGGGCACCACCGGCCGGCCCAAGGGCATCCGCCCCGAACTCCCGGACCGCGAGGTGGGGGAGCCCGGTGACACACTCGTCGAGATCCTGCAGGCGGTGTACGGCTTCGACCGGGAGACGGTCTATCTGTCCCCGGCGCCGGTGTACCACGCGGCCCCACTCCGGTGGGGCGCGTCAGTGCACGCGCTCGGCGGCACCGTCGTGATGATGGAGCGCTTCGACGCCGAGGGCGCGCTCCGGGCGATCGAGCGCTACGGCGTGACGCACAGCCAGTGGGTGCCGACCATGTTCCTCCGGATGCTGCGGCTGCCGGAGAAGGCCCGCACCGCGTACGACTTGTCCCGTCATCGGGTGGCGGTACACGCCGCCGCGCCGTGCCCGCCGGACGTCAAGCGCGCGATGATCGACTGGTGGGGGCCGGTCCTGTACGAGTACTACGCCTCGACCGAGGGCGTCGGCATGACGCTCATCAAGTCCGAGGAGTGGCTGACCAAACCGGGCTCGGTGGGGCGGGCCCTGCTGGGCGAGGTGCGCGTCTGCGACGACGAGGGCCGGCTGCTGCCCGCCGGCCGGACCGGAACCATCTACTTCGCGCGCGAGGAGCGGCAGTTCGAGTACCTGGGCGACCCGGAGAAGACCAGGGACGCGCACCACCCGGACCACCCGGGCTGGGCCACCACGGGCGACATCGGCCATGTCGACGAGGACGGCTATCTGTTCCTCACCGACCGCAAGGCATTCATGATCATCTCGGGCGGGGTGAACATCTACCCGCAGGAGGTGGAGGCCACGCTCGCGCTCCATCCCGACATCGCGGACGTCGCGGTGATCGGCGTGCCGGACGAGGAGATGGGGGAGGCGGTCAAGGCGGTCGTCCAGCCGTCGCCGGACGCCCGTCCCGGTCCGGAACTGGAGCGGAGACTGATCGACTACGTACGGTCCCGCATCGCGCACTACAAGGCGCCGCGCAGTGTCGACTTCGTCGACGAGCTGCCCCGCACACCTACTGGCAAGCTGGTCAAGGGCAAACTCAAGGCGCGGTACGCGAAGGCTCCCGGAGGTGGCGTGTGAGTTCGGCCGAGCCGGCGGGGATCGACCCGGTCGCGGTGAGCCGGTGGCTGGCGACCCATGTGCCGGGCGCCGCCCCGCCGTTCACCTTCTCGCCGGTCTCCGGCGGCCGCTCCAATCTCACCTACCGTGTCACCGATGGCGCGGGGGCCGTACGCGCCCTGCGGCGCCCGCCGACGGGCGGGGTGCTCGGCACCGCCCACGACATGAGCCGGGAGTGGCGGTTCCTCACCGCACTCGCCCCGGCCGGCATGCCCGTGCCGCAGCCCCTCGCGTACTGCGACGACCCGGCGGTCACCGGAGCCGAGTTCTATGTCATGGCCTTCATCGACGGAGCGGTGCCGGCCGACCAGGAGGCCGTAACGACCTGGTCGCCGCAGGTCCGCCGGCGGGCGGGCGAAGAGCTCGTCGAGGTACTGGCCGCGCTGCACCGCCTCGACCCCGACGACGTCGGCCTCGGCGGCATCGCGCGGCGCGACGGCTATGTCGAGCGGCAGCTGCGCCGGTGGCAACGGCAGGTCCACCAGTCCGGTGCGCCCGATCTGGCCCTGCTCGACGAGGTGCACGACGCGCTCCTCGCGCACGTACCCGCGCAGCGCGGCGGGATCGTGCACGGCGACTACCGGCCGGGCAACCTGTCCTTCGCGGCGGACGGCACCGTACTCGCCGTCTTCGACTGGGAGCTGGCCACCCTGGGCGACCCGCTCGCCGACCTGGGCTGGCTCCTCTCCACCTGGGAGGAACCGGGGGACAAGGTCCCGCCGACCACCCCGGGCCCCAGCGCGGCACCGGGCTTCCCCACCCGCGCCGAGCTCCTCGACCGTTACGCACGCCTCTCCGGCCGCGAGGTCTCCGACATCCCGTACTACGTCGCCTTCGCCCGCTGGCGCTCGGCGTGCATCGGCGCCGGGGTGCGCGCACGGTACCTGGCGGGGGTGATGGCCGACGACGGCTATGCGGACGAACTCCGGGCACAACAGGGGGTCCACCAGGGCGAGATCGCCTACGAGGCGGTACGGGAACTCGGCCTTCTCTGATGCACCGTCAGGGGCGGCCCCGCGCCGCCCCGCGCCGTGCCAGCAGCTCGACCGGGATGTCCGTGACCCGGGTGCGGAGGTACTCGCCCACGGCCTTGCCCACCTGGTCGGCGCGGAGGTTGCTGGAGCCGCCGGTGCCGAGCAGGCCGCGCAGTACGAAGTGGACCGCGTGCAGATGCGGGAACTCATGGCGGACGATCTCCAGCTCCTTCGCCTCGGGCACCATCCGCCGCAGCTCGTCGGTGCTCAGCGCCGACCGCAGCCACGGCCACGCCTCCGGATCGGCCGTCCAGATGCCGACATTGCTGTTGCCGCCCTTGTCGCCGCTCCGGGCGTGGGCGATCCGGCCCAGCGGGGCACGCTCGGTACGGGTCCGCGGATACGGAGCGGGCTCCGCGTGCACCGGCTGCTCCGCCGGCTCCTGGGTGACGGCGGGCGGCGCGACTGCGAGGCGACGCCCGTCCGCCAGCACGACCTGGTGCTCGACGGCCGCCATGGGCAGCAGCCCGGGCCAGTACTCGATGCGCGGCTGTGGCCCGGTGACGCGCTGAGCACCGGTGTCGTAGTAGAAGCCCGGGACGCTGCACAGGAACAGACCGCCGATCCGCCCGGCGAAATTGGGGTACTCCAGTGGTTCCCGCTCCCGGGCGGTGGCCATGATGCGGACCGGTACGGTCGCCTCCCACTGGCTCTGCGGATCGGCCGCGAGGGTACCGATCATGCTGACGTCCAGCTCGTCCACGCCGGGCCCGGCCACCTGGTCCCGGATCTGGGTACGCAGCAGCTCGAACTTCTCCTCGATGTCCAGCCCGGTCAGATACACCGTCATCACGATCTGGTGGCCGATCGGGGCGAAGAGCGCGACCTTGGTGGTGGGCGGCGGCGGAGAACCGGCCGTACCGGAGACCCGCACCCGGTCGGGGCCCTCCTGGCTTAGCCGAACGGTGTCCAGGTGGACGGTCACATCGGGGTTGAGGTAGCGCGGCCCCTGGATCTCGTACACGAGCTGGGCGGTGACGGTGTCCACGGTGACCGCGCCGGGATCGCGCCCGTGCTTGGTGATCACACTGCTGCCGTCGGCCGCGACCTCGGCGATCGGGAAGCCCGGCCGGTGCGCGCCGGGGATCTCGGTGAAGCCGGAGAAGTTGCCGCCCACGGCGTGCGGCCCGCACTCGATGATGTGCCCGGCGACCACGGCCCCGGCCAGCCGGTCCCAGTCCTCGGTGCCCCACTCGTGCCACCAGGCCGCCGGGCCGGCCGTCAGCGAGGCGTCGGTGACCCGGCCACAGACCACGATGTCGGCGCCCTCCCGCAGCGCTGTGGCGATGCCTCGGCCGCCGAGGTACGCATGGGCGCTGATCGGCTCGGCGTCCCAGGCGGACAGCGGCTCACCGGTATCCAGATTCTCGAACTCGTGCCCAGCAGCCCGGAGTTCCCCCAGCCTGGGCTGAAGGTTGTCGCCCTCGACATGGGCCACCCGGAGCGGCACACCCGCCTCCGCGATGGCCTCGCGCAGGGCGTGCGCCAGCGCCTCCGGGTTGAAAGCGCCGGCGTTGGTCACGACCTTCAGGCCGCGCTCGGCGAGGGCAGCGAGGTGCGGGCGGATCTGGCGGAGGAAGTAGGTGATGTAACCCTTCGACGGGTCCTTCGTGTACAGGGGCGACATCGACGCCAGGGTGATCTCGGCGAGGTAGTCGCCCATCAGCACATCCACCGGGTCACCGGCCATGGCCTCGTCGAAGGCGCTGTAACGGTCGCCGTAGTATCCGGAGAAGTTCGCGATGCGGACCGGCCGTTGGTTCATGTCCTTCATTCCCCTCCCTCTCCCTTGCCAGGAAACCGATGAATGAACGATCGTTCAGGTACGAGAATGGCGGGTGCGGCGGAGGGTGGCAAGCCCCGCGGCGGGGAGACCTCCGGCGGGGCGGAGACGCGTAGACTGACCGACGTTCGTTCAGGCGTAAGGAGGGCACCGGTGCGAGGTGCAGGCCAGCAGGCCATTCTGGAGGCCGCCCGGCACGAGTTCGCGGAGCGCGGGTACGCCGCCGCGTCGATCCGGGACATCGCCCGGCGAGCCGGTGTGAGCCTGTCGGCGATGTACCACTACTACACCGGCAAGCAGGAGCTGCTGCACGCGCTGGTGAACGACAGCGGCCAGGCGTACTTCGAATCCTGCCGCAAGGAGTTGGAGGCGGCCGGGGACGACCCGGGCGAGCGGCTGGCCGCCCTGGTGCGGGCCACCGTGCGGTACCGCGCGGAGTACCGACTGGAGAGCAGCCTGACGCTCACCGAGTGGCGCAGCATGTCCGAGGCACAGCTGGAGGACTTCCAGCGCCGCCAGTTCGACGGCTCCCGGATGTTCCAGCAGATCGTCGAGGACGGGGTGGACCAGGGAGTCTTCCGCACCCCGCACCCCGACGACGCGCGGCGCGGGGTGATCGCGATGTGCAACGCGATCGCGCAGTGGTACCGCGAGGGCGGCGAGCTGAGCGTGGACGAACTGGCCGAGCGTTATGTGGAGCTGGCGCTCGTGCTCGTGGAGTACCGCCCGGCGGGGCGCCGCCCGCGCCACCCCGCCTGACGGGCCCTCAGCAGTCGCGACTCACGACATCTCCTCGGGGCGGGTGGGCCACGGCGGTACGACGTCGAGGTGGTCGGCGATGCGCGCGGGGAACTTCGGCGGCCGCTTCTCCAGGAACGAGGTGACGCCCTCGGCCGCGTCCGGGCCCTGCCCGAGCCGGTTCATCGCCCGCGAGTCCAGCCGGTGCGCCTCCCACGGCGTCGAGGCGCCGAGCATCGACCACAGCAGTTGCCGGGCGAGCGCGACCGACACGGCGGAGGTGTTCTCCGCGATCTCGGCGGCGATCCCGTACGCGGTCGGCAGCAGCTCGGCATCCGGTACGACCCGCGAGACGAGCCGGCCGGAGAGCGCCTCCGACGCGTCGAAGACCCGACCGGTGGCCACCCACTCCATCGCCTGCGAGATCCCGACGATCCGGGGCAGGAACCAGCTGGACGCGGCCTCCGGCACGATCCCGCGGCGGGCGAAGACGAACCCGAACCGGGCCGATTCCGAGGCGATGCGGATGTCCGCCGGGAGTGTCATCGTGGCCCCGACGCCGACCGCTGGCCCGTTGAAGGCCACGATCACCGGCTTGAGCGAGGCCGCGATCCGCAGTGACACGCAGCCGCCGCCGTCGCGCGGCGCCCCGCCGACCGTACCGAAGTCGGCGCGCTCGGCGGCCCGTTGGGGGTCGCGGTGGTCGAAGGTCGCGGCCCCGCCCTGCAGATCGGCGCCCGCGCAGAAGCCCCGCCCGGCACCGGTGAGTACCACCGCACGTACGGCGTCATCGGTGTCGGTGGCGTCCAGTGCGGCGATCAGCTCGGCGGCCATCGTGGTGGTGAACGCGTTGAGCCGCTCCGGGCGGTTCAGTGTGATCGTGGCGATGTTGTCGGTGACGGTGTAGCTGATCTGCCTGTAATCGATCTGGGTGTTGTCGGTCATTTGACGGCCCACTCTCCCGTGAACTCCGGTTCCCGCTTCTCGTTGAAGGCCGCGATGGCCGCCGGCGCGTCCGCGGTCGCGAAGTTGACCGTCTGCGCGCGTGCCTCGCTCGCCAGCGCGTCCCGCATCGTCCGGTCGGCCCCCTCATTGAGCAGCGCCTTGTTCTGCGCCAGCGCCACCGGCGGCCCGGCGGCCAGCCGCTCGCCGAGATCGGTGACGAACTTGTCCAGCTCGTCCGGCTCGACCAGCCAGGTCACCAGGCCCAGCCGGTGCGCTTCGTCCGCTTCGATCATCTCGGCCAGCAGCGCCAGCCGTTTGGCCTGCTGCAGCCCCACCAGCTTGGGCAGCAGCCAGGAGCCGCCGAAGTCCAGCGACAGACCGCGGCGCGCGAAGATCTGCGAGAACCGGGACTGCGGGGTGGCGACCACGAAGTCGCAGCCCAGAGCGAGGTTCCAGCCCGCTCCGACCGCCACGCCGTCGACCTGGGCCACGGTCGGTACGGGCAGCTCGTGCAGCCGTAGCGCGATCTCGTTGATCCGGTGCATCCGGGACAGCGGATGCGCTTCGGCGCGCCGGCCGGCGAGGTCGGCCCCGGCGCAGAACGCCCCGCCGGCCCCGGCCAGCACGACCGCGCGCACGTCCGGATCGTTGCCCGCCGCGGTCAGCGCCTCGCCCAGCGCGTTCCATAGCTCGTCGTTGATGGCGTTCTTGCGGCGCGGACGGTTCAGGGTCAGCGTCAGGACGCCACCGGCGCGGTCGGTCAGCAGTACGGGCTCGTCGTCGCTCATGGCGTCAGGCCCAGCCTTTCTTACGACGGTGGAGGAAGTGGTGGGAGCCGGTGGTTAGGGCGTGTCCGATGGGTCTCCGCGGCGTCGCGACGCCTGGCACGCACGCTCGCGGCGTTGTCGTCAGTCGCCGACGCTCCGCGTCGACTCCCTCCTCCGCCTTGCGATCGCACGCACCAGACGCCGCTCCTTTTTCCACGGCGACCCATCGGACACGCCCTAAGCCATGGCCTTGAGCCGTTCCAGGTCGGCCAGGCGGCGCGCCGGATCGGGCGATACCGGGTTGACCTTGAGGGTGGTGACACCGGCGGCCCGGTAGGCGGCGAGGCGTTCGGCGATGTAGGAGGCGGGGCCGATCAGCGAGATGTCCCGCAGCAGATCGGCGGGTACCGCGGCCGCGGCCTCCTCCTTGCGGCCGGCCAGATAGAGATCCTGGATCTTGGTCGCCTCGGCCTCGTAGCCGTAACGGCGCGCGAGGTTGTTGTAGAAGTTCTTGCCGCGCGCACCCATCCCGCCGATGTAGAGCGCGAGTTGGGGCCGGGCCAGGTCGATCAGGTCGTCGACGTCCTCGCCGATGGCCAGCGGTGCCTGCGCCACGATGTCCAGTGGCCCGAGCGCCGGGTCCCGCCGGGCAGCGCCCTCGGCCAGCGACGGCCCCCAGACCTCGCCCGCCTTCTCCGGGTGGAAGAAGATGGGCAGCCAGCCCTCGGCGATCTCCGCGGTCAGCGCCACGTTCTTCGGCCCGATCGCGGCGAGGATGACCGGGACCCGGTCACGCACCGGATGGTTGATGAGCTTGAGCGGCTTGCCCAGCCCAGTACCCCGCTCGGCCGGGAGGGGAATCTGGTAGTGCTTGCCTTCGTGGACGACCTTCTCGCGGCGCCAGACCTGCCGGCAGATGTCGACGATCTCCCGGGTGCGCGCCAGCGGAGCGTCGTACGGCAGGCCGTGGAACCCCTCGATCACCTGCGGCCCCGAGGCGCCGATCCCGAGCGTGAACCGGCCGTCGGAGACATAGTCCAGGCCGGCCGCGGTCATCGCGGTCAGGCTGGGCGTCCGGGTGTAGATCTGGAGGATGCCGGAGGCGATCTCCAGGCGCTCGGTGCGCGCGGCGATGAAGCCGAGCTGGCTGATCGCGTCGTAGGAGTACGCCTCCGGGACGAAGACGATGTCCAGTCCGGCCTTCTCGTAGTCGCCGAGCACCTCGACGGTCTCCTTGAAACCGCCGCTGTAGCTCAGCATCATGCCGATTCTCATGCCTGCCTCCGGGTGTCCTGGGCCGCCGGGCCTGCCGCTTGCGCGTGCCGGGCGCGCAGCTCGTTCTTGAGGATCTTGCCTGCCGCGGAAACGGGGAGGGCCGGGACGAAGTGCAGTTCGCGCACCCGTTGGTACGGGGCGACCCGCTCGGCCACGTACGCCATCAGCTCCTCGGCGGTGGCCGCGGCGCCGTCGCGCAGCACCACATAGGCGGCGGGGATCTCGCCCGCTTCCTGATGCGGCACACCGATCACCGACGCGGCGGCGACCGCGGGATGACCGGCGAGGATGTCCTCCAGATGCAAGGGGTACACGTTGTAGCCCTTGTAGATCAGCATGTCCTTCGCGCGGCCGGAAAGGAAGAGGTGGCCCCGGTCGTCCAGGTGGCCGGTATCGCCGGTGCGCAGCCAGCCGTCGCGGAACTGATCGGCCGTCAGGTCGGGCCGGCCGTGGTAGCCGTCGGTGATCTGCGGTCCACGCGCCCATACTTCACCGGTCTCGCCGGCCGGCAGTTCACGCTCCAAGTCGGTGAGATCACGGATCGACAGTTCGGTGTCCGGCAGGGGGAGGCCGACGGAGCCGGGCGGGATGCCCGCATCGCTGTCCAGTGGGTGCAGCACGAGCGCCACCGTTGCCTCGGTGAGGCCGTACCCCTCGGTGATCCGGGCGTTGGGGAACAGCTCGGCCAGGCGCCGCCAGGTATCCGGATCGATGGGCGCGGCACCGGAGTTGACGACGGATACGGACTCCATCCGCCGCCCGGCGGCCGCCGACGAGGCCAGCAGCGCCCGGTACATCGTGGGGGAGCCGTTGAGCAGGGTGACCTGGTGCGCGTCCACATCGTCGAGGAAGCGTTCGGGATCGAAGCGGGAGGAGAGGACGGTGGTCGTACCGACCAGGGTGTTGGCGACCATGCTCGCCAGCCCCAGTGCGTGGAAGAGCGGTGCCACCGCGAGCGTGACCCCGGTACCGGGCGGCCGGTGCCAGGGCGTGGCCCGTTCCTTGTCCTGCTCGGCGCCGAGCACCCCGTCGACGAGCACCGTACGGGAGGCCGCACGGACCCAGCTCACCTGCGTGACATTGGCGACCAGATTGCGGTGCAACACCCGCACCGCCTTGGAACGGCCCGTCGTCCCGCCCGTGTACGAGAGGTGCGCCAGATCGTCCGGGCGGCGCGGGACGCGTTCCGCGATGCCGTACTGCAACAGGGCCTCGGCGGCCATGACGGTCCCGCCCGACGGTGCGGGCGCGGTCGCTTCGGGGCCGGGGACGATCACCGCGCGGGCCCCGGAGTCCTCGATCTGGGTGGCGAGCGCCGCGGCGGGCTGCGCGGGGTTGGCGGGGCTGACCACCGCACCGGCGTACAGCGTGCCCCAGTAGGCGACCGGGAACCACAGGGTGTTGGGGAGCAGCAGCAGTACGGTGTCACCGGGCCCGATGCCGTACTCGCGCAGGCCCCGGGCGAAGCGCAGCGCGTGGTCGTGGAGTCCGGCGAAGGTGAGGGTCCGCTCGCCGTCGCGCACCGCGACGCGCTGCGGGTAGTGGTGCGCGGCACCGGCGAGGACGGCACCGGCGTCGACGGACGGGTAGTCCAGGGCGGTACGGGTCATGCGATGACTCCTCGCTCGGTCAGTCTGTCGAGCTGAGCAACCGTCAGGCCCGCACCGGCCAGCACACTCCGGGTGTCCTCGCCCGCCTTGGGCGCGGCGCCGGGGGCGGTTGCCGGGGTGGCGGAGAACCGGGGCGCCGGGGCGGGGCGCAGTGGACCGTCCCCGTCGAGGAACGTGCCGCGGGCCGCGTTGTGCGGGTGCGCCGCGGCCTCGGTCAGGGAGAGGACGGGCGTGACACACGCCTGGGTACCGGCGAAGTGCACGGCCCACTCGTCCCGGGTGCGGGTCGCGAAGATTCCGGCGAACCGCTGCCGTACGACGGGCCAGCTCTCCTGCGCGCGCTGCGTGCCGCACTCGGGGTCGTCCGCCAGGCCCAGTCCGCGTACCAGATCGGCGTAGAACTGCGGCTCGATCGCGCCGACCGCGATGTGGTTGCCGTCCGCGCAGCGGTAGGTGGTGTAGAACGGCGCGCAGCCGCTGAAGACGTTGACGCCGCGTTCCTCCTGCCACATCCCGTGGGCGAGGAACCCATGGGTCATGGCGAGCAGCAGGGCGCTGCCGTCGGTCATGGCCGCGTCCACCACCTGGCCACTGCCGGTGGCGCGGGCGTGCAGCAGCGCGCTGACCACGCCGAGCGCCAGCAGCATCCCGCCGCCGCCGAAGTCGCCGATCAGGTTGAGCGGGGGTACTGGGTCGCTGCCGGCCGGGCCGATCGCGTGCAGTACTCCGGTGAGCCCGATGTAGTTGATGTCGTGACCGGGGGACTGGGAGAGCGGACCGTCCTGGCCCCAGCCGGTCATCCGCCCGTACACCAGACGCGGGTTACGGGCCAGACACTCCTCCGGGCCCAGCCCCAGCCGCTCGGCGACGCCCGGCCGGAACCCCTCGATCAGGGCGTCGGCGGAGTCGGCCAGGCGTAGTACGGCCGCGGCACCCTCGGGGGCCTTGAGGTCGACGGTCACCGAGCGCCGGCCGCGCAGCAGGACCGTGTCGGCGGCGCTGACGCGCGCGCCGGGCCGCTCGATCCGAATCACCTCGGCACCGAGTCCGGTGAGCACCATCCCGGCGAACGGGCCCGGGCCGATGCCGCCGAGCTCGATGATCCGGACCCCGGCGAGCGGCCCGCCGGCCGGGTCCGGCGAGTCTCGCGCATCCTGCGCGTCTTGCGCTGCGGACATCAGCGGCCGGTCCAGCGCGGGGCGCGCTTCTCGGCGAAGGCGCGCGGGCCCTCCTTGGCGTCCTCGGAGACGAAGACCGGCTCCACCAGGGCCTTCTGGCGCTCCTTGGCCTCGGCGGCCGGCCAGACGGTGGAGCCCACGACGACCTCCTTGCTGACCCGGACCGCGAGCGGGCCGTTGGCCGCGATGGCGGCGGCGAGGTCGCGGGCGCCGTCCAGCGCGCCGCCGGGCTCGGCGAGCCGGTTGACCAGGCCGTAGCCGTGGGCCCGGTGGGCGTCGAGGAAGGCGCCGGTCAGGGCCAGTTCCATGGCGATCTGGTACGGCAGGCGCTGCGGCAGCCGCAGCAGTCCGCCGGCCGCGGCGACCAGACCACGCTTGACCTCGGGCAGGCCGAACTGCGCGTTGTCGGCGGCCACGATCAGGTCGCAGGCGAGGGCCAGTTCACAGCCGCCGGCCAGCGCGTACCCCTCGACCGCCGCGATCAGGGGCTTACGGGGCGGCGCGTCGGTGAGGCCGGCGAAGCCGCGCCCCTCGATGCTGGGACGCTCGCCCTTGAGGAACGCCTTGAGGTCCATCCCGGCGCAGAAGGTGCCGCCGGCGCCGGTGAGGATGCCGACGGCCAGGTCGTCGCGGGCGTCCAGCTCGTCGATCGCGGCGGCGACACCCTCGGCGACGCTGAGATTGACGGCGTTGCGGGCCTCGGGGCGGTTGATCGTGATGACGGCGATGCCGTCGGAGAATTCGGTATGGACCGCATCGGTCATCGGTGGCTCCGTACGGGGTCGGCGGCCGCGAACGGCCGGTGCGGGGCGCTTTCTTCGGGGCCGGTCTGGACGATGCGGGCTCTTACTTGGGGGCCATCCGGATGGCCCCGTCGAGGCGGATGACCTCGCCGTTGAGCATCGGGTTGTCGACGATGTGCGCGACCAGCGAGGCGTACTCGTCCGGGGTGCCGAGGCGCGACGGGTGCGGCACCTGCTTGCCCAGCGAGTCGCGCAGCTCCTGCGGGGCACGGCCGAGCAGCGGGGTGTCGAACAGGCCCGGCGCGATCGTCGTCACGCGGACCTGACGGTTCGCCAGGTCGCGGGCGATCGGCAGGGTCATGCCGACGACACCGCCCTTGGAAGCGGAGTACGCGGCCTGGCCGATCTGGCCGTCGAACGCGGCCACCGACGCGGTGTTGACGATGACGCCCCGGTCGCCGTCCAGCGGCTCGTTGCCGACCATCTTCGCCGCGGCCAGCCGGATCACGTTGAAGGTGCCGATCAGATTGACCGTGACCACCTTGGTGAACCGCTCCAGGTCGAACGGGCCTTCCTTGCCGACCGTACGGGCCGATCCGCCGATACCGGCGCAGTTGACGGTCACCCGCAGCGGCGCCGGCCTCGACGCGGCCTCCACCGCGCGCAGTACGTCCGCCTCGTTGCTGACGTCACCGGCGACGAACACGGCCCGCTCGCCCAGCTCCTTGGCCACCGCCTCGCCGTCGGAGGTCGGCAGGTCGAGCAGCACCACATGGGCGCCCGAGGCCAGCAGTTTCTTTGCCGTGGCCAGGCCGAGGCCGGAGGCCCCACCGGTGACAAGAGCGGAAACACCATCGGTGCGCATGAGAGAACCCCATTTCCTTCCCTGCGGCGGACTGCCTCTGCTAACTTAACGATCGTTCGGCAACTGCCGCCCACAGGCAACCACAGCCCTATGGCGGTGTCAACGGAAAGGACAGCCGTGGCACTTGAGATCAGCGGCACCGTGCAGTGGCAGGCGTGGCAGGACCGTGTCCTGCCGCCGGTCGAGCGGGTACGCGAGGGGCTGTGGTCCATTCCCGTACCCATCCCGGACAACCCGCTGCGCTACGTCCTGGTGTACGCGCTCGAAGCCGGCGACGGTGTCGTGCTCATCGACGCCGGATGGGACGCCGAGGTCTCCTGGCAGGCCCTCAACGACGGCCTGGCCGGGCTGGGGACCACCGTCGAGAACGTCAAGGCCGTCCTCGTCACCCACAGCCACCCCGACCACCTCGGCCTGGCCGGCCGGGTGCGCGAGGCGTCGGGCGCGTATGTCGCCCTGCATGCCCTGGACGCGACCCTCATGGGCGCGGATGCCGAAACCCGGGACAAGTGGCACAGCAGCCTCCTGCAGTACCTGACCGTGCACGGGGTGCCCGACGCCGAGGCCGCCGCCACGGTGGACGGCATGAACAGCGACCTGCTGTTCCGGGCCGCCCGCCCGGACGTGCTGTTGCAGGACGGCGAGCGGATCGAGCTGCCGGGGCTGGACCTGCGAGTGGTGTGGACCCCGGGGCACAGCCCCGGCCACTCCTGCTTCTACGAGCCCGACCGGCGGCTGCTGTTCTCCGGCGACCATGTGCTGCCCCGGATCACCCCGGCGGTCGGCGTGTACACCCAGAGCCCCGGCGACCCGCTGGCCGACTTCCTGCTCTCGCTGGAGCGGCTGGAGCGGTTCGACGTCGAGGAGGTGCTCCCGGCGCACGAGTACCGCTTCCGCCGACTGGACGAGCGGCTGGCCCAGATGGCGAGGCACCACACCGAGCGGCTGGCGGAGACGCTCGCCGCGGTGCGGGCGGCGTCCGGCGCCACCGGGTGGGAGCTGGCGGCCCGGTTGAAGTGGTCGCGGCCCTGGACCGCCTTCGGCGTGCAGCAGCGGCGGTTCGCGCTGGGGGAGACGCTGGCGCATCTGAAGCTGCTGGAGGCGAGGGGCGAAGTATCCGAGGCCGCCGGGGCCGGGGACGGGACCGCTCGTTGGTACCCGACTCGTTGACATCGCCGCGGTCCGATTGGAAGAGTGCACCTCTGTCGTACGAGTCGAACGACCGTTTAGCTGAGAGGCGCTGAGCGTGATCAAGGCCGAGTTCACCCAGCCGCTGCCGCCGCCCGCGCCCGCGGGTGTCTCGCTCCCGGAGCTGCTCGATCTGGAGACCGTGGATCGCGACCTGTACCGCGGGAACGTCGTCTTCGACGAGCCGTTCGCGCTCTTCGGCGGGCAGGTCGCCGCGCAGGCGCTGATGGCGGCGGGCCGCACCGTCGGCCCGGACCGGGCACCGCACTCGATGCACGGCTACTTCCTGCGCGCCGGGGACTCCGGCCGTCCGACCGTGTTCCGCGTCGAACGGGACCGGGACGGCCGCTCGTACTCCGCGCGCCGGGTGGTCGCCCTGCAGGACGGCGAGGTCATCTTCAGCATGTCCACGTCCTTCCACATCACCGAGGCGGGCCGGGACCTCCAGGCGACGCCGGTACCGGACGCGCCCCCGCCGGACACGCTGCCGACCGGGACGATGCCGCGGCTGGCCTCCTTCGAGGCCCGCCAGCCGCAGCAGCCCTACCCCGAGGCGTCCTGGCCGACCCGGTTCTGGGCGCGCTGCACCGCGGACCTCGGGGACGACCCGCTGCTGCACACCGCCGCGCTGACCTATCTCTCCGACGTCCTCAGCGGCCTCGCGCCGCTGCGGGACGAGAGCTGGACCCCGATGAGCAGCCTGGACCACGCGGTGTGGTTCCACCGCCCGGTACGGCTCGACGACTGGGTGCTGCTCGACCTCGTACCGCATACGACGGGTGGCGGGCGCGGCTGGTACACCGGCACGGTCAGCAGCGCCGACGGCGTCCTGCGGGCCAGCCTCACCCAGGAGCAGCTGTACCGGCAGCGCCGCACCCCACAGGAGAAGCGCGTCTCGGAGTGACTCGGAACCGCACCTCACCGGAGACGGCGAGGGAGAGGGAGGCCGAATGCAGGCACACGACAACGACGCCGTGTCCGCCGCCCGACGGATGTCGTACGGGTCCCAACTGGCCCGCTGCGCAAGGAAGGTCCCCGACCGCGTAGCGATGCAGCACGGCACGCGCGCACTCACCTTCACGGAGCTGGACGAGCGGGTCAGCCGGCTGGCGAACGCGCTCAGCGCCCGCGGGGTCGAGCGCGGCAGCCGCGTCGCGGTCGTCATGCACAACCGGATCGAGGCCGCCGAGAGCTATCTGGCCGCGGTCCGGCTCGGGGCGATCGCGGTACCGGTGAACTTCCGGCTGGTCGCCGCCGAGATCGCGTACATCCTCGCCGACTGCGGCGCCACCGCGCTGCTGGCCGACGAGCGGCTGGCCGCCACCTGCTCGGAGGCGGCGCGCGATGTCGAGGGGCCGAGCGCCGTGCTCGTCACCGGGGACCCGGCCGCGTACGGTCCGGACGCCGAGCCGTACGAGGCCGTACTCGCCGCCGCCCCGCCGCAGGACCCCGGTATCGACGTACCCGAGAACGATCCGGCGTTCCTCATGTACACCTCCGGCACCACCGGCCGCCCCAAGGGCGCAGTGCTCACCCACCTTAACCTGGTCATGGCCGCCTTCACGGTGCTCTCGGCGACCGGCGGTGTCCGGCGCGAGCCCGATGTCTCGCTGCTCGGGGTGCCGATGTTCCACATCGCCGGGCTGGGCGTGACCCTGCGCGGGCTGCTCGACGGCGGCCGGCTGGTCATCGACGCGTCGACGGCGTTCGATCCGGCGGCCTTCGTCGACCTGCTGGAGAAGGAGCGGATCACCAGCTGCTTCCTCGTACCGAGCCAGTGGCAGGCGGTCTGCGCAGTACCCGGGCTCAAGGACCGCGACCTGGCGCTGCGCACGCTGCTGTGGGGCGCGTCGGTCGCACCACCGTCCGTACTGGAGTCGCTGCAGGAGTGTTTCCCGGCGGCGCCCGCCTACAGTGCGTTCGGGCAGACGGAGATGAGCCCGACCACGACGATGCTGCGCGCCGAGGACGCCGTGCGGAAGATGGGCTCGGTCGGCACCCCGCTGCCGGGCATCGAGGTGCGAATCGTCGACGAGGAGATGCGCGATGTCCCGGTCGGGGAGGTCGGCGAGATCGTCTACCGCGGGCCGACGACGATGCTCGGGTACTGGAACAAACCGGCGGAGACCGCGGCCGCGTTCGCGGGCGGCTGGTTCCACTCCGGCGACCTGTGCCGGATGGACGAGGAGGGCTTCATCTATGTCGTCGACCGCAAGAAGGACATGATCATCTCGGGCGGGGAGAACATCTACTGTGCGGAGGTCGAAGCCGCCATCGACGCGCACCCCGGCGTCGCCGAGGTCGCGGTGATCGGCGTCGATCACCCCAAGTGGGTACAGACACCGCGCGCGGTGGTCGTCCCGGCCGACCCCGCGAACCCACCGGCCGAGAAGGAGCTCATCGACCACTGCCGCTCCAGACTCGCCTCGTACAAGAAGCCGACCTCGGTGGTCTTCGTGAACGCCATGCCGCGCAACGCGAGCGGAAAGATACAGAAATTCCGGCTGCGGGAGCGGTATGGGACGGAGACGGTTGACGTCCACGAATGAGGGTGCGTCACGCGCCCCATCAGGGGCGCGGGGAACTGCGCGAGCGGCCACGACGGTGCCGCGGCCGGTCGCCGGGGGGTGGGCCCACCCCGGGCCCGGAGGCCACGCCCCGAGCTCGGGGACGCTCCCGAGCTCGGGCAGGTGCCGCGCCGCGTCGGCTGAGCGCGCAGTTCCCCGCGCCCCTGACCCGCGCCCGCCCCCGTGAGGGCTCGGCTCAGACGTCCGTGAAGCGCGGCGCCCGCTTCTCGAAGCGAGCCGCCACCGCCTCCGCCTGGTTGGCGCTCCCGATCAGCGCGCCGATCTCCTTCTGCTCCTCGGCGAAACCAGTGCCGAGATCCGTGCGGCCGCCCAGGTCGAGCAGTCGTTTCGCCGCGCGGACCGCGTGCGGGCTGTGCTGGGCGATCTGCCCGGCCAGCGCGAGCGCGTCGGCCAGTGGGTCGGGCGCGGTGCGGGTGGCGAGGCCGATGCGGGCGGCCTCTTCGCCGCCGACGATCCGGGCGGTCAGGGTCAGCTCCTTCGCCACGTCCCGGCCGACGAGCTCCGGCAGCAGCTGAGTACCCGTCATATCCGGTACCAGCCCCCACGCCACCTCGAACACACTGAGCCTGGCGTCCGGCGCCACGATCCGGATGTCGGCGCCGAGCGCGATCTGCAGGCCACCGCCGAGCGCGTTGCCGCGCAGCGCGGCGATCACCGGTACGGGTAGCTCGGCCCACACATACGCCGCACGCTGCCCGGCGGCCTGCGCCGGCCCGTCCGACGGCGGGAGCTGCGCGAGGGCGGAGAGCCGCTGCCCGTCCCGCATCGCCCGGAACGAGGTGAAGTCCAGACCGGCGCAGAAGTCCGGGCCCTCGCCCGACAGCACCACCACCCGCACACCGGGCTCGCTCTTCAGCCGCTCGCCGGTCGTCACGAGCGCCTCGAACATCGCCGGATCGAGCGCGTTGCGTTTCTCGGGCCGGTTCAGCCGGACATCGGCGATTCCGTCGGCCAGCGTGACGGTCACCCGCTCGGACGTGTCGGACGTGCTTGCCATCCGCTTCCTCCCTCTTCCCTCGGCGTTGAGGACGCTGCCATGCTAGCCGAACGATCGTTAAGGAGGGCTCATGGACTATGAACTGCCCACCGAACTGACCCGGAAACTCACGGAACTCGACGCGTTCATCGCGCGCGAGATCGTGCCCCTGCAGGCCCAGGACGACAATGAGCGCTTCTTCGACCACCGCCGGGAATGGTCCCGTACCGACTTCGAGAACGGCGGCGTCCCCCGGCGCGAGTGGGAAGAGCTGCTGGCCGAGATGCGCCGCCGCGCCGACGCCGCGGGCTGGCTGCGGTACGCACTGCCCAAGGAGGCCGGCGGCCAGGACGGTACCAACCTCGACATGGCAGTCATCCGCGAGCACCTGGCGCGCAAGGGCCTCGGCCTCCACAACGACCTGCAGAACGAGGCCTCCGTGGTCGGCAACTTCCCGTTCGCGCACATGCTCCTCGCGTTCGGCACGCCCGAGCAGCGGGAGGAGTACCTCCAGCCGATGCTCACCGGGCAGCGGCGGATCGGCTTCGGGCTGACCGAGCCCGAGCACGGCTCCGACGCCACCTGGATGGAGACCACCGCGGTCCAGGGCCCCGGGGGAGACTGGACCATCAACGGCGCCAAGCGGTTCAACTCGGGGCTGCACTCCGCCACCCACGACGTGATGTTCGCCCGCACCAGTGGCAAGGACGGCGACGCCCACGGCATCACCGCCTTCTTCGTCCCCACCGACGCGCCCGGCTTCTCGGTGGACTTCCACTGGTGGACGTTCAACATGCCCACAGACCACGCCGAGGTGACGCTGCGGGACGTACGGGTGCCGGGATCCGCGGTCTTCGGCGAGGTCGGGGAGGGCCTCGCGGTCGCCCAGACCTTTGTGCACGAGAACCGCATCCGGCAGGCCGCTTCCGGCGTCGGCGCCGGTCAGTACTGCATCGACCGCAGCGTCGCCCACGCACGGGAACGGGTGACGTTCGGCGCTCCGCTGGCCACCCGGCAGGCGATCCAATGGCCGCTGGTGGAACTGCACACCGAGGCGGAGATGCTGCGCGGGCTGATCCGCAAGACGGCGTGGGAGCTGGACCGGGTACCGCACCTGCAGATCAGCGACAAGGTCTCGATGTGCAACTACCGCGCCAACCGCTTCGTCTGCGAGGCAGCCGACCGCGCCATGCAGGTGCACGGCGGGCTCGGCTACACCCGGCACACCCCCTTCGAGCACATCTACCGCCACCACCGCCGCTACCGGATCACCGAGGGTTCGGAGGAGGTCCAGATGCGGAAGGTGGCCGGGTATCTGTTCGGGTTCGCGGGGCCGCGGAAGGGGAGGGGATGACGGATACCCTCTCCCGGCAGCTCGCCGCCAGGCTCACCGCCGTACTCGGTACGCGCGTCACCATCGACGGGCTGCACCGGCTCACCGGCGGGGCCAGCCGCGAGACCTGGTCGTTCACCGCCGTACCGGCAGGGGGCGAGCCGCGGCGGCTGATCCTGCGCCGCGATCCGCCGGGCGCGGGACGTCCCGACGGCATGGCGCGCGAAGCCGCCGCGATCGGGGCGGCCGCACACGCCGGGGTGCCCGTACCGCCGATGCTCGATTCCGGTACCGACCCGGCGACCGTCGGCGCTCCGTACCTGATCACCGCCCATGTCGACGGCGAGACGATCGCCCGCAGGCTGCTGCGCGAACCCGAGTACGCCAAGGCCCGCGAGGGCATGGCCGCCGAGCTGGGCCGCGCACTGGCCCGGATCCACGCGATCGATGTGGACACCGTGCCGAGTCTGGAGTCGTTCGACCCGCTGGAGCGGTTGCGGGAGAGCTGCGACGCGGTCGGTGAGCCGCTCCCGGCCGTGGAGATCGCGTTGCGTTGGCTGGTCGAGCACCGCCCCGACGCGGTGCCGGACGCGGTGGTGCACGGTGACTTCCGTACCGGGAACCTGATCATCGATCCGGGTGGGCTGCGGGCCGTCCTGGACTGGGAGGTCGTGCACCGCGGCGACCCGCGCGAGGACCTCGGCTGGCTCTGTGTGAAGTGCTGGCGCTTCGGTTCGGCGCTGCCGGCCGGCGGCTTCGGGACCGTGGCGCAACTGCTCGACGGATACGCCGAGGTCGCCGGTCACCGCCCCGACCCCGAGGCCGTGCGCTGGTGGCAGATCTACGGCACGGCGCGCTGGGCGGTCGGGTGCCGGACGATGGCCGGGTGGCATCTGTCCGGCGAGACCCGGTCGGTGGAACTGGCCGCGGTGGGGCGGCGGGTCTGCGAGCAGGAGCACGATCTGCTGCTCGCGCTCGGGGTCCCGCCGGACCCGGACGACGCCGGTGCGGTCGGCGAGCGGACGCCGTGGGCGGATCTGCACGGACGGCCCAGCGCGCCCGAACTGGTCGCCGCCGTGGCCGAGTTCCTCCGCGAGGAGGTCATGCTTGCCACCGACGCGCGTACCGGTTTCCTCGCCCGGGTCGCGGCGAACGTCCTCGACGGCGTCGAGCGGGAGCTGTGGCTCGGCCCGGACCAGGCCCGGCGGCACCGCGAGCGGCTCGACGCGCTCGCCCTCCGCGACCGGGCGGCGCTCGCCGCCGCGATCCGCTCCGGCGAGCTCGACGCCGCCGATCCGGCCGTGCTGGCCGCCGTACGGGCGGAGGTCACCGACCGGCTCGCCGTGGCCAACCCCCGCTACGCCTGAGGTGGGGAGCGCTGCGGCTATGGACACGTGTGGGGTGCAGGTATAACTTCATGACTTAACGATCGTTCGAGAGACCCGTTTCGAGAGACCACCCGTGCGAGAGACCGCGGAACAAAGGGGTTGCTGTGCGCCTTTCGGTGTTCAACGAGGACCACGAGGCTTACCGCCAGACGCTGCGGGACTTCATCGAGAAGGAGGTCGCGCCCGTCCACCACGAGTGGGAGGAACAGGGCCACCCGCCGCGGGACTTCTACCGCAAGCTCGGTGAGCTGGGCGTGCTCGGCATCCAGGTACCGGAGGAGTACGGCGGCGCCGGCGAGAGCAGCTTCAAGTTCGCCGCGGTCACCATGGAGGAGACGGCCCGGGCCGGCGTCTCCTTCGGCAACTACTCGGTCCACGCCAACCTGATCCTGCCCTACCTCATGAAGTACGCCACCGAGGAGCAGAAGCAGCGCTGGCTGCCCGGCTTCGCGAGCGGCGACATCATGACGGCGATCGCCATGACCGAGCCCGGCACCGGCTCCGACCTGGCCAACATCCAGACCAAGGCGCAGCTCTCCGCGGACGGCCGGCACTACATCCTCAACGGCGCCAAGACCTTCATCACCGGCGGTGCGCTGGCCGACCTCATCCTGGTCGTGGCGCGCACCACCCCCTACGACCCCGAGGACCGCCGCGCGGGCCTGTCCATCCTGTGCGTGGAGACCGCCTCCGAGGGCTTCGCGGTCGGCCGCAAGCTGCAGAAGATCGGGCTGAAGGCGTCCGACACCGCCGAACTGTCCTTCACCGACGTCAAGGTGCCGGTGGCGAACCTCCTCGGCGAGGAGGGCAAGGGCTTCTCCTACCTCTCCCACAACCTCCCGCAGGAGCGGCTGTCCATCGCGCTGGGCGCTGCCGCCTCGGCTGCCGCCGCGTTGCGTTTCGCGACCGGGTACGTCAAGGACCGCACCGTCTTCGGCAAGCCCGTCGCGCACTTCCAGAACACCAAGTTCGTACTGGCGGAGTGCGCGACCGAGGTCGAGGCGGCGCAGCTCTTCGCCGACCGGGCCCTGGAGCTGCACGACGCCGGGGAGCTGACCGTCGCCGATGCCGCCAAGGCGAAGCTGTACTGCACCGAGGCGGCGGGCCGGGTCATCGACAAGTGCCTCCAGCTGCACGGTGGTTACGGCTACATCACCGAGTACCCGATCGCTCGCCTCTACGCCGACACCCGTGTCTCGCGCATCTTCGGCGGCACCAACGAGGTCATGAAGACCATCATCGCCAAGTCGCTCGGTCTGTGACGACACACCCCCGAAAGGACCCCTTCATGCGTGACGCAGTCATCGTCGACGCCGTACGCACACCCGTCGGCAAGGGCAAGCCGGGCGGTGCGCTGTCCGGCATCCACCCCACCGACCTGTCGGCGCACGTCCTCAAGGCGCTGGCCGAGCGCAACGGCCTGGACCCGGCCACCGTCGACGATGTGATCTGGGGCTGCGTCTCCCAGGTCGGCGAGCAGGCCGGCTGCATCGGGCGGTACTCGGTGCTCGCCGCCGGCTGGCCCGAGCACGTACCGGGCCTGACCATCGACCGCCAGTGCGGCTCCTCGCAGCAGGCCGTGCACCAGGCCGCCGCGGGCGTCATCGCCGGCCAGTACGACATCGCCATTGCGGGCGGCGTCGAGTCGATGTCCCGGGTACCGATGGGCTCCTCGCGTGCGGGTGGCCAGTTCGGCAAGGCGTTCGGCCCGCTGGTCGCCGAGCGGTACGACAACTTCCCCTTCAACCAGGGCGTCGGCGCGGAGATGATCGCCGAGGAGTTCGGGCTGCGCCGCGAGGAGCTGGACCAGCACGCACTGGACTCGCACGCCAAGGCCGCCCGCGCGATCGACGAGGGCCGCTTCAAGGGCCAGATCGCGCCCGTCACGGTCACCGACACGGATGGCAACGAGCGCGTCTTCGACACCGACGAGGGCGTGCGCCGCGGTGGCACCCTGGAGAAGCTGGGGGGCCTTGTGACCCCGTTCAAGGAGAACGGTGTCATCTCCGCGGGCAATGCCTCGCAGATCTCCGACGGCGCGGCAGCGCTGCTGGTGACGACCCGGCAGATCGCCGAACGCAACGGCTGGACGCCGATCGCCCGCTTCCACACCGGTACGGTCACCGGCGCCGACCCGATCACCATGCTCAAGGGCCCGATCCCGGCCACCCACAAGGTACTGGAGCGGGCCGGCCTCACCCTGGCCGACATCGGGACCTTCGAGATCAACGAGGCGTTCGCCTCCGTGTCGCTGGGCTGGCAGCGCCAGACCGGCGCGGACTACGACCGGCTGAACCCCAACGGCGGTGCCATCGCCCTCGGCCACCCGCTCGGCGGCTCCGGTGCCCGCCTGATGACCACCCTCGTCCACCACATGAAGGACAACGGCATCCGCTACGGCCTGCAGTCCATGTGCGAGGGCGGCGGCATGGCCAACGCCACCATCCTCGAACTGCTCTGAACCCCGCCCCGCGTGACTGTTTTCATTGGGTCGTCCCATAGCAGCTACGGGAGACGTAGCTGGGGGCGTCCTTCTTGCGCAGTGCGCACAGGTCGGCCTTGAGCTTGCGGGCCTGTGCGACATGGGGGTCGTCGCCGGGCGCCAACGCCAGCAGATCGATGACGTGCAGCGCCTCCTGCACCCGGCCGGCGGCACGGAGCCGGGTCGCGTGGTCGAGTACCGCCTGCTTGTCGGTGATGGCGGCGGCGCGCGCGGCGGCGGCGACGGCCGGCCGACTGGGATGCAGGGTGGTGGGGTTGCCGTCCCACCACCCGGTTTCCGACCGCACGATGTCGCGCACGATGAATTCGCGATGCCCGTAGTTCTCGCGCATCCACGGCACGTCGAACAGCTCGGCCGGGTAATCGATGTCGTGCACGACGTCATCGACGTCCATGCCCCGATTGAGCCGTTCGACGACCGCACGGCGCAGCCAGCGCAACGCGGCGGCGGTCGCGGTCAGTTGCTCGGCCGCGCCCTCGTGGAGGACCGGACCGAACTCGGGGATCACGATCGCCGGGTCGAGCGCGGCGAGCCGGTCGAGGGTGTCCGCCCAGCGCACGGTGTCGCGCATGGTACGCATCGGCGTACCGATGTTGGGAATGCCGTTGATCACCGCTGCGCTGGCGTACAGTATCCGCTCCTGCGGCAGCCACACCGCGGTCACATCGTCGGTCTCCGACGGCGCCCACAACAGCCGGACCGCGCGGCCCGTACTGTCCAGGGTGAGCGACTCGGCGTAGGTCTGATCGGGAAAGGTCAGCGGGGGTACGGACGGGAAGTCCTCGATGGGCCGGCGGAACTGGCGTGCGTTGATGTGGTTCTGCAGGCCCGCGGTCTCCAGGTAACGGCGGTAACGGCGCACGACATTCTCGTGGGCGATCACCGTGGGGCGTGCCTCCCCGCGTTCCTCGGCGACCTCGAGAAATCCGGGCACCCCGTAGTTGTATCCGAGGTGGCCATGGCTGTAGACGATCCAGCGGACCGGTTTGTCGGTGTGCGCCCGCAGCCGGTCGAGTACCGGGCGAACGAGGCGGGGCGCCGGCCCGGAGTCCACGATCAGCAGTCCTTGTCCGGTCTCCAGGGCGAGGCTGTTGCCCTGCAATCCGATGGTGTAGACGCCGGGGGCGATCACCTGCACTTCCCTGAGGCCGAGAAGGGGGTTGGTCTCGTCGTTTGTGGCCAGCATGGCGGAAGCTCCTTCAGCGGCGCTGGATGGGCGGCAGATGGTATTTCCCTTGGAGCATCTCTTCGCGCGGTTGGTAGAACCGCAGGGTCAGTTCGAACTTCCCGGGCGGTGCGGGCAGCCAGTTCGAGGGACCGTCGTCGGGTTCCCCGTGCTGGACGAAAATGTCGAGTGACCCGTCGTTGTTGTAGGTGAGCCCGGGTGTCCGGTCACCGAGGGCGTACCGATTGATATCGTTCTCGACCAGGAAATTGTCCTCGTCGTAGGCCGTGAGAGACCAGAAAGCGTCCACGGGCGGCAGCCGGTCGGCGTCGAAATGCAGCAGGTAGGCGTTTTCGCCGGTGAGCCGATGGCCGGCTGCGTCCAGCCGAGTACTGGCATAGACGGCTTCCTCCGCGGTGAGCGCGCCGAGGCCGTGCTGGGCGATGATCGCGCGGAGGAGATAGTTCTGCCCGTAACTGCCGAGGTCGAGATCGTAGGACCATCCGGCCCCCTTTTCGTCCTTCTTCGCACCCCTCGTCGATCCCCTGGTCTTCAGGAGACGATCCCCGAACTGGACCGCCTGCTCAAGGGCCAGCCTGGCCACGCCCTCGGGTATTTCCTGGGAGGGACGGCGCCCCGGTCCTATACCGAGGGAAGCGAAGGTGTCCAGGAGGGCGCTTTCCGACGCGGGCGGGGGATTGATTTCGAGCGCGGCACTCAGCTCATCGAAGAACGAGATGCCTGCGGCGCCGATGTCGTGCGGGGAGAGCAGTGGCCCCGTCGACCATTCCGCACCGCGTTCGCTCTCTTCGGCCGGTGTGAGCCGGTACTGAGTGATGAGTTCCGATGCGGCCTTGAGGTCGCGTTCCCCGTCGACGATCGTGCGTCCGAGCAGCCAGACGGTGTTGGTCGGGGACTTCAGGACCGGAATACCGCCGGGACTTTCCCCGCGCCATTGGGGGCCGACGATGAGGTGGCGGCTCGCTTCGGTGCCCGTTGTGCGGCGGCCCACATATGCCCAAGTGTTGGTGTAGGCGTCCAGGAACTGGAAGCTGTAATAACGCCCGTTGACGTCGGGGACGTCCAGGATCAGCGGACCGCGCGCCAGGTGGAGCCAGGCGATGGAGTAGAGCGTGTCATTGTTCGGCTTTACGATCTCGCGGTCGCGAGGCGTGGCCAATTTGGCACGGTGGCGAAGAGTGTTGAGAGGGGCACTGCCACGGTGGCTCTTGTGCGTGAGCAGCTTCCTGGTGCGTTCCATCAGGACCAGCGGATAGCCCCACACATAAGCCTCGACGCCGATGGCGAAGGTGTCCGTGGCACGCTTGACGATTCCGGTTCCAGTTCCGGTTCCGAGAGTGCTCATGGCCTGATCTCCTTGGACAGCACAATGAGTGAGTCGACGGCGATCGTGGCTCCGTCGGTGCGGACGAGCAGGGGGTTGATGTCGAGTTCGGCCACGGTGGGCGCTTGCGTCAGGAACTCGGCGAGCAGCGACAGGGTCTCGGCGAGTGCGGTGTGATCGAGACCTGGGTACTGGGCGGCCAGCGTCGCGGCCACGTGTTGTACTGCGCCGGGTGCCGCGGGGAGTGGGATGGCGTGCCGTGCCGCTCCCGCGTCTTCCGCGCGAGCGCCGCCCGGTCCGACGACGAGCGCCGGCCCGTAGTGCGGGTCGCGGACGGCACCCACGGACAGTTCCCCGCAGTGGGAGAGCTGCGGCTGCACCACTGCCTGTACTCCGCGCAGGCCCAGCTCACCGGCCCTGTCCACCAGCGCGGAGGCCACCTTGGGGACGTCGGCGCCCGAGACTCCCAGGCGTACGAGGCCGAGCCGGGCGCGGTGCGGGGCGTCCGGCGAGTCGATCTTGACGACGAACGGCCCGTTGTCGTACGGCGTCGTGGCGACCGACTCCACGTACGTCGACGTCGCCACGTACGGCACTCCGAGCTCGCCGAGGAGCCGGCTCGCGAGTACCTCGGTCACCACACCGGGCTCGCGCGGCAGGCGGGCGGCAGCCCTCGCCGCCGCTGCCTTCACGACCGCTGTTGTGTCCTCGTCGAGGGGCTCGGGGGCGGGTGCGCGTACGAGGCCGGGGAGCGCGCGCATCAGGCTTGCGATGCTGGGACAGGTCACACCGGCGGGGGTGTCGGCCAGCGCGCCGTCAGGGGGACAGGCCCAGATCAGCCAGCCGGGGGTCTGCAGGCCGGCGAGCGCGTCGGCGAGCCGGTGGTACACCTCCGGGAACTGGTCGCCGAAGGTGAAGTAGCAGATGATTCCGTCCAGCGACGCGTCCCGGTCCAGCGTTGTGAGCAGTTCGCCGAACGCGTCCGTGTTCCGGTAGAACTGCCCGCCCAGGTCGATCGGGTTGTCGATCGCGGCCACCCCCGACAGTTCCAACGCCGCCACGGCAGCCCGCGTGCGCGGCCCCAGCTCCGGTACCTCGGCACCGAGCGCCGCCAGCCGGTCGGCGATCACCGCCCCGGCGCCACCGGACATCGACAACACGGCGAACCGAGGGCGTGGGGGCAGTGCGATCGGGCGTTGCATCGCGGTCATCAGGTCGGCGAACGACTCGTCGTCCTCGGCCACGACGATCCCGGAGTCCCGGCACAGCGCGCTGAACAGCAGGTGGTCGCCCGCGACGGCCGCGGTGTGCGAGAGGGTGGCTCGGCCACCGGCCTCGCTCACACCGGACTTCAGGACCACGACGCGCTTGCCGAGCGCCGCTGCCCGACGGCCGAGCCGGGCCAGCGCCGCGGGGTCCCGGACCTGTTCCACGTACAGGCCGAGGACGTGCACGTCGGGACGTTCCAGCAGGTAGCGGCCGACATCGGTGAGTTGCAGGCACGCCTCGTTGCCCACGCTCGCGTAGTAGGAGAACGCGGCGCCGCGTTGGTTGAGGAGACCGGCCAGTACGAATCCCATCGCACCGCTCTGGGTGACTATGGCCAGCGGTCCCGGCGGTGGTGCGGGGCGTGCCACGTACGCGGACGCGGTGACCGCGGCCGCGGCGGGCTTGCTGATCACACCGAGGCAGTTCGGGCCGAGCAGTGGCATGTCGCCCGCTGCGGCCCGCAGCTGTTCCTGTCGGCCGCGCCCTTCCGGGCCGTCCTCGGCGAATCCGGCCGAGAACAGCACCACCGCTCCCACCCCACCACGCCGGGCCCGCTCGACCACGTCGATGGCGGATGCGGCCGGCACGGCGATGACCAGCAGGTCCAGGAGGTGCCCCGCGGCCAAGAGGTCGTCGATGACGGGCAGCCCCGGATCGGGGTCCCGCGGCTCGACGGCGTGGACCTCGCCTTCGTAACCTCCTGCCCGCAGCAGTTCGACGACGCGGCGGCCCCATGTGCCGGGGCGCGCTGACAACCCGATCACACCGATTCTGCGGGGAAAGAAGAGAGCGTCGAGCGGATCGGACATCGAGCACCTCCGTGACTCGGAAATCGAGCACCTACGTGATGCGGTACGGGAATCAGCCGGTCGGCTCGGCGTCAGCCCGACGTCAGCCGGAAGCGGCGCGCTTCGCGCTCAGGGTTGACGGTCAGCACGCCGATGAGTCCGCCGACGATCATCAGCCCGGCGCACACGGCGAAGGCCCCCTGGAAACCCGAGCCCGGCGACGGCGCCGCGTCGATGATCCAGCCGGTGACGGCAGGGGCGACAACGCCCGCCAGGGTCACCAGTGCGGTACCGGTGGCCAGCACCGCACCCCGCCGCCGGACGGGTACGACCTGCGCCCCGATGAGGAAGTTCAACGGGAACACCGCACTGGGCAGCCCGAACGCGAGCGTCATCAGGAGCACGGCCAGGCCGCCGCCCGCATAGGGCAGCGCGAACAGACACACCCCGGCGACGATCACCACCAGGCCGCCGGTGACACCCCGGGCGACGCGGCCGGTCGCTCCGCCGCGCATCCAGCGGCCCGAGAGCCAGGGGATGATCAGCAGCACTGCCGCGCTGACGACGTGCGGAATGACCACGAGCCGGCCGGCACCGGCCGCGGTGTATCCGAGCGAGGTCTCCAGGTACGCCGGAAGCCATGCCACGTTGAGCGCCAGTGCCCAGTAGGCGCCGATCCCCGCGGCGAGCGTGCCGAGCCAGGTGCCGTTGAAGAACAGCCGGCGGTACGAGACGTGCGGCTCGACGCGTGCGCCCGTGTTCTCAACGCCCGCTCTCTCCGCGCCGTGCAGCCCCGCGTCGTAAGTGTCCAACGGGCCCTCGCGGCCGATGAACGCCCACAACACGACCCACGCGAGCCCGGCGACCGCGAGGGCGGCGAACGCCGACCGCCAGCCGTGGTGCGTGATGAAGTACACCAGCGTCGGAGCGGCGATCGCCAGGCCGAGCGCGCCGCCCATGTTGGTCAGCGCCGTCGGCACCGACCGGGAGCGCTCGGGGAACCACTTCTGTACCGCGTGCACGGCCATCGGCGCGGTCGGCCCCTCCGCCGCCCCCAGTGCGATGCGGCTGAAGTACAGCGCGGGGACGCTGGCGGCCAGCAGTACGGGCAGTGCGGTCAGCGACCACAACACGGCGAGCGCCGCGAGGATCCACGTCGTCCGCACCCGGTTGGAAACGAACCCGACGATCACCGCCGAGAGACTGAACAGCAGGTAGAAGCTGCTGGCAATGGCGCCGTACTCGCCGGCGGTGAGGCCGAACTCCTTCATGATCGGGGCGGCGGCGAGCCCCAGTACCGCCTTGTCCGCAAAGTTGATCACCATCAGCGCGACCACCATCGCGGTGACCGCCCAGCCGCGCATGGTGCGCCGCGTGGTCTCGCCCGTATCGCTCGCACCGGATCGTCCGACAACCTGCGGAGCCGTCATCGTCTGGCCTCCTGGACGCTGAAGGGAGCCGGGCATACCGCGTGGTATGCCCGGGCGTCACCGATGAAACCCGCCCTTTAGCGTTCCGTCAACGGGGTGGGCGCCGGCTTTTTAGCGAAACGCTAAGCGCCAACAGGCGCGCAGTACGCGTCAATTGGTGCGATGACCTGCGAATACGCGCGTCCGCCGAGGCAGGCTCGGAGCCGACCCTGTCAGCCCTGTCAGCCCTTTCCGCTGTCCTCGGCCGGCTCGTCGGTGTCCTTCGACGGACCGTCCACCGCGCTGCAGAGCCGCTCCGCGAGCCCGATGAACCGCTCATCGAGCTCGCGGACGCCCACCCCGAACTCCTTCGCCAGGCGCGAGCGTGCCAGGACATAGCCCGTCGAGAGGGAGGTCAGGGCGGTGTGCAGCGCGACCAGATCGACATCGCGGTCGATCAGCCCTGCTTCCTGATCCTGCCGCAGGAGTTCTTGCGTACGCGGCAGGTCGGGCATCAGCCGGAGCTGGCTGTCGCCGTCGAGGAGCAGGAGGACCGCCAGCCGGAAGGCCGACGCGTACCGGACGCTGCCCTTCAACGCGTGCCGGACGCGGGAACCGAAACGTTCCGGGCGGTCCTGGAGCCGGATGGCGGCGATGCGTTCCCGGACGTTCCGGCGCAGCGCCGAGCGCAGCAGGTCCCGGCGGGAGCCGAAGTAGTGGTACACCAGCCCGCGGTTGACCCCGGCCCGGTCGGCCACCTCGCGCAGATTCAACCCGCCGAGCACACCATCGCGTTCGAGCAGGTCGAGAGCGGCACGCTCGAGTGTCTTCGCGGTGAGCTCGCTGTCCATCGACGGGCCGGAAGACGCCCCCTTCTTGCCCACAGCTCCACCCCACGACTCGGCAACCTTGCTACCGCCCCATCCTAGGGTTACGACTCCACTGCGGAGGCGGAGGCGGAGGCGGAGGCGGAGGCGGAGGCGGTGGCCGAGGCGCCGGAGGCCGGGCCGAAGGCGGGCGCCGGTACGGATTCCGGGGACAGCAGCACGGAGGGCCGGCCGTCCACGCCCACCGGGACGTCGCCGTCGATCGTCACCCGGCGCAGCTTGCGCACATGGTCGTCGGAGTCGTCCACGCCGTAGTGCTGGGTGGCGCGGTTGTCCCAGATCGCCACGTCGCCGACCTGCCACTGCCAGCGCACGGTGTTCTCCGGCCGCTCGATGTGGGACTGGAAGAGGTTCACCAGGGCGCGGGAGTCCGCTCCGGTGAGGCCGGTGATGCGCTGGGCGAAGTTACCGAGCAGCAGGACGCGTTCACCGGTCTCCGGGTGCACTCGGACCACCGGGTGCTCGGTGCGGAACTTCGTGGCGGTGAAGACCTCCCGGTAGTGGACCAGCTGCTCGGGCGCGGCGTTGGGGCGCAGCGCCGCGTAGTCGTAGTCGTTGGTGTGCTCGGCACGGAGGCTGTCGGCGAGGGTGCGCAGCGGTGCGGGGAGGTTGCTGTACGCAGTGGCGGTGTTGGCCCACAGGGTGTTGCCGCCGTAGGGCGGGATGACGACGGCACGGAGGATGGAGAAGGCCGGGTAGGCGGGGACGAAGGTGACGTCGGTGTGCCACTGATTGGCCCGGCCGCCGTAGTCGGAGTCGATCGGCAGGGCGTAGCGGCCGTCGGCGGAGGGGACGGTTGGATGTGCCACCGGGGTGCCGAGGAGCGTGGCGAACTGTTCGTGGCTCTCCTCGTCCAGGTGGTGCTGGTCGCGGAAGAAGACGACCTTGTGTTCCAGCAGGGCGGCGCGGATGGCGGCAACCGTCTCGGGCGCGAGGTCGCCGCCGAGGCGTACTCCGGAGAGGACGGCGCCGAGACGGCCGCCGACCTTCTCGACGGTGAGCTGTGCGGGCGCTGTCGTGGTGGAGGTCATGACGGGTGTCCCTTCGGGAGGTGGACGTGGAGGTTCGACTCGGAGCGGAAGTAATTGCGGCGCGGAGATGCCGCGTAGTGGACGCGGCGGTTGCGGCCGGAAGGAGTGAACGGGAGCGTTGCAGCGTCGGTTGAGAGGCGTCAAGCGGTCGCGGGCTCCCCGTACGACACTCGTGGATGGTTCAATCGGCCTCTGCGCCAGGGCCGTTGCGCGGTACGCGCACGACAGTGAAACCGGCTCTGACCTGCGATGACGGCCGCAGTGTCGAGGCGGCGCGGGGAGCGAGGAGCCGCTCGGGCACCGCCGTCGCCCCGGCGGAGTGATTTCACACCACGGCAATGTGAGAACCACATACGAGAACCAGGAAGGCCGACCGATGGCACTCTCCCACCCCGGTCCGCGCATGGCGGGCGATGGACGCCGCGAGGCCAACACCGCCGCCGTGCTGAGGACGGTGCTCGATCACGGCCCCGTGGCGCGCAGCGGCATTGCCCGACTGTCCGGGCTGAGTCCCGCGGCCGTCTCCCGGCAGTGCACCGACCTTGCCCGGCTCGGCCTGGTGCGCGAGGTGCCGGGCCGCGCCGAAGGCGGCGGTGTGGGCCGCCCCCAGGTCCCCGTCGATCTGCACACCGCCGACGGCGGACCGGTCGCGGCGGGGGTCCACATCGGCGTGCCCGCCTCGACGTTCGGCATCGTGGACCTGCGGGGCACGGTGCTGGCCAAGGAGGTGTTCCCCCACGAGGGCATCGCCGCCGAGCATCTGCAAGAGCATGTACTGGGCGGACTACGGGAGTTCGTCGCGACGGCCGCGCCTGGGCGGCCGCTGCTCGGGGTGGGTGCGGCGATGGGCGGTTGGATCGAGCCGCGCGAGGGCACCGTGGTCCGGCACGATCTGCTGGGCTGGCGGAGCCGCCCGCTCGGCAGCGCCCTCGCCGCACGGCTGGGCCTGCCGGTCGCGGTCGACAATCACGCTCGCGCCATCGCCCAGTCGGAGATCCTGTTCGGCAGGCCGGCGGCCCGCCGCAGTCTGGTGCATCTCTTCATCGGCAACGTCGTCGACGCCGCGGTCGGGATCGCGGGTGTGGTGCACCGCGGGCCGCGTGCGGGCGCCGGTGACGTGGCCCATCTGCCGGTGCCCGACTCGACGGTGGCCTGCGACTGCGGGCGCGTCGGGTGCCTCGGGGCGACGGCTTCCGACACCGCGACCGCGCGTACGGCGGTGCGCCGCGGCATCATTCCGGAGCCGGATGCCGCGCTGCTGGTGGAGGCCGCGGCGGCCGGGGACGTGCGGGCCGACCGGCTGCTGCGCGAGCGGGCCAGAGCCGTGGGGCGGGCCGCCGCGCTCCTGCTCGATGTGCTCAACCCCGACCTCGTAGTGATCACCGAAATCTCCAGTGGCCGGGATCCGGGGTACTTGGCAGAGATCCGGGGCGCGGCGGTCGATCTGTCGCATGTGTGCGACGACCCGGAACGCATCGTGAGTCCACATGCCGGACGCGAGGTACTGCCGGTCGCGGCCGGCACCGTCGTGCTGAATCCCCTGTTCAGGCGGCCGCTGCGGGCTATCGGGGCGCGGTCGACATACGAGGTACATACGGGCGCAACAACTGACGGTGCATCGGCAATGGACGTCGGTTGACCGGTCGTGGGACTCGCTGTCATATTGCTCGCGTGAATCCGGACATGCGCCTCATCGCCCGCAGGCACGTCGACCTCTGTCGACAGGCCAGCGCGGTCTGTGCTGTCCGTAGCTGATTCACCCTTCTCTTTCACCATGCCTTGAGGCCGTCCCGCCTGCTTGCACGCGGGCGTCAGGCCGTTGCGTGTTCCTCAGCCGCCAGGTGTGAGTCCCGCAGCCATTAATTGCTGCCGCAGCGAAAAGAACTCTCCCGAACTCTCCCGGGCACCGGCCGTCCACACCACCATCCCGTCGTCAGGCAGGCCCCATGACCGACCCCATGACCGAGCCATACCTCTCCCCGTCTCCCCATCCGTCCCGGCGCAGCACCCTGCGTGCCACCGGAGTCGGCGCTCTGCTGCTCGGATCGGTCCTGACCGGCTGCCGTTCGGCGGTGTCCGCGTCGAGCTACCGGGCCGAAGACGACAGCGGTCCCCGCCGGGGCGGCACCGTCAGCGTGGCCATCAACAGCGACTTCACCCCGAGCCTGCTGTTCTCCCAGAGTTCCCAACCCCTCCAGAACCGGCTGCTGTTCAACACCCTCACCCGGTTCGACGACGCACTGAAGCCGCACCCCGAACTCGCCACCTCGTGGACGTACGCGAAGGACGGCCGCAGCATCACCCTGCGGCTCAGGAACGATGTGACGTACCACGACGGCCGCCGGTTCACCGCCGACGACGTCATCTTCGCGGTGCGGAATCTGCAGGACCCGCAGCACGCCGCCCAGTTGAGGGCGACGGCTGCCGCCATCACCGGCTTCGAGAAGCGCGGTGACCACGAGCTGGTGCTGAAGCTGGCCCATCCGGTGACCAACCTCTTCGACCTCTTCGAGTTCATGATCATCCCGGATCGGCACACCGTCGCGCAGGCCGTCACCGGCAAGACGCTCAACGGCACCGGGCCCTTCCGGCTGAAGAAGTGGAGCCCCGGCTCCAGCCTGAGTCTGACCCGAAACGACAGGTATTTCAGGCCCGGACGTCCCTACCTCGACGCGGTGGAACTGCGCGTCATACCGCAGGCCGAGGCCCTGATCTCGTCCCTCCGCTCCGGCCAGTCCCAGCTGTCCTTCCAGGTGCCCGGGAAGAGCATCCGCACGGTGAGAGACAACCCCGACCTTGTGGTCACCACGTACGACACGGGCGCCGGTGCCAGCTATCTCGGTGTCAACACCACCATCGCGCCGTTCGACGACAAGACCGTCCGGCAGGCGCTGGCCTGGTCGGTGGACCGCGAGCGGATCCTGAAACAGTCCCTCGGCGGCTACGGCCTGGCCTCCGCCGCACCCTGGCCCAAGTCGTCCCCGGCCTACACCGAGGCCAACCGCACCCACTACACCTACGACCCCGCCAAGGCACGCCGACTGCTGAAATCCGCGGGCCACAGCCGGCTCACGGCACCTCTGCTCCACCTCAACTCGCCCGAGTCCACGGCCATCGCCGAGGCCGTCCAGTACGACCTCCAGCAGGCCGGCGTCCGCGTCACACTGCAGCCCACCGACCCGGCCACCGCGCAGAAGAAGCTCATCTCCCAGGACATGCCGGCCCTGTGGACCATGGACCACGGCTTCGCGCAGGTGCAGCCCGCCACCCTCGCCGTCAGCGCGTACCCCTTCAACGAGGCCAAGAACACCTCGAAGTACCGCTCGGAGCACTACACGAAGGTGGTACGGGAGGCGTGGACGGCCGCCGGAGCCGGCACCGCACGGCAGCACGCCCTGGAACAACGCGTCTCCGACGTCCTGCTCGACGAGGCGTTCATCATCGACCTCGTCGTCCAGGGCAGTGTGCAGGTCGCCAGCAGCAAGCTGCGCGGCGCCACGCTCAACAAATTCCTGTACCTGAACCTCGACGACGCCTACCTGGTGTGATCATGCGCAGCTACCTCCTCAAGCGGCTGCCGTCCGCTCTCCTCGTCCTCCTTCTCGCCTCCTTCCTGATCTTCGGCATTCTGAGGCTGGTACCCGGCGACCCCGCGAGCGCACTCGCCGGGCCGGACGCCGACGCCGCGACCGTGGCGGCCATCCGCGAGCGGCTGGGGCTGAACGAGCCCCTGGTCGCCCAGTACGGCTCCTGGATCGGCGGACTGGTCAGTGGCGACCTCGGCCCCTCGTACGTGATCGGCGGCGACACCGCCGACCTCATCACCGGCGGACTGGGAGCCACCGTCGAACTGACCCTGGGCGCCCTGCTGTTCACCGTCCTCCTCGGTACCGCCTTCGGTGTACTCGGCGCGACGTCGCGCAGTCGTTGGGTCCGTACCGTCGTCCGCGTCGCCACCACCGGTGCGCTGTCCGTGCCGCCCTTCGTCACCGGCGTCCTGCTGGTCCTCGTCTTCTCGGTGGCCGTCCGCGTCCTGCCCTCCGGCGGGCGGGTGCCACTGCTCGAAGCGCCCGACCTCTCCGTGCAGTACCTGCTGCTGCCCTCGCTGTGCCTCGCCCTGCCCAGCGCCGCCGTCCTCGGCCGCTACCTCAAGGACGGCATCGAGCGGACCCTCGGCGAGGAGTACGTCCGCACCGCCACCGCGGCCGGCGTCCCGCCGCGCAGGCTGCTGTGGCGGCACGCACTGCCCAACGCACTGCCGCCGGTCGTCACCGTCCTCGGCATGCAGATCGGCCAACTCCTGGGCGGCGCCGTCCTAGTGGAAGCCATCTTCGCCTGGCCGGGACTCGGCCAGCTCGCCGAACAGGGCCTCGTCCGTCGCGACTATCCGGTCGTCCAGGACCTGCTTCTCCTCCTGGTCACCGTCTTCGTCCTCGTCCAACTGCTCACCGACCTCGTCTACGCCTGGCTCGATCCCCGGATCAGGTGGGAGTGACCTGCCATGACCGCCCTCACACCGACCACCGGTGCCGCGCCGGGCGCCGCGCCCACCGCCCGCAAGGCGCCGGCCCGCCGCCACCCGTACCTGGCGGCGCTGCGCACCCCGCGCGGCCTCACCGGCCTCGCCCTCGTCGCGCTGATCGTCCTCGGCGGCCTCCTCGCACCCCTGCTGAGCGGCCACGACCCCACCGCGCAGAGCGGCCTGGGCCTCGCCGCGCCCGGTACCAACGGCCATCCGCTCGGCACCGACGACCTCGGCCGCGACCTGCTGAGCCGGGTGCTGTACGGCATCCGCACCGACCTGGGCGTCATCGCCCTGGCCGTACCGCTCGGCGCCCTGCTCGGCTGCCTCTTCGCGCTGCTCGCGGCCGCCCACCCGGTCGCCGACACAGCGGTGCAACGCGTCTTCGACCTGATCCTCGCCTTCCCCGGCCTCATCCTCGCGCTCGCCGTCACCGCCGTGCTCGGTCCGGGGCGGCTGCCCGTGATCCTGGTGATCGCCCTCGCCGAAATCCCCGTCTTCGGGCGGCAGTTGCGCGGTGGCATCCTCGTCCAGCGGGAACGCGAGTACGTCGTCGCAGCACGTGTCGGCGGCACCTCAAGGTCCCGGGCGCTGGTCCGCCACATCCTGCCCAACGCCGCCGACCCGCTCGTCGTGCAGCTCGCCCTCTCGCTCACCGTCGCCGTTTTCCTGGAGGGGGCGATGAGCTTCCTCGGCGTCGGCGTCCGACCCCCGGAACCCACCCTCGGTAGCGTGCTGAACCAGTCCATGCCCTACCTCGCCGACGCTCCGCAGTTCGCCGCGGGGCCGCTGCTCGCGGTGACCGCGCTCGTCCTCGGCCTCTCGCTGGTGGCCGATGCCCTGAACCGGGAGATACGCCGATGACCACCACTCCGTCCAGCACCCTGGCCAGTGAGCGGGCCGCGAGAACCGATGCCGAACTGCTCGAAGTACGCGACCTCTCCGTCGAGTTCACCGGGTCCGACGGCAGACCGGTACAGGCCGTGCGCGACGTGTCGTTCACACTGCGGCGCGGTGAGACCCTGGCCATCGTCGGGGAATCCGGCTCCGGCAAGTCGACGACCGCGTTCGCGGTGGCCCGGATGCTGCCCGGCAGCGGACGTGTCACCGGCGGCTCCGTCCTCCTCGACGGCGAGGACCTGGTGACGGCCGATGAACGCCGACTGCGTACCGTGCGCGGTGCCCGCATCGGCATGATCTTCCAGGACCCGATGACCTCCCTGAACCCGGTGCTCACCGCGGGCAGACACCTGGACGAGGTGCTACGCGCCCATGGATACGGCGACCGGGCCGCGCGCCGGGCCCGCGCCGCCGAGCTCCTCGGCCTCGTCGGCATCCCCGACCCCGAGCGCCGCCTCGACGACCACCCGCACCGGTTCTCCGGCGGCCAGCGGCAGCGCATCCTCATCGCCATGGCCCTCGCCGGCGAGCCGGACGTCCTGATCGCCGACGAACCCACCACGGCCCTCGACGCCACCGTCCAGGACCAGATCCTGAACCTGCTCACCGACCTCAACCGGCGCACCGGCACCGCACTCGTCCTCATCTCCCACAACATGGGCGTGGTGGCCCGCACCTGCGCCCGCGTCCTGGTGATGTACGGCGGCTCCGTTGTCGAGGACGGCCCCACCGACCGGGTGCTCACCCGGCCGCGTCACCCCTACACCGCGGGGCTGCTCGCCGCCGTACCGCGGCTCTCCGCGCCCTCGGGCACCCGGCTGACCGGCATTCCCGGCAGTCCGCCCGATCCCGCGCGGCCGACGGAGGGCTGCGCCTTCGCGGAGCGGTGCGCCTTCGCCGAGGACGGCTGCCGCGCCGCCCGGCCCCGGCTCGTCACCCTTGACGACGGCGTGCGCGCCGCCTGCCCGCCGGCTGCCGCGCGTACGGAACCACTGTCCGGCCCCGCGGCGCCTGAACGCATCGACCGGCCGGCGCCCGGCAGTACTGTGCTGGCTGCCGAGAACATCCGCAAGGTGTACCGAGGGCGTGGCCTCACCGGGCGCACGAAGGGCTTCACCGCGCTGGACGGAGTGTCCCTCACCCTCGCGGCGGGGGAGACCCTCGGCATCGTCGGCGAGTCCGGCTCGGGGAAATCGACCCTGGCCAGGGTCCTCGCCCACGCGCACCCCTCGGACGGCGGCACGCTGCGGCTGCACGGCCAGGACATCACCCGCCCCTCGCGCGCCGCACTGCGCGAGGTACGACGTGCCGTCCAGATGGTGTTCCAGGATCCATACGCGTCCCTCAACCCCCGGATGACGGTGGGGCAGATCGTGGCCGAGCCGCTGATCTCCCTCGGTCTCGGCGACCGCAGGGCGCGGGAACAGCGGGTCGCCGAGCTGCTGCGGCAGGTCGGACTCGACCCGTCAGCGGCCGCCCGCCACCCGCGTGCGTTCTCCGGCGGCCAGCGGCAGCGCATCGGTATCGCCCGCGCCCTGGCACCCGAACCCACCGTGCTGATCTGCGACGAACCCGTCTCCGCACTGGATGTCTCGCTGCAGGCGGGGATCGTCAACCTCCTCGGCGACCTCCAGCGCGACCTCGGGCTCGCGCTGGTCTTCATCGCCCACGACCTCGCGGTGGTCCGGCAGGTCAGCCATCGCATCGCCGTGATGCACAACGGACGGATCGTGGAGACCGGCAGCGCCGACGAGGTCTGCGAGAACCCGCGCGATCCCTACGCCCGGGCGCTGCTCGCGGCGGCCCCGGAGCCCGTGCCCGTCGCGCCGCACGAACGGCCCGCATCGAGCGCCGTGCCCGCATGACGGCACACCGCCCACCCCCAGGAGACACCATGACCATCCGCCGCGACCCCTACGAAGGCTTCCCCGGCCACATCGCCCGCACCTTCGCCGCATCCGAGCCCGCCTGGCCCGTACGTCGCACCGCTCCCGCCGGCGCCCCCAACATCGTCGTGGTGCTCGTGGACGACATGGGATACAGCGACATCGGCCCCTTCGGCTCCGAGATTCCCACGCCCACCCTCGATCACCTCGCCGACCAGGGCGTACGGCTCTCCAACTACCACACCATGCCGTTGTGCTCCCCGGCCCGCGCCGCCCTCCTCACCGGCCTCAACCCGCACCGCGTCGGCTACGCCCACGTCGCCAACTCCGACCCCGGCTTCCCCGGCTACGGCATGACGATCGCGGAGGACGTCCCCACCCTCGCGGAACTCCTGCACGACCAGGGCTACGCCACCTACGCCGTCGGCAAGTGGCACCTCGTACGCGACTCGGCCTCCAACGCCGCCGACGACCGCGCCAACTGGCCGCTGCAGAAGGGATTCGACCGCTACTACGGCGTCCTGGAAGGGCTGACCAGCCTCTTCCATCCGCATCAGCTCGTGCGCGACAACAGTCCACTCGACATCGACGAGCTGCCCGAGGACTACTACTACACCGACGACCTCACCGATCAGGCCCTCTCCATGATCAAGGGGCTGCGCGCCCACGACCCCGACAAACCCTTCTTCCTCTACCTCGCCCACAACGCCGTGCACGGCCCCCTCCAGGCCAAGGAGGAGGACATCGCCCGCCACCGCGGCCGCTACGACGAGGGCTGGGACGCACTGCGCGACCAGCGTTTCGCCGCCCAGCTCGCAGCCGGCCTCTTCCCGCCCGGCACCGCCCTGCCCGACCGCAACAGCGAAGCCGGGCTCGACGTACCCGCCTGGGACTCGCTCACGGCGGACCAGCAGCGCCGCTACGCCCGTTACATGGAGGTGTACGCGGCGATGGTCGACAACATCGACCAGAACCTCGGCCGCCTCACCGCCACCCTCGAAGCCCTCGGCGAACTCGACAACACCGTCATCGTCTTCACCTCCGACAACGGCGGTACCGGCGAGGGCGGCGCGGAGGGCACCCGCTCCTACTTCAGCCGCTTCGTGCACCACCCGCGGCTGCCCGGCGACTGGGAACCCGACGTCGACCGCGACCCGGACCTCATCGGCGGCCCGCGCAGCCTCGTGCACTACCCGCGCGGCTGGGGGATGGCCTCCAACACACCCTTCCGCCTGTACAAGGGGCACACCTACGCGGGCGGGGTGCGCGTACCGTTCGTGCTGTCCTGGCCGCGCGGCGTCCGCGAAGGCCGCCTCGCACGGGGGCTGCGCACCCAGTACCAGTACGTCACCGACATCACCCCCACCCTCCTCGAACTCGCCGGGACCCCGCGCCCGGACGAGCGCCGCGGGACGCCCCTGCAGGAGGTGGACGGAGCGAGCTTCGCCCCGGTCCTCGCCGACCCGGCCGCCGGTTCCACCCACCCCGAGCAGTACTGCGAGATGACCGGGAACCGCAGCTACTACCGCGACGGCCACAAACTCGTCACCCTGCACCGCCCCGGCACGCCCTATGACGACGCCGAGTGGGCCCTGTACGACCTTCGCACCGATCCCACCGAGATCCATGACCTGGCGGACCAACGCCCGGAGGTGATCAAGGAGTTGGCGGCCGCGTGGGAGCAGGCCGCCTGGCGCAACGGCGTCTTCCCGCTCCCCGACGGCAGCGGCGCGCTCGCCCACCGCCACCCCGCCGATGAGCGCTACACCCGCGAGCTGCGGTTGCTGCCCGGCACCCCCGAGCTGGAGCGCTACCGCTCCTCCCGGCTGATCGCCTTCCGCTCCTTCGGGATCGCGGTCCGCCTGGAGTCGTACGCCGACGGCGACCAGGGCGTTCTCGTCTCGCACGGTGACCAGGGCGGCGGCTACAGCCTCTACGTCGAGGACGGCCGGCTGCGCTTCGCCTACAACGAGTACGGCCGGCTGCACGAGACGGATGCCGGGCCACTACCGCCCGGCACCCGCGACATCCTGCTCACCGCCACCGCGGAGCAGGGCCTGCGATGGCACTTCACCCTCACCGTGGACGGCGCGGAGCGGCCGGTGCCGGGCAGTGTGCACCAGCTCATCGGCATGGCGCCCTTCCAGGGCATCAGCGTCGGTATCGACCGTAAATCGCCGGTCTCCTGGCCGCTGTACGAACGCCACCGTTCCTTCCGCTACAACGGCCGCCTCCGGTCCGTGACCTACCGTCCCGGCGCGCCCGGGCCGGACGCACCGGAGACAGTGGCGCAAACCCTGCGGGAGGCGGCCGCCGCCTTCGAGTGACCACTCTGGGCCGGGCTCAGGCGGTAGCCAGCCACAGATCCGGGCCGAAGACCTCGTAGTGAATCGCCGCGGCCGGTATGCCGCGCTCCAGGAGCTGGGTGCGGACGGCCCGCATGAAGGGGAGCGGGCCGCACAGGTAGGCCTGGACCCCGTCCGGCAGGGGCACGTCGCCGAGGTCCACCAGGCCGGTGCGGTCGCCCTGTTCCGCGTCCTCGGTGTTCTCGTACCAGAAGTGCACCGCGCTGTCCGGCAGCTTGCCGGCCAGTGCGCGCTGTTCGATGCGCAGGGCGTGGTCGGCGGGGGAGCGGTCGCCGTGTACGACGGTCACGGGGGCGTTGTATTCGGTCTCCGCGAGGTGGTCGAGCATGGCCAGCATCGGAGTGACGCCGATCCCGGCGGACGCGAGGAGCAGCGGCGTCCGGGTGCCCGGCAGTACGAGATCGCCGTAGGGAGCGGACACCTCGATCCGGTCCCCCTCGCGCACGTGGTCGTGGAGGTGGGCCGAGACCTCGCCGTCGCGCTTGACGGTGATGGTGCGGGTCTCCTTGCCGGGGGCGCCGGAGAGGCTGTACTGGCGGATCTGGCGGGCGCCGTCCTGGAGCGGGACGCGCACCGAGACGTACTGGCCGGCGCGTGCGGTCGGCAGCGGGCCGCCGTCGGCCGGGCGGAGGCGGAAGGTGACGACGTCAGCGGTCTCCTGGGTGCGCTCCGCGACCACCCACGGCCGCCAGGTGTCGCCCATCAGCACGCCGTGCTGGGCGTACAGCCGGGTCTCGATGGCGATGAGGCCGTTCGCCAGGAGCCAGTAGACCTCGTCCCACGCGGCGGCGACCTCGTCGGTGACCGCGTCACCCAGCACCTCGGCGATGGCGGCGAAGAGGTGGGTGTGCACGACCTCGTACTGGCCGGGGGTGACGCCGAGGGAGGCGTGCTTGTGCGCGATGCGCTCCAGCATGGCGTCCGGGCGCTGTTCGGGGTGGTCCACGAGGGCGGTGGCGAAGGCGGCGATGGCGCCCGCGAGGGCCTGCCGCTGGGTCCCGGCTGCCTGGTTGCCGCGGTTGAACAGGTCCCGCAGCAGCTCGGGGTGGGCGGTGAAGAGCCGGTCGTAGAACCGCTCGGTGATGTCGCCGATGGCCGCGCCGACGGCGGGCAGGGTGGCGCGGATGGTGGCGGCCGAAGCGGGGGAGAGCATGACTGGGCTCCGAATCTGAATCTTAGATGCGTATTTAAAAGCGGGAGAGGGCTGTTGGTGGCGCGGTGGCGCTGTGGCTCAGGGGCTGGCCTCGGGGCCTCGGCTCAGGGCCTCGACAGTGTGAGGAGTACCGGACCGGTCGGTGAGGCGGTGAGGTCGTCCACGGTCAGCGGGTCCAGCGAGGCGTAGAACGCCTCCTGGGCCTCGCGGAGCGCCTTGCGCAGCCGGCAGGCCCCGGCGAGCGGGCAGGGTGGGTCGCCTTCGCAGTCGACCACATCGCCGACCCCCTCCAGCTCCCGGACCAGCCATCCGACCGACGCCGTCCGCCCCGCGGCGGTGAGCGCGAGCCCGCCGCCCCGTCCCCGGCGGCCTTCGACGACCCCGAGGTGTTGCATTCGCGCGGCGACCTTGGCCAGATGCGAATGCGGCACCTGCATCGCCTGCGCGACATCGCGGGCCGTCGACGCGGCATCGCGTACGGCCAGGAACATCACTGTCCGCAGCGCGAGGTCGGTGGACTTGGTCAGCCGCATGCCGGGAGCCTATTAAATGCGACTTTTGGATGCAAATTTGAGGGGCGGTGGTCGGCCATCATCGGAAGATGCCGGTGTGTCCGAGGGAGTAGCGGCCTGGTTGCGGATAGACGGCGAGGCCGTGCGGGCCGCGGCCCACGGGAATCTTGGCCAGCGTGCGCCCGTTCCGGGTGTCGATGGCGTACACCTCGGCGTCGTAGCGTCCCGAGAGCCACAGCACCTTGCCGTCGGCCGACACCCCGCCCATGTCCGGGCTGCCGCCGCCGCGGAGGTGCCACTTGCCGACGAGCCGGCCGCTGTCGAAGTCCAGCAGGGAGATCGAGCCCTCTTCACGGTTCGAGATGTACATCTTCCGCGAGTCCCGGCTCACATAGAGGCCATGGGCGCCCTCGCCCGTGTGCAGCAGCCTGGGCTCGGTGAACCGGTCGCCGTCGAGCACCCACACGCCGTCGGACATCATGTCCGCCACGTACCAGGTCCTGCCGTCCGGCGAGATCTTCACGTCCTGCGGCATCGAGCCCTTCCGGGGCAGGCGCTGCTTGGCGATGACCGCCATCCGTGCCGTGTCGACCTTGAGGAGTTCACCGGAGAACTCGCAGGAGACGATGAAGTACCGGCCGTCGGGTGAGAAATCCGCGTGATTGACCCCGGCGCAGTCGACGGAGAGGGCCTTGCGGACCTTCAGCGTCCGCGGATCCCGGAAGACCAGCTGGCGATCCTTGGAGGCCATGACCACCGCGTACTTGCCATTCGGCGTGAAGTAGAGGTTGTACGGGTCGTGCGTGTCGACCGTGCGGCCCTTCTTCCCGGTGGCGGGGTCGATGGCGGTCAGGGTGTTGCCGAGGTCGTTGTTGACCCACAGAGTCTTCAGGTCCCAGGAGGGCACCACGTGCTGCGGCTGCCGCCCCACGCGGATCGTCCTTGTCACCTTGTACGTCCTGGGGTCGATCACACTGACGGTGTCCGACTCGGTGTTGGGCACGTACACCCGCGACGGGAAGTCCCTGACCACCGGAGACAGCTTGTTCGGCCGGTCCGCTGCGTACAGGTCGTGGGGGTTCAGCACCGGTGGCATCCCGGGGAGCGCGCGGTCCGCCGCGGTACGTGCCTGGGGAGAGGAGCTGTGGCGGTCGTGACCGTCATGGCCCTCATGCCCGGCCGGTCCGCCGCATCCCGCGGCCGGCAGCACGCCGGCCAGGGCCGCGGCGGCCACAAGACACCGCCGGCCCGTCGGCCGCCTCTTGAAGAACGATGGCATACGGGTATTGAGGCACGGTTGTGCTGCGTGTTCAGCGTTTCACGGCTGTTCGGGTGGTTCTGTTCCGTAGTGGGTGCATGCTCGGCGTATGAGCAACCTCGCAGCACCTGGCACCGTACGGATGTCCACCGCCCAGGGCCGTTGGGTCCTGTTCACCGCCGTCCTCGGCTCGGGCATGGCGATGCTCGACAGTACGGTCGTCAATGTCGCCCTCCCCCGTATCGGCACCGATCTGAACACTCCGCTGGCCGTCCTGCAGTGGACCGTCAACGCCTATCTGCTCACCCTGGCCGCCCTGCTCCTGCTCGGCGGCGCCCTCGGCGACCGCTACGGCCGGCGCAGGATCTTCCTCATCGGCATGGTGTGGTTCGCCGCGGCCTCGCTACTGTGCGCACTGGCACCCAACGCCGCGGTACTCCTCGCCGCCCGGGCCCTCCAGGGCATCGGCGGCGCCCTGCTCACCCCCGGTTCGCTCGCCCTCATCCAGGCCGTCTTCCATCCGGACGACCGGTCCCGGGCGGTCGGCGCGTGGTCCGGGCTGGGCGGTGTCGCCACCGCGGCCGGCCCGTTCCTCGGCGGCTGGCTGGTGGACGGCCCCGGCTGGCGTTGGGTGTTCTTCCTGAACGTGCCGCTGGCGGTGGCTTGTGTACCGATCGCAGCGCGCCACGTGCCCGAAACCCGGGACCCCGCCAAGCACGGCCGCTTCGACGTGCTGGGCGCCGCCCTGGGCGCGCTGGCGCTCGGCGCGGTGACCTACGCCCTGATCGCCGCGCCCGGCCGGGGCGCGGCACCCGACGTGCTGCTCACCGCGGCCGCCGGCGTACTGCTCGCGGTCGCCTTCCTCCGGGTCGAGCGGCACCACCCCGATCCCATGCTGCCGCCGTGGCTCTTCACACTGCGGCAGTTCACCGCGGTCAACGCGGTGACCGTCTGCGTCTACGCGGCCTTCGGCGGCTTCTTCTTCCTCACCGTGCTGTACCTCCAGGTGGCCGCGGGCTATTCGGCGCTCGCCGCCGGAACCGCACTGCTCCCCACCACCGTGCTGATGCTGCTGCTCTCGGCCCGCTCCGGCGAACTGGCCCAGCGCATCGGCCCGCGCATCCCGCTGGTCGTCGGCCCACTGCTGTGCGCCGCGGGGATGCTGCTGATGACACGGGCCGGCACCCATGCCTCGTACCGCGCCGACGTGCTGCCCGCCATGACGGTCCTGGGCTGCGGCATGGCGCTCCTGGTCGCGCCGCTCACCGCCACCGTGCTGGCCTCCGTCGACGTCGCCCGTGCCGGACTGGCCAGCGGCGTCAACAACGCCGCGGCACGCGCGGCCGGTCTGCTCGCCGTGGCGGCCCTGCCTCTGCTGGCCGGCATGGGCCCGGAAACGTACCTCTCGCCCACCGCGTTTACTGCTGCCTACCGGCGGTCCCTCCTCCTCTGCGCGGCAGTGCTGATCGCCGGCGCGGCCCTCGCCTGGTTCACGGTGCGCTCCCGCACCCCGGAGCGCGCCCCGTGCGCCTACCACTGCGGGGTGTCCGCCCCGCCGCTGGACCCCGGCGCGTCCGCGCCGTCCCCGAAGCGGAAGGGCGGCGATTGATTCGGCCGTTTCCGGAATTCGCCCTCCTGTTTATGCGCATTTCGTGAGCGCTGGCGGGAAGGCGCACAACCCTTTCCGGAGATCGCTGGTCTCCTTGGGTAATCGGAGAATTTCGCCGAATGGGATCATCTTGTTCCGCGGCGGAAATTCCTGTGCCCATGTGTGAATCCAAGGAGACATTCTGTCGTGAGAAATTCCAAGCGTGCCCTCATCGGGCTGACCTGCGTGTTCGCGCTCGTGCCGGCCGGTTCCGCGATGGCGGGGAGCGGCCCGGCGCCCGCCCCGTCGGAACGGGCCGTGGCCAAGTCCACCGCCCCCTCGGCCGCCGGAAATCCGCTCAGTACGCGGGCACGGGCGGCCGGTGTGTGCACCGACGCCTATGCGATCGGAGAAACGGGATACCTCGTCCGGCAAGGTGTGAAGATCGCCTCGGTGAAGCAGTTCTACTCCCCGAAGTGCCAGCAGAACTACGGTTATCTGTGGGTCTGGGATTCCTTCCGGGAAACGGCCGGTGACTACGATGCCAGTACAGCCGTCTACAGCTACTCACAGGACGAGATTCTCGGCACCCGCGCCTGGACGAACACCAACGCTCAGGAATTCTGGTCGGACGGCACCGCCACCGTGAAGGAGTGCACGGCGGCCGTCGGCTCGCTGCGCAAGGCCGGGGACCCCGTTTCCGTCCAAGCGGCGAGCTCGAAGCGCTGCTGACCCGCGTCCGCCGGCCGCCGGAGCGGCAGCCGCTCCGGCGGCCGGCGGCCCCTGAGTCCTCAGCTCGCGTCCCAGAGGTCGCACAGATGGTCGGTGTGGAGGGTGGTGGTCACCGCATTGCCGCCCGCCGACGCGGTGCGCAGGGAGAGGGCGCGTCCCGGCTCGGTGCGTTGGTCGGGAAGGTCCGGCAGGCCGGTGACATGCGGGTTCCCGGTACGGATGAAGGCCGTCCAGTAGGCGGTCATCTGCCCTGCCAGTACCCGCTGTTCCGCATTGAGCGGAGCATCGTGCCCGAAGTGCCGGAACAGGTACTGCACTTCGTTGACATGGGTCGCGCCGAAGGGGAAGTCGGTGTCGAGGTTGCGCAGCGACTCGAAGGGCGGTGAGGTCCGGTCGGCGAACTCGTACGCGTACACCGGGGTGCGCGCGCCGAGGCGGCTGTTCAGACGCAGCGCCGGACAGGCCATTAGCTGGTCGCCGACGGTGGCGGCGTAGGCGAGCGTCGGCGTCGGGTAGTCGGCGAGCGGGTAGCGGGCGAGGGCCTTTTCGCCGGTTTCAGGGCCGTACGCAGTCCGCAGAGCTCCCGGGTACTGCTCGGCGGTGAGCGGTGTGCCCTGGGCGTCGTAGCTGCCGAAGGCGAAGAGGGTGCCTTCGTCACGGTTGGCGCCGTTGATCACCGGTACTTTCGCGTAGTCGCCGCTCGCGAAGGCGGTGGCGGGCTGTTCCGGCAGGAAGGAACCGCCTGCCACCGGCCCCCAGTCGTGTCCCTGCTGAGCGGCGAGAATGTCCTTCGCGGGCGTGCGGCGCAGGCAGGCCGTGGCCGTCGCGGGGTCCTTGCAGCCGACGGAAGCGGCGAAGGACGTGCCATCGGCGTCGGCGGCACGGCGTGTCCGCGCGCCGCAGTCGCCGTAAGCGCCGCTCTGGATGATCGCGCGGTGGAACAGGCCGCGTGCGGGGGGCGAGGCGAGGTGGGTGCAGACGGAGCGGCCGCCGGCCGATTCGCCCGCGATGGTCACCTGGTCCGGGTCGCCGCCGAACCGCGCGATGTTGGCCCGCACCCAACGCAGGGCCGCCTGCTGGTCCTGCATGCCGAAGTTGCCGGAGGTGCGGTCCCCGGCCTCCTCGTCCAGGCCCGGCGTGGCGAGGAAACCCATCGCTCCCAGGCGGTAGTTGAGGGTGACGGCGACGATCGAGCCCTTCGCGGCGAAGGAGTCGGGGACGACGTCGGCCCCCGCGCCACCGGTGAGTCCACCGCCGTGCAGCCACACCATGACCGGCAGCTTCCGGCCGGAACGGGCGGCGGCGGGGGAGTACACGTTGAGGTTGAGACAGTCCTCGGTGTGGGTCGGCTTTTCATAGCCGGGGTCCCAGCCGGCGGCCTGGACGCAACGGTGGCCGAAGGCGGTGGCGTCCCGTACTCCGGACCAGGGAGCCACGGGCTTCGGGGCCCGCCAGCGCAACGCACCGACGGGCGGCGCGGCATACGGAATCCCGAGGAACTGGCGCCCGGCCTCGGTGGCTTCACCGCGCACCCAGCCTTGCTGGGTGCGCACGGTGGTATCGGTGTCCGGTGCCGGCGTTGTGGCGGCGCCTGCCTGCGGCGCGGTGAGAGCAAGCAGCGCGCCCGCCAGCAGGGCGGTACACGCGCGGCGCAAACGAGTGGTGACCATGGGCGGCCCTTTCAGCGTGCATCGACGCGGATACAACTACTGAACGCACTAAGCGCATTGACGCGTCGAAAGCTATGGCCGTGACCCAAGTCGGTCAATAAGTTGAACACGAAAACTTTGGGGCCGAATGACTGGTCCGGCCTTCGCGGTAGCCTGCCGGGAGGCGCCGGCAGGCCGCCGCCGGGCCGCTTCGGCGTCCCGGCGGCATCAGCCACGATCAGCGGCGTCGGCGCCGTGCCAGGCGGTGGAATGCCTTCGGGCCGCCGGTCGGCGCGGGCAGTGCGTCCGCCACCGCGTCGGCCAGCAGCGTGCCGACCGTCTCGGCCGCGCACGTACGGTTCGCGCCGATGCCTCCCGAGGGTCCGCGTTTGATCCAGCCCACGACGTACGTCCCGGGCCTGCCGGTCACCCGGCCGCCCTCGTGCGGCACGGTCCCGGTGTCCTCGTCGAACGGCAACCCCGCCAGGGGCACTCCGCGGTAGCCGATCGCCCGCAGCGCCATGCCGGCCGGGATCTCCAGCTCCCCGGCACCACCGGTGACACGCACCGAGCGGATGTCTTCGTCCCCGCACACTTCCACGGGCGCGGAGTGGAAACGGAACACAATGCGACGCCGCTGTCCTGCCGCCCCCGGGGGCACGGACCAGTCGACGGCCTCGCGCGCCACGCCCCGCAGTATCCCCGCCTTCTCCGTCGGGCTCGGCCCGGCGGCGTCGATCGTCGCGCCGATCCGCGGATCGTGGTCGTCCACGAGCAGGTCCACCTCGGGGAGGTGCTTCAGGGCGAGCAGCTCGGACCTGGTGTACGCCGCGTGTTCCGGACCGCGGCGTCCCAGCAGGACCACCTCGCGCACCTTGCTGCGGCGCAGCGCCTCCAGCGCGTGGCGGGCGATCTCCGTGTCGGCCAGTGTCTCCGGGTCGGAGACCAGGATGCGGGCGACATCGAGGGCGACATTGCCGTTGCCGACCACGACCACACGCTCGGCCGAGAGGTCGACGGCGTCCGGTGCGACCTCCGGATGCGCGTTGTACCAGGCCACGAAGGTCGTTGCGGAGATGCTGCCCGTCCGGTCCTCGCCGGGTATGCCGAGCCGCCGGTCCGTGGCGGCGCCCACGGCGTAGATCACCGCGTCGTGGTGTGCGGCGAGTTCCTCGGCCGTGACGTTTGCGCCCACCTCGAGGCCGAGGTGCATGCGCACGCGCGGATGAGTGTAGAAACGGGCGAAGGCGTCGCCCATCTTCTTGGTTGCCGGGTGGTCCGGCGCCACTCCGTACCGGACGAGTCCGCCGGCGACCGGCAGCCGGTCGACGAGCGTCACCTCGCTCCGGGTGTGCAGCAGCAGGTCCTCGGCGGCGTACATGCCGGCCGGCCCCGTGCCGACGATCGCCACCCGCAGCGGCCGGAAGTCCGGGGGCAGGATGCGTTCGAAGGTGGGCTTGCCCCAAGCGTGGAAGTTGGGGCCGAGGTCGCCTGCCTCCGGCGCCGCCGGAGCCCCCGCCTCCGACTGCTCGAAGTAGGCCGCGTTGATGTCGGCGTACTCCCGCTGTCCGCCGGTCAGGCTGTCGACCGGGATGATGGCGTCCACCGGGCAGGCGTCGGCGCAGGCGCCGCAGTCGATGCACGCCTTCGGGTCGACGTACAGCATCTCCGTACTGCCGAAGGCCCGCTCGTCGGGCGTGGGATGAATGCAGTTGACCGGGCAGACAGCCACGCAGGTGGCGTCGGTGCAACAGGTCTGGGTGATCGCGAAGGCCATGTCGTCCGCTCGGCTGAAGGTCTGTCAGGGTTCGGTCGTCGGGTTCGGTCGTCAGATCAGGTTGGCGCGCTTGTAGAAGTACAGCGCGGGCTTGGTGAGCAGCCCCACCGAGGTCAGGAACTCCATCAGACCCGAACAGCTCGAGCGCATCATCGACTTGTGGTGCTCGTTGGCCTTCGCCTCGCGGAGGGCGCGCTCCTCGTCCAGCCCGGCGTTCGCGTAGACCTTCCGGTTCACCATGCTGGTGACGATGACGTAGGACGCCACGGCTATCAGGAGGGAGTGGATCTGGCGGCGCACGCGTCCGGCGCGCGCGAGGCGCTTGCGCGTCTCGTCGCGGGCGAACTTCATGTGCCGCGATTCCTCGACGACATGGATGTTGTTGATGGTGCGGACGAACGGCACGACGCGCTCGTCGCGCATCCAGTCGCGCTGCATGACGTCGAGGACCTCCTCGGCGACCAGGATCGCCGCGTACGCGGCCTCGCCGAACGCAACGGTCTTGAAGACCCGGCCGAGTTCGACCGCGGCCCGGTGCGGGCGGTAGGCCGGGGCCCGCAGCTTCTTCGCACCGCGCGCGAACATGATCGAGTGGCGGCACTCGTCGGCGATCTCGGTGAGCGCCCACTGGAAGGTGTCGTCCGTGGGGTCCTTGGCGTAGATGTCCCGCAGCACCATCTGCTGCAGGATCATCTCGAACCAGATGCCGGTACTGGCCACCGACGCGGCCTCCTGCCGCGTCAGCGCCTTGCGCTGCGCGTCGGTCAGCTCGTTCCAGTACGCCGTCCCGTAAAGGGTGCTCCACTCCGGGCTGGCGCCGTGGAAACCCTCGTCGAGCGGGGTCTCCCAGTCGACCTCGGTGAGCGGGTCGTACGAGAGCTGCGCGGACGAATCGAGCAGCCGCCGCGCGATGCCGTCCTCGGTGGTCTCGGGGGTGCGGTTCTGGGTCTCCGGCCGCGGGATGCTGATGGCCATGCGGGGGCTCCTCGAGTGAGTCCGGGAAGTGCCTCATCCATTGCTGCTATTACCGGCGGTAACGGCGCCAGCTTGTTGACGGACTTTATAGCAAGAGCAGCCACGTGCCTACCCCTCGGTAATGGTGGAGGCGGCGGTGTCCGCGGAATCGCTGGTCAGGGCTGTGCGGCCGTCCGTACGGGGCCGATGGCTGTCGGGCCCGTACGGACGGTGGCACCATGCCGCTGTCCGGCGTACGTACGTCTCGAACTCTCCGGTGCGGTCTCGGGCGGTGCCGTGATCGGCGACTACGCCGAGCAGTCGCCGTTCGACTCCTGCAGTCCCTTACCGGCTCCCGCGGTCCGGCTCACGATGTCCGGCACGCAGGCGGCCTCGTCGAGGCTGTAGGAGTAGGGGATGCTGACCGAGGTGTTGGACTGCGGGTTCGGGCCGGCGGGGCGGTAGTCCTCGCCGGGGCCGGACCAGGTGACGTTGTCGAAGGTGTTGCCGCTGACCTGCCAGTAACCGGCAGCGTCGGTGTAGAAGGTGCCCAGGACGTCCTTGGAGTCCTCGAAGTAGTTGTTGTCCACCTTGGCGCGCGCTCCCGCCCGGGAGTTGATGCCGGACTCGTTGAGGCTCACGTAGTGGTTGTTGTACATGTGGGCCGTGCCACCCCGTAGCAGGGGAGCCCGTGAGTCGATGTTCTCGTACAGATTGTGGTGGAAGGTGACGTGGCCGTTGGAGACGTCGCTCTCGCTGGACCCGATGAGACCACCACGGCCGGAGTTGCGCAGGATGCTGTAGGAGAGGGTCACGTACTGGGTGTTGTCCTTCATGTCGAAGAGGCCGTCGTACCCCTCCGACTCGCCGCCCGATGCTTCCAGCGTGGTGTGATCGACCCAGACGTTGCGGACGTCGCTCTCCATGCCGATGGCGTCCCCGCCGTTGGAGGTGGGGGAGCCCGATTTCTTGACGTTCTTGACCGTCACGTTCTGGATGATGATGTTGCTGGATTCCCGGATGTGGATGCCCAGTTGGTCGAAGACGGCTCCGCTGCCGACTCCGACGATCGTGACGTTGCTGATCTGCTTGAGCTCGATCACGCCGGCGGCGGTGTTGCAGCTGTCGCCCGACACCTTGGTGGTGTTGCCGTGATTGATGGTGCCCTCGACCTCGATGGTGATCGGGGTGCTGCTGCTGGCCCGGTTGCACAGGGCCGTGTGGATCGCGGTCCCTGTGGTGGCCCGTACCGTCTGCCCGCCCGCGCCGCCGGTGGTCCCGCCGTTCTGGGTCGCGTAGCCGGTGGCGCTACCGGCCGCTGCCGACGCCTCCGGTACCGACAGCACCACACCGGCCCCGGCCGCAAGGGCCACCATGGCCGTCGCCGCACGGAGTCGCACTGTGACTGGTCTCATGCTCGTTTCCCCATTCGTCTTCGAACGCTGGGTGCTACTGCATGCTGTAGTTGCCGCAGCGGGCGTCGAGGTTGCCTGGGAAGGTTGCCGGTTCCAGCGATGACGGAGTTCCCGGAAGTCGCCTCACGGGAGCCGCATCTCCGGCTCGGATCTCCGGAGCAGCTGGTCCACCTCGGCCAGCGCCGAAGCGACCGCCTCGCCCAGCGGGAGCCGGGTGCCGTACTCCACGGCCGCTGCGTACTGATCGTCACCCAGGGCCTTACGGGCGAGGGCAACGGCCGCTTCGTGCGGGGCGTTGAAGTACGCGGAGCCAAAAAGCGGCAGCCCGACCTTCCGCCAGATACGCCGGGCCGCGCCGTGCAGCAGAGCGGCCGGGAAGCTGTGCCCGCTGGAGGCGCGGAACAGGGAGATGAGTTCGATGGGCAGGACCACGCCGACCAGGTCGCGGAACTCGTAATTGATGACCAGGCACTCCTGTGCCAGCTTCGCGGCCTCGTCATACCGTCCTGCGGTCCAGGCCGCGTAGGAAAGGACGTAGAGGGCGTATGCCTTGGCCCAGCGCTCGCCGTGCGACTCGCAGAGGGAGCGGGCCTCCGCGCAGAGGCCGACGGCGGTCTCCAGGTCACCCTGGAAGGCGAGGGCCATGGCCAGTTCGACCTGAGCCATCATCACATTGCTGTTCAGCTCGTCGAGTTCGGCGTAGCAGCTGAGTGAGGACTCGAAAAGCGCCTGCGCCGTGCGGTGTTCATCCCGAATCAGTGCGGCACAGCCGAGCCGGTGGGTGGCGTACGCGTACGCGGCGTCGTGGCCGGTCCGCAGCGCCTGCGAACGGCACTCGGTGAGCATGGCCGTGGCCGCCTCCGAGTCGCCCTGGAGGATGGCCACATAGCCGCCCACCCAGAGCACCTTGAGCCGCTCGTGGGTGGGATCGGGCCCGAGGGCGCGGGCACGGTCGAGCCAGTAGCGGCCGTCGCCGAGCAGCCCGCAGCCTACCCAGTAGAACCAGAGTGTCCCGGCGAGCCGCAGCCCGGCCTGCTCCTGGCCCGGAGTGGACAGCGCGAAGTCGAGGGCGGCGAAGAGCTGTGCGTGCTCGCGCCGGGTGGCGCGGAAGACGGCGGCCTGACCCGGGCCGAACCAGTCGCGTTCACCCCGCTCGGCGAACGCCTGACACCAGTCGAGGTGGCGGGCGCGCCGGGGCAGCTCCTCGCCGAGGAGCCGCAGCCACTCGGCGCCGTACGCACGTACGGTGTCGAGCTGACGGAACCGCTCGCCGTCCGGTCCTCTCTCCCGGACCAGGAGCGATTTCTCGGCGAGCCCGGTGAGCAGCTCGCCGATCTCCGCCCTCTCCAGGATGTCGTCACTGCATACGTGCTCGACGGCCGCGCGGGAGAAGTCGCCGACGAATACGGAGAGCCGGGCCCACAGCAGCCGTTCGTGCGGCCGGCACAGCTCATGGCTCCAGCCGATCGCCGTGCGCAGCGTGTCGTGGCGGAAGGCGATGTGGAGCGGCCCGCCCGGATCGCCGGCGGCCTTCTCGGTGATGGCCTCCTCGTCGACGAGGAGCTGGAAGCGGTCGTCCAAGCGGTCGAGGAGGTCCTCGAGGGTCTCGGTCCGCAGCCGCCCGGCCGCCAGTTCGATAGCGAGCGGAATGCCGTCGAGCCGCGTGCAGATCCGCTCCACGGTCGCCCTGTTGCGGCCGGCCAGTGTGAAGCCGGGACGAGCGGCGAGGGCGCGCTGTGCGAACAGGGCGACCGCGTCTTTCGTGACGGGCAACGGTTCCAGGAGGAGGGCATGTTCGCCGGGGATGCCGAGGGGCTGCCGGCTGGTGACGAGAAGGTGCAGCCCGGGGGCGGCGCGCAGCAGCAGGTCCGCGAGGTCCGCACAGGCATCTACGAGGTGTTCGCAGGTGTCGAGGATGAGCAGCAGATGCTTGGTACTGAGGTGATCGGCCAGCGCCTCCTCCACGGACCGGGTCGTGTGGTCGGTGGGGCACAGCACCCTGGCGACCGCGTGCATCAGCAACTCACTGTCCTGGAGACCGGAGAGTTCGACGAACCAGGCTCCATCGCGGAAATTGCCCGCGCTCTCGGCGGCGGCGCGCAGCGCGGTGCGGGTCTTCCCGACACCGCCGATCCCGGTCAGTGTCACCAACCGGGAATGCTGCCACGCCTGCCGCAGGGCGGCGAGTTCACGGCTACGGCCGATGAAGCCGGGCTTTTCCGTAGGCAGAACGCCAGCCACAGCCGCCTCACCTCAGCGATATGGACGCATTGTTCAGGGATGGGCACGGCCACCGACATGCCCCCTGGTGGGCCCTACCGTATGGGCCTCCTGGCACTCTTCCGAGGCGCTTGGCAACTTTCCGCCCACGCTTGGCGCGCACGTGCACGAACTTCTCCGAAGTCGATCAGCAAAAGCGCGGCATCGTCGTGCAGTTTGCCCATCGAGTACTGAATGAGGTCGGCGGTGAGGACGTCGAGGAAGGTTTCGGGATCGTCGTCGTTCAGCACCGCCGCCCGCTCCGCGAGTGGATAGAAGTCCCCCTTGGCGTCGCGGGCTTCGGTGACGCCGTCCGTGTAGAGCAGCAGCCGGTCGTTGCCGGCCAGCGGTACGGTGCCCGCCCGGCACCAGTCGTCCTGGAGGCCGAAGAGGCCGAGCGGTGGCGACGGCGGCAGAACGTCCACGAAGGTGGCCCGGCCGGCGCGGATCAGCAGCGGTGGCGGGTGGCCGCAGCAGACCAGCTCGGCGATGTCACTCCCGTCGGGGACCTCGATCAACAAGGCGGTGACAAAGTCCACGCTGCCGTCCCGGCCGGCGAGGACCGAGTCCATGCGCTGTGCCAGCGCGGGCAATCGCCGCTCGTGCTGGGCCAGGTTACGGAAGGCGCCGAGGGCATCCATGGCGGTCCCCACCGCCGACAGGCCCTTGCCCATCGCGTCACCGATGAACAGCCGCACGCCGAACGGCGTATGGACGGCGTCGTAGACATCTCCACCGACCAGCGCCCCGGATTGCGCGGTCTCGTAGCGGACCGCGGTACGCAGCTCCCCGAGCCGGTCCGGCAGCGGTCGCAGCATCTCCCGCTGGACCGTCTCCGCCACCGCCCGCAGCGCCTTGAGGCCCCGCCCCTGGCGACGGAGTCTCATCGCTGAAACACCGGAGGACGCCGCTACCAGTGCCATGCAGGCACCGGCCATCACGGTGTCGGAAGGTTCACGTGCGAGCGTGCCGAGAATGGCTGCGGCACCCGCACCTGCCGCTGCGGGAAAGTACCAGGAGTAGTCCCGGGGAGACTTCATCGCCGTTCCAGCTCGATCAGCCGATGTATCGCCCGGATCTTAAGGAATGACCCGGACCCTCGACCGAACGCCATTCCGCGCCGGCCGCTCATACGCCGCTTTACCGTGCACAAGTTCCTTTTTTTACATACCCATGCCACCGTCGACCGGCAGACCCGCGCCGGTGACGAAGCGGGCCGCGTCGGAGGCGAGGAAGACCACCGCATCGGCCATGTCGTTGACCTCACCGAGCCGGCCGAGCGGGGTGAGCCCGATGACCTCACCGACGGCCGCCTCCGCGCTGGGCCAAAGTCCCAGCTCCTCCATGTCCCGCGCGAGTTGGATACCCATCGCGGTGGGCACCAGGCCCGGATAGACGCAGTTGACCCGCACGCCGTAGCCGAGCTTGCCGGACTCCAGCGCGGCCACGCGGGTCAGCCGGTCGACTCCGGCCTTGGTCGCCGCGTATCCGGCGATGCCGGGGAAGGGGACCGTCGCGGCCACCGACGAGACATTGACGACCGCACCGCCATCCCCGGCCGGGCCGCCGGGGCGCATGGCCCGGAAGGCATGCTTGATGCCGAGCGCGACCCCGAGGACATTCACTTCCAGCATCTCGCTGACAGCCTGCGGCTCGAAGTCGGCGATCAGCCCCGAGGCCAGCACACCCGCGTTGTTGACGACGATGTCCAGGCCACCCAGCTCGGTGACGATCTGCCCGACGGCCGACTCCCAGCTCGCGTCCTCGGCCACATCGAGGGGGACGAACTCCACTGTGGCACCGGACTCCCGCAGTGACCTTGCGGTCTCCCCGCCGGCCTCCTTCTGCACATCGCCGATCACGACGGCCGCGCCGGCGCGGGCGAGCGCCTCGGCCATACCGGCTCCCAGCCCCTGCGCACCGCCTGTCACCAGCGCCGTTCGCCCGGTCAAGTCATATGGCGTCATGGAGCCTCCTTCTGTGGGCCGACTCGGCGACGACAAGGGCCGCTCGGCCCAACGACGTGACGCCTCGGCCCTGAATGGCTTGATGCGATGCATCGTAGGAAGCCCGGCGGCCAACCCCACGCGATTTCCGGATAATGCGTGCGCGGGTGGCGGCAGGTTGATATAGCCGCCCGCCGCAGCCAGTGGGCTGTCGCCCGGCAGCGGGCGCCGGCGAGCGCGGCGCCGATGGCGGATGGGACGATGGGGCCTATTGGGACCGTTCGTGCCGGGTGAATGCGGCGATCAGGTCGTGGGCTGTGTTGTTGTCGGAGTCGGTCCCGTGGGCCTCGGCGCCTTCAAAGATGGCGGCCTCGTTGCTGCGGGGGAACATGGCTTGTTCGTATTCGGTGACCGCGGCCTCGATGTCGTGGCGGTGTGTGGCGAGGGCCTTGCCGAGTTCGGCGCCGTCGAGCATGGCCAGGTTGGCGCCTTCGCCGTTCGGGGCCGAGAGGTGGGCGGCGTCGCCGAGCAGGGTCACCCCCGGCACCCGGTCCCACCGGTGCCCGGTCGGCAGGGCGTAGAGGGGGCGCAGGACCGGCGCGGTGTCGCCGTCGGTGATCAGCGCGGTGAGCTCCGGCGCCCAGCCGTCGAATTCCTGCGCGATGCGTGCGGTGGCCGCGGCGGCGTCGGCGAAATCGATGGCGGCGAACCAGTCCTGCGGCTCGGACAGCCCCACGTAGGCGTGCAGGGTGTCGCCCCTTTCCCGGTGAGCGAAGATCTCCCTGCCGGGCGTGAGCGCGATCATCGACCCGCCGCCGACAGTTTTCGCGGCGGCTGGGTGCCGGGTGTCGGCGTCGAAGAGGTAGGTCTCGACGACCGACTTGCCGGTGTACTCGGGTGCGGCGGCGGAGAGCAGCGGCCGTACCCGTGACCACGCGCCGTCCGCGCCGACGAGCAGGTTCGTGGCGACCGTAGTGCCGTCGGCGAACGACACCTCGTGGCGCCCCTCGCCGAGCGTGCGGGTGCTCCTGACCTTGTGCCCCCACCGGACGGTGCCGGCCGGGAGTGAGTCGAGCAGGATCTGGCGCAGCTCGCCGCGCTGCACCTCGGGGCGTCCTCCCGTACCGTCGTCGTCCTTCTCGAACAGGACGGTCCCGTCCGGGTCGAGGACCCGCATCGCCTGGCGGCCCTCCAGGATGAGGCCGCGGAACTCGTCCATCAAGTCGGCTGTTTCGAGGGCGAGTTGTCCGTTGTAGTCGTGGATGTCGAGCATCCCGCCCTGCGAGCGCGCAGCCGGGGAAGGCTCCGCCTCGTAGACCGTGGCCGGTATTCCGTGGACGTGCAGGACGCGGGCGAGCGTGAGGCCGCCGAGCCCGGCGCCGATGATCGTGACGTCAGTGGTCATGGGGGGCTTCCTTCGTGATGTGGACCGCTGCCGGTGCCGGTGTTGGGTGGCGCCGACCGGATCCACTGTCCCGGCAGCCATCGACAGATCCCCGACAGATCACCGACCACCGCCGACAACCACCCGACACCGGCCCCGGTCCACTGGCGGACGCGGGCTCACGTCAGCCCCCGCTCCGCGTCCGCCCGTTCGCTCCTTGCCTTTGTCCCCGCGCTCAAGGCGTAGGGGTCAAGAAGCCGCCGCCAGCACCCGGCGCGCTACCGAAGTGATGGGCAGATCCGGCAGGGCCATGCGGCAGATGCGGGCCCAGGTGGAGGCGTACTGCTTGAGGAGGGGGCCGGTGGTGTACGGGACGTCGTGCGCGGTGAGGACCTCGCGGACGCGGGGGGCGATCTCGGCGTAGCGGTTGCTGGGCAGGTCCGGGAAGAGGTGGTGTTCGATCTGGTGGCTGAGGTTGCCGGTGAGGACGTGGAAGACGGCACCGCCCTCGAGGTTGGCCGAGCCGAGGGCCTGGCGCAGGTACCACTGACCCCGGGTCTCGTCCTCGATCTCTTCCTCGGTGAAGGATCGGACGCCGTCGGGGAAATGGCCGCAGAAGATCACGGTGTGGGCCCACAGGCTGCGCACGGTGTTGGCGGTGAAGTTGCCGAGCAGGCAGGGCACGGCGGACGGGCCGGCGAGCAGCGGAAAGAGCAGGTAGTCCTTGGCGGCTTGGCGGGCTCCCTTGCGCACGGTGTTGGCGGTGTCGCGGAGGAAGGACCGCAGGGATTTGCGGCGCTGGAGTACGGCGTCGGCCTCCAGGTCGTACAAGGCAGCCATCCACTCGAAGAAGGGCGCGCCCAGGGCCGCGAGAACGGGCTGGAAGAGATGGGCGGGGTGCCAGCGCTGGTCCTTGCTCATCCGCAGGACGGTGAATCCGAGGTCGCGGTCGCGGCCGACGACATTGGTCCAGGTGTGGTGGATGTGGTTGTGGGTGTGTTTCCAGGCGTAGGCCGGGGTGGGGTTGTCCCATTCCCAGCTGGTGGAGTGGATCGCCGGGTCACGCATCCAGTCCCACTGGCCGTGCATGATGTTGTGCCCGAGTTCGAGGTTCTCCAGGATCTTGGCGGTGCTGAGGGCGGCCGTGCCGGCGAGCCAAGCCGGCGGCAGCAGGGACACCGCCAGAGCGGCCCGCCCGGCGATCTCCAAGCGGCGGTGGACGGCCACGACGGTATGGATGTAGCGGGCGTCTTCATCGCCGCGGCGGGCGAGGACGTCGGCGCGGATACGGTCGAGCTCACGGCCCAGGGCTTCGGTGTCCGTACCGTGCGGAGGCGCGGCGGACGGGTCGGGCCGGTCGGACGGGGCGGGCAGGGCCGGAACGGTCGGACGGGTCGTAACGGCTGTGCTCATGGTGGTGGCTCCTCCGGTGAGGCTCGCGGGGTGCTCAGGACGGTGCGGGCATTCACAGGTCGAGGGCGACGGGGCCGCTGGCGGCCGAGACACAGGTCTGGATCAGGTCGCCCGGCTCTCCGTGCACTTCGCCGGTGCGCAGGTCGCGGACGCGGCCGTGCAGCAGCGGGCTGACGCAGCCGAAGCAGATGCCCATGCGGCAGCCGCTCGGCATGGCCACCCCGGCGGCCTCCCCGACGTGGAGCAGCGGGGTACCGGTGCCTGCGGCCGTCTCCACGCCGCTCGCGGCGAACTGCACGGGTACGCCCGGGGCGGCACTGCCGGTGGCATCGGACGGCAACAGCGGTGGGGGCCGGAACCGCTCGATGTGCAGGCGCTCGGCGAGTCCTTCGGCGGCCCAGAGCCGTTCGGCGGATTCCAGCAGCGCGGCGGGGCCGCAGGCCCAGGTGTCGCGCTCGCGCCAGTCCGGGCAGAGGGCGGGCAGTTGCTCCGGGGTGAGGTGGCCGGCCGGGCGGGCGCCGGCGCGGGTGTGGTGCTCGTACAGCCGGAACCACGGCAAGTCCTCGGCCATCGCCCGCAGTTCCGGGCCGAAGACGGTGCGGGCGGGATCGGGAGCGGAGTGCACCAACAGTACGTCGGTGCCCTCTGCCGGCCGGTCATCACTGTCGAGGGCGCGCAGTATGGCCATGACCGGGGTGATGCCGATCCCGGCGGTGAGCAGCAGCAGTCGCCGGGGAGGCGCGTCGGGCAGATGGAAGTCGCCCTGGGCCGGGCCGAGGCGCAGTACCTCCCCGGGCTGGAGGCGGTGGGCCAGGTGACGGGAGACGCGGCCGTCCGGCAGGGCCCTGACCGTGATCGTGAACGGGTCTCCGGGCCTGCCGGGCGGGGCGGTGAGCGAGTAGGTGCGCCAGTGCAGGACCCCGCCGATCCGCACGCCCACCGGGACGTACTGCCCGGCTCTGCGAGCGGGCCGCCAGCCGTGGCCGGGACGGATGACCAGGGTCGTCGCGTCCGAGGTCTCCGCCCGTACCTCCTCGACCCGCCCGGCGGGCCACCGCCGCGACAGCAGTGGATCGGCCATCGCCAGGTAGTCGTCCGGGAGCAGGGGCGTGGTCAGCCGCCCCGCTGCTCCCAGTACCAGGCGGACGACCCTCTCGGACAGGGCACTGCGATGCAAGAGACGGGCCATGCTCCGGATGTCCTCTCCTCGACCCGTCCACTCTTACGAGCCCAGGGGGCAGGAGGCAAAGCGGCAGGGCGGTAATCCGCCGAAGCGCGCTGCAACGCCGGCCTAGCCTTTGACCGGAATCGCTGCACCGACGGTTCGCGTCAGAAGGCCGAGATGCCTTGCCCGATGACGGCTTCGTCCGCCATCAGCGCGCCTGCGGTCAGGACGCTGCCCGGGATCGCGGCGGCGGCCATCAGCCGGGCCGCGGCCGAGGGCTCGGTCTCGGGCGGGATCACCAGCAGGTCCCGGCGGCCGACGGCAATCCGGCTTTTTATGGTCACCGGAAATGACACCCGCGTGGAAGCCGGTGTGCGAAATACTCCCAGTACTTTGACTGTACACCCGTTCGGCTGACTCTGACCCGTGTGACCAGGTGTTTTCCGACTGGGGGAGTGGCCGGTTCGCTGTGGTGAGCGGCGGCGCGGGCGGCGGGAGTACCGTGTAATGACGGCATGCTCGTGCACCTCAGGCGACCGGGCACCCGCATCGGTGCCGGCCCTGCGACGAGGTGACGGCCGTACCCCGTAGACGGGCGGACCCTCATGGCTGACTCCGACACTCCCCAGACACCCCTGCTGCTCCTGCCGGACGCGATCCACCAGGCGGTGAAACCCGGTGTCGCACTGCTGCGGCTGGAGACCACACGGTCCCGGCAGGGAGTCCTGGACGGTGCGTGGTGGCCGCGCACGAGGAACATCGAAACCGAGCTGCCCGAGCTGATCAGTGTGTTGACCGAGCACCTCGGGCCGATCACCCGCGTAGGACTCGACGCATCCGCCTGGGAGAGCCTCCCGACCCGTCTGGTCATCGACGACCGCGTCGTACACCTCGACTCCGATCCGGTCGGCGACGACACCGTTCTCATCACCCGCGGCGACAAGGACCACTTCGCCCTGCTGGTGGTCCCTCCGGACGCCACCGCCGACGCCGCCCGCGAAGCGATGGCCCGCGCCGTCCGCGCCGACAACATCACCCCGGCCGCACAGATCCTCGTCGCCACCCGCCCCGACCCCGGGACCGAGTAACGGGCTTTCCGCTCAGGGTGCTCTTCCGTCCTGCCGGGGGCTCTCCTCGTTGGGCGGGAGAGGAAGGGTGACGGTGCCGTCGATGACGTCGCGGGCCAGGTCGGCGATGCGGATCTGGTGGTGGCGGGCGTGGGCCCGCAGGCGTTGGAAGGCGGTGGCGGGATCGATGGCGTGGTGGGAGGAGAGATAGCCCTTGGCCTGTTCGATGACCGTGCGGGTATTCAGGGCTCCTTGGAGCTGTGTGCTCAGTGTGCGGTGATGGTCCAGGACGGTCTGCTGGAGCAGGGAGATGGCGGTGGCATCGGCCAGGGCTCGGGCGAGGCGCTGGTCGGCTTCGCACAGCGGGCCGGTGGCGTGGCGGAAGAGGTTCAGCACGCCGATGGTCTCCTCTCGCAGCCGGATCGGGCTGGCGTGCACGGAGCGGTAGCCGGCGCGTTGGGCGCGGGCGCTGAAGTCCGGCCAGCGGGAATGGAGGGCCAGGTCCGAGTGGTCGACGGCGGCGCCCTTGCGGTAGGCGCTGAGGCAGGGGCCCTCGCGGGCGTCGAGTTCGAAGAGTTCTACGAGACGTACCTGTTCGGAGGTGGTGGCGACCAGGCGCAGCGGGCCGCCGGGCGCGGCCAGCATCACCCCGGCGTCGCCGATGTCCAAGAGGTCCATGCAGTGTTCGGCGACGCGGTACAGGAAGTCGGCGGGGTCGAAGTCGGCGACCAGGGTGTCGGCAACGTCGATCAGCGCGGCCGTCACCCGCATTTCACGGGACGGGGGGGGTGCAGGCCCATCAGGTGCGGGTGGCCCTGGCTCTGGTAAGGGCGGAATGGGCACAGCAGCCTCCGGTTGTCGATGTCAGCGACCGGACCGGAAACGTCATGCACGGGGGCTGGGTGGAGACCACCCGGAATACCAGCGCTGCCCTGTGGCCAGACTACGCCCGAGCGCGGCTCCGTGAGTCCGGCCGAACGCCCGTATACCCGCCTCGCCGCGAGGTGCCTCGCGGTCCGGGGACCTTGAGCCCGCGCCTCCACACGGCCATTCCGGTGGGGGTCGGGCGTAGGCTGGAGACAGCTGCCCGCGCATGACGCTGTTTCTCCCACGGCTATCCTGACATTGGCTTCCGATCGGGCAGTATCGGCGGTGAGTGCCGGAGACCGGATCCGTACTGATGGACGCACGCTGGGCCGCTGGCGGCCCCGACAACTGTGTTCTGAACAACTGTGTTCTGAGCCTCCCGTGAGGCGCACGCGGCCGGAGGCCGCGCGACTGGCCTATTACCTTGCCCGCCACCGCGACGGGCCGGGCTCCATCGCCGCCGCGTGCCGGACGGCGCTGCGGGCTCCGTGCTCCGTAGGGCTGACACTGGCTGCGGACGCCGCCCTGGCCCGCCGGATCTCGCTGTGCTGCGACGGCCCGCTGGCCGACGCGGGCGAGACACTGCAGATCAACCTTGGCGAGGGGCCGTGCGTGCAAGCCCTTCAGCAGCGGGCCACGGTACTCGCGGCAGATCTGACCGACCCCGGCACCGTGCGGCTGTGGCCCGTCTTCGCCGATCAAGCCCAGGCCAGTGGCATCTACGCGGCCTTCGCCCTGCCCGCCGCATCCCACCCCCGCTTCGCGGACCGGGCGGGCATCGTCCTGTCCCTCTACCGCGACCGGTCCGGCCCGCTGTCCCCGGCCGACCAGCACACCGCCCGCATCCACCTGGAAGCCGCCCAACTCCTCCTCCAGGCCGCCTGTACCCCCGCGCCCGAGGACGATCCCCCCTTCTTCCACTTCGCACCGCCCCAGGCAGTCGTCCACCAGGCAATCGGCGTGATCATCCAGCGACACAACGTCTCCGCCGACCACGCACTCGATCGGCTGCGCGGCCACGCCCACAGCCATGGCCTCGATCTCAGCGACCTCGCCCACGCCATCGTCCACGAGGGCCTGGACCTTCCCGACTAGCGCTGTGGCGCCTATGGTTCGCCGAGTTGTGCGCGAGGACCGTGGTGTTCGTGGCGAGCCTCTTCGTGGGCTGTGGTGGCGGACCAACTGGCCAGGAGGGCCAGGGCGTCGTGGCCGGGGGTGCCGGGTTCGGCACTGTACGCGGTGAGGGTGAGGCCGGGCTGGGCCGGCAGTTCCATCGCGTCGAAGTCGAGGGCGAGGACGCCGACGGCGGGGTGCCGGAAAGATTTGCGGCCGGTGTGATGCAGGCGCACGTTGTGTTTGGCCCAGGCGGTGCGGAACTCCTCGCTACGGGTGACCAGTTCACCGATGAGTCCGGTCAGGTCACTGTCGTGCGGGGCACGGCCGGCCTCGGTGCGCAGCAGGGAGACGGTGGTGTTGAGGGACTCCTCCCAGTCGGGGAAGAAGTCACGGCCGTGTGGGTGGAGGAACTGGTAGCGGGCGATGTTGACGGGCTCGGGGGCGTTGTCGGCGTACAGCGGGGAGTACAGGGCCCGGCCGAGGCGGTTGGTCGCGAGGATGTCCAGGCGGCCGTTGCGTACGAAGGCGGGGGAGTCGCTCATGGAATTGAGGACGCGCAGGACGCTGTCCGGCAGCGGGCCGCGGGCGCGCTTGGTGCGGCGGACGGGGCGTTTGGCCGCGGCGCGGGCCAGGTCGTGGAGGTGGGCGCGTTCGGCGTCGTCGAGCTGGAGTGCGTTCGCGATGGCGTCGAGGACTTCCTCGGAGGCTCCGGCGAGGCGGCCGCGCTCGAGGCGGACGTAGTAGTCGATGCTGACGCCGGCGAGCAGGGCGACTTCCTCCCGGCGCAGGCCCGGAACGCGCCGGTTGCCGCCGTAGGCGGGCAGCCCGGCCTGCTGAGGGGTGATCTTGGCGCGGCGGGAGGCCAGGAACTCGCGGATGTCGCTCTGAGTACTCACGCATTCCAGGCTAAGCCGGTCGGCGCACGGGTGGGGGGTCCTGTCAGTACCTGGCACGGCAGACCCTTCCTCACCTCGTTGACCTGCTCTTTCCTGGACAGCGGCAGCCGACCGCGCCCCGGCACCTCCGGAAATCCGTGGCGAGTCGGGTGCCGGACGGCCCCATGCAGCACAGCGTGCTACAGAGTGTTACGGGCCGGTCCCCGCACGTCGTACCGAGGAGTTTGACCCATGCCGAAGCAGTCCGCGCCCCAGGAGCTCGCCGAGATCGCGCCGAAGCTCGTGGACGTCACCAATGACGTGCTGTTCGCCGACATCTGGGAGCGGCCCGGCCTGTCCCCGCGGGACCGGAGCCTGGTCACCGTCAGTGTGCTGGCCGCGCTGTACCGCAGCGAGCAGCTCGGCTACCACCTGGGCGTGGCCCTGGACAACGGCCTTAGCGTCGAGGAACTGTCCGAGGCCATCACCCACCTGGCCTTCTACGCCGGCTGGCCCAACGCCATGACCGCGATCACCCGGCTCAAGAAGATCGCCGAGGAGCGCGGCGCCGCCTGACCCTGCCGGCAGACAGCCGGCCGACCGATATCCGCATCACGTACACCGTCACCGTCCTGGACCAAGGAAACGAGCCATGGAACACCTCACCGACACCCCCACTCTCAAGGCCCCGGCCGAGCGCTTCACGGGCGACGTCTACCTCAATCTGATCGAGACTCCCACCGAGCCGGCCCGCCTGGCCGCAGGCCTGGTGCGTTTCACCCCCGGCGCCCGCACCAACTGGCACTCCCACGCCCTGGGCCAGGTCCTCCACATCACCGATGGCGTCGGCCTGGTCGGCACCCGTGACGGCAACGTCGTACGCGTCAGCGCCGGCGAGACCGTCAAGTGCCCGGCCGGGGAGGAGCACTGGCACGGCGCCACCGATACCCACCTCATGGCCCACCTCGCCCTCGTCGTCGGCGACGGAGCCGGTGACGGCACCACCTGGCTGGAGCCGGTCACCGACGAGCAGTACGCCGCTGCCCTCGCCACCGCCAACGGCTGACGACCGTCCCCGCACGCCCCGCACGTTTGCCAACGGCAGGAGACCACGATGGACAAGCGCACCCTCGGACAGCACCTCGAAGTCTCGGCGATCGGCCTGGGCTGCATGGGGATGAGCCAGAGTTACGGACCCAACCCCGGCGGGCGGGACGAGATGATCTCGCTCATCCGGGCCGCCGTGGAGCGCGGCGTCACCTTCTTCGACACCGCCGAGGTCTACGGCCCGTATGTCAACGAGGAACTGGTCGGCGAGGCCCTCGCCCCCGTCCGCGACCAGGTCGTCATCGCGACCAAGTTCGGGTTCGCCTTCGACGACGAGGGCAAGCAGACCGGGCTGTGCAGCCGGCCCGAGCACATCCGCAAGGCCACCGAGGGCTCGCTGCGCCGCCTCGGTGTCGATGCGATCGACCTGTACTACCAGCACCGCGTCGACCCGGAGGTGCCGATCGAGGAGGTCGCCGGCGCGGTCAAGGAACTCATCGACGAGGGCAAGGTACGACACTTCGGCCTGTCCGAAGCCGCCGCCCGCACCATCCGCCGCGCCCACGCCGTCCAGCCGGTCACCGCGCTGCAGAGCGAGTACTCCCTGTGGTGGCGCGGTCCCGAGACCGAGATCCTGCCCACCCTGGAGGAACTCGGCATCGGCTTCGTCCCGTTCAGCCCCCTGGGCAAGGGATTCCTCACCGGCAAGGTCGACACCGACACCACCTTCGACAGCTCCGACATCCGCGCCGGCATCCCGCGCTTCAGCGCCGAAGCCCGCCGGGCGAACCAGGCACTGGCCGACCTGCTCGGCACCATCGCCCAGAGCCGGCACACCACTCCCGCCCAGATCGCCCTGGCCTGGCTGCTGGCCCAGCAGCCCTGGATCGTGCCGATCCCCGGCACGCGCCGGCTCCCGCGGCTGGCGGAGAACCTCGCCGCCGCCGAGGTCGAACTCACCGAGGACGACCTCGCCCGGATCCACAGCGCCGTCGACAGGATCGATATCCAGGGTGCCCGATATCCCGAGCACCTGGAACGCCAAATCGACAGGTAACCCGCACACCGCCCGGTCAGCTCAACGTCGGACGAGGGGCGGTTCGCCTGATTCGAAGGTGCGCAGCAAATCGGCCGCAACGCTCACGGCGATCGTCGCGGGTTCCTTGCCGGTGATGTCGGCCAGGCCGATCGGCGTCTTGATCCGATCGATGGTGGCGTCGTCGTGACCGCCCTCGGTGGCCAGGCGCTTGCGGAAGCGCGCCCACTTGGCGGCCGAGCCGATCAGTCCGATCGAGCCGAGACCGGTGGTGCGCAGGGCGGCGTCGCACAGCGCGGCGTCCTCGGCGTGGTCATGGGTCATGATCAGGACGTGGGTACCGGGTGCCAGCTCCTCGAGCACCTCCTCCGGCAGCAGCGGGGTGTGATGCACGTGGACCTGCGCCACCGCGTCCGCGAGCACGTCGAGCCGCTCGTCGGTGAGCATGTCGGGGCGGGTGTCGATCAGGTGCAGATCGAGGTCGTGGCGGGCCAGGATGCGCGCCAGCTCGTGGCCGACGTGCCCGACGCCGAAGATCGCCACCGCCGGTACCACCGGCAGCGGTTCGAGCAGCACGCTGACGGCTCCGCCGCAGCACTGCACGCCGTGCCGGCCGGTGACCTTGTCGTTGAGGGCGAAGTCCATCAGCTCCGGCTCCGGATCGGCCGAGCCGATCAGCTCCCGGGCCCGGTCGATCGCGACGGCCTCGATGTTGCCGCCGCCGATCGAGCCCCACGTCCCGGTCTGTCCCACGACGAGTTTGGCGCCGGCCTTGCGGGGTGCGTGGCCGCGCACGGTCGCGACGGTCACGAGCACGCCGGTCTCCCGGCGGGCTCGCAACCGCGCGACCGCGGCCACCCAGGTCATGTCAGGCATTGCTCAAGGCGCTTGCGGTGGTGGGGGCCTCGATGCCGCTGTTCCCCGCGGCTCCGCTGCGGGCCGCCTCGATCGCCCAGTACACCGCCTCCGGTGTCGCGGGCGAGGCGAGCTCCACGCCGACTCCGGCGGGCCCGAACGCGGCGGCGGCCTGCCGCAGCGCTTCGCGCACCGAGAACGCCAGCATCAGCGGAGGCTCACCCACCGCCTTGGAGCCGAATACCGCGCCCTCCTCGGTGGCGTTCTCCAGCAGCGTGACATTGAACTCCTCCGGCATCTCGGAGAAGCTCGGCAGCTTGTAGGTGCTGGCGGCCTGGGTCAGGAAGCGGCCGCGGTTCGGGCCGCCGCTGGTGTCCCAGCGCGGGTCTTCCAGCGTCAGCCAACCCGCCCCCTGCACGAAGCCGCCTTCCACCTGACCGATGTCGATCATCGGGGAGAGGCTGTCGCCGACATCGTGCACGATGTCCACCCGCCGGATGCGGTAGGCGCCGGTGAAGCCGTCGACCTCCACCTCGGTGGCGGCAGCGCCGTAGGCGAAGTACTTGAACGGGGAGCCCCGGAAGGACTTCGCGTCCCAGTGCAGGCCCTCGGTGCGGTAGTAGCCGGCCGCGGAGAGCTGGACCCGCTGGAAGTACGCGGTGCGGACCAGGTCGTCCCAGGCGAGCTCCGTGTCGTTGCCCAGGGCACGCGCGACCCCCTCGACAATGCGCACGTCCGAGGCGTTCGCGCCGAGTTGAGAGGCGGCCACCTGCAACAGCCGCGCACGCAGCTGCTCGCAGGCGTTCTTCACCGCCCCGCCGTTCAGGTCCGCTCCCGAACTGGCGGCGGTGGCAGAGGTGTTGGGCACCTTGTCGGTACGGGTCGGGGCCAGCCGGACCTTGTGCAGCGGGATGCCCAGCGTGGTCGCGGCCACCTGCAGCATCTTGGTGTGCAGGCCCTGGCCCATCTCCGTGCCGCCGTGGTTGATCAGGACGGAACCGTCCTTGTAGATCAGCACCAGCGCGCCGCCCTGGTTGAAGGCGGTGAGGTTGAACGAAATGCCGAACTTGATGCCGGTGATCGCAAGTGCCCGCTTGGTGTGCGGGTGCGCGGCGTTGAAGGCAGCGATCTCGCGCTTGCGATCGGCGATGCCGGCGTCGTCCTGCACCCGCTGCCAGACGGTGGAGATCCGTTCGGGCTGCGTGACCGGCTGGCCGTACGGTGTCGTCTGGCCCTGATCCGGCCGGTAGAAGTTGCGTTCCCGCAACTCCATGGGATCCAGGCCGAGTTGCGGCGCACAGCGGCCCAGGATGTCCTCGATCACCAGCATGCCCTGCGGCCCGCCGAAGCCGCGGAAGGCGGTGTTGGAGACCGTGTTGGTTTTGGCGATGCGACCGGCGACGCGTGCGTTGGGGATCCAGTAGGTGTTGTCGATGTGGCACAACGCGCGGGCGAGGACCGGCTCGGACAGGTCCAGGCTCCAGCCGCCGTCCGCCGTCAAGGTGGCGTCGAGGGCCTGGATGCGGCCGTCGGCGTCGAAGCCGATCTTCCACGTGGCGTGGAACCCGTGGCGCTTGCCGGACATGGTCATGTCCTGGGTCCGGTTGAGCCGGAACCGGACCGGCCGGCCGGTCAGCTTGGCGCCGAGCGCGGCGACGGCCGCGAAGCCGTGCGGCTGCATCTCCTTGCCGCCGAAGCCGCCGCCCATCCGCAGGCACTGCACCGTCACCTCGTGGCTGGGCACACCGAGCACGTGCGAGACGATTTCCTGGGTCTCCGAAGGGTGCTGGGTGCTGCTCTGGATGAACACCTGCCCGTTCTCGTCGATCTGGGCCAGCGCCGCGTGCGTCTCGAGATAGAAGTGCTCCTGACCGGCGAACTGGAACTCGCCGGTGAACACATGCGCGGACTCGGCGAAGCCGGCGTCGATGTCGCCGTGCACCATCACGGGCCGGGCGCCGTGATAGCTGCCAGCCTCGATCGCGTCCTGCAGCGTGATCAGAGAGGGCTGTTCATCGAGTTCCACCTCGACGGCCTCCGCACCGAGCCGGGCCGCCTCCAGGGTCTCACCGAGCACCCAGGCGACCGCGTGGCCGTAAAACATGACCTCGTCGGGGAAGAGCGGCTCGTCGTGCTTCATCCCGGCGTCGTTGACGCCGGGCACGTCGGCACCGGTCAGCACGCGGACCACGCCGGGCACGGCGAGCGCGGGCTCGGTGCGCAGCGCGGTGATCCGGCCGTGGGCCTTCAGGACCTGTACCGGATACGCGTGCAGCACGTCCTTGGTGCGCTGGACCAGGTCGTCGGTGTAGAGCGCGGTTCCGGTGACATGCAGGTAGGCACTCTCGTGCGGCATCGAGACGCCGACGACGGGCTTTTCGGGACGCTCGGACAAATGGCTCATGACGACACCTTCTCGGTGGTCTGCGCGTACAGCTTCAACAGGCTCTGGCCGAGCATCGCGGAACGGTAGAGGGAGCTGGCGCGATGGTCGTCCATCGGCGTGCCCTCGCCCCGCAGCACCCGGGCCGCTGCCTCGACGGTACTCGCCGTCCACGGCTCGCCCTCCAGGGCGGCCTCGGTGGCGAGGGAGCGGATCGGGGTGGCGGCCACGCCGCCCAGACCGATGCGCGCCTTGCGGACGATGCCGTCCTCGATGTCGAGCGCGAAGGCGACGGCGACGCTGGAGATGTCGTCGAAGCGCCGCTTGGCGATCTTGTGGAAGGCCACGACCGGCGACAGCGGCAGCGGGATGCGCACCGAGCGGATCAGCTCGCCGGGACGGCGCACGCTCTGCCGGTAGCCGGTGAAGTAGTCCGCCAGCGGGACCACACGCTCACCGTCGGCGTCGGCGAGTACCACCGATGCCTCAAGGGCGAGCAGCACCGGCGGGCTGTCACCGATGGGGGAGCCGGTGCCCAGGTTGCCGCCGAGGGTCGCGCCATTACGGATGAGCCGGGACGCGAACTGCGGGAACAGTTCTGCGAGGAGCGGGACGTCGCCGTCGAGGCGGCGTTCGATCTCGGTGAGCGTCAGCGCCGCCCCGATCTCGATGCAGTCGGATTCGACGCGCAGCTCCCGCAGTTCGGGCAGCCGGTCGATGGCGACCACGCAATCCGCCCTGCGGGAGCGGATGTTCACCTCGACGCCATAGTCGGTGGATCCGGCGACCACCACCGCGTCGGGCCGCTCACGTAGCAACTGAAGCGTCTCGGCCAGGGTGCTCTTCCGCAGGAACGCGCTGTCGTCCTGGTGGTATTCGGTGGCAACCGGGGTGGGCGGCGACTGCTCGCGACGCTGCGCCAGTGGATCGTCGTCGGTGGGCTCCCCAACGGCGAACGCGGCGTCGCGAATCGGGCGGTAACCGGTGCAGCGGCACAGGTTGCCACTCAGCGCGTGCAGGTCGAAACCGTTCGGTCCGTGCTCGGCGTCGGTGCTGTCGGCCGGGTCCGCGCCGTGACCCGAGTCCGCGTGCGTGCAGCGGTCGGGTCGGTAGTACTCGGCGGCCATGCTGCAGATGAATCCCGGTGTGCAGTAACCGCATTGAGAGCCGCCGCGGACCGCCATCTCCTCCTGTACCGGGTGCAGGGCGGGCGGCACGCCGGGCTCGCCGGCAGTGGCGAGACCTTCGGAGGTGATGACCTCCTGGCCGTCGAGCGCCGCGGCGGGGACCAGGCAGGCGTTGACCGCCACCCAGTCGGTGGGCTTGTTCACCCCTGGACGGGCCACCAGGACCGAACAGGCGCCGCATTCACCCTCGGCGCAGCCCTCCTTGGTACCGGTGAGGCCACGCTCGCGCAGAAAATCCAGCACCGTGGTGTGGGGTGCGGCCGGCGCGATCGGTGTTTCTTTCCCGTTGACCGTTATCCGTGCCGCTACCATGACGGGCCTTCGTTTCGGTGCGGGGCAGGTTGATTCATCATGTTCGCCAATTTCAGGCAGCTTTCTAGGTTCAGACACGCCACGTAAGAGAAGCGGGCACACATCGGCGCGCAACAACGGCATGCCGGAAAGTGATAAGGGGAAACCCGAGAATGTGCCACGAACGGGCACAAAATGTGCCGCAAACGGGCACATGGGAACGGCGTGCTCAGCAGCCGTGCGCGACCCGACCCGGAACCCAGACCGTACGGCGGGCGAGGCGGCCCAGATCAGAGCAGGTGCACATCTGCTGGTCGCCTCCTTCGGGTGGTTGTGGGTCTGCTTCCGTCGCAAAGTAGTGGCCGCGGCCACCGGGGTCAAGAGGTTGACCTTGGTCTTTAGAACTCACCGGTGCCGCCCGCACGACTGACGCGCCGGCCGGCACATCGCTGCCGGCCGGCGCGTCAGTGGCGCGGGTGGAAGGATCAGGCGCGCTTGCCCGCCTCGTGGGTGGCCTGCGTCCAGGCACGGGCCTGCTCGCTGAGTGTGATGCCCAGACCGGGGCGCGCGGGCACGTGCATCCGTCCGTCGTTGATCGTGAGGCGCTCGTTGAACAGCGGCTCCAGCCAGTCGAAGTGCTCCACCCACGGCTCGATGGGGTAGGCGGCGGCGAGGTGGAGGTGGATCTCCATGGCGAAATGCGGTGCCAGCTGAAGGTGGTGGTGCTCGGCGAGCGCGGCGAGCTTGAGGAACTGAGTGATGCCGCCGATGCGCGGGGCGTCGGGCTGGATGACGTCGGTGGCGTTCAGGCGGATCAGCTCGTAGTGTTCGGCCACACTGGCCAGCATCTCGCCGGTGGCGACCGGAGTGTCCAGCGAGGCCGCGAGCGCGGCGTGCCCCTGCGTGTCGTACGCGTCCAGCGGCTCCTCGATCCAGACCAGGCCGAAGTCCTCCATGGCGCGCCCCATGCGCTGGGCGGTGGGGCGGTCCCACTGCTGGTTGGCGTCGACCATCAGCGGTACGTCGTCCCCGATGTGCTCGCGTACGGCGGTCAGGCGGCGCAGGTCCTGCTTGCCGTCCGGGTGCCCGACCTTGATCTTGATGCCGCCGATACCGCTGGCCATGGACGCGGTGGCGTTGTCGAGGACCTGCTCGGTGGGGGTGTGCAGGAAGCCGCCGGAGGTGTTGTAACAGCGCACCGAGTCGCGGTGGGAGCCCAGCAGCTTGGCCAGCGGCAGTCCGGCCCGCTTCGCCTTCAGGTCCCACAGCGCGACGTCGACGGCGGCGATGGCCTGCGTGGCGACACCGCTGCGGCCCACCGACGCCCCGGCCCACACGAGCTTGGTCCACAGCTTGCCGATGTCGCTCGGGTCCTCGCCGATCAACTCGTCGGCGATCTCCTTGGCGTGGGCGTACTGGGCCGGGCCGCCGGCGCGCTTGGAGTAGCTGAAGCCGATGCCCCGGTGCCCCTGCTCGGTCTCGATCTCCACGAACAGGAGAGCCACTTCGGTCATCGGCTTCTGCCGCCCGGTCAGCACCTTGGCGTCGCTGATGGGAGTGGCCAGCGGCAGGGTGACCGAGGAGAGTTCGATCCAGGCGATGGTGTCGAGCGTCGCCTCGCCGTGCCGGCCGGCTGCGGAGGTGGCTGTGTGCGTCATGGTCACCACTTCGTGTCCCTGGGGTCGTGGGGCGGGGAGGGGCGGCTCGCCGTGGTTTTCCCTGACGCTAAGGTCGGCGATTGATCCACGTCCAACTCTGTTTTTGGATGATTCAATACCTGGAGGGTATCGGTGTTCACACTCGTGCAGCTCGTGAGCTTCGTCGCGGTGGCCGAGGAGCTGCACTTCACCAGGGCTGCCGAACGCCTCCGCATGACCCAGCCTCCGCTGAGCCGCCAGATACAACTGCTGGAGCACGAACTGGGCGTGCAACTACTGGACCGCACCAACCGCACCGTACGCCTCACCCCCGCCGGCCGGGCCTTCCTCAACGAAGCCCGGAACATCCTGCGCCAGGCGGAAGCGGCCACTCTCTCCGCCAAGCAGGTCTCCGCCGGGCAGGCCGGGGCGATCGCCATCGGCTTCACCGCGGCCAGCGCCTACTCCGCGCTCGGCACACTGCTCGACGTCGCGCGCTCCACCATGCCCGGCACGGAGATAGTGCTGCGCGAGAAGGTGACCCGCGACCAGCTCGAAGCGATCACCGAGGGCTCGCTCGACCTCGGCATGATCCGCCCCGCCGGCACCGGCCCCGACCTGGCGACCCGCCCCGCCATCCGCGAAGCCCTGCTGGCCGCCGTGCCCCGCGACCATCCGCTCGGCGCGGAGGACGGCCCGCTGCGCATCAGCGAGTCCGACGGGCAGGACGTCCTCATGTACTCCCCGGTGGAGGCCCGCTACTTCCACGAACTGCTGGTCAGCATCTTCCGGGCCGCCCGGGTCACCCCACGCTTCACCCAGTACCTCAGCCAGGTCCACAGCCTCCTGGCGATGGTCAACGCGGGCTGGGGCATCGCCTTCGTTCCCGAGGCGGCCGCCCAGATGCGTTTCCCGGGCATCACCTTCCGGCCCCTCGACCTGCCCGACCCCACCCCCGTCGAGCTGCACCTGGTATGGCGCAAGGCCAACGACAACCCGGCCCTGCACGCGCTGCTCCGGCACCTGTGAGCAAAGCGCCCGGCCCCTAGGCGCCCGACCTTGTGAAACACCGTCCGAGCAGGCGTTCCGAATGATGCGCCCCGGGTATCACAGCATGCCGAAATGGTGTTGGACCCGCATCGCAACAGGCTCTTAACGTTCCGGCCAGCAATCGAAGCGGCTTCCGTCCGGGGCACGGGCCATCGTCCGCCGCCCGCCCGGAAGTTCCGGAAGTCGTGGGCAGGCCACGCCCGGAACCGGGAAGCCGCGTGAGCCGCACCTCTCCGCGCAACCCAGGAGCCTCCTGCCATGACCGATCACACCCCTGCCGAACTGGGCCGCCGCCTCGGTTCCGGCCTGCTGTCCTTCCCGGTGACACACTTCCGGCCCGAGGACCTCTCGTTCGACGAGGACGCGTACCGCACGAACATCACCCGGCTCGGAAAGTACGACGTCGCGGGGCTCTTCGCGGCCGGCGGCACCGGTGAGTTCTTCTCGCTCACCCCGGCAGAGGTGGAACGCGTCGTCACCGCCGCCGTCGACAGCGCGCCCGAGGGCACACCGATCATCGCCCCCGCCGGATACGGCACGGCGACCGCGGTCGAGTACGCCGAGGCGGCCGAGCGGGCCGGCGCCGACGGCGTGCTCCTCTTCCCGCCGTACCTCACCGAGGCCTCACAGGACGGTCTCGCCGCCCACGTCGAGGCTGTCTGCCGGGCCACCCGCCTCGGCGTCATCGTGTACAGCCGGGCCAACGCCGTCTACGCCCCGGACACCGTCGCCCGCCTCGCCGAGCGCTGCCCGAACCTGATCGGCTTCAAGGACGGCGTCGGCGACATCGACCCCCTCACCCGCCTCTACGCCCGCATGGGCGACCGCCTGACCTACATCGGCGGCCTGCCGACGGCCGAGACCTACGCCCTGCCCCTCCTCGAACTCGGCGTCACCACCTACTCCTCGGCCCTCTTCAACTTCGTGCCCGAGTTCGCGCTCGACTTCTACACCGCGGTCCGCGCGCGCCGCCGCGCCGACGTACTGCGCATGCTCGACGACTTCGTCCTGCCGTACACCCGGATCCGCGACCGCAAGGCGGGCTACGCGGTGAGCATCGTCAAGGCCGGCATGCAGCTCACCGGTCACTCGGCAGGACCGGTCCGGCCGCCGCTGACCGACCTGGAGCCGGAAGAAATGGATCAGCTCACCGAGCTGATCCAGGGGCTCGGCGGCTGAGCCACCGCCGACGCCCATCCGGCATTTCCGGCATTCCCTCCGCGCAGTGTCCCGCCGCCGGGTCCGCCCGCCGCACCCGCTCATGAAAGGCACCGCTTCATGACCACCACCACACCCCCTGCCGGCACCCCCCTCGTCTCCGCGATGCGCGTCATCCCGGTCGCCGGCCAGGACAGCATGCTGCTGAACCTCAGCGGCGCGCACGCCCCCCACTTCACCCGCAACCTGGTGCTGCTCACCGACTCCGAGGGCCGTACCGGCGTCGGCGAGGTGCCCGGCGGAGAGGGCATCCGCACCACTCTGGAGGAGGCCCGCGACCTGGTCGTCGGCCGGTCCGTCGGTGACCCGCACGCCGTGCTGCGGGCGATACGCGAACGCTTCGGCGACCGCGACGCGGGCGGCCGCGGTGCCCAGACCTTCGACCTGCGCGTCACCGTGCACGCGGTGACCGCCGTCGAGTCGGCGCTGCTCGACCTGCTCGGCCAGCACCTCGGTGTGCCGACCGCCGCACTGCTCGGCGAAGGCGTACAGCGCACCAGCGTCCCCGTCCTCGGCTACCTCTTCTACGTCGGCGACCGCACGCGCACCGACCTCCCGTACCGCAGCGACCCGGACGCCAAGGACGACTGGCTGCGGCTGCGCGACGAGGAGGCCCTCACCCCCGAGGCCGTTGTCCGGCTCGCCGAGGCGGCCCAGGAGCGGTACGGCTTCCAGGACTTCAAGCTCAAGGGCGGCGTACTGGACGGGCCCTCCGAGGCCGCCGCCGTCACCGCCCTGGCCGAGCGCTTCCCCGAGGCACGCATCACCCTCGACCCCAACGGCGCCTGGCTGCTGCGGGACGCCATCGGGATCGGACGCGGCCTGCGCGAAGTACTGGCGTACGCCGAGGACCCCTGTGGCGGCGAGGGCGGCTACTCCGGACGCGAGACGATGGCGGAATTCCGCCGCGCCACCGGTCTGCCCACCGCGACCAACATGATCGCAACGGACTGGCGGCAGCTCGGGCACGCGGTCAAGGCCGACGCCGTCGACATCCCGCTCGCCGACCCGCACTTCTGGACCATGAACGGCTCGGTGCGCGTGGCCCAGCTCTGCGACGCCTGGGGACTGACCTGGGGTTCGCACTCCAACAACCACTTCGATGTGTCGCTGGCGATGTTCACCCACGTCGCCGCCGCCGCGCCCGGGAACATCACGGCGATCGACACGCACTGGATCTGGCAGGACGGACAACACCTGACCCGCGAGCCGCTCGCCATCCGCGACGGTGCCATCGCACTGCCCGACCGCCCCGGCCTCGGCATCGACCTGGACATGGCACGCGTCGAGGCGGCCGAGGAACTCTACTTCAGCCTCGGTCTCGGTGGCCGCGACGACGCCGCGGGCATGCAGTACCTCCTGCCCGGCTGGGAGTTCGACCCGAAGCGGCCGGCGCTCGTCCGCTGACGCGCCGCACGCGCACCGCCCCCCTCCACTCACCACCCGGGATGCCGGGCCGCCGGGACACCGGCTCCGGCGGCGCGCATCCCGGCATCACTTCAAGGGAGAAGTGATATGCCCCTGCTCGTCGTGGCGCTCAGCGTGGTGGCGCTGCTCTTCCTGATGACCCGGCTCAAGCTCAACGGGTTCATCGCCCTGCTGCTGGTCGCGGTGGCCGTGGCAGTCATCCGGGGAATAGACCTGGAGAAGATCCCCGACGTACTCAGTGAAGGCGTCGGCGGCCAGATAGGCGACACCATGCTCGTCATCGGGCTCGGCGCGATGGTCGGCCGGGTGATGGGCGACTCCGGCGCGGCCCAGCGGATCGCGACGACGATGGCCGACCGGTTCGGCGACCGTTGGGTCCAGGTCGCCATGGTGGTCACGGCCATGCTCATCGGCGTCACCATGTTCTACGAAGTGGCCTTCGTGATCATCGTGCCGGTGGCGTTCACGCTGGTCCGGGTGACCGGCAAGAACCTGCTGTGGATCGGTCTGCCGATGTCGATCGCGCTGTCCACGATGCACAGCTTCCTGCCCCCGCACCCCGGCCCGACCGCCGTCGCGGCCATGTTCGACGCCTCCATCGGCAAGACCCTCTTCTTCGGCCTGTTCATCGCGGTCCCGGCCGGTGCGCTCATCGCGCTGGTATGGCCCCGACTGGCCTTCGTCCGCCGGATGAACCCGTCCATCCCCACCGGACTCGTCAGCGACCGCCGGTTCACCGAAGAGGAAATGCCCGGCATGGGCTGGTCCCTCTCGGTCGCGCTCTTCCCGGTGGTGCTCATCGCGGGTGCATCAGTGGCCGAGATGGTGCTCGGCGAACACCACGCCGGAATGAAGCTGGTCGCCTTCCTCGGTTCGGCCCCGGTCGCCCTGCTGCTCACCCTGGTACTGGCGGCCTGGGCGTTCGGCCCCCGCATCGGCCGCTCGCTGGGTGACGTGGCGGCCTCCTGCGGTGACGCGGCCAAGGCCATGGCGATGATCCTGCTGGTCATCGGCGCCGGCGGAGCCTTCAAGAACGTCCTGGTCGAAGGCGGCATCGCCGACTACATCAAGGAGCTCACGCACGGCTGGAGCGTCTCCCCGATCCTCCTGTCCTGGCTGATCGCCGCCATCCTGCGCATCGCGCTCGGCTCGGCGACGGTCGCGGTGACCACCGCGGCGGGCATCGCGGCCCCGCTCGTCGCCGGCAGCGGCATCCACCCGGAACTGATGGTCCTGGCGGTGTCCTGCGGCTCCATCGCCTTCTCCCATGTCAACGACCCGGGCTTCTGGATGTTCAAGGAGTACTTCAACCTCTCGGTCCTGGACGCCATCAAGGCCCGCACCACCTACACAACGGTCCTCGCAGTCCTGGGCCTCGGCGGCGTCTTCGCCATGGAAGCAGCACTCAGCGCGCTCGGGGTGCAGTAAACCGCCGGTCACCACGCTCCTCGCGCACCGCTTCGGCCGGCGGCGCAGCAGATCAGCGCGGTCTGCCGCCCGCCGACCCCCTAGGCTGCCACCCGGCACCGGCCTCGACCCAGGAGCACTCCTCATGTCCGACCCCACCCGGCAGCTTCCGTACCCCGACGCCCTCGACCCGGACGGCACCCCTGCGCCGCACCCGCTGCTCGCCCCGGTGGCCGGGCTGTTGGGCACCTGGGCCGGGCGGGGGAGCGGTGAGTATCCGACGCTCGCCGAGGACTTCACGTACGCGCAGGAGGTCACCTTCAGCCACGACGGCCGGCCCTTCCTCGCTTACGAGGCCCGGGCCTGGCTGCTGGACGCCGACGGCGCACCGCTGCGGCCGGCGGCCCGGGAGAGCGGCTGGTGGCGGCTGCAGCCCGAGGGGCGGGTGGAGGCGCTGATCACCCAGCCCACCGGGATCGCGGAGATGCTGGTGGGCCGGGTGGACGGCCGAACGGTCGACCTCGCCACCCACCAGGTGGCGCTCACACCCACCGCCAAGGAGGTCGACGCCACCCGCCGGCGCTACACCCTGACCGACGCGGACACCCTCGACTTCGTCCACGACCTGGCGGCGGTCGGCCGGCCGCTGCAGCACCATCTCTCGGCGCGGCTGCGACGCGCGGCCACAACCGTGGTGCGGTGAAACCGAGACGGATGGGTACCCGCGGGCCGACAGAGCACGAACGGTACTCACGACATCGAAGTCCGCGATGAGAGGCACGGCATGCTTCTTCCCTTTCTCGGCCTCCTGCTGACGGAAGGTCTGATGGGCGCTTCGGCGCACGCGCCGCCCTCCGCCACGTTGCCGGCCGCCGTCGTCATCGGCGGCTGCCTGCTCGTGGTCGCCGTACGCGAGCGTGTCCGCCACCGGCACCAATGACCCGGAGGAGCCGAAAATGACCCGAAGGAGGCGAACGATGGAGGTCACCGCTTCATGATGGAGGTCACCGCTTCCGCCCGCAGGCGGACCGGGCTGCGCGACGCCGACGGCATGGCCGTCGCCTCGCTCGTCATGGGCCTCATCGGATTGCTGGTCATGAACCTGATCCTGGGACCGGCCGCCATCGTCCTGGCGAGCCTCGCCCTGTCCCGCTCCACCGCCCGCCGCTTCCCCGCGCTGGCAGGGCTCGGACTCGGACTCTGCGACCTGGTCGTGTACGGCACCCTCGTCGCCACCGACGACTCGGTGTCGTGGACGTTCAGCGGCTGAGCGGTCGGCACACACGATTGCGGAACGTGCCAGGGCCGCGGCGGCGCCACCGCGGGGCGACGTCCTTGGGCACCAGCCCGTCGTAGGCCGGCTGTGCCGGGGTGGCGCTCTTCTGCTGCGCGAAGCGTGTGAGCAGGCCGAGGAGGGGCTGGTTGGCGCGGATGTTGTGCGCCTCGAAGCGGGTGATGACCCGGCGCACGTCGTCTCCGGTGTAGGTGTCCTGCGTGGTGACTTTGCCGGAGAGGAAGCCCTGGCGAGCGGGCTGAAGGGGACGAAGCCGATGCCCAGTTCCTCGCAGGCGGGATTGGCGTCCGCATGTCCACCAACCCGATCCTGGTGGGGAGGTGGTCCGCATTGCCGGACCCGGACGTGCGCTGTCCATGGCACTGGCCACCTCCTCCTTCCAGGTCGGCATTGCTGTCGGCTCCTGGCTCGGCGGTGCCGCCCTCGGCTCCGCGCTGGGCCTGAAGGGCCTCTCCGCAACGGGCCTCGCCCTCCTCCTGATGGCCCTGCTGCCTCTCGGCATCCTGGCCGCCAACCGACGCACCACCGCACGCGGCTGATATCCCACGCCATGTTGGTGAGACCGGCTCGATTGCCGAACGGGGATCTCGTCAGGTGGAGCGTCGCAACTGGCGCTCGATGTCCTCCAGTGTGCGGCCACGAGTCTCCGGCACGCGGCGCAGCACGAACACCCAGCACATTCCGTTCATCACGGCGTACACCAGCAGGGTCGCCGTCAGGCCGAATGTCTGGACGGCGGTCAGTGCGGTGACGGCGATGAGCAGGTCGAAGCCCCATACCGTGGTGGTCGCCAGGCTGGTTGCCGGCCCGCGGACCGCCAGCGGCAGCACTTCGGGGGCAAGCAGCCACACAACGGTCTGCATGCCGGCGCCGTTGAGGAAGATGTAAGCGAACAGCGCCAGGACAACCATCCATCGCTGCACATCCGAGGCGGGCAGCAGGAAGGCGAGAGCCACGATGGCCATGGCCACGCCGGAGGCGGGCATCAGCCACAGCAGCAGCCGACGGCGCCCGACCCGGTCCACGCACAGCGCGCCGGTGATGCCGGCGAGGACCAGCATGACGCCGATACCGATACCGGTGAGCAGCGCGACGGAGCCGCCGAAGCCCGCGTCGGCCAGCAGCGTGGGAGCGTAGTAGACCATGGCGTTGATGCCGGTGAGCTGCGAGAACGCCGCGATGCCAAGGGCGATGACGAGGGCGGGGCGCAGCCAGGAGGAGCGCAGGACGCGTGCCGTGGCGCGCAGACCGCGCGGGGCTCGGCTCTCGGCCCGGCACACGGCGGCGATGTCGGCGACCTCGGCAGTGACGTCATGGGCGCGGGGGCGGAGGCGAGCCAGGACGGTGTGGGCGGCCTTGTCCGCTCCGCGTCCGACGAGCCATCGGGGGCTCTCCGGCAGCGGCAGCATGCCCAGGGCGAGGATCACCGCGGGCACAGCGGCCAGCCCGAACATCCAGCGCCAGCCATTCGGGCCGGCCAGTGCGTAACCGACCAGGTAGGAGACGAGCTGGCCGATGGCGACCATGAGCTGGAAGAGCACCATCAGCCGGCCGCGCACCGCCGGCGGCGCGGTCTCGGCGATGTAGACCGGCACCGTGTTGGAGGCGGCGCCGACGGCGAGGCCGAGCACAAGGCGCGCCAGGGTGAGCGTGAAGGCGGTCGGGGCGAGGGCGGAGGCCAGCGCGCCGAGGGCGAAGACAACCGCCACGGCGATGATCACCGGGCGGCGGCCCCAGCGCGCACTGAGCACTCCGGACACGGGGGCGCCCGCCATGGCGCCGACGAGGATGGCGCTGACGACCACCTCCCGGTCCCCGGTGGACAGCTGCAGGTCGCGGCCGAGGTCCAGCAGGGCGCTGGAGATGATGCCGGTGTCGTAGCCGAAGAGCAGGCCGCCCAGAGCCGAGATCGCGGCCACGGCATAGAGCAGCGCAGGCGGCCGGGCGGGCGGAGAGGTACGCCGGTCGGCCGCGTTGCCGGCCGGTTCGAGCACGGTCACGGAGAGTTCCTTGATCAGTCGGTCGGAACGGGGGCAGGGCGCCGGCGGGTGCGGGCCGGTGCGGCGGCGGAGTGGCGCGACAGCTCAGGCGTCACCCATGACCAGCCCCTCGATGGTGTGCTGCTGCTCCACCGGCCGCAGTTCGTCCACGACGCGGGCCTGCAGGTGATCCCGGACCCGGGCGGGCAGCGCCGACCAGTAACCGCGGGTGACGGCCATGTCGTGGTGGGCGTCGTTGCCGGCGCCGGGGGCATCCACGCCGAGGACGAGAACCGGTCGGGCGATGGCCGAGTGGCTGGTCGTGCCGCGGTGGATGGTCAGCGCGGAGCGGGCGGAGATGTCACCACGGCGCGGATACTTGCGCACCGCCCGGGCCTCGTAGCGCGGGTAGTCGGCCCGGTCCGGGAACATTTCGTGCTTGAAGTCGCTGCCGCTCTCCCACTGGGTGCCCAGGGCGATCTCGAAGGGCCCCATGTCCTCGGCCGTGTCGACGGCTGTGACGTTGAATGCGAGGGAGGTCAGCCGGTGATTCTCGCGGGTTTCCGGCGGGGAGGGGAAGTCCCGGTGCCACGGCTGGTTGACGGCGCCTTCCATGGGCACATCGAAGCCCAGCTCCACGATGCGGTAGTCGGGGCCGAGCACGGCCTCACACACCGAGCGGACCCAGGGGTGATCCACCAGCTCGACGAAGTCGCGCAGCTGCTCGGGATGGATCTCGACGTAGTACCGGTTGGGGCCGCGGCCCACGGCGCCACCGGGACGGCCGCGCGCCTCCTCGAAGGCCCGCTCGATGTCCTCGCGCAGCCGGTCGGCAAACTCCGGCTGGAACGCTGAGCGGCGGGCGGTGATGCCGTCGGTGTACAGGTCGCGTACGGCGTTTCCGACTTCCACAGCGGTGGGCGGCGCCGAGGCGGAGGCGGCGGGCAGCGGCAGGGAGGGCATGGTTTCAGTCGTCATCGAGATACAGCTCCTCGCGTCGGTGAGAGGCGACTGCGCGCTACTTTTGCAACGTGGCATGCAACGATGCAATAGCTGGCGGCAAACTTTTTCCGAGTCATCGGCGGACGTGAGATGATCACCTCGCTCGCGACCGCGGGTGGGCTGGAGGAGGCACGAATGGGAGCAAAACTCAAAGACGTGGCCGCCCTCGCCGGGGTCTCCGTCCGCACGGTCTCCAACGTCGTCAACGACGCCACCCACGTGGCACCGGCGACCCGGCAGCGGGTCCTGGCCGCCATCGAGCAGACCGGTTACCGCCCCAACCTCGCCGCCCGCAACCTGCGGCAAGGACGCACCGGCCTGATCGGGCTCGCCATACCGGAAGTCGGCTCCCCCTACTTCGGCGAACTGGCCGGACTCCTGATCGAGGCGGCCCAGGAACGTGGCTGGACCGTCCTCATCGACCAGACCGCAGGCCGGGCCGACCGGGAACGCCGACTGCTCTCCGGCGTGGAAGGACACGCCGTGGACGGTCTGATCGTCAGTCCATGGGCGCTGTCCCCCGCCGACATCGGCAACTACGTCAGCACCATGCCGGTCGTGGTGCTCGGCGAGATCGATCCCGAGGGCACCGCCGACCACGTCGCCATCGACAACGTCACCGCCGCACGCGAGGCCACCTGCCACCTGCTGACCCAGGGTGCCCGCCGCCCCGCCGCGCTCGGCCTGCAGCCGCACCTGCACAACCGCACCGCCGAACTGCGCCTCCACGGGTACCGGCAGGCGCTGCAGACCGCCGGCCTTCCCCCGCGGTCCGAGCTCGAGCAGACAGTTGCCTCACTGCACCGGGCGGAGGGCCACCGGGCGATGGAAGCCCTGCTGGACCTGGCACAGCCGCCGGATGCCGTCTTCTGCTTCACCGACGAGCTGGCCCTCGGCGCCGTGCGCGCCGCTCGGTCACGCGGCCTCGATGTCCCGCAGGACTTGCGGATCATCGGCTTCGACGACATCGAGGACGGCCGGTACGGCACACCCAGCCTCAGCACGGTGGCGCCCGACAAACAACAGATCGCGGAGAGCGCACTGCAACTCCTCGCCGATCGCATCTACGGCCGCCTCACCCACCGCTCCTCCCGCCAAGTGGTCGCCCGCCACCAACTGCTCCCACGCGAAAGCACCGGCTGACGTCATGAACCGACCGACGCGCCCGAACGGTACGGCTCCTCGCTAAAGTGACGCTGAATCAGTACTGGTACTGACAGCGAGGAGCGACCATCCATGGCGGTCTCGGCCGGATTACATGTCAGCCCGGAATTTCCCGCAATGCTCGAGCGAATCGACGTACTCGGCGGGGCACTTGACGCGGGTGCGGACGCGGCCGAGGAACTCGGCAGGCTCACCGAGGACACCGCGCGGGCGTTGCTGGACGCCGGGGTCGTCCGGGCCGCACTGCCGCGGAACCTCGGCGGCTACGAGTTCTCCCCGCGCCAACTGATCGAAACGGTCGAGCGGGTCAGCTACCACGATGCCGCGGCCGGTTGGACGATGCTGGCGCTGCAGTTGGTGACCGGCACCACTGCGGCCTATCTCGACGGCGTTGCGGCCGCCGACTTGTTCCCGGATGTCGCGGGCGGGGAGTACGCGTTGTTGGCCGGGCACGGCACCCGGCCCGGCCGGGCCGTCCCGGTGGAGGGTGGCTATCTGGTGAGCGGCTCTTGGCAGTTCGCCTCCGGTATGGCGCACGCCACCCATATCCACAGTGCGATCCAGGTCGAGGGCACCGGGGAGCTGCGGGTGCTGGCGATGCCGAAGTCGCAGGTGGAACTCGTCGACAACTGGGATGTACTCGGGCTGCGTGCGACGCACAGTATCGACTACCACTGCGCCGACGTGTACGTCCCGGCGACGCACACCTATCTCGCCACGACGACGACCCCCGCCAACGGTGGCGCGGTCTACCGCCTAGGCCTGGTCAACATGGCCGCAATCGGGCACACCGGCTGGGCGCTCGGTGCCGGGCGGCGCCTGCTCGATGAACTGAAGTCGGTCGCCGCGGCCAAGTCCGGCACGCGCAACGCCGCCGTCGACACCGCGCATTTCCACGCGGAGTACGCGACCGCCGAAGCCAAGCTCCGTTCGGCGCGGGCGTGGGCGATGGAGGTATGGCAAGGCATCGAAGCCACTCTGGACGCAGGAGAGTTGCTGAGTACTAAGCAGGACACGCTGCTCAGGCTGGCGCTCAACCATGCGACGTGGACCGTGCAGGACGTGGGTCAGACGGTGCACCGATGGGCGGGGACGGCGGCGATCCGGCGCGGGCCGATCGACCGCTTCCTGCGTGATCTCGCCACAGGTACCCAGCACATCACCTCGAGCCCGACGGTCCTGCAGAACTGCGGGAAATGGCTCAGCGGTGCACAACCCGAAGCGCGCTGGGAATTTCTCGACCTGGCGCCGTGATCAACAGATCAGCGAGTACCGGTCGGGAACGCGCAGTAAGGCGTTCTCGACCGGCAGTCAGTCGCGGGGCGGGGCCGTGCTCTTCCTGACGACGAGGCTGGTGGCCAGTTCGAGCCTGGTCGTCACGGGTTCCTGCGCCCGCATGCGCAGCAGCATCTGGGTCGCCTCCTCGGCCATCTGCCGCAGTGGCTGGTGCACGGTGGTGAGTGCCGGGCTGGACCAGCGCGCGACCGGTACGTCGTCGTAGCCGACCACGGACAGGTCGTGCGGGACACGCAGACCGCTGACGCGGGCAGCCTCCAGGGCGCCCAGTGCCTGGAGATCGCTGCCCGCGAAGATCGCGGTCGGTGGCCGGGGGAGTCCGAGCAGTTTCCGCGTTCCTTCGTAACCGCCCTCCACGTGGAAGTCGCCGTACAGGACGAGATCGGGGTCGGTCTCCAGGCCCGCCATGCTCATCGCCGAGCGGTAGCCGTCCAGGCGCGCCAGCGAGCAGAGCATGTCGTCGGGGCCGGTGATGATGCCGATGCGGCGGTGCCCGGACTCGATGAGATGGCGCGTCGCCGCGAGCCCGCCGCTCCAGTTGGCCGAGCCCACCGAGGGCACGTCGGGGTCGGGGTCGCCGGCCGGGTCGACGATGACGAAGGGGATGGAGCGCGAGCGCAGCTGCTGCTTGACCTCTGCCGGCAGGGCGGAGAAGACGAGCACCACGCCGAGCGGCCGGCGTTGCAGGACCCCTTCGATCCAGTCGGGGCCGGGGGCCTGCCGGGTCCCGCTCTCGGTGAGGACGACGCCGGCCTGGTGGGCCTTGGCGACGTTCTCCACGCCCCGGATCAGCTCCATCGCCCAGATGCTGTCCAGTTCGTGGAAGACGAGCTCGATGAGCGGCGCCTCCTGCGCCGAGCGCGTCGTGCGCCGGTAGGCATGCGCCTCCAGCAGGCGTTCCACCTTGAGCCTGGTCGGTGCGGCGACGTCCTGCCGCCCGTTGAGCACTTTCGAAACTGTCGAGAGGGAAACGCCGGCCTTCTTGGCCACCTGGGCCAGGGTGATACGGCCCAACTCCTGATCGTCGCGCATGGTGAGGAGCATAGAGCACCGGTAACTCCGGGCGCAGCATCACGAGTTGGTAACTCGGTCCCCAAGGGTTGACCCGCCTCAGTGGAGAGTCCTAGCGTCCCGACGCATGAAGTTTCGGTAATCACGCCGAAACAGTTTCGAGAGGTGTGGCGATGAGGCAACGCGCACGGTTTCTGCGGAACACCGCTGTCGGCGGTGCGGCTCTGACCCTGGTACTCGCCCTGTCGGCATGCGGAGGGGGCGGCCCGGACTCCGCGGGCGGGGACGACGGCAGGATCCACGTCCTGGTCTACGGCGACAGCGCGAACAAGGTGGAGAAGCGGATCATCGCCACCTTCAACAAGACGTCCGAGGTGAAGGCGGTCCTGGACACCATCCCGGGCGCCGACTACCAGGCCAAGCTGCAGACCATCATCAACAGCGAGCAGGCACCCGACGTCTTCTTCAACTGGGGCGGCGGCAGCATCAAGCCGTTCGTCGACGCCGGGCTGCTCATGCCGCTCGACGACTTCATCGCCAAGGACCCGGACCTGAAGAACAAGTTCCTGCCCACGGTGTTCGAGAGCGCGGAGGTGGACGGGAAGCCGTACGGAATCCCGATGCGCGGCACCCAGCCCGTGCTGCTGTTCCACAACAAGAAGGTGCTCAGGGAGGCCGGTGTCGAGCCGCCGAAGACCTGGGACGACATGCTGGCAGTGGTAGAGAAGCTCAAGGCGAAGGGTGTCACGCCGATCGCGCTGGGCGGCGGCGACAAGTGGCCCACCCTCATGTGGTTCGCGTACCTCTACGATCGGGTGGCCGGGCCCGGGCTGCTCCAGAAGGCGCTGGCCGGGGACAAGGACGTCTGGGCGAGCGCCGACAGCAGAAAGGCCCTCGGCATGATCGGAGAGCTGGCGGACGCCGGCGCGTTCGGCACCAACTACGACTCGGTGAAGTTCACCGACCAGGGCTCGCCCACCCTGCTGGCCACCGGCAAGGCCGGCTTCGAGCTGATGGGCTCGTGGGAGTACTCCACCCAGCAGGACAGCCACCCGGAGTTCGCCGAGCGCGACCTCGGCCACAGTGCGTTCCCGGCGGTCGACGGCGGCAAGGGCGATCCGGCCGACCTCGTCGGCAACACCAACAACTTCTACTCCGTACTGAAGAAGACGAAGCATCCCGAGGCGGTCGCGGAGTTCCTGAAGCTGCAGTACTCGGACGAGTTCATCAAGGCGCAGCTCGCCATCGGCAACGTACCCACCACCACGGACACCGAGAAGCATCTCGACGCCGCCGCCGACCCGGACTTCGCCCGTTCCCAGCTGAAGATGGTCGAGAAGGCCCCCGCCTTCCAGCTGTCGTGGGACCAGGCATACCCGCAGACGGCGACGGTCGGCATGCACCAGGCCGTGCAGCAGTTCCTCAACGGCGGGCTCGACGAGGACGGCTTCATCAAGGCCATGCAGGCCCTGCCCACGTCCTGACCACGCCGGCCACCTGACTTGGATCCCCTCTCATGACCACTCGTTCCGGTACCGGCGTCAGCCGCCCGGGTTCCGTCTGGGCGGTACCCGCCGCCGTCTTCTTCGGTCTCTTCGCGTTGCTGCCGCTCGTCCTGGTCGTCGTGCTCTCCTTCGCCGAGTGGAACGGACTGAGCGGCCCGCGGTTCTCCGGACTCGGCAACTGGCAGCGGCTGTTCGACGACCCCGTCATGCTCAAGAGCCTCTGGCTGAGCGTCCTGCTCACCGTGCTCGGCGTCGTCGTACAGACCCCACTGAGCATCCTGCTCGGCGTCTGGGCCGCCGGCCACCAGCGCAACCGCGCCGTCCTCTCGGCGATCTACTTCGTCCCGCTGCTGCTGTCGGCGGCCGCCGTGTCCGTACTGTGGCGTGCCGTCCTCGACCCCAACTTCGGTGTGCCGGCGCACGCCGAGTGGCTCTTCGGCAACGGCAACCTCTTCGGTACACAGAGCAGCGCCATCGGCGTCCTCGCCTTCGTGAGCGCCTGGCAGTTCACACCACTGCACACGCTCATCCATCAGGGAGCGGCGCGCGCGGTGCCCCAGGTCCTCTACCAGGCGGCGCAGATCGACGGCGCGGGCAAGGTCCGGCAGTTCTTCCACATCACCCTGCCGCAGCTGCGCAACAGCATCATCACGTCCATGATCCTGATGGTGGTGGGCGGCCTGACGACCTTCGACACCGTCCTCATCCTCACGCAGGGCGGCCCGGGAACGGACACCACGATCAGCGCCTACTACATGTATCAAAAGGCGTTCAAGAACTTCGACTACGGGATGGCCTCGGCGATCGGCGTGCTGCTCGTCCTGGTCGCCACGGTCATCTCGCTGATCGTGGTGCGCCTCTCGGGCTACGACAGGATGCGCAGCACGATGGAGGGCCTGTGAGCAAGCGCCGCCCCAACTACCTCGCCGGCTTCGGCTCGCTGATCTGGCTCTTCCTGGTCGGCCTGCCGCTGTACGTGATGCTCGTCGCCACGCTCCAGTCGCGGGCCGACTACGCGGCGAACGGACCGCTGTCCTTCCCGGAGAACCTCACCTTCGACAACTACATCAAGGACTTCAACAGCGGGTTCGGGCAGTACTTCCTCAACACGGCCATCGTCACCGTATGTGTGGTGGGCATCGTCGTGCTCCTCGTGCCGCCGCTGTCGTACGCCATCGTGCGGAGCCGCAGCCGGCTGACGAACACGGTCTTCCGGCTCTTCCTGCTCGGTCTCGCCATCCCCTCCCAGGCCGTCATCGTTCCCATGTTCTACGTGATGAGCGAGGCCGGCCTCTACGACAACCTCGTCGGTGTCGTCCTGCCGACCGCGGCCTTCGCCATGCCGGTGTGCGCCCTGATCCTCAGCGGGGTGATGCGTGACATCACGCCGGAGCTGTACGAGGCGATGACGGTGGACGGCGCCTCACCCCGGCGGGTCTTCTTCCAGCTCGTCCTGCCGCTCTCCCGCAGCGGCCTCTCGACGATCGTCGTCTTCTCCGCCCTGCAGGCATGGAACGGATTCCTCTTCCCCCTGGTGCTCACGCAGTCCGCCGGCACCAAGGTCATCACCATGGGCCTCTACGACTTCCAGACCGAACACGGGGTCGACATCCCGGGCATGCTCGCCGCGGTCGTCCTGTCCATGCTCCCCATCCTGCTCGTTTATCTGTTCGCCCGCCGCGCCCTGGTCCAGGGCCTGATGGGCGTCGGAGGAAAGTGACCGGCCACGTGTCCGTACAGACCGAACAGCCCGAAGGGGGCCGCGTCCCGCTGTGGCGGGACCCGGCCCGCGACCCGGGGGAGCGGGCCGACGCCCTGCTCGCCGGGATGACCCTCCAGGAGAAGACCGCCCAGCTCTTCGGAGTGTGGGTCGGGGCTTCCGACGAGGGCGCCGAAGTCGCCCCGCACCAGCACGACATGGAGGAGCCGGTACCCCTCGACGACCTGCTGCCCCACGGCCTCGGCCAGCTGACCCGGCCCTTCGGGACGACCCCCGTCGATCCCGCTCTCGGCGCGCTGTCACTGCTCCGCACCCAGCGCAGGATCGCCGGCGCGAACCGTTTCGGGATCCCGGCGCTGGCCCATGAGGAGTGCCTCGCGGGCTTCGCCGCCTGGGGCGCGACCGCCTACCCCGTGCCCCTCTCCTGGGGTGCCACCTTCCACCCCGAGCTGATCCGGGAGATGGCCGCGGCGATCGGCCGCGACCTGCGCGCGGTCGGCGTCCACCAGGGCCTCGCCCCGGTCCTCGACGTCGTACGCGACGCCCGCTGGGGCCGGGTCGAGGAAACCATCGGCGAGGACCCCTACCTCGTCGGCACCATCGGCACGGCCTACGTACGCGGCCTGGAATCCGCCGGCGTCGTCGCCACCCTCAAACACTTCGCCGGATACTCCGCCTCCCGCGCGGGACGCAACCTGGCCCCCGTCGGCATGGGCCCGCGCGAGCGTGCCGACGTCATCCTGCCCCCCTTCGAGATGGCCGTACGCGAGGGCGGCGTCCGGTCGGTGATGCACGCGTACACCGACACCGACGGCATCCCCTCCGCGGCCGACGAACGACTGCTGACCGGACTGCTCCGCGACACCTGGGGCTTCGAGGGGACGGTGGTCGCCGACTACTTCGGGATCGCCTTCCTGCAGAGCCTGCACGGTGTCGCCGGAAGCCTCGGCGAGGCCGCGGCCGTCGCACTCACCGCGGGCGTGGACGTGGAGCTCCCCACGGTGAAGGCGTTCGGTGCGCCGCTGCGCGACGCGCTCGCCCGGGGGCTGGTTCCCGAAGCGGCCGTGGACCGCGCCGTCCGCCGGGTCCTGGTCCAGAAGGCCCAGCTGGGGCTGCTCGACGCCGACTGGGACCCGACACCGCCAGCCCTCGCCGGAACGGACGCGGACACGGACGCGGACGCGGACACGGCGGACCTGCGCGGCACGGTCGACCTCGATACGGCGGACAACCGCGCCCTGGCCCGCCGCGTCGCGGAACAGGCCGTCGTCCTCCTCCGCAACGACGGCACACTGCCCCTCGCGGCCGGCCGCGCCCCGGCGCGCATCGCGCTGGTCGGACCCAACGCCGACACACCGACGGCGGTCCTCGGCTGCTACTCCTTCCCCGTACACGTGGGCAGCCAGCACCCGGAGGTGCCCGCGGGCATCGAACTGCCCACCCTCCGCGAGGCGTTGGCCGCCGAGTTCCCGGACAGTGAGATCGTCACCGCGTCCGGCACCACCGTCGACGGCACCGGCACCGACGGCTTCGCCGAGGCCGCCGAGCTGGCACGCGGCGCCGACCTGGTGATCGCCGTACTCGGCGACCGGGCCGGGCTCTTCGGCCGCGGGACCAGTGGCGAGGGCTGCGACGCCGAGTCGCTGGCCCTGCCCGGGGTGCAGGAGCAGCTGCTCGACACGCTGCTGGACACCGGCACGCCGCTGGTCGTCACCCTGCTCGCCGGCCGTCCCTACGCCCTGGGCCGTGCCGCGGCCGAGGCCGCCGCCATCGTCCAGACGTTCTTCCCCGGCGAGGAGGGGACGACGGCCCTCGCCTCCGTCCTCAGCGGACGTGTCGCCCCCACGGGCCGACTCCCCGTCAGCGTGCCGCGCCTCCCGGGGGCCCAGCCGTCCACGTACCTCGCGGCCCGCTTGGGCCACGCCACCGAGGTATCGGACATCGACCCGGCCCCCGCCTTCGGCTTCGGCCACGGACTGACGTACACCACCTTCGACTGGTCACACCTCGTCGTGGAGAACGAAGCAGCCGGTACCGACGGGGAGTTCGAGCTGGCCTGCACCGTACGCAATACCGGAACGCGCCGGGGCACCGAGGTCGTCCAGCTGTATCTGCACGACCCCGTCGCCTCCGTCGTCCAGCCCGTGCAGCGCCTCATCGGTTACGTACGCGTCGGCCTGGCGCCCGGGGAGGCGGCGGAGGTGCGGGCCATCGTCCCCGCCGACCTCGCGTCCTTCACCGGCCGCGAGGGCCACCGCATCGTCGAACCGGGCGAGCTGGAACTGCGGTTCAGCGCGTCCAGCACGGACGTCCGGCTGACGGCCCGGCTGGAACTCACCGGCCCGGTCCGCCCGGTGAACCACCGCCGCCGGCTCCACGCGGACTTCCGGGTGACGCACCGTCAGGCGCGGTAATGATCCCTTCAACGCTGTCCGGTGTCACTTCACCACAGGCTCCGGCGTCGGCAGGGCGACGCGGAGGTCGTGGGCACCGGGGGTGAGAGAAGTGGAACGCCCGCCGACGACGAGGACGGCGTCGACACCGTGCGGTACATCGGCGTGGATCGCGGCATCGTCGCCGGTGCGGGTCCACGCGACGCGGAGCGGGCCGTACGGTGTCCAGACCTCGGCGTCGGCGTGATCCAACTGTCCGGCGAGATCGGGTTCGATCACGACGGACCGGAATCCCGGCGCCGTGGCCCGGATTCCGGCTATGCGCCGGTAGAGCACGTCGTCCACGCAGCCGAAGGCATAGTGGTTGAAGGAGACGGCACGAACCGAGCCGTCGGGTGCGATCGCGTCCCACGACTCCCAGATGGTGGTGGCGCCGCGATCGACCTCGTACAGCCAGGACGGGCACTCGTCCTGCCACAGCAGTCGTCGGGCGAGCTCCGCGTGGCCCGAGTCCCAGAGCACATCGAGCAGGTGGGGAACGGAGAGGAATCCGGTGTCGAGCCGGTCGCCGCGTGCGGCGATGAGGTCGACGAGGTGCTGGACGAGGAGAGGACGCAGCCGGGCCGGCACCATGTCGAAGGCAAGGGCCAGGACGTAGGGGCCCTGCAGGGCGACCGGCAGGCGGCCCTCGGCGTCGACGTACTCGGCGGCGAAGGCCGCGCGTACCTGTGCGGCGCGGTCGCGGAGCCTTTCGGCGAGGCCGGTGTCGCCGAGTGCGTCGGCCGACCGGGCGGTGATCGTGAGCGTCCACGCCTGGAACATCGGTGCGACGAGTTCGGCCGTCAGCTGCGGAGCGATCCCGATGGCCTCGTGGAGCGGGCGTCCTTCCAGGGTGCTCGGCGTCAGCCAGTCGCCGAAGTGCTCGCCGGCGTTGTACAGGAGGGCTTGGCGCCGTCGCCGCTCGGGAGTGAGAGGCACGTCGCGCAACCGCTCGGGGAGTTCGGCGGCCGCCGTGCGCTGGTACTCGATCCACCGCAGCGCGGCGTCGAGTGTGTCGGCCAGGACACGGCGGTCACCGTACCGTTCGTAGAGCACCCAGGGCACCAGCGCGATGGCGTCGCTCCACCCCGCGCAGGCCACGATGGAGCCGAAACCGGTCCCGTTCACCGCGAGTTCGTCGTCGTAGGCCGAGCGGGGCGAGAGGATCGGAACGCGTCCGTCGGCGTCCTGGTCCGCGCGGAGGTTCTCCAGCCACCGCGTCAGGAAGGGCGCCACGAGGGCGTTGTTCGTCGCCGATGGGGCGAAGACCTGGATGTCACCGGTCCAGCCGGCGCGTTCGCGCTGCGGGCAGTCCATCGGGACGGAGAGGAAGTTCGTGCGCTGGCTCCACACCACGTTGCGGTGCAGTCGGTCGAGGCGTTGGTCGGAGAGGTGCAGCGATCCCGTCTGCCGTAGATCGCTGGAGAGGACGACCGCTACGAAGTCGTCTGGTTCCGGCGGGACTTGGAGCCCGCGCACCCGCACGTAGCGGAAGCCGTGGAAGGTGAAGCCGGGCTCCCAGGCCTCGGTGGGCCGGCCGGCGGCGACGTAGGTGTCGAGCTGGTCCTTGTTGATGCCCTCGATGTTGACGAACCACCGTCCGTCCGCGTCCAGGGTCTCGGTGTGTTCGAGCGTGACGACATCGCCCTCGCGCGGTGCGCGCAGCGTCATTCGTACGCGTCCGGCGATGACCTGGCCGAAGTCGATGATCCAGCCGTCGTCGGGGTCGGCGATGACGGAGAGCGCGGGCAGTTCGGCGACACGGCGCACCGGTTCCCCGGCGAAGGGGACGAGGACCGCGGGGTCGGCGGTCTCGACCTCGACCGGGTGCCAGGCGGTGTCGTCGAAGGCCGGCGTGCTCCATGCGGGGTCGTGGAGACGCATGTCGAAGCGCTCTCCGATGAACAGGTCCGCGTACGCCCACGGCCCCTCGGCCGACACCACGTCGCCGTCCGAGGCGATACGGCGTCGTCGTCCGTCCTCGGTCTCGAGATGCAACTGCCAGATCGCACCGGTGGTGGTTCCGAACTGGGCGCTTGATCCGGTGAGCCCGATGCGTCCGGCCCACCAGCCGTCCGCCAGTGCCACCCCCAGGACGTTCTCACCGTCTTCGAGCAGGTCCGTCACGTCGTAACACTGCACGGACAGGCGGGAGGCGTAGCTGTCGAAGCCCGGCGCGAGCACCTGGTCGCCGACGGTCACGCCGTTGATCTCGGCGGTGTAGACGCCCCGTGCGGTGATGAACAGCCGGGCCCGCGCGACCGATGCTTCCGGTGTGAAACGCTGCCGGAGCAGCTGGACCGGACGCAGGCGCTCGCTCACGGCGCGCTCGGGGCGGTGCCCTTGGATCCAGTCGAGCAGCGTCCACCGCTCGACCTCGGTGCCACGGGCCTTGGGGAGGACCCAACCGGCCGTCCAGTCAGCCGGGTTCAGCAGTGCGGTCCCGAAGCCGGCGGAGGCCCAGTCGCTCACCGCGCCGTCCTCGTCCCAGACCCGCACGCGCCACTCGTAATCGGAGTCGGAGCCGAGGTCGAGGCCGGGAACCTCGACGAGATGGCTCTCCCGGCTCGGTACCCGGCCGGTGTGTGCTACGACGTCGTCGCCTGTGCGGATCTCGATCTCGTAGGCGGACTGCACTCGCCCGGGTATCCAGGACAGGCGCGGACGCGGCGTCGCCACGGCCGGGGGAGACGGCTGGTACTCGACGGTCAGGCCGGTGACGGGTGCTGCGCCCACAGGTACTCCTTCGCGGCTCCTCCCCGCCGCGTGGCGAGAACGAAAACCGAAGGTACTCGGCTTTCAGCAAAAAGCCAACGCGTTCGGTTTTCAGCAGCCCCGTCTGCTCGTACGCTGAAGCCATGAGCAAGTCGCGAGTCCGGGGTAGCTACGCCGTGGGGCGCGAGCGGCGCGAACGCATCGTCAAAGCCGCCACAGATCTGTTCTCGACGGCCGGATACGCACGGACCTCCATGGCGCGAGTCGCGCAGGACGTCGGCATCTCCACGACCGGACTGCTGCACTACTTCCCGACGAAGCAGCATCTGTTGCTCGCGGTCGCCGAGCACCGCCTCGACGTCGCGACCGCGCTGATGGACGCCTCGACCGAGGCGGACGGCGACTCGCTGATCGAAACCCTGCTCGCGATCACCAAGAGGTTCGTCGACGAACCGGGCCTCATCGAGCTCTTCGTCACGCTGAGCGCCGAGGCCGCCGACCCCTCCAGCGCCGCGCATGAGCTCTTCGCGGCCCGCTACGAGCGCACGGTCGGCGAACTCAGTGCACGGTTCCAGTCATGCGCTCGCAACGGCTCCTTCCGCACGGACATCGACTACGACGCCGTCGCGCGGGAGTGCGTCGCCGTCTCGGACGGCCTTCAGCTGCAGTGGGTGCTCTCCGGCGGACGCACCGACCTGTTGGCGGGCACCCGAGCACACCTCGAACGGCTCACGTGGACCCTCCGCCCTGCGCGCGGAGTCGACCCACGCGCTGAGACCTCGGCATAGCTGAGGCCTCGGCATAGGTGCCAGGTCAGTCTGCACCGTGCCTCCGGTCACTTGGTGGCCGTCAGCGCCTCGCGTGCGGTGGTGAGGATCTCCTCGGAGAGCGGGGAGCCCTTGGTGGCCCGGGACAGGACGAGCGCGCCGAGCATGGTGCACAGCCGGGTAATGCCGTCCTGGTCCTCGGTGGCGAGCCAGTCGGCGAAGTCGCCCACCCCCTGGGTATAGACGCGGCGGGCCTCATCGCCCGCGCCTTCGCGGGCGATGTCGGTGGCGAGTGCGGCGACGGGGCACCCGTCGGCCGGACTGTCGCGGTGCTCGGTGGAGAGGTAGGTGTCGATCACCGCTCGCTGGGCGGCGTCGCGCTGCCCGGCGTACTGATCGAGCCCGTCGCTGTGGCGCCGGGTGAGTTCGGCGAAGGCGTGGGCGGTGGCTTCGTCGACGAGCTCCTCCTTGGAGGCGAACTGCTTGTAGAAGCCGCCGTGGGTCAGACCGGCTGCCTTCATGAGGTCGGCGACGCTGATATGGACCCCCTGTTCCCGGAGCAGCCGGGAGGCGGTTTCCACGACCCGTCGGCGGTTCTCCTGTGCCTGTGCCTGCGATACGCGGCCCATGGGTCACCTTCCCAGTTGGATGTCGAGTGGCATCTATTCTAGACTGAGATTTAGATGTTAGATGTAATCTATCGTCGGGCGGCCGGGTGCTGCCCGCAACGTTGGGAGTGCTCATGGAACTGAAGAACGCGGTCGCGGTGGTCACCGGTGCCAACCGGGGGCTCGGGGGGCAGCTGGCCGCCCAGCTCGTGGAGCGCGGGGCCAAGGTGTACGCGGCGGCTCGCCGCCCCGAGACGGTGGACGTCCCGGGTGCCGTCCCGCTGCGGCTGGATGTGACGGACGCGGAGTCGATCCGGGCGGCGGCCCGCATCGCCTCCGACGCGACACTCCTGATCAACAACGCAGGCATCTCCACCGGAGCGCCGCTGATCGCGGGCAGCCCGGACGCGGTGCGCCGGGAGATGGAGGTGAACTTCTTCGGCCCGCTCGCCGTGACGCGGGCTTTCGCCCCGGTCATCGAGTCCAACGGCGGCGGCGCCGTGCTCAACGTGCTGTCGGTCCTGTCCTGGCTGCACCCGGCCGGCCTCGGTTCCTACGCCGCGTCGAAGGCCGCCGCATGGGCGCTGACCGGCGCGGCCCGAGAAGAGTTGGCGCCCCGCGGCATCACCGTCACGGCGCTGCACGTCGGATACATGGACACCGACATGGCCTCCGGCGTTCCGGCCGACCAGAAGGCCGACCCCGCTGAGGTCGCCGCCCAGGCCCTGTCCGGCATCGAGACGGGCCTGTCCGAGATCCTCGCCGACGAGACCACCCGGTACGTGAAGCGGAGTCTGGCTGCCCCGCCGAACGCGGCGTGAGGTGCGCCCCGCCTCATCCGGCCTGTCGTCCGCCGCAACGGCGCGGCACGCCATGAACCAGTAGTGAGTGCCAAAAAATATCTCGCACCCGGTCACGACCGGCGCGAGCGGAGATCCCGTCCACTGCGGACGAGAAGCGGAGACGGCGATGAAGACCTACCTGATCGAGAAGTACGGTGATCAGTCAGCGGTGCGCGCCGCCGAGATGCCCGATCCGGAGCCGGGCGCCCACGATGTCCTGGTCAGGATCCACGCGGCGAGCGTCAACCCGCTGGACTTCAAGATCCGCGACGGCGACTTCAAGATGATCCTGCCTCACCGCCTCCCTCTCGTCCTGGGCAATGACCTCGCCGGCGTGGTGGTCCAGGTCGGCTCGGCCGTCACCCGATTCGCGGTGGGCGACGAGGTCTACGCCCGGCCCGACAAGAACCGGATCGGCACCTTCGCCGAACTCATCGCCGTCCACCAGGACGACCTGGCCCCCAAGCCGGCGACCCTCACCATGGCTGAGGCCGCCTCCCTTCCCCTGGTTGCCCTCACCTCATGGCAGGTGCTGGTCGAGAGGGCGCAGGTCCAGCCGGGCCAGAAGGTGCTGATCCACGCGGGCTCCGGCGGGGTGGGCACCGTCGCCCTCCAGCTGGCCAGGCACCTGGGCGCACATGCGGCCACCACCGCGAGCGTGGCCAACGCCGACCTGGTCGAGGAACTCGGTGCAGACGTCGTCATCGACTACCGCACGCAGGACTTCGAGGAGGTCCTGGACGGCTACGACGTCGTCCTGGACACCCTCGGCGGCAAGACCCTCGAGAAGTCCCTGCGGGTCCTCAAGCCCGGCGGGAAGGTCATCAGCATCGCCGGGCCCCCCGACGCGGACTTCGCCCGTGAACTGGGCGCCAACCCGCTTCTCCGCCAGGCCATGAACGCGCTGAGCTTCAAGACCCGGCGCCACGCCAAACGCCTGGGCGTCACCTACTCCTTCCTGTTCATGAAGGCCGGAGGCGGCCAGTTGCGCGAACTCACCCGACTCATCGACGCCGGAGAGATCCGCCCCGTCGTCGACCGCGTCTTCCCCTTCGACCAGACCCGTCAGGCCATGGAGTACGCCGAGAAGGGCCGAGCCAAGGCCGGCAAGGTCGTCATTGCGATGGTGTGAGCGCCGGCCCCCACCACCGTTGCGTCGCCCCCCCCACAGGAACCGGTCATGAGCTCACCGCGCAGTTCCCCCCGCCCCACGCCCGCCCCGTCGCCGTCGTACAAGGACGCGCCGACCCGTTCGGTGTCCGTGCACGGCGTCGACTTCGTCTACCGGCAACTCGGCCCGGAAGGAGACGGCGTACCGCTGATCCTGCTCCACCACCTGGCTGCGGTCCTGGACAACTGGGACCCCCGCGTCGTCGACGGACTCGCCGCCCGGCGCCGGGTGATCGCCTTCGACAACCGCGGAGTGGGCGCGTCGGACGGCGCCGCACCCGACACCATCGAGGCGATGGCGCGCGACGCGGTGCTGTTCATCCGCGCCCTGGGCTTCGAGCGGGTCGACCTGCTCGGCCTGTCGATGGGCGGCTTCATCGCCCAGGTCATCGCGGCACAGGAACCGCAACTGGTGCGCAGGGTCATCCTCGCGGGCACCGGCCCCGCCGGAGGCCCCGGCATCGACAAGGTCACCGCACTCACCCTTCGCGACACACTCAAGGGACTCCTGAGCCGCAAGGACCCCAAGCAGTTCCTCTTCTTCACCCGCACCGAACACGGCCGACGCGAAGCACGCGCCTTCGTGGAACGGCTGAAGGAGCGCACGGACGACCGCGACAAAACCATCTCGCTGACGTCGTTCCGCGCCCAGCTCAAGGCCATCAACCGATGGGGCCGGCAGGCACCGGCCGATCTGTCCCGCATCCACCAGCCGGTCCTGGTGGCCAACGGCGAGAGCGACCGGATGGTGCCGAGCGAGAACACCCTCGACCTCGCCGCACGGCTGCCCCGAGGCGAACTCGTCCCTCTCTACCCGGACGCCGGACACGGCGGGATCTTCCAGTTCCACGACGAGTTCGTGACCAGGGCCCTCACATTCCTCGAAGCACGGCCCAACGCCTGACCGCCGACGCCGCATCCCGCCGCCGCCAAGTGCTGTGCGGCCGTCGCGGCTCTACGTAGCGCGGAAGCGCCTCCGCGACCCGCCCTTCGGTCATCAAGCGGTCCAGGTGCTGTACCGCCGTTCTCCGCTCCACGGGCCCCACCTGTGGCAATTCGACGTGTGGCCGGTAGACCAGCCGATGCTCGACGATCTCCTCGACGGTGCGGGGTTCGCCGAGGAAGGCCAGCAGCGTCGCCTCCCGCTTCTCCACTACTCCGGCGAAGGCGTCGAGCCGGCGCCGGAACTCCGCCGCGCCCTCGATCACGCCCTTCTGGTGGGAGGTGCCGTACCAGCGCGCGTCGATCTCCCGGCACCGGCGCATCGACGCCTGGAAATCCACGAGGCTGCTGCCCACGTCGCCGTAGTACGGGCCGAACGACGTCAGGTCGATGTCCGCGATGAAGAGGAAGCCCTCGGGCTCGATCAGGATACCGCTGTGCCCTGCGGTGTGGCCGGGGAGGTGCACGACGGTGACGGTGCGCCCTGTCATTCTGTGAGGAAGCGGCGCTCCATGAGGAGTGTCTCGCCCTCGCACGAGACCTGCCGGAAGCCGGCCTTCTGCCATGCCCGTACGGCGCGGAGGTTGCCTCTCGCCGGGTCCACCGTCACGCGCCGCCATCCGAGGTTTCCGCTGAGGTGCGCGAGGAGGGGGCGAGGAGCGTCCGGTCCCAGGCCGCGGCCGCGTGCCTGGGCTGTCAGCACCATGTCGATGCCACCTTCGGCCTTGCCGGCGTGCCAGTACTGCGCGTATCCCATCGGTGTTCCATGGGCCAGCACGAGGAAGGACTCCACACGGGGCCGGCGCCGCCCCAGGTACTTCTCGGCCACCTCTTCACGCGATTTCGGCGCTCCTCCCCAGTGCTCGACGAAGTCCGGGGTCGCGAACCATGCGGCCAGCAGATCCAGATCCTCCTCGCTCGTGGGGACAAGCCGGGTCAGCGCCCCTTCGAGGGCAAGGCCATCAGCCATCGCTCACACTCCAACCCGCACTCGCCGACCTGGGCCCGCCGACGCTACCGGGACCTGCGCCTGGTACAGGTGCTCTATCGAGCAGTAGTGGCGTCGCTTGTCGTTCAACGACACCATCATCGAGACCGGCACCGACTCCTACCGCCTGGCCAGCACCCGAGCGCGAGCCGAGACCGTGCGGGCGCGCGGGCGGGCCTGAGCTGGGAACGCGATGCGTAAGCCCGTCAGGGCGGGGCGGGCGCGCCTTCGCCGGCCCCGCCCCGCCACCCACAAACGCGTGGGCCCGACGAGCAGTTGCTCGTCGGGCCCACGCGTCCTTGCGCTCAGCGCTGCCCGCCGCCGCTCTCCTGGCCGCCCTTCTGACCGGCCTCGGCAGCACGCTGGGGATCGTTCGCGAAGTTACCGCCGCTCTCGTGACCGCCCTTCTGGCCGGCCTCGGCAGCACGCTGGGGATCGTTCGCGAAGTTGCCGCCGCTCTCCTGGCCGCCCTTCTGGCCGGCCTGGGAGGCGCGCTGCGGGTCGTCAGCGAAATTGCCCGAGTTGTTGGACGCAGTCATCACTGCTCCCTCCATCTCGTCTTGCTGAGTGCCTTGCACCTCGCGAGTGCCCGAGCCGATCGGGGGCATGCGGGCCAAAACGGATCTTTGGAGTGTGATGCGTGGCACGTCACAGCCCATCCACGCGAACCACCCTTGTTTCCTCAGCCTTCGCGGCGCAGCGGGCCCCACTGTTCCTTGTGTCGTTTCACTTCTTCCTCGGCTTCCTCCAGGACGCGGGAGTGGATCCAGCCGAGGGGCTCGACGTCCGTGACCAGTGGTTCGTTGTCGGGACCGCGGTCGGCTTCGGTGCCGCGCAACACCCACGCCCGGACGCCCGGCCCCTTCTCCCGCGGCAGGTGGGAGTAGTCGTACAGGCGTCGGGCGACCCATACGCGTACGGAACGGTCCTGCCACCACGGTGCGACGTCGAGCGGGTTGGCGGACAGGCCGGGCAAGGAGATGCCGGTGAGGTCGTCGGTGCTGGAGACTGCCCTGAGGTCGGTCTCGGGTCCGCGCGACCACCTCACATACAACTGATCGCGGTCTTCCACGAGCCCGGCCAGCTCGGTGAGCGTATGGAGGGTGGGCAGGCCACCGTTACTCGCCACAGCGCTTCCGTCCTTTCGTCGTGCCTTGCGGCGTCGGCGGGCGTGCCCTGCCGCAGTGCGCGCTCGAGAGTGCGCGCTCGATCATGCCCGCACGGGTACCCAGGACTCGGCAGGCACCCTGTTGCCACCCCGAGACCCAGCCACCCTGCTGACACTGACACCCCGAGATCGCAGCCGGGTGGGGCCGCAGCCAGTCGAGAGGAACGAGCTGGTGGCCAGGTGCCCTACGGCTCGGTGACGGTGAAAAGGCCGCCGTCCGGGTCGCGGATGATCACATGCGCTGCGGGCGCGCCGGAGGCCGAAGTGCCGGGGGTGACCGTTCCGCCGGCGGCGACGGCCGCAGCGCTGGCCTTCTCTACATCGCCCACGTGGAAGTGGACATGCCACCGAGGCCGCACCCTGGGGTCCGGCGCCGCCTCGACACCACCGCCGTGGAGGGCTGCCACGGTGTGACCGCCCTGGCGGACGATCACCTCGTCTCTCTCATACGCCACGGAGCACGCGCTGTGGTCGGCCGCCCATCCGAAGACCTCCGCGTAGAACACGGCGGAGTCGAAGACGTCGCGGGTGCGCAGCTCCAAGTGGGCGGGTGCGTCGTCGTGGCCCACAGGCCAGGCCAGGGTCTGCCCTTCCCAGATGCCGAAGGCGGCTCCGTCACGGTCGGCGGCGTGCGCGGCGCGGCCGTGGCCCAGGGTGAGGGGCCCGATCGCGACCGTCGCGCCGCGTTCGCGGATACGCGCCGCGGTCTCATCCGCATCGGGCACGGCAAAGTACGGCATCCAAGCAACCGCCATCTGCCACTGCCCGGCGAGGGGTCCGATACCGGCGACAGGCTGCCCGTCGGAGAGCGCGATCCGGAATCCGTCCCCGAAGCTGCTGGGGCGGAAGCTCCAGCCCAGCACCGCGGCGTAGAACTCTTCCGTGGCCGGCAGGTCGCGGGCGGCCAGACTCACCCAGCAGGGCGCGCCCAGCGCAGGAGAAACATAAGGTCCAGGTCCGCTCGCCATCAGGCTCCTCCCGTCTCGCAGAGCGTCACTCGCGCCGAAACCACCCGAGAAGAGCGGCACTACGGCGCCCCGTCAGCCGACGGTCACCAGCATAATCACCGCCCCATCACGGGCGTTGGAGGCCGCTTGTCGTGCGAGGTGGCTGGCTTCACTGGTGTCACAGCACGCATTCGGGTACTCAACAGCGGCATTCAGCACGTGCTGACGCAGGCACGGTGACCGGCCGGGTACGGCGAGAAATGGGTGGTTGACGGTGTGGGAGCAGCTCTGGGTGGGGTGGCGATGGCTGGGGTGGGAGGCGGCCGCGGTCGGGCGGACGGTCCGGTACGCGATACGCGGTACGGGCCCGGAGCGCGACACGATGGTGCAGGCGCTGAAGATGGCCGGTGCCGCGATTGCCGCGTGGGCGCTGGCCGGGTGGTGGCTGAAGGCGCCACTGGCGCTGATGGCGCCGTGGACGGCGCTCGCCCTGGTCGATGCCACGGTCTACCGTTCCCTGCGCTCCGGCCTGCAGCAGATCTCCGTGATTGTCATCGGTGCCGTGTGGGCGTCCCTGGCGATGGCCCTGGCGGGCGGCAGCACGCTGGGCGCCATGATCATCGCCTTGCCGGTGCTGGCACTGGTGGGCACCTACCGCCGCTTCGGCGCGCAGGGCGTCTACGGCTCGACAACGGCGCTGTTCGTCATCACGTACGGCGCCTACTCGCTCACCGAGGTGGGGCACCGGTTGCTGGAGACCTGCATCGGCGCCGTCATCGGCATAAGCGTGAACGCGTTCGTCTTCCCGCCCATCCATCTGCGGTCAGTGTACGACCAGTTGCAGCGCCTGCCGCGCGACAGTGCCGACCTGCTGCGGCACATGGCCGACGGCCTGCGTGAGGACTGGGGCTCCGCCGAGGCCGAGGAGTGGCGGGACCGCGCCCGGCGCCTCCAGCCGATCCTGCGCTCGCTGGCCGACGCGCGGCAGTGGACCAACGAGAGCCTGCGCCTCAACCCGGCCTGGAATCTCCGCCGGAGGAGCCCGCAGCCCCCGCCGGAGTCGGAGGACGTTCGCTGGCACGACATCGCCGAGCACCTGACGGTCATCGCCCGGACACTGGCCAGGACAACGGGCGAGGACAGCGACCTCGCCCGTCCCACCCCCGCCTTCCTCGACCGGTACGCGGTACTGGCCGAACGGACGGCCGAGGTCTGCGCGGCCGAAGCCGACCTGTTCGATCAGAGCGAGGACGAGGCGTCGGCCCGGGACCGGCAGAAACAGGCTGCGCAGGATGCCTGGCGCTACTACGACAGCCTGGCCGACGCCTTCGGCCAGGAGACCGGCCCCGCCGCCGCGGTCAGCGGGGAACTGCTGGTGGAGACCCGGCAGATGCTGTCCGTACTCGCCGCCCACCACGGCCGGGACCCACAGTGAAGGCAGAAAGTCGGTGGCGAGCGCGCCGACCAGCGCCAGCGCCAGCGCCACGGCAGCACATCCGCCATCTTGACTCCGTCGAGCCGAACTTCAGTCCGCGCCGGCCGGCACCCTCCACCCCAGGGCTGTGCAGGTTCGGTTGAGGAGAACGAACAGTCCATCCACCCGCACGTTGAGACGATGGGCGGCCGACTCAGCCGACATCCGGTAGGCAGCGCGGGCTCGGCCGGTCCGGATTGCGGGGGTTTCGCGTCCTCCGTTCGGGTGGCGCGGCGCAGGACCGTTCCTTCGCGCGGATATATGCGCTTTCGTGGCTCCTACGCCCCTGGGGGCCAGCGGTCTTTCCGCCCAGACCCTGCGGGGAGACCGTATGGGGCGACTCAGTTCTCGGCCGGGACGAGCGTGGTCACCAGGACGTCACCAGGACGTCCCCGACGGGCCGGCTGGTGGCCGTCGAGCGTGCGGATGGGCGACACCCCGTGCAGGGTGCGGCGGTCATCACCGAGGAGCAGGTCACCCGGTCCACCGAGCGTGGCCTCCAGCAGTGGCTGCCCGTCACCGCGGCGGCGCGACCGCCGTGCACGGCAGCGCCGGGCTGGAGTACCTGACCCCGTAGCGGAACCGCTCAGGGTTTCCGAGTCTTCCCCGGTCTGTGTCATGTAGCACCCCGGGCGCGCCGCCGGCTCATCGCTCGCCAACGCGGCGATGTCGACACCTACACAGCCGAGACGCGCCGTCAGACCCGTGCATACGAGGCGACGGGGCCCGCTTCCGCAGAGCGGGCCGTTGCGCACAGTCACGTCGACTGAAGGACGCCAGCTGTTCGTGGTGCTGCCTTCCAGGTGGGCCGCCTCCGCCCCGATCGTGGTGGTCTCGCCGTGCCCGGTACGCACCGCGGTTTCCGGGGGCAGGACCAGCAGCCGGTCCCGGATCGAGCGAAGGATGTAGAGGCAGACGCCACCGGGGCTGTGCCCTGGTGTGTGGAGCACGACGAGTTCGGTCCCGGCGACGGTGAAGCCGCGGCCGTCGGTGAGCCGACCGCCCGGTAGCCGCTCCGGGTGCTCCTGTCTCCACAGGACGTGATCCTCCGGGTGCAGGAGAATCCGGTCGGCCGACGGCGTCGATGACCACGTCGGCCCCGAATCCGCCCGTGAGTTCCCGCACGGCCGCGACCGGGTCGGTGGTGCCGGAGTTGACGGTGTGCGTGGCGCCGAATTTCCGTGCGGAGGCGAGCTTGCGGTCGTCGAGGTCGAGGGCGATGATCTTCGATGCTCCGGCGAGGCGGGCGCCGGCGACAGCGGCGTTTCCGACGCCACCGCAGCCGATGACGGCGACCGAGTCGCCCCGGCCGACCTCGCCGGTGTTGATGGCCGCTCCAAGCCCGGCCATCACGCCGCAGCCCTGCGGTGGTCGGTGACGCCGCCGGGTGAGATCACGGTGACGCCGTCGCCGACCGACTCGACCACTCCGGCGGCCTCGTGGCCGAGGAGGAAGGGGGAGTCGTCATTGATCCCGCCTTCGCGGTAGTGGAGATCGGTGTGGCAGACGCCGCAGGCCTGGACGCGCACCACGGCTTCGCCCGGCCCGGGGTCGGGCACCACGATGGTCTCCATCCTGTGGACCGTCACCGCGCGGCATCAGGTTTTGGCTCTGCCGGGCCCGGGCCGCGCGGTGACGGTGGAATCACAGGTCGAGGACCAGGCGGCGGGAGTGGGACCGGGAGACGCACAGGAACATGACGTCTCCGGCCGCTCGCTCCTTCTCGCTGAGCAGCGAGTCGCGGTGGTCGGGCTCGCCTGCCAGCACGGCGGTCTCGCAGCTGCCGCAGGTGCCCTCCTGGCAGGAGGACAGGACGTCGGCTCCTGCTTCCTGGACCACTTCCAGGATGGAGCGCTCGGCCGGCACCGTCAGGGTCACGCCGGACTGGGCGAGTTCGACCTCGAAGGCGGTGTCCTCCGCCTCGTCCGTGCGTGCCTTCGGGACGAACCGCTCAATGTGCAGGGCGCCTTCGGGCCAGTCGGCGCACGCTTCCTCGACCGCGTTGAGCAGCGGCTCGGGGCCGCAGCAGTACACCGCCGTGTCCTGCCGAGGCGCCCCGAGCAGCGCCTGGAGGTCGAGGTGGCCGGTCTCGTCCTGGGGACAGAGTTCCACTCGGTCGGGGTAGGTCTGGGCCAGTTGGCCGGCGAAGGCCATGGTCGTGCGGGTGCGTCCGCCGTAGACCAACCGCCAGCCCGCTCCTCGCCGTTCGGCCTCGGCGATCATCGGGATGATGGGGGTGATGCCGATGCCGCCCGCGATGAACAGGTAGCGCGGGGAGTCGACCAGCGGAAAGTTGTTGCGCGGCCCGCGTATCCGCACCGTGGCGCCCTCGTTGAGCGCGTCGTGCACATGGCGGGAGCCTCCGCGGCCCGCTGCCTCGCGCAGGACGGCCACCTGGAGGACGGAGCGGTTGGCGGGGTCGCCGCACAGGGAGTACTGGCGGACGAGGTCCGGGCCGAGGAGCAGGTCGATGTGGGCGCCGGGTTCCCAGGAGGGGAGCGGCTCGCCCGCGGGGTGGTTCAGGGTGAGACGAACGACCCCGTCGGCGAGGGTCTCCTTGCGCTCCAGGCGCAGGTCGAGTTCGACCTCGGTGCGCGCAGACGTCGTGGTGGTCATGGTGCTTTCCTTGCTGAGCCGGGCGGTCTTCAGGCGAAGACCTCGTGGAGGGGCTGGGGGGTGACGGCGGGCCCGGACTCCGGACCGGCCTGGTGGTCGTCGGAGTGGCCCAGGAGCCAGTCCCACAGCGGGACCGGATCGTCGAATTCGCGCTCGGCGCCGCAGTGGCAGACGGCGAGGAGTCTGTCGGTGCCGAGGATCCAGTGGATACGGAAGACGCTGTCGCCGTTGAGAACGGCCGGGTGCAGCGGGTTCATCGGGTCGTCGTCGCCGAAGTCTGCTCGGTGTTGGCCTGCGCCAGGCGGGCGAGGATGCGGCGGGCGGCCAGGCCGCCGGTGTCGATGTTGATGGACAGCTCCTGGTAGCCGGCCTTCTCGGTGTTCAGGGACTGCTGGAGCACATTGAGGGCGACGACGTCCTGCATGACCACGGTGTGGTTGTTCTCCCGCAGGAAGTCGGTGACCTGCTGGTCGCCGAGGGCGAAGTCGCGGGCCACCGCCCAGAAGTCGTACGTGGTCGTCTCCGTCGATGGTGTGATGGCGTAGACGACCTCGGTGTGGAAGGCGTGCGGGTCGGTGCCGTCCGGGTTCGGGCCGGGTGCGCCGACCGGCGCGATGCGGGAGTGCAGCAGGTACAGGCCCGGCGCGTGGTACTCGATGTCCTGCCAGCGGGTGATGCGGCCCTCGATGCCGGTGGACTTGGCGTAGAACGGCGGGCATTCCGCGTCGTGCATGTGCCGGCTGACGTAGACGACGCCGGCCGCCTCGTCGACCTCGGTGGTGATGGGGGTCTCCGCGACCTCGGGGGTGCCGATGTAGCCGCCGTGCAGGTACGTCTCGTGGGAGAGGTCCATGAGGTTGTCGACCAGCAGCCCGTAGTCGCCGTCGATGGGCTCCATACCGGAGACGACGGTGTAGTCGGGCGAGTCCATCCACGGTGCGCGCGGCGGCACCGTGTCACCCGGCTCCCGGTCGCCGATCCACACCCAGACGAAGGAGTCCTGCTCGATCACCGGGTAGGTGTTCAGCCGGGCCGTACGGGGGATGCGCTGCTGCCCGGGAACGTACACGCACCCGCCGTCGGTGCCGTACGTGAAGCCGTGGTAGCCGCAGACCACCCGGTCACCGTCCAGGCGGCTCGGCGCCTGCGAGAGCGGGAAGCGCCGGTGCACACAGCGGTCGGACATGGCCACGGCGCGGCCGTCCTCGGTGCGGTACAGCAGGATCGGCTCGCCCAGGATGGTGCGGCCCAGCAGCTCGCGGCCCACTTCACGGCCGTAGGCGGCGACGTACCACTGGTTGCGGACGAAGGCGGTCATCTCAGTGCTCCTTGCTCTCGGGGGCCTTGGCGTCGCTCGGGGCCCAAGTGACCTGGAGGATGCGGCGGATGGGCAGCATGGCCAGGGGGAGGAAGTCCTGCTTCTGGTCGGGCACGGCGCGCAGACCGGGCAGCCGCTCGTAGGCCACGCGCAGGCCGATGGCGCCCTGGGTACGGCCGAGGGGCGCGCCCAGGCAGGTGTGGCGGCCCTTGGTGAAGGCGTAGTGATCGTGGTCATCGAGCCCGTCGCGGTGGATGTCGAAGCGCAGCGGGTCCACGACCGCGGCCGGGTCGGTGTTGGCACTGGCCAGCGCCAGCCATACCATGTCCCCTTCGGGGATGGTCACTCCGGCGATCTCCGCGTCCTGGGTGGCCACGCGGGACGCGAACGGCGCGGAGGGGCGACGCCGTACGGTCTCCTCGAACACCCGGGCCCACAGGGTCGGATCGGCCTGCGCTTCGGCACGTTGCTCGGGGGCGTCCGACAGGAAGAGGATCGCGTTGGCCATGGCCTGCGCCGTGGTGTCGGTGCCGGCCGCGGCGAACTCCGTGAGGTGCATGGCGATGCGCTCCACGGACAGCGCATGGTTGCCTTCCCGGTCCTTCGCCCGGGCCATCAGGGTGATGATGTCGCCGCCGTCACCGTCCCGGCGCTCCTGCGCGAGCTGCCGCAGACGCAGCTGGGCGGCGACGTAGCGGGTCCAGACCTCGCTGCGCTCGGGCTCCGGCATCGGCTCGCGGCCGCTGGCCAGCACCCGGAAGTGATCGTCGCGCAGCTGGCGCATCATCGGCTCGTCCTCGGCGGACAGGCCGAGCAGAGCCATCAGCGTCTGGGTCGTCAGCTCCAGGCAGTACGTCTCCATCAGCTCGGCGGCGCCGAGGTGGGCGAAGCCGTCGAGGATCCGGTGCGCGCGGGCCTCGATCTCCGGGGCGAGGGCCTCGATGACCGGCTTGAGGAATCCGCGCTGGGCGACCTTGCGGGCCGCCGTGTGCTTCGGCGGATCCATACCGATCATGATTTCGGCCACCAGCTCCGGCGGTACGACATCGGCGTACTCGTCGGGTACGGGAAGTCGTCCGCCGTTGGCCTGGCAGGACCAGGTCTCCCAGTCCATGAGGACGGCGTCGATGTCGGCGCGGCGGGTGACCACCCAGGTGCCGAGCGCTTCGTTCCAGAAGACCGGGGCTTCTTCACGGGCACGGACGAAGGCCGAGGCCGGGTCGCGCAGATACGCGTCGCTGAACAGGTCGAACTCCGGCGGTGGGGCCGGTCGGCCGGCGATCTGAGTCATCTGTTGATCACTCCGAGGGATGAGGGGAAGGAGGGGCTCATCGGCATGGGCGCCGAGCTCCCCGGCAGAGGAAGGGGGCACTTCCCGCCGACCCGCCGGGGGAGAGGTCGGCAGGGAGCGACCGGGTCAGAGCGCGGCGGCCGCGGCCAAGGTCGACAGTCGCTGGAAGCGGAGGACGTTTTCGCTCTCCTCCATGACGCCCGCGGTCAGGCAGGCGAAGGTCAGGTCCCTTTCGGGGTCCACCCAGAACAGAGTGGAGCCGGCACCGTAGTTGCCGTGTGTACGCGGGCTGGTGGCCGAGCCGAAGAAGGACGCGTGTGTGCCGGTTCCGGACAGGGCGAAGCCGAGTCCGAAGTTGCCCGGCGGCACGTCCCAGCCGCGCGCCTCGGCCAGCCCCCGGTAGAGGTCGTTGGGCAGGTCGCCGGTCTGGTTGGTGGTGGCCAGATCCAGGATCGCGGGGGAGAGGACGCGCTTGCCGTCGTACTCACCGCGCCGGCGCAGCATCTCGGCGAAGGAGTGGATGTCCTCGACCGTGGACACGGCACCGACCCAGGGCATCTCGGCTTCCTCGGTGATGATCTCCTCCATCACCTCGATGTCCGCGGTGGACAGCCAGCCGCCGTCCGGGAAGCTCGCGCGGACGGGCACGTAGTGCTCGGCCCACTTCCGGGGGGCGCCGAGCGCCGTGCTGTCCATGCCGAGGGGCTCGAAGATCTCCCGCTTCATCAGGTCACGCACGCATTCGGCTCCGGTGGCGCGGCGGACCATCTCGGCGATCAGCGCGTGGTTGAGCGCCGGGGAGTAGTTGAGGGTCGTACCGGGTTCGCCCACGACGTCGAGCTGGCAGATGGCGTCGACGACTTCGCCGAGGTCGCCCAGCTCGTCGTACGGCAGGGGCGTCGGCGTGGTCACGAGGCCCGCGCGGTGGGTGAGCAGATGGGCCAGGTTGACCCTGTCCTTGCGCGCCGTGCGGAAGCGGTCGCGGCCGTAGAACTCGGGTATGACGTCGACGACCCGGGTGGTGAGCGCCAGTTCGCCGCGGTCGATCGCCTGCAGGGCGAGGACGTTGGTGAACGCCTTGGTCATCGAGAAGATCCGGTATATGTCTTCGGGAGCGGCGGTGCGTCCCGCCTTCCGGTCGGACCAGCCGATCGAGGCCTGCAGACCGATCTCACCGCGACGCGAGACGATGATGTTGGCGCCGTCGTACCGCCCGGCTTCGATGTCGCTCTCGATGGCGGTCTGGATCCTGCGCAGGGCTGCGGCGTCCAGTCCGCTGTGGTCTTCGTTGATCACGCTTCTGCCTTTCCTGTGTAGAAGGTTCATGACGAGAAGACCGCTCGGTCACATGTGCAGGCCGCCGGACGGCGAAAGCGTCTGGCCCGTGTAGTAGGCGCCGTCGTCGGACGCGAGGAAGAGCATGGTGCGGGCCAGCTCGTCGGGCGTGGCGGGCCGCTTGATGGGCTGCATCGAAACGAGGCCGGCCACGATCTCGGGCGGCTGTGCGTTCAGGAGCGGGGTGTCCACCGCGCCGGGGGCGACTGCGTTGACCCGGATGTTGTGCGGGGCCAGTTCGCCGGCCGCGGCCCGGGTGAGCCCCAGGACTCCCGCCTTGGACGCCGGGTAGTACAGCGGCATGGGCGCGCCCACCAGGGCGGCCACGCTGGCGATGTTGACGACCGATCCGCCGCCGCTCCTGCGCATCAGTGGAGCCGCCGCGCGCAGACAGTAGAACGGCCCGACCAGGTTGACCGCCAGGACCTTGGCGAAGTCCTCGTCCGTGGTCTCGCTCAGGAAGTCGGGGTGGTAGGCCTCCCCGCGGCCCGCGGCCTGGAACGCCGCTACGTTGATCTCGACCAGACGGTCGTTGGCCTTCTTGGTCGGTGCGTTGACGCCCGCAGCGTTGACCAGGACGTCGAGACGCCCGTGCTCGCGTTCCACCTCGGCGAATGCGGCGTTCACCGCGGCACTGTCGCTGACGTCCAGAGCGATGCCGTTGGCCCCGTCGACGCCCTTGAGCGCGTCCTTGACCTTCTCGGCGGACAGGTCCGCTCCGATGACCGTAGCTCCCTCGGCGGCGAACAGTCGGACCGTCGCGGCCCCGATCCCCGAAGCCGCTCCGGTGACGAAAGCGACCTTTCCTTCCAGCTTCATCCGACTCCTCCTAGAGCCCCCTGCCGGAAAGCGGCAGGACTGGTGTGGTGCGGGCCACCATGCCATTCGACTAGACGACTGTCTAGTGAAGAGGCGAGGGTCCAGTGGTAAATTTGCTGGCATGATCGCGACTTCGGCAGGTGGGGCGACGCCGTACCCTCGCCGGAGCGGGCAGTCGGCGGACGCAGGGGCGGGACACAAGTGACGGAAGCAAGCGAAGCGGGTCGGTCGGCCGGTGAGTCCCTGCGGGAGGCCCAGAAACGACTCACGCGGGAGCGGCTCGTCGATGCGGCCTTCGAGGCATTCCGTGACAGGGGCTACGCGGCGGTGAGTACGGCACACATCGCCTCGGCGGCGGGAGCCAGCCGGGCCACGTTCTACCTGCACTTCCCGAGCAAGGCCGAAGTGGTCATCGCCCTGCTGGAACGCATCGAGCCCACGGTGGTGGCGTTCCACCGCAGCCTCGATGAGATCGCGGAGCCTTCCCTGGAGTCGGTCCGTGAGTGGGTTGAACGCGCTGTCGGCTGGTGGGAGCGCGACCGGCTCCGCTTCGAAGCCTTCGAGCAGGCCGTGGCCGTCGAGCCCAAGGTGGCGGCCCGCTGGTTCGAGAGTGTCTACCGTGCGGCGGATGCCATGACAAGGCATCTGGCCGCGTTCGCGGAAGGGGCGGACCGCGACCGGGCGCACCTGCGCCTCGTCACGCTGATCACTCAGATGGAGAGGACCATGTACTTCACGGCTGTACGTCAGGCTCCGCACGACCGCGAGCAGCTGGTGGACGTACTCACCGAGCAGTGGTGGGCCGTACTGAAGCAGTCATGACCGGGTCGCACTGCGATCCGGTCAGGCGAGTGCGGCAAGGGCGGGGAGTCAATGAGGCTCCTGTGCCGACGAGTTGAGACGCCGGACACCTCCCTCAGGGACCTCCCTCGGCCGCACCCCATCGTCCGTGCGCCTACACCCGCACCATCAACTTTCCGTTGTTCTTTCCGTCGAGCAGGAGCGAGATGGACTCCGGCGCCTTGTCCAGCCCGTCGACAATGTGCGAGCGCGCGACGATGGAGCCGTCGATGTAGAGGGGGCGGAGGATGTCGTCGAACTCCGCGTACCGGCCGGTGTAGGCACCCGCGACGAACCCCTCCATCCGCGCGCACTTGTACATCAGCAGATGCAGGTTGGTGCAGCCGTACGCCGCGTCCGGATTCGGGAGGTCGTACTGCGACATCGCGCCGCAGACGACGATCCGGCAGTTCCAGGCCATGTTCGCCAGCACCGCGTCGAGCACGGCGCCGCCGACGTTGTCGAAGAAGAGATCCACTCCTTGGGGGCACTTCTCGGCGAGTGCTTCCCGTACGTCCACCGCCCGGTAGTCGATGGCGTCGTCGGCGCCCAAGTCCTCCACGACATAACGGCACTTGTGCTCGCCGCCGGCGATTCCGATGACCCGGCAGCCCTTCGCCTTGGCGAGCTGCACCGCGATCGAGCCTGTCGCTCCCGCCGCCGCGGAGACGACGACCGTATCGGAGGATTTCAGACGGCCGATCTCCATGAGGCCGAACGCGGCGGCCCTCCCGATGTGAGAGAAGACGGACACGTACGCCTCGTCCGGGATCCGGTCGTCGCGGTCATGGCGTTGGAGGTACTCGGGTGTGGCGAGTGAGTACTCCTCCCAACCCCACATGCCACTCACCAGATCGCCGGGCTCGAAGCCCTCGGCACGGGACTCCACCACTTCACCCACTGCGGCACCGATCATGACATCGCCCACTGCGATGGGGATGTACGTCGTGGCCGGGTCCAGCTTCAGCCAGTTGCGGGATGTGGGATCGATGGAGAGCAGCTTGGTCCTGATGAGGACGTGCCCCTCCCTGACTTCGGGAACCTCGCGTTCCTCCCATTGCAGGCACTTGGGGTCGTATGCCCCCAAGGCTGGCTCGGCAACGATCCAGGCGTGGTTCTTCATGGGCAGCTGCTTTCGCTGGGGGGCGTCGCCGTTGGCGGAAATGCGAGTGGCATTCCGGCCCGGGCCGCGCCCTATTCGATCGTCGTGGCGCACATCGTTGTACCGCCTTGGCTAGACTCTCGTCTAGCCGCAAGACGCAAGCGTATCGAGCTGCATCCGCGCATGAGATCCCCCCACTGCTTCCGTTATCCGGAAGCGGCGCTGCTTCGGCGTGGCGGCGGACGGCATTGTGGGCTGCCCGCGCCACAAGCTGTTCACGCCGCCTTGTTGGAGGAGCCGTGTCACCCTTTCCCCGCAATCAGTGGTACGTCGCCGCGTACGCCCATGAGGTGGGCCGCGAGCTGTTCACCCGCACGGTCTGCGGGGAGTCGGTCCTCCTGTGGCGTACGGAAGCCGGCGAGGTCGCCGCGATGGCCGACCGCTGTGTTCACCGGCGCTTCCCGTTGTCGGAGGCGCCGAGCCGGCTGGTCGGTGACACCGTCGTCTGCGGCTACCACGGCTTCACCTACGGCGCGGACGGCGTGTGCACGGCGGTTCCCGGCCAGGCCCGCGTGCCGCGCACGGCCCGGTTGACCACCTACCCCGTCAAGGAGCAGGACTCCTTCGTGTGGGTCTGGATCGGTGAGCGCGAGAAGGCCGACGAGGCCCTGATCCCCCGTAGTCCCTGGCTGGACTCGCCGGGTTACACCACCGTCTGCGGCATGGAGCCGTTGGCGGCCCGGTACGGACTCCTCGTCGACAACCTGTTGGACCTGTCCCACGAGACGTACCTGCACGGCGGCTACATCGGCACCCCCGAGGTCGCGGAGACCCCCATCACCACCGAGGTCGACGAGGCGGCCGGTGTCGTCTACGTCAGCCGGCACATGGACGACGCGGCGTGCCCGCCCTTCTATGCCAAGTCCACCGGCATCGAGGGCCGCATCACCCGCTGGCAGGACATCGAGTACCACGCCCCGTGCCTGTACCTGCTGCACTCCCGGATCGCCCCCGTCGGTGCGCCCGGCCCGAACCCGGACGGCACCGACCCGCACGCCTTCCACGTCGAGGTCGTCTACGCCATCACCCCCGAGACCGAGCACAGTACGCACGACTTCTGGGCCGTGGCCCGCGACTTCGCCCTGGAGGACCAGGAGGTCTCCGACTTCCTGCGGGAGAACAACCGCACCGTGGTTCTCCAGGACGTCGTGGCCCTCGACAAGCTCGAGCAGGTCATCGCCTCCGAGCCGGCCGGAGCGCAGGAGCTCAGCATCAACATCGACACCGGTGGGCTGGCCGCCCGTCGCATCCTCAAGCGGCTGGTGGAGGCCGGTGCGGAGGCGGGCGCAGCCGGGCGGCAAGCCCTCACGGCGTCATGAACACGTCCCACCCTGCCCCCACCGCCATGCTCACCGGCGCCACCGTCCACCGCGTCGTCTGGGTCCCCGGCACGGACCGCCTGCGGGGCTGGTGCTGGTGCGGCACGTCCCACGAAACCGAGGGGCCGGTCGAGTTGTGGGAGTGGCTGCTCGCCCACCCCGACACCCATCCCGACACTCATGCCGACAGTTCGGCCGGCACGGGGAGCGGGGCTCATCTCAGCCCCGCCGACCGCTCGCCCACATCAGCCCCGAGATCTGCGAGGAGACGATCCGAGTCATGAACGGCACGTACGAGGAGGCCGAACTCGACCTGGTGGTCACCCACAGAACCGCTGAGGCGGACGGCGTCATCTCCCTGGAGCTGCGCGACCCGAAGGGCGCAGACCTCCCTGCCTGGACCCCGGGCGCCCATCTCGACGTGGTTCTCGCCCCGGATCTGGTGCGGCAGTACTCACTGTGCTCCGATCCCGCGGACCGCTCCGTGTGGCGGGTCGCCGTCCTGCGCGAGCCGGACAGCCGCGGCGGGTCCCGGCGGGTCCACGACGAGCTGTGGGAAGGGAGTGCCGTACGGGTCCGCGGACCGCGCAACCACTTCACGCTGGCCGAGGCCGAGCGCTACGTCTTCATCGCCGGAGGCATCGGTATCACGCCGATCATGCCCATGGTCGCCGCAGCCGAGGCGGCCGGAGCGGAGTGGACCCTCGCCTACGGTGGCCGCAGCCGGGCCACCATGGCCTTCAGCGGCCACCTCGCGGCGACGTACGGAGAGCGCGTGGCGCTCCGTCCGCAGGACGAGTACGGGCTCCTCGATCTCGGAACCCTGCTCGGCACGCCGGACGAGAGCACCCTGGTCTACTGCTGCGGCCCCGAACCGTTGTTGACGGCCGTCGACGAGCACTGTGCGGCGTGGCCTGCCGGGGCGCTGCATGTGGAGCGCTTCGCGCCCAAGGGACCCGACGCCCCGGTTCTGGGCGAGCCCTTCGAGGTGCAACTCGCCCAGTCCGGTGTCACGGTGACGGTGCCTCCGCAGAAGACGGTCCTGCAGGCGGTCGAGGAGGCCGGCGTGCAGGTCCTGTCCTCCTGCCAGGAGGGCACGTGCGGCACCTGCGAAACACCGGTCCTGGCCGGGACGGTCGACCACCGGGACTCTCTCCTGACCACCGCCGAACAGGCCGCCATGGACACCATGTTGATCTGCGTCTCGCGCGCCGCCTGCCCGCGCCTCGTCCTCGACCTCTGACCCCGGGGAGACCCACGACATGAACAGCGACACCATGGCCGATGCCAAGACACCCGCCCTGGACGACGATCCCTTCGGGCACGACATCCTGACCGACCCGTACGCATTCCATGCGCGACTGCGGGACACCGGACCCGTGGTCGGCCTGCCCCGTTACGGCGTGCTCGCGATGGGCCGGTACGCCGAGGTCCACGCCTCCTTGCAGAACTGGGAAACCTTCGTCTCCAGCCGAGGGGCAGGGCTGTCCGACTTCAAGAAGGAGAAGCCCTGGCGGGCGCCGAGCCTGCTGCTGGAGGCCGACCCGCCGGAGCACACCGCGGCACGCGGAGCGATGGCCGGGGTCATCTCGCCCCGCGCCGTGCGCGAACTGCGGGCAGCTTTCCGGCCCTTCGCAGAGGAACTGGCCGATCGGCTGGTGGCGCGCGGCACGTTCGACGCGGTCACCGACCTCGCCGAGGTCTACCCGCTGAAGGTGTTCCCCGACGCCGTCGGCCTGCCCGAGCGCGGCCGGGAGAACCTGCTGCCCTACGGCGCGCTGGCGTTCAACGCCTTCGGTCCGCACAACGACCTGCTCGAAGCCGCACTGGCGACGGCGGCCCCGGTCCAGGAATGGATCATGAACAGCTGCCGCCGGGAGTCGCTGGCCCCCGGTGGACTCGGTGCCCGGATCTGGGAGGCCGCCGACCGCGGTGAGATCACCCACGAGCAGGCGCCGCTGCTCGTACGCTCCCTGCTCAGCGCCGGCGTCGACACCACCGTGTACGGCATCGCCAACTCCCTGTACGCACTGGCCACGCACCCCGAGCAGTGGCAGCGCCTGCACGCCGAGCCGCCCCTTGCCAAGTTCGCCTTCGACGAAGCGCTGCGCTTCGAATCGCCGGTGCAGACGTTCTTCCGCACCACCTCCCACGACACCGAGATCGCCGGGGTCCGCATCCCGGAGGGCACCAAGGTGCTGCTCTTCCTCGGGTCGGCCAACCGGGACCCGCGGCACTGGGGGGAGAACGCGGACAGCTTCGACATCACCCACCAGGCAGGCGGTCACGTGGCTTTCGGCATGGGGGTGCACCAGTGCGTCGGCCAGCCCATCGCCCGCCTCGAAGCGGATCTCGTGCTCACCGCACTCGCCACCCGGATCCGCGGGATCGAACTCGCCGGCGAGCCGGTGCCGAAGCTCAACAACACCCTCAAGGGCTGGGCAAGCATCCCGGTCCGCGTGACGCCGGTCTAGCGCTCCGGACCGGCCGGCTCGTCGAAAGCGTCGTGGGTGGGCTTCTCCAGCTGCTTCCAGAGATTCCCGTGAGTCCGTGCCCGGCCCTCTTCCCGTTCCTCGACAACCGCACTGTCCGGCCGACGACTTCGGGACTCCTGCGTTGCGGAATCTCATGAGCAGCCCCCGAGTCGCTGTCGGCTCCCTCCACATCTCGTGGCAGTCCCAGCCGCCATGAAGGGTTAACAAGCCGTTGACGCGCGTGTCTCCGGTGCCTAACTTCAGGGAATGCGTCAGGGAGCGGCATCAGTGGAAACCACTGGCCGTACTGTCTGATGTGAGGTGTGTGCTCCAAAAACTGCCGGTCTTTCTCACGAAGAGCTGGTGTGATCCATCGGTTCGGCGAATCAGGATGCGGCGGGTATGGCCGGAGCAGACATCGAGGAGGGACGGTGCGGTTGCGGTCATGAGCCGCAGTCGGCCCCGCTCCGAGACCGTCGCGCACTCTGTTCCGGGCCGTCGTCGCCTCATCGCCGGAACCGACTGCCTTCCCATCCCGTGGTGGCTGATGCGTGTGCGACGCGGCCGGCAAACCACCGGGTCCGGGGTCCGGTTGAATGCAGCGAGGCGCCCGAGACGAGGAGAGCCGCATGCAAGACGGACAGCGGACGACCGGCACGGTAACGGGAAGGGCGCTGCGGGTGCTGGAGGCCTTTACGAGCGCCCACCCGGTGCTCTGTCTCACGGACATCTCCCGGTACAGCGGCCTGCCTCTGACTACTACGCACCGCCTCGTCAAAGAGCTCACATGCTGGGGCGCACTGGAGCGTGAGGAGAGCGGTGGCTACCGCATCGGCCTCAGACTTTGGGAGACAGCGGCACTGGCACCACGTGGGCTGGGACTGCGCGAGCTGGCCCTGCCCTATCTCGCGGACTTGAATCAGTTCACACGGGAGAACGTCCAGCTGGCCGTGCGCGAGGATCTGTCGGTCGTGTACGTGGAGCGGCTTGCCGGACGAGGAGCCGTGCCGGTACTGACCCGGGTAGGCGGCCGTTTCTCTCTTCCCCCCACCGGGGTCGGACTGGTGCTCCTCGCGCATGCCCCCGCTGCGATGCAGGAACAGGTCCTCAGCCAGCCCCTGACTCGCTACACGGAAAAGACTCTCTGCTCTCCCGCCCAGGTGCGGCGTGTCCTCGCCGAGGTGAGGCAAACCGGCGTCGCCGTCAGCGACCGGCAGATCACGATGGACAGCATGTCGGTCGCCGCGCCCGTGTACGGCCCAGGAGGTGGTGTGGTCGCGGCGGTCTCGATCGTCGCGCATGCCGACACCGCCCACGCCCACGTCTTGATCCCCCCCGTCCAGGTGGCCGCTCGGGGAATCTCCCGTGCACTGGGGGCCCCTCTCCCCAGCGTTGGCGTCCAAGCGCCGCACGGCGCCGAACCGGCTCAGTCCTCGCCTCCGTCGACATCGCCGCAGCTCTCATCAGCTACCGCAGATCCACCAACTGAAGTCAGTGGCGACTGAGCGGATGCCTGCTGCCGACGTATTAGTCGTGCCTGCTGCTTCGTCATCGACAGCCGCGCCCAACAGGACGGGAGAATCAATGCCGGTGGGTCCAGGTCACCGATGACTGGTGGACTGCCCCCTGCCACCCGGCCGCGCCGTAAAGCCTCGTGTCACTATTTCGTCACTCTCGCTTCACGTAACCCCTACGGGCCCGATGATGCTCCCCAACACCACCCCAGAGGGACCATCCGCGTCCGCGCCATCACGAACACCGCCTCACTTGCCGCCCTACTTCTCACCGCCTGTACCGACAACGGCACCGGCATCAACACCACACCGCAGCCAGAAAAGACGACCACCGCCCAGACCGCGCCAAAACCAGCTAAGGCGACAGCCACCACGACAACCCCCGCCTTCGCCGCCCCCTCTCCTCCTCGGCACCGCGTTCCGATGAGTTCGCGCCGGAGCCGGCGGCCGAGTTGTCGGAACCACCACTGTTCGCGGCTACGAACAACCGGTTCGCGCTGTGGTCGCCCCAGCCAGAGGAGACATTCGGCCCACGGTGCCCGCGTTCAACTGCGTGCGTGGGGAGAACGTTTGCCCCGTGCCGGGAGATCAGCGCCCAGAGCAGACGGTGTATGCCCCGCAGCCCGGCTATTTGATGTTGGAGTGGGCATTGCCCTCCGCTTAGCGCAGCCCTTTCCATCACCGTACTCACGCACATTCGCCACCGCACTGGCCGCGCTCGTCGCACTGCTCACCGCCTGCTCCAGCAATGTCGCGAAGCCCGAGCGCAGCAAGGCAAGCAACAGCAGCCAAACCAAGCCGACCGCCACGCCACCCAGGCCGCTGGCACTGGGCAAGGTCAGCAAGTGGGAGGGCGAATTCGAGGGGAGAAAGACCTCCGTCACCACCACCGCCGCCACTTACGCACAACCCGTTGCCAAAGGCTCCGTACAGCCCGACGAGGAATTCGGGACTGACAATGCGGACTACGTATGGGTAGCGCTAGAGGTCAAGGTGTGCAACAAGGAAGGCGCCGACGTACACGTCAACGACACACCGTGGTCGCTGGCGTACGCCGACGGCGCCCGCGTCCAGCCCTCAGGCACCACCTACAGCGACTTCCCCAAGCCGGAGTACCCGATCGGCGACACGCTGGTGCGGGCGGGCGACTGCGTACGTGGGAAGATCGTGTTCCCGGTCCCAGGTGATCAGCGTCCGGAGCGAGTGGTGTACGCACCGCAGGACGGCGACGTGCTGGAGTGGGCAGTGCCGTCCACGTAGCGCCTCGCGTACGGCGAACCACCGCGCCCCCGTCACTGGCGCCCCGGGCATGCCTCGCTCAGGCGCAAGGACTACACCGCCCTTGTGATGAGCCAGACGATGAAGGACGAGGGCTGGACAGACGAGAACGGGGACGTGGACATGGGCGAGCTGCTGAAGGATGCACAGTGGTAAGCGCCTGGCGTCGGTCCTCCGACGGCAGGCGGCGCGCGACGGCGGCGGGAGCGGGCGTCGGCCCGGCGGTCGGCTGCGCGGCCGCCCCCGACCAGCAGGCGCGTCAGGCGGGAAGGATTTCCTCCAGGGCTTCTACGACCTCGAAGGAGTCCGGGGTGGTCTGTGGGGAGAAGCGGGCGGCGACGGTGCCGTCGGGGGCGAGGAGGAACTTCTCGAAGTTCCAGCGGATGTCGCCCTTGTGTCCGTCCGCATCCGCGGTGCGCACGAGCTTCGCGTACAGCGGGTGCCGCCGGGGGCCGTTCACCTCGACCTTCTCGGTCAGCGGGAAGGTGACCCCGTACGTGGACGAGCAGAACTTGGCGATCTCCTCGGGTGTTCCGGGCTCCTCCTCCGCGAACTGGTTGCACGGGACGCCGAGGACGGTGAACCCCCGTGCCGCGTACTTCTTCTGGAGCTGTTCCAGCTCGGTGTACTGCCGGGTGAGGCCGCACTTGGAGGCGACGTTGACGACGAGGACCGCCTTGCCCCGGTACTGGGCGAGGTCCGCGGGACCGCCCTGGAGAGCGTCGATGTGGACTTCGTAAATAGACATGCCGGAGATGGTACGGCCACTCGATTGGATCTTGCCGGGTCTGTGGGCCCGGCACCGCACCGAACCGCCTCGACTGGCGCCTACACGCCAGATCGCACGGGCCCGACCTGGTGTGGTCCGGCCCAAGTCACCGCGCCGACTGCCCGCACCCGAACGTGATCGCCCATCAATGTACGGTGCCCGCCGCCCCGCAGCCGCCGCAAGTACCGTACGCCCTTGGTTCCCGAGGGCAAACTCGCCCTCGATCATCCGGGCCATGTGGCGGTCGCTGTCGTTGATCAGGTTCATGCGGCCGCCGGTGGCGCCGGTGACCGGCCGCTTGACGTACTCGACGATGTCGATGAGGTCTTCGAGGTCGCGGGGCTGGCGTACGAGGCGGTCGAGGTCGTAGAAGATGACCCCGTCGATGACGCCGGCTGACAGGGCGGCGAGGAGCTGCCGGAACTCCGGGCGCAGGACGATCCAGTCGATCGTTCCGTCGGGCGGATGACCTTGCGCTTTTTGAGGCGGAGGTGTCGTTCTCCTTAGTAGGCCTTGGCGAACGGTCCCCAGCGCAGGCGCTTGCGCGAGTCCTCCCAGCGGGGTTGGACGGCTGGCACGGTGTCGGCTCCTGATGGTGCTGGACGAGTCCGATACCGGGCACTGTCTGCCGAGAACAGGGGTTGGGTGATGCCGTCGATCTGCGGTTAGCCTGCCGGGTTTGGCTCCGTGGATACTGGCGATCATGCGTATCGAGATCGATCCCCGGACCACGTCCCGCAACGACTTCTACCGGCTGCTGACCGCGACGGTGGTGCCGCGCCCCATCGCCTGGGTGTCGACGATCGCCGCGGACGGCGGCGCCGCGAACCTCGCCCCGCACTCCTTCTTCACCATCTCCGCCGTCTCGCCGCCGATCGTGCAGTTCACTTCCGTGGGGCGGAAGGACTCGCTGCTCAATGTGGAAGCCAGCGGGGAGTTCGTCGTGAACCTCGCGCCTGAGGGGCTTTTTGAGCAGATCAATGAGACGGCGACGGATTTTCCGCACGGAGTGAGTGAGTTCGAGGAGGTGGGGATTGCTACGGAGCCGAGTCGGTGTGTGAAGCCGCCGCGGGTGGCCGCTTCTCCGGTGGCGCTGGAGTGCCGGCTGCACAGCACGCTGCGCTTCGGGGACTCCACGGTCGTCTTCGGGCAGGTCGTGCATGCCGTGGTCGCCGAGGACGTCATGACCGATGGGCATCCGGACATTCGTAAGCTGCGCCCGCTGTCCCGGCTGGGCAGGGATGAGTGGGGGACGGTGGGGGAGGTACGGGAGATCTCGCGCATTCGGTACGCGGACTGGGAGGGGCCGTCGAGCGGCAGCGGTGACTGAGGACGACGGTGGCTAAGGACGGCGTCAGCGACTCATCGCGTCAGGCGTCATGGCGAATTCCGGAGGGCGTCGGGCGGTGGCCACTTCCGTATAACGGGGAGGGCTGAGACTCTCCGGTGTGCTGGAGGGGAAGGGTGGGAGCGCGGAAGGGCTCGGGCGGCCGGCTGGAGGAGATGTGAACGCAACTGCATCCGCACGTGCAAGTGTGTCTGTCGCCGGGGTCGGCAGTGACTGGGTGGGGCGGCGGCTGGCCCTGCGGGCTGCGGGGGTGGTTGCCGCGGCGGCGGTGCCCGTCGTGGGGGCCGGCGGGGCCGCTCAGGCGGTGGCTCCGGAACGGCGGGCCGCCTCGGAAGGGGGCGCCGGGCGGCGGCTGCGGGTGATGACGTTCAACCTGCGGTACGCCTCGGATGAGGAGCCGAACTCCTGGGGCCGACGCCGTCCGGTCATGCGCGAGCTGCTGCGGTGGGAGGCGCCGCACCTGCTGGGGACGCAGGAGGGACTGTACGGGCAGCTGCAGGAGATCGCGGAGGACCTGGGAGCGCGGTACTCCTGGCTGGGGACCGGGCGTGCGGGTGGCAGTCGGGACGAGTTCGCGGCGATCTTTTATGACACGCGGCGACTGCGGCCTGTCGAGTACGACCACTTCTGGCTGTCCGATACGCCGTACGTGATCGGCTCGGCGACCTGGGGAAATACCGTCATCCGCATGGTGACGTGGGTGCGCTTCCGCGACCTGCTGACCGGTACGGACTTCTACGCCCTCAACACGCATCTCGATCACGCGCACCAGGGCTCGCGCGAACGCTCCGCCGGGCTCATCACCGACCGGCTGCGCGGCCTGGAGACGGGGCTGCCTCGGATCGTGACCGGCGATTTCAATGTAGCCGCACACGAGAATCCGGTGTACGAGACGATGCTGCGCGTCGGCTCGCTCGTGGACTCCTGGGACGCGGCGGAGGAGCGCAGCGCGCAGTACGCCACGTTCCACGGCTACCGGCCGCTCGTCCCGAACGGCGACCGCGTGGACTGGCTGCTCACTTCCCCGTCGGTGCGGACGCTGCGCGCCGAGATCAACATCTTCGCGAAGGACGGACAGTATCCGAGCGATCACTTGCCGGTACAGGCAGACCTGGAGTGGTGACCAATTGGTGACTGGCGAGTGAGGGGCTCAGGCCGTCGGGTGTGAGGGCGGGGTCGGGCTGCTGCCGCGTACGTGGAGGTTCGCGAGGAGGTCACGGGTCGCGGCGGTTACGGCGTCCACGGCCTGGTCGAACACCTCGCGGTTGTGTGCGGCGGGCGTGCGGAATCCGGAGACCTTGCGTACGTACTGCAAGGCCGCCGCGCGGATGTCCTCCTCTGTCACGTCAGGGGTGGTCGGTGGGCGGAGCGTCTTGATACTGCGGCACATGGGGCCAGTCTCCCTCGTCACCCGGCCGGGCGCGCGACGTGCGGTGTCGTCGACCTGTGTCCGTATGTGTCGTCCTGTGCCCGTCGTCGTGCCCATCCCCGTGCCTGTCGTCGTGTACGTCGCCGGCTCGTCCCGTCCGGGGGCGTCCCGGCTCAGGCCGCCGTGACGATCTCGTCCCGCATCGCCGAGGTCCATGCCGCGAGAAGGTGTGCGTACTCCTCGCGGTCCTCGGCCGTCCAGGCGCAGCCTCGCCGAGCCCGGACGAACCGCCGTATGGAGTCGTTCACTTCGGCGGCAGAGGGGCGGACTTGGCCCGGAAGGAGATGAGTTGCGGACATGGAACACATATTAGGGGGAGGCACTGACAATCGACCGCGAGTTATGTCCCGGGGGCGGACGGCTGGGCTGCCGGGCTCCCGGGGCCGTCAGTTCGTCGGCTCGTCCAGCTTGCGCAGCACGCGGGCGGGGTTGCCGACGGCGAGAACGCCCGGCGGCAGGTCCTTGGTGACCACCGCACCGGCGCCCACCACGGTGTTCTCACCGATGGTCACGCCCGGGCAGACGATCACCCCGCCCCCGAGCCAGACGTTGTCGCCGATCGTCACGGGCAGGGCCTTCTCCCAGCCGGCCCGGCGTCGCTCGGCGTCGAGCTCGTGGGTCGGGGTCAGCAGCTGCACATTGGGGCCGATCTGGACGTGGGCGCCGATGGTGATGGGCGCGGCATCGAGGAAGACCGCCCCGAAGTTGATGAATGTGCCGGAGCCGATGCTGATGAGGTATCCGTAGTCGCAGTGGAAGGGCGGGCGGATCCGTACGTCCGTACCCACCGAACCGAGCAGCTTCGCCAGGACCGCGTCGCGCCGGGCCGGGTCGTACGTGCCGGGCATGTGTCCGGCGGCCGCGTTGAAGGCCGCGCAGAGTTCGATGCGGCGCTCGGTGTCCGCGAGGAGCTCGGGGTCATCGGGGATGTACCAGTCACCGGCCAGCATGCGGTCCTTGTGCTCGGCCACGGGGCTCCTTCGGTAGGAATGCGGAAGGCTTCGGTCGGCAGGTCCCGGAGCCCGGGCCGGGGTCGGGTCGGGCTGCGGCTACGTTTCCCGAGCGGGGACTTGGGCGTCAAGGAGCGAGGGGGCGTGGCGAGTTCACTCCTACGGGCGAATTGCCGGCGGCCGAGACCTTGGAATTGCGGGGCGGACGCGGTGACCTGAGCGGTCGGAAACGGTTCGCCGGCCGGCAGCGCGCCCGCGATTGTCAGTGGCCCCCGCTACCGTGAGCAATGTTCCTATCCGAGCTGCTGGCGCTACTCGGACCGGCCCCACTCCCTGACAGCGCGGGGAGTGGGGCCACCGGGAACGGTCGATCGCGGGGCCACGGGGGTCCGCGATCGCATGACGATGTAAGCCGCGGCAGCGCAGAGTTGGAGGGCAGCGATGATCAGGAGGAGTACTGGATCCGGCAGCGCGGTCGCCGCGCCGGTCTCAGCGAGTCCGGTGCCGACGAGGCTGTAGGTGACGCGACGCTGTGGCGGGAAGGCCGGCTTGCGGTGGGCGAGGAGCAGTGACCCCGCGAGCGCGCCGACCGCGAAGACGGTCATCAGCAGGCCGCCGCCCCGGTGTGTGGTGCAGGGGGAGGACCGTGACCGCGGCGTCCAGTGCATACGCACGTGCACGGTTGGTGTCGTCCGGAGTCAGTACGGCCACGAGGCTCGACAGGCCACCGGAGTCGACCGGTCCGCAGCTCCCGCCCAAGCAGGGCGATGGCGAGCGTTGGACCGGTGGGCGCCTGGTCGACGGTGGGCGCCACCGGTCGTCTCCTGACGCCGACGTCCCGCCTCTGACGCCGACGCCCCGCCTCGGGCGGGGCCGGGCGGGGCGTATCGGGGTGGGGGAGGAGGCTGGCGGGGGGGCTCAGGCCTCGGTCGGGGTCAGCCGGCCGACTCTCCCGCGTGGGGGCTCAGTACGCCCGCTGCGATCAGGGCGAAGAGGGCGATGCCCAGCAGGACCCGGTAGATGACGAACGGCATGAAGCACTTGGTGGTGATGAACTTCATGAACCACGCGATGACCGCATAGCCGACGACGAAGGCGATGATCGTGGCGAAGATGGTGGGGGGCCAGGACACGTGGCCCTTGCCGGCGTCCTTGAGCTCGTAGACGCCGGAGGCCAGTACGGCGGGGATGGCCAGCAGGAAGGAGTACCGTGCGGCGGCCTCCCGGGTGTACCCCATGAGCAGGCCGCCGCTGATCGTGGCGCCCGAGCGCGAGACGCCGGGGACCAGGGCCATCGCCTGGCAGACGCCGAAGAGCAGGCCGTCCTTGACGCTGAGGTCGGTGAGCGTCTTGCGCTGCTTGGCGGCCCGGTGGCGGCCGCCGGTCTCGTCGCGTGCCGCCAGGCGGTCGGCGATGCCGAGGACGATGCCCAGCACGATGAGCGTGGTGGCGATCAGGCGGAGGTCGCGGAACGGGCCCTCGATCGCGTCCTTGAGGGTGATGCCGAGGACGCCGATCGGGATGGAGCCGATGATGACCAGCCAGCCCATCTGGGCGTCGTGGTCCTGCCGCATCGCCTTGTTCCCCAGAGAGCGGGCCCAGGCCGAGATGATCCGGACGATGTCCTTGCGGAAGTAGATCAGTACGGCCGTCTCGGTACCGATCTGGGTGATCGCGGTGAACGCGGCGCCGGGGTCGTGCCAGCCGGCGAAGGCCGCGGTCAGGCGCAGATGCGCGCTGGAAGAGATCGGAAGGAATTCGGTCAGGCCTTGGACAAGTCCAAGGATGAATGATTCAAACCAAGACATGGGTAGTACGCCATCCGGAAGGTGATTTTGCCGCTACCAGCAAACGTGCAGGTCGGCAGGGAATTCGGGGTGGCGGCCGTCATGCGTGCGGCCGCGGTGCGTGCCGGTTCGGGGGAGTGGATCGGGATCTGGGTCGGCGTCGTGGTCGTCGTCCTTGGGCTCGGCCGTTTGCTGGCGGGGGCGGGCGGAGCTGATGTCGCATCAAGCGATCCTCGGGCATCACGCGCAGGGCGCGAGGCGTACGACACGGGACGCTGGGCGCGAACGCGTGCAGACGCACGTGCGGAACACTGATGGCACAGCTGGTGAATCCGGTGGCTCGTGGGTGGGCTGCGGCGCGATCTTGCGCCGGTCGTAGGGCAGCGTAGCGTCCCGAAGTGACCGACAGGCGATCGGCCCGGTTCTGGCCCGGTTTTGCCCCTGCCCGGTACGGGTGAGGGGGCGGGCCCCGGCCCGGCGCCGGGACCCGAGCCCGAGCCGGGGCCCGAGCCGGGGCTGTGCCTCGCTCCGCGCCTAGCCTCGCTTGAGCGCCGGGGCCAGCAGGTCGAGTGCCTGTTCCCAGCGGAAGCGGATGCGGCCGCCGCCCGTCCGGGGCGGGTGCGGGACGTAGTCGCCGAGCAGGACGCCCATGCGGCGCAGCCGGGCCAGGCTCTGTGCATAGGCGGGGTGCGCGGCCTGCGCGGCGTTCAGGTAGGGCAGCGCGGCGACGGGGATGCCGAAGCCGTGCGCCTCGCACAGGATGCCGAGCGCCAGGGTGTCGGCGATGCCCTGGGCCCATTTGTTGATCGTGTTGAAGGTCGCCGGGGCGACCGCGATCGCGTCGGCGGGCGGCAGCGGGCGCGGCTCGCCCGGCGCGCGCCAGGCCGACTGCACGGGATAGCCGGTCTGGGCCTCGATCGCGGAGGCGTCGATGTACTCCAGACCGCGCGGCGTGGCGATGACGCCGACATGCCAGGTGCGTTGCTGCGCGGAGGCGATCAGCTTGTCCACGTCGTCGGCGATGCCCGCCGCGCAGAGCACGACGTACAGGAACGGCTTCTGGCGCCGACTGCCGGACACCTCCGCGTCCGCGACCCCATCAGGAACGGCCGGACCGTTCACGCCGGGGCTCCCAGGCGGCGGCTGAAGAGGTGCAGTTCCGGGAGGGCGCGGTGGCGGTCGCGGGCGGCCATGTCGGCGACCATCTCGCGTACCGCGGGCCGGCGGATGTCCTGGGACGCGCAGCGCTCCGCGATCCGCAGTGCCTGGAAGGCGTCGGCGAGCTTGCCCTGCTGGCTGTACGCCCGGGCCACGTCCACCCACAGACCGGCGCGGCGCTCCGGTACGGGGATGTGCCGGCGCATGAGGGGGCGCGCGGCCTCCAGCGCCTGCCCCGCGTCACCGAGTGAGACGGACGCGCTGACCGTATGCAGCTCCACGTTGGTGGGGCTGAAGTTGGCCCAGGCGTCCGGCCGGTCGTGCGAGACGTACCGCGCGACCTCCCGTGCCTCGTCGAGCATTTCGCGCGTCGCGGCCCGGTCTCCGCTGCTGCTGGCGGCGGTGACCCCGCGCAGCAGCATCAGCCCGAACGCGGCCAGATAGCGCGGCGAACGGCGGTCGTAGGAGCCCGACAGCTGGTCGGCGGTGTGCCGGACGATCGCCACGGCCTGCGCGGCGTGCTTCTCGCGGACCAGGACGTGCGCATGGACGCGGACGCTGGACGCCAGGACCACCGGGTCCTCCGAGCGCTCCGCCTCCGCCATCGCGCGGCCGACCGCGAGCCAGGCGTTCCCGTGGTCGCTCTGCTTCAGAAGCAGCCCGGCAGCGGTCTGGTACGCGGTGGCAAGGAGGCCGGAAATCTGCGAAAGCTCGGCCGAATTGCCGTCGGTGGCATGCCGGAGATCGGCGATCACATCGGGGAGCGCACCCTCCAGTTCCTTGTAGCTGCAGTGGTTGAACAGCCGGCGCACGGTGGCCACCCGCTCGCGCAGCTCGGCGAATTTCAGGGTCGGCCGGGCGGCTGTCCTGCCCGGTCCGGGAAGAAGCGAACGGACCAGGTCGTCATGGGCGACGGGGGCCGGTACGTCCGGTGTCGCGAGCGCAGCAATGCTCGCGGCGAGGAAGGTGCGGCGGTACATGTCCTCTGCCTCAGGGTCGGCGGTGCTTACATCCGGGGAGGCAGCAAGGCCGAGACTGTCCAACGGAATACCGAGCACCTGTGCGACTTCACGCAACAGGCGGGTGTCTTCGGTACCCCGGCCGCCTTCAAGGCGGCTCACCTTCGACTGGTGATAGCCAAGGGCTTTGGCGACATCCGCTTGCGAGCGCTTCTTCAGCACTCGCGCCCGGCGGATCACTTCGCCCAGCCTCTTCGCTTCACTTTGTGCGTCGACCATGTGTGCCACGGCCCCTTTGCCGTCGCCGATCCTGACTGCTCAACCGAGCGTAATGAAACCATAATCGAGAGTGATGCAACTCCTGCATGAGTCATGCAGCCGCCGCGTCCGATCTGGCCATCGCGGCCGTATCGCTGCTTGCCTGAGGTGCCCACTCAGTCAGGAGGCCACTCATGCAAGCGCACGGGCTCACCTTCTCCGTGCCTGGTACGCCCGCCGCCGCAGCAGCAGCGCGGCGCCGGGTAGTGAGCGACTTACGGGGCTGGAGCGTGCAATTCGACGCCCAGTCACTCGATAACGTCGAACTGGTAACCAGCGAATTGATCACCAACGCGGTCCAGCACGCGGGCGGCGGCCCCGTCGCCGTCAGCGCGCGACTGAACGGCGCGACCCTGCTGATCGAGGTTTCCGACTCCAGTACCGAGCTTCCGAGCGCGTGCTTCGCGGACATGGACGACGAGGGCGGGCGAGGGTTGTTCCTCGTCGCGGCGTTATCCGTCGACCACGGAGCCGAGCGCACGCCAACGGGCAAGCGGTGCTGGGCGGAGCTCGCGGTCAGCTGGACGCCACGTACGACCGCTCCGGCCGGAGGCGGCGCAGCGGCGCACCTCGCCGGCGCACGCGTTCCACTGCGCTGTGTCTGAGGGCACGTCGGCGACGCCGCGCGGACGATAAAGGGAATGGCTCGTACCGGGCAGGCACTTGACCGGAATTGATTGAGGTCGAGTTCTACTGCTCAGTATCGGTCAGGGGAATGACCGTCGCCGTCGATGACGGTGAATGGGAAAGCGCGACTGGTGCTGCCTGGCCCCCGCAGCACGCGGTCGCTCTTCTTGTCTCCTGATATCCCTCAACCCCGTTACCGCCGCTATGCGGGGACGGTAAAGGAAACCTCGTATGCACGTGCGGATGCAGATACCTGTGCAGGTGCATCGGCAAACGCGTATGCGATTGCGCTGAGCAATCCAACGCGCTCAGCAATCCAACGCGCTCAAGAATCCGAACCGCCGCGCAGTGCACCGCGTTTCCACCATGCGACGGCGACCGCCGCGAGTCCCGTGACGGCGATGAAGCCCATCGAGATCAGGAATGCCGGTGACGTGGGCGTGGACGCGCGGGCGCCGGCCACGACGTACGCGGCGGTGTTGGGAATGCTGCCGAGCGCGGTCGCGAGGAGGAACGCGGGCCACCGCATACGGGACACCGCGGCACAGTAGTTGGTGGCCGCGAAGGGCAGGCCGGGGAAGAGCCGGATGGCCAGCATCGAGCGGAAGCCGTGCCTGCTCAACTGCTGGTCGGCAGCGGAGAGCCAGCGGGTACGGAGCAGCGGCCGCAGGGCGTCCTGGCCCAGCAGCCGGCCGAGACCGAAGGCGAGCGCGGAGCCGAGTACCGTTCCCAGCAGCGCGGCCGGTACCCCGATCTGGGCTCCGAAGAGGGCGCCCGCCGCGGCGTTCAGTACGGGGCGCGGGACGAACGCGGTCGTGCACAGCCCGTACGCGACCGTGAAGAGCACCACGGCCACGCCACCGGAGAGGTGCGGCGGCCAGCCGTTGGCGAGCAGCCGCTGCGGTTCCCATACGAACATGGCGGTCGCGGCGCACGCGAGCAGCGCGACCAGCAGCGCCAGCCGCGACCAGGGCGACAGGAGGAGCCGCGTACAGCGCACGGCGAGGGCGTCGGGCGGGGTAGCGGAGTCGAGCATCAGGGGAGCCTAACCGACTGGGCGTCGGAGCGATGTAATAGCGGTGTAATAAACGGGGTACGGGGAGGGGCCTGCCGGTTGCTCGCCGCTCGCCGCGGGCCCGGTAAATCGGTCGACGCGGCGCCGTCCGCCCGCGATCCTTTCCCCATGACCCGGTTCGCCTTCTTCGCGCTCACGTCCGCCGCCGCGGACGCGCCGAAGGCTGCCGTCACCGCCCCCACCAGGGCCACCGCCGCATTCGACGGCGTCCGAAGCTGACCCTCCCCGGATCGTCCGGCGGGCCCCGCAGGGGGAGGGTCGGGCCGGTCGAGGGGTCCGTACGGCGCCGAGCCGCCGTGATCAGCACAGCGCTGCAGCAGCAGGTGAGTACCGCCTGGGTGCCGCACCTGCTCCAGCGCTTCCGCACCGCGCACCGCAGCCGACGCACGCCGTCCGCCGCGGCCCGCGCGAGGGAGACAGACACCCATGTCCCACAGCCCCAAGACGGCCTACGTCCGCACCAAGCCGCACCTCAACATCGGCACGATCGGGCACGTCGACCACGGCAAGACGACCCTGACCGCGGCCCTCACCAAGGTCCTCAGCGACCGCGGCAGCGGCACGTACGTCCCGTTCGACCGCATCGACCGGGCCCCGGAGGAGAGCGCCCGCGGCATCACCATCAACATCTCGCACGTCGAGTACGAGACGAGCACGCGGCACTACGCGCACGTGGACATGCCGGGCCACGCCGACTTCATCAAGAACATGGTCACCGGGGCGGCGCAGCTCGACGGCGCGATCCTGGTCGTCTCCGCGCTCGACGGCGTCATGCCGCAGACCTCCGAGCACGTGCTGCTCGCCAAGCAGGTCGGCGTGCGGCACCTCGTCGTCGCCCTCAACAAGGCCGACGCCGGGGACCCCGAGCTCACCGACCTGGTGGAGCTGGAGGTCCGCGAGCTGCTGCACGCGCATGGCTACGACGGCGAGCACGTTCCGGTCGTCCGCGTCTCCGGGCTGCGCGCCCTGGAGGGCGACCCGCGCTGGACGGCGGCCATCGAAGCGCTGCTGGACGCCGTCGACACATACGTCCCGACGCCCGAGCGCTACGTGGACGCGCCGTTCCTCCTCCCCGTCGAGAACGTCCTGACGATCACGGGCCGGGGGACGGTCGTCACCGGGGCGGTCGAGCGCGGAACCGTACGCATGGGCGACCGCGTGCAGATCGTGGGCGAGACGGGCGACGGCGTCACGGCCGTGGTCACCGGCCTGGAGACCTTCGGGAAGCCGATGGAGCACGCGGAGGCGGGCGACAACGTGGCGCTGCTGCTGCGCGGCGTACCCCGGGACGCGGTCCGCCGCGGGCAGGTGATCGCCGCGCCGGGCAGCGTCACGCCGCGCCGCGCGTTCACCGCCGATGTGTACGTGCTGTCCGCCGAGGAGGGCGGCCGGCGCACCCCGCTGTCGACCGGGTACCGGCCGCAGTTCTACATCCGCACGGCCGACGTGGTCGGCGAGCTGGACCTCGGCGAGCGCGGCACCGCCCGTCCCGGCGAGACCGTCCACGTCACGGTACGGCTGGGCCGCGGCACGCCGCTGGAGCCGGGCCTCGGCTTCGCCGTCCGCGAGGGCGGGCGCACGGTGGGCGCCGGGACGGTCCGTGAGGTGGTCACGGACGCGGGCTGAGGGACCGGGCCGAGGGCCGTTCGGACGAGTTCCGGAGGCCGTTGGGACATGTTCCGGAAGTCCGTACCGTGCGGCCACACGTGCACCTGCACACCCGCGTTCACGTGCAGTTTCTTGTGCGAGGACGCGGGTGTCAGGGCGTGCGGGCGGGGTCCGGATGGGGCCTGTCGGCGGCGCGTTCTCGATGGAAGACTGCACGTCCGGCGGACCCTTGGAGTCTTGGAGCATGGGGGACGCCGGACCATCGAGGAACGTTGAACCATCGACTAATGGGAGAGCGGCACGCATGGCGGGTACGGCGTTGGTGCTGGGCGGTGGCGGGCTGACGGGCATCGGCTGGGAGATCGGGATGCTCGCCGGACTGGCCGAGGCGGGGGTGAATCTCTCCACGGCCGACGTCGTCATCGGCACGTCGGCGGGTTCCCTGGTCGGCGCGCAACTCACCTCCGGGCAGCTGACGTTGGAGGAGCTGTACGAGCGGCAGCTGGCCGGGCCTTCGGGCGGCCCGTCGGTCGGTGCATCCGCAGGCGGCGTCGGCATCGCGCAGGGGGGTGGCGCGCCGGCGCGGATGGGTGCCGTGTCGATGGCCCGGTTCGCGGCCATAGCGCTGCGGTCGCGGGACGCGGTGAGCTTCGGCGCACGGATGGGGCGGCTGGCGCTGGCCGCCCGTACGGGTCCCGAGAACACCCAGCGGGCCGTGATCGCCGGACGGCTGCTCTCGCAGGAGTGGCCTGCCCGGCGGCTGATGATCACGGCGGTGGACGCGCTCACGGGGGAGCGCAGCGCGTTCGACGGCGGGAGCGGGGTGAAGCTCGCCGACGCGGTCGCCGCGAGTTGCGCGGTGCCCGGCGTCTGGCCGCCGGTGACGATCGGCGACCGCCGCTGGATCGACGGCGGCGTCCACTCGTGCGCGAACGCGGACCTCGCCGCCGGATACGGGCGCGTCGTCGTGATCGCGCCGATGGCGTCGGGCGGCGGCCCCGTCGCGACCCCGCGCTCGCAGGCCGCGCGGCTCGCGGCGGAAGGAGCGGAGGTACTGGTCATCACGCCCGACCGTGCCGCGCGGGCCGCCTTCGGCCGCAACGTCCTGGACCCGTCCAAGCGCGCCGCCGCGGCCCGCGCCGGCCGCATTCAGGCGACCGCCCACGCCGCGGAGGCGGCCCGGGTGTGGACGGATGGCGGATGAAGGGCGGCATCGGCGGGCGGCGAGCGGTACGGTTCACCGCCTGCGCACCGCACAATGGGACGGTGGCAGACCACCGACCCGACGTCCCGAGTTCGTTTGCACCCGCAGCCCTCGTGCCCGTCACCCAGGAAGTGGACTGCGGCACCGCCAAGTTGCTGCCCGACGTGGACCGGCCGCGCGCCGTGCTGCTCACCGTCGACGGCGCTCCGCAGTCGTATGTGGACCTCGACGAGCCCACGTACCTGGAATTCGAGTACGCCCGCCGGATCGCCCACGTCCTGGACGCGGCCGCGGAGCCCGGCCGCCCGCTCGACGCGCTGCATCTGGGAGGCGGCGCACTGGCCCTGCCGCGCTACCTCGCCGCGACCCGCCCCGGCTCCCGGCAACAGGTGATCGAGGCCGACCGCGGCCTGCTCGATCTCGTACGCCGGTATCTCCCACTGCCCCTGGACAGCGGGATATCGGTGCACGCCGCCGACGCCCGTACCGCACTGGAAGCGGCGCCGGCGGCCTCCGTGGACATCGTGGTGGCGGACGTCTTCGGCGGATCGCGGGTGCCGGCGCATCTGACCTCGGCGGAGTACGCGCGGGCCGCCGGCCGCGTGCTGCGCCCGGGCGGCTGTTACGTCGCGAACCTCGCCGACAGCGCGCCCTTCGCCTTCCTGCGCGGTCAGCTCGCCAACTTCACCGCGGTCTTCGCGCGGCTCTGCCTGATCGCGGAGCCGTCGATGCTGCGCGGGCGCCGGTTCGGCAACGCCGTCCTGGTCGCGTCCCAGGAAGAGCTGCCGCTGGCCGACATCGCGCGGCGGGTGACGGCCGATGCCTTCCCGGCCCGCGTCGAGCACGGCCACCGGCTGCGGCAGCTCATCGGCGACGCGCAGCCGGTACGGGACGCGGAGTCGGTCCCGTCGCCGGAGCCGCCGGCGGGCGCGTTCAGCGTGGGGTGACGTCGTCGGGCGCGGTGGGGGCCGGAAGACCGGTCACCGGAACCTGGCCGGGTGCCTCGGCCGAAGCCTGGTCAGCGGCCCGCGCCGGGGAGGTCCCCGGCGACGACCCCGTCGGCACCGTTTCCGTCCGCCGCCGCAGCCACCGCACATCCCGTACGCACAGCACCGCCGCCGTCAGCAGCGCGACCAGCGCAGAGCACCCCCACAGCGCGGTCGTACGGCCCACCAGATCCTGGACCGGGCCCGCCAGCGCCGTGGCCAGCGGCACCATGGCGAGGGAGCCGAGCCAGTCGTACGACGAGACCCGGGAGAACTTCTCCTCCGGTATCTCCTGGTGCAGCGCCATCATCCACGTCACCGCGAACACCTCGACCGCGATGCCCGCACCGAACATCACGCCCGTCAGCGCACCGGCCGGCACCGGCACCGCCAGCGCGGCGGACGGCAGGGCGAGCGGGAAGACACACAGCGCGCCCACGCGCAGCAGGTAGCGCGGCTTGTACCGGGTCATCAGCAGCGCGCCGCAGACCGTACCGGCACCGAACGCCGCCAGCGCCAGCCCCCACGGGCCCGGACCGCCGAGATGATCCTGCGCGACCAGCGGTCCGTACACCGCCTCGGCGGCCGCCACCACCGCGTTGACGACGGCGAACTGCAGGACGATCGCCCACAGCCAGGGCCGGGAGACCACCTCCCGCCAGCCGTCCCGGAGGTCGGCGATCAGGCCGTGGCCCGGCTCGCGCGGCGGCACGCCCCGTACGTCGAGGAATGCCCGCAGCAAACCCGCGAGCGCGAAGGCAACGGCGTCGATGGCCAGTACCCAGCCGGGCCCGACCGCCGCGATCAGCGCGCCGCCCAGTGCCGCGCCGCCGATGTTCGCGCCGTTCATGCCCATACGGAAGAACGCGAAGGCGCGTCCCGAATGCTCGCCGGAGACGCTGGCGAGGACCATGCCCTCGGCGGCGGGCGCGAAGAACGCCTGGCCGGTGCCGCCCAGCGCGGACAGCAGCGCCATCTGCCACAGCCGGGGTTCGCCGGTGAGTACCAGCAGCGCGAACGCGCCCTGGGAAACACAGTTCAGGGCGTTGGCGGCGACCATGACGCGGTGCCGCGGCAGCCGGTCGGCGATCGCTCCTCCGACGAGGAGGAAGATCACCAGGGGGATCGTACGGGCGGCGGCGACCAGACCGACGTCGGTCGCCGAACCGCCGGCTGCCAGCACGGCGAACGCCGCCGCGATCAGGGCCCCGGAACTTCCGAGACCCGTGACCACGGCGGCGGCCGTCAGCAGCGTGTAATTGCGCCCCGCCCAGGCAGGGCGCTTCATCTTCATCACAGCAGCATCTTCATCACAGCAGCCTCGCGTTCTTGCCCGGAGGCGTCATTCCATTGTTCGAGGGGTTATTCGAGCGGCCGGAGGGAGCTCATGATCTTCTTGACCGTGGCCTCGTCGATCTCGCCCTTGACGTCCTTGGCGGCGTAGAGGATCCAGGTCGCGTACTCACCGGTGGTGTCGGTGTACGTGACCGCATACGCCTTGCCGTCCGAGTCGCACTTGTTGTCCTTCTTCACGCCGGTCACGGTCGCCGTTGACAGCTTTCCGGTGATGCCGTGATCGCTCTTGAAGGACTTCGCCTTGGTGCCCTTGAACGTACCGGTCTTCTTCTGATCGTAACCGGCCCAGACCCAGTTCAGAGCCTCGTTCTGGGCGGCCTCGGACTGGCTCTTCGCGCCCTGCGCGCCCTTGACGCCGGTGCCGGCCAGCGCCGCGGTGGACTCATTGCCGTCCTTGTCCTTGATGGTGCACCAGTCCTCCTTGAGGTAGGCCGGCGCGGTCATCGAGATCAGGGTCTTGGGGAAACCGGACTTGTCCTTCTCGTCCTGGAACCCCGTGTAGGTGTCCGCGGAGGTGGTCGTCCAGTCCTTGGTGGGGACGTCGAATGCCACGTGCCGCTTGGCATTGACCACCGTCTGCCAGCCCTTGATCACCGGCTGATCGGGAGCGTTCGGATCGCCACCGGGACCCGCGCCACCGCTCGCCGACTCCGTCGGCTCGGCCGTCGCGGACCGGGAGTGGGTGGGCTTCGGGTCGTCCTTGGCGACGACCTTGTCGTCCTTGTCGCCCTGGAGGACGAAGACACCGGTGACCACGGCGGCCGCCACGACCGCGACCGCCGCGACGACGGCGATCGTCACGGTGGTCTTCTTCTCGTTGTTGTTGCCGCCGCCCTTGGGGGACTGCGGTCCGCCCGGCGCCGGCCACTGCGGTGGCGGAGGCTGCATGGGCTGCTGGCCCTGGAACGGATTGGGCTGCTGGTAGCCCGGCTGCTGATAACCCGGCTGTTGGTACGGATTCGGCTGCTGGTAACCCGGCTGCTGATACGGATTCTGATCCTGCGGGTTCTGCTCGCCCCCGGGCGGCTGCTGTCCTGGCCACATGGGCGCTAACGATAAAGGTCCGAGGTGGGAGGTGTCACAGCTGCCCCAGGGAGCGTGACAGAACCCTGACGTTCGCTCATGCCGTTCGCGGGTACTTCGGGGGAGTTTGGCATGTACTTGGCGGCGACTCAAGGGGCTTCTTCCGAGCCGGGGGCGGGGTGTGACCAGGGTGGCCAACTGGGCTACTCATCGGTAACATCTCCGCTCATGACAGTTGAGAACGCCTCGATGGGTGAAATGCTGGCCGCCGCGGTCCCGATGGTGCGGACCCTGAATCTGGAGTTCGTCGAGGTCACCTCGGAACGTGCGGTACTCCGGCTCCCGGACCAGCCGGACTTCCACAATCACATCGGCGGCCCCCACGCGGGCGCCATGTTCACCCTGGCCGAGTCCGCCAGCGGTGCCATCGTCCTCAAGGCTTTCGGCGACCAGCTCTCGCGCGCGGTGCCGCTCGCGGTGCGGGCGGAGATCGACTACAAGAAGGTCGCCAAGGGGACGGTGACGGCCACGGCGACCCTGGGCCGCCCGGTGTCCGAGGTCGTCGCCGAACTTGATGCGGGCGGCCGCCCGGAGTTCCCGGTCAGCATCGCCATCCAGCGCGAGGACGAGGCCGTCTCGGGCGAGATGACCGTGGTGTGGACGCTGCGGCTGAACGGCTGAGGCTCACCTGAGGCGGCACCCAGCTGTGGTGCCGTAGGAGCATGCGCATGGTGGCCCGGGCGGGGGGGCAGCCGCATCGCCGTGTTGCGCAGACCGACGGCCAGTGGATGGGAAAGCGGCGTGCGGAGTTCGTTGACGTCGTGGTGCAGCACGGCGTCGGCACGAGTCGCATCGAGCCGGGCCGGAATCGGATCGTGCCAGGTACGGAAGCGCCTCCGCAGTTCGGCAAGCGGATCAGCGAACCGCGTACCGGCAGGCACGTTGAGAACGGCGTGCCACTCGGCCCGCCCGTCTTGGAGTCCGATGTGCCCGAACTCGGCCCCGCGCCCCCAGGTCAGCTCGAAGTCGCTGCCCGGGTCGACCGTGTGCAGACCGATCGCGGCTGCCAGTCGCGGCACCACGTCGGCGTACTTCCGCACACGAGCCGCACTGCTCACCGCGTTCGTCACCCGTCTCGTACAGCTCGACCACGCGGAACTGCGCTGCGCACCGCCGAAGAATTGGTCGACGGCATGGCGCTGCTCGCCGGGCGCCGGCTCAGCGGCGAGGGCCGCCGCCGCCAGTTGGTGAACGGCGGCGATGTACGGCGCGAAGCCCTCGAAGGGTTGGTCGCCGCCGCTCTCAGGTAGACCTCGAGGCACTGGGGAAGCAGGGCGGCCGGCTTCGTTCACCTCTGGGGCGCCCGGTCTTCCTTGTGCGCAGTGGGAAATATGTGACTGTGCAGTCGCTTTCTGTCTCTGAGTCGTACCGTGGTCGCGTAGCGCTGGTGCGGAGGGCTCTCGTGAGCGACCGGTCCGGCCGCCGGCACGAGAGTGAGGAGTTCTGCGGACGATGGACGATTGCCTGCCATCCGGCGCCGGTGCCGCCGTGTCCGGGCGGCTGCCGTTGGCTGTGGTCATCGCGGGCGCAGGCGGCCTGGTGTCTCACTGGAGCAGTCGCGCGAGCCACTTGTTCGGCGTTCCGCGCGAGGACGCCCTCGGCAGCCCGGTGCTCGATCTGCTTCCCGTCTTCGGCGCACTGCCCACGCCGGAGGAGAGCGGGCCGGCAGCCGACGGCCCGTTGTCGGACCGGGAGCTGGATACCTGGCTCACGGATGCGACGCCGGAACCGGCCGCCGGCCGCGCCCGTCTGCCCGGGCCGGGCAACGACTCCCTCGACGTGCTGTGGTGGGCGTACCCGTTGATCGGTCCGGGGCCCGAGCGCCTGCTGGTACTGGTGGCCGATGCTGCCCGGGCCGAAGCCGAGCACCGGGGTGGCAACGCGGCCCGCGAGCAGGCATGCCCCGGCTTCGCCGGGTACACCGAGTTCCCCGAAGCGGATCTGCTCGCCCGGCGGCTGCCGGACATCCTGCCCAACACCGGCCCCGCCGCCGGCGCCCGGATCGTCGCGCAGGTCCTGGACATGGGCTACCCGGTCCTCGAGCTCAGGAGCCATGAGCGGATTCCGGTGACGCCGGACTGGGGCGTACCGAAGTATCTGGCACGTAAGCGCCGGACTCCGCAGCGCGTCGGCCTCGATGCGGGTGCTTCCGCGGCGACGGACATGGCGGCCCAAGAGGCACTCGACCTGGAGCACTCCGCGGTACGGGAACGCCTGGAATTCCTCAACGAGGTCTCCGGGCACATCGGCACCTCCCTGGACCTGGAGGTGACCATCCGTGAAGTGACCAGCGCGGCCGTGCCACGATTCGCCGATTTCGCCGGTACCCATCTGCGAGCCCAAGTGCTCGCGGGTGACAGCTTTCCCGACGGGCCGCCCGACGTCACCACCGTCTGGCACCGCGTCTGGGTCGAGCACAACGACGAGCCGGGCCGCTGGGACGACACCGTCCCGGTCGGCGAAGCCATCGCCTTCCCCGAACACACGCCTTTCTTCCAGTGCATGGTTACCGGCGAGCCCGTGCTCATCCCGCACATCAGCGACGAGCTGGGCGACCGCATCGCCGGCCAGTTCGAAAAGCGGGACCTGCGCCCCCTCATCAACGGCCGCTCGATCCTCATCGTCCCGCTGAAGGCACGTCAGGTCGTCCTCGGCTTCATGGTGCTGCTGCGCCGCCCGGGCCGTCAGCCGTTCAACGACATGGACCGCACCACCGGAGCCGAACTCGCCGCCCGGGCCGGCCTGGTACTCGACAACGCGCGCATGTACACCCGCCAGGAGAACGTCGCGGAGACCCTCCAGGAGGAGATGCTCCCGCGCGTCAGTCCGCGCATGCCCGGCTGCGACGTCACCACCCGCTATCTGCCGGGCACCAGGCTCGGCAAGGTCGGCGGCGACTGGTTCGACACCATCACCCTGCCCGGATCCCGGCTGGCGCTCGTGGTGGGCGACGTCATGGGCCACGGACTGAACTCGGCTGTCATCATGGGCCAGTTGCGTACCGCCGTGCAGACCCTGGCCTCACTGGACCTGTCGCCCGCCCAACTGCTGCGTCGCGTCGACGACCTCGCGCAACGGCTCGGCGAGAACTACCTCGCGACATGCCTGTACGCGGTCTACGACCCGGTTGCGTCGACGCTGCGCATCGCCAACGCCGGCCACATCCCACCGGTGGTGGTACGAGCCGTGGACGGAAGCAGCGAGCTGCTCGCGGTTCCCAGCGGCGCGCCGATCGGCGTCGGGGGAGTGGCCTTCGAAGAGGTCTCGTACCCGGTGGCGCCGGGCGACCGTGTGGTGCTGTGCACCGATGGTCTGGTGGAGGTGCGCGGCCAGGACATCGGCGCCGGCCTCGCCGCCCTGTGCGAGAGCGCCGCCCACCCGGCCGCCTCCATGGACGACGCCTGTGACGCCATCATCCGCACGCTCAACCCCGCAGGCGGCCGCAAGGACGACGTGGCCTTGCTGATGGCCCGCCTGAATGGCATTCCACGTTCCGACGTTGTCACTTGGCGTCTTGCCCCTCAGCCGGGGGAGGCGGCGCGGGCACGTGCCCTGGTCCGCGAGGTGATGCACCGTTGGGGAGCGGCAGACCGCGCGCCGACCGCCGAGTTGCTCGTCGGCGAGCTCGTCACCAACGCGGTACGCCATGCCCGTACTGAGCGCATCGAGCTGCGGCTGGTGCGGACGGACACGCTGCTGTGCCAGGTGAGCGACGACGACCCGGCAGCCCCGGTCCTCCTCGATCGCGGACCGGAGTCGGAGTACGGGCGCGGGCTGCGCATCGTGGACCGCCTGGCCCACAAGTGGGGGACGAACCTCGAGTCGCTCGGTAAAACGGTCTGGTTCGAGCAGTTGCTGTCGCGAGCCGACGCCCGGTAACCCTGATCACACCACTTGCCGCATGACCTGGCCGGACGGTAGCAAGGAGGGAAGATGGCGGACGGCCGGGTTCCGGGAGTGCGGATGAGCGTGTCAACGGCGTACTGCGAAGCGTGGGAAGGTTTTTGGCGCGACACTCCCGAGGGCCCGGGCGCGGCCATCTTCGATTGTGACGCCGAACTCGCCGCGGGAACCCACCTGCCGCTGCTCCAGCCCTTCGCCGACGCCACGCTGCCGATCGTGGACATCGGCTGCGGCACCGGCACCCAAACGCGGTACCTGGCAGCGCACTTCAACCGGGCCGTCGGAGTGGACCTGTCACAGGAAGCCGTCGCCCACGCCCGGCGGGCAGACGCCGGCAAGGTGGCAGAGTTCAGGCAGCTCAACGCCGCCGATCCGGCAGCGGTGGACGAACTCCACAACAACCTCGGCGACGCCAACGTCTACATGCGTGCGGTGGTCCATCAGAGCGAACCGTCGGCACGCCCGGCGATCGCCGCCGCGGTCGCGACACTGATCGGCTCCCGTGGCCGGGCGTTCGTGGTCGAATTGCTGTCCCGGAGCAAGAGTGTGCTGGCGCAGGCGGCACAGGGGCCGTCCGGCCCGCCACCCAAATTGGCCAGCATCTTCGACCACGGCCTCACCCCGGCCGAGGCGGACGACGCATTGATACCCGAACTCTTCCGCTCGCTCGGCCTGACGGTACTGGCGAGCGGGGAAACCGACCTGGTGATGACCGAACACCGCGCGGACGGTTCGCGCATCGACCTTCCCGCACAGTGGATGGTCCTGGGCAGGGACGGGTAACGCAGCGGTCTCCGACACCATCGTGGACCGGGTGAGCCTCTGCCTCGGGCGGCTGCTCAGGCACTGATCCGCGACGGCTAATCGATAAATCGATAGTGCTGGGGACGGCAAATAGATGGCGCTGGGGAACGGCGCTGGAGAATCTGCCGGCGGCCGTGGGCAACTGATGTGCTCCACGTTGCGTCCCACCCTCTGATGAACAGTGGCCGAGGCCGCTGAACAGCGACTGCCGGCTGCCGCGCGCCACGCGCGGCGGCCGCATGCGTGACCAGGTCATCGAGTACCCTTCCCTGACGTGCGGCGTCGCGCGTCAGGGGGCGGCCCGTGGATGGGCCCGATATGAGGTGGAGGAAGCCGCGTTGCACGTCCAGGAGTGGCTCGAGTCCGTACCGGCAGTGAGCGTCTACCTCCTGGTGGGGGTGATCATCGGGCTGGAGAGCCTGGGCATTCCGCTGCCGGGCGAGATCGTTCTCGTCAGCGCGTCGCTGCTGGCCGCGACGCAGGACCACATCAACCCGGTCGTGCTGGGCACGTGCGCGACGGTCGGCGCGATCGTCGGCGACTCCATCGGGTACGTCATCGGCCGCAAGGGCGGCCAGCCGCTGCTGGACTGGGCCGGGCGGAAATTCCCGCGCCACTTCGGGCCCGAGCACGTCGCGATGGCCGAGGCGAAGTTCGCCAAGTGGGGCATGTGGGCGGTCTTCTTCGGGCGCTTCATCGCCCTGCTGCGGATCTTCGCCGGGCCGCTGTCGGGCGTACTGCGGATGCCGTACTGGAAGTTCCTGATCGCCAACATCCTGGGCGGCATCGTCTGGGCAGGCGGTACCACCGCGCTGATCTACAGCGTCGGCATCGTCGCGGAGCCCTGGCTGAAGCGCTTCTCCTGGCTGGGCCTGGTCGCCGCGGTCCTCTTCGGCCTCGGCTCGCTGATCGTCATGAAGCGCCGCGCGGCCAAGGCGACGGCCACGGCCACGGCCGACCAGCAGGACCGTCAGCCGGCGACCGCCGCGGCAACGGACTGATCGCTGTCGCGGCAACGGACTGATCGCTGTCGCGGATCACCCCGGCTCGTTTCTTTGCGTGCGCGCCTCCTTTTTGCGTACGCGCCTCGCGCGCCTCACATGACACGGCGATCTTCTTGTTGTGATCTTCGCCCCAGTGAGGCGAGGCCCTGGCGTACGTCGCCTACGGTGCTCTCGGCGCAGCACGATCGGCGACTGCCGTGTAGGCGTCGAGGCGCGACGACACGCGATGAGGAGACAGCGATGGCGGAACAGGCATTGATTTCCGGGGTCGGCGGGCCGGAGCCGACGATCGACCCCGAGGCGTTCACCGCTCCCACCTCCGTCGTACTCGGCGAGGTCACCATGGCTGCCGGTTCGAGCGTCTGGTACCAGAGCGTTCTGCGGGCCGACGGCGGCTCCATCGCCATCGGTGCCGAGAGCAACATCCAGGACAACTGCACCGTCCACGTCGACCCGGGCTTCCCGGTCTCGGTCGGCGAGCGCGTGTCGGTCGGTCACAACGCGGTGCTGCACGGCTGCACCATCGAGGACGACGTCCTGGTCGGCATGGGCGCCACGGTACTGAACGGCGCCCGCATCGGCGCCGGCTCCCTCGTAGCCGCGCAGGCGCTGGTACCGCAGGGGATGCAGGTGCCGCCCGGTTCGCTGGTCGCCGGAGTACCGGCCAAGGTCAAGCGCGAGCTGACCGACGAAGAACGCGAGTCCATCAAGCTGAACGCCGCGGTCTATGTCGACCTCGCCATCCGCCACCGTGAGACGGTCCGGCCGGGCAACGGCCCGGGCAAGTCGGCAGAGACTGGCGAGGCGTAGCTGTCGCTGTAGGTGTAGCTGTAGACGCAGCTGCAGCCGTCGGTGACGGGCGCCGAACCGTGACTCCGGCAGGGGCCCGGCCCGGGCCGCTACCGCGGACCGGGCGGGTACTGCTGACGGGGCCGACCCGACGCACGACGGGCGAGGGCCTCCCGACCGAGTGATTCAGCCCGGCTGGCTGCTGTCCTTCAGGGTGCCCCAGCCGTGCCAGCGGTCGATCTCGATCCAGGCGCTGACCCGCTTGCGGTCCCGCTGCGGGTACTCCTTTCCCATGTAGTGCTGGGCCAGCCGGTCGATGTCGGCGAGCCCCTCGTCGTCGCGCAGTTCGACGACGCGCCCGATGATGCTGATGTGCGTGTACCAGCTCTCCTCGTCGAGCACGGTGAGCGTCACTCGCGGGTCCTTACGCACATGGCTCAGCCGCTTACGGCCCTCGTCCATGTTGACCAGCACCCGTCCGTCGTCCCAGAGGTACCAGGTGGCCGTGGACACCGGCTGGCCGTCGGACCGGAGCGTGGTGATGACAGCCGGATTCGGCTTCCTCAGCATGGTGACAGCGGCCTCGGGAAGCGGGGGATTCGACATGGACTCTCCTCCTCGTTGTGCTTGTGTTCACGTCCCGCGGCTCGGGCACCGCACGGGCGGTCCCAGCTATGAGACGCACCTGCACCGTGCCATATCCCGCTCGTCCCATCCCGCACCCACCCCACGTCATCTGCCCTATGGCCTAGCGCTTCCCCTGCCGATCACACCGCCGCCCGCTCATGGGGTGAAGATCACAGGTCGGGGCGGGGTGCGTTGGTCTTACTCGTGAGTACGGTGAGCGGGTGCGTGCGAAGAAGAACGTGTTCTCATCTGTCGGGGCCTGGCGGCGCCGGGCCGCGTCGTGGGTCGTGCACCGGGGTACGCGTTGGGTCCAGGAGGCCGGCGCGGTGACGGCCGAGCGGCCCGGGCCGTACCGTTTCCGCCGTATTGGGGGCGGAACCCGGCTCGCCTATCCCCAGGGCACGGTGTTCGGTGAGCGGTGGATCGAGCTGGGCGAGTACTGCATCATCGGCGAGCAGGTCACGCTGACCGCCGGGATGATGCCGGGGCTCGATCTCGGCCCGGAGTCCGTACTGCGGCTGGGCAACGGGGTCGTGCTGGGCCGGGGCAGCCACGTCGTCGCCTCGCAGACCGTGACCATCGGCGACGAGGTCTACTGCGGCCCGTACGTCTACATCACCAGCGACAACCATTCGTACGACGATCCGGCGCAGCCTGTGGGCAAGCAGTGGCCGCGGACCGCGCCCGTCGAGATCGGCAGCGGGTCCTGGCTGGGCGCGGGCGCGGTGATCCTGCCGGGCGCGCGGCTGGGCCGGAACGTCGTGGTCGCGGCTGGTGCGGTCGTGCGTGGCGAGGTGCCCGACCACGCGGTGGTCGCCGGGGCGCCCGCCAAGGTCGTCCGCACGTGGGACCCGGCGGCGGGCTGGCAGCCCCCGTTGCGTACGCCGCCGCCGGTACCGATCCCCGAAGGCGTCACCCCGGACCAGCTGTTGGCGCTGGCGGAGTCGAAGTCGGAGACGGAGCCGGAGTCGGAGGCGCTGACGGAGTCCGGGGCGGGGTCGGGCACGCCCGGTAGGCAGGAGCGACCGGCGTGACCGAGCCTTAGACCGCCACGACAGTCCCCGCTACCTCCATCAGTCCCCGCTACCTCCGTCGCCTCACCCGCTGGCAGCCAGCAGGGCCGTTCCCGCGAGGGCCAGTGAGGCGCCTGCCGTTTGGATGGCGCGCAGGCGCTCCTTGAGTACGCCCATCGCGGCGACCGCGGTGACGACGGGGTAGAGGGAGGCGAGTACGGCGGCGATGGTGACCGGGCCGCTCCGGGTGGCGATCGCGTACGTGCCGTTGGCCGCGACGTCGGCGATGCCGACGAATGCCAGCGCCGGGAGGGCGGCGCGGATGACGGCCATGCCGCCTTCGGGCAGCGCGGGGGTGCCGCGCCGGGTCGCCACGTACAGGGCCGCGCCGCCGACCGCGACGTTGCACACGCGCTGTACGAACAGGGCGAGGAAGAGCCCGGTGACGTTCGTGGACGCCTCGGAGATGAACGCCATCACCGCGCCGAAGCCGAACGCCGCTATCAGCGTGAGGACGATGGCCTCGCGCGTGACCGCGCCGCCGCCGCGCTGCGGTCCACCGGCCAGCACCACGCCGACGACGGCCACCACCATGCCCGCGATCTGCACCACGCCCGGCCGTTCGCCGCCTATGAAGCCCACGCCGAGCGGCACGAGGACGGTGCCCAGCGAGGCGAGCGGTGAGATCACGCCCATCGGGCCGAGCGCGAGCGCACGGTAGAAGCACAGCATCGCCGCCGGGCCGATGACGCCGGCCGCGACGGCGAACCACAGCTCCGGCGCTGCCGCGTGCCAGGCGCCGGTGGCGACGACGATCGCGCCGAGCACCGCCGCGGCGATCACCTGCGAGACGACCACGACGGTCAGTGCCTGCATGCGGCGGGTGAGCAGTCCGCCGCCGAAGTCGGCGGCTCCCCACAGAAAACTGCTGGCCAGGGCGAATACCGCGGTCATGGTGTCAGTCCTCGCAAGTACAGTGTGATGAACGATGTAGTACAGGACAGCGTAGTTCAGGATGGTGCACCGCGTCATCCAATATATTTGACCTCGATGCCATCGCTGCCTCGCTGCCTTCTCCAGCGGGCTGGACGGACGACGGACGGAACGGAACGGAACGGTGACGGATCTCGATCAGCTCACGCAGTCGTTGGCGCGCAATCTCAAGCACTGGCGCGCCGACAGGGGCTATACGCTCGATGCCCTGGCCGCCCGTGCGGGCGTGAGCCGCGGCATGATCATCCAGATCGAGCAGGCGCGGACGAACCCGAGCGTGGGGACGACCGTGAAGCTCGCCGATGCCCTCGGCATCAGCATCACCACGCTCCTGGAGTACGACCAGGGGCCGCAGGTGCGGACGGTCGCGCCCGGCGACGCGGTACGGATGTGGTCGACCGAGGCCGGCAGTCACACCTCGCTGCTCGTCGGTACGGAGGCGCCCGGCCCGTTCGAGATGTGGGACTGGCGGCTGATGCCCGGTGAGCACAGTGAGTCGGACCCGCATCCGGCGGGGACGAAGGAGCTGCTCCATGTGCGCCGCGGGGAGCTGATCCTCGTCGTGGACGGGGACGAGCATGCGATACCGGAGGGTGCTTCGGCCACCTTCGAGGCGTCGGCCGCGCACGCGTACCGCAATGACGGCGAGGAGGTCGTGGAGATGACGATGGCGGTGATTGTCCCGTCCGGCCGCTGAGCCCGGGCGTTGGGTCCGGCCGCTGAGTCCGGAAAGTGAGACAGGGGCCGTGACAGGAGTCAGCCGTGCTCATGATCCTGTTAGCTTGACGGGCATGCCGACATCAACACCTTCGCCCACCCCCTCCTCCTCTTCGTCCGCTGCCACGCCCATGGACGCTTTCGAGGAGGTCCGGCCCGCCGTTGAGTGTTTGGATCTGCTGCCCGAGCCCGTCGCTGCCGCGATCCGCGACTGGCAGGGGCCGGTGGACGTCAAGCAGCTCCTGCACGTGGACACCGATCCGGCCATCGCCGACACCGCGCTGCTCGTCGAGCACTACGGCTCCTGGCTGCTCGAACAGTCCGCGAACTGCGTCGTGGTGGCGGGCAAGCGCGGCGACACCGTCACCCTCGCCGGCTGCGTGGTGCTCTCCACGACCCGCGTGGATGTCAATGGCGTCGTACGCCGCGAACTGGGCTCCCGCAAGGCGTCGTTCGCCCCGATGGACACCGCGGTCGGCCGCAGCGGCATGGAGTACGGCGGCATCACGCCCATCGGGCTGCCCGCCGACTGGCCGCTCCTGGTGGACGCGGCCGTCGCCGAGGCCCCGTACCTTTTGATCGGCAGCGGCGCCCGGCGCGGCAAGCTCATCGTCCCGGGCGAGGCGCTCGCGAACCTGCTGGGGGCGCGGGTACTGGAGGGACTGGGGCGCCCGGCAGGGACGTAGCCACAGGCTCTCAGAGCGCTGCGATGTCCGTGGCCGTGCCGAGGTACGTCTCGCCGAAGGCCGCCGCCGCGGCGTCCGACGCGAGGAGCTGCCGCATCCGGGCCGCCGCCGTGCCCGCGCGGAAGGGGTCGCCGGACGAAGCCCCGTGCATGACCTCGGACAGCCACTGGGAGAACTCCTGGTACTGCCAGATCTTTCCCAGGCAGGCGTCCGAGTAGCGGGCGAGCGGCTGTTCGTCCCCGGACGTGCAGGCCGCGATGAGTGCCTGGGCGAGCAGCAGCGCGTCGTGCACTGCCAGGTTCATGCCCTTGGCCGCGATCGGCGCGACCAGGTGGGCCGACTCGCCGGCGAGGTACACGCGGCCGTAACCCATCGGCTCGACCACGTAGTTGTGCATGTCCAGGACCGTCTTCTCGATGATCCGGCCCTCGGTGAGCGGCTGCGCGCCGGTCGCGGCGAGGCGGGTGCGCAGCTCGCTCCAGATCCGTTCGTGCGGCCAGTTCGCGGGGTCGTCGCCCGGCGGGCACTCCAGGTAGTACCGGGTGACCTCGGGCGTGCGCGCCATGTGGGCGCTGAAGCCGCGCTCGTGGATGCCGAAGACGACGCCCTCGGCGGACGGCGGGGCCTCGGCGAGCAGCGCGAGCCAGCCGATGCCGTAGTCCAGGCGGGAGATGCGGAGTTGATCGGCGGGTATCGCGGCGCGCGCCACGCTCCGCGCGCCGTCGCAGCCGGCTATGTACGCGCAGTCGATGCGGTGCCGTTCGCCCGTCTCCGGATCGGTGTACGAGACGGACGGCCGGTCCGTGTCGATGTCGGCCGGCCGGACGTCCCGTACGCCGAAGCGGATGTCGCCGCGGGCCGCGTCCGCGTAGGCGGCGACCAGGTCGGTCACCAACAGCGGCTGCGGGTAGACGAAATGACTCTGCCCGGAGAACCGGCCCGGCTCCACCACGTGGCGCTCGCCGTCCCACCGGAACTCGAACGTCCGCTGCCGCTCGGCCCGTTCCAGCAGTCCGCCGGCCAGCCCGTGCCGGTCCAGGGCGTGTACCACCCACTCCTCGATGAAGCCGGCCCGCGGCCGCTGTTCGATGAACTCCCGGCTCTCCGCCTCCAGTACGACACAGTCGACGCCCGCGGCGTGCAGGACGTTCGCGAGCGTCAGCCCGGCGGGGCCGGCGCCGATGATGACGACGGACGTACGGTGCGCCTGATCGGCGCGGGAAGGCGAGGCAGCAGGGGAGTCGGCCACGGTGGTGGATTCCTTCAGGTGGTGCCGGAACGGGAACTGGTGGCAGTGTATGGCCGAACTGGCAGGTCAGGGGCGTCGCGTGGCGGCGTAGGTACGTACGTCCAAGGACAACGGCGTCGAGTGCTCCGCGAAGCCGAGGGCGCGGTACAGGGCCTCCGCCTCGTCGGTGGCGTGCAAGTCGACGCGGGACACGCCCTGTTCGGCCAGCCAGGTCAGCAGCGCTTCGGTGGTCGCGCGGGCGTAGCCGCGGCCGCGGTACTCCGGATCCGTGCACACGTTGAAGATGAAGGCGAAGCGTCCCGTGGGGTGCTGCGGTGCGGGGAGCCGCTGCTCGACCGTGCCCACCGCGCAGGCGGCCAGCCGGGGAGCGGCGCCTTCGTCCGCCGCGCCGTCCGCGTCCACGACGAAGGCGCCCAGTACCGGGTCGGGGCCCGAGAGCTGCCGGCGGGCGATCTCCGCGGCGGTCTTTTCCCAGCTGCCGGGCTCGTCGGAGCCGTTCATCGACGCGAACATCAGCCGACGCAGCCGTACCAGTTCCTCGGCGTCCTCGGGGCCTGCCTGTCGTATCTCGATCATGGCCGGACGCTAGCGCACGTGCGCGCGAGCACGCGCGTGTGTTGTCGCGTGTGTCATGCAGCGCGGCGCACTGGCCATTAGCGGCTTTTTGGGTGTTTTGGGACGCTGGGAGCGGAGAACCGGTCCAGTGGAGGTGTGGAAACCATGCCCGAACCAGGGAGCAAGAAGTTCGACAGGCGACGGGCGCAGCTCCGTCGGGAAGCCGAGGACCAGGGAATCCCGGACAAGCACGCGAACGAGGACGCGAAGGGGCGGCTCGAGGACGATCCGCAGTGGCAGACCCACGGCCCCCGGACGGAGCGTGGGCTCGGCCCGAAGGGGCAGCGCAACGAGCGCGACGACCAGCGGAAGTCCTGAGCCGGCGGAACCCCTGAGCCGGCGAACTCCTGAGGAGGACGCGGTGAGCAAGAGCAAGAACCCGCAGTCGAACGAACTGCGCCGCAGTGGCAAGAGCGCGGCCGTACAGGACGCGGCGGAAGCCAAGGCGGGCTCCGACCGGAAGGTGGGCCCCGGCGGCGCCGAGCACGCACACGGTACCGACAAGGGCCGCAAGGGCGGTGGCCCGGGCGGCGGTGTACCTGCTGATCAGCGCCCCGACCACCCGTAAGCCCGTCGACCACCCAAAGTCCCGTCCGCTGTCCGCGCCCCGGCCCCTCCAGGCCGGGGCGCGGACGGCTGTCAGCCCAGCCGGGGGATCTCGATCGCGGGGCAGCGGTCCATGACCATGTCGAGTCCGGCGGCGCGGGTGCGCTCGTAGGCCGCCTCGTCGATGACGCCGAGCTGGAACCAGACCGCCTTGGCGCCGATGGCGACGGCCTCGTCGGCGACCTGGCCCGCAAGGGAGCTGTTCACGAAGGTGTCGACGACGTCGACCTCGAAGGGGATGGCGTCGAGGGAGGGGTAGCCCTGCTCCCCGTGCACCGGCTCGGCCTTCGGGTGCACGGGGACGATGCGTTTGCCGAATCGCTGCAGTACTTCCGCGACGCCGTACGCGGCCCGCCGCTGGTTCGAGGACAGGCCGACGATGGCCCAGGTGTCCCCGAGCTCCGTCAGGATCCTGCGAATGGTCGCCGAGTCGTCATCGCCGTACATGGGTGCCTCCTGGCGGTTGTCGTGCGGTGCCTGCCTCACGGTTGCCCCCCTCATGATTGCCCCTCCTCATGATTGCCCCTCGCTGACCAGGGGGTTTTCCGGTCGGGAATGATTCTCCCAGGGCGTTCGTTGAAGAGAGCGGTCGCAGTTTTTGCTTGTGTTTGTGCAGTCGCATGCTCGCAGAGAAACGATGTTGCGAGCGCGGAGCTTTCCTTCCAGGAGCAGTCGCGTCGTGAGGCGGCCGGGATCTCGCACGGTGCGAGTTCCGACACAGCCCCTGTAAGGAGCAGCAAATGACTCAGGGAACCGTGAAGTGGTTCAACGCCGAGAAGGGCTTCGGCTTCATCGCCCAGGCCGACGGCCCGGACGTCTTCGTGCACTACTCGGAGATCGACGGCGCGGGCTTCCGCAGCCTCGATGAGAACCAGCAGGTCGAGTTCGACGTCGTCCAGGGCCCCAAGGGCCCGCAGGCCGTGGATGTCCGCGCGCTCTGAGCCAGTGATGGCATGAGATGACATGACGAGGTGCCCGTACCGGGAGGTACGGGCACCTCGTTTTTTACGGCTCCCGGCTCCCGGCTCCCGGTTCGTGGCCGGAAAGCGCCTTACGGACAGCTTTCCGGCCGCTCTACGTTGACCTCGTGACCAGATTTCGAAATTGGTCATGGAGTCAGACGGCCAGGACGAGCAGCATGGGGGCGGCGAACACGTGGAGCGTGGCGAGCGGATTCTGGAGGCGGCGGGGGAGCTGCTGGTCGCATGGGGGTACCGGCGCGTCACCATCGACGAGATCGCCCGCCGCGCCCAGGTAGGCAAGGGCACGGTCTATCTGCACTGGAAGACCAAGGACGCGCTCTTCCTCGCCGTCGTCCTGCGGTCCAAACTCCGCAGCCACCGCTCCCAGCTGGCCCGTATGCGGACCGACCCGCTGGAGGTCCTGCCGAGCCGCATGATGAGCGGGTTGTACCAGGACTTCCTGGCGGACCCCGTACTGCGCGCCTTCTACAACGACGACGCCGACATCCTCGGCCGGTTCAACGACATCGCCAAGAAGGAGCTCGCCGAACTCACGTCGTACGGAGATCAGGTGGTGCGCCGCTGGCTCGAAGTGCTGCGCGAACACGGGCTCATACGGCTGGACATGGACGTCGTGCAGCAGCAGTACGCGCTGCTGGCCACGGCCTCCGGTTTCTTCCTGACCGAAGCGCTGCTCCAGGACCGTGCCCCGCACGCCGCGGAGGAACGGGCCCGCATCCTCGCCCACACCCTGCGGAGCGCGCTGGAGACCTCAGCCGACCCCGCCACCAGTACTGGTACCGCCAGTACTGGTACCGCCGCCGTCCGTACCCGCGCGGCCGCGGAAGCCGCCGCGTTGGAGATCATCCCGCTCTACGAGCGCCTCGAAGAGCTCAGCGAGCAGGAAATGCGGCGGCAATTGCGTCATTGACGTGACCGACCCCCCACGACCTGGAGGAACGCACGATGACCGAAGCACCCGCCACCCAGACCTCCCCGATAACCGCTAACGTCGGCAAGCACCCCGGCGAGCCGAACGTCGCCGACCCGGCGCTCCTCGCCGACCCGTTCGCCGGCTACGGCGCGCTCCGTGAGCAGGGGCCCGTCGTCCGCGGCCGGTTCGTGGACGACTCGCCCGTGTGGTTCGTGACCCGCTTCGACGAGGTACGGGAAGTCCTGCGGGACCAGCGGTTCGTGAACAACCCGGCGGTGGTGTCGGCGGACGGCACGCGCGAAGACCCGCTGGCCAGGCTGCTGGACATGCTCGGCATGCCCGAGCACCTGCACGTCTACATGCGCGGCTCCATCCTGAACAACGACGCCCCCGACCACACCCGGCTCCGTCGCCTGGTGTCGCGGGCGTTCACGGCGCGCAAGATCACGAATCTGCGGCCGCGGGTCGAGGAGATAGCCGACGACCTGCTGAACCGCCTCCCCGAGCACGCCGAGGACGGCGTCGTCGACCTGCTCGAGCACTTCGCGTACCCGTTGCCGATCACCGTCATCTGCGAGCTGGTCGGCATCGAGGAGGAGGACCGCCCGCAGTGGCGGACCTGGGGCGCCGACCTCATCACGATGGACCCGGAGCGGGTGGGGAGGGTGTTCCCCGCCATGATCGAGCACATACATGCGCTGGTGAGCGAGCGGCGCGGCGCGCTCACCGACGACCTCATCAGCGAGCTGATCCGGGCCCATGACGACGACGGCGGCCGGCTCAGCGACGTCGAGATGGTCACCATGATCCTCACCCTGGTGCTGGCCGGGCACGAGACCACCGCGCACCTCATCACCAACGGCACGGCCGCGCTGCTCACCCACCCCGACCAGCTCGATCTGCTCCGGTCGGACCCGGCGCTGCTCCCGTCCGCCGTCCACGAGCTGCTGCGCTGGGCCGGGCCGGTGCACATGACCCAGCTGCGGTACGCCGCCGAGGACGCGGAGATCGGCGGCACCTTGATCCGTAAGGGGGAGGCCGTGCAGCTGCTCCTGGTCGCCGCCAACCGCGATCCCCGCCACTACGCCGACCCCGAACGGCTCGACCTGACCCGCCAGCCGACGGGGCGCGGCGAGGACCACGTCGGCTTCGGCCACGGCATGCACTACTGCCTGGGTGCCTCGCTCGCCCGCCAGGAGGGCGAGGTCGCGTTCGGCCGGCTGCTCGCCCGGTATCCCGGTCTCTCCCTCGCCGTCGACCCCGCTGACCTGCAGCGGGCGGCGGTACCGGGGAGCTGGCGGCTGACCGCCCTGCCGGTTCGCCTGTAGGGCCCGTGCCGTCCGTCCGCCTGCAGGAGGGCCCGTGGCGCCCATTAGGGTGGCGTGATGCAGGAGCAGTACGTCACCCTCGCCGCCGAAGGCGTCCACGAGATCGAGATCAACAAGTCTCGCTTCATCTGCGCGCTCGCGCCGGTGGCGACCGAGGCCGAGGCGCAGGAGTTCATCGCCCGCATCCGCAAGGAGCACCCCACCGCCCGGCACAACTGCTTCGCGTACGTCATCGGCGCCGACGGCGGCGTCCAGAAGGCGAGCGACGACGGTGAGCCGGGCGGCACGGCGGGCGTCCCCATGCTCCAGATGCTCGTGCGGCGCGAGATGCGGTACGTCGTCGCCGTCGTCACCCGCTACTTCGGCGGCATCAAGCTCGGCGCCGGCGGGCTGATCAGGGCGTACGGCGGGGTGGTCGGGGAGGCCCTGGACGCGCTGGGCACGGTCACCCGCCGCCGGTTCCGGCTGGTCACGGTTACCGTCGACCACCAGCGGGCCGGCAAGGTCGAGAACGACCTGCGGGCCACCGGGCGCGACGTCCGGGACGTCCGCTACGCCGAGGCCGTCACGATCGAGATCGGCCTCCCGGAGAGCGAGCTGCCCGCCTTCCGCGCCTGGCTCGCCGACGCCACGGCCGGGACCGCCACGCTGGAGCTGGGCGGCGAGGCGTACGGCGAGGGCTAGAACGCCTCTAGCCGGAGAGCGGTGCCCGGCGGCTGTCCTGATTGAGCCCTGCGGTGCGGGGTAACCGGTCACGGCACACCTTTTAGTGAGGAGGTGCGATGACCAGCACCGCTGCACCGAAAACCGACGGGTACGGGCCCGCGCCCGGGTCCGCTCCGCGCGACCCGGAACCCGTACCGCGCGACCCCGAACCGCCCGAGCAGACCCCCGACGAGCCGGCGCCCGCCCCCGGGCCGGGCGCGCCCGACGCGCCTCCGGACGAGCAGCCGGAGACCCCGCCCGGCGCCCCCGCGCCGGAGCCGCCGGACTGATGACCGAGGGTGGTGGGCCGGACGGCGTGGCCAGAGGCCGGCGCGAGACCCCCGAGGAGCGGGCGGACCGGCGATGGGCCGAGCTGCTCCAGGAACTGCGTGTCGCGCAGACGGGCGTACAGATCCTCTTCGGCTTCCTGCTCACGGTCGTCTTCCAGCCCGGCTTCGCGCGCCTGGACGACATCGGCCGGGACATCTACATCGTCACGGTCGTGCTCGGCGCCGCGACGACCGGTTCCCTCATCGGCCCGGTGTCACTGCACCGGCTGGTGACCGGGCACCGCCTCAAGCCGCAGACCGTGACGTGGGCCTCCCGCCTCACCGTGCTCGGGCTGGTGCTGCTGCTGTGCACGATGGTGTCGGCCATGCTGCTCATCCTGCGGGTCGCGCTGCATGGCACCGGTGCGTTGTGGCTGGTGGGCGGCGTGTTCGTGTGGTTCATCCTGTGCTGGTTCGTGCTGCCGGTGTGCGCGCTGTGCGGCTCCCGGCGCAACGGCGACCGCTGAGCGCGGTCCCGCGCGGCTGCACCTCCAACGCCGTGACCGTACCGGTCGGTTCGTACGGCGCCGCGTGCCCATGCGTACTCGACCCAGACCGCCGCGTCGACGAAGCCCGGACACCGCGTGGCCTGCCACTTTCCGTTCGCAGGCGTAGCCTCGGGAGTGCCGGTGCGCTGAGCGGCCGCGCACGGGATCCGTCCCGCGGTCCGTACTTCCGGCGGTTTCGGACGGGAGGTACCGGGGTGTCGTCCACGCGTGTTCCCGGCCCACGGATGACACTGTGGGGCGAACGGATCAGGCCGGGCCCGGGCCCCGTGCGCCGCGGAGCGGGAGGCCGGTGCGGGGCAGCCCGGCCGGAGCGAAAGGAGTGACGTCCAGCATGGCGTCGACCGAACCTGTGCCAGGAGTTCCGTGCTGGGTCAGCCTGAGCGCGCGCGACCTGAAGGGGGCCGAGGAGTTCTACGGCGCGGTACTGGGCTGGACCTTCCGGCCCGGGGCGCTGGGCGAGGAGTTCTCCGTCGCCTTCATGGACGGCAACCCGGTCGCGGGCCTGGGCGAGCTCGCGGGCGCCCTGCACGTCGCCGTCGCCTGGACCCCCTATTTCGCCGTCGCGAACGCGAACGACTGCGCCGCCCGGATCAGGGAGCGCGGCGGCACGGTCGCCGTCGGCCCCCGGTCCTTCGGGCCCGGCCGCGCCGCGATCTCCGCCGACCGGGACGGTGCCACCTTCGGGATCTGGGAGGGGCGCGTCCCCGCCGGCTGGTCCGTCGGCCAGGGCAGCGCGCCGGCCTGGCTGGAGCTGCGGACGCGGGACGCGTTCGACGCCGCCATCTTCTACGCCGAGGTCCTGCAGTGGGCGGCCGAGGAGGGCAAGGGCTGCGACGTGGCGTACGAGCAGGAGCGCGTGATCGTGCGCGAAGGCGACCACACGGTGGCCGAGCTGCGCGGGGGAGCGATCGAGTCGGCGCCCGACCCGCACGTCCGGCCCCGCTGGCACGTGCACTTCTGCGTACCGGACGTGAAGGCGGCCGCCGAGGCCGCCACCGAGACCGGGGGCGCGGTCGTCTCCCCGCCGGTGGAGACCGAGGGCGGCGGCCACCGCTCCACCCTCCGCGACCCGGAGGGCGGGCTCTTCACGGTCACGGAAGGCATCTGAGGACGCACGCGAGCGCGTTCACGGATGCACCCACACGTTTACGGGTGCGTCTCCTCCAGCAGTACCCGGACCGTGCCGAGCGTGGTGTCCCTGGCGTCCGGCAGGTTCATGCCCGCCTCGATGCCGGTCCGCAGGTAGTGCAGTACGGGCGCGGTGAGCCGTTCGCCGGGCAGCGCCGCGGGGATGCCCGGCGGGTACGGGGTCAGCATCTCCGCCGCGATCCGCCCGGCCGCCCTGGCCACCGGCACGTCCTCCGTCGCCCCGAAGAACCCGTCCCGCGGCAGGCACGCCTGCTCCAGCCGCAGCGTGGCCGGCGGCGGGATCTCGATCTCCGGCGCCGGGCGCAGCTCCGGCGCCGCCCGGCTGAGATCCTGCAGCGCGGCAAGCAGCCGGTCGGCGGTGGAGCGGTCGTCGGCGTGCGTGATCTGTGTGCTGATCCGGCGGTGGTCGGAGAGGTGGGCGTCGATGCCACGGTGCGCGCGCAGCCAGTCGGCGCAGCAGTACCCCGTCGTGCCCAGCTCGCTGACGTCGATCACCACGGGCAGCGGGTCGAAGTCGTGCCCGAGCCCGGGCCCGCAGAAGTCGGCACGGTCGTTGACGTGCAGCCCGTCGATCTTCTCGATCCCGGTCCGGACCTCCGCCGCCAGCTCCAGCGCGTGGCCGAGCAGCTCCTCGCCGTGCAGCATCATCTGCCGCCGCCAGCCGTCCATGCCCGCGTACAGCAGTACCGAGGGACTGGTCGTGCCGAGCAGGTCGGCGCGGGACTTCAGCAGCGCCGGGTCGATCAGGTCGCCGCCCAGATGGAACACCGAACCCTGCTCCAGACCGCTGCCCATCTTGTGGATGCTGGTCACGCAGACATCGGCGCCCGCGTCCATGGCCCAGGACGGCAGATCGGGATGGAAGGGCAGATGCGCGCCCCACGCCTCGTCCACGATCAGCGGCCGGCCGCGGCGGTGGCAGACCTCGGCGATGGCCGCGATGTCGGCGCAGCTTCCGTACGGTGTGGGGCTGGTGACCAGCGCGCCGCGGGCGTCCGGGCAGGCGTCGAAGGCGGCTTCGTACGCCTCGGCCGAGGGCGCGTGCGCCAGGTGCCGCTCCGCGTCCCACTGCGGTTCCACCCAGACCGGGTTGACGCCCGAGAGGATGAGGCCGGACACCACGGACTTGTGCGCGTCCCGGCCGATCAGCAGCTTCTCGTGCGGCCCCGCGACGGCCAGCATCGCCGCCTTGACGGACAGCGAACTGCCGCAGGTGGAGAAGAAGGTGTGCGACGCGTGTACGGCCTCGGCCATCAGGTTCTCGGCGCGCTCCAGCACCCGGCCCGACGTCCGCCGGTCGTCCAGGCCCCCGCTGGCCAGCACGTCGTCGCGGAAGACGGCGTCGCCCAGCACCTCGCGGACCCGGGGGTCGGCGCCGCGGGCCTGCTTGTGTCCGGGCGGCGTGAAGGAGAGCCGCCCGAGCTCGCGGTAGTCGGCGAGCGCTTCGAGAACCGGGGCCTGCGTGTGATCCTGTGCCATGTACCCACGGCTTCCCGCGGGCGGGTGACGTCAATCCGGGCATATGCCCTGAGCGGTAACGAGACAGGCTCCCCCGAACGCGCTTGAACGTAAGCCCGGCGGGCGGTGGAGCGACGCATACTGGCGGCATGGACAGCGAGCCGTCGGACACATCAGGCGCCGACCGGGGCGACGGGTACGCATGCGAGCACGAGGCCGAGCAGCGGTACCGCACAGCGGAGGAACGCGACCGCCTGGCCGATGAGCGGGACCGCGCCGCGGACGAGCGCGAGCGCCTGGCCGATGAACGGGAACGCCTCGCCGACGACCGGGAGCGTGCCCTGGACGACCGGGAGCTGCGCCTCTCCGAGCTGGAACGCCGGCTGGACCACCGCGCACAGCAGATGGGGGTGATGACGGCCGGCAGCCGGCAGCGGTCGTACGAGGCGGTGGAGCGATCCCGCGCCCTGCTCGACGCGACCGCCGCGGGCCTCGACCGGAGCCGCGCGGCGCTGCGCCGCGCGGACGCCAGCGACGACCGCGACCAGAAATCCGTCGACCGTGAGCTCAGGGCTTCGGAGCGGCAGGCGGCAACCGGCGGCGGCGAACAGCCACCGGGGGCGGACCTCTCCGACGAGGCGGACGAGGGGGTCCTCGGCGAGGGGACGAGTCCCGACGAGGCGGTGGCCCGGCTGCGTGCGCAGTTCCTCGCGGCGGCGGTCGGGCTGGCCGACGCCGAGGACGAGGTCGCCCGCCGCCACGACTGCCTCATGGCGGAGGACCCGGACGCCGCGGACGACCACCGGCGCCAGGCCGAACGATCCCGTGAGGTGGCACAGTGCGCACGCGACGTCGTACAGCGGCTCTGCGGCGAGACGTGACAGCGGCGCTCAGGTCCGGCTCCACGACCCCAGGACCATCAGCGTCTTCGTGCCCGTGACCCGGCCCGCGCTGCGCAGCCCGTCGATGACCTGCTGCAGATGGGCGATGTCGCGCACCCGTACCTGGATGAGGGCGTCGGGATCGCCGGCGATGGTGAAGACCGCCTGTACTTCGGGGACGTTGTAGGCCGAGCGCACGATCTCGTTGACCCGCGTCGTGCCGGCGTAGCGCAGCTCCACGAAGGCTTCGATGCCCCAGCCGAGCTTGCTCTGGTCGATCTGCGCGGCGAAGCCGGTGATCACCCCGATGTCCTTGAGCCGGTCCACGCGCCGCTTGACCGCGGCGACCGAAAGACCCACCTCGGCGGACATCTCGGAGAAGGTCCGGCGGCCGTCCTCGCGCAGCAGCCGCAGCAGGCGGTGATCGATGTCGTCGACCTCAGTCATGCAAAGGAATGTATGTCGGAGGCTGTCATTCGTAAATAGTTTGCGGCTTGGCGGCGAGTTTCCTTTCGAGTCTTGTGTGTTCCGCTTCCTGTTGCTGTGCTGTGGGCCGTTCGTCACCACCTCATTTCCGCTCCCTGTTTCCGGGTTTCCGGTCCCTTCACAACGATGTCGAGGAGGCTTGCGTGAGCACCTCACCCGCTGCGGTGTCGCTCGACGACAGGTACACGGCCACCGACGGCCGCGCGCTGATCTCGGGCGTTCAGGCCCTGGTACGGCTGACGCTGGAGCAGCGCCGGCTGGACGAGGCCCGCGGCCTCGACACCCGGGCCTTCGTCAGCGGGTACCAGGGATCGCCGCTGGGCGGCGTCGACCTGGAGATGGGGCGCGCGGCCCGCTTCCTGGACGAGGCGGGCGTGGTCTTCCGGGCGGGCGTCAATGAGGAGCTGGCCGCCACGGCGGTGGCCGGCACCCAGATGCTCGGTCAGGTGCCGGGGCGCCGGCACGAAGGCGTGACCGGCTACTGGTACGGCAAGAATCCCGGCCTGGACCGCGCGGCCGACGCCATCCGGCACGCCACCCTCGCCGGCACCGCGCCGCTCGGCGGGGCGGTGGCCTGGATCGGCGACGACCCGGGCAGCAAGTCCTCCACGGTGCCCAGCTCCTGCGAGCGGATGTGCCAGAGCCTGGCGATGCCCGTCCTCGCGCCCGGGTCCGTCGCGGAGATCATCGAATTCGGGCTGCACGCCGTCGCGCTGTCCCGCGCCTCCGGACTGTGGACCGGCCTGAAGATCGTCGCCGATATCGCCGACGCCTCGGCGACCGTCGACTTCGACGCGGTGCGCCAGGGCATCCCCGAGCCGGACCGCGCCGCGCGCCCCACGGCCCCGGCCCTCGTGGGCCCCGCCGCGCTCGACGCGGAGCACGATATGCTCACCCGCCGCCTCGATCTGGCCCGCGCGTACGCCCGTACGGCAGGGCTCAACAAGGTGACCTTCAGCGCCCGCCGTGCCACCCTCGGCGTGCTCGCCTCCGGTACCTCCTATGCCGTCGTGCAGCGCGCCCTGGACGACCTGGGCCTGGACGAGGCGGCCATGGAGGCGCTGGGCCTCCGGCTGATCCGGATGGGCATGCCGTTCCCCGTCGCGGACGAGGACCTGGTGGCCATGACCGGCGACCTGGAGCAGGTCCTCGTGGTGGAGGACAAGGTGCCCTTCCTGGAAGGTCTGCTCAAGGAGGCGCTGTACCGGACGGCGGACGCGCCCGTCGTCGTCGGGCGCCGGGAGGAGGACGGGCGGCCGCTGCTCACCGCGCGCTCCACATTGGGCGCGGAGGACGTGGCCCGGGCGCTGGCCCGCCGCATCGGCGCCGACCGGCTGCCCGACGGGGCCCGCGCGCACCTGGAGGCACTCGCCCCGGCCCGCCCCGCCCGCATCGCCCTGCCCACCGTCGCGGCCCGCACCCCGTACTTCTGCTCCGGCTGCCCGCACAACACCTCCACCCGCACCGACGACGGCACGCTGGTCGGCGTCGGCATCGGCTGCCACGCGATGATCGCGCTGGACGGCGCCGGGCGCGGTACGCAGATCGGCCTCACCCAGATGGGCGGCGAGGGCGCCCAGTGGATCGGCATCGCGCCCTTCACCGACGACGCGCACTTCGTGCAGAACCTCGGCGACGGCACGTTCCACCACTCCGGCTCGCTCGCCGTGCGCGCCGCCGTCGCCGCCGGCGTCACCATGACGTACAAGCTGCTCTACAACGACGCCGTCGCCATGACCGGCGGCCAGCGCGCCGAAGGCCGCCTCGACATCCCCGCCGTCATCCGGCTGCTCGCCATCGAGGGCGTACGCAAGGTCGTCGTCACCACCGCGGACCCCGGCAGCTACCGTGGCGTGCGGCTGGACCCGATCGCGACCGTGCGGCACCGCGATGAACTACCCGATGTGGAGCGGGAGTTGTCCGCCGTCGAAGGTGTGACGGTGCTGCTGCACGACGACCGGTGCGCCGCCGAGGAGCGGCGGCTGCGCAAGCGCGGCCAACTGCCCACCCCGGTGGAGAAGGTCGCCATCAACGAGCGGGTCTGCGAAGGATGCGGCGACTGCGGCGAGAAGTCGACGTGTCTGTCCGTCCAGCCCGTCGAGACCGAGTTCGGCCGCAAGACCCGCATCCACCAGGCGTCCTGCAACACCGACCTCAGCTGCCTCAAGGGCGACTGTCCGTCCTTCCTGCTCGTCGAGCCCGGCCGCAAGGAGCCCCGGAAGATCCCCGACCTGCCGGTGGAACTGCGCGAACCCGCCCGCCGGTTCGGCCCCGGCGGCACCCTGCTGCGGATGCCCGGCGTCGGCGGCACCGGCGTGGTCACCGTCTCCCAGATCCTCCAGATGGCGGCCCGCTTGGACGGCCTGTACGCGGCCGGGCTGGAGCAGACCGGCCTCGCGCAGAAGGGCGGCCCCGTCCTCAGCGATCTGCGGATCGACAAGACGCCGGTGACCGGCTCGCTGCGCGCCTCGCGCTCCACCGCCGACGTGCTGGTCGGCTTCGACCTGCTCGGCGCCGCCTCCGACAGCAACATGGCGGTGGCGCGCGCCGGTCACACCGTCGCCGTCGTCAACACCGCCGTCGTACCGACCGCCGCCATGGTCACCGGCCGCGTCGTGCTCCCCGGCTCGCCCGACGACGCCCTCGAACGCATCGAGTCGGTCACCCGCCGCGACGACAACCTCTACCTCGACGCGCAGGGCCTGTCCGAAGCCCTCTTCGCCGACCACATGCCCGCCAACATGGTGCTCATCGGCGCCGCCTACCAGCACGGCTGCCTCCCGCTGACCGCCGAGGCCGTCGAGGACGCCATCCGCCTCAACGGCGCCGCCGTCGAGAAGAACCTCGCCGCCTTCCGCTGGGGCCGCGCCGCGGTACTCGACCGCGCAGCCGTCACCGCCGCACTGGCCACCCCCGAACGCCCGGTCGTCGAGATCACCCCGGCTGCCGCGTCGATCGCCGCCGCGCACACCTCCGACGAGGAGCTGCGCAAGGCCGTCGCCACCCGCACCGCCGACCTCATCGACTACCAGGACGAGCGCTACGCCCGCCGGTACGCCGACGACGTCGCCCGCGTCGCGGCTCTCGCCCAGGAGCGCGCCGGCGCCGAAGCCGGTACCTCCATCGCCCTCGCCTACGCCCGCGGCCTGCACAAGCTCATGGCGTACAAGGACGAGTACGAGGTCGCCCGGCTGCACCTCGACGCCACCGAACAGGCCAAACTGCGCGACGAGTTCGGCGCCGGATCGGCCGTCTCCGTCCTCCTCCACCCGCCCGTCCTGCGCGCCCTCGGCATGAAGCGCAAGATCCGGCTGCGCCGCACCGCGCCGGCCGCCTTCCGGGCCCTGCGCGCCGGCCGCGTGCTGCGCGGCACCTCCCTGGACCTCTTCGGATACGCCGAGGTCCGCCGCGTGGAGCGCGCCCTGATCGGCGAGTACCGCCAGTTGGTGCGCGGCGCGCTCGCCCAGCTCACGCCGGAGAACACCGACGCCGTGCGCGCCGTCGCGGAACTGCCGGACCTCGTACGCGGGTACGAGGACATCAAGCTCGCGCGCGTCGCGGACTTCCGCGAGCAGGCCCGCGCCGCGCTCGCGGCGCTCGGTACCACCCCCGCCCGCGCCTCAGCGGGCACGCACACGGAGGCACGATGACCGTCGACCGGCTGCTGCCCACCCAGGAGGCCGAGGATCTGCTCGACCTCACCCGCGACATCGCCGACAAGGAGCTCGCGCCCCACGTCGACAAACACGAGCGCGAAGAGCGGTACCCGGAGGGCCTGTTCGCCACCCTGGGCGCGGCCGGGCTGCTCGGCCTGCCCTACCCGGAGGAGTACGACGGCGGGGGTCAGCCGTACGAGGTGTACCTCCAGGTCATCGAGGAACTGGCGGCCCGCTGGGCGGCCGTCGCGGTGGCCACCAGCGTGCACACCATGTCCGCGTACGCGCTGATGACCTACGGCACCGAGGAGCAGCGGCAACGCTGGGCGCCGGACATCCTCGGCGGCGGCCTGGTCGGCGGCTACAGCCTCTCCGAGCCGCAGGCCGGCTCCGACGCCGCCGCGCTGACCTGCAAGGCCGTGCGGGAGACGGGCGGTTACCGGATCACCGGCAGCAAGGCGTGGATCACCCACGGCGGCAAGGCCGACTTCTACACGCTCTTCGCCCGCACCGCCGCCGGCAGCCGCGGCATCTCCTGCTTCCTCGCGCCCGGCGCCACCGAAGGACTGACCTTCGGACGGCCCGAGGAGAAGATGGGCCTGCACGCGATCCCGACCACCGCGGCGCACTGGGACGGCGCGCTCATCGAGGCGGACCGGCTGATCGGCAGCGAGGGCCAGGGCCTGCAGATCGCCCTGTCCGCGCTGGACTCCGGGCGGCTGGGCATCGCGGCCTGCGCCACCGGCGTCGCGCAGGCGGCCCTGGACGCGGCCGTCACCTACGCCAACGAACGCACCGCCTTCGGCCGGAAGATCATCGACCATCAGGGCCTCGGCTTCGTCCTCGCCGACATGGCCGCTGCCGTCGACTCGGCACGCGCCACGTACCTCGACGCGGCCCGCCGCCGCGACGCGGGCCACCCCTACAGCCGCCAGGCCAGCGTCGCCAAGCTCATCGCCACCGACGCCGCGATGAAGGTCACCACTGACGCGGTGCAGGTCTACGGCGGTTACGGTTACACGCGGGACTTCCCGGTCGAGCGTTACATGCGCGAAGCCAAGATCATGCAGATCTTCGAGGGGACGAACCAGATCCAGCGGCTGGTGATCAGCAGACAGCTCTCCCGGCCGTGAACCGCGGGTAATGGGGAGGATGACGATGTACGCGAGGTCCCTGGGGGACGACGGCGCGGAGCTGTGCCCGCTCGAACCGTGGCAGGCCGAGGAGTTCCTCGCCCACATCGAGCGGGGGCGGGAGTTCATCGGGCAGTACGTCGGCCTGCCGGACGTCGTCACGGACCTGGAGTCGAGCCGCGCGTACCTCCGTTCGTACGCGGAGAAGGCCGCGGCCGACACCGGGCGTATCCACGGCATTTGGACGGACGGCAAGCTGGTCGGCGGGGTCCTCCTCCGGACGATGGACCTCGCGAGCGGCACCGCCGAGGCGGGCTGCTGGCTGGAGCCGTCGGCGGCGGGCAGGGGACTGGTGACCAGGGCCGCTCGCGTGCTCATCGACTGGGCAGTCGAGGAGCGCGGCATCCACCGCGTGGAGTGGCACGTCTCCTCGGCGAACGCGCCCAGCATCGCCGTGGCCCGGCGGCTCGGCATGACCAAGGACGGCGTCCTGCGCGAGAGCTACCCCTACCGCGGCAAGCGGCACGACATGGAGGTCTGGTCGGTCCTCGCCCCGGAGTGGCGCGCGGGCAAGGGGGTTTTGGCGTGCTGACCGATGAACTGCGGCAGGAACTGCCGGACGGGCGGCTGGTGGAGGACCCGGAGGTCGCCGCCGGGTTCGTGCACGACGAGGCGGAGTGGGCGCCGCACGGCACGCCCCGCGCCGTCGTCCGGCCGCGCACGGCGGAGGAAGTACGCACCGTGGTCCGCGCCTGTCTGCGGCACGGCGTCCCCCTCGTCACCCGCGGCGCCGGCACCGGCCTCTCCGGCGGCGCCAACGCCGTGGAGGGCTGTGTCGTGCTGTCGACGGAGCACATGAACACGATCCATGAGATCGACCCCGTGGAACGGCTCGCGGTCGTCGGGCCCGGCGTCGTCAACGACGACCTGCGCGCCGCCTGCGCCGAGCACGGCCTCTGGTACCCGCCGGACCCGGCCAGCGCCCCCTGGTCCACCATCGGCGGCAACGTCGCGACCAACGCGGGCGGCCTGTGCTGCGTGAAGTACGGCGTCACGCGGGACTACGTACTCGGGCTGGAGGCCGTCACCGGCACCGGCGAGCTGGTCCGGCTGGGGCGGCGGACCGCCAAGGGCGTCGCCGGGTACGACCTCGCCGGGCTCCTCGTCGGCTCCGAGGGCACGCTCGGCGTGATCACCGAGATCACCGTACGGCTGCGCCCGCAGCGCGAGCCGGAGCGCACGGTCGCCGGGTACTTCTCCTCCGTCGTGGACGCCGGCCGCGCCGTCGCCGCGGTCGGCGCCGCCGGGCTCACCCCCTCGGCGCTGGAGCTGATCGACCGGCACTGCCTGGCCGCCGTCGACAAGTGGAAGAACATGGGCCTGTCGGTCGACGCGGACGTGGTGCTGCTCGGCCGTACGGACGCGCCCGGGCCGGCGGGCGAGCAGGAGGCCGCGCACATGCTGGCCTGCTTCGAGGAGGCGGGCGCCACGTGGGCCGCACAGTCCACCGACCAGGAGGAGGCCGACGCGCTGTTCGCCGCCCGGCGGCTCGCCTACCCGGCGCTGGAACGCCTCGGCCCGGTCCTCACCGAGGACGTCTGCGTCCCCAAGGCCGCGGTACCGGAGATGCTCGCCCGCATCGAGCGTGCCGCCGCCCGCCACGACACCCTCATCGCCAACATCGCGCACGCAGGCGACGGCAACCTCCACCCGCTGCTGATCACCCCGCCCGGCGACACCGCGGCCCCGGAGCGCGCCCAGGCCGCCTTCCACGAGATCATCGCGGACGCGATCGACCTCGGCGGCACGGTCACCGGCGAGCACGGCGTCGGACTCCTCAAGCGCGACGGCCTGGCACAGGAGCTGTCCCCGCCCGTCCTGGACATGCACCACGCGATCAAGGCCGCGCTGGATCCGCACGGCATCCTCAACCCCGGCAAGGTCTTCCCGCAGCGCTGACCGCCGCTGACCGCGCCTGTACGGACCTGTACGCACCTGCCGCCCCCGTCCCCCCGCGCACTCCGCTGATGCAAGAATGAGGCCGGTGAGGGGCGGGGTGGCCCAGGGGCTCGTGAAGGGGACGACGTGCAGGCCGGAGCGGATCTTTGAGAATCTTGCACACCTCCGACTGGCACCTCGGGCGCTCGTTCCACCGCGTGAACATGCTCGGTCACCAGCGCGCCTTCCTCGACCACCTCATCGAGACCGTCCGTGACCAGCAGGTCGACGCGGTGCTCGTCGCGGGCGACGTGTACGACCGGGCCGTCCCGCCGCTCGCCGCCGTCGAGCTCTTCGACGACGCGCTGCACCGCCTCGCCGACCTCGGCGTGCCCACCGTCATGATCTCCGGGAACCACGACTCGGCCCGCCGGCTCGGCGTCGGCGCCCGCCTCATGGCGAAGGCCGGCATCCACCTGCGCACCGACCCGGCCGGCTGCGGCACCCCCGTCGTGCTCGCCGACGACCACGGCGACGTGGCCTTCTACGGCCTGCCGTACCTGGAGCCGGCGCTGGTCCGCGACACCCTCGGCGCCGAGAAGGCCCGCCACACCCAGGTGCTGCGCGCGGCCATGGACCGGGTACGGGCCGACCTCGCCACCCGCCCCGACGGCACCCGCTCCGTCGTCCTCGCGCACGCCTTCGTCACCGGCGGCGCACCCAGCGACAGCGAGCGCGACATCACCATCGGCGGCGTCGCCTCCGTACCGGCCGAGGTCTTCGACGGCGTGCACTACGCGGCCCTCGGCCATCTGCACGGCTGCCAGACGATCACCGAGCGGGTGCGGTACTCCGGCTCCCCGCTCGCGTACTCCTTCTCCGAGGTGCACCACCGCAAGTCGATGTGGCTGATCGACCTGGGCGCGGACGGCGCCGTGGAGGCCGAGCGGCTGCCGTGCCCCGTGCCGCGCCCGCTCGCCCGCCTCCGCGGCCGCCTGGAGGACCTGCTCGCCGACCCGGACCTCGCCGAGCACGAGGAGTCCTGGATCGAGGCCACCCTCACCGACCCCGCGCGCCCGCACGAGCCGATGGCCCGGCTCACCGAGCGCTTCCCGCACACCCTTGCCCTCGCCTTCGAGCCCGAAGCGCGTGACGGCGGGCCCGAGGTCTCCTACGCGCAGCGGCTGCGCGGCCGCAGCGACCAGGAGATCGCCGAGGACTTCGTGGCCCACGTACGGCCGGGCCGCGCCGCCGACGCGGCCGAACGCGCCCTGCTCGGCGCCGCGCTCGACGAGGTACGGACCGACCAGGCGGCGAAGGAGTCTGCGTGAAGCTGCACCGGTTGACGCTCACCGCCTTCGGGCCGTTCGGCGCCGCCCAGACCGTCGACTTCGACCGGCTCTCCGGCGCCGGACTCTTCCTGCTGCACGGCCCGACCGGCGCCGGCAAGACCTCCGTCCTGGACGCCGTCTGCTTCGCACTGTACGGCTCCGTGCCCGGCGCGCGCCCCGGCGGGCAGTCCCTGCGCAGCGCCCTCGCGGCCCCCGGCACGTCCACCGAGGTCGTCCTCGACCTGACCGTCGCCGACCGCCGGCTGGAGATCACCCGGCGGCCCGAGCAGCCCCGCCTGAAGAAGCGCGGCACGGGCACGACGATGGAGAAGGCGTACAGCGCGCTGCGCGAGTACGACCCGGCGGCGGGGGAGTGGAAGGCGCTCAGCCGGTCCCACCAGGAGATCGGCGAGGAGATCCAGCAGCTGCTCGGCATGAGCAAGGAGCAGTTCTGCCAGGTCGTGCTGTTGCCGCAGGGCGAGTTCGCGAAGTTCCTGCGGGCCGACGCCGAGGCCCGCGCCAAGCTGCTCGGCCGGCTCTTCGACACCCGGCGCTTCGCCGCCCTGGAGGAACGGCTCGCCGGGCTGCGGAAGACGGCGGCCGACCGGGTCACCGCCGCCGACGACCGGCTGCTCGCGCTCGCCCACCGGATGGCGCAGGCGGCGGGCGACACTCCGGACCTGCGTGATGCGTCGGTGCCGGCGCCGGGGGCGGGGGAGGAGCCCGCCACCGGTACGGGTCGTGGCTCCGCTACCGGGACGGCTCGCGGCTCCCGTACGCGGGCGAAGAAGCCCGCCGTGAAGCCGGCCGTACGGACGGACGCCGCGCCCGCGCCCGGCGAACCGGGCTTCGCCGCCACCGTCCTGGCCTGGGCGGCCGTCGCCCGGGCCGGCGCACGCGAGCGGCTGGAGATCGCCGAGGCGGCCGCCGCCACGGCCGAGACCGCGGCGACCGAGGCGGCCCGCACCCTGGAGGAGACCCTCGAACGCGCCCGGCTCCAGCAGCGGCACGCCGAGGCCCGCCGCCGCGCCGACGCCCTCGACGCGCAGACGGCCGACCGCGACCGGGCCCGGCAGCGGCTGGACCGCGCCCGCAAGGCCCAGCGCGTCGCCCCCGGGCTCGCCCTGCGCGACGCCGCCTGGCGCGACCACGAAGCGGCGCAGGCCGCCGAACGCCGCTCCCGCGAGCGGCTGCGCCCCGACCTCGTGGACGCGGGCAGCGACCAACTGGCCGCGCTGGAACACCGGTTGAGAGGCGAGCTCGGCTCCCTCGATGCAGCCCGCCGCGACGAGCGCCGCGCCGCCGAGATCGCCACCGAACGCGCCGCACTGGACCGCGAGGCCCGCGCCGACGAACAGACCCTCCTGGACGCCGACGACTGGCTGACCGGCTGGGAAGCCACCCGCACCGAGCACCAGCACCGCATCGAAACCGCCCAGGAGGCGGCGGCCCGCGCCGAACAGCTCGGCGCCCGCCTCGAACCGGCCGAAGCCCGGCTGGCCGCCGCCCGCCGCCGCGACCGTGCCACCGCCGAACTGGCCGACGCCGAGCGGGAGTTGCTGCGGGCCAGGGAGGCTGCGACCGCGGCCCACGAGGAGTGGCTGAAGCTCCGGGAAGCGCGGCTGCACGGCATCGCCGCCGAACTGGCCAAGAACCTGGAGGCCGGCGCGCCGTGCGCCGTCTGCGGCGCGACCGAACACCCGGCACCCGCCCGTACCGAAGCCGATCACGTGGACCGCGACCGGGAGGAGGCCGCGTTCGCCGCGTACGAGTGTGCTGTCTCCGCCCGCGAGGAGGCCGAGCGGGCCGGGCAGTCCGTGAAGGAGGAGCTGGCCGCCGCCACCGCGGGCGCCGGCAACGCGCCGGTCGCCGCGCTCGCCCAGGAACTGGAGGAGCTGCGGGCGGAACACAAGGCCGCGCACGCCACCGGCGCCGGGCTGCACGCCGCCCGCGAAGCCCTCGCCCGCGCCGAGCGCGAGTACGAGCGGCGCCGCGCCGAACAGCAGGCCGCCCAGCAGCGCACCGCGGCCCGCGACTCCCGCCGCGAGGCCCTGGACCGCGAGGAGAACGCGCTGACCGAAGGGCTGCGCCGGGCACGCGGCGACAGCGCGAGCGTCGCCGAGCGCGCCCACCGCCTGGAACGGCAGACCGCGCTGCTCGCCGAGGCGGTGACCGCGGTACGGGACGCCGAGACCGCCGCCGAGCGCCTGAAGGAAGCCGACGCGGCCCTCGCCGACGCCGCGTACAAGGCGGGCTTCGACACCCCACGGGACGCCGCCGCTGCCCTGCTGAGTGACGACGAATGGCGGCGCGTGCAGGGGCAGTTGGATGCCTGGCAGGCCGAGGAGACCGCGGTCGCGGCGGAGCTCGCCGACCCGCGCACCGCGGACGCCGCTGCCCTGCCGCCCGCCGACACCGAACAGGCCCGTTTCCAAGCGGAATTGACGGCCCGTCGGCTCCGCGAGGCCGCCACCGCCCACGTCACCGCCCGCGAACGCTGCGCCGAACTGGACCGGCTCTCCGCGCGCGCCGAGCACGACGCCCGCGAACTGGCCCCGCTGCGCGCCGAGTACGACCGCGTCGCCCGCCTCGCCTCGCTCACCGCGGGCACCTCGGCGGACAACGAACGCAAGATGCGCCTGGAGTCGTACGTACTGGCAGCGCGCCTCGAACAGGTGGCGGCCGCCGCCAGCGCCCGCCTCACCCGCATGTCGGGTGGCCGCTACACGCTCGTGCACTCCGACGAACGGGCCGGCGGCGCCCGCCGCTCCGGCCTCGGCCTGCATGTCATCGACGCCTGGACAGGCCAGGAACGCGACACGGCCGGGCTCTCCGGCGGCGAGACCTTCTTCGCCTCGCTCTCCCTCGCGCTCGGCCTCGCCGATGTCGTCACCGACGAGGCCGGCGGCACCCGCCTGGACACCCTCTTCATCGACGAGGGCTTCGGCAGCCTCGACGAACAGACCCTCGACGAGGTCCTGGACGTACTGGACTCGCTCCGCGAGCGCGACCGCAGCGTCGGCATCGTCAGCCACGTGGCCGACCTGCGCCAACGCATCCCGGCCCAGCTGGAGGTCGTCAAGAACCGCGCGGGCTCGTCCGTCCGCCTCCGCACCCCCGAGAGCGCCGGCTGACAGTGCGTCAGGGGCTGAACGGCCGGCCCGGCAGCGGCGACGAGTACACCACATTGGTCGTCACCGCGCCGAGCGCGCCGATCCGCCCCGCCACCTCCTCCAGGTGTCGCATCGACCGCGCCGCGACCTTGATGACGAAGCAGTCGTCGCCCGTGACGTGGTGCGCCTCCAGGATCTCCGGCGTGTTCCCCAGCAGGTCGTGGAGCGGTTTGTAGTCGGCGTCCGGATACCGCAGCCGTACGAAGGCCAGGACCGGCAGCCCGATCCGCTCGGGGTCCACCACGACCGCGTACCCGCGGATCACCCCGGCCTCCTCCAGCCGCCGCACCCGTTCGGTGACGGCGCTGGCCGACATGTTCACCGCCCGCGCCAGCTCGGCGTAGCCCGCCCGCCCGTCCTGCTGCAGGGCGTCGAGTATGCGCCGGTCGGTGGCGTCGGGGGAGTACCGGGAAGAGCTAGTCATGATCGCTGTCTAGCAGCGGAATCCCTCGTGGATCAAGGGTTTTCCCGGGGAAGATCCATTTCGGCGCGGCCGGGCGCCGCGGCCGCCAGTTCGTCGACGCTGCCGGACATGACGGTACGGAGGTGCCGGGTGAGGTGGTCGAGCGGCCAGTCCCACCAGGCGATGTCCAGCAGGCGGGCGATGTCCGCCTCGCTGTACCGGCGGCGCAGCAGCCGGGCCGGATTGCCGCCGACGATGCCGTAATCGGGCACGTCGTCGACGACGACCGACCCGGAGGCGATGACCGCGCCATGGCCGATGCGCACACCGGGCATCACCGTCGACCGGTAGCCGAACCAGACGTCATTGCCGACGACGGTGTCCCCACGGCCGGGCAGACCGCTGATCAGGTCGAAGTGCTCGGCCCACGAGCCGCCCATGATCGGGAAGGGGAAGGTCGACGGGCCGTCCATCCGGTGGTTGGCACCGTTCATCAGGAACCGCACACCCTCGCCCAGCGCGCAGAACTTCCCGATGACCAGCCGCTCCGGCCCGTAGTGGTACAGCACGTTACGGGTCTCGAACGCGGTCGGATCATCCGGATCGTCGTAGTACGAGAACTCGCCCACCTCGATCAGCGGCGAGGTGACGAGCGGTTTGAGCAGCACGACCCGTGGCTGCCCGGGCATCGGGTGCAGCACGGTCGGGTCGGCGGGGAGAGGAGCCTGCGACATGTCGACACCTTTTCTCAAGAGAAGGGGAAACACACGGAAAACGAGATGACAGAGGCCGCCTCGGCGGCCAGGGTGGTCGACCATGGCCATGACGCATGACCCCGAATCGTCCCCGCCCCCGTCCCCGTCCGCCGACGCGCTGCGCCGCGCCCCGTATCCGCTGCGTGGCCGTACCGCGCTGGTCACCGGGGCCAGCCGGCGCGGCGGCATCGGCTATGCCGTCGCCCGCCGGCTGGCCGCGTACGGCGCGAGCATGTATCTGCACCACCATGTCCCGCACGACGCGCGGCAGCCGTGGGGCGCCGACCCGGGCGGGCCCGAAGCGGTCGCGGCAGGCGTCTGGGAAGTGGCCGTTCCCGGCGCGATCGTGACGCACGGACCGGCCGACCTCGCCGACCCTGAAGCCCCGGCCCGCCTCGTCGGCGCCGCCGCGGACGCGCTCGGCGGCCGGGTGGACATCCTCGTCGCCAACCACGCGCTCAGCGGCGGCGACGGCACGCTCGACACCATCGACGCGGCCATGCTGGACGCGCACTGGGCGATCGACACCCGGTCGGTGATCCTGCTGGCCCAGGCGTACGCCCGGCACCGCACCCCCGAGCAGCCCGGCGGCCGCATCGTGATGATGACCTCCGGGCAGGACCAGGGTGGCGGGATGCCGGGCGAGGTGGCGTACGGCCTGGCCAAGGGCGCGCTGGCGTCGGCCACCCGTACGCTCGCCACCACCTTCGCGCCGCTCGGCGTCACGGTGAACACCGTCAACCCCGGCCCCGTCGACACCGGTTACGCCGTCGGCGAGCTCCGCGAGTGGGTCGCCCGGCGCTTCCCCGGCGGCGCGTGGGGAGCGCCCGACGACCCGGCCCGGCTCATCGCCTGGCTGGCGACGGACGAGGCGGCCTGGATCACGGGCGAGGTCATCAACTCGGCAGGCGGCTTCCAGCACTGAGGACCCCGGCCGCCCGGCCTACAGCGCCGACAGCTCGCTCTCCAGGTCGTCCAGGCCCAGCGAGCCCTGGGAGAGCGCCGCCATGTGCCACTTCTTCGGGTCGAAGGCGGCGCCGTGCCGGCGGCGGGCGGCCTCGCGGCCGTTCAGCCAGGCACGCTCGCCCAGCTTGTAGCCGATCGCCTGGCCCGGCATGCCCTGGTAGCGGATGATCTCGCTCTCCACGAAGTCCGACGGACGGCCGCAGTGCGCGTCCATGAACTCCTGCGCCAGCTCCGGCGTCCAGCGCTCGCCCGGCCGGAACGGCGAGTCCTTCGGGATCTCCAGCTCCAGGTGCATGCCGATGTCGATGATCACGCGGATCGCGCGCATCATCTGGGCGTCCAGGTAGCCCAGGCGCCGCTCGGCGTTGCTGAGGAAGCCCAGCTCGTCCATCAGCCGCTCGGCGTACAGCGCCCAGCCCTCGGCGTTGGCGCTGACCATGCCGACCGTGGTCTGGTAGCGGGAGAGCTGGTCGCTGACGTGCGCCCACTGCGCGAGCTGGAGGTGGTGGCCGGGCACGCCCTCGTGGTACCAGGTCGAGACCAGGTCGTACACCTGGAAGCGGGTCTCGCCCATGGTCGGCAGCCACGTGCGGCCCGGGCGCGTGAAGTCCAGCGAAGGGCTGGTGTAGTACGGCGCGGCCGCGGTGCCCGCCGGCGCGATCCGCGACTCCACCCGCTTGACCCGCTCGGCCAGTTCGAAGTGCGTGCCGTCCAGCTTCTCGATGGCCTCGTCCATCAGCGACTGGAGCCACTCGCGGGTCTCCTCGACGCCCTCGACCATCTCGCCGTGCTCGTCCAGCCAGGCCAGCGCCTCCCACGGGGTCTTCGCGCCCGGGAGGACCTTCGCGGCCTCCTTCTCCATCTCGGCGAGCAGCCGGTGGAATTCGGACCAGCCGTACGCGTACGCCTCGTCCAGGTCCGGGTCGCTGCCGTTGTAGTAGCGGGCGAGACGGGCGTACCGCTCGCGGCCCACCACGTCGGGGGCGCCCTCGACGGCCGGCGCGTAGGTGTCGCGCAGCCAGTCGCGCAGCTCGGTGAGCGCGCCGGTGGCGAAGCCGGCCGCGGCGTCCAGCTCGGCGCGCAGGCTCTCGGGTCCGGTCGCGGCGAAGTCGGCGAACCAGCTGCGGTCCGTACCGATCCACTCGCCCAGCTGCCCGAGCACCGTCCGCACCTGCCGCGGACCGGCCGGCAGTCCCCGCTTCAGGCCCTCGCCGAGGGAGGCGCGGTACCCCTCCAGCGCCGCGGGCACCGCGCGCAGCCGCTGCACGACGGCCGCCCAGTCCTCGTCCGTCGCGGTCGGCGTGAGGGTGAAGATGTCGCGTACGGAGTGCAGCGGCGAGCTGAGGTTGCTGACGGCGCGCAGGCCCTCGCCCGCCTCATGGACGGCGAGTTCGGCGGTCAGCCGCTCGCGCAGCAGCCGGGCGCAGCGCCGCTCGCCGTCACTGTCGCCGCCCGGCCGCGCCTCGGCGGCGGCGAGCCGGTCGAGCGTCGTACGGGCGAGCTGGGCCAGCTCCTCCTGCCCCGTGGGGGAGAAGTCGGGCAGCTTGCCGGAGCTCTCCGGTGCGCCGAGGAAGGTGCCGGTGATGGGGTCGAGGGCGATCAGGGCGTCGACGTAGGCGTCGGCGACCTGGCGGGGCAGCGGCTCGGCGGCGGAGCCGGCCCGACCGGTGGAAGCGTTGGGTTCGGACATGGGCCCATCCTGGTACGGATGGGCCCACCGCGTCACCAGCAATACTGGTTACGTGACTGTCCGGGGCTACGCCGTCCGCGAACCGCGGATCCGGTCCCGTACCAACGCGATGCCCACCACGAGCACGGCGGCCAGCAGCGACAGCGTGACCTGCTGCCGCCCGGCGGGGTCGGTCAGCATGTAGACCAGCACGAACGAGATCATGCCGATCGTCGCCCAGGTCAGATACGGGAACAGCCACATCTTCACGACCAGCTTCGACGGGTCGTCCCGCAGGATCATCCCGCGCATCCGCAGCTGTGCGAAACAGATGACCAGCCACACGAACAGCGCGACCGCGCCGGAGGAGTTCAGCAGGAAGGCGAAGACGGTGTCCGGCCACTCGTAGTTGAAGAAGACCGCGACGAAGCCGAAGAGGACGGAGGAGAGGATCGCGGCACGCGGCACGCCGCGGGCGCTGGTCCGCGCGAACGCCTTGGGCGCGTCGCCGCGCTGGCCGAGCGAGAAGGCCATGCGGGAGGCGGTGTAGAGACCGGAGTTGAGACAGGAGAGCACCGCCGTCAGCACGATGACGTTCATGACCTCACCGGCGTGCGGGATGCCGATCGTGTTCAGGGCCGCGACGTAGCTGCCGTCCTTGGTGATCGACTTGTCGTTCCACGGCAGCAGGCTGACCACGACGAAGATCGAGCCGAGGTAGAAGACCCCGATGCGCCAGATGACGCTGTTGGTCGCCTTGGTGACGGCGCGCTGCGGGTTCTCCGACTCGCCGGCGGCGAGCGTGACGATCTCGCTGCCCATGAAGGAGAAGACCACCATGAGCACGCCGGTCAGGATCGACCCCGGACCGTTCGGCATGAACCCGCCGTGTTCGGTGAGGTTCGCGATCCCCGCGGTCTCGCTGTGCGCGCCGGGCAGCACGCCGAAGACGGCCAGCAGGCCGATCGCGACGAAGGCGGCGATCGCGACGACCTTGATCCCGGCGAACCAGAACTCGAATTCACCGTAAGAGGCGACCGACGCCAGGTTCGTCGCGGTGAGCACCACCATCACGATCAGCGCCCAGCCCCACTGCGGCACGGCCGGTATCCAGCCCTCCAGGATCTTCGCGCCGGCCGTCGCCTCGACGGCCAGCACCACCACCCAGAAGAACCAGTACAGCCAGCCGATCGAGAAGCCGGCCCAGCGGCCGAGCGCCCGGTCCGCGTACGCGGAGAACGACCCGGAGCTGGGATAGGCCGCGGCCATCTCGCCCAGCATCCGCATCACGCACACGACCAGCGCGCCGACCAGGGCGTACGACAGGAGGATGGCGGGTCCGGCGGCGGCGATGCCGGAGCCGGAGCCGACGAACAGGCCGGCGCCGATCACCCCGCCGATCGCGATCATGGACAAATGGCGGTTCTTGAGACCGGCCTGCAGGCCGTCCGACGGGCCGTCGCCGGGGGCGGACGGTGGGGGTGGCGCCACGTCGGTCGTCGGTTGCGTGCTCATACGGTCCTCGGCATTTCGGTGGGATTCCATCCCTGCGGGGCAGGGCGCGGCGCGCCGCGGGGTGCGGCGGGCCGCGATGAGGTGCGTCGCGTGGGGGAGGCGGGGAGCCGGCGGCGCGCTGCGGGCGGACGCCCGGCATCCGGGGCCCGGTGTCCCGGGATTCCCCGGCCCCCGGGGATCACCCGGGAGGTCACGGGGGTTCGATCTTGCGTTACGCAGACGCTAGGGAGAATTTCCCCCGCTCACCATGTACAGATGTCACACCCTGCCCGCCGGACCTTTCGACACGTGCACAAACGCGCAGGTCAAGGGCGGTGCGGAACGGCCTTGGCGCCGGTCAGCGTGCACGGATCGGGGTCCGCCGCGACGTCCTCCGGGTCGATTCCGGCATACCGGGCCAGCTGCGCCACGTCGCGGCCCTGGAGGAGTGGGAGCGCTTCCGCGATCCGCTCGTCGCTCCAGTTCCACCAGCCGATCCGCCAGAGCAGCTTGCGGCGCAGCGGGTCGAAGCGGTGCCGGACCATCCTGTTGTTGCCCACCACGACGGAGTAGGGGGCGACATCCTTGGCGACGACGGCGCGCGCGCCGATGATCGAGCCGGTCCCGATGCGCACACCGGGCAGCACGACCGCCTCGTACCCGATCCACACCTCGTGCCCGACGACGGTGTCGCCGGCCGGCGCCCAGGCGTCGTGCTCGTGTGCGAAGAAGTTGAAGCCGTACGGCATCACCGCGTCGGCGTGGGTGTCGTGCCCGTGATTGCCGCCCAGCAGAAACGCCGTGCCCGAGGCGAACTGGCAGAAGTTCCCGATCCGCAGCCGGTCCAGGGGCACGCCCGTGGAGCCGTACTCCGTGCGGTCGTCGAAGGCGTAGCGCAGCCGCGCGGCGAACGACTCCTGGTGGTGATAGCCGCTGTACCAGCTGTGCCGGCCCTCCTCCAGCGAGATCAGCGGATGCGCCGCCACCTCGGGATCGGTGTCGATGCGCTGCACTTCGGTGAAATCCTTGAAGACATCGGTCATGGGCGCGGACGCTAACAGCGCGGCTGCGCAGGGTCTCCCGGATTTCTCACGGGTGCCGCTGGTTGTGTGCCGCCGGTGTGCTGCCGGTAAAGGGGTGTGAGACTTTTGTGCCCGCCGCCGCGGGAGGCCGGCTTTCCGCGGTAACGGGCAGGGTGCGCGTTGTTACGATGCGCCCATGGCGGGGGACGCCGGCCCGACCGGCCGGGAGAACAGTGCACCGACGGACCCGAGTACACATCAACTGAGACTGTTTCTGCTGCTGGCCGAGGAGATGCACTTCGGCCGGGCGGCCAAGCGGGTATTCATGACGCAGCCCGCCTTCTCGCAGCAGATCCGCTCGCTGGAGCGGCGCCTCGGGCTGACCCTGGTCGACCGCACGACGCGCACGGCGGGGCTGACCCCCTCAGGACAGGAACTGCTCCCGGAAATCCGGGCGATGGTGCAGGCCGCCGACCGGCTGCGACAGGTCGCCGGCGAGCGCATCCGTACCCTCTCGGGCCGGGTGGTCATCGGCTCCTTCGAGGCCATCACCTCCATCCACCCGATCCCGGAGATCCTGGAGGAGCTGAAGGCGCGGCATCCGGGGATCGAGGTCGAGATCGCCCGGATGGGCTTCGCGGACTCCGCGGCCACCGTCCTCGCGGGCGGTGTGGACGCGGCGTTCCTCTTCCCGCCCGTGCCGCCCGGGATCCAGACCCAGCACCTCGCCGACCTGCGCCGTGTCGTGTGCCTGGCCGCCTCCGACCCGCTCGCGGACGCGGGCCCGCTGACGCTGAGCCGGCTCAGCGGGCGGCGGAACATCGGGTGGTCGCCGGAAATCCCCAAGGTCTGGCGGGACTTCTGGGGGGTCGACCCGCGCCCCGACGGCAGCCCCGCCCGCTACACGGCCCACCAGATCGCCGAGTTCGAGCCCGCGCTCACGGCCATCGCGCTCGGCGAGGGAGTGCAGTTCCCGCCGGAGCCGGCCCGCTGGCTCTACCAGCGGCACGGCGTCGCCTACGCCGAGGTCACCGACCTGCCGCCGTGCCACACGGCCCTCGCCTGGCGGACCCGCGACCGCGACCGGCCGATAGTGACCGCACTGCGCAGGGCGACCCGCACGGTCCTGGACCGGATCCGGTAACGGACCGTCAGGCGGGCTTGAGCGGGTCGTGGCCGATGTTCATCAGGCCGTGGCGCCAGTCGGCGCCGCCCGCCTGCGGGTCGCGGTGCTCGGCCCGCTGGGTCTCCACGATCTCGCACACCCGCCGCATGACCTGCACGTCGTCCTCCGTGAGGTCGGTACGGCGCTTGCCGAGGATCTCCAGTACGTGCCGCCCGAGCGGCGCACCGGCCTGATCGGGCACCACCTCCGACTCCTGCCCTGCGGCCTGGACGCTCAGCCACTCCTGCAGCTCACGCGACGTCATATTGACGACGGAGTGGAACGCGTCCCACAGCTCGGTGCTGACCTGCGCTGTCACGACATGCCTCCTCGGGCTCACGACCGCCCGGAATCACCCGGAATGTACGCCGCACAGGTATCCCGCGACCCAGCGGGGCAAACCCCGCGTCACCCGGCCGTCAGCCAGTACGTTCCAGCACCACGACCGGGATGTCCCGGTCGGTCTTCTGCTGGTACTCGTCGTACTGCGGCCAGGTCGCCGCCATCGTCTCCCACATCGCCGGCTTCTCCTCCGGCGTCGCGGTACGGGCGCGCGCGGTGAACCGGTCGCCCTTCACCTGCACCCGCACCTCGGGGTCCGCCTGGAGGTTCAGGTACCACAGGGGCGGCACGTCCGAGCCGCCCTTGGAGGCGACGACCAGCAGATCGTCACCGAAGCGCTGGTAGATCAGCGGCGTGCTGCGCTGCTCGCCGCTCTTGCGGCCGGTGGTGGTGAGGATGAGCGTCGTGGTGCCCTGCCACTCGTGCCCTTCCGCGCCATCGGTCTCGACGTACCGCTTCACATGCTCCTTGCCGAACAGCATCGGCCGACTCCTTCTTACGGACGAACAGGGACAGGACAAACCTGCCATCGTGCAGCGCGGAGTACACCTCGATTCAGCGCCGATCTGCGCCCGGCATGCCCCGCATCCCCGCCTCGGCCGCGACCAGCCGGTCCAGCGCCTCGTCGGCGTCCGCCAGACCCGGTACGCACACCACCTCACCCCGCTCCAGCGCTGCCAGCGAGGCCGTCACCACCTCGTCCACCGGCATTCCCCCCTCCGCGTGAACCCGCTGCTCCGTCCCCGCGACCGGCTCCTCACCCGTCGTCAGATGGAACTCGGTGGCGGTGAGCCCCGGGCACAGCACCTGGATGCGCAGCGGAGTGCCCGCCAGCTCGGCCGCGAGGGTCCGGGTGAAGGTGACGACGTACCCCTTCGTGCCGCCGTAGACGGCGCGCCGGGGGAGCGGATCGGGCGGCAGCGAGCCGGCGAAGGCCAGCCGGGAGGCGACATTGACCACCGCGCCCCGGCCGCGCTTCAGCATCCCGGGCACGGCGGCCCGGGTCAGCACCGTCAGCGCCGTGACATTGACGTTCAGCACCCGCGTCAGCAGCACCGGGTCGACCTCGGTGAAGTATCCGTAGCCGTTGATGCCCGCGTTGTTGACCAGCAGCGCCACGTCCTCGGCCGCGACCCGCTCGGCCGTCCGCGTCAGATCCTCCGGCACGGCCAAGTCGGCGACGAGCGTCTCGACGGCAACCCCTGCCGTCTCCCGCAACCGCCCGGCAAGCTCCTCCAGCCGCTGCCCCCGCCGCGCCACGAGCACCAAGTCCCAACCCGCCTCGGCAAGCCGCTCGGCATACCGCGTACCGATCCCCGACGAGGCCCCGGTCACCACGGCCGTACCCGGGCTGCCGGCTCCGGTCGTCTCCATGCCCGCACTCACTCCTTCACTGATCGGCGCACGCGAAGCTACCGGAACACCTTATTCCGGTAGCCTTCCGGCGCACGTCAACGCGTGGTGAAGGCGCCGCCGTTGACGTGGATCGTCTGCCCGGTGATGTGCCGGGCCCCGGGGGAGGCGAGGAAGAAGACCGTCTGGGCGATGTCCTCCGGCGTGCCCGGGCGCTTGTTGTGCGTCTCCTGGACCAGCCTGTCGTGCCGGGCGTCCGGGAGCTGTCCGCCGAAGAAGGCGGTGCCGGTGACGTAACCGGAGGAGATCACGTTCGTGGTGATGCCGTGCGGCCCCACCTCGGCGGAGAACGCGGCGTTCCACGCCTGGAGGGCGGCCTTGGCCGCGCCGTACGAGCCGCCGCCGCGCTCAGCACCGATCGACCCGATGCTGATCACGGAGCTGCCGTCGGCGAGGAGCTCCCGTACCGCCGCGGTGGTCAGCACCGCGCCGAGCACGTTCTGGGAGAGGTGGCCGTGCCATTCGGCGCGCAGCTTCTCCAGCGGCGAGCCCTCGGCCGATGAGGCGTCGAACAGGCCGCCCGCCGCGTTCACCAGGACGTCGAGCCGGCCCGTCGCGCCGATCCGGGCCGCGAGGGCGGTGGCCTGTCCGGGATCGGTCGCGTCACAGACGACGCCCTGGACGCCCAGCTCCGCCGCGGTGCGTTCCACGGTGTCGGCGTGGCGCCCGGTGATGAAGACCTTCGCCCCGTCGGCGGCGAACGCCTTGGCGACGGCGCGTCCGATGCCGCTGGTGCCGCCGGTGACGAGCACGGTGCGAGTCATGAGGTTCCTCCCCTGAGAACTTCTGCGCACTGCTATGTTTAGATCTAAACGTAGACTACGGCAGCGGGAGCGCACCATGGGCGAGGATCTCGGCGGCGCCGCGAGCGGAGCCGTCCCGTCGTACCCCGCCGCCGAGATCGCGGCCGCCTGGCAGCGGGAGCGGCCGGGTACGCCCACCGATTCGATCGAGATCGTGACGCCGATTTGGTGGCTGGGGAAGCTCTTCGCGATCGACCGCGACCGGGCGCTCCGCGCCGCGGGCATCGACACGGCCACCCTCGACCTGCTGTCCGTCATCCGCCGTGCCGGACCGCCGTACTCCCTCAGCACGCGGGAGATCGCCCGGCGGACGTTGGTCACCGCGGGCGCGATCTCTCAGCGGGTCGCGCGCGCCGAGCGCGGCGGACTCGTCCGGCGGGCCCCGGCCGGGCCCGGGAGCCGGGCCGTCCTGGTGTCGCTGACCGACGAGGGCCACGCGCTCGTCGAGCACTCCGTCGACGAGGTGCTCGGCCGCGAAGCCACCCTCGTGGCCGGCCTGTCGGCGTCCGAACGCGCCACTCTCGCCGCGCTGCTGGACAAGCTGCTCACGGACGTCAGGACGCGCACCGCCGACTCCGGCTGACCACGCTGTTCCTCACTCAGCGTCACGATCTCCCTGGTTTTCCGCGGGCGCGCGGGTGGGAGCAATTCCTGGCATACGACCGGAGTTCCGTAGCGCTCCAGGGAGTACGGGCCCGGCCCGAGAAAGTCCAGGAGAGACCATGAAGCTGACCGCCACAGGGATGAAGGCCATCGCGGCCGCCGCCGTCATGGTGACCGCGCTCGCCGTCCCGGCCGCCACTTCTTCGCCGTCCGCCATCGCGTACGCCGCCGCCGCTGTGCCGCCCGGCTTGTCCTGCGACACCGGTAAGCACGCCAACGACGAGTACACCGGTTATGCGCTCTGCCGGAACAACGGCGGCGCGCCGCAGACCTTCTGGGTGCATCTGGTCTGCGGCTGGGCGCCCGATGTGGACGGCGAGCACGTCACGCTGAACCCCGGACAGTCGGGGCAGTCCACCGCACACTGCGGCCGCCTCGGCACCGGCATCGGGGAGATTTCGGTGCAGCCGTAGGACGCGGGGCCCGCCGTTCGGGTGGCGGTACGTGTGTCGATTCAGCGACTTGGCTACTCATCGACCAATGAGGTGGCGAGGGAACGCCGCCTCCTCCTGTGGCAACCGATGGAGGTATCGATGAAGCGCTCCGCTCTGCGCCTGGCCGCGGTCGCACTCCCCGTGACGGCACTCGTCCTGAGCAGTGGTGGTACGGCGACCGCGCACGATGACGACGAGGACTTCCTGAAGAGCAGGATCGTCGTCACCAAGACGTTCCACCACTGCGACGGCGCCGCGCCGCACGGAACGCACACCTGCGGCGCATGGTCGTACTCGGCGTCCATCGAGACCGGCAGGGACGGCGACCTCGAGCTCTACAACGACTGAGATCCTCTGCAACGGCTGAGAGCCGCTGTCAGCCGGCGTGCAGCGGGGGCACCGCCGGGACCTCGATGGCGTTGTCCATGTCCTCCTGGGTGAGGCGGAACTGCGCGGGGTACGCGTCGCGCCGGGTACGGCGGGCGGGCTCGGTGGTGCGCCAGGTGTACAGGCAGCGGGCGCACTGGAGCACGTCCCAGACGCCGGGGACGGGGGAGTGGGCGAGGGTGTCGAGCGCGTCGTGCGCGCAGCGGGGGCAGATCATGAGTACCTCGGGGAGTCGTGTGGTCGTGGTGTCAGCGGGCGGCCAGGAGGGAGTTCAGCCGGCCGATCCACTCCTTGGTCTCGGGCAGGTCGCGGACCGGCGTGCTGAAGTTGCCGCGGTTGTCGGGCGAGACCGGGGTCGTGGCGTCGATGATCATCTTGCTGGTGATGCCGGCGGGGGAGGCGGACGGCGCCAGTTCCACGACCGAGAGGTTCGGGATGATCACTACGTCGTCCGCCGGGTTGACCTTCGACGACATCGCCCACATCACCTGCGGCAGGTTGAAGGGGTCGACGTCCTCGTCGACGAGGATCACCTGGGCGACGTACCCCAGCCCGTGGCGCGTGGTCATCGCGCGCATCCCGACCGCCTTGGCGAAGCCGCCGTACCGCTTCGCCGTCGAGATGATCACGGCCAGGCCGTGCGTGTACATCGCGTTGACGGCCTGCACCTCGGGGAACTCCGCGCGCAGCTGCTTCAGCAGCGGCACGCAGGTGTTGGGCCCGACGAGGTAGTCCACCTCGGTCCACGGCATGCCCAGGTAGAGCGACTCGAAGACCGGGTTCGTGCGGTACGAGATACGGTCGATGCGGACCACCGGCATCCGGCGGCCGCCCGAGTAATGGCCGGTGAACTCGCCGAACGGCCCCTCGATCTGCCGCTTGCGGCCCTCGATCACGCCCTCGATGACGACCTCCGAGCCCCAGGGCACGTCGAAGCCGGTGAGCGGCGCGGTGGCGATCGGCGCGGGCGCGCCGCGCAGCGCGCCGGCCATCTCGTACTCGGAACGGTCGTACCCCATCGGCATACCGGCCACGATCGAGATCACCGGCTCGTTGCCCAGTGTGATCGCGATGGGCAGGTCCTCGTCGCGGCTCTCGGCCGCCTTCAGATGCAGTGCCACGTCGTGCACCGGGACCGGCTGGATGGCGAGCCGGTCGCGGCCGATGACCTCCAGGCGGTACGTGCCGACGTTCTGCTTGCCGAAGTGGTCCGGGTCGTCGGGGTCGCGGGAGACGACCGCGGCCTTGTCGAGGTAGAAGCCGCCGTCCCCGTCGTTGAGGCGGAAGAGCGGGAGGACCTCGAAGAGGTCGACGTCCGCGCCCTCCTGCGTGTTCTCGCGCCAGGGCGCGTCCTCGCGGCGCTCGGGCGCGACGGGGAAGTCGTCCCAGCGTCGCGCGAACTCCTCGACCTGGTCCTTGACCGAGGTGGCCGCGGGCAGGCCGAGCGCGAGGGCGTGGTTGCGCCAGGAGCCGTGCACGTTCAGCGCGATCCGGGCGTCGGTGAAGCCCTTGACATTGTCGAAGTACAGGGCGGGGGCACCCTCGCCGATCCGGCCCGCCGCGTTGGCGGCCGCTGCCAGGTCCGGCTCGGGCAGCACCTCATCGGTGATGCGCAGTAGCTGGCCCTCGCCCTCCAGGGCGGTCAGAAAGCTGCGGAGGTCGTCGTAGGCCATGTCTGCTCCTTGCTGTTCTTGCTGTTGTTCCGCGCCGCCCGCATGCCCTGCCACCGCTTGGCGGCGGGCGCCGGCAGGTCGAACTGGTCGACGATGCGGGCGGTGATGTGGTCGACGATGTCGTCGACCGAGGCGGGGTGGTTGTAGAAGGCGGGCATCGGCGGCACGATCTGCACGCCCATCCGCGCCAGCGCCAGCATGTTCTCCAGATGGATCTCGCTGAGCGGCGTCTCCCGCGGGACGACCACCAGCCTGCGGCGCTCCTTCAGTACGACGTCGGCGGCGCGGCCGACCAGCCCGTCGGCGTAACCGGCCCGGATCCCGGCGAGCGTCTTCATCGAGCAGGGCACGATGATCATGCCGTCCGTCCGGAACGACCCGGACGAGATGGCCGCGCCCTGGTCCTCGGGGCTGTGCACGACATCGGCCAGCCCGGCGACCTCGCGCGCGCTCCGCCCGGTCTCCAGCTCGATCGTGGACCGGGCCCAGCGGCTCAGTACGAGATGGGTCTCCACCTCCGGCAGCTCGGCCAGGTGTTCCAGCACCCGTATCCCGAAGACGGCCCCGGTCGCCCCGGTCATTCCCACGATCAGCCGCACGTCGCACCTCAGCTCTCCGGCAGCTTCCGGCTCCTCGCTGCCTCTTGTGCGACCGTAGGAGGGGGTACGGGGACGACAGCGGTACGCTACGGACTCAGCATGGGAAAAAACGGACAGCTCTCGATCACGGACGTCGCCTACCGGCCGTCTCTCGGGGCGCCCATTGGCATGGACGTCCTGGACTTCGCCGAACTGCGGGCCCGCGGACACCGCCGCGGCATCGATCTCGGGTCCCCGCAGCGCCCCGGCTTCCACCACCTCATCCACGTCCGCTCCGGCACCCTGCGGCACACCGTGGACTTCTCCGAGCACGTCCTGCACGCCGGCAGCTGGCTGTGGATCCAGCCGGGCCAGGTGCACCAGTACGTCCCCGAGGACCTGGCGGCCGCGCGCGGCACCATCGTGATCTGGCAGCCCGGCTTCGCCGACGCCGAGGCGCCCTTCGAGCAGACCCCGCTGCTGCCGGACGGGCCGCACGCCCGCGCCACCCAGCTCGCCCTGCGCCACCTCACCCACGAGTACGCCGACCTGGCCTCCATCCCCCTCCAGGCACACATCGAGGCACTGCGTCTGCTGCTGGCCGTGCTGCTGCTGCGGCTCGCCCACGCGCGCCCCGAGCCCCCCGCCGCGCACCGTCCCGGCGGCGCCTTCGCGCATTACCACGCCGCCGTCGAGCGCGACTTCGCCGACACGCACCGCGTCGCCGACTACGCCACCGCGCTCGGCTACAACGTCCGTACCCTCACCCGCGCCACGCTGGCCGCCACCGGCCTGACCGCCAAGCAGTACCTCGACGCCCGCATCCTCCTGGAGGCCAAGCGCCTCCTGGTGCACACCGACGCCCCGGCGGCCGAGGTCTCCCGCCGGCTCGGCTTCCGCGAGCCGGGCGACTTCTCCAAGTTCTTCCGCAAGCGCGACGGCCGCACGCCGCAGCAGTTCCGCGCGGTGGCCCGCGGCGCGGCACAACAGGCACGTGCGGAGTGACAATCCGACGACTCGGTGACCAGGCGGAACGCGGTCGGCCATCAGGGTCAATTGCCCGAGCGCCGCGCTTCGGGGAGCGGTAGGGCGGAGAAGCATGGGGGCGATCAACCCACCTACCTGAAGAGGTATGACATGCGCAAGATCTTCGCTCGTACCGCTGCGTCTCTCGCCCTGGCCTCGGCAGCCATCGTCCCGATGAGCGGCGTCGCCTCCGCGCACAACGACCACGACAGCGCCGGCGGGGGGATGAGCGGCTCGGCGAGCAGCATGACCAGCGTCGGCGGGCACGACGGGGTCGTGACCGTGGGCGACGCGCGGGCCGCTGCCTACTGGATGGGCTTCGTCCACGCGGGCATGCACTGACCGGCCCGGGCGACGGCTGAGCTGTCGTGCCGTCCGGTGGCGGTGTTGCCCCAGTGCGGGGGCGGCACCGCCACTGTGCTTACTGGGGTATGACGCATCGTCAGGAAGCGGGCGGGCCCGCCACCGGCTCCCGCTGCACGTCATGGGCGTGGATCCAGCCGAAGTCCGCCGGCACCGTGGCCAGCTTCCGGTCCCGCCGCTCGGCCGCCGGCCCGTCGGGAAGGTGCAGCAGGCCGGAAGTGACCCAGGAGCTGCGCTGCACCTGACGGGTGCGCACCCGCCGGAGCCCTTCGTACCGTTGCAGGGCCACGCCGTACGCGTCGGATCCGCCGGCCTCCCGCGCGTCGGCCAGGCAGTCCGCCAGCGTCACGGCGTCCTCGATGGTCTGGTTGGCGCCCTGCCCGTGGTGCGGCAGCATTGCGTGTGCCGCGTCCCCGATCAGCACCGCCCGGCCGCGGCTCCACCGCCGCAGCGGCGCCTGCCCGAAGAGACCCCACCGCGCGCTCTGCGGCGCGCCCGCGAGCATCTCGGTGATCGCCGGATGCCAGCCGTCGAACGCCGCGAGGAGCTCCCCGGGCGCGGCCGCTGCCCGCCAGGTGTCCGCGGTCCACCGCTCCGGCCCCTCCACCACCGCGAGGAAGTTGACCGTACCGGCGCTGTCGATGGGGTAATGCAGCACATGCGCGCCGGGTCCCATCCAGAACTGGATGGCCTCCGGGTCCGGCAGCGAGGGCAGCGCCCCGGCCGGTACCAGGCCGCGAAAGCCGCTCGTGCCGGAGTACGCGGTGACGTCCTCGGCCGTGACATGGCGCCGCACGGTGGAGTGCACGCCGTCCGCGCCGACGACGAGGCCGGCCCGCACGCTCCGGCCGTCCGCGAGATCCAGACGTATCCCGCCGTCCTCGGTCGTTGTGTCCTCGCGCACCCCGCTGACCGCCGTGCCCAGGTGCAGCCGCTCGCTGCCCCAGGCGTCGCCGAGGATGCGTTGGAAGGCCGCGCGGTGCACGCCCAGGTAGGGGCCGCCGAACCGGGCGCGGTACGCGTCGCCGACCGGGTGCGCGGCGATGCGGCGGCCGTCCCGCCAGTGCCGGTACACCAGCTCGGTGGGCTGGGCGCCGGCGGCCGTCAGCTCCGCGTCCAGGCCGAGCCGGGCGAGCAGCCGGGTGGCGTTCGCCGACAGCGCCACCGCCGCGCCGACCTCCCGCAACTGCGGTGCCTGCTCGTGGATTTCCGCGTCGATGCCGCGTGCCCGCAGGGCGAGCGCCAGGGTGAGCCCGCCGATACTGGCTCCCACGATCGCAATGTCCGGGCTCGTTGCGCCCATGCCTCGCCTCCTCGTCTCACCGCTGTTGATGTACCGATCGGTACATCAACGGTTCGCGTTGGACTGTAGGTGTACCGATCGGTACGGTCAAGGGGTGCCTCGTGCGACCGATTCACGGAAACGGACCGAACTGCTGGCGAAGGTGGTGCAGCATCTGGAGCACCACGGCCTGGCGGGCCTGTCGTTGAGCCCACTTGCGGAAGCGGTGGGCACCAGCAAACGGATGCTGCTGTACTACTTCGGCAGCCGGGAGAACCTGCTGGCCCAGGCCCTGGCGGCCAGCAGGCCCGACGCCGAGGCGATGTTCGGCGGCGTCGACGACGCGGCGGGGCTGCACCGCGCCGCCCACGCCCTGTGGGAGGCGATCACGGTCGGCAGGCAGCGCGGCCTCGTCCGCATGCTGCTGCAACTGCTCAGCCTGGCCACCACACAGTCGGAGCCGTACGGAGCGCTGGCCGCCGACGCGGTCGAGGTCATGGTCGGCCCGATCGCCGCCGCCTACGTACGGCTCGGCCATGCGGAAGAGGACGCCAGGGTGCGGGCCACGCTGCTGGTCTCGGGCCTGCGCGGGCTGTGCCAAGACCGCCTGGTCACCGGCGACACGGCCCGCATCGACGCCGCGGCGCACCGTCTCATCGAGGACGCCACGAGCCCGGCCGGCTGAACGGGCCGTGCGCGGCCTTCCGGGTCAGCGCCTGCGGCGGCGCCCGGCCGGGGTCCGGGCACCGGCTCTCAGGGCGTCGCCGTGTAACGGTGCGTCAGTTCGGTCACCGTCCGGGCCACGGCCGCGCGTAGCTCGGGCGGGCCGAGGACCTCTGCCTCCGTGCCCAGTCTGAGCAGGTCACCGACCGCGACGGACGGTGTCTCGACCGCCATCTCGACCCGGACCCAGCCCTCGTCGTCGGGCGGCCCGGCCGCCGCGAGGGCCCGCGTGCCCGCCGCCCCGAACTGCATGGGCAGCAGCTGCCGGCCGCGGGGCGAGATCCGCAGTTGCGCGACGCCCTGCTGGAGCGCGGTCTCCAGGCGGCGGGAGGACTCCGCCCAATGCGCGGCCAGGTCGAATTCCGCCGGCCGGTCGAAGAGCTGCTCCGTGACGTCGACGGACACCAGGCGGGATATCCGATAGGTGCGGATCGGCTCGCCCGCTATGGCCACCAAGTACCAGATGCCGCCCTTGAGGACGAGGCCGAGCGGGCCGAGGTCGAGCGCGCGATGGCCGGCACCGCCCCACTTGCGGTACTGGACGCGCAGTACGCGCTGTTCCCACACCGCCTGTGCGACGCGGCCGAGATGGGGGACCGGGTCGGCCTCGCGGAACCACGCGGATGCGTCCAGATGGAACCGGTCCTGGATGCGCCGCGACCGGTCCGCCAGCCCGGCCGGCAGCGCTGCTTGCAGCTTGAGCTGTGCGGTGGCCAGCACCGAGCCGAGGCCCAACTCGCCTGCTGCGCCCGGCGCCCCGGCGAGGAAGAGCGCGTCGGCCTCCGCGTCGGTGAGCCCGGTGAGCCGTGTGCGGTAGCCGTCCATCAGGCGGTAGCCGCCGACGGGGCCGCGGTCGGCGCACACCGGGACGCCCGACGCGCCGAGCGCCTCGATGTCCCGGTACACGGTACGGACCGACACCTCCAGCTCCGCGGCGAGTTCGGACGCCGTCATCCGCCCGCGGCTCTGGAGCAGGAGAAGCAGGGAGAGAAGTCGGTCGGCACGCATGGACGCCATTGTCCGGTGCACCGGGTACCTGACAGAAGGTGTCAGGTACGGCGGACAGGCTGGTCGCACACCGCGCGGCGCAGGCCGTGCGACCGATCGAAAGGGCGGCCATGCCCGCACAGACCACCGGTCACTTCACCTACGCCGACTGGCAGGAGCGCACCCTCGGCCCGGCCGAGGCGCACCCGAAGCTCGCGCACGCCTCCGTCACCAACTCCTTCGCCGGGGGCATCGAGGCCGCCCGCACGACGTGCGAGTACACGATCGTCTACGCCACCGAGAAGACCGGCACGTTCACCGGCATGGAGCTGCTGACCGGCAGCGTCGACGGACGCGAGGGCACCTTCGTTGTCGAGGAGCGCGGCTCGTTCGAGCCCGACGGCACCGTGCGCTGCGCCTTCGAGGTGGTGCCGGGGACGGGCACCGGAGAGCTGGCCGGGCTGCGCGGAACCGGCGCCTTCACCGCCGTGCACGGCGCACCGTCCGTCCCGTACACCTTCGAGTACGACCTGGACTGACGCCCATTCACCCGGACGGGGGTGGTGCGGAAGCGATGGCCAAGGGGCGGTGGTGCCATGGGGCGTGTGGGGGTCTCCCCGACGAGAAGAGGTCATCATGCGCAGGATCGTGCTGTCCGCCGGTACGGCGGTGCTGACGGGTGTGCTGCTGGCGGGCCCGGCAGCGGCGGCGCCGCAGTACACGTCGGTGGCGTCCGTCGCTGCGTCGCAGACGGTGACGGAGCCGGACGGCGGCTACGACGAGGATGACGGCGGCGGCGGGGGATACGGCCTGTGGGGTCTGCTGGGGCTGCTCGGCCTGGTGGGACTGGTCCCGAGAAAGATCAAGAGGGAGCAGCGGACGACGACCACACGCCCCGGCGGTACGGGGAGTACCCCTCAGTAAAGCCCGACGAGAGGTAGGACGAGGGGTAGCAGGAGGCCGGCGGGCCATGGCCCGCCGGCCTCCTGCCGGCATCCGGTCCTTCAGGACTGCGGACGGCTGCCGTGGTTGGCACCGTTCTTGCGACGTGCCTTCTTCTTGCGGCGGCGCTTGGACGACATGACGGCTCCTTTCTCGCGTTGCTTTAGCCGAGTTTCCACCCTTTCATACCGGTATCCCGCTCGGCGATCTCGGGGGCCCGTACCCAGCAGCGAACGCGCAACGCCACCTCTTTCGCGTGAACCACCTCACGGTGATGCGACCACCACCTCACGGTGCAACGACCGGCGCCCGCCTGGGGCACCGTGCGATCCAGTGATCTCCGCGCCGGTAGTCGAGTGAAGTTCCGTTAGCCAGGCGCCACCGCGCGGAAGGACGGACACGTCACATCCATGATGCGAGGGAGAGAGCACCGTGCGTACCCGACTCGCGGCAGGTGCGGCAGCCGCCGCCTCCATGATCGTCCTTCTCGGCGCCCCCGTGGCCGCCGCCTACGCACCGGCGTCCGCCGCCGGCGCAGTGCAGGTCGCCGACCCCGGCGACGAAGACCCCGTCAACGGCCCGACCGGCATGGCGGGCGACACGGTGACCGAGCAGCCGGGCGCCACCCCGGGGCAGGAGCAGAACGCAATGCCAGGGGAGCCGCAGCAGCCGGGCCAGCCGAAGCAGCAGGGCAACAGCGGCCTCCTCGGCGGTGGCGGCAAGGGCGGCCTGCTGGGCCTGGGGCTGCTGGGCCTCTGAAGAACCGGCCCGCCAAAAGAGCACACGTGGCAGGGGTCGCCCTCGCGGGCGGCCCCTGCTGCGTTGCTGTGTGGGGCCCGTCGTCCTGCTCGCGGCAGGTGGCCGGAAATCGGCGTAGCGTGCTACCGCCCTGCGTGAACGACCGGTTACCGTGCGGAACGGCCCGAGCTGATGGCGTATCAGCAGCGTGTACGCGTACACCCGTGCACGCCGTCCGCCCGGTATGCCGTCCCCACGCAGCAGGTCTGCACGACCGCACAAGGAGCCCTGAGTGAACCGACTCCGTACCCTGCTCGCCGCGCTCGGCCTGGCCGCCGGGCTGGCGGCCGCCCCCGCCGCGAGCGCCGCGCCGCAGCAGCAGGAGAAGCGCCCGGCGGCCGAGGCCGCCGCCCGCCCCCAGCCCTGCACCGGCAAGTTCAACGGTGACGCGCGGCTCGGCCCGAAGTGGCTGCCGAACAAGAACCTGGCGCCGGTGGGCCCGCTGCTGAAGGGGTACCACCGGACGGGCGCGCTGTCGCCCGCCGCCTTCCTGAAGAAGTACTGGGAGGGGCCGGCGGACTCGGGCAGCTGGAAGTACCCGCCCAATGACGGATTCGCCGAGGTCAACGGCGAGATCGACAAGGAGCCCGCGAAGCTGCGCACCGGGCAGCGGCTGGACCGCTTCGGCTCCGAGTTCGGCGGGTACCTGGCGCCGGCCGGCGACCCGTACGCCGAGCGCGCGCTGCCCCCGCAGAACCTCAACACCCGCGAAGCCGCCTCGCCGTGCGACTACCACACGTACAAGGTGATCAAGCCGTTCTGGGTGTGGCAGGGCAGCATCGCCCCCTGGTTCGAACAGCCCGGCGGCGGCCAGCAGATCAAGCTGGACGCGGTGTTCCTGAACCCGGGCGAGGGCCAGCGGCTCAACGTGAAGTGGCTGCTGGACCACCGCTACCTCACGCGGGCGGACGCGTAGACCGGACGGCGGACGACGCCATGGACCGGCAGCAGCTGCGGTCCGCGCTGCGCGCGGCCGGGGTGGCCGACGGCCACTACCGCCTCGAGGGCGTGCACGAGCCGGCCCCCACGCCCCCCGACTTCCTGTATCTGCGCAGGACGCCGGACGGGGCGTGGGAGACCGGTGCGTACGAACGCGGCCGTTACGAGGTCATCGCCCGCCACCCGGACGAAGCCACGGCCTGCACCCACCTGCTGGCCCTCCTGACGTGAGGGCCACGCCCGGTTCCGCCGTCACTCGAGGTCCGCCGCTGCCGGCAGGGCGTTCGTGCGGGACACCTTCGCGTACCACCGGGCGCTCGCCTTCGGGATGCGGCGCCCGGTGGGGTAGTCCACGTACACCGCGCCGAAGCGCTTGCTGTAGCCGTGGCCCCACTCGAAGTTGTCCAGCAGCGACCACAGGAAGTAGCCGCGGACGTCCACGCCGGCCTCGATCGCGCGGTGCACGGCTGCCAGATGGCCGTGTAGATACGCGATCCGGTCCGGGTCGTGCACCGCGCCGCTCGGGTCGGCGTAGTCGTCGCACGCGATGCCGTTCTCGGTGATCATCAGCGGCAGGTCCGGAACGTCACCCTTCAGCCGCAGCAGCAGGTCGTACAGACCGCTCGGATCGACCGCCCAGCCCATCGCCGTCGTACGGCCCGGCGGACGGTGGAAGACCACCTCGTCGGCGCCCGGCCAGGGGCTGTGGCCGCTCTCGCCGTGGCCGTCGGCGGAGTGGTCGGGCTCCGTGCCGTCCGCCGCGGACACCAGCGTCGGCGTGTAGTAGTTGACGCCCAGGAAGTCCAGCGGCTGCCGGATCGCCGCGGTGTCGCCGTCCCGTACGAAGGACCAGTCGGTCAGCCGCGCCGTGTCGGCCAGCAGGTCGTCCGGGTACGCGCCGTGCAGCAGCGGGCCGGTGAACACCCGGTTGGCCAGCGCGTCGATGCGGCGCGCCGCGTCCGTGTCCTGGGGGCTGTCGGTGCGTGCCCGTACCTGGTGGATGTTGAGCGTGATCGCGATGTCGGCCGTGGCCGGCAGCGCCGCGCGCAGCGCCTGCACCGCGGTGCCGTGCGCGAGGTTGAGGTGGTGTGCGGCGCGCAGCGCGGCGACCGGTTCGGTACGTCCCGGCGCGTGCACCCCGGAGGCATGGCCCAGGAAGGCGCTGCACCAGGGCTCGTTGAGTGTGATCCAGGTGCCGACCCGGTCGCCCAGCGCGTCGGCGGCCAGCGCGGCGTACTCGGCGAACCGGTCGGCGGTCGCCCGCTCCGGCCAGCCGCCCGCGTCCTCCAGCTCCTGCGGCAGGTCCCAGTGGTACAGCGTGACCACCGGCTGGATGCCCTTGTCCAGCAGCTCGTCGGCCAGCCGGCGGTAGAAGTCCAGGCCCTTCTGGACGGCCGGGCCGCGCCCGGTCGGCTGGATGCGCGGCCAGGACAGCGAGAAGCGGTACGCGCCCACGCCCAGCTCGGCCATCAGGGCGACGTCCTCGCGCCAGCGGTGGTAGTGGTCCGTGGCGATGTCGCCGGTGTCGCCGTTGCGTACCTTGCCCGGCGTGCGCGCGAAGGTGTCCCAGATGGAGGGCGTGCGGCCGTCCTCGGCGGCCGCGCCCTCGACCTGGTAGGCGGCGGTGGCCGTGCCCCAGAGGAAGCCGGGCGGGAACGAACGGGCGGCGAGCTCTCGAGATGCGGATGCGGTGGTCAAGGGGTTCCTTTCGAAAGAGGGAGAAACGGGGGAGACGGGCCGGGCGGTCATCCCTTCACCGCGCCCTGCATGATCCCGCCCACGATCTGGCGGCCGAAGACGAGGAACATCGCCAGCAGGGGCAGCGTGCCGAGCAGCGCGCCCGCCATGATGAGCGACTGGTCGCGGACGTAACCCGCGCTGAGCTGGGTCAGTGCGACGGGGACCGTCGGGTTGGTCATGTCCAGCGCGATGAACGGCCAGAAGAAGTCGTTCCACGCGTGCACGAAGGTGATCATGAAGAGGACGGCCATGGCCGGCCGGGCGACCGGCAGCACGATGCTCCAGAAGATGCGGAGCGAATGCGCGCCGTCCACCCGGCCCGCCTCGACCAGCTCGTCGGGCAGCGCCTCGGCCAGGTACTGCCGCATGAAGAACACGCCCACCGCGCTGACCAGCGTGGGGAAGATGACCGACGGCAGCCGCTGGCCCCAGCCCAGCTCGCTCATCATCATGAACAGCGGCACGACACCCAGCTGCGGCGGCACCATCATCGTGCCGATGACCAGCATGAGCAGGACGTTGCGTCCCCGGAAGCGGAGCTTGGCGAAGGCGAAGCCGGCGAGGGTGGCGAACAGTACGGTCGACAGGGCGATGACGCCGGCCACGATCAGGCTGTTGGCCATGGCCCGGCCCAGCGCCGCGTCCTGCCACGCCTTGCCCAGGTTCTCGAGGAGATGCGGGCCCGGCAGGAACGGCGGTGGCGTCTGCGACACCCGGGTGTTGTCACTGGAGGCCGCCACCAGCGTCCAGTACAGCGGGAACAGCGAAGCCAGCGTCGCGACGGCGAGCAGGACATAGGCGACCGGTCCCGCGTGGTGCTGGCGTCCGGCGCCGGGCCGCAGGGACATCACTGGCTGCTCCTTGAGACGTGGCGTGCGGCGAGGCGCTTCACGACGCGCTGCGCGACGAAGACGAGGATCAGCAGCAGGAACATCGCCCAGGCGATGGTCGCGGCGCGCCCCATCTGGTAGTTCTTCCAGCCCTCCTCGTAGAGCAACAGGCCGAGGGTCTGGTACTGGTTGTCGGCGCCGCCGGTGATGCCGTTCGGACCTTGGCCGAAGATCAGTGGTTCGCCGAAGAGCTGGGTTGCGCCGATCGTGGACAGCACGATGGTGAAGACGACCGTGGACCGGATGCCGGGGATGGTGACCATGCGGAACTGCTGCCAGCGCGAGGCGCCGTCGAGCGCGGCGGCCTCGTACCGCTCGTCCGGCACGGCCTGCATCGCCGCCAGGTAGAGCAGCGCGTTGTATCCGGTCCAGCGCCAGATGACGATCGAGGAGATGGCGAGCTGGGCGGCCCACTTGTCGTTCTCCCAGTTGACCGGGTCCATGCCGACCAGCCCCAGCAGCCAGTTGATCATGCCGAAGTCGCGCTCGAAGAGCATCGTGAAGACCAGCGCGGCGGCGCCCACGGACGTCGCGTACGGCGTCAGCGCCGCGACCCGGAAGAAGGCCGAGCCGCGCAGCCGGTAGTGCAGCAGATGCGCCAGGCCCAGCGCCATCAGCAGCTGCGGGACGGTGGAGAGCACGCCGAGCGTGAAGGTGTTGGCGAGCGCGTTCCAGAAGCGTTCGTCGACCCACAGCGCTGTGAAGTTGTCCAGTCCGACCCACTCCATGAGGTCCATGGAGGAGAGCTCGACGCGGTGCAGCGAGATCCACGCGGTGTAGAGCAGTGGATAGAAACTGAACGCGGCGAAGACGACGAAGAACGGGGCGACGAAGGCGTACGGGGCGCCGCGCACGTCCAGCCGGTGCCAGAACGTACGCCGCCGGTAGGTCTGCAGGGCCACCGGAATCCTCCTGTGTCGGGTGTCCGGCCGGTCAGCCGGTGGCCTTCTTGATGCGGTCGTCGGTGGTCTTCCAGGCCGCGTCCTTGCTCTTGCCCTGCGCCTCGATGAGCGTCAGGCCCTGCGAGAAGATGTCCTTGATCGTGCCGTCCTTGCGGCCGAGCACCTGCTTGTCGGGGATCTCCCGGGCGGCGGCGCCGAAGATCTCACCGATGGGTGCGCTGCTGAAGTACTCGGACTTCGCATCGGCCACTTCGGGAGCCTTCAGGGCCTTCTCCGAGGACGGGAAGTTGCCGAGCTTCTCGAAGAGATACGCCTGCTGCTCGGGCGCGGTGAGCCACGCGACCAGCTTCTTCGCCTCGTCCTTGACCGGGCTCTGCTCCATCACGCCGAGGAAGGAGCCGCCCCAGTTGGCACCCTTCGGGGCCTTGGCCACATCCCACTTGCCCTTGTTCTTCGGGCCCGCCTTCTCGCTGATGTGGGCGAGCATCCACGCCGGGCACACCGTCGTGGCGAACGTACCGTTGGCCAGCCCGGGGTCCCAGCCGGGCTGGAACTGGCGGAGTTTGGCGGTCAGATCAGCGGAGGCGGCCTCGGCCGCCAGGTCCCAGGCGCCGGTGACGACCGGGTTCTTCCGGTGGATCAGCTCGCCCTTGGTGTCGTAGAACTGCCGGGAGCTGCCGTAGATCATGGCGTTGAACAGACCGCTGGCACTGTCCATGAAGGCCACGCCGTCGCCCTTGAAGCCGGACTTGAACTTCCGCCCCGCGTCGACGTACTTCGACCAGTCGCCCGCCCACAGCTCCGCGACCTTTTCGCGGTCGGTGGGCAGCCCGGCCTGCGCGAAGAGGTCCTTGCGGTAGCAGACGGCCATCGGGCCGATGTCGGTGCCCAGGCCGATGACCTTCTTGTCCGCCGTGGTGACCTGGTTCTGCTTCCAGGGAAGGAAATGTCCGGTTCCGGGGACCTTCGACAGGTCGGCGAAGGTGGTGGCGCGGGTGTCCACGAGCTCCTTGGCGCGCCCGACCTCGATGCCTTGGATATCCTTGAGGCCGCTGCCGGCGGCGAGATGGGTCTGCAGCGCGGTGTAGTACGTCTGCTCGTCCCCGGCGATCTCCGCCTTGATGGTGACGTTCGGGTGCTCCTTCTCGTACCGCTCCAGCAGGCCGGCCTCCTTGAAGCCCATCACGCCGTACAGGCCCATGGTGATCGTGACCTTGCCGTCCTTGATCCCGCCGCCGGTGTCCGCGGCGCCGCTCCCGCCGCACCCGGCGACCAGGCCGAGCGCGGCGGCGGCCGCCACCACCGCCAGGGATCTTCTCGTCATCGTTTTCCGAACGCTCATCGCCATTCCCCTCCCGGAGCCATGCCGAACTGGGCACGTTCCCATTCGCCGAAAGCGGCGATTGGGAACGTGCCCACCGATGTTTTGGAAGAGTGGCGGCCACCATCGCGTGTGTCAATGACTTGAACACAGAAGGGAGTTGACGCTCCGCTCGGCGGAGTGCCCGAAGACGGTCGGGAGCGCGCCGGAGGTCTGGCACAATGCGCTGGTGAACGGGGCGGGGACGGGACACGGCGGGGGTGGCGCGATGGCGGGCGGACAGCGGCCGACGATAAAAACCGTGGCGGCGCGCGCCGGCGTCGGCCGCACCACGGTCTCCCGCGTCATCAACGGTTCGACGCTCGTCAGCGACGAGGCCAGGGCCGCCGTGCTGGCCGCCATAGCCGAGCTGAACTATGTACCGAACTCCGTCGCCCGCGGCCTGGTCACCAGCAGGACCAATTCCATCGCCCTGGTCATCCCCGAATCGGAGTCCCGGCTCGGCGCCGAGCCGTACTTCGCCGCCGTGATCCGCGGCGTGAGCATCGGACTCGCCGACACCCGGACCCAGCTCCAGCTGATCCTCGTTCGTGACCAGGGCGAACGCGACCGGCTCACCGCGTCCGTCGCGGAGCGGCGGGTGGACGGCGTGCTGCTGGCCTCGGTGCACGAGCACGACCCGCTGCCCGCGCTGCTGGAGGACATGGGCCTGCCCACCGTGCTCGCCGGCCGCCGCTCACCGGGGGAGACCCTGAGCCATGCCTGCGCCGACAACGTGGGCGGCGCCCACGCGGCCGTACGGCACCTGCTGGAGCGCGGCCGCACCAGGATCGCGACGGTCACCGGGCCGATGGACATGGACGTCGGCCGCGGCCGGCTCCAGGGCTGGCAGGACGCCCTGCGCGCGGCCGGCGCGCGGCCCGAGGAACGGCTCGTGGCCCGCGCCGACTTCACCGAGGAGGGCGGCCGGGCCGCCGTCCGCACGCTCCTGGACCGCGTCCCGGACCTGGACGCCCTCTTCGTGGCCTCCGATGTGATGGCGGTGGGCGCGCTGAGCGAGCTGCGCGCCCGCGGGCGGCGCGTCCCCGAGGACGTGGCCGTGGTCGGCTTCGACGATTCCTTCCTGGCCCGGCACACCAATCCGCCGCTGACGACCGTCCGGCAGCCCGTCGAAGAGCTGGGCACCACCATCGCCCGCGTCCTGCTGCGCGAGATCGCCGACCCCACGGCGCCCCGGCAGCGGATCGCGCTGCCGACGGAGCTGGTGGTCCGCGAGTCCTCCTGAGGGCCCGGACTCGGCGCGCGGCCGGTCAGTCGCGCCGTACCGGACCGATGCGCTCGCGCGAGACGGCGAACGCCGCGAAGTCCGCGTAATCGGCGTCCGGCGTCGCCCAGCTCGGATCGGAGCCGCCGAAGAAGGTCGAGAAGAACACGCCCTCGATCTGCAGCTTCTTCGAGGTCCGGAACTCCAGCTCGTCCTCGCGGAGCACCCGGCGGCCGTCGAGGAACACCTCGACCGAACCGTTGTCCTCACCCGGTGTGTTGAGCCGTACGGACTGCTCCACGCAGGTCCAGCGGCCGGTGGGCCACTTCCACTTGCCGCGGCCGAGCGAGGTGCCGTGCTCCACGGAGGTCGGCAGGTACGCGTACACCTCACCGCGGCCCTTGCGCCGCCACATGTACCGGGTGGACAGACCGTTCTCGCCGTCGGGGATGCGCCGGCCGCCGGTGACCGTGCCGCCGTACAGGCCGGGCAGCTTGCCGCCCTTGACGAAGTCGAAGCCCTTGGGGAAACGCAGGTAGTAGCGCAGATGGAGGGAGTCGGTCGGGCCGGAGCGGAGCGGCAGGTAGAGCTGCGCACCGCCTTCCGGGCGGCCGTAGCGGCGGGCGACGGTGGGGCTGGCCGAGCGGGCCGGATAGCGCACCCGCAGCACCGGTCCGTACACCGGATGGTGCCGCAGCGCGGCGCGGGACAGTCCGAAGGAGCCCTCCTCGCGCGGCCTGAGCCGGGGTCCGAAGAACCGGGCCACCGCGGCGGTGTCCCAGTCGAGGGACGGCTCGGCGGAGGGGTCGTCCGTTTCCCGTGGCGGGGGTTTCTCGTCGTCCGAGCCGGAACACGAGGCGAGGAAGGCGGCGAGCGAGGCCGCTCCCGCGGCGACGAACTTCCGACGGTCCATGGGCCGGGTGCTCCTGTCCTGGCTCGGGGGCATCGGCCGCCCCGCCGCACGGGCGGCGGGACGGCCTGCTGTCAGGCGGCGGCGATGCGGTAGGACACCGCCGAGCTGCTCGCCTGCGTGGCGCGCAGGGTCACGGTGCCCTTCGAGTCCGCCTTTCCGGTGGCCACGGTACGGCCGTCGGCGGTGAGTTTGTACGAAGCGCCCGGTTTCAGGCCAGTTACGGTGAACGCCGCTGAACTGGCCGAGTCCAGCTGCACGTTGACCGGGTTCTGGTCGCGGAAGGCGATCGACCCACGCGTGCCGGAGTCACCCTTGACGGAGTACGTGAGTCCGGACGGCGTGGTGTTCCGGTCGAAGGTCGTGCCGGTGGTCTGCTGGGTCAGCGCCCCGGAGGCGAACGTACCGGTGAAGGTGTTCCCGCTGAACGTCAGGCCGTCGGCCTGCCCGAGCTTCAGGACGTTGCTGCCGCTGCCGTCGAAGGTGTTGCCGGTGAACGTCAGCCGGGCCGGCCTGCCGGTGTCGTTGGTGTACGCGGGCTTGTCCGAGCCCTGGTACGTGTAGACGGCGTACTGCCCGCTGTCCGTGACGGTGTTGTCGGCCGAGGTGATGTCCTGCGAGCCGACGCTGTAGCGCAGCCCGAACTTCGCTCGCGCGATGGTGTTGTTCTCGATGACGTCGTCGCTGCTGTCGAAGACCGCGATGCCCGCGCCGTTGGGCTGGTCGTGGACGTTGTTGTCGCGCACGACGGAGTCGGTGACACCGCGGTGCAGCATGATGCCGTGCACCTGGTTGTCCGACGCGTCGTCGTCGCCCGGCGGCAGGTAGGGCGGGATGCCGTTGTGGTCGCTCTCGTTGCCGACGATCTCCAGGTGGTCACAACGCTGGGAGCAGATGATCCCGTGATTGCCGTTGTGGTGCGCGTGGTTGTTGGTGATCGTCAGGTGGTCCGAGTCGTCGTGCGGGTCGAGCCCGTACGCCACGTTGTGGTCGTACTCGTTGCGGTCGAACGTCATCCCGTAGGCACCGAAGGTGTAGGTGCCCATGTAGTTGTGGTGGAAGCGGCTGCCGATCTGGTCGCCGAGCACGTCCAGCTTGTCGCAGACGTCCTGGTGGTTGATGTCGCAGCCGCGCGCCTTGTACGCGACGCCGTAGCTCTCGGCCGCGTAGTAGCCGAGGTACCCGATGTCGCTGTGGTAGATGTTCATCGTGGACTGGCGGGGCGTGCCGTCGGCGTCGAGGTAGGACAGCGCCCGTATGAAGGCGCGGCCGCGCTCTCCGGTACCGGCGGAGACGTCGGTGTCCGGGCCGTTCGCCTGCTCGTCCCACGAGGTGATGTCGACGCGGTCGATGTCGATCGTGCCGTACTGCGCGGTGATGGAGGCGACCTCGGTGGGCCCGCCGCCCGCCGGGCTGTTGAGCCGCAGGGTGTCCACCTCACCGCCCGCGGCGGAGCCGTGCAGTTCCAGGGTGGCGCCGTTCTGGACGACCAGGTTGGCGTCCAGCTGCCAGGTGCCGGGCGAGCCGTCGACCTGGCGCAGGGGAGCGCTCGGGCACAGTGTGCTGATGCCGGACGGGGACGACGTGCCGGACGTGAGGTAGAGGGTGTTGGTACTGGAGGCGTACCGCACCTGTCCGGAACAGGCCGCGGCCTGTGCGGGCGGGGCGAGCACGCCGGTCAGGCCGGTGACCAGCGTGCCCGCCGACAGCAGGACGATGCCCGCGCGCAGGGTTCTGATGACGCCGGATGAGCGGTCGGTCATGGTGTGCGACTCCTTCTCCGGTTCTCCGGCCGCCGTCCCGGTGGGGCGGCGGCCGGTGTGTGCACGGCTGACGTTGCGTCAGGCCGTGTTCTCCACATGTCCGGCGACCTTGGGCCGTGGGGTGCCGCGGTGCCGGACGTGATGGAGGGTCTGCAGGACGACGGCCAGGGCCAGGGCCACCAGGGCCGCGAAGCCCAGCCAGGGGAACGGCGGCAGCGAGACCTCGGTCTTGCCGTGCCGCTTGACCTCGCCGTCCCCGTCCAGCGCCACCGGGGCCCGGACACGGGAGTCGGTGAGGTCCAGCAGGGACCGGGCGTCCGCGTCGATGCCCTGCCGCTCCGCCAGGACGTCCAGGGACTTGCCGGAGGCCCGGACGCCCTCTGCGAGGTGCATACCGCGGTGGGAGCTGCCGATCGACACATTCTCCAGGCGGGCCGCGGCGCCGAGGTCGACGGCCGTGGTGCCGCCGGACAGGGCGCCGCCGGTGACCTTCAGCCCGGGGGAGCTGGAGGCCAGGCCCTTGCGGCTGGCCTCGCTGACCCGGACGCCGTTCAGGGTGATGTGCCGGGTCGCCCCGGAGACGAGTACGCCGGTCTCGCCGCCGTCCACCCGGACGTCGCGCAGTGCGACCCGGTCGGCCCCGCCGCCGATGGCGATGCCGGTGCGGTTGGCGGACAACGAGGTGCGTTCGACGCGGACACGGGAACCGGTGATGCCGATGCCGCGGTCGAAGCCGCTGAGGGAACCGCCGGAGACCGTGGCGCCCCCGATGCCCTCGGCCAGCAGGATGCCGGGCTCGCTGCCGTTGTGCCCGGTCAGCTCGGGATCCTGTACCGATACCGTGCTGTCGCCGCCGGAGACACGCACCGCGGCGCGCGACGAGCTCTCCACCGTGGCCTTGTGCACGACGCACTCCCGGCAGGACGTCAGGTCGATGCCGCCGCCCATGTCGAAGTGGGAGGTGGGGGAGTTCAGCCGCAGACCGCGCTGGAGCGTGGCCTTGATCCCGGCGCCGTCGTTGTCGCGAGTGTTCAGGCCGGTCAGGGTGCGGTTGTCGGTACCGCCGAGGGCGATGCCCGTACGGCCGTTGGACTCGGCAGCGAGGCCGCTCACCTTGGTGCCGCGGTCGCCCTTGAGCACGATGCCGTCCTCGACGGCGCCGGTGGCCGTGACGTTCTTCAGGCTGACGCCCTGGGAGCCGGCCAGCCGCAGCCCGGTGTGGTTGTCCTGGAACGTCGTGCCGGTCGCCGACCCCGTGCTGCCGCGTGCCCAGGTGACGCCCGACTGGTCGGCGGTCGCGGACGTGCCGATCCGGCCGAACCCGCTGACCGTGGCGTTGCGGAAGTCCATCCGGCCGCCCGCCCCCATCGAGAGGTACGGGCGCCCGGGCGCACTGGCCGGCGCGGGGCTGGAGCCGTCCTCGGCGACCGAGGCCAGCGTGGTGCTGTCCACGTCCAGGGCGGCCCGGCTGCCGCTGATCCACGTCCCGGACCTGGCCGTGCGCCCCGCCGTGAGCAGGACCTTCTTCGTCCGGTCGTCGATGCGCAGAATGGTGTCGGGCGCGAGCAGCACGGCCGTACGGATGCGGACGGTGGACGGCCGGCCGGGCTCGGAACCGATCCACTCCCGGCCCGCGTTGGCGGCCAGCCAGCCCAGCGAGACGGACGGCGTCCCCGGGTACAGCCGGCGCACGACGACGCCGTTGCTGAGCAGGCTCACACTGCGCGGCCGCAGCACCATCAGCTTGTCGGGCTGCCCGGTGCGCTGCCAGGCGGCGACGTCCTCGGGCAGGCCGACGGCCGCCGCCGGCGCGCCCTGGATGCCGAGGGCCAGTACGGCCGAGAGGGCGGCCGCGGCCGCCCCGAAACGGTGTACGGTTTTCATGCTCCTGCCTCCGAACCTGCGGCCTGCGGCGAGGTCCGCACCGCGACACCGTTGACGACGGACACCTGCCGGGTCAGCCAGCGCTGCCTGCGGATGGTCAGCAGGGCACAGATCTTCACCCCGGCCATCAGGAACGACATCAGCACGAAGCCGGGGACCAGGAAGAACGACGAGGGCCTGCGCACGAGGTGCGGCAGCATCTTCATCGCCCGGCTGACCCACCACCAGGCGGCCAGACAGGCCACGAAGAACCAGTCCTCGCGGATGATCGCGTACACCATGAAGAACGGCGCGAACAGCAGCGTGAAGCTGCTCACCGCCTTGTCGGCCATGGTGAAGGCGAGGAACGGATGGCGCCGGATCCAACGGGACGACAGCGCTCTGAGATCTGATCTCCAGGTGTTGCGGGACCAGCGCAGCCGCTGCTTCATGAAGATCCGCAGGGTGCCGGGGAAGGTCGACCAGACCCGGGCGGAGCGCTGCATGTACGTACGGTGGCCGCGCGCCAGCGTCAGTGTGGTCAGCCGCTTGTCGTCGCCGGACATGCACGGCACGCCCATGAACGTCTCGTGCATGAACTCGTCGGATATCTCCAGCAGCAGCTCCCGGCGGTAGACCGCAGTCCGGCCGGAGAGGCAGGAGACAGCCCGGCCCACGGCGGTCTGGGCCGCGTTCTCGTCGAAGTACCGGTAGTCCAGGTACATGTCGTTGACGCGCTGCAGGAAGCCCCGCGGGTTGTAGACGTTCTGCCGGGTGCCGACGCCGCCGACCTTCGGGTCGGCGAACGGCTTGCACACCTCGGCGGCCACGTCGTCCGCCCAGATGGTGTCGGAGTCCACCAGCGCGACCAGGTCGGTGCTGCACGCCTCCCAGCCGCGGCGCAGCGCGTCGCGCTTGCCGGGCACGTCGGTGATGACGACGGTCACGGGATAGCGGGCCGCGACCTCCTGGCACGCGTGGTCGGTGACGTCGATGACGAGGACGATCTCCTCGACGTCGTTGGCCAGCCACGATTCGATCGCGTGCGCAAAGATGTCGGGGTCTTCCTGGTACACCGGAACGACGATGCTCAGCGGCAGCCGGAAGTCGTTCCGCACCGGCCGGTACAGGGCGGCCGGCGCGCGGCGCACGAGCCAGCAGCTCCAGCGGACCAGGCCCAGGATGCCCAGCGGCAGGTAGACCAGGTAGTACCGGAAGTCGTAGAGCGTGGTGTCTAGTAGGGCACTCATGGTTCCGTTCTCGATGACGGGTGAGCCGAGGCCGGGCAAGGGGGGAGTGGGGGCTCGCGAGGGGGGTGTCCGCGGCGGTCAGGCCAGTTCGGCGGCCAGCTCGTCGGCTTCGCGGTCAGCCCGCTCGATCAGCGTGTCGTTGACCTGGACCACGGCCTTGAGCAGCGGCATGTCCAGGCTCAGCGACGCGGCGAGGCCGAGGAAGCCCTGAGTGTCCTTGGGCAGGCACACCCCGCCGTACGGCGCTCCCCCGCGGATGCCGTAGAGCGGGTTGTACGAGCCCTCGGCGGACCGGGCCACGGTCTGCGCGATGGGGTCGAGGTCCAGCCCGAGGGTCTGGCTCACCAGCCACATCTCGTTCCAGAAGCTGATCTTCGTGGCGTTGTAGATGTTGTGGGCGCACTTGACCAGCTCGGCCGCGGCCGGGTTGGAGAAGGTGCGCAGCTCCCCGCCGAACGGCGCCAGCAACTCGGTCAGCCGCTCCACCGTCCGGTTGCTGCGGGAGGCGATCACCGTCATCCACGGGTGCCGGAAGTCCTCCAACGCCGTGGCGGCGCGCAGGAATTCGGGGTTGCCGGCCAGCGCGAAGCCCTCGCCGACGGACTTCCCCGAGTGCTTCTCCAGCAGCGTCTGGACGAGCCCCTCGGTGGTGCCCGGCGGCACGGTGGACCGGACGACCACGGTGTGGTCGCCGGTGGCGTCGGCCAGGGCCGCGCCCACCGAGGCGGTACCGTCCTCGAAGGCGGTCAGGTCGTAGCGGTGTCCGACGTTGGGCGTGGGCAGCGTGAGGAAAATGAAGGCGTCCGGTTCATTCCGCAGATCGAGCACGTCACGCGCGTCCAGATCCTGCGAACGCAGGTATTCGAGCCGCTGGTGCGAGATGTCGATGAAGGTCACCTCGTGGCCGGCGCCTAAAAAGCCCTTACCGGTAGCCGTACCGACGACGCCGGAACCCACGATGAAAATACGTGCCATGGTGCTGTCCTCCTGGTGGATGTGCGTGCTCGACGCGACGCGACAGTGGTAACGAAAAAGGTGCGGGCCGGAGGGAACCGATCCGATGTCACGGCCGTCGGAGCAATGGCGCACGGGGCGGGCCCGCGCGTTCCGGTGAGCTCGGACGGGACAGTGCTGCCGGGTGCGTCAGGCCCCCCTGCCTGATCAGCATGTATGCATCCTCCGCCGGACGGCGCCTGTACGACTGCGTGACGATGTGAGCGCTGAGTCGCACTCTGCACTCATCGGGACGGACAGTACAGAAGCCGACTTACTGAGAGGGCAGGAAATTGCCGTGAATCCTGAATTCCGTATGCCCGGCTCCGGTACGGGCCGGAAGGCATCGATATCCTGCAGAAAAGCGCTGCTCGGAGCGGGAAACCGGCAGGCCGGAACTCCGGCCGGTGAGCCGGGCGTACGCCGTGTCCTCGATACGGGTACCGGGGCATGACAAGCGTTTTCGTGGGCTGCGTGCCGGGGCCATCGAATTCAGCAGGTTGTCCGAATCGGCGAGAGTGCCGGGACCGGTAATCAGACGCGCGGAAATGCGTATTCCGGGGCTTCTTTCAGAGCGCCCGTCACGCCCGTCCCTGTCGTCCCCTCGGCAGCACGCGGCGTAGGCGGGTCGCGCCGCGCTGACCTGGGCGAGCGCGGTGCGCGGCGGACCGAGCGCCGTGTGCGGCAGCGAAGCGCGCGCCGCTGGCCGGAACCGTCACGGCGGGCCGGCCTTCACTGCGCCGCCTGTGCCGCGGCCTTCTCGCGCGCCGCCGCGGCCCGCGCCGGATCGCCGAGCTGCTCCTCCAGCCGCGCCTGCGCCGACCAGTTGTACGGGCAGACGGGGCGCAGCTGGATGCGCTCGCTCAGCAGCGTGCGCGCCAGTTCCGTACGCCCCGCGCGCAGCGCCGCCTCGACCAGCGTGCGCTGCACGGCGTCCCGCTGCGCGTGGCTGCCCCCGAAGGTGTGCAGCCGGTGCCGTACCGGCAGCAGCAGGTCGGTGGCGCGGCCGAACTCCTGCCGCCCGTACGCGATCAGCGCCCGGCACACCGGCAGCCCGATGTCGGCGGTCATCGCGCGGTTGGTCACCTCCGGCGCGGCCCCGGCCAGCCACCGCTGCCGGTCCGCCACCAGCCGCTCGGCCTGGCCGATGCGGCCCGCGCCCACGTACGCCATGACCGCGTGCGCGTCGTTGAAGGCGTAGTGCGCGCCGTCGTCGCGGCGCTCCCACGCGTCGGCGAGCCGCGCCCACCGCGCGCGCTGGTGCTCGCCCGCCAGGTACAGCCGCCACAACAGGGCGGCGGCGTCCAGCAGTTCCATGGCGACGCCCGCCGACTCCTCGTGGTGCAGCGCCGCGTCGTAGATCTCCAGCACCCGCGCCGCGTCGCCCAGTTCCAGCGTGTACAGGGCGTAGTGCCACCAGTTGTGCACCGTCAGCAGGGTGCCGTCCGACCAGTCGTCGGTGCGCGCGTCGAGGAAGCGGATGCCGTCGGTGAAGCGGCCGCGCATCTCGTACGTGTGCACCACGCCGTGGATCGCCCACACATCACGCGGATGGCGCGCGAGGGCTTCCAGACCCACCTCTTCCGCGCGCTCGTAGTGCCCCGACTCCTCCAGCCCGAAGGCGTACATGCCCAGCAGCGGGCCGCGGTGCGGGTCGTCCGGCTCCCAGGCGCCCAGCGCCCCGCCGATGCGGTCGCGCAGGCGCTGGGCGTCCCCGGTGAGGAAGTCGTGCTGATGCCCGGCGAAGAGCGCCAGCACATCGCGGGGATGGGCGACGGTGAGGTCACCGAGCAGGCGGCCGGCGCGGTGCAGATCCCCGTCCAGCCAGGCGCCGGCAGCGGCGAGATGCATCCGCTCCCGGGGCGTGAGGGCCGCCTCGTCCAGACCGGAGCGGAAGCGGAGGAAGGCGTCCCGGGCCGCGGCCGCGTCCTTCTCCTCCGTACCCAGCACACCGAGGTACGCGGCCAGCACCTGGCCCATCACCGACCGCGGCGACGCCGCCAGCACCGAACCGGCCGCTTCGGCCACCTCGGGCCGGAAGAACACCAGATGATCCAGGGCCTGTTCGTAGTGGACGAGCGCATCGGCGCCGGTATGGCTCATACGGTGCCCGTGCCGGTCCGCTGTCATGGGTCCCTCCTGCGTAGCCGGTCCGCCTGCCCCCAGCGATGGTGGACGACCGGCGGCCGCCGGGAGCGGAATCCGGTCCCCGAGGGCCACCACCCGTACCAGGCCAACGATCGCCGGCCCCTCCCGGGCACGATCCGGACACCGGCCGTCCGCCGCAAGACCGCGCACGGGCGCCGCGCCCGCGCCGCCACCAGCACGCGCACGGCCGCCGCGCCCGCCCGCCGTCCGGGCCGTCCCCGGTACGGCGCTGGGCGATTCGGTCAGGGGGACCGGGGCCGGAAAACGGGGCTCGGGACCGCCGCGCGGCACACGCCTGTACCCATGGAGCCCAGCCGCCGCGACAGTCACCGTCCATCCGGGGCGGGTCGCGGTCCCGCACCGCCACGGAAGCGGCCGGAACCGGGCACCGGGGTCCGCCGATCCCGTCACCCGCGGCGCGGGCGGAACCGGTGCGCGCGCCGCCGCCCGGCCACCGCTTTTGCCGGATCGGCAAGAAAGCTCGCCACCGCCCCGCGGCCGTCCGATGATCACGGAAAGCGGGACCGCACCCGCCACCACCGCAGGAGGAGACATGCCGCAGCCGACTCCCGTACAGCACCGCCTGGTCCGCACGCCCGCCGGCCGCATCCATCTCGTGGAGCAGGGCACCGGCCCCCTGGTCCTCCTCGTCCACGGCTTCCCGGAGTCCTGGTACTCCTGGCGCCACCAGCTCCCGGCGCTCGCCGCGGCGGGCTTCCGCGCGGTGGCCGTCGACGTCCGCGGGTACGGCCGCTCCTCCGCGCCCGCCGCGGTCGACGCGTACCGGATGCTCGACCACGTCGAGGACACCGCCGCCGTCATCGAGGCCCTCGGCGCCGGGAGCGCGGTCGTCGTGGGCCACGACTGGGGCTCGCCCATCGCCGCCCACACCGCGCTGCTCCGGCCGGACCTCGTCACGGCCGTCGGGCTGCTGAGCGTGCCGTACGCCCCTCGGGGCGGGCCCCGGCCCACCGAGGCGTTCGCCGCGCTCGGCGGCGACGAGGAGTTCTACGTCGGCTACTTCCAGGAGCCCGGCCGGGCGGAGGCCGAGATCGAACCGGACGTGCGCGGCTGGCTGGCCGGGTTCTACGCCGGACTCTCGGCCGACACGATGCCGCGCGGCGGCGAGGGCAGCCTCTTCTTCGTGCCCGAAGGCGGCCGGCTCCGCGACCGTTTCCCCACAGGCGTCCTGCCGTCCTGGCTCACCGAGGCCGATCTCGACGTGTACGCGGGGGAGTTCGAGCGGACCGGCCTGACCGGCGCGCTCAACCGTTACCGCAACGTCGACCGGGACTGGGCGGACCTCGCGCCCTGGGACGGCGCGCCGGTCACCCAGCCATCGCTCTTCCTCGGCGGCACCCTCGACGCCTCCACCACCTGGATGCGCGAGGCCATCGAGGCGTACCCCACGACCCTTCCCGGCCTGGTCTCCTGCCACCTCCTGGAGGGCTGCGGCCACTGGATCCAGCAGGAGCGCGCCGACGAGGTGAACCGGCTCCTCATCGACTGGCTCCGTTCCCCGGCCGTGAAGTCGGCTTCCAGGCCGTGAGAGTCGGCTAAATCACACACCGTGGAACGGCGCCGGCCAGCGGGCTCCTGCACCGAGAAGCGGCTGGCGCCCCTCGTTGCACTCGCGACGGTGAGCGGTGGGGCGCACTCCGGTGTTGACAGCGGGCGGCGCGCGCGGGCGCGTGCTCATTGCGTGCGCCCCCACGCCCTCCGAGCCGTGGCGTGTGAGGCCGTCCGGTTCCGTTGTTCAGTCCTGCTACCTGCACTTAAACCTGTGGGTGAACCGGTTCGCGCCGAGTTCGGCCACCGGATGGTTCCCAAGTCTGGGCGTGCTTAACCTGCTGTCACCACCTATGCGCGTCTCGAGGGGGAGCCGTGCTCATGACGTCGATGCAGGGTTACGACAGCCTGGTTGGTAGGGGGGAAGCGTCCGGGTCGGGGGGCCCGGTCGCTCACGGGGAACGGGGGGAATTCCTGGAACGCTCGTCGTACGACCGGCCGGCTCGGGCCGTGCGCGCCGCGGGGGCGTGCATGGTGACCGTGCCGCCGCACCGTGTCCCGTCGCACCGGGTGAGCTGTTCCGCGCCTTTCGGGCGGGCCCCGGAGAGCCACCGCACGCGCCGGGCGGACCCGGCGCGTAGCAGACGCCTGAGGATGTGCGGATACTTTGACCGGGCCGCCCTGAAGGCCGACTCGACCGGCCGGGCCGTCGCCCCGGACGCAGCACAGGGCCTGGAGACCGCGCCGGGCTCCAGTCACCGCACCGAGGATCCTCGCCCCACAGAGGACCCGGGCCACGCCGAGGACGACGGCGAGAGCGATCAGTACGACCGCACCGGAACCCGGGTAGCGCACGCCTTGATGGCGGGCCCGGCGGCGGGCGCCGGCCGTCCGCCCCTTCTCTCCGTGCCTCGCGGCCGTTTCCTCCCCTGCGCGGGGAGCCGGCCGCCGAGGGCGTCGATGATTCCGCCGTACTGGCGGCAGAGCTGTCCGGGCCCAGTGCCCCGCCCCGATTCCGGCTCGCCGTGTACGGATTCGCACCAGTCCCCCCACCGCACAGGCCGAATGCCTTGAATTCCCGCACAGCCGACGACATTGACTTACAAGGAGCTCACGTGGTGGGAAAACCTGTCGAGATCTCGACAGCGGACCTGGTTGAATCTTCAACTATTGATCATGGGAATACCTTGCCGGAGACGACCGCCACCGAGCGGATCCTCGCCGAGGTGCTGGCCGGTCTGGTGAGTGCCGAGCGGGTCCCGGTCGACAGCCACTTCTTCGACGACCTCGGTGCCAACTCCCTGCTCATGGCGCAGTTCTGCGCGCGGGTCAGGAAGCGCGGCGACCTGCCGTCGGTCTCCATGAAGGACGTCTACCGCCACCCGACCATCCGCAGCCTGGCCATGTCCCTGCCGGCCGTCCCGTCCACCGCCACCGAAGAACGGGCACCGGCGGTCCCCGAGGACCCGACGCCGCCCGGCAGTTCACCGCGGTTCGTGCTGTGCGGAACGCTCCAGCTGCTGATTTTCCTCGGCTATTCCTACCTCGCGGGAACGGTCACCATCCGCGGTTTCACCTGGGTGTCCGCCGGTTCCGGACTGGTCGACATCTATCTGCGGTCGGCCGTGTTCGGCAGTGCCGGATTCCTCGGCATGTGCCTCTTTCCGGTGGCGGCCAAATGGATTCTCGTCGGCCGCTGGCGGCCCATGGAATTCCCGGTGTGGAGCCTGGCCTATCTGCGTTTCTGGACGGTCCGGGTACTGATCCACGCGAACCCGATGCGGCTCTTCATCGGCAATCCGCTGTACGTGCTGTACCTCCGGGCCCTCGGCGCGCGCATCGGCAAGAACGTCACGATCCTCTCGCCCGCCGTCCCCGTCTGCACCGACCTGCTCACCATCGGCGCCAACACGGTGATCCGCAAGGAGGCGTACTTCCTCTGCTACCGGGCGCACGCCGGGCGGATCCAGACCGGCCCCGTCACCCTCGGCCGGGACGTCTTCATCGGCGAGCGGACCGTGCTGGACATCAAGACCTCGATGGGCGACGGCGCCCAGCTCGGCCACACCTCCGCCCTGCAGAGCGGCGAGGCGGTACCGGCCGGGCAGCGGTGGCACGGCTCTCCGGCGCAGCGCACGGACGTGGACTACGTACGCGTCGCGCCGACCGGCTGCAGCACCCTGCGCCGCTTCGGGTACGGCTTCCTCACCCTGGTACAGGTGTGCGTCGTCTACGTGCCGCTGGGCGTCGGGCTCATGTACTTCCTGCTGACGGAGGTCCCCGCGCTCGGCAGGTGGCTGGGTCCCGGCACCGAAGGGCTCACCTCGGCGGCGCTCTACCTCGACGCGCTGGTCATCTCCGTGGTGGTGTTCTTCGGCTTCACCCTGCTGGGCCTGGTCTGGCTGCTCACCGTGCCGCGGCTGCTGAACCTGATGATCGAGCCGGACAAGGTGTATCCGCTGTACGGCTTCCACTACTCGGTGCACCGCGCCGTCACGCGGATGACCAACAACAAGTTCTTCAAGTGGCTTTTCGGTGACAGCTCCTACATCGTCCACTACCTGCGCTACCTCGGGTACAACATGTCCCGGATCGAGCAGACCGGGTCGAACTTCGGCACGGACGTGGCCCACGAGACCCCGTACCTGGCCACCGTCGGCAGCGGCACGATGGTCGCCGACGGACTGTCCATCATCAACGCCGACTTCTCCAGCACGTCCTTCCGGGTGTCCCGGGCGACGATCGGCGCGCACAACTTCCTCGGCAACTTCATCGCCTATCCCTCGGGCGGCAGGACCGGAGAGAACTGCCTGCTCGCGACGAAGGTGATGGTGCCGCTGGACGGCGAGATCCGCGAAGGGGTGGGGCTGCTCGGCTCGCCGAGCTTCGAGATCCCCCGCTCCGTGGAGCGCGACACCCGTTTCGACCGCTACCGCACGGGCGAGGAATTCCGCACGCGCCTCGCGGCGAAGAACCGGCACAACACCGTCACGATCGGCCTCTTCCTGTTCCTGCGGTGGGTGCACGTCTTCGTGCTCACCGTGCTGGCCGTCGCGGCCATCGAACTGTACGGCGTGGCCGAGCAGTTGCTGATCGCGGCGTACATGGCGCTCAGCATGGTCTTCACCGCCGTCTACTTCAGCATGATGGAGCGGATCATCCTGCGCTTCCGCCCGCTGCAGCCGCAGCTCTGCTCCATCTACCAGCCTTACTTCTGGTGGCACGAGCGCCTGTGGAAGGTGCCCGACACCCACTTCAACGCGTTCAACGGCACCCCGTTCAAGAACCTGCTGTGGCGGATGCTGGGCGTCCGGCTCGGCCGGCGGGTCTTCGACGACGGCTGCTACATCACGGAGCGGACGCTCACCGCCATCGGGGACGACGCCACGCTCAACATGGGAAGCAAGATCCAGTGCCACTCGCAGGAGGACGGCACCTTCAAATCCGACCACAGCACGATCGGCGCCGGCTGCACGCTGGGCATCGGCGCCCTGGTCCACTACGGCGTGACGATGGGCGACGGCGCGGTGCTGGCCGCCGACTCCTTCCTGATGAAGGGCGAGGAGATCCCGCAGCACGCACGGTGGGCGGGAAACCCGGCCGCCGAAACACGCCGGGCGCCCCAGCGGACCGCATGACCCAGCGACCACGACCACCGCGCGTGCCGGAAGGCATGCACCGCGGTGGGCCGACCGGGACGGCCGGCAAACAGATGACCACGACCGCGCCGCTCCGGACAGCGGCGCGCGGCACCGTGACAGCGGTGCATGGAGGGGGAAGATCCCATGGCAAAGCCGGCTGAGAGCGGTCGGGAATTCTGGCGGGGTGTACTCGTGGGAGGCGGCGCCACCGCGCTCCCGCGGTGGACCCGGCATCCAGTACCGGGCGTCGCCGAACAAGTGGCGAGCGTCCCGGCCGAGGTGGTCACGGCGGTACGCCGGCTGGCGGAGGAGCTGGCGGTGCCGTTCGACTCCCTTCTGCTGGCCGCGCACGCCAAGGTGCTCGCGGCACTGGCGGGCGAGCGGGACGTGGTGACCGGACATGTCGCAGTACGGGACGGTCGGCCGCTGCCCTGCCCGCTGACGACGGGCGCTGCCACCTGGCGGGCGCTGGTGCACGACGTGGACCGCGCCGTTTCGCGGCTTCTGACGCACCGTGAGTTCCCGGTCGAGGACCTCCGGCGCGAACTGGGCGTCACAGGGCCGGAGTTCGAGGCAGTGTGGGACCCTACAGGCGGCGAGGGCGACCCGACCGGCGACACCGTGCTGCGGATGGGCGTCTTGGCACGCGGCGAGGAACTGGTACTGCGGCTGCGGTACCGCACCGAGGCGCTGGACGCGGCGTGCGTGGACCGGATCGCCGGCTACCACCGCCGCGCACTGGCGCTGCTGGCCGCCGGGCCCGACGCCGACCACACACGGCAGAGCCTGCTGTCCGCCGGCGAACTCCGCCACCAGCTCGAAGAGCTGGCCGGACCGCAGCGCGAGCTGCCCGACGCCCGCTTCCACGAGCTGTTCGAGCAACGCGTACGCGCCCACCCGGACGCCGTCGCCGCCGTACAGGGCACCCGGCAGTGGACGTACCGGGAGCTCAACGCCCGCGCCAATCGGCTGGGCCGCGCCCTGCTGGCCAGGGGCCTGCGCCGGGAAGGCACCGTCGCCGTGGTGACCGAACGCAACCTGGACTGGATGGCCGCCGTGCTGGCGGTCTTCAAGGCCGGCGGTGTGTATCTGCCCATCGAGCCGCACTTCCCGGCCGACCGCATCGCCACCACGCTCTCCCGTGCGGAGTGCGGCCTCGTGCTGACCGAACCCGGCAGCACCGACACCCTGGACGAGGCGCTGGCCGCCGTGCCCGGCGCCCGCAAGCTCCTCATCGGCACCGCGTACGAGGAGGGACACACCGAGGACGACCTCGGGATCGTCATCGAGCCGGACCAGCTCGCGTACATCTACTTCACCTCCGGCTCCACCGGCGAGCCCAAGGGCGCGATGTGCGAACACGCCGGGATGCTCAACCATCTCTACGCCAAGATCGAGGACCTGGGCATCGGCGAGGGACAGGTGGTCGCCCAGACCGCACCCCAGTGCTTCGACATCTCGCTGTGGCAGCTCGTCTCCGCACTGCTGGTCGGCGGCCGGACGCTGCTGGTCGGACAGGACGCCGTACTGGACGTCCAGCGGTTCGTCGACACCGTCGTCGAGGGCCGGGCCGGCGTGGTCCAGGTCGTCCCGTCCTACCTCGAAGTCGTGCTGTCCGCGCTGGAGGCGGCTCCTCGCGAACTGCCCGACCTGCACTGTGTGTCCGTCACCGGCGAAGCCCTGAAGAAGGAGCTGGCCCAGCGGTTCTTCACGGTCCTGCCGGGCCTGAAGCTGGTCAACGCCTACGGCCTCACCGAGACTTCGGACGACACCAACCATGAGGTGATGCACCGCGCGCCCGAGGGCGACCGGGTACCGCTCGGCCCCGCCGTGCGCAATGTGCACGTCCACGTCGTCGACGACCACCTCGCCCCGGTACCGCTCGGTGCCCCCGGCGAGATCGTCTTCTCCGGCGTCTGCGTCGGCCGCGGCTACGTCAACGACCCGGAGCGGACCCGGCAGGCGTTCCTGCCCGACCCGCACCGGCCCGGCGCCCGGCTGTACCGCAGCGGGGACCGGGGCCGCTGGCAGGCGGAGGGCAAGCTGGAGTTCCTCGGCCGCCGGGACACCCAGGTCAAGATCCGCGGCTTCCGCATCGAGATCGGCGAGATCGAGAACGCACTGCTGCGGATGGCCGGGGTGCGGGACGGCGCCGTGGTCGTCGCCGAGCGCGCCGACCGCAGCAAGCACCTGATCGCCTTCTACTCCGGACGCGAACTGGAGGTCACCACACTGCGCCAGGGGCTGGGGGAGTCGCTGCCCGGCTACATGGTGCCCACCGCCTTCCACCACCTGGACAGCCTGCCGCTGACCGCCAACAGCAAGATCGACCGCAAGGCGCTCACCGCGCTGGCCGGCCGGCTGGGGATGGCCGAGGAGGACTACCACGCGCCGCGCACCGCCACCGAACGGCGGCTGGCCGCCGCCTGGTCCACCGTGCTCGGCATCCCGCAGGAACGCATCGGCCGACGCGACCACTTCTTCGACCGCGGCGGCACCTCGCTGTCGGCGGTGAAGCTCGCCGTCACCCTGAAGCGCGCCGTCTCCCTGAAGGACGTCACCCGCCACCCGGTCCTCGCCGACCTGGCCGACGTGGTCGACGGCCGCTCCGTACGCCGCGAAGGGCTGCTGCACGCCCTCGCGGAACCGGGCGGCGACAGCGCCGGGGCGCTGGTGTGCTTCCCGTACGCCGGCGGCAACGCGGTCAACTTCCAGCCGCTGGCCCGCGCCCTGCGCGGCACCGGGCGCGCGGTGTACGCCGTGGAACTGCCCGGGCACGACCTCACGGCGCACAGCGAGCCGTTCGTCTCCCTGGAGGACGTCGCCGAGCAGGCCGCCACCGAGATCGTCCGGCGCGGCCTGGACAACGTACTGCTGTGGGGCCACTCCTCGGGCACCGCCTTCGCGGCCGAGACGGCCCGGCGCCTGGAACAGCGCGGCGTGACCGTCCAGCGCCTCTTCCTCGCAGCCCAGCTGCCCGGCGACGCCGCCGCCCGGCGCGCCGCCATGACCGTACTCGCCGGCCGCGACAACGCTTCGATCGCCGCGCAGCTGTCGGCGGAGGGCGGCTACACCGAACTGGAGGAACTGGACGCCCAGCGCGCCGAGCACGTCGGCGCGGCCTACCGCCACGACTGCCTCGCCGCCCACCGGTACTTCGCCGGCCTGCTGCAGGACCCGCCGGCGGAGAAGCTGTCCGCGCCGGTCACCGTGGTCGTCGCCGCCGACGACCCGGCCACGGCCGACGCCGGCCTCCGCCACCAGGACTGGCAGCTGCTCGCCGAGGACGTGGGCCTGCACGAACTGCCCGACGGCGGCCACTACTTCCTGCGCACCCGCCCCGACCGGGCGGCACAGGCCGTACAGGCCGCCGCCGCTTTGTTGGCTTCTTCTTGATAACAACGAAAGGAAGATCGGAAATGTCGCAATTCCCGGCGTCCCTGCTCGACGTGGAACGCCAGCCAGGCAGGCCCCCGATGCTGCGGGCCGAGACCACCGGTGACGCGCCGCGCTGGGTCGCCGAGCACCGGGACGCCCTGCGCGCCGCCGTTGCCGAACACGGCGCACTGCTCGTCCGCGGCCTCGGGTTACGGGATCCGGCCGGTACCGGAGCCGTCTTCCGGCGGCTGGCCACCGGCATGGTGCGCGAGCAGGAGGCGTTCGCGCCCCGGCGGTCCTATCCCGAGGAGGGGGTCTACTCCTCCACCAAATGGCCGCCGAACCAGCAGATGTGCATGCACCACGAGCTGAGTTACACCCTCACCTTCCCCGGCCTGATGATGTTCGCCTGCCTGACCGCGCCGGCCGAGGGCGGGGCCACCACGGTGGCCGACGCGTCCGCCGTGCTCGACGCGCTCCCCACCGAACTGGTGCGGCGCTTCGAGCGGGAGGGCTGGCTGCTCACCCGCAGTTACAACGAAGAGATCGGCGCGTCCTGGGAGGAGGCGTTCGGCACCGACAGCCGCGAAGCTGTCGAGCGGTACTGCCGCGCGAACGCGATCGACTTCGAATGGCAGGACGACAACGGCCTGCGCACCCGCCAGCGCCGCAGTGCCGTGGTACGCCACCCGGTCACCGGCCGGCGCTGCTGGTTCAACCAGATCGCCTTCCTGAACGAATGGACCATGGAGCCCGAGGTGCACGAGTACCTGGTGGAGGTCTACGGCCCCGACGGGCTGCCGTTCAACACGCGCTTCGGCAACGGCGACCCCATCGGAGAGGACATCGTGCAATTGCTCAACAAGGTCTACGAGGAGCACACCGCCCGCGAGCCCTGGCAGGCCGGCGATCTGCTCCTGGTGGACAACATCCGTACCGCGCACAGCAGGGAACCCTTCGAAGGACCGCGCGAGGTGCTGGTGGCGATGGCCGACGGGGTGCGGCTGGCCGACTGCGCGCCCACCATCGAGGTGAGTGCCCGGTGACGACCATCCACCCCACCGCCGACGAAGCCACCGGCCAGGGGCCGAAGAAGGTGCCGCCGTTCGCGGTGGTCTCCGGCTCCCAGGTCCAGCGCGCCCTGCAGGGCCGCGAGCGGGAGCTCGTCGACCTGGTCGAGGCCACCTACCGGCTGCACGGCGCCGGCGACACGGTCAACCCGCCCTCGTACTTCCTGCGGTTCCCCGACCGGCCGTCCTCGCGGATCATCGCGCTGCCCGCATCGGTGGGCGGCCAGGAACCGGTCGACGGCCTGAAATGGATATCGAGCTTTCCCGAGAACGTCGCGGCCGGCATTCCCCGGGCGTCGGCGGTCCTGATCCTCAACGACCACGACACCGGGTACCCGTTCGCCTGCCTGGAGAGCTCGATCATCTCCGCCACCCGCACGGCCGCCTCGGCGGCGTCGGCGGCCGACTGGCTCACCCGCGGCCGGCCGCGGCCCGTGCGGGTCGGCTTCTTCGGTACGGGCCTCATCGCCCGCTACATCCACACCTTCCTGGCCGCCACCGGCTGGGAGTTCGAGGACATCGGCGTGCACGACGTGTCCGCCGACAGCGCCGCGGGCTTCCGCACGTACCTCGAACAGTCCGGCACCAACGGCCGGATCACCGTCCACGACAGCGCCGAGCAGCTGATCCGCCACAGCGACCTGGTGATCTTCGCCACGGTCGCGGGCCGGCCGCACGTCAGCGACGTGTCGTGGTTCGCACACCATCCACTGGTGCTGCACGTCTCGCTGCGCGACCTCGCGCCGCAGATCGTGCTCGCCTCGTCCAACATCGTCGACGACGTCGAACACTGCCTGAAGGCCGATACCTCACCGCACCTGGCCGAACAGCTCTCCGGCAGCAGGGACTTCCTGCACGGGACGCTGGCCGAGGTGATGGCGGGGGAGGTGCGGCCGCCGGCGGACCGCCCGCTGGTCTTCTCGCCGTTCGGACTGGGGGTCCTGGACCTGGCGGTCGGCAAGTACGTCTACGACGAAGTGGTCCGCTCGGGGGAGCTGCACGTCATCGACGGCTTCTTCCACGAGCTGCGCCGGTACGGATGAGCGGCCGGGTCCTACGGCCGCACATGGGGGGTCATCAAATGAGGGGGTCATCGTGCCAGTCATATCAGTTCCCCTGGACTTCAATGAGGAAGAGCTCTACGTCGATCTGCGATCCACCTTCGGACAGCCACTGTTCCTGAAGTGCGAGGGGTTCAACTTCGCCGGGTCGATCAAGCTGAAGGCAGCGGCGGAGATGGTCGAGGCCGCGGAGCGCGAGGGTGCACTGTTGCCGGGATCGGTCCTGGTGGAGTCCTCGTCCGGAAACCTGGGCGTGGCACTCAGCATGATCGCGGCAAGCAAGGGCTACGGGTTCGTCTGCGTGACCGACCCGCGCTGCAATCTGTCGTCCCGGCGGATGATGGAAGCCCTGGGCAGCCAGGTGCACATCATCGCCGAACCGGACACCCACGGCGGCTGGCTGGGCGCGCGGATCGATTACGTGCGTGCCCTGTGCGCCTCCGACGACCGGTACGTCTGGCTGAACCAGTACACCAACCCGGGTAACTGGAAGGCGCACTACCGCACCACCGCACCGGCCATCGCCCGTCAATTCCCGGACTTGGACGTGCTGTTCGTCGGCGCCGGCACCACCGGCACGCTGATGGGCTGCGCGCGCTACTTCTGGGAGTACCACCGCAGGGTCCGCGTGATCGCCGTCGACAGCGTCGGCTCGGTCACCTTCGGCGGCCCGCCCGGCCGCCGGATGATCCCGGGCCTGGGCACCAGCGTCCGCCCGGCGCTGCTGGACGAGTCCTACGTGGACGAGGTGATCCAGGTGGAGGAGGCCGACACCGTCCGCGCCTGCCACCGTCTGGCCCGCAGCGGATTCCTGTTCGGCGGTTCCACCGGCACGGTGGTCAGCGGCGCGACCGACTGGCTGGCGCGTCATGAGGACCGCGACGTGACAGCGGTGGCCATCGCCCCTGACCTCGGCGAGCGCTACCTCGACACCATCTACCAGACCAACTGGCTCCAGGACCTGTACGGAGAGGAGATCCTCAGCGCCGACGAGCTGACGGCCGGCACCCGCTCGGCCTGACGCACGCGCCGTGAGGCGCTGCCCCCGCGCCCACCGGCCCCGCTACGCAAGGGGGCCGGTGGGCACGGCGTTCGCCGGAGCGCGGACGCGCGCTCGACGAGACAGCCGAACACGCAGTACGTCCTCCAATACGTCCTCGACGCCGTCCTCAGTCGCGTACGGGCAGCTGCGCGAGGAAGTCCAGCAGTGCCGCGTTCACCTCTTCGGGATGCTCCTGCTGCGTCCAGTGGCCGCAGCCGGGCAGTGTGACATTGGCGTGCAGCCGCGGCAGTACCTGGTCCAGGGCCGGGAGCAGCCGGTCCATGCCGGGGAACGCCCGGACCAGGTCCCGGTCCCCGGCGACGTACAGCGCGGGTATGTCGATGCCCCGGCCGTGGAACGGCGCGAGCAGCTCCCAGTTGCGGTCGATGTTCCGGTACCAGTTGAGGCCGCCCGTGAACGCCCGGTCGTCGTGCTGGGCGTAATCGCGCGTGAAGGCGTCGAGGTCGGCGTCGGTGAGCCAGCCGGGCAACTCCTTCGGCTCCGGCATCGTGTCCAGCACCGAATGGCCCTCGGGGATCACCCACGGCACCGGCGGGTCGGTGAGCGGGCTGTCCCCGGAACCGCCGTACAGCAGCCGGCGGAACGTCGACCGCACGTCCCGGGCCAGCTCGGCGTCCGCGACCCCGGGCTCCTGGAAGTACTGCTGGTAGAACCCCTCGCCGAGCTGGGCGCGCAGGGCCGGCAGCGGGGCGGCCGTGCCGCGCGGCACCGGCGGCACGCTCAGCCCGGCGACGCCGCGCACCACGTCCGGGCGGAGCATGGCGGTCGTCCAGGCGACCGGCGCGCCCCAGTCGTGCCCGACCACGACCGCCTGCTCCTCACCGAGGGCCCGTATCAGCCCGATCACGTCCCCGGTGAGATGCAGCATGGTGTACGCGGAGATGTCCGCCGGCTGCTCGCTGCGGGCGTAGCCGCGCTGATCGGGGGCGACGACCCGGTACCCGGCCGCGGCCAGCGGCCCGAACTGGTGCCGCCAGGAGTACCACGACTCCGGGAAGCCGTGCAGCAGCAGGACCAGCGGCCCCTGCCCCTGCTCGGCGATGTGCAGCCGGACGCCGTTGACCTCGACGAACCGGTGCTCGACGGAAGGGGCCTCGACGGAAGGGGTCACCTGTCCTCCTGCGCTCGTGCGTTGCGTTACGTGACCTTGGGTCACGGTCACACTTCATGAACGGTCCGGGAGACGGCCTTGTTCCGCTTTCCGCCTTCTCGATCGGGGGAGTTGAGGCCCCGTCATGGGGACCTTCCGCCGGGCGCGACCGGCCTTGCGGGGAGCCGGTCGTCAGCCGCCGGCGCTCTCCCGCGCGGCGACCTCGCCGGCGCCGCGCCAGGGGCGGACGAGGACGAGCAGACAGCCACCGGCCGCCACGAGCGCGCCGAGCATGATCAGTGCCATCGGCGCGGAACTGTCCTCCCCGAACAGGCCGACCAAAGGCGAAGCGATCGCGCCGAACAGGAACTGGAGGCCGCCCAGCAGCGCGGAGGCCGCACCGGGCGCCGACCGGCCCAGCGTCTGCCCGAGGCTCATGGTGGCGGGGAAGACCAGCCCGATGCCGCACGTGGTCACGAACAGGGACAGCCACGTCCCGGCGAAGGTCTCGCCCGCGACCGCGAGCAGCACGACCTGCGCGAGCGCGCCGACGGCGGCCAGCGCCACCCCGGCGACCAGCAGAACGTTCAGCCGCACCCGGCGCGCCAGCCGCCCGAACACCGCCCCGGCGGCCAGCATGCCGAGGGCGTTGACGGCGAAGATCAGCGAATACGTGGTGGGGGAGACGCCGTGCAGGTTCTCGAAGACGAAGCTGGAGCCGGCGATGTACGAGAACAGCGCGGCCGCCGTGCAGCCGAGCACGAGCACGTACCCCATGAAGGCCCGGGAGCCCAGCAGCCGGCCCATCGCCCGGAACGTGCCACTCACCCCGCCGGCGTGCCGCCGCTCCGGAGGCAGCGACTCCGGCACCTTGGCCAGCACTGCCAACAGGAGCAGCACGCCGATGACGGTGAGGACGACGAAGACGGCCCGCCACGTGGACACCGACAGGACCGCGCCGCCGAGCACGGGCGCGGCCACCGGCGCGACGCCGAGGATCTGTGAGAGCAGGGCGAAGTAGCGCGGGATGTCGGCCCCGTGGAAGCGGTCGGTGAGCACCGCCCGGGCCAGCACCATGCCGGCGGCGCCGGTCGCCCCCTGAAGGAAGCGGGCGACGGTCAGTACCTCCACGCCGGGCGCGACCGTGCACACCAACGAGAACAGTGCGAAACCCGCGGAACCCGCCACGAGCAGCCGCCGGCGCCCGAGGCTGTCGCTCAGCGGTCCGATGACGAGCTGGCCGACGACGAGCCCGGCCAGGAAGGCGGTCATGGTGAGCTGGATCGCTGAGCTGCCGGCGTGCAACGAGGCACCCATGGCGGGGAAGCCCGGCACGTACATGTCGGTCGCGAGTGGGGCCACGGCGGTGAGCGCACCGAGCACGGCAATCAGCGCGCCGGCACGCCTCGGTGCCGCGGCCGGGGCGGTGCCGGATGTGCCGGATGTGCTGGGTGTGCTGGGTGTGCCCGGAGGGGCGTGCGCAGGGTCCGCGGCAGCGGGAGAGCGAGATATCATGGCAAAAAGATAACCGATGGTTCACCAGTTAACGAAACAAGCCGCACTCGCCGAGATCCGAAAGGCGCTGATCGCCGACATGCTGCCTCCCCCCTCCCGCGTCCGCGAGCAGTGGGCCGCGCACCATCCCGGGCTGGACACCTCGCCGATGGAGGTGGTGGCACTGCTCAAGCAGATCACGGCCCTGGTCGACCGCGCGGTCGAACCGCTCTACGAGGGGGCGCCGCTCACCGCACCCGAGGTGGACCTGCTCATCCCGCTCCGGCACGCGGACGAGCCGGTGATCGCCCGCCGCCTCGCCGAGCACATGAGCATCTCCCGGGCCGGCGCCAGCAAGGCGCTGGCCAAGCTGGAGAAGCGCGGCTTCATCGCCCGCACGCCGAACCCGGCGGACCGCCGCGCCGCCCTCGTCACCGTCACCCAGGCCGGCAAGGACGCCGTCGACGCGCTCTTCCCCCGCCAGCTCGCCATCGAAGCCGAGCTGCTGGAGGGCCTGGGCGAGGACCGCGAACGCGTACTGGACGCCCTGGCCCGCCTCGCCGAGGTGCTCCAGCACGCCTCCCCGTCCTGAGCGAACCGAGGAGACACCCGCGTCCGGGGCGCGCTCAACCCGCCCCGGAAACGGTGTCCGGTCAGCCCGCCCCCGAGACAGTGTCCAGAAGACGGCTCGGCGCGGCCTGCCGCCAGGAGTCCACGACGATGTCCCGCAGCTCGTCCAGGTCCTCCAGCGCGGCCGGCCGCACCCGCACCCAGGCGGAACTCGCCTCGTGCGGCGGCACCCAGAACTTCTCCGGCTCCGCCGCTATCAGCTCTCCGCGCTCCAGGACGGGACATCGCACGGCGAACGAGGTCTCGTCGTCGGGGAGCGTGAGGTACATCTTCCCGGCGACCCGGAAGGTGGGCATGCTCCAGGCTTCCTTCTCCACCGTCTCCGGCAGGGAGAGGGCGATCCGGCGTACGTCATCGGAGTCGGGCATGGGATCACCGTAAACCGCACCACTGACATCGGCCCGCCGGAACGCCCGCCCGGCCGACCCGGCCGGCCGGAACAGCCCCTGCTCAAGCGGTGATCAGCATCCGTTGAGCACCGACGACAGCGCACTCTTCTCGGCGGAGTCGACGCTCATCCCGTAGGAGTACTTCACCTGGACCCAGGCCCGCGCGTAGGTGCACTTGTAGGTGGTGCGGGAGGGCCACCAGGTGGCCGGGTCCTGGTCGCCCTTGGACTGGTTGACGTTGTCGGTGACGGCGAGCAGCTGCGGCCGCGTGAGGTCGTTCGCGAAGTTCTGCCGCTTGGCGGTGGTCCAGGCGTACGCGCCGGAGTCCCACGCCTCGGCGAGCGGCACGAGGTGGTCGATGTCGACATCGGAGGCGGCCGACCACGTGGCGCCGTCGTAGGGCGAGTACCAGCTACCGCTGGTCGCGGCACAGGAGGAGTCCGTGACGACGTTCGTGCCATCGCGCTTGAGCACCGTCTCGCGGGTGTTGCACGCCCCGCTGATGGTGATCCAGTGCGGGAACAGGTCGCGGCTGTACCCGTCCCGCGAATGCTCAGCACCGACGCTGAGCGATGCCAGATACGAACGGGCGGTAGCGGCGCTCACCGGAGTGGGCAACGCGGCCTGCGCGGGGACGGTGCTGAAGAGAGTCAAGGCGGCGGTGGCAGCGGCCACCACACTCGTGGCGACGGCACCACGACGACGAACGGATATGTGCATGACACGCTCCACGTTCCGAGACGGACGACGGTGTTCCGAGCACAACAACTGCGGGGGAGTGGCGGGTTCATAGTGCTCCGCTTCCGTCTATGCGGGTAGACGCCGGAGGTGAAATCTGCGTGACTGCACGGCGGCACGCCGACACCACAGACCGACCCGCCTGAGAAGGGCCGGCGTCCCGCCCGTTGCCGCCCGCTGGGTCAGTTCTTCGGCTCGACAGCGCCGCTCCGGCCCGGCTCCAGGCCGCGGCGGAGCTGGTGCAGGCCACGACGGACGTGGCTCTTGACCGTGCCGAGGGGCCAGCCAGTGCGTTCCGCGATCTGCGCCTGGGTGAGGTCGTCGTAGAAGGCCATGCGCAGCACCTGTTGTTGCGGCTCCGGCAGCCGGGCCAGCTCCCGGCTCACCAGTACGCGGTCGAGTGCCTCGTCCGGTCGGCCGATCGCCTCGTCGGCGGGCGACAGGGCCGAACCCGCCGCAACGATCAGCCGCGCCCGGCGCGTGCGTGCCGCCAACGTATCCGCGATCTTGTGCCGGGCGATCCCGATCAGCCACCCGGTGACCGGTCCGCGGCCCGCCCGGTACCGGTGCCGGTGCCGCCACACGGCGAGGAAGACCTGCTGGGTGACGTCTTCGGCCTCCTGCGAGTCGCCCAGCGCCCTCCGGGCCAGGGCGAGGACCAGCGGCTGCCAGCGGTGGTACGCGATGGCCAGGCACGCCTCGCTGCCCGCGGCGAGCCGGCGCACGAGTTCCTCGTCCGTGAGCGGGTCCGGCGTCGGGGCGTCTGTGGGCTGCGGATCGGGTGAGGGCTGCGGTGCCGGTCGGGGCGCGGCGGTACGGTCTGCGGACATGACGGCTGCGCCTCCTGGCAAGGCCTGGCGGAACGGCGGCACCATCCTGAAAACGCTTCCTCCGTCCCGGCAACTCGCGTCGTTTGTGCGTCGTATGCTCGGCCCGTGGAGCGCGGACACACGGGTTCTGGTTCCGGTACTGCGATGACGACGGGCGACCTCGCCAGGCGCCTCGGCGTCGCGCCCACCACCCTGCGCTCCTGGGAACGGCGTTACGGTCTCGGCCCCGCCGTGCGCCCCGAGGGACAGCACCGGCGCTGGACCCCGCAGGACGTCGCCGTACTGGAGGAGATGTGCCGCCTCACGTCCGCCGGCGTGCCCCCGGCCGAGGCCGCCCGTATCGCCAAGCAATGGGCCACGTCAGCGAGTCGACGAGCTGAGCACGACGAGGGACAGCCCGCGCTCCCGGCTGCCTCCTTACGCAGCGCTCTGCGCCCCGGTGACGCGCGCCTGGAGTGCCGGGGCCTCATCCGCGCCGCCACCCGACTCGACGCCCCGGCGGTGTCCCACCGGTTGACGTCCCTCATCGACGCGCACGGGTTGGTCACGGCCTGGGAACAGGTGATGGTGCCGACCCTGCACGCCGTCGGCCGCAAATGGGAAACCACGTCCAGCGACCGCTACGTGGAGGCCGAACACCTGCTGTCCTGGCACGTCTCCACAGCGCTCCGCCGTGTTACCGCACCCCCGACGCCGGGCGCCACGCCGCTGCTCCTGGCCTGCGTACCGGAGGAGCAGCACACGCTGCCTCTCGAAGCGCTCAACGCCGCGCTCTCCGAACGCGGCCTGCCCACCCGTATGTTCGGCGCGGCAGTGCCTATAGATGCGCTCGCTGCGGCCGTACGGCGCACCGGGCCCCCGGCAATCGTCCTCTGGTCCCAGGTACGCGGCACCGCCGGCCAGCCCCTCGCCAGGCAGGTGGCCGCCACACGGTGGGGCATGAGGGGCGCCCGCCGCCAGCCCGCCGTACTCCTCTGCGGCCCCGGCTGGACAGCAGGTCCCCCGCCGGCAGGAATGCGGCACCCCCTCACCCTGCACGACGCCCTCACGGCCCTGACGCAACTCCACGAGGCCAACAGCCCCGCGCCGACCAACTAGTCACGCCGGCCGACCGGTCGTGTCGACGCACTTCCGGGGTGCGCCGTCCCCGTCCGGCAATGCCAGGACGGGGACGGCGATGGACAACGTCAGGTGCCGGCCTTGCGCCCGTAGACGTACACCTCGTCGCCCGTCTTCAGCAGCTTCCAGTAGCTCTTCGCGTCAGCGGGCCGCATGTTGACGCAGCCGTGCGAGCCGGGTGCCGACCACACGCTGCCGTCGATGGCATGGAACGCCTCGCCGCCGTCGAAGAACTGGCTGTACGGCATCGGCACGTCGTACAGCGAGGAGACGTGGTCCTTGTGACGCCAGTAGACCTGGTGCAGTCCGGTGCGCGTCTCGTGCTTGTTCCGCCCTGTGCGTACCGGCACGGGGCCCTTGACGAGCTTGCGGCCGTCCTGGATCCAGCTGATCTGCCGGGTCAGGTCCACGCACGCGATGCGGCCTTTGTTCACGGGGCAGTTGCCCGCCCGATTGGGGTTCTTCCCTGCGGCCCGCTGCTGCTTCACGACCTTCATCACGTTCCAGGTGACCGGCCCCGCGTATCCGTACTGCGGGTAAATGCCGTGCGCACGCTGGAAATCCCGGATCGCGCGGCAGTCGCCGACCGACTGTCTGCCGTCGGCCTTCCGCCCGAGAAACCTCTCGGCCGCTTTCTGGTACGGCCCCTGCAGGCCACCGCACCAGGAACCGGAGGCGGCGTGTGCGGGCGCCGACTGCAGCCCGACCACTAAGAGCGGCGACAGCAACCCGGCCGCCGCCGCGTAAACAGCCCCGCGTCTTCCGCGAGATATTCGACTACTCGTCATGGACCACCGCTTCCGTCTCGACGCCGTCCAGGGCGTCCGCCAATGGGTGATTGCGCCGCATGAGGCCACGAACACCTCATGAGTCCCGCACTTCCTCAGATTAGACGCCAATCAGCCACCAAAACCGGCGATTACCGAACAACAGGCCCCGGTGGTGGCCATGATCGGTGGTGCGGCACCTCGGTGACCACGGCTACGGGGCGTCTACCACTACGAGGTGACGGCGCGTCTTGCCGAACAGGGCCTGGAGGCCGCCAGCGGCTCGATCTACCCGGCCCTGGCCGCGGCCCTGAACTTCCAGACGGTCGCCTTCCGTCCCGTCTGCCTGCTGGTCCTTTTCCTGTTCGTACTGGGTGTCGCGCTGGTACGCCTACGAGTGGTCGTCCACACCCCGGACACCCCGGACACCGTGGACACCCCGGACATCGCGGCAGCAACCGTAAGTGCCTGACCGCGTCCAAGAGGATGTGTTTACCGCCCGCACTGTCGGGCAGGCAGAAAATCACGTGCTTCGGACTTGTAGGCACGCCCCGTGGGAGAAGTGGCTTCCTGTCGGGCGCGTCTGGCTGGTCGCTGCTCCGCCCACGGACCCGGCAAGAAGAGTGTCGAGGACCAGGGAGAGCCAGGACCATGCTCAGCACGTCCCCCACAATCACGAACACGTCTACGGCCACCGACGAGCCCCAGAGCACGAACCGGACCGAGATTCCGGCCGAGATTCAGGCCGAGGTCCAGGCCGAGTTTCAGAACGAGGACACGCGCCCCGCGCAGGAACCGGCGGCGGCCGAGACCACCGTGGCGCGGCGCTCCACCGCCCGTCGCCACGGGGAGACGTCCCGTACTCGCCCGCCGGGCAAGCCCGCCCGCCGGACTCGCCGGCAGCGCGAGACCACCCCCACCCCTCGCCGCCGTGGCCGGCACCCGCACCACGACGCCCCGGACACGGAAGCCGACTTCCGCCGCCTGGCCGCCCTGCCCGACGGCCCCGAGCGCGAGGACCTCGCCCAGCGGCTGGTCTGCGCGTGGATGCCGATGGCCGAGCGCCTCGCGCTGCGCTTCCGCAACCGCGGCGAGACGGTCGAGGACCTGCAGCAGATCGCGGCCCTTGGCCTGGTGAAGGCCGTTAACGGTTACGATCCGGAACACGGCACCGCCTTCGAGAGCTACGCCATTCCCACCGTCACCGGCGAGATCAAGCGGCACTTCCGCGACAACCTGTGGGGAGTGCACGTACCGCGCCGCGTACAGGAGCTGCGTAATCGGGTACGCACCGCCCGGCAGGAACTCACCCGCAGCGTGGACGACCACGGCCCCTCCCACCAGGAGATCGCCGAGCACACCGGGATGACCGAGGAAGAGGTCCGGCTCGGCAGCCAGGCCCTGGAGAGCTTCACCACGCTGTCCCTGGACGCCGAACTGACCGGCGCCGAGGACGGTTACTCGCTCCAGGACACGCTCGGGGAGACCGAGCCCGGGTTCGATCTGGTCATCGACCGCCAGACGGTCAAGCCCGAGCTGGAGGCCCTTCCGGAGCGCGACCGGGAGATCCTCTACATGCGGTTCTTCCGCGACATGACCCAGAGCCGCATAGCCGAACACTTCGGGATGTCGCAGATGCATGTCTCCCGCCTCATCTCCCGCGCCTGCCGCCGCCTCGCCACACGAGTCGGCGCCCCCGCCCCTCAGTGAGGCAGGGGCCCGGCCCGGCCGTCCGGCCGTTGTCAGTGGTCGCCGCTAGCGTGTTTCCCATGCGCACCGAACCGGCGGATGTTCCGTCGTTTCGGCGCCGGCCCGGACGGCCGGCGGCGGGCGCACCGGTGGTCTGCCGACCGGACACCCGCCATCCACCGCGGAGTTGCGAGGAGCCAGGGAAATGCGAATCGTACTGAGTGACTTCATGAGCCTCGACGGCGTCGTCCAGGCCCCCGGCGGGGAGAAGGAGGACACCGACGGCGGTTTCGCCCACGGTGGGTGGTCCATGCAGTACTTCGACCCGGAGAGCATGGGCGCCGCGATCGACGAAACCATGTCGGCCACGGAGGCGCTCCTGTTCGGGCGGCGCACGTGGCAGGGCATGGCCGCCGCCTGGCCCGAACGGGCCGGGGACCCCTTCGCCGACCGCATGAACGAGATCACCAAGTACGTCGTCTCGGAGACCCTGTCGCCGTCGGACCTGTCGTGGCACAACTCGAATCTGGTGCGGCCCGGTGACCTCCTCGACACCGTCGCCGGACTGCGCGCCAAGCAGGGCGGCGCCGTACAGGTCATGGGCAGCCCGAGCCTCGCTCGCACCCTGATCGAGAACGACCTGGTCGACGAGTACCGGCTGATGATCGAGCCGGTACTCCTCGGCGGCGGCAAGCGCCTCTTCCCGGAAGACGGACAGGCCCGCCCGCTGGAACTGATCTCGTCCACCACCGCTGCGACCGGCACCCAAATCTGCGTCTTCCGCCCGGCGGGCCCCCGCCCGGCATAAGGACAGAGCTGCTGCCCGGCCGATCATCCCCTCAGCTGATGACGATCCCCGCTTCATCCGGATGATTTTCCCTCCGGGAAACACGGCGACATGGCTGTGTACCGACCCGTAGGGCCGCAGGTGCTGGCAGGATGGCGTCGCCGGATTTGCAGAGGTACTCGGTACCGTTCGACGCTCGGGTATCAATGGAAATGCCGACCTGCGGCGAAACGCAACCGAGGCCGGAGGAGGCCCGGAACGGGCCATAGGCAAGCCGGCGAAAGTGCAGGAACAGTTCGTGGAAAGGCCGTGCCCGGACCGCGGACAGGACACGAGCAAGTGCAAGTCAGTCAAGTCATCAACCGCGGCGTGGACCACGTGCCTACGAGTGCCGAAGGAAAATCACAGCGATGACAGATGTGGCAAGCCAGGGACCCGCAGCTGACGACGACCGTCCGGTGCTCACCAACCGGCAGGGTCATCCGGTCTACGACAATCAGAATCAGCGGACGGTCGGCGCGCGCGGGCCGGCCACGCTGGAGAACTACCAGTTCCTCGAGAAGATCAGCCACTTCGACCGGGAGCGCATTCCCGAGCGAGTGGTCCACGCGCGGGGCGTGACCGCGTACGGCTACTTCGAGAGCTACGGCGGCTGGGGCGACGAGCCGATCAGCCGGTACACCAGGGCAAAGCTGTTCCAGGAGCGCGGGAAGCGCACCGATGTGGCCGTACGTTTCTCGACGGTGATCGGTGGCCGGGACTCGTCCGAGGCGGCCCGTGACCCGCGTGGTTTCGCGGTGAAGTTCTACACCGAGGCCGGCAACTGGGATCTCGTCGGCAACAATCTCGGTGTGTTCTTCATCCGGGACGCCATCAAGTTCCCGGATGTCATCCACGCCCTCAAGCCCGATCCCGTATCGCACGAACAGAAGCCGGCCCGGATCTTCGACTTCATGTCGCAGACGCCGGAGTCGATGCACATGCTGGTGAATCTGTTCAGCCCGCGTGGAATTCCCGCCGACTATCGCCACATGCAGGGCTTCGGCGTGAACACGTACAAGTGGGTGAACGAGGAGGGAAAGACCGTCCTCGTGAAATACCACTGGATGCCCAAGCAGGGTGTCCGCAGCATGACCGAGGAAGACGCGGCCAATGTGCAGGCCGGGGAGCTGGGCCACGCGACGAAGGACCTGTACGAAGCGGTCCGGCGGGGCGAGTACCCCGAATGGGAACTGCTCGTACAGATGATGGACGACCACGAGCACCCCGAGCTCGATTTCGACCCGCTGGACGACACCAAGACCTGGCCGGAGCAGGAATTCCCGCCCAAGCCGGTCGGTCGAATGGTCCTCAACCGAATGCCGGACAATTATTTCGCCGAGAACGAGCAGATCTCCTTCGGCACCGGCGTCCTCGTCGACGGCCTGGACTTCTCCGACGACAAGATGCTCGTCGGGCGGACGTTCTCGTACAGCGACACCCAGCGCTACCGCGTCGGCCCGAACTACCTCCAGCTCCCGGTCAACCGCGCCAAGAACGCCACCGTGCACACCAACCAGCGCGACGGCCTGATGACGTACGAGCAGGACCCGCACGCGGCGAACCCGGAGGTCAACTACGAGCCGTCGATCACCGGCGGACTGCACGAGGCCCAGTACCCGACCCACGACGAGCAGGGGCCCGAGATCCGCGGCCGGCTGACCCGCAAGCGCATCCCGCGGACCAACGACTACATGCAGGCGGGCCAGCGGTATCTCCTGATGGAGGACTGGGAGCGCGACGACCTCGTGAAGAACTTCGTCGACCTGATCTCCCAGTGCGACCGCGCGGTGCAGGAGCGGATGGTCTGGCACTTCCTCCTGGTCGAGAACGATCTCGGCCTTCGGGTGGGCAAGGGCCTCGGCATCAGCCCCCAGGACGTGGCCGGCCTGCAGCCACTGGCCGGCCAGGACCTGTCGGACGAGGACCGCAAGCGGCTGTCGAACCTCGGCAACAATCCGCCGCGGGACGTCGCCGGTCTCACCATGACGCACTGCGTCCCTGATGAGCGGCATACGGTCACGCGCTGAGCGGTACCTGCGCCACGAGGGCGCCCGAGGTCATGACCGGCGTCACGACCGACGGCGAGGCTTACCGCGCTTGGCCCCCTTGGTGCCACTGCCACCCTTGGCGCCACCGGCCCGCTTCGTGCCGCTGGCGCCCTGGGGGCGGCCGGAACCACTTCGAGGGCTCTTGCCGGTCGGCTTACCGGCCGCTTTACCGGTCGCCTTACCGGCCGCCGGCTTCCGCCGCGCATCGGCGGGAGCCGCGGCCGAGGCGGAGGAACGCCCGCGGGTGCTGTTGACCGTCCGCCCGCGGACGATCCCGATGAAGTCCTCCACCTGGTCGGTGGTCCGCTCCTCCGGCCACGACAGCGCCACGGCCGACACGGGGGCGTCCGTGACCGGCCGATACGTGAGGTCCCGGCGGTGGTGCAGGCGGGCGAGCGACTGCGGGACGACGAGGACACCGATGCCCGCCGCCACCAGCTCAATGGCGTCCGCCGTCGTGGCGGGGCGCTCGAACGCGGGCTGCCCCGGCAGGCTCTCCCAGTCGAGGGTGTCGTCGAGGGGATGCAGTACGACCTCGTCGGCGAGCTCCTCGACGGAAACCTCGTCCGCCGCCGCCACGAGGTGATCCTTCGGGATCACGACCACCGTGGTCTCGGTGTAGAGCGGGATCGCGCTGAAGTACGTACGGTCGACCGGCAGCCGTACGAAACCCGCGTCCGCGTCGCCGCTCCGCAGGAGGTCGCACGCCTCGGCGGCGGGCACCTGGAGCAGGGTCAGCGGGGTGTCCGGCAGCCGCTCGTTCCAGATCCGCACCCATTTGGCGGGTGTCACTCCTGGTACGTAAGCGAGGCGGAACGAAGGGGATGCATCCGAGCCTGTCACCTGGCCAGGTTACCGGGCGTGGTCAAAGGCAGTGCACACGATCGATACCCTTGACACATGACGTCGCACCAGACCACCCAGACGATGAAGCCTGCCACCGCGGCAAAGAAGCTGGGTGTGTACCTCCCCGCCACCCCCGCCGAATTCCAGGAGGGTGTTGTTTCGCGCGCCGAGCTGAACGCGCTGCAGGCCGATCCGCCCGCGTGGCTGCAGGACCTGCGGCGCAACGGCCCGCACCCCCGGCCCGTGGTCGCGGCGAAGCTGGGCATCTCCATCTCGGGTCTCGCGCGAGGCGGGATCACCGAGGCGCTCACCACGGAGCAGATCGACGCACTGAAGCAGGAGCTTCCGGAGTGGCTGCAGAAGGAGCGCGCCACGCAGGCGGAGGTGCGGAAGGAAGCGGCCCGGATCAAGGAGAAGAACGCGGAGCGGGCGGCTGAGTCGAAGCCGTAGCCCGCTGAGCGGGGGTGTGGGCCTGCCAGGAGGTCCCGCCGGCCGGTGACCGGCGGGACGGTTCACGGCCGCGCGGGGCCTTCGGTTTTACACGCTCTCTCGGTCATACGGTTTCGGTTTTGGCCTCCGCTCGCAGTGTGACCGGCTGAGAAGTGCGGAGTACGGATGCCGTGCAGGCGGCGATGGCGCACAGGGCCACGGGCAGGAAGAACGTGAGGTTGAGCGGCGCGAGGTGGGTCAGCGGTCCGATGACCGCGGGGCCGGCGAGCATGCCGAGGTAGCCGAGGCCGGCGACGCGGGAGACGTTGACGCCGGCTGCGTCCTGGTCGGCGTGGCCGGCGGCGCTGAAGAGCTGGGGGATACAGCCGGAGAGGCCGGCTCCGAAGACGGCCCAGCCCGCCAGGGCGATCGGGATCCAGGGGGAGAGCGCCGCGACCGTCATGCCGAGCGCGGCCAGCCCGGCTCCGTAACGCAGGACGGCCACCGCGCCGAACCGGCCGGCCACGCGGTCGGCGAGCAGCCGACCGACGGTCATGGTGGTGGAGAACGCGCCGTAGGCGAGCGCGGCGGTGGCGGGCGGTGCGTCCAGTACGTCCCGCAGGTGCAGCACACTCCAGTCGTTGGCCACCCCTTCGCAGAGCATGAGCATCAGCGCGAGTGCGGCCAGGAGCCAGATGCGCCGGGGGGTACGGCGGCGGGGCGCCGCTCCCGTGGAGGTTTCCGTAGGCTCGGAGGTCTCCTCCGTATCGGATGCCGTAGGCGCGGACCGTAGTAGTCCACCTGCGGCCGGTGCGGCGACGGCGAGTCCGAGGAGAGCCACCGCGCCAAGAGTCGCCGCCGGGCTCCAACCCCAACTCAGCGTACGGGCTCCGACCAGTGCCGCAAGGACCCCGCCGATGGAAAAGGTGGCGTGGAAGGCGGACATGACGGGGCGTCCGTAACCCCGCTCGACCTGGACGGCGTGGGCGTTCATGCTCACGTCCAGGCAGCCGTTGCCGAAGCCGAGCAGCAGGAGGGCCGCGCCGAGCGCCCAGACGTTGGCGGCGAGGCCGGGCAGGACGACGGCGGCGCTGCACAGGGCCGCGCTGAGCGGAACGATCGTGCGGGCGCCGATGCGATCGGTGAGCGGGCCGGCGATCTGCATGCCGGCGAAGGCCCCGAGTCCGAGCAGGAGCAGGAGCCAGCCCAGTACCGCGTGGCTGATGCCGGCGCGGTGTTCGACGGCGGGGATGTGGACCACCCACATGCCCAGGACGAAGCCGTTCAGCGCGAAGTAGGCGAAGGTGGCCACGCGGCCGTGCCGCAGAGATCTCTCCATCCCACGAACATAGCGAACAGTGACAGTGTTCGTAAGATTGATTTACGCACACGATTACTGTTCTATCGAGAGGTGGCAACAACAGCGAGTACAGACCGGCTGAGGCGGATCACCGAGGCGGTACGCGAGGCGGGGAGCATCGGCGTCGCGGAGCTGGCGGCCCTGACCGGCGCGTCGGAGATGACGGTGCGCCGCGACTTGGAGGTACTGGCCGGCCAGGGGGTACTGGAGCGGTACCGGGGAGGGGCGCGCAGTCTCCTGCTGCGCGGCGAGGAACCGCCGTTCACACTGCGGGCGCAGGAGGGAATCGTCGCCAAGCGGCGCATCGCGGCCGAGGTCGCCGGTCTGCTCGCGGACGGGGAGTCCGTGGTCCTGGACAGCGGTACGACCTGCCTGGAGGTGGCCCGCGCGGTGGCGGGCCGCCGACTGACGGTGATGCCGCTGTCCCTGCACGCGGTAAACGCCCTGACCGGCGCTCCGCAACTGACCCTGCTGGTCCCCGGCGGCCGCCCCAGGCCGGGCGAGCTGGCGTTGACCGGCCCCCTGACGCAGGCGTCGGTTGCGGCGTTGCGTTTTGATACGGCGGTACTCGGCTGCTGCGGTCTGAACGCGGCGCACGGCCTGACCGCGTACGACCTGGACGATGCGACGGTCAAGCGCGCGGCAATCGCCTCCTCCCGCCGCATCATCGCGGTGGCGGAGGCGACGAAACTGACCCGCACGGCGCTGGCTGTGGTTGCTCCGGCGTCTTCGGTGGATGTCGTGGTCACGGGCGAGGACGCGCCGGAGGAGGAGACGGATGCCCTGACCGCGGCGGGAGTGAGCGTGCGGCGGGTGTAAGTCGAGCGGACAGGCCCTGGGGCGGGGCTCAGGGGCCGTCGTCCTGCTGGGCGCAGTGGTAGCGGTGTGTTGCTCTACGGGTCCTGGTTGGATGTAGTGATCCCGAGGTCGGCACGCATGATGCGGCGCATTCTCCACAAGGGTTCCCACAACTTGTCCATGCGGTCCCAGGCGACTTCGAGATTCAGGTTCTCTCCTTGCTGCGCAGCGCTTCCGTCGAGCTGCTTCAGCAGGCCGTACAGTTCGCCGAGGTGACGGTTTGCGGTGCTGGCCGCCTCCGCGACAGTGTCGGGCAGGACCATCTGTGCCTCGGCGTGACGCAGACGGTGCTCCCGACGCGCCTGATCCAGTTCGGACCGCAGCTCGTCGGTCATCTCGCCCTTTTCCAGGGCGTGGAGAACTTTCGTCATGACGTTGGCCAGGTCGCGCGTGCCGGCGCTGAGCGTGGCGTAGCAGGTGCGCCGCGCCTCGAGCTGGGCTTGGCGCGTGGCGTACTCGCGTTCCTCTTGCTGGAGTTGCCTGGTGTGTTCCAGCTCGCGGGCTCTGGCGCGGTCGGCGCCGCGTTGTGTGATGACGGCGGCTGCGAGTGTGCCGCTGATGCCCAGAACCGCGATCAGGATCTGGCTGATTGAGTTGCTCAAGCTGCCCCCCCCCGGCTCTGATCAGTTCGCCGGGACTGTACCCGCTGCCGGAGGTTCTTCTCAGCGGACGGTGCGCCGGTAGTGGGCGAGGGCGCCGGTGAGGCAGACGAAGGCGGGGAGGCACGCGCCGTCGGTGCCGTCGGTGCCGTCGGTGCCGTCGGTGCTGCCGGTGTCGTCGGTGGTGAGGCTGAGGAGTGCGTCGGTGCTCAGCGGGGTGGCGAGGGGGATGCGCTGACCGCTTGAGCGACGCGCCGAAGCTCAGCCGTGGGGCGCATGCAGCCCGGCCACCAGCCGTCCCGCGGCTGCTCCCACCGGATTCTCCCGAGCCGCGCACCCCACTGGACTTTCGGTCTTCCTTCCCCGCAAGGGCCGCCCCGCGTCTTCGGCTGCGCCCCGTTCCGCAACGAGGGGAAACGGCAAGGCGGCATCGACAGCCTCGGCCGGGTCGGCGCGGCTCACGTCGATCAAACGCGCCGCCCGTGTGGCAGTAGAGCGGCGGTGCCGGGTTGACCGGATGCCGCCTCCGTTTTACGCTCGACCTTGTGCGGAGCCAGCCTCCGTTTTATGGGAAGCGCGGCATCACGTGAAACAGGAGGACGTATGAGCGGCAAGGGACAGCAGGGGCGCAGGCCCCGTGCGGATGTCCAGCGCAACCGTGCGGCGCTCCTTGCGGCGGCGCAGCGTCATTTCCTGCGGGATGGTGTCGGCGCCTCCCTGGAGGCGGTGGCCAAGGAGGCGGGGGTGGGGCCCGGCACGTTGTACCGGCACTTCCCCACCCGGGAGGCGCTGCTGGCGGCCGTGCTGCAGACGCGCTCGGAGGAGCTGGTGGCCCGCCGGGCGGACATCGCGCAGCTCGATGACGCCTCCGAGAGGCTGCGGCAGTGGCTGCGGGCCATGGAGGAGTACTTCAGTGCCTTCAGCGGGCTGCCGGAACCGCTCATGGCCGCGGCCCGGGCGCAGGACCCGGACAACCCGCTCACCCTGCCCTGCGATGATCTCATCACCACCACCGACGAGTACCTGCGCGCCGCGCAATGTGCAGGGCAGGCGCGTCCTTCGGTGAAGGGCTACGACCTGTTCCTCGCGGCGATTTCCACCGCCTGGATCAGCGGCACCGGCGCCACCGACGAAGAATCACTCGGCCGCCTGCGCACGCTCATCGAAAGCGGATACCGCGAACGGAGCGACGAGGAGTAGGTCACCGGCCGCCTCCTTCGCGGCCGGCCACCGACGCCGTCAAAGGTTCCGGTAGCACTCCGCTCCGCACAGTAATCCAGCACACCGCGCCGTCTTCCTCCCGGGGACAGCGCGGCTTCGAGAGGGATAAATCATGAGAATTGCTGTTATCGGTTCGGGGGTGATCGGGCAGACGCTGACGCGCACGTTCAGCGCGGGCGGCCACGACGTCCACGTGGCGAACTCCCGAGGACCGGAGACGATCGATGCCGCCGCGTTGGAATACGGGGCGCACGCGGCGACGGCAGCCGATGCAGTCCAGGGCAAGGACGTGGTCATCCTGTCCGTCCCCTTCGGGCGCATCCCGACGGTGGCGGGACTCTTCGCCTCCGTACCGGGCGAGACCGTGGTCATCGACACCTCCAACTACTTCCCCCACCTGAGCGGCCCCATCGACGCGGTGGACAGGGGGCAGGTGGAGAGCCTGTGGGTGGCCGAGCAGCTGGGACGGCCCATCGTCAAGGCATGGAACGCCGTCCTGGCCGGCACCCTGCAGACCAAAGGCGTGCCGGCGGGCACTCCCGGCCGCATCGCGCTCCCGGTCGCCGCCGACAACGCGGAGGCGCGGCGGGTGGCCATGCGCCTGGTGGACGAGAGCGGCTTCGATCCCTTCGACGCCGGCGTGCTGGCCGACTCCTGGCGCCAGCAGCCGATGACCCCCGCCTACTGCACCGAACTGGGCCTTGAGGACCTGGGGCCGGCCCTGGAAGCGGCCGACCGGGACGAGGCCCCGCGCAACCGCGACCGCCAGATGGAGCGCTTCGCCGCCCTCACCTCCACCCCGATGCTGGAGGAAGTCGTCGAACTCAACCGCTCCCTCCACCGCTGAGGCACCCGGCACTGCCGCCGCGCCCTGCAACAACCCCTGCAACAACCCCTCGAGACACAACGTGGTCACCGGAACGGACCACCCGTGAAAGGAATCGTTTTGCCCGCCACAGCTTCGCCCATCACCGACATCGTGCGCTCCCGGTACTCCGTCCGGAAGTTCCACCCCACCCCGCTGTCCCCGTCGGACATCCGCGGCGTGCTGGAAGACGCGCAAGCTGCCCCGTCGAACTGCAACACCCAGCCCTGGACGGTGCACGTCGTCTCCGGCGCGGCGCGCGACGCCCTGAGCAAGGAACTGCTCAAGGCCGATGAGGAAGAGCGGTTCTCCTACGACTTCACCTTCGACTACGCCGACTTCGGCGAGGGAACCTACCTCGACCGGGCGCACAACCACGCCGCGACCTACTACCAGGCTCTGGGCATACCCCGCTCGGACCGGGCAGCGAGGAAGGCGGCGGCTCGCGAGAACCTGGAATTCCACGGCGCGCCCCACGCCGCTTTTCTCTTCATGCCGGTGTTCGGCGACGGCGTGCGGGTGGCCGGTGACATCGGCATGTACGCGCAGAACTTCCTGCTTTCGCTGACGGCCCGGGGGCTCGGTGGCATTCCGCAGACCATGCTCGGGATGTACGCCGACACCGTCCGCGAGTTCCTGGGTGTTCCTCAGGAGCTCAAGCTCCTGTTCGGCATCTCCTTCGGCACAGCCGACCAGGCCGCACCGGCGAACAGCTTCCACATGGGACGCGTCCCGCTGGAGCAGAGCGTCGTCCTGCACGACACCCCCGGAGTCCTCGAAGAGCGGTAGCCCTCCACCGGCAACAGACAAGAGACAAGAGGGCCGCTCCTCCAGGCGACGCAGCCCCGCTCACGGGCCTGAGGCCATCAGCCCTGCCTCTGCCCGCAGGCCCTGCCCCGCCCCGCCGATGGCTGCGGCGTGAGCACCCACCAACATCCGATAGGCAACCGCCATACGCCCGTTCCGGGCAAGGAGAGAAGGAACCAAAACCTTGTCACCCGTCGCGGCCACGCCGACCGCCTCCGCCGCCGATCCGCTGAGGCGTCCTGTAGGGGTGGGCATCATCGGCTTGAGCGCACGCGGCGGTTGGGCGGCGCGTGCCCACGTGCCGGCCCTGGAAGCGCTCAACGACAGGTTCGAACTTCGTGCCCTGAGTACCAGCAGCACCGAGTCCGCCAGGGCCGCCGGAGAAAAGTACGGCGTTCCGCTGGCATTCGGCAGCGCCGATGAACTGGTGCACCGCGACGAAGTCGACTTGGTGGTGGTGACGGTGAAGGTTCCCCACCACCGGGAGCTCGTCGAGGCGGCCTTGCGCGCGGGCAAGAACGTGCTGTGCGAGTGGCCATTGGCGAACGGCCTCGCAGAGGCTGAGCGCCTGTCCGGCCTTGCCACCAGCGCGGGCGTTCGTGCTTTCGTGGGGCTTCAGGCCCGTGCCAACCCCGCCCTGCAGTATCTGCACGACCTGGTCGCCAAGGGCTACGTCGGTGAGGTGCTGTCCACCAGCATGATCGCCTCGGGTGCGGCCTGGGGAGCCACGTTCTCCACCGGCGACGAGTACCTGCTCGATCGGGACAACGGCGCTACCCTGCTCACCATCCTCTTCGGACACACCATCGACGCACTGTCGATGGTGCTGGGTGAGTTCACCGAGGCCACCGCCACCACGGCGGTCCGCCGCCCCCGCGTCGCCAACCCTGCGACCGGCGAGAGCGCGGCCATGACCGCCGCCGACCAGGTCGCGGTCACCGGGGTTCTGGAGAGCGGGGCCGTCGCCTCCGTCCACTACCGTGGGGGATCCTCACGCAGCACGAACCTCCACTGGGAGATCAACGGAACCGACGGCGACCTCGTCGTCACCGCACCCAGCGGGCACCTGCAGCTGGCACCCGCCACCCTGCGCGGCGCCCGCGGCACCGACGCCCAGCTCACCGAGATTCCCGTCCCCACCGAGTACGAGAAGGTGCCCGCCCTCAGCGGCCGCTTCGAGGAGCCTTCTTACGCCCTCGCGCATGCCTATACCGCTCTGCACGAGCCACGGCCACCATCGCGCTCCCCGGAAGCGGCGACCGGCCCCGTTGGCCCGGCGCCGAGCAGGCTCGCACCGATCTGCGCCGGGCAGCCGCGTATCTCGGCCGCCGTTCTGTTCGCCGGGATTTTCGTGCCTCGCGCCCTATCGTCTTGTCCGGCTAAGTAGCCAGAGCCAGCCGGCTGCCGCTGCTGCCGCGTGTGGCCGTCTTCTACGTGCTGCACTCGCGGCTCATGACGCGGCACCGGGACCAGGCAACTGGCTCCCTCGGCGAAGGCGTTCGTCGACGGCCTGGTCGCCGCCGGGGTGCTGCCGACGACGACCACACCCGCCTCAGCGGCGTCCAGGAAGTCCTGATCGGTGAGAGCAGCGATGAAGCTGCCGTTTCTTCTGTGGAATCGTGGAATCGAGCTCGGAAGCGGACGGCGGGCGGAGCGGAACCCGTGCGTTCGGTGACGCCGTCGTCCGAAGGAGGCGTCCGACGTCCGGCGCCGGGGATATGCGCGGGCCCACGGGTACTCGTGGCCGCATGATGAAGCGCGCACTGTACCAAGGCGTGATCGCCGGTGCCGCCGGAGTGGCGGTGATGACGCTGGCCGAGAAGGCGGAGCAGCGCCTGACCGGGCGGCCGGACTCGCATGTACCGGCCCGCACCCTGGCGCGCCTGACCGGCATGGCCGACCGGCCCGGGGAGGACCGGGTGCCGGCGAACTGGGTCATGCACGTGGGCCAGGGCGTCCTGCTGGGCGTCCTCCGCTCGGTCATGGCGCACGTCGGGCTGCGCGGCCCGTGGTCCTCGGCGAAGTTCGCGGTGGTCCGGCTGACCAACGACCAGATCCTGGAGAACGCGACCGGGGTCGGCGCGCCGCCGCAGACGTGGCCGCGCGCGGAACTGGCGGTGGACCTGCTGCACAAGACGGTCTACGCCTTCGCCACCGGCGCGGTCGCCGATGCCCTGGCCGCCCGCTCCGGGCCCGGTCCGGGACAGTGGCACGCCATGCTGCGGCCCGGCCGCCGTCCCGATGTGGGACCGGTCGCCCGGGAGAACGCCCAGGGCCGATGAGCGGGACGGCACAGGAGGAGAGGAAGCGATCGTGACCCGTACGGACCCGCGCGGCCCGGAAGGCGACCGGCTCGCGCTGCTCGGTGTGTACCTGAACGACCATCTGGCCGGGGCGACGTTCGGTACAGAGCTGGCGCGCCGGCTGGTCAGGAGTCCCGTGGACGCCGCGGCCGGTGAGACGCTCAAGGTGCTGGCGGCCGACATCATGGCGGATCGGGCGGCCCTGCTGCGCATCATGAAGGACCTCGGCATCCGGGCCCGGGGCTACAAGGCCGGCGCGGGCTGGGCCGCCGAGAAGATCGGCCGCCTCAAGAGCAACCGCCGTCTGCTGTCCCGCTCACCGCTCAGCTCGCTGCTGGAACTGGAGGTGCTCAGGCTGGGCGTGGAGGGCAAGGCCGCGGGCTGGCGGACGCTGCGCGAGCTGGCCGAGACCGACGACCGTCTGGACGCGCCCAGGCTCGACAGCCTCCTGAAACGCGCCGGCCACCAGGCCGAGATCCTGGAGGACCTGCGCGTCCAGCAGGCCGCCAAGAGCTTCCGTACGGCCTGACGGCGCCTGCATGGCCCATGTGCGCCGCGTCGCCGGGCGGAATCGGCCCGTTCACTGGTTCGGTGTCCCGCGGCCGGGTACTCCGGCCATCCTCGGACCCACCCATTCGCCAGGGAGGCCCTCATGGCGTTCAGCCCTCTGGAGCAGCGGGGCATCCCGCTGGACCGTCAACTGCGCAACTGGCGTGAGCTGAACGTGACGCCGATCGATCCCGACCACTGCGACCCGTACACCCGGTGCCGGATCATCACGATGAACGGCATCGAGGTCGAGGCGATCCTCTTCAGCCACCAGTTCGCCCGGCACTGTCCGGATCCGGAGGTCAAGCGGCAGCTGGCACGGACCCGCTACATCGAGGCGCAGCAGCAGAAGGCGGTGAACTGGCTGCTGCCGGGTGTCTCGTCGGTCCTGGAGACCACCATCGCGTACGAGCAGGTCGCGGTGGACCTGACCGCCTGGGTGGCGCGCAGCGAGCCGGACGCGTATCTCAAGCAGGCGTACGGGTTCGGCGTCCTGGAGGACTTCGACCACCTGTACCGGTACGCCAACCTCTACGAGATGATCGAGCACCGCAAGGCGGAGTCGGTCGTGGACGGGCTGACCGAGGTCATGCCGGGCCGCCCGACCCGCATGCACCACCGCCATCCGGTGGACAACGTGCGTGAGCCGTACGACAAGGCCCGTACCGATCCGCTGTCGAAGCTGCACGCGCTGACGGTCATGTCGGACGAGCAGCAGACGATGAACTTCTACATGAATGTCGGGCCGACCTACATGGAGCCGATCGCCCGGCAGCTGTACCAGGAGATCGGGCTGATCGAGGAGGAGCACGTCACGCACTACGAGTCCCTGGTGGACCCGGGCGAGACGTGGTGGGAGCAGCTGGTCAACCATGAGTACAACGAGTGCTACCTCTACCACTCCTTCATGGAGACCGAGAGCGACCCGAAGGTGAAGGCCATCTGGGAGCTGCACCTGAACCAGGAGCTGGAACACCTCCACCTCGCCTGTGACCTGATGCGCCGTCACGACGGCCGGGACCCCGCCGAGATCCTGGCACCCGAACTGCCCAACGTGCTGACGTTCGAGCCCAATAAGGGGTACCTGCGCGAGCTGATCGCCGAGCAGCTGGACCTCACCACGCTGGGCACCGGCTACGTCCGTGAGGCCCACGAGCGCTTCGAGGCCATGCAGGAAGCGCTGAACGGCGGCGAGGCACCGCCCAGTGACCGCGTCATGGAGGAGCACCACCAGACCTTCGGCCGCGAGTACCGGATGCAGTCCGAGGGCGACCACCCCGTGCCCGAGCTGCGCGAGAAGAGCTGAGACGACCGCATCGACGCCCTGGAGGACATGGTGAGTCCAGCGACGGCACCCACCCCTGCACCCGCCCCCGAGCAGGACGTGGTCGCCCTGCTCATGGGCCAGCACGGGGAGATCCGCAACCTCTTCGACGAGGTCGAGCAGAGCTCCGGCGACACCCGCCGGGACGCCTTCCGGCGCCTGGTGCGGATGCTCGCCGTGCACGAGACGGCCGAGGAGGAGGTCGTCCATCCGTATGTCAAGCGCACCGTGGACGGGGGTGCGGACATCGTGGCGGACCGGCTGGCCGAGGAGAACGCGGCCAAGGAGGCGCTGAGCGAGCTCGACGGGATGGATCCCGAGGACTCCGCCTTCATGCCGCGGCTGTTGGAGCTGCGTATCGCGGTGATGGAGCACGCCCGCGCGGAGGAGCGGTACGAGTTCGCCCAGCTGCGGCGGCTGAACGACGCCGGCCGGCTGGCCACGATGGCCAAGGCTGTCAAGGCGGCCGAGACGACGGCGCCCATCCATCCGCATCCCGGCACGGAGACCGCCGCGAAGAACCTCGCCGTGGGCCCCGTGGCGGCGGTGATGGACCGGGCCCGGGACGCCATCCGCAAGGTCATGGGCAAGGACGGCTGACCGCGGCGCTCACCCCGGGCCTCACTGAGGCGTCAGTGAGGCCCGGGAGTTGAGTACGGCCACGTCGCTGCCGGTGGCGTGCCGGTGGGCGCCGTTGGCCGATACCGCTACCGCGGTGGCCCGGGATCGTTGGGAGGGCGTGAGCGATCTTGACTTGCCGGTGACCGTGGCGCTCACCCGCTCCGTCCATGAACTGCCCGTGGACGATGTCGCATACGAACCTGAGTCCGACGGCCACAGGCTGATCCTCGCGCGCACGCTCGACGGCGCAGTGACGGTGCAGGCCCGCCGCTCCCAACGCAGTAACCCGAGCGGCACATGGGCGAGGGTCGGCTGGGCCTGGGCAGTAGAGCGGTATACGGCAGAGCCGGGCGGCTGCCCGACTTGCTGAACGGCTGTCTGCCAGCGACGTGCATGTGGTCGTCCTGGGGCGGGTGGAACTCGCGCCTTTGATCATTTGCGAGTGTGGAAAGCGGCAGCGTCTTCGGCAAGCCAGCGGCGGATCTCCTTCGCCTCCCGGAGCTTCCCTGAGCCAAGGAGCAAGTCGGCCTGCAGGTCCAGAACGGCGCACAGTTCGGGGATGACTCTGGCGGGCATCGCCGCCGCGTGCCGGCTGTAGAGCTGTACTGCCTCCCCCGTGGCTTGCAGAGCTTGAGGGGTGTCCTGCTGCCCCAGCCACCGTACCCATGCCCACATGTGCAGTGCGCGTGCCAGATCGGGGGCATGAACGGCGGATCCTTCCTGGGTCATGTGGCGGCAGATATCCACTGCTTGCGTGGTGGCCTCCGCCGCCTCCGGAAAGCGTTCCAGTTCTGCCAGGTGCATGCCGAGGCTGGAGAGTGAGTGTGCCAGGTCCGGCTCGTAGACGGCTGGTGCCATCTCGACCAGCCGCTCACGGATTTTCACCGATTGGCCGGCAGCGGACAGCGCCTCCCTTGGTCGCTTCACCTCCGATAAACGGGTTGCGAGGTTGGATAATGCGCGTGCGAGGTCGGGCTCGTAGGCGTCGGGATTCACCCGGGCCAGCAGGCGGCAGATCTCGACTGACTTTTCGGTGACGCGTAGGGCCTGGGCCGGTGAACCTGTCTTGGACAGATGAATCCCGAGGTTGCTCAGTGACTGCGCGAGGTCGGGTTCGTAGGCGGCCTGGTTGGCCCTGGCCAGCCGCCTGCGGATCTTCACCGCTTGTTCTTCCATGGTCAGCGCTTCTGTTGGCTGCCCCGCGCCGGAGAGGTAGATGCCGAGGTTGGACAGCGCCGTGGCCAGTTCGGATTCATGGAGGGTCCGGCTTGCTCGAGGCAGGTGACGGTAGAGCTGTACCGCCTCGTCCGCGGACCTCAACGCCTCTTCCAGCCGTACGGCCTCCCAGAGGAAGGTCCCGAGGTTGGACAGTGCACGGGCAAGATTCGGACCATGGGCGGCCCGGCTCGTCCCAGCCAGATGGCGATAGAGCTGTACCGCTTCGTCAGCGGAGGCCAGTGCGTCTTCGCGCTGTCCTGCCTCCCACAGGTACATTCCCAGGTCGGGAAGCGAGCGTGCCAGGTCCGGTTGGCCAGATGGCGGTGCGGTGGCACGGCGGCGGTTGGTCAGGTCTTCCTCGAGACGCAGGGCGAGCCCGGTCAGGATCCGCGAAGGATGAGGCAGGGCGGCGGTGATGCCGTCCAAGGCATCGGTGCGCAAGGGCACGGTGGCGAGGGCGTCGTACAGGCCGCGCAAGACGCTGTCGCTCTCGGATGAGCGGTGAGCGTTGTAGTGGCCGAGGGCGGCGCGCGCCAGGACGGTGACGGTCTGCGCCTGCTGGCCGGCAGAAGCTCTGGTCAGAAGTTTCGCCAGCGGGACCTCTAAGCGATTGAGGCAACGGGAGGCATGGAATTCGGCAACGCGGTCGGGCTGGAGGGAGCCCCAGTAGCGGCCGGGCTCGGCCGGATACAGGCAACGGAGCCATCCGGCAACGGTGAGAGCCTTTCGAGCGGGAACTCCCGGGATTTTTCGCGCTGCCCTGACGGCTTCCTTCTTGGTGGCGGCCCCGCACAGGACGGCAGTGGCCACCGCGCGATGGAGCGTGGCGGGGGGAAGGCCGAGCCGGAACCCCCGGCTCTTGGCAGACTGTTCCCAATACCGTGCTTCGTGCCGGAGCAAGGTGGCCTCGGGAGGTTCACCAGCGAGGGCTTCGACGGGGTCGGGGCCGTGCTGGAGGAGGGAGACGAGGGCGGTCATCTGCAAGGTGAGCACCGAGCCGTAGTGGGGGGCGTGCAGATCGTCCGGGGGACGGACGGAGGCTGACTCGGGCCAGTCCACCCCGGGAACGACATGACCGAGGAGCTGAGCGAGATCGGTGGACGCCTGGGCGAAGGCTTCGCTGCGGCCTGCCGGCGCAACAGACCGGCTGCCCGGCGGTGTCTGCAGAGGGTGGAGGGGCCCGAGTTCGATGAGAGGGGCGCTGGCCAGAATGTCGTGGGTGGGGTAGCCGGCGCCCAAGCTGTGCTCGCGCCAGGGGCCATCGGCACGGGCAAGCAGCAGGATCCGCGTGCGGTGCCGTGCGGAGTGCAAGTGCTCTATGAGATGGCGGACGAGATACGGCACGTTTTCCGCGTAGTCGACCACCAACAGCAGATCGCGGTTGGTGTCCAGGCCGCTGAGGTCCGGGGGCTCCACGGAGTCCGTGCTTGGTGTGCGCAACTGCCCAGTAGCCCAGGTCCCGTTGCGAAGCTGTGCCCTCAGGTGGCGTGCCAGACGGGTCTTACCCTGTCCTGCGGGACCGGTGAGCACTTGGACGGCGAACGCTTCCGGGCGCTCGCACCAGGCCAGAAGTTGTCCCAGCAGGCGATCACGGCCTGCGAAGCGGACGGCCTCGACGTCGGCCCGCAGGAGCATCGCCGGCGAGCGCAGGTCGCGTACGGGAACAGCCGGGGTCAGCAAGTGCGCGGCGTCGGCCGGCTCCAGCACGGGCTCCCACCCGCTGTGCTGGGTCACCAGCGCACGAAAGTCGGGATGGGCAAGCAGGACGTAGGCGGGAGTGACAGTCAGTCGGCTGCCACCAGTTGACCGGAGGTCCTCGCACACCACGCCGCACAGCACATCGCGGTAGGGCGGGTCGGAGCGGACTACCGCAGCGCCGGACATGCCCGACCAACGGCTGCCACCCGGTCGGTAGCGGGGGAGGGTCGGGTCGCTGCTGAATATCTCGTAACGGTGGACATCGCCGCCCGTGCCGGGCTGGATGTGCCCGGTGAGCTGCTCGTTAGCGCGTACCCCGTCATCCGCTCGCTGCATATAGGGGAACCCGGCGGCATCGATGGGGAGCTTGTGAGTGCCGATGAGTTCACCCCAGCGTTGCGGTGGTTGCCGCGCCAGTTCCTGCTCCCGCAGGGAGGCCGGCACCGGCCAGTCGGCCGCTCGGTCGACTTCGAGCAACGCCGCATCGACCTGCCCGGCCTGCAGATACCAGCACACCGTCGCGGGGAACTGCCGGGCTCCGGCATCGGGGCGGCAGACCGTCACCTCACCCGGCAGCGGATGGTTCTCCTCCTCCCCCAGAATATGGGCGGCGGTCAGGACCAGCCGCGGAGCCAGGAGGTATCCCGAACCAAAATGCGTGTCACCTCCCCCTACCGGAGACAAACGGACCTGAACCTTGCGCATGACGTCCACAGCGGCCTCCGCTCGTGCCCACGAACCGTTTCACACGGCCCGTGGCTACTCCTTCTCCTTGTCGGCAACCTTGAGGGGATTGTTGTTCTGCGCTGTTGCCTTTAGGTGGACTGTCACCTTGTGCAGTGTCTTGTCGCCCCGGTCCCGCTTGCCCCCGACCCCGACGACGGAGAAGCGCAGCGAGGCGTCGGTCGTCCGCGCATGGGTCAGCTCCATCCCGAGTTCCAGCGTGATGTCGTCCACGGTCAGGACGATGCCCCTGTCCCCGTCCCGATGCAGGTTGTGCTGGGCTTCGGACAGCTGCCCGCGCAACAACACGATCGCGTCTGACAGGTCAAGTCCGGTTGCAGCGCCGCTTCGTTCCACCAACTGAAGTCTCCTTGCCTGAGCTCCCTCACGGCGAGCCTGTATCTGATCACTACCAGCCGCAGGACGGGAGGCGTCGCCCTCTCACCCGATGGATATTCGGCATTAGCGATGCCTAGGCCGATGCCTAGACGTAGACAGGTACCAGGTCCGGTTTGTATGCCGAACTGCTTCGGCGATATTCGTCTTCAATGCAGTGCGGTTGCTTTACCGTCCCGCTGGAACACGGGGTGCGGAGAGGAAAATGCACTGTGAATTGGTGGATCACCGCACCTGTCGAGTGACAAGGCGAGCGGTTAGGGAGAAGGGCCAGGCCTACCAGGCCGGGCTTCGTATCCAGGCGTCGGTTCTGACTGGCCGGCCCTGGCAGCACTGCGCTGCGGACCCCGCGCAGTGGGCGCGCCGGACTCTGCATCCTTCAGGTTCGTTTCCGCGCCCAGTGAATGGCAGCCGACGCAGTCGCGTTGGCACGCTGGCCGGGCGTCTACCGGGCAGGCCCAAAGAGGCGCTCGCTGCTCTTGCGCCGTCAACGGGTAGCGGCGGTGCTGCGGTGACGATACTGGGCGGCAGCTCGCGGGGGAGGGTAGGGCGTCCAAGACGGTATCCGGACCGTGGTACAGCTGCCCGTGCAGGTCGTCGGTGTCCGGGTCGTGTTTCCAGGTGGTCAGCAGGCGGCTTTGGGTGAGGCGGTTTCTTCCTTGTAAGCCGGGGCGAACCCGCTCCGGCGGCGGGTCGCGGTGATGGCCGGGGTGCTGGCGAGTGTGTCAGTGGTGGCGCTGGTGACGGCCACCGCGGCGTCGCAGGGTTCGGGGGAACCGACGGCGGCTGGGACTGGATCGAGATCGTGGACCAGAACGACCGGCGCGTCACGTGGGACTGGGCCCGCGGCCAGGACCACTGCGGCGCGTACGGCTCGACCCTGATCAGCGCGAACCTGGAGAAGGGCATGAAACACAAGGCCCTCTACTGGAGCGACGGGGCCGGGTCACCAAGGGCCATCTGCAGGCCGAGTTCGAGTTCTGGGCCTGACATGGGAGGCCCGGAGGAGATGACGCGAGAGGTCGAACGCCGGTCACTGCGGCGGCGGTGATCAGTGCGACGGTTATGGTTTCCGTGCTGGTGGGTACGCTCGGTGTGGGAAGTGCGGTCGCCCGGAGCGGCGCGGAGGCCTCGCCACAGGCCCCGTCACAGACGCAGGCCCAGCCCGGACGAAGGCGGTAGGAAGCGACGAGAAGTACGCCAATCTCTACACGCACACGGTCGGGAATGTCCGCAAGGTGGAGGCGGAAGAGGGCTTCGCGGGCGGTGCCGCGGTCGGTGACGTCGGCCGGGGCCGGCACCGTCAGCCGCTGTGGGGCGGTTGAGGGAAAGGCATCAGTCGACGTCGGTGCGGGTGGTGCCCATCTTCAGCCCGTCGATCCAGTTGATGGAGGCGGTGCTGTCGTCGGTCCCCCAGTAGGTGCCCCAGCGGGGCTTGTTGCCCTTGTCGTCCCAAGTGCGGGCCCCTTGGCGGGAGGTGATCTGCTTGCCGTCCAGATAGACGGACAGGGTGCCGGAGGAGCTTGAGCTGGTGGCGATGCCCAGCTGGATCGAATGCCACTGGCCGGCCGACCACGGGGCGGTGCCGATCGGAATCCACTCCTCTCCCGGCGCCACGTACCAGACCTTCAGCTTTCCGTCCTCGACCTTCATCAAGACCGGGTAGTTCTGGCTGTTCTCGTCGTTGGTGCCGTTGGACTTCCACTGGAAGACGGTCTGCGCGTCGCCGGTTTTGGTCATCGAGTCCCAGCCGAACCAGTAGGTCTTGCCGTCGGCGAAGGGATATTCTCCGCCGTCGGTCTTGACGTTGTGGGCCTCGCAGCGCGGTACGCCGATGGGTTTGTTGAATTTGAAGATCTTGCCGCGGGAGGTGCCCCAGTCATCGACGGTGACGCTGCCCGGAGCCTCGCACAGGGTGGTGCCGAAGACCTCCAGACCGTGTGAGGCGTCGCCGTCCCACAGCAGCGAACCGGCCTCGGTAGCGGCGGCGTTGCTGTGAGAACGGCTGGGGGAGGGGGAGGCAGCATGGTGGGGAGAGGGGCCGGTGGTGCCCAGGGAGGATGTGGCACCCCAGGCGATCGCGAGCACAGCGGCGGCGCCGACGGGTATGAGGTACTTGGGCAGGCGAGACAACGAGACCTCCTGGACAGGTGGGGGGTGGGGGAAGCGAGCAGACGGGCCCTGCGCGCCGTGATGAGCGAGGTCCCTGCCTGGCGTCGCTGTTGCCATCGGGTCGGGCGTCACCCTAAATCGCCTGCGTGGCGTGTGCGCAACGTGAGCGACGAAGTTTGGTGCATCCTCCGGCAACAGCTGCCTCACTTCGCTGCTTCTGACGAACCCGCCACGCATTTTGCGTGGGGGCGTGTCGGGGGCGAGGTGCGCGGCGCGGGGCGGGCCGGGGTCATCGCGAGCTCGTCCAGCGCAAGCACCTGCTTGTTGCGCGGTGGTCCGCTGGGACGGGCAGCGCTGGAGCTGGTCGCGATCGTCGCCGACCTCGCTGCCGCCCAGGGCCTGATGCGCCTCGCCAAGCCCGGCCCGGAGCCCTGGTAAAGCGCAGGCGGCCCGAACCCTCCCGCGGCCCCGCCGCGGCCGCCTACCGTGAGAGCCAGACCAGCCTGGAGGACCTCATGAGCGCAACTCCCGAGCACGCACCCGCCCCGGCCCCTGCGCCGGCGGCCGCCGCGCAGCTGCTCGCGCGGATCCGCGCCGACCGCCGCGCCGAGCGCTGGGTGTCGGCCTTCGAGCGGGACTGGGGCAAGGCGCTGGAGGACTCCCGGCACAGCTACAGCCTGGCCCCGCTGTATGACGTCGTCCGCGGATGGCAGGTCCGCCTCGATACCACCCCGGCCGTGGACGCCTTCCTCGACTCCGGCATGGACGACTCCGACTTCGTCCCCCTTGACGACGTCCTCGGACCCCGCCGGTGAGCGATGCGGCATGGTCGGTCCCACTGTCCGCAAAGGCCCGCCAGGAGCTGCGTGAGCTGCCCGACCACGGCCAGCAGATGGCCCGCGACGCCCTGGACATCGACACCCGCTCCCCGTGGGGCTGGCACCAATGGGACCGCAGCGACCCCGAACGCCAAGACGTCCGCTGCGCATCGATCTGTCCGCTGTCCCTCAACTACTGGATCAACCGCCCTGCGCAGCACCTGTCCGTCCTGGCCATCACCTGGCTGGAGGGGATCCGCCTGCGTCAGCAGGAGCTGGTCGGGGCCCTGATCGGGAACTAGCGCGTGGTGCTCAAAGGCATCGACGCCGACGGCCGAGGGCTACCTCGACACCCCGAAGCCGGCGACTCCCGGAATCCGATGTCCGGACCTCGTCCCTCGAAGCGGCTCTGCGTGTCATGCCCAGTCGTGTCCCGTGCCGGCGAGAGGCACACGGTGAAGTAGTCATCCGTGGTGTCCGCCCCGGGGATGAACCAGCAGGGACGCCAATGACGGCGACTCCGGGCGCATGCGCGGAGGCGGACAGCAAAAGGCCCTGGCAAACGAAGTGGACCGTCTGGGTCGCGCCTCGTCCAGGCGTATTCACCAACTTCCTCTCCGCACCGCTTTGCACCATTGGCGCTCTGATCTGACACGTGGACATAGGCCTGATCTTGTTCACCCCGCGAGGTCGGGAGCGATTCCGCATGTTCTGATAGCCGGAACTACTGGCATCGTCGGGTGGCAGTCGGCCAGGCGGGCGACGCCGAGGATCGCGCCGGTGGGCAGGCCGCGGCCGCGGAGGGTGGTGGCGACCAGCGGGTTGCGCAGGGCCGGGCGGTCGAGGGTGCGTCCGGCGTGCAGCAGGAGCCAGCCGCGCCAGGACCAGTGTTGCGGCCTGTTCTCGATCCGCTTGGTGCCGTGCACGATGCAGGTGGTCCAGGGCTGCCGGATGGTGATGCCGCGGATCCAGTCGCGGTTGGCTGGCGCGCTCATGCGGTCCTCCCAAGGAGTGGTGTGGGTGCCGGGGCGGTCGGCGCGGCGGCCGTTGAGGGACGGCACGCTGGTATGCCGCGCGGTGGCGAGGACCGCGCGGTCGGCGTGCTTGCCGTCGTAGAGGGCGGCGTCGGCGGTGCGTTGCAGCGCGGACACCTCGCGGATACCGAGGACGTCCGGGACCGTGGCGCAGGCGGCGACGTCGACCGCTGGTCCGTAGTTGAGGATGACCGGCGTGTGCAGTATCCGGGCCAGTTGGGCGAGGCGTGCCTCGCGCAGGGCGTGGGGGAGGGGCAGCGCGACGGCGAATTCGTCGCCGCCGAGGCGGTCGACGGCGGCTCCGTTCTGGCCCAGGCGGTGAGCCGGGCGGCGGTTCGCGGCGAGCACCGCGTCGCCGGCCGCGTGGCCCAGGAAGTCATTGACGGTCTCGAAGTGGTCGTGGTCGGATCTGCCGACGCGGTTCGGTGCGTGGAAGACCGTGCATGACCGGTACCGGTGATGGTCGGCGGACGGCACCTGGGAGAAGATCCTGCGAGCCGTCCAGGCCGACGCAGGCGCAGAGGGCCGGATCGCTTGGAGCGTGGTGAGCGTGGCCTCCACTGTGTGCCGTGCGCACCAGCACGCCGCTGGGGCCCGCCACCGGCCGGCACGGGTGGCGGGGCGCCGTCGTCGCCCGACCCGGGATCGTGCCGACGAGGCGATCGGCCGTTCACGCGGCGGGCTCACGACGAAGGTTCACCTGGCCAGTGGTGGCCATGCCGCCCGATGGCCATTCTTCTGACACCCGGACGACGGCAGATCCGGCACACCATCCCCGAGCGCCCGGACCAGCGTGCCAACCGTCGGCGGCGCGGCAGCAAGGGCGGACGCCCTACCGGTGCCGACCGGGCACGCTACGCCCGCCGGAACGAGGTCGAGCGGACTGTCAACGCGATCAAGAGCTTCCGGGCCGTGGCCACCAGGTACGACAAGAGAGCGTACGTCTTTCACGGCACCGTCACCCTCGCCGCGATCCGGCTATGGCTCCGCTGACACTCCGCCGAGAGCCCTCGGCTCATGCCCGCCCAGCGCCGCCATAGGGTGTCTGCCGCCAGTTTCCGGCTTGCGCTTTCCGCTGCGTCAACTTCTACGGTCTTCTGTGGGGCCGGAGAGACCGGCCCGGCGATGGGAGGCAGGGCAATGGCCTGGTCGATCGCGGACGTGGCCCGGATGTCCGGGGTGACGTCCCGGACACTGCGGCACTAC
>NZ_JOBH01000007.1 GCF_000717745.1 Streptomyces violens
ATCGGGGGGAGGAGGGGTGGGGGGCGGGGGGGTGGGCCCCGGGAGGCGGACGGCCCAGCCCTAGAAAAAGCAGCCCCCGCCCTCACTCCCCCGCATCATCCCCCTGCAACGGAAAACGTGCTGCTTCGATGAAGTCCGGGCGCGGGTCGAGCGCGGCGGCGAGTCGGAAGTGGCGCAGCGCCTCCTCCGGACGGTTGGCGCGCTCCAGGGTGCGGGCCAGGGCGAAGTGAGCGAATGCGTTGTCGGGCTCGCGTTCCAGGACTACCTGGAACTCCAGCTCGGCAGGGCGCAGTTGAGCGGCCAGGAAGAAGGCGCGGGCTCGTAGCAGTCGGGCGGCGGTGTTCTCCGGATGAGCGGCGATGACCGGGTCCAGGAGTTTCACCGCGCCCCGTGGATCGCGCGCGGACAGCAATTGTTCGGCTGCCCGGAAGTCGATGACGTGCGTCTCGGGGGTGCGCTCGGTCACGGCCGTCTCCTCTCCGACACGTACGGACTCACCGCATACCGTTGGGGTACCGGCGGCTTGTGTACCGGCGACTCGCCACGAGCAGGTGGTTCATCGCCGACGGGCAGCCCGTATCGCCGACCGCCCGGTCGCTACGTGGGGCACAACAAGCCCGGCCGTCACCGCATTCCCGACGCCCGCCACAGCATTGGCTGCACGCCCGGGCGCCCCATCAGCGACGCTCAGCGCCACACAGCGAACTCCCCCAACGAATCCCGCAAGAGGCCCAAGCCCAACCCCCCTACAAACTGATGTGATACGCCTTCCGCAGCGTCTGGTGCACCGTCCACCGAGTCCGGTCCCCTTCCCGCAGGAAGCAAGCGTCCCCGGGGCCCACCTCGAGGACCGAGCCGCCCTCGACCTCGATGGTGGCGCGGCCGGAGACCACCACGAACAGCTCGTTGGCCTCGATGTCGGTCACGACGCCCGGCGTGATCTGCCAGATGCCGCGGACCTGCTTGCCGTCCGGGGACTCCCAGAGCACCTTGCCGGTGACGACCGGTTCGCCGGAGACGATCTGGTCCGGGTCGAGCGCTTCGGGCTCCAGTTCGGCGTCCGGGATGCCGGGGACATTGACGACGAACGAGGCGGGGACAAGATCGGAAGCAGTCATGGCGTGAGGCTACCGCTCGGCCTCAGCGGGCCCGCAGCCGCTCCCAGATCTCACGCACCTGCGGCTCCAGGGCCTCCAGCGGACCGTCGTTGTCGATGACGAAGTCCGCGATCGCGAGGCGCTGTTCCCGGGTGGCCTGGGCACTCATGCGGGCCTTCGCCTCGTCCTCGGTCATGCCGCGCAGCGTGACGAGCCGCCGCAGCTGGGTTTCGGGGGCGGCGTCGACCACGACGATCGTGTCGTACAGGGGCGCGAGGCCGTTCTCGGTCAGCAGGGGTACGTCGTGGACGACCACCGCGTCCTGGCCGGCCGCGGCCTCCAGTTCGGCGGAGCGGGCGCCGACGAGGGGGTGCACGATGGCGTTCAGCGCCTTGAGCCTGTCGGAGTCGGCGAAGACGAGGGCGCCCAGTTTGGGCCGGTCCAGTGTGCCGTCCGGCGTCAGTACATCCGTACCGAACGCCTCGACGACGGCGGCGAGACCGGGCGTCCCCGGTTCGACGACCTCCCGCGCGATCTTGTCCGCGTCCACGATCACCGCGCCGTACGACGCGAGCAGCCGCGACACCTCGCTCTTGCCTGCACCGATGCCGCCTGTAAGCCCCACCTTCACCATGGGCCCCACGCTATACGGCGCCCCGGCCCCCGCCCAGAGCCGGACCCGCCCCGTCCGGCCCCGAACCGGCCTGCGCCGGACAACTCCCCCTCGCGGACCCCCACCCCGCCAATCACCCCCGTCAACGCCTCCACCCCGTCAAACGCCCCGCCCCCTCCCAGCGTTCCCTATATGCCCCCGTCCCCCATATCCCGTTCCCGGTCGGCCAGGAAGGCTTCCAGCTCACGGCCGATCTCCTCGGCGGACGGGAGTTCGGCGGGCTCGGCCACAAGATTGCCGCGGGTTTCGGCGCCGGCCGCCGCGTCGTACTGGTGCTCAAGGCCGCTGACCAACGCGACCAGCTCCTCGTCGCCCTCCGAGAGCTGCCGTTCGATCTCCTCCTGGGTGCGCAGCGCTTCGGTACGCAGGGTGTGCGCGGCGCTCGGCAGCACCAGGCCGGTCGCGGCGGTGACCGTCTCCAGCGCGGTGAGCGCGGCGTCCGGGTAGGCGGAGCGCGCGACGTAGTGCGGTACGTGGGCGGCGACGCCCAGCACGTCGTGTCCGGCCTCCGCGAGGCGGTACTCGATCAGCGCTTCGACGCTGCCGGGGACCTGCGCCTGTTCGAAGAGGTCGCGGTGGCCCGGGGTCAGGTCGGTGCGGTTGCCGTGCGGGGTGATCCCGACCGGGCGGGTGTGCGGGACGCCCATCGGGATGCCGTGGAAGCTGACCGAGAGGCGTACGTTCAGCCGCTCGACGGTCTCTCGTACAGCCGCCGTGAAGCGTTCCCATTCCACGTCCGGTTCGGGACCGGAGAGCAGCAGGAAGGGCGCGCCCGTGGCGTCGTGGACGAGGCGCAGCTCGATGCTGGGCGTCTCGTACGAGGACCACTGGCCGTGGTCGAAGGTGAGCATCGGGCGGCGGGCCCGGTAGTCCACCAGCCGGTCGTGGTCGAAGCGGGCGACGACCTGGTGCGGCAGTCCCTCCAGGAGGGACTCGACAATCTGGTCACCGGCTTCGCCGGCGTCGATGTAGCCGTCGAAGTGGTACAGGAGCACCAGCCCGGCGGAGTCGCGGGAGGCTATCGCGTCGACCGCCGCGAGCCCGCTCGGCTCCCATTCGTACAAATCCTGGGGATCCAACACAGTGACCGCTCCTCCTCGATGTCCGCCCCGCACAACGCGGTACGCGGCTCGGGCATTCCCGGTCCTTACGTCATCACCCGCTCGTGCAGCGGCGTCACTACTTTTCGCGCCGAGAGGAACGCGCCGTGCTGCCAGGCGTCGGTGTGGCTGAGGCGGTCACCGGCGAACTGGACGCGGCCTGCAGGAACGTTCAGGGCGCGGCGAGAGCGGCACCCCGTCCGGACCGCCGCTGAGGTGGTGTCAGGCGGCTGCCAGGGGCGGTGCCTGCCGCCACAGCCGAACGGCCATACAGAAAGCCGAACAGCCGGCATACAGAAGGCCGAACAGCCGGGCGGCAGTCAGAAGGCCAGACACCCGCCCGGACACCACGAAGGCCCGCCCCCCAAAGGGAGCGGGCCTTCGTGTCGCTATCGGCTAGCGCCTAGCGGTGAGCGTGCTCAGCTCTGGCCGCCGGCCAGCTTCTCGCGGAGCGCGGCAAGGGCCTCGTCCGACGCCAGGGCGCCGGAGTTGTCCGCCGACTCCGAGGAGTACGAGCCGCCGGAGACGTTGCCGCCGCCGCCCTGGCCACCGCTGGCCGCCGGCGCCGCAGCGCCCTCGGCCGCAGCCTGCTCGTCGGCCTCGCGCGACTTGATGACCTGGGCCTGGTGCTGCTCGAAGCGCTGCTGCGCCTCGGCGTACTGGTTCTCCCACGCCTCGCGCTGCGCCTCGTAGCCCTCGAGCCAGTCGTTGGTCTCGGGGTCGAAGCCCTCGGGGTAGATGTAGTTGCCCTGGTCGTCGTAGGACGCGGCCATGCCGTACAGGGTCGGGTCGAACTCGACCGCCGACGGGTCGGCACCGAAGGACTCGTTGGCCTGCTTCAGCGAGAGGCTGATGCGGCGGCGCTCGAGGTCGATGTCGATGACCTTGACGAAGATCTCGTCGTTGACCTGGACGACCTGCTCCGGGATCTCCACGTGGCGCTCGGCCAGCTCGGAGATGTGGACCAGGCCCTCGATGCCCTCATCGACGCGGACGAACGCACCGAACGGAACGAGCTTGGTGACCTTACCCGGGACGACCTGACCGATCTGGTGGGTCCGGGCGAACTGCTGCCACGGGTCTTCCTGGGTCGCCTTGAGCGACAGGGACACGCGCTCGCGGTCCATGTCGACGTCCAGGACCTCGACCGTGACCTCCTGGCCGACCTCGACGACCTCGGAGGGGTGGTCGATGTGCTTCCAGGACAGCTCGGAGACGTGGACCAGACCGTCAACGCCACCCAGGTCCACGAAGGCACCGAAGTTGACGATCGAGGAGACGACGCCGGAGCGCACCTGACCCTTCTGGAGGGTGGTGAGGAAGGTCTGGCGGACCTCGCTCTGGGTCTGCTCGAGCCAGGCACGGCGGGACAGGACCACGTTGTTGCGGTTCTTGTCCAGCTCGATGATCTTGGCCTCGAGCTCCTTGCCCACGTAGGGCTGAAGGTCGCGGACGCGGCGCATCTCGACCAGGGAGGCGGGGAGGAAGCCGCGGAGGCCGATGTCGAGGATGAGACCACCCTTGACGACCTCGATGACGGTACCGGTGACGATCCCGTCCTCTTCCTTGATCTTCTCGATGGTGCCCCAGGCGCGCTCGTACTGGGCACGCTTCTTCGAGAGGATCAGGCGGCCTTCCTTGTCCTCCTTCTGGAGAACCAGGGCCTCGATCTCGTCACCGACGGCGACGACCTCGTTCGGGTCGACGTCGTGCTTGATGGAGAGCTCGCGGCTGGGGATGACGCCTTCGGTCTTGTAACCGATGTCGAGCAGGACCTCGTCCCGGTCGACCTTCACGATGACGCCGTCGACGATGTCGCCGTCGTTGAAGTACTTGATCGTCTCGTCGATCGCGGCGAGGAAGGCTTCCTCGTTACCGATGTCGTTGACCGCAACCTGCGGGGTGGTGGCGGTGGTCTCGGTGCTGCTCGTCATGTGGGAAAGGGCTCCGGTACGGACATTGAAGTCGTAGGTACTGCTACGCCGAGAGCCTTTATCGCTTCTGCAGAAGTCGACAGCAATGAGGCGCGCTCCCGGATTTCCGAGAAATCCGGTTCAGCGCCTCGAAACCGAGGGGACATGCAACAGATGCAAGCGCGACCTGCTCCGTCTGAGGTGCGCAGGCCCGCAGCGCAACTTGTAGCATACGGGGGCAGCCGGACACGGTCAATGCGCGAAGGCCCACACCGCGGGCGGATCGCCTCATAACCGGCACACGCCGAACGTGAGAAGAACCGCTCGGCCTTGTCGTCGCAGGCCACAGGGGCCTGACGAAGATCCTCACAGGACTGCGACCAGCCGGCCCCGTGAACCTCAGAAACTACAAGCTTTAACGAACAATACGACGACGGGCGCGATGAACCAACACGACGACTCCGCAGTCACCGGCTTCACGGCCACGGCGACCGGCTCCCCGGTCCCCGGCGGCACGGAGGGCGGGGCCGACTCCGCGGCCTGGGACGACGCCGAGGCCGTACGCCGCACCACCGGGGAGGCGGAGAGCAGCCGGGCCAGTCGCGGCTGGTGGGACCGCAACGCCGACGAGTACCAGAGCGAGCACGGCGCGTTCCTGGGGGACGACCGCTTCGTATGGGGGCCGGAGGGGCTGGACGAGGCAGAGGCCGGTCTTCTGGGGCCGGCCGCCGAGCTCAAGGGGCTGCGCGTACTGGAGATCGGTGCGGGCGCGGCCCAGTGTTCGCGCTGGCTGGCGGCGCAGGGGGCGCACCCGGTGGCGCTGGACCTCTCGCACCGGCAGCTGCAGCACGCCCTCCGGATCGGCGGGGACCTCCCGGCGCAGGGTACGGAGGCGCCGGGGGTGGCTCTCGTACAGGCCGACGCCGGGGTGCTTCCCTTTGCGGACGGCAGTTTCGATCTCGCGTGCTCGGCGTACGGGGCGGTGCCGTTCGTGGCCGATCCGGTACGCGTCTTCCGTGAGGTGCACCGGGTGCTGCGGCCGGGTGGCCGGTGGGTCTTCTCGGTGACGCACCCGATCCGCTGGGCCTTCCCGGATGAGCCCGGCCCCGAGGGGCTGTCCGTCGCGGCGTCGTACTTCGACCGCGTGCCCTACGTGGAGCAGGACGAGCAGGGCAACGCGGTGTACGTCGAGCACCACCGCACGCTGGGTGACCGGGTGCGTGACGTGGTGGCCGCGGGCTTCCGCCTGGAGGACCTGGTCGAGCCGGAGTGGCCGGCGTGGAACACCCAGGAGTGGGGTGGCTGGTCGCCACTTCGGGGCGGGCTGATCCCGGGCACGGCCATCTTCGTGTGCCGACGGGACCCGTAGGCGGGCTGCCGTCCTTGTAGGCCGTCCCGGAGCTCGCTCCGGAGGCGCCGCGGCACAGCGCCTCCGGTGGGCCGTTTGCCCCGCGAGACACTGGGCGGGTGATCCGCCGCGATGAACTCGATGCTCTGCCCGTACGGTCCGCGCTGCCCGCCCTTCAGGAGGCGCTGGAGGGCGCCGGGACCGCCGTCCTGTGCGCGCCTCCGGGTACCGGCAAGACGACCCTCGTACCCCTGGCACTGGCGGGCCTGACGGAAGACAGCGCGCCCGTACGCAGGGTGATCGTCGCGGAGCCGCGGCGGATCGCGGCGCGTGCTGCGGCGCGGCGGATGGCGTGGTTGCTCGGGGAGCACGTGGGCGAGCGCGTGGGGTTCACGGTGCGCGGGGAGCGTGCGGTGGGGGCGCGCACTGTCGTGGAGGTGGTGACGACGGGCGTCCTGCTCCAGCGGCTCCAGCGTGATCAGGAACTCCCGGGCGTGGACATCGTTGTACTGGACGAGTGCCACGAGCGGCATCTCGACGCGGACACGGCGGCGGCGTTCCTGCTGGACGTACGGGAGGCGTTGCGGCCGGAGCTGCGGCTGGTGGCGGCGTCGGCGACGACGGACGCGGAGGGCTGGTCGCGGCTGATGGGGGACGCGCCGGTGGTGGCGGCGCAGGGGGTGTCGCATCCGGTGGAGACGGTGTGGGCGCCGCCGGAGCGGCCGGTGCGTCCGGCGCACGGCATGCGGGTGGACCCGGCGCTGCTGACGCATGTGGCATCGGTGGTGCGGCGGGCTGTGCGCGAGCGGGAGGGGGATGTGCTGTGTTTCCTGCCGGGCGTGGGCGAGATCGCGCGGGTGGCGGGGCAGCTTGCGGATCAGGGCGCTGCCGGGGTCGAGGTGCTGCAGGTGCACGGCCGGGCGCCGGCGGCCGTGCAGGACGCGGTGCTGGCCGGTTCGGGTGACCGGCGGCGGATCGTGTTGGCCACGTCGGTGGCGGAGTCGAGTCTGACGGTGCCCGGGGTGCGCGTGGTGGTCGACTGCGGGCTGGCGCGCGAGCCGCGGATGGATCACGCCCGGGGGCTGAGCGCGCTGACGACGGTGCGGGCGTCGCAGGCGGCGGCGCGGCAGCGGGGCGGCCGGGCTGGGCGCGAGGCGCCCGGCGTGGTCTACCGCTGCTGGTCGGAGGGTGAGGACGGGCGGCTGCCGCGCTTCCCGTCCCCGGAGATCAAGGTCGCGGACCTGACGGCGTTCGCGTTGCAGGCCGCGTGCTGGGGCGACCCGGGCGCTGCGGGCCTTGCGCTGCTGGACGCGCCGCCGGCCGGGGCGATGGCGGCGGCGCGGGACGTGCTGACCGCGGTGGGCGCGGTGGACGCGGCCGGGCGGGCGACGGAGCGCGGGGTACGGATGGCCCAGCTCGGCCTGCATCCGCGGCTGGCGCGGGCCCTGCTGGACGGCGCGGAGCAGGTCGGCGCCCGGCGGGCCGCCGAGGTCGTCGCGCTGCTGAGCGAGGAGCCACCGCGCGAGTACGGCGACGATCTCGCCGACGCGTGGCGCACGGCCCGCCGCGGGCGGGACGCGTACGCCGCCCGGTGGCGGCAGGAGTCCCGGCGGCTGGCCTCGGCCCTGTCCGGCGCGTCGGGTACCGGGGGCGCCCCGGACGGCGGCGCGCAAGCCTCCGACAGTCGTGCGCAGGCGTCCGGCACGGCCGCCACGGAGGCCCGTGGGGAGAGCGATGACGTCGTGGCCGGTGTCGTGGCGGCGTTGGCCTTCCCCGAGCGGGTGGCCCGCAAGCGCGGTGAGGGTTCGTACGTGATGGCGTCGGGGACGGGCGCCGAGGTCGGTGGCGGGTCGCGGCTGCGGAGCGCCGAGTGGCTGGCGGTGGCGGTCGCGGACCGGCCCGTGACGGCGGCGTCGGCGCGGGTGCGGCTCGCTGCCGTGATCGACGAGGAGACCGCGCGGGCGGCCGCGGGGGCGCTGTACGCCTCGGCCGAGGAGGTCGGCTGGGCGGACGGCGACGTGGTCGCGCGGAGCGTGGCGCGGCTCGGCGCGATCGAGCTGGTGTCCCGGCCACTGCGGGACGCGGACCCGGCGCTCGTACGGGAAGCGCTGGTGGACGGGTTGCGCAGGGAAGGGCTCGGGCTGCTGCGCTGGTCGGAGGGGGCGCGTTCGCTGCGGGAGCGCATGGCGTTCCTGCACCGGGAGCTGGGTGCTCCGTGGGCGGATGTCGCGGACGAGGCGCTGCTGGCGCGCCGGGACGAGTGGCTGGAGCCGGAGCTGGGGCGGGCGCGGCGGCGTGCCGATCTGGCGCGGATCGACGCGGGCCAGGCGCTGTCGCGGCTGCTGCCGTGGGCGAGCGGCGATTCGGCGCGCTTCGACGAGCTGGCTCCGGAGCGCATCGAGGTGCCCAGCGGTTCGCGGGCCCGGGTGGAGTACGGCGGCGATCAGCCGGTGCTGGCGGTGAAGCTGCAGGAGATGTTCGGGCTGCGGGAGTCGCCACGAGTGGCCGGCGGCCGGGTGCCGGTACTGGTTCATCTGCTGTCGCCCGCGGGGCGCCCGGCGGCCGTCACCGCCGACCTCGCCTCCTTCTGGCGCGACGGCTACCGCTCCGTGCGGGCGGAGCTGCGCGGCCGCTATCCGAAGCACCCGTGGCCCGAGGACCCGGCGACGGCCGAGCCGACACGTCATACGAAGGCCCGGATGCAACGGCGCTGACGGCGCGCGGCAGGGCTGACAGAAGTGCCATGGGCGTTCAGGCGGCCGTGGCGCACCCTCCCGGGCGCCGGCCGCGCGCCTCCAGGTACAGGCTCATGGCCAGGAGCGCGGCGCCCGTGGCGAGCAGGCCCCAGGGAAGGTAGCTCGTGAGGAGCAGGACGAGGGTGCGCTGGGAGGAGACCAGCGCGACGGTGGCGTCCAGGTAGTCGGCGCGCATCTTCACGTGCCCGGCGAACGCGGTGACCTTGCCGCCGCCGGGCAGCAGGTCGCCGCCGCGCAGTTCCTCCTTGTGGATCTCCTCGCCGTTGACGGGCGCGCCGGTGACCGGCTCCACCCAGAACATCCGCTTGGTGGTGTACCAGCGCGTGGTGCCCATCTTCTCGACGGCTTCCGGGGTGATGCCCTTGACCGGCATCTTCTTGGGGAGCGGGACCTTGGTCCAGGGGATGGTCTGTTCGAAGTAGTAGACGTCGAGGCCGTGGAAGCGGCGGGTGCCCTTGTAGTGGATGGGCGCCGAGGTGCGGGTCTGGGCGTCGAAGTAGCTGTAGTCGCGCTTCTCGGTGAGGAAGGGCCACTTGTACTCGATGCCGTCGCGGCGCACCGGATCACCGTCGACCGACTCGCCCTTCGCGTGCACCGGTTCCTGGGTGTGCGCGTCGAAGATGTAGCGCTCGGGGATCTCGGAGACCATCTTGCCGTCGGGACCGGCCACGTAGGACAGCGCGTCCCAGACGACAACGTCGCGGTCTGCCGTGCGTTCGACCTTTTCGGAGGCTTCGACGTTGCCCTTCAGCGTCTGCACGATGCTGATCTTCGGGACCTTCTCGGCCTTCATGGTGCCGTAGTCGATGAGGGTGGCGGGCTTGGCCTCCAGGACCATCTCCTGGTACTGGCTCGGTGGGATCTTGGCGAGCCGGGGGAAGGCGTACCACCGCATCAGCGGGGCCAGGGCGGTGCAGAAGACGGCGAGGGCGAGCAGAACGAGGCTGGCCTTACGGCGCATGACGGCGGCCCCCTCAGGGGTGCTCGGGGACGGTGGTCCGCAGCGGCTCGGGGGATGTCCGCCCTTCGGGGGCGCCGATGGCCGTCATGGTGAAGACCAGGGCGAGGGCAGCGGCCAGCCCGATCGCGGCTGCTGTGAGGGCACGCATGCTGGGCCTCCGTTCGACTGCGGGGCTCCCCACGGCACCTGACGTGGCGTCAGATGGTCAGGGCTGGGGCACCGTAGCAACGGACGGCGGAGATGAGAACACACGGAACGGCACCGCATACGGAAGGGGCGCGACACCTGAGCGCCGCGCCCCTCCCCTCATGCCGTGCGGGCGTCAGCCGACCTTGAGGTCCACCAGGAGCACCGCTCCGCCGGCCGTGGTGAGCCGGAGCTTGTATGTGCCGGAGTGGTTGTCGGTGAAGATCTCCGGCAGCTTCAGCAGGCCGTCGGCGTCGGTCTTCAGGCCGGTGAGCGTGCGTATCGGCGCGCCCTCGGCGTCCTTGAAGTACGGGCCTTCGGTGTTCTGCTCGGCCTTGGTCGGGTCCGCGGCGTCCCCGGCGATCATCGTGGCGGTGACGGCCACACCGGCGGCGGCCTTGCCCTGGTAGGTCGCCTTCACCTCGATGGCATCGGTGTAGGAGGCGCCCTCCGCGGCCTGCATCTTCTGGTCGGAGGTGCGGGCCAGGGCGTCGGCCTGCGGGGCCTTGACGGTTGCGCTGAAGTCGGTGGCCGGCACGGCACGGCCCACTGCCGTCGCGCGGATGGTGTACGTCCCGGCCTTCTCCCCCGCGACCAGGGCCGGGGCTGTGGCGACGCCGTCCTTGTCCGTGGCCACGGTGACCTTGGCGGCGCCGCCCTCGAAGCGGGTGTCGCCGTCGCCGCGTATCTCGTACTGGACCTTCACGCCGGAGACCGTGCGGTCCTCGGTGTTCTTCGCGCGCACCTGGAGCCGGTCGGCGAACGTCTCGCCGGCGGTGGCGCTCACGTCCTTGTCGCCCACGCGCTCCAGGGAGGCGAGGGGCGCGGGCTGGGAGGGCGGGGGCGTCGGCGTGGGCGACTCGTTGGTGCCGCCCGGGGTCGTACCGGGCGATGAGCCGTCCTCGGAGCCCGAGCCGCCTCCGGAACCCGGGCCGTCGCCGGGCGCGGGGCTCGGCTCGGGCTTCGTCCCGCCGTCGGTGCCGCCGGGCTCCGTCCCGCCGCCGTCCTTCCCCGGGGTGCCGTCGGCGTCCTTTCCGCCCTCGGTTTGCTTCCCGGAGCCGTCCTGATCCTTGCCGCCCTTCGACGCACCCCCGGAGCCGGCCTTGTGCGAGCCGCTGCCTCCGGTCCCGGCGCCGGAACCGCCGGTGCGCGGTCCGGTCGGCAGGATGCCGGTGCCGTCGGGCACTTCGTGCGTGCCCTTGCGGTAGTACTCGTACCAGGACAGCACCGTGCGCAGGTATTCCTCGGAGTGGTTGTAGCCGAGGATCGCGCGGTTCATGTCCGCCTGGACCGACAGGTCGCGGTCGGCCGCGCACAGGTAGCGGCCGGCCGACAGGGCCGCGTCGTAGATGTTGTTGGGGTCGCTCGCGCCGTCGCCGTTGGCGTCCGTGCCCCACCTCGCCCAGGTGGAGGGGATGAACTGCATGGGGCCGACCGCGCGGTCGTGGGTGGTGTCGTTGTCGAAGCGGCCGCGGTCGGTGTCGGTGATCCGGGCGAAGCCGTTGCCGTTGAGCTGGGGGCCGAGGATGGGCTGGAGCGTTGTGCCGTTCTCGTCCACGGCGCCGCCGCGGGCCTGTCCGGACTCGACTTTGCCGATCGCGGCGAGCAGCTCCCAGGGGAGGTTGCAGCCGGGCTGGGAGCGGGCGAGGGCTGCCTCGGCCTCCTTGTACGCGGCGAGCACGGTCGCCGGTATGCCGGCCTCGGCGGGGCCGATGGCTATGGGGCCGTCCCCGCCCTGCCCCTTGCCGGGCGGCTGCGGGCTGACGAGCGGGGGCAGGTCGGTGTAGTACGAGGAGTCGCCGTCGATGGGGGTGTCGCCCCGAGGGGCTTCGCGGGAACTCCCGGCGGCGTCCGCGGCGTCGGGCGCCTGGGAGGCGGTCAGTGCGGCGAGGGCCAGCGCCACCACCACACTGGAGGCCGCTCCTTTGCGGAGCCGTCGGCCGAACTTGGCTGCCATGTCTCCTACTCCCCCCTCCGTGTTGACCCACCGCGCCGGCTGCACGGCGTCGCGCTCTCGGCGCTGCAACGCACCGGACACTACGACAACTCCCCGCGCGCAGCTACCGTTCCAGGCTCGCCATCACTGTCTGCTCACATCCGGCATACTGCCTCGAATCGATCACTCGATCATCTGCAACGGTCGGGTCCGGTCAGGAGAGGGATCATGCCGTTCACACTGAGTCATGCCGCAGCGGTGCTGCCTGCCGTACGCCGCAACGGTACGGCGCGCGGGCCGCTGTTGGTGTCCGCGCTCGTCGCCGGCTCCTTCGCGCCGGATCTGACGTACTACGCGGACACGGTCGTGCCGGGTGCGATGACCTACGGAGAATTCACGCACGCGCCGGCCGGTGTTCTCACCGTGGACACGCTGTGCGCGGCGCTCCTGGTCGGGTGCTGGCTGCTGCTGCGCGATCCGCTGCTCGCGCTGCTGCCGGCGGCGTGGCGGGGCAGGGTGGGTGCGCTGGTCACCGGCCCAGGGCAGCGACGGGGGCTGGCCCGGGGACAGTTCGCGCTGCGCTTCTGGTACTCCGCGGTGCTCGGCGCGCTCACGCACGTCGTGTGGGACGCTTTCACCCACCCCGGGCGCTGGGGTGTCCGGCTGCTGCCCGTACTGCAGGAGCCGGTCGCCGGGTGGCCGGTGTACGCGTACGTGCAGTACGGCACCTCGGCGGTGGCGCTCGTGGCCCTCGGGTGGTTCGTATGCTCCGCGCTCCATCGGGCGCCGACCGGCGCTGTCCCCGAGGGGCTGCCCGTGCTCGGCAATCGGGGGCGGCTGCTGTGCTGCGCGCTGCTGACGCCGTGCGTACTGCTGGGGGCCGGACACCGGGTGCTGCGCGCGCATGCGGTGTACGGCGGGGCGGCGACGTGGTTCGACTATGTGCCGACGGCGCTCTTCGGTGCGGGCGCCGGGCTGGGCGTGGCGCTACCGGTGTGGGCGGCGGCGGTCCGCCTGCACGACCGCCGGCGCCGCCGTAAGCAGGGCGCTGCCGCCCGGGCGGCAGCGGCAGCGGCCGGGGGCCGATGAGGGCGGCTGCGCCCCTCATCGGCCCCCGGCCGCCTCTGCACGGGTCAGTGCGCGGCGGACTCCCAGTCCCCGCCCGAACCGACGGAGACGTCCAGCGGGGCGCGCAGCTCGACGGCACCGGCCATCTCGCGCCGCACCAGCTCCTCGACCTGCTTCTGCTCGCCTGGCGCCACCTCGACCACGATTTCGTCGTGGACCTGGAGCAGCATCCGGGAGGTGAGCCCGGCGGCGGTCAGCGCCTCGTCGACCCGCAGCATCGCGATCTTGACGATGTCCGCCGCGGTGCCCTGGATCGGGGCGTTCAGCGCCATCCGCTCGGCCATCTCGCGGCGCTGGCGGTTGTCGCTGTTGAGGTCCGGCAGATAGCGGCGGCGGCCGAGCATGGTCTCGGTGTAGCCCGTGGCGCGGGCACGGTCGACGACGTCCTCCAGGTAGTCCCGCACACCGCCGAAGCGCTCGAAGAAGTTGTCCATGAGCTTGCGGGCCTCGTCCGGGGAGATGCCCAGCTGCTGGGACAGGCCGAACGCGGAAAGGCCGTACGCGAGTCCGTACGACATCGCCTTGATCTTGCGGCGCATCTCGGGGTCGACCTCGGTCTTGGGCACCGAGAAGACGTGCGAGGCCACCGTGGTGTGCAGGTCCTCACCGGAGGTGAACGCCTGGATCAGGCCCTCGTCCTCGGAGAGGTGCGCCATCACGCGCAGCTCGATCTGGCTGTAGTCCGCGGTCAGCAGCGTCTGATAGCCCTCGCCGACCACGAAGCCGCGGCGGATGGCGCGGCCCTCGTCCGTACGGACGGGGATGTTCTGCAGGTTGGGCTCGGTGGAGGAGAGCCGGCCGGTCGCGGCCACCGTCTGGTTGAAGGTGGTGTGGATGCGGCCGTCCGCGGCGATGGTCTTGATCAGGCCCTCGACCGTCGTGCGCAGCTTGGCCTGCTCACGGTGGCGCAGCATGATCACGGGCAGTTCGTTGTCGGTCTGCGCCGCGAGCCAGGCGAGAGCGTCCGCGTCCGTGGTGAAGCCGGTCTTGGTCTTCTTGGTCTTGGGCAGGCCCAGCTCGTTGAAGAGGACTTCCTGGAGCTGCTTGGGCGAGCCGAGGTTGAACTCGTGTCCCGCGGCGGCGTGCGCCTCGGTGACGGCCTGCTGGACGGCGGCCGCGAACTGCTGCTCGATGCGCTCCAGCCAGCCGCGGTCGGCGGCGATGCCGGAGCGCTCCATACGGGCCAGCAGCACGCTGGTGGGCAGCTCGATGTCACGCAGCAGGTCGGCGGCGCCGACCTCCTCCAGACGCGTCTCGAAGGCGGCCCCGAGGTCGAGGACCGTGCGGGCCTTGGCCATCAGGGCCTCGGCCTCGGCCTGCTCGTCGGCACCGAAGGCCAGCTGGCCGTCGCCGGCCGCCGCGGGGGCCAGGTCCCGGCCGAGGTACTCCACGGAGAGCGCGTCCAGCGCGAAGGAGCGCCGGCCGGGCTTGACCAGGTATGCGGCGAGGGCGGTGTCCATCGTGACGCCGTCGATCTCCCAGCCGTGCTCGGGGAAGATCCGCATCAGGCCCTTGGCGTTGTGCATCACCTTCGGGCGCTCGGGGTCCGCGATCCAGGCGGCGAACGCCCGGTCGTCGGCCTCGTCCAGCTGCGTCGGGTCGAACCAGACGGCGGGTCCGGCTGCGGTGGCCAGGGCGACCTCGGCGACCGAGCCGCTGCCCAGCTTCCAGGAGTCGACCGTGGCGACACCGAGCAGCTCGCTGCCGTGCTCGGCGAGCCAGGGGGCGAGCTCGCCGGCGCCCGCGACGAGGCCGTCGATCTCGACGCCGGGCACGGGCTCGGTGGTGTCCGCGGCGTCCTCGGCTCCGGGGTCGACGGCCAGCAGGCGGTCGCGCAGGCCCTGGTTACGGATCTCCAGCGCCTCCAGGAAGACCGTGAGGGCCTGCCGGTCGTACCCCTCGCGCACCAGCTCTGCGGGGCCGCAGGGCAGCTCGACGTCGCGGACCATCTCGGTCAGCCGGCGGTTGAGCTTCACGGCCTCCAGGTGGTCGCGGAAATTCTGCCCGGCCTTGCCCTTGACCTCCTCGGCCCGCTCGCACAGCTCCTGGAACGAACCGAACTGGTTGATCCACTTCACGGCGGTCTTCTCACCGACGCCGGGGATGCCGGGGAGGTTGTCCGACGGGTCGCCGCGCAGGGCGGCGAAGTCCGGGTACTGGGCCGGCGTGAGGCCGTACTTCTCGAACACCTTCTCCGGGGTGAAGCGGGTCAGCTCCGAGACGCCCTTGGTGGGGTAGAGCACCGTGACGTCGTCAGAGACCAGCTGGAAGGAGTCCCGGTCGCCGGTGACGATGGACACCTGGAAGCCCTGCTCGGTGGCCTGCGTGGCGAGCGTGGCGATGATGTCGTCCGCCTCGAAGCCGTCCGTGGCGAACCGCTTCACGTGCATGGCGTCCAGCAGCTCGCCGATCAGCTCCACCTGCCCCTTGAACTCGTCCGGGGTCTTGGAGCGATTGGCCTTGTAGTCGGGGAACTCCTCCGAGCGCCAGGTCTTGCGCGAGACGTCGAAGGCCACCGCGAAGTGGGTGGGCGCCTCGTCGCGCAGGGTGTTCGCCAGCATCGAGGCGAAGCCGTACACGGCATTCGTCGGTTGCCCCGTGGCGGTGGTGAAATTCTCCGCGGGCAGGGCGAAGAACGCCCGGTACGCCATGGAGTGCCCGTCCATCAGGAGCAGCCGGGGACGCCCTCCCTCCGCCGTCTCGCTGCCGGTCGTTTCGCTCTTCTTCGCTGCCTTTGCTGCCACGCCCCCGATCCTGCCACGCCCCACTGACAATCCCTGCCGCGACGGCCGCCCCGGCCGTTCCCGGAGGGTGCCTGTGGACAACGTCGTCACCCTCATCATTACGTCCTGTGGACGACCGGCCGACGGTCGGTGGCGCGTGGCAGGATCGATCACAGGCGGAAGGACCGTACGGAGACTTGTTCCATACATGATCCGGATGCCTGAATGGTGATTTACAGAACGGCTGCTCGCGCGGGGCAGCTCAGCATCATCGGCACCCAGGGAGACCGCCATGGCAGGCAAAGCACCCGAGTCGGACCCGGTACAGGACGCACCCGAGGTCAGCGGCCCGAAGCACTCGGCCGTCGGCCTGCCCGCCATCACCCACGCGCTGCGCATCTCCCGACAGCAGATGGGCGTGAAGCGCACGGCCCTGACGCTGCTGCGCGTGAACCAGAAGGAAGGCTTCGACTGCCCCGGCTGCGCCTGGCCCGACCCCGACCACCGGCACGCGGCGGAGTTCTGCGAGAACGGCGCCAAGGCCGTCGCCGAGGAAGCCACCCTGCGCCGCGTCACGCCCGACTTCTTCGCCGCCCACTCCGTCGCCGACCTCGCGGGCCGCAGCGGCTACTGGCTCGGCCAGCAGGGCCGCCTCACCCAGCCCATGTACCTCGCCGAGGGCGCCACTCATTACGCCCCCGTGCCCTGGGAGCGCGCCTTCGACATCATCGCCGAGGAGCTGACCGGCCTCTCCTCCCCCGACGAGGCCGTCTTCTACACCTCCGGGCGCACGAGCAATGAGGCTGCGTTCCTGTACCAGCTCTTCGCCCGCGAGTACGGCACGAACAACCTCCCCGACTGCTCGAACATGTGCCACGAGTCCTCCGGCTCGGCCCTCACCGAGACCATCGGCATCGGCAAGGGCAGCGTCTCCCTGGAGGACCTCCACAAGGCCGACCTGATCATCGTCGCCGGTCAGAACCCGGGCACAAACCACCCCCGCCAGCTCAGCGCCCTGGAGAAGGCCAAGGCCAACGGCGCGAAGATCATCTCGGTCAATCCGCTGCCCGAGGCCGGCCTGGAGCGCTTCAAGAACCCGCAGACCCCGCGCGGCCTGGCCGGCGGCGGCACCTCCCTCACCGACCTCTTCCTGCAGATCCGGCTCGGCGGCGACCAGGCCCTCTTCCGGGCGCTCAACCACCTCCTCCTGCAGACCGAGGGCGCGCTCGACGAGGACTTCATCCGGGAGCACACGCACGGCTTCGAGGAGTTCGCCGCCGCCGCGGGCGACGGACTGGACTGGGACGAGACCCTGCGGGCCACGGGCCTGACCCGCGCCGAGATCGACGAAGCGCTGCGCATGGTCCTCGCCTCGAAGCGCACGATCGTCTGCTGGGCCATGGGCCTCACCCAGCACAAGCACTCCGTCCCCACCATCCGGGAAGTCGTCAACTTCCTGCTGCTGCGCGGCAACATCGGCCGCCCCGGCGCCGGCGTCTGCCCCGTACGCGGCCACAGCAACGTCCAGGGCGACCGCACGATGGGCATCTTCGAACGCCCCGCACCCGCCTTCCTCGACGCCCTGGAGAAGGAGTTCGGCTTCGCGCCGCCCCGCGAGCACGGTTACGACGTCGTACGCGCCATCCGGGCGCTGCGCGACGGACAGGCCAAGGTCTTCTTCGCCATGGGCGGCAACTTCGTCTCCGCCACCCCCGATACCGAGGTCACCGAGGCCGCCGTGCGTCGGGCGAACCTCACCGTCCACGTCTCGACCAAGCTCAACCGCTCGCACGCCGTCACCGGCGCCCGCGCGCTGATCCTGCCCACCCTCGGCCGCACCGAGAAGGACCTCCAGAGCAGCGGCGAGCAGTTCGTCACCGTCGAGGACTCCATGGGCATGGTGCACGCCTCCCGCGGCCGCCTGGAGCCCGCGAGCCCGCACCTGCTGTCCGAGCCGGCCATCGTCTGCCGCCTCGCCCGCCGGGTCCTCGGCAAGGACAGCCGCATACCGTGGGAGGAGTTCGAGAAGGACTACGCCACGATCCGCGACCGCATCGCACGCGTCGTCCCCGGCTTCGAGGACTTCAACGCCCGCGTCGCGAGCCCGGACGGCTTCGCCCTGCCGCACGCCCCGCGCGATGACCGCAGCTTCCCCACCGCCACCGGCAAGGCCAACTTCACCGCAGCCCCGGTGGAGTTCCCCGCCGTCCCCGAAGGCCGGCTGCTCCTGCAGACGCTGCGCTCGCACGACCAGTACAACACCACGATCTACGGCCTGGACGATCGCTACCGCGGCATCAAGAACGGCCGCCGCGTGGTCCTGGTCCACCCCGAGGACGCCCGCGCCCTCGGCCTCGCCGACGGCGCCTACACCGACCTCGTCAGCGAGTGGACCGACGGCAGCGAGCGCCGCGCGCCCGGCTTCCGGGTCGTCCACTACCCGACGGCGCGCGGCTGCGCCGCCGCGTACTACCCGGAGACCAATGTCCTGATCCCCCTCGACCACACGGCCGACACCAGCAACACCCCCGCCTCGAAGTCCGTGGTCATCAGGCTGGAGCCGACGGGGCTCTGATACTCGCCCCGGGCGGGGCCGGGCCCGGCCCCGCCCGGCCTCGCCGGACCTCCCCGCGGCGGCCCGAGCCAGTGATGAGCCGCACAGCCCTCGCGCCCCCGAACTGAGCGCGCGCTCAGTAGCCTGAGGGCGGCACGACGCCCTGCCCCGTCCGGCCCACGGCCCGGGCCGGCCCCGTACGCGTACGGCCACACCATCCGGACACCGACGAACAGCGACCCGACGAGCAGCGCAAGCGAACGGAGCCGTACGCCATGGGCGAGCAGACCACGACCGCGTTCCCCCAGGAAGTCCTCGACCAGTGGGCCGGGGAGGGCCTGGACCTGCCCGCCCTGTTCTCCGCCGGCCACCTCGGCACGCGGATGAGCGTCCAGGTCGTGGAGGCCGCCCCGGAGCGGGTCGTCGGCACCATGCCCGTCGAAGGCAACACCCAGCCCTACGGCCTGCTGCACGGCGGCGCCTCCGCCGTCCTCGCCGAGACCCTCGGCTCCGTCGGCGCCATGCTGCACGGCGGCCCCGGCAAGCTCGCCGTCGGCGTCGACCTGAACTGCACCCACCACCGCGGCGTACGCACCGGCCTGGTCACCGGCGTCGCCACCCCCGTGCACCGCGGCCGCTCCACCGCGACGTACGAGATCGCCATCACCGACGAGCAGGGCAGGCGCGTCTGCAGCGCCCGCCTGACCTGCCTGCTGCGCGACGCGGAGTCCCCGGCCCAGAACTCCTGACCTGGCAGTTCAGCCCCCAGGCGGCCCTGCGACGGCCCCGCTCCGGTGCGCATCCGGAGCGGGGCCGCCTTGCTTTTCCCCCGGCTGCCCGGTCACGCCACCACCCTCGCCGCCGCCTCGCCGATGGCCGTACCGGCAGCAACCGCCCCCCGCCGCCCTAACGCTGCGTAACACGCACAATGTGCCTCCGGCGCACACCTCCCGCTCCCCCGTGGCGCCGCTCCCGTACCGCAGTCCGCACCGCATTCCGGACGCCCCGACCGCGTCGCACGGCAAATCCCCTCGTAGAAGTGCAAGTTCCCGCTCCGCCTGGCGCACACGCCCCAGCGGTAAGGACCATCAGTACGAAACGCTCATCGCAGGTCATAACAAGAGCGTCACATCCTCGTCGGCGCCGATGCCCCGGCGAACTGCACCGCCTTACCATCACCGCCAGTCACCGCGCCGCCGGGCGCGCTGTACCAGCACGGCCTGTACCACCCCTTACAGCCCGGCGCGCGAACGGTCGCGCCACAGCGTGACCACGCCAGGGGAAAGGACAGATCGTGCGTCACCGTTCCTTGCTGATTCTCACCACCGCGGTAGCCGCCGGCGCCCTCACGCTCTCCGCGTGCGGCTCCCGCGGCGAAGACAAGAGCGGCGACGGCTCCAAGGCCACCGTCGTCATCGGCCTCGACGCCCCGCTCACCGGCGAACTCTCCGCCCTGGGCCAGGGCATCAAGAACTCCGCCGACCTCGCCGTCAAGAACGCCAACAAACAGAACGAGGTCGACGGCGTCACCTTCGAACTGCGCCCCCTCGACGACAAGGCACTGCCCAACGCCGGCCAGCAGAACGCCACCAAGCTCGCCGGCGACAAGGAAGTACTCGGCATCGTCGGCCCGCTGAACTCCGGCGTCGCCCAGTCCATGCAGCAGGTCGCGCAGTCCAACGGCGTCACCCTCATCTCCCCGGCCAACACCACGCCCGACCTCACCCAGGGCAAGAACTGGAAGAAGAACGACCGCAAACGGCAGTTCTCCACCTACTTCCGCACCGCCACCACCGACGAGGTCCAGGGCGCGTTCGACGGCCAGTACGCCTACGAGAAGATGAAGGCCAAGACGGCCTACGTCATCGACGACCAGAAGACCTACGGCGTCGGCCTCGCCTCCTCCTTCAAGGACCAGTTCACCAAGCTCGGCGGCAAGATCGTCGGCACCGAGCACGTCAGCCCCGACGACCGCGACTTCAAGGCCGTCGTCGCCAAGGCCAAGAGCGCCAACCCCGACCTGGTCTTCTACGGCGGTGAATACCCCGCCTCCGGCCCGCTCAGCCAGCAGCTCAAGGACGGCGGCCTCGACGCCCCCCTCATGGGCGGCGACGGCATGTACAGCGCCGACTACATCGAACTGAACAAGAAGGCACAGGGCGACTACGCCTCCTCCGTCGGCAAGCCCGTCGAGCAGCTGCCCTCCGCCAAGAAGTTCATCGAGGACTACAAGGCCGCCGGCTACAAGGACCGCTACGAGGCATACGGCGGCTCCACCTACGACGCCACCTGGGCCATCATCCAGGCCGTCAAGCAGGTCGTCGCCGACAACAACGGCAAGCTCCCCGACGACGCCCGCAAGAAGGTCGTCGACGCCATGAACAAGGTCTCGTTCGACGGCGTCACCGGCAAGGTCGCCTTCGACAAGTACGGCGACACCACCAACACCATGATCACGGCCTACCAGGTCGACAACAAGCAGTGGAAGGCGCGCTTCAGCGCCGAGTTCGAGAAGTTCGACAAGAGCTGACCCGCACCGCCCGCCCGTACACCGGCCGCGCCAGCACCCCACCCCCACCTGGCGCGGCCCGCGGCACACCGGCACACTCCCCGCCTGCCCGGCACACCGGCACCTTCCACACCCCACGGAGGCCCTGCGGTGAACGAACTGCCGCAACAGCTGGCCAACGGACTCATCCTCGGCGCGATGTACGGACTCATCGCGATCGGCTACACGATGGTCTACGGCATCGTCCAGCTCATCAACTTCGCCCACGGCGAGATCTTCATGGTCGGCGGCTTCGGCGCGCTCACCGTCTACCTCGCCCTCCCACCCGGCATGTCCCTCATGGCGGCCCTCCCCCTCATGCTCATCGGCGGCATCGCCGTCTCCGTACTCGTCGGTGTGGCCGCCGAACGCTTCGCCTACCGCCCGCTGCGCGGTGCACCCCGCCTCGCCCCCCTCATCACCGCCATCGGCCTGTCCATCGCACTCCAGCAGGCCGTCTGGAAGTGGTACCCCGACGCCAAGAAGGCCCGCGTCTTCCCCCAGTTCAAGGGCGACGCCTTCGACATCCTGGGCGCCACCGTCCAGCGCGGCGACCTCTTCGTCGTCGTCGCCGCCCCGATCTGCATGATCGCCCTCGGCTTCTTCGTCTCCAAGACCCGCAGCGGCCGCGCCATGCAGGCCACCGCCCAGGACCGCGACACCGCCGCCCTCATGGGCATCGACACCAACCGCATCATCGTCCTCGCCTTCGCCATCGGCGCCGCCTTCGCCGGCGTCGCCGCCGTCGCCTACGGACTGCGCACCGGCGAAGTGCAATTCCGCATGGGCTTCATCATGGGCCTCAAGGCCTTCACCGCGGCCGTACTCGGCGGCATCGGCAACATCTACGGCGCCATGCTCGGCGGCATCGTCCTCGGCATCGCCGAAGCCCTCGCCACCGCCTACGTCGAATTCATCCCGGGCATGACCCAGTTCGGCGGCGGAGCCTGGAAAGACGTCTGGGCATTCGTCCTCCTCATCCTCGTACTCCTCCTGCGACCACAAGGCCTGCTGGGCGAACGCGTCGCGGATCGGGCGTGATAGCGATGACCACCGCACCCACCACGAACCCGGCCGCCGCGGACACCCCCGCAACCACCCCCGGCCTCCTCCCCCTCCCCGCACGCGCCGCCCGCATCATCACCGCCGCCGGCGCCCTCGCCACCGCCGGCTCCACCGCCCTCTCCTGGACCTGGAGCAGCGAATTCCCCGGCGATCTCACCTACTACGGCTCCCCCGCCGGACTCCAGCTCATCACCCTCACCGGCGCCCTCCTCACCCTCGCCTTCGCCCTGGCCGGCCTCGGCATCCGCGGCCTGACCGCACTCACCCCCGGCGGCCGCAACGCACCCGCCCTCTTCGCCGCCCTCGGCACCTTCGCCGCCACCTGGTTCACCCTCGCCGCCATCGCCGTACAACTCGGCGGCCTGGTCAACCTCGAACCCGGCGGCTTCCTCGCCGGCATCACCGCACTGATCACCCTCATCGGCGCCCTGGGGCTGCCCGCCGACCACACCCCCGGCACACCCCCGCACGGCCCCTGGCAGCGCTTCACCAACAGCTGCGCGGCCGTCCCCACACCCCGACCCGCCAAGCAGCTCCCCGCCTGGGCCGAGATCCTCCTCATCGCCGTCGCCTTCGGCATCGCCCTCTACGCCTTCACCTACGGCATCGACGCCGAGGACGGACCCCCCTTCGTCGGCTACCTCCTCTTCGTCGCACTCGCCATCGCCGCCGTCCACCGCGCCGGCCTGATCAACCGCCTCACCGCACTCACCCACCGGCACCGCGGCATCTCACTCGCCGCCGCCTTCGTCGCCGCGGCCGCCTTCCCCTTCACCCAGGACACCGACGAGTACACGATCATCGGCGCCAACATCCTGATCTTCGCCACCGTCGCCCTGGGCCTCAACGTCGTCGTCGGCCTCGCCGGACTCCTCGACCTCGGATACGTCGCCTTCCTCGGCGTCGGCGCCTACGCGGCCGCCCTCGTCTCCGGCTCCCCCGAATCCGCCCTCGGCATCCAACTCCCCTTCTGGGCAGCCCTCCTCACCGGAGCCGCCGCCGCACTCGTCTTCGGCGTCCTCATCGGCGCCCCCACCCTGCGGCTCCGCGGCGACTACCTCGCCATCGTCACCCTCGGCTTCGGCGAGATCTTCCGTATCGCCATGCTCAACCTCAACGGCACCACAGGGCCCGACGTCACCAACGGCGCCATGGGCATCCCCAACGTCCCCAACCTGGAGATCTTCGGCTTCAACTTCGGCGAACCCCACACCATCCTCGGCGTGCCCATCGCCACCTACGGCAACTACTACCTCCTCATGATCCTCGTGACGGCCTTCGTCGTCCTCGTCTTCCGCCGCGCCGCCGCCTCCCGCATCGGCCGCGCCTGGATCGCCATCCGCGAGGACGAGACCGCCGCCATCGCCATGGGCATCAACTCCTTCCGGCTGCGCCTCCTCGCCTTCGCCCTCGGCGCCGCCCTCGCCGGACTCGCCGGAACCGTCCATGCACACGTAGTAACGACCGTCACACCCGAGCAGTTCCAGTTCGCCGGACCCCAGCCGCCCAACTCCGCCTTCCTCCTCGCCGCCGTCATCCTCGGCGGCATGGGCACCCTCAGCGGCCCCCTCGTCGGCGCGGCACTCCTCTTCCTCATCCCCGCCAAGCTGGACTTCCTCCAGGACTACCAGCTCTTCCTCTTCGGCCTCGCCCTCGTCCTCCTCATGCGCTACCGCCCCGAAGGACTCATCCCCGACCGCCGCAAACAGCTCGAATTCCACGAAACCGGCCAGCTCGACGTGCCCGAACAGCGGCTGAGCGACGACACGACCGGCGCCACCAAGGCAGGGGCGTGAGGAGGACACCATGACCACACCCACCACCGCCACGAAGAGCGACGGCGCCGTCCTCGAAGCCTCGGGCGTCACCATGCGCTTCGGCGGACTCACCGCCGTACGCGCCGTCGACCTCACCGTCGCCCCCGGCGAGATCGTCGGCCTCATCGGCCCCAACGGCGCCGGCAAAACCACCTTCTTCAACTGCCTCACCGGCCTCTACACCCCCACCGAAGGCACCGTCAGCTACAAAGGCACCCGCCTCTCCCCCAAACCCCACCTCGTCACCCAGGCCGGTGTCGCCCGCACCTTCCAGAACATCCGCCTCTTCGCCAACATGACCGTCCTGGAAAACGTCCTCGTAGGCCGCCACACCCGCACCAAAGAAGGCCTGTGGTCCGCCCTCCTCCGAGGACCCGGCTTCAAGAAGGCCGAACGCGGCAGCGAGACCCGCGCCATGGAACTCCTGGAATTCACCGGCCTCGCCGCCAAACGCGACCACCTCGCCCGCAACCTCCCCTACGGCGAACAGCGCAAGCTCGAAATCGCCCGCGCCCTCGCCAGCGAACCCGGCCTCCTCCTCCTGGACGAACCCACCGCCGGCATGAACCCCCAGGAGACCCGCGCCACCCAGAACCTCGTCCTCGCCATCCGCGACCAAGGCACCGCCGTCCTCGTCATCGAGCACGACATGCGCTTCATCTTCAACCTCTGCGACCGCGTCGCCGTCCTCGTACAGGGCGAAAAACTCATCGAAGGCACCGCGGAAGTCGTCCAGGCCGACGAACGCGTCGTCGCCGCGTACCTCGGTACGCCCTTCGAAGGCGCACCCGGCGACGAGGAAGCCGCCGAAGTGGACGCGGCGGAGGCGCACGCCGCGGAACCGCGGGCGCCGCAGCCCGCCGACGGTACGACCGCTGCCCCCGGTACGCGCACCGCACCCGACGAGAACCCCCCGAACGGAGACGCGCGATGACCGCCCTGCTCGAAGTCGAGGACCTCCGCGTCGCCTACGGCAAGATCGAAGCCGTCAAAGGCATCTCCTTCACCGTCGAAGCCGGCCAGGTCGTCACCCTCATCGGCACCAACGGCGCCGGCAAGACCACCACCCTGCGCACCCTCTCCGGCCTCCTCAAACCACTGGCCGGAAAGATCAGCTTCGACGGCGACGTACTCAACGGCGTCGCCCCCCACAAGATCGTCGAACGCGGCCTCGCCCACTCCCCCGAAGGCCGCCGCCTCTTCCCCCGCCTCACCATCGCCGAAAACCTCCAGCTCGGAGCCTTCCTCCGCAAGGACGGCACCGGCATAGAACGCGACATCCAGCGGATCTACGAGCTCTTCCCCATCCTTGGCGAACGCCGCAAACAAGCCTCCGGCACACTCTCCGGCGGCGAACAACAGATGCTCGCCATGGGCCGCGCCCTGATGTCCCGCCCCAAACTGCTCATGCTCGACGAACCCTCCATGGGCCTCTCCCCGATCATGATGCAGAAGATCATGGCGACCATCCGCGAACTGCGCTCCCAGGGCACGACGATCCTCCTCGTCGAACAGAACGCCCAGGCCGCGCTCTCCCTCGCCGACCACGGCCACGTCATGGAGATCGGAAAGATCGTCCTCTCCGGCACCGGCCAGGACCTCCTCCACGACGAGTCGGTCCGCAAGGCGTACCTGGGCGAGGACTGACCGCCGTACGCACACGGCCGACGACGCCCCGCCGCGCGCAACAGCAAGGCCGAGGGCCGCACCGTAATCACGGTGCGGCCCTCGGCACAGGAGCGGGCGAGCGACTACTCGGAGGGCTGCCCCTCTACTCGGAGGGCTGCTCCTTCTCCTTCTGCTCCTTCTGCTTCTTCTCCTCGGCGTCCTCGATGACCGCCTCGGCGACCTGCTGCATCGAAAGCCGGCGGTCCATCGACGTCTTCTGGATCCAGCGGAAGGCGGCCGGCTCGGTCAGCCCGTACTGCGTCTGCAGAATGCTCTTCGCACGGTCGACCAGCTTCCGCGTCTCCAGGCGCTGCGTGAGGTCCGCGACCTCCTTCTCCAGCGTCCGCAGCTCCGTGAACCGGCTCACGGCCATCTCGATCGCCGGCACGACGTCGCTCTTGGAGAACGGCTTGACGAGGTACGCCATGGCACCGGCGTCCCGCGCCCGCTCGACCAGCTCACGCTGGGAGAACGCGGTCAGCATCAGCACCGGGGCGATGCTCTCCTCGGCGATCTGCTCGGCCGCGGAGATGCCGTCGAGGACGGGCATCTTCACATCGAGGATCACCAGGTCGGGGCGGTGCTCGCGGGCCAGCTCCACGGCCTTCGCGCCGTCACCGGCCTCGCCGACGACCGTGTAGCCCTCCTCCTCCAGCATCTCTTTGAGATCCAGACGGATGAGCGCCTCGTCCTCGGCGATGACGACGCGGGTGGTCTGCGGCGGGACGTGCGACTGCTCGTCGGCGACGGGCTGCTCGGGCTCGGCGGCGCTCACGTGACTCCTCGTTCCAGGCAGGTGGTGCGTATGCAGCCTACCTAGCGGCGCCTCTACATACGCACACGGTATGCTGCCCGTGACCCATCCAGCCGGGTTGATGGAATCGGCAGACATGATCGCCTCAAAAGCGATTGCCCGAAAGGGCGTGCGGGTTCAAGTCCCGCACCCGGCACTCAAAACACACAAAGCGGACGATCACCTTCGCGTGAATCTGCACGAAACAATCTCGCGAGCTGCGCCCGTCACACAGAGTAGCCGCATGAAGATGCACAGCTCTGACGTCCGTCACAAGGCGCTCGCCCTCCTACGATCCGGCCGCAAGAACGCGGATGTGGCCCGCGATCTCAACGTCCCGCTCGGCACCGTCGGCTACTGGCTGCACATGGACCGAGCCAAACGCGGTGAATCTCCAGGTCGCCGCCAGGCGCAATGCCCACGCTGCGACGGGGACCTCGACACCAAGGCGTACGCCTACTTGCTCGGCCTGTATCTCGGCGACGGGCACATCATCCAGTACTCGCAGCACCGAGTCCCCAGCCTCATGATCGCTTGCGACGAAGCCCGGCCCGGGCTCATGGACCAGTGCGAGGCCGCCATGCGCGCTGTGTTCCCCGACAACTCCGTCTGTCGCGTCCGCCGGACCGGCTGTCGCAACGTGAAGGTCTACTCGAGGCATCTCTGGTGCCTCTTCCCCCAGCACGGCCCCGGCAAGAAGCACGAGCGGCGCATCGTCCTCGAAACCTGGCAGCAGAAGATCGTCGACGCGCACCCGTGGGAGTTCATACGCGGGTTGATCCACTCCGACGGGTGTCGGATCACCAACTGGACGACCCGGATGGTCGGCGGTGAGCGGAAGCGTTACGAGTACCCGCGGTACTTCTTCACCAACAAGTCCGACGACATCAGGAGGCTCTTCACGGACACCCTCGCCAAGGTGGGCGTCGAGTGGTCGGTCCTGGCGCGCGGCTCGGACCCGTTCAACGTCTCCGTAGCCCGACGGGCGTCCGTCGCGATGATGGACGCCCACGTCGGGCCGAAGTACTGACCTACTCCGGGGAGTCGGTCTCGCCGATGTGGTGGACGCGGACCAGGTTGGTCGTGCCCGGGACGCCGGGAGGCGAGCCGGCGGTGATGATCACGACGTCACCGCGTTCGCAGCGGCCGATGCGGAGGAGTTGCTCGTCGACCTGGGCGACCATCTCGTCCGTGGAGTCGACGGTCGGGCCGAGGAAGGTTTCGACGCCCCAGGTGAGGTTCAGCTGGGAGCGCGTGGCCGGCTCCGGCGTGAAGGCGAGGAGCGGGATCGGCGAGCGGTAGCGGGAGAGCCGGCGGACCGTGTCGCCGGACTGCGTGAAGGCCACGAGGAACTTCGCGCCGAGGAAGTCGCCCATCTCGGCGGCGGCCCGCGCCACCGCCCCGCCCTGCGTGCGCGGCTTGCTGGTCTCGGTGAGCGGCGGCAGCCCCTTGGTGAGGATGTCCTCCTCGGCGGCCTCGACGATGCGGCTCATCGTCCGGACGGTCTCGGTGGGGTACTTGCCGACGGACGTCTCGCCGGAGAGCATCACCGCGTCCGTGCCGTCGATGACGGCGTTGGCGACGTCGGAGGCTTCCGCGCGCGTCGGCCGGGAGTTGTCGATCATCGAGTCGAGCATCTGCGTGGCGACGATGACCGGCTTGGCGTTGCGCTTGGCGAGCTTGACCGCGCGCTTCTGAACGATCGGGACCGTTTCGAGCGGCATTTCGACGCCGAGGTCACCGCGGGCGACCATGATGCCGTCGAACGCGGCGACGATGTCGTCGATGTTGTCGACCGCCTGCGGCTTCTCGACCTTGGCGATGACGGGGAGGAAGCGGCCTTCCTCGCGCATGATGCGGTGGACGTCCTCGATGTCGCGGCCGCTGCGTACGAAGGACAGCGCGATGACGTCGGCGCCGGTGCGCAGTGCCCAGCGGAGGTCGTCCTGGTCCTTTTCGGAGAGGGCGGGGACGGAGACGGCGACGCCGGGCAGGTTGAGGCCCTTGTGGTCGGAGACCATGCCGCCTTCGATGACGCGGGTGCGGACCTCGGGGCCGTCGACGCCGATGACTTCGAGGGTGACCTTGCCGTCGTCGACGAGGATGCGTTCGCCGGTGGTGACGTCGGCGGCGAGTCCCTCGTACGTGGTGCCGCAGACGTGGCGGTCGCCTTCGGTGTCCGGTTCGACGGTGATGGTGAATTCGTCGTCGGGTTCGAGAAGGACGGGGCCTTCTCGGAATCGGCCGAGGCGGATCTTCGGACCTTGAAGGTCGGCGAGTACGCCGACGCTGCGGCCGGTCTCGTCGGATGCCTTGCGGACCCGCTCGTAACGCGCCTCGTGGTCGGCGTAGGTGCCGTGGCTGAGGTTGAAGCGGGCCACGTCCATTCCGGCTTCGACGAGTGCCTTGATCTGCTCGTACGAATCTGTGGCGGGTCCCAGGGTGCAGACGATCTTTGCTCGGCGCATGGCGTCGACCCTATGACTTACCGGTGGGTAGAGAACTGTGGAGAAGTGACCGCCCAACGGCGGCGAGGTGAAAGGCTCTTGACAAGTATTGGAATGTGCGAGCGGCCGCTCCTATGAGCAGCTTTCGAGGCTTGCACGTGCGCTCGTACGCGCATCCGCACGCCCCCTGTATGTACGCACGCCCCAGGCGGCTCTGTACGGATTCGTCGGGCGGCGGGCCGCGTCACGTCACAGAACCGGCCGGGTCATCGTGAAGCGCGCGTTGACGTGTGCGTACACGGTCTGCTGCTGGGGTTCGAGGTCGAGCGCGGGGGCGGTCTCCTCGTGGGCGGCGCCTCCGTAGGCGGCGCGGGAGCGGAGCATCGGGTTGCCGGCGGGTGCGGCGTTCTCGGCGCCGATGTCGGCGAGTTCGACGAGCGCGTCAAGTCGCGCGCCGAGCGCTTCGGCGTACTCGCGGGCGCGCTGTACGGCTTCGCGTACGGCCTGCTGGCGGGCCTCGCGGTGGGACGGCGAGTCGGGGCGCAGGTCCCACCAGGGGCCGGCGACGCGGGTGAGTTCGAGGTCGGCGAGGCGGGTAGCGAGTTCGCCGAGTGCGGTGAAGTCGGTGAGGGTGGCGGTGAGGTGGACGTTGCCGTGGTAGGCGCGTACACGTTCGCCGCGGCCCTTGTGGGTGAGTTGGGGCGTGACGGTGAAGGCGCCGGTGGCGAGCTTTTCCACCGCCTCGCCGTAGCTCTTGACCAGGTCGAGCACTTCGGCGTTGCGGCGGGTGAGGTCCTGGAGCGCGGTGGCGCGGTCGGTGCCGCGGGCCTGGACGGTGATGCCGATGCGGGCGATCTCCGGGTCGACGTCGAGGCGGGCTTCGCCGCGTACGGCGACGCGCGGGACGTCCGGGGTGCCGTACGGGAGGGCGTCGCCGGGGGTCCCGGCGGGGGCGGTGTCAGTGCTGGTGGTGGGCGCGTCGGTCATGTGGTGGGGGGCTCCTTCTCACGGCGCGGCACGGCCTCGCTCCGGACGGCGTCCTGCTGCGCAGAGCCTCGCACGGCGGCGGGGGTTTGTCAGGCGAGTGCGGGAGCGGCCGGCGGCGCGGCGGTCATCTGATCGCAACCTGTGAGGGGTGTTGCTGGAGGGGCGCCTGCGCCAGAATCTACGCGCGTCGTTCATCCGAACGTGACGTACGAACGTGACGTCCATCTACGCGCGTTGTTCCGCTGTACGCCCCGTCGTACGCCCAGTTGTACGCCCAACGGTTCGCAGGGATGCGGACGGTCAAGGAGAGGTCATGCCGCTCGATCGCAGAACGTTTCTGGGAAGTTCCGTCGCCACCGGTGCCGGGGTGGCGCTGACGGGCGCCGGGGCGCCGGCCGCCGTGGCGAGCGGGCCGGCCGGCTCCCCGGTCCCCGCGGGGCACGGCCACAGCGGCGGCAAGCGGTACGCGTTCACCGTCATGGGCACCACCGACCTGCACGGCAATGTCTTCAACTGGGATTACGCGACGGACGCGGAATTCGATGACGCGGCCCACAACGACGTCGGTCTGGCGAAGATTTCGACCCTGGTGAATGAGGTGCGCGTCGACAAGGGACGCGGCAACACCCTCCTCATCGACGCGGGCGACACCATCCAGGGCACACAACTGGCGTACTACTACGCAAAGGTGGACCCGATCACCGGCGCGAACGGCCCGGTGCACCCGATGGCCCGGGCCATGAACGCCATCGGTTACGACGCCGCGGCGCTCGGCAATCACGAGTTCAATTACGGCATTCCGGTGCTGCGCAAGTTCGAGGAGAACTGCGACTTCCCCCTGTTGGGCGCGAACGCGGTGGACGCCAAGTCACTGCGCCCGGCGTTCCCTCCGTATGTCATCAAGCGGCTGCGCACTCCACACGGGCGCGACGTAAAGGTCGGCATTCTCGGGCTGACGAATCCGGGTATCGCGATCTGGGACAAGGCGAACGTCCAGGGGAAGATGGCGTTTCCCGGTCTGGAGGAACAGGTCGCGAAGTGGGTTCCCCGGTTGCGGGCGCTGGGTGCGGATGTGGTGATCGTGGCCGCGCATTCCGGGTCGAGTGGCACGTCCTCGTACGGGGATCAGCTGCCGTACGTGGAGAACGCGGCGGCGTTGGTGGCGCAGCAGGTGCCGGGTATTGACGCGATTCTGGTGGGGCACGCGCACACGGAGATTCCGGAATACCGGGTGAAGAACGAGCGGACGGGCCGTGAGGTGGTGCTGTCGGAGCCGCTGAAGTGGGGGCAGCGGCTGACGTTGTTCGATATTGAGGTGGCGTGGGAAAAGGGCCGCTGGTCGGTGGATTCGGTGTCGGCGCGAGTGCTGAACTCGAATGCGGCGGTGGAGGACGAGCGTATTTCCCGGCTGCTGCGTGACGCGCACGCGAAGGTGGTGCGTTATGTGAACCAGGTGATAGGGCAGTCGACTGCTCGCCTGTCCGCGGCGGAGGCTCCGTACACGGACACTCCGGTGTTGGATTTCATCGCGTTCGTGCAGGCGGAGGTGGTGCGGAAGGCGCTGGCCGGGGGTGCGTACGCGGATCTGCCGGTGGTGTCGCAGGCGTCGTGTTTCTCGCGAACGGCTGCGGTGCCGGCGGGGGATGTGACGATCCGGTCGATGGCGGCACTGTATCCGTTCGACAATACGCTGGAGGCGCGGGTGCTGACCGGCGCACAGCTGAAGGATTACCTGGAGTTCTCGGCACGTTATTACGTGCGGACGCCGGCGGGTGGCGAGGTGGATCCGTCGAAGCTGACGAATGCGGACGGCATTCCGGATTACAACTATGACGCGGTGAGCGGGGTGTCGTACGAGATCGACATCGCGAAGCCGGCGGGGCAGCGGATCGGGAAGCTGCTGCGGGACGGGAAGCCGGTGGATCCGGCGGCGCGTTTCGTGCTGGCGGTGAACAATTACCGGGCGAGCGGCGGGGGGAATTTCCCGCATGTGGCGAAGGCGGAGCAGGTGTGGGTGACGTCGGACGAGATCCGGAATCTGATCATTGAGTGGGTGAAGCAGTCGGGTTCGATCGACGCGTCGCGTTTTGCATCAGTGGACTGGAAGTTGACGCGGGACGGAGTTCCGGTCTTCTGACGGGCGTGTGGTGGCGGGCGGCTGGTGCTGGAGCCGTCGCCCGCCGGGGGTCTGCTGCTGCCGGCCCGGTTGCGGTGCCAGGCCGAAGGTGGTGAAGGCGGTGCGGTCGGGGAGGGGGTAGGGCGTGGTGCCGGTGAGGTGGTTGAGGATGACGGCGCTGCGCCAGGCGGCGAGGCCTAGGTCGGGGGCGCCGACGCCGTGGGTGTGGCGTTCGGCGTTCTGTACGTAGACGGAGCCGGTGACGCGGGTGTCGAGGTTCAGTCGGTGGTGGGCGTCGATGCGGGGGCGGCCGGCGGTGTCGCGGCGGAGGTAGGGGTCGAGGGCGCTGGTGAGTGCGTCGAGGCTGCGTTCGCGGTAGCCGGTGGCGAGGACGACGGCGTCGGTGCTGAGCCGGCTGCGGGTGTGCTGGTGGGCGTGTTCCAGGTGGAGTTCGATGGTGTGGGTGCCGATGCGGCCCGCGGTGCGGACGGTGACGCCGGGGGTGAGGACGGTGTCGGGCCAGCCGCCGTCGATGGTGCGTTCGTACAGCTCTTGGTGGATGGCGGCGATGGTGTCGTGGTCGATGCCTTTGTAGAGCTGCCATTGCTGGGGGACGAGGGCGTCGCGGGTGGCTTCGGGGAGGCCGTGGAAGTAGCGCGTGTGGTCGGGGGTGAACTGCTCGAGGCCGAGCTTGCTGTACTCCATGGGCGCGAAGGCGGGCGTGCGCGCCAGCCAGTGCAACCGTTCGTGGCCTGTGGGGCGGTTGCGGAGCAGGTCGAGGAAGATCTCGGCGCCGGACTGGCCCGAGCCGATGACGGTGATGTGGTCGGCGGCGAGCAGGCGTTCGCGGTGGTCGAGGTAGTCGGCGGAGTGGATGACGGGGAGGGTGGGGGCGTCGGCGAGGGGCCGGAGCGGCTCGGGGATGTGGGGCGCGGTGCCGATGCCGAGGACGACGTTGCGGGCGTACGTCCTGCCGAGTGCTTCGGCCTCGCCGTCGGCGTCGAGCTGGGTGTGGTCGACCTCGAAGACGGCGTGTTCGGCGTTCCAGCGGAGGGCGTCGATCTGGTGGCGGAAGTGCAGGCCGGGGAGGTTTTCGCTGACCCAGCGGCAGTACGCGTCGTACTCGGCGCGGGGGGCGTGGAAGCGTTCGGCGAAGTAGAAGGGGAAGAGCCGGTCGCGGTGCCTGAGGTAGTTGAGGAAGCTCCAGGGGCTGGTGGGGTCGGCGAGGGTGACGAGGTCGGCGAGGAAGGGGACTTGGAGGGTGGCGCCGTCGATCATGAGGCCGGGGTGCCAGTGGAAAGCGGGCTGCTGGTCGTAGAAGGCGCAGGTCAGGTTGGTGAGGGGCTGGGCGAGGGCGGCGAGTGAGAGGTTGAAGGGGCCGATGCCGACGCCGACGAGGTCGAGGGGGGTACGGGGATCGGGGGCGGGGGCGGTGGTCATCGGGGGGTGTGGCCTTCCACTAGGTCGATGAGGGCGCGCAGATCGTCGGGGTGCGCGTGGGGGTTGAGGAGGGTGGCCTTCAGCCAGAGGCCGGTGGGGGTGCTTGCACGCCCCAGTACGGCGCGGCCGTCGTGCAGGAGGCGGCGGCGGACGGTGGCGACGGTGGTGTCGTCGGCGCCGGTGGGGCGAAAGAGGACAGTGGTGAGGGTGGGGCGCGAGTGCAATTCGAAGGTGGGGCGCGCCTCGATGAGGTCGGCGAGGGTGCGGGCGGCGGTGACGGTGCGGTCGACGAGGTCGGCGATGCCGCGGCGGCCGAGCGCCTTGAGGGTGACGGCGATCTTGAGGATGTCGGGGCGGCGGGTGGTCCGCAGTGAACGGCCGAGCAGGTCGGGGAGGCCGGCTTCGGTGTCGTCGTCGGCGTTGAGGTAGTCCGCGCGGTGGTCGAGCGGGGCGAGGTCGCGGGCGTCGGGGACGGCCAGGAATCCGGCGGCGACCGGCTGCCAGCCGAGTTTGTGCAGGTCGAGGGTGACGGTGTGGGCGCGGTCCAGGCCGGTGAGCAGATGCCGGTGGGTGTCGCTGAAGAGGACCGGTCCGCCGTACGCCGCGTCGACGTGGAAGCGGGCGCGGTGTGCGGCGGCGACGTCGGCGAGGGCGGGCAGCGGATCGATCGCGCCGGAGTCGGTGGTGCCGGCGGTGGCGACGACGAGGAGGGGCCCGCTGAGGCGGTCGAGCGCTGCCGCCAGGTCACCGGGGTCGAGCGTGCCGTCGGGCGTGGGAACGGTGACGGGCGCGGGCAGCCCGAGCAGCCAGGCCGCCCGGTGGATGCTGTGGTGCGCGTTGGCCCCGCAGACGACTTGCAGGGGCGGGCCGATGGGGGCGGCGGGGCCGGGCTGTGACGAGTGGGGCGTGTGGGGGTGAGCGGCGAGGTGCGAGTGGGCGCCGTTGTGCGGGCGGGCGGGGTGCTCGGAGCCGTGGACGGCCCGGTCTCCGACGCGATGCCCGTCCGCGTGCGAACCGCCCTGACCCGGGCTATGCGCATGGCCGTGGCAGGGGCCGTACGGGGGCGCGTACGGAGCTGGGTACGGAGGCGTGTGAGCGGCCGCCCCGTGTGAAGCGGGGGTCCGGTGCTCGCGGGCGGCCCGCTCCGGGTCGGCCTCGTGCCCCCGTACCGGATGCTCCCCCGCCGCGTGCTCCTGGGCGGTGTACTCCTGGGCCGCTCGCTCCCTGGCCAGCAGCACGGCGAGCTGGTTCGACTCGGTGCCGCCCGTGGTCACCAGGGCTTCGGCGTCGGGCCCCTGCGGGTGCACGAGCTCGGCGAGCGCGCGGGTGGTCAGGGCTTCCAGCTCGGAGGCGGCGGGGGCCTGGTCCCAGGAGTCCATGGAGGGGTTGAGGGCCGACGCGGCGAGGTCGGCGGCGGTGGCCAGGGCGAGCGGCGGGCAGTGCAGGTGCGCGGCGCAGTGCGGGTCGGCGGGGTCGGCGGCGCCTGCGGCGAGGGTACGGACGACCGCGCGCAGGGCGGCGTGCGGTCCGGCGCCGGTGTCCTGGAGGAGCGGCGCGCACGCCTCGCGCACGGCGTCCGCGACGCTCTCGGGACCGCCCACCGGCAGTGGCCCGCCGCGCTCGGCGGCCCCGGTGGCCAGGGCGTCGAGCACGGTGTCCAGCAGCGGCCGCAGCGCCTTGACGCCTTGCGGGCCACCGGCCAACTCGGGTGTTTCCGTGGCGGATTCTGCGGCTGCGACGGATCCGGGTGCGGCAGTGGTGGGCGTACCGGGGAGCGTGGGCGGAGGAGCGTGAGCGGGTGCCGGTACGGCGGCCGGCGCCGGGTGCGGGACGGGCTGACAGGCCTGACTTACGGGGCTTGCGGGACTCGTGGGGCTTGGGGGGCTTTCGGGGGTGCTGTCGCCTGGGGCCGGGGCGCCTGGGGCGGGCACAGGCATGAATGTGCCCTTCTTGTTGGGGAATCGATTGGTTTAGGGCGACCTAAGTTACTTCCGGTGTCGAGTACTTCGCCGAGATGCGGGTGGAGTCCACTCGCACGAGGGACGCGCGTACGGGTTTCGGCGAACGGATCTGGTATGGGCCCGCCCCACACTGTTCGCTGCCGCTCCCGCACCCCGGCAAAGCGCTCGAGGTCCCCTGAGGGACCTGAGCTCCCCCGGATTTCACCCCTGCCCGGATCTCACCCCTGGGCGTCCCGCACGGCCAACGCGCGGCGGAGGTCGTCGAGCTGGTCGGCGAGCTTGCGCCGGAGGGCGGGAGTGGGCTCGGCGTCGCGCAAGCAGGCCTCGCCGAGCCGGAGGGTTCCTGCCTCGACGAACGGTGCGGGGAACGCGTACCGGCCGGCGGCTTCTGCCAGGGCCGGGCCTCGGCGCTCGGCGAGGGTGACGGCGTCGGTGAAGTACCGCTCCACGTAGGGGCGTACGAGGTCGGCCTGTTCGGGGGCCCAGAAGCCGGTGGCGGTGGCGGTGAAGAGGTAGGTGGACAGGTCGTCGGCGGTGTCGGTGGTGAACATGGCGTCCCAGGCGGTCTTCTTGGCGGCCGGGTCGGGGAGCGCGGCGTGGCAGCGGGCGGCGCCTTCCTTGCCGCTGGCGCTGGGGTCGCGGGTCAGTTCGGCGTCGATGGCGGTGGGTGTGGTGGCGCCGAGGACGGCGAGGCGGCCGAGGATGCGCCAGCGCAGTTCGGGGTCGAGGGCGGGGCCGCCGGGGACGGTGTCGCCGTCGAGCCAGTCCTGGATGCCTTCGGGGGTGGTGGCGCTGTCGATGAAGGTGCGGACGGCTGCCAGGCGGAGGCCCTGCCGGTCGCCGTTCTCGCTGCCTTCGGTGCGGCGGAGGATGTCGCGGCAGAGGTCGACGAGGGTGGTGAGGGCGGCGGGGCGGTCGGCCGCGGGGAGGTAGCGGTCGGCGATCTGGCTGCGGGCGAAGGCCAGTACGCCTTGGACGAGGGCGGTGTCGGTCTCGTGCGGGAGGTGGGCGCGGACGGCTTCGAGGTAGGCGGCGGGGGGCAGTTCGCCGTCGCGGACCATGTCGCGGGCGGCGTTCCAGACCACGGCGCGGGTGAGGGGGTCGGGGAGGCCGGAGAGGGCGGTCTGTGCGGTGGTCCAGGAGGTGGGGTCGAGGCGGACCTTGGCGTAGGTGAGGTCGCCGTCGTTGAGCAGGACGAGGTCGGGGCGGCGGCCCGGGATGGTGTGGGTGCGGCCTCCGGGCAGGTCGTGGGTGAGGGGTGCGCGGGGGACGAGGCGGCCGGGGGTGGTGGGGTCCTGGTCGTAGAGGCCGATCGTGAGGTGGTGCGGGCGGTCGCCCTCGTGGGTGACGGTGAGGGCCCAGGAGCCTTCGGTGGTCTCGTCGATGGCGGGGGTGAGGGTGTCGACTCCGGTGGTGCGCAGCCACTTGTCGGCCCAGGCGTGGACGTCGCGGTCGGTGGCGCGGGCGAGGGAGTCGGTGAAGTCGGCGAGGGTGGCGTTGCCGAAGCGGTGCCGGGCGAAGTGGTCGTTGATGCCGGCGAGGAAGTCCTTTTCACCCATCCAGGCGACGAGTTGGCGCAGTGCGGAGGCGCCCTTGGCGTAGGAGATGCCGTCGAAGTTGAGGAAGGCGGAGGCGGTGTCGGGGACGGCGTCGGGGGCGGGGGCGACGGGGTGGGTGGAGGGGCGCTGGTCGGCGTCGTATCCCCAGCTCTTGCGGGCGACGCCGAAGTCGGTCCAGGTGTCGGTGAAGTGGGTGGCTTCGCTGAGGACTTGGTACCCCATGTATTCGGCGAAGGACTCGTTGAGCCAGATGTCGTCCCACCAGGCGAGGGTGACGAGGTCGCCGAACCACATGTGGGCCATTTCGTGGGCGATGACCATGCCGCGGGTCTGGCGCTCGGTGTCGGTGACGGCGGAGCGGTAGACGAATTCGTCGCGGAAGGTGACGAGTCCGGGGTTCTCCATGGCGCCGGCGTTGAATTCGGGGACGAACGCCTGGTCGTAGGAGTCGAAGGGGTAGGGCTCGTCGAAGAGCTGGTGGTAGCGGTCGTAGCAGCGGCGGGTGATGTCGAGGATCTCGTCGGCGTCGGCGTTGAGGTAGGGAGCGAGGGAGCGGCGGCAGTGGATGCCGAACGGGAGGCCGGCGTGCTCGGTGCGGACGGAGTGCCAGGGGCCGGCGGCGACGGCGACCAGGTAGGTGCTGATGGGCGGCGTGGGCGCGAGGGTCCAGCGGCCTTCGGGGGTGCGGGTCTCGCGGGAGTTGCCGAGGACGGTCCAGCCGTCGGGGGCGGTGACGGTGAGGGCGAAGACGGCTTTGAGGTCGGGCTGGTCGAAGGCGGGGAAGACGCGCTGGACGTCTTCCATGAACAGCTGGGTGTAGACGTAGGTCTCGCCGTCGGCGGGGTCGGTGAAGCGGTGCATGCCTTCGCCGGTGCGTGAGTACCGCATGGTGGCTTCGACGTGCAGCTCGTGCTCGCCGGGGGTGAGGCCGGTGAGCGGGAAGTGGTTGTCCTGCAGGTCGGCGGGGTCGAGGGGCCGGCCGTCGAGGGTGATGCTGTGCAGGTGATCGGGCTTGAGGTCGAGGAAGGTGTCGCCCGAAGTGCGCGCGCTGAAGCGGATGACCGTGCGGGTGGTGAAGTGCTCCTCGCCGGTGGTGAGGTCGAGGTCGATGTCGTAGTGGTGGACGTCGAGGATGCGGGCTCGGGTTTGCGCTTCGTCGCGCGTCAATGCGGGCATGGCGTCATGCTGCCGCAGGTCGGCGGCTCCGCGCACCCATGCCTCCGAGCCTGTGGATAACTCGGCCTGGCGGGGCTGTGACCGGGGCATCGGGCCGGTGTGCGGCCTGGCCGGGAGGGCGCGAGGGCGAGGGCGACGGCTGCCGAAAGCCGCCGGAGCGGTGGCGGGAAGCGTCCACCGGCGGCCCCTGACCGTTAAGCGGCGCGGCTTCTCAGTACTAAGATTTCCGGAAGATCACGGCCGGGTGCCCGGCCCGAGGGGCGAGCCCGGGGAGGGTGCCGAGATGGCGAGGAAGACGGCGGCGCGGGACGCGGTGGCCGGCATCATCGAGGACTGGCGGCGGGAGCGGCCGGAGCTGGACACCTCGCCGCTGGAGGTGCTGGCGCGGCTGCACCGTACGTTCCTGCGGTACAGCGCGAAGCTGACGGCTTCGGTGGAGTCGCACGGTCTCTCGGTGGCCGGGTTCGATGTGCTGACGGCGCTGCGCAGGGCGGGGAAGCCGTACCGGCGCACGGCGGGTCAGCTGGCCGATTCGGGGCTGATCTCGTCGGCGGGCGTGACGCTGCGGATCGACCGGCTGGAGAAGGACGGCCTGATCGTGCGGGAGCGCGATCCGGAGGACCGGCGGGTGGTGCGGTCGCGGCTGACGGAGGAGGGGCTGGCCAAGATCGACGCGTTGTTCGCCGAGCATCTGGAGAACGAGCGGCGGATGCTGGCCGGCCTCTCCCCCGCCGAGTGCCGTCAGCTGGCGCGGCTGCTGTCGAAGCTGGAGCGGTCGATCACGGAGTCGGGTGCGGCGGAGCCGGACTCGTCGTCCGGGGCCTGACCGGCGGCTCTTCGGTGGCGGGCGGGTCGGGCCGGAGCAGGAGCCATGCCCCGCAGAGCAACGTGACGGCCTGGGCGCCGATCAGCAGCGCGTATCCGGCGCCGAAGCTGTGGCCGCCGCCGAGGCCGATGGCAGCTCCCATGGCGGTGGGCATGAAGGCCGAGACCAGGTTGCCGACGCCGTTGACCACTCCGTAGGCGCTGCCGACCGTACCGGCCGGTGCGTGCCGCTGTACGAGGGTGGGGATGGCCGGGCCCTGCAGTCCCCAGAAGCCGCCCGCCAGGATGAGTCCGGTGGCGGCGAGCCAGGCGGCGTCCGCGGTGATGACGAGCAGGACGCAGCTCCCGGTGCCGAGCGCGCCGACGACGAACAGCAGGGGCAGCCTGCGGGCGGACAGCTTGTCGATGAGGTAGCCACCGAGGAAGCCGGAGGCCAGGCTCGTCAGGAAGGGCAGCGCGGAGACGGCACCCATCTGGGCGAGGGAGAAGTGGCGTTCCTGGAGGAGGTACGCCGGCAGCCAGGAGCTGCTCCCCCACAGGTAGGCCAGGGTGGCGATCTCGATGAGCAGGATGCAGCCGAGGCGCGGGGTGCGCAGGGCTTCCCGCAGGGTGGCCGCGACGCCGCGCCGCGGTCCCGCAGGCGCGCTCTCCTGACCGGTCCGGCCCTCCCTCGTGCGGCGCGGTCCCCGTCCCCGTATGAACAGCGCGATCAGCGGCAGTCCGATCGCGGCGTTCAGGAGCGCGAGGAGCACGAAGGACGTGTGCCAGTCGTAGCGGTGGACGAGGTAGGTGATCAGGGGCAGCCCGACGGCGGTGCCCAGGGAGACGCCCATGGAGCTGACCGCGTTGGGCCTGCCCACCTCGTGCGGCGCGAAGTGCTCCTTGACGTACATCGTCTTGAGCGAGAACAGCGGGCCTTCGGACACGCCCAGCAAAAAGCGGAGGGCGATGAACATCAGGGCGCCGAGCGCATACGGGGAGAGCAGGGTGAGCGCCGCCCACAGGCCGACGCTCACCAGGAGGCCGCGCCGCGCCCCCAGGGCGGATTCGTACAGCGGGGTGAGGAAGAAGGCGGCGAGTCCGTACCCGATGAGGAAGACCGTCATCAGGGCGCCCTGAAGGACGCGGTCGCCGGTCATGCCGAAGTGCTCGGTGAAGGCGCGGTCGGTGATCAGTACGGAGACGTTGACGCGGTCGACGTAGGAGATCAGGACGACGGCGAGCAGGCTGAGGACGCCCGCCCACCGCCGCGGGGAGGCCGTGGCGGTGGGCGGTGCGGCGGTCGGCGCCACGCTGTCAGCCGCCGGCGGGGGCGGTCGCTGCGGCGGGCTCGGGGGAGGCGAGCGCGGCGGCCTGCTGTTCGGCCGCGGTCCGGTAGAGGCGGCGCAGCCGTACGACACCGAGGTCGTGCTGGTAGAGGTTCTCGGCCTGGTCGGCGTCGTGCGGCATGGCCTCCAGCATGACGCGGTCCTGTTCGAGCACTTCCCAGTGGCGCTTCTCGATGAGTGTGCGGTACAGGAAGCGCCAGGTGTCGCGCTGCCAGCCCGTGACCTTGCGGTAGCGCCAGAAGAAGACGCCGCTGCGGTGCTCGTCCACGGGGCAGATCATGCCGACGATCCCGAAGGGGCCACCGGGGCCCGCGGACGGCGGGTACGGGATGGACAGGTCGACCCAGTCGATACCGGTGCGGCACAGTTCGACCCAGTCGAAGTTGACGCCGCGCTGGTCGGTCTTCTCGAAGAAGTAACCGCGGTCGGTCTCCCGGATGCGGAACTTGGCGGTGGTGTCGCCGTCGAACATCGTGTGCGACTCGTGGTGCAGGAACTGTCCGTGCATCGGGTCGAGGAGGTTCTCCATGCCGAACCGCCAGGGGACGTTCCACTCCGCGTAGCAGAGGATGGCCTCGGTACCGGGGTCGGTGAGCGGTTCGGGGAGGGTCAGTTCGCACGGCTCCGGGTGCTGCTCGTCGCCGAAGTAGGCGAGGATCGCTCCGCCGACCTCGCGTACGGGGAGGCTGGTGACGAGCTTCTTGCCCTCCAGGTTGCAGCCGGGCAGGCCCGGTACGGAGGAGACCGTGCCGTCGCCCTCGACCTCGACGCCGTGGTACCAGCAGGCCACGCGGTCGCCGAGGTGCTTGCCGAGGGAGAGCCGGGCGCCCCGGTGGGGGCAGCGGTCGGCGAGCATGTGGAGGGTGCCGTCGGCGCGGCGGAAGAGGAGCCAGTCCTCTCCGAGGGCGGTGACCTTGCGCATGCCTCCGGGGGCGACGAAGTGGGACGGCACTACGGGGTGCCACTGGTTGCGCAGCCCGGTGGCGTAGATGTGGTCGGCGGTGGCGGTGGTGCCGGCCTTGGTGTGGGTGAGGGTCATGTCAGGCTCCCAGGCGGTGCATCTCGGCGCGGAAGGTGTCCTCGGTCCAGGGGGCGCCGTCGGGGGCGTGCACCTGCCGGGAGTTGAGGCCGCGGACGACGTCGGCCAGCTCGTGGCCTTCCTTGGTGAAGACCTCTTCGAGGGTCGCGGCGAGCTTGTACTCGTACGGGGTGGGCTCGTGCGTACGGGACTGGTGGACGTCCAGGTACGGCCAGGGGGTCATCGGTGCCTCCGGTGTCTACAAGGCGAGCGGGGTGGCTTACAGGTCCAGGACGAGGCGGTCGGAGGCACAGCGCGAGACGCAGATCATCATGGTCGCGTTCGCTGCGTGCTCGGCCTCGCTGAGGAGGAAGTCGCGGTGGTCGGGGACGCCTTCGAGGACGCGGGTCTCGCAGCTGCCGCAGATGCCGTCGCGGCAGGAGCTCTCGGCCTGCAGGCCGGCGGCCTCGGCGGCTTCGAGGATCGAGGTGTCGGCGCCTACGCTGAGCGTCGTACCGGAGCGGCGGCACTCGACCTCGAAGGCGCTGTCGTCGCCGCTGCGCTCCACGGTGGGCGCGGCGAAGCGCTCCACCCGGAGCTGTGTGGCGGGGCAGCGGTCCTCGACGGCGGCCAGCAGCGGCTCGGGGCCGCAGCAGTACACGAGGGTGCGGTCGTCGAGGCCACTCAGGGCGGCGTCGAGGTCGATGTGGCCGTGTTCGTCCTGGGGGTGGAGGACGAGTTCGCCGCTTCCCTGGGTGGCGAGGTCGGCGAGTTCGCTGCCGAAGGCCATCGAGGCGCGGCTGCGGCCCCCGTGGACGAGCCGCCAGGGCACGCCCTTACGGGTGGCTTCGCGGGCCATGGCCAGCAGCGGGGTGATGCCGATGCCGCCGGCGATGAACAGGTACGCGGGTGCGTCGGCGAGCGCGAAGTGGTTACGGGGGCCGACGGCGGTGACGGTCTGCCCGGGGCGCAGCTGGGTGTGGACGAAGCGGGAACCTCCGCGGGAGGCCGGTTCGTTGAGGACTCCGAGGCGGTAGCGCGTGGTGTCGAGGGGGTCGCCGCACAGGGAGTACTGCCGGGTGTGGCCGCCGACGTGCAGGTCGAGATGGGCGCCGGGCTGCCAGGCGGGCAGTGGCTTGCCGTCGGGGTGGACGAGGTCGACGGAGAGTACGCCGTCGGCTTCCCAGGTCATGCGGTGGACGAGCAGGTCGAGGCGGGGCTCGGCGGCCGTGGCCTGGTCGAGGGTGCCCGACTGGGTGTCGTTGCTGGTCATGGCGTCGGCCTCCTCACGCGGTGGGGATCTTGACGGGCGGGGTGAACGGGTTCTTCATCGGGCCGAGCGCGTCGAGGTCGACCTCGACGAGGGTGGGGCCGCCGGAGGCGACGGCCTCGGTGAGGACGGGCGCCGCGTCGGCCTCGGCGGCGATCCGGGCGTACGGCAGGCCGCAGGCGCGGGCCAGAAGGGAGAAGTCGGGGGTGGTGAGGTCGACTCCGGAGCGGCGCTCGCTGTAGCGGTCCTGCATGTTGCGGAGCACGCCGTAGCCGCCGTCGTTGAAGACGAGGAGGGTGAGAGCGGGCCGCTCCTGGGCGAGGGTGAGGAGCTCCCCGAGGTGCACGGCGAGGCCGCCGTCGCCGGCCATGACGACGGTCGGTTCACCGGGCCGTGCGAGTGCGGCGCCGAGGCCCATGCCCAGGCCCTGGCCGATGCCGCCGCCGCGCGGGAAGACGTTGTCGCGCGGGTCGTAGATCTCCAGCAGGCGGTTTCCCCAGCTGCTGGAGGGGATGGTGACGTCGCGGGCGATGACGGCGCGGCGCGGCAGGGCGTCGCGCAGCGCGTCGCAGACGGCGGCCTGCGGCCCGATGCCGTCGTGCAGGGCGGCGCGTACCTCCTCGCGTACGGAGGCGACGCGGGCGGTCCAGCCGGGCTCTGCGCTGCCGGTCGCGGGATCGTCGCCGGGGGCCGGCTGCTCCTCGGGCAGGCGGGCGAGCAGGGCACCGAGTACGGCGTCGGCATCGCCGTGCAGCGCGTGCTGCGCCGGGTAGACGCGCCCCAGGGCGGCGGCATCGACGTCGATCTGGAGGTGCGCTTCGGGCAGGGCGAGCGAGTAGTCGCCGGTCTCGTTGGAGCGGAAGTGGGTGCCGACGGTGAGCAGGACGTCGGCGTCGGCGAGCAGGGCGCGGCCCGCCGGTGTGGTGGCGAAGTTGCCGATGACCTGCGGGTGGTCCTCGGAGACGGCGCCGCGGCCGGAGTTGGAGGTGAACAGTCCGGCGCCGGTGCGCGCCAGCAGCTCGGCGAGCCGGTCCCCGGCCCCGCAGGCGCCGCCTCCCGCCCAGATCAGCGGCTTGCGGGCGCCGGCCAGCAGCCGTGCGGCGGCGTCGAGTTCGGCAGCCTCCGGGTGGGCCGTCTCCGGGGGCGCCACGGTGACGTGCTCGTCCTGCTGGGGCGCGTACTGCAGGTCGATCGGCCACTCCACGCTCGCCGGGCCGCCCGGTGCGCGCAGGGCGGCGCGGGCCGCTTCTCGGAGGACGCGTCCCGCGGCGTCCGTGGAGGGCACGGTCGCTGCGTACGTGGAGACCGCGCGCAACATGGCGAGCTGGTCCTTGGTCTCGTGGATGAAGCCGCGGCCGCTGCCGAGGTACTGGCTCTCGATCTGGCCGGTGACATGCAGGACGGCGGTGCCGGCGCTGAGCGCTTCGATGAGCGACCCGGCGGCGTTGCCGGCACCGGTACCGGTGGAGGTGAGAGCGCAGCCTATGGAGCCGCGGGCGCGTCCGTAGGCGTCGGCGGCGTTCACCGCGGTGGCTTCGTGGCGTACGGGCACGAAGCGCAGCTCACGGTCGACGGCTTCGACGAGCGGCAGGTTGTGGACGCTGACGATGCCGAACACGGTGTCGATGCCGAGTTCGCGCAGGACGGCGACGAGGAGGTCGCCTCCGGTGGGATGGTGCGTCATGGAGGCTCCTCAGAGGATGCCGCGGCCGACTCCGCCGCAGACGTCGATGCTGGTTCCGGTGATGTAGGAGGCGCGCGGCGAGAGGAGGGCCAGTACCGCGTAGGCGACTTCCTCGGCGCGGCCGAGGCGGCCGAGGGCGATGCCGCGGTCGGCGGCCAGTTCGGCCTGCCACTCCTCGTAGCTGAGTCCGCTGTCGGCGGCGGCGTGCCGGCGTGTCCACTGTCCGGTGTCGACCAGGCCGAGGCACACGGAGTTGACGCGGATGCCGTCGGGGGCGAGTTCCCGGGCGAGGTTGGCGGAGAGGTTGAGGATGCCGGCGCGGGCGGCGCTGGTGGTGATGAGGCGGGGTTCGGGCTGCTTGGCCAGTACGGCGTTGATGTTGACGATGCCGGCGGCGTCGGAGGCGCGCAGGTGCGGAAGGGCGGCGTGCAGCGGGTTGAGTACGCCGGCGAACTTCAGCTCCAGTTCGTCGCGCCAGTCCTCCTCGGTGGTCTCCGCGAGGCGCTTCATACGGGACTGCCCGGCATTGTTGACCAGGCCGTCCAGGGCGCCGAAGTGGTCGGCGGCGCGGGTCACGAAGTCGCGTACGGCGGTGGCGTCCCGTACGTCGCAGACACCGGTCAGCAGCCGGTCGGTGCCTGCTCCGAGGCGGGCCGCGGCCTTGTCGAGGCGGTCGGCGTCGCGGCCGCAGGTGGCGACGCGTGCGCCTTCGTCGAGGAGGGCGCGGACCGTGGCCAGGCCGACGCCCGAGCTGCCGCCGGTGACCAGTACGGTGCGGTCGGCGAGGCCCAGGTCCATGGGATGTTCCTTCGGTGGTGGCGAGCGGTGCGAGGTGCCCGGGAGGGGCGCCCGGTGGTGGCCGCGCGGGCCGGCGCGCCGGGCGGGTTGATCAGTGCATGGTGAAGCCGCCGTTGACGGCGATCACCTGTCCTGTGAGGTAGCGGGATTCCTCGCCCAGCAGGAAGGCGACGATGCCGGTGAGATCGTCCGGCTGCTGGGTCCGGGAGATGGCCCGGTTGAGCCGGTAGAGCTCGTGGCGCTCCGCGGGGACGTTCTCGGTCGCCTCGCACTCGGTGATGCCGGGCGCGACAGCGTTGACGGTGATGCCCCGGTCGCCCAGCTCACGGGCCATCGCGCGGGTGAGGGCGATGACCGCTCCCTTGGAGGCGATGTAGTGGGCCAGCCGCGGGGAACCGTACAGAGCGGCGTCCGACGCGAGGTTGACGATGCGGCCGCTGCCCGCGGCGAGGAGCTGGGGCAGCAGGGCGCGGGCGACGAGCCACGGCCCGCGGGCATTGACCGTCATGATGCGGTCCCAGGCGTCGATGCCGATGTCCTGGAATTCCTTGCCGCCCACGCCGTTGGCGAGGCCGGCGTTGTTGACCAGGCCGTGCAGCGGTCCCAGCTCGGCGACCCGCTCCGCCATCGCCGCTACCGACTCCGGATCGGCGACGTCGCACGGGACGAAGTGGGCGTCGCGGCCCTCGGCGCACAGCTCGTCGGCCACCCGCTTGCCCCGCTCGGGGTCGAGTTCGGCGAGTACGACGCGGTGTCCCTCCGCGGCGGCCCGGCGGGCCATGGCCTCCCCCAGACCACGGCCGGCGCCGGTGATGACGACGGTGCGCATCAGTCGCGGGTGACGCCGTGCATCGGCGAGTGCTCGGGGTAGGTGGGGACCTGCGGCTTCTGCGTGCCGATGACGACGCAGAAGAGGGCGTCGGTGTCGCCCTCGTTCTTGAGGGACCGGGCCACACCCGCCGGCACGACGATCATGTCGCGGTACCCGAGCGTGCGGTACTCGACCTCGTCCTTGCCGCGGTGGATACCGACCCTGACCTGGCCCTCCAGGACGAAGAACGCCTCTTCGACGTCGTGGTGGGTGTGCTCGGGGCCCTCGGCGCCGGGCGGCAGCAGCATGTTGGAGAAGGTGAAGCCGCCGGACGGCAGGACACGGTTGTCGCCTTCGTGGTTACCGGTGGCACCGGAGCCGACGTACCGGATCTGGGCACGGCGGTACTGGTCACCGGCCTTGGCCTGGAAGGCCAGGGTGTTCCAGTCGGGTTCGCGGGAGTCCTTGGTGGCAATCAGGGAGTCGGTGTAGCGGGCGAGGTCGCCGCCGTTGTCGTAGTCGGTGGTGGTGATGGGCATGACGTGCCGTCCTTTAGTCGTATTAACGGGCGGGGCTGTGGACAGTCCTCAGCCGGCTTCGGCAATTCCTGCTGAAATTCGGAGGTGGGCAAGAACCCACGCGTCGAAGGCATCGGGCTGTTCCTGGTTCGCGAGGTGACCGGCGTCCTTGACGATCACGTACACGGAGGAATGGAGGTCTGCTGTGAGCGTCTGGCTCGCTTCGATACCGGTGACCCGGTCCTGGTCACCGCAGAGCACCAAGGTGGGCGCCGTGACGGCGGCGAGGTCGGCAATACGCAGGTCGGTGGCGGCCATCGACTCGGTGGCGTAGCGGTAGCCGGGCAGCCGCAGGGAGCGCGCCATGGTGTCGGTGACGCGCTGGACGAGAGCCTCGGGAGCGGCTTCGGAGACCAGGCGGGGGCCGCGCCGTTCGGCGAAGGCGCGGGAGCCGGCTTCGGCCAGCTCGTCGGCCCGGGCCCGCATCGCTTCCGCCTTCGCCGGGTCGGTGCCCGAGCCGGCACTGGAATCGGCGACGATCAGAGAGGAGACGAGTTCGGGGTGGCGGGCGGCGAGCCGCACGGCGATGACGCCACCCCAGGAGACCCCGAGCACATGAGCGCGGCCGCCACGCTGCCGGATGAGGGCGGCGGCGGTGTCGGCGAAGTCGTCAAGCGTGAACGGGCCTGCCGGATCAGCCGACTTGGCGTAGCCCGGCGCGTCCCAGGCCACCACGCGCACGTACCGGCTCAGCGTGGCGAGCTGCGGCGCGAACGCGGCGGAGGAGGACCCGATCCCGTGCAGACACAGCAGTACAGGACCGCTGTCGCCGGCCTCCTCGACATGCAGCCCGGCGAGATCGTAAGGAGAAGACGTGGAGGAGTCGGACGACCCGATGGCTACGGAGGACTCAGGAGACGTGGACGAGGAAGAGGGAGGGAGAGTGGGATGAGCGGTGTGGCCGGTCATAGGATCTGCCCCCTCCGCCCGGCGAGGGCGCCGAGGCTGCGCAGCACCGCGTACGGCACGACCTGACTGGTGGCAGGGTTGCCGGGGTCGGGGAGGTGCTGCACTTCGAAGCGGTAGACGCCGTGGCTGCCGGACGCCTCGATGACGTGCCGGGTGTGCTGGGCCGCCGGGTCGGCGACGACATGGACACGTACGGCATCCAGGTCGCCGACGGCCAGCGCGACGGAGGCGGCGACGTTGGTGGACTTGGGGAACTTCACCGGCACGTCGCGGGCGGTGCCGCGCATGACCTCGACCGGTCCGGTGGCCGTGCGCATCCGGTACAGCAAGTCCTCGTCCATCCAGGGCTGTTCGAGGGTGCTGGGCAGCTTGGTGGTGGTGAGGGTGACGTCGGTGAGCTCGCCGAGGGAGCGTACGGCCTGCAGCAGGTCGAGGCCGCCGACGGCACCGCCGGTGAAGTACACCCGCCCCGGGCCGGCGGCGAGAAGAGCGGAGGCGAGGTCCTCATCGGTGAGCGCACCGGTGGAGGCGATGAGGAGATCGGTACCGGAGCGCAGGACGCGTTCGCCCCATTCGCGGACGACGCTCTGGCCCGCCGCTTCGACGATGAGGTCACAGTGTTCGAGGGCGTCCTCGAAGGAGAACTGAGGTACGGGGGCGTCGCCGAGAGCACGGTTGTCGACGATGCAGATCAGCTCGGCGCCGGGGACGTTCCCCTCGGCGAGCGCGGTACCCACGACGCGGCCAATGGCGCCCCAGCCGACGAGGCCGACCTTGCGGGAAGTGGGGGGCGTGGTGGATGCCGGGGAGGCAGTAGGCGCCGTGGCTGTCGAAGGGAGGGGCGCCGAGGAGGCGGTTGGCGTGGTGGACGAAGGGTTCGCCGGGGAGGTGGTGGCCGTGGTTGCCGAGGGGAGGGGCGACGTGGTGGACGACGTCGGGTTGTGCGTGGTGGTCCGGTGTGTCATGCGGGGATCTCCTGGGAGGCCGGCTGGGTGAGGGGGCCGGGGTCGGGGTGACCGGCCATGTGGGAGCGGATCTCCTGTGACGGGGGACCTGCGGTACCCCACAGATCGGACAGCTCCGGCACCCGGCGCCAGACGCGGGCGATCCAGGCGTCCTCGACGATCTGGGCGACCTCGGAGGTGTATTCGCAGACGAGACCGGAAGGGTCGGTGAAGTAGGAGAAGGTGTTGTTACCGGGCCCGTGTCGCCCCGGCCCCCACTGAGGGTTGATGCCGTGGTGGCGCAGCCGGCCCAGACCGCGCATGAAGTGGTCGACCGAGCTCATCTCGTACGCGACGTGGTTGAGGGAGGCCCACTCGGCCTGGTTGAAGGCGATGCAGTGGTGGTCCGCGTTACAGCGCAGGAACGCCATCTGGTGTTCTGACCAGTCCGATACCCGCAAGCCCAGAACGTCGCAGTAGAAGGCGACGGCGGCGTCGATGTCGGTGGTGTTGAGGACGGCGTGGGTGACGCCGACCGGGACGGCGCCGTCGCGGCCACGCGGGGCGACGGCTTCGACCTGGGCGCTGATCTCGATGAGCCGGTGTTCGGGGTCGGTGAAGCGGAGTCCGTAGCCACCGCCGACCTGGTCCAGCGGGCCGGGGCCGGTGACGGGCGTGATGCCGCGGGCGAGCAGTCGGCGGGCGGCCTCGTCGACCTCGGCGGGGGTGGCGACGGCGAAGGCGATCCGGCCGAGTCCGGTGCGGTCGGCGCGGGTCAGCTGGAGGACGTGGTGTTCGTCGCCCGTGCCGCGCAGCCAGCGTGCGCCCCGGTCACCCTCGACGGCCTCCAGGCCCCAGACCTCCTGGTAGAAGTCGGCGGCTTCGGTGAAGGCGGGGGTGAACAGTTCGACGCACCGCAGGGAACGCAGACGCGCGATGGGCTGCTGGGGCGGAGGCTGGTGCGGGGTACGGGACATCGCTGTCTCCAGTCGTACGGGGGGGCGATGGGGGCGGAGCGGTGGGCTGGTGGTGGGGCTGGGCGGTGGTGGGAGGCGGAGGAGGTGGGTGGGGGGCGGGGCGGGGCCCCCGGAGAGGAGCGGTGCGGGCCCATGGGGCGAGGGCGGGCCCATGGGGCGAGGGCGGGCTCGGTGGAGTGCGGGCGGGCTCGGTGGGGCGCAGCCGAGGCTCCGAAGGGGTGGGTCAGGAGATCAAGTAGCCCAGGGAAGGGCGTCGGAGGACGTGTTCCAGTACAGGGACTTCTGGCGTTGGTGGGCGCGGATGCCGTCGCGGCCCTTTTCGCGGCCCAGGCCGCTGTCCTTCATGCCGCCGAAGGGGGTGGAGATGCTGAATTGCTTGTAGGTGTTGATCCAGACGGTTCCGGCGTCGATGCGGCGGGCGAGGCGCCAGGCGCGGGCGGCGTCCTTGGTCCACAGGCCGCAGGCCAGTCCGTAGACGGTGTCGTTGGCCTGGGCGACCAGGTCGTCCTCGTCCTCGAAGGGCAGGGCGACCAGGACCGGGCCGAAGATCTCTTCCTGGCAGGTGCGGGCGGAGTTCGGCAGGCCGTCGAGGATCGTGGGCAGGTAGTACGCGCCGTCGCGGTACTGCTCGCCGTCCGGTACCGCGCCGCCGCACAGGACGCGGGCGCCTTCCTCGCGGGCGAGGTCGACGTACGCGGCGACGGCGTCCCGGTGCGCGTGGTGGACCAGGGGGGCGACCTGGGTGCTGGGGTCGGTACCGGGGCCGATGCGAAGCTTGCGGGTACGGGCGACGAGTTCGGTAAGGAAGTGGTCGTACAGGGGCCGGGCGATGAAGAGGCGGGAGCCGGCGATGCAGCTCTGGCCGCTGGAGGAGAAGATGCCGAACATCACTCCGGCCAGGGCCTGTTCGACGTCGGCGTCCTCGAGGACGACGGTGGGTGACTTGCCGCCGAGTTCGAGGGAGACCGGCATCAGTTTGTCGGCGGCGGCGTGCGCGAGGGTGCGGCCGGTGCGGGTACCGCCGGTGAAGGTGACCTTGCCGACCGCCGGGTGGCGGACGATCGCGTCGCCGATGACGCTGCCGGGGCCGGGGAGCACGGAGAGCAGGCCCGTGGGCAGGTCGTACTCGGTCAGCGCGCGGTGGACGATGCGGCCGAGGGCGAGGGAGACCAGCGGGGTCCATTCGGCGGGCTTGAGGAGTACGGCGTTGCCCGCGGCGAGGGCCGGAGCGAGTTTCTGGGCGTCGCTGGCGATGGGCGAGTTCCAGGGGGTGATGGCGCCGATGACGCCGATCGGTTCGTGGACGCTCATCGTGACGTACGGGCCGCGGGCCGGGGTGAGGGCGTCCTCGGCGGTTTCCAGGGCGGCGGCGGTGTAGCGGAAGGTGCCGACGGCGCTGTGGACCAGGGCCCGCGTCTCGGTACGGGCCTTGCCGGTGTCGGCGGTCTGCAGAGCGGAGAGTTCTTCGGCCGCGTCTTCGATGAGAGCGGCGACGCGGTGCAGCAGGCGGGCGCGTTCGTGGGCGGGCAGGTCGCGCCAGGCCGGGTCGGCGGCGGCCCGCGCGGCGTGTTCGGCGGCTTCCTCGACGTCGGCGAGCGATGCGCCGCGGAGGGTGGTGAGCGCTTGGCCGGTGGCCGGGTCGGTGGTGGTGATCGGAGCACCGCGGCCCGGCCGCCACTCCCCCGCCACGAGGATCTCGTCCGCCGGGATCGTGTACGTGGGGGGCGTGTACGTGGGGGTGGCGTCCCCGGGGGCCCCGTTCACGGCGGTCGCGTCCATCGGCGGGGTCGGGGGTTTTGAGGTCGAAGACATCGGTGTGTTCCCAGACATCGGTCGGTTCGCGGACATCGGCGGGTGCTTGGTCACGGGGAGTGAGTGCGGATGCGGGAGGCGTACGTAGGGGCTACGGGGCTGGACGAGCGCGGACGGCCCGGAGGCCCGGCCCGAAGACTCGGAGCTCCGTAGGCCCGGCCCCGAAGACCCGGAACCCCGGAGGCCCGGAACCTCGTAGACGCCCGAGCCCCAGAAGCCCCATTCGGAGCAACTTCCGCGTGGTTCCGCACGCTTCGGTTCCGGTCTGCCGCCTCCGGTGGTACAGGAGTTGGCTTCCTCAGCGCTTCTTCAGCGCTTCTCTCAGTGCCAGGAATCTAAGCGCTTAAGTAATTGCCCGCAAGGGGCCCCGTCGAAAAATTTGCCGGGGCCAGACCCTTGACTTCCACACCCCTTGAGTCGGTAGAACTTAAGCCCTAAGACACTTGGCGCTTACGTACGGGACTCCCCCATCTCCCGGCGCCCCTGCGCCCGCCCACTCCCCCCCCTTTTCCCTCCCCATCCCTCGCCCGTGCCCCGTGCCGGGTCTGGAGGAATCCCGGATGAGTCTCGACGCATCTCCGGGCCGTGACGCCGACGCCATCCGCGCCGGCATCGCCGCCCGGTTCGAACGTCTCCCCCTGTCCCGCTGGCACGTCACCGTCCGCATCGTCATCGGCGTGGTGACCTTCTTCGAAGCCTTCGACCAGCTACTGATCGCCTACGCCATGCCTGAGCTGCGCCAGGAGTGGCACCTCACGGACGGTGACGCCACCGCCGTCCTCACCATCGGTTCCCTCGGCATGCTCATCGGCGCGCTCTTCTCGGGCCGGATGGCGGACCGCATCGGGCGCGTGAAGATCATCGCGATCTGCATCGGCGTGTCGGGGCTGTCCTCGCTCGCGCTGGCCATGAGCCCGTCGCCGTCGCCCTTCATGGCGCTGCGCTTCGTGCAGGGCCTGGCGATCGGCGGCGAGGTGCCCGTCGCCGCGACCTTCATCAGCGAGATCACCCGCAGCTTCAAGCGCGGTCGCTTCGTGCTGCTGTACGAACTGGTTTTCCCCGCCGGCCTCACCATCGGGGCGGTGGCAGCAGCGTGGATCGTGCCGGCGCTGGGCTGGCGCTGGATGTACGCCGTGGCGGCCGTACCGGGGCTGCTGTGCATCCTCGTACAGCGCACCGTCCCCGAGTCGCCCCGCTGGCTCGCCGACCGCGGCCGGATGCAGGAGGCCGAGGCGACGATGGACCTGATCGAGGCCAAGGTCGCCGCGGCGACCGGGGCCCCGCTCCCACCGGTCCCCACGCTCGCCACGGTGAGCCCGAACAGCACGAACAGCACGAACGCCACGAGCACTACGGGCACCGGGGGCACCGCAGTCGCCACGACCGGCGCCACAGCAACATCACGTCCCACCTCCCCCGCCACCCCCGCCGAAGCCGCCGCGACAGGCGTGAAGGGGCTGTTCACGGGCCGGTACCGGCGTCGGACGCTGGTCATCGGGGCGCTCTGGTTCACCGGCTACTTCGTCAATTACGGCATTACGTCCTGGCTGCCGACGATCTACGGGAAGCAGTACGGGCTGTCGCTCTCCGACGCGCTGATGTACTCGACGGTCACCTCGGTCGCCGGTTTCTTCGGCTGTCTGCTGGTCGCGCTCACCGTCGACCTGATCGGCCGGCGCAAGGTCTTCGCGTTCTTCCTCGGCGGCGCGGCCGCGCTGCTGATCGTGCTCGGCGTGCTCGGTGCCCGTACGCCCGTGCAGGTACTGGTGTGGACCTCACTCGCCGCGGTCTGCTTCTTCGGCTCGAACATCTGCCTGTACCTCTATACGCCCGAGCTGTACCCGACGCGGATGCGGGCGCTGGGCTGCAGCGTCGGCGGCGCGCTCAACCGGCTCGGGGTGATCCTCGGTCCGGTGCTGGTGGGGGCGATCTACGCGGGCGGAGGCCAGGTCTCCGCGGTCTTCGTGACACTGGGCGGGGTGGCCCTCGTGGGTGCCCTGGCCGCCACGTTCTTCGCCGAGGAAACCACGAACCGGCCGCTCGAGGAGGTGTCCCCGTAACGGTGTCCCCGTGATGCCGGGGCGGGGAGTGCGGTGCCCGCGGGCGCGGTGACGGTACGGCCTTCCCCCTGTACCGCTGCACCGCTCACCCCGACTCCCCCACTCACCCCGTCCCACTGACCACCGGTGGATCGTCCGGATCCGGGATGTGGGTGGACCAGCCGCCCGGGACCGTGCGGCCCTGTTGGGTGCGGAAGCGGACGGGGGCCGTGCCGACTCTTCTGGTGAAGAGGCGGCTGAAGTAGGCGGGGTCGTCGTAGCCGACTCGGCGGGCGACCGCGGCGACCGGGAGTTCGGTGGCGGCGAGGAGTTCCTTGGCGCGGCCGAGGCGGATGCCGAGGAGGTAGTCCTTGGGGCTGCAGCCGGCGCCGCGGCGTACGGCGGTGCGGAGTTCGGCGGGGCTCATGCCGTGGCGGGCGGCGTGTTCGGCGACGGAGAGCGGCAGGAACGCGTCGCGGGCGAGGGCCTGCAGGACCGGGTCGCCGTCGGCGTCGGTGTCGGCGCGGGCGCGGCGCAGGGCGACGAGCAGTTCGTGGACGGCGGCGGAGGTCTCGACCTCCAGGAGGGGGTTGCCGCGGCGCGCTGCGCGGGCGATGCGGCCGATGGCGGTGCGGGCGGCGGCGGTGTCGGCGAGCGGGACGAGTGGCCGGTCGGGGCGGGGTTCTATGTAGCCGAGTTCGGTGTACGTGGTGGCGGCGGGGCCGGTGAAGTCGACGAAGCTCTCGTCCCAGCCGCTGTCCGGGTCGGCGCCGTAGTGGTGCGGGACGCCGGGGGTGAGCCAGAGGAGGGCGGGCGCGGTGACGGGGTGCCGGGTGCCGTCGGGGTCCGCGTACCAGCCGCTGCCCGCGTGGATGATCACGGCTACGTGGTGGTCGAGGGTGCGCGGGCCGACGGCGGGCAGCGTGCCGTGCTGGAGGCCGACGCCGAGGCAGACCAGACCGAGCCGGTGGTGGACCGGGCTCGGTGTGAAGTAGCGCATCCAGGTGCGGTACACGCGTGCTCCTTCCGTCGGCCGGCCGCCTTCCCCGGCCGCCCGCTCCGTACGGAACGCCGGCGCGCGGGCGCGGCACTGCACGTCCCCCATACACCGCCCACTGCACGCCCCGCCCACGCGGACGTTCCGTCCAAACAACGCCGATCTTTGTCCATGGACCGCCCGCCCCGCCAGGGGGTGAGCTGGACGCGACGCGAGCCGGGCGGGAGCGACGGGACGGATGACGTGACGAATGGCGTGCGGAAGAGTGAGCCTCATGGGGCCGGAGGGCGCGAATTCCGCGTCGGGCAGCGGGAGTTCGTGCTGGACGGGCGGCCCATGCGGCTGTTGTCGGGGGCGCTGCACTACTTCCGGGTGCACGAGGGGCACTGGGATCATCGGCTGGCGATGCTGCGGGCGATGGGGCTGAACTGTGTGGAGACGTATGTGCCGTGGAATCTGCACGAGCCGCGCCCCGGGGAGTTCCGTGATCTCGACGCGCTCGGCCGGTTCCTGGACGCGGTGCGGCGGGCGGGGCTGTTGGCGATCGTCCGGCCCGGTCCGTACATCTGCGCCGAGTGGGAGAACGGCGGGTTGCCGCACTGGCTGACCGGGCCGCTGGGGCGGCGGGTGCGTACGCGTGACGAGGAGTATCTGCGAGCCGTGGACGCCTGGTTCGCGGCGCTGCTGCCGCAGATCGCGGAGCGGCAGTGCGACCGCGGCGGTCCTGTGATCATGGTGCAGGTGGAGAACGAGTACGGCTCGTACGGCTCGGACGCCGTCTACCTCGCGCATCTCGCCGACCGGCTGCGCGCGCTCGGGGTGACCGTGCCGCTGTTCACCTCCGACGGGCCGGAGGACCACATGCTGACCGGCGGGAGCGTGCCGGGCGTGCTTGCGACGGTCAACTTCGGGTCCGGTGCGCGGGAGGCGTTCGCGACGCTGCGCCGCCACCGGCCGGACGGGCCGCTGATGTGCATGGAGTTCTGGTGCGGCTGGTTCTCCCACTGGAGCACCGGGCCGGAGGGACAATCCCCCGGGAGCGCCGGGCCGGAGGGGCAAGAGGCCGTGCGGGATGCGGAGGACGCCGCGGCCGCGTTGCGCGAGATCCTGGAGTGCGGTGCGTCGGTGAACGTCTACATGGCGCACGGCGGGACGAGTTTCGGTGGCTGGGCGGGGGCGAACCGGGACGGGGTGCTGCAGGACGGCGCGCTGCTGCCGACCGTGACGTCGTACGACTACGACGCGCCGATCGACGAGCGCGGCCGGCCGACGGCGAAGTTCTGGCGGTTCCGGGAGGTGCTGGCGCCGTACGCCGACGGGCCACTGCCGGAGCCGCCCGCGCCGCAGCCGGTGCTGGGCGCGCCGGCTGCGGTCCGGCTGACGGGCTGGGCGCCGATGGACGCGGTACTGGACGGGCTGGGCGGTCCGGAGGTGCGGTCGGGGGTGCCGCCGACGTTCGAGGAACTGGACGTGGATCGCGGGGTGGTGCGGTACCAGGTCTCGGTGCCGGGGCCGCGGGAGCCGTACGAGCTGCGGGTCCGTGGGCTGCGGGACCGGGCGGTGACGTTCGTGGACGGGGTGCCGGGGCCCGTGCTGGCGGGCGAGGACGCGGCGCTCGGGTCGGTGGCCGGGCCGGCGGAGGTGGAGCTGTGGGTGGAGTCGCTGGGGCGGGTCAATTACGGGCCGCGGCTGGGTGAGCCGAAGGGGATCACGGGCGGGGTGCTGCACGAGCGGCAGTACGTGCACGGGGTACGGGCGCGAGGGCTGCGGCTGGACGCGGTGGAGGACGCGGCCGCGGTGGCGGCGCTGCCGTTCGGCGCGCCGGAAGGGCGGGCGGGGGCGCGGGGTCTGCACCGCGGGACGGTGGTGGTACCGGCCGGCGGCCGCGGTGACGCGATACTCCAACTCCCGGGCTGGATACGGGGGTTCGTGTGGATGGGTGGGTTCCCGCTGGGGCGGTACTGGTCGGCGGGACCGCAGCACGCGTTGTACGTACCGGGTCCGTGTCTGCGCGAGGGGCCGAACGAGGTGCTGGTACTGGAGCTGGAGGGCGCCGGGCAGGGGGCGGAGGTGGAGGCAGAGGTGGGGGTGCCGCGGCTGGTGCCGTGAGCCGGACTCAGGCACCGCGGTCCGGACCGCGGTGCCGTGCGGCCCGGCTCAGATGCCCGGTCCGGACCACGGCCCGCCCCGGCCCGGACCGGCACCCCGCCCCACCCCGGCCCGGCACCCCGGCCCGCACCCCCCGGAGCCTCACACCTCCCGTACCTCGAACCCGTCCAGCACGAACTCCGCCTTACCGTCGCCCCCGGTCTTCCGCAGCCCCACCCACGCCTCGCCCTTCTCCGGCGTGGTGAACTCGTAGGAGTGGGTGGTGGGTCCGGTGGCGACGGGCAGCGGTTCGCGGCTCAGCTCGCGCGTTCCCGGCTCGTCCACCGCCGTGATCCACGCGTACTGGTCCGCCTTCTCGTTCTCGTACCGGAAGGTGACCCGGTAGCGGCGCCCCGGTGCGAAGCGCACGGTGTGCGGCACGGTCCGGTAGACCAGTCCGCCGTTCTCGCCGCGCGACTTCAGCGACTGGCCGCCGTCGATCACATCGTCGATGACCTTGCCGTTCCAGCCGCGCTGGGTGTACGGCGCGTGCCGCTGGGCGATGTGGGTGCGCGGGTCGTTCGCCCCGCCCGCGTCACCCTTCACGAAGACGCCCCAGCCCTGCGGTACGTGCTCGAAGTCCTCGTATGCGAGGGTGCCGGGCTTCTCCGTACGGGAGGCGGCCACCACCCGTACGTTGTCGAAGCGGACGCGCGCCCGTCCGGCCGCCGCCTTCAGGGCGAGCGTCACCGGGCCGCCGCCCTCGGGAACGGTGAAGTAGGTGAACATCCGCTGGAAGCGGGTGCCGTGCTTGCGGTCGGCCGCGACGTGGTTGCCGGCCGTGGAGGTCTCGGTCCAGTTGGCGGCGGTGACCCCGTCGGCGGTGCGTACCGTCAGCTCGGCGCGGCGCCGCTCCCCCGCCTTCGCGCCGACCTCGACCTGCACGGATGCCGCGTACGTACCGGGCGCGAGGCGGTCCAGGCGGCGTGCGACGGCCGCCGCGCCACCGGCGCCGATCACCAGCTCGTAGTCGCCCAGCGCGCTCGCGCGGACCGTCGCCGGGCCGCTGATCTGCCAGCCGTCGAGCGTGCCGGAGTGGAAGCCGGGGTCGGCCAGGCCGGTGCCCTCGCCCCAGCGGGGGTCCTCCTGGGCCTCGGCCCGCTGCTTGCGGACGACGTACGGGACGCCGGCCGCGGCCTCGATGGTGACCTTGCCGCCGCTGACCGGCAGCCGCTTCTCGTCGGCGCGGCCCTGGTCGGTGAGGCGGTACAGGTACACCGTCCCGGTCGCCCAGCCGCGCGGCAGCGTCCAGGTCGTCCTGCCGCCCTTCGGGTTGTAGTGGTAGAGCTTCTGCGGGTCGGTGGCGCGGCGCGGTTCCCACGGCAGCAGGTAGCTGCCGTCGTCGTAGACGAGGCGGCCGTCGGTGGTGATCCGCCGCTTGCCGCCGTCGGCGTCGGAGACGACCGTGCGGGTCGGGCCCTCGAAGGTGATCTCGTGGTCGGTCCAGGTCTTGATCGGGTACGCCTGGAGGTACTTGGCGGGCAGGCTGTCCGTCCAGATCAGCCGGTAGAAGGCGGGCCAGTCGGTCTTGCCGACCCAGCCCTCGAAGTTGCCGGTGCGCGGAATGCCCAGCAGGGTCGGCCACTTGTCGGCGAAGACGTCCTTGTGGTGGTTCCGGACGAAGCGGATCAACCGGGAGTTGATGCCCCGGGAGGTGTCCGGGCCGTAGTCGACCTCGGTCGCCCAGTGGGACCACAGCGCGGAGCGCTCCAGGCCGTGCCCCCATTCCGTCGTCACCAGCCAGCCCTGGTCGCGCAGCTGGCGCTGGAGCCGGTCCGAGTTCCAGCCGGACTCGCGGAAGACGTCGATGTAGAGCATGTTCAGGGCCGGGTCGGTCTCGTCGCGGAGCTGCTGGAAGCGGGCGGCGATGTCGCCGGAGACCAGGTCGCGGCGGGCGTCGATGCGGTAGGACTGGTCGAGCCAGTCCCACTGCTCGTTGTTCTTGTCGACGAGTGTTTCTGAGAAGGCGTGGGCGACGGGGTAGGACTCGGTGGCGTTGACGTGGACGGCGAAGTCGCTGTTCCACTTCTTTCCGGAGCGGACCAGGGTGTTGAGGTCTTCGAGGCCGCCCGCGCGGGTGTTGTAGTTGCCGCCGTAGTCGGGGTGGGCGGAGTCGTGGCCCTCGGACTGGTAGCCCTTGAGGAGGGTGAACTGCCGCAGCCCGTCCGTCGCGAGGGAGATCCGCTTGACGTTGTCGAGGGTGGCGAGGAACGGATTGGTGGCCTGGCTGGCGAAGTTGAAGGGGATGTGCGGGACGACGCGCAGATGCTGTTCGTCGGCGCCGAGCGGCTTCACCATGATGTCGCGCAGCGCGATGGCGGCGTCCTGCCAGTCGACGCGGCCGTCGCCGTTGCGGTCGCGGGTGAGGATCACGGTGGCGTACGGCAGCGGTTCGGTGGCGTCGACGGGGGCGGTGGCCGCGCGGTGGGTCCACTGGCCGCACGCGAGCCGGGCTTCGGTGTAACCGTCGCGCCGTACGGTCTGCCGCCAGAGCCGGCCGTTCTCCCAGGTGGTGGCGCCGGACGGCTTGTCGTACACCGTGTTGGTCTCCAGCGCGGCGGCCAGCTTGTCGGTGGCGACCACGGCGTACGCGCAGCCCAGGGGCGCGGCGTCGGCGGGGGTGTCCGCGGTGACCTGGACGAGGGTGTCGCCGCTCTTGGCCTTGTCCAGCTCGATCCGGGCCGCGAGGAGCGTCGCGCCGGGCTGGTCGCTGCGGACGCTGAGCAGCGCGAGCGCGGGGATCTGCAGGGTGCCGACGCGCAGCGCGGCGGTGTCGGCGATCCTCGTGACGCGCCAGTGGACCTGCCACCCCTCGACCGCGATCTCCACGCCGATCTCGGTGCCGCCGTCGAAGGCGAGGGTGTACGAGATGCGGTCGGCGGACGGCCGCGCGGTCACCTTCGGGGTCCGTGCGGTGCCGTCGATGACGATCTCGGTGACCGGCTCCGTCTGGCCGTGCAGTACGGCGCCGGTGCCGGTGTCGGTGTATGCGAGGACGCGTGGGAAGGCGGTGTCCACGCGGACCCGGAGCTGCTCGGAGCGGAGCACGGCCTCGCCCGCCCGGGGTGCCGCGTGCGCGGGCGCGGCGCCGAGGGGCAGCGCGGTGCCGAGCGCGGCGAGGGCGGTGCCCGCGACGACGGTTCTGCGGCTGGGCCTGCGCCCGTCACCTGTCGGTTCGTTCACGCGCACTGTCCTCCTTCGCACCGGTACTGGCTGTCGCCGGACAGCGTGCTGCGCGTGCGACGGGTGCGCCCATGGACAAAGGAGGGACAGGTGTTGGACTAACGGGCGGTGCCACCCACCCATGACCACGAGGCGGTGCCTCCACACACGGCAAAGGGACGGTGCCGCCGCACTCGGCACCGCCCCGGCCCGTCGGCGTCCTCAGCCGGCGAGCTCGCCCGCGCTCTTCTTGATGTCCGCGGCGAAGGCGCTCACCTCGGTGTACACGCCGGGCTTGCCCGGCCGCGCGCAGCCCTCGCCCCAGCTCACGATGCCGACCTGGAGCCACTCGCCGGCGTCGTCCTTGCGGAACATCGGGCCGCCCGAGTCACCCTGGCAGGTGTCCACGCCGCCGGTGTCCAGCAGGCCGGCGCAGAGCTCCTCGCCGGGAGTCAGATCGGCGCCGTACGCCTTCTCGCAGGTGGCGTCGTCGATGAACGGCACCTCGGCCTTGAGCAGGTAGCGCTGCTGCTGGCCGCCCTCCTTGTCGGCGCCCCACCCGGCTATCGTGAAGTCGCCGCTGTTGAGCTTGTCGTCCTCGGCGATCTTCAGGGTGGGGAGGTTCTCGATCGGCTTGGCGAGCTTGATCAGCGCCCAGTCCTTGCCCTTGCCGTCGTAGCCCGGAGCCTGCAGGACCTCGGTGGACTTCACCTTCACGGCGGCGGAGTCCTGGAGGTCCACGACGCCGGCGGTGGCCGTGATCGAGGTGTTCGGGCCGCTGCCGTCCACGCAGTGGGCGGCGGTCAGCACGATGTCCTTGGCGTACAGCGCGCCGCCGCAGCCCATCGACAGCCGCACCATGAACGGGAATTCGCCCTGCTGGGCACGGGTGCCGCCGACGACCGTCGGGCGGTCGCCGCCGTCCCGGGCGGGGGTCGCGGCGCCGGCCGTGCCGGGCTGGAGGCTGACGGCGGCGAGGGCCACGGCTGCGACGGCGGTCGCTCTCTTGATGTGCTTCAGGTAGCTCAACGGGCTTCCTTTCGTGGGGGGTTGCACGTCAATGACGAGCTCATGCCAACACCGGACCCGGTGTCCACCGCCGCGTGGGACAAGAACCGGCAAAAGAACCGGTGGCAAAAACGGCAGCGCACGAAAAGGCGTCCGGACCCGGTGGGGGCGAGCCCGTAAAGCGCCCTGTGATTATGTGGAACGCGCGACAAGTGTGACAAGAGTGTCCAGCCGCTCAATTCCCTTGCGGCTGTGGGCAGTACGTCCCGTACCGTCCGGTCCGTCCCGCCCGTACAGTGGTCGGGTGGCAGTGGGAGGCACCCGTCCCGGCAGCGAGGTCGTGCACGGCTATCCGCATCTGGAGACGGTCCGGGCGGCCGTGACCGCGCTGTACAAACGGATGTCGTACGACACCGTGCGCACCTTCGCGACCGCCGTGCCGCCCGTCGACGCGGCGTTCGGCGACGAGGAGGACCTGCACCTGGGCGTGCAGCGGGTGGCCCGGGCGATGGTGGCGCATCTGCGGCTGCCGGACGCCCGCATGATCGTCTCCTTCCGCGGGATGCGGCACGCGGCGCACGTCGAACTGACCGCGGGGCCCGAGTACTTCATCGAGCTCAACGACCGCTTCCGCAACCACCGCCGGGACATCGCCGCCGCCCTGGCGCACGAGGTGATGCACATCTACCTGCACCGCCTCGGCCTGTCCTTCCCCGGCACGCACGCCAACGAGATCCTCACCGACACCGCGACCGCCTACCTCGGCGCGGGCTGGCTGCTGCTGGACGCCTACCGCGAGCACGGCACGTCCTCGCAGAAGCTGGGGTACCTCACGCCCGAGGAGTTCGGCTACGTCCTCGCCAAGCGGGCACTGTTCTTCGGCGAGGACCCGGCGCCGTGGTTCACCAGCCCGCAGGCGTACGACGCCTATCGCGCGGGGCGGCTGCGGGCGCTGCACGACATCCGGCAGCCACCGCTGGCCGCCGCGGGCCGGGCCGACCGGTGGCGGTACGCGAAGGACCGGCGCGCCGCGCGTGTGCCGCGCCGCTCCCCCGGCCCGCCGCCGGACGCCGGCTACGCCTTCGACGGCCCGGGCCCGCTCCGCGTCTCCTTCCCGTGCCCGGTCTGCCACCAGCGCATCCGGCTCCCGGTGCGCGGCCCGCTCCGGGCCCGCTGCGCGCTGTGCCGCACGGAGCTGGAGTGCGACACGTAAGGGCCGGTGTGCAACGGCTACAGCCAGTCGGTCTCGGGCGTGGCCGCCGCCAGCACCGCCGTCGCGTCCTCGGTGATCGGGTCGCCGTGCGGTACGCACACCACCTCGACCCGCTCCAGCGCGGCCAGCCGCCGGAACGAGGCGATGGCCTGCTCCCGGTCGACGTTGAACGGGCCGAGCACCGCCCGGCCCTCCCCGGTACCGATGATGTCCCCCGTGAAGAGCACTTGGGACTCCGGCAGGTGCAGGGCGACGCCGCCGGGGGTGTGGCCGTGCGTGGCGAGCACGTGCACCGGCTCTCCCCAGCCCTCCAGCGCATCGCCGTCGTGCAGTTCGGTGTCCACCGCGACGGGGCGCGGCGCCGGTATCCCGGCTTCCGCGAAGCCCGCCATGTTGCGCTCGAACAGGGGCTTCTCGGCGGCGGTCAGGACCGGTGGCGGCTCGGGTGCCTCGCCGCGGATGACCGGGGCGTCGGGCGCGCCCGCCAGGACGGTGGCGCCGGTGGCCGCCGCGAGGTCGGCGGCCGAGCCGGTGTGGTCGAGGTGCGAGTGGGTCAGCACGATCTGCCGGACGTCCTCGGGGCGCCCGCCGAGCGCGGCCAGCGCCGCCAGGACGGCCGGCGCGGAGCCCGGTAGGCCGGTGTCCACCAGGGCGTACCCGGCACGCGCCGGCCGGCCGCCGGGCGGCAGCCGTACGACGTACACATGGCCCACGGGGAAGGGCAGTTGCCATATCGCGGAGGTGAGCTGTCGGGGTCTCATGCGGCGAACCTACGGCGCCGGGCCGCCGGGGGCCGGTCCTTCCGCTGTGGGCTGAGCACCGGCCGCGGCGCGGGCGGCCCGCCCGTGCCGGTGGGCCTTCGAGCGCGCTCCAGCGCCTAGGCTCGGCCGTATGAGCCCTTCCATCGCGACGAACAAGAAGGTCGAACTCCCCGAACTGCTGGAGTTCGTCCGGCCCCGGCACCGCGCCATCCTGCTGACCCGCCGGTCCGACGGTACCCCGCAGGGCTCGCCGCTGACCTGCGGCGTGGACGACTCGGGCCGGATCGTGATCTCGACGTACCCGGAGCGCGCCAAGGTGCGCAACGCCCGCCGCGCGCCGTCCGTCAGCGTGATCGTCCTCTCCGACGAGTGGAACGGCCCGTGGGTGCAGGTCGACGGCGAGGCCGAGGTCATCGACGCGCCGGACTCGGTCGAGCCGCTGGTGGAGTACTTCCGCAACATCTCCGGCGAGCACCCGGACTGGGACGAGTACCGCGCGGCCATGATCAAGCAGGGCAAGTCCATCATCCGCATCACCCCCCGCCGCTGGGGCCCGATCGCCACGGGCGGCTTCCCGGCCCGGCTGGTGGAGGACGAGGGCTGAGGTCAGGCCTTCGGCGGGTAGAGCTTGAACGTGGTGGTGTCGATGGCAAAGGAGAACGGCTCGGGGAGCTCGATGGGCTCGCCGAATTCCGAGGTCGTCACGGTCCGGTAGCCATGGGCCTGGGGCTGCGAGTGCAGTGAACACATGCCGATGTTCGGATCGATCACCAAGTACAGCGGGATCTTGCTCGTGCCGTACCAGAAACGCTTCTTGATGTAGTCGACGTCCTTGTCGCTGGAGACGATCTCGACGACGAGCTCGACCCGGTCCGCGGGAAAGGGGTTCTTGTTGTCGGACATCGCATCGAGCGTGGTGACGGTGAGATCCGCCTTGGGCTCAAAGGAAGAGTTGGGAGAGATCAGAGCCTGGTCCGGGAGGGCCTCCCACCCTTGCAGCATGAACTGCACGGTGAGCTTCCCGACGATCAGGTTGTGGAACGGAGCCGCCGATGCCTGTATAACGATCTTTCCATCAATGAGCTCGATCTTGAGCTGATCGAGCTCGGGGAGATCTTCCAGAAAGCGCAGGAGGGCGTGCGGATCCTCGATGGGTGACATGGCCCCGGCAGTCTCGTGATGCGTCAGTGTCATCGCGGCGCCACCTTTCGGGCACAGCGTACGGAGCACGGCAGTCTCCGGTCCCACGATAGGCAATCACCTCCACGATCGAGTGAAGCGCGCCCAGGGCTCCGCCCCAAAACACAAGCGCGGCGCCTGCCCTCCGGTCGGGGAAGGGGCAGGCGCCGCATCTGTTCCGTACGCCGTTGTACGGGACACTCAGGGCCGTACGGCCGGCACGCCGATCACACGGCCAGTGCGCGGTCCGTCGGCTTGATCGGGGCGGGCAGCGAGGACGCGCCGGTCAGGAAGCGGTCCACGCCCTTGGCCGCGGAGCGGCCCTCGGCGATGGCCCAGACGATGAGGGACTGGCCGCGGCCCGCGTCACCGGCGACGTACACGCCGGGGACGTTGGTGGCGAACTCGGCGTCGCGGGCGATGTTGCCGCGCTCGTCCAGCTCCAGGCCGAACTGCTCGACGAGGCCGTTCTCCTTGTCGGTGCCGGTGAAGCCCATGGCGAGGGTGACGAGCTGAGCGGGGATCTTCCGCTCGGTGCCGGGCTTCTGCTCGAGCTTGCCGTCCTTGAACTCCACCTCGACCAGGTGCAGCCACTGGACGTTGCCGTCCTCGTCGCCCTCGAAGTGGGTGGTGTTGACGGAGTAGATCCGCTCACCGCCCTCCTCGTGCGCGGAGGTGACCTTGTAGAGCATCGGGAACGTCGGCCAGGGCTGGTTCTCGTTCCGCTCCTCGCCCGGCTTGGGCATGATCTCCAGCTGGGTCACGGAGGCCGCGCCCTGACGGTGGGCCGTGCCGACGCAGTCGGCGCCGGTGTCACCGCCGCCGATGACCACGACGTGCTTGCCCTCGGCGGAGATCGGGGACGTGGTGAGGTCGCCCTCCTGGACCTTGTTCGCGAGCGGGAGGTACTCCATCGCGAAGTGGATGCCCTTGAGGTCGCGGCCGGGCACCGGCAGGTCGCGGGAGGTCGTCGAGCCCGCGGCGATCACGACGGCGTCGTAGCGACGGCGCAGCTTCGCCGCGTCGATGTCACGGCCGATCTCCGTCTCGGTGCGGAACTTGGTGCCCTCCGCGCGCATCTGCTCGATGCGGCGGTTGATGTGCCGCTTCTCCATCTTGAACTCGGGGATGCCGTAGCGGAGGAGACCACCGATACGGTCCGCGCGCTCGTAGACGGCGACGGTGTGACCCGCGCGGGTCAGCTGCTGGGCCGCGGCGAGACCCGCCGGGCCCGAGCCGATGACGGCGACGGTCTTGCCGGACAGGCGCTCGGGCGGCTGCGGGGTGACGTCCCCGTTGTCCCACGCCTTGTCGATGATGGAGACCTCGACGTTCTTGATGGTCACCGGCGGCTGGTTGATGCCCAGCACACAGGCGGCCTCGCACGGCGCGGGGCAGAGGCGACCGGTGAACTCCGGGAAGTTGTTGGTCGCGTGCAGCCGCTCGCTGGCGGCCTCCCAGTCGTTGCGGTACGCGTAGTCGTTCCACTCGGGGATGAGGTTCCCCAGCGGACAGCCGTTGTGGCAGAACGGGATGCCGCAGTCCATGCAGCGCGACGCCTGCTTGCTGATGATCGGCAGCAGGGAGCCGGGCCGGTAGACCTCGTTCCAGTCCTTGACGCGCTCCTCGACGGGACGGGTCTCGGCGACCTCGCGGTCGTGGTTCAGGAAGCCCTTGGGGTCAGCCATTGGTCGCCGCCTCCATCATCTTCTCGTGGGTCGCGGACTCGGAGAGTCCGGCCTGCTCAGCGGCGTCCTTGGCGGCGAGCACTGCCTTGTACGTGGGCGGGATGACCTTGCTGAAGCGCGCGGCCGCGGCATCCCAGTCGGCGAGGAGCTTCTCGGCCACGGTGGAGCCGGTCTCCTCCTGGTGGCGACGCACCACGTCGTGCAGCCACTGCTTGTCGGTCTCGTCCAGCGTGTCGTGCACCGCGGAGACGAGCTCCTTGTTGACGTTGGCCTTGTCCAGGTCGATGACGTAGGCGAAACCGCCGGACATGCCGGCCGCGAAGTTGCGGCCCGTCTCGCCGAGCACAACCGCGTTGCCGCCGGTCATGTACTCGCAGCCGTGGTCGCCCACGCCCTCGGAGACCACCGTGGCGCCGGAGTTGCGGACGCAGAAGCGCTCGCCGACCCGGCCGCGGAGGTAGAGCTCGCCGCCGGTGGCGCCGTAGGCGAGGGTGTTGCCCGCGATGGTGGAGTACTCGGCCAGGTGGTCCGCGCCGCGGTCCGGGCGGACGATGACGCGGCCGCCGGAGAGGCCCTTGCCGACGTAGTCGTTGGCGTCGCCCTCCAGGCGGAGGGTGACACCCTTCGGCAGGAACGCGCCGAAGGACTGGCCGGCCGAGCCGGTGAAGGTGATGTCGATGGTGTCGTCGGGCAGACCCGCGCCACCGAACTTCTTCGTCACCTCGTGGCCCAGCATGGTGCCGACCGTGCGGTTGATGTTGCGGATGGCGACCTGCGCCCGTACGGGCTGGGCCTCCTCCGCGGTGTCCGCGGCGAGCGCGTCGGCCGCCAGCTTGATGAGCTGGTTGTCCAGCGCCTTCTCCAGGCCGTGGTCCTGCACGGTGATCTGGTGGCGGACGGCGCCCTCGGGCAGCTCGGGCACGTGCAGCAGCGGGGCCAGGTCCAGGCCCTGCGCCTTCCAGTGCGTCACGGCCTGGGTGGTGTCCAGCAGCTCGGCGTGGCCGACGGCCTCCTCCAGCGTGCGGAAGCCCAGCTCGGCGAGGAGCTCACGGACCTCCTCGGCGATGAACTGGAAGAAGTTGACGATGTACTCGGCCTTGCCGCTGAACCGCTCGCGCAGCGTCGGGTTCTGCGTGGCGATGCCGACCGGGCAGGTGTCCAGGTGGCAGACGCGCATCATGACGCAGCCGGAGACCACCAGCGGGGCGGTCGCGAAGCCGTACTCCTCGGCGCCCAGCAGGGCGGCGATGACCACGTCGCGGCCGGTCTTCAGCTGGCCGTCGGTCTGCACGACGATGCGGTCGCGCAGGCCGTTGAGCAGCAGCGTCTGCTGGGTCTCGGCGAGGCCGAGCTCCCAGGGACCACCGGCGTGCTTCAGCGAGGTGAGCGGCGAGGCGCCCGTACCGCCGTCGTGGCCGGAGATCAGGACCACGTCCGCGTGCGCCTTGGAGACACCCGCGGCGACCGTGCCGACGCCGACCTCGGAGACCAGCTTCACGTGGATGCGGGCCTGCGGGTTGGCGTTCTTGAGGTCGTGGATCAGCTGAGCCAGGTCCTCGATGGAGTAGATGTCGTGGTGCGGCGGCGGGGAGATCAGGCCCACACCCGGCGTCGAGTGACGCGTCTTGGCGACCCACGGGTAGACCTTGTGGCCGGGCAGCTGACCGCCCTCACCGGGCTTGGCGCCCTGGGCCATCTTGATCTGGATGTCGTCGGAGTTGACGAGGTACTCGCTGGTCACACCGAAGCGGCCGGACGCGACCTGCTTGATGGAGGAGCGGCGCGCCGGGTCGTACAGGCGCTCCGGGTCCTCGCCGCCCTCACCGGTGTTGGACTTGCCGCCCAGCTGGTTCATGGCGATGGCGAGGGTCTCGTGCGCCTCCTGGGAGATGGAGCCGTACGACATGGCGCCGGTGGAGAACCGCTTGACGATCTCGCTGACCGGCTCGACCTCCTCGATCGGGATCGAGGGGCGGTCCGACTTGAAGCCGAACAGGCCGCGCAGCGTCATCAGGCGCTCGGACTGCTCGTTGACCCGCTCGGTGTACTTCTTGAAGATGTCGTACCGGCCCGAGCGCGCGGAGTGCTGCAGGCGGAAGACGGTCTCCGGGTCGAACAGGTGCGGCTCGCCCTCACGGCGCCACTGGTACTCGCCGCCGATGTCCAGCGCGCGGTGCGTGGCGGCGATGCCGGAGGCCGGGTACGCCTTGGCGTGCCGGGCCGCGACCTCCTTGGCGACGACGTCCAGGCCCGCGCCGCCGATCTTGGTGGCGGTGCCGTGGAAGTACTTGTCGACGAACGCCTCGTCCAGGCCGACGGCCTCGAATACCTGCGCGCCGCGGTAGGAGGCGACGGTGGAGATGCCCATCTTGGACATGACCTTCAGGACACCCTTGCCGAGCGCCTTGATCAGGTTCTTGATGGCGGTCTCGGCCTCGACGCCGGGCAGGAAGGTGCCGGCGCGGACCAGGTCCTCGACGGACTCCATGGCCAGGTACGGGTTGACCGCGGCGGCGCCGTAGCCGATCAGCAGCGCGACGTGGTGCACCTCGCGGACGTCACCGGCCTCGACGAGCAGACCCACCTGGGTGCGCTGCTTCGTACGGATGAGGTGGTGGTGGACGGCCGAGGTGAGCAGCAGCGAGGGGATCGGCGCGTGCTCGGCGTCGGAGTGCCGGTCGGACAGCACGATCAGGCGCGCGCCGTCCTCGATGGCGGCCTCGGCCTCGGCGCAGATCTCGTCGATCCGGGCCGCGAGAGACTCCCCGCCGCCGTGCACGCGGTACAGGCCGGAGAGGGTGACGGCCGTCATCCCCGGCATGTCGCCGTCGGCGTTGATGTGGATGAGCTTGGCCAGCTCATCGTTGTCGATCACCGGGAAGGGCAGGGTGACGCTGCGGCAGGAGGCCGCGGTCGGCTCCAGCAGGTTGCCCTGCGGGCCCAGCGAGGAGATCAGCGAGGTGACGAGCTCCTCGCGGATGGCGTCCAGCGGCGGGTTGGTGACCTGCGCGAAGAGCTGGGTGAAGTAGTCGAAGAGCAGCCGGGGACGCTCGGAGAGCGCGGCGATCGGCGAGTCCGTGCCCATCGAACCGATGGGCTCGGCACCGGCCTTGGCCATCGGCGCGAGGAGGACGCGCAGCTCCTCCTCGGTGTAGCCGAAGGTCTGCTGGCGGCGGGTGACCGAGGCGTGGGTGTGCACGATGTGCTCGCGCTCGGGGAGGTCCTCGAGCTCGATCTCGCCGGCCTCCAGCCACTCCGCGTACGGGTGCTCGGCGGCGAGGGCGCCCTTGATCTCGTCGTCCTCGACGATGCGGTGCTCGGCGGTGTCCACGAGGAACATCCGGCCGGGCTGCAGGCGGCCCTTGCGGACGACCTTGGCGGGGTCGATGTCCAGGACGCCGACCTCGGAGGAGAGCACGACGAGGCCGTCGTCGGTGACCCAGTAACGCCCGGGGCGCAGGCCGTTGCGGTCCAGGACCGCGCCGACCTGGGTGCCGTCGGTGAAGGTGACGCAGGCCGGGCCGTCCCAGGGCTCCATCATCGTGGAGTGGTACTGGTAGAAGGCGCGCCGGGCCGGGTCCATGGAGGGGCTGTTCTCCCACGCCTCCGGGACCATCATCAGCACGGAGTGCGGCAGCGAGCGGCCGCCGAGGTGGAGCAGCTCCAGGACCTCGTCGAAGGACGCGGAGTCGGAGGCGTCCGGCGTACAGACGGGGAAGAGACGGTCCAGCGTCTCGGTCGCGTCACCGAAGAGCTTGCTGGAGAGCTGGGACTCGCGGGCGCGCATCCAGTTGCGGTTGCCCTTGACCGTGTTGATCTCGCCGTTGTGCGCGACGAAGCGGTACGGGTGGGCCAGCGGCCAGCTCGGGAAGGTGTTGGTGGAGAAACGCGAGTGGACCAGCGCGATGGCGGTGGCGAAGCGGCGGTCGGACAGGTCCGGGAAGAACGGCTCCAGCTGCCCGGTGGTCAGCATGCCCTTGTACACGATCGTGCGCGCGGACAGCGACGGGAAGTACACGCCGGCCTCGCGCTCGGCGCGCTTGCGCAGCGCGAACGCCTTGCGGTCCAGCGCCAGTCCGGTGTTCTCACCGTCGGCGACGAACAGCTGGGAGAAGGCGGGCATGGTGGCGCGGGCGCCGTTGCCGAGGAGCTGCGGGGCAACGGGGACGACGCGCCAGCCGAGGACGTTCAGGCCCTCTTCGGACGCGATCGTCTCGATCTTCGAGACGGCGGCGGCCGCGTCCTCGGCGTCCGCGGGGAGGAAGGCGATGCCCGCGGCGTAGGCGCCGGCCTCGGGCAGCTCGAAGGTGACGTTTTCACGGAGGAACGCGTCGGGGATCTGGAGCAGGATGCCCGCACCGTCGCCGGAGTCGGGCTCGGAGCCGGTGGCGCCGCGGTGTTCGAGGTTCCGCAGGACGGTCAGCGCCTGTTCGACCAGTGCGTGGCTCGCCTCGCCGGTGAGGGTCGCGACGAAGCCGACGCCGCAGGCGTCGTGCTCGTTACGCGGGTCGTACATCCCCTGCTGGGCGGGGCGCCCGTCCATGGGCGACCAGGCGGCGCTGGTAGCGCTGCCGGTGGTCGCGGAGTGCGTGGACGCGGAACGCATCGGCTCTCCCAACGTCGTCGTGGCATGTGCAGTGCCGAGGGACGACGTTGGCCCTCCGCGAAATTTTGCGTGCAGGTTACAGGATGACCCCGATCTCGTGAATCGGATAGGGGCTTCCAGCATGCGGACACCGCGCAGTGCGGTGGATCAAGAACGCGACGGGACAGATCATCGTCCGACAGCGCGGGTCACCGGTAAGCGACGTTGCCTCCGGCGCCAGAGCCTTATGCCCGCTGTACCAAAACTGAAACCGCGAAGTAACAGGGTAATTATGCGTCTGCACGCATAGGGCGTCACCCTACGGCGGTTCCGAACAGTGCGCCCAGGACGTACGTCACACCTGCGGCGGCACCGCCGAGGGCCAGCTGGCGCAGTCCGCTGTACCACCAGGACCGCGCCGTCACCCGGGCGACAACCGCGCCGCACGCGAAAAGTCCCAGCAGCGCGAGCAGCACGGCGGGCCACAGCGCGGAGGCGCCCAGCAGGTACGGCAGGACCGGCAGCAGCGCGCCCAGCGCGAAGGAGCCGAAGGAGGACGCGGCGGCGACCAGCGGCGAGGGCAGGTCGGACGGGTCCACGCCGAGCTCCTCGCGGGCGTGGATCTCCAGCGCCTGCTCCGGGTCCTTGGAGAGCTGCGCGGCCACCTCACGGGCGAGCCCCGGCTCCACGCCGCGCGACTCGTACAGCGCGGCCAGCTCCGCCTGCTCGTCCTTGGGGTGTTTACGCAGCTCACGGCGCTCGATGTCCAGCTCGGCCTGGACCAGCTCGCGCTGCGAGGCAACCGAGGTGTACTCGCCTGCGGCCATCGAGAAGGCGCCCGCGGCCAGCCCGGCCAGGCCCGTGATGACGATCGTCTGCTGCGACACCGAGCCGCCGGCCACACCCGTCATCAGGGCGAGGTTCGACACCAGCCCGTCCATGGCGCCGAAGACCGCCGGCCGCAGCCAGCCGCCGTTCACGTCACGGTGCGTGTGGTTGTCACGGTGGGCGACATGCGTCGGAGCCGACGCGTCCATGACATCAATGACGGACATAGGGACCTCTCCCTCCCTCGCGAGGTGTGGGCCGATGAGCGGCACTTCCCCCTGCAACACCCTCGAAGTTAGGCGCCTCACACCCCTTCGCGCTAGCAAGGAAGGCCGTACTTACCGCGCTGACCTGCGGCTTTACCGAAGCCCCAGCCGTGAGATCTGGATCACGCCACCTCTTCCGCGACCCGCCGGATACGGCCATCACGACATCGCTCCGATCCGGCGTGATGTCCCCCCATTCGCGGCAAACCGGCCCTACCATCCCTCAGACGCGTACGCATCCGGACCGGCCGGCGGAAGGGCACGCACATGAGCACACCGCACGCTCCCTCGCCCGTCCCGGTCACCCCGGGTGACCGCCCCGCCGATCTGCGGGACCGGGGCCGCGGCGCGCTGCTGGGCCTCGCCGTGGGGGACGCGCTCGGCGCCCCCGCGGAGAACATGAAGCCCTCGCAGATCCGCCGCCGCTGGGGCCGCATCGAAGGCTTCGTCGCCGACGACCCGGCCGGCACCGACGACACCGAATACGCCATCTTCTCCGGCCTGCTGCTGGCCGAACACGGCTCGGCGCTCACCGTGACCCACGTCGAGGCCGCCTGGCACCAGTGGATCGCCGACCTGGACGAGGGCCCCTTCCGCGGCGCCGGGTTCAGCGAGCGCGGCACCCTGGAGAACCTCCGCCGGGGGCTCGCCGCACCGATTTCCGCCCAGCACCGGCATGCCTGGAGCGACGGACTGGCGATGCGGGCCGCGCCCTTCGGCGTACACGCGGCGGGCCGGCCCGCCGAGGCCGCCCGGCTGGTCGCGGTGGACGGCACGGTCAGCCACGACGGCGAGGGCATCTACGGCGGACAGGCCGTCGCCGCCGGGGTCGCGGCCGCGATGGTCGCCGGGACCACCGACGCGGTCATCGCCGCCGCGCTCTCCGTCGTCCCCGAGGACTCCTGGACGGCGCGCTCGCTGCGCCGCGCGGTCGCCGCCGCCCAGCGCTCCCGGCTGGACCCCGGCATCACCCGCCTCGGCACCGAACGCGCCGTACGGTCCGCCGTCGTCATCGGCGGCTATCCCTGGACCGACCTGGCGCCCGAAGCGGTCGGGCTGGCCTTCGGCGCGTTCGCCGCCGCGGCCGGCGACTTCCCCGCCTCGGTCCTCACTGCCGTCAACATGGGCCGCGACGCCGACACCACAGCGGCGGTCGCCGGCGCCCTGGCCGGCGCGCTGGGCGGCGTGGGCGCCGTACCCGGCGCATGGGCCCGCGTCATCACCCCGGTACGCGGCAGCTGCCTCCCCTCCATGGCGGGCTACCACGTCCTGGACATCGCGGACCTGCTGACACCCGCGGGCCGGGAGACGTCATGACCACCTCCGGCCCGGGCGGCGGCGCTGCCGGAGATGCCCCTGGCCCGCCGCGGGCGACTGCCGCACCGTCGGGGCCGCTCGCGCAGTTCCCCGCGCCCCTGATCGCCGCCACCGCCTCCCCCATCCCCGCTGCGGGCGGTTGTGCCGCCGAACGCGAGGGGGTACCTCCCTGCTCCGCAGGAGCTCGGGGGAGGGCGGGCGCAGCGGCACCCCAGTCGGCGGGCAGCCGTACGTCCCACCCGCACCCCCCACCCACCGGCACCCGAATCGAGGGCCTGCTCCTAGGACTCGCCGCAGGCGACGCCGCCGGCTGGCCGGCGAGCCGGCACCGTGCAGCCCGCATGCCCGAATGGACCCGCCGCCTCACCCGTGAGCTCGACACCTTCGCCGAGCAGAACGCCACCACCACGCTCCCCGTCCCGATCGCCCTCAACCAGCCCCCCGAACCGCTCCGCCTCGGCCCCTCCGACGACGCCGAATGGGCCGCCTTCACCGCCGGCTCCGTGCTCACCGCGGCCGGCGCGTTCCTCTCCGACCTGGGCCGGGACCGCCGGATGCGGGCCGCCCTCGACCTCGCCTGGAACGCGCTGGCCTGCGAGGTCGCGGCCGCCGCCGACCGCGCCCCGGAGGTCGAGTCGGCCGTACTGCCCCTGCGCGCCCGGATCTCCGTACGCGCCGGCCTCGGCAACCTCGCCGCCGGGCTCCGCCCGCCCGCCACCGGCCACGACAACCCGCACTTCTTCGACGACGCGGCCTGCGTACGCGCCGCCGTACTGGCCGTCGTCCACCCTGGCGACCCGGAAGCCGCCGCCGGGCTCGCCGAGTTCGACGCCCGGTACACCCAGGACGGCGACGGCGTGCACGGCGCCCGCGCGATGGCCGCCGCGGTCGCCGCCGCACTCGGCGGCGCGCCCGTCGCCGCCTGCGTCGAAGCCGCCCTCGCCCAGCTTCCCGAGGGCACCGAGATCCGCCGCAACGCCCTGCACGCCGTGCGGCTGGCCGAGGCCACCGCCGACGGCCACCCCGGCGCCGCCTTCGCCCTCGTCCCCACCCTGGAACACGAGATCGTCGACCACGTCTACAGCTACGGCATCGCCGCCGCCGAGACCGTGCCGGTCGCCCTCGCGCTGGCTCTCGCGGGCGGCGGCCGGACCGCCGAGGCGGTGCCCGCCGCCGCCTGCCTCTCCCGCGTCGCCGACTCCGCGCCCGCCCTGGCCGGCGCGCTGACCGGCGCCCTCGGGGGCGCCGCCGCGCTGCCCGCCGCCTGGCGCGACACCTGCCGCACGCTCTCCGGCTGCGCACTCCCCCGGCTGGCCGGCACCGACCTGGTCGAACTGGCCGAACAGCTCGCCGGCACCGAACTGACCACCCCTCAGACGCCGTTGACCACCCCGCAGACACCCCTGATCACTCCACAGACGCCCCTGATCACCCCGCAGACACCTCTGGCGAAAGGGCCGGCCGAGCCATGACCGACACCGCGGCACCACCCACCACCACGGCGATTCCCACTGGCCCTTCCCTCGCCGACCGAACGGCCGGCGCCCTCGCCGGGGCCGCGGTCGGCGACGCGCTCGGCGGGCCCGTCGAGGGCTGGAGCCCGGAGCAGATCCGGGAGCGGCACGGCGGCCCGGTCCGCGGCATCGTCGGCCCCTGGTACGAGGACTGGCGCACCGCCCGCCCCCTCGCGCCGTACCACAAGGGCGACGGCCACGTCACCGACGACACCCTCATGACGCACGCGCTGATCAGGGTGTACGAGCAGGTCCGCGACCACCTCGACGCGTACTCCGTGGCCGAGCACCTGGTCCCCGACCTGATGACCCACCCCCGCTGGATCCCCGAGCTGGAGGCCGAGGCGCTGCCCCTGCAGCGCGTCTTCCTCGCCGAGAAGTGGCTCGTCACCCGCCTCCACTACGGGCACGCCGACCCCCGCGAGGCCGGCGTCGGCAACATCGTCAACTGCGGTGCCGCGATGTACATGGCACCGGTCGGCCTGGTCAACGCCGGTGACCCGCGCGGCGCTTACGCCGAGGCGCTGGACGTCGCGGGCGCGCACCAGTCCTCGTACGGGCGGGAGGCGGCCGGCGTCCTCGCCGCGGCGGTGGCCGCGGCCTGCACGCCCGGCGCCACGCCCGCCTCCGTGGTCGAGGCGGCCCTCGCCCTCGCCAAGGACGGCACCCGCACGGCCATCGAGGCGGTATGCGAAGTGGCAGTGAAGTACGAGGAGTTCGAGCCCGCGTTGCCGCAACTGCGGGGCGCGGTCTCCCCGTTCGACACCGTGGGGCCCGAATACCGTCGCCCCTCCCTCGGCGCCCGGCGGCCCTCCCGGCTGCACTCCATCGAGGAACTCCCCGTCGCCCTCGGCCTGTTGCTGGTCGGCAACGGCGACTACCGCGAGACGGTACTCGGCGCCGTCAACTACGGCCGCGACTGCGACTCCATCGCCACCATGAGCGGCGCCCTGGTCGGCGCGCTCGGCCACCCCGTGCCCACCGAGTGGACCACGGCCGTCTCCGAAGCGAGCCGACTGGACCTCCGGGCCCCGGCTGCCGCGCTGACCACCGTGGCCCGCGAGATCCACCACCGCGATCTGGCGCGCCGCCGTACCCACGAGGCCGCTTTCGCCGCCCTCACGGAGCTCCGATGACATATCCGCCGGCGCCGCTGCGAGTGACCTGGGTCCAGCCGGAGGACCTGCTCGGCCACGAGCTGCGGCAGGCCGCCGAGGACGGCCGCGACGCCACCGTGATCCGCCGCCGCTGGCACACCGCGGGCGGCGCCGACGCGCCGGAACGGGCCGGCGCCTCCACCGCTCCGGCGTCCCCCCGGCTCCGGGCCCTCGCCACCGCCCTCCTGGACGACCTGGCCGCACTGCCCTCCCCGCTGGCCGCCGACGAGCCCACGGACCTGGCGGCCATCCGGGCCGCGGCGCCCGGGCCCACGCCCGTACCCACCGTCCCCGGCCTCCTCCCCCGCCTCGAAGCCGCCTGGCTGGGCCGCGCCGCCGGCTGTCTGCTCGGCAAGCCGGTCGAGAAGCTGCCGCTGGCGGGCATCCGCGAGATCGCCCGGTCGACCGCGAACTGGCCGCTGCACACCTGGTTCACCGAGGCCGGGCTGGACCCCGCGACCGCCGCCCGGTACCCGTGGAACCGCCGCAGCCGCGCCACCTCGCTCGCCGAGAACATCGACGGCATGCCCGAGGACGACGACCTGAACCACCCCGTCCTCGGCCTGCTCCTCCTCCGGCGCCACGGCCATGCCTTCACCACCGCCGACCTCGCCCGGCTGTGGCTGGAGGAGCTCCCGGCCGGCCGGACGTTCACCGCCGAGCGCGTCGCGTACCGCAACCTCCTCGACGGCATCGAACCGCCGGACACCGCCCGCTTCCGCAACCCCTTCCGCGAGTGGATCGGCGCCCTGATCAGGGCCGACATCCACGGCTGGACGCACCCGGGCGACCCGGCCGGGGCCGCCGAGGCCGCCTGGCGCGACGCGGTACTGAGCCACACCGCCAACGGCGTGTACGGGGCGATGTTCGTCGCCGCCGCGCTGGCCGCGGCCGCGAGCGGCACGGCCGACGTGCACCAGTGCCTTGCGGCCGGGCTCGCCGTCGTCCCGCCCCGCGCCCGGCTGGCCCGGGCCGTGCGCTTCGGCATCGCGGTGGCCCGGGAGGCGCCCGACCGTACGCCGGCCGGCTTCGAGACCGTGGTGGACCGGCTGCACGCCTCGTACGGACGGCACCACTGGGTGCACGTCCTGCCCAACGCCGCCCTGCTCGCCGCCGCCCTCACCCACGCCGACGGGGACTTCACCGGCTCGGTCTGCCGCGCCGTCTCCGGCGGCTGGGACACGGACTCCAACGGCGCGACGGCCGGCTCCCTGACCGGCCTGCTGGCCGGTTCCCCGGCAGCGCTCCCCACCCGCTGGACGGCCCCGCTGGCCAACCGCCTGGCCACCGGCATCGGCGGCCTGGACGGCATCGGCTTCGACGAGCTGGCCCGCGAGACGGCAGTCTTGGCGGTCACCGGGGAGGCACAGGCGGTGAGCCCGGTGGCGGCTCAGCAGTGACCACGTACGACAGCGGGCCGTGGTCCCCAGGAGGAGCCACGGCCCGCAGCCGACACGTGCGTCAGGATTTCTTCTTCCCGGCTCCGGCGGGCTTGTCCCCCGGCGCCTGCGGCTCGTCCGCAGTCTTGCCGGCCGGGGAGTCCTCGGCGTCCTCCGGGTCGGCGTCCTCCGGGTCGGTGTCCTCCGGGTCGGCCGCCGCGGGCTCCACCACAGCCTCCCGGCCAGGGGATCGCTTCGCCGAGATCACCATGTACACCAGCGCCAGGACCAGGACGATCAGCGCCGTCCACACGTTCAGCCGCAGGCCCAGGATGTGGTGCGCCTCGTCGACCCGCATGTACTCGATCCACGCCCGGCCCGCGCAGTACGAGGCGACGTACAGCGCGAACGCCCGGCCGTGGCCCAGCTCGAACCGCCGGTCCGCCCAGATGACCAGGATCGCGACGCCGATGCACCACAGCGACTCGTACAGGAACGTGGGGTGGTACGTGCCGCCCACGCGCCCGATCGTCGGGTCGGAGGTGATCTGCAGCGCCCACGGCACGTCCGTCTTCCTGCCGTACAGCTCCTGGTTGAACCAGTTGCCCCAGCGGCCCATCGCCTGCGCCAGCGCGATGCCCGGCGCGACCGCGTCCGCGTACGCGGGAAGCGGGATGCCCCGGCGGCGGCAGCCGATCCAGGCACCCACCGCGCCCAGCGCGATCGCGCCCCAGATGCCGAGGCCGCCCTCCCAGACGTAGAACGCCTTGATCGGGTCGCCGCCCGCGCCGAAGTACGGCTCATACGTCGTGATGACGTGGTAGAGCCGCCCTCCGACCAGGCCGAACGGCACCGCCCACACGGCGATGTCGGCGACCGTCCCGCTCCGGCCACCGCGCTGGATCCAGCGCCTGTTGCCGAGCCAGACGGCGATGAAGACGCCGATGATGATGCAGAATGCGTAGCCGCGCAGCGGGATCGGGCCGAGATGCACGACGCCGGTCGACGGGCTGGGAATGAATGCGAGGTCCATGGCAGCCCTGACGCTACCGCGCCGGGCGGGCCGGGCGGCAACCCACCCCGCAACGGCTCAGTAACGACCCCTCGGACGGCACTTCTCCGCCGTGCTTCTCTCCCTTACTTCTCCGCCCTACTTCTTCTTGTTCGCGTCCAGCACCATCTGCTTCAGCTTCTGCGGGGTGATCTGCGCGCTCTGGTCCGCGAAGATGTTCTTCCCGTTGAGGATGACGCTCGGGGTGCCCTGCAGGCCGGCGTTCTGGAACGCCTCCTGCGACTTCTGCACGAAGCCGTTGTACTTCCCGTCCTGCACGCAGGAGCGGAAGTCCTGGGTCACCAGGCCCGGGACCTTCCCCGCCAGCTGGATCAGATACTTCTTGCTCGCATAGCGGTCCTGCTGCTCGGGGGGCTGGTTGGTGAACAGCACGTCGTGGTACTCGCGGAACTTGCCGGCGTTCTGCGCGCACAGTGCCGCATTGGCGGCGTTCAGCGATCCCTTCCCGCCCATGTTGCCGTCGATGAGCAGGGCGAGGTGGTAGTCGGTGCGGAGCTGACCGCTGTCCTCGAGCTCATGGAGGGTCGAGCGGAAGCCCGTCTCGAACTGCTTGCAGGCGGGGCAGCGGAAGTCCTCCCACACCTGCAGCGTGGACGGGGCGCTCTTCTTGCCGACGGTGACCATCGGCTTGTCCCCGCCCGTCGCTCCCTTCGGCGCGGCGACCGGCGCGCTCTTGTCCTCGCCCGTCGACGACGCCCAGAGGGCGATGCCGGCGGCCACCGCCAGGACGACGACCACCGCCCCGGCGACCTTCGCCTGCCTGCCGCGCCGGGCGCGGGCCTTTTCCTTCTCGCGCTGTGCCTGCAGCCGCTCGCGGGCGCTGCCATCGGCTCGGGATTTCTGGCTCACACCCGTGAAAAACGAGGCGGAGGGACGCGACTGCGCCCCTCCGCCCCGGTTTTCGTCCTATCGAGGGACCCGCCCGGCGTGAGCTTTACGCACGCCGGGCGCGGGTGTTACGCCCGTACGCCCTTGGCCAGCTCCCCGGCCAGCTCCCGTACGCCCGCGAGCCCGGCCTCCAGGTCGCCCTCGTGCGCCAGCAGCCGCTTCACGAACGCGGAGCCGACGATGACCCCGTCCGCGAACTGCGCGACCTCCGCCGCCTGCTCGGCGTTGGAGACGCCGAGGCCCACGCAGACCGGCAGATCGGTGGTGGCACGGGTGCGCGCGACCAGGTCCTGGGCCTCCCGGCCGACGGACTCGCGGGTGCCGGTGACGCCCATCAGCGACGCCGCGTACACGAAGCCCGTACCCGCCGCGGTGATCTTCGCGAGCCGCTCGTCCCGGCTGCTCGGCGCGACCACGAAGACCGTGGCCAGGCCGTGCTCCTCGGCGGCCTTCCGCCACACCTCGGACTCCTCGACCGGCAGGTCCGGCAGGATGCAGCCGGCGCCGCCCGCGGCGGCCAGGTCGGCGGCGAACCGCTCCACGCCGTACGCGTCGACCGGGTTCCAGTACGTCATGCACAGCACCGGCGCGCCGGTGGCGGCGTGCGCCTCGCCGACCGTGCGGATCACGTCGACGATCTTGACTCCGCCGCGCAGCGCGATGTCGTCGGCGGTCTGGATGACCGGGCCGTCCAGCACCGGGTCGCTGTGCGGCAGCCCGACCTCGACGACGTCGCAGCCGCCCTCGATCATCGCGGTGACGGCGCGCACCCCGCCGTCCACGGTCGGGAAGCCGGCCGGGAGGTACCCGACCAGGGCCGCGCGGCCCTCGGCCTTGGCGCCGGCCAGTACAGAGCTCAGCAGCTCGACGTTGCCCGCCATCACTTGGTCCCTTCCTGGTGCGCGCCGAGCGCGGTGTCCGTGGCGTCGGTGTCGTCCGCCTCGACCGCGTCGTCGGCGGGCGCGTCGTACAGCCCGAAGTACCGCGCTGCCGTGTCCATGTCCTTGTCGCCGCGCCCGGACAGGTTGACCAGGATCAGCCCGTCCTTGCCCAGCTCGCGGCCCACCTCCAGCGCACCGGCGAGCGCGTGCGCGCTCTCGATGGCGGGGATGATGCCCTCGGTCTGCGAGAGCAGCCGCAGCGCCTGCATGGCCGCGTCGTCGGTGACGGCGCGGTACTCGGCGCGCCCGACGTCCTTGAGGTAGGAGTGCTCGGGGCCGATGCCCGGGTAGTCCAGGCCCGCGGAGATCGAGTACGGCTCGGTGATCTGGCCGTCCTCGTCCTGGAGGACGTAGGAGCGGGAGCCGTGCAGGATGCCCGGGGTGCCCTCGGTGAGGGTGGCCGCGTGCTCGCCGGTCTCCACGCCGTGGCCGCCCGGCTCGCAGCCGATGAGGCGGACGTCCTCGTCGGGCAGGAAGGCGTGGAAGAGGCCGATGGCGTTGGAGCCGCCGCCGACGCAGGCCACGGCCGCGTCGGGCAGCCGCCCGGCGCGCTCCAGGAGCTGCCGGCGCGCCTCCACACCGATGACGCGGTGGAAGTCGCGCACGAGGGCGGGGAAGGGGTGCGGGCCGGCGACCGTGCCGAAGAGGTAGTGGGTCCGGTCGACGTTGGCGACCCAGTCGCGGAACGCCTCGTTGATCGCGTCCTTCAGCGTGCGGCTGCCGGACTTCACGGCGATGACCTCGGCGCCGAGCATCCGCATGCGGGCGACGTTGAGCGCCTGCCGCTCGGTGTCGATCTCGCCCATGTAGATGGTGCATTCGAGGCCGAAGAGGGCGCAGGCGGTCGCGGTGGCGACGCCGTGCTGGCCCGCGCCGGTCTCGGCGATGACGCGGGTCTTGCCCATGCGCTTGGTGAGCAGCGCCTGGCCCAGCACGTTGTTGATCTTGTGCGAGCCGGTGTGGTTCAGGTCCTCGCGCTTGAGGAAGATCCGCGCGCCGCCCGCGTGCTCGGCGAACCGCGGCACCTCGGTGAGGGCGCTCGGCCGGCCGGTGTAGTTGACCATCAGGTCGTTGAGCTCGGCGGCGAAGGCGGGGTCCGCCTTGGCCTTCTCGTACTCCTCGGCGACCTCGTCGACCGCGGCGACCAGCGCCTCGGGGATGAACTTGCCGCCGAAGGCACCGAAGTACCCCTGGGCGCTGGGGATCCGGCCCTCGGGGTCGGGAATGAAGAAGTCAGACGACATCCGACGTACTCCTCGTTCGGGGCGCACGCATACGCCCCGGAAGTCTCGATATCTCGAAATACGGGCATCAAGCTACGTGCCGCGCGCCTCGGGCCCGGGTGTCACACTCCGCCGGAGCACCCGCGGGGGTGCCCGGTCAGGCGTGCGAGCCCGCGCGCGGCGCGGCCGTACGGCGCCATCGGCGCCCGTTGATCTGTCCCGGCTCCGAGCCGATGTGGTAGCGGACGCGTCGTCCGTGGATACGGCGCGCGGGCGCCCGGCAGCCGCGCGGCCTGCACCCGCGCCCCAGCGCCGCGTGCGGCAGGCGCGCGGCGCTCACCGTCCCCGGGCGCAGGCCCGGGGAAGGCGACTGGGTGCGGGCGGCGGTCATGGGGGTCAGTCCCGTCCGTGCCGGATGGCGGGGTGCGAGCCGGCCGCGACGAGGTCGGCGACGGCCGTCTTCGGGTCCTTGCCGGTGACCAGCGACTCGCCGACGAGGACGGCGTCCGCGCCCTCGTTGGCGTACGCGATCAGGTCGTGCGGCCCGCGGACGCCCGACTCGGCGATCTTGACGATGTGGTCCGGGATCTCGGGGGCGACCCGGCCGAAGTTGCCGCGGTCGACCTTGAGGGTCTTCAGGTCGCGGGTGTTCACGCCGATGATCTTCGCTCCGGCGGCCACCGCGCGCTCGACCTCTTCCTCGTCGTGCGCCTCGACCAGCGGGGTCAGCCCGATCGACTCGGCCCGCTCGATGAGCGAGACCAGCGCCTCCTGCTCCAGCGCGGCCACGATCAGCAGCGCCAGGTCGGCGCCGTACGCGCGGGCCTCCCAGAGCTGGTACGCGCTGACGATGAAGTCCTTGCGCAGGATCGGGATGTCGACCTTGGCCCGGACGGCCTCGAGGTCGGCCAGCGAGCCGCCGAAGCGGCGCTGCTCGGTGAGGACGGAAATGACGGCCGCGCCGCCCGCTTCGTAGTCGGCGGCGAGCCCGGCCGGGTCGGCGATGGCGGCCAGCGCGCCCTTGGACGGACTGGAGCGCTTGACCTCGCAGATCACCCGCACGCTGTCGCCCTTGAGGGCCGCGACGCCGTCCTTGGCGGGGGCGGCCTTCTGTGCCCGCTCCTTCAGCTCGTCGAGGCTGACGCGCGCCTGTCGCTCGGCGAGGTCGGCGCGGACTCCGTCGATGATCTCGTCGAGCACACTCACGCGAGCGGCCTCCTTCTTGAGCGGTGGAGGAAAACTGTCACCTTCGAGGACGCGGTGCGCTCCCAGCAGGCACTCCGATGGTATCCGGCCAGGAGCGGTAGCCCCGCATTCGCCTGTCGGCGGTCCCACAACATGGACACGTACCGGCCGCGCGAGCGCTCCCCCGGAGGCGCGGAAATGGCGCGGATCATGGGGCGAGGACCGATCCGGCGGGCAGATTGCGGACCGCCGTGAAAAGCAGCACGGCACCGCCGAGCAGCCACCAGTGGACGGGTCTCGGCCGCGGCCCCGCGGCCGGCAGCCCGCGGCCGGCCCGCACCAGCCAGACCGCCCAGAACACCGCGAACGCGGCGTAGCCGAGCACCGCCAGGGCGTTGGCGCCCAGCGCCGCGCCCAGGTCGCCGTGGACCACCGCGTACGCGCTGCGGAGCCCGCCGCAGGCCGGGCAGTACAGGCCGGTGAACCGCAGCAGGGGGCAGACGGGGTAGTGCCCCGCCTCGTTGGGGTCGACGGCGCCGACGTACGCGAAGGCCGCCAGGACCGCCGCCAGGGCGCCCAGCGGGGGCGCGAGGCGGCGCGCCGCGCCGGCGCGGGCAGCGGGGGCCGGGGGCGGGTGCTGCGGGGTGCGCGCCACGGGTTCCGTCACGGTCCCGATTGTTCCCCCCTACGCGCGAAGGCGCAGCTTTCCCGCCGCCGCACGGGCCGTTCCGCGCCATGAGCGCGGGGCGTGCGGGCGGCCGGGAAGCCGCGCCTTCGTCGGGCGTGGACCGGAGTCCGGGTCAGCTCTGCTGCGGCGCGGGGCTGCCCTTGGTGCGCTTGGGCTCGGAGCCCAGGCCCGCCATGCGCATCAGGCCGCCGACGACCGCACCGGCGAAGATGAGAACGATGCCGGCCCAGAAGCCGGGCACGTTGGCGAGCACCGTGAAGACGCCCGCGACGCAGAAGCCGATGAACGAAATGATGACGCCGGTCCAGGCAGCCGGGGTGTGTCCGTGGCCGTGGCCATTGCTCGACATGAGTGCTCCTCGTTGCTTTCTCGCGCCTGGGTCGGGGCGCGGCGTTCGCTCGGAATCATTGTCCCTGATGCGCGGCGCGTACCCACCATCGGGTCGGTGCGGACCGGTGACGGCCATCCCCCGGGGAGTCCCTACGCGGTGGGGTCCTCGCCCCGGTCCAGCGACTTCCAGATCTCCTCCGGGCGGTCCAGGTCCGGCTGCTTGGCGGCGCGGCGCGGGCCGCGGGGGCCGTTGCCCGCGCGCTCGTAGCGCCCGGACATCGCGGGCCAGCGCCGCCCGTACGCCAGCGCCAGCAGCCCGGCGATCAGCAGCAGCGCGCCGCCGCCCGCGGCCACCCACGGCCAGACGGTGTGCGCGACGTGCTGCACGCCGGCGCCGCTCATGCCGGTGGCGGTGGCGGCCTTGGCCTCCAGCGCGGAGGTGTCGGCGTTGCCCAGGGCGGCGCCGACGACGATGCCGGCGCCGCTCAGCGCGAGCAGCGCGGAGACGGCGAGGCGGCCCGCGCCGCGCACGGCGAAGACGGCGACCAGCGCGGCGAGCCCGACGATGGCGAGCGCGCCGGGCACGCCGGTGACGTCCTGGCCCGTCGCCTTCTGCGGCAGCTCGCCCTGGGCGACCACGGCGGTGGCGGTGGCCCAGGTACGGCCGGAGGAGAGCAGGGCAAGGGCGGCGCCGAGCGCTCCCAGGAGGAGCGCGAAAGCCAGTGCGCTGCGCGCGGGCTGGGCCGGCTTGGTCGCTGCGGCGTCGGTGCGGGGCGGGGGTACGGCACTCACGTACCCACTATCGCGTACGTGGCCGGGTGCTCGTCGGCTCGGGGGTACCGACGGCCTTCGGCCGCGGTGTCCTCAATCGCCGGACGGGCTTGATTTTGCCGGACCAGGCGTCATTCTGCGGGCGTCAGGTCCTCAGGATTCTGCGGGCGTCAGCTGCTCAGATTGTTCGCCGTGTTCACGGCCCTCAGTACCGCCGCCGCCTTGTTGCGGCATTCGGCGTCCTCCGCTTCCGGGTCGGAGTCGGCGACGATGCCCGCGCCGGCCTGGACGTATGCCGTGCCGTCGCGGAGCAGGGCCGTGCGGATGGCGATCGCGGTGTCGGAGTCGCCGGCGAAGTCCAGGTAGCCCACGCAGCCCCCGTAGACGCCGCGCCGGCTCGGCTCCAGCTCCTCGATGATCTGCAGGGCGCGCGGCTTCGGGGCGCCGGAGAGCGTGCCGGCGGGGAAGCAGGCGGTCAGCACGTCGAAGGCGGTGCGGCCCTCGGCGACCTTGCCGGTGACCGTGGACACGATGTGCATGACGTGGCTGTAGCGCTCGATGGACATGAAGTCCACGACCTCGACGCTGCCGGGTTCGCAGACCCGGCCCAGGTCGTTGCGGCCCAGGTCGACGAGCATCAGGTGCTCGGCGCGCTCCTTGGGGTCGGCGATCAGCTCGTCGGCGAGGGCCTGGTCGAGCTGCGGGGTGCCGCCGCGCGGCCGGGTGCCGGCGATCGGGTGCACCATGGCCTGCCCGTCCTCGACCTTGACCAGCGCCTCCGGGCTGGAGCCGACCACATCGAAGGGCAGGCCGTCGCCGCCCTCGAAGCGGAAGAGGTACATGTACGGGCTGGGGTTCGTGGCCCGCAGCACCCGGTAGACGTCCAGCGCGGAGGCCGTGCACGGCGTCTCGAAGCGCTGCGAGGGCACGACCTGGAACGCCTCACCGGCCCGGATGCGCTCCTTGATGTCCTCGACGGCGTCCTTGAAGGCGTCGCCGCCCCACTTGGCGGTGTACTCGGGCAGCTCGGAGGCGGGGAGGGAGGCGGCGTTCGAGGGGGCCGGGCGGCTCAGGTCGTACGCCATGGTGTCCAGCCGGGCCACCGCGTCCGCGTACGCCTCGTCGACGCCGGTGTCCAGGTCGTTGTGGTTGATCGCGTTGGCGATCAGCAGGACCGTGCCGTCCCAGTGATCCAGTACCGCCAGGTCCGAGGTGAGCAGCATGGTCAGCTCGGGGAGCCGCAGCTCGTCCTCGGTGGAGTCGCCGATCTTCTCCAGGCGGCGGACGATGTCGTAGCCGAGGTAGCCGACCATGCCGCCGGTGAAGGGCGGCAGGCCCTGGCCCTCGATGAGGTCGCGCGGGGTGTGCAGCGTCTGGATGGTCTCGCGCAGGGCGGCGAGCGGGTCGCCGCCGGTGGGCACGCCGACCGGCGGGGTGCCGAGCCAGTGGGCCTGCCCGTCGCGGGCGGTCAGGGTCGCGGCGCTGCGGACGCCGATGAAGGAGTACCGGGACCAGCTGCGGCCGTTCTCCGCGGACTCCAGGAGGAAGGTGCCGGGGCGCTCGGCCGCGAGCTTGCGGTACAGGCCCACCGGGGTGTCGCCGTCGGCGAGGAGCCGACGGGTGACCGGGATGACCCGGCGGTCCTTCGCGAGGGTGCGGAAGTTTTCGAGGTCCGGAGTCGCGGTGCCGGTGGTTCCCGTGGTCATGGCAGCGGATCCTAGTAGCGATCAGTGGCGGGCGCGGGCTCCGTCCGCGTACTGATCGCTCCGGTCGGACGCTGTCTCGGGGCGCGGTCAGCCCTCGGCGAGCAGCACGTCCTCGTCGAAGCAGGTCCGGGCGCCGGTGTGGCAGGCCGCGCCGACCTGGTCGACCTTGACCAGCACGGTGTCCGCGTCACAGTCCAGCGCGACGGACTTCACGTGCTGGACGTGCCCGGACGTGTCGCCCTTGACCCAGTACTCCTGGCGGCTGCGGCTCCAGTACGTGCAGCGCCCGGTGGTCAGCGTGCGGTGCAGCGCCTCGTCGTCCATCCACCCGAGCATCAGCACCTCACCGGTGTCGTACTGCTGCGCGATGGCCGGGACCAGGCCGTCGGGGGTGCGCTTGAGCCGGGCGGCGATGGCCGGATCCAGGGAGGTACCGGCCGGGGACGGGGAGGCGGGGCTGCTGCTCATGCCCTCCATTGTGCCGTGCGGCATCATGCGGACATGAACGACCAGTACCCGCCCCCGGACGACGACCGAGTGGCCAAGGTGGCCACGATCGTGCTGTGCGCGGTCTTCGCGGCGGCCGTTCTGGTGCTGACGGTGATCCTCGTACACGGGTGACGCGGGGTGCGGAAGGGACCGTGCGGCGTCATGGCACGGGCGGCGGGTCCGGCCGTAGGGTGAGGCCATGTCGACCCATGCCAAGCGTGAACGACTTCTCCTCGCCGACCTGTTGGAGAGCGCCGGGCCCGATGCGCCGACGCTGTGCGAGGGCTGGACCGCCCGCGACCTGGCCGCCCATGTGGTGGTCCGCGAGCGGCGCGCGGACGCGGCCGGCGGCCTGGTGATCAAGCCGCTGGCCTCCCGGCTGGAGCGGGTGCAGGCCGAGTTCGCCGCCAAGCCGTACGACGAGCTGATCCGGCTGATCAGGACCGGACCGCCGCGGCTGTCGCCGTACTCCCTCAAGCAGATAGACGAGGCGGCGAACACGGTGGAGTTCTTCGTGCACACGGAGGACGTGCGGCGGGCCCAGCCGGACTGGACGCCGCGCGAGATGAGCTCCGTCCTCGCCGACGCCCTGTGGTCCCGCATCGAGCGGATGGCCCGGGTGCTGGGGCGGAAGGCCCCGGTGGGCGTGGTGCTGCGGCGCCCGGACGGGCAGACCGCGGTGGCGCACCGCGGCACGCCGGTCGTCACGGTCACCGGCGAGCCGGGCGAGCTGACGCTGTTCCTGTACGGGCGGCAGGGCACCGCCGATGTCGAGCTGGACGGCGACAAGGACGCGGTGGCCCGGCTGACGGAGGCCAAGCTGGGGCTGTAGCCCCGGCCGGATTCGGATCGGACAGAGGCGGTCAGGCCGGTCGGGCGTCCGGCCCGACCGCCTCGGTTTCGTACAGACCGTTCTCCTCGGTTTCGTAGAGGCCCGTCTCCTCCAGCGTGCGCAGCCGTCGGTAGTCCGTCTCGATCTGCCGCGGGTCGCGGTGGACGAGGTAACAGAAGCCGGGCGAGGTGAGCGAGTCGACGGTGGGCGCGAGGTGATCGCCGGCCTCGACGGAGAGATGGTGCCCCGCGTACGAGGGCAGCGCGCGGACCTCGTCGAAGCGGTCCAGGGAGACCAGCCGGCCGCCGCGCGGGGAGATCAGGGAGACATAGCGCAGCGGGACGCGCGGCTGGGCCGGGCGGTCCGTGAGCGCCATGAAGGCGGCCGGGTCGGCGCAGGCCAGCGCGGTCAGCGCGAGGTGGTCGGTGCCGAAGCAGCGGCTGACCACGTCGGGCAGGATGCTGCCGGCGGGCCGGGCGCCGGCTTCGATCAGCACCGGTCCCTCGTCGGTGAGCATGATCTCGGAGTGCGCCGGTCCGTTGCGGATGCCGAGGGCGTCCAGGGCGCCGAGGAGGTACGGGCGGAGCGCGGCGGTGGCCGGCTCGCGTGCGGAGACCGGCTCCTCGTAGTCGTAGACCGGGGCGCCGCCGCGGCCCGGGCGCTTGTGGTAGCGCCAGATCTCGGCGATGTGGTGGCGGCCCGCGACGCTGACGGTGTTGGCGAAGTACTCGGTGCCGGCCAGGTGTTCCTGGACGACGACGGTGCGGTTGCGGGCGCCGGTGAAGTTCACCGAGCGCAGGATGTGGTCGAAGGCGGTGCACAGCTCGACCGGACCCGCGCAGAAGAAGACGTTGTCGGTGCCGGCGCTGTCGGCGGGCTTGACCACCACGGGCCAGCGGCCGTGCGAGCGGGCCCAGGCCAGGGCGGTGTCGAAGCGGTGGGTGCGCAGGGTGTCGGGCGCGCGCAGCCCGTGTGCCCGGACGGCCCTGGCCATCTCGTACTTGTCGCGGCGCACGCGGCGGCCGTCGATGACGTTGCCGGGCAGGCCGAGCCGGGCGGAGAGCGCGTCGGCGAGGTCCACGCCGGTCTCGTTGCCGGGGATGACGCGGGCCGGCCTGTACGGGAGTACCGCGGTGATCAGGGCGTCCAGGTCGCCCCGGTACGTGAACCGGTCGGCGACCGCCTCGTGCGGGAAGTGCGTGCGCAGCAGGCGGTCGGCGATGCCGGGCGCGCTGTCGATGTGGACCGTTCTGATGCCGTGCGCGGCCAGCGCCGCGGGCAGGAAGCGGCCGCTGGAGTAGGCGTCAACTACCAGGCAGTACATGGATTTTCTTGCCTTCCTGGGCCACGGCGGCCGGGGGTGCGCCCCGGCGGGCGAGCAGCCCGAGCCCGATGAGGACGGTGATGACGGCGATGCCGACGGCGGAGGGCACCGAGAACGTCAGCCGGGTGTCGGCGAGTTGGAGGAGGAGGGTCAGGGCGGGCGCGAGGGCGCAGATCATGGAGGCGGTCACCGGGGTCACCCGGCGCACGCCGATCTGCACGAGGACGGCCGGTATGCCGACGCCGATGACGGCGACCACCGCGCCGGGCAGCAGTGCCTCGCCCAGCCGGGCGGTGTCCCCGGTGGCGGCGAGCAGCCAGCCGGCCGCGGCGACCAGGCCGAAGCGCAGGCCCATGACGGTGGGCACGTCGACGCCCGCGGCGCCCAGCCGGGCGGAGAAGACGACGTTGGCGGCGCCGCCCGCGCCGGAGGCGACCGCGGCGCACACGCCGAGCGCCATGATCCCGGCGGCCCGGTCGCCGACGCCGCTGCGGCCGTCCAGGGAGGCCCAGACCAGCCCGGCGAGGGCGAGGACGATGCCGAGCGCGGCGAGGAGTTCGCCGGGCAGCACACGGTCCTTGCGCCACCACAGGTACTGGAGCAGCACGGTGCAGGCCGGGCCGATGGCGATGGAGACGACGTTGGCGACGGCCGGTTCCATGAGCTTGAGCGCGTACAGCAGGGACAGCCAGGTCACCGCGGTGGTGACGTTGAGGACGAGCAGGTCGGCGGCGTGCGCCCGGGCCACGGCGAGGACCCGGGCCGGGCGCGTCCGCAGCAGCGTCAGGCCGCAGAAGAAGACGCCGGTGAGGGTGAAGGCGACCGCGGCGACGCTGCCGGGGTCGAGGTGCTGGAGCCGCTGCGCGGCGAACACGTCCACCAGCGCGGAGAACAGGGCGAAGACGAACAGTGCGGCCACGGCGCTCCCTAGCGGGTGTCCGGCGGGCCGCCGGTCCCACTGTCCGGTGGGCCGCCGGTGCGGGCGTCCGACGGGCCTGCGCGCCGCGGCCGTGGCCCGAAGAGCGCCCGGCCCACCCGTACCAGCGTCGCGCCCTCCGCCACCGCGGCCTCGAAGTCGGCGCTCATGCCCATGCTGAGCTGGGTCAGGCCGTGCGCGGCGGCGAGCGAGCGGAGCAGCCGGAAGTGCGGGCGCGGGTCGCGGCCGTACGGCGGCAGGCACATCAGGCCGACGACGGGCAGTCCGCACACGTCCCGGCACTCCTTGAGGAAGGCGTCGGCGGCCTCCAGCGGTACGCCGCTCTTGTGCGGCTCGTCGGCGGTGTTGACCTGGACGAAGCAGTCGGGCCTGCGCCCGGTGCGGGCCATGGCGGCGGCGAGGGCCGCGGCCAGCCGCGGGCGGTCCACGCTGTGCAGGACGTCGAAGCCGGTGACGGCCGCCGCGGCCTTCTTGGTCTGCAGCGGGCCGACGAGGTGCAGCCGGACGTCCGGGTGACGGGCGCGCAGCGGCGGCCACTTGGCGCGGGCCTCCTGGACCCGGCTCTCCGCGAAGTCGCGCTGCCCCGCGTCGAGCGCGGCGGCGACGAGCTCGCGCGGGTGGTACTTGCTGACCGCGACGAGCTTCACGGAGCCGGGCTCGCGGCCGGCGCGCCGGCAGGCTTCGTCGAGGCGGCGGGTGAGCACGTCGAGACGTGCCGCGGGGTCCGGGGCCGGTCCCGGGTCGGGTCGGTGGCTGTCCGGGAGGCTGCCGTCGGGTGCGGTGCGGTCGGGTGCTGTGCGGTCGGGTGCTGTGCGGTCGGGTGCTGTGCGGTCGGGCGCGTTGCGGTCGTCGGTCATGGCGGTCACTCCGCCCCTTCCGCCGCGTAGGGCGCGTCGTCGGTGGCGTACTGCGCGTACCGGCCGTCCCAGACGCTGAAGTACTTCCAGGCGGAGTCGAACAGCACGGTGATCACGACGGCGTCCGGGGGCAGCGTGCGGGCGAGCCGCCGCGCGGCGAAGACATTGCCGCCGGCGGTGGGCCCGACGCACAGCCCCTCCTTCTCGATCAGCTCCTTCATGGCCGTCCAGCCGTCGTCCCCGCTGATCAGCTCGACCTCGTCGACCAGTTCCTCGCGCAGATTGGCGGGCACCTTGCCGGGGCCGAGGCCCATCAGGTTGTGCGTGTGGTGGGTGAAGGGCAGGCCGTGCCGCTTGGCGTACAGGGCAGCCGAGCGGTCGACCTCGACGGCGGTGGTGCGCAGCCCCGAGTGGGCGGCCTTGAGGACGTCCGCGATACCGGTGAAGGTGCCGCCGGTGCCGATGGAGCAGACGAACCGGTCGGGGACGAGGCCCAGCGCATCGAGCGCGGTGACGATCTCGGTGCCGCAGGAGCGCCAGGCGCGCCAGTTCAGCTCGTTGGCGGACTGGTCCAGGTAGTGGCTGCCGGGGTGCGCGGCGACGTACCGGCGGGCGGTCTCCTCGCCTTCGAGGAGGAAGCCCTCGGGGTCGGTCTCGACGACGGTGCCCCCGAAGGAGGCGATCTGCCGGCGGCGTTCCTCGGTCATGCCGGCCGGCATGACGATGACGACGCGGTAGCCGCGGTCCCGGCCGACCCGGGCGAGCGCCGCGCCGCCGTTTCCGGTGGAACATTCGACCAGGGTCATTCCCGGAGCGATCGTGCCCGCCCGTTCCAGTTCGTCGAGCATGAAGGCGAAGACCCGGTCCTTGTGACTTCCGGTGGGATTACGGAACTCGCACTTGGCGAATATCCGCGCGGCCCCCGGCTCGGCAGTACTGCGTAGTTCGTACAATTCCGTGTGCCCGATTTCGGCACCGTGCATTGATGCACTCACGTGCGGTTCCCCCGAACCCGTACTGGACAGCATGGTGAAAGAAGTGAAGAAGAAATGTCCGACCGCGTCAGGTCATGATGAGCCGCGTCGGGACATGACGATCCGGACCGCGTCAGGACATGACGACGGCGCGCCCGGTCCGTTCGTCGACGGTGATCCGGATGACGGACTTGACCGTGATGCCGAAGCGCTCGGCGACCTTTTCCCGGCCGCCGTTCTCGGGCTTCTCCACCGCCACGACGACCTCGCCGACCCGGGCGCCGGCCGCCTGCACGGCCTCGATCAGGGCGATCAGGGTGCCGCCCGTGCTGATCGTGTCGTCCACGATGGTCAGCCGGTCGCCCGGCTCGATGCCGTTGACGTAGAGCGTGCCCTGGAAGTACTCGCTGTCGATGGGCACCGACACGGACCGCCCGCCGAGGTCGTAGGTGTACCAGCGGGCGACCGCCAGCGGCAGCCCCGCGGCGAGCGAGAGCGCCCCGCCGAGAATGGCGCCCTTGTCCTCCTCGACAAGAATCTTGTCGGCGTCGAAGTCGCCCAGCGCGAGCATTCGGCCGGTGGCTTCCGCGAGGACTTCCGGGCGCAGCGCGGGCGATTGGTCCGTGAATTCGTTCACGGTGGTCAGATGGCGTCCCGACTTGACAGTGGGCGCACCCGCGTAGACCTCTTCGAGCAGCATGACGATGTTCTCCCCCGTTGTTTCCCCCGATTGCCGGCCGCATACTGCCGGACGGCAAGTGAGGCATTGGTACCGCGCTGCCCCGCCGATAAGCAATGGCATGCCGGAATTGTGCGTGGAAACCGCCGGTCGCGCAGCGCTCGGATATTCCGTACGCGCCGCGCGGCCGCCCGCCACCAGGCAGGGCCGCGCTTGTCGCCGTACGGCAATATCACGTCGTACTGGCCAAAAACCGCCCCCGCGCTGCCGTGGCCGCAGGGGCGGGCCTAGCCGTCCGCAGCGCCGGGCGCCAGGTGGCGTACGAGAATGCGCTGCAGTTCGCGGGCCGCGCGGGGCGGTGAGACGTCCGCGCGGTGCGCGACGGAGATGTTGCGGTGCAGGCCCGGCGCGGCGAACGGGGTGGCGCGCAGCCCGGCCCGCGCGGCGACCATGCTGGGCACGACGGCGCTGCCGAGCCCCGCCCGTACGAAGCCGAGGACCGCGTCCATCTCGCCGCCCTCGACGGTGAAGACCGGCTCGAAGCCGGCCGCGCGGCACGCGGCCACGGTGAATTCCCGCAGGTCGTAGCCGCGCCGGAACATCACCAGCGGGTGGTCGCGCAGATCGTCCACGCGGAGGTACTTGCGGCGCACGGGCGGCGGCGCATCCGGTGCCGAGACCACGACCAGCTCCTCGCGCAGCAGCTCGGCGGTGGTCAGCGCGGGGGCCTGCACCGGCAGCGGGGTGATGACCAGGGCGAGATCCAGATCGCCCGCGGCCAGTACCCGCACCAGGTCCTGCGAGCCGCTCTCGCGGACCTGGAGGTCGACGCCCGGGTAGCGGTCGTGGAAGACGCGCAGCACGTCGGGCACGACCGAGGCGCACAGGCTGGGCGGGGCGCCGAGCCGCAGCCGGCCGCGGCGCAGCCCGGCGACCTCCTGGACCTCGCGGCGGGCGGTGTCCGCGTCGGCGAGGATGCGGCGCGCGAACGGCAGCAGCGTCTCGCCCGCGTCGGTGAGCGTGATGTGGCCGCGCGCCCGGTGGAACAGCTCGGCGCCCAGCTCCCGCTCCAGCGACCGGATCTGCTGGGAGAGCGAGGGCTGGGCGACGTGTTCCTGCTCGGCGGCGCGCGTGAAGTGCCGGGTGTCGGCGACGGCCGCGAAATACCGGAGCTGCTGGAGCTGCATGCGGCCACGATAGTGCGTCGATAGGCACTCGCTATGGAGATGAGCTCTACCATGTCTTGGACTGATGGCTTATCGCGTCCATACCGTCGTGCCCATGGCAGTGGACACCCGGACGGACCGACGGCCGTCCTCCTACGCGGGCATCCTGTGGCACTCGACCGTCGGCAAGAAGACCGCGATGGCCGTCAGCGGCATCGTGATGCTGCTGTACTTGGTCGCCCACATGCTGGGCAACCTCAAGATCTTCTTCGGAGCCGCCGAGTTCGACGGTTACGCCCACTGGCTGCGCACCATCGGCGAGCCCTTCCTGCACCACGAGTGGTTCCTGTGGATCGCCCGCGTCGTGCTGCTCGCCGCGGTCGTCGTGCACGCGGTCGCCGCGTACCAGCTCAGCCGCCGCGACATCGCCGCACGTCCGCAGAAGTACGTGCACAAGAAGCCGCGCGCCAGCTACGCCACCCGCACCATGCGCTGGGGCGGCATCATCCTCGGCCTCTTCATCGTCTGGCACATCCTGGATCTGACGACGCTGACGGTGAACCCGCGCGCCGAAGCCGGCCACCCGTACGCCAATGTCGTCGCCACCTTCTCCACCTGGTACGGCAACGTCATCTACATCGTCGCGATGCTCGCGCTCGGCCTGCACATCCGGCACGGCTTCTGGAGCGCGGCCCAGACCCTCGGCGCCAACCGGCCGGGGCGCGACCGCACCCTCAAGGCCATCGCCAACCTCCTGGCCCTGGTCCTCACCCTCGGCTTCATCGCCGTCCCCGTCTCCGTGATGACCGGAGTTGTGAGCTGACATGAGCACCTACACGGACTACGCGACCGGCGAGCCCGTCGCCGACACCAAGGCCCCGGACGGCCCGATCAACGAGCGCTGGGACCGCCGCCGCTTCGAGGCGAAGCTGGTCAACCCCGCCAACCGGCGCAAGCACACCGTCATCGTCGTCGGCACCGGGCTGGCCGGCGGCGCGGCCGGCGCCACCCTGGCCGAACAGGGCTACCACGTCGTCCAGTTCTGCTACCAGGACTCGCCGCGCCGCGCCCACTCCATCGCCGCCCAGGGCGGCATCAACGCGGCCAAGAACTACCGCAACGACGGCGACTCCATCCACCGCCTCTTCTACGACACGGTCAAGGGCGGCGACTTCCGGGCCCGCGAATCCAACGTCCACCGCCTGGCCCAGATCTCCGTGGAGATCATCGACCAGTGCGTGGCCCAGGGCGTGCCCTTCGCCCGCGAGTACGGCGGCCTGCTCGACACCCGCTCCTTCGGCGGCGTCCAGGTCTCCCGCACCTTCTACGCCCGCGGTCAGACGGGCCAGCAGCTGCTGCTCGGCGCGTACCAGGCGCTGTCCCGGCAGATCGCGGCCGGCACGGTCGAGATGCACCCGCGCACCGAGATGCTGGACCTGATCGTCGTCGACGGACGGGCCCGCGGCATCGTCGCGCGCGACCTGCTCACCGGCCGTATCGACACCTACTTCGCGGACGCGGTCGTGCTGGCGAGCGGCGGCTACGGCAACGTCTTCTACCTCTCGACCAACGCCAAGAACTCCAACGCCACCGCGATCTGGCGGGCGCACCGGCGCGGCGCGTACTTCGCCAACCCCTGCTTCACCCAGATCCACCCCACCTGCATCCCGCGCTCCGGCGACCACCAGTCCAAGCTGACGCTGATGAGCGAGTCGCTGCGCAACGACGGCCGCATCTGGGTGCCCAAGGCGAAGGGCGACACCCGCCCGCCGGCCGAGATCCCCGAGGACGAGCGCGACTACTACCTGGAGCGCATCTACCCGGCGTTCGGCAACCTCGTCCCGCGCGACATCGCCTCCCGCGCCGCGAAGAACGTCTGCGACGAGGGCCGCGGCGTCGGCCCCGGCGGCCAGGGCGTCTACCTGGACTTCGCGGACGCCATCGCCCGGATGGGCCGCAAGGCGGTCGAGGAGAAGTACGGCAACCTCTTCGACATGTACGCGCGCATCACGGCGGAGGACCCGTACACGACGCCCATGCGCATCTACCCGGCCATCCACTACACGATGGGCGGCCTCTGGGTCGACTACGACCTGCAGACCACCGTTCCCGGCCTCTTCGCCATCGGCGAGGCCAACTTCTCCGACCACGGCGCGAACCGCCTCGGCGCCTCCGCCCTCATGCAGGGCCTGTCCGACGGCTACTTCGTCCTCCCCGCCACCATCAACGACTACCTGGCCCGGCACCCCCACGACGAGGTACCCGACGACCACCCGGCCGTCGTCGAAGCGGTCACCTCGGTCACCGACCGCCTGTACCGCCTCCTCTCCAACAACGGCGACCGCACCCCGGACTCCTTCCACCGCGAGCTGGGCGAGCTGCTCTGGGAGGAGTGCGGCATGGCCCGCACGGAGACCGGCCTGCGCAAGGCCCTGGACCGCATCCCCGAACTCCGCGCGGAGTTCTGGCGCCGCATCAAGGTCCCGGGCTCCGGCCAGGACCTCAACCAGTCCCTGGAAAAGGCCAACCGCATCGCCGACTACTTCGAACTCGCCGAGCTGATGTGCCTGGACGCCCTCCACCGCAGCGAGTCCTGCGGCGGCCACTTCCGCGAGGAGAGCCAGACCGAGGGCGGCGAGGCGGAACGCCGGGACGAGGAGTTCTCCTATGCGGCGGCGTGGGAGTTCACCGGTACCGGCGAGGCGCCCGTGCTGCACAAGGAGCAGCTCGACTTCGAGTACGTCCACCCCACTCAGCGGAGCTACGCGTGAACCTCACCCTGCGCATCTGGCGCCAGTCCGGCCCCGATTCCGCGGGCCGTATGACCGAGTACGACGTGCGGGACATCTCGCCCGAGATGTCTTTCCTGGAAATGCTCGACACGCTCAACGAAGAGCTGATCCTGCGCGGTGAGGAGCCGGTCGCCTTCGACCACGACTGCCGCGAGGGGATCTGCGGCGCGTGCGGCATGGTCATCAACGGCGAGGCGCACGGCCCGGAGCGGACCACCACCTGCCAGCTGCACATGCGGCACTTCGACGACGGCGACACGATCGACATCGAGCCGTGGCGCGCCTCGGCGTTCCCCGTCGTCAAGGACCTGGTCGTGGACCGTACGGCGTTCGACCGGATCATCGGGTCCGGCGGCTACATCACGGCCCCGACGGGCAGCGCGCCCGAGGCGCACGCCACGCCGGTGCCGAAGCCGGCCGCCGACACCGCCTTCGAGCACGCGGAGTGCATCGGCTGCGGCGCCTGCGTCGCGGCCTGCCCGAACGGTTCGGCGATGCTCTTCACCTCCGCCAAGGTCGTCCACCTCAACTCCCTGCCGCAGGGCGCCCCGGAGCGCGAGTCCCGGGTCCTGGACATGGTCGGGCAGATGGACGACGAGGGCTTCGGCGGCTGCACGAACACCGGCGAGTGCGCGACGGCCTGCCCGAAGGGCATCCCGCTGTTCAGCATCACCAAGATGAACCGCGAGTTCGTCCGGGCGGCCCGCAAGGCCTGAGCCCGGACCCACCGACCGGCGCCGCGGCGGCAACCGACGCTCCGCAGCCGCGCCGCCCCGGCGGGCCGTGCGGTGGCCCGCCGCTCTCACACCGCGGCGGTCCCGATGAGACCCTCCCGTGTCACGAGGCGGGCGAGCGCTTCCTCGCCCCTCGCGTCCGTGCCATCGGGCCGCCGCGGCAGCACCATGTAGCGGCTCTCCGCGCTGGAGTCCCAGACGGTGACCGTGACGCCGTCGGGCAGTTCGAGCCCGAACTCCGCCAGGACGGACCGTGGATCGCGCACCACCCGCGACCGGTACGCCTCGCTCTTGTACCAGGACGGGGACGGCCCCAGCAGCCCGATCGGATAGCACGAACACAGCGTGCAGACGAGGACGTTGTGCTCCGTCTCCGTGTTCTCGACGACCTTGAGGCGCTGCTCCTGAAGCCCGCCGGCCATCGACAGGCCGAGCTCGGGCAGCGCCGTATTGGCGTCCGCCAGCAGTCGCTCCTTGAAGCCCGGGTCCGTCCAGGCGCGGGCCACCACCCGCGCGCCGTTGACCGGCGACGCGCCGTTCAGCAGCTTGGTCAGGATCGCGTCGAGCTGGTCGTCGCCGACCACCCCGGCCGCCACCAGCCGCTCCTCCAGGCGGCGCACCCGCACCGCCACCGTGCTGCTCGCATGTTCCCCGCTCACGCCCGCTCCTCCGCTGCCCGCTCCAGATACGACTCCCAGAGGTCCACCGTGACCTCGTGCGTGCCCTCGCCCCACAGCTCCCGGGCCGGGAAGGCGACGGTGTACACGGTCTCCACGCGCGGCTCGGTGATCCCGGCGGCGCGGTCGTCGGCGAGGGGCCACTGCCCTTGCGCATCCACGATCCGCCCGACATGCCCGCGGATGTAGCGCGGTACGCGGGTGTGCCCGACGGGGTCCACGGGCCTGACCCGCACCGCGTCCCCGGCCGTGAAGCTACTCATCGCCGAGCACCTTCCGCTCCGCGACCAGCGTCTCGATGGCGTGCAGCCACCGCTCGTAGTACGAAGCCGCCAGATACTCGGCGGGCGCCATCCGCTCCACGGCGTCCCGGAACTCGTCCAGCGTGTAGACCCCACCGCGCACCAGCGCCATGTTCAGCGCATACACCCGCGCTTCCCAGTCCGCGTGGAACGCCGGCTCCCCCGTCTCGATCTCCAGCGCGCCGAACCCGGTCTGCCCGCCCACGTCGTTGACTCGACTCATGGGGGCGAGACTACGGCGGTGAGACGGCGCTGACCAGGAGAAATACCGGCCGCGTCAGCGGACCGGGTGCCCCGCCTCGCGCAGCGTGTTCTTGACCTCGCCGATGCGCAGGTCGCCGAAGTGGAAGACGGAGGCGGCGAGGACGGCGTCGGCGCCGGCGTCGATGGCCGGGGGGAAGTCGGTGAGCTTGCCGGCGCCGCCGGAGGCGATGACCGGGATGGTGACGTGCTTGCGGACGGCGGCGATCATCTCGGTGTCGTAGCCGTCCTTGGTGCCGTCGGCGTCCATGGAGTTCAGCAGGATCTCGCCGGCGCCGAGCTCGGCGGCGCGGTGGGCCCACTCGACGGCGTCGATGCCGGTGCCGCGGCGGCCGCCGTGGGTGGTGACCTCGAAGGACCCGGATTCCGTCCGGCGCGCGTCGACGGAGAGGACCAGGACCTGGCGGCCGAAGCGCTCGGCGATCTCGCGGATCAGCTCGGGGCGGGCGATCGCGGCGGTGTTCACGCCGACCTTGTCCGCGCCCGCGCGCAGCAGCTTGTCGACGTCCTCGGGGGTGCGGACGCCGCCGCCGACGGTGAGCGGGATGAAGACCTGCTCGGCGGTGCGGCGGACCACGTCGTAGGTGGTCTCGCGGTTGCCGGAGGAGGCGGTGATATCGAGGAAGGTCAGCTCGTCGGCGCCCTCCTCGCCGTAGATCTTGGCCATCTCGACGGGGTCGCCGGCGTCGCGGAGGTTCTGGAAGTTCACGCCCTTGACGACCCGGCCGTTGTCGACGTCCAGGCAGGGGATGACTCGGACCGCCAGGGTCATGTCTGTTCAGACCTCTCTGAAAGCTTCTAGTTCTACTTGGACCAGGATGCGGGGGTCGACGAAGCCCGAGACCACGACGACGGTGGTGGCGGGGCGGACCGCGCCGAAGAGCTCCTGGTGGGCGCGGGCCGCCTCGTCGATGTCGCGGGGGTGGGCGAGGTAGACGCGGGTGCGGACGACCGCTGCCACGTCCAGGCCGAACTCCGTGAGGGCGTCGAGCGCCCGGTTGAAGGCGACCCGCGTCTGCTCGTACGGATCGCCCTCGCCGTACAGGACCGTGCCGTCGAACGGCGTCGTGCCGGCGACCTGGACACGGTCGCCGGCCGCGACGGCGCGCGCCGTCCCGAACGCCTCTTCCCAGGGTCCTTCACCAGGCACGCGCCGTACGTCGGTCATCGGTCCCTCTCCCTGCTAGCGGGTGGCCTCCAGGGCCTCTTCCAGGGTGAACGCCTTGGCGTACAGCGCCTTGCCGACGATCGCGCCCTCCACACCTTCCGGGACCAGCGTCGCGATGGCGCGCAGGTCGTCGAGGGAAGAGACGCCGCCGGAGGCGACGACGGGCCGGTCGGTCGCGGCGCAGACGTTCTTCAGCAGCTCCAGGTTCGGGCCCTGCAGCGTGCCGTCCTTGTTGATGTCGGTGACGACGTACCGGGCGCAGCCCTCGGCGTCCAGCCGGGCCAGCGTCTCGTACAGGTCGCCGCCGTCGCGGGTCCAGCCGCGGCCGCGCAGCGTCGTGCCGCGCACGTCCAGGCCCACCGCGATCTTGTCACCGTGCTCGGCGATGATCTTGGCGACCCACTCGGGGTTCTCCAGCGCCGCGGTGCCGATGTTGACGCGCGCGCAGCCGGTGGCCAGCGCCGCCGCCAGCGAGTCGTCGTCGCGGATGCCGCCGGACAGCTCGACCTTGATGTCCATGGAGCGGGCGACCTCGGCGATCTGCGCGCGGTTGTCGCCGGTGCCGAAGGCGGCGTCCAGGTCGACCAGGTGCAGCCACTCGGCGCCGGACTGCTGCCAGGCCAGAGCGGCCTGGAGCGGGTCGCCGTAGGAGGTCTCGGAGCCGGACTCGCCGTGGACGAGGCGGACGGCCTGGCCGTCGCGGACGTCGACGGCGGGCAGCAGTTCAAGCTTGTTCACAGCGTTCTCCGCGTTCACAGCGTGTCGATCCAATTGCTCAGGAGCTGGGCGCCGGCGTCGCCGGACTTCTCGGGGTGGAACTGGGTGGCCCACAGCGGCCCGTTCTCCACGGCGGCCACGAAGGGCTCGCCGTGCGTGGCCCAGGTGACCCGCGGCGCGCGCATGGCGGGGTTGCTGACCTCCAGCTCCCACTCGTGCACCGCGTAGGAGTGCACGAAGTAGTACCGGGCGTCGGCGTCCAGGCCCGCGAAGAGCTGGGAGTCCTGCGGCGCGTCCACGGTGTTCCAGCCCATGTGCGGCACGATGTCGGCCTTGAGCGGGCCGACCGTGCCGGGCCACTCGTCCAGGCCTTCGGTCTCCTCGCCGTGCTCGATGCCGCGCCCGAAGAGGATCTGCATGCCGACGCAGATGCCCATGACCGGGCGTCCGCCGGCGAGGCGGCGGCCGACGACCCAGTCGCCGCGCGCCTCGCGCAGGCCCTTCATGCAGGACGCGAAGGCGCCGACGCCGGGGACCAGCAGCCCGTCGGCGTTCATGGCGGTGTCGTAGTCGCGGGTCACCTCGACATCGGCGCCGACGTGGGCCAGCGCCCGCTCGGCGGACCGGATGTTGCCGAAGCCGTAGTCGAAGACGACCACGTTCTTACGGTTCTTACGCTGCGTACTCAATTCCAGACCTCCAGCCGCAGGATGCCCGCGGCGAGACACAGCACCGAGCCGATGGCCAGCACCGCGATCAGGCTCTTGGACATCTGCTGCTTCCAGAAGGAGAAGACCCCGCCGAGCAGGAAGAGGCCCACCAGGATGAAGACCGTCGAGAGACCGTTCACAGGGCGCCCTTCGTGGAGGGCAGGATGCCGGCCGCGCGCGGGTCCCGCTCGGAGGCGTACCGCAGCGCCCGGGCCAGCGCCTTGAACTGGCACTCGACGATGTGGTGCGCGTTGCGCCCGTACGGCACGTGGACGTGCAGCGCGATCTGCGCCTGCGCGACGAAGGACTCCAGGATGTGCCGGGTCATCGTCGTGTCGTACGTGCCGATCATCGGCGCGATGTTCTCGGGCTCGGTGTGGATCAGGTACGGGCGGCCCGAGAGGTCCACGGTCACCTGGGCGAGCGACTCGTCCAGCGGGACGGTGCAGTTGCCGAAGCGGTAGATGCCCACCTTGTCGCCGAGCGCCTGCTTGAAGGCGGCACCCAGCGCGAGCGCGGTGTCCTCGATGGTGTGGTGGGTGTCGATGTGCAGGTCGCCGTCGGTCTTCACGGTGAGGTCGAACAGACCGTGCCGGCCGAGCTGGTCGAGCATGTGGTCGTAGAAGCCCACGCCGGTCGAGACGTCGACCTGTCCGGTGCCGTCGAGGTCGATCTCGACGAGCACCGAGGTCTCCTTGGTCTTGCGCTCGACGCGCCCTACCCGGCTCATGCGCCTGTCTCCTTCATGATCGCGCGCACCGCATCGAGGAACGCGTCGTTCTCGGCCGGGGTGCCGGCGGATACCCGCAGCCAGCCCGGCACTCCGTTGTCACGGACCAGGACGCCCTGGTCGAGGATGGCCTGCCACGCGGCGTGCTGGTCGTCGAACCGTCCGAACTGCACGAAGTTGGCGTCGGAGTCGACGACCTCGCAGCCGATCGCGCGCAGCTCGTCGACGATGCGGTCCCGCTCGGTCTTGAGCTGCTCGACGTACTTCAGCAGCGTCTCGGTGTGCTCCAGGGCCGCGAGCGCAGTGGCCTGGGTGACCGAGGAGAGGTGGTACGGCAGGCGTACCAGCTGTACGGCGTCGACCACGGCCGGGTCGGCGGCGAGGTACCCCAGGCGCAGCCCGGCCGCGCCGAACGCCTTGGACATCGTCCGGGAGACGACCAGGTTCGGTCGGCCCTCGATCAGCGGGAGCAGCGAGGGGCGGTGGCTGAACTCGCCGTACGCCTCGTCGATGACCACGAGCGAGGGCTTGGCCGCCTGGGCGGCCTCGTACAGCGCCAGCACCGTTTCCGCTGCCACGGCCGTGCCGGTCGGGTTGTTCGGCGAGCAGATGAAGACCACGTCCGGCTTGCGCTCGGCGATGGCCTTCTTGGCGGCCTCGACGTCGATGGTGAAGTCGTCGTTGCGCGGGCCGGAGATCCACTCCGTGCCCGTGCCGCGCGAGATCAGGCCGTGCATCGAGTACGACGGCTCGAAGCCGATGGCGCTGCGGCCGGGGCCGCCGAAGGTCTGCAGCAGCTGCTGGATGACCTCGTTGGAACCGTTGGCGGCCCAGACCTGGTCCTTGGTGACCTCGTGGCCGCCGGTGCGGGAGAGGTACCGGGCCAGCTCGGTGCGCAGCTCGACCGCGTCCCGGTCCGGGTAGCGGTTCAGGTCGCGCGCCGCCTCGGTGACCCGCTCGGCGATCCGCTGCACGAGCGGCTCGGGCAGCGGGTACGGGTTCTCGTTGGTGTTCAGGCGTACGGGCACGTCCAGCTGGGGGGCGCCGTACGGGGACTTGCCGCGCAGCTCGTCCCGGATGGGGAGATCGTCGATCCTGGTCACTTGCCCTGCGGGACCTTCCAGTCGAACCTTGCCTTGATCGCCGCGCCGTGCGCCGGGAGGTCCTCGGCCTCGGCGAGGGTCACCACGTGGTGGGCGACCTCGGCCAGTGCGTCGCGGGTGTAGTCCACGACATGGATGCCGCGCAGGAAGGACTGCACGGAGAGCCCCGAGGAGTGGCACGCACAGCCGCCCGTGGGCAGCACGTGGTTCGAGCCCGCGCAGTAGTCGCCGAGCGAGACGGGCGCGTACGGGCCGACGAAGATCGCGCCGGCGTTGCGGACCCGCGCGGCCACGGCCGAGGCGTCGGCGGTCTGGATCTCCAGGTGCTCGGCACCATAGGCGTCCACCACCTTCAGGCCCTCGTCCAGGCCGTCGACCAGCACGATCGCGGACTGCCGGCCGGCCAGCGCCGGGATGATCCGGTCCTCGACGTGCCGGGTCGCGCGGACCTGCGGCTCCAGTTCCTTCTCGACCTTCTCGGCCAGCTCCTCCGAGGCGGTGACCAGGACGGCCGCGGCCATCGGGTCGTGCTCGGCCTGGCTGATCAGGTCGGCCGCGACGTGCGCCGGCTCGGCCGTGTCGTCCGCGAGGATCGCGATCTCGGTGGGGCCGGCCTCGGAGTCGATGCCGATCCGGCCCTTGAGCAGGCGCTTCGCGGCGGCGACGTAGATGTTGCCGGGGCCCGTGACGAGGTTCACCGGCAGGCAGTCCTCGGTGCCGTACGCGAACATCGCGACGGCCTGGGCGCCACCGGCCGCATACACCTCGTCCACGCCCAGCAGGGCGCACGTGGCCAGGATGGTCGGGTGCGGCAGGCCGCCGAAGTCGGCCTGCGGCGGCGAGGCGACGGCCAGCGACTCGACGCCGGCCTCCTGCGCGGGCACCACGTTCATCACCACGGACGAGGGGTAGACCGAGCGGCCACCGGGCACATACAACCCGACGCGCTCGACCGGTACCCACCGCTCGGTGACGGTGCCACCGGGCACGACCTTCGTCGTCACATCCGTACGCCGCTGCTCACGGTGGACCGTGCGGGCCCGCTTGATGGACTCCTCCAGGGCGGCCCGGACCGCCGGGTCCAGCTCCGCCAGCGCGGTCCGCAGTGCCTCGGCGGGCACCCGGACCCGCTCGATCTCGACCCGGTCGAACCGATGGGCGTACTCGATCAGCGCAGCCGTGCCACGATGGCGCACGTCCTCGCAGATGGGCCGCACCTTCTCCAGGGCGGCTTCCACGTCGAACTCGGCACGGGGCAGCAGGTCGCGCAGGGCGCCGCCCTCGGGAAGGGCGGCACCGCGCAGATCGATTCGGGAGATCACCCCTCCAGTGTCTCAGACGCGCTGCCGGTGCCCGCTGCCCGTATCAATCGGTGATACGTAGTGCCCGGGGTGATCCTGACCACTGGCGTTCACCCGGTCACTCAGCGGGAATGGGGTTCGTGGGGTGGCACGCCGGTACGTGTGAGGCGCCCGGTACGCAGGAGAGACGGCAGCGCCCGGGACGGCGCCGCCGGGAACGAGAGGGGGAGGCCGCGGTGAGTGACCCCACCGACGGCGACGCGCCGCCGGAGCTGGATCTGACCTCGGCGGAATGGAGCCTGTGGCAGGCGTTCCGCAACGGCAGCACATGCGATCTGCGCACCGACGACCCGGCGCGCAACGATCCGCACGCCCGCCACGAGTGGGGCCCCGAGCGCACCGTACGCGCCCGGATCATCGCCCTCCTCCTGCTGAACGGCCCGCCGGCCCAGCCCGGCCGGGTCTCCGCGCTGAAGCTCACCGGCGCGTACATCACCGACTCCCTCGACGTCGCGGGCGGCACAATCGAGCCATTTGTGGAGCTGCGCGACTGCCGCTTCGAGAGCGAGGTCGTCCTCCCCGAGAGCCGCTTCACGACGCTGCGCATGGTCAACTGCGCCATCCCCCGGCTGGAGGCCGCCCGTCTGCACACCGAGGGTGACCTGCACCTGCCGCGCTGCATCGTCCAGCGCGGCATCCGGCTCACCGACGCGCAGATCGGTACGGACCTGATGCTCAACCAGGCCGTGGTGCACAAGGACCGGCGTGGCCGGTCGATCACCGCGGACGGGCTGAACGTCGCCCAGGACCTGCAGGCCGAGATGCTGGAGTCCTACGGGGAGCTGTCGCTGCGCGGCGCGACGATCGGCGTGTCGCTGAGCCTGCGCGGCAGCCGGCTGAGCAATCCGTACGGCCGCCGGGCCCTGAACGCCCCGCAGCTCACCGTGGAGCGCACGCTCTACCTCACCGCCGCCGGTCTCTCCGGCTCGGTCTCCAGCTCAGCCACGCCCCCGTACGGCATCACCACGACCCCGGCGCGCGGCACCCGTATGCAGCGCTTCGAGTGCGAGGGCGGCATGCGGCTGGACGACGGGCGCTTCGGCGACGCCGTCGACCTGGACCAGGCGCGCTTCATCCTGGAGTCCGACCAGGAACTGTCGATGCGCCGCATCCAGACGCCCGAGCTGCGCTTCCTGGGCGAGCGCCCGCAGCGCGGGCGGGTCATCCTCTCCGGCGCCCGGGTCGTGAACCTCGTCGACAAATCGACGAGCTGGCCCGGTCTGGGCGGTCTGTGGATGGCCGGTTTCGCCTACGAGACGCTGATTCCCCGCGGCCACTTCCCGCTCTCGCTGCGCCTGCAGTGGGTGGCGGCCGCCACGCCGGAGTACGCGCCCGAGCCGTACGAGATGCTCGCCGCGGCGCTCCGCCGCAGCGGCGAGGACTCCGACGCCCGCGAGGTCCTCCTCGCCAAGCAGCGCAGACGCCGCGAAACGCTGCCGCTCGCCGCGAAGTCCTGGGGCTTCCTCCAGGACTGGACGGTGGCCTACGGATACCGCCCGGGCCGCGCCGCCGTGTGGATGGCCGTTCTGTGGGCGGTGGGCACGGTCTTCTTCTCGCAGAACCCGCCGCACGCCCTCAAGCCTGGCGAGACCCCGCTGTGGAATCCGTATCTGTACACGCTCGACCTGCTGCTGCCGGTCATCAACCTCAACCAGGACAGTTACTGGCGGCCCGAGGGCGGCTCCCAGTGGGCCGCCGCGGTCATGATCCTGGCGGGCTGGGTGCTGGCCACCACGGTCGCCGCCGGTGCCTCGCGACTGCTGCGCCGCCAGTAGCGCGCTGGGGCCGGGAAACACTCCTGTGACGCCCGGCCCCTCCGGGGGCGCCGCCGACCATTTAGGCTTACGGGCTGTGACCTCCGTGCGCCTACCGCTCTTCCCGCTGAACACGGTGCTGTTCCCGGGCCTCGTGCTTCCGCTGAACATCTTCGAAGCGCGGTACCGAGCTCTGATGCGGGACCTGCTCGACCTCCCGGAGGACGAGCGCCGCTTCGGAGTCGTCGCGATCCGCGACGGCCGCGAGGTCGCCGCCACCGCCCCCGGGATGCCCGACAGCACCGCCCTCCCCGACAAGGGCGCGGCGGCCGGCTTCGGCGACGACCCGATGCGCGCCTTCCATCCCGTCGGCTGCGTCGCGGACGCGGCGACCATCCAGGAGAAGGGCACCGCCGCGGGCCCGGCCCCCGAGGGCAGCGACGAGAACACCTCCTACGAGGTGCTGACCACCGGCACCACCCGCTTCCGGCTGCTCTCCGTCGACGCCTCCGGGCCCTATCTCACCGGCGAGATCGAGCCGCTGGAGGAGGAAGAGGGGGACGGCGCGGGGGCCCTCGCCGTCGGCGTGGAGCGGGCGTTCCGCATGTACCAGAAGAAGCTGGCCTGGGCGAACGAGCGGACGGTGACCAGCTCCCAGGAGCTCCCGGACGACCCCGCCGTCCTGTCCTACCTGGTGGCCGCCGCGACCGTCCTGGACGTGCCGCGCAAGCAGCAGCTCCTGGAGGCCACGGACGTCGCGTCCCGTCTCGCCCAGGAGCTGAAAATGCTGCGCCAGGAGACCGCGGTGATCGGTAAGCTCCCGTCGCTGCCGGCCGTGGACCTCACCCGGCAGCCGACCAGCCCGAACTGACACGAGCCCGCACTGACACCGAGGACGGGACGTTGGCGAAGAAGTCCAAGAACGGCAAGCAGGGCGGTACCCCCGCGACGGTCGCCCTGACTCAGGCAGGCGTCCCGTTCACCACGCACGCCTACGAACACGACCCCGCCACCTCCTCGTACGGCGAGGAGGCGGCCCAGGCCCTCGGGGTCTCCCCCGACCAGGTCTTCAAGACGCTGCTGGCGGACGTGGACGGCGCGCTGACCGTGGCCGTCGTGCCCGTCTCCGGCTCGCTGGACCTCAAGGCCCTCGCGGCCGCGGTCGGCGGCAAGCGCGCCGCCATGGCCGACCCCGCGCTCGCCGAGCGCACCACGGGCTATGTACGCGGCGGCATCTCCCCCCTCGGCCAGCGCAAGAAGCTCCGCACGGTACTGGACTCCGCTGCAGAACCCCTGCCCACGATCTGCGTCTCGGCGGGCCGCCGCGGCCTGGAGGTCGAACTGTCCCCCAAGGACCTGGCGCGGCTCACCGACGCGGACTTCGCGCCGATCGGCCGGGCCTGACCGACGAGCCCCCTTTACGCCGCCGGACACCGCGACTAGTACCAGCAGGGACCCCACTCACGGAGGAGGTCCCGTGTCCAAGAAGACCCGCAAGCGCAAGTGGCGCATCAAGAAGGGCCGCGCCAACCACGGCCGCCGCCCGGCGTAGCCCCGCACCCACGACCACGCGCCGCGGCCCCAGGACAGCAGTCCCCGGCGCTCCGGGGACGTCAGTCCCTCGGCGGCTGCGGCGCGTGCCAGTCCGGTTCGAACGGTTCGGGGTCGCGCGGGCCGAACATTCCCGTCAGCAGCAGCTGGGCCAGCGCCGCGCCGATCGGCCAGGCCAGCAGCGCGCCCTTGGCCTGCAGCCGCAGCGGCGCGTCGAAGGCCACGCCCTTGCCCACCGCCTTGGCCTGCGCCACCACGTCCTGCTCCGGGCCGAGCTGCATCCCCAGCCGCCAGGCGAGCACCGAGCCCAGCAGCCCGCCGATCACCAGCGCCACGACCAGCGGCACGCCGCCGCGCCGCCGCCACAGGAAGACCACCGCCGCGCTCAGTACGCCCAGCGCCAGCCCGAGGAGCATGAACGTGCCGTCGGCGCCGATCGACTCCTCGCCCTCGGCGTTCTTCAGGTAGACGGCCCGGCCGTCCGAGATCAGCGGCACATGCGGCGCCAGCCACGCCCACAGCACCCCGAGCAGCGCCCCGCACACCGTCGTGACCAGCACGATCAGCAGGGCTTCCCGCAGCTCGCTGCGGAGACCGGGGCCGTCGTCCCCGTCCAGGGGGCGGGCGCCGGGCCCGCCGTACTCCTGCGGGGACGTCGGCACGGAGTCCTCCTCGGTCGCGGGCCGGGCCCACGGGGCGCGGGTGTCCCCCGGCTGCTGGTTCAACGGACGGTCGGGCGGGGTCAGCGGTGCACTCACCCCGCCATCGTGCCAGGTCCCGGCCGCGCCACCGGCGGCAGGACGCTTCTCCGGCCCGGTCCGCCCGCCCTGTCCGGTCACCGCACGGCCGCCCGGCGGTACGCCCATGTCGCCACGGCCAGCGAGAGCACGCCGACCCCGGCGCACACGCCCAGGTCGGCGCAGATCAGCAGCCAGTCGGGGTGTGCCTCGAAGCTGTGTGCCAGCGCCTCCACGCCGTACGTGGAGGGCAGCAGGTCGCGCGCGTAGCCGATGACGGCGGGCAGCCGGCCGGCCGGGAGCACGCCCAGCAGCAGCGCCGCCGACATGCCGAGCTGGCCGAGGAGCGTGGCCAGTTCCTGGCGGGGTGCGAGCAGCCCGAGCGCGGCGCCCAGACCCGACAGCGCCGCACCGGAGAGCGGGATGACCGCGACCAGTACCCAGAGGTTCGTCAGCGGCAGCTGGAAGAGGACGCTGCCGGCCACCGCGGTGACCACCGCGCCGGGGACGGTGAAGGAGGCGTACGCGGCCGCCGCGCCCAGCACCACGGCCGCCGGCGGCACCGGCAGCGTGGCGTAGTGGTCCAGGCCGCCGCCGGCCCGCAGCTGTCCGAAGTACTGCGCGAGCAGGTTCAGCGCCACGAACGCCACGACGAGCACGCTGGACCCGGACACCACGGCCCGCGCCTCCTCGGGCCCGTCCGCGACACCGCGCATCAGGACCATGATCCCGACGGACTGGAAAGTGGCGACGAACAGCAGCGGGATGCGGGCGACCCGGGCCCGGGAGAGCTGCGCGCGGTACACGGCGGCCAGCGCAGGCCACAGCCGCGCGCGCGGCGCCAGCTCGGCCGCCGCCGGTACGTCGGAAGCCCCGGCACCGGCCCGCCCGCCGGTCACCGCCTCCGCAGAAACCACACTCACGCCGCGCCGCTCCTCTTCCGTTCCGGCCGGGCCGCTCTCACGCCTTCACCAAGCCTTCCTCAGTCCGCCCGCCGAGGGCGAGGTAGACATCCTCCAGGCTGGGCGTGGCGAGCGTGAAATCGTCCAGGGCGGCGAAGGCGGGCCCGCCGGTGACCGCGGCCACCGCGGCCCGGGCCTCGTCCGGTGCCAGTCGCAGTGTCCAGCGCCGCCCACTCTTGCGCGCGTGCTCGCCGAGCCGGGCGACCTCGGGCACGTCCAGCGGGGCGCGGTCGCGCCAGACCAGCTCGACGCGTACTTCCTCGCCGACCATTTCCTTCAGGCCGCCGGGCGTGTCGCAGGCGATGACCCGGCCGCGGTCGATCACCGCGACCCGGTCCAGTACGGTCTCCGCCTCGAGGACGTTGTGGGTGACGAGCAGGACGGTGGCGCCGCGCTCGGCGCGCCGCCGGTCCACGGCCGACCACACCGCGCGCCGCGCGAGGGGGTCCATGCCGGTCGTCGGCTCGTCCAGGACGAGCAGCGGGCGCTCGCCGACCAGCACGGTGGCGAAGCAGGCCAGCCGCCGCTGCCCGCCGGACAGCTTCTTCAGCGGGCTGCCGGCGATCTTCCCGAGCCCCAGTTCGTCGAGGACGGCGTCCCGCTCGGCGCGCGCGGTGCGGGTGTCCAGGCCGCGCAGCCGGCCGGTGGTCTCCACGGCCAGCGCCACGGTCATCTCGTCCAGCGCGGTGGACTCCTGGCCGAGGTAGGCCAGCAGCCGGGCGGCCCGCTCGGGGTGGCGCACGATGTCGTGGCCGAGCACGGTGACGCTGCCGGAGTCCGGCCGCAGCAGCCCCGTGAGCTGCCGTACCAGGGTGGACTTGCCGGCGCCGTTGGGGCCCAGCAGGCCGAAGATCTCGCCGCCCCGGATGTCCAGGGCGATCCCGTCGCTGGCGCGTACGGCGGGCACGTCGGCAGCGCCTCGCCGCCCGCGCACCGCGGGATACGTTTTGACCAGATCCCGCAGGGCCACGACGGTCCCGCCGTCCACGGCCTGCTGCGTGCCCGCTGTTGTGCCCGTCCTCACGAGGAACGAGGGTACGCGCCCGCCGGCGGCCCGCCGCCCGCGGGGCGTCCGGCGGCCGCGCGGTCAGTCGGCCGCAGGCGCGTGCTCGGCGGCCGTGCGCAGGTCCACCTCGCGCCAGAACCCGGCCCGGATGGCGTACCGGTCGTGCTCGTCGATCTGGTCGTCCTTGTGCGCGAGCAGCCCGAACCGGGCGGCGTAGCGCAGCAGCTCGCCGTCGATGCGGTGCGGGATGCGCGGGTACTCCGTGGAGAGCTGCTGGAGGTGGGCGGTGTCGCTGAGGCGTTCGGTCCAGCGGCGGGCGAAGACCTGGCCGACCTCGAAGGGGTCGCCGCCGACCGCGGTGATGTCCTCCTCGCGGTCGGCCCAGCGCTGTTCGGCGCTGGTGAGCTGGGCGAGGGTGGGAAGCGAGGCGGTCTCCGGCGGCTCGCCGACCGGCCCGCCGGCCCGCTCCACCCAGCCCTTGTCGGAGGACCAGCGGAGCGTCGCGGCGGCGGGCACGGGGGTCCCCGCGGGCGGTGTCGTGTGGTTCTTGCCGAGGCCCGCGAGGTCCTTGGGGGTGGGCACGCCCTTGCCGGCGGCCGCGGCGGCGCCCGCCTCCTCGCGGTCCTCCGTACAGGTGCCGTCCGTCGTGGTGGGACCGGCCGGTGCCGCGCCGTCGGATCCGTCGGCGCGCGGGACGTGCGCGGGCCGGGCCGTGCCGTTGCGTTCGCGGTGGTGGTGCGGGTGGTCGCCGTCCTGGGCGGCCGCCGAGGCGGCAGCGGCAGCGGCGACCGCCGACTCCGGCAGCGGCGCCGAGAGGATCGCGGCGATTTCCGTACGCGGCACGGAGGAGGGCGCGCAGACGCCGCTGATGTCCTTGGCGCGCACCGCGCGGGTGATCCACGCGCGGTCCAGCACCCGGCGCTCGTCGGCCTCGGCGACCAGGTCCTCGGACTGGTTGTAGTCCCCGTCGGCGGCCTGGACGGCCCAGAGGTGTACGGCCACGCCGTGCTCCTTGGCCGACATCAGGCCGGGCAGCAGGTCGCCGTCGCCGGTGACCAGAACGATGTCGGAGCAGGCGCGGTTCCTGGCCAGTTCGGTGAGCTCGGCGTGCATCGCCGCGTCCACGCCCTTCTGCGCCCAGCGGCCGTCGCTGCGGGTCAGCGCGCCCAGCCGTACCGTGACCCGGGGCATCACCCGCAGCCTGCGGTGTTCGGGCTGGGGGACCCGGTCGGGGGCGCCGTCGAACCAGTAGATGCGCAGCAGCTGCCGCTCGGTGTCGGCCTCGGCGCGCTCGCGCAGACCCTGGATGAGGGCGGCGTGATCAACCGTGATCCGGGACCGGGCGGGCTCTCCGGCCAGCAGGCTCGCGGCGGCGCCCAGCAAGTACCCGGCGTCCACCAGGACGACGCAGCGGTCCACGTTCCACCCTCTTCCCTAAAGGTCCTGCGGTCCGGTCGCCCCCCGGCTCGGCCTGTCGGCTGAGGTGTCTTCGGCTCTCGCCGAGTCTGCTTTCTTCGAGTCTGCCCGACCGGGCGGGGGTTATCTGCCGGAACTCGATCATCGGCGTGGCGCATTACGCCGCCGCTGCCGTGATCCCGCCGCCGACACTCCGCCTCACCCAAGAGAATTGCCCGGAATGCAGCCTTTTGCCCGGCGTGTAACTCTGGCTTCGGCCCCGATCCCAGGATCCCCCTCAGGAGGCACGATCATGGCCAAGAACAAGAAGAACCGGGACCGCAGTGAGAAGTCCGCCGGGCAGGCGGAGCGCGGACAGCAGCAGGCACAGCAGTCGGCGATGGAAGCACAGTCGAAGTCGGCCGTCTCAGCGAACCCGGGCGACGTCGCCCGCAAGCACCGTGAGCGCCGCTTCGGCCACAACTGACCGGCGCCGCACCGTACGGCGAGGGGCGCGCCCGGGAGATCCCGGGCGCGCCCCTCGTGTCGTGTGCGGACGGCGTCAGCCCGCCAGGCAGGACGCGCCGAGCAGTACCTTCAGATCGCCGAAGAGCGACGGGTCGGCGGTGACGCGGTGCTTGTCCAGCCGCAGCACGGTCGTCTTCCGGGTGCCCTGCAGCTTGATCCGCACCTCCGTGGAGCCGCGGTGCTGGTTCAGCACGTCGCCCAGCTTCTCGACCAGCGGCGGGGTGACCTTGAGCGTCGGGATGGTGATCGTCAGCGGCGCGTTCGTGCCCGCGTCCGAGAGGTCGGGGATCATCATCTCCATGGCGACCAGCCGCGGGATGTCCTCGCGCTTGTCGAGCCGGCCCTTGACGAAGACGATCGCGTCCTCGACGAGCTGGGTGGAGACGAGCTGGTACGTCGCCGGGAAGAACATGCAGTCGATGGAGCCCGCCAGGTCCTCGACCGTGGCGATCGCCCAGGCGTTGCCCTGCTTGGTCATCTTGCGCTGCAGGCCGGAGATGATGCCACCGATGGTGACGATCGAGCCGTCCGAGTAATCACCGCCGGTGAGCTGCGCGATCGCGGCGTCCGCCTTGTCGGACAGTACGTGCTCAAGACCGAACAGCGGATGGTCCGAGACGTACAGACCCAGCATCTCCCGCTCCTGCGCGAGCAGATAGGTCTTGTCCCACTCGACGTCGGAGAACTCCACGTCCAGGCCGAAGCCGGGGCCGCTGTCGTCGGCCGCGTCACCCATCCCGCCGAAGAGGTCGAACTGCCCCTCGGCCTCCTTGCGCTTCACCTGCACGACGTTGTCGATCATCGTCTCGTAGTGCGCCATCAGGCCCTTGCGGGTGTGGCCCATCTCGTCGAACGCGCCGGCCTTGATCAGCGACTCGGTGGTGCGCTTGTTGCAGACCACCGCCTCGACCTTGTCCAGGTAGTCCGGGAAGGAGGAGAACTTCCCCTTGGACTTCCGGCTGCGGATGATCGCCTCGACGACGTTCGTACCGACGTTACGGACCGCCGAGAGGCCGAAGAGGATCACGTCGTCGCCCTGCGCCGCGAAGTTCGCCTCGGACTCGTTGACGTTCGGCGGGAGCACCTTGATGCCCATCTTGCGGCACTCGTTCAGATAGACCGCCGACTTGTCCTTGTCGTCGCGCACCGAGGTGAGCAGCGCGGACATGTACTCCGCCGGGTAGTTCGCCTTCAGATACGCGGTCCAGTACGTGACCAGGCCGTACGCGGAGGAGTGCGCCTTGTTGAACGCATAGCCGGCGAACGGGACCAGCACGTCCCACAGCGCCTGGATGGCCTGGTCGGAGAAGCCGTTCTTCCGGGCGCCCGCCTGGAAGAGGACGAAGTTCTTCTCCAGCTCCTCGGGCTTCTTCTTGCCCATCACTCGGCGGAGGACGTCCGCCTCACCGAGGGAGTACCCGGCGACGATCTGGGCGGCCTTCTGGACCTGCTCCTGGTAGACGATCAGGCCGTAGGTGAGGCCCAGGACCTCCTTGAGCGGCTCCTCCAGCTCCGGGTGGATCGGCGTGATCTCCTGGCGGCCGTTCTTCCGCTCCGCGTAGTTCGTGTGCGAGTTCATGCCCATCGGGCCCGGCCGGTACAGGGCCGAGACCGCGGAAATGTCCTCGAAGTTGTCGGGCTGCATCTGGCGCAGCAGCGAACGCATCGGGCCGCCGTCGAACTGGAAGACGCCGAGCGTGTCACCCCGGCAGAGCAGCTCATAGGTCTTGGGGTCGTCCAGCGGGATCTCCAGGAGGTCCAGCTTGACGCCCTTGTTCGCCTCCACCATCTTCCGGGCGTCGTCCATGATGGTGAGGTTGCGCAGGCCCAGGAAGTCCATCTTCAGCAGGCCGAGCGACTCGCACTGCGGGTAGTCCCACTGCGTGATCGTCACGCCGTCGGTGTGCCGCGTCCAGAGCGGGGCGTGGTCCACGATCGGCTCGCTGGACATGATCACGCCGGCCGCGTGCACACCCATCTGCCGGACCAGGCCCTCCACACCCTTGGCGGTGTCGATGACCTTCTTCACGTCCGGTTCGTTCTCGTACATCGACCGGATCTCGCCCGCCTCGCTGTAGCGCGGGTGCTCCGGGTTGGTGATGCCGTCCAGGTCGATGCCCTTGCCGAGGACGTCGGCGGGCATGGCCTTGGTGAGCCGGTCACCCATCGCGTACGGGTAGCCCAGCACGCGGGCCGAGTCCTTGATCGCGTTCTTGGCCTTGATCTTGCCGTACGTGCCGATCATGGCGACCTTGTCCGCGCCGTACTTCTCGGTCACGTACCGGATCACTTCGACGCGCCGACGCTCGTCGAAGTCGATGTCGACATCGGGCATGGAGACACGCTCGGGGTTCAGGAACCGCTCGAAGATCAGCCCGTGCTCGATCGGGTCGAGGTCGGTGATCCCCATGGCGTACGCCACGATCGAACCGGCCGCCGAGCCACGCCCCGGTCCCACGGCAATCCCGTTGTTCTTCGCCCACATGATGAAGTCCGCGACGACCAGGAAGTATCCCGGGAACCCCATCTGCAGGATGATGTCCATCTCGTACTCGGCCTGCCGCTGCCGGTCCTCGGGGACGCCGCCCGGGAAGCGGCGCGCCATGCCCCGGCGGACCTCCTCCTTGAACCAGGTGACCTCGGTGTAGCCCTCCGGGATGTCGAACTTCGGCATCAGGTCGCGCTTCTCGAACATCCCGGTGGTGTCGATCATGTCGGCGATCAGCCGGGTGTTGTCGCAGCCCTCCTGCCAGGCGTCGGAGGAGTCGATGGCGTACATCTCCTCCGTCGACTTCAGGTAGTAACCGGTCCCGTCGAAGCGGAAGCGGTCGGGATCCGACAGGTTCTTACCGGTCTGGATGCACAGCAGGGCGTCGTGCGCGCTCGCCTCGTGCGAGTAGGTGTAGTGCGAGTCATTGGTGACCAGCGGGGGGATCCCCAGCTCCTTGCCGATCTTCAGCAGATCCTCGCGGACCCGGCGCTCGATCTCGATGCCGTGGTCCATCAGCTCCAGGAAGTACCGGTCCTTGCCGAAGATGTCCTGGTACTCGGCCGCCGCCTTCTTGGCCTCCTCGTACTGACCGAGGCGCAGCCGGGTCTGCAGCTCACCGGACGGGCAGCCGGTGGACGCGATCAGGCCCTCGGACCACTGCGAGATGGTCTCCTTGTCCATGCGCGGCCACTTCTGCAGCCAGCCCTCCTTGTACGCGTCGGAGGAGAGCCGGAAGAGATTGTGCAGACCGGTCTTGTTCGCCGCCCAGATCGTCTTGTGGGTGTAACCACCCGAACCGGACACGTCGTCGCGCTTCTGGTGCGGCTGGCCCCACTGGATCTTGCGCTTGTGCTTGCGGGAGGCCGGGGCGACATACGCCTCGATGCCGATGATCGGCGTCACACCGGCCTTCTGCGCACTGTGGAAGAAGTCGTACGCGCCGTGGAGGTTGCCGTGGTCGGACATGGCGACGTGCGTCATGCCCATCTCATTGGCGGCATTGAACATGTCCTTGAGCCGCGCGGCACCGTCCAGCAGCGAGTACTGGGTGTGAACGTGCAGGTGCGTGAACGGCGGCTTGGCCACGGCGAAGGACCTCCGGAAAACGGTCGGCGGGAGAGGGGTGGACGGTCAGGAAGTCTACGACTCCCCACTGACAATCCGAGCTTCCTCCGGGCACGCGCAGGTAGCCTCGCGCGTTGTCAGTCTCAGAACATCCGTCCGGAAATATACGGCCTTGCCAAGGCCACCAGGAGGCACCCAGCGATGTCGAACCAGCACGTCCCGGCCAAGGACGCAGCAGCGCGCGGCGAGGAGATACTCGCCGTTTTCGACACCGCCTTCGGGGAGCTGCTGGCCGCCGACCCCGCGGCCTTCCGGGTGAAGTTCCGCAAGATGGCCGCCTCCGCCTTCGCGTTCTACCGCGGCACGGCCTGCCTGTTCTACAAGGACCTGGAGGCGGGCAAGGACACCGGCCCGTATCTGGACGAGCGGACCGGCCGGGTGTGGATCCACGGCGATCTGCACGCGGAGAACTTCGGCACGTACATGGACGCCACCGGCCGGCTGATCTTCAACGTCAACGACTTCGACGAGGCGTACGTCGGCCCCTTCACCTGGGACCTCAAGCGCTTCGCCGCCTCCGTGGCGCTGATCGGGTATGCCAAGGCGCTCAGTGACGAGCAGATCACCGACCTGGTGCGGACGTATGCCGTCGCCTATCGGGAGCGCATCCACGCGCTGGCCACGGGGGCCAAGAACGACGAGGTGCAGCCCTTCACGCTGGACACGGCGCAGGGGCCGCTGCTGGACGCGCTGCGCGACGCCCGCTCGCGCACCCGGTTCGCGCTGCTGGACTCGATGACGGAGATCCGCGACTTCGAGCGCCGGTTCGCGCCGGGCGGCGGTGCCATCGAGCTGGACGCGGCGACGCGGTACAAGGTCCTCGCGGCGTTCGACGGCTATCTGGAGACGCTGCCGGAGTCCAGCCTGTCCCGGCCGGACTCCTACCGCGTCAAGGACGTGGTCGGCCGTCGCGGCATCGGCATCGGCTCGGCGGGCCTGCCCTCGTACAACATCCTGCTGGAGGGGAACAGCGACGCGCTGGAGAACGACGTCGTCATCTACATGAAGCAGGCGCAGACCCCGGCGGTCTCCCGCCACGTCACGGACCCCGAGGTGCGCGCGTACTTCCAGCACGAGGGGCACCGCACGGTGATCTCCCAGCGCGCCCTGCAGGCGCACGCCGACCCGTGGCTGGGCTGGACGGAGATCGAAGAGGACGGGAGCCGGCACGGCCAGCTCGTCGCCGAGGTCTCGCCGTACGCCGTCGACCTGGACTGGTCCGACATCGACGAGGTCGAGGAGATCGCGGCGGTGGTGGCCGACCTGGGCCGCGCGACGGCCGCGATGCACGCGGCGGCGGACGACGAGAGCGGCCACTCCCTGGTGCCGTTCTCGACGGAGCGCGCGATCGACGCGGCCATCGCCGCCGACGAGGAGGGCTTCGCCGAGCTGCTGGTGGACTTCGCGCACGGCTACGGCTCCCGGGCCCGCCGCGACCACCAGATATTCGTGGACCTCTTCCGCAACGGCCGCATTCCGGGGGTGTGATCCCACGGCGATCCCCGGGTGCCCGGACCGGGCCCCGATGCGGCCCGGATGCGCCCCCGATGCGGCCCGGATTCACAGAAACCCCTTAAGCGGCGCTTATCCCGGCCCATGGCAGACTCGATTTCGATGGACATCTCGGCGGCACACCTGCGGGCACTGCGCGCGGCGCTCTTCACGGCGCTCTGCGTGACGCTGTCCGCTGCCTCCCATGTGCTGCTGTCCCGGATGCCGCTGCCGCTGACCACGGTGGCCGCGCTCGCCGTCGCCGTGTTCGTGCTCGCGTACGCGCTGGCCGGCCGGGAGCGCCGCTTCGGGCCGATCGCCGCGCTGCTCGTGCCGCTGGAGCTGGCCGCCGACACGGTCTTCAGCGCCGGCCAGCACGCCTGTTACGGCGCGGCCGGCGGCCCCGTCGCCGGTCCGCTGCGCTCGCTGGGCGTGGACCTGCTGTGCCGCGGCGGCGACGTCGGCGCACCGCTGGCCCCGGCCGCCGGGCACCAGCCGGCCCCCGCCGGCACCTGGCTGCTGCTGCTCGCCGCGCATGTCGCGGTCGGGCTGCTGGCCGCCGCCTGGCTGCGCCGCGGCGAGGCGGCGCTCGCCCAGCTGCTGGGCGCGCTGGCCGTCTTCGCGCTGCGGCCGCTGCTGGTCGCGGTCGCGGTGCTCACCGCGGGCCGCGCCCCGCGCCGCCCGGCCGTCCGCCCCGCGCCGGCCGCCGGCCCCTCCCTCAGTACCCCTCTGCTCGTGCACTGCGTAGTACGCCGGGGACCGCCGGTCTGCTCCCTCGCGGCTTGATCCGCGAGTCACCGGTCCCCTTCCGTACCCCGTGCGGGGCGCACACCGCCCCGGCACAGAGCAGACCCCAGGAGCGACACGATCATGAGCAACCGCAACAGCCAGGCGAACAAGCAGGCAGCGCGCGAGCGGCTGCGCGCCGAGCGCGAGCGGCAGGCCAAGAAGGACAAGCTGCGCCGTCAGCTGACGGTCGGCGGCGCCATCGTCGTCGTGCTGGCCATCGCCGGCGGCATCGGCCTGGCCGTCGCCAACTCCGGCGGCGGCGACGGCAGCCCGGAGGACACCTGGGCGAAGGCCAAGGACGCCAAGCTGGTCAAGCCGGCCAACACCTCCGGCGCCGACGGCACGACCGTCACGATCGGCAAGAAGGACGCCAAGAACACCCTCGCGCTGTACGAGGACCCGCGCTGCCCCGGCTGCGCCAACTTCGAGCAGAACGTCGGCAAGACGGTCGAGAAGGACATCGCGGACGGCAAGTACAAGGCCACCTTCCACCTCGGCACCTTCCTGGACGACAACCTCCAGGGCACCGGCTCCAAGAACGCGGTGAGCGCGCTGGGCGCCGCGCTGAACAAGAGCCCCGAGGCGTTCCTCCACCTCAAGGAGGCGCTGTACTCGAAGGAGTACCACCCGGAGGAGACCGGCCCGGACAAGTTCGCCGACGACTCCTACCTGATCAAGGTCGCGGACACGGTGCCCGAGCTGAAGGGCGACAAGGCGTTCCAGAAGGCCCTGAAGGACGGCACGTACGACCGCTGGGCGCTGACGATGTCGGACGCGTTCAACAAGGCGAAGGACGTGCGGAGCACGCCCACGATCAAGCTGAACGACAAGCTCCTCTCGGCCGACGGCCAGAGCGCACCGTCCACGGTCGATGTGTTCAACTCCCTTGTGGACAAGGGCCTCAAGAAGTAACGGACGCGTCCGCCACGGCCGGCGGGCGTACGGGCGGCAGCCGTCCCGTACGCCCGCCGGCCGTTGCCGAATCTTGACCCCGCGCCGGCCGGCCCCCGTGGCAGACTCCCCGCCATGGAGGGGACCGCATGAGCAACCGCAACAGCCAGGCCGCCAAGTCCGCAGCCCGGGAGCGCATACGCGCCGAACGGGAGCGGGAGAAGAAGCGCGCGAGGCTCCGCCGTCAGCTCGTCGTGGCCGGCGGTGTACTCGGCGTCCTGGTGATCGCCGGTGGCATCGGCTACGGCGTCATGAAGGCCAACGAGCCCACCGGCTGGGAGGCCGCCAAGGAGGCGAAGCTGGTCGAACCCGCGCACACGCAGGGCAAGAACGGCACCGAGATCCTCATCGGCGACAAGAAGGCCAAGGACACCCTGGAGGTGTTCGAGGACATCCGCTGCCCGGCGTGCGCGTCCTTCGAGCAGTCCACCGGCGAGGTCCTCCAGAAGGACATCGAGGACGGCCGGTACAAGGTCCGCTTCACGATGTACGCGTTCATCGACGACATGGGCGGCGGCGAGGGCTCCAAGAACGCGCTGAGCGCGCTGGGCGCCGCGCTCGACAAGAGCCCCGAGGCGTTCCTCCAGTACAAGGAGGCGCTGTACTCGGTGAAGAATCACCCCGAGGAGAGCGTGGACACCTACGCCAAGGACTCCGCGCTGCTGAAGGTCGCCGAGCAGGTGCCGGAGCTCAAGGGCGACGAGGAGTTCCAGCAGGCGGTCGAGAAGGGCACGTACGACCGCTGGGCGATGGAGATGGCCGGGCTGTTCGGCCGCAAGGGCGTCAAGGGCACCCCGACCTTCATGCACGGGGACAAGAAGCTGGAGATGGCGCAGATCCCGCAGCAGCAGATGACGCAGGCGCAGTACAACAAGCTCGCGCAGGCCAACTTCAAGAAGATGATCGACGCGGAGTTCGGCCCGGCGAAGAAGTGACGGCGCGGCTGCGGTGAACGGGGTACGGCTTCACGGATTCGATCGATTCCGTACCCCTCAGAACACTTACCTGCCAGTAGGGTGATCGGCCGTGACCGATCATGACCAGATCTCGCGCCGTACTGCCGTCACGGCCGTAGCCACGACCGCCGCCCTGCTGCCCTTCGGCGCCGCCGCCACCGCGCGCGCCGCCGAGCCCGCCGCCGCGGCCCCCTTCCAGCACGGCGTCGCCTCCGGCGACCCACTGCCCGACGGCGTCCTGCTGTGGACCCGGGTGACCCCGGCCGCCGACGCGCTGCCCGGTTCGGGCAAGGGCCCGGCCACCGAGGTGAGCTGGCAGGTGGCCGCCGACAAGGGCTTCGCCAAGGTGGTCGCGCGGGGAACCGCGACCACCTCGGCGGCCACCGACCACACCGTCAAGGCGGACGTACGGGGCCTCGCGCCCGCCACCACCTACTGGTTCCGCTTCACCGCGCTCGGCGTCCACTCCCCCGTGGGCCGCACCCGCACCGCGCCCGCCGCGGGCACCGCAGCGCCCAACGTCCGCTTCGGCGTGGTCTCCTGCGCCAACTGGGAGGCCGGGTACTTCTCGCCGTACCGCCACCTCGCGGCCCGCACCGGCCTGGACGCGGTGCTGCACCTCGGCGACTACCTCTACGAGTACAAGACGGGCGAGTACCCGGCGCTGAAGTACGTGGTGCGCCCGCACTCCCCCGGCCACGAGATCGTCTCGCTGGCCGATTACCGGATCCGGCACGGTGTCCACAAGACCGACCCCGACGCGCAGGCCATGCACGCCACGCACCCGGTGATCGCGATGTGGGACGACCACGAGTTCGCCGACAATGCCTGGCAGGGCGGCGCGTACAACCACACGGCGGGCACCGAGGGCGACTGGGCGGCGCGGATGGCCGCGGCGAAGCAGGCGTACTTCGAGTGGATGCCGGTACGCCCCTCCACCGCCGGCACCACCTACCGCCGCCTGCAGTTCGGCACACTCGCCGATCTGCACCTGCTGGACCTGCGCAGCTTCCGCGACGAGCAGGTGCCGGTCGGCAGCGGCGAGGCCGACGACCCGGGCCGCACGCTCACGGGGCGGGCCCAGCTGGACTGGCTGAAGGCGGGGCTGGAACGCTCGGCGGCGGCCTGGCGGCTGGTCGGCACCTCCGTGATGGTCTCGCAGGTGGCCTTCGGGTCCGTGCCCGCGCACCTGATGGGGCCGCTCGCCGAGGTGCTCGGCATGCCGAAGGAGGGGCTGGCCATAAACACCGACCAGTGGGACGGCTACACCGACGACCGGCGCGAGCTGCTGACGCACCTCAGCGACCGGTCCATCGGCAACACCGTCTTCCTGACCGGCGACATCCACATGGCGTGGGCCAACGACGTGCCGCTCAAGGCCGCGACCTACCCGTCGCAGGACCCGGTGGCCACCGAGTTCGTCGTCACCTCGGTCACCTCCGACAACCTCGACGACATCCTGCATGTCGCCCCGCACACGGTCTCGCTGCCCGCCGCCGCGGCGATCCGCGCCACCAACCGCCATGTGAAATGGCTGGACATGGACAGCCACGGCTACGGCGTCCTGGACGTCACCGCCGAGCGGACGCAGATGGACTACTTCGCCGTCTCCGACAAGGCCGACAAGAACGCCACGGCCTCGCACGTGCGCTCGTACCGCACGCTCAGCGGCACCCAGCGCGTGGAGCGGGCCGACGGGCCGGTGGTCTGAGAGGCCGTCCGGAGCCGCCGGGCCCGCGCCCGGCGGCCACAGGTCGGCGGCCACAGGTCAGCGTCTACAGGCTCGCCAGGAAGCCCAGCCCCACCTTCCAGGCGCTCTCGGCGGCCTCCTTGTCGTGGTCGGGCAGCCCGTCGTCGGTGAAGAGGTGCCCGGCCCCGGCGTAGCGGTAGACCTCCACGTCGGCGCCGGCCCGCTGCATGCGGAGGTACCAGGCGTTCAGCCAGTCGTGCGGCTCGAAGGGGTCGGGGTCGGCGACGTGCAGCTGGACCGGCAGCTCGTCCACGGAGGCGTCGTCGGCGATGTCGGACGTGCCGTGCATCAACAGCAGGCCGCGCGCCTTCTCGTCGCCCAGCGCCAGATTCTGTGCGACGGAGCCGCCGAAGGACAGGCCGGCGTAGACCAGCCCGCGGTCGGAGTACGGGGCCGCGGCGACCACCGCGCGCCGCAGCAGCTCGTCCTTGCCGATCTCGTCCTTGATCGCGATGCCGTCCTCGATGGTGTCGGCGGTGCGCCCGTCGAACAGGTCGGGAACGATCACTTCATGGCCTGCAGCGCGCAGTCGCTCGGCGGCCGCCTGTACAGCCGGCCGCAGCCCGTACACAGAATGGAACAAAATGACGGTTTGAGTCGCCGCAGAGCCGGTCACTGGATTCACTTCCCTGTCGATGGATCGCACTCCTTCCATCGTGCCAGTTACGGTCGACAGGAAGCGGACCCCGACCAGGAGGAATCACGTGTCCATGGAGGACGTACTGCGTCCGCTGATCGTCGTGGGCGGCTCGGTCGCCCTCACGCTCGCCCTGGGGTGGGCGGCCGATCTGGCGATGCGCCGGGCCGATGCCGCGCGCCCGGACACCCCGCTGTGGGGGCTGCTGCGGCGCTGCCGGATACCGCTCCAAGTGGTGCTCCTGACGGCGCTGTTGCGCGGGACGTTCGACCGCACCAGACTCGCGGTCATCGACGCGCACAGCGCCGGCATCGGGCAGCTGCTCTCCCTCGTCCTGATCGCCGCCACCGCCTGGCTGGCGATAAGGGTCTCGGCGGCGATCGTGGAGTCCTCGTACTCGCGGTACGCGGCGGGCGCCCGGGACGCCGCACGGGTCCGCCGGGTCCGTACGCAGGTCACACTGATCCAGCGGGTGGTCACCGCGGTGGTCGCGGTGGTCGCCGTCGCCGCGATGCTGCTGACCTTCCCGGAGATGCGTGCGGTCGGCACCTCGATGCTGGCCTCGGCCGGTGTGCTGGGCATCGTCGCCGGTGTCGCGGCGCAGTCCACGCTCGGCAACCTCTTCGCGGGCCTGCAGATCGCCTTCGGCGACATGGTGCGGATCGGCGACACGGTCGTGGTGGACGGCGAGTGGGGCACGGTCGAGGAGATCACCCTGACCTTCCTGACCGTACGGACCTGGGACGAGCGCCGGATCACCATGCCGGTCTCGTACTTCACCAGCAATCCGTTCGAGAACTGGTCGCGCGGCGGCGCGCAGATGACCGGCACGGTCTTCTTCCAGCTCGACCACAGTGCGCCGGTCGAGGAGATGCGCGAGAAGCTCGCGGAGATCCTGAAGAACTCCGACGACTGGGACGGCCGGGCGCAGACCCTGGTGGTCACCGACACCACGCCCACCACGATCGAGGTGCGGGCGCTGGTGACCGCCCGGGACGCGGACGCGATCTGGACGGTGCGCTGCGAGGTGCGCGAGCAGATGATCACGTGGCTGCGGGACGCGCACCCGTACGCGCTCCCGCGCATCGCGACGGCGCCGGCCCCCGCCCTGGAGTCCGCTGACGGGCAGGCCCGGCCCTCCTTTGAGAAGTAGCGTTTCAGCAGGCGATCAGGAAGACGTGCTGCGCATACTCCGTACGTCCAGGTGACGCAGCACCCGGTCGACCACCTCCGGGTCCGAGCCGGGCTCGGAGCGCGCCGAGAGCACTTCGTGGCGCGCGGCCGAGAGCAGCTCGCTCTGGATGCGCTGGACCTTCTTCACGCGCGCGATGCGCTTGTCGTAGCCCTCTCGCCGTTCGTCGTCCACGATGTCCGGCGAGATGCGGGCGCCCATCTCGTACGTGCTCCGGGACAGCCGCTCCACGACCTCGTCGGACAGCTCCTCCTCAGCCAGCACCTCCTTCAGCCGCTGCCGGGACGCCTTGACCACCCGGATCGCCAGCTCGCGCTCCAGCGCGTCCTCGGCGTCCGTGTCGGCCCGCACCCCCAGCTTCTTGACCAGGAAGGGCAGCGTCAGGCCCTGCACGAGGAGGGTGGCCAGCACCACGGAGAAGGCGATGAAGAGGATCTCGTCGCGGGCCGGGAACGGCCCGCCGCCGTCCACCTCGAACGGGATGGCCAGCGCCAGCGCCACCGAGGCCACCCCGCGCATCCCCGACCACCACATCACGATGGTCTCCCGCCAGCTGGTGGGAATCTCCTCCGCGATGCGGTGCCGGTGCATCCGCTTGGCCAGCCACGCGGCGGGCAGCAGCCACAGCAGCCGGAGGCCCACCACGACGGCGACCACGGCCGCGCCGGCGCCCAGCAGCTGCTGCCAGTGCCCGGCGGCGGTGCCGAAGATGTTGTGCAGCTCCAGGCCGATCAGGCCGAACGCGACGCCGGTGACCAGGGTGTCGACGACCTCCCAGAAGGTGTGCCCGGCGAGCCGGCCCATCACGTCGTCGGCGTCGGCGGCGTAGTGCGCGAGGAAGAGCGCCGCGGTGAGCACGGAGAGCACGCCGGAGCCGTGGAACTCCTCGGCGAGCACGTACGCCACGAACGGCACCAGCAGCGACAGCCCGACCTGGAGGGTGGCGTCGTCGACCACGTCCATCAGCTTGTTGGCCAGCCAGCCGAGCACCACGCCGACCACTATCGCCACCACGGCGGAGAGCACCAGCGCGCCGACCGCGGCCGGCGCGGAGAACGTGCCGGAGACCGCGGCGGCCAGCGCCACGTGGTACAGCACGATCGCGGTGACGTCGTTGAAGAGGCCCTCGCCCTCCAGGATCGACACCAGCCGGCGGGGCAGCCCGAGCTTGCCGGCGACCGCGGTCGCGGCGACCGGGTCGGGCGGCGCGACCAGCGCGCCCAGGACGACGGCGGCGGCCACCGGCAGGCCGGGGACGACGCTGTGCGCGACGGCGGCGACGGCCGCGGTGGTCGCGAAGACCAGCGCCACCGCGAGCAGGAAGATCGGCCTGATGTTGGCGGTGAACTGGCGCCAGGACGTGCGCTGCACCGCCGCGTACAGCAGCGGTGGCAGCAGCAGCGGGAGGATGTACTCCGGCGGCACCTGGACGTTCGGTACGAACGGCAGCAGGGCCAGCACCGCCCCCGCGATCGTCATCAGCACCGGTGACGGCAGTCCCAGCCGGTCACCGAGCGGGACCATGACCACGGCCCCCAGCAGCAGGACGAACATCAGGGCCAGCTGGTCCACGGCAGGCACGCTCCGGAGCTTCGAAATCAGTCGATCACTGATCAAGCCTGCCATGAAGCGCGGGAAACGCCCGCCGACAGGTCCTTCGGTGGCGGCCGGCCGAGCCGGTCCGAGGTGTCACGCCCTCTCGCGGACCGGCCCCCGGGTCAGGCGCTCTCGGCGCGCACCCGGTCCAGAGCGCGCTGCAGGTCCTCCGGGTAGTCGCTCTCGAACTCCACCCAGCGGCCGTCCGAGGGGTGCTCGAAGCCGAGGCGCACGGCGTGCAGCCACTGCCGGGTGAGGCCGAGGCGCTTGGCGAGCGTGGGGTCGGCGCCGTAGGTGAGGTCGCCGACGCAGGGGTGGCGGTGCGCGGACATGTGCACGCGGATCTGGTGCGTGCGGCCGGTCTCCAGCTTGATGTCCAGCAGGCTGGCCGCGCGGAACGCCTCGACGAGGTCGTAGTGCGTGACGGACGGCTTGCCGTCGGCGGTCACGGCCCACTTGTAGTCGTGCTGCGGGTGGCGGCCGATCGGGGCGTCGATCGTGCCGCTGAGCGGGTCGGGGTGGCCCTGGACGAGGGCGTTGTACCGCTTCTCCGGGACGCGCTCCTTGAACTGCCGCTTCAGGGACGTGTACGCGCGCTCGGACTTGGCCACGACCATCAGGCCCGACGTGCCGACGTCCAGGCGGTGCACCACGCCCTGGCGCTCGGCGGCGCCGGAGGTGGAGATGCGGTACCCGGCGGCTGCCAGGCCGCCGATGACGGTCGTGCCGGTCCAGCCGGGGCTGGGGTGCGCGGCGACGCCGACCGGCTTCATGATCACCACGACGTCGTCGTCGTCATGGATGATCTCCATGCCCTCGACGGGCTCGGCGACGATCTCCACGGGGGCCGGGGCCTGCGGCATCTCGACTTCCAGCCAGGCGCCGCCGTGCACCCGCTCGGACTTCATCACCTCGGACCCGTCGACCCGGACCTTTCCGGCGGCGGCGAGCTCGGCCGCCTTCGTACGGGAAAAGCCGAACATGCGGGCCAGCGCGGCGTCGACGCGCTCGCCCTCCAGGCCGTCCGGTACGGGCAGGGTGCGGATCTCGGGAATCGTGCTCACCCCACGAGTATGGCAGTCCCCGCGGACACTTCCGCCGGCCCCGTCCCCGCCTGTGGAAAACCCCCGCGGGGCCCGGGATTCAGTCCTTGTGGACGGTGCCGTCCGGGTCCAGGCCGCGGAAGGAGAGCAGCACGATCAGGATGCCGCCGCAGACGATCCCGGAGTCGGCGAGGTTGAAGACCGCGAAGTGCGCGGGGGCGATGAAGTCGACCACCGCGCCCTGGAAGACGCCGGGCGAGCGGAAGATCCGGTCGGTGAGGTTGCCGAAGGCGCCGCCGAGCAGCAGGCCGAGCGCGAGGGCCCAGGGCAGGCTGTAGAGCTTGCGGGCGATCCGGAAGATCACCACGATCACCGCGGCGGCGATCAGCGTCAGGAAGACGGTCAGCGCCTCGCCCATGCTGAAGGCGGCGCCGCGGTTGCGGATCACCTCGAACTGCAGCAGCGTGCCGATCACCTGGACCGGCTCGTGGTGCTCCAGCTTGGCGACCACCAGCAGCTTGCTGCCGAGGTCCAGGAGGTACACGATCAGCGCGACGAGCAGCAGCGCGCCGATCCGCCGCGGCCCGCGCGGCGCGGCCGTGGCGCCCGTCGCGCCCGTCTCAGGGGTTCCCTGCTCGGCGTCCCCGCCGTCCCCCTGCCCGGGCTCCGGTTCGTTGCCCGGCGTACCGGTGATGCGCTCCGCCTCTGCCACGTGTGAGTCCCTCAGCCCGTTCCGAGTCCGCGGCCAGGCCCCCGCCTGGCTGAGGTCGAGGGTACGGCACCGGGGACAGCCGCAGGTGAGTACGGGTACGGGTATGCGTATCCGTACGGCACGGGGCCGGGGCAGCACTGCCCCGGCCCCGCCCGCTCCTACCGGCGCTCGGTCTTCTGCTTGCACTCCACGCAGAGCGTGGCCCGGGGGAACGCCTGCATACGGGCCTTGCCGATCGGCTTGCCGCAGTTCTCGCAGAGCCCGTACGTGCCCGCGTCCAGCCGCTCCAGCGCCCGTTCGGTCTGGTGCAGCATCTCGCGCGCGTTGGAGGCCAGCGCCATCTCGTGCTCGCGGGTGATGTTCTTCGAGCCGGTGTCGGCCTCGTCACCCGTGCTGTCGCTGGAGTCCCGCATCAGGCCCGCGATGGCGTCCTCGGAGGACCGGATCTCCTCGCGCAGCCGGTTCTCCTCCTCCCGCAGCATCGAACGGGCCTCGTCGGCCTCGGCCTCCGACCACGGCTCCTCGCCCGGCCGTACGGGCAGCTCGGCGGCGGTCGCCGGGCCGGTACGCGCCTTGGGCAGGGCCGTCGCGGCGGCCGTCTGCTCACTGTCGTCCACCGCAGCGGCCGGTGCCCCGCCCGGAGTCTTCTTCGCCACCACCGTCTTGGCTCCCGTCTTCTCAGCGGGCACCGCCTCTTCCGGCGGTGCAGCCTTCCTGGCCGTGCTCTTGCCGGCGGCCGTCCCGGCCGTCGTCCCCTCGGCCTCGGTGTCCCCGGCGGACGCCTTCTTCGCCGTGGTCCGCCCGGCCGGGGCTTTCTTGGCCGGCGCCTTCTTGGCCGCGGCCTTCTTGCCCGGGGTCTTCTTGTGCGCGCTCTCCTCGGGGGGCGGATTCCCGGTCGCGGTCCTGTCCGTCCCGGTGTCGTCGGCCTCTGCGGGAGCGTGCCCCGTCGCGGCTTCCTCGGCCGCGGCGTCCTCGGGTGCGTCCTCCCCCACCGGCGCGTTCCCGGTCGCCGTCTTCTTCGCCGCGGCCTTCTTCGCCGCCTTACCGGCCGGCGCCTTCTTCGCGGAGGTCTGCTGTGCCGCGTCCGCCCCGAGAGGCGCGCCGCCGGCCCGCGTCGCCTCGTCCGGCCGGCCCGTCACGGGGTCGGGGGCCGGGTCCGTCGCCGGGTCCCCGGCCGCGGCTCCGTCCGGCGGCGCGCCCCGTCCGTGCGCCGCCGTGCTGTCGTGCGCGGCGGTCTCTTTCGCCACCATGGCCGCGATCCCTTCACGTATGTGATCTTGCTCGCGAATCGTGACCGGAACGATAAATCGACTCACAGCACGCGGCAACGGGACGCACCGCCCTCCACCGTCCGGTCTCCCCGCACGGGAGCCCGGTCTGCATCCGTTGTGCCCCGCTCCCCGCCCGGTAATCCGGCAGCGATCCGGCAGCCCATCAGGGGCGCGGCGGCTCCTTCGTACGCCTGCCGCATTCCGTCGCGTTGCGTATCGCCATTCGGGTCAAGCTTCCCGCCGCCGGTACCTCAGTCGGCGCAGCCCGGAAAACCGGTCGGCCGTCCCGTCCCGCGCCCCGTACACTGGGGCCAGCGAAAGGCGTGGATGGGACGAGTAGCGCCGTACGCAGCCAAGAGCGACCCGGGGACGGTGGGAGCCCGGGGGTGTGCGCGACGTGAAGATCATCCCGGAGCCGCCGGAAGAACGCCCCAGGAGTCCCCTGGGTGTCACTAGACCCGGCATCGCGACCCCAATGAGGGGGCCGAGGAGTTCCTTCTCGGCCAAGGAGGGTGGTACCGCGGGAGCAGCAGCTCTCGTCCCTCCGGTCGGAGAACGCAAGCGGTGTCCGCCGGAGGAAGCCCCCGATGAGTCCCACACCCCAGTACAACCAGGTGCCCGCGCAGGTGGACCTGCCCGCTCTTGAGCACGCCGTGCTCGACTTCTGGCAGGAACAGAAGGTCTTCGCGCGCACTCTCGAGCAGTCCGAGGGACGCCCGGAGTGGGTGTTCTACGAGGGCCCGCCCACGGCGAACGGCATGCCCGGCGCGCACCACATCGAGGCCCGCGTCTTCAAGGACGTCTTCCCCCGCTTCCGGACCATGCAGGGCTACCACGTCGGCCGCAAGGCCGGCTGGGACTGCCACGGCCTCCCGGTCGAGCTGGCCGTGGAGAAGGAGCTGGGGTTCAACGGCAAGAAGGACATCGAGGCGTACGGCATCGCCGAGTTCAACGCCAAGTGCCGCGAGTCGGTGACCCGCCACACGGACGCCTTCGCCGAGCTCACCACCCGTATGGGCTACTGGACCGACCTCGACGCCCCGTACCGCACGATGGACTCCGACTACATCGAGTCGGTGTGGTGGTCGCTGAAGGAGATCTTCAAGAAGGGCCTGCTGGTCCAGGACCACCGCGTCGCCCCCTGGTGCCCGCGCTGCGGCACCGGCCTCTCGGACCACGAGCTGGCCCAGGGGTACGAGACGGTCGTCGACCCCTCTGTCTACGTCCGCCTCCCGCTGACCTCCGGCCCGCTGGCCGGCGAGGCGGCGCTGCTGATCTGGACGACCACGCCCTGGACGCTGGTCTCCAACACCGCGGTCGCCGCGCACCCGGACGTCACGTACGTCGTCGCCACCGACGGCAACGAGAAGCTGGTCGTCGCCGAGCAGCTCGTCGAGAAGGCGCTGGGCGAGGGCTGGACGGCCACCGGGCAGACCTTCACCGGCCGCGAGATGGAGCGCTGGGCGTACGAGCGCCCGTTCGGCCTGGTCGAGCTCGAAGGCGCCAACTTCGTCGTCAACGCCGACTACGTCACCACCGAGGACGGCACGGGCCTGGTCCACCAGGCGCCCGCCTTCGGTGAGGACGACCTCAAGACCTGCAAGGGCTACGGCCTGCCGGTCGTGAACCCGGTCCGCCCCGACGGCACCTTCGAGGAGGACCTCGCCCTGGTCGGCGGGCAGTTCTTCAAGAAGGCCGACGAGGCGCTGGTCGCCGACCTGGACGCGCGCGGCCTGCTGTTCCGTCATGTCGCGTACGAGCACAGCTACCCGCACTGCTGGCGCTGCCACACGGCGCTGCTGTACTACGCCCAGCCGTCCTGGTACATCCGCACCACGGCCGTCAAGGACGCGCTGCTGCGGGAGAACGAGAACACCAACTGGTACCCGGAGTCGGTCAAGCACGGCCGCTTCGGCGACTGGCTGAACAACAACATCGACTGGGCGCTGTCCCGGAACCGCTACTGGGGCACCCCGCTGCCCATCTGGCGCTGCGAGGAGAACCACCTCACCTGCGTCGGCTCGCTCGCCGAGCTGACGGAGCTGACGGGCACGGACCAGACCGGCCTGGACCCGCACCGCCCCTTCATCGACGACATCACCTTCACCTGCTCCCACGAGGGGTGCTCGGCGGAGGCCGTGCGCGTCCCCGAGGTCATCGACGCCTGGTACGACTCGGGTTCGATGCCGTTCGCGCAGTGGGGCTACCCGTACCGCAACAAGGACCTCTTCGAGAAGCGGTACCCGGCGCAGTTCATCTCCGAGGCCATCGACCAGACCCGCGGCTGGTTCTACACGCTGATGGCGGTCGGCACGCTCGTCTTCGACAAGTCCTCGTACGAGAACGTCGTCTGCCTGGGCCACATCCTCGCCGAGGACGGCCGGAAGATGTCCAAGCACCTGGGCAACATCCTCCAGCCGATCCCGCTGATGGACCAGCACGGCGCGGACGCGGTGCGCTGGTTCATGGCCGCCGGCGGCTCCCCGTGGGCCGCGCGCCGCGTCGGTCACGGCACGATCCAGGAGGTCGTCCGCAAGACGCTCCTGACGTACTGGAACACCGTCGCGTTCCAGGCGCTGTACGCGCGCACGACCGGCTGGGCGCCGAGCGCGTCCGACCCGGCGCCGGCCGACCGCCCGGTCCTGGACCGCTGGCTGCTCGGCGAGCTGAACTCGCTGGTCGAGGAGGTCACCACGGCGCTGGAGTCGTACGACACCCAGCGCGCGGGCAAGGCGCTCTCCGCCTTCGTCGACGACCTCTCGAACTGGTACGTACGCCGCTCCCGCCGCCGCTTCTGGCAGGGCGAGCCGGCGGCCCTGCGCACCCTCCACGAGGTCATCGAGACGGTCACCCGTCTCATGGCCCCGCTGACCCCCTTCATCACCGAGCGGGTCTGGCAGGACCTGGTCGTCCCGGTCACCCCGGACGCGCCGGACTCCGTCCACCTGTCCTCCTGGCCGGTGGCGGACACCTCGGCGATCGACCCGACGCTCTCCGCGCAGATGGTCCTGGTCCGCCGGCTGGTCGAGCTGGGCCGCGCCACGCGTGCCGAGTCCGGCGTGAAGACCCGCCAGCCGCTGTCCCGCGCGCTGGTCGCCGCGGCCGGCTTCGAGACGCTCGACGACGAGCTGCGCACCCAGATCACCGAGGAGCTGAACGTCAGCTCCCTGGCCTCGCTCTCCGAGGTCGGCGGCTCGCTGGTCGACACCACGGCCAAGGCCAACTTCCGTGCACTGGGCAAGCGGTTCGGCAAGGGCGTCCAGGCGGTCGCCAAGGCCATCGCCGACGCGGACGCGGCGGCCCTGTCGCTGGCGCTGCGCGAGGGCACGGCCTCGGTCGAGGTCGACGGCGAGACGGTCACCCTGGCGCCGGACGAGGTGATCATCACCGAGACCCCGCGCGAGGGCTGGTCGGTGGCCTCCGACTCGGGCGCGACCGTCGCCCTGGACCTGGAGATCACCCCGGAGCTGCGCCGCGCGGGCCTCGCCCGCGACGCGATCCGCCTGATCCAGGAGGCCCGCAAGAACAGCGGCCTGGACGTCGCGGACCGGATCGCCCTCCGCTGGACCTCGGACGACGAAGAGGTCCGCACGGCCCTGACCGACCACGCGGCCCTGATCTCCGACGAGGTCCTGGCAACGGACTTCTCTGCGGGTGACGCGGACGACACATACGGCGAGCCGTTCACGGACGAGGCACTGTCGCTGACGTTCCGGCTGCGCAAGGCATAACCCCCACGGGCCGCCCCGGCCCGTACGAACGACACACCGAGGCCCCCGGTTCGAGCGAACCGGGGGCCTCGGCACATCAGGGGCGCGGGGAACTGCGCGAGCAACCAAACGGCGCCGCAGCCCGCCGTCAGCCTGACCGCCAACGGCGAACATCGGCCCACGCCGAAGGCGAAAGGGCCGGGCCCCCGGGGAAAATCCCCAGGGGCCCGGCCCTGATTGCCGACTGTGCCCACCGCGCCGGCGCGCGCCCGATCGGACGCCCGACGCGACAGCGTCCTAGTTGTCGTCCTCGTCGATGAGGAAGCCACGCATCGGCGACGGAGCCTGCTGCATCTGCTGCTGGCCCTGCGGCCGGACCGGCGCCATCGGCTGGGTCATGGCGGGCGACATCTGCTGCTGACCGCCGTACGACGGGGCGTTGCTGCCGTTCGAGCCGCCGTGGCCGCCCATGGACTGGTTGCCGCCCATGGTGTGGCTGGAGCCGCCGCCCATGGAGCCGGCACCGGCCGACGCCATCGACGGGGACGCCGGCAGCGAAGCGGCAGCCGGGGTCCGCGGCGGGGCGAGCGACTCGTCGGACTGGTTCTCCAGCTGGCGCAGCTGGCTCTCCAGGTACGACTTCAGTCGCGTGCGGTACTCGCGCTCGAAGCCGCGCAGGTCCTCGACCTTGCGCTCCAGCGTGGCGCGGGCGGACTCCAGGGAGCCCATCGCGACACGGTGCTTCTCCTGCGCGTCCCGCTCCAGCGCGTCGGCCTTGGCGCGGGCGTCCCGCTCCAGGCCCTCGGCGCGGCTGCGCGCCTCGCCGACGATCTTGTTGGCCTCGGAACGGGCCTCCGCGATCGCCTGGTCGGCGGTCTGCTGCGCCAGCGACAGCACGCGCGCGGCGCTGTCACCGCCCGGGCCGCCCTGGCCGCCCGGCTGCGGGAGCTGCGGGCCGCCCTGCGGACCACCCATCGGGCCGCCCATGGGACCGCCGGGGCCCATCTGGCCGCCGTGCGGGCCCTGCGGACCGGGACCGTGGCCACCGGGACCTGCGGGCAGCTGCGGTGCACCGCCGGGCAGCTGGGGCGGGCCACCCATCCCCTGCTGCTGGCCGGGCGGGACCGGCTGCGGACCCGATATGGCGGCGGGCACAGGGGCACCGGGCCGCTGCTGCTGCGGCGGACCGTCCTGCTGCTCCTGCTGCTTGCGCATCCCCTGCTGCTGCTGACTCTGGGCGGCAGCACGAGTGGCGGCGGCCAGCTTGGCGCGCAGGTCCTCGTTCTCCCGGAGCAGACGCGTCAGCTCCGCTTCGACCTCATCGAGGAAGGCATCGACCTCGTCCTCGTCATAGCCTTCTCGGAGGCGGACGGTCGTGAACTGCTTGTTCCGCACGTCCTCGGGGGTCAACGGCATCTCTTCTTCACCTCAACGTAGTCGTCGGCAATCGGCAAGACCGTATCGTTCACAGCCGGCTCACGACGGTGATCAGGATGTAGACGATGATCATCAGTACGAAGAAGGACAGGTCGAGCGCCACGCCCCCGAGACGCAGCGGCGGTATGACACGCCGCAGAAGCTTGAGTGGCGGATCAGTGACAGTGTAAGTGGCCTCCAGTACGACCACCATCGCCTTGCCGGGTTGCCATGAACGGGCGAACTGGAACACGTAGTCCATCACCAGCCGGAAGATCAACACAATGAGGAAGCAGTACAGCGCGATATAGATCACCTGCAGTGCGATGCCCATCTCGCGCTTCCCTCTCCCCTTGCCTGTGTCGGCCCTACGGCCTCGGTGTGCCCGGTGTTGCGTCTCAGCTCTGGTTGAAGAACCCGCCCTCTGCGATACGGGCCTTGTCCTCCGCCGTGACATCGACGTTAGCAGGAGACAGCAGGAACACCTTCTGTGTCACCCGCTCGATGCTCCCGTGCAAACCGAACACCAACCCGGCCGCAAAGTCGACAAGTCGCTTCGCGTCCGTGTCGTCCATCTCCGTCAGATTCATGATCACCGGAGTGCCCTCACGGAAGTGTTCCCCGATGGTACGGGCTTCGTTGTAGGTCCGGGGGTGCAGTGTGGTGATGCGGTACGGCTCCCGCTCGGACACAACCTTGGGCATGATCACCGGTGCGTTCTTCTCCAGATTCGGACGTTCGGGTGTGATGGACGCCACGGGGGCGATTCGGGCGGGTCGTCCGTTTTCCGTACCGACTGGCGGGGACTCGCGCTGCGCCGGCGGCGATACGACTCGTGCCGGTTCGTCCCGTTCGGGGCGTGCTTCGGTGGGCGGCTGGTGCTGCTGCCGCCTCTCCGGCTCGGGCTCCGGGTCGAGTTCGGGCTCGAAGTCGTCGTCGGGGTCGAAGCCCCGGCCGTCGTACCCATCGTCCTCCACGAGGCCGAGGTAGACCGCCATCTTGCGCATCGCGCCGGCCATTCTCTGCGTCCTCCGCTCTGTGGTGGATCGGCTCCGTCACCGGTCGCCTTGGATCCACTCGGCCTGCCCGTCTTTTGACGGTAATGACCATATTTTGTGCTGTGGTCCGACTTGCTTCGCGACGTTACCCGAGCCGTGGTCGGACTCCGAGTACCGCAGTGCCCACGCGGACATGTGTCGCACCGGCGGCCACCGCGTCCTCGAGATCCGAACTCATTCCTGCCGACACCATTTTCGCAGCAGGATGACCCGCGCGCAGGCCGGATGCGATTTCCGCCAGCCGGTCGAAAGCCGCCCGCGGCCGGCCCGCGTACTGCCCTGCCAGCGGAGCGACCGTCATCAGGCCGCCCAGCCGCAGCCCTTCGGCCGCCGCCACCGCGTCGGCCAGCGCCGCCACCCCGTCCGGACCGACGCCGCCGCGGTCGCCCCTCTGGCTCCCGCCCGCCCGCCCGGCGTCCCCCGACTCGGCGTCAAGTGCCACCTGGATCAGGCAGTCCAGCTCGCGCCCGGCACGTACGGCCTCCTTGGAGAGCGCGGTGACGAGCTTGACCCGGTCCACGGACTGCACGATATCCGCGTAACTGGCCACAGACCGGACTTTATTTGTCTGCAATTGGCCGACGAAATGCCAAGTAAGCGGCAAATCCGAGCAAGCGGCCGCCTTGGGCGCCGCGTCCTGGTCGCGGTTCTCCGCGACGTGCCGGATGCCCAATTCCGAAAGGATACGGACATCACTCGCCGGGTAGGTCTTTGTGACCACAATCAGGGTCACATCATCACGATTGCGACCGGCTTTGGCACAAGCGGCGGAGATACGATCCTCCACCCGGGCCAGGTTCTCGGCCAGTTCCGTTCTACGGTCCGTCACAGCTCAGCCGTCCAGCCATACATAACTCGCGAGCCGCCCCGTTGTGCGGTCGCGCCGGTACGAGAAATGGTCCGCCGATTCCAGCGTGCAGATGTGGGAATGTTCACGCACCCGCACGCCGCACCGGGCGAGTTGGGCGGCCACCCCGGCCACCACGTCCACCGCCGGGGTCCCCCAGGAGGTGGTCGCGTACGCCTCGGGCACCGCGGCGGCGACCTCGGCGCGCATCGCCTCCGGCACCTCGTAACAGCGCCCGCAGACCGCGGGGCCGGTGTACGCGACGATCCGCTCGGGGTCGGCCCCGAGGGCGGACATCGCCTCGACCGTGGCCGGTACGACCCCGGCCACCAGCCCGGGCCGTCCGGCGTGCGCGGCTCCCGCCACCCCGGCGACCGGGTCGGCGAGGAGGACGGGGGTGCAGTCGGCGGTGAGGACGGCGAGGGCGAGGCCCCGACGGGCCGTCACCACCGCGTCCACGCAGGGAACCTCGGTTCCGTCCCGCCACGGCCCGTCCACGACCGCCACGTCGCGCCCGTGCACCTGGTTCATCCAGACCACATCGGCCGGGTCCAGTCCGAGGGACTTGGCCGTCAGCTCGCGATTGGTCCGTACCGCCTGTGGGTCGTCGCCCACGGCGCCGCCGAGGTTGAGCTCGGCATACGGAGCGGCGCTCACCCCACCCCACCGGTCGGTGAAGGCGAAGCGCGCGCCGCTCGCATCGTTCGTCAGCACATCGTGCTGCTGCCCTATCACTGCGTGTCTTCGGCTACTTCAGGAAGTCCGGGACGTCCAGCTCCTCGGCCGTGGTGTCCGTGTACGGACGGGCCGGGGGGACCTGGGGGGCGACCGGGGGCGGTGCCGGGGCCTCGCTGACCGGCGCCGGCTCGACCGGGGCCGGCTCCTCGTCCCGCACCGGGACGGCGCCGAGGCCGCCGAAGGCCGGGCGGGGCTCCGGGGGCGCGGCCGGACGGCTCACCGGCGCGGCCGGCTCCTCGCGCTTGCCGGAGGAGGACGAGCTGATGACGTTCTCGCGGCGGGCCGGCGGCTGACCGCCGTCGAAGCCCGCGGCGATGACGGTCACGCGGACCTCGTCGCCGAGCGCGTCGTCGATGACCGCACCGAAGATGATGTTGGCTTCCGGGTGGGCCGCCTCGCTGACCAGCTGGGCCGCCTCGTTGATCTCGAAGAGACCGAGGTCGGAGCCGCCGGAGATGGAGAGCAGCACGCCGCGGGCGCCGTCGATGGACGCCTCCAGCAGCGGCGAGGAGATGGCCATTTCGGCGGCCGCCACCGCGCGGTCGTCGCCGCGTGCGGAGCCGATGCCCATGAGGGCCGAGCCGGCCTCGGACATCACGGACTTCACGTCGGCGAAGTCGAGGTTGATCAGGCCCGGGGTGGTGATCAGGTCGGTGATGCCCTGGACACCGGAGAGCAGCACCTGGTCGGCGGACTTGAACGCGTCAAGAACGCTCACCTGGCGGTCCGAGATGGACAGCAGCCGGTCGTTGGGGATCACGATGAGGGTGTCGACCTCTTCGCGCAGCTGCGCGATGCCGTCCTCGGCCTGGTTGGCGCGGCGGCGGCCCTCGAAGGTGAACGGCCGGGTGACCACACCGATCGTCAGGGCGCCCAGCGAGCGCGCGATGTTGGCGACCACGGGCGCGCCGCCCGTGCCGGTGCCGCCGCCCTCACCCGCGGTCACGAAGACCATGTCGGCCCCCTTGAGGACCTCCTCGATCTCCTCGCGGTGGTCTTCGGCCGCCTTGCGGCCCACGTCCGGGTTTGCGCCGGCGCCGAGGCCACGCGTCATCTCACGGCCGACGTCGAGCTTGACGTCGGCGTCGCTCATCAGCAACGCCTGCGCATCGGTGTTGATCGCGATGAACTCGACGCCCTTGAGCCCGACCTCGATCATCCGGTTGATGGCGTTCACGCCACCGCCGCCGATGCCGACGACCTTGATGACTGCGAGGTAGTTCTGCGGTGCTGCCACGTCGAAGGCCTCTCGCCTCGAGTTACGTGTCGGTGCCTCACATGTGCTGTGGACAACGACTGATGCCGATGGGACGGTCCGTATTGCCGACCCGAACCCTAACGTTGAAGTTTAGGGTTACCAGTGCCTGTGTTCCCTGGGTTCTTTGGAACGAGACACTAAGTCGACAAGCGGCGCACGTTCAACGAACACGCCGAACCTCCCGTTTTTCTTTTCACCCTATGTGATCACCCGTAGTGGTAGCCATCCAGGGTGCTGGCCTGCGCGTACGTACGTCAACTCCCGGACGCGGCAGGCGCACTGGGGACGCTGACGTCGAAGTGGTGCGCATCACGCGCCGCTTTCAGCAGCGCGCGGAGTACCTTGGCCTTTTCCGTGCCGTGTTCCTCACTGCCCCACTCGACCCGGCGTCCGCCGGTCAGCTCCAGGGTGATCGAGTCGTACGAACGTACGCGGATGACGCGCACGTCCTTGCCGACCGTATCGGGAAGCGCGGTGGCGACCTTCACCGCCGCGCGGTTCAGAGCAGGGATACCGAAACGGCGCAGGCTCGGCGAATCGGCCGCGTCCATTTCCAGCCGGGGTACATCGCGCGGCGCGATACCGACGGTGGCGAAGCGCACGCCCCGGTCGTCCACTTCTCGGAACTTTCCGCCCTTTTGGACGACCAGGACGGGCTGCCGCTCCGTCACGTTCAGGGAGATGGTGTCCGGCCACGAGCGCTCCACTTCGACCGACTTGATGCGGCGCAGCCGGTCGGTCAGCCGTGCGGCGATACCGTCGGTGTCCACGGAGGCCAGCGGGTCCCCCAGGGGCACGTCCGCCGCGGCCTCGACCTCACGCACCGTCAGGACATCGGTACCGCGCACCTGTACCTGCTCCGCGCGGAGCCAGTCCGACCCGTACAGCACCCAGGTACCAAAGCCGACCAGCAGCGCTATGAGGACGGTGGCCACGATGAGCGTGCGGCGCCGGGGGCGGCCGGGGCGGCGCTCCCCGGCCCACGGCGGCCGCAGCCGCCGCAGTACGGAGAGGCGCCGCTCCCCGGCCTCCTCGGAGTCGGCGGGCGGGCCGGCCGACGCTCGATGCTGCTCGCCACGACGGGCGGTCGTCGGTCCGGCCACGGTTTCTCCCCTTCCCCCCGGCCGGTTCAGCCCCGGCGGGAGGCGATCGCTTCGTAGACCATGCCGACGAGGAGCTCGTCGGCGTCTCTGCGGCCGAACTCGGCGGCCGCGCGGGACATCTCGTACAGCCGGTGCGGGTCCGAGAGCACCGGCAGGACGTTGCCCTGCACCCACTCGGGGGACAGCTGCGCGTCGTCGACCAGCAGGCCGCCGCCGGCGTTGACCACCGGCTGGGCGTTCAGCCGCTGCTCGCCGTTGCCGATGGGCAGCGGGACGTACGCGGCGGGCAGCCCGACGGCGGACAGCTCGGCGACGGTCATCGCGCCCGCGCGGCAGAGCATCATGTCGGCCGCGGCGTACGCGAGGTCCATCCGGTCCACGTACGGTACCGGGACGTACGGCGGCATCCCGGGCATGTTGTCGACCTGCGGCAGTTCGTTCTTCGGGCCGACCGCGTGCAGCACCTGGATGCCCGCACGCTGGAAGCTCGGCACCGCGGCCTGGATGACCTCGTTCAGCCGGCGCGCGCCCTGCGAGCCGCCGGAGACCAGCAGCGTCGGCAGGTTCGGGTCCAGGCCGAAGGCGGCGCGCGCCTCGGCGCGTACCGCCGCCCGGTCCAGGGTCGCGATCGTGCGGCGCAGCGGGATGCCGACGTAACGGGCGTCACGCAGCTTGCTGTCGGGGGTGCTGACGGCGACGAACTTGGCGTACCGCGAGCCGATCTTGTTGGCCAGACCCGGCCGGGCGTTGGCCTCGTGCACGATGATCGGCACGCCGAGCCGCTTGGCGGCCAGATAGCCGGGCAGCGCCACGTAACCGCCGAAGCCGACGATGCAGTCCGCCTTCGTGCGCTCCAGGATCTGCTCGGCGGCCTTGATCGTGCCGCGCAGCCGCCCGGGGACGGTGATCAGCTCGGGGGTGGGCTTGCGCGGCAGCGGAACGGCCGGGATCAGCCCCAGTTCGTAACCGCGCTCCGGTACCAGCCGGGTCTCCAGTCCGCGCTCCGTGCCCAGTGCCGTGATCCCCACGGTCGGGTCCTGCCTGCGCAGGGCGTCCGCGAGGGCGAGCGCGGGCTCGATGTGGCCGGCGGTCCCCCCACCGGCGAGTACGACATGCACCGAAATTCACCGCTCTCCGGACGGCAGCTTCTTGACGCGCCGTCTCATCGTCTTCCGTCTCACCCCAGCCGGCATTCTCACGAATACCGGCTGCCGCATGGCCAGCGCCGCCCGCGCCGCGGGCTCGTCACGCGCGAAGGCGATCAGGAGTCCGACGGCGAACATCGTCGGCAGCAGGGCGGAGCCTCCGTAGGAGAACAGCGGGAGCGGGACACCGGCGATCGGCAGCAGGCCGAGCACCGCACCGATATTGACCACGGCCTGGGCCGTGATCCAGGTGGTCACACCTCCCGCGGCGTACCGTACGAAGGGATCCTCCGTGCGTCCGGCCACGCGGATACCCGCATAGCCTAGAGCCGCGAACAGGGCGAGTACCGACAGCGTCCCCGCCAGTCCCAGTTCCTCCCCGGTGATGGCGAAGATGAAGTCGGTGTGCGGTTCAGGGAGTTCACCCCATTTTTCCATACTCGCGCCGAGACCGGATCCGAAGAATCCGCCGGACGCGAGCGCGTATATCCCGTGCACGGCCTGCCAGCACTGGTCGCCCGGGCCCGGGTCGGTCGCGCCGATGCACGCGAGCCGGGACATCCGGTTGGCGCTCGTCTTGATGAGCAGCGCGCCGATGACGCCGGCCGCGGCCAGCACCCCGACGAACAGCCGGGTGGGCGCCCCCGCCAGCCACAGCAGCCCGAAGAGGATGGCCGTGAGAATGATCGCGGTGCCCATGTCCCCGCCGAGCATGATGAGCCCGAGGAGCAGGAAAGCGGCCGGAATCAGCGGTACGAGCAGATGCTTCCACTGCGTCAGCAGCCGTCGCTCCTGCTTGCGTGCCAGCAGGTCGGCGCCCCACAGGACCAGCGCCAGTTTGCCGAACTCGCTGGGCTGGAGCTGGAAGGGTCCGCCGAGCGAGATCCAGTTCTGGTTGCCGTTGACCGCGACGCCTATCCCCGGCACCTGGACCAGGCACATCAGGAAGACCGAGCCGGCGATCAGCGGGTACGCCAGCGCCCGGTGCGCCCGGACCGGCAGCTTGGTCGCCAGCACCATCAGCCCGCCGCCGAGCGCGGCGGCGAGGAGCTGCTTGCGGAAGAAGTAGGTGGGGGACAGCCCGGACTGCAGCGCCTTGATCTGCGAGGCGGAGTAGACCATGACGAGCCCGAGCACCATGATCAGCAGGCTGCCACCCAGGACGATGTAGTACGCCGTCAGCGGCCGGTCCCAGGCCCGCTTCAGCCGGGTGTACAGGCCCCGCGGCCCGGCCTGGCCGATGGGGCCCGCGGGCCGCGGCAGCCGGGGAAGCGGCGGCGTCCGCCGCGCCGGGCGCGGCGGTGCCTCCTTCGCCGGTCGGGCCGTCATCCTCGTCCCCTCCACAGATGCGCTGCGCCGCACGTCCACGACGCGGGCGGGGACGTACGGGTCTACTGGTCCTGCGCGGCCAGCTCACGGACCGCGTCGGCGAAGGCGTCGCCCCGCTTGTTGTAGTTCAGGTACATGTCCATCGAGGCGCAGGCCGGTGCCAACAGGACCGTATCGCCCGGCCGGGCCAGCCGCGTGGCCTCCCGTACCGCCTCGGACATCGCCCCAGTGTCGGTCCGGTCGAGGTCGACGACCGGCACATCCGGGGCGTGTCGCGCGAGCGCTTCGGCGATCAGCGCACGGTCCCGGCCGATGAGGACGGCGCCGCGCAGCCGCGCCGCCGACTTCTGTACCAGCTCGTCGAAGGTGGCCCCCTTGGCGAGCCCGCCGGCGATCCACACGATGTGCTCGTAGGCGGCCAACGACGCTTCGGTGGCATGGGTGTTGGTGGCCTTGGAGTCGTCCACGTAGGACACCCCGTCGACGTCCGCGACGTGCTGGATGCGGTGCGCGTCCGGGTGGAAGTTCCGCAGACCGTCCCGTACGGAGGCGGGCTGCACACCGAACGCGCGTGCGAGCGCCGCCGCCGCGAGGGCGTTGGCGATGTTGTGCGGCGCGGGCGGATTGACGTCCGAGACCTCGGCCAGCTCCTGGGCCTGCTTCTGCCGGTTCTCGACGAACGCGCGGTCGACGAGGATGCCCTCGACGACGCCCACCTGGCCGGGTCCCGGCGTGCCGAGGGTGAAGCCGATCGCCCGGCAGCCCTCCTCGACGTCCGCCTCGCGGACCAGGTCCTCGGTGGCCTTGTCGGCCACGTTGTAGACGCAGGCGACCGTGTTGCCCTCGTAGATCCGGCCCTTGTCGGCGGCGTACGCCTCCATGGAGCCGTGCCAGTCGAGGTGGTCGGGGGCGAGGTTCAGCACGGCCGCGGAGTGGGCGCGCAGCGAGGGCGCCCAGTGCAGCTGGTAGCTGGAGAGCTCGACGGCGAGCACGTCGTACTCGCCGGAGAGCACCACGTCGATGATGGGCGTCCCGATGTTGCCGACGGCCGCGGTGCGCAGCCCCTCGGCGGCCAGGATCGACGCCAGCATCTGCGTGGTGGTCGTCTTGCCGTTCGTACCGGTGATGGCGAGCCAGGGGGCCGCGTCGGGGCCGCGGAGCCGCCAGGCGACCTCCACGTCCCCGATGACATCCACGCCCGCCTCGGCCGCGGCCGCGAAGAGCGGGCTGCTCGGCTTCCAGCCGGGCGAGGTGACGACGAGCTCGGTGCCCTCGGGCAGCGTCTCGCCGTCCCCGAGGCGTACGGCAATACCGTCCGCCTCCAGCTCCGCCGCGGTCGCCCGCTGCTTCTCGCCGTCCCCGCCGTCCACGACCGTGACGGTCGCGCCGAGCCCGGCCAGGGCGCGGGCGGCGCTGATGCCGCTCACGCCCAGGCCGGCGACGGTGATCCGCTGCCCGGTGAAGTCCTGCGCGCTCACTTGGCGGCCTGCCAGCCGCCGTAGAAGATGCCGAGGCCGACGATCACGCACATGCCCTGGATGATCCAGAACCGGACCACGACAAGGACTTCCGACCACCCCTTGAGTTCGAAGTGGTGCTGGAGTGGCGCCATCCGGAAGACGCGCTTGCCGGTGAGCCGGAAGGAGCCGACCTGGATGACCACCGACATGGTGATCAGGACGAAGAGGCCGCCGAGGATGGCCAGCAGCAGCTCCGTACGGGAGCAGATCGCCAGGCCCGCGAGCGCGCCGCCGAGGGCGAGCGAGCCGGTGTCCCCCATGAAGATCTTGGCGGGCGAGGTGTTCCACCACAGGAAGCCGAAGCAGGCACCCATCAGGGCGGAGGCCACGACCGCGAGGTCGAGCGGGTCACGCACTTCGTAGCAGCCGGGGCCCGCGGTGATCTGGTTCGCGCAGGACTCCTGGTACTGCCAGATGCCGATGAAGGTGTACGCGCCGAAGACCATCACCGAGGCGCCGGTGGCCAGGCCGTCCAGGCCGTCGGTGAGGTTCACGCCGTTGGACATCGCCAGGATCATGAACAGCGCCCAGATCACGAAGATCACGGGGCCGATCTGCCAGCCGAAGTCCTGGGTGAAGGAGAGCCGGTCCGAGGCCGGGGTCTGCCCGCGCAGATCCGCGAACTGCAGGGACAGCACGGCGAAGGCGATGCCGACGATCAGCTGGCCCGCCATCTTGGCCTTGGCCCGCAGGCCCAGCGACCGCTGCTTGACGATCTTGATGTAGTCGTCGAGGAAGCCGACCAGGCCCATGCCGGCCATCAGGAACAGCACCAGCACACCGGAGAAGGTGGGGTCGCTGCTCGTGATCACCTTGGTCAGCGCGTACGCGATGATCGTGGCCAGGATGAACGCGATGCCGCCCATGGTGGGCGTACCGCGCTTGCTGTGGTGGTCCCGCGGTCCGTCGTCGCGGATGAACTGCCCGTAACCCTTTTTGGCCAGCAGCTTGATCAGCAGCGGCGTGCCGATCAGGGTCAGGAAGAGCCCGATCATTCCGGAGAAGAGGATCTGCTTCATCGTGTTCATCGGGTGGCGGCCCCGCCCTGCGCACCGTTGCCTGCCGCATCGTCCAGCAATGCGGCCGCGACCCGCTCCAGCCCCTCCGACCTGGACGCCTTCACCAGCACCACGTCTCCCGGCTGCAGTTCACTGCGCAGCAGGTCGACCGCCGCCCGTGCGTCGGACACGTGCACCGACTCCTCACCCCACGAACCCTCGTTATAAGCGCCCATTTGCAGCCAGGCCGCTTCCCTGCCCCCGACTGCCACGAGCTTGCTGACGTTGAGCCGGACGGCGAGCCGTCCGACCGCGTCGTGCTCGGCGAGTGACTCCTCGCCGAGCTCGGCCATCTGACCGAGCACCGCCCACGTACGCCGCCCCTTGCCCATCGACACGAGTGCGCGCAGCGCAGCCCGCATCGACTCGGGGTTCGCGTTGTAGGCGTCGTTGACGACCGTCACGCCGTCCGCGCGCTCGGTGACCTCCATGCGCCAGCGGGAGAGCGTGCCTGCCTCGGAGAGCGCGGACGCGATCTCGTCTGCGGGCATGCCCGACTCATGGGCGACGGCGGCCGCGGCGAGCGCGTTCGACACGTGGTGCTCACCGTACAGCCGCAGGGTCACGGCGCTGCACCCGGAGGGTGTGTGAAGCGTGAAGGCGGGGCGACCGTCGTCGGTGAGCCGGACATCCTCGGCACGCACGTCGGCTTCGGCGGACTCGCCGAAGAAGACCACACGGGCCTTGGTACGCGACGCCATCGCACGTACGTACGAGTCGTCGGCGTTGAGGATCGCGATGCCGCCCTCGCTCGCGTCGGGCAGCGACTCGACCAGCTCGCCCTTGGCCTCGGCGATCTTCTCGCGGCCGCCGAACTCGCCGATGTGCGCGCTGCCGACGTTGAGGACGAGCCCGATGCGGGGCGGGGTCAGCTCTGTGAGGTAGCGGATGTGGCCGACACCGCGCGCGCCCATCTCCAGGACGAGGTGGCGAGTGCCGGACTCGGCCCGCAGCGCGGTCAGCGGCAGGCCGATCTCGTTGTTGAGGTTGCCCTCGGGCCACACCGTCGGGCCGCTGCGCTGCAGCAGCTGCGCGATGAGGTCCTTGGTGCTGGTCTTGCCGGCCGAACCGGTCAGCGCGACGACGTCCGCGCCGGTACGGCGGACGACCTCGCGGGCCAGCGCGCCCAGCGCGGACACGACGTCGTCGACCACGATCGCGGGCACGCCGACGGGGCGCGTGGCCAGTACGGCCGCCGCGCCGGACTGCACGGCCTGCTCGGCGTAGTCGTGCCCGTCGACCCGCTCACCGGCGAACGCGGCGAACAGCGCGCCGTCGGTCACGGCCCGCGAGTCGATCACGACAGGGCCGGCGACCTGGACCGAGCCGTCCGGTATGTCGTGCTGCCGCCCGCCGACGATGCCGGCGATCTCGGCGAGGGACAGGGAGATCACAGGTCACCTCCGGCCGGGGGCTGGAGATGCCGAGATGGGGGTTGTGCGCGCATGGCGGTGTGTCATCCCTGGTGATCGTGCTGCTGCTGCAACTTCAGTGAGCTCTCGATGGCCTCGCGCAGCACCTGGCGGTCGTCGAAGGGGCGAACCACTCCGGCGATGTCCTGGCCCTGCTCATGGCCCTTGCCGGCGATGATGACAGTGTCGCCGGGCTCCGCGCGGGCGACCGCGGCGGCGATGGCAGCGGCCCGGTCCTCCTCGACCAGTACCGTGCCGCGCTCGTGCGACGGCACGTCGGCGGCGCCCGCGAGCATGGTGGCGAGGATCGCGAGCGGATCCTCGGAACGGGGGTTGTCGCTGGTCAGCACCGCGGTGTCGGCGAGCCGGGCGATCGCGGCACCCATCGGCATGCGCTTGCTGCGGTCCCGGTCGCCGCCGCAGCCCAGTACGGCGTGCAGCTTGCCCTCGGTGACCTTGCGCAGCGCGCGCAGGACCGATTCGACAGCGTCCGTCTTGTGCGCGTAGTCGACCACCGCGAGGTAGTCCTGGCCCGCGTCCACCCGCTCCAGCCGGCCCGGGACGCCCGGCACGGCGGCCACGCCGTCGGCGGCGGTCTGCGGGTCGACGCCGGCCACCACGAGGGCCGTGATGGCGGCGAGCGCGTTGGCGACGTTGAAGGGGCCGGCGAGCGGCGACGCGGCGCGTACGGTCACGCCGTCCGGGCCGTGCACGGTGAACGTCGAGCCCAGCGTGCCGACCTCGACGTCGGCGGCGCGCCAGTGCGCGTCCGGGTGGCCCTCGGCGGAGAACGAGGTGACCGGCACCTCGGACTCGCCCTCGATGAGCCGGCGGCCGTACTCGTCGTCGAAATTCACCACGCCGAGCCGGGACCGGGCCTTGGTGAAGAGCTGGGCCTTGGCCTGGAAGTAGTCCTCCATGCCCGTGTGGAACTCCATGTGTTCCGGGCTGAGGTTGTTGAAGACCGCCACGTCGAACACACAGCCGTCCACCCGGCCAAGTACCAGGGCGTGGCTGGAGACCTCCATGGCGACCGACCGGACGCCACGCTCGCGCATCACCGCGAAGAGCGCCTGCAGGTCGGTGGCTTCGGGCGTGGTCCGCTCGGACTTCAGCCGCTCGTCGCCGATGCGGGACTCGACGGTACCGATCAGACCGGTCAGGCCCCCGCCGGCCTTCTCGGCCGCGGCCCGGAGTCCGCCGTCGATGAGGTACGCGGTGGTCGTCTTGCCCGACGTGCCCGTGATGCCGATCTGCAGCAGCTCCGCGCCCGGGTCGCCGTAGATCGACACCGCCAGCGCGCCCATCCGGGCCCGCGGGTTGTCGACCGTGAGGACCGGCAGGCCCGTCGCGGCGGCCCGTTCGGTGCCACCGGGGTCGGTCAGGATCGCGGCGGCGCCCAGCTCGACGGCCTGCGCGGCGAAGTCGGCGCCGTGGAAGCGGGCGCCGGGCAGCGCAGCGTAGATGTCACCGGGGCGTACCGCGCGGGAGTCGTGCGTGATGCCGGTGACCGCGGCCTCCGCCGCCGGCACGGCCGTGCCCAGCTGGTGTGCCAGATCCGCGAGCGGGATGGCGCGTACGCGCTCGGGGCGGGGCGGGCCGGGGTGTTTGCCGGGGCCGTCCTGCTGGGCATTGGGGGACTGATCAGCATGTGACACGGCGGTGAGCGTACCGGGCCCATGGGCCTCGGGGCGAAGCGAGGGACGCGGCGGTGGGCGGTTCCCCGCGTCGGAAGTGATGGTCATCACGAATCACCTCATTCACCCGGCTTGAAGCTGACCGGGAGTCGTGGTGCCTCGGCACCGGTCGGCGGCACCTGGAGCGACTTCAGTGCGAACTGCATGACCTGCTTGTAGATCGGCCCGCAGACCTGGCCGCCGAAGTAGCTTCCGCTGGTCGGATTCTGTACGGCGCAGTAGACGGTGATGCGGGGCTTGTCGGCGGGCGCGAAGCCCGCGAAGGAGGCCGTGTAGCCGTGGTACCGCCCGGTCTTCGGATCCACCCGGTTGGAGGTGCCGGTCTTGCCGCCGACCCGGTAGCCGGGGATCTTCGCGGCGGTGCCGGTGCCCTCCTGGTCGTCGACCACGGATTCGAGCATCCGGGCGAGCGTCTTCGCGGTCTTCGGGCTCACCACGCGGGTCTTCTCGGGCTTCGGCGCGGCGACGTACCGGCCGTCGGGGCCCTTCGTGCCGCGGACGAGGGTGGGCGCGATCCGCTCGCCGCCGTTGGCGATCGTGGAGTACACGGACGCCGCCTGCACCGCGTTGAGCGAGAGGCCCTGCCCGAAGGGGATCGTGTACTGCTGCGAGGTGCTCCAGTCCGCCGGCTTGGCCAGAATTCCCGGGGTCTCGCCCGGAAAGCCCAGCCCGGTCGGCTGCCCGATGCCGAACTTCCGCAGGTAGGAGTAGAGCACCTCGTTGGCCTCGCGCTGGGTCTTGCCCAGCTGTTCGACCGACAGGATGGTGCCGATGTTGCTGGACTTGGCGAGCACGCCGTTCAGCGTCAGGTGCCAGGTGGGGTGGTCGATGTCGTCGGCGAAGAGCCGGTCGCCGCGGTGCAGCCGGTTCGGCACGGTGACGTGCGTGGACGGCGTCGCGGCGCCCTCCTCCAGCACGGCCGCCAGCGACATCAGCTTGCTGGTCGAACCTGGCTCGAAAGCGTCGCTCAGCGCGGCGTTGCCGAGCGCGTCGGCGTCCGAGCGGGTGATGTCGTTGGGGTCGAAGGCGGGGGCGTTGGCCAGCGCCAGGATCTCGCCCGTCTTGGTGTCCTGGACGACGACATAGCCGCGGTCCGCCTTGGACTTCTCGACCTGCTTGGTGATGGCCTCCTGGGCCGCCCACTGGATGTCCCGGTCCAGGGTCAGCTCGACGTCCGTACCGGGCACCGCGGGGTGCTCCTGGGTGTCGGCGGTGGGCACCCGACGGCCCCCGGACTGGGCGTAGACGAGCTTGCCGGGCTTGCCCGCGAGCTTCTTGTCCAGGCTCGCTTCGAGGCCGCCCGCGCCCTTGCCCTCGGAGTTCATGAACCCGAGCACCCCGGAGGCCAGCTCCTTGTTCGGGTACACCCGCTTGCTGTGCTCGTCGGCGAAGATGCCGAGCAGGACGTTGGGCCGCGGGTCGCTCTTGGGCGCGGCCTGCGCCTTGGCGTCCAGCGCGCTCCGCAGGTCCTTGATCTGCTTCCAGACCTGGGGGCTCTGGCGGCGCGAGAGCAGGACGTAGCGGGAGTCGGACTTGGAGAGCTTTTCGGCCAGTTCTTTCTGGTCCTCGCCGAGGATCGGCGCCAGCAGCGCCGCCGCCTTCTCGGGCGCGTCGTCGATCTTGATCTTGTCGGGCGCCAGCAGGCTCGGATCGGCGGTGATGTCGTACGCGTCCACGGTGGTGGCCAGGTCCACGCCGTCCCGGTCGGTGATCGCGCCGCGCTCGGCGGCGAGCGTGACCGGTACGTACCGGTTGACGTTGGCCTTGGCCGCGTACGCGTCGGCGTTCACCGCCTGCACCTGGAACAGCCGCACCGCGAAGACCAGCATGACCAGCGTCAGCGCGACGGCCACCAGACGGAGCCGGGGGCGGGGGTTGCCGAGGCGGAGGGGGGCGGGCGTGGGGGTACGGGGGCGGGGCGGGCGCTTCTGTGCGGCGGAGGGCCGCTTGGGAGCCGCGGACGGGCGCTTCGGGGCCGCGGACGGGCGCTTCGGCGCGGCGGCCGGGCGCTGCGTGGAGGAACGATTCGCGGAGGGGGCGCGCTTCGGGTCGCGGCGGGCGTCCGCTGGCCTCTTGGCGGCGGACGGGCGCGGCGAGCGGCCCTGGGGCGACGCGCCGCCCTGGGAGGGGCGCGGCACGCGGCGCCCGGGGGTGCCGGGGCGGGCGGGGCCGCGCCGGGCCCTCGGGTCGCGCCGGTTCTCGGGGTCCCTGGGGTCCCTCGGTTCGCTCACTGCTCCCCCTCCGTCTCCGTCCGGTCTGCGGGCGATGCGTCCGCGAGCGCGGCGTCGTGCGTCACGAGGTCACCCGCCGGCGGCCGTCGGGGAGGGCTGCGGGGAGGCGGTACCGGACGGGCTGCCGGACGGCGTGTGCGTCCCGGAGAGGCCCGGCGGGCGGCTCTGCGGCGCCTGCATCACCGCGGGCTGTCCCGTGGCCTCGCTGGGCGCGCCGCGCACCGTGCCGTCCGGGCCCAGGAAGGCCGGGTTGCCGCCGGGCACCATACCGAGGCCACGGGCCCGCTTCTCCAGGGAGCCGGGCGCCGAGTAGCCGTCCACCTCCTGCTGGAGCGCCTGCTGTTCGTCCGTCAGTTCCGTGGTCTGCTTCTCCAGCCTGCTCAGCTCGAAGGAGCCCTGGTTGAGCGCGGAGTTCAGCAGCAGCAGCGTGATCAGGCCGGATCCGAGCAGCACCACGACCAGCAGCACGAACGGCGTGCGCGCCGCCGTGCTCGTACCGGAGGGGACCAGTGCGGCGAGCCGCCCGCCCCCCGTACCGCGAAGCCGCCCGGAGCCCGTCACGCGTTGTCCTCCCGGATGCGTTCGGCGCCGCGCAGCCGTGCGGGCGCCGCCCTGCGGTTCTCCGCGATCTCCGCCTCCGTGGGCAGCTCGGCGCCACGGGTGAGCAGCTTCAGACGCGGCTGGTACTGCTCCGGTACGACCGGCAGTCCGGGCGGTGCCGTGTTGGCGGCGCCCGCCGCGAACACCTGCTTGACCAGCCGGTCTTCGAGCGAGTGGTACGAGAGGACGGCGATCCGGCCGCCGACGGCCAGCGCCTGCACGGCGTTCGGCACGGCGCGTTCGAGGACCGACAGCTCGCCGTTGACCTCGATGCGCAGCGCCTGGAACGTGCGCTTCGCGGGGTTGCCGCCCGTGCGCTTGGCGGCCTGCGGCAGCGCGTCCCGGATCAGCTCGACCAGCCGCGCGCTGTTCGTGAACGGCTCCTTCTCGCGCTCCCGCACGATCGCCGAGACGATCCGCTTGGCCTGCTTCTCCTCGCCGTAGGCCCGCAGGATCCGTACGAGCTCGCCCGGCGCGTAGCTGTTGAGGACCTCGGCCGCGCTCATCCCCGTCGTCTGGTCCATCCGCATGTCCAGCGGGGCGTCCTGGGCGTACGCGAAGCCGCGGTCGGCCTCGTCGAGCTGCATCGAGGAGACGCCCAGGTCGAACAGCACGCCTTGGACGCGCGGCACGGACAGCCGCTCCAGGACGTCCGGCAGCTCGTCGTACACGGCGTGCACGAGGGTCGCGCGGTCCCCGTAGGGCGCCAGCCGCTCCCCCGCGAGCTTCAGGGCGGACGGGTCGCGGTCCAGGCCGATCAGGCGCGCGGCGGGGAACGTCGACAGCAGCGCCTCGCTGTGTCCCCCCAGACCGAGCGTGCAGTCGACGACGACCGCACCGGGCTCGGCGAGCGCCGGGGCGAGCATGTCCAGACAGCGCTGGAGCATGACGGGGACGTGGCGGGTATTGCTGCTGCTCATGCGCCTTCCGATGAGGAGGGCGGCGGATACCGCCCCCTCGGGGAAGGTGCCCACCTGCCGTTGGCCGACGGAGGCCGCACGTACTGTTTGGTCCCCGCCCGCTCTGAAGGGGAAGCGGCCGTCCGCCGACGGGGAAGTGACGTCGGATGGCCGGTGGAGCGGGAGGAGACCGAACCGCACGTGCGGTTCCCCGCGCGCGGGATTCGGGATCCAAGGAGAGTCTCACGCCTCCCACTTCGCGTCACTTTAGTCCACTCATCCCTTCGGTCAACCAACCGGTGGCGCGCGTCCTCGCGCGGCCGCCGGACCTCTCCGGGCCGCGCCCTCCCGGGCGTTGTGGATCATTGATTCCACTCGTACGGGGGAACGTCGCCCGTTCCTGTGGGTTACCTCACAAGCAGGCTCGTTGACCCGCTATGCCCGGCCTCACAAGCGGTGCTCCGGCACCGCAGCGATTACTTTTATGGCTATGTCGATATCCGCGTCGCAGGCACAGTCCCCGTCCGATGACAACGCAGCCGCACCCTCTGGCGGCTCTGTCACCGATCGCATCGTCGAGGCCAACGCCCGATACGCCACGGCCTACACCGATGCCGAAGCCGGCATGGATGCCCGTCCGGCTCAGAAGGTCACCGTGGTGACCTGCATGGACGCCCGGCTCAACCTCCCCGAGGCGCTCGGCCTCAAGGTCGGCGACCTGCACACCCTCCGCAACGCGGGCGGCGTGATCACCGATGACGTCATCCGCTCACTGACCATCAGCCAGCGTGCGCTCGGCACCCGTTCGGTGGTGCTCATCCATCACTCGGGCTGCGGCATGCAGACCCTGACCGAGGACTTCCGCAACGAGCTGGCCGACGAGGTCGGCGAGCGCCCGAACTGGGCGGTGGAGTCCTTCAAGGACGTGGATGCCGATGTACGCCAGTCGATGCAGCGCGTCCGTACGTCGCCGTTCCTGCTCCACACGGACGACGTGCGCGGATTCGTCTTCGACGTGAAGACCGGTCTGCTGCGCGAGGTCGACCCGCAGAACTGACGCGAAAAACCCCGCAACCTCCCCTGTTCGCCGGTACGTCGACGACGTGCCGGCGAACGTTCTTTCCGGCCGCCGCCCCTCCCGGTGACCGGTGCGCACCTTTCCGAGTTATCCACAGCCCATGACGCGAAGCCGCGCGGGCGGCAAGAATGCGTACGTGACGTTGTTTCCGGCCCGGCCGGGGGCGGCGCGCTATCGGGGTGGGCCGGACCGGGAAAGAGGCGTCGGCCCTGAAATGGGGAACCCCCGCTTTTCGTGAGCGCGGGGCAGGGCCGAGGAGGGCCGGGTGACGACCTATGACGAGCGAGCGAGCCTCAGCGACCTGAGTGCCACAGCCGAGCGCATCCGCCGGTCGGTGGAGGGCGTGATCGAGGGCAAGCCCGAGGTCGTACGCCTGGCGCTGACCGTGCTGCTCGCCGAGGGCCACCTCCTCATCGAGGACGTGCCGGGCGTCGGCAAGACCATGCTCGCCAAGGCGCTCGCCCGGTCCGTCGACTGCTCCGTGCGGCGCATCCAGTTCACTCCCGACCTGCTGCCCTCGGACATCACCGGCGTGAGCGTCTTCGACCAGCGGCAGCGCGACTTCGAGTTCAAGCCGGGCGCGATCTTCGCCCAGATCGTCATCGGCGACGAGATCAACCGCGCCTCCCCCAAGACCCAGTCCGCGCTCCTGGAGTCCATGGAGGAGCGCCAGGTCACCATGGACGGGCAGACGTATGCGCTGCCGAGCCCCTTCATGGTGGTCGCCACCCAGAATCCCCTGGAGATGGAGGGCACGTATCCCCTCCCCGAGGCCCAGCGCGACCGCTTCATGGCGCGGGTCTCGATCGGCTATCCGAGCGCCGAGGCCGAGCTGCAGATGCTGGACGTGCACGGCGGGAGGTCGCCGCTGGACGACATCCAGCCGGTCGCGCACGCCCACGAGATCGTGAAGCTGGTCGAGGCGGTGCGCACGGTCCACGTCGCCGACCCGGTGCGCAGATACGCGGTCGAGCTGGTCGCCGCCACGCGCAACCACCCCGATCTGCGGCTCGGCGCCTCCCCGCGCGCGACGCTCCATCTGCTGCGGGCCGCCAAGGCCGCGGCGGCCCTCGCCGGCCGGGAGTACGTCCTCCCGGACGACCTCCAGTCGCTGGCCGGCGCGGTCCTCGCGCACCGCCTGCTGCCCACCGCCCAGGCCCAGCTGAACCGCCGCTCGGCCGAGCAGGTGGTCCTGGAGATCCTGCACCACACCCCGGTCCCCGATCCCTCGGCGCAGTGGCCGCCGGCCTCCCGGAGCTACTGATGCGGGGCGGGGGCGGGCACAGCGAGGCACCGGAGGCGGCCGGCCGGGAGTTGAGCGAGCCCGGGGCACCGGGGAGCGGCGGGTTTCCGGCCGCGGTCCTGCCGGAGGCCGGCGGGCTGCGGGCTGCGCTCGGCGGGCTGACCACGCGCGGGCGGTCCTTCCTGGCGGCCGGCGTCGCCGCCGCGGTCTGCTCGTACGTCCTGGGCCAGGCCGACCTGCTCCGGGTCGGGCTGCTGCTGGCCTCGCTCCCCCTCGTGTGCGTGGCCGTGCTGTACCGCACCCGCTATCGGGTCGCGGGCAGCCGCAGCCTCTCCCCCGCGCGGGTGTCCGCCGCGGCCGAGACCCGGGTCCGGCTGCGCGTCGAGAACGTCTCGCGGCTGCCCACCGGTGTGCTGATGCTCCAGGACCGCGTGCCGTACGTCCTCGGGCCGCGGCCACGCTTCGTCCTGGACCGGGTCGAGGCGGGCGGCCGCCGCGACGTGTCCTACCGCGTCCGCTCGGACCTGCGCGGCCGCTACCCCCTCGGACCGCTGCAGCTGCGGCTGTCCGACCCGTTCGGCATGTGCGAGCTGACCCGCTCCTTCAGCACGCACGACACCCTGACGGTGGTCCCCCGGGTCGAGCCGCTGCCCCCGGTCCGGCTGGTCGGCGAGGCGGCGGGGTACGGCGACGGGCGCCACCGGGCCCTCGCGCTGGCCGGCGACGACGACGTGCTCCCGCGCGGGTACCGCCACGGCGACGATCTGCGCCGGGTGCACTGGCGCTCCACCGCGCGGTACGGCGAGCTGATGGTCCGCCGCGAGGAGCAGCCCCAGCAGGCCCGCTGCACGATCCTGCTGGACACCCGGAGCGCGGCGCACCAGGGCTCGGGGCCCGACTCCCCGTTCGAATGGGCGGTCGCCGGTGCCGCGTCCGTCGCGCTGCATCTGCTGGAGCGCGGCTTTTCGGTACGCCTGCTGACCGACACCGGCAGCTCCGTGCCGGGCCCGGACGGCGCCGGCGGCTTCTCCGGCGGCGGCGCCTCGGCGGACGCGGCGGGCCTGCTCCTGGACACGCTGGCCGTCGTCGACCACTCCGAGGAGCCCGGCCTCTCCCGGGCGCACGACGTCCTGCGCGGGGGCAACGAAGGTCTGCTGATCGCGTTCTTCGGCGAGCTGGACGAGGAGCAGACCGCGCTGGCGGCCCGCATGCGCCGCCGCAGCGGCTCCGCCGTGGCCTTCGTCCTGGACGGCGACGCCTGGAGCAGTACCGCGGCGCCCTCGCAGTCCGGTGCGGCGCCCGCCCCGCTCCCCCTGGCCGACCGCCTGCGGCTGCTCGACGACGCCGGCTGGACGGCCCTCGCGGTGCGGCCGGGGGACTCCCTGCCCGACCTGTGGCGGCTCGCCGACACCGCGCGCACCCGGCGGGCGGCCGCGCGCGGCGGGGTGCCGCCCGGCGGTACCGCCTCCGGGCGAGCGGGGGCGGAGCGATGAGCGGCCGGGCGAGGCTCGCGGTGTGCGCGCTGGTGGCGACGCTGGGCGCCGCCTGCGCGCTGCTGCCGCTGGTGGAGCCGATCGGCTGGATGTTCCAGGCGGCGCTCCTGCTCGGGCTGGTGACGACGGTCGGCGCGCTGGCCCGCCGGGTCCCGCTGGCCCGCCCCCTGACCGTTGCCGCGCAGGCCCTGACCGGGCTCGTACTGCTCACGCTGATGTTCGCCCGCGGCCAGGCCGTCGCCGGGCTGCTGCCGGGCCCCGACGCCTTCCGGGAGTTCGGCCAGCTCCTCCAGGAGGGCGCCGACGACGTCGGGCGGTATGCAATCCCGGCCCCGGTCACCACGGGCATCCGGCTGCTGCTGGTCGGCGGCGTGCTGCTGATCGGCCTGATCGTGGACGCGCTCGCGGTGACGTACCGCAGCGCGGCCCCGGCCGGCCTGCCGCTGCTCGCGCTGTACTCCGTCGCCGCCGGGCTGTCCAAGGGCGGCGCGGGCTGGCTGTGGTTCCTGGTCGCCGCGGCCGGCTATCTGTTACTGCTGCTCGCCGAGGGCCGGGACCGGCTGTCCCGGTGGGGGCGGGTGTTCGGCGGCGGCCCGACGACGGCGGGCCGTCCGTACGCATCCGGGGGCGCCGGGTTCGCCGCTGCCGGCGGGCCCGCGCCGGCCCCGGTGCGCACGGGCCGCCGGATCGGCGCGCTGGCCCTGGGCATCGCCCTGGTCGTCCCGGCCGCGCTGCCCACGCTCGGCGGCGGGCTGCTGGACATGAGCGGCCGCGGGCGCGCCGGGGCCGACGGCGGCACGATCTCCGCGGTGAACCCCCTGGTCTCCCTGCAGAACAGCCTCAACCAGCCCGAGGACCAGGAGGTGCTGAACTACCGCACGACCACCCCCGACACCCGCGACCTGTATCTGCGAATCGTCGCGCTCGACCAGTTCGACGGGGCGGCCTGGAAGCCGTCGCAGCGCACGGTCGTGGACGTGCCGGACCGGCTGCCCGATCCCCCGGGCCTCGCGCCCGACGTGGACACCACCGCGGTGAACACCTCGGTCTCCACCGCCAAGTGGTACGCCCAGAACTGGCTGCCGATGCCCTATCCCGCGTCCCGGGTCGGCATCCCGGGCCGCTGGCGCTTCGAGCCCGAGGGCCGCACCCTCGTCGGCGACCGGGGACAGAACACCCGCGGGGTCCGTTACCAGGTCGAGAGCCTGATCGTGCGCCCGACGGCCCGGCAGCTCGCCGAGGCACCGCCGCCGCGCCGCGCCCTGCGGCGCGAGTACACCCGGGTGCCGGGCTCGCTGCCCCCGGTGGTCCAGCGGACGGCACAGCAGGTGACGCGGGGCGCCCGCTCGGCGTACGGCAAGGCGGTCCGGCTCCAGGACTGGTTCGCGCTGAACGGCGGCTTCACGTACAACACCGAGGTCCGGGCGGGCAGCGGCACGCAGGCGATCGCGCGCTTCCTCAAGCAGAAGGAGGGCTTCTGCGTCCACTTCTCCTTCTCGATGGCGGCGATGGCCCGCACGCTCGGCATCCCGGCCCGGGTGGCGGTCGGCTTCACGCCGGGCGGCAAGCGCGCCGACGGCTCGTACTCGGTCGGTCTGAAGGACGCGCACGCCTGGCCCGAGCTGTACTTCGAGGGCATCGGCTGGACGCGCTTCGAGCCGACGCCGAGCCGGGGCAGCGTGCCGGACTACACGATCTCCTCGGACGCGCCGGACGAGGACGACCCCGGCCGGGCCGAGCCGCTGCCCGGCCGCACCGCGGCGCCGCGGCCCGAGCCGTCGGCGGACGGCGGGAGCTGTCCGCCGGACCAGCGGCGGGTCGCCGAGTGCGGGGCGCTGCCCTCGCAGTCCGGCGGCGGCGCGGCCGATGACGGGCCGGCGCCGGGGACGGTCGCGGCGGGCGTGCTCGTCGCCCTGCTGGTCCTGCTGCTGCCGGCGGTCCCGCTGCTCTGGCGGATACGGACCCGCGCCCGCCGCCTCGGCGGCGCCCGGGGCAGGGCGGCGCGCGCCCGGCCCCGGGGCCCGGCAGCGGGCGCCCTCGGTCCCTGGCGGGAGCTGGTGGATTCGGGCTGGGACTACGGCATCGTCCCGGACGACGCGCTGACCCCGCGCAAGGCGGCCGCGCGGATCGTACGGGTCGGCGAGCTGACGGGGCCGGCCGCGGAGGCGGCCCACCGGGTGGCCGGCTCGGTGGAGCAGGCGCTCTACGCCCCGCGCCCGCAGGCCGTGCCCGGCCTGGCCGACGATGTGCAGCGGGTGCGCGCCGGGCTGCACGACGCGGCCTCCTGGCGTCAGCGGCTGAGTGCCGTACTGGCCCCGCGCTCCGCCGTCCGCCTGCTGTGGACCGCCTCGGCCCGCGTCTCGGCCGCCCTCGACCGGCTCCGTACGGCGCTACCGGGCCGGTCGGCGGCCCGCTGATCCCGGGGCCGGCCGGGCGCCCGGGCGGTCGCCGAAGGGCTGACGGGTACTGACGGGTGCCCCGACATGAGTGAGTGGTGTGGGCCGGACCCGGAAAACCGGGTCCGGCCCACACCACTCTCGGATCTCAGATGCCTCAGGCGTCGAAAGGGTCCGGGCGACGTAGGGGCGGGGCGCTCGGGACGCTCAGTGCCCCTGTTCGTCCCTGCGGCGCTGCCAGCGTTCTTCGATGCGCTCCATCATCGAGCGCCGTTGCCGGGATCCACGGCGGGACTGTCCGCCTCGGGCGGCCCCCGCTCCGGCCTGCTGCTCGCCCGGCTTGGGGGCCTTGCGCCAGCTGGTGACGGCCAGGACCGCGCAGCCGAGCATCACGAGGAAGCCCACCACGCTGATCCAGATCTGCTGCGCGACCATTCCGGCCATGAGGAGCGCGATACCTACCAGGAAGCCCGCGACCGCTTGGTAGACCCGTCGCCGGGTGTACGTACGCAGCCCGCTTCCCTCAAGCGCTGTCGCGAACTTGGGATCTTCGGCGTACAGCGCTCGCTCCATTTGCTCGAGCATGCGCTGCTCGTGCTCCGAGAGCGGCACGGAGTCCTCCTACTCGTCGGTCGCGGGGGGCGACCGGGTGCGACCCTTTCAGGATAGGCAGGGAATCGCCCCCGTGAAACCCGCCCCTCTACGCCAATTCACTGTCCGCGCCACCATGGTGGCCGATGGTGATGCACCCTGCATTCCCCATCCGCCCTCCCGCCATGCCGGACGTTGTACCTCCGATCATACGGGGCGAAGCGGCTGATCGGGGGCCCTGTGGCCGACTGCACCCGGCAGTCGGTGTTCGCCTCGCGGCGCGCGCCCGGCCGATGCAGGGGCCAGGGCCCGTCAGCCGCGCTCGGCGAGGACGTGCAGCTGGGTGGCGACGGAGTGGAAAGCGGGGAGCTCGGCGGCCGCTGCCTCGAGCTTCAGCAGGGCGTCCATGGCCCCGGGCTCGGTGTCGACGAGCACGCCGGGGACCAGGTCGGCGAAGACCCGCACTCCGTGCACCGCGCCGACCGCGAGGCCGGTACGGGTCACCAGCTCGGTGAGCTGCTCGGCAGTGAAGCGGCGGGGCACCGGGTCGCCGTCGCCCCAGCGGCCCGCGGGGTCGCTCAGGGCGCGCTGCGCCTCGGTGAAGTGGCCGGCGAGGGCGCGCGCCAGCACGGCGCCGCCCAGGCCCGCGGCGAGCAGGCTCAGCGTGCCGGCGGGGCGCAGCGCGGCTACGGCGTTGCGGACGCCCTCGGCCGGGTCGTCGACGTACTCCAGTACGCCGTGGCAGAGCACCGCGTCGTAGCCGCTGCGCTCGACGACCTCGAAGAGGCCGTGCGCGTCGCCCTGGACGGCGCGCACCCGGTCGGCCACGCCTTCCTCGGCCGCCCGGCGCTCCAGGGCGAACAGCGCGTTGGGGCTGGGGTCGACCACGGTGACGCGGTGGCCGAGCCGGGCGACGGGCACGGCGAAGTTGCCGGTGCCGCCGCCGGTGTCCAGGACGTCCAGGGCGTCACGCCCGGCGGCCTTGGCCCGGCGCTCCAGGGCGTCCTTCAGGACCTCCCAGACCACGGCGGTACGAAGGGATGCGCGCGGGCGCAGCGGGTCAGACACGGCGGGTGGCTCCTCGCGGGGGCATGTACTGATAGGCGCCTCCCACCCTATGGGGTCGCGCACCCTCCGCGACGCCCGCGCACCACCGAACCGCGCCCGGCGGCCGCTCCGGGCCTTTCCCGGACGGTTTGCGGCCGCCCGGGAAAGGCCCGGAGCGGGGCGCGCTTCCCGGGAATTACCTTCCGTCCAAGCGACGGAACACGGGCGGAAAGGGACGGGGCCGGGAATGGCAAAACGGGGAATACGCCCCCGCATTTCACGGCGACCGCTCGCCCGGGAACGGCGAGCTTCCCGGTTCACCCCCTTCCGGCTGCACGCGCTTTCGGCCACGCCGTTTTCGGCCGCGCCGCTTCCGGCCACGCGCGCGTCCGTCCGGCCGCGCGCCGCCCCAGGGGACCCGCCGCCCCCGTCTACCCGGCGCGCGTCCGCGGTGGCGGGAGCAGTGGTTGCAGGGCCAGCAGGCGTTCGACGAGGCGGAGGAAGTGGGCGGCGGCGCGCAGGAGGTCATCGGCCTCCCGGGGGCCGGCCGCCCCGGGTATGCCCGCTTCGGCGCGGGCCCGGCGCTCGGCGCCGGCGGCGAACAGGGCGCTCCACTCCGATAATTCGGGCGCGACCTCGGGCAGCACCTCCCAGGCGCTGCGGATGCGCTGCCGGCGGCGGAGCGTCGGCTCGGGCCGGCCCCGTACGGCCAGCACCGCGGCAGCGGCGCGCAGGGCGGCGAGGTGAGCCGTCGCGAAGCGTTCGTTGGGGGCTTCCAGGGACGCCGCCTCTTCCAGGCCGCGCTGGGCCTTGGCCAGCAGGTCGAGGGCGGCCGGCGGGGCGGCCGTCCGGCGCAGGACGGGGTGGACATCGCTCGGGGGACCGTACGCAGCGGAACCTGCCCCAGTGGGACGAGTTGCCATGACGAACCTCCTGTCGTCGCATAACGGCTCGGAACCGCACAACCCATCGTGAGGCACACCACTGACAATCGCCCTGACCTGCACTTTCACCCTGTAGTCGAGATCACGCCACGCTCCCCCGCGGCCGACTTGCGCCCACCCGGGCACCATGCGGCATACTTTTTGCACTGACTGGTCAGTTCAAGAGGGAGGGAACGTGGACAGCACCCCGCACGGGGCGGCGGTCAAGGCCCAGGGCCTCGGGGTCAAGGGACCTCGCGGCTGGGCGTTCCAGGACGTCGACATCACGGCCGAGCCCGGCGCGCTGATCGCGATCGAGGGGCCGTCCGGCTCGGGCCGCACATGTCTGCTGCTCGCGCTCACCGGACGCATGAAGACGGCCGCGGGAAAGGCCCGGGTGGGCGGCCTTTCGCTGCCCAAGAAGAAGGCCGCCGTACGGGCGGTCACGGCACTGGCCCACGTGCCCGGCGTCGCCGAGCTCGACCCGGCCTTCACGGTCGCCGAGCACCTGCACGAGCGCGCCCTGCTGCAGCGCCGCTTCGGCAGCCCGGTACGCGCCCTGCTGCGCCCGCGCCGGGAGCGCCGTGCCGAGGCCCGGGGCCGGATCGACGCCGCGCTGGAGGCCGCCGGGCTCGACCCGGAGACGCTGCCCAAGGGCGTACGGACGTCCGTACGGGACCTGGAGCGGCTGGAGGCGCTGCGGCTGTCCGTCGCGCTGGCGCTCATCGGTGCGCCGCGGCTGCTGGCCGTCGACGACACCGACATGAAGCTGTCGGACGAGGAGCGCGTACAGGCGTGGGCGCTGCTGCGCGGGCTGGCCGCCGCCGGGACGACGGTACTGGCGGTGTGCAGCCAGGCCCCCGAGGACGCGCTCGTGGTCTCCACGGCGCGGCGCCCGGAGAAGCCGCGGCCCGAGCCGGAGGCCGAAACGGCCCCGGAAGCGGAAGCGGGACCGACCGCGGAACCGGAGTCCGAAGCGGGCACCGAGAAGAACATCAAGAACGAGGAGGGGGCGGCGGATGCGCTCGCCGAAGCTGGCCGCGCTTGAGCTGAAGCGGTTCGGCAGGGGGAAGCTGCCGCGCGCGGCGCTGGTGGCCCTCCTGCTGCTCCCGCTGCTCTACGGTGCGCTCTACCTGTGGTCCTTCTGGGACCCGTACTCGCGCCTGGACAAGATCCCGGTCGCGCTGGTCAACGCCGACCGGGGCGCCTCGGCGAAGGGCGAGCAGATCAACGCCGGCGACGAGCTCGTCAAGGGCCTGAAGGACAGCGACACCTTCGACTGGCACCCCGTGAGCGCCGCCGACGCGGCCAAGGGGGTCGAGTCGGGCACGTACTACCTGTCGCTGACCGTCCCCAAGGACTTCAGCAACTCGATCGCGTCCAGCTCCGGCGACCACCCGGAGGCCGGCGAGCTGAAGGTCCGTACGAACGACGCCAACAACTACATCGTCGGGCAGATCTCCAAGACGGTCTTCTCCGAGGTGCGCGCCGCGGCGTCCGCGAAGTCCTCGCGCGGCTTCCTGGACAAGATCTTCGTGTCGTTCTCCGACCTGCACGACGCCACCAAGAAGGCGGCCGACGGTGCCTCCGAACTGAAGGGCGGCATCGGTGAGGCCAAGAAGGGCACCGGTGACCTGAAGGACGGCCTGGACAGCGCCAAGAAGGGCAGCGGCGACCTGGCCGACGGGATCGACACCGCCAAGAAGGGCAGCCACGACCTGGCGAACGGTCTGAAGGACCTCGACTCCGGGGCGGGCAAGCTCGACACGGGGGCCGGCCAGGTCTCCAAGGGCGCGGGCCAGGTGGCCGACGGCACCCAGAAGCTCGCCGACAAGGTGAACGAGGCCAACAAGGCGGTGGGTCCCTTCGTGCACGCGCACGGCAAGGAGATCGGCGACGCCGCGCGTCTGGTGGCCGACGGCTCGCAGGCCATCCGGGACAACCTCGACAAGCTCCCGAAGGCCGCCTCGGACGGGGCCACGGCCTCCCGGTCGCTGGCCAACCAGGTCGCGGCCTTCTACAAGCTGCGCTGCGAGAACGCCCTGACCGACCGCGACCCGTCCTGCACCGAACTCAAGGACATGCGGGACAAGTCCGATGCGGCGGCCGACAAGGCCGAGGAGGTCAGCGGCCTGGTCCGGAACGAGAAGAACCTGGCGCAGCTGGGCAAGGACCTGGACCAGGTGCACCGGCTCGCGAGCGCGCTGGCCGAACACGGCCCCACGCTCGGCCAGGACCTGGACACGGCCGTCCAGCAGATCAACGACCTCAACAAGGGCGCGCACGCGGTGGCCACGGGTGCCGACAAGCTGGCCACCGGAGCGGGCGACCTGCACGAGGGGACCGGCACCGCCAAGAAGGGCGGCACCGACCTGGACAGCGGTCTGGGCAGGCTGCAGACCGGCGCCGGCGATCTGGACGAGGGCGTGGGCAAGCTGAAGAACGGCGCCGAGACCCTGAACGGCGGCATGTTCAAGCTGTCCGACGGCTCGGCGAAGCTGGCCGGCGGGCTGCACGACGGCGTCAAGCAGATCCCGGACTACGACAAGGACCAGCGGGACGCCCGTACGGGTGTGATGTCCGACCCGGTGCAGCTCGCCTCGGGCTCGGCGCACAAGGCGCCCAACTACGGGACGGGCTTCGCCCCGTACTTCATCCCGCTGTCCCTGTGGGTCGGCGCGATGGTCGCCTACATGCTGATCCAGCCGCTGAACCGGAGGGCGCTGGCGGCCGGCGCGAGCGCCCTGCGGACCGCGGTGTCCGGCTGGCTCCCGGTGTTCGCCATCGGGGTGCTGCAGATCGCCGCCCTGATGTCCGTGCTGCACTTCGGGCTGGGCCTGGAGATGATGAACGCGGCGGGCACGATCGGGTTCCTGGTACTGGCCACGGCCTGCTTCGCGGCCATCGTGCAGTGGCTGAACGCGCAATTCGGCGCCGCGGGCCGGATCCTGGTGCTGGCGCTGCTGATGCTCCAGCTGACCTCGGCGGGCGGCACGTACCCGGTGCAGACCAGTCCCGGCTTCTTCAACGCGCTGCACCCGTACCTGCCGATGACGTACATCGTGGAGGGGCTGCGCCGCCTCATCACGGGCGGTGACCTGACACCAGTGTGGCAGGGCGGCCTCGTGCTCGCGGCCTTCACCGTGGGCGCGCTCGCGCTCACCACGTGGACCGCGCGCGGCCGGCAGGTCGTACGGATGAAGGACCTGCACCCGGAGCTCAGCTTGTGAGCAGGCACACCGCAGGGGGCACAATCGCCTCCATGGACAGCTCCAACACGCGTCGTGAGGCCACCCGGCGCAAGCTCTTCGAGGCCGCGGTGACACTCATCGCCGAACAGGGTTTCTCCTCCACCACGGTGGACGAGATCGCCGAGCGGGCGGGTGTCGCGAAGGGCACGGTCTACTACAACTTCGCGAGCAAGAACGTGCTCTTCGAAGAGCTGCTCCGGCACGGCGTGGAGATGCTGGCCGCCTCGCTCCAGAACGCCGCCGACGAGGTGGCGGAGCGGGGCGGCTCCCGGGTCGACGCGCTGGACGCGATGATCCACGCGGGGCTGTACTTCATCTCGCAGTACCCGGCGCTCACCCAGCTCTACGTGGCCGAGCTGTGGCGTACGAACCGGACGTGGAACTCCACGCTGATGATGGTGCGGGAACGGGCCGTCTCCGTGGTCGCCGACGTCATCCGGGACGCGGTGGCCGGCGGCGAGCTGAGCGAGGAGATCGACATTCCGCTGACGGCTTCCGCGCTGTTCGGAATGGTGCTGGTGGCGGCGCTGGACTGGCAGTCCTTCCAGCCGGACCGGTCGATCGACGACGTGCACGCGGCGCTCTCCCGGCTCCTGCAGGGGCGGGTGAGCGGCCATCAGCACGCGGGCGGCGCCGGTGCCGAGGCCGGAACCTGCCCCTCCTGAGGATGAGCACCCAGCCCTGAGTACACGTACTCAGAAGGCGAGATGAGTAGGTACGCGGATGGGCCGCGACCTGCGCAGACGGGAAAGTGGAGGCCACGGAGGGGAAGCCGGCGCCGGCACCGCCGACACGGGGCGGCGGAACGGTGCGGCATCCCCGACGTGGCAGGGGGAGCCCGGGGGAACGGGGCTCCACGGGGGAGCCACGGGGGAACGGGGCTCCACGCTCCACGGGGGAGCACGGGGGAAACACGGGGGAAGCCGAGGCAACTCGGTGGAACGGGGGAAGCCGGGGAAACCCGGTGGCACGGGGGAAGTACGGGGGACGCGCTGTCCTGGTCGGATCGAAGGGGGAACGATCCGCGCCAGGGCAGCGCGTTTTTTCCTGCCTCGGCCCCAGGTCGGAGGCCGCCCCGCGGCGTTGTCAGTGGTCGCCGATAAAGTCTCGTACATGGCACGGATTGCGGTGATCGGCGCCGGGACGGGCGCGATGGCGGCCGCTGCCCGGCTGGCCGTCGCGGGCCACCAGGTGGCGGTGTGGGAGCGCGGCGAGACCTACGGCGGCTCGCTGCGGCGGTTCGAGCGCGCCGGTTTCGGCTTCGACACCGGACCCGGGCTGCTGCACCTCCCGGCCGTGCAGCGCGACCTGTTCGTCAAGACCGGCCGCGAGCCGCTGGAAAAGCTCGTCGACCTGGTCCAGGTCGACCCGGCGAGCCGCCATGTCTTCCCCGACGGCACCGACGTCGCCCTGCCGAACGCCTCGCGGGCCGGCGTCACCGAGGCGCTGGACCGGGCGCTCGGCGCGGGCGCGGGCGAGCGCTGGAGCGCGCTGCTGGGCCGCGCCCGGGATGCCTGGGACCGGACTCGACGACCGCTGCTGGAGGAGCCGCTGTGGCCCGACTGGCAGGTGCTGGGCCGCGAGCCGTATCCGGCCGTCGGCCGCAAGGGCCTGCTCAAGCGGCGCCCGGCGCGCACCCTCGCCGAGGTCGCGGCCCTGGAGCTCAAGGACCCGCGGCTGGTCGCCCTGCTGGAGAGCCATGCGCTGGCGTACGGCTTCGACCCGCGCACCGCCCCCGCGAGCGCCACGGTCCTGCCGTACATGGAGCAGACCTTCGGCTCGTGGTACGTCGGCGGCGGGCTGCGCGCGCTGGCCACGGCGCTGTACGAGCGCTGCCTGGCCAGGAAGGTGGAGTTCACCTTCGGGGCCGAGGTGCGGCGGCTGGTCGTCAAGGACGGCCGGGCGGCCGGGCTGGAGCTGGCCGACGGGCGGGTGGCGGACGCCGACGTGGTGGTCGCGGGTGTCGATCCGTGGACGCTGGCCGGGCTGACCGGCGACTCCCCCGGCGCGGCCGGGCAGGTCCGCGGCGCGGACGACGTGCTGCCGCCGGCGACGCCGCCGAGCGGGCGGTTCAGCGTGCTGCTGGCGCTGCGCGGTGCCCGGGAGGCGGGCGCGGCGCACCGTACGGTCGTGCACGCCGCGGACCGGGAGGCGGAGCTGACCGGCGTCTTCGGGGGCGGCGGGCTGCCGCAGGCGCCCACGGTGACGGTGCTGCGCCCGGACGATCCGGCGCAGCGGCCCGACGAGGCCCACGAGGCGGTGACGCTGACGGTGACGGTCCCGGCGCATACGGAGGACGGCTCGGGGGGCGTCGACTGGGCGGCGGACGGGGTGGCCGAGGCGTTCGCCGACCGGGTGGTCACGGCGGCCGCCGCCGCGGTGCCGGACCTGGCGGACCGCGTCCTGTGGCGGGAGATACGGACGCCGGCGGACACCTCCGCCGACACGGGCGCGCGGGGTGGCGCGGTGCCCGGCCCCGCGCTGGCCGGCCTGGACGGACAGGCCCTGCACCCGGCCAACCGCACGCGGATACCGGGCCTCTACACGGCCGGCGGCTGGTCCCACCCGGGCGGCGGCCTGGCCCATGCGGGCATGTCCGGCGCACTGGTGGCCGGCCTCGTCGTCAACGGCGACGACTGGCGCGGCTCGCAGTAGCGGGACCACCCCGGGCGCGCCCTCAGTACCGGTACTGCTGCTCGTCGTGCCCCTGCTGCGGATAGCCGTAGCCCTGGTGCTCCGGCTGGTACTCGGGCTGGTGCGGGGGCTGTTCGGGCGGGAGGTCGCCGCCCGCGCGCTGCTGGGGGACCCAGACGCCGCCGGGCGGGGTCTCCGGCCCCGCGCCGTAGTGCTGGCCGTCGTAGCCCCCGCCGTACTGCTGCTGGGCGTGACCGTAGGGGTCCTGCCCGCCATAGGGGTCGTACGGACCGGCCTGCGCGTAGGGGTCGTACGGCGCGGCGTACGGATCCTGGCCCGCGTACGGATCGCCATAGCCGGCCTGGCCGCCGCCGTAACCGCCATAGGGATCGGCGGCGTAGCCCTCGTGGGCGGCGGCGGGCTCGTAGTAGCCGCCGTACGGGTCCTGCGGTTCCTGTCCGGGCCGGGCGTCGGTGCTGTAGATGCCGTACTGGCCGGTCTCGTCGGGCAGCGGCTGCGGGGCGTAGACCGGCGTGACCCGGGTGGCGTCGCCGCCGTACGGGTCGGCGTAGCCGTCCGGGCGGGCGTCGTAGGCGTCCGTGTACGAGGCCGCGACGGCGTCGGGCGAGTAGCCGGCGGGACCGGCGTACCCGGCCTCGTTGCCGTAGTCGTCGGCGTCGTGACGGCCCTCGGCGCCGTGGCCGTCACCGGCCTCCTGCGGGCCGTGCCGGTCGTCGTCCGGGAACGGGGCGGCCGCCGGTGCGAAGGCCGCGCCGGCGGTCTCCCGGGCCGATTCGGCGGCGGCCTTCCGGCCGCCCGAGCGCCGTCGGCCGCTCACCCGGGGCCGGCCGGCCTCGAGCGCCCAGCCCATCGTGAAGCCACGCCGGAAGGAGAGCGTGACGTAGGTCTGGCCCACCGCGAAGGCGATTGCGCCGATCGCGATGACCACGATGGACGGCAGGATCACGCCGATGACGACGCCGAGGAAGCCGAAGAAGGCCAGCAGCCGCCAGCGGAGCCGGGCCTTGTACTGCAGCAGGACCTCGCCCAGCAGCCAGAGCGCCACGACGCCGAAGGCGAGGTAGAGGATCGTCCAGCCCATGTACGCCCCTGTTTCCGCCGCTGTGGGCCACCGTGGTCAGGTCTGCTGGTGCAGACCCAGATTCTCGTAGATTTCCAGCGTCGCCGTGGAGTGGTTCAGGGTAATGAAGTGCAACCCCGGAATGCCCTCGGCGGTCAATCGTGCACACAGCTCCGTGGCGTACTCGATACCAATGGAGCGTACCGCCGCGGGATCGTCCTTGACGGCCAGGATGCGTTCCGCCAGCTCGGGCGGGAAAGCCGCATTGCTGAGCTGCGCGAACCGCTCGATCTGCCGGACGTTCGTGACCGGCATGATCTCCGGGATGATCGGCGTTTCGCAACCGGCGGCGGCCACCCTGTCACGAAGGCGCAGATAGTCCTCCGCGTAGAAGAACATCTGGGTGATCGCGAAGTCGGCGCCCGCACGGCACTTGTCCACGAAGTGCCGGATGTCGGTGTCCCAGTCGGTGGAGCGCGGGTGCATCTCGGGGAAGGCGGCGACGCCCACGCAGAAGTCGCCGGACTCCTTGATCAGCCGGACCAGGTCGGCGGCGTACGCGATGCCCTCGGGGTGGCGCACCCACTCGCCCAGCGGGTCGCCGGGCGGGTCGCCGCGCAGCGCGAGCATGTTGCGGATGCCGGCGTCGGCGTACTGGCCGATGATGTTCCGCAGGTCGGCGATGGAGTGGTTGACCGCGGTCAGGTGGGCGACCGGGGTGAGCGTGGTGTCCGTGGCGATCCGCTCGGTCGCCCGGACGGTGCCCTCACGGGAGGTGCCGCCGGCGCCGTAGGTCACCGACACGAAGGTCGGGGCGACGGCCTCGATGCGGCGAATGGCCTTCCACAGGGTCCGCTCGCCCTTCTCGGTCTTCGGGGCGGCGAACTCGAACGAATAGGACCGCTTGCCGGAAGCGAGCAGTTCGCGCACCGTACGCGCGCGGTCAGTCCTGGTGGAAGCTGTACCTAGGGCCATACCGGCAGGTTAACCACCGGCCAGGCAGGCCCCCAACCACGTACGGCTCTATGCCCCGGTTTGCCGGTTTCCTGTTCACCAGTCGGACACTTCACGTCAGACCGCTGCTCATCGGCCCGGGGCGCCGCGCCCCTCTGTACGCGGAGCATCACACGGCGTACGTTCCCGTACGCCACCGCGTCACGCTTCGTACGCGCGGATCCGCTTCGCCAGCTCGGCCGCCGCCGCGCCCGGATCCGCGGCCTCGGTGAGCGCGCGCACCACCACGACCCGGCGGGCGCCCGCCGCCAGCACCTCGTCCAGATTGCCCGCGTCGATCCCGCCGATCGCGAACCAGGGGCGCTCGGGGCGCTGCGCCGCTGCGTACCGCACGAGGTCCAGGCCCGGGGCGAGCCGGCCCGGCTTGGTCGGGGTGGGCCAGCAGGGGCCCGTGCAGAAGTAGTCCACGCCCGGCTCGGCGAGGGCGGCGTCCACCTCGGCCTCGGCGTGCGTGGACCGGCCTATCAGGACGTCGTCGCCGAGGATGGCGCGCGCCGCGGGGACCGGCAGGTCGCCCTGTCCGAGATGGAGCACGTCGGAGCCGATGGCGTGCGCGACGTCCGCCCGGTCGTTGACCGCGAGGAGCTTGCCGTGCCGGCGGCAGGCGTCCGCGAAGACCTCCAGGTGCGCCAGCTCCTCGCCGGCCTCCATGCCCTTGTCGCGGAGCTGCACGATGTCCACGCCCGAGGAGAGCACCGCGTCCAGGAACTGCGGCAGGTCGCCCTGCTCCTTGCGGGCTCCCGTGCACAGGTAGAGGCGGGCGTCGGACAGGGCCTGTCGTGCGGTGCTCATCGGGTCTTCCCCCCAGACGGGGCGTACGGACCGGGCCGGCCGGTCCGTACGCCCTTCGGTTGCGGCGGTGGTGGCGGGTGTGTCAGACGGCGAGCGCCTGTGCCCGGCGCTTCACCTCCGTGCCGCGATTCTCGCGCAGCGCCTGCGCGGGCGTCCCCGGCAGGGTCTCATCCGCGGTGAACAGCCACTCCAGCATCTCTTCGTCGGTGAAGCCGTCGTCCCTGAGGAGCGTGAGCGTCCCCACCAGGCCCTTGACGACCTTGCCTTCCTTGATGAACTCGGCCGGCACCTGGAGGGCCCTGTTCTCACCGCGGCGCACCGCGATCAGCTGGCCCTCCTTGACCAGCTGCCGGACTCGGGTCACCTCGACACCGAATTCCTCGGCGATGTCGGGGAGGGTGAGCCAGGCGGAAACCAGTCCATCGATCTTTGCGTCAATCTCGGTCACCCCCCAAGCGTGCCATCCCCCACTGACAGTCGGTAGCCGGGCATCGCCATCAGTGCACACCACCGGCCACAGCGGGCGGCCGCGCAGCCGCTAATGCACCTGCGCCGCAGCCGATTTCAGCGGTACCGAGGCGTCCGCCGCGGCCGTCCGGTCCAGCAGCGCGCCGCGCTCGATGAGCTTGCGGCCCTGCGCCAGGTCGCGCGGCCGCCCCACGGCCAGCAGCGCCACCAGCGCGCCCTCCCGCAGCCACAGCACCGTCCAGGCCGCGCTCGCGGGGTCGCCGCGCCAGATCAGCTCGTCGGCGACGCCGTGGTACCCGGCGCACTGCACGAACCGGCCGAACTGCTCCGACCAGAAGTAGGGCACGGGGTCGTACACCGTGCCCTCCACCTCGCACCGGGCGATGTTCGAGGCGACCGTGCGCGGCCCCTGGAGGGCGTTGTCCCAGTGGTGCACGAGGAGCCGGCGGCCGTAGCGCGTGGACGGGAAGGAGGCGCAGTCGCCGACCGCGTACACATCGGGCACCGAGGTGCGCAGCCGCTCGTCGGCCCGTACGGAGCGGTCCTCGCACAGCTCGACACCGGAGCCGGCCAGCCAGTCCGTGGCGCAGCGCGAGCCGATGCCGATCACCACGGCGTCCGCGGGCAGCGACGTGCCGTCGGCGAGCAGGACGGCGCCCTCTTGCACGGCGGCGACTCTGGTACCGGTACGGAGCGTGGCGCCCGCGGCGGCGTACCAGCGGGCCATGTGGGCGGCGACCTCTTCGGGCAGCGCGCCGGCCAGCGGGCGGTCGGCGGCCTCCACCACGGTGACCTCGCAGCCGGTCTCGCGGGCCGCGGTGGTGAACTCCGCGCCGATCCAGCCCGCGCCCACCACCACGATGCGCTGCTGCGCGGCCAGCACCGGGCGCAGCCGCTCGGCGTCGTCCAGGGTGCGCAGCACGTGCACACCCGGTACGCCCTCGCTGCCCGGGAGGGTCATCGCCTCCGCCCCCGTGGCGATGACCAGCCGGTCGTAGGGCACCGGGCCGGCGTCGGTCAGTACCTCATGGGCGTCGGCGGCGAGTCCGGTGACACTCCTGCCGAGCTCCAGCTCGATCCCGAGGGAGGCGAAGTCGACGTCGAAGGCCGAGCCGTCCGCCTTGCCGAGCAGCACCGCCTTGGAGAGCGGCGGCCGGTCGTAGGGCGGGTGCGGTTCGGCGCCGAGCAGGGTGATCGTGCCGCGCCAGCCCTGTTCGCGCAGGGCAACGGCGGTCTGCACGCCCGCCATCCCCGCGCCGGCGATGACGACGCGGCGCGAGCGGTCGGGGGTCCGCGAGTACTTGCTCTGCTGGCTCACCTGATCACTCTAGGACGCGCCCCTTCGGGGGGCTCAGCACCTCGCGACGAGATCTCTGACACAGGGTCACGCTCCGGCCGCGCAGAGCACCCTTACGGCGCGTCGGGCGCCCGTACTACTCTGACGGCACTTGTACTCGCGGGAGCCCGGACGCACCGGGCTGAGAGGGAGGCTGCGGCGGCCTCCGACCGTACGAACCTGATCCGGGTCATGCCGGCGAAGGGAGGGGCTGGACACCTATGCATCCACCTGCACAAACACCTTCGGGGACGGCTGCCGGGCGACCCGACGTGGTGATCGTCGGGGGCGGTCTCATGGGGCTCGTGACGGCCTGGCGGGCGGCCCAGCGGGGCCTTGCCACCACCGTCGTGGACCCGGAGCCGGGCGGCGGCGCGGCGCGCGTCGCGGCCGGCATGCTGGCCGCCGTCACCGAGCTGCACTACGGCGAGGAAACGCTCCTGGGGCTGAATCTCGACTCCGCGGCGCGCTATCCGGCGTTCGCCGCCGAGCTGGCCGAGGCGAGCGGCCAGGACCTGGGACACCGGCGGTGCGGCACGCTCGCCGTGGCCCTGGACGCCGACGACCGCGCCCATCTGCGGGAGCTGCACGCGCTGCAGCGCCGCTGCGGCCTGGACTCGGAGTGGCTGACCGGCCGCGAGTGCCGGAAGCTCGAACCGATGCTCGCGCCGGGCGTGCGCGGCGGGCTCCGGGTGGACGGCGACCACCAGATCGACCCGCGGCGGCTCGCCACGGCCCTGCTGACGGCCTGTGAGCGGGCCGGGGTGGCGTTCGTACGGGACCGGGCCGAGCGGCTGACGGTGACCGGGGACCGGGCCACCGGCATCGAGCTGGCGGACGGCACGGCGCTGCCGGCCGGGCAGGTCGTGCTGGCGGCGGGCAGCTTCAGCGGGCGGCTGGCCGGGGTGCCCGAGCACGTACGGCCGCCGGTCCGGCCGGTCAAGGGCCAGGTGCTGCGGCTGCGGGTTCCCGCCGCGTACGGCCCGTTCCTGTCCCGCACCGTGCGCGCCGTGGTGCGCGGCGGCCCGCTCTATCTGGTGCCGCGCGAGAACGGTGACATGGTCGTCGGCGCCACCAGTGAGGAGCTGGGCTGGGACACCACGGTGACCGCGGGCGGCGTCTACGAGTTGCTGCGCGACGCGCACGAGCTGGTGCCGGGCATCACCGAGCTGCCGCTGACCGAGACGATCGCCGGGCTGCGCCCCGGGTCGCCCGACAACGCGCCGCTGCTGGGCCCGACCGCCCTGCCCGGCCTCCTGCTGGCCACCGGCCACTTCCGCAACGGTGTGCTGCTCACCCCCGTCACCGGCGACGTCATGGCCCACGCGCTGACCACCGGCGCGCTGCCCGAAGAGGCGCGGCCCTTCACGCCGCTGCGCTTCGGGCCCGCAGCCGCCTCTCCCCCCGTACAGGCGCCGCAGCGCGCCGCACTCCAGGAGCAGACCGCATGACCGCCTCGAAGGCACCCGGCCCCACCGCCCCCCTTGCCGCGCCCGTCACCGTCTCCGTGAACGGCGAGCCGCGCGAGATCCCCGGCGGGCTGCCGCTCGACCGGCTGGTGGCCACGCTGACCACCGCCTCCAGCGGGGTCGCCGCCGCCGTCAACGAAGAGGTCGTCCCGCGCAGCCAGTGGGCGGCGACGCCGCTCGGCAACGGGGACCGCGTCGAAGTTCTCACCGCAGTCCAGGGAGGCTGATCCGTACAGATGGCCGATACGTACACCATCGAGGAGACCGCCGCCCCCGAGGCGGCGACAAGCGCGGCACCCGAAGCCGACCCGCTCGTCATCGCCGGTACCGCCTTCCGGTCCCGGCTGATCATGGGGACCGGCGGCGCGCCGAGCCTGGACATCATGGAGCGCGCCCTGCTGGCCTCCGGTACGGAGCTGACCACCGTGGCGATGCGGCGGCTGGACCCGACCGTGCAGGGCTCGGTGCTCTCCGTACTGAACAGACACGGCATACGTACGCTGCCGAACACCGCGGGCTGCTACACGGCCGGCGAGGCGGTGCTGACCGCCCGGCTGGCCCGGGAGGCGCTCGGCACGGACTGGGTGAAGCTGGAGGTCGTCGCCGACGAGCGGACCCTGCTGCCGGACCCGGTGGAGCTGCTGGACGCGGCCGAGACGCTGGTCGACGACGGGTTCACGGTCCTGCCGTACACCAACGACGACCCGGTGCTCGCGCGGAAGCTGGAGGACGTGGGCTGCGCGGCGATCATGCCGCTGGGCTCCCCCATCGGCTCCGGGCTCGGCATCCGCAACCCGCACAACTTCCAGTTGATCACCGAGCGGGCCGGGGTGCCGGTCATCCTCGACGCCGGCGCGGGCACGGCCTCGGACGCCGCGCTGGCCATGGAGCTGGGCTGCGCCGCCGTGATGCTGGCCTCGGCCGTCACCAGGGCGCAGGAGCCGATCCTGATGGCGCACGCCATGCGGCACGCGGTCGAGGCGGGCCGGCTGGCGTACCGGGCGGGCCGCATCCCGCGCCGCCACTTCGCCGAGGCGTCCTCGCCGGCCGCCGGAATGGCCGAGCTGGATCCGGAGCGGCCCGCCTTCTGAGGCAGCACGGGCAGGGGCGCCGGAAGGCCCGCCACCGGCGCCCCGACCTGTGCCGCACGCCCCTCCGCCCGTTACCGTTCGGCTGCAGTCCGGCCCGTACGGTACGGAGGGCATGAGGGCGGTGGACAGCTGCTCGTAGACTCGTCTGCCGTGGATACCACCCTTCAGGACCCCCTGGTCGGACAGCTGCTCGACGGCCGCTACCGCGTCCAGGCGCGCATCGCCACCGGCGGGATGGCGACGGTCTACCGCGCCGTCGACACCCGGCTGGACCGCGTGCTCGCCCTGAAGGTGATGCACCCCTCATTGGCCGCCGACGCCTCCTTCGTCGAGCGCTTCATCCGGGAGGCGAAGTCGGTGGCCCGGCTGTCGCACCCGAACGTGGTCGGCGTGTTCGACCAGGGCACCGACGGCACATACGTGTACCTCGCCATGGAGTACGTCGCGGGCTGCACCCTCCGGGACGTGCTGCGCGAGCGCGGCGCCCTGCAGCCGCGCGCCGCGCTGGACATCCTGGAGCCGATCCTGGCGGCGCTGGGCTCGGCGCACCGGGCGGGCATGGTGCACCGCGACATGAAGCCGGAGAACGTACTGATCGGGGACGACGGCCGGGTCAAGGTCGCCGACTTCGGCCTGGTCCGCGCGGTCGATACCAACACCACAGCCACCACCGGCACGGTGCTGGGCACCGTCTCCTACCTGGCGCCCGAGCAGATCGAGGACGGCAGCGCGGACACCCGTGCGGACGTCTACGCCTGTGGCGTGGCGCTCTACGAGATGCTCACGGGCAGCAAGCCGCACGGCGGCGGCACCCCCGCCCAGGTGCTCTACCAGCACCTCCACGAGGACGTGCCGGCGCCGTCCGCGCTCGTCCCGGGGCTGCCGCCCGAGCTGGACGACCTGGTCGTCGAGGCCACCGCGCGCAACCCCGAGGTGCGTCCGCAGGACGCCGTCACGCTGCTCGCGCTGGCCCGCAATGCGCGCGCTGCGCTTACGGACGAGCAGCTGGACGCGGTGCCGCCGCAGGCGAAGGCCGCGACCGGGCCGGCCGGTGCCGAGGACCGTACGAGCGTGATCCAGCGCGCGGCCGCGGTACAGCTCTCGCTGCCCGAGACGGCCGACGTGGTCGACGCCGCCGACGACACGGCGGGCCACACCGCCCGCCTGGAGGTGCCGCCGGCCGCGGACGGGACGACGGGCCGGCTGCCCACGGGGGCAGCGGGCGGGGCACGGCGCGCGGAGACCGCTCGGGCACCGCGCCGCAGGACGCTCTTCGTCGTCCTCGCGCTGCTGGCCGCGCTGCTCGCGGGGACCGGCGTCTGGTACATCACCACCGGCCAGTTCACGACCGTGCCCACGGTGCTGGACATGACACAGGCCAAGGCCGAGCGGACGCTGCACGGCGCGGGCCTGGACGTGAAGGTGCGGCGGGCGTACAGCTCCACCGTGGAGCGCGGGCACGTGATCTCCACCGACCCGGAGAACGGGCAGCGCATCCGGGGCACCGGCACGGTCACCGTCACGCTCTCCAAGGGCCCGGACATCGTCTCGGTACCGGACCTGTCCGGCACCCCGGTCGCCGACGCCCGGCGCAAGCTGCGGGACCAGGGGCTGACCCCGGGGACCGAGCGCAGGGCGTTCAGCGACGAGGTGGCCAAGGGGTCGGTGATCCGTACGGACCCGGATGCGGGGGCCAAGCGGCGCCCCGGTACGGCCGTGGCGCTGACCGTCAGCCGGGGCAGCGCGATCGACGTGCCGGACGTGGTCGGCGACGACCGCTCGGACGCGGCGGCGGAGCTGCGGGAGGAGGGCTTCCGCGTGAAGTTCGCCGCGGAGCCGGTGTACTCGGAAGAGGACAAGGGCGCGGTCGCGCGGCAGTCCCCCGGGGCGGGCGGAACGCTGGGCAAGGGGGACACGGTGACGCTCACGCTGTCCAAGGGGCCGCAGATGGTCGAGGTGCCGGACGTCGAGGGCCAGAAGGTGGACGACGCGAAGCAGGCGCTGACCGCCGCGGGCTTCGAGGTCGAGGTGAAGAAGCCGTTCTTCTTCCCGACGGACACGGTCGGCAGCCAGTCCGTCGACGCCGGTGACACGGCCCCGAAGGGCAGCACGATCACCATCACCCTGGAGAGCAAGCTCTGAGGAGCACTGACAGCTGAGGCGTACCTGACAGCCGGGGACGCCCGGCCGCCTGGCACCCTTGAAGGTGTGAGCACTTCCCCGCAGCGCGCCCGTGAGCGCAATCCGATCGGCGGCCACGTCCCCGTGGCCGGCGGTCTCGCCAAGGTCGGCATCCCCTACGCACAGGAGATCGGCGGCGAGTCCGTCCAGGTCTTCGTCGCCAACCCGCGCGGCTGGGCCACCCCGCCCGGCAATCCGATGCAGGACGAGGCGTTCCGCACGGCCTGCGCGGAGCGTGACATCCCCGCGTACGTGCACGCGCCGTACCTGATCAACTTCGGGTCGCACAACCCGGTGACCGTCGAGAAGTCGGTGGAGTCGCTGCGGCACTCGCTGCGGCGCGGCCGGGAGATCGGGGCGCTCGGCGTGGTCGTGCACACCGGCTCGGCGACCGGCGGACGGGAGCGCGCCACGGCGCTGGCGCAGGTACGGGAGTACATGCTGCCGCTGCTGGACGAGCTGACCCACGACGACGACCCGTGGCTGCTGCTGGAGTCGACGGCCGGGCAGGGCGCCTCGCTGTGCTCGCTGGCGGAGGATCTCGGGCCGTACCTGGACGCGCTGGACCGGCACCCGCGTGCGGGGCTCTGCCTGGACACCTGCCACGCGTTCGCGGCCGGGCACGACATGGCGGCCCCCGGCGGCATGAAGGCGCTCCTGGACGAGTTGGTGGACGTCGCGGGCGAGGGCCGCCTGAAGCTGATCCACGCCAACGACTCCAAGGACGTGGCCGGAGCGCACAAGGACCGCCACGAGAACATCGGTTCCGGCCACATCGGCGCCGAGCCGTTCCGCGAGCTGTTCCGGCACCCGGCGACCGCGGGCGTACCGCTGGTGATCGAGACGCCGGGCGGCAAGGAGGGCCACGCGACGGACGTGGCGCGCCTGAAGGAGCTGCGGGACGGCGACTAGAAGGCGGGCACGGCGCGGGCCCGGGGCTCAGAGCTCCGGGCCGTCGCCCGGCTCCTCCTGGTAGGAGTAACGCTGCTCCCGCCACGGGTCACCGAGGTTGTGGTAGCCGCGCTCCTCCCAGAAGCCGCGGCGGTCCGCCGTCATGTACTCGATGCCGCGCACCCACTTGGGGCCCTTCCAGGCATAGAGGTGCGGCACGATGAGCCGTACGGGGAAGCCGTGTTCCGCGGTGAGCAGTTCGCCGTCCCGGTAGCAGGCGAACAGGCAGCGCTCGTCCGCGAAGTCCGCCAGGGGAATGTTCGAGCTGAATCCGTATTCGGCCCAGACCATCACATGGGTGACGTCCGGGGCCGGCGGTGCCAGGTCGAGCACCGTACGCGTCAACACCCCGCCCCATTCGGCACCCAGCATGCTGAACTTCGTCACGCAGTGCATATCGGCGACGACGGTGGCATACGGCAGCGAGGTGAATTCCTCGTGCGTCCAGCAGTGCTTGTCACCGTCGGCCGTGGCGCCGAACACCCGGAATTCCCAGCGCTCGGGGCGGAACTTGGGAACGGGTCCGTAGTGCGTGACCGGCCATCCGCGCTGCAGACGCTGCCCCGGAGGGAGCTGCGGAGGCTCCTCTTCGCGGCTATCCGGCTGACCCATGCCCCCATGGTGTCAGACCGGAAGGGGTGGTGATGACCAGGGCGGGACCGATTCGGGCAACTCCCACTAAGCGTGCACTTACTGGACGCTCGGCGCGCCCCGGTGCAAGGATGCCCGGCACCTGTTAGTCGACGTGTGGAAGGAGCCCCGCAGTCATGCAGGGAGACCCCGAGGTCATCGAGTTCCTCAACGAGCAGCTGACCGCCGAGCTGACCGCGATCAACCAGTACTTCCTGCACGCCAAGATGCAGGAGAACAACGGGTGGCCGAAGCTCGCCAAGTACACCCGGTCCGAGTCGTTCGACGAGATGAAGCACGCCGAGGTCCTCACCGACCGGATTCTCTTCCTGGAGGGCCTGCCCAACTATCAGCGGCTCTTCCACGTCCGCATCGGCCAGACGGTCACCGAGATGTTCCAGGCGGACCGGCAGATCGAGGCCGAGGCCATCGACCGCCTCAAGCGCGGCATCGAGGTCATGCGCAACAAGGGCGACATCACGTCGGCCAATATTTTCGAGAGCATCCTCGCCGACGAGGAGCACCACATCGACTATCTGGACACCCAGCTGGAGCTGGTGGAGAAGCTCGGGGAGCCGCTGTACATCGCGCAGCTCGTCGAGCAGCCGAGCTGACGGGCCGCGGAAGCGCTCAGGCGGCTTCGGGGTACCGGGCGGGCGGCTCGACGATCTCGGGCTCGGCCGGCTCGACGACGGACGTCCCGGACACGGCCGGTTCCGCCGGATCGGCGGCCAGCGGTGCCGCGTCCCCCTGGTCGATCAGCGTGCGGCGGGGGCAGCTGCCCCGCCCGAGGAGGGCCTGTATGCGGCGCACGCAGCCGCCGCAGTCGGTGCCGGCCTTGCAGGCGGAGGCGATCTGGCGCGGCGTGCAGGCGCCCGTCCCCGCGTGCTCACGCACCTGCTCCTCGGTGATGCCGAAGCACGAGCAGACGTACACGCGGTTCACCCCCGTACCTTTCCCGTAGCTTCGGATGATCTTGAGTGAGGTTACCCTTACCTTACCCGCCATGGCGGGCGCTTAACAACGCAGTGGGGCGCGGATCACAGGATCCGCGCCCCACTTTGCGTCTACGCGCCCGTCTACTGGTCCCGGTACATCTCCGCGACCAGGAATGCCAGGTCCAGCGACTGGCTGCGGTTCAGCCGGGGGTCGCAGGCAGTCTCGTACCGCTGGTGGAGGTCGTCGACGAAGATCTCGTCGCCGCCGCCCACACACTCCGTGACGTCGTCACCGGTGAGCTCGACGTGGATGCCGCCCGGGTGCGTGCCGAGCGCCTTGTGGACCTCGAAGAAGCCCTTGACCTCGTCCAGCACGTCGTCGAAGCGCCGGGTCTTGTGACCGGAGGCGGCCTCGTACGTGTTGCCGTGCATCGGGTCGGTGATCCACGCGACCTGCGCACCGGAAGCGGTGACCTTCTCCACCAGCGTGGGCAGCTTGTCGCGGATCTTGTCCGCGCCCATCCGGGTGATGAAGGTCAGCCGGCCCGGCTCGCGGTCCGGGTCCAGCCGGTCGATGAGCGCGAGGGCGTCCTCGGGCGTCGTCGTCGGGCCGAGCTTCACGCCGATCGGGTTGCGCACCTGCGCGGCGAACTCGATGTGCGCGTGGTCCAGCTGCCGGGTGCGCTCGCCGATCCACAGCATGTGGCCGGAAACGTCGTACAGCTTGCCGGTGCGCGAGTCCGTACGGGTCAGCGCCGTCTCGTAGTCCAGCACCAGCGCCTCGTGCGAGGCGAAGAACTCGACGGTCTTGAACTCCTCCGGGTCCACGCCGCAGGCGTTCATGAAGTTCAGCGCCCGGTCGATCTCGCGCGCCAGCGCCTCGTAGCGCTGGCCCGAGGGCGAGGACTTCACGAAGTCCTGGTTCCAGGCGTGCACCTGGCGCAGGTCGGCGTAGCCACCGGTGGTGAAGGCACGCACGAGGTTCAGCGTCGCGGCGGAGGCGTGGTACATCCGCTTCAGGCGCTGCGGGTCCGGGATCCGGGCCGCCTCGGTGAACTCGAAGCCGTTGACGGAGTCGCCGCGGTACGTCGGCAGGGTCACGCCGTCGCGGGTCTCGGTCGGCTTGGAGCGCGGCTTGCTGTACTGGCCGGCGATCCGGCCGACCTTGACGACGGGCACGGACCCGGCGTACGTGAGGACGGCGCCCATCTGGAGCAGCGTCTTGAGCTTGTTGCGGATGTGCTCGGCCGATACCGCGTCGAACGCCTCGGCGCAGTCGCCGCCCTGCAGCAGGAACGCCTCGCCACGGGCGACGGCTCCCAGGCGCTCACGCAGCTGGTCGCACTCGCCCGCGAAGACGAGCGGCGGATAGGACTCGAGCTCCGCGATCACATCGCGCAGAGCCTCTTGGTCCGGCCAGTCAGGCTGCTGCGCCGCGGGCAGGTCTCGCCAGGTGTGGCCACCGGCGTGGATTTCAGCGTTCACGGTCACCTCGTCAACATTACGGGGTTCTCGTCGGCGTCCAGTACGCCGACCGCAGTATGAGACGCGCCCCACAAAGGACACACCGCCCCCGGAGACCGCGCAGCTCACTCCGGGAATGCGTCCTCCGGGGTGCCGCGGGCCACGGCCGCCAGGGTGCTGAGCGCGTACGGCAGCAGGTCCGGCGGCGCGCCCGCCAGGGCCAGGCGTACGGCGTGCGGCGCGGGCGCCGCGCCCTGCGCGCCTTCGGGGGCGACCGCGAAGGCGGTGCCCGGGGTGACCGCGATGCCGCGCCGCGCGGCGGCCGCGAGGAAGCTCTCGGCCCGCCATCCCTCCGGCAGCTCCCACCAGGCGAAATAGGACCGCGGGTCGGCGCTGACGGCGAATCCGTCGAGGTGTCTGCGGATCAGGGCCTGGCGGTCCGCCGCGTCCCGGCGCTTGGCCCTCACGATGCGGTCCACCGTGCCGTCGGCCAGCCAGCGGGTCACGGCCTCCAGCGCGAAGCCGGTGGCGGTCCAGCCACCGGACCGCAGGGCGGACGCGACGGCGTCCCGCCGGGCGGCGGGCGGGAGCACGAGGCCCACGGTCAGCCCCGGGGCCAGCCGCTTGGAGAGGCTGTCGACGAGGACGGTCCGCTCGGGGGCCAGGGCGGCGAGCGGGGGCAGGTCCGTCTCCTGGTGCAGAAACAACCAGATCGCGTCCTCCACGGCCCACAGGTCCAGCTCGCGGAGGGTGTCGGACAGCTCGACACGGCGCGGGGCGGGCATGGTCACCCCGAGCGGGTTGTGCAGCGTGGGCTGGAGGTAGACCGCGTGCAGCGGCGCCGAGCGGTGGGCGGCCCGTACGGCCTCGGGGCGCAGCCCCTGCGCGTCCATGGCGAGCGGCACGAGCGTCACCCCGATCCGCGCCGCGATGGCCTTGACCAGCGGATAGGTGTACGCCTCGACGCCGAGGCGGCCGCCCGGCGGGACCAGCGCGGCCATCGCCCCGGCCACCGCGTGCCGCCCGTTGCCCGCGAAGAGGACCCGTTCGGGGTCGGGGGCGAAGCCCGTACAGGTGAGGAGCGCCGCGGCCGCCGTACGGGCGGGCGAGTGCCCGGCCGGGCCGATGGGCCGCAGGGCCGCGTCGAGCGCGTCCGGGCGGAGCAGCGGGGCCATCCCCTCGGCGAGCAGCGCGGCCTGCTCGGGCACGACCGGGTAGTTCAGCTCCAGGTTGACGCGGGTCCCGGCGTCCGGGGCCGCGGGCTCGGCGAGCGCGGGGCCGGGGGTGTGCTGGGCGGCCCGGACGAACGTGCCGCGGCCGACCTCGCCGACGGTCAGGCCGCGGCGGGCCAGCTCGCGGTAGACGCGGTGCGCGGTGGAGTTGGCGATGCCGTGCGTACGGGCGAAGGCGCGCTGGGTCGCCAGCCGGTCGCCGGGCCGCAGGCGCCCCGCGGCAATATCGGCGGCGACGGCGTCAGCGATACGCAGATAGTCGTCCGTGCCGGCCATAGGAATCCCCCAGATTGCACCGAGAGCAATGTTTTTATTGCACCGAGATTGTGCGGCCCATAGCATCGAGCCGTCAAGAGGCATCGATGCCTCAACGGCCATACGGGAGGGGCGAGTTGCCATGGGCATCGCGGAGCTGGAAGGCGGCGTACGGATCGCCTACGAGGACCGGGGCGAAGGTCCGCCGGTCCTCCTCGTGCACGGCCACCCCTTCGACCGGACCATGTGGGCGCCGCAGACCGCGTTCTTGGCCGGCAGCGGATTCCGCGTCATCGTTCCCGACCTGCGCGGGTACGGCGGCTCCCCGGCGACGGGCCCGCTCGACGGGCTCGCGGACTTCTCCCGCGACCTCGCCGCGCTCCTGGACCGGCTCGGCGTCGACGAGCCCGTCGTACTCGGCGGACTGTCCATGGGCGGCCAGATCGCGCTCGACTTCTGCCGCCTCTTCCCCGAGCGCGTACGGGGTCTCCTGCTCGCCGACACCTCGGCCCCGGCCGAGACCGCGGCCGGCAGGGAGTGGCGGAACGCCATGGCGGACCGGCTGCTGCGCGAGGGCCTGGCCCCGTACGCCGACGAGGTGCTCGACAAGATGATCGCGCCACAAACGATCACGAACCGCCCCGAGGTGGCCGCGCACGTCCGCCGGATGATGCGCTCCACGCCCCCCGAAGGAGCGGCCGCCGCACTACGGGGCCGGGCCGAGCGCCCCGACTACACCGCGCTGCTCCCCCGGATCACCGTCCCCGCCCTCGTCGTGGTCGGCAGCGAGGACACCTACACGCCGCTCGCCGATGCCCGGTACCTGCACGACCGCCTCCCGGACAGCGATCTCGCGGTCATCGAGGGTGCAGCGCACCTGCCGAACCTGGAGCGGCCCGGGGCCTTCGACGCCGCGCTGGAAAAGCTGCTCCGCCGCACCATCAGGTAGGGTGCGAGGCATGTTCGCGCAGACAACCATGAACTGGTGGTGGACCGCTCATCCGGCGGCCCACTGATTCGCGCGCACACCACAGACTTCGCGAAGGCCGCCCGAGGGGCGGCCTTCCGGCGTTTTCCGGGCCGTTCCTCTCCCCAGACCCTGTGTGAGAAGGACGAGGATCATGCACCTGCCCGAGCTGCTCTCCGATGACCGGCCCTTTGCCCTGCTGCGCCGCCGGACCCCCGGCCACGACCAGGACACCGTCGAGGTACTGATCGGCCCGGTCGCCGCGTACGACCGGCTCGCCGACCTCCCCGAGGGCCTGGCCCTGGTGCCGTTCCGGCAGATCCGCGAGCGCGGCTTCGACGTGCGCGACGACGGCACGCCGCTGGTCGCGCTGGTCCCCGAGGAGCGGTACGAGCTGCCGCTCGCCGACGCGCTGGCGCAGCTCCCGGACCACGCGGTGCAGGTCTCCGGCGGCGGCTTCGACGTGAGCGACGAGGAGTACGCCGGGATCGTCGGTCGGGTGCTGGACCAGGAGATCGGCCAGGGTGAAGGCGCGAACTTCGTGATCCGGCGGACGTACGAGGGCGAGATCCCGGGCTTCGGCCGGGCCGACGCGCTGGCCCTGTTCCGCCGGCTGCTGGCCACCGAGCGCGGCGCGTACTGGACGTTCGTCGTGCACACCGAGGAGCGCACGCTGGTCGGCGCGAGCCCCGAGGTGCACGTCCGGATGAGCGGCGGCACCGCCGTGATGAACCCGATCAGCGGGACCTACCGCTACCCGGCCGGCGGCCCGACCCCCGAGGACCTGCTGGAGTTCCTCGCCGACGGCAAGGAGATCGAGGAGCTCTCGATGGTCGTCGACGAGGAGCTCAAGATGATGTGCACCGTCGGCGACAAGGGCGGCGTCGTGATCGGGCCGCGCCTGAAGGAGATGGCGCACCTCGCGCACACCGAGTACGAGCTGCGTGGCCGCTCGTCGCTGGACGTGCGGGAGGTACTGAAGGAGACGATGTTCGCGGCGACCGTGACCGGGTCGCCGGTGCAGAACGCGTGCCGGGTCATCGAACGGTACGAGCCGGGCGGGCGCGGGTACTACGCGGGCGCGCTGGCGCTCATCGGGCGGGACGCAGGCGGGGCGCAGACCCTGGACTCGCCGATCCTGATCCGTACCGCCGACATCGACGCGGACGGGAAGCTGCGGGTGCCGGTCGGGGCGACGCTGGTACGCGGCTCGGACCCGGCGAGCGAGGTCGCCGAGACGCACGCCAAGGCCGCGGGTGTGCTCACCGCGCTGGGCGTACGGGAGGCACCGGCCCGCCGGGCGGATGCCACGCCGCCGCGGCTGGCCGACGACCCGCGGGTGCGGGCCGCGCTGGACGCGCGCCGGGCCGGCCTCGCGCCGTTCTGGCTACGGATGCAGACCACCGCGCCGACCGCCGCGCTGAGCGGCCACGCGCTGGTGATCGACGCCGAGGACACCTTCACCGCGATGCTGGCGCACCTGCTGCGCACCTCGGGGCTGACGGTGGAGGTACGGCGGTACGACGAGCCGGGGCTGCGGGAGGCGGCGCTCGCGCACGAGGGACCGATCGTGCTGGGCCCGGGGCCCGGCAATCCGTCCGACGCGGCCGATCCGAAGATGCGGATGCTGCGCGCGCTGGCCGCCGAGCTGGTCCGCGAACACCGGCACGGCCTGCTCGGCGTCTGCCTGGGCCACGAGCTGATCGCCGCGGTGCTCGGGCTGGAGATCGTCCGCAAGGACGTGCCGTTCCAGGGCGCGCAGGAGCGGATCGACTTCTTCGGGCGCGAGGAGACCGTCGGCTTCTACAACACCTTCACCGCGCGCTGCGACGAGGCGGCCGTCGCCGAACTGGCCATGCACCGCGTGGAGCTGAGCCGGGACCCGGAGAGCGGGGACGTGCACGCGCTGCGCGGGCCGGGCTTCGCGGGGGTGCAGTTCCACCCCGAGTCGGTACTGACCCTGGACGGCGCGGCCCTCACCTCCCAGCTGCTGGCTGCCGTTCTGGTGTGAGCTGCCCCTCCGGGGTGACGAGGAGGTTCTCCCCGGCGCGGCCGGCCAGATAGTCCTCGACATTGGCGAGTGTGGTGTCGACGATCTGGCCGACCGCGTCCTCGGTGAAGTACGCCTGATGCGAGGTGACCAGCACGTTCCCGAAGGTCATCAGGCGGGCGAGGGTGTCGTCGTGGATCACTTCGAGGGACTTGTCGAAGAAGAAGAGACCCGCCTCCTCCTCGTACACGTCCAGGCCGACGCCGCGCAGCCGCCCGGCCTTGAGGGTCCCGACCAGGGCCGCGGTGTCCACCAGGCCGCCGCGGCTGGAGTTGATCAGGATCGCGTCGTCCTTCATCGCGGCCAGCGCGGGCCCGTCGATGAGGTGCCGGGTGCTCTCCAGCAGCGGTACGTGCAGCGAGACCAGGTCGGACTCGGCGAGCAGCCGGTCGAGGCCGACGTACTCCATGCCCAGTGCGGCGCAGGCCGGGTTCTCCGCGGCGTCCCAGCCGAGCAGCCGCATCCCGAAGCCGTGCGCGATCCGGGTGAACGCCTCGCCGATCCGGCCGGTGCCGACGACGCCCGCCGTACGGCCGCGGAAGTCCCGGCCCATCAGGCCGTCCAGCCGGAAGTCGAAGTCGCGGGTGCGGTGGGCGGCCCGGACGATGCGCCGGTTGACGGCCATCGCCAGGCCCCAGGCGAACTCGGCGACGGAGTACGGCGAATAGGACGAGACCCGGCCGACGGTCAGGCCCAGGTCGGCGGCGGCCCGCAGGTCGATGTTGCTGTGCCCTGTGGAGCGCTGGGCGATCATCTTCGTGCCGCCGGCCGCCAGCTCCTGGAGCACCTCGGCGGTCAGCTCGGCGTTGACGCCGACCGTGACGATCTCGTAGCCGGCCGCGATGGGGGCGGTGTCGCGGCTGAGGAGGACGTCGAGGCAGCGGATCTGGTGGTGGCCGTCGAAGGCCCGCTCCAGCAGCGGCCGCTCGTCGGCCTGCACGCCGAACGCCAGGATTTCCACGCTTCCTCCCACTGATCCCCGTATCGGGCAGCTTGCGGCGATGGGCCGAATATACGGCCCACCGCCCGGCGGCGCGCGTCGCGTCAGCCGAAGAAGACCCCGGCCTCGGAGTACAGCTTCGGGTCGACCGTCTTCAGCTTCGCGGTGGCCTCGGCGATCGGCACCCGCACGATGTCCGTACCGCGCAGCGCGACCATCGCCCCGAAGTCGCCGTCGCGCACGGCGTCGATGGCGTGCAGCCCGAAACGGGTGGCCAGCCAGCGGTCGAAGGCGCTGGGCGTGCCGCCGCGCTGGGTGTGGCCCAGTACGGTCGTGCGCGCCTCCTTGCCCGTGCGCCGCTCGATCTCCTTGGCCAGCCACTCCCCCACGCCGGAGAGCCGGACGTGCCCGAAGGAGTCGGTGGAGTCGTCCTTCAGGACCATCTGGCCGTCCTTGGGCATGGCGCCCTCGGCGACGACCACGATCGGCGCGTACCGCACCTTGAAGCGGGACTCGACCCAGGCGCAGACCTGGTCGATGTCGAAGCGCTGCTCGGGGATGAGGATGGCGTTGGCGCCGCCGGCCAGGCCCGAGTGGAGTGCGATCCAGCCCGCGTGCCGGCCCATGACCTCCACGACCAGGACCCGCATGTGCGACTCGGCCGTGGTGTGCAGCCGGTCGATGGCCTCGGTGGCCACGCCCACGGCGGTGTCGAAGCCGAAGGTGTAGTCGGTGGCCGAGAGGTCGTTGTCGATGGTCTTGGGGACGCCGACGCAGGGCACGCCGTGCTCGGCCGAGAGCCGCGCGGCGACGCCGAGGGTGTCCTCGCCGCCGATCGTGACCAGCGCGTCGACCTCGTGCTTGGCGAGGTTCTCCTTGATCCGCCGGACGCCCTCCTCCTGCTTGAAGGGGTTGGTGCGCGAGGACCCCAGGATCGTGCCGCCGCGGGGCAGGATGCCGCGGACCGCGGGGATGTCCAGGGGGACCGTGTCACCCTCCAGCGGCCCGCGCCAGCCGTCCCGGAAGCCCACGAAGTCGTACTCGTACTCCTGGGTGCCCTTGCGTACCACCGCCCGGATGACGGCATTCAGACCGGGGCAGTCGCCGCCACCGGTAAGCACTCCTACCCGCATCGCTTCTTCCCTTCGTCCCGTGATGGACCGACGCGGGTCACGCTAATGGTGATCCAGGTCACTCAGGAGAGGGGCAAGGGGCTGATTCCGGTGATTTTCCGGGGAGTCGGTGCCGTGCCGTTCACTCGTACGAGCGGTCCGTGCCGGGGGCTCAGGGCGTACCGGGCCGCTCAGGGCGTGTCGAGGCCGCGCTCTATCGCGTACCGGACGAGCTCGACCCGATTGTGCAGCTGGAGCTTGCCGAGGGTGTTCTGGACGTGGTTCTGCACCGTGCGGTGCGAGATGACCAGGCGCTCGGCGATCTGCTTGTACGAGAGGCCCTTGGCGACGAGCCGCAGCACCTCGGTCTCGCGGTCGGTGAGCCGGGGCGCGCCCGGCTCGTCCGCGGTGGCCGGGGCCGGGTCGCTCGCCAGCCGGCGGTACTCCCCCAGCACCAGCCCGGCCAGGCCCGGGGTGAACACCGGGTCGCCGACGGCGGTGGAGCGGACCGCCTCGATCAGCTCCGCCGTGCTGGCGGACTTGACCAGATAGCCCGTCGCGCCGGACTTCACGGCCTCCAGCACGTCCGCGTGCTCGCCGCTCGCGGAGAGCACCAGGACCCGCAGCCGGGGGTTGGCGCCGACCAGCTCGCGGCAGACCTCGACGCCCGGCATCCCCGGGAGGTTGAGGTCCAGGACCAGCACGTCGGGCCCGGCCGCCTGAGCTCTGCGGACCGCCTGCGGACCGTCGCCCGCGGTCGCGACCACGTCGAACCCGGCCTCGGCCAGGTCCCTGGCCACCGCGTCCCGCCACATCGGGTGGTCGTCGACCACCATGACCTTCACGCCCTGCGGCTCGCTCATGCGCCTGCCTTCGCCCGTCGTCCGCCCTCGGGCGCCCCGCCCTTGGGAACCATCAGCTCCACCTCCGTGCCCTGGCCGGGGACCGAGATCCACTCGGCGCGGCCGCCGAGGTCCCGCAGCCGCCCCCGGATGGAGAGCGCCACCCCGAGCCGGCCCTCGCGCTCGGCGTCGGCGAGCCGGCCCTCGGGGATGCCCGGGCCGTCGTCCCGCACCGTCACCAGCACCTCCTCCGGCTCGTCCTCGACCAGGATCCACGCGTGGGCATCGGGCCCCGCGTGCACCCGTACATTGTCCAACGCGGCACTGACAGCGGCGGACAGCTCCGCCGCACGGGCAGCGGGGAGCAGCACCGGAGCACCCGGCTCGGAGAAGGTCACCCCGGCGCCCGCGTGCGGCGCGAGCAGCGCCCGCACGTCGCACGGCTCGTCGGCGAGCGCCTCCTGTCCCTCGGGCACGCAGTTGTCCCCGTACGAGGGCCCGTCCACCTCGCCGGCCCCGTACGCCGTACCTTCCGTACCTGCCGTGCCCGCCGCGTCCGGAGCCGTCGCCTGCCGCTTCGCGGGCACCAGCCCGCTGGAGACCAGCGTGCGCAGCGCGACCTCCTGTTCGCCCGCCATCCGGCCCAGCTCCGCCGCCTCGCCGCCGAGCGCGGCGCCGCGCCGCTGCACCATCGCCAGCACCTGGAGCACGCTGTCGTGGATGTCGCGGGCCAGCCGCTCGCGCTCGCGGGTGGCCGCCTCGATCTGCAGGGCGCGCGCGAGAGTGCGCTCACTGGCCCTGGCCACCTCGACGACGTAACCGATCGCCACGCTCGCGACCCACACCAGCAGCACGTTGTGAACGGTGTCGCGGGCGAACTCCTGGCGCTCCACCAGGTTGGCGACCGCCACCACCGAGGAGGCACCCGCCGCCCAGCGCCAGCCGCCCTTGATCGCGAAGCCCAGCGCCGCGCCGGCCGTCCATATCGACGGCAGCGTGGGCGCGCCGCCCACGATGCGCGCGTGCGTGTCGACGAGCGGGGTGAGCAGGATGCCGGCGACCGCGAACGCGAGGTCACCGAAGAGGAAGCGGCGGCTGCACCGCTCCGCGGAGGTCGTGCAGCGCCAGGTCAGCACCATCCATACCGTGAGCGCCGCCATGTACGCGGCGCCGCCCAACGGGTGCGCGTACTCGGTGTAGTTGAGGGAGAAGATCACCACGGCGTAGACCAGGGTGAGCACGCGGTACCCCGTCAGCGCCCGCCACAGCGGGAGTTCGACGGACATCCGCAGCACCCGCGGCTGGCGGGCACGCGCCTTGGCCCCCTCGGCCGTTTCCTCCGCCGCCGTCGTGCTCGCCGTCCCCGCCGCCACGGCCGGTATCCGGTCCTCCGCTGTCATCTGGCCCACCCCCTCGCCGGCCGGCTAAGCGCCGGACCCGGACTTCTTCGCCGCCTTCTCCGCCTCGGCCTGCTTCTTGGCGGCCTCGGCGATCTGCCGCTTGGCCGCGGTCGCGTAGATGTCGACGTACTCCTGGCCCGACAGCTTCATGATCTCGTACATGACCTCGTCGGTGACCGACCGCAGGATGAAGCGGTCGCCCTCCATGCCGTGGTACCGGCTGAAGTCCAGCGGCTTGCCGATGCGGATGCCGGGCCGGATCATCTTCGGCACGACCTTGCCGGGCGGCTGCACCTTCTCCGTGTCGATCATCGCGACCGGGATGACCGGGGCGCCCGTGGCCAGCGCGACGCGCGCGAGGCCGCCCGGCTTACCGCGGTAGAGCCGGCCGTCGGGCGAGCGGGTGCCCTCGGGGTAGATGCCGAAGAGCTCACCGCGCTCGATGACCTCGATACCGCTCTTGATCGCCGCCTCGCCGGCGCCGCGCCCGCCGGAGCGGTCCACCGGAAGCTGGCCCACGCCCTTGAAGAACGCGGCGGTCAGCTTGCCCTTCACGCCGGGCGAGGTGAAGTACTCGGCCTTGGCGATGAAGGTGACCTTCCGGTCGAGCACCGCGGGCAGGAAGAAGGAGTCCGAGAAGGACAGGTGGTTGCTCGCCAGGATCGCGGGCCCCTCGGCGGGGATGTTCTCCAGGCCCTCGACCCAGGGGCGGAACGCCAGCTTCAGCGAGTTGCCGATGGAAAACTTCATTGCGCCGTAGATCAACGCCACTCCTTCTTGGTCCGACGCAAAGACCTTAACCCGCGCGGCGGCCCGCCTCCTCACCGTGCGTGGTGCCGCGGCCGCACCCCGCACGGCACACCCTTCCCTGCGGACCTATCCGGGCGGCTGGGCTTTGCGTACCCTGCAGTTACCAGCTCTCGCCGCAGGCCGGCGCTCTTCCTTGCTTCTATTACGCACGCTTTCCCTTTACCGAACGGAGTCCTCCGGTGCCGCTCCTCCCCGGGGCCGAGCCGTTCCGCCATGAAGGCGGTCGGGTCGGCGTCCTCGTCTGTCACGGCTTCACCGGCTCCCCGCAGTCCGTCCGCCCCTGGGCCGAGTACCTCGCGGCCCGCGGCCTCACCGTCTCGCTGCCGCTGCTGCCCGGCCACGGCACCCGCTGGCAGGACCTCCAGGTCACCACCTGGCAGGACTGGTACGCGGAGGTGGACCGCGAGCTGCGCGCGCTGACCGACAAGTGCGACCAGGTCTTCGTCTGCGGCCTGTCCATGGGCGGCGCGCTGTCGCTGCGGCTGGCCGCCCGGCACGGCGACGCGATCAGCGGCGTGGCCGTCGTGAACCCGGCGAACAAGGTGCACGACGCGGCGGCCCCGCTGCTGCCGGTGCTGCGCCATCTCGTCCGTACGACCAGGGGCCTGACCAGCGACATCTGCCAGGCGAACGCGATGGAGACCGGCTACGACCGGGTACCGCTGCACGCCGCGCACTCCGTACGGCAGTTCTTCCGCCTCGTGGACGCCGAGCTGCCGCAGGTCACCCAGCCGCTGCTGGTGATGACCAGCCCGCAGGACCATGTGGTGCCGCCCGCCGACTCCGAACGCATCATGAGCCGGGTCTCGTCCAAGGACCTGCGGCAGAAGCTGCTGGAGCGCAGCTATCACGTCGCCACTCTGGACCACGACGCCGAGCAGATCTTCGAGGACACCTACGACTTCATCGCCCGCCTCGCACCGGCCGTGAAGGGGGAGGGGACGACCACCAGTGGGGGAGCGTGACCCGCGCGATCCTCTGGACGAGGACGCCGCCTGGGCAGAGATCGTGGCCTCCTACGGGGAGGAGCCGGCCTTTCCCGCGCCCGAGGACCGGCCGTCCGCGCCCGTCTCGGTGCGGCCGGAGGCCGGGGAACCGGAGCGCCCGGTGACGGACCTGGACCTGGAGAAGGGCCTGGAGAACTGGGAGAAGGGGCTGGGCCTGGAGAAGAAGCCGGAGGAAGGTCCGGACGCGGCGCGGGAGAAGACGGCCGAGGCGCCGCAGCCGGGTGCCGGTGACGAGGCGGCCGGTGACGCGCCGCCCGCCGAGCGGCCGGAGAGCGGTTCCGCCGGCCGGCCCGGGGACGCCTCCGGTGACCGGCCCGGCAGCTTCATCGTGTACGCGCCGGGCGTCGGGCCGAGCGCCGGGCCTCGCGACTGGTCGGCCGACGAGCCCTCCGACGAAGACTTCGACGAGGACGACGAGGGCCACTTCACCCCGCCCGAGCCGCCGCCGCTGCCACAGGCCGACGTGACGACCAAGTTCGCCTGGATCGCGGTGCTGGGCGGGCCGCTGCTGCTGATCCTGATGATGATCCTGCAGCAGCCGGTGACGTGGTGGATCACCACGCTGGGGATCGGCGGGTTCCTGGGCGGTTTCGCGACGCTTTTCGCCCGTATGAAGGGCGATGATGACGACGAACCCCGGCCGCCCGGGAGCGGTGCGGTCGTCTGACGGCTGTTCCGCCATCGTGGCCGGTCGCGCAGTTCCCCGCGCCCCTTACGGGGCGCTGGTCGGCACCCGAAGCGCTGCCAGTACCGGCAGGTGATCGGAGGCCGCCAAGAGGTCCGCCTCCCGTACGCCCGGCAGGTCGATCGGTACGCCGCACGCCAGGACCTCCACGCCGGAGGTCGTGAAGACGCCGTCGATGCGCTGGTGCGGATCGTGCGGCGTGGAGGTGTACTCGCCGCCCCACGGCGCGGCCTGCCAGGCGTCCGTCAGGGAGCCGGCCAGCCGCCGGAAGCTGCGGCCCTTGGGCCGGTCGTTGACGTCGCCGCCGGCCACCGCGTGCGGCGCGTCCAGCAGCGCGAGCCGCTCCAGGAGCAGCCCCGCCTGCTCGTACCGCTCCGCCGCGCTCAGGCTCAGATGCGCGCTGAGCACGCCGAGCCGCGCTCCCCCGATGCGCAGCACCGCGGTCGCGAAGCCGCGCCGGTGCAGGCCGGGGGTCTTCGGCAGCAGGACGTCCTCGGCGCGCTCCACGTGGGCGCGGAGCGAGGTGAGGATCATCGGGCCGCAGGCGGTCGCGCCGCCCGTGGCGTACACCAGCTCCGATCCCCGGGCCAGGGCCGCCGCGGCCTTCCGCCAGCGGAAGAAGCGCGGCGCCTCCTGGATGAGCGCGACGTCGGGGGCGCAGGCCCGGATGACCCTGGCGAGCGCCGCCCGGTCGTCACGCATCGAGCGGATGTTGTAGCTGAGCACCCGGACGACGGCGGAGCCGTCGGACTCGGTCACGGACTGCGGGAACCCGGCCGCGGTCTCCGGGCGCTCGGCCACCACCGCTCAGCCCTGGCGTGCCAGGTCGGCGGCGCCGACGAGCCCTGCCTTGCCGCCGAGCTGGGCGGCGAGGACCTGGGCGTGCGGGCGCCACTGGTTGCCGACCAGCCAGCGGCGGAAGGACTTGCGGATCGGGTCCAGGACCAGTTCGCCCTCGTCGGAGACGCCGCCGCCGACGATGAAGGCGGACGGGTCGAAGAGCGAGGCGAGGTCGGCCAGGCCCGCGCCGGCCCAGCGGGCCAGCTCGCGGAAGGAGTCGATGGCGACCGCGTCGCCCTGGCGCGCGGCCTCGCTGATGTGCCGGCCCTCGATGCCCTCGGAGGTGCCGTCGCCCAGGCTCAGCAGGACCTTGGCGTTCTCCGGGGTCGCGAAGGCGCGCTGCTTGGCGTACCGCAGGAGCGCGCGCCCGGAGGCGTACTGCTCCCAGCAGCCCTGGCTGCCGCAGCCGCAGAGCAGGCCGTCGGGCACGACCCGGATGTGGCCGAACTCGGCCGCGACGCCGAAGCGGCCGCGGCGCAGCTTGTTGCCGATGATGATGCCGCCGCCGAGGCCCGTGCCGAGCGTGATGCAGATGACGTCACTGTGGCCCTGGCCGGCGCCGAACTTGTACTCGCCCCAGGCCGCGGCGTTCGCGTCGTTCTCCACCACGACGGGGAGGCCGACGCGCTGCTCGACGTTGTCCTTGAGCGGCTCGTGGCGCCAGTTGATGTTCGGGGCGAAGAGCACCGTGGCGCGCTTCTCGTCGACGTACCCCGCGGCGCCGATGCCCACGGCCTCGACCTGGTGGTCGGCCCCGACGGTACGGACCGCGTCGGCGATGGCCTCGGTCAGCTCCGCGGCGGTCGGCGGGGTCGGCACCTTGCACGTCTCGAGGATCGTGCCCTCTTCGTCGACCACGCCGGCCGCGATCTTCGTGCCGCCGATGTCGACGCCGATGGTGAGTCCCATGTGTCCCTCAGTTTTCCGGTCGAACCCCGCCAACGGACAACCGTACCGGAGCCGGGGGCCCACCGGAGGCCAATGGATCACCAGGCGGACACCTGTCGGGCCGGAGGCGGCCTAGTCGAGGTCGATGCGCTCGCTGCCGCCCGCGCCGGCCGGGCCCTCGTCGTCGCGTCCGCTGCCGGGCCGCTCCGGGTCCTCCGCCTGTGGACCGCGCGCCGTGGCGTCCCGGCCGTCGGCCGCGCCCTGGGTCCAGCGCCGCTCGCCCGCCTCGACGGCGGAGCGGTAGGCGGCGAGCAGCTCGGAGCCGGCCGCCGCGAGGTGGTCGAAGACGTCGGGGTTGCGCTCGATGACCGGCTCGACGGCGGCCCTGGCCTGCCGGAGGAGGTGGTCGACCGCGCCCTTCGCGGCGACGCCGCCGACCGCGCCGGGCAGCTGGATGCCGGCGAGCTTGTCGGTGACGGCCTCGGCGAGCTTGCGCAGCTCCTCGGCGGCGCTGCCCGGCTGCCGGCCGTACTCGGCGCGGCGGCGGGCCCGCTCCGCTGCCAGGTCCTCGGCGCAGGCCTGTTCCCAGGCGTTGTGGTCCGTCCCGTGCGGGTTGTCGGCGGGGCGCTCGGTGTCATCGGTCATGACGGGCTCCTGGCGGCGGTACGTCGGAGTGCGGGTGCTTCCGACGTTACCGGAATGGCGGTACCTGTCGGCCCCGGAAGCCCGGGACCAGCACCTTCCGTTCACGGGCCGGCCGGCCCACCGCGCTCTCGGGGCCACAGCTCCGGATCGGGGGTGAAGCGGACGTGCAGCACCCCGTCGCGCAGCCCGGCGCCGGAGACGGTGCAGCGGCGCAGTGCGGAGGGGAGCGTACGGATGCGCCGGAACGGGCCGACCGTGATGATCAGTTCGTCGCCGCGGCGGACCAGGCCGAGGCTGTCCCGGGCCGCGCCGGGCAGCGGCAGCCGCCAGATCAGCAGCCCGTCCTCGGCGAGACGGTCCACCACGGACCCGGCGAGGTCGGCCCGGCTCGTACCGCCGTCCCCCGCACCGTCCCCCGCGCCGTCCGGCTCGCTGATCGGCCCGGTCAGCTCTGCCAGCTCCGCCGTCCCGCGGGGATCGCGGCCCAGGTGCGGCACCTCGTGCACCGGCACCCCGGCGAACTCCTCCCGCAGCTCCTTCAGGGCCGCCTGCTGCTGGCCGGAGAGCCCGGCCAGGAACGGGTCGGCGGAGGCTGCGGGCAGCAGCCGGTTGGCGATCACGGCGTCCAGCCGGTGGCCGAAGAGGGCGAGGCCCGCGCGGGCGGTGCGCAGGTCGGCGGCGCCGGCCGGGCCCGGCTCGACGACCAGCCGCACGCTGGTGCCCGGGTCCTCGATGACCGCCTGCACGGCGGCGAGTTCGTGCTCCCAGCGCGCGGCGGTCTCGTACACCTTCTGCGCGGGCATCGGCACCCCGGCGAGCTGGGCGAGTACCGGGCGCAGCGCGCGGGCCGCCTGCCGCTCGGCGGGCAGCAGCCGGCGCAGGCCCCGGCGGGCCTGTTCGGGCAGGGCGAGCAGCCGGACGGCCCGGTCGGCGGGCGGCAGGTCGACGACGACCAGGTCCCAGGCGCCGGCTTCGTGCGCGGCGCGCAGCGCGTGCAGCAGCGCGAAGATCTCCGCGCCGGGGAGTTCGGTGAGCTCGTCCTCGTCCAGCGGGGTGGCGCCGAGCAGGTCGAGCGCGGCCCCCGCACGCTCCTGGAAGGCCAGGAACTCGCGGCGGAAGTGGTCGGCGGTGTCGGCCCGGACCGCCCACAGGCCGGGCGCGGCCTCGGTGGGCTCGCCGGTCAACGGCGTGCCGAGGACGGCCTCGGGGACGCCGCTCTCCAGGGTGAGGAAGAGGACGCGCTGCTGCCGCCGGGCCGCCGCGAGGGCGGTGGCGGCGGCGACGGTGGTGCGGCCCGCGCCGCCGGGACCGGTGACGAGGACCGTGCGCACGCTCAGCGGCTCGCGGCCTCGTCGGAGGCGCCCGGGGCGCCGCTCTCGACGCGCTTCTTCAGGCCGGCCAGCGCGCGGTCGATGATGACCTTCTCGGCCTTGCGCTTGATCATCCCGAGCATCGGGATCTTGACGTCGACGGTGAGCTGGTACGTGACCTCGGTGTGCTTGCCGCCCTCGGCGGGCTTCAGCGTGTACGAGCCGTCCAGGGCGCGCAGCATCTGGGACTTGACGAGCGACCAGGCGACCTCGTGCTCGCCGGTCCAGGTGTAGGCGAGGGTGTGGTCGTCCTTGATGGCGCCGGCGTCCAGCACGAGCCGGACCTGCTTGGCGCGGCCCTGGTCGTCCTTCTCCAGTACCTCGGCCTCCTTGACCTCACCGGTCCATTCCGGATAGCGGTCGAAGTCGGCGATCACTCCCATCACATCGGCGGGTGCCGCCTCGATCGTGATGCTAGAGCTGGTGTGTTCGGCCATCGCCGTGACTCCTCCATGCCGATTCGTGCCGGTGCGCCGACTCGTGGGCCCGTGTCCGGACGGTGCGGACGACCGTGTCCGACCCTGCTGCTGAAGGCTACCGCGCGGCGGGGGCCGCCCCGACCCGCGGTAGGCGTGCGTGGCCCGGTACGGCACGGGTGCACGGAGCCCGACGAGGGCCCGCGGGTCACCACTCCAGCGCGAACGGCGTCCCGGTGGCATTGAAATGCCCGACATTGATGCATTCCGTCCGGCCGATCCGCATCCGCCGGGACAGTGGCTGGTGGACGTGGCCGAAGAGGGAGTAGCGCGGGCGGGTGCGGCGGATGGCGTCGAGGAGGGCGCGGCTGCCGCGTTCGAAGCGGCGGGCGACGGTGTCGTAGCAGAGGTCGGGGACGTCGGGCGGGATGTGGGTGCACAGCACGTCCACCTCGCCGACCGCCTCGACCTTCGCGGCGTACTCCTCGTCGCTGATCTCGAAGGGCGTGTTCATAGCGGTCCGCAGGCCGCCGCCGACGAAGCCGAAGACCCGGCCGCCGATCTCCACCCGCTGGCCGTCCAGGACGGTGGTGCCGGGACCGGCGAACTCCGGCCAAAGACCGGGCAGATCGACATTGCCGTAGGTGGCGTACGTCGGAGTGGGGAACGCGGCGAACATTTCGGCGTACTGCTTGCGTACCGCGCTCTCGATGGCGGCGTTCTTGTCCCGCCCGGCCCACAGCCGTCTGCCCAGCTCGCGCGCCTCTTCGAAGCGGCGGGCCGTGCGCAGTTCGACGAGCCGGTCGGCGTTCTCGGTACCGAAGAGGTCGGGGAAGATGCCGCGTGAGTGGTCCGCGTAGTCGAGGAAGAGGACCAGGTCGCCGAGGCAGACCAGGGCGTCGGCCCCGTCCCCCGCGGTGGCGAGGTCCCGGCTGTTGCCGTGTACGTCACTGACCACATGTACGCGCATACGGCTCAGATTAAGCCCCGGGGCCTGGCGCCGGGAGACCCCGCCGACCTGCGGTTACTTCCGAGTCACCAAATGCCTGGACTACGCTTCGCGAGAGCCGTCCGGATGTGTGTGACGCATAAAACATCTGGGCGGGACCCCCTATCCCCGAAGGCATACCGATGGGTAACGTCCGGGCAGTCCAATCCCCTTTGCCTGATCATGGACCGCAGCCGGCCTGACGCACCGCGTGGTGACGCCGGCGCCACCGAGGAGCAGCAGTCTTGCGCGAGTTCAGCCTTCCGGCCCTGTACGAGGTCCCCGCGGACGGCAACCTGACGGATCTCATCCGCCGGAATGCCGCGCAGCACCCCGATGTCGCGGTCATCGGCCGCAAGGTCGCCGGCCAGTGGCAGGACGTCACCGCCGCCGCGTTCCTCGCCGAGGTGCGCGCCGTGGCCAAGGGCCTGATCGCCTCCGGTATCGGTCCCGGCGACCGCATCGGCCTGATGTCCCGCACCCGCTACGAGTGGACGCTGCTGGACTTCGCCATCTGGAGCGCGGGCGCGGTCACCGTCCCCGTCTACGAGACCAGCTCCCCCGAGCAGATCCAGTGGATTCTGGGCGACTCCGGCGCGGTGGCCTGCCTGGTGGAGACCCCCGCGCACGAGGCCGCGGTGGAGTCCGTGCGCGACCGGCTCCCGGCGCTCGCCAACATCTGGCAGATCGAGCGGGACGCGATAGCCCGGCTGCACGCCGCGGGCGACGGGATGCCGGACGAGGAGGTGGATGCGCGCAGCGCCCTCGCCGACGCCGACTCCCCCGCCACGATCGTCTACACCTCCGGCACGACGGGCCGCCCCAAGGGCTGCGTCCTCAGCCACCGCGCGTTCTTCGCCGAGTGCGGCAACGTCGTCGAGCGGCTGCGCCCCCTCTTCCGTACCGGCGACTCCTCCGTCCTCCTCTTCCTCCCGGTCGCGCACGTCTTCGGGCGACTGGTCGAGGTCGCCTCGGTCATGGCCCCCATCAAGCTCGGCCATGTCGCGGACATCAAGCACCTCACCGACGAACTGGCCGCGTTCAAGCCGACGATGGTGCTCGGCGTCCCGCGCGTCTTCGAGAAGGTCTACAACACCGCGCGGGCGAAGGCGCAGGCCGACGGCAAGGGCAAGATCTTCGACAAGGCCGCGGACACCGCGATCGCCTACAGCCGCGCGCTGGACACCCCGGCCGGCCCGTCGATGAGCCTGAAGCTGAAGTACAAGGTCTTCGACCGGTTGGTCTACGGCAAGCTGCGCGCCGTGCTCGGCGGCCGCGCCACGCACGCGATCTCCGGCGGCGCGCCGCTGGGCGAGCGGCTCGGCCACTTCTACCGCGGCATCGGCTTCACGGTCCTGGAGGGTTACGGCCTGACCGAGTCCTGCGCCGCCACCGCCTTCAACCCCTGGGACCGGCAGAAGATCGGCACGGTCGGCCAGCCGCTCCCCGGCTCCGTCGTCCGCATCGCCGACGACGGTGAGGTCCTGCTGCACGGCGAGCACCTCTTCACCACGTACTGGAACAACGAACAGGCCACCGCGGACGCGCTGTCCGACGGCTGGTTCCACACCGGCGACATCGGCACCCTGGACGAGGACGGCTACCTCGCCATCACCGGGCGCAAGAAGGAGATCCTGGTGACGGCCGGCGGCAAGAACGTCGCCCCCGCCGTCATCGAGGACCGCATCCGGGCGCACTCGCTGGTCGCCGAGTGCATGGTCGTCGGCGACGGCCGGCCCTTCGTCGGCGCGCTGGTCACCCTGGACGAGGAGTTCCTGCCGCGCTGGGCCACCGAGCACGGCAAGGTGGGCAAGAGCGCCGCCGAACTGGCCGAGGACCCGGAGCTGCTGGCCGCGGTCCAGCGCGCGGTGGACGACGGCAACGCGGCGGTCTCGCGCGCCGAGTCGGTACGCAAGTTCCGCGTCCTGCCGACCCAGTTCACCGAGGAGTCGGGGCATGTCACCCCGTCCCTGAAGCTCAAGCGCAATGTGGTCGCGAAGGACTTCGCCGAGGACATCGAGGCGTTGTACCGGGGCTGATGCCGTAGAGGTACGACAGGTGGCCGGTCCGGGACTCCGGGCCGGCCACCTTGTCGTCAGGTGCTACAGCAGCTCCTTCAGGCGCTCCGCCAGCAGGTCCCAGCGCCACTTCTCCTCGACCCAGGCGCGGCCGCGCTCGCCCATGCGGCGGCGCAGGTCCGGGTCCTGGAGGAGGGGAATGATGCGGTCGGCGGCAGCGGCCGGGGAGCCGCCCGGCACCACCCAGCCGGTCTCGCCGTCCAGCACCGCGTCCGGGGCTCCGCCGGAGTCGCCCGCCACGACCGGCAGTCCGGTGGCGGACGCCTCCAGGTAGACGATGCCCAGGCCCTCCACGTCCAGGCCGCCGCGCCGGGTGCGGCAGGGCATCGCGAAGACGTCGCCCGCGCCGTAGTGCGCGGGCAGCTCCTCCCAGGGGACGGCGCCGGTGAAGTACACGTCGTCGGCGACGCCGCGGGTCTCCGCGAGGGCGCGCAGGTCCTTCTCGTACGGGCCGCCGCCGACGATCAGCAGGGCCGCGTCCGGCACCGCCTCGCGGATCCGGGGCAGAGCCTCGATCAGGGTGTCCTGGCCCTTGCGCGGCACGAGCCGGGACACGCACACCACGACCGGGCGGCCGGCGAGCCCCAGGCGGGCCCGTACCTGATAGCCGCCGGAGCCGGGGTGGAAGGTCTCCTCGTCCACGCCGGGCGGCAGTTGGACCATCCGCCCGGCGGCCGCGGGGGTCAGCGCCCGCGCGATCCGGGAGCGGGTGTACTCGCCCAGGTACGTGATCGTGTCCGTGCCCTCGCCGATCCGCCGCAGCAGCTCCCGCGAGCCCGGGAGCTGTGCCCAGCCCGCCTCGTGGCCGTGCGTGGTGGCCACGATCCGGCGCGCGCCCGCCTTGCGCAGCGCGGGCGCCATCAGGCCGAGCGGGGCCGCGGCGCCGAACCACACCGACGTACAGCCGTGTTCGCGCAGCAGGGCCGCTGCGCGGCGGGTGACGCGGGGGGTGGGCAGCAGCATCGTGGTGCGGTCCCGGACGACGGGGTACGGCTGCTCGGCGTCGAACGCCGCCGTCGCCGCGAGGCCGTCCGCGCTGCGCTTCCAGGTCGACGCGTAGACGACGACCTGCTCCGGGTCGAGGCGGAGGGCCATGCTGTGCAGGAATGCCTGGATTCCGCCGGGGCGGGGCGGGAAGTCGTTGGTGACGATCAGGGTCTTGTCCATCGAGATGGACAGTACCGGGTGCGGTCGGTGACCCAGCGACGCGATTACCCGAGTTCTTGGTTCACGTACGTGCGCCACTTCGCCGTGAACTCCGCCGTGGAGAGGTCCAGCTCCTTGCGCAGTGTGCGGTCCAGGCCGCTCGCGCCCTCCGGGGCCGTCGCCATCGCCCGGTAGAACGATGTCAGGCGGGATTCGCCCCACGTGTCGGCGATCAGGCGGCAGGCCAGCCAGGCGCCCTCGTACGCGCGGTTCAGGCGGTCGGCGCCCGCGTCGAAGGTGAAGTCCGCGGCGGTCGGCAGCCGCTCCGGCAGGCGGCCCGCGGCCACCGCGCGGGTCAGTTCGGGCGCGGCGGCGCGCGGCGTGCGCTGCGCCGTGCGGTACGCGGTCCAGTCGGCGAAGCCCTCGGAGAGCCACAGCGGGGTGGCCGCCGTCGTCACGGCGCGGGTGGCGACATGGGCCGTCTCGTGGGTGAGGACGATCATCCGGCCCAGGGAGCTCAGCTGCCCGTACGCCTGCGGGTTCACGATCACCCGGTCCGCCGGCGCCCGGTTCGACGCGCCCGCCTCCCCCGTGGTGACGGCCGCGATCCCGGTGTACGCGGAGTCGTCCGAGGAGCCCAGCAGCTCGGCCATCCGGCGTACCGAGTCCGGCGCCTCGACCACCACCTTGCGCGACCAGCGGCCCGGCCAGGCGTCCGCGACGGCCGGCACCGCGGCGTCCGTGCGCCGGGCCAGCTCGCGCAGCCGCGCGGCCGGCTGCCCGGTGCCCAGCACCAGGCTGCGCTCGCCGCGTACGAGACGGACCCGGCCCTGGTCCCAGAGCTGACGCGCCGTCCGCTTCCCGTTCAGCGCGCCGTCGGTGTCCGAGGTGATCCGCCAGTGGCCGTCGCGGCGGGTGAGGGTGAGGTACTGGACGGCCGTGACGGGCGCGGTGTCGTACCCGGCGAGGCGGTAGCGCAGCCGGACCTCGGCGGCGACGCGGGGGCCGCTGTCCGCCGCGGCGGGCAGCGGGAAGGCGCCGGTGCGCACGAGGCGGTAGCGCCAGTCGGCGAGCGGCACGCCGCGCAGGTTCCCGAACATCTCCCGCTGCCGGTCCCGGAAGCCGTCCGCCGCCGGGTCCACCGAAGCCAGGAAGGCGCCTTCGTCGTGGTCGCGGACGGCGGCGGCGCGGGCGTCCAGCACCCGCTGCACGGCTGTACGGTCGGTCACTTCGCGGGCGGGGCCCCCGCAGCCCGTGAGCACCGCGAGCAGCAGGGCCAGACAGGCCGCCGCCCAGGTCACCGCCGTGTGCCGCCGGTACGGCCGCCGCTTTTCCGCCACCCGCCGAATCGTACGCGTGAGCGGATACCGGTGGGCAACATTCGGACGCCCGGCAGCCGCTTCCGGCGGGACCGGTCTCAGACGCGGGTCACCCCGGACACCGGCATCATGCCGACCGGGTCGTAGCGCACCTGCGCGCCCGGGTGCGGCGCGTGCACGACCTGCCCGTTGCCCACGTACATCCCGACATGGCTGGCGTCGGAGCGGTAGATCACGAGGTCGCCGGGGCGGGCCTGGGACAGCGGGACCTGACGGCCGGCGTTCCGCTGCGCCTGCGAGGTACGCGGCAGGGAGACCCCGGCCCGGGCGTACGCCCACTGCATCAGCCCGGAGCAGTCGAAGGACCGCGGGCCCGACGCGCCCCATACGTACGGAGCGCCGACCGCCGACCGGGCGGCGGACACCGCGAGCCCGGACCGGCCGGCGAGCCCCGAGAGTTCGGTGAGCTCCGGGAGCGCGCCGTCGCGGGCGCCGCGCGAGGCGCGGGTGTACGCCGCCCGGTCGCGCGCGGGCAGCGAGGCGAGCAACCGCCGGGCCGCGCCGAGCTTGCGTTCGACGGCCTCCTTGTGGCGGGCGACGGCGCGCCGGGCCTCCTCCAGCCGGGCCAGCCGGCCGGCGGCCTCCCGGCGCTGCCGCTGCAGTACCCGCTCGGCGTCCACCAGCCGGTTCAGCCGCCCGGCCTGGGCGGTGCCGAGCCGGTTCAGGGTCTGCGCCTTGTCGAGGTAGTCGGCGGGGCGCGCGGAGAGCATCAGGGCGAGCGAGGGATCCACGCCGCCGGACCGGTACTGGGCGGCGGCCATCGCGCCGAGCCGGTCGTGCAGCCGGTTGACCCGTTCCTGGGCGCGGGCCGCGCGGTCCTGAAGGACGGTCACCTGGTCGCGCAGCTCGGTGGTGCGTTCCTTGGCGCCGTTGTACCGCTCGGTGGCCCGTTCCGCCCGGGCGTAGAGCGCGTCGACGCGCTCTGTGAGCTTCGCGTGGCTCGCGGTCCGGCCGGTGCCGGTACCGGGGTCGGCGGTCGCGGGGACCGCGGTCAGCGCGGCGGCGGTGGCCGCGGCGGCGGCCGACATCAGGGTGATCCGTGCCGGGCCCTGCGGGCCGGCCGGTGAGGAACGGCGGTGGGACGCCACGTGAGGCCGCACTCCCTTCCCGTGCAGCCCCTGCCGCCCGGGGCGGGCGGTCGTATCCGGCGACTGCGAGGGCAGACAGTAATCGGGCCGGTACACCCCGGCCAAAGACCTCCGAACCCGCACAAAAATCCGCCTCGCCGGTGACTGCGCAGGTCACCGGCGAGGCGGTAAGTCAGGGGTGGCTGTCGCAATTCCCCCGATCGGGCGGTACGTTCGGACGTTTTCCGGCGTGTCGGGCCGGTCGTCGTCACGCAGCGTCAGCCGCGTACACGTCAGACGCGGACGCCGTACATGAAGGGCATGTTGTCCATCGGCTCGAAGCGCACCGCGGCACCGGGCTTGGGTGCGTGCAGCACCTGGTCGTTGCCCGCGTACAGGCCGATGTGGTGCAGGTCGTCGTAGAACATGACCAGGTCGCCGGGCTTGAGCTGGTCGCGGCCGATCTGGGTGCCGGCGGTCGCCTGCTCCTGCGAGGTGCGCGGCAGCGACTGCCCCGCCTGCTGGTACGCCCACTGGGTCAGGCCCGAGCAGTCGAACGAGGACGGGCCGGTGGCGCCCCAGACGTAGGGCGAGCCTATCTTCGTCTTCGCGGCGTTGAGGGCCGCGGCGGCCCGCTGCGAGCTCGGCACCGCGGTGCCGAGGTCGACCCGGCTGTTGGCGCGGTTCGCGCGCTCCTCCTTGGCCTCGAGCGCCTCGCGCTCCTTGGCGGTGAGGCTGTTGAGCAGCTCCTGCGCCTTGGCGAGCTTGCCCTGGATCTCGTCCTTCTTGTCACCCAGCGCCTTGCGGGTGTCGGAGAGGTCCTTGATCTTGCCGGCGGCCTCTTCGCGCTGCTGCGACAGGGTGCGCTGCTTGTCCGCGATGACCTTGAGCTGCGACGCCTGCTTGCCGCTCAACTGGTCGAGGGTGGACGCCTTCTCGAGGTAGGTGTCCGGGTCACCGGAGAGGAAGAGCTGTACCGAGGGGTCGATGCTGCCGCTGCGGTACTGGCCCGACGCGACGGAACCGATGCCCTTGCGGAGCTTGTTCAGCTCCTCCTGGCCACGGGCGACCTTGTCCTGGAGGCGGTCGACCTCCTTCTGCAGCTTCTGCTGGTCCTCCTTGGCACCGTTGTACTTCTCGGTGGCCTGCTCCGCCTGCTCGTAGAGCTTGTCGACCTCGGACTTGACTTCTTCCTTGGTCGGCTTCGGCGCGGCCTGGGCGGCCTGGGAGGACAGGGCAACCGCAGCGGCGGCGGTCGCGGTGAACACGGTGACGCGCGTGCGGCTCGGCTGCTTGGGTCGACGGTGGGACGCCACGGGGGCGAGCTCCTTCTTCCTTCAGCCGCCTACCGGGTGGTGGGGGGAACTGGGGTCCCCGGCTCCGCGTGAACGCCGCGGACTCGGCGGTTCCTTCACTGTTCATCCCGGTTGGATGATCAACTGCATGAAGGCTCGGGGCCTGACCTTAGTAACCGAGTTGTGATCGCTTCAAATCTTCACGGGAAAAAACTTGGCCACATCCGCATCCTTTACCAATATGGCACCGCCCGTAGCAGGTAATTGACGCTCCGAGACCGCCGGAAGGGCCGCGGAGTGTTCTATCCCACACCTTCCGCACCGCGGCCGACGCCCGTTCAGGTACGGGCAAGTCGCTTGAGAAGAAGGGCCGATGCCACCGGGCGGGCTCCCGCCTTCGCCACGCCGTCGGCCACTTCGCGGTCGGTGGAGACCACGACCACGGGGCGGCCGGGCGGTTCGGCACGTACGAGCTGACGAATCAACTCATCGGCCGTTACGCCCGGTTTGCTGAAAAGAACCCTTACGCCCCGCGGTGGGGCGAGCAGTACCGGCGCGGCCAGTTCGGCGCCGTCGAAGACACACGTCATCTCGGCGCCGGTCTGCGCGGCCAGTACGGCCAGCCCGCCCAGCAGCCGGAGCCGCTGCTTGTCCAACGGCATCGTCGGATAGCCGGTCTTGGTGACGTTGTAGCCGTCCACCACGAGGTGCGCCTGCGGCAGCGCCAGGAGCTGGTCCAGCAGCGCCGGGTCCGTTTCGGACAGGGCGCGCGCCGCGACGTCCTTCGGGGTCATCCGGCCCGGCTCGACCGCGTCGACCGTGTCGGCGGGATGGACGTTGGCGGGCGGCAGCGCCAGTTCGCGGCGGAGCCCCTGGGCCGCGTCCAGGACGGTGTCCAGAAGCAGCCGCAGGCGCATGTCCTCGACACTGCGCCCCTCCCGCGCGGCGCGGCGCCCCGCTTCGAGCGCCGATTCCGCCTCCGCGACCCGGGCTTTGAGCCGGCGCATTTCGCTGTCGGTGGTCGCCTTGTCCGTGGCCGCCGCGGAGCGCAGCGACTCGGTCTCGGTCTCCGCCTTGCGCGCCGCGGCCTGCGCGCGCTTCACGTCGCTGAGCGCGCTGCGCAGCTTGCGCTGCAGCACGTCGTTCTCCTTGCGCGCCGCTTCGAGGTCGCCTCTCGCCCGGTCGGCCTCGGCTCGGGACGCCGCCCGCGCCTCGGCCAGCTCCTCCCGCAGCCGGGCGAGCTCCCGCTCGGCCTCCTCGCCGGCCCGCTGTTCGTCCGCGCGCCGGACCTCCTCGCCCGCGGCGGCGACCAGCTTGGCCCAGCCCGGCGGGCGCAGAACGTACGCCGCCGCCGCGACGTCCTGCGGGTCGGCGGCGGCGGGTGGAGTGCCCTGCTGCAGGGCCTCGGCCAGTTCGGCCTGCGTCTCGCGCAGCCGGGCCGCGATCCGCTGCCGGAAGACCGGATCGCTCTCCAGCGCCGCGGCCATCGCGTTACCCGCGAACTTCACCCGCCGGGATGGCGTAAAACGGGCGTACTGCCGCAGCGGTGGCGGGAGTTCGGCGACCGTCAGGCCGCCGAAGGACTCCGCGGTGAGCGCCACGACACGGCGCCGCACGCCCTCGGGCAGGGGACGGTCGAGCACTTCGTCGGCCGCACCGGCCTCCGGGTCGCGCTCTTCCCCCTCGTGCCCTTCTGGACGCTCCACCACTGCTGCACCGCTCCGATCTCAGGCGTCCGCGCCGGGGCGGTCCACCAGCTCGATCTGGTCGACCGCGTTGCACCAGCGGCAGCGGACGGACTCGATGCTCTCACTGAGCACCTCCCGCTCCTCCACCTTGGGCTCGCCGGCCAGGTCGAGGTGGACGTACTCCACCACCTTGGACTGGCGGGTCACGTCGAAACGCGTGAGGTTGCCGCACAGGGTGCAGCGCCACCGGGTTTCGGCCGTCGGCAGGGGAACAGCCATTGTGTCGTCCTCTTTCGTCAAGCGTGGTGCGGTTGTGCGGGCTCTCGCGGTGCGCCGTCGAACTGCGGAGGTACGGAAAGTACTGCCCGTAACCCTACGGCCTGGTGGACGCCGGGTCCCGTCCGCGCCCGGGTGCCGGAACACGGCGAGGCACTCTGTCCCCTTTGTGGCTATTACGGCATGATCACTTCATGTCGGCCTCGTTCCCGTCCCCGCGGACCGTGTTCTCCCGGATGACCAACATCCTGATCGGCATCTGCTGCGTGGTGTTCGTCATCGGCCCGGCCTCGGGGCTGAACGGGATACACGGCACGGGCGAATCGCTCCTGCAGGCGCAGAGCGCGTACTTCGCCCGTTGGGGCGTCATCCCGCGCGACCTGTGGAGCGGCGACCCGCAGGCCCTGGTCACCCCGCTCACCGCGCTCTTCGTGCACGGCAGCTGGCTGCACCTGCTGGGCAACATGCTCTTCCTCTATGTCTTCGGGGGCATGGCCGAGGCCAGGATGGGCCGGCTGCACTTCTTGGTCTTCTACGTCCTGACCGGTTACGTGGCCCTGATGGGCTACGCGGCGGCGCACGCCGAGTCGGGCCAGACCCTGGTCGGCGCGTCCGGATCGATCTCCGGCGTGCTCGGCGCCTTCCTCTACCTCTTTCCCCGCGCGCGGGTGACCAGCCTCTTCCCGTTCCTCTTCTTCCTGCCGCTGCGCTTCCCCGCCTGGGCGGTGCTGCTCTTCTGGTTCGTCCTGCAGTGGCTGGCGGCCCAGCGCGCGGTCAACGGCCCCGGCGTCGCCTACCTGGCCCATGTCGTCGGCTTTGTACTGGGCTTCCTGTACGCCTGGGTCCGCTACCACGTACCGGACGCTCCACCGCAGGCCGCGCCGGGGCTCCCCGGTAGGGTGGAGCCCACAGAACGGCCGACCGAGGGAGAGAGCCAACCGTGATCACTTCGATCGTGCTCATCAAGACCAGCGTGGACCGGATCCCGGAGATCGCGGAGAAGATCGCGACGATCGAGGGCGTCAGCGAGGTCTACTCGGTCACCGGCGCGCACGACCTGATCGCGATGGTCCGCGTCCGCGAACACGACGACCTCGCGGACGTCATCCCCGGCCGCATCAGCAAGGTCCCCGGCGTCGCCTCCACGGAGACCCACATCGCGTTCCGCACGTACTCCCAGCACGACTTGGAGGCGGCGTTCGCGATTGGCCTGGAGTCGTAATTTCGCCGCAGCCGCGATCCCGGGCAGCAAAATCACGCACACCGGCAAAATCAAGCCCGTCCGGCGATTGAGGACAAACGACCACCGGCCGGCGCCGGTCCCACTACGGGAACCCACACCGGCCGGTGAAACCCGCGGCGTCAGCCGCGATCCGGCACGCAGCGCCCTTCCTCGGTCCGGTAGGACCACTTCGCACCGGACCGCACAAGCTCCGTCACAGCGGTGACGAACCGCTCCACATGCTCATCCGGCGTGCCAGCGCCAAAGCTCACCCGGATCGCGTTCAGCGACCGCTCCCCCGGCCGGGCGTCCGGCGCGCCGCACTCCCCCGGGTCCTGCGGGTCGCTGCCCAGCAGGGTGCGCACCAGCGGGTGGGCGCAGAACAGCCCGTCCCGTACGCCGATGCCGTACTCCGCCGAGAGCGCGGCCGCGAAGTGCGAGCTGTTCCAGCCCTCCACGACGAACGACAGCACGCCCACCCGCGGCGCGTCGTCGCCGAAGAGCGACAGCACCTTCACCTCGGGCACCTCGACGAGCCCGGCCCGCACCTTCGCGATCAGCTCCTGCTCCCGCGCGACCAGGTTGTCGAACCCGGCCTCGGTCAGCGCCTTGCACGCGGAGGCGATCGAGTACACCCCGATCACGTTCGGCGAACCGGCCTCGTGGCGGGCCGCCGTGGTGTGCCACTCCACCTGCACGCCACCGTCCTCGCGCCGCGCGACCTTGCGGCTCGCGCCGCCGCCGGCCAGGTACGGCTCGGCGTCCTGCAGCCAATCGGCGCGCCCGGCCAGCACGCCGGACCCGAAGGGCGCGTACAGCTTGTGGCCGGAGAAGGCCACCCAGTCCACGTCCAGGTCGGCGATGTCCACGGGGTGGTGCGGGGCGAGCTGCGCTGCGTCCAGCACGATGCGCGCGCCGTGCGCGTGCGCCGCGGCGGCCAGCTCGCGCACCGGCCAGAGCTCACCGGTCACGTTGGACGCGCCGGTCACGCACACCAGCGCCGGGCCGTAGGGCTCGCGCTCGGCGAGCGCCTTCTCCAGCGTGTCGACGGCCTGCTGCGGGGTCCGCGGGGCGTTCAGGTACGTCACCTCGACGTCCGCCCGCTGCTCCCAGGGCAGCAGCGACGCGTGGTGCTCGGTCTCGAAGACGAACACCCGGGTGTGCGCGGGGAGGACGCCGGCCAGCAGGTTGAGCGAGTCGGTCGTGGACCGGGTGAAGACCACCTGGTCCGTCTCGCGGCAGCCGAGGAACTCCGCGACCGTCTGCCGGCTGTTCTCGAAGAGGTCGGTGGAGAGCTGGGAGAGGTACCCGGCGCCGCGGTGCACGCTCCCGTAGTACGGCGCGTACGCGGCCACGTCGTCCCACACCCGCTGCAGGGCCGGGGCGCTGGCGGCGTAGTCCAGTGCGGCGTAGCCGACCTCGCCACCCGTGACGAGCGGGACGCACACGTCACGGCCGAGGACGGGGAGCGGCGCGACGGCGGTGCAGGCGGGGTCGGCGTCGGCGGAGTCGGCAGTGGCGAGGGTGGTTTCAGGGCGCACGGACATGGCGGAGTCTCCCGGAGGCATACGAGGCGTTCGAGACGCACGGAGTAGGCGAATGACACGCACGGGGCGTGGAAGGACCCGCGGGCGCACGGAACCTCGTACAGAGGGGCGCCACAGGCGGGGTGTTCGGAAAAGGGGCCGACCGGCCCTATCGCATTCGCTGCATCACGGAAGAGCTCCCTCGATAACCAGGATCCCTGGCGAGGGATCCGCGCTTGCCGCTGGCCTTGCTGCCTGCGGCCTGGTCATCACCCGGGGCACCCCGCCACGGACGGAGGGTTGCCGGACAGCAAGCCGGGGCCTAATCGCTGTCACTCGTGACCTGCCGAGAATCATGCCACATGATCACTGCACCGCAAGGGGTGTCCGGGATGCGGACACCCCTCGCGCCGCGGACCGTGGTGCTACGCGTTCGACGCGGCCACCCACCGGTCCAGTACACGCTGCGCCGCGCCCGAGTCGATCGACTCGGCCGCCTTCGCCATCCCCGCCGCGATCTGCTCGTTCAGTGGCGCGTCCGTCGGGTCCAGCGCGACCAGCGCCGCGGCGGAGTTGAGCAGGACCGCGTCGCGTACCGGACCGGTCTCGCCGGCCAGCAGGCGGCGGGCGACGTCCGCGTTGTACGAGGCGTCCGCGCCGCGCAGCGCCTCCACCGGCACCAGCTCGATGCCGACGTCGCGCGGGTCGAAGGGCACCTCGCGCACGGTGCCGTCCTTGACCACCCACACCGTGGAGGTGGCCGTGGTCGTCAGCTCGTCGAGGCCGTCGTCGCCGCGGAAGACCAGCGCGGAGGAGCCGCGCTCGGCGAGCACGCCGGCCAGGATGGGCGCCATCCGGGCGTCGGCGACACCGGTGGCCTGGGCCGCGACCTTGGCCGGGTTGGTGAGCGGGCCGAGTACGTTGAAGGTCGTGCGGATGCCCAGCTGGCTGCGGGCGGGCGCGACGTGCCGCAGCGAGGGGTGGAACTTCACCGCGAAGCAGAACGTGATGCCCGCCTCCTCGGCGACCTCCACCACCCGGCGCGGCGTCAGGTCCAGGTTCACGCCGAGCTTCTCCAGGACGTCGGAGGCGCCGCTGGCGGAGGACGCGGCGCGGTTGCCGTGCTTGACGACCTTCGTGCCCGTGCCGGCCACCACGATCGAGGACATGGTGGAGATGTTCACGGTCTTGGCGCCGTCGCCGCCGGTGCCGACGATGTCCACGCTGCGGCCCGGCACCTCGATGAGGTTGGCGTGCTCGTACATCGCGCGGACCAGCCCGGAGATCTCCGCGACCGTCTCGCCCTTGGCGCGCAGCGCCACCGCGAAGCCGGCGATCTGCGCGTCGCTGGCCTCGCCGCGCATGATCCGGTCCATCGCCCACTCGGTGGAGTCGGCGGAGAGGTCACGGCCTTCGAGGAGGGCGTTCAGTACGCCCGGCCAGGTGCGGGCCGCCACGCTGCCGCCGCCATCCGGGGTCACAACGTTCATGGTCCACGCTCCTGGGTGAGTAAAAATCTTCACAGCGAGCCTATCGGGCCCGCGGGTACGCCGGAGGGCCCCGTCCGGTGCTCGGACAGGGCCCTCTGGGTGGCGTTCTTTGCTACGTGCTCGGGTTCACGGTGTCGGTACCGCTCCCCCGCGGAGATCAGTGGTGGCCATGGCCGCTGGTGATCTCCTCGTACTCCTCCACCGTCGGCTTCGGAATGTAGTTGTCCTCGCCGTAGAAGCCCTTGGAGAGCTTGGCGCGCAGCTTCTGCGAGCGCTTGATCTTGCGCTTGACGCCGTTCTCGTCGACCTCGGGGCCGATCTCCAGCGGCTTCGGCTGCTCGTGCTGGGTGAGCGCGTGCATCTGCTCCTGCGTGAGGGGCTCGTGCACCTCGATGAACTCACCGTGCGGCAGCCGCTTGATGATGCCGGACTCGCGTCCGTGCAGCACCTTGTCGCGGTCGCGCCGCTGCAGACCCATGCAGATCCGCTTGGTGACGATGAAGCCCAGCACCGGGCCCACGAAGAACGCGATCCGGATGAACCAGGTGATCGAGTTGATCGACAGGTGGAAGTGGGTGGCCCACAGGTCGTTGCCACCACCGACCAGCATCACCAGGTACGCGATCAACCAGGCCACACCGAAGCCGGTACGGGTCGGCGCGTTGCGCGGGCGGTCCAGCAGGTGGTGCTCACGCTTGTCGCCGGTGACCCAGGACTCGACGAACGGGTAGACCGCGATGGCCGCCAGGACCAGCGGGAAGATGATGATCGGGATCAGCACACCGAAGTTGATGGTGTAGTGACCGGCGATCGTCCACTCCCAGCCGGGCATGACACGGACCAGACCCTCGGCGAAGCCCATGTACCAGTCGGGCTGGGCGCCGGTGGACACCTGGTCCGGACGGTACGGGCCGATGGCCCACACCGGGTTGATGCTCGCGATCGCGGCGATCACCGAGATCACACCGAAGACCAGGAAGAAGAAGCCTCCGGCCTTGGCCATGTAGACCGGCAGCAGCGGCATGCCGACCACGTTCTTCTCGGTCTTGCCGGCACCCGGGAACTGCGTGTGCTTGTGGTAGAAGACCAGGATCAGGTGCGCCACCAGCAGGCCGAGCATGATGCCCGGCAGCAGCAGGACGTGCACCGTGAAGAACCGCGGAATGATGTCGTGGCCGGGGAACTCCCCGCCGAAGATGAACATCTGCAGGTACGAGCCGACCAGCGGCATCGCCAGGATGACACCCTCGATGAAGCGGACACCGGTGCCGGAGAGCAGGTCGTCCGGCAGCGAGTAGCCGGTGAAGCCGGTGAACATACCGAGCACCAGCAGCAGGAAGCCGAACAGCCAGTTGACCTCGCGCGGCTTGCGGAAGGCGCCGGTGAAGAACACCCGCATCATGTGGACCATCATGCCGGCGAGGAACACCAGCGCGGCCCAGTGGTGGATCTGCCGGATCAGCAGGCCGCCGCGGACGTCGAAGCTGATGTCCAGCGTCGACTCGAAGGCCTGCGTCATCCGGATGCCGTGCATGGGCACGTAGGAGCCGTGGTAGACGACCTCGGCCATGCTCGGGTGGAAGAACAGCGTCAGGTAGACGCCGGTCAGGATGATGATGATGAAGCTGTAGAGGCAGATCTCACCGAGCATGAAGGACCAGTGGTCCGGGAAGATCTTGCGCATGTTGGACTTGGCGAGGCTGTAGATGCCCAGCCGGCCGTCCGCCCAGTCGGCGATCCGCTCGCCCCGCGGCGCCTGGCCGCGGCGCGCGTTGGTCGCGCTCGTCTCGTTACTCATCCGCGCTCCCAGAAGCTCGGGCCGACGGGCTCCGCGAAGTCGCTGACGGCTTCGAGGTAGCCGTCCTTCACCGTGATGTTCAGCTGCGGCAGGGCGTGGCCGGCCGGACCGAAGATCACGCGGCCACCGTCGGAAAGGTCGAAGGTGGACTGGTGGCAGGGGCAGAGCACGTGGTGCGTCTGCTGCTCGTACAGGGAGATCGGGCAACCGACGTGGGTGCAGATCTTCGAGTACGCCACGATGCCCTCGTGCGACCACTCAAGTTCCTGCTTGTCCTTGATGTTCTGCGGCTGGATCCGCACGAGCATCAGGGCGTCCTTGGCGATCTTCGAGTTGAACTCGTGATCGTCCTCCTCCAGGCCCTCGGGCTTGGCGAAGGTCAGCGAGCCGACCGCGATGTCCTCGGGACGCAGCGGGAGGTTGGTGGCCTGGTTGACCAGGCGGATGCCCTTCTTCCAGCCCGTGGTCCGGAGCTTCTTCTCCGGCAGCGGACCGAGGTCGCGCAGCAGCACCACACCGGAGAGCGGCACCAGGGCCAGCGCGCCGAACATGGTGTTGCGGATCAGCTTGCGGCGGCCCATGCCGGACTCCGCGGCGCCTTCCCGGAAGTCGGCCATGACCTTGGCCTTGACCTCGGGCTCGGCCTCGATCGGGTGCCGCTCCTGCGCCACCTCGACGTCCGACATCAGCGTGCGGGCCCAGTGGACCGCGCCGGCGCCGATGCAGAACAGCGCCACGCCCAGCGTCAGGCCCAGCGCGAAGTTCAGCGCGCTGATGTGGCCGAGCGGCCAGACGTAGATGATCTTGTCGACCGGGAAGATCACGTACGAGGCGATGAAGCCGATCGTCGCGAGCATGGACAGCGTGAAGAGCAGGGCCACGGTGCGCTCGGAGCGCTTGGCCGCCTTCTCGTCGATGTCCTGGATGCGGTGCTCGTGGGGGGGCAGGCCCGGGTCGGCGAAGGGGTTCTCCTTCGTCGCCACGTCACCGTGAGCGCCGTCGCGCCCACTGGGAAGGTTTTCTTCTGGCACGTCTGCGTGTCGTCCAGTCTCACTCATGACTTCTTGGCCTTCGCTGTCCGGGCTGCGACCCAGATGGCGACCGCGACCAGTGCGCCCAGGCCGAAGATGTAACCGAAGAGGCCCTCACTGACCGGGCCGAGACCACCGAGGTCCATGCCACCGGGGCTCGCGGTCTTGTCGCCGTTGACCTCACCGAGGTAAGCGACGATGTCCTTCTTGTTGGACTGCGAGAGGGTGCCGTCACCGAACGAAGGCATGTTCTGCGGGCCGGTCTCCATGGCCTCGTAGATGTGCTTCGGGTCCACACCGTCAAGCGCCGGTGCGAACTTTCCGTTGGTCAGGGCACCGCCCTTACCGGTGAAGTTGTGGCACTGCGCGCAGTTCGTACGGAACAGCTCACCGCCCTTGGCGATGTCCGCTCCGTCCTTGCTGTACTGCTCCTTGCCGGGCACGGCGGGACCGGCACCGAGCGACGCGACGTACGCCGCGAGCTGGTCGATCTCGGCCTGGCTGTAGATGTTCTTCTTCCGCGGCACCTGGGCGCCGGGCTGCTGCGCCGGCATCCGGCCGGTGCCGACCTGGAAGTCGACGGCGGCAGCGCCCACGCCGACCAGGCTCGGGCCGTCGGAGGTGCCCTGACCGCCGGTGCCGTGGCAGCTTGCGCAGCCCACGGCGAAGAGCTTCTTGCCCTCCTTGATGGCAAGAGACTGGGCGGTGTCATCGGCCTGAGCCTTGTCCGCCGGCGCGAACGCGGCGTACAGCCCCCCAGTGACCGCCAGCGCGAAGAGTAGGACGACGAGCGCCGCCAGCGGATGGCGCCGTCGTGCGGAGAGCTTTTTCACGGATTACCCCGGTGTCAGGATCTTCTGCGTCGATGCTTCTGGTCTGTGTCTGTCTGAACTGCGGGTCCGGTCGGGACCGGACTACCTACTTGATCAGGTAGATCGTGGCGAAGAGGCCGATCCAGACGACATCGACGAAGTGCCAGTAGTAGGACACGACGATGGCCGCGGTGGCCTGTTCGTGGGTGAACCTCTTGGCCGCGTACGTCCTGCCCAGGACCAGCAGGAAGGCGATCAGACCGCCTGTCACGTGCAGTCCGTGGAAGCCGGTGGTCAGGTAGAACACCGAGCCGTACGGTCCGGACGAGAGCGAGAGGCCCTCGTGCTTGACCAGCTCCGTGTACTCGAAGACCTGACCGCCGATGAAGATCGCACCCATGATGAAGGTGACCACGAACCAGGCCCGGAGCTTCTTGACGTCGCCGCGCTCGGCCGCAAAAACACCGAGCTGGCACGTCAGAGAGCTGAGCACCAGGATCGTGGTGTTCGTCGCGGAGAACGGAAGATTCAGCGCATCGGCGGATTCCTTCCAATACTCGGCTCCGGTCACCGATCGGAGGGTGAAGTACATCGCGAAGAGGGCCGCGAAGAACATCAGCTCGGAACTCAGCCAGATGATGGTTCCGACGCTGGTGAGGTTCGGCCGATTGACCGACGGGTGCGCGTGCCCGGTTTCTACTGCTGTTGCTGTCGCCACGACCGACATTATGTCGGTCGCTTATCTTGCGCTCACTCCGGGGGGTGCCGTTCGGTGTGTCAAGGGGGTGTGCGCTGCTCATACGGTCCAGTGGAGGCATCCCCCGAAGGGGGGAAGCACGCCTTCCGCACACCCGTGGCACCCCCGCTCCGACCAGTCCTGACGGGCCGTCGGGCGCAGCATTGATCCGTACGAACCCTCCTGCGCGGACCCTTCCGGGCAGTAGCATCCGCTGAACGGGACCGGCCCCAGTGGTGCTCCCGTCGACGGTGCTCCCCAAAAGCGTGGAGGAACGATGCAGGCGACTGCCACGGTGCTGGTCTACAGCGACGACGCGGGCACCCGCGAGCAGGTGCGCCTCGCGGCCGGCCGGCGACCCGCCGCCGATGTGCCGCAGGTGGAGATTGTGGAGTGCGCGACACTCCCGGCCGTCCTCACGGCCCTGGAGCAGGGCGGCATCGACGTCTGTGTGCTGGACGGCGAGACCGCCCCGGCGGGCGGCATGGGCGTGTGCCGGCAGATCAAGGACGAGATCTTCAACTGCCCGCCGGTGCTGCTGCTGATGGGCCGCCCGCAGGACTCCTGGCTCGCGACCTGGAGCCGGGCCGACGCCGCGGTGACCCACCCGGTCGACCCGGTGGCGTTCGCCGACGCGCTGGCGGGGCTGCTGCGCCGCCGCCTGCTCGCGCAGACCTGAGCACGGCCGCTCGCGGCCACTGAGGACGTACAGCGCCCCGTCCGGGGAGGAATGGCCCGGACGGGGCGCTGTGTGCCGTTCTGCGGGCCGCTCAGACCCGCGGGCGCAGTCGGGCAGCGTCGGCGGGCGCCGCGGCGTCCTCGTCGCTCCCGGCGCCGCTCACGCCGTCGCCCAGGGCGCTGCCGGCGAGCCACTTCTCCCAGGACAGGTTCCAGTCGCCGAACCCGTTGTCGAACGGGACCATCTTGTCGCCCTTGCTGTTGACCACCTGGACGATGTCGCCGACCCGCACGCGGCCGAAGAACCAGCGCGCGTCCCCGGTCGACATGCCGGTACAGCCGTGGCTGACGTTGGCCGCGCCCTGTGAACCCACGGACCAGGGCGCCGCGTGCACGTACTCGCCGCTCCACGTGACCCTGGTGGCCCAGCGGACCGGCAGGTCGTACGCCTCCGAACTGCCGCGGGCGATGCCCACGGTGGTGCTGCGCATCCGGACGAACGACTCCTTGCCCAGCACGGTCTTGATGCCGTTGCGGGTCTCGAAGCCGGCCTTGCCGGTGGTGACGGGCAGCGTCTTGATCACCCTGCCGTTGCGCCGGACCGTCATCCGGTGCGCGGCGGCGTCGGTGACCGCCTCGACCCGGTCGCCGGTACGGATGCGCACGGGCTTGCCGGGCCCGCCGTACAGGCCCTTGGCGACCTTCAGGCCCTGCAGGTTGCTGTACGCCTCGACGGAGGCGTGCGCGGGCCAGTAGGAGCGCGGGCGGTAGTGCAGCGTCCGGTCGTCGACCCAGTGCCAGGAACCCACCACGCGCGGGCTGCTGTCGACCTTCAGGGCGCCCTCCACGAGGGCCTTGGCGCGCGCGCCGTGCACCGGGCGGCTGAGCTCCGCGGTGAGCGGCTGGCCGACGCCGTACGTGCCGCTGTCGGGCCCGAAGGTGACCCGCAGCCGCCGGTCGCCGCCGCCCTCCGTCGCCATCCGCAGGACCTTGCGGCCCGGCTTGCCGTCGCTGTCCTCGGTACTGACGCGCACGGTGTAGCGGGTGCCGGCGGCGAGCGGCACGGTGCTGCGCCAGCGGGTGCCGTCGGCGGTCAGCCGGCCGCGGATGTGGCGCCCCGCGGTGTCCGTGGCGGTGACGTCCGTGATCCGCGCCTCATCGCCCGTGGTGGTGACTTCCAGTGGCCGGTCGGGGTCGGCCTTCCGCTCGCCCGCCGGGGCGTTGGCCGCGATCTGGCCGGCCGCGTCGTAGGGCTGGGCGGCGAGCGGATCCGAGGTGGCCCCGCCGCACCCGGTGACCCCCGCCACCAGGGGCAGCAGGAGGGCTGAGCTGAGCACCGTCCGGGATCGTGGCATATGGCTCATAGGCCCAAAATAGGAAGAGACACGCCGGTACGGCGCGTTCAAGGACTGCAAATGGGTCGGGCCCGGCCACTCCTTGGAGTGACCGGGCCCGACCCGTCGGTACGAGAACGGCGCTTACTGCGTGCGGTTCTCGCCCCGGTAGTACTCGAACACCCAGCCGAACAGACCGACGAGGATGATCGGTGCGGAGAAGTACAGCAGCCACCAGCCGAAGACGACGCCCAGGAAGGCGAACGCGCCGCCGATGCCCAGGGAGAGCGGCTGCCAGCTGTGCGGGCTGAAGAAGCCCACCTCACCGGCGTCGTCCGCCACGTCGGCGTCCTTGCGGTCCTGCGCTCCGGTGTCGACACGCCGGGCCGTGAAGGCCAGGTAGTAGCCGATCATGATGCACAGGCCGAACGACAGGAACAGCGCGGTGGTGCCTACCGGCTCCTTCGACCAGACGCCATAGACGATCGCCATGGCGAGGACGAAGACGGAGAGCCAGATGAACATCTTGCCCTGGATCTTCACTTGCCGGCCTCCTTCGTGCCGCCCATGAGCGCCGTGTCCTTCTGACCGTCGTTCTCGAGCACGTCGATCGCGGCGATCTCAGGGTGGTGCAGGTCGAACGCCGGGGATTCGGAACGAATGCGCGGCAGCGTGAGGAAGTTGTGCCGCGGCGGCGGGCAGGAGGTCGCCCACTCCAGCGAGCGGCCGAAGCCCCACGGGTCGTCGACCTCGACCTTCTTGCCGTACTTCGCCGTCTTCCAGACGTTGTAGAAGAACGGCAGGATCGACAGGCCCAGCAGGAAGGAGCTGATCGTCGAGATCGTGTTCAGGGCCGTGAAGCCGTCGGCCTCCAGGTAGTCGGCGTAACGGCGGGGCATACCCTCGGCGCCCAGCCAGTGCTGGACCAGGAAGGTGCCGTGGAAGCCGATGAACAGCGTCCAGAACGTGATCTTGCCGAGCCGCTCGTCCAGCATCTTGCCGGTGAACTTCGGCCACCAGAAGTGGAAGCCGGCGAACATCGCGAAGACGACCGTACCGAAGACGACGTAGTGGAAGTGCGCCACGACGAAGTACGAGTCGGAGATGTGGAAGTCCAGCGGCGGCGAGGCCAGGATGACGCCGGTCAGACCACCGAAGGTGAAGGTGATCAGGAAGCCGACCGCCCACAGCATCGGAGTCTCGAAGGACAGCGAGCCCTTCCACATCGTGCCGATCCAGTTGAAGAACTTCACACCGGTCGGAACCGCGATGAGGAACGTCATGAAGGAGAAGAACGGCAGCAATACACCGCCCGTGACGTACATGTGGTGCGCCCACACCGTCACGGAAAGACCCGCGATCGAAATCGTCGCCGCGATCAGACCGATGTAACCGAACATCGGCTTCCGGGAGAAGACCGGAATGACCTCGGAAATGATGCCGAAGAACGGCAGCGCGATGATGTACACCTCTGGATGGCCGAAGAACCAGAAGAGGTGCTGCCAGAGCAGTGCGCCACCATTTGCCGCATCGAACACATGCGCACCGAACTTACGGTCCGCCTCCAGGGCGAACAGCGCGGCGGCCAGCACCGGGAAGGCCAGCAGGACCAGCACACCGGTCAGCAGGACGTTCCAGGTGAAGATCGGCATGCGGAACATCGTCATGCCAGGAGCGCGCATGCAGATGATCGTGGTGATGAAGTTGACCGAGCCGAGGATCGTGCCGAAGCCGGAGAAGGCCAGACCCATGATCCACATGTCGGCGCCGACGCCCGGCGAACGGACCGCGTCCGACAGCGGGGAGTAGGCGAACCAGCCGAAGTCGGCCGCACCCTGCGGGGTGAGGAAGCCGGCCACCGCGATCAGCGAGCCGAAGAGGTAGAGCCAGTAGGCGAACATGTTCAGCCGCGGGAACGCCACGTCGGGCGCGCCGATCTGCAGCGGCATGATCCAGTTGGCGAACCCGGCGAACAGGGGCGTCGCGAACATCAGCAGCATGATCGTGCCGTGCATCGTGAACGCCTGGTTGAACTGCTCGTTCGACATGATCTGCGTGCCGGGACGGGCCAGCTCGGCGCGCATGAAGAGCGCCATCAGGCCGCCGATGCAGAAGAAGGCGAACGACGTCACCAGATAGAGCGTGCCGATCGTCTTGTGGTCGGTGGTCGTCAGCCACTTCACCACGACGTTGCCGGGTTGCTTCCTGCGTACGGGTGGTGCTGCCGGAGCCGATGCGGCGGCGGCACCCTGAGGTTCGTTGAGGATGCTCACTTGTTCTTGGTCTCCGCGTTCCTGGCGTGATCGGTCTGCTCGATACCGGCCGGCAGGTAACCGTTCTGGCCCTTCTTCGCCAGGTCCTTCAGGTGCTCCTGATACCGCTCGGGAGACACGACCTTGACGTTGAAGAGCATCCGGGAGTGGTCAACGCCGCAGAGCTCGGCGCACTTGCCCATGAAGGTGCCCTCCTTGTTCGGAGTCACCTCGAAGACATTGGTGTGACCCGGGATGACGTCCTGCTTCATCAGGAACGGCACCACCCAGAAGGAGTGGATGACATCACGCGAGGTCAGGATGAACTGGACGGTCTCACCCTTCGGCAGCCACAGCGTGGGGCCGGGGTTGCCGTTCTGCGGGTTGCGGTCGCCCGGCGTGCCCTGGTCGTAGACGCCCTCGGCACCCGCGGGAGCCGACTTCTTCCACTTGTCCGGGATCGCGGAGAGTTCCTTGGAGTTGACCGCCGAGTTGGACTTGTTGCCGTCGACGTCCTCCATGTAGTTGAACGCCCAGCTCCACTGGAAGCCCACCACGTTCACGACGTGGTCCGGCTTCTTGGAAGTCTTGAGGAGTTCGTTCTCATCGCGCGCGGTGAAGTAGAACAGCACCGCGATGATGATGAACGGGACGATGGTGTACAACGCCTCGATCGGCATGTTGTACCGGGTCTGTGCGGGGACCTCCACCTTGGTCCGGCTGCGGCGGTGGAAGATCCAGCTCCAGATGATCAGGCCCCACACCAGCACGCCCGTTGCGAGGGCGGCGGCCCAGGAGCCCTGCCAAAGGGAGAGGATCCGCGGCGCCTCGTCCGTGACGGGCGTTGGCATGCCGAGGCGGGGGAAGTCCTTGTATGTGCAACCGGTCGCGGTCGCCAGGACCAGGCCCGCAGCCAGCACCTGCGGCAGCTTCCGCCGCATCGGGCGCCGCGACGAGCGGTCGGAGCCGTTGGGACTCACGTAGCGCCTTCCCGAGAGTCTCGCCCGCAGAACCGGCTGCGGCCGTCTCAGCTGGTCGGTCGCCGGCCCGTCACGGGCAGGGGTTTGGATGTTTATGCGGACCAAACCCTACTGGACGCTATTTGGCGTCGCGCGGGGAGGGTGCCCAACGCGGCGCGTTGCCCCTCGAAGGGGTGGCCATCGCCTCCCACTGCGCGCCCGCGGCAGCCGGATTCCCCGCTTCCTCCCGGCATCTGACGCCGCGCCCGGCGGCTCCCTCCCGGCGTCTTCCCGACGCCTTCCCGGTGTCCGACGCCGCGCCCGGCCCGGGGGACCGCACGCGTTAGCGTTTCGCCCGTGCCCTACTTCGATGCCGCGTCCTCCGCTCCCCTGCACCCCGTCGCCCGCGAGGCGCTGCACGCCGCGCTCGACGAGGGCTGGGCCGATCCGGCCCGGCTGTACCGGGAGGGGCGGCGCGCCCGGCTGCTGCTGGACGCCGCGCGCGAGACCGCGGGGGAGGCGGTCGGCTGCCGCCCCGACGAACTGGTCTTCACTCCTTCGGGCACCCGTGCGGTGCACACGGGCCTCGCCGGCGCGCTGGCCGGCCGGCGGCGTGTCGGCGGCCGGCTGGTCCACTCCGCCGTCGAGCACTCCTCCGTACTGCACGCGGCGGAGACGCACGAGGCCGCGGGCGGCAGCGTGGCCGTGGTGGGCTGCGACCGTACGGGCCGGGTCGACCCGGCGGAGTTCGCCGCCGCGCTCACCCCGGACACCGCGCTGGCCGCCCTGCAGTCCGCCAACCACGAGGTGGGCACCGAACAGCCGGTGGCCGAGGCGGCGGAGGCGTGCCGCGAGGCGGGCGTGCCGCTGCTGGTGGACGCCGCCCAGTCGCTCGCCTGGGGCCCGGTGCCGGGCGCCTGGTCGCTGCTGGCGGGCAGCGCGCACAAGTGGGGCGGCCCGGCCGGGGTGGGGCTGCTGGCGGTGCGCAAGGGCACCCGCTTCGCGCACCAGGGACCGGCCGACGAGCGCGAGTCGGGGCGCGCGCCCGGCTTCGAGAACATCCCGGCGGTGGTGGCCGCCGCCGCGTCGCTGCGCGCGGTACGCGCGGAGGCGGCGGCCGAGGCGGCCCGGCTGCGCGGCCTGGTGGACCGGATCCGCTCCCGGGTTCCGGAGCTGGTGCCGGACGTGGCGGTGGTCGGCGACCCGGAGCGGCGGCTGCCGCACCTGGTGACCTTCTCGTGTCTCTATGTCGACGGGGAGACGCTGCTGCACGCCCTGGACCGGGCGGGGTTCTCCGTCTCCTCCGGCTCCTCGTGCACCTCCAGCACGCTCACCCCCAGCCACGTCCTGAAGGCGATGGGCGTGCTCTCGGAGGGCAACGTCCGGGTGTCGCTGCCGGCCGGGACCTCCGCCGCCGACGTGGAGCGCTTCCTGGAGGTGCTGCCGGGCGCGGTCGCCGCCGTACGGGAACAGCTCGGCGCGCCCACGGAGCGGCCCGCGCACGCGCCCGAGGGCACGTCCGGCGAGCTCGTCGTGGACGCGCTCGGCGCCCGCTGCCCGGTCCCGGTGATCGAGCTGGCGAAGGCGATCACGGAGGTACCGGTCGGCGGCACGGTGACGGTGCTGTCCGACGACGAGGTGGCGGCGCTGGACATCCCGGCGTGGTGCTGGACGCAGGGCCAGGAGTACCTGGGCGAGGCGCCGGAGCCCCCGGAGCGCGGCGCCGCCTACGTGGTGCGGCGCCGCGCCTGACCGGGTCGGCTCAGTTCAGGTACTGCTGGATCTCGGCGGCGGCCTCGTGGCCGTACGCCTTGGTGAAGCGGTCCAGGAAGTGGCTGCGGCGCAGCTCGTACTCCTGGGTGCCGACCGTCTCGATGACGAGGGTGGCCAGCATGCAGCCGACCTGCGCGGCGCGCTCCAGGCCGACGCCCCAGGCGAGGCCGGAGAGGAAGCCGGCGCGGAAGGCGTCGCCGACGCCGGTCGGGTCGGCCTTGGCGTTCTCCTCGGGCACGCCGACCTCGATGGCGGGCTCGCCCGTGCGCTCGATGCGGACGCCGCTGGCCCCGAGGGTGGTGACGCGGGTGCCGACCTTGCCGAGGATCTCGTCGGCGGTCCAGCCGGTCTTGGACTCGATGAGGCCCTTCTCGTACTCGTTGGAGAAGAGGTAGGCCGCGCCGTCCATGAGGGTGCGGATGTCGTCGCCGTCCATGCGGGCGATCTGCTGCGAGAAGTCGGCCGCGAAGGGGATGGACCGGGAGCGGCACTCCTCGGTGTGCCGGATCATCGCCTCCGGGTCGTCGGCGCCGATCAGGACCAGGTCCAGACCGCCCACGCGCTCGGCGACGTGCTGCAGCTCGATGAGACGGGCCTCGCTCATCGCGCCGGTGTAGAAGGAGCCGATCTGGTTGTGGTCGGCGTCGGTGGTGCACACGAAGCGGGCGGTGTGCAGCACCTCGGAGATGCGTACGGAGGCGGTGTCGACGCCGTGCCGGTCCAGCCAGGCGCGGTACTCGCCGAAGTCGTTGCCGGCGGCGCCGACCAGGATCGGCTTGGTGCCGAGCTGGCCCATGCCGAAGCAGATGTTCGCGGCGACGCCGCCGCGCCGCACGTCGAGCTGGTCGACGAGGAAGGAGAGGGAGACCGTGTGGAGCTGGTCGGCGACCAGCTGGTCGGCGAAGCGTCCGGGGAAGGTCATCAGATGGTCGGTGGCGATGGAGCCGGTGACTGCGATACGCACGGCGGTTCGCTCCTGCGGGAGGCGTGGGGCGGTGACGGACGTGACCCAACGCTACCCGTTCGGGACTGCCGCTCCGACCTGGCGAAACTACCCAATAGTAGGTCTTCTTCCCCGGGGCGAAGGGTGCGTACGGTGCGCGTATGACCCAGCATGTGAAGCCCGTCACAGCAGTTCACCCCGTCGGCCGTCGCCCGGACGGTGGCGAGCACGACTCGATGGAGCAACTGCGCGGCGACTGCGCCCGCATGGCGCCGCACTGGAAGCCGGACGGACTGCCGGCCGGTCCGCGCCGCCCGGCCGCCGAGCTGCGCGGGATCACGGTCCCCGCCGCCTCTGCGAAACTGCTGGAAGGGATGTCCGAGTACGGCGACTGAGTACGGCGACTGAGTACGGCGATCCATACCTCCGCTGCTCTTCCACCGGTCTTCCACGGGCCGCGGGCGGAACCGCCCGCGGCCCGGCTCCGTCCAATCGGCGTCCCCCTCACGGAGGATGGCGCATCAGTTGTTCAGCGGAGCCGAAGGAGCGATGCGGTGAGCACCGAGGACACTCCCCCTGCCACTGGCGGCGGGAACCCCACCGATAACCCCACCGCCCCGGGGCGGCGCGGGCGCAGGCCCCTGGTGGTCGCCTCGATGGCCGCGGCCGTGCTGCTGGCCGGCGGCGGCGCGGCGTACTGGGCATCGGGCGCTTCCGGCCAGGACGGCGAAAGCGGCACGGGCGCGGCGGCCGATCCGCCGCCGCTGGCACTGGAGGGGTACGGCCAGTCCCAGTCGCGGGACGGGATCGCGCCGGGCGAGCCGAACCCGCAGGGCGCGGGGTACCGCGCGGTCGCCGGGCTGCCGGACGGCCCGGCCGACGCGCCCGTGTACCGGCCGCAGGGCCCGATCAGCAAGGACGCGGTGGCGCGGCTGGCCAAGGCGCTGGACGTGGCGGGCCAGGTCCGCTCCGAGGGCAGTACGTGGAAGGTCGGCGGCCAGGACAAGGACTCCCGCGGGCCCGTGCTGCAGGTGGCCAAGGCCGGCACCGGCTCGTGGACGTTCGCGCAGTACGGCACGCCGGGCGGGGTGAACTGCGCGCTGCCCGCGACGCCCAAGGGCGAGGAGGCGGACGCGAAGACCGGCCACTCCTCCGACGGGCCCGGCTGCCCCTCGTACCGCGGCCGGGACGCCACGACCGAGGACGACGGCAGCGGCAAGGGCGCGGTCTCCCAGGAGAAGGCCAAGCAGGCGGTGGAGCCGGTGCTCGCGGCGCTGGGGCAGCAGGACGCGAAGCTGAACGCCGGCGGGCTGTCCGGCGCGGTGCGCATCGTCTCCGCGAACCCGGTGATCGGCGGCCTGCCGACGTACGGCTGGCAGAGCGATCTGCAGGTCGGCGCCGACGGCCGGGTGGTCGGCGGCAGCGGCCAGCTCGCGCGGCCGCTCAAGGGCGACACGTATCCGGTGCTGAGCGCGGAGAAGACGCTCACGCACCTGAACGGCGGGGCGGCCGGCGCCGGCGCCGCCGAGGGCAAGGGCAAGGACGCCGAGTGCGCCACGCCGCTGCCGGACAAGGACGGTAAGGCCGGGAAGGGCGACGGCAAGGCGGACGGGAAGGGTGTCGCGCCGTGCGAGCCGGCGCCCGGGAAGCCCGCGCCCGCCGACGTGACCGGCGCCCGCTTCGGCCTGTCGGTGCAGTTCGTGAACGGCAGCCAGGCGCTGGTGCCGTCGTGGATGTACGAGGTGCGGCAGCCCGGTTCGACCAGCGGCAAGGACGCCCGCACCACGGTCGCGCATCCGGCTGTCGACCCGAAGTACGTGGTGGACCGGGACGCCGGGGACGCCGCGACGCAGCGGCCCGCGCACCCGCCGCAGGGCGGCAAGGAGGGCAAGAAGGGCGCGATGGGCCTGGAGTCGTACTCGGTGGCGGACGACGGCAAGAAGCTGACGCTGCACTTCTGGGGTGGGGTGTGCAGCGACTACTCCGCGAGCGCCGACCAGTCGGGTACGGCCGTGACCGCGCAGGTCACCGGCAAGGAGAAGAAGCCGGGCGGGGTCTGCGTGAAGGTCGCCAAGCAGTTCACCAAGACGGTGACGCTGGACTCCCCGCTGGACGGGCGGGAGGTCATCGACGCCTCCAGTGGCGAAACGGTGCCGCAGACGCGGAAGTGACGGCGGTCCGCAGCCGCCGGCAGGGCGGTCAATGACGAAGGCGGCGTTCCCCGAGGGGAACGCCGCCTTCGTCTGTGCCTCCGTGTGCCGGAGCCCGTCGGCTCAGCTGAAGGAGTCGCCGCAGGCGCAGGAGCCGGTGGCGTTGGGGTTGTCGATCGTGAAGCCCTGCTTCTCGATGGTGTCGACGAAGTCGATGGAGGCGCCACCCAGGTACGGGGCGCTCATCCGGTCGGTCACGACCTTCACGCCGTCGAAGTCCTTCACGACGTCGCCGTCGAGCGAGCGCTCGTCGAAGAAGAGCTGGTAGCGCAGGCCGGAACAGCCACCGGGCTGGACAGCCACGCGCAGCGCGAGGTCCTCGCGGCCCTCCTGCTCCAGCAGGCTCTTCACCTTCGACGCGGCCGCGTCGGACAGGATGATGCCGTCGCTGACGGTGGTCTCGTCCTGAACGCTCATCTACATCTCTCCCGGGTTGTACGGACCCCTTGCCCTCGGCAGTAACCGACGGGGCCCCGGATTCATTCCGGGCGGGCTCGAAGTTCTGGCGGAATTCTCCGCCCCTCCTCATGCTCGCACACCCCATCCGGAAGGTCAGCGGTTGTCGGAGTGCGGCCGGCCGGGTGATGCGTCACATCGACACAATGCCCATCGTCAAACTGACGTGAAGCGGCTATGATAGATAACGTCATTTCGACGAAAAGTCGAAAAGGTTCTCCGTAACAACGAAGAGAGGGTGCGTGTCGTGACCACCGCCCAGCCCCGTCAGGACCTCGACGTGCAGCCCACGCCGCTCGCACTGCTGCTTCTCGGCCGCGAGGCCGACCCCAAGAGCGAGCGCGGCGTCGAGTGCCCGGGCGACCTGCCCGCCCCCTCCGACCCCGACCTCGTCGAGCGCGCCCGCGCCGCGAAGGCGAAGCTCGGGGAGAAGGTCTTCGTCCTCGGGCACCACTACCAGCGCGACGAGGTCATCGAGTTCGCCGACGTCACCGGCGACTCCTTCAAGCTCGCGCGCGACGCCGCGGCCCGCCCGGACGCGGAGTACATCGTCTTCTGCGGCGTGCACTTCATGGCCGAGTCCGCCGACATCCTCACGGGCGACGACCAGAAGGTCGTCCTCCCGGACCTGGCGGCCGGCTGCTCGATGGCCGACATGGCCAGCGCCGAGCAGGTCGCGGAGTGCTGGGACGTGCTGACCGAGGCCGGCATCGCCGAGCAGGTCGTGCCCGTCTCGTACATGAACTCCTCCGCCGACATCAAGGCGTTCACCGGCAAGCACGGCGGCACGATCTGCACCTCGTCCAACGCCAAGCGGGCGCTGGACTGGGCGTTCGAGCAGGGGGAGCCCCAGCAAACCAAGGTGCTCTTCCTGCCGGACCAGCACCTGGGCCGCAACACCGCCGTCCGCGACATGGGCATGTCCCTGGACGACTGCGTGGTCTACAACCCGCACAAGCCGAACGGCGGGCTCACCGTCGAGCAGCTGCGCGCGGCGAAGATGATCCTCTGGCGCGGCCACTGCTCCGTCCACGGCCGCTTCTCGCTGGAGTCGGTCGAGGACGTACGGGCGCGGATACCGGGCGTGAACGTGCTGGTGCACCCGGAGTGCAAGCACGAGGTCGTGGCCGCGGCGGACTACGTCGGCTCGACGGAGTACATCATCAAGGCCCTGGAGGCGGCGCCCGCCGGGTCGAAGTGGGCGATCGGTACGGAGCTGAACCTGGTCCGCCGCCTGGCGAACCGTTTCGCTCCCGAGGGCAAGGAGATCGTCTTCCTCGACAAGACGGTCTGCTTCTGCTCGACGATGAACCGCATCGACCTCCCGCACCTGGTCTGGGCCCTGGAGTCCCTGGCGGACGGCAAGGTCGTCAACCGGATCGAGGTCGACAAGGAGACCGAGGACTTCGCGAAGCTGGCGCTGGAGCGGATGTTGGCGCTGCCGTAACCGTCACGCACGTGGGGCCCGTACCGGGATTCGGTACGGGCCCCACGTGCTGGTACGGATCAAACGCCCGCCGGCTCCGGCGTACGGTCCTCCTCCGGCGAAGGTGCGGCCTTCTTGGCCGCCTTCTTCGCCGCCCGCTTCTCCCTCCGCAGCTCCACCATCGCGTACAGCGTCGGGACGAGCAGCAGCGTGAGGAGGGTGGACGTGATCAGGCCGCCGATCACGACCACCGCCAGCGGCTGGGAGATGAAGCCGCCGTCGCCGGTGACCGAGAGGGCCATCGGGAGGAGGGCCATGATCGTGGCGAGGGCCGTCATCAGGATGGGACGGAGCCGGTGGCGGCCGCCCTCGATGACCGCCTCGACCACGCCGTAGCCCCGGTCCCGGTACTGGTTGATCAGGTCGATCAGCACGATCGCGTTGGTGACCACGATGCCGATGAGCATCAGCATGCCGATCATCGCGGGGACGCCCATCGGAGTACCGGTCGCGACCAGCAGCCCGATCGCGCCGGTCGCCGCGAACGGGATCGACACCAGCAGGATCAGCGGCTGGATCAGCGACCGGAAGGTCGCGACCAGCAGCATGAAGACGATCGCGATGGCCGCGAGCATCGCCAGGCCGAGCGAGCTGAACGCCTCGTCCTGATCGGCGGAGACGCCGCCGATCTCGGCCGTGGCGCCCTTGGGCAGGTCCAGGTCCGTCAGCTCGGACTGGAGCTGGGCGGTGACCGCGCCGGTGTTGTCACCGGTCGGCTTGGCCGTGACGGTCGCGGACCGGGCGCCGTCGATGCGGGTCATCTGCACCGGGCCCGGCACGGTCTTCACCTCGGCGATGTCGCCGAGCCGCACCACGCCCGACGGGCCGGGCAGCGCCAGCTTCTTCAGCTCGGCCTCGGTCGTGGCCGGGTGCGCCGACTTCACGACGACGTCCCGCTCGGCGTCGTCCAGCAGCGCCGTGCCGCTGGTGGTGCCGCGTACCGCCTGGGCGACGGCTTGGCCGAGGGTGGCCTGGGAGTAACCGGCGGCCGCCGCCTTGCTGTTGGCAGTGACGGAGATCCGCGGCACGCTCTGCGCCAGGTCGCTGGTGACGTCGGTGACGTCGTCCAGGCCCGCGACCTTCTTGCGTACCTGTTCGGCGGCGTCCTTCAGTACGTCGGCGTCGGCGGCCTTCACGACCACGCTGAGGTCCTGGTTGCCGAACGCCTGGCCGGCGGAGACGGTGGTGTCGCCGATGGCGGGACCGAGCTTCTTCAGACCGGCGCGGATGTCCGCCACGACCCGGTCGGAGTCATCGGCACTGGCCAGCTTGACCTGGTACGACGCCTGGTTGGCGGACGAGCCGCCGCCGAAGGCCGCCATCATGCCCGACGAGCCGACGGTGACCTGGTAGTCCTGCACGCCGTCGGTGTCCGCGAGTACCATCTCGACCCGCTTCGCCTGCTTGTCGGCGGCGGTCAGGCTGGTGCCGGGCTCCAGTTCCTGCTGGATGGAGAGGGTGTCCTGGTCGCCCTGGTCGAAGAAGTTGGTCTTGAGCAGCGGGGCCATGCCGAACGTGCCGATGAGGATGACGACGGCGATGACCAGGCTGGTGATCCGGCGCCGGGTCGCGAAGCGCAGCACCGGTACGTACAGCCGCTGCAGCGCGCTGCGGCTCTCCTTCTCCTCGGCCTCCTTGCGCAGCGCCTCCGGGTCGCCGCCCTCGGCGGCCTTCGGGGCGCGCAGGAACCAGTACGAGAGGACGGGGACCACCGTCAGGGAGACCAGCAGCGAGGCCAGCAGGGCCACGGTGACGGTGATCGAGAAGTCGCCGAAGAGGGCGCCCACCATGCCGCCGACCACGCCGATCGGCAGGAAGACCGCGACGGTGGTGAGGGTGGAGGAGGTGATCGCGCCGGAGACCTCGCGGACGGCGGTGAGGATGGCGTGCTTGCGCTCCTCGCCGTAGCCCAGGTGCCGCTTGATGTTCTCCAGTACGACGATGGAGTCGTCCACGACCCGGCCGATGGCGATGGTCAGCGCGCCCAGCGTCAGCATGTTCAGCGACAGGTCGCGGGTCCACAGCACGATCAGCGTGATGACGACGGACAGCGGGATGGAGACCGCGGTCACCAGCGTCGAGCGCAGGCTCAGCAGGAACACCAGGATCACGATCACGGCCATGACCAGGCCGAGCAGGCCCTCGGTGGTGAGGGACTCGATGGACTTGGAGACCTGCGGGCCCTGGTCGGAGACGACCGTGACGTCCGCGTCCTTGCCGAGGTCCGCGCGGATCTGCGGGAGCTTGTCCTTGACCGCGTCGGAGATGGCGACGGCGCTGCCGTCCTGGTCCATGGTGATCTGGACGGCGAGGCTCGGCTCGCCGTTCGTGCGGGTCAGGGAGGTCGGGGTGGCCGACTCCTGCTTCACGGTGGCGATGTCACCGATGCGTACCGGAGCGCCGGCCCCGGCCTTGCCCGCCGCGGCACCGGCCACCGCCGGCGAGACGGTGAGGTCCTTGATCTGCTGGAGCGAGGTGTAGCCGCTGCCGACCTGGACGGTGCGGCTCTTGCCGCCCTCGGAGAAGGAGCCGGCCGGTACGGAAGCGCCGCCCGCCTCCAGGGCCTGGCCGAGCGCCGCCGGAGTGAGCCCCGCCTTGGCGAGCTTCGCGTCGTCCGGGGTGACGGCGACGACGCGGTCGCGGACGCCGCTCACGGTGACCTGGCCGACGCCGTCGATGTCCTTCAGGGACGGGACGACGCTGCGGTCCAGACGGTCGGCGAGCGCCTGCTGGTCCTGGCCCGCGGAGGAGACGGCCAGCACGGTGGTCGGCAGGTCGTCGGTGCCACCGGACACGACCTGCGGGTCGACGTCCTCGGGCAGCTTGGCGCGGGCCCGGTTGACGGCCTGCTGGACGTCGGCGACCAGCGCCTTGGTGTCGTTGCCGTAGTCGAACTCGGCCATCACCACGGCCGAGCCCTCACTGGCCGTGGAGGTGACGCCGGTGATGCCGTCGACCGCCTGGATGCCGTCTTCGAGGGGCTCGACGACCTGCTTCTCGACGACGTCGGGCGAGGCACCCTGGTACGGCGCCACGACGGACACCATGGGCATGTCGATGGACGGCAGCAGCTGCTGCTTGAGCTGTGGGATCGCGATGGCCCCGAAGACGATCGCCACGATCGACATCAGTGCTATCAGGCCCCGTTGTGCGAGGCTGAGTCGGGACAGCCTGAACATGGGTGGGGTCTCTCTCTTTTGTTCTGAACGCTTCTCGGCAACGGGCCATGGCGGGCCCGCTTACACCATCCGGCACAAGAAGCGCTGTTTCCCTAGCACCCAGGTCCATTTCCGGGGCGGGGGCGTACCGCGTCCGTAGTACGCCCCGCTCCACCCGCTGCTACACCCGCGGGCGGACGAGTCCCGATTCGTACGCCATGACGACGAGCTGCGCCCGGTCGCGGGCGCCCAGCTTGGCCATCGCACGGTTCACATGCGTCTTGACCGTCAGCGGGCTGACGGTCAGCCGCCCGGCGATCTCGTCGTTGGACAGCCCGCCCGCGACCAGTACCAGTACCTCGCGCTCCCGGCCGGTCAGCGACGCCAGCCGCTCGGCGTCCGGCCCCGCGCCGCCGTCCTCGCCGCTCCCCTGTGCCAGGAACCTCGCGATCAGTCCCTTGGTGGCCACCGGTGAGAGCAGCGCCTCGCCGGCCGCCGCGACGCGGATGGCGCTCAGCAGCTCGTCCGGCTCGGCGCCCTTGCCGAGGAAGCCGCTGGCGCCCGCCCGCAGCGCCTGGATCACATAGTCGTCGACCTCGAAGGTCGTCAGGATCACCACGCGTACGCCGGCCAGCTCCGGGTCCTCGCTGATCATGCGGGTGGCGGCCAGCCCGTCCACGCCGGGCATCCGGATGTCCATCAGGACCACGTCGGGCGCGGCCGACCGGGCCAGCTCGTACGCCTCGGCGCCGTCCGACGCCTCGCCCACCACCCGCATCCCGGGCTCGGAGTCCACCAGCACCTTGAACGCGCTGCGCAGCAGCGCCTGGTCGTCGGCGAGCAGCACCTTGATCGTCATGTTGTCTCCCCCGTGCGCGCGGGCTGCAGCGGCAGCCGCACCCGTACCTTGAAACCGCCTGCCGGGCGCGGCCCGGTCTCCACCGTGCCGCGCAGCGCCGCGACCCGTTCCCGCATCCCGATCAGGCCGTGCCCGCCGCCGTCCGCGCGCGCTTCGGCGTTCCCGGGGGACTCGGCGGGCCGCCCGCCGCCGTCGTCCAGCACCGTCAGCGTCAGCGCCTCGGCAGACCGGACGATCCGTACCGTGGCCCGCGCCCCCTCCCCCGCGTGCTTGTGCACATTGGTCAGCGCCTCCTGGACGATGCGGTACGCGGTGAGGTCGACCGAGGCGGGCAGGCCCTCGGGGCTGCCGGGCGGCAGCTCCAGCTCGACGGGCAGGCCCGCGCGCATGAACCCGTCGATGAGCTGGTCCAGGACGCCGAGGCCCGGGGCCGGTTCGGTGGGCGCCTGCGGGTCGTCGGACTGGCGCAGCAGGCCGACCGTGGCGCGCAGCTCGTCCAGCGCGGACCGGGACGCCTCCCGGACGTGCGCGAGAGCCTGTTTGGCCTGGTCGGGGCGGCTGTCCATGACGTGCGACGCGACGCCCGCCTGGACGTTGACCAGCGCGATGTGGTGCGCGACGACGTCGTGCAGCTCGCGGGCGATGCGCATGCGTTCCTCGGCGACCCGGCGCCCGGCCTCCTCCTCGCGGGTGCGTTCGGCCCGCTCGGCCCGCTCCTCGATGGCGGCCACGAAGGCGCGGCGGCTGCGGACGGCGTCACCGGCCGCGGCCGCCATGCCCGTCCACGCGAAGATCGCCAGATTCTCCTGGGCGTACCAGGGCCGGGTACTGGTGAGCATCGCGGCGGCGGTGAGCACCAGGACGGTCAGCGCGCCGATCCGCCAGGTGGTGGGGCGGTCGGTGCGCGCGGCGAGGGTGAAGACGGCGATGACCGAGGCGGCGGCGACCGGGGCGCGCGGTTCGCTGGTGGCGGTGACCAGCTCGGCCAGCGTCATGGCGCAGGTGAAGGCGAGGACGCTGCGCGGGTAGCGGCGGCGCAGTACCAGTGCGGCGCAGGCGAGCGCGGCGAGGAGGACCGTCACCGGCTCCAGCGGGTGGGCGCCGAAGCGGGGCCCGTACCGGCCGTGCGGACCGGCCGCCGCGCCGATCAGGATCACCGCGAAGACGGCCACCGCCAGGACCGCGTCGAGCACGACGGGGTGTGCGCGGAGCCGGGCGAGCAGCGCGGGCCCGGGCAGCGGGCCCTGTCCGGTGGCGAGGGGAGTCACGGGAGGAAACGGTAGCGCCCCGGCCGACGGGCGCTCCCCGCCGAGGCGGGGAGCGGACCGGTGACCGGGGCGCGTACCTGCTGGAAGAAGCCGGGCGGTCACCGTCCCCGGTGTGCGGGGACGGTCCGCCGGAGCGGGCTGGTCAGCCCGGGATGAGGCCGTCGTCGCTGAGCATCTCGCGGACCTCTTCGAGGGTGGCGTCGGGGCCGGGGAGGATCAGCTCCGAGGGCTCCAGGGAGTCGTCGGGCAGCGGGTCGCCCAGCCGGCGTACGGCGTCGAGGAGCGCGCCCAGCGTCCGCCGGAAGCCGTCCGTGTCGCCGCTCTCCATCTCGGCGAGCAGCTCGTCATCGAGCTTGTTGAGCTCGATGAAGTGGCTGTCCGCCACCTTTACCTGCCCCTCGCCCATGATCCGTACGATCACGACGGTCTCCTCTGGTCCGGTCCGGCGATCCCGATGAGGCTATCCGCGCCCGCCGGTCACTGCTTGTCGAAACGCGTCTGGTCCTGCTGCTGCGACGGCTGGGCCTGGCCGTCCTGGCCGCCCTCGATGGCCTGCTGGCCGCCGGAGGTACCCCCGGCCAGCTCGGCCTTCATGCGCTGCAGCTCCAGCTCGACGTCGCCGCCGCCGGAGATCCGGTCCAGCTCGGCGGTGAGGTCGTCCTTGGCCATGCCGGTCGGGTCGTCCAGCGCGCCGGATGCCAGCAGCTCGTCGATGGCCCCGGCCCTGGCCTGCATCTGCGCGGTCCGGTCCTCGGCGCGCTGCACGGCCATGCCGACGTCGCCCATCTCCTCGGAGATGCCGGAGACGGCCTCGCCGATCCGGGTCTGCGCCTGGGCCGCGGTGTAGGTGGCCTTGATGGTCTCCTTCTTCGTACGGAAGGCGTCCACCTTGGCCTGGAGGCGCTGGGCCGCGAGGGTGAGCTTCTCCTCCTCGCCCTGCAGCGTCTGGTGCTGCGTCTCCAGGTCGGTGACCTGCTGCTGCAGGGCCTGCCGGCGGGAGAGCGCCTCTCGGGCCAGGTCCTCACGGCCGAGCGCGAGGGCCTTGCGGCCCTGGTCCTCCAGCTTGGACGACTGGCCCTGGAGCTGGTTGAGCTGGAGCTCCAGGCGCTTGCGGGAGGTCGCGACGTCGGCGACCCCGCGCCGGACCTTCTGGAGCAGCTCCAGCTGCTTCTGGTAGGAGTAGTCGAGGGTTTCGCGCGGATCCTCGGCCCGGTCAAGGGCCTTGTTGGCCTTCGCGCGGAAGATCATCCCCATCCGCTTCATGACACCATCGCTCATGGGCCTCGAGCGCCCCCTTCTGACCGAGTTTCTTCGGGCTTCGGCTCCAGCACATCTACAGACCCCACAGTACGGGCCCCGGTTCCATTACCGCACTGGTTGGACCCGGATGTGCTCCTCCTGCAGGACGATCAGGTATCTCCCTTTCTCCGGCCCAGGGAGTAGACCTGGTACGGGTACCCGGGCTGCCGTTGCCGGATCGTTCCCCTCGGACTCTGGCCCTCCGAGAGCGACCGCGTACCCTTGGGTTCTGTGTTCCGAAGCCGTTCGAAGGATGAGCAGGCCGCGACCGCCAAGGTGACCGCGGACCAGCCCCAGCAGCCACGCGACCCGCAGGCCCCCAAGGGCCGCCCGACGCCGAAGCGCAGTCAGGCGCAGAATCAGCGCCGTACTCGCGCGCAGTCGGCACCGGCCAACCGCAAGGAGGCCGTCAAGGCCCAGCGGGAGGCCCGCCGCGCCGACATGGCCAGGCAGCGCGAAGCGCTGGCCAAGGGCGATGAGCGGTACCTCCCCGTCCGGGACAAGGGCCCGGTGCGCCGATTCGCGCGCGACTACGTCGACTCGCGCTGGTGCGTCGCGGAGTTCTTCCTGCCGGTGGCAGTGATCATCCTGGTGCTGACCATGGTCCGGGTGCCGCAGATCCAGAGCATCGCGCTCATCCTGTGGCTGGTCGTCATCCTGCTGATCGTGCTGGACTCGATCGCCGTCTGGATCGGTCTGACCAAGCGCCTCAAGGAGAAGTTCCCGAACGAGAACCTCAGGGGCGTCAAGCCCTACGCCCTGATGCGCACCCTCCAGATGCGCCGCCTGCGCCTCCCCAAGCCGCAGGTCAAGCGGGGAGAACGACCCTGAACACGGCTTCCTCCGGCTTTGCCGGAGGGGCCGGCCCCTGGCTGGACGAGCTCGGGGGCATCCGGAACACCGTCCGGCAGGAGCTGGTGGCCCGGCAGCTCGAGGAGCAGGTCACCGCGCGCTTCCCGGTGGGTCAGCGGCTGCGCGTCCTGGACGTCGGCCTCGGCCAGGGCACCCAGGCGCTCCGCCTGGCCCGCGCGGGCCACAAGGTCACCGGGCTGGAGTCCGACCCGACGATGCTGGCCGCGGTCCGCGCGTCGCTGGCCGGCGAGCCGGCGGGCATACAGGAGCGGGTCCGGCTGATCGAGGGCGACGGCCGGGACACCGGCGCGCACTTCCCCGCCGGCACCTTCGACGTGGTGCTCTGCCACGGCGTCCTGATGTACGTCGAGGACCCCGACCCGATGCTGGCCGGGCTGGCCCGGGTACTGGCGCCCGGCGGCCTGCTCTCCGTCCTGGTGCGCAACGCCGACGCGCTCGCGCTGCGCCCGGGGCTGTCCGGCGACTGGGACACGGCCATGACCGCGTTCGACTCGCCCCGGTACAAGAACCGGCTCGGCCTCACGGTGCGCGCCGACCGGCTCGACGCGCTCACCGACACCCTCGCCGGGATCGGTGCCCCGCTGCACGCCTGGTACGGCGTGCGGCTCTTCACCGACCTCGCGGCCGACGACGCGGTGCCGCCGCCCGCCGAGGAGCTGACCCGGCTGCTGGCCGCCGAGGAACGGGCCGGGCGCACCGATCCGTACCGTGCGGTGGCGGCCCTGCTGCACCTGTGCGGCGTGCGGGGCTGATCCGCGGACGCAAGGACGTGAAAGGGGCGGCGGGCCATCGGGCCCGCCGCCCCTCACTCGTGCCGGGAGCCGCTCAGCCCTCCGCCGCCTCGCCGCCCTCGTCGGCGTGCAGGCTCATCGGGCCGTAGACCTTCACGCCGTCCTCGAACAGGGTCACCTGGTCCACGTCGCGGTCCAGGAGCGTCTTCCACTCCTCGCCGATCCAGGACTCCGCGTCCCCCTGCGTGGAGAAGTCCTCCGGCGCCTCCCCCGCCGGGGCCTCCGTACCGTCGGCCTTCTCGAACCGCCACGTCCACGCCATGTCCGCCTCCTGGTCCCACCGGGTACGTGCTTGCTCGTGCTGGTGCCGTGCTGGTGCCGTGCAGTGGTCATGCCCTGTGCCGCCGCTCAGGTGTGATGCCCTGTGCCGCCGCCCGGTGACATGTCCCGTGCGAGTACTTCTCGTACTTCTCAATACTGATCAGCAGCCTAACGGCCGTGTCGAGACGTCCCCCCGCGCGCCCGCGAGCCGGGGACAGGAGAAAATCGGCGAGTGGAACTGACACTGCTCGGCACCGGGGCCCCCGAGGGCCTGCCCCGCCCCGGCTGCCCCTGCGCCTCCTGTGCCGCCGCCACGGGCGACGCGGCGCGGGCGGCCACCGCGCTGCTCCTGGACGGCGCGCTGCTCCTCGACCTGACCCCGGGGGCCGCGTTCGCCGCGGCCCGCGCCGGTCAGTCGCTGACCGGCGTGCGCCAAGTGCTCCTGACGCACCCGCACGAGGGACCCGCCTTCGAGGTGCCCACCGGGGTGCCGCAGCCGGGCCGGGTCGCGGACGGGCGGGAGCTGGCGCTGCTGGACGGGCACCGGGTACGCGCGGTGGCGGTGGACGTGCCGGGCACCGGCTACGAGATCGGCGGCACCTACGGCGAGCGGCTGCTGTACCTGCCGCCGGGCGCCGCGCCCGCCGGGGCCGCCGAGGGCAAGGGGCCGTACGAGATGGTCGTACTGGACGTACTGGGGCGCCCCGACGCGCTGGCCCGGCTGCGGGCGAACGGCGCGGTGGACGCGGCGACCGACGTGATCGCCGTGCACATCGACCACGACACGCCGCCCGGCGAGGAACTGCACCGGCGGCTCGCCGCGGTGGGCGCGCGTGCGGTGCCCGACGGCACGTCGCTGCTGGTCGGCGAGTACCACGCGGTGCCCGACCTGCCGCGCCGGACGCTGGTGCTGGGCGGCGCGCGCAGCGGCAAGTCCGTCGAGGCCGAGCGGCGGCTCGCCGCCTTCCCCGATGTGCTGTACGTCGCGACCGGCGGGCTGCGGGACGGCGACACGGAGTGGGCGGCCCGGGTCAGCGCGCACCGCGAGCGCCGCCCGTCCTCCTGGCGCACCGCCGAGACCTGCGACCTGGTACCGCTGCTGGCGGGCGAGGAGGAGAGCGGCTCCGGCTCCGGCTCCGGCTCCGGGGAGAAGACCGCCGACTCCCCGCTGCTGATCGACTGCCTGTCCCTGTGGCTGACGCACGCCATGGACGAGGTGGGCGCCTGGGACGACGAGACCTGGGCGAACGGCGGCGAACAGGCCCTGCACGCGCGGGTGGCCGAGCTGGTGGCCGCGGTGCGCGCCACCCGCAGGCCGCTGGTGGCGGTCAGCAACGAGGTCGGCTCCGGAGTGGTCCCCGCGACCCCGGCGGGCCGCCGCTTCCGGGACGAACTGGGCCGTCTGAACGCCTCGTTCGCCGCCGAGTGCGAGCACGTACTGCTGGTCGTCGCGGGGCAGGCCATTACGCTGCGCGGGTGACGCGCACGGGCGGCCGCCCGTGTCCCGCTTGCCGGACGGCCTTCCGTACCGTCACCTGACGGCATGGAACCGTTCGACGAGGCGGTGCGCCGCTATCTGCGGGACCGTCCGCAGGCCACGGTCGTGGCGCTCGGCGAGGGCCTGGACACCGGCTTCTGGCGGGTGGACAACGGGCAGTTGCGCTGGCTGACCGTCGAGGAGCCGGCGACCGCCGCCCTGCGCCGGATGCTGCTGCCGGACGGCCCCCGGTGGCGCACCCTCACCGGCCGGGTCACCGGGCCCCACTGGCCGGCCGCCGTCGCCCGCCCCGCGCTCGGCGTCCTGGTCCTCGTCTTCGGGCCGCCGCCCGCCGCGGGGGCGCTACGCGAGCTGCGTGCCCTGTGCGCGCGCCGGCTGCCGGGCGCGGCGCTGCTGCTGGAGGCCCCGCACCGGCGGCGGTACCGGCCGTCCGCGCACCGACGGTGGCGTTGCCGGTAACCTGCGCCGAATGAGCGCCCTGAACCTCGATGACTTCGCGAACCTGATCGAGCGCCCCGACGGCGGCCTGCGCCGGGACGCCGAGGAGCGGCGTGAGCACCGCCTCGTGCAGCCCGCCGCGCTGGGCCGCCTCGACGAGCTGGGCGACTGGCTGGCCGCCGTGCAGCAGCAGGTTCCGGTCCGGCCCCTCGACCGGGTCCGTACGGTCCTGTTCGCGGGCGATCACGGGGTGGCCGAACTGGGCGTCTCGGGCCGCCCCGCGGGCAGCGCGACGGAGCTGGTGCGCGGGGTGCTGGACGGGACGAGCCCGGCGGCGGTACTGGCACGGCGGTTCGACGCCCCGCCGCGCGTGGTCGACATGGCCCTGGACTGCGACCCCGGCGAGCTGCCCGAGGACGTCACCCGGCACCGCGTGCGGCGCGGCTCCGGGCGGATCGACGTCGAGGACGCGCTGACCGCGGAGGAGGCCGAGCAGGCGTTCCGCGCGGGCATGGCGATCGCCGACGAGGAGGCGGACGCCGGTACGGACCTGGTCGTGCTCGGCGACCTGAGCGTGGGCGGCACCACGGCGGCCGGCGCCCTGATCGCCGCGCTGTGCGGCACCGACGCCTCGGTGGTCACCGGGCGCGGCGGCGCGGGCATCGACGACCTGGCCTGGATGCGCAAGTGCGCGGCGATCCGCGACGCGCTGCGCCGGGCCCGTCCGGTGCTGGGCGACCAGCTCGCGCTGCTGGCCACCACGGCCGGCGCCGATCTGACCGCGGCCACCGGCTTCCTGCTGCAGAGCGCGGTGCGCCGGACGCCGGTGATCCTGGACGGCGTGGTCTCCGCGGCCTGCGCGCTGGTGGCGCAGCGGATCGCGTTCCGCGCACCGGACTGGTGGGTGGCCGGCCAGGCCGGCGGCGAACCGGCACAGGCCAAGGCCCTGGACCGCATCGCCCTGACCCCACTGCTCGACCACGGCGTCACAGCAGGCGAGGGCACGGGCGCACTCCTGGCACTGCCCCTGGTCCAGGCCGCGGCGTCGCTGGCGGCGGAACTCCCGGTACGGGCCGAGGAGTCGACGGAGGAGTGAGTGTGAGCGACACCCCCACCGCGCCCCCTACCGGCTCCCCGACCCCCGCAGACGCACTGCGTTTCGCCTTCGGCACCCTGACCGTGCTCCCAGTACCGCTGACCCGCTGGGACCGCGAGACGGCCCGCGGCGGCATGCTCTGCGCACCGCTCGCCGGGCTGGTCGTCGGACTCTGTGCGGCAGCACTCGGCGCGGGACTGCTCCTGCTCGGCGGCGGGCCCCTGCTCGCCGCCGTCGGCACGGTCGCGGTGCCCGCCGCGCTCACCCGCGGCCTGCATCTGGACGGGCTCGCGGACACCGCCGACGGGCTGGGCAGCGGCAAGCCCGCGGACGACGCGCTGCGCATCATGAAGCAGTCCGACATCGGCCCGTTCGGCGTGATCGTGCTCCTCCTGGCGCTGCTCGCGCAGGTCGCGGCGCTCCAGGAGCTGTACGCGGCCGGCTGGGCGGCCGGCGCGGTCGCGGCCGTGGCCGGTGCGGTCACGGCCCGCCTCGCCCTCACCCTCGCCTCCCGGACGGGCGTCCCGGCGGCCCGCCCGGAGGGGCTGGGCGCGGCGGTGGCGGGGACGGTGCCCGTCGGCCGCGCTGCGGTCGCCGTACTGGCCGCCCTGGCCGTACTGGCCGGTCTCGGGGCATACGAAGGCGCGTACGGAGGCGCGTACGGCGCCCTGCACGCGGCCGTCGCGCTCCTCCTCGGCCTCGCCGCCGGCGAGGCACTGCTGCGGCACTGCGTGCGGCGCTTCGGCGGCGTGACAGGCGACGTCTTCGGCGGGCTGGCCGAGACGGCCGGGCTGATGACCATCGTGGTACTGGCCCTCGGCTGAGGCCGCGCTGAGCCCCCCGCTCACCGCCGGATCAGCAGGTCTGCCGCCAGGCCGTCAGATCCATGTCCTTCCGCAGCGAGCTGAGCCGCAGCTTCCGGGACGTCGCGCAGAAGCGCTCCGGCGGCAGCTCGTACTCCACGTGGAAGACGGCCTTGCCCGCGCGGATGAACGGCGTGAGCCGCTCGCACTCGTCGTACTCCGCGCACTGCTCGTTGACCGCGAAGTCGAAGTCGTCCACCAGCTCCGGGATCTGATCGAGGTCGTTCTTCAGGCCGACCGCCATGCCGCGCTCGTGCGCGAGGCGGGCCACCATGCGGTTGAACCTCAGCTGGTGGGCGGCGGTCAGCGGGAAGCCGGAGCGGTTCGCGTAACCGTCCACGTTGTCCGGCTCGATGGCGTCGAAGCCCTTGTCGCGACACATGTCGAACCGCTTGGCCAGCAGCGGCTCCAGCACGTCCAGCCGCCGGATGTCCAGCCACCGCTCGCCCTCCCAGCCGTTGGACCGGCCGATGACGGAGCGCGGGAAGTCGCCGGCGTCCGGGCGCCAGTCCTCCCAGGCGCCGACGCTGAGGTAGCAGATCACCTTGCGGTCGCGGCGGTGCAGCTCGGCGACGGTGGCCGCACTGTGGTCGAAGCCCTCGATGTCGTAGACGGGCGCCGCCACGTCCTTGTCGAGGCGGCCGCTGAGCTGCCACTGCCAGTCCGTACCGGGCTTCGGCTGCCAGCGCGCGCCCCGCGCCCGGTCCGTACCGTCCCCGCCGCCGTCCCCGGGCGGAGCCGTCGTACAGGCCGTGGCGAGCGCCAGCAGCAGCGCGACCAGTCCGAGCAGTAGGGGCGGCTGGCTGAACGGCCGTCTCATGTACCGGCTCTCCTGTTCTGCGACGGGCGCGGTGCTGCGCCCCGCCTTCAGGGACGGTGATCACCGATGGGTGGTTGCCCGGCCGGGGAGACATCCGGCGGCCCAGCCTCCGGATAAATCCGCCATACCACCCCGTAGTCACTCAAGTACCGGGAAAATCAAGGGAGTTCGCTTCGCGGGGCGGCAAATCTGCCGGTCGGCCGGGGGAACGGGTATGGCATCGGGCGGGACCGGGCGGGGCACCCGAGCGTAGGCTCGGCGCCAGCAGCGCCACGAGCGCCCATGGATCCCCGGACGGAACAGGACCTTCAATACCGTGACTGCACTGACCCTCAGTACTTCATCCGCCGCGACGCTGCGCGCGGACGCCGTTGTCGTCGGCCTCGCCAAGGGTGCCAAGGGCCCCGTCGTGGCGCCCGGCGCCGAGGCCGTCGAGACGGCCTTCGACGGCAGGCTGGCCGACGTCCTGGAGACCCTGGGCGCGAGCGGCGCCGAGGGCGAGGTGACCAAGGTTCCGGGTGGTGCCGGGCTCAAGGCGCCGGTCGTGCTGGCGGTCGGTCTGGGCGAGGCCCCGGCCGAGGGCGAGGGTTACGACCACGAGGCACTGCGCCGCGCCGCCGGCGCCGCCTCGCGCGCGCTGGCCGGCACCAAGAAGGCCGCCTTCGCGCTGCCCGTCGAGGATGCCGACGCGGTCGCCGCGGTCTCCGAGGGCGCGCTGCTCGGCGCGTACAGCTTCACCGCCTACCGCAGCAACAACGGCGACGCCAAGAAGGGTGCGGACAAGTCCGCGCCGCTGGCCGACATCGCCGTCCTGGGTGCCAAGCCGCGCGACAAGGCCCACAAGGCCGCCGCCGAGCGAGCCCAGGCGCTGGCCGCGGAGATCAACCGCGCCCGCGACCTGATCAACACCCCCTCCAACGGCCTCACCCCCAAGACCTTCGCCGCCGAGGCGCAGGCCGCGGGCAAGGAGTACGGCCTCAAGGTCGAGGTGCTGGACGAGAAGGCGCTCAAGAAGGGCGGCTACGGCGGCCTCATGGGCGTCGGCCAGGGCTCGGAGAACCCGCCCCGGCTCGTGAAGATCAGCCACACCCACGCCAAGGCGAAGAAGTCCCTGGCGCTGGTCGGCAAGGGCATCACCTACGACTCGGGCGGCATCTCCCTGAAGCCGGCCGGCCACAACGAGACGATGAAGTGCGACATGAGCGGCGCCGCCGCCGTGCTCTCCGCGGTCGTCACCGCGGCGCGCCTGAACCTCCCGGTCAACGTCACCGGCTGGCTCGCGCTCGCCGAGAACATGCCGTCGGGCTCGGCCACCCGCCCCGGCGACGTGCTGACCATGTACAGCGGCAAGACCGTCGAGGTGCTGAACACCGACGCCGAGGGCCGTCTCGTCCTGGCCGACGCGATCACCCGCGCCTCCGAGGAGACCCCGGACGCCATCGTCGACGTCGCGACGCTGACCGGCGCCATGGTGCTGGCGCTGGGCAACCGCACCTTCGGCATCATGGCCAACGACGACGCCTTCCGCACCTCGATCCACGAGATCGCAACCGAGGTCGGCGAGCAGTCCTGGCCCATGCCGATGCCCGCCGAGCTGCGCAAGGGCATGGACTCCCCGGTCGCCGACATCGCCAACATGGGCGAGCGGATGGGCGGCGGCCTGGTCGCAGGCCTCTTCCTCCAGGAGTTCGTCGGCGAGGGCATCACCTGGGCGCACCTGGACATCGCGGGCCCGGCCTTCCACGAGGGCGCGCCCTACGGCTACACCCCCAAGGGCGGCACCGGCTCCGCTGTCCGCACCCTGGTCCGGCTCGCCGAGCGCACCGCCGAGGGCGACCTGCTCTGACAGCCTGCACCCAGGCTCTGACCAGGCTCTGACCTGCTGCGGACGCAGCGCACCGACACGGCCCCGGGCTCCGCGCGCGGGGCCGTTCGTGCGGGCGCGGACAGGTGTTCGCTCTCGACGAAATCCGTAGGTCCGTACGCCTGCGTAACCCGTGCGGGCAGCCGATCGGCGGGCCCCGGGCCCGGCCCGCCGTCCCGCCCGTGTTCAACAAGTGCGAAGATGGGGCTCGGCAGGACAGGGCCCCCCTTACCCAGGGCCGAAGTACTAGCGGCCGAACAACAGCCGCCGTCCGGTCATCGGAGACCGGCTCCGGCGTACCCATGCATGGAGGACGTGACGTGGCGAACGACGCCAGCACCGTTTTCGACCTAGTGATTCTCGGAGGCGGTAGCGGCGGCTACGCGGCTGCCCTGCGCGGTGCGCAGCTCGGCCTGGACGTCGCCCTGATCGAGAAGAACAAGCTCGGCGGCACCTGCCTGCACAACGGCTGCATCCCCACGAAGGCGCTGCTGCACGCCGGTGAGATCGCGGACCAGGCCCGTGAGGCCGCCCAGTTCGGTGTCAAGACCTCGTTCGAGGGCATCGACATCGCCGGGGTCCACAAGTACAAGGACGAGGTCATCTCGGGCCTGTACAAGGGTCTGCAGGGTCTGGTCGCCTCCCGCAAGGTGACCTACATCGAGGGTGAGGGCCGGCTGTCCTCCCCCACGTCCGTCGACGTGAACGGCCAGACCGTCCAGGGCCGCCACATCCTGCTGGCGACCGGCTCCGTGCCGAAGTCGCTGCCGGGTCTGGAGATCGACGGCAACCGCATCATCTCCTCGGACCACGCGCTGACACTGGACCGCGTGCCGGAGTCCGCGATCATCCTGGGCGGCGGCGTCATCGGCGTCGAGTTCGCCTCGGCGTGGAAGTCCTTCGGCACCGACGTCACCGTGATCGAGGGCCTCAAGCACCTCGTCCCGGTCGAGGACGAGAACAGCTCCAAGCTGCTGGAGCGCGCCTTCCGCAAGCGGGGCATCAAGTTCAACCTCGGCACCTTCTTCGAGAAGGCCGAGTACACCGAGAACGGCGTCAAGGTCACCCTTGCCGACGGCAAGACCTTCGAGGCGGAGGTGCTGCTGGTCGCGATCGGCCGCGGCCCCGTCTCCCAGGGTCTCGGTTACGAGGAGGCCGGGGTCGCCATGGACCGCGGCTACGTCCTCGTCGACGAGTACATGCGGACGAACGTGGAGACGATCTCCGCCGTCGGTGACCTCGTCCCCACGCTCCAGCTCGCGCACGTCGGCTTCGCGGAGGGCATCCTGGTTGCGGAGCGACTGGCCGGTCTGAAGACCGTGCCGATCGACTACGACGGCGTGCCGCGCGTGACGTACTGCCACCCGGAGGTCGCCTCGGTCGGTATCACCGAGGCGAAGGCCAAGGAGCTGTACGGCGCCGACAAGGTCGTCGCTCTGAAGTACAACCTCGCGGGCAACGGCAAGAGCAAGATCCTCAAGACCGCGGGCGAGATCAAGCTCGTCCAGGTCAAGGACGGTGCCGTGGTCGGCGTCCACATGGTCGGTGACCGTATGGGCGAGCAGGTCGGCGAGGCCCAGCTGGTCTACAACTGGGAGGCTCTGCCGGCCGAGGTTGCGCAGCTCATCCACGCGCACCCCACGCAGAACGAGGCGCTCGGCGAGGCCCACCTGGCCCTGGCCGGCAAGCCCCTCCACTCCCACGACTGACCCCCAGTCCGGGCGCGACCACATCCCGCAATTCGTTAGGAGCAACTGAAACCATGGCGGTTTCCGTAACCCTTCCGGCGCTCGGCGAGAGCGTCACCGAGGGCACCGTCACCCGCTGGCTCAAGGCCGAGGGTGAGCGCGTCGAGGCCGACGAGCCCCTGCTCGAGGTGTCGACCGACAAGGTCGACACCGAGATCCCCGCCCCCGCGGCCGGCGTCCTGGCGTCCATCAAGGTCGCCGAGGACGAGACCGTCGAGGTCGGCGCCGAGCTGGCCATCATCGACGACGGCTCCGGCGCGCCTGCCGAGGCTCCGGCCCCGGCCGCCGCTGAGGCCCCCGCCGCGCAGCCCGAGCCCGAGGCCGCCCCGGCCCCGGCCGCCGAGGCCCCCGCGGCTCCGGCCGCTGGCTCCGCCGAGGGCACCGACGTCGTCCTGCCCGCGCTGGGCGAGTCGGTCACCGAGGGCACCGTCACCCGGTGGCTGAAGGAGGTCGGCGAGTCCGTCGAGGCCGACGAGCCGCTGCTCGAGGTCTCCACCGACAAGGTCGACACCGAGATCCCGGCCCCGGCCTCCGGCACCCTGCTGGAGATCGTGGTGGGCGAGGACGAGACCGCCGAGGTCGGCGCCAAGCTCGCCGTCATCGGTGCTGCCGGTGCCGCCCCCGCGGCCGCTCCGGCCGCTGCCCCGGCCGCCCCGGCCGCCGAGCCCACCCCGGCTCCGGCTCCGGCCGCCCCGGCTGCTGAGAAGCCCGCCCCGGCCCCGGCTGCTCCGGCCCCGGCTCCGGCCCCGGCCCCGGCTCCGGCCCCCGCCGCGCAGCCCGCCCCGGTCACCCCGGCGGCCCCCGCCGGTGAGCCCGACGGCGCCTACGTCACCCCCCTGGTCCGCAAGCTGGCCCAGGAGAACGGCGTGGACCTCGGCTCGGTCAAGGGCACCGGCGTCGGTGGCCGCATCCGCAAGCAGGACGTCATCGCCGCCGCCGAGGCCGCGAAGACCGCTGCTCCGGCTGCCGCCGCCGCTCCGGCCGCCGCGTCCAAGGCTCCGGCCCTGGAGGCGTCGCCGCTGCGTGGCCAGACCGTCAAGATGCCGCGGATGCGCAAGGTCATCGGCGACAACATGATGAAGGCCCTGCACGGCCAGGCGCAGCTGACCTCCGTGGTCGAGGTGGACATCACCAAGATCATGCGGATGCGCGAGAAGGCCAAGGCCGGCTTCGCCGCCCGTGAGGGCGTCAAGCTGTCCCCGATGCCGTTCTTCGTCAAGGCCGCTGTCCAGGCGCTGAAGGCCCACCCGGTCATCAACGCCCGGATCAACGAGGACGAGGGCACCATCTCGTACTTCGACTCCGAGAACGTCGGAATCGCGGTGGACAACGAGAAGGGCCTGATGACCCCGGTCATCAAGGGCGCCGGCGACCTGAACATCGCGGGCATCGCCAAGAAGACCGCCGAGCTGGCCGGCAAGGTCCGCGAGAGCAAGATCAGCCCGGACGACCTGTCCGGCGCGTCCTTCACGATCAGCAACACCGGCTCGCGCGGTGCGCTGTTCGACACGGTCATCGTGCCGCCGAACCAGGTCGCCATCCTGGGCATCGGCGCCACCGTCAAGCGTCCGGTGGTCGTGGACCACCCGGAGCTGGGCGAGACCATCGCGGTGCGCAACATGACGTACCTGTCGCTCTCCTACGACCACCGTCTGGTGGACGGCGCGGACGCCGCCCGCTACCTGACCACGGTCAAGCAGATCCTGGAGGCCGCCGAGTTCGAGACCGAGATCGGTCTCTGATCCCGCACGGCCCTCAGCAGGTGTGACGAAGGGGACGGCCCCGGTTCGTACGAACCGGGGCCGTCCCCCGTTGCGTCCCCGCAGATAATGAACCGTTGGCCTGCCCGTCCCGTGCGCCGGCCCGTCCGCCGCTAAGGAGCACCGCATGACCCCACCCGTCGTCCACTCGCTGCGCGAGCAGATCCGCGAGCACATCCTCGAGGGGATCGTCAGCGGCCGCTGGCAGCCGGGCGAGCGGATCGTCGAGCGGCGCATCGCGGTGGAGCTGGAGGTCAGTCAGACGCCCGTACGCGAGGCGCTGCGCGAGCTGGAGAGCCTGCGGCTGATCGAGTCGGCACCGAACAAGGGCGTACGCGTACGGAATCTGACCGCGGCCGACCTGAAGGAGAGCTACCCGGTCCGGGCGGGGCTGGAGCAGGTCGCGGGGGAGCTCGCGGCCGGCCGGCTGGCGGACGACACGACCGCCCTGGAGCGCGAGGTCGCGGCGCTCACCACGGCCGACGCGGCGGGGGACGGCGAGGCACAGGTACGGCACACCGTGGCGTTCCACCGCGAGATCATCCGGGCCGCACGGAACGATGTCCTGCTGCACACTTGGGAGTCGCTGGGCGTGGAGGTGTGGACGACGCTGTCGATCCGCTGGTTCTCGCCCGACCCGCGTTCGCACGCGCAGGACCACCAGGATCTGGTCGACGCGTTCCGGCGGCGCGACCCGAAGATCGGCGAAATCCTCAAGGCACACGTCCTGAGCTGCGCACCTCGCGTCTGAGGGGTTCGGAAGGATCTTGCGGGAGGGGGCGAAAGGATCTCGACGGAGGTCCCGGAGGATCTTGACGGCGTGCGACGAGCAGTAGCGGAGTGAGCCTCCGCGGGCTCATTTGAGGCTGGCACGCGGTGCCCAAATGCGCGGCACCCCGTGCCGACCTGCGGTTTTTCCGCCCGGAAGCGTTGATCGATCATCGATCAGGGGCGTATCGTCCTCCCTCGGGGCGCGACACCCTGCCTGCCAGCAAAACCTCGCACCTCCCTCCCTCCGTCCGGAAAGGGGCCACCCATGCCCGATCCCGTACGTTCTCCGTACAGCCAGCTCGACCAGCTCCCGGACAGGGATCCGCAGGAGACGGCCGAGTGGCGCGAGTCCGTCGACGCCGTCACCAAGGCAGCGGGCCCGCAGCGCGCGGACTACCTGATGCGCCGCGCCCTGGAGCACACCGCGCGCAACGAAGGCAGCGCGCTCCCCCCGCTCCTGGAGAGCGACTACGTCAACACCATCCCCACCGCCGACGAGCCGGACTTCCCCGGTGACGAGGCGATGGAAGCCCGGATCACCGCCTGGAACCGCTGGAACGCCGCCGCCATGGTGACCCGCGGCTCGCGGTTCGGCGTCGGCGGCCACATCGCGACCTTCGCGTCCGCGGCCTGGCTGTACGAGACCGGCTTCAACCACTTCTTCCGCGGCAAGGAAGGCGACGGCTCCGGCGACCAGCTCTACATCCAGGGCCACGCCTCGCCCGGCATCTACGCCCGCGCCTTCCTCGACGGCCGCCTCGACGAGCAGCAGCTCGACAACTTCCGCCAGGAGGCCGGCGGCAACGGCCTCCCGTCCTACCCGCACCCGCGGCGCCTGCCCTGGCTCTGGGAGTTCCCGACCGTTTCCATGGGCCTCGGCCCGCTGTCGGCGATCTACCAGGCCCGCTTCAACCGCTACCTCCAGGGCCGCGGCATCAAGGACACCGCCAACTCGCACGTCTGGGCCTTCCTGGGCGACGGCGAGATGGACGAGCCCGAGTCGACCGCCGCCCTCGCGCTGGCCGGCCGTGAGGGCCTGGACAACCTGACCTTCGTCATCAACTGCAACCTGCAGCGCCTCGACGGTCCGGTGCGCGCCAACTTCAAGATCGTTCAGGAGCTGGAGGCGCAGTTCCGCGCCGCCGGCTGGAACGTCGTCAAATCCCTGTGGGGCTCCGCCTGGGACGAGCTCTTCCAGCTCGACACCACGGGTGCGCTGGTCCGCCGGCTGCGCCAGGTGCCGGACGCGCAGTTCCAGACGTACGCCACCCGCGACGTCGCCTACATCCGCGACCACTTCTTCGGCGCCGAGCCGGCCCTCGTCGAAATGGCGAAGCTGCTGACCGACGCGAAGATCGCCGAGTGCTTCCACACCGCCCGCGGTGGCCACGAGGCCCGCAAGGTGTACGCGGCGTACAAGGCGGCCGTCGAGTTCAAGGGCGCGCCGACCGTCATCCTCGCGCAGACCGTCAAGGGCTACACCCTGGGCGCCGGCTTCGAGTCCAAGAACGCCAACCACCAGATGAAGAAGCTGTCGGGCAAGGAGTTCCGCGCCATGCGGGACCTGCTCGACCTGCCCATCCCGGACGCCAAGCTGGACGAGGAGCTGGTGCCGTACGGCCACCCGGGCGCCGACTCCCCCGAGGTCCGCTACCTCCAGGAGCGCCGCGCGGCGCTCGGCGGTCCGGCCCCGGCCCGCCGCGTCCACGCCTCCGCCGCCCTGCCCCAGCCCGAGGAGCGTGCCTTCAAGGCGCTGTACAAGGGCTCCGGCAAGCAGGAGATGGCCACCACGATGGCCTTCGTCCGGCTGGTCAAGGACCTGATGCGGGACAAGCAGACCGGCAAGCGCTGGGTGCCGATCGTCCCGGACGAGGCCCGTACCTTCGGCATGGAGTCGCTCTTCCCGTCGGCGGGCATCTACTCGCCCAAGGGCCAGACGTACGAGCCGGTCGACCGCGACCAGCTGATGTACTACAAGGAGGCCACCGACGGCCAGATCCTCAACGAGGGGATCACCGAGGCCGGCGCGATGGCCGACTTCATCGCCGCCGCGACGTCGTACGCGACGCACGGCGAGCCGATGATCCCGTTCTACATCTTCTACTCGATGTTCGGCTGGCAGCGCACCGCCGACCAGATGTGGCAGCTCGCCGACCAGCTCGGCAAGGGCTTCATCGTGGGTGCCACGGCCGGCCGTACGACGCTGACCGGTGAGGGCCTCCAGCACGCCGACGGCCACTCGCACCTGACCGCGTCCACGAACCCGGCGTCGCTCAACTACGACCCGGCCTTCGCCTACGAGATCGCGGTGATCGTCAAGGACGGTCTGCGCCGGATGTACGGCGAGAACCCCGAGGACATCTTCTACTACCTCACCGTCTACAACGAGCCCAAGCAGCAGCCGGCCATGCCGGAGGGCGTCGAAGAGGGCATCGTCAAGGGCCTGTACCGCTTCAAGGAGGCGGAGGGCGCCACCGGCAAGGCCCCCCGCACCCAGCTGCTGGCCTCCGGCACCGCCATCCACTGGGCCCTGGAGGCGCAGCGGATACTCGCCGAGGAGTGGGACGTGGCCGCCGACGTGTGGTCCGCCACCTCCTGGGGCGAGCTGCGCCGCGACGCGCTGGAGTGCGACGCCGCGCGCCTGAAGGGCGAGGACCGCGTGCCGTACGTGACGCGTGCGCTGGCCGGTGCCGAGGGCCCGGTCGTCGCGGTCAGCGACTGGATGCGGGCCGTGCCCGACCAGATCGCCCCCTGGGTCGAGCAGGACTGGGTCTCCATCGGCACGGACGGCTTCGGCCTCTCCGACACCCGTGAGGCCGCCCGCCGCCACTTCGGCGTCGACCCGCAGTCCGTCGTCGTCCAGGTCCTCGCGGCGCTCTCCCGGCGCGGCGAGGTCAAGGCGGAGACGGTCAAGGAGGCCGCCGAGAAGTACGGCCTGTGAGCCGTGCCTGATGTACGGCTTGCGGGCCGTGCCTGAAGCAACATCGGGGCCGTAGCGCTCCGGTGGGCGTCGGGGCCGTGAGGGAGCCCCGGCGCCACCCCTCCCGCGTACGGGCCGCGCGCCCGTACGCCCCACCACTCCCGTGCGGAGGCAATCCACCCGCGCCCGGACCTCCGCACGGGAACCTTTCTCCATCTCGTTGTCAGTGCCGCGCGGCATCATGAACTCATGCGTGCCGCCCGGCTGATCAAGATGGTCCTGCTGCTCCAGTCCCGGCCCTCGATGACGGGGGCCGAGCTGGCGCGCGAGCTGGAGGTCTCCGAGCGCACGGTCGCCCGGGACGTCCTCTCCCTGTCCGAGGCCGGCATCCCCGTCTACGCGGACCGCGGCCGGACCGGCGGCTACCGCCTCATCGGCGGGTACCGCACCCGCCTCACCGGCCTCGGCCGCAGCGAGGCCGAGGCCCTCTTCCTCTCCGGAGTGCCGTCCGCGCTGCGCGAGCTGGGCCTGGCCGACGCCGCCTCCGCCGCCCGACTGAAGGTCTCCGCGGCGCTCCTCCCCGAGCTGCGCGACGCGGCGACGGGCGCCGCGCAGCGCTTTCATCTGGACGCGCCTGGGTGGTACCAGGCGCCGAGCACCCCTGAACTGCTGCCCGCCATCGCCGAGGCCCTCTGGGACGACCGCGTGCTGACCGCCCGGTACTCCCGCAAGGACACCGAGGTCGAACGCGTACTGGAGCCGTACGGGCTGGTCCTGAAGGCAGGGGTCTGGTACCTCGCGGCGCGTGCGGGCGACGGCGACGGGGCCGGCGGCGGCCATCGGGTCTACCGCGTGGAGCGCTTCACCGCCGTCGCCGCGACCGAGGACCGCTTCGTCCGCGACCCCGACTTCGACCTGCCCGCGTTCTGGGCGGAGCGCGCCGCTCAGTTCGCCCGCTCGATCCTGCGCGAGGAGGTGACCGTACGGCTCACGCCCGCGGGCGCGCGGTGGCTCCCGCATGTGACGGACCGTACGGCGGCCGCGGAAGCCATAGCGGCGGCCGGGGCCCCCGACGACCAGGGGCGGATCACCGTCACCCTCGCCGTCGAGACCCTCGACGTCGCCTACGGCCAGCTGCTCGGACTCGGCCCGGAGGCGGAGCTGCTCGGGCCGCCGGAGCTGCGCGAACGGTTCGCGGCGGCGGCACGGCGGCTGGCCGGCCTCTACGAGTAGCCGCGGGTCACCGGTACCCGGTCACATCCGCCGGCTTCTCCGGCCCCTGCACCTCCTTCATGTACCGCCAGGCGTCCGGCGCCGAGCCGTCCACGTCCGTGAAGCCGTACACCTTCGCCAGCCCGCCGCTGGACAGCGACTGTCCGTTCCACCGCGCCACGTCCGGATCGGTGGCCAGCGCCGCCAGCGCGCGCCCCACGAAGACGGGCGTCTCGGAGATCGCGAAGTGCGGGTTCTGGGCGCAGCCGTCCCGCCAGTTCTCCTCCGTCACCTTGAAGTACGTGTCGAGCATCGCCTCCGAGCGCAGCCACCCCGGCGTGAGGCAGACCGCCGTACAGCCGTACTCCGCCAGCTCCTCCCCCAGGTCCCGCGCGATCCGGATCGGCGCGCTCTTGGCGAGGTCGTAGTAGAGCGGCTTGCGGTACTCACGGTTCGACTCGGCCGTGCCGTCCGTCACCTCCACGAGCAGCCCGCCGCGCCGCCGGATCAGCAGCGGCAGCGCGTACCGGCTGGTGATCAGGTGGCTCTCGATGCCCAGCCGCAGCACCCGCAGCCCCTTGTCGAGATCGTGCTCCCACGCCTTCTTGTCCCACTCGACGTGCCGGTCACCGCCCCAGAGGTCGTTGACCAGCACGTCCAGCCGCCCGTGGTCCCGTTCGATCCGCTCCACCAGCGCGCGCACCTGATCCGGCTCCAGGTGATCGACCCGTACCGCGATCCCAGTGCCTCCCGCGGCGGTCACCCGCTCCGCCGTCCCCTCGATCGTCTCGGTCGCCCGGCCCACCTCGCTGACGTGGTCCCGCGTCGTCCGTCCCGTGACGTAGACGACCGCGCCGGCCCGGCCCAGCTCCACCGCCATCGCCCGCCCCGCGCCCCGCGTGGCCCCGGCGACCAGCGCCACCTTCCCCGCCAGCGCCCGCTCTCCCCGGTGCCCATCGCTGTTCGTACCGCTCTGCTGCTGCATGTCCGTCTCCATACCGCGACCCTCACACCCAAACCCGTCACCTCCTGTCCGCTTTTCCGGTGAATTCCGTGTCGGTAACGACCCGGACGGATGCCCGCGCTCCGCGTGCGCGGCCGGGCGGCAAGCTGGATGCTGGACCCTGTGATGGACGAGACGGAGTTCTGGGAGCTCATCGACGACTCCCGCGAGGCGGCCGAGGACGACCCCGAGGAACAGGCCGATCTGCTGATCGAGCGGCTGATGCGGCTCGATCCCGACGCCGTGATCGACTTCGCCCGGCACTTCGAGGCGCGCTACAACCGCGCGTACACCTGGGACCTGTGGGCCGCCGCCGCGATCCTGCTGGACGGCGCGAGCGACGACGCCTTCGACTACTTCCGCTGCTGGCTGATCGGGCAAGGCCGGGAGGTCTTCGAGGGCGCGCTGCACGATCCCGACCGGCTGGCCGACCTCCTCCCGGACTTCGACGAGGAGGAGGACGGCGACGCGGAGGACCTGGGGTACGCGGCGGACGAGGCGTACGAACGCCTCACCGGCATCGTGATGCCCGACCTCGGCCTCGCCCCCGCACCCCGCGAACCACTCGGCACCGTCATCGACTTCGAGGACGACGCGGCCCTGGAGGAACGCTTCCCCGCCCTGTGGGAACGCTTCCGGGGCGAGTCTTAGGGGGAAGGCCGGCGGCAGGGCGTACGGGTAAGGCCGCCGGCAGGTCGTACGGGTAAGGCCGCCGGCAGGGCGCCTCAGCCCGTGGTGGCTGCGGCCCCGTCCAGCCACCGCCCCATCAGCACGTCATCCACGTACTGCCCCTCCAACCGGAACTCCCCCGGCAGTACGCCCTCCACCCGGAACCCCGCCGACTCGTACAGCCGCCGGGCCGGCGCGTTGTGCCCCAGCACCCGCAGCGTCATCCGCTGCGCGCCCTCCGCCACCGCCCGGCCGATCGCCGCGTCGAGCAGCGCGCGGGCCACCCCGCGGCCGCGCGCCCACTCGTCCACGGCCAGCCCCTGTATCTGCCGCACATGGGCGTTGGAGGCCAACGGGATCGGCCGTACCAGGCGCAGGTACCCGGCCGTCCGGCCGTCCGCCTCCGCCACCAGGAAGTCGTCCGGCACGTGCCAGGCGTCGAAGAACGGGTCGTACGGCGGCTCCGGGCGCGGCTGGACGGAGTGCAGCGGCGACCAGGTCCGCCTGTCCAGCGCCCCCAGCGCCGCCTCGTCGGCGGGCACGGCAGTACGTACGATCGGCTCGGGCATGCCGGTCACTGTCCCACGCGTGTGCCGTCACGGGCAGTATGGGGACCATGCGGATCGCGATCACCGGCTCGACCGGTCTCATCGGCACGGCTCTCCTGCGGTCACTGCGCGCGGACGGCCACGAGGTGCTGCGCCTCGTCCGGCACGCGCCACGCGCCGCCGACGAAGTGGCCTGGGATCCCGAACGGCAGACCGTCGACGCCGCGTCGCTCGCCGGCTGCGACTCCGTGGTCCACCTAGCGGGCGCCGGCATCGGCGACCACCGCTGGACGCCCGCCTACAAGAAGCGGATCCGCGACAGCAGGGTGCTCGGCACCGCCGCGATCGCCGAGGCCCTCGCCTCCCTCGACACCCCGCCGCGCTCCTTCGTCTGCGGCAGCGCGATCGGTTACTACGGCGACACCGGCGAGCGCCGCGTGGACGAAACCGCCCCGCCCGGCGACGACTTCCTCGCCAAGGTCTGCGTCGACTGGGAGGCGGCCGCCGACCCGGCCGTCGAAGCCGGTATCCGTACCACCTTCCCGCGCACCGGCCTGGTCGTCTCGCGCACGGGCGGCGCCTGGGGCCGGCTCTTCCCGCTGTTCAGGGCCGGACTCGGCGGCCGCCTCGGCGACGGCAGCCAGTACTGGTCGTACATCTCCCTACACGACCACATCCGCGCCCTGCGCCACCTCATCGACGACGAGACGCTGTCGGGCCCGGTGAACCTCACGGCCCCCGAGCCGGTCACCAACCGCGCGGCAACGGCCGCCATGGGAAAGGCCCTCCACCGCCCCACCCTCCTCACCGTCCCCGCACCGGCCCTCCGCCTGGCCCTGGGCGACCTCGCCACCAACACCCTCCAAAGCCAACGCGTCCTCCCCACCCGCCTCCTGAACAACGGCTTCACCTTCACCCACCCAACAATCCTGTCGGCGATCGCTGCCGCGTAGCCCGCCTGCGCAGAGCAGGGCCTCCACGTCCCCTGCGGCGCCACACCCCCTGACTCAGCCCTTCGAATCAGCCGTCGCCTGCTGTTGCGTTCGAACACGGCTGTTCCCGCGCGACACCTTGACGCAGACCAACGTCGGAGCCACCGACAACATCCTGAAGCGCCCCCTCGGCCTCGGCACGGTCGACCGCATCTACTCCACCGTCACCCTGGAGATCACCTCGGCGTGAGCCCCCATCGTCTGCGGACGCGGCGCTCTCGTCCCGGCCCCGCCCCGGACGCTGGCCCCCGGGGGCACGGTGGAAGGGGCCGAGGGAGCCGAGGCGGGGCGAGGCTGGGTAGGGGCGAAGCCGGCGGACAGGATCGAGGCCCGAGCCGGGGCGGGGCGGGGTCAGGGGCGGGGGTGTCCCCACCCCCCTTTGCCGGCGGCATGCCTTCTGTGGCTTGCCAGTGGCATGGCCGGTCCGTGACCCCCTGTGCGCCCTCTCGTTCGAATGTGTGGGTATCAGCGGTGCGTGCGAAGGGCATGAGACGTGGGCCGAAACCCCGGCCGACCCAGGGAGGGACCCGTGCCGCGCACCCCCGCTTCCCGAACCCCCTCGTCCGAGCCAGCACCCCCGGCGGACACCGTGGACGTCGTCATCATCGGTGGTGGCGTGGCCGGTCTGGCCGCCGCGCACCACCTCACCCGCGCCGGCGCCACCGTCGCCGTCCTGGAGGCCGCCGACCGCGTCGGTGGCCGCGCCACTACCGAGGAGCTGGACGGCTTCCGACTGGACCGGGGCAGTCAGCTCCTGGTCAGCTCCTATCCCGAGCTGAGCAGAACCCCCGCGCTCGGCGACCTCACGCTGCGGCCCTTCGCGCCCGGTATATGTCTGCACAACGGGCGCCGCGCGCAGCGCATCGGTGCTGTCCGGAGCACAAGGGTCGCACTGGCCACAGCGCGCGCCCTTTCGCGCGCCTCTGCACGCCCCTCCCCGCGCACCGGCGTCCGTATCCCCTCGCTCCCCGGTCCCCGCCTGCCATCGCCCGGCGGACCGCTGGGCCCGTCGCCCCGTCTCCCCTCGCTCGCGACCTCCCGGCTCCCCGGTCTCGGCACCTCGCGGCTTCCCGGCCTCGCGACCGCCCGCTTCCCCGGCCTCGGTACCTCACGTCTTCCCGCGCTGCGCGTCCCCCAGGGCACGCAACGGGCTTCCCGCAGCGCCTCGGGTCCGGGACGCGACCAGCCGGTCCATGACGTCCTCTCGCCCCGCGCCGCCGCGCTGCGTCCGTTGCTGACCGCTCTGCTCGGCGATCCCACGCTGCAGGGCTCCAGCCTCGGCGCCGCCCTCACCCTGCGCGCCTTCGCCACCGGGCGGTTGTGTCTGCCGGCGGGAGGTGCGGCGAGCGTCCCCGAGCTGCTCGCCGCCTCGCTGCCGCCGGGCACCGTGCGCACGTCCGTCCGTGCCGTCTCCGTCTCCACCACGCTCGTCACCACCTCCGATCAGCGTCAACTCCGGTGCCGAGCAGCGCTCGTGGCCACGGGGGCGCGCGACGCCGCTGAGCTGTTGCCGGGGCTCCGGGTCCCCGACTTTCATCCTGTGACCATGTTGCACCACACCGCCGACACCGCCCTGAGTTATCCACAGGCACAGGACGCGGCGCTGTTCCTGCCGACCGAGGGGCCGGTGGCGTACAGCTATGTGGCGAGCGCGGTCGACCCCTCGCGCACCCCGCCCGGCAAGTCGCTGATCACCACCGCCGTGCTCGGCTCCGCCGCCACGCTGCCCGCCGGCGCGCTCGACAAGACCGTCCGCCCACAGCTGGAGCGGCTGTACGGGACCGGCACCGACGGCTGGCGGCTGCTGGCCGCGCATCATGATCCGTACGCCGTGCCGGCCATGCCCGCGCCGCACGATCCGCTGCGTTCCGTACGCGTCCTGGCCGGGCTGTACGTCTGCGGGGACCACCGCGACACCGGCACGGTCCAGGGCGCGCTGCGCTCGGGTCGCCGGGCAGCGCGCGCCCTGCTGAGCGACTTCGGCATCCCGGCGCCCGACGACTCCCCCCGCGCCCTCTCCGACGCGGCCTGAGCCCGTCGGCGGACAGACCCCACGCCGCGGGGCCGAGGCGTCACACACTCGCCCCGGCCCCGCCGCCCCACTCCGTACCGCCCGCGTCTCACCCCAGCGCGGTCACCTTGTCGCGGTACCCGCGTACGGGGGCGGCGTCCCGGTACGGCTCCAGCCTGCGTTCGAAGTCCCGTACGTACTCATGCACTCGTACGGACCGCATCTCCGCCGCCTGTACCGCCGCCTCCGCGCCCAGCGTGCACGCCTGCTCCAGTTCGCCCAGGCCCAGCCGGGCGCTCGCCAGCACCAGGCGGCAGAGCAGCCGGCTGCGGGCGTAGCCCGCGCCGCGCAGCTGCAGCGAGCGTTCGGCGTGCTGGGCGGCCGCGCGGTACTGCTGCAGATCGCGGTGGCAGTGCCCGAATTCGTCCGCGAGCTGGGCTTCGTCGAAGCAGCGCGCCCAGTGCGGGACCTCGTCCCCGGGGCGCGCGGCCTCCAGTGCCCGTTCGGCGCGGGCCAGGGACGCGGTGCAGGCGCGTACCTCGCCCAGTACCGCGTGCCCGCGTGCCTCGGCCGCGTGCAGCAGCGCCTGGACCAGCGGCGGGGGGCCGCTGCCGATGCCCTGCTGGGCCACCCGCGCCAGCTGGACGGCCTCCCGGCCGTGCCCGAGGTACACCGCCTGCCGGCTCATCGTGATCAGGACGTAGCTGCCGTACGCGCGGTCTCCGGCGGCCTGGGCGAGCCGCAGCGCCTGGACGAAGTAGCGCTGTGCGAGGCCGTGCGCGGTGATGTCGTACGAGGTCCAGCCGGCCAGCCGGGTCAGGTCGGCGACGGCCGAGAAGAGCCGCCGCCCGATGGTCTCGCTGTACGCGCCGCGCAGCATGGGCTCGGCCTCGTGTTCCAGGTAGCGCACCAGTGCCTGGCGCGCGTGTCCGCCGCCGTACGCGTGGTCCAGCGTCCGGAAGAGCTCGCCGACCGACCGCAGTGCCGCGATGTCGCCGCCCGACACCCGGTAGCCGTGCGCGGGGTCCGGGCGCTCGGGGCGGCGCTGGCGGGGTACTCCTGTACGCAGCTGTGGGGGCACCCGGGGGCCGGGCGGCTCGGGGCCCGGTTCGCCCCGCGCGACCCGTTCGTCGGCGCGTCCGATGAGCCAGTCGCGGCTGGGCACCACCAGGCCGGCCGGGGTGAACGCGATCTTCCGCAGTTCGGCGTGGCTGCCGGAGTCCTTGCGCCACAGTCCGCTGACGATGTCGACGGCCTCGCCGGGGCTCGCGGCGAATTCGAGCCCCGCGTATACGGGCGCGCAGGCGTCCAGACCCAGGTCCTGCGCCGAGAGCCGGCGTCCGAGGCGGCGGGTGAAGACCTCGGCGATCAGTGCGGGGGTGGTGCCGCGTGGCTGCTGGCCGCGCAGCCATCTGGTCACCGATGTCTTGTCGTAGCGCAGGTCGAGCCCGTGTTCCAGCCCCAGCTGGTCCACCCGGCGGGCCAGACCGGCATTGGAGAATCCCGCCTCCGCGATCAGCGAGGCGAGTCTGCGATTGGGTGTGCGTTGCGGCGATCCCTCAAGCTGTGGGCCTGGGTCGGGTCGTTCCGTCATCAGCTTTACGGTCTCCTGCCTTCCGGGCCGCGCCGCCCGGGCCCGGTCGACACCGTCCGGCGCTTTCGCCCTCCTGGAACGGCGTGAATGTAGCGGCCCAAGGAGGAGTTCCGGCCAGGTTCTCTCCGCGTTCATCCGATCGTGTGAGCACAGCGTCGTGGGCCGACGCGGCCTCACCGAGCCCCACCGGAAGTCCTGTCCCGTACGTCCACTCCGTACCGTCCGTCACACCTGCACCACCCAGGGACGCAGCGGCCGCCACCGGCCCCTCGTACGGCCCCGTACCCGGCCGCCCTCGGGCGTTTCCAGGCACGGCCGTACAGTGGTGACGGGCGCGATGGATGCAATAAGAGGAGCCGCCATGAGTGAGCTGCGCTTTGTCCGGATGGGCTTCGGCGCCGACGCCGTGGAGTACACGACGGCGTGGCAGGAGCAGCGCCGGGTGCACGCCGCCCGGTTCGCCGACGAGGTCCCGGACACCTGTCTGCTGCTGGAGCACCCGCCCGTGTATACGGCGGGCCGGCGTACGGCCGACAGTGAGCGCCCCCTGGACGGCACCCCCGTCATCGACGTGGACCGCGGCGGGAAGATCACCTGGCACGGTCCGGGGCAGCTGGTCGGTTACCCGATCCAGAAGCTGCCGCGGCCGGTCGACGTGGTGGCGCACGTGCGCCGCCTGGAGGAGGCCCTGATCGGGGTGGCCGCCGAGTTCGGCGTGGAGACCTCCCGGGTCGAGGGCCGCAGCGGTGTGTGGGTGCTGGGCGATCCGATCGAGCAGCGGGCGGCCCTGGGCGGCCTGAACCTGGACTTCGATCCGCGCGTCAACGACGAGCTGTTCGACCCCCGGCTGAATGGCCCGGAGTACGCCCCGTCCAACGCCGGGCAGCGCCGCGAGGACCGCAAGCTCGCCGCGATCGGTATCCGGGTGGCGAAGGGTGTGACGATGCACGGCTTCGCGCTGAACGTGAATCCGGACAACACCGAATTCGACAAGATCGTCCCGTGCGGCATCCGCGACGCGGGCGTGACCTCGCTCTCGAACGAGCTGGGCCGCGAGGTCACCATCGACGAGGTGCTACCGGTCGCCGAGAAGCATCTGCGCGACGTCCTGGAGAACGCCGAGCTGCTGCCCCGCGCCGTCTGACCCGGCCCGCCGGCGTCCTCCACGAGAGGGCCCCGGCGGAATGCAGCCCGGCAGTAGCGGGTTGCGCAGCACGTAAAGACGTGCGAATAACGGGCGTACCCTGGGTACGCCGAAGAAACGAAGCTTAGGGAGCCGGAGTGTCCGCTGTCGCACCCGACGGACGCAAGATGCTGCGCCTGGAGGTCCGGAACAGCCAGACCCCCATCGAGCGCAAGCCCGAGTGGATCAAGACCCGGGCGAAAATGGGCCCCGAGTACAACCACCTGCAGGGCCTGGTGAAGAGCGAGGGCCTGCACACGGTCTGCCAGGAGGCGGGCTGTCCCAACATCTTCGAGTGCTGGGAGGACCGCGAGGCGACCTTCCTCATCGGCGGTGACCAGTGCACGCGCCGCTGCGACTTCTGCCAGATCGACACCGGCAAGCCGCAGGAGCTGGACCGCGACGAGCCGCGCCGGGTGGCCGAATCCGTACAGACCATGGGTCTGCGGTACGCCACGATCACCGGTGTCGCGCGCGACGACCTGGACGACGGCGGGGCCTGGCTGTACGCCGAGACCGTCCGGCAGATCCACGGCCTGATGCCCGACACGGGTGTCGAGCTGCTGATCCCGGACTTCAACGCGGAGCCCGACCAGCTGGCCGAGGTCTTCTCCTCGCGCCCCGAGGTGCTGGCCCACAACGTGGAGACGGTGCCGCGGATCTTCAAGCGGATCCGCCCCGGTTTCCGGTACGAGCGTTCCCTGAAGGTCATCACGGAGGCCCGCAAGGACGGCCTGGTGACCAAGTCGAACCTGATCCTGGGCATGGGCGAGACCCGTGAGGAGATCAGCGAGGCGCTGCAGGACCTGTACGACGCGGGCTGCGAGCTGATCACGATCACCCAGTACCTGCGTCCGACGGTGCGGCACCACCCGGTGGACCGCTGGGTGAAGCCGCAGGAGTTCGTCGAGCTCAAGGAGGAGGCGGAGGAGATCGGCTACGCGGGCGTCATGTCCGGGCCGCTGGTCCGCTCCTCGTACCGGGCCGGCCGCCTCTACCAGCAGGCGATGGACAAGCGCGCGGCGGACGCGGAGCGCCCGGCCGTGTGATCGCTCGCCGGAAGGCGGTGTGATCACCATCGGGAAGCGCCCGCATGGTGGACGGGTGGCCGTCGTGCCGCGTCGATCACCGTCGGGCGCCACCCGTCCGCACGATCAACTAAAAATTCTTTGCATTCGCGAGCGGCCTCTCCCGGCCCCGACGATGTGAATCCCGGCACACGCCGGACGGCGCGGCCCGTACTTCTCCCAGGCGGGAGCGGTGCGGGCCGCGCCGACGATTCATGGGCGTTTGACCGTACGGTCATCCGTTGGTAACACCTATCCGTGAAGCTTTCCGTGACGATGGATGCACGCACCGCTCACACTCCCGTTGTTCCCACCACCCCGAAGGGGACTCACGCCATGCAGGCCGCGCCCGTCCGCGCCACCGCCGCACTGCCGATCCCGTCCGTCACCGGCGCCCTGCGCGCCATGGAGTCGCTGCTGATGCGCAATGGTCAGCGCACCGCCCGCCGGAACGCCTGGACCGCGGTCCTCGAGGACCGCCGCCGCGCCGAGGACCGGAGGGCCGCCCAGCATGTACTGGAGGCCGCGGCGACCCGGAGCACCTCGGCCACGTAAACTTCCGTACATGGCGAGGAAGGAAAACGCAGACACTGCGAACCAGGGGCGGCTCAAGCAGATCGCCCTGACCTACAAGATGACCCGTCGGGTCGACTCCAAGGTCGGTCTTGTCGTCGCGGGCGTGGGCATCGTCGTATTCGGCGTTCTCCTTGCCATCGGCTTCCTGATCGGCCACCCCGTGTACGCCGGCATTCTGGGCTTCCTGCTGGCCTTCCTGGCGATGGCGATCATCTTCGGCCGGCGCGCCGAGAAGGCCGCCTTCGGCCAGATGGAGGGCCAGCCGGGTGCGGCGGCCGCCGTGCTGGAGAACATCGGCCGCGGCTGGTCGGTGACCCCTGCGGTCGCGATGAACCGCAACCAGGACGTCGTGCACCGCGCGGTCGGCAAGCCCGGCATCGTGCTCGTCGGCGAGGGCAATCCGAACCGCCTCCGTGGCCTGCTGGCCGCGGAGAAGAAGCGGATGGCCCGGACGGTCTCCGACGCGCCGGTCCACGACTTCGTGGTCGGTGACGACGAGGGCCAGATCCCGCTGAAGAAGCTGCGTACGACGCTGCTGAAGCTGCCGCGCACGCTGACCGGCCCCCAGGTGACGGCCACCAACGACCGGCTGAAGGCGCTCGGCGACCTGATGAGCAACATGCCGGTGCCGAAGGGGCCGATGCCCAAGGGCGCGCGGATGCCGAAGGGCGGCCGGATGCGCTGACGGCTTCGCCGTCCGTCCGACGACGACACGACGAGCGGCCCGGGACCACCAGGTCCCGGGCCGCTCGTCGTGTGCGGGCGCGTACGCGCCTCGGAGCTGTGCCCGCGGGCGCGTGTACGTGCCTCAGATCCGTACCTGGACGGCGCGCGCCAGGCGGTCGTGCAGGCCGCGGCCGTCGCGGTCCCAGATCGCGGCGGGGATGACGATCATCAGCGCGACCGTACGGACCAGTACCCGGGGCAGCGACAGCCGGCCGCCGCCCTCGGAGACGACCCGCAGGCCGAGCAGCCGCTTCCCGGGAGTGAAGCCGACCGTACCGACGGTCAGCAGGCTCAGGACCAGGAAGACCAGCAGCGCCCAGTTGCTCGCCGCGTTCGCCTTGCCGCCGCTGAGCAGCCCGTACGCGACGAGCATGCACAGCGCCCAGTCGATGAGGAGGGCCGCGATCCGGCGGCCCGGGCGGGCGACCGAGCCGGAGCCGTGCTCCGGCAGTCCCAGCTGCTGCCCCCGGTAACCGAAGTCGACGCCCATGTCCTCGGCCGCCGCGCGGGGCCCGGAGAGCCACGATCCCATTGCTTGCCTGTTGTCCACCCGTCCACGGTACTGCGACCGCATACATTTCCCGCGGGCCGGGGCGCCGGAACCGGGTGTGCGGCCGCCACCACGCCGTACGGGGTGCGGGGCCGTCCCGGCACCCGGCCGGGGCGCCACGACGGGCCACAGGCACCGCGCGCCGGTTAACCTGGGCGAAACAAATGGGTCATGCTTGGGAAATCCCGCCTACCTATGGTCGGGCGAGCGCGCCACCGCACATGGTCGCGATCCGAGGAGCAACCCCGAGCCGCCGACCGGTGACCGGGCTAGGAGGAGTTGGATGTTCCAGAACGCCGACGAGGCCAAGAAGTTCATCGCGGACGAGGACGTCAAGTTCGTCGACGTCCGATTCTGCGACCTGCCCGGTGTCATGCAGCACTTCACGGTACCGGCGGAGGCGTTCGACCCGACCGAGGAGCTCGCCTTCGACGGCTCCTCGATCCGTGGTTTCCAGGCCATCCACGAGTCCGACATGGCGCTGCGCGCGGACCTGTCCACGGCGCGTGTCGACCCGTTCCGCCGGGACAAGACCCTCAACGTCAACTTCTTCATCCACGACCCGATCACCGGCGAGCAGTACAGCCGTGACCCGCGGAACGTGGCGAAGAAGGCCGAGGCGTACCTCGCCTCCACCGGCATCGCCGACACCGCGTTCTTCGGCCCCGAGGCCGAGTTCTACGTCTTCGACAACGTCCGCTTCCAGACGTCGGCGAACGAGAGCTTCTACCACATCGACTCCGAGGCCGGCGCCTGGAACACCGGTGCGGTGGAGAACAACCGCGGCTACAAGGTCCGCTACAAGGGCGGTTACTTCCCGGCCCCGCCGGTCGACCACTTCGCCGACCTGCGCGCCGAGATCTCCCTGGAGCTGGACCGGGCCGGCCTGAAGGTCGAGCGCCAGCACCACGAGGTCGGCACGGCCGGCCAGGCGGAGATCAACTACAAGTTCAACACGCTGCTCGCCGCGGCCGACGACCTGATGCTCTTCAAGTACATCGTGAAGAACGTCGCCTGGCGCAACAACAAGACCGCGACCTTCATGCCGAAGCCGATCTTCGGTGACAACGGTTCCGGCATGCACGTCCACCAGTCCCTGTGGTCCGGCGGCGAGCCGCTCTTCTACGACGAGCAGGGCTACGCGGGCCTCTCGGACACCGCCCGCTACTACATCGGCGGCATCCTCAAGCACGCCCCGTCGCTGCTGGCCTTCACCAACCCGACGGTGAACTCCTACCACCGCCTGGTCCCCGGCTTCGAGGCCCCGGTCAACATGGTGTACTCGCAGCGCAACCGTTCGGCCGCGATGCGTATCCCGATCACCGGCTCGAACCCGAAGGCCAAGCGCGTCGAGTTCCGCGCCCCGGACCCGTCCTCCAACCCGTACCTGGCCTTCTCGGCCCTCCTCCTCGCGGGCCTGGACGGCGTGAAGAACAAGATCGAGCCGGCCGAGCCGATCGACAAGGACCTGTACGAGCTCGCTCCCGAGGAGCACGCGAACGTCCAGCAGGTCCCGACCTCCCTCCCCGCGGTCCTCGACGCCCTCGAGGCGGACAACGAGTACCTCCAGCAGGGCGGCGTCTTCACCTCGGACCTGATCGAGACCTGGATCGACTACAAGCGCACCAACGAAATCGCCCCGATCCAGCTCCGCCCGCACCCGCACGAGTTCGAGCTGTACTTCGACATCTAAGAAGCACTGCTCAACGAGCACCGCTCTTGCACCGAGGGCCGTCACCCCGTTCACGGGGTGACGGCCCTCGCGGCGTTCAGGAGGCGGCTTGTGAGACGCCGCGCGTGAGTTCGCCGAGGAAGTCCAGGATTCCCTGGCCGAGAGGGGTCGTGGCGATGAGGACTCCGAACGCCACAGCGGCGAACACCACCAGGACCTGATCGATTCGCTTTCTGGGCGCTGGGGGGCGGCGCATCACCAGGAAGAGGATGACAGCAAGTAAGAGCGCCAGGTCGATGGTCAGCAATTGCCGGACCTCCCGTCAGCCGCACGTCAGGGCACGACTGCCCACCGCGGCGAGCTACTTGCTCGGCGTGGCGGACATATACCCCGCTCCCCCGGTATAGCCCGAAACGGGAGATTCCGCGCCTGTGCTGCTGGGAGAGGCCGGTCGTGCGGTCAGTGCGCCGGGATGCGCGCCGAGACGCAGGGGTCCTCGTTGCGGTAGCCGAGGCGGGTGTAGAGGCGGTCGGCGGGGGTGTTGTCGGCCAGTTGCCAGAGGGTGCAGAAGCCGTGGTGGTGGACGGCGTGGCGGGTGAGCCAGGAGGTGAGGGCCGCGCCGAGGCCCTGACCGCGCTGTGCCGCGTCGGTCGCGACGGAGGCCATCAGCGGGGCGCCGCTGTCGCGGAGGCTGCTCAGGGCGCCGCAGGCGACGAGCCGGCCGTCGGGGTCGCGGATGCCGGCCCACAGGCTGACGTCGGCGGAGCCGGGGCCGGTGGAGTGGGCGGGGCTGTGCTCGGTGAGGAAGGCGTGGATTTCGGCGTGGTGGGACTCGTCGAGGACGATCACGCGGTCCTCGCCGCGTTGCACCGGGGGCTCGTCCAGGGTCCAGCGGAAGATCCACTCGACGATGTCCCTCACCGGGAGGTGGCGGCCGACCAGGGTCTCGGTGCCGCGGGGGCCCGTGAACTCCCGTACCCGGTCGGGCAGGGCCAGGGCCGCGCGCAGGACGAGGCCGGCGGCGGCTTCCGGTTCGCCGACGGACCACACATGACCGCGGGCGTCGTCGAGCCAGGCGGCGGCGCCGTCAGCGGTCCAGCTGATCCGGTCGGCCGGGCGCGGCCGGGCGGCGCCGAAGCGCAGCAGGGCGGCGCCGGCCTGGCGCTCCAGTCCCTGGTGGAACAGGTCGGCGGCTCGGGGTGCGTGAGTCGTTGCCTGCATTGCTCTCTGGGTGGGGAGTACGGATGTCGGGAGAACATCAGTAGGGCATGGACATGGACAGGAGGAGAACGGGACTTTTCGGGCACGCGAGAAGCACGGCTCGGAAGGTCCGTTTGAGTTGGGGGGACCCCGGCGACGGCTGCGCACACGCGCGCCCGGTCGACCGGGGCGGACCACTGTGACACACCGACCCGGGGCCGGGGCAAATTCGGGGGCGCGAGGGTGGCAACGTCACAGCAGCCCCACGACCCGGTCGTCACCGGGCAAGTGGGATCAGCGGCGAACGCGCGGGACGCGACGCATACCCACCGTGGTGGTGACGCGGAAGAGCGGTGATGTGAGTATCACGGTCTCCGGGGCCGACGCGGAGCAGGTCCGCCGGGCGTTGGCGAGTCTGGACGCGGAGAACGGGAGAGACGCGGCACCGGAGGCGAACGGAGACGGTCCGCGGTCCGTGACGCCTCGGGAGCAGTGAGAGCGCGGAACGGAGCGGCCGCCGCCCCGGATTCGGGTCGGCGGCCGCTCCGTATCGAGGGGTATTACTCCGTGGCCAGCAGTTCCCGGAGTTCCGCGACCGCGGTGCGGAGGTGGTCCGCGAAGGCGTGCATCTGGTCGGCGACCGCGCGTGGGGTGCTCAGGTAGAGGTTGAAGCGGTCGGGGAGGAGGACGTAGGCGATGCCGATGCAGCGGCTGCTCGTGGAGCCGAAGCCGAAGTACTGGATGTGTTCGGACGGCGCCGAGCTGGTGCTCAGGTAGTCGTCGCGCATGGTCAGCCAGCCCGGGGAGCGGTAGAGCGCCGGCTGTTCGGTCACGCCCAGGTCCGCGCCGCGGCGGCGCTGGATCAGCTCCAGCTCCCACAGGTGCTGCTCGGGCGCGTCGCCCGCCTGGCATTCCTTGGCGCGGGTGACATGGGCCGCCGCGGCGGTGCGGAAGGCGGCGCGGCGGGCCTCGGCGTCGGCCGCCGGGTCCTCCATGGCGGCCACGAATGCCTGGATCTCGGGGGTGACGACGCGCATGGCCTCCGTGCGGCCGCGGCGCCACTGGCGGGTGGCGATCGACTCGTACGTGGCGCCGAGCCGGCCCTTCGCGCGCTGGTGGGCGAGCTGGTAGGCGAGCTGCACGAAGGCGTCGGGCGAGGTGCGGAGGGCCTTGGCCGCGGTACTGCCGAAGTCCTCGAAGGACACCGTCTGGGTGGCGGTGTCCGCGCCGTACTGCGCGAAGGACTCGGCGGCCGCGCGGGCCCTGGCCTGGAGGGCGTCGTCCAGCGCGAAGACGACCGGGGCGATCTCGGGGCGGCCCTGGGAGCGGGCGCCGGAGAGCCGGGAGTGCTCCCCGGCGGGGGTGCCGAGGAGCGTGTCGACGAAGCTGAGGATGGTCGTGCCGTCCAGGCCGCAGTGCTCGACGTTGATACCGGCCCGGCCGTCGGCGAAGACGACGAAGGTCACCGCCTTGTCGAACCAGCGGTTGCCGCGGTCCCCGTGGAGCAGCTCGTCGCAGGTCTCCTGGGTGTCGGCGGGCGCGAAGTCCTCCAGGGAGACGCAGAAGAGAGCCGTTTCGACGTCGTCGAGGGCTGCCGCGTTGCCGGGGTGGTAGGCGAGGAGGTCGTCGCGGGCTGCCGCCCATTCGGCGCGGGCCATGGTGGTGAGGTGGCCCACGGACGTGCCCGGTGCCGCCGGCTCCGCGCCCGCCTTCACGACGGCGGCCAGCCCGGCCTCCAGGTCGGCGAGGCTGTGCGGGGTGCCGTCGGTGCCGAGTACGTCCATCTTGTACATCGCGCCCCGGAAGAAGACGACGATGTGGCGGGCGTCGGACGGGCCGGGCCACTCCTCGGAGTAGGGGTGGCGGACCGTGTCCAGCTCCGCGCCGGGGATGCGGGTGGTGGAGAAGAGGTACTTGTTCTGCTCCATGGTCTGCGGCGCCCCGCGCAGCACCACGGGCGGGATCTTCTCCTCGTCGAGCTGCTTCTTGTAGGCGACGGCCGCGGCGATCAGCCCGGCCGCCCGCTCCGCCTGCGGCTGCCCGGTGTCCTTGAAGAGGAAGAAGAAGTTGGCGTTGAGGGCGATGCGGTCCCGGCGGCCGAGGTAGCGGTAGGGCCAGAAGGTGTCGAGCCAGCTGTGCACGCCGGGCGTGCGGTCGTACCCCGCCAGCGCCGCCTGCAGGATCGGGCCCGGGCCGTCCGGGCGGCGGAAGGCGGCCACCTCCGCCTCGGTCGCCGCCCGCTCCTCGGGGGTCAGCAGCGGCCCGCACCAGGCGAGGAACCGCTCGCAGCTCTCCTCCAGCGAGGGCAGCGGCACCCGCGGCAGGGTGCCCTCGTGGGCGAAGGTGGGGGTGGTGGGGGCGGCGGTGGCCGAGGGGGCGGTGGCCGTGCCCTGACTGGGGTTCAAAGCTGCTCTCGATTCGGGTCGTGAGGATCATGGGACCGGAGGCGTCCTGCCGGGCCGTACGGCCGGGAGACGTAGAGCTGTGCGTACAGCCAGCCTTCCGCTTCCAGGCCGGTGGCATCCACTCCGGCTGCCGACATCGTGTCCAGGACGAGCGCCTGTTCCTCGGGGGAGGCGAAGCGGCGCTGTTTGTGCATCCCGTCGACGCGGGTGGTCTCGTAGCCCAGGCCCGCCAGCGCCCGCTCGACCGGGTCGAACGGGAACATCCGCAGCACGAAGTGGGCCATCCAGGGCCGGTGGGCGCCCTGCGCGCGGACGACGCGGGTGAGGGTGCGTTCGGTGACGTAGCCGATGCAGCCGGTGGAGAACACCAGGTCGGCGCCGGACAGCAGGTCGCGCTGGCCCGGTGTGGGGTCGTGGTTCTCCAGGTCGGCGTGGACGGTGCCGTCGAGGAAGCCGGCCTCGCGCGCGTAGGACAGCGCGTTCTCGGAGGCGTCGAGGCCGACGAAGCGAGTGGGCTGCGCGGGCCGGCGGGCGCGGGACAGCTCCCGGTCCCGGGCCAGCAGCTCCTCGCGCGTGAGCCCGGCGGCCGCGTCGCCGCCGTAACGGGCGTACAGCTCGTCCATGGCGATGTCGTACTTCAGCAGCGCGGCGTTGATGCCGTACGAACAGCCGATGTCGACGACCTTGGGCACCGCGACCCGCCGGTCCTCGCGGTACTCCTTGAGGAGCTTGGCGAAATACGGCTTGGCGAGCTGCGGTACGCAGTAGTCGAGCGTGCGCAGCACGGTGAAGTACGCGCGCGGGTCGGGCTGCGTGTAGATGTGGTCGAGCGAGACTTTTCCGGTCGTGTCGAAGCGCACGGGGTTGCTCCTCCGTGGATCGCGAATGGGAAAACGTCCTGCAATGTGCTGCGGGGCGCCCCCGTCACAGGGAGGATGCCCCGCGACGGCTCAGTCCAGCAGCCCGTCCCCCCGCACGGCGCGGCCCTCGGCCGCCAGGTGCTCGGGCAGCACCCGGCCGAAGAGCTGGCGGGTGCGGGCCACGCTGCCGATGACGCCGGGGCGCTCGCTGTACGCGAAGATCGCCGAGTGGCGGGCCGTGCCGCCCCCGACGGGGCTGACGCGGTGCAGGGAGTAGCGGCCCTTGAAGAGCTGGAGGTCGCCGGTGTGCAGCGGGAGGCGGCGGATCAGCCGCGCGCCGCGCCCGGCCAGGACGTCCCGTACGTCGTCGAAGTGCTCGTCCTTCGCCGACCGGATGTTCGGGCAGTACTCAAAGGTGCCGCCGGTCTCGGGCTCCTGGGTGAGCATGGAGACGGTGAACTCGTTGGTGTCGAAGTGCCAGGGGTGTTCCCGGCCGGGCTCGACGACGTTGAGGACGAGGCCGGCGAGCGGGTCGGCGAGCTCGTACAGCTCCGCGAGGCCGAAGCAGCGGGCGAGGAAGGTGCGGAACGCGCCGTGGGCGTAGAGCCGGCTGATCAGGGCATCGGCCGGGATGCGGTCGCGGGGGACGAAGGCGTTGCCGCGCTCGAAGGTGGTGCGGCCGGGGTGGTCGGCGGGCAGGTCCGGGTGCACGGCGGTGTTGTAGACGTTGACCGTCTCGACGTCGAAGTAGGCGCGGGGCGCGAGGGCGGCGCACTCCTCGCGCAGCAGGTCGCGCAGGGCCGGGCGGATGAAGTCCCGCAGGACGGTGCAGCCGGTCGTGGCCAGCTCGTGGCGGGCGCGGGCGGTCAGGGCGAGGCCCTCGGCGCCGTCCGGATCCGCCAGGGGATAGCGGGCCGTATCGACCATCTGGTCGAGCGTCGTGGCTTCGAGTGTGCTCATGCGATCCTCTCCACGCGTGCGGGTGGGCGTGCCAACTGTACGGAGGAGTAACGCAGTTGAACGTGTCACAGTGTCGCAATGTTGTCTGTGACACGTCACACGGCGCGTTCACGCATACTGACCGGCCATTTCGAGCCGGTCCGGGCCGGGGGCCGCATGGCGTGCGTCACAGCGGGCCCGAGTAACACGGGGTTCACATTCGAGCAATGGACGGGAAACGGCCCGTTGCGAGGGTGCGTGAGTACGCCCGCACGCGTATTCGTACTAAACCGCAGGAAGGGCCCCCGTGACCATCAAGGCCGAGTACATCTGGATCGACGGCACGCAGCCGACCGCCAAGCTCCGCTCGAAGACCAAGATCCTCTCCGGGCCCCGTGAGCTGGCCGAGCTGCCCGTGTGGGGCTTTGACGGTTCCAGCACCAACCAGGCCGAGGGCCACTCCTCCGACCTCGTGCTGCAGCCCGTCTTCTCCTGCCCGGACCCGATTCGCGGCGGCGAGCACATCCTCGTGCTGTGCGAGGTGCTCAACACCGACATGACGCCGCACTCCTCCAACACCCGTGCGCTGCTGCGCCCGGTCGCGGAGAAGTTCGCGGACCAGGAGCCGATCTTCGGCATCGAGCAGGAGTACACCTTCCTCAAGGGCAGCCGCCCGCTCGGCTTCCCCGAGGGCGGCGGCTTCCCCGCCCCGCAGGGCGGCTACTACTGCGGCGTCGGCGCCGAGGAGATCTTCGGCCGCGAGATCGTCGAGAAGCACCTCGACCACTGCCTCGCCGCGGGTCTCGGCATCTCCGGCATCAACGCCGAGGTCATGCCGGGCCAGTGGGAGTTCCAGGTCGGCGCGCTGCCGGCGCTGGAGGTCTCCGACCACATGTGGATCGCGCGCTGGCTGCTCTACCGCACCGCCGAGGACTACGGCATCACCGCGACCCTGGACGCCAAGCCGGCCAAGGGCGACTGGAACGGCGCGGGCGCGCACACCAACTTCTCCACCAAGGCGATGCGCGAGGGCTACGACGCGATCATCACCGCGTGCGAGTCGCTGGGCCAGGACGGCAAGCCGCTGGAGCACGTGAAGCAGTACGGCACCGGCATCGAGGACCGCCTGACCGGCGCCCACGAGACCGCGCCGTGGGACCAGTACAGCTACGGCGCGTCCGACCGCGGCGCCTCGGTCCGCATCCCGTGGCAGGTCGAGCGGGACAAGAAGGGCTACATCGAGGACCGCCGCCCGAACGCGAACGTCGACCCCTACGTGGTCACCCGCCTGATGGTGGACACCTGCTGCACCGCCCTGGAGAAGGCCCTCCAGGTCTGACAGGCCCGACCGCCGATGGTCAATTCGCAAGAAGGGCGCCCCGCTTCAAGCGGGGCGCCCTTTGCGTACGGCGGTGGGGCGCCCTTTGCGTATGACGGGCGCACGAAGGACAGATCACGCCGCGTCTGGTTGAATAGGGGCATGGCCAGCCTCACCGAAACCTCGACGGGTCGCACCGACCTCGAGCCGTTCTGGCCGTCCCGGCAGGATCACCTCTTCGACCGTCTGTGTTGCCGCGCGCACTGAGCGCGGGCCCGCAAAGCACCCAGACAGCAGCCCTGCCCGCGCGCACGACGTCCCCCGACGCCCCACTGCGCGAAAGAGCTGACCTCGATGACGTACGTACGATCCCTTTCTGCCACCGCCCCGACGGCCACCGTTCCCGCTCCGCCCCGGCTGCGCGCCGTGGCCCCCGACGAAGTACCGCCGGTCGCCGACCTTTTGGGCGCCGACGCCACCTGGCTGCCGGCACCTCAGCACACCCTTCCCGAGCTGCCGGGCCGGCCCCCGATGGTCGGCTACCTCGTGCTCGTACCGGCCACCGCCACCCCTCGCCCTGAGCCCGAGCCGGCGCCCGCGGCGCCCGCGGCCCCCGCTGCCGGCTTCGGTGAGGGCGGCGTACGGGTCGACCCGGAGCGCCGCACCGTGCACGTCCATGACCGTCAACTGGACCTGACGTTCCTGGAGTTCGAGCTGCTGGCGCACCTGGTGGCGCATCCGCAGCGGGTGCACACCCGCGATCAGCTCGTGACGACGGTGTGGGGTTACGGGCATGTCGGCGACGGCCGCACGGTCGACGTCCACATCGCCCGCCTGCGCCGCAAGCTGGGCGCCGCGCACCGCTCGTCGATCGTGACGGTCCGGCGCGTGGGCTACAAGTACGTACCGGTCTCCTGACCGTACGGCCGTGGGGCCCGGCCGGCGTGGCCGGGCCCCACGGCCTTCACCTCAGGCCGCCCGCGCGCGGCGCCGGGCGAGCATCCCGATCCCCGCGTCGAGCACCAGGAACGCCAGCAGCGGAACCCCGAACAGCGGCAGGAACCAGCCCACCGCCGCCGTCACCGCCACCAGCGGGAACAGCACCGGCAGCGGGACCTGCCGCCAGGCGCCGCGCGGGTGGGCGCGCGGAGCGCGGGACCGACGCGGCCTGCGCTGCCACCACATCCGGTAACCCCACACGATCACCAGGATCAGCGCGACCATCAGGGCGGCCAGGGCGACCTGGTTGGCGAGGCCGAACAGCACGCCCATGTGCACGTCGATCCCCCACCGGGTGAGCTTGGCGAGCAGGGGATAGTCGGCGAAGTCGAGCCGGTCGGTGACCTGCCCGCTCGCCGGGTCGACCGCGATCGAGTCCAGATGCGCGGGCCACTGCTTGTCGGTCTGCTGGACGACGTACGCGGGCGCCGCGGCGGTCGGTACCCGGATCTCGACCGGGCCGGTCAGGCCCTCCTGCTGCTGTGCCGTACGCACGGTGGTGTCCAGGCCCTTGACGGCCGCGGCGGCGGACCCGTCGTGTCCCGCGTGTCCGGTGTGCTTGTCGTGGCCGCCGTGCCCGGCGTGCTCCCCGTGGGACATGCCCGGCATGTTCGCCGGCATCCCTGGCACCTCGGTCGACACCGCCGGAGTGGCGCCGCCCAGCGCGTCCTGGAGCCGCCCGATGTTCTCCCCCGCGTACGCCGACCAGGTCAGCCCGGTCGCCGACAGCGCGAGCAGCCCCGCGGCCGACCACAGGCCGACCGTCCCGTGCCGGGACAGCGTCCGCCGCCGCCCCGTCGTGCCCCGCAGCCGGCGCGCGGAGCGCCGCCGCCCGAGCCACAGCAGCACCCCGCCGAGCACAACCACCCACAGCCAGCTGGCGGCCAGTTCGCTGTAGAGCCGCCCCGGTTCGCCGAGCAGCAGGTCGCGGTGGAGGTGGTCGATGGTGGCGCGCAGCGGCAGCGCGCCGGAGCTGCCGTAACTCTCCAGCGCGCCACGCACCTTGCCGGTGTACGGGTCGACGAAGACGGCCAGCGATTCGCTCTCCCCCAGGCCCGGCGCGTCGAGGATCACGCGCGTCGTGGCACCGGGTTCGGCGGACGGCCGGACCGCGGTCAGGGTGCCTTCGGGGTGCGCCCGCAGGGCGGCGTCCACCTGCCGGGAGAGCGGGAGTTGGGTACCACCGGAGTCGGTGCGGAGTTCGTGCGCGTACACGATCTTCTCCGCCTGGAGGGAACCGGCGTACAGCAGGCCCGTCACGGCGGCGACGAGCAGGAACGGGGCGATCAGCAGCCCCGCGTAGAAGTGCAGCCGCAGCACGAGGGGGCGCAGGGCGGGCCATCCGGTACGCCGGGGCGGCGGCACGGCGGCCTCCCGCGTGCGGGCAGGGTCGAGTACAGACATGGTGATTTCTTCACCTTTCAGCGGCGAACAAGAGAAATGTCCGCGCCATGGCCGTGTCCCCGGCCCGGGGTCGAGTGCAAGCTCAGCAGGGCAGGGGCGGGCCGTTGGGCGCGGTGGTACGGAGCACCGCGCCCGGGGGTGGGCCGCGCCGGCTGACGGCGTCGGCGATCAGTTCCCAGCGGGGCACGCGGGGCCGGGTACGTTCCGGCGTCCGTGCCTTCCGTACTGGCTCGGGGGCCCGGCACACCGCGACGACCAGGCGCAACGCCCGGAAGGCCAGGGCCGCCACGCACCGCAGCAGTTGGAAGAACGCGGCCTCGCCGCGCCGCAGCCACAGTGCGCACAGCAGGGCGGCGAGGAGGTGCGCGGCGGTCATGCCGGGCGTCATACCGTGCATGACATGCATGCCGCCCGTGCCGTGCACGCCGGTCATGCCGTCCATGTGGGCTGCATTGCCCATATGCGCCATATGCGACGAATCGGCCCCCTGTGCCGCGGCGAACGCGAGGTGCAGGGCCGCCTGCACCGTCAGCACGCCGCCGGTGATGGCCGGCAGGCCGCGCTGTCGGCCGGCGGCGAGCCAGGCCGCGGCGCCGACGGCGGCGAGGGCCGCGGCCAGTACGCCCGGCGGGATGGCGGCGCCGGACATGGCCGCGTGCCCGGCCGCCGCGAGGACCACGCACACGGCCGCGAAGAGCGCGGCGCGCACGGCGCGGAACGGCGGGCGGGCATCGGGGGTCACAGGCGGCAATCCTGTCACCTGGCGGTACGGCGCCTCAGGCGGGTACGGCCTGCTCCCGGCGGTGCCGTCCCAGTACCACCGCCTCGGCCGCCGCCGCCAGCTCCCGCCGGTCCCGCCCGTCCGGTGCCAGCGGCGGATGCACCGTGACCCGGGCCGTGAGGGCGCTCGCCGTGAGGACGCGGCGCAAGGAGGACGCCAGGTCCTCCTCGCCTACGAAGGCGGGCACCGTGGAGGGCGCGCCGTGCTGGAGGTACCGGACGGTGACCGGGCGGACCGGCGCGCCCGCGTCGATCGCCGCCTGGAACGTCGCCCGGCGGAAGCCGCCCTCGGTCGCCGAACACCACGTCGTGGCCTGCGGGTAGACCACCACCGAGCGGCCGGAGCGGAGCTCCGCCGCGAGGTCGGCGACGGCCTGCGGAAGGCCGCGCGGGCTGCTGCGGTCGATGAAGCGGGTGCCGGCGCGCCGGGCGAGCGGGCCCATCACGGGCCAGCCGCCGACCTCCTGCTTGGCGAGCATGGTGACCGGCTCGACGGCGAGCAGCGCCAGGATGTCCAGCCAGGAGATGTGGTTGACCACGACGAGCGTGCCGGGGCCGCCGGTCCGCTCGCCCCTCACCCGCAGCAGCGGGCCGTCGTGGACCAGGGCGACATCCAGCGCGCCCAGTGCGGCGCGGGCGTGCCGCCGCAGCCGCCCTGGTTCGGCGAGCCGGTCGCGGTCGGCGGCAGCGCGCAGCAGTACGTGGGTGAAGGACGCGGCGCGGCGCGCCGTCCCGGCGAGCGGCGCCCGGGGCGCGGCGTGGTCGATACAGCCGGACGTGCAGGTGGAGAGCACGTCCCAGATGCCCGTCCGCGCGGTGCCGGGGGCCGCGGCCCGGGCGCTCACCGCTGGTCGCCCAGGAAGAACCGCCGGTACCGCTCGCCGAGCCGGTCCATGTCCAGGACGACGAAGAAGTCGGCCACGTCGAACTCGGGGTCGTGCGCGGGCGCCCCGCAGATCCAGGCGCCGACCCGGAGGTAGCCGCGGAGCAGGGGCGGCAGCTGGGCCCGGTCGCCTGCGCCGGGGGCCGCGGCCGCGGCCGTGTCCGGCAGCCAGGGCCGGTGCGGCCGGACCCGCAGCTCTTCGGGCGCGGCGTGCTTGGTGCGGCCCAGCTCCCACGCCGCCCGCGCGCACTGCCCGCCGTCGGCGAGCGGTACGGACGCGCAGCCGGCGAGGTACCGGTGGCCGGAGAGCAGGGTGTAGCGGGCGAGCGCGGCCCACATCTGGTTGATGACCGCGCCGGTGCGGTGGGCGGGATGGACGCAGGAGCGGCCGGCCTCGATGAGCGAGGGGCGCAGCGCGTGCAGACCGGACAGATCGAATTCGCCGTCCGAATACAGCCGTTCGCTGCGGCCGGGCGGCAGCAGCCGGTAGGTTCCGACGACCTCGCCGGTCGCGGTCTCGGTGACGATCAGGTGGTCCACGAGGTCGTCGTAGTCGTCGATGTCGTGGCCGGGCAGCGGGGAGTGCAGCGTGGCGCCCATCTCCTCGCCGAAGACCTGGTGGCGCAGCCGCTGGGCGGCGCGGATCTGCTCGGTCGAGTCGGCGACGGAGGTGGTGTACGCGGCGGGGGCGTCGGGAGTGGGCGCGTCCGGGGCGGGCCGGGCGTGCGGAAAGGCGGTCGTCGCAGGAGGAGTCGACGTGGGCATGACAGACATGACAGCTCCGTCCGGGTGAGCGGGAAACCGCACCGGCCGTCGCGGGGACGGCACCGGCCGGCGGGCACGGCGGTCGTGACACAGTGGCGGCGAGAGGCCCGGGGAGACCCCGGCCGCCCAGCCGACTTTTCCCCCGCCCGGCGCCCCGTCGCGTGAAGCCCAGAAGGAGCGCGGGTAAGAAACCGCCGAACACTGGCCCCCGATGGGCCCGGGTCACGCTCGGCACAGCAGCCACGACAACGGTCGAAAACGCGCCGAAACCCCTCTCACTCCACCGGCCCACAGCCGCGACATTCGGCGCGTTCTGGTCGTATCAACATCCTTGGAGATGGGCTGACGGCCCGTTAGCGTGACCCCTCGCACGTAACCGTTGATACTGCCGAGCAGTGGGGGCATGCGTGAGCCACGTCACTAGACGCAACGTGTTGGGTACCGCGGGCGCCCTTGGTGTCACGGTCGCGGTCGGCGGGCATACCCCCGCCATGGCCGCCTCCGCCGTACCGGGGCCGGCGCGCCCCGCGGGCCCGACGAGCCGCAAACCCACCGCTGCTCCCTTCGACACCGCACCTGCGCGCGCCGCGCTCCAGCGCCTCCTCCCCGAACACGCCGACCAGTTCCACCTCGTTTCGCTGAAGCGGGCCGCGGGCACCGCCGAGCGGTTCCTCGTGGCCGGCGCTCCCGGCCGCATCGAGGTCACGGGCACCAGCCCGGCCGCGATCCTGACCGGCGTCAACTGGTACCTGAAGTACACCTGCCAGGCGCACATCTCCTGGGCCGGCGAGCAGCTGAACCTCCCCGCGAAGCTCCCCGCGCCCAAGCGCCCGCTGGAGCGCTCCACCGCTCTCGCCCACCGCTTCGCGCTCAACGACACGCACGACGGGTACACCGCGCCGTACGCCGACTGGGCGCACTGGGAGCGCACGATCGACGTCCTGGCGCTGCACGGCGTGAACGAGGTCCTCGTCACGGCGGGCTCGGAGGCCGTGTACCACCGCGTGCTGCAGGACTTCGGGTACACCGACGCCGAGGCGCGGGCCTGGCTGCCGGCGCCGACGCACCAGCCGTGGTGGCTGCTGCAGAACATGAGCGGCTACGGCGGACCGGTCAGCAAGGAGCTGCTCGCCAAGCGGACCGCGCTGGGCAAGCGGATCGCCGACCGGCTGCGGTCACTGGGGATGCACCCGGTGCTGCCGGGCTACTTCGGCACCGTCCCGGACGGCTTCGTGCGACGCAATCCCGGCGCCCGGGTCGTCCCGCAGGGCAACTGGGCGGGCCTGAAGCGCCCCGACTGGCTCGACCCGCGGACCAAGGTCTTCGAGAAGGTGGCGGCGTCCTTCTACCGCCACCAGAAGGCGCTCTTCGGGACCGTCAAGCACTTCAAGATGGACCTGCTGCACGAGGGCGGCAACCCGGGGAACGTCCCGGTGCCGGCCGCGGCGAAGGCCGTGGAGCGGGCGATGCTGGCCGCCCACAAGGACGCCGTCTGGGTGATTCTCGGCTGGCAGGAGAACCCGCGGCGGGACCTGCTGGACGCCGTCGACCACAAGCACATGCTGATCGTGGACGGCCTCTCGGACCTGGAGACGGTCAAGGACCGGGAGAAGGACTGGGGCGACGTGCCGTACGCGTTCGGCACGATCCCGAACTTCGGCGGCCGGACGACCATAGGGGCCAAGACCCACATGTGGGCCGAACGGTTCACCAAGTGGCGGGACAAAAAGGGCAGCAAGCTGGTCGGCACGGCGTACATGGCCGAGGCCGCCGAGCGGGACCCGGCCGCGTTCGAGCTCTTCAGCGAGCTGGCGTGGCGGGACGAGGCGGTGGACCGCGCGGCGTGGTTCGACGGGTACGCGGACGCGCGGTACGGCGGCCGGGACGCCAAGGCCCGGGCAGCCTTCGCGGCGCTACGGGAGAGCACGTACGAGATCAGCAGCAAGGACGGGCGGCCGCACGACTCGATCTTCGCCGCGCGCCCCTCGCTGACCGCCCGCTCCGGCACGTACTACGCCACGCACACGCCCGCGTTCTCCTCCGCCCGGCTCGACGCCGCGTTCGCGGCGCTGCTGGCGGTCCGGCCCGCGCTGCGCGACAGCGACGCGTACCGCCTGGACCTGACCGACCTGGCCCGGCAGGCACTGGCGAATCGTTCCTGGCAGCTGATCCCGCAGCTCCAGGAGGCGTACCAGCGCAAGGACCTGGCCGCCTTCCGCAACCTCGCCAAGCTCTGGCTCCAGCTCATGCGACTCAGCGAGGACATGACCGGTGCGCATCGGCACTTCCTCCTCGGCCCGTGGCTGGACGCCGCCAAGCGCATGGCGACCGGCGACAGGGAGGCGGCGCAGCTGGAGCGCACCGCGCGGGTGCTGATCACCACGTGGGCGGACCGGCCCACCGCGGACGGCGGGCGGCTCGCCAACTACGCCAACCGCGACTGGCACGGCCTGATCGGCGACTTCCATCTCCCGCAGTGGCAGCGGTACTTGGACGAACTGGAGGACGCCCTCGCCGGGAACCGGAAGCCGAAGGCGTTCGACTGGTACGCCATAGAGGAACCGTGGACGCGGGAGCGCAAGAACTACCCGCTGCGGCCCACCACCGACGCCTACCGCACCGCCGAGAAGGTGCACGACGTGCTCGCCAAGGCGCCGTACCAGGGGCGGGTCGTCGTCACCGCCGAGCCGGCCGCCATGGCGCCGGGCGGCGCGACCACCGTCACCGCGACCCTGCACAACGTCAGCGGGCTGCGGGACACCGGCCGGGTGGACTTCGCGCTGAGCGGCGTGGACGCCGAGGACCGCGGCCCCGTCTCGCTGCCGTCAATACCGGCCGGCGGCAAGGGAGACGTCGACTGGCGGGTCGCGGCCCCCGCCGAGCCCCTGACGTCGCCGCTGAAGCCGATGCCGTACGAACTGACGGTGAGCTACGGGCCGCAGGGCGAGACGGCGGTCTCGACGGTGCGCACGGGGTCGCTCTTCGTGGCCGGGCCGCTGGATGAGGGCTTGCGCACGGTCACCACGAACGAGGCGGTTTTCGGTCAGCTCGACGGGCGGTTCGCCATCGACGGGGCGGGCGCCGACCTGTGGAAGGCCACCGCCGAGTTCGGCGCCGTCTACCGTCCGGGCGCACTGCGCGCGGGCGGCTCGGTGACGGTGAAGGTGACCGAGCAGACGGTCACCGGCCCGTGGGCGCGCGCCGGGATCGCCGTCCGCAACAGCCTGGCGGAGGCGGCCTCGGCGGGGTTCGTGAACCTCTCCGTCACCCCGGACAACGGTGTCGCGCTGTCCTACGACACCAACGGGGACGGCATGCTGGACCGGTACGAGCGGGTCACGGGCGTCAAGGCGCCGGTGACGCTGCGGCTTTCCCGGGAGGCGGGCGGCGCGTTCAAGGGCGAGTACTCCACGGACGACGGTGCCACCTGGCGCACCGTCGCCACCGCCACCGTGCCCGGCGCTGCCGCCGCGCAGGACGCGGGGCTGCACATGTCGGCGGCCAACGGCGGCTCGGGCGCCCGCGGCAGGGTGGAGTTCGGCGACTGGCGCACGGACTGACGCGCCAACGGCAGTACGGCGGCGGCCCCGGACGGCGAAAGCACCGTCCGGGGTCGTTCGTTCGCTCCCCGTAGCAGGTCCGCGCGGCGTACGCTGACCTCCGTACCGACCGGGCTATCGCGAGGAGAGCACCGCATGAGCGCCGCAGCCGAGAAGGAGTGGCTCTACGCCCTCGACATCTCCGACGCCGTCTGGCAGCGCGCCCCCGGCGACGCCGAGGAGGCCGTGGAGATCGCGTTCCTGGAGCGCGGCGCGGTCGCGATGCGCAATTCCACCGACCCCGACGTGGTGCTGCGGTACACCGAGGGCGAGTGGCGCGCGTTCGTACTGGGCGCCCGGGACGGCGAGTTCGACCTCGACCGGCAGCGCTGAGCGCACGCCCGGTGGTCAAAGTGACCATCCCATGAATCACTCGTTCTACGGAACGTGGAACAGCAGCAGGCAATAACCCCGCCACCGAACCGGACCTCCCCGCTCGGCGTCATCGACGTCGAGCAGGCAGAAGTCGCGCTCGTGGAGCACTACCCCCGGCTGGTGCGGCTGGCCTATCTGGTACTGCCGCCCTGGCTCGGCCGGAACCGCCGGGTGCTGACCGCGCACGCCATCACCCAGCGGGCGCTGCCCCGGGGCCGCACCGCCGTCGCCGAGAGCGCGCCGCCCGCGCCGGACCCCGCGTACGCCTTCGTACGGCAGCGGGTGCTGCGCGCGGCGCTCGCCGCGGGCCGCCCGGCGCTGCGCCTCGGCCCCTGGCGAGTGCCGCTGCCCCACCTCCCGCCGCCGCTCCCCCAGGTCTGGGGGCTGCGGCTCTTCCCGCGCTCCGGCGGCGCCGACGAACTGGCCCTGGACCAGACTCTGTCGGCACTGTCGGCCCCGGCCCGCGCGGCGTACGCGCTGCGCGGCCTGGAGGGGCTGGGCGACCGCGAGGTGCGGCGGACGCTGGCGGCCGCGGGCGTGGCGGAGCCACGGGATGCGCTGGCCGAGGCGGACGGCGCCGCGGCCCCGGCGGGCAGCCGGGACGGCTCGCTGCTGGACTCCGCCGAGTTCGACCCCTGCTCGCTGCAGGCCCGGCCGACGGATCTGATCCGGCGGCGGCAGCATGTGCGCGTCGTGCTGGCGGCGGTCGTCGCGGCGGCGGTGTGCGGGGCGCTGCTCGCGCTGCCGGGCGACGGCTGGGGCCGGGACGGCGCCGCGGCGCCCCCGTACGCGCGCAACGCCGCGGCCGAACAAGCCCTGGATCCAGGCGAGTTGACCCGCGCGCCCGGTGACGCCTGGCGGACCGCGGTCCGTACGGACTTTTCGGCCTGGCCGGCGCGCGGCGGCCGGACGCACGATACGGCCCTGCTGCGCCGCGCGCTGGCGGCCTGGGCCCGCCCCGGCCCCGGGGTGCAGGTCTCCGCGACGCCCGGCACGCCGTCCGGGCCCGCCGCCGGTCCCGCGCAGCTGCTGTTCGCGGGCGTGGTGGACCGGGCGGCCGTGGTGCTGCTGTACGACGGGCTGCGGGTGGTGCGGTACGCGGAGGCGGCGGACGGCGCGGGCGGCGGCGCGGCGCTGGACTTCGCGCGCACGGACGGCGCCGACACGGCGGGGTCGGCGGCGCTGGTGGTCAGCCGCACGGACGGCAACGTCCGCTATCTGACGGCCCCTTGGGTGGACAAGGTCGCGCTCGCGGACCTCACCGGAGGCCCCGAGGAGCGGGCGGCCGCGCTGCGCCGCACGGCGGACGGCGTGACGGATCCGGCGCCCGCGCCCGCGCGCGGCGCCTCCTGCGCCCGCTGGCCCGCGCTGCGGATGGCCGGGCACCTCTACACCGACCTGGGCGAGCTGACTCCGGCGCGACTGACGTACGGCGCGCCGGGCCGCGCGGGCGACCCGGCGGGGGACGCGGCGCTGACGGCCTGGGCGCGCACGGCCTGCCAGTTGACGGCCGTGCGGTCGCTGGGCGTGCGGAGCGTGAACGCCTGGGAGTACGCGCGCCAGCGGCTTCCGGAGCGGGGCGGGACGGCGGCGTGGCTGTGCACGCGGGCCGAGACCTGGCGGGGGCCCGGGAGCCGGACGATGGCGCAGTTCCAGGCGCCGGTGGCGGACGGCGCGTCCGGGGCGCGGCGCTATCCACCGGGTGCGGTGGCGGCCCGGACGGAGGACGGCCGGGCCTGCGGGCCGCGGTCGCCGCACGCGCTTGCCGGGGTGCTGTGGAAGTCGGCGGCCGGGCACTGGTGGCTGGTGGCGGCGGGCAGCGCGGAGCTGCGCAAGGTGACGGCGGGCGGCGGGGTGACCGGCCGCGCGAAGGGCCGGCTGCTGGCGGTGCGCGCCGAGGCGGGCGAGCGGGCCCGGCTCTCGGCCCGGCTGCCGGACGGCGGCCGGTTCACGGCACTGCACTGAGCGCGAGGGTCACGTAATGGGGGTACGGGCACACGCCCGTGCCCCCATCGGCGTCCCGCGGGAAACCTCGTGCAAGGGTCTGTCGCTCTCTCCTTACCCCCCAGTACATTGACGCCATGTCTAACAAGGCCCCGTTGCGGCCCGAGCCGGTCGCGTCCGAACACATACCGCTGAAGGCCCGCAACGTCGCTTTCGACTGGGCCGACACCCCGCTGCACTGGATCCCCGGCGACCCGTCCACCACGCACACGATCAACGTGCTGCATCTGCTGCTGCCGGCCGGCGAGCGCTGGTTCGTGCACGTCTACAAGCAGGTGCTGCCGTACATCCGGGACGAGCGGCTGCGCGCCGACGTCATCGGCTTCATCGGCCAGGAGGCCATGCACTCCCAGGCGCACGACGACGTGCTGCCGCACCTCAAGAAGCAGGGCCTGGACCCCACGCCGTACACCGCGCAGGTCGACTGGTTCTTCGAGAAGCTGCTCGGCGACCGCACCCTGCCGCCGGGCCGCGCGCGCCACTGGTGGCTGCTGGAGCGGGTCGCGCTGATCGCCGCGATCGAGCACTACACGGCGTTCCTCGGGGACTGGGTGCTCAACGCCGAGGAGCTGGACGCCAGGGGCGCCGACGCCACCATGCTGGACCTGCTGCGCTGGCACGGCGCCGAGGAGGTCGAGCACCGCTCGGTCGCCTTCGACCTCTTCATGCACCTCGACGGCGGTTACCGGCGCCGCGCCCGCACGTGGGCCACCGCCTTCGCCGCACTGGTCTTCCTGTGGCAGCGCGGCGTGCGCTTCTTCATGGCGAACGACCCGATGCTGCTGGACGGCAAGGCGTCGTTCAAGGAGTTCTTCCGGGCCGGGCGGCAGGGCGTACTGCCCACCACCGGCGCCGTGGCCCGCACGATCCCGCAGTACCTGCACCGCACGTACCACCCCTCGCAGTACGGCAGCACCTCGCAGGCCGCCGCCTATCTCGCCGCCTCCCCCGCCGCGACCGCCGCGGAAGCCCGCACCGCCCCCGGAGCCGCCTGACATGACCGCCGTCTTCCGCTCCCGCCGCGTCCGCGCCCTCGTGGTGGCCACCGGCGCCGCGCTGCTGGTGAACCGCGCTCTGCGCCGCCGGGTCAAGGAATCCCCGCTGTGGCCGATGCCGGCCCTGGAGGAGCCGATCTCGGGCACCGGGCGCCCCGGCCGCCGCGAACTGCTGGTCATCGAGCGCGCCGAGGAGGCCGAGGGCGTCGTACGGCTGTGCCTGGAGGGCGAGCGGCTGCCGGGCTGGGAGCCGGGCGCGCACATCGACCTCGTGCTGCCCTCGGGCGCGGTGCGCCAGTACTCGCTCTGCGGTGACCCCGCCGACAGCGGTACGTACACGATCGCCACCCGGATCATCGAGGACGGCCGGGGCGGCTCGCGCGAGGTGCACGAGCAGCTGCACGAGGGCACGGTCGTGGAGGTGCGCGGGCCGCGCAACCGCTTCCGGCTGGCGGAGTGCCACGCGTACCTCTTCATCGCGGGCGGCATCGGGATCACGCCGATCCTGCCGATGGTCCGCCGGGCCGAGCGGGAGGGCTTGCCGTGGCGGCTGCTGTACTGCGGGCGGTCGCGCGCTTCGATGCCGTTCCTGGACGGGATCGAGAAGCTGGCGGGGGCGGGCGGGGACCGGGTGAGCGTCGTCGCCGAGGACGAGGACGGCCGGCCGGACCTGGCCGCCGCGCTCGCCGGCGCGCCGCCGCACTCCGCCGTCTACTGCTGCGGCCCGCAGCCCCTGATGGACGCGGTCGCCGAGCTGCTGCCCGAGGGGCTGGACCTGCACACCGAGGCGTTCGCGCCGGCGGCCGGCACGGCGGGCGGTGCCTTCGAGGTGGAGCTGCGGCGCACCGGCGGTACGGTCGCGGTGGCCGGGGACCAGAGCATCCTGCGCGCCGTCCGCGAGCAGGCCCTGCCGAACCTCCCGTACAGCTGTGAGCAGGGCTTCTGCGGCACCTGTCTGCAGACGGTGGTCGAGGGCGACATCGACCACCGCGACGAGCTGCTGACCGACGCCGAGCGCCACGACCAGATACTGATCTGCGTCTCGCGCTGCCACGGGGAGCGGCTGGTGCTGGATCTGTGACGCGGGCTCCCGCCGGGGCTGAAGCGGTACGGCCCTGGTGGCGGTGGCATACCGCTGCCGCACCCCGGTCGTTAGGGTGTTCGCATGACGACCGGGGTACGCCGCAGGATGGGCGTCGAGGAACGCCGTGACCAACTGATCTCCGTGGCTCTGGGCCTGTTCAGCCACCGCGCCCCGGAGGATGTGTCCATCGATGAGATAGCCGAGGCCGCCGGTATTTCGCGGCCGCTGGTCTACCACTACTTCCCCGGCAAGCAGAGCCTGTACGAAGCGGCGCTCGGCCGGGCCGCCGACGAGCTGGCCGCGCGCTTCGTCGAGCCGCACGAAGGCCCGCTGGGCTCCCGCCTGCTGCGGGTCATGGGCCGCTTCTTCGACTTCGTCGACGAACACGGTCCCGGCTTCTCCGCGCTGATGCGCGGCGGCCCGGCGGTCGGGTCCAGCCGCACCAGCGCGATGATCAACGGCGTACGGCAGTCCGCCTACGAGCAGATCGTCGCCCACCTGGGCCTGGTCACCCCGGCCCCGCGCATGGAGCTGGTGATCCGCTCCTGGATCTCGCTGGCCGAGTCCACCGCGCTGCAGTGGCTGGACGGCAAGCGCATCCCGCGCGCCGAGCTGGAGCGGCAGCTGGTGCACGACTTCGCCGCGCTGGCGGCGGTGAGCGCCGCGTACGACGAGGAGACGGCACAGACGCTGCGGGCGATCCTCGCCGCCGAGCCGATCGACGGCCCGTTCGCGGAGCTGGCGGCCCGGCTCTTCGCGCTGGTACCGGGTGACGCCTGACCGCTGAGCTCCGTTAACGATCGTTTTCGCGTCACCACCGGGCACTTCCCGACGCCGCGCGATCGTCTGCGACCCCGCTTGTGACATCCGCTTCCGCACGGCTCGGCGACGGTGCCAGAGTGGCCGTCCCAGCGCCGGTCGTGGGAGGGACGTGGGTTGACCGCGATGGAGTTCATCGGCGCACTGCTCGAGTACGGCAGCGGCTTCCTCACCGGCCTGGTCTGCGGCGTACTCGCGCTGCGCCGATCGCGCACAACGCCTCCGACGCCCCACGCGCACGACGATCACGACGCCCACGACACGCGCGGCGCCGCGCTGGCAGCGATAGCGCACGCGGCCCAGCGGGCGCTCCTGGAACCTCTCTCCGGTGAACTGAACGGCGTCGCTCTCGCCGGCCGCTACCGCCCCGCCACGGAGAACGCCGTCATCGGCGGCGACCTGCTCAACGTGGCGAACTCCCCGTACGGCCCGCGGGTGCTGATCGGTGACGTGCGCGGCCACGACCTGGAGGCGGCGCGGCTCGCGACGCTCACGATCGGCTGCTTCCGCGAACACGCCTCCACCATGCCCGACCTGGCCCAGCTCACCAGGACGCTGGACGCCCGGCTCGCGCCCGAGCTGGACTCCGAGGGGTTCGTCACGGCCTTGCTGGCCGAGTTCGCGCCGGGCGAGGTACGGCTGGTCAACTGCGGCCACCCGGCCCCGCTGCGGATCGGCGCGCGGCTGGAGCAGCTGGCCCCGGACGAGCCGGGGCCGCCGCTCGGGCTGCAGCCGGTCCCGCGTCCGCAGCGCGTCCGGCTGGGCGCCAATGAGCGGCTGCTGCTCTACACCGACGGACTCATCGAGGCGCTGGACCCGGGTGGTGACCCCTTTCCGCTGGACGAACGGGTCCGCGAGGCGCTGACCCGTCCCACGCTGGACGACGCGGTCGAGGCGCTGCAGAGCCTCCTCACGGCGCACACGGCGGCGCCGCTCCGGGACGACCTGGCGCTGATGCTGTGCCAGCCGGGCGTCCCGGCCCTCGTGCCGTCCGTCCCCGCGGCGCGCAAGCCGGGGGAACGGACGAACGAGCCGTCCTGACGGCCGGGCGACCGGGCGGCCGCCGGATCAGCCGCGGGTGAAGACCGCGACCGTACGGCCCGGGACGGTGAAGGTTCCGGCCCCCTTCTCGTAGGACGAGGTCCGTACGACCGGGTCGGCGCCGCGGGCCTGGACCGGGTGCAGCACGTACGGCTGCCCGGCCATGTCCCGTACGGTCTGCGTCTGCCGCTCCGGCGTGGCGTTGAGGACCACGACCAGCTTGCCGAGCCGCATGGTGACCACACCGGGCGTCTCGTCGCGGCCGGACAGCGGGAAGGACAGCGCCCGCTGCACCTGCTCCGTGGTGGCCAGGCCGAAGTCCGGCTCGGTGGTGCGGATGCGGGTGAGGTCCCGGTACGCGGCCGACGCGCCGGTGATCTCCGCGCAGCCGGGGCGCAGCGCGGGGTCGGCGAGCAGCGGCCGCGCGTACGGCCACTTGTCCTTGTTGTCGGCGGCGGGCGGCAGGCCGCGCCCGAAGCCGTTGCCGTCGGCGCAGTTCCAGTGCAGCGCGTTGAACCAGTCGCCGCTGTCGTAGGAGTTGCGGTCCAGCGACTTGGAGCGGAGCAGGTCGGTGCCGGCCTGGGAGAGCGCCGGGCCCTGCGAGAGGGTGGCGGTGGCCAGCGCGAGGACCTGCATACGGGCGCGGTCGGCGGGCTTCGTGCGCTGCGGGAGCTTGTAGGCGAGCGCGTCGTAGAGGGTCTCGTTGTCGTGCGCGTCGGCGTAGGCCAGCGCGTCGCCGGGCGCGGCCGCGTATCCGGCGGGCGCGCCGTTGTAGTCGACCTCGGAGCCCTTGACGCGGCGGCCCTTGCTGTCGGTGAAGGTGTACTCGGCGAGGCCGCCGGTCAGGCCGACCTTGATCAGATCCTGGTAGTGCAGCAGCCGGGCCTTCTGCTCGTCCCGGTTTCCGTTGGCGGGCGAGTCGTTGGAGTCGGTGAACAGGCCGGAGGCGAAGCCCTGGACGCGCGGGTCGGCGTCGAAGGGGCCGCCGCCGCGCACCGCGTCGCGCGCCCGGTCGTCGAACGTGGCGATGCCGGTCCCGGCCATGTTCTTCTGCGTGGCCTGGACGAAGCGGGCGTCGTTCGCGACCTCGCCGAAGTTCCAGCCCTCGCCGTAGAGGACGATCGCCTTGCCGTCCACGCCGTCCTTCGCGGGCGTCAGGGCGTCCAGGGCCTTGCGCACGGCGAGGATGTTGGCCTTGGGGTGATGCCCCATCAGGTCGAACCGGAAGCCGTCGACCTTGTAACTCTTCGCCCAGGTGATGAGCGAGTCGACGACGAGCTTCCCCATCATGGTGTGCTCGGGCGCGGTGTTGGCGCAGCAGGTGGAGGTGCCGACGGTGCCGTCGTCCAGCAGCCGGTGATAGTAGCCGGGGACGATGCGGTCCAGTACGGACCGGGGGTCCTGGCCACTCGCGAGGGTGTGGTTGTAGACGACGTCCATGACGGTGCGCAGCCCGGCCCCGTTCAGGCCCTGCACCATGCGGCGGAACTCCAGGGTGCGTGCCGTGCCGTCCGGGTCGGAGGCGTACGAGCCCTCGGGCACGGTGTAGTGCACCGGGTCGTAGCCCCAGTTGTACGCGTCCTTCGCGGCGGTCTTCGCGACGCACTCCTGCTGTTTCTCGGAGTCCGGCGGGTAGGACGCGAGGTCGCAGTCCGGTGTGGCCTGCCGGTCGGGGCGCTCGGGGACGGACCCGAAGTCGAAGGCGGGCAGCAGATGGACGTGGCTGGTGCCGGCGCGGGCGAGGGCACGCAGGTGCTTCATGCCGTCGGAGCCGCGGTCGGTGAAGGCGAGGTACTTCCCGGGGTGCTTCGAGGTGCGGTCCGCGATCGAGAAGTCGCGGACGTGCAGCTCCTGGATGCGGGCGTCGCGCAGCGGTACGGCGGCGGGCTTCTCGATCCGGTCCCAGCCCTTGGGGGCCAGCTTCGGGTCGGCCAGGTCGGTGACGAGGCTGCGCTCGGAGTCAGCGGTGAGGCCCGTGGCGTAAGGGTCGGTGACCTTGTTGGTGACGGTCTGCCCGGCGGCGGGCGCGAAGACGGTGACGGCGTAGCGGTACGGCTTGCCGGTCCAGCCTCGGGCGCCGGTCACCGACCACACGCCGGTCCGGTCGTCGCGGGTCATCGGCACACTGCGGCCGTCGAGTTCGAGGGCGACGGTGCGCGCGGTGGGTGCCCAGACGGAGAGGGTGGGGCGGCCGCGGTCGAAGACCGGGCCGAGCCGGGCCCTGGAGGCGGCGCCGTACAGGTCGTCCAGCACGCCGGGTATCTGCACGCCGGTGGCCTCGCGCAGGGTGCCGTCGGCGGCCCGGCGGGTGGCGACGAGCCGGTCGCGCAGCGCGGTGGCGGCCTGCGCCTGGTCGCGCGGGTCGACGGTGAAGGCCGGAAAGCCCTTCAGGTGCGGGTACTTGGCTCGCTCGTCGGGCGTCAGAGTGCCGGGCGCGAGGCGCAGCCGCCGGTCGCCGTCGGGGCCGGATTCGAGCTGGAGGGTGCCGCCGGCCGCGTCGGGCGCGCCCTTCCAGACGACGGTGTCCCGGTCGATCCACTGGGCCTCGGCCTTGGCGGGGTAGGGCGGCGGGGCCGCCTGTGCGGGCGCGGCGCCGGGCAGGGCGGCGGCCGCCGCGGCGCAGAGCGCCGCGGCGAGCGCGGTGACGGTTCGGCGGAGGGTGCCGGTCACGGAGGTGGTCTCCTTCACGGTGTTCAGCCGCAGGTGCGGGCGCCGGTGTGCAGCGCGAGGGCGGTGTTCGGAGCGAGGGTGGCGGTGAACCGGCCCGACCCGTCGACCGTGACAGCCCGCCCGCTCTGCACGTCGCAGTAGTTCCCGGCGGGCAGCGCGCTCTGGAACGTACGGCTCAGGCTCGACGGCTCGTGGTTGATCGCGACGTACGCCTTGTCGCCGCGCCCGAAGGCGATGGCGTCGTTGCCGTTGTCCCACCAGTTGGTGACGGCGGTCCCGTGCGCGGTGTTGCGGAAGGCCACCATGGCCTTGATCTCGGGCCACTTGTGCTGGCACTTCCAGCCGTCCTGCCAGCAGGCGTTGACCGTGCCCCCGTTGGGCGGCCCGGCGTCGTGGTCGGTGAATTCATAGCCGGAGTGCACGTCCGGGGAGCCGTACGGCCAGGCCAGCATGTAGACATTGGCGAGGGTGTAGTCCGCGCCGTTCTTGTAGCTGAGCGTGGAGCCGTTGCGCTCGGTGTCCCAGTTGTCGACGAAGACGCCGGACTTGCCGCTCGCCATGTACCCCCAGCCCTCGCCGAAGTTCTTCAGGTACGCGAGCCTCTCGTTCTGGAAGACCCGCTTGAGGTCGCGGCCGTAGCGGAACTCCTGCACGTCCCCGTTGCCGAGGTACTCGCTCGGCGAGACGGCCTCACCGTCCCCGTGGATCGCCTCCTGCTTCCAGTACACGCCCGGGTTGCTCAACTGGCCCTTGATGGCGGCCAGATCCTCGGCGGGCATGTGCTTGGCGGCGTCGATACGGAAGCCGTCCACGCCGAGGGAGAGCAGGTCGTTGAGGTACTGCGCGATGCGTGTACGGACGTACGGCTCGCCGGTGTCCAGGTCGGCCAGGCCCACCAGCTCGCAGTGCTGCACGTTGAAGCGGTCCCGGTAGTTGCTGATCTGGGCGGTGCAGTCGTCCATGTCCTGCGGCTGGTAGATCCCGGGGTAGGTGTACTTGCTGTACGAGGAGCCGCCGGTGCCGGTGCCGGACCCGGCCGACATGTGGTTGATGACGGCGTCCGCGACGACCTTCACGCCGGCCGCGTGGCAGGCGTCGATCATGTTCTTGAAGGCGGTGCCGTCGCCGAGCCGGCCGGCGATCCTGTAGCTGACGGGCTGGTACGAGGTCCACCACTGGCCGCCCTGGATGTGCTCCGTGGCGGGCGAGACCTCGACGTATCCGTATCCGGCCGGGCCGAGGGTGTCCTTGCACTCCCGGGCGACCGAGTCGTAGCGCCACTCGAAGAGTTCGGCGGTGACGTCCTTGGTGCCGGGCGGTGCGGCCTCGGCGGGGGTGCCGAGGGCCGCCGCGGTGAGCGCGAGGGCGGCTGCCGTACAGCCGCGGGCCAGGGATCTGCGAAGGGGCATGGTTCCTCCTGAGGGGGAGACGAGAGCCTTGCCCGGCAACGCGCCGTGCCCGTAAGGCTGTTGCAGTTGTAGCCGCCGCAATCCGTTGTTGCAAGACCTTTCGCAAGCCATTGCAACGGTGTTAACTTCACCGGGCAACATCCCGGTCCGGCCGGCCGGAGGCCACCCGCTAGGCGGGGGGCCTCACGCGCCCGGCCGGCCGGACCGGTCCTCCCGGCACCGGCCCCGTCGACCCCCGTACGACCAGCTCCGGCTGGAAGACGAACTCCGTGCGCTGTACGGGGTTCCCCTGGATCTCCTCGATCAGCGCGCCGACCGCCGCGGTCGCCATCGCCTGCACGGGCTGCCGCACGGTGGTCAGCGGCGGGTCGGCGAACGCGATGAGCTGCGAGTCGTCGAAGCCGACAACCGAGAGCTGTCCCGGCACGGCGAGGCCGCGCTGCCGGGCGGCCCGTACGACGCCCAGCGCCATCAGATCGCTGCCGCACACCACACCCGTACAGCCCGCGTCCAGCAGCGCGGCGGCCGCGGCGTGCCCGCCCTCGACGCTGAACAGCGTGTGCTGCACGAGCCGTTCGGCCTCCCCCGGTGCCGGGCCGAACAGCTCCTCCATGGCCGCGATGAACCCCTCCGCCTTGCGCCGGGACGGCACGTACCGGGACGGGCCGACGGCCAGCCCGATACGGGTGTGCCCCAGCGCGGCGAGGTGGGTGACCGCCATCCGGGCGGCCGCCCGGTCGTCGGGCGAGACGAACGAGGCGTGGATGTCCGCGTTGTAGCCGTTGATCAGGACGTACGGCACGCCGCGCGTGGTGAGGCGGGTGTAGCGGGCCGGGTCGGCGCCGGTGTCCGCGTGCAGCCCGGACAGGAACACGATCCCGGTGACGCCCCGCGCCTCCAACTGCTCGACCAGCTCGTCCTCGGTCGCGCCGCCCGGCATCTGCGTACAGAGCACGGGCGTATAGCCGTGCCCGGCCAGCGCCTGCTCGATGATCTGCGCGAACGCCGGGAAGATCGGGTTGGTCAGCTCCGGGATGACCAGCCCGACCAGGCCCGCGCTGCGCCGCCGCAGCCGCACCGGACGCTCGTACCCGAGCACGTCCAGTGCGGCCAGCACCCGCTGCCGGGTGGCGCCGGCCACCCCGGTCCTCCCGTTGAGCACCCGGCTCACGGTGGCCTCGCTGACATCGGCCTGCGCGGCGATGTCAGCGAGCCTGGGGGGCAGCGTCACTCGGTCCACCACACGGCCGTGTCCGCGGCCAGCTCGTAGGTGCCGGGGCGTCCCGGAATCTCCTGCGGCAGCGCGCCGCTGGACAGCAGCGGCCGCCCGGGGACGGTCAGGCGCACGGCCTCCGCCGTGGTGTTCACCGCGCAGGTGAAGCCGCCCGCGCGGCGGAAGTGCAGTACGCCCTCGGGTGCGGGGCGCCACTCCACCGCGTCGCCCGCGCCGAGCCCGGGGTGCTCCCGGCGGACGGCGAGCGCCGTGCGGTACAGCTCCAGCGTGGAGTCCGGATCGCCGGTCTGCGCCGCGACGCTCAGGGACGCCCACTCGTCGGGCTGCGGCAGCCAGCTGCCACCGGTCCCGAAGCCGTACGGCGCTTCCGTACCGGACCACGGGAGCGGCACCCGGCAGCCGTCCCGCAGCCCCTCCTGCCCGTTCTCCTTGAAGAAGGAGGGGTCTTGGCGGACCTCGTCGGGCAGGTCGGTGACCTCGGGCAGGCCGAGCTCCTCGCCCTGGTAGACGTACGCGGAGCCGGGCAGCGCGAGCATCAGCAGCGCGGCGGCGCGGGCGCGGGGCAGGCCGCCGCCGAGCCGGGTGCGATGGCGTACGACGTCGTGGTTGGAGAGCACCCAGGTCGTGGGCGCGCCCACCGGGCGCATGGCGTCCAGCGAGGAGTCGATGACCTCACGCAGCTCGGCCGCGTCCCAGCCGGCGTTCAGGTAGTGGAAGTTGAACGCCTGGTGCAGCTCGTCGGGGCGCAGATAGAGGGCGGTGCGGTCGGCGCTGGGCGTCCATGCCTCGGCGACGGCGATGCGCTCCCCCGCGTACTCGTCGAGGACCTTCCGCCAGGAGCGGTAGATCGCGTGCACACCGTCCTGGTCGAAGAAGGGCAGCTCCTGGTTGCCGAGCAGCTTGAGCTGTTCGGCGTGGCCCATGTCGGGCAGCCCGGCGGCCTTGACCAGGCCGTGCGCGACGTCCACCCGGAAGCCGTCGACGCCCAGGTCCAGCCAGAAGCGCAGGATGGAGCGGAACTCGTCCTGGACGGCGGGGTGTTCCCAGTTGAAGTCGGGCTGCTGGGGGGCGAAGAGATGGAGGTACCACTCGCCGTCCGGGAGCCGGGTCCAGGCGGGGCCGCCGAAGATGGACTCCCAGTCGTTGGGCGGCTCCTCGCCGTTCTCGCCGCGGCCCTTGCGGAAGTGGAAGCGCTCGCGCAGGGTCGAGCCCGGTCCCTCGGCCACCGCGCGCTTGAACCATTCGTGCTGGTCGGAGCAGTGGTTGGGCACCACGTCGACGATGGTGCGCAGGCCCAGCTCGCGGGCGTCGCGGAGCAGCGCCTCGGCGTCCGGCAGGTCGCCGAACATCGGGTCGATGGCCCGGTAGTCGGCCACGTCGTAACCGGCGTCGGCCTGCGGCGACGCGTAGAAGGGGCTGAGCCAGACGGCGTCGACGCCCAGGTCCTTGAGGTACGGCAGCCGCTCGCGGATGCCGGCCAGGTCGCCCATCCCGTCACCGTTGCCGTCGGCGAAACTGCGCGGGTACACCTGGTAGATCACCGCGTGGCGCCACCACTCGGTGGCAGGGGTGGTGGAGTTCTGGTTCATGTCATCCCTTGGTCGTGCCGGCGGTCAGGCCGGATACGAGATGGCGCTGGGCGAAGGCGAAGACGGCGGCCGCGGGCACGGCGACGATCACGGCCGCGGCAGTCATCGATCCCCAGTCGTTGTTGTACTGGCTGACGAAGGTCTGCAGGCCGCCGGCGAGGGTGAGGTTCTCCTCGCCGGTCATGAAGGCGGACGCGTAGGCGACCTCGGCCCAGGCCGTGACGAAGGTGTAGAAGCCGGTGACGGCGAGGCCGGGGCGGGCGAGCGGCAGGACGAGCCGCCAGAAGGTGCCGAAGGGGTTGAGCCCGTCGACCCGGCCCGACTCGTCGATCTCCACCGGGATCGTGTCGAAGAACCCCTTCATCATCCAGGCGCAGAACGGCACGGCGATGGTGAGGTAGGTGATGACGAGGCCCGTGGGCTGATTGAGCAGGCCCAGGCTCGCCATCAGGTTGTACAGCGGCACGATCAGCACGGCCACCGGGAACATCTGCGTGATCAGCAGCAGCCACATCAGCGGGCGCATCCCGGGGAAGCGGAAGCGGCTGACGGCGTAGCCGGTGGTGGCAGCGAGGAAGACGCCGAGGACGGTGGTCACGCCGACGATCACCACGGAGTTCCCGAACCAGGTCAGGAACGCGGTGTCGGCCAGTACATGGGTGTAGTTGGCGAGCGTGAAGTCGGTGACCGGCTCGGTGGTGAAGGCGTCGTTCTTCGGCTTGAAGGAGGTGACCAGCAGCCACAGCGGCGGAAAGACCGCGACGACGGCGGCGGCAATGAGGGTCGCGTGCAGGCCGGTGGAGGCCAGGGGGCTTCTCTTCTTTTCGCGCATGGTCACCACACCTCGCCCTGCTTGCGCAGGCTGCGCCGGTAGACGACCGCGACGGCCGAGAGCAGCAGCAGGATCAGCACGCCCCAGGCGGCCGATTCGGAGAAGTTGCGCGGGCTGTCGATGAAGGAGAGTCGGTAGGCGTACGTCACGAGGATCTCGGTGGCGTCGCCGGGCCCGCCGCGCGTCAGCAGGAAGATCACCGGGAACATGTTGAAGGTCCAGATCGTGCTGAGCAGGATCACCGTGCTGGAGACGGAGCGCAGGGACGGCACGGTGATGTGGCGGAACCGCTGCCAGGCGCTCGCGCCGTCCATCTCGGCGGCCTCGTAGAGCTCACCGGGGATGGACTGCAGCCCGCCGAGCAGTGCGACGAGCATGAAGGGCACGCCGAGCCAGACGTTGACGGCGATGACGGAGAGCTTGGCCCAGGTCGGGTCGTTGAGCCAGGGGATCGCGTCGATGCCGCCGCCCTGGAGGAGCTTGTTGAGCAGCCCGTGCTTCTCGTTGTAGAGCATCCGCCAGGTGAAGACGGAGATGAAGGCCGGGATCGCCCAGGGCAGGATCAGCGCGAGCCGGTAGAAGGTGCGGCCCTTCAGCTTGCGGTTGAGGAGGTTGGCGAGGACCAGGCCGAGGGTGAAGGTGAGCCCGACGCAGGCGACGGTCCACACCACGGTCCAGCCCAGCCGGCTCCAGAAGACGCTGTCGCTCAGTACGGCCGTGTAGTTGTCCAGCCCGACGAACTCGTATGTCGCCGGGATGTGGTTCATGCCGATGTCGCGGGCGACATTGGCCTCGGTGGCGTCGGTGAGCGAGAGGTACAGGCCGCGGACCAGCGGGTAGCCGATGATGACCACGAGGACGAGCACCACCGGGGCGATCATGGTCCAGGCGTACCAGTGGGTGCTCAGGGCCCGGCGGAGGCGGCCGGGTGGCGCGGCGGGCGCCGCCTTGCCTTGGGTCTTTGTGGGGGCGAGCGTCGTCACTTGTAGTCCTTGAGCAGCTTCCGGTAGGCGTCTCCGGTGTTCTTGGCGGCCTGCTCGGGAGTGGCGCTGCCGGTGAGGACCTTGTTCATCTGGACCTTGATCGGCTCGAAGAGCGAGTTGCCCTCGGCGATCCAGGGGCGCTCGACGGCCTTCTCGACGGCGGGCCGGAAGAACTTGACCATCTCGTTGTCCTTGACGGACGGCACCTCGTAGACCGACTTGCGGGTCGGCAGCAGGCTCAGCTTCTCGGTGGTCTGCTGCTGGACCTTGGCGGAGCTCATGTACTTCACGAACTCGTAAGAGGCGTCGAGGTTGCCGGACCCGGCGTAGACGGAGAGGTTCCAGCCGCCCTGCGGGGAGCCCTGGGCCTTGCTGCCGCCGGGCACGGGCGCGACGCCGAGGTTGCTCTTGTCCTTGAACTCCTTGCCGGCCAGCGCGCCCTCGATGTCCCACGGCCCGTCGACCGCCATCGCGACGTCGCCGTCCTTGAGGGCCTTGAGCTGGTTCTCCTGGCCGTCGGTGGCATCGGTGACGGCGGCCTTGGAATCGACCAGGTCCTTGATCGTCTCGAAGGCCCGGACGCCGGCCGGGTCGTCGATGAGGACCTTCTTGCCCTTCGCCTGGACCATGTCGCCGCCCTCGCCGTAGAGGTAGGGCAGGAACCAGTACGGGTCGTCGCCGCGCAGGTAGAGCGCGGTCGCCCCGGTCTTCGACTTGATCTTCTTGGCGGCGGTCTTCAGCTCGTCGAAGGTCTTGGGGACCCCGACGCCCGCCTCCTTCAGCAGCTTCTTGTTGTAGAAGAGGCCAAGGGTGTCGATGACCTGGGGCGCGGCGTAGGTCTTGCCCTTGAAGCGGGTGCTGCCGGCCGCCTGCTCCAGGAAATCCTCGTTCTTCTCCAGCGCGGGGGTGTTGTCCAGCGGCGCGAGGTAGCCGAGGTTGGCGAAGTCGGCGACCCAGGCGACCTCGGTACGCATCACGTCCGGCGCGCCGGAGTTGCCGCCGGCCGCGTTCTTGAACTTGGCGTTGGCCTCGCCGAAGGAGAGGTTCACGTACTTGACGTCGACCTTGGGGTGCTGCTTCTCGAAGCCCTCGGCGAGCTCCTTGAAGGCCCCCTTCTCGGCGGCGTTGGAGACGTCCCAGTAGGTGACGGTGCCCGACAGCTCACCCCCGCTCTTCTGGTCGCTCCCGCCGTCACCGCCGCAAGCGGTCGCCGTCAGTGCCAGACCCGCGACCAGCGCGGTGGCCGCTATGCCACGTCGCATGTGAACTCCTTCTGGAAAAGCCCGAGATACGTACGAGATACGAACGAGGTACGTAGGAATCCGCCCGAGAGGGCGTCAGGAACGTAACAGCGGCGAAAAGAAACCGAAAGAGCTTGCGGCAAATTTCTGCAAGACCACCGGAAGATGTTGCAGCCCGGTTACCTCGACCCGTCACCCCGGCCCCTGCCGGGGCGTTGATCATCAGTAGCCCGATCGACCGAAGGACGGCCGATGACCGATGAGCTGACCTTTCCCTCGCCCGCCGCACCGCCGGCCCCGGACCGCCCCGGCACGGGCTGGTGGCGCGACGCCGTCATCTATCAGATCTACGTACGCTCCTTCGGGGACGGTGACGGTGACGGCGTCGGGGACCTGCCCGGCGCCCGCGCCCGGCTGCCGTATCTGAAGGAGCTGGGCGCCGACGCCGTCTGGCTGACGCCGTTCTACGCGTCACCGCAGGCCGACGGCGGTTACGACGTCGCCGACCACCGCGCCGTCGACCCGCTCTTCGGCACCCTCGCCGACGCCGAGGCGTTCCTGGACACCGCCCACGAGCTGGGCCTGCGCGTCATCGTGGACATCGTCCCGAACCACACCTCCGACCGGCACCCGTGGTTCCGCGACCCGGACCTGGCCCGCGAGCGGTACGTCTTCCGGCCGGGCCGCGGGACGCACGGCGAGCTGCCGCCCAACGACTGGGAGTCCGTCTTCGGCGGCCCCGCCTGGACCCGCACCGAGCGCGGCGACTGGTACCTCCATCTCTTCGCGCCCGAACAGCCCGACCTGGACTGGGAGCGCCCCGAAGTGCGGGCCGAGTTCGACGCGATCCTGCGGTTCTGGCTGGACCGCGGCGTCGACGGCTTCCGCATCGACGTCGCGCACGGCATGGTCAAGGCGCCGGGGCTGCCCAATGTCGGCCGCCGGCAGCAGGCCCGCCTCATCGGCACCGACGTCCTCCCCTTCTTCGACCAGGACGGCGTGCACGAGATCCACCGCCACTGGCGCCGGCTGCTGGACTCCTACCGTGGCGAGCGGATCGGCGTCGCCGAGGCCTGGGCCCCCGACGCCGGCCGCCTCGCCCGCTACGTACGCCCCGACGAGCTGCACCAGGCGTTCAACTTCCACTTCCTGCAAGCGGACTGGGACGCGGCCGCGCTCCGCCGCGTCATCGACGAGTCGCTGGCCGCCACTTCCCTGGTCGGCGCGCCCACCACCTGGGTGCTCTCCAACCACGACGTGGTCCGCCACACCACCCGGCTCGGCGGCCTCGCGCGCGCCCGCGCCGCCACCCTCCTCATGCTCGCCCTCCCCGGCTCCGCCTACCTCTACCAAGGGGAGGAGCTGGGGCTGCCGGAGGTCACCGAGCTGCCCGACGCGGTCCGCCAGGACCCGGCGTTCTTCCGCGGCGACGGCCAGGACGGCTTCCGCGACGGCTGCCGGGTGCCGCTCCCCTGGTCCGGTACGGAGGCGCCGTACGGCTTCGGGCCCGGCGGGAGCTGGCTGCCGCAGCCGCCGGGCTGGGCGGAGCTGACCGTCGAGGCACAGACCGGCACCCCCGGCTCCACGCTGGAGCTGTACCGTGCCGCGCTCGCCTGGCGCCGCGCGCTGCCCGGCCTCGGCGACGGGCGGATGAGCTGGCTGGACGCGCCGGAGGGGGTACTGGCGCTGCGCCGGCACGGCTTCGTGTGCGTACTGAACACCCGCACCCGGCCGGTGGAGGTGTCGGGCGCGGGCCGCCTGCTGCTCGCAAGCGCGCCGCTGCGCACCGAGGACGGCCGGGTGTGCCTGCCCGGCGAATCCTGCGCGTGGTGGGCAAGCCGGATCCCGACCGGTAAGGTCGGCTTCCATGACCGCGCGCCTGGCTGACATCGCAGTACAGGCGGGTGTCAGCGAGGCCACCGTCAGCCGGGTGCTCAACGGCAAGCCCGGCGTCTCCGCCACCACCCGCCAGTCCGTACTCGCCGCACTGGACGTCCTGGGCTATGAGCGCCCGGTACGCCTGCGGCAGCGCAGCGCCGGGCTGGTCGGGCTCATCACGCCCGAGCTGGAGAACCCGATCTTCCCGGCGTTCGCGCAGGTCATCGGCCAGGCCCTGACCCGCCAGGGGTACACCCCGGTGCTCGCCACGCAGACCCCCGGCGGCTCGACCGAGGACGAGCTGACCGAGATGCTGGTGGACCGCGGCGTGGCCGGCATCATCTTCGTCTCCGGGCTGCACGCCGACACCACGGCGGACATGGGCCGGTACGAGGCGCTGCGCGGCCAGGGCGTGCCGTTCGTCCTGATCAACGGTTACTCGGACAAGGTCCAGGCACCCTTCATCTCCCCGGACGACGGCGTGGCGATCTCCCTCGCGGTCACCCATCTCGCGGCCCTCGGCCACCAGCGGATCGGCCTCGCGCTCGGCCCGCGCCGCTTCGTGCCGGTACAGCGGAAGATCGAGGGGTTTCTGCGCGCCATGCGCGAGCAGCTCGGGATGGCCGCGGACGAGGCGGCGGAGCTGGTGCAGCACTCCCTCTACACGCTCGAAGGCGGGCAGGCCGCGGCCGGCGCTCTGCTGGAGCGCGGCTGCACGGCGGTGATCTGCGCGAGCGACATGATGGCGCTCGGCGCGATCCGGGCGGCCCGGCAGCGCGGCCTGGAGGTGCCCGACGACGTCTCGGTGGTGGGGTACGACGACTCCCCGCTGATCGCGTTCACCGACCCGCCGCTGACCACCATCCGGCAGCCGGTGCAGGCCATGGGCCAGGCGGCGGTTCGGGCCCTGCTGGAGGAGGTCGGCGCCGACCTGCCGGAGAGCCCGTCCGGGACCTCGCGGGCCCCGCTGCGTACGGAGTTCGTCTTCCATCCGGAGCTCGTCGTGCGCGGTTCGACGGCCTCGGCGCGGCGCACGGACCCCGATGGCGGTGGGGGTATAGCCTCCCCCTCCGGGGCGAGAAAGGGTGTCCAGGACCCGACTCCAGGATGATCGGGTCTACCCCGATTTCTGGCAGACTGTCGGGCTATGGGTGATGCCAACGCGAGGATCCTTGACGGCCGGACGAGCGCACCGACACCCCCTCCGCAGCGTTCCGGCCCGCCTCGCGGACGGGCGTCCGCCGCCCGGGCGCACGGCGTGGCAAGACCTCGCCTGTGGTTCGAGATCCTGCTGATCGCGGTCAGCTACTGGACGTACTCCCTGATCCGCAACGCCGTGCCGGAGCAGAAGACGCAGGCGCTGAGAAACGCCGACTGGGTCTGGCGGGCCGAGCACAGCATCGGCATCGCCGTCGAACACACCGTCAATCACGCGATGAACGCCGTGACCTGGCTGATCGTCGCGATGAACTACTACTACGCCACGCTGCACTTCATCGTCACCGTCGGCGTCCTGGTCTGGCTCTACCGCCGGCACCCCGGCCGCTACGCCGCCTCCCGGCTGGTCCTCTTCCTCACCACCGCGGTCGCCCTGCTGGGCTACTACTTCTTCCCCCTCGCGCCGCCCCGCCTGATGCCGGGTGGCCATTTCATCGACACGGTCATGGTGCACGACACCTGGGGCTCGATGGCCTCGGGGAACCTGGCGAGCATGTCGAACCAGTACGCGGCGATGCCCTCGATGCACATCGGCTGGTCGCTGTGGTGCGGCCTCACCCTCGCGCTGCTGGCGCGGCACACGTGGGTACGGGTGCTGGGCGTGCTGTATCCGGTGCTGACCCTGCTGGTGATCGTCTCCACCGCCAACCACTTCTGGCTGGACGCGGTGGGCGGCGTGCTCTGCCTGGCGTTCGCCTTCGCGGTGGCCCGCCTCTGGTACGGCACCACCCTCTCGCGCCTCCCCCGCCTGCCCCGACCGGGCCCGGCCCCGGCGCGTCCGTCGGAACCGAGCCCTTCGGGGGCGTGACAAACAAGCCCGTCCGGCGATTGAGGACAGCCCGGCGGCAGCCGGGCTCAGCGCGTCAGCCCACGCCGCGGTGCACGATGACACCACCAGTCATGGTGAGCGCCACGGGCGCCTCCCCGACCTCGTCCGCCGGCGCGGAAACGGGGTCCACGCCCAGCGCGGTGAGGTCTGCCCGGAAGCCGACCGCGACGCGCCCCGCATACGACTCCTCGCCCACCGCCAGCGCCGCATGCGACGTGAGACCCTCCAGTGCCATCTCCCCCGTCAGCGCCTGCTCGACGGTGACCGGCGCGGTCTCCGGCGAGCCGGCCGGGCGGCGCAGCCGGGCGGTCGCGAGCACGCCGCGCGGGTCGTAGTGCGCGATCGGCCAGTCGGAGCCGAGGACCAGTACGGCGCCCGCGTCCCGCAGATCGCGGCAGCGCCACGCCCGGGCCGCCCGCTCCTCGCCGACCCGCTTGGACCACTCGTCGGTGTGGTCGGCGCGGGTGTAGGCGGTGTGGGTGGGCTGCATCGAGGCGGCGACCCCGAGCGCGGCGAACCGCGGGAGCTGCTCGCTCGGCACGGTCTCGATGTGCTCGATGCGGTGCATCCCGCGCTGCGCCTGGTCGCCCAGCGCCTCGACGGTGTCCAGGACGTGCCGGACGGCCGCGTCCCCGATGGCGTGCGTGGCGGTCCGTACACCGGCCTTCGCGAGGTGGTGCACGGCGCGGGTGTACGCGGCGGGATCCGGCCAGAACGCCTCGGTGCCCTGGCCGTGGCAGTCGGCGTGCTCCAGCCAGGCGGTACCGCCCTCGACCGTGCCGTCCATGAAGAACTTCACGCCGCCCACCCGCCAGTGGCGCCCGGCCCGCTGCTGAAGCTCGATCAGGTGGTCCAGGGCCGCCTTGTCGGCGCCGGGCATGCACCAGGGTGCGATCCGCAGCCGTACCGGCAGTTCGCCGTCGGCCTCGATCCCGGTCAGCACGTCCAGTACGTCCTGGCCCTCCAGGTCCATGACGTGCGCGCCGGTCAGGCCGGTCGCGGCCATCTCGCCCAGCAGGGTGAGCAGCCGGGCGCGCCGCTCGGCGGCGCTGGGGCGCGGCAGCACGGGCAGCATGAGGTCCATCGCGGCATGCTCGACGAGGTACCCGGTGGGCCGGCCGTCCGGGTCGCAGACGATCTCGGCGCGCTGGTCGAAGGCGCGCGGCCCGTCGATGCCGGCGGCGGCCAGCGCGGGGCCCGTGGCCAGCGCGGAGTGTCCGTCGTAGAGGCGGAGGAAGGCGGGCACGCCGCCGAGGGCCGGTTCGATCAGGTCGCGGTGGACGGGCCGGCCGCCGAAGGTGTTGTGGTCCAGGCCGTACCCCATGACCCACTCGCCGCGGCCGGCCGCACGCGCCGCGCCGGCCAGCGCGTCCCGCAGCCCGTCCAGGTCCCGGCAGCCGGAGAGGTCCAGCCCGGTGGCCATCTCGCCGCCCCAGATCGGGTGGCTGTGGCCGTCGACCAGCCCGGGGGTGAGGGTGGCCCCGGCCAGGTCGATCACCTCGGTGTCCGGGCCGCGCCAGTCCCGTACCTCGTGCTCCTCGCCGACGGCGGCGATCCGGCCGTCCTTGACGGCGACGGCGCTCGCCCAGGGACGGGCGGGGTCGAGGGTGCGGACGCGGGCACCGGTCAGGACGGTGTCGGCGGCGGTGCTGCGGGACTCGGACACTGCTTCGGTTCTCCTTGCGAAACGGGTGCGGGGGGGGCGGCGGTACGGCCGTCGTGGTCAGTCGGCGGGCTCGGCGGCGAACTCCGCGTACACCGCGGGGCGGTCGCGGCGGAAGCGCACGGCGATCAGGACGCCGACGGCGAAGGCGGCGGGGACGGTGAGGACGAGGACGGTGTTGGTCGCGAGGGGGGCCGCGGTCATCAGCCCGATCTTGGCGGTGACCAGCCAGAGCGCGCCGGCCATCAGCACGGTGGCGGCGATCGGCGCGATCACCGTGCGCCAGCGGCCCTCCTGGTGCCGGATGCGGCGGAAGAAGAACGGGATGGCGACCGCGGTGATCCCCTGGAGGGTCAACAGGCCCAGCATTCCTGGGGTGTTCATCCACAGCAGCAGTTGCTGGTACGGGTCGGCACCGGCCAGCGCGAAGCCCGCGACGACGAGCAGCGCCAGCACGCTCTGGAGTACTCCGGCGACGTACGGGGAGCGGTGCTTGGGGTGCACCCTGCCGAGCGCCTTGGGCAGCACGCCCTCCTGCGCGAGCGCCAGCCCGTACCGGTTGATCGCGTTGTGGAAGGCCAGCTGCGAGGCGAGGATGCTGGTCACGATGAAGACGTGCATCAGGTCGGCGGCCCAGGCACCGACGTAGTGCGTGGTGGCGGTGAAGAAGAGCCCGGCCGGGTCGGTGGCGACCGCCTTGAGGACCTTCGTACCGCCGAACGCCTGGATGACGACCCAGACGCTGAAGGCGTAGAAGAGGCCGAGGAAGCCGACGGCGATGTAGGTGGCGCGCGGGATGGTGCGGCCGGGGTCGCGGGCCTCGCGGCGGTAGATGGCGGTGGACTCGAAGCCGGTGAAGGCGGCGAAGGCGAAGGCCAGGACCGCGCCGGTGCCGGGGACCAGCACATTGCCGGGCGTGAAGGAGTCCAGTGCCAGGCCCTCGGCTCCGCCGTCCAGCAGCACCCCGCCGGCCAGCAGCACGAGGATGCCGGTCTCGGCGACCAGCAGGACGCCGAGGACCTTGGCGCCGAAGTCGATGGAGCGGTACCCCAGGTACCAGATGACGAAGACGCCGCCGAGCGCGATCGGCGGCCACGGCACGTGGATGCCCCAGAGCGCCTCCAGCGCGTCCTGGGTGCCGGTGGCGAGCAGTCCGTACACGCCGATCTGCATGCCGTTGTACGCGAGCAGCGCCAGCGTGGCGGCGCCGAAGCCGGCCGGACGGCCGAGGCCCCGGGTGATGAACGCGTAGAAGCCGCCGCCGTGCTTCACGTGCCGGGTCATGGCGGTGAAGCCGACCGCGAAGAGGGCGAGGGTGGCGCCGGCGAGGAGGTAGCCGACGGGGGCGCCGATGCCGCCGATGCCGATGGCGAGCGGCGCGACGCCGGCCATGACGGTGAGCGGCGCCGCGGCGGAGACCACGAAGAAGGCGATGTCGGCGACGCCGAGGGTGCCCTTGCGGAGGGCGGGGGCACCCTCGCCGGGTGGTGCGGTGTCGTGCTGTGGCGACCCGTCGCGGGTCCCGGACTCTACGGCCATGCGCTCTTGCCCTTCTGCTGCGGAAGAGGGGTGGGGCGGCCTGAGACGTACACGGGTGGAACGGCAGCATGACCGCGGCGAAAACCTAAAGCCTTTCGGTTTTCGGCAATGTAGTCGCCGCCGTACGATTCGGGAAGACCTCACGGGCAGGAGAAACGAACATGGGGCGGCCGCGGAAGGCCCTGCTTGACCGGGAGCGCATCGGTGCGACGGCGCTCGAACTCGTCGACGAAAAGGGCGACTTCAGCGTGCCGGAGGTGGCTCGCAGGCTCGGCGTGCAGACCGCCTCGGTGTATCACCATGTGGACGGCCGGGCCGGCGTGATCGAACTGTTGCGGGAGCGGGTGACTGACGCGATAGACCCGGCCACGCTGAGCGACGTGCCCTGGGACACCGCCCTGGAGCGCTGGGCGCGCTCCTACCGGGCCGCCTTCGCGGCCCACCCGCGGACGATCCCGATGCTGATGACGTCACCGATCCGCGCACCGCGGGTGCTCGCCCAGTACGAGTTCGTGGCCGGGCTGCTCTCCGAGGCGGGCTTCGCCCCGTCCCTCGTCCTGCCGATCATCACCGGCCTGGACAACATCGTCCTGGGCTCGGCCCTGGACATGTCGGCCCCGGAAACGATGTGGGAGGTCACCGAGGGCACCGAGGCCCCCCGGCTGGCCGCCGCCCAGTCGGCGACGGGCTCTTCCCGCGCAGACCAGGCCTTCGATCTCACTCTGGCGGGCTTCCTGGAGTACTGCAGGGGCTTGCGCCCCGTCAGGGGCGCGGGGAACTGCGCGAGCAACCACAGCGCCGCCGCGGACGGCCACGGCGAGAGCGGGGCAGACGGGAACCCGTAAACGGGCTCAGCCCCCGTAAAACAACTCCTCCACCACACCCCGCGCCCGCCGCGTGATCCGCCGATAATCGTCGAGCATCTCCCCCACATGCCCCTCCTCGTACCCGAGGTAGCGCCCCACCGCGGCCAGCTCCCGGCCGTCGCCCGGGAAGGTATCTCCCGGGCGCCCCCGCACCAGCATCACGGCATTGCGCACCCGCGTCGCCAGCACCCACGCCTCGTCCAGCGTCTGCGCGTCCTCCGCGCCGATCAGCCCGGCCTCCCGCGCCGCGGAAAGCGCCGCGCGGGTCCGGGTCGTCCGCAGCGCCGGCTCCGCGTGGCCGTGCCGCATCTGGAGCAGTTGTACGGTCCACTCCACGTCGCTGAGGCCGCCGCGCCCCAGCTTCGTGTGCATCGTCGGGTCGGCCCCGCGCGGCAGCCGCTCGGACTCCATCCGCGCCTTGAGCCGGCGGATCTCGCGTACCGCGTCCTCGCCCAGCCCCTCGCGCGGATACCGCAGCGGGTCCGCCAGCTCGATGAACCGCCGCCCGACCTCCTCGTCGCCCGCGACCGGCTCGGCGCGCAGCAGCGCCTGTGCCTCCCAAGTCAGCGACCAGCGGCGGTAGTACGCGGCGTAGGAGCCGAGCGAGCGCACCAGCGGGCCGGTCTTCCCCTCGGGGCGCAGGTCCGCGTCGATCATCAACGGCGGGTCGGAGGAGGGCAGTTGGAGCAGCCGGCGCATCTCGTTGGCCACCGCGAACGCGGCCTTGGCGGCCTCCTGCTCGTCGGCGCCCTCGCGCGGCTCGTGGACGAAGAGCACGTCCGCGTCCGAGCCGTAGTTCAGTTCGTGGCCGCCGAAGCGGCCCATGCCGATCACCGCGAAACGGGTCGGCAGGGTGTCGCCCCACTGCTCGCGCACCGCGGCCCGCAGCGCGCCCGCGACCGTCGCGGCGTTCAGGTCGGACAGCGCCGAGCCCACCGCGTCCACGGCCTGCCCGTGGTCCTCCTCGGCGGGGCTGGCCTCCGTGCCGTACGCGCCGATCAGGTCGGCGGCCGCGGTGCGGAACAGCTCGCGGCGGCGCACCCCGCGGGCCGCCGCCACCGCCTGCTCCGCGCCGTCCGCGCGGCCGACCGCGGCCAGCACCTCCTGCTCCAGCGCCGCCCGGCCGCGCGGCTTCAGCCCGTCGGGCGCGCCGAGCAGCGCGACCGCCTCGGGGGCGCGCAGCAGCAGGTCGGGGGCGAGCCGGCCGGCGGACAGCACCCGGGCGAGGTTCTCGGCGGCCGCGCCCTCGTCGCGCAGCAGCCGCAGGTACCAGGGCGTCTTGCCGAGCGCGTCGGAGACCTTGCGGAAGCCCAGCAGCCCGGCGTCCGGGTCGGCGGAGTCGGCGAACCAGCCGAGCAGCACCGGCAGCAGGGTCCGCTGGATGGCGGCCTTGCGGGAGACGCCGGAGGCCAGCGCCTCCAGGTGGCGCAGCGCGCCGACCGGGTCCTCGTAGCCGAGCGCTTCCAGGCGCTGCCCGGCGGCCTTGGCGGAGAGCCGGATCTCGCCCGGTTCCAGGACGGCGACGGCGTCCAGCAGCGGGCGGTAGAACAGCTTCTCGTGGATCCGGCGCACCTCGCGCGCGTGCCACTTCCACTCCTTGCGGAGGGTGTCGACCGGCTCGGTGCGCATGCCGAGCGAGCGGGCGAGCCGCCGCAGGTCCTGCTCGTCCTCGGGCATCAGATGCGTGCGGCGCAGCTTGTAGAGCTGGATGCGGTGTTCGAGGGTGCGCAGGAAGCGGTACGCGGCGTCCAGCGCGGTGGCGTCCTGGCGGCCGACGTAGCCGCCGGCGGCGAGCGCCTTGAGCGCGTCGAGGGTGGTGGCGCTGCGCAGCGTGGCGTCGCTGCGGCCGTGCACCAACTGCAGGAGCTGGACGGCGAATTCGACGTCCCGCAGACCGCCGGGGCCGAGCTTGAGCTCGCGGTCGACCTGCCCCGCCGGGATGTTGGCGACGACCCGGCGGCGCATCTGGCGGACGTCGACGATGAAGTTCTCGCGCTCGGCGGCCTGCCAGACCAGCGGGGTGACGGCGTCGACGTACTCCTGCCCGAGCACGGGGTCGCCGGCCACCGTCCTGGCCTTCAGCAGCGCCTGGAACTCCCAGGTCTTGGCCCAGCGCTGGTAGTACGCGAGGTGGCTGCTCAGCGTCCGGACGAGGGGGCCGTTGCGGCCCTCGGGGCGGAGGTTGGCGTCGACGGGCCAGATCGTGCCCTCGGGGGTGACGTCGGAGCAGACGCGCATCATGCGGGCGGCGAGCCGGGTCGCGGCCTGCAGCGCCGCGGCCTCCTCGACGCCGTCCTTGGGCTCGGCGACGAAGATGACGTCCACGTCGGAGACGTAGTTCAGCTCGTGGCCGCCGCACTTGCCCATGCCGATGACGGCGAGCCGGCTGACGGCCGCGTCCCCGGGCTGCTCCTCGGAGGCGATCTCCAGCGCCGCCCGCAGCGTGGCGGTGGCCAGGTCCGCCAGCTCCGCCGCGGTCTGCGCCACGTCGATCGTGCCGCACACGTCACGCGCCGCGATGCCCAGCAGCGCGCGCCGGTACGCGGCCCGCAGCGCGTCCTCCCGGGACAGCTTCGCGCCCCGCTCGCCCCAGATGCCCTCGGCGAGCGCCTGCTCGAACTCCGGGGTGGTGGGGTGCAGATCGACCGACTCGTAAGTGGCCAGCGACTCCCAGTCCTTGGGGTGCCGTACGAGGTGGTCGCCGAGCGCCTCCGAGGCCCCCAGCACGCCCAGCAGCCGGTCCCGCAGCGGCTTGGCGGTGACCAGCGTGGACAGCAGCCGCTGCCGGTCCTCCTCCGACTGCGCCTCGGCCAGCCGGACCAGGCCCACGAGCGCCTGGTCCGGATCGGCGGTGCCCCCGAGCGCTTCGAGGAGCACCGAGTCGGACCGTACGGAGGACAGTGCGGGGGCGTCCAGCAGCTTCCCGGCAGCCTGCGGATCGGTGAAACCGTGCCGCAGCAGCCGGGTGAACGTGCTGCTCCGCCGTCCCTGCGGAGCGGGAAGTGCCATCGGGCGGGGGCCTCTCGGAGAACCTGCCGGATCGATTTTTCGGATTATTGAGTGTGACGTGCTGCGAGTGTGACGTGCTGAGTGTGTCGTGCCGCTAGAGCACCGGCAGCATCTTGCGCAGCTCGAAGGCGGTGACCTCGGAGCGGTACTCCTCCCACTCCTGCTTCTTGTTGCGCAGGAAGAAGTCGAAGACGTGCTCGCCCAGGGTCTCCGCGAGCAGTTCGCTGCGCTCCATGAGGGAGATGGCCTCGCCGAGGTTCTGCGGGAGCGGCTCGATGCCCATCGCGCGCCGCTCGGCATCCGACAGGGCCCACACGTCGTCGTCGGCGCCCGCGGGGAGTTCGTACCCCTCCTCGATGCCCTTGAGCCCGGCGGCCAGCAGCACCGCGTACGTCAGGTACGGGTTGGCGCCGGAGTCGATGGAGCGCACCTCGACCCGCGTCGAGCCCATCTTGCCGGGCTTGTACATGGGGACGCGGATCAGCGCGGAGCGGTTGTTGTGGCCCCAGCAGATGTACGAGGGGGCCTCGCCGCCGGCGCCCGCCGGGCGGTTGGCGCCGCCCCAGATCCGCTTGTAGGAATTCACCCACTGGTTGGTGATCGCGGAGGTCTCCGCGGCGTGCCGCAGCAGGCCCGCGATGAAGGACCGGCCGACCTTGGAGAGCTGGTACTCGGCGCCCGACTCGTGGAAGGCGTTGCGGTCGCCCTCGAAGAGCGAGAGGTGGGTGTGCATGCCGGAGCCGGGGAACTCCGAGAACGGCTTCGGCATGAAGGTCGCCTGCACGCCCTGCTCCAGCGCGACCTGCTTCATGACCAGCCGGAAGGTCATGATGTTGTCGGCCGTCGACAGCGCGTCGGCGTACCGCAGGTCGATCTCCTGCTGGCCCGGGGCGCCCTCGTGGTGGCTGAACTCCACCGAGATGCCCATCGACTCCAGCATCGTGATCGCCTGGCGCCGGAAGTCCATGCCCACGTTCTGCGGGGTGTGGTCGAAGTAGCCGGAGGAGTCGGCGGGGGTCGGCCGGCCGCCGTCCACCGGCTTGTCCTTGAGCAGGAAGAACTCGATCTCGGGGTGGGTGTAGAAGGTGAACCCGAGGTCGGAGGTCTTGGCCAGGATCCGCTTGAGGACGTAGCGCGGGTCGGCGTAGGACGGGGAGCCGTCCGGCATCAGGATGTCGCAGAACATCCGGGCGGTGCCGGGGGCCTCGGCGCGCCACGGCAGGATCTGGAACGTGCCGGGGTCGGGCTTGGCGATCATGTCGGACTCGTAGACCCGCGCGAAGCCCTCGATGGCCGAACCGTCGAAGCCGATGCCCTCGTCGAAGGCCTGCTCCAGCTCGGCGGGGGCCACCGCGACCGACTTCAGGAAACCGAGCACATCGGTGAACCACAGCCGTACGAAGCGGATGTCGCGCTCCTCCAGCGTGCGGAGCACGAACTCCTGCTGCTTGTCCATGTTCACCAATCCTTGCAGGTCGAACGGCCTGTCCACGCCCATCGCCCTTGACGGGGCGCGGCACGCCAGTATCGCGTGCGGGGGTTACCGTCACATTACGTTGTCACGGCCCCTTCGGGCAGGCCCGGGGGCCGTACGGGGTTTCGCGTTCCCCGGCGGTTCCGGCCAAACCCTTGACGCGCCCCTGACAGCGGTGTCGGGGCGGTGGGACGCTGCCTCTGCACATCGCTGTACGTCCACTCCGCTCCGGGCCGCCGGCCGGCGGTCCGTACGTCGTGGCCCGCGCACCCGCGGGACCACCGCACCAGGGGGTACGCGTGAGACAGACCGTCCAGGGCACCGGCACCGTCCGGCGCCACCGCTCCCGCACGTCCGGCACCGCGATATCCGGTATATCCGGCCGGACGTCCGCCCGTATCACCGCCGCGGCGCTGCTCGCCGCCGGCGCCCTCTGCGCCACGGCGCTGCAGGCCCCCGCGGCCGGCGCCGCCGAACCACCCGGCGCCGCGGCCTCCGCTCCCGCCTCCGCCGACGCCAAGCAGGACGCCAAGAAGGCGGCCGCCTTCTGGACGGCGAAGCGGATGCGCGCCGCGAAGCCGCTCGATCTGCTGTCCGTCGCCCGGAAGAAACTCGACGCCGCGGCCGCCCGCGCGGCGTCCGCCCCGGCCGCCCACGCCTTGCCGCGCGGCAAGGAAGCGGCCGTGCCGCCCACCCTGCCGTCCCTTCCGTCCCTGCCCTCGCCCGGTCTGAAGGCCTTCCCGCAGGCCGGCGGACCGTGGACCGGCGGCGGCAAGGTCACCGCCACCGCAGGCCGGGTCTTCTTCACCTACCAGAACCGCCAGGCGTCCTGCTCCGGCAACGCGGTGACCAGTGACAACCGCAGTACGGTCCTCACCGCGGGGCACTGCGTGAAGCTGGACGGCGCCTGGCACACCAACTGGATCTTCGTACCCGGCTACCACGACGGCCAGGCCCCGCACGGCAAGTGGGCCGCGAGCAAGACCCTCGCCACCCCGCAGTGGACCAAGAGCGAGGACATCAACTACGACGTCGGCGCGGCGGTCGTCCCCCCGCTGAACGGCAAGCACCTCACCGACGCAGTCGGCAGCCAGGGCGTCGCCTTCAACACCGGCTACACCCAGAAGATGTACGCCTTCGGCTACCCGGCGGCGTCCCCCTACGACGGCAGCAAACTCATCTACTGCAGCGGCACCACCATCAAGGACCCGCTGTTCTCCAAGGACCACGGGATGCCCTGCAACATGACCGGCGGCTCCAGCGGCGGGCCGTGGTTCACCAAGTTCGACGAGAAGACCGGCACCGGGCTGCAGTCCTCGGTGAACAGCTTCGGCTACACCTTCCTGCCCAACACGATGTTCGGCCCGTACTTCGGCGAGGACGCGAAGAACCTGTACAACAAGGCGCAGAGCAGCTGAGCCCTGCGCAACGGCGGGGCGGGTCCCGGACCCCGGGATCCGGGGCTCGCCCCCGCAACACCCCCGAAACTCAACCGCCCCACATAACGTCAGTACGACGATTAAACTCCCTCCCGTGCCTCAACTTCGCCTGGCTCTGCATCAGACCGATTTCTGTGTGGGCGACCTCGCCCGGAACGCCGAGACGATCGTGCGCCGCACCCGGGAGGCAGCCGGGCAGGGCGCCCACCTGGCGGCGTTCCCCGAGATGGCGCTGACCGGCTACCCCGTCGAGGACCTCGCGCTGCGGCCCTCCTTCGTCGAGGCGAGCCGCGGCGCCCTGCGCGCCCTGGCCGCCCGGCTGGCCGACGAGGGCCTCGGCGAGACCGCCGTCGTGGTCGGCTACCTGGACCGCTGCGAGCGGGCCCAGCCACGGTACGGACGGCCCGCGGGCGCCCCGCAGAACGCCGCGGCCGTGCTGCACCGCGGCCGGGTGGCCCTCACCTTCGCCAAGCACCACCTCCCCAACTACGGCGTCTTCGACGAATACCGCTACTTCGTACCCGGCGACACGCTCCCCGTCGTCCGGCTGCACGGCGTCGACATCGCCCTCGCCATCTGCGAGGACCTGTGGCAGGACGGCGGCCGGGTGCCCGCCGCCCGTACGGCCGGTGCCGGGCTGCTGCTGTCCGTCAACGCCTCCCCGTACGAGCGGGACAAGGACGACACCCGGCTGGAGCTGGTCCGCAAGCGCGCCCAGGAGGCGGGCTGCACGACGGCGTATCTGGCGATGACCGGCGGCCAGGACGACCTGGTCTTCGACGGCGACTCGATCGTGGTGGACGCGGCCGGCGAGGTGCTCACCCGCGCCCCGCAGTTCACCGAGCAGTGCCTCCTCCTCGACCTGGACCTGCCGGCCGCCGCGCCCGAGCCGCCTTCCGGCAACGTCGACGACGGCCTCCGCGTCGACCACGTCACGCTCTCCGCGGACCCGCTGCCGCCGTACGAGCCGCTGCCGATGCCCGCCCCCGCGCCCCGCCTGGACGCCTCCGAGGAAATCTACGGCGCACTGGTGATGGGCCTGCGGGCGTACATCACCAAGAACAACTTCCGCAGCGTGGTGATCGGCCTCTCCGGCGGCATCGACTCGGCACTGGTAGCCGCCCTGGCCGTCGACGCGCTCGGCCCGGACAACGTCCACGGCGTCTCCATGCCCTCCCGCTACTCCTCCTCCCACTCCAAGGACGACGCCGCCGAACTGGCCCGCCGTACCGGACTGCACTACCGCACGGTCCCCATCGGCCCCATGTTCGACGCGTACATGGGCTCACTGGACCTGACCGGCCTGGCGGAGGAGAACCTCCAGTCCCGTATCCGCGGCACGACGCTGATGGCGATCTCCAACCAGGAGGGCCACCTGGTCCTCGCCCCCGGCAACAAGTCCGAGCTGGCATGCGGCTATTCGACCCTCTACGGCGACTCCGTAGGGGCGTACGGTCCGATCAAGGACGTCTACAAAACGGTCGTCTTCCAGCTCGCGAAGTGGCGCAACCAGGCGGCCGCGGCCCGCGGCGAAACCCCGCCCATCCCGGAGAACTCGATCACCAAGCCCCCCAGCGCGGAGCTCCGCCCCGGCCAGGTCGACACCGACTCCCTCCCCGACTACCCCACCCTCGACGCGATCCTCGACCTCTACGTCGACCGCGACCTGGGACACGCCGAGATCATCGCCCGCGGCTTCGACCCGGAGCTGGTCACCCGCGTCCTCCGCCTGGTCGACACCGCCGAATACAAACGCCGCCAGTACCCCCCGGGCACCAAGACCTCAGCCAAGGGCTTCGGCAAGGACCGCCGCCTCCCGACGACGAACCGGTGGCGGGAGGGCGACTGACGGGACAGCGCGGGCGATTGAGCGAACCGTGCGGGCGGCCGAGTGGGCCGTGCGGGCAGTTGACCGGACCGAGCGGGCGGCCTCGTTGTCAGTGCCGCCCGCTACTGTGTTGAGCAGGGGACCTTTTCGCCCCCCGATGGGGGAAGTGGGGGGCGAAACGGTACGGCTGAGCGTGCGGCTCAGCCGTACCGTGTGTACGGCTCAGCCGGCGTGTGTCCGTTCGTGAGCCGTGGCACCCGCCTCGCTCGTCGCCACGATGCGGGAGCGGGTCGGCGTGCGGTCCATCAGGCCCGCGGTGATGGCGATCGCCAGGCCGACGACCGCCAGGACTGCGCCGACGAGGGTCGGGGAGGTCCAGCCCCAGTGGGCGGCGATCGCTACGCCGCCGAGCCAGGCGCCGCCCGCGTTCGCGAGGTTGAACGCGGAGTGGTTGGAGGCGGAGGCGAGCGTCGGGGCGTGCTCGGCCTTGCGCATGACCAGCATCTGCAGGGGCGTGGTGGTCATGAAGCCGACCGCGCCCAGGACGACGACGGTGGCCAGCGCCGCCCACTTCACGTGCACGGTGAAGTCGAAGACGACGAGCGTGACGGCCAGGGCGCCGAGCGAGCCGTACAGGGTCGGGCGGAGCGCCCGGTCGGTCAGCGGGCCCGCGGCGAGCGCGCCGAGGGTCATGCCGATGCCGAAGAGGGCGAGTACCACCGGGACGGTCGACTCGGTGAAGCCGGTGACCTCGGTCATCATCGACGCGAGGTAGCTGTAGACGGCGAAGACGCCCGCGAAACCGAAGACCGCGGTGAGCAGGCCGAGCAGCACCTGGCGGTTGCCCAGCGCCCGGATCTCCTGCTTGACGCCGCTCTGCTCGTCGCGCGGCACGTGCGGGACGAGCTTGGCCAGCGAGGCCATGGCGAGCAGGCCGATGGCGGCGACGACCAGGAAGGTCGCGCGCCAGCCGAGGTGCTGGCCGAGCAGGGTCGCGGCGGGCACGCCGACGATGTTGGCGACGGTCAGGCCGAGGAACATCGTGGCGACCGCGCGGGCCTGCCGGCCTTCCTTGACCAGCCGGGCGGCAACGACCGCGCCGACGCCGAAGAACGCGCCGTGCGGCAGGCCGGCCAGCAGCCGGCCCGCGATGAGCAGGCCGAAGTTCGGGGCGAGCGCGGACGCGAGGTTGCCGGCCGTGAAGACCGCCATCATCAGCAGCAGCATCCGCTTGCGGGGGATGCGCGAGCCGAGCGCGGTCAGCAGCGGAGCGCCGATGACGACGCCGAGAGCGTAGGCGGAGACGAGGTAGCCGGCGGTGGGCACGCTGGTGCCCAGGTCGTTCGCGACATTGGGCAGCAGGCCCATCATCACGAACTCAGTGGTGCCGATACCGAAGGCCGAGATCGCGAGCGCGAGCAGAGCCAAGGGCATGAGTGACCTTTCAGGATCAAAGGGGAGCGCGCCCGTAGCGGCGCGCGGTGACATGGACAGCCTTAAGTTCTCTACGGGAACAAAGTCTCTCAGGTAATTCATTCCGTCGCGCGAACAGGGCGTTACGGACGGAAGTCCTCGCCCCGTTGAGGGGAAAATGACGGAAACGGCGGTGGCCCGGGTCACAGAAAATGACCCGGGCCACCGCCGTACGCGCTGGTGGTCGCCGTACGCGCTGGAGCTTGTACGCGCTAGATCTTGAAGGACGCCGCCAGCGGGAGGTGGTCGCTGCCGGTCGACGGCAGGCTCCACGCCGAGGTCGGGTCCACGCCCTTGACCATGATCTGGTCGATCCGGGCCATCGGGAACGCGGCGGGCCAGCTGAAGCCGAAGCCGTCACCGGCCGCGCCCTGCGCCGACCGCATCTGCGCGGTGACCGGCGCCAGCGACCGGTCGTTCATCGTGCCGTTCAGATCGCCCAGCAGCACGACCTTGGACAGCGGCTCGTCCGCGATGGCCTCGCCCAGCGCCTCCGCGCTGTTGTCCCGCTGGTTCGCGGTGAACCCGGCCTTGACCTTCACCCGTACCGAGGGCAGGTGCGCCGCGTAGACCGCGACCCGCTGCCCGTCGGGGGCGGTCACCGTGGCGCGCAGCGCCCGCGTCCAGCCCATCTTGATGTCCACCGGGCGGGCGTCGGAGAGGGGGTACTTGCTCCACACGCCGACCGTGCCCTCCACCGTGCGGTACGGGTACTTCGCGGCGAGCGCCTCGCGGTACGCGGGCAGCGCCTGGGCGGTCAGCTCCTCCAGCGCGACCACGTCCGCGCCCGAGTCGGCGACCTTCTTCGCGGTGCCGGCCGGGTCGGGGTTCTCGGCGTTGACGTTGTGCGTGGCGACGGTGAGGTCGCCGCGGGCACCGGACTTGTCCGTGAGCTGCCCGCCGAAGAGGTTGGCCCAGACGACCGCCGGCAGCACCAGCGCGGCCAGCGCGATCGCCGACCTGCGCAGCAGCGCGCCGATGAGCAGCAGCGGGATGCCGATGATGCCCAGCCACGGCAGGAAGGTCTCCAGGAGGCTGCCGAGGTTGCCGATGGAGTTCGGTACGTCGGCGTGCAGGACCATCAGCAGGCCCAGCGCCACGGCCAGTACGGCGAGCACGAGGCCGCGCCGCCACATGCCCTCGCGCCGCCACCGCCCGGTCAGGCGGCCCGTACGGCGGCCGGTCCCGCCGGGGCCCGCGCCCCGCCCCGCCTCCGACATGTACGCCTGCGTCATCCCGATGCCCTCACTGCCGTGCTCGTGCGCCCCGCCTGGCCCCCGACCCTAGGGCCTTGACCATAGGCGATGCGCAGCCTGTGCTGTCCCCCCAGGGGACGAAGCGCGAATGGCCAGGGTTCCGCCGGTGCCCGCGCCGACAGGTGCTGTGACAGAACGGGCATGAATCGCTCATCGAGCGGTCGGAAATGGGCGGCCGGAAGCGGCGGCAAGATCATTCTGCCTGCCGTCCGGGAGCCCCGGCAAACGCCTCACGTACGGATCAGCGGCGCTCACGTACGCGGCCGGACCCCGTCCAGCACCGTGTCGACGATCTCCTCGGCGAGCCCCTCGGGCAGTTCCTTCCACTCGTGCAGCAGCGCCCGGGAGAGCATCGGCGCCACGAAGATGTCGGCGAGGACGTCGATGTCGCAGTCCCCGCGTATCTCGCCGCTCTCGACGCCGCGCCGCAGGACGGCCAGCAGCGCGTCGCGGCGCGCCTGGACGACCGTGTCGTGGTACTCGCGCCAGAGCTCGGGCTGCGCCTTGACCTGGGTGATCACCGTCCGCAGCAGGGCGGAGTTGCGCTTGGCCAGGCCGCGCCGGCGCAGGAACTCCAGCAGCAGTACCAGGTCGTCGCGGACCGACTCCCCGGGCAGCTCGGGGTTCTCCTCCTCCAGCGAGCGCATCACGTCGAGCATCAGGCCGGCCTTGCCGGACCAGCGCCGGTACACCGTGGCCTTGCCGACGCCCGCCTCCCTGGCGATGCGTTCCATCGACAGGTCGGCGAGCGGGACGTCGCGCTCCAGCAGGTCCAGGACGCTTTCGATGATCGTGGACTCCAGCGCTTCGTTGCGCGGCCGCCCGGGCCTGCGGGTGGCCGCGGCACAGGTTCGACTGGCCGCGGCACAGGGGGCCTCGGGCGCGGCGGCCGGCTGCGCCTCGGTCCGCCCCGCCTCATCGGCCGGTGTCCCGCCCCGTTTCGCGCCCGTCACGCCTGGTCCGCCTCTCGTTCCGTACGCCCCGGGGCCGCCGCTACGGCTTCCCCGCGGGAGCAGTCTCTCGCGGCGTCTCCCGACCCTGACCGGCAGCCCGGTCGGCCGACTTCCCCGGCAGGAAGAACCCGACGACCAGCGCGCCGACGACCGCGACCGTGGCGGAGCCGAGCGCGGTGACATGCATGGCGTGCACGAACGCGTCATTGGCCGCGGCTGCCAGCTCCCGCCCCGCGGGCCCCAGCTTCTCCGCGACCCCGAGCGTGGCCTCGATGGACTCGCCCGCCGCGTGCCGCGCGCCCGCCGGCAGACCCGGTACGGAGTTCAGCGTGGCCTGGATGCCGTCGCGGTAGCTCGCGGACAGCAGCGAGCCCAGTACGGCGACCCCCAGCGTGCCGCCGACCTGCCGGAACGTGTTGTTCAGCGCCGAGCCGGAGCCGGCCTTCTCGCGCGGCAGGGACTGCATGATCGAGACCGTGACCGGCGGCATGATGTGCGCCATGCCCGTGCCCTGGAGGAAGAAGAGCACCTCCAGCACCCAGATCGGGGTGTCGGTGTCCATGAGCAGGAAGCCGGACATCGTGACGGCGACCAGCAGCATGCCGACCGTACAGACGACGCGCGCACCGAAGCGGTCGACGACGAGCCGGGCCCGCGGCGCGAAGATCATCTGGGCGGCGGCCAGCGGCAGGATCAGCAGGCCCGCCTGGAGCGGGCTGTAGCCGCGCACGCTCTGGATGTAGAACACCATGAAGAACGTGACGCCCATCAGCGCGAAGAAGACCAGCGCGATCGCGGCCACGGCGGCGGAGAACGCGGGCTTGCGGAAGTAGCTGATGTCGATCGACGGATGATCGATGCGCTTCTCGTACAGAACGAAGCCGACCAGTACGAGCAGCCCGCCGAGGACCGTGCCGAGCACCTGCGGGTCCGTGAAGTCGGCGAGCTGGCCGCCCTTGATGATGCCGTACACGAGGAGCACGAGGCCGACGACGGACAGCAGCACGCCCACCGGGTCCAGCCTGCCGGGCCGGGGGTCCTTGCTGTCCGGGACCAGGAGCACCATCGCGGCCAGCGCGATCAGCACGATCGGCACGTTGACCAGGAAGACCGAGCCCCACCAGAAGTGATCGAGCAGCAGGCCGCCGGCGATCGGGCCGATGGCGATGGCCAGGCCGACGCCGCCGGCCCAGATGCCGATGGCCTTCGGCTGCTCGTCGCGCTCGAAGACGTTCATGAGGATGGCGAGGGTGGCCGGCATGACCAGCGCGCCGCCCAGGCCCATCACGGCGCGGAAGGCGATGAGCTCGCCGGGCGAGCCGGAGACGGCGGCCAGTACGGACCCGAGACCGAAGATCACCAGACCGGTCAGCAGGATCTTCTTCCGGCCCAGCCGGTCGCCGAGCAGGCCGGCGGTGAACAGCAGGCCCGCGAAGACCAGCGTGTACGAGTTGATCGCCCACTCCAGCTGGCTCTGGCTGGCGCCGAGGCCGGTGGGGGCCGGGGTGGCGATCGTCTTCATCGCCACGTTCAGGATGCTGTTGTCCAGGACGACGATCAGCAGGCTGAGCATCAGCACACCGAGGATCGCCCACCGGCGGCGGTGGATGTGCTCGGGGACGGCCGGAGCTGCGGCTATGCCACCCGCGCCGGGCGAGGAATCGGAAGAACGCGCCATACGGACCAGCGTACGCCCTTTTCGATACGGCACCGTTCCGTATTTTAGTTGCAGGTGGCAGCCATCCCTGCCCGCTCCTCTTCCGCCGTCGCGCGCGGGCGTGTCAGCATGGGTGGTGAGTCCGGGGACGCCGTCAGGGCGCCTCGAGATGACCTGAACAGGAGCCGTCGTCATGACGCAGATTTCGCCTGCCCAGACGCAGGACCCGAAGGCCGGCGCCGCACCCGACAAGACAGCAGCTGACAAGTCGCTGTACGGAGGTAAGCGGTCCCGCCGCGTCACCGTGCGCGACATCGCCGCCGCGAAGGCCCGCAGCGACAAGTGGCCCATGCTCACCGCGTACGACGCGATGACCGCCTCCGTCTTCGACGACGCGGGCATCCCCGTCCTGCTCGTCGGCGACTCGATGGGCAACTGCCACCTCGGGTACGAATCGACCGTCCCGGTCACGATGGACGAGATGACGCTGCTGTCCGCCGCTGTCGTGCGTGGCACGGAGCGCGCCCTGATCGTCGCCGACCTGCCCTTCGGCTCGTACCAGGAAGGCCCCGTCCAGGCGCTCCGCAACGCCACTCGGCTGGTCAAGGAGGCCGGCGTGGGCGCGGTGAAGCTGGAGGGCGGCGAGCGCTCGGCGGACCAGATCAAGCTGCTGGTCGACGCCGGCATCCCGGTCATGGCCCACATCGGGCTCACCCCGCAGTCCGTCAACGCCTTCGGCGGCTACCCCGTCCAGGGCCGCGGTGAGGAGGCGGCCCAGCAGCTGCTGCGGGATGCCAAGGCGGTGCAGGACGCGGGCGCGTTCTCGGTGGTACTGGAGGCGGTACCGGCCGGGCTGGCCGCCGAGGTCACCCGCTCGCTGCACATCCCCACCATCGGCATCGGCGCGGGTCTGGAGTGCGACGCGCAGGTCCTGGTCTGGACGGACATGGCCGGCCTGACCAAGGGCCGGGTGCCGCGCTTCGTGAAGCAGTACGCGCAGCTCCGCGAGGCGCTGGGCGGCGCGGCGAAGGCGTTCGCGGAGGATGTGGTGGGCGGCACGTTCCCGGCGGAGGAGCACACCTTCCACTGAGGGCCCTGCGGGCCCGGGTTCATGGGGCGCTGTCGGTGATCCGGCAGCGCCCCACGCATGTCTGCCGACGGGCCGCGGCGGTGGCCTGTCGGCGTTCTGTCGGTGGCCCATCGGTGCCTGACCTGCGCTGTCGGCGCTCTGTCGGGGCGTTGTCAGTGGTGCCTGTCACTGTGGACCCATGACGCAGAAGACACCCTCCGCCGACGGCCGCGCGGCCGTCCAAGTCCGTGGCCTGGTCAAGCACTTCGGCGATGTCAAGGCCGTCGACGGAGTGGACCTGGACGTGCGGGAAGGCACGGTCATGGGCGTGCTCGGGCCGAACGGCGCGGGCAAGACCACGCTCGTGCGCTGCCTTTCCACGCTGCTCGTCCCCGACGCCGGCACGGCGGTCGTGGCCGGGTACGACGTCGTGCGCCAGCCCCGCGCCCTGCGCCGCACGATCGGCCTGACGGGGCAGTACGCCTCCGTCGACGAGAAGCTCTCCGGCCGGGAGAACCTCTACATGATCGGGCGGCTGCTCGACCTCTCCCGCAAGGACGCCCGGGCGCGCGCGGACGAGCTGCTGGAGCGGTTCTCGCTCACCGAGGCCGCCAAGCGCCCCGCGGGCAAGTACTCGGGCGGTATGCGCCGCCGCCTCGACCTGGCCGCGTCGATGATCGGCAAGCCGGCCGTGCTGTATCTGGACGAGCCGACGACCGGCCTCGACCCGCGCACGCGCAACGAGGTCTGGGACGAGGTCAACAACATGGTCCGCGACGGCGCGACGGTGCTGCTGACCACGCAGTACATGGAAGAGGCCGAGCGGCTGGCCGACGAGCTGACCGTCGTCGACCGCGGCCGGGTCATCGCCGAGGGCCGGGTGGAAGAGCTGAAGACCAAGGTCGGCGGGCGCACGCTGCAGATCCGCCCGGCGGTCCGCGGCGAGCTGGACCGGATGGTCGGCGCGATCGCGCAGGCCGGCCTGGACGGCATAGCGGGCGCCACGGCGGACCCCGAGGAAGGCGTGGTGAACGTCCCGATCATCAGCGACGAGCAGCTCACCGCGGTGGTCAACGTCCTCGGCGAGCGCGGCTTCGCGCTCGCCGGTATCAACACCCATCTGCCCAGCCTGGACGAGGTCTTCCTGGCCATCACCGGCCAGAAGACGTCCGAGGCCGACGCGGCCGCCGAGCCGGCGGACGCCCAGTACGAGGAGGTCGCGGCATGAGCGCCGCAACGATCACGGCGCCGGTCGCGAAGCCCGGGGCCGCCGAGGGCCGGATCGGCCTGCGGGCCAATCTGCGCCACATCGGCGCGCTGGTCCGGCGGAACGCCCTGCAGATCAAGCAGGACCCGGAGTCGATGTTCGACGCCCTGCTGATGCCCATCGTCTTCATCCTGCTGTTCGTGTACGTCTTCGGCGGCGCCATCGCCGGCAAGGGCAATCAGCAGCAGTACGTCCAGTATCTGGTCCCCGGCATGATGGCGATGATGGGGATGAACATCGCCATGGCGGTCGGCTCGGGTGTCAACGAGGACTTCCGCAAGGGCGTGATGGACCGCTTCCGCACGATGCCCATCGCGCGCTCCTCGGTCCTGATAGCCAAGATCGTCGTCGAGGTCGGCCGGATGCTGGTCGCCACCGCGATCCTGCTCGGCATGGGCTTCCTGCTCGGCCTGGAGATCAAGGGCTCGCCGCTGGAGTTCGTCGGGGCCATCGCGCTGTCGACCGTCTTCGGCGCCGCCGTGATGTGGATCTTCATCCTGCTGGGCCTGGCCCTGAAGACCCCGCAGGCCGTCCAGGGCATGGCGTTCCTGGTGCTGATGCCGCTGCAGTTCGGCTCGTCCATCTTCGCGCCGACCGCGTCGATGCCGGGCTGGCTGGAGGGGTTCACAAAGATCAACCCCCTCTCGAACCTCGCCGACGCGGCCCGCCACCTCATCGCCGGTGAGGGCCCGATAGCCCACCCGGCCCTGATCACGCTGGCCTGGGCGATAGCCATCACGGCCGTCGCGATGCCGCTGGCGGTCAGGAAGTTCCGGTCGAAGACCTGAGGTCCCGGTCGGTTCGTCGGGAGCGGGGAGGTCGGATTCGGGCAGGGCGGGGACGTCAGATGAGGTCGAGGGCCTCGTCGAGGGGGAGGGCGGCGCCCTCGGCGTGGGCGGACTTGTAGTCCGCCGCGCCGAGGACGGCGCGTACGGCCGCTTCGGCCGCCTCGCGGGCGATGCGGAGGATGCGCGGTGTGTGCTGCCGGGGCGCGCGCAGGGCGTCGAAGGCGCCCAGCAGCCGGGCCCCGTCCGCCGCGCCGGCCGGGCCGCCGGTCAGGGCCATCACCCGGGCGGCGACGGGCAGTTGGGACAGCGGCAGGTCGGGGGTGACGGCATGGGTGAGCGGGGAGCGCATCTTCGCGACGGCGCCGCGCACGGCCTCGAGTACGCCGTCGTACCGCCCCTCGTCCACGTCCAGCGCGGCCAGCGCTCCCTCGACCATGCCGAGGAACATCTCCGGCGCCGACCGCTCGACGAACTCCTCCCGTACGAGCAGGAGGTGGTGCCGGGACTCCTCGGTCCGGCCGGCCGTCGCCAGCCAGGTGGCGAGCTGGATACGGGCGTACGGCACGGCGTCGCGGCTGTGCCGGCCTTCCTCCAGCACTTCGTGCAGCAGCCGCTCGCCCTGCTCGACGTCGCCCGACTCGATCAGTGCGCCGCCCAGCCGGGTTTTGAGCAGCGGGAGCTGGCCGTTTGCGCCGAGGTCGGCCGCGTACCGCATCGCGGCGCGGTAGTCGTCGGCGGCGGGACCGTACTCGCCGTGCCCCTCCCGGGCCTCGCCGCGGCCGGCCAGCGCCTCGGCGACTCCCCAGGCGTCGCCGATCCGGCGGAAGATCTCCAGCGCCTCGCCCGCGTCGCGGGACGCCTGGGGCAGGCCGCCGGGCCGGTCGTTCTGGATCTTCGCCCGCAGCTGGAGGATGAACGCCAGCTCCCAGTCGTAACCGAACTCGCGACAGCCGCGCACGGTGTCGTCGACCAGCTCGACCAGGTCCGCGAAGCGGCCGGTCAGCATGACGGCGTAGAACCACATCACGCCCGGCACCCGGCAGGTCTGCGGCAGCCCGCCGCGGTAGGCGCTGATGATGCCCCGCAGCTCCTCCTGCTGCTCGAAGCGGCGCAGCGCCTCCATGTCGCTGTCCACGCTGGCCAGCGCGACCAGCCGGACCTCCCGGCGGGCCTCGAGGAACTGCTCGGGCGGCATCGGGGGCGGGGCGTCGATCGGCCGGGCGGCCAGCGGCGGGGCCGGGGTGACCGGCGGCAGGAAGGGGTTCGGGCCGAGCGCGGCGGCCGCCGTCGACCAGGTACGGGCGTCGCCGCGGTGGTCGCGCAGCGTCCAGAACCACTGCAGGGACAGTACGAGGCAGAGCGCCTCGTGCTCGTCGCGCGCGGCGATGGCGCGGCGCAGGGCGGTGCGGAGGTTGTCGTGCTCCTGCTCCAGCCGGTCCAGCCAGTGGCGCTGCTCGGGGCCGCGCAGCAGGGGGTCGGCGGCGCGGGCGAGTTCGCGGTACGCGACGAGGTGGCGGCGCTCGGCAGCGGCCCGCTCCCCCGCCTCGTCCAGCCGCTCCCCGGCGTACTCCCCGACGGTCTCCAGCAGCCGGTACCGCATCTCGCCGCCGGCCGAGGGCACGGCCACGACGAGCGACTTGTCGACAAGCGAACCGAGCAGCGGCGCGATGTCGCCTGCGGCGACGGGGGCGGAGGCACCGGGTCTGGAGGCTCTGGGGCCCGAGGCGCCGAGTCCGGCGGCAGGCGCGCCCGGCGTATCCGGTGCGTCCGGCGTGTCCTCCGGTGCATCCGCACAGACCGCTTCCGCCGCGGCGAGGTCCGTGCCGCCGGAGAAGACGGAGAGGCGGCGGAGGACCGCGCGTTCGGGCACGTCGAGCAGGTCCCAGGACCAGTCGACGACCGCGCGGAGGGTCTGCTGGCGCGGCAGTACGGTACGGCTGCCGCTGGTCAGCAGCCGGAAGCGGTCGTCCAGGCGGTCCGCGAGCTGGCGCGGGGCGAGCGACCGCAGCCTGGCGGCGGCCAGTTCGACGGCGAGCGGCAGGCCGTCCAGGCGGCGGCAGATCTCGGCGCACGCCTCCGGGTCGTCCTCGATGCGGAAGCCGGGCCGGGCCGCGGCACCCCGGTCGGCGAGCAGCCGCAGCGCGACGGGGTCGGGCAGCGGCTCCACCGGCCGGACCAGCTCGCCCGGTACGGCGAGCGGCTCCCGGCTGGTGGCCAGCACGCTCACGCCCGGGCACTCGGCCAGCAGCCGTTCCGCGAGCAGGGCCGCCGCGTCGACGACGTGCTCGCAGTTGTCCAGTACGAGCAGCATGCGGCGGCCCGCGCAGTGCTCGGCGAGCTGCGCAAGCGGGTCGAAGGCGAGCGGGTCGGCGGCCGCCCGCAGCCCCTCGGCGGCGCTGCCGCGGACCACGGTCTCGCGGGCGCCGAGCGCGGTGAGCACGGCTTCCGGCACCGTGCCGGGGTCCGCGACGGGGGCCAGCTCCGCGAACCACACACCGTCCGGCCAGGCCCCGGGCGCGCCGGCCGCCGCGGTCTCCGCGCCCTCCTGCGACAGCCGCGTCTTCCCGGCGCCGCCGGGCCCGAGCAGCGTCACGAGGCGGTGCGCAGCGAGATCGGCGCGGAGCGCGTCCAGCTCCGCCTCCCGCCCGACGAACGAGGTCAGCCGCGCCCGCAGATTCCCGGGGAGCCGCGGCACCGGTCCGGGGGCCGGAGCCGGTCCGGGGGCCGGACCAGGCCCGGCCCCCAGACCAGGCCCGGCCGCCCCCGTCTCCAGCAGCTCCGCGTGCAGAGCGCGCAACGGTGGCGACGGGTCCGTGCCGAGGCGGTCGGCGAGGTCGGCGCTGAGGGACGCGTATGCGGCCAGCGCCTCGGCCGTGCGGTCCGTGGCGCGCAGGGCGCGCAGCCGCAGGAGCTGGAGCGGCTCGTCGAGGGGATGGCTGCGGCACAGTGCGGTGAGGGCCGGCAGCGCCTCGTCCGCGCGTCCGAGCGCGAGTTCCGCGGCGAGGCGGGTGCGCCGCGCGTCCAGGTGCAGCCGTTCGATCCCGGCCGCCTCCGCGACCGCGTCCGGGAGGTCGGCGAGGGCGGGCCCGCGCCACAGCGCGAGCGCGTCGTCCAGCAGCGCGGCGGCCTTCGCCGGGTCGCCGTCCGCCAGCGCCCGCTCGCCCTCGCCCGCCAGCCGCTCGAAGCGGTGCAGGTCGACGTCGTCGGGGTCGGCGGCCAGGTAGTAACCGCCGGTCACGGAGACGACCGCGGCACGGCCGAGGGCCCGCCGCAGCCGCCCGACCAGCGCCTGCAGCGCGGCTCCCGCGTCCCGCGGCTCCGAGTCCGGCCCCCAGACCTCCGCGATCAGCGTGTCGGGCGTACGGGGGCGCCCCGGCGTGCGCGCGAGCGCGGCGAGGAGTGCGCGCAGGCGGGCGCCGCCGAGGGCGACGGCACTCCCGTCGTCCCGGCATGCCTGGGTCGTCCCGAGGATTCCGTAACGCACCGGCCCATTGTCCTCCACAGCCCGTACGGCCTGGCCGTCCCCCATCACCGCCCGCTTCCCCTCGTCCCCCGTTGTCCCCGTCCGTCACCTGCCCCGCCCCGACGGCTCAGGTCCCCTCGGGCGCCCCTGGGCGGTGCGGTCCGCCGGCAGTACCTCCAGCTCCACCAGGGCGCCGCACTCCGCCACGTAGTGGTGCCGGTCGTCGTCCGGGCCGTCGGCGAACCACTTCGGGCAGGTGCGGACGGGACGCAGGCTGCGCTCGCCGGGCACCGGCTCGTATGTACGGGAGCCCGGGAGGCGACGGTAGCCCTGGCTGACGATGTGGATCGCGCGCACCCGGCCGGTGACCGGCACCGGGTCGTCGGGGTCCGGGCCGTGGTTGTTCCGCTCCCAGTCCCACATCTCGTCCACCGTGCGCTCCACCGTCCAGCTGACCTCGTCGCCGACCGAGAAGGGGGTGCCGCAGCAGCCCATCTCCCAGTCCGCGTAGAACACCCGGCGGACGCCGGCGGCGGCGTTGTCGGCGGCGTTCTGGGAAGAGACGTTCGGGCCGGGTCCGGTCATGGGTCCAGACTGCCTGGAACCACCGGCATACCGCTCCTCGTTTTCCGTTGTACGATCCGCCGCCCGCCCCCAAGACAGCCGGACCCCGCCCGCAGGACCCGCCCACCCCTCAGGAGCACCGCACGATGACCACCGCAGTACAGCGCGCGGACCGGCGCGTCAGTCCCGTCTTTCTCGCGCTCGTCGCCGTCATGGCGGCGTCGGGCTGGTACGTGTGGACGGACAAGCTCGCCACGAACACGGGCGTCGCCGTGTTCCTGTTCGTGGTCTCGGGGTGGATCGTCTCGCTCTGCCTGCACGAGTACGCACACGCCCGTACGGCGCTGCACAGCGGCGACATCTCGATCGGCGCGAAGGGCTATCTGACGCTCAACCCGCTGAAGTACACCCACGCGCTGCTCAGCATCGTGCTGCCGGTGATCTTCGTGATCATGGGCGGGATCGGGCTGCCGGGCGGCGCGGTGTTCATCGAGCGCGGCCGGATCCGGGGCCGCTGGCGGCACAGCCTGATCTCGGCGGCGGGCCCGCTGACGAACATCCTGTTCGCGGCCGTGGTCACCGCGCCGTTCTGGCTGGGCGCGATGGACGGCGTGCCGCAGCCGTTCCGGTACGCGCTCGCGTTCCTGGCATTGCTGCAGGTCACGGCCGCGATCCTGAACTTCGTCCCGGTGCCGGGGCTGGACGGGTACGGCGTGCTCGAGCCGTGGCTGCCGTACAAGCTGCGGCGGCAGGTGGAGCCGTTCGCGCCGTTCGGCCTGCTCGCGGTCTTCGGGCTGCTGTGGGCGCCGGGCGTGAACCAGGCGTTCTTCGAGGCGGTGGACGCCATCCTGCGGGTGCTGGGCGTCTCCCAGCTCGACACCTACCTCGGCCAGGAGTTCTTCCGCTTCTGGCAGGGCGAGCCGCAGATGTTCTAGCGGGCCGAGCCCTCGGGGGCCTGGGCCTGCTCCTCCGCGGCCGCCGCCCGCTCCAGCTTGGCCCGGCGCAGGTAGAACCACGCCATGTTGCTGGAGACGCCGGCCACCAGGACCCATGCGATGCCGATGAGGTTGCCCGCCGCGAAGGAGACGACGGCCGCGACGACCGCCAGGACGCAGACGACGAGGGCGAAGACGGCGAGGCGCCGGGCCGGGCCGGACGGGGGCAGGGCGGGCATGGGACGGGGCTCCTGTCGGGGTACTGCGTACGCGGTCCCCTCCAGTGTCCCCCATGCCCGGCTCCGCCCGCCCCCGGCCCGCCACTCACACGTCCGTGACGCGCAGCCCCGCGTGTGCCTTGTACCGCCGGTTGGTGGAGATCAGGTTGGCGACCAGGGACTCGACCTGGTGGGCATTGCGCAGCCGGCCGGCGAAGACGCCCCGCATGCCGGAGATGCGGCCGGCCAGCGCCTGGACCACGTCCGTGTCGGCCCGCTTCTCGCCCAGCACCATCACGTCCGTGTCGATCTTCTCGACCGCCGGGTCCTGGAGGAGCACCGCCGAGAGGTGGTGGAAGGCGGCCGTGACGCGCGACTCCGGGAGCAGCGCGGCGGCCTGCTCGGCCGCGCTGCCCTCCTCGGGCTTCAGCGCGTACGCGCCCTTCTTGTCGAAGCCGAGCGGGTTCACGCAGTCGATGACGAGCTTGCCAGCCAGCTCGGTACGGAGCGACTCCAGCGTCTTGGCGTGGCCTTCCCACGGGACGGCCACGATCACCACGTCCGAGCGGCGTGCGCACTCGGCGTTGTCCGCGCCCTCGACACCGTGGCCGAGCTCGTCCGCCGCGGCCTGCGCCCGCTCGGCCGCGCGCGAGCCGATGATCACCTTCTGGCCCGCCCGGGCGAACCGGTACGCCAGGCCGCGGCCCTGGTCACCGGTGCCGCCGAGCACGCCGACGACCAGGCCGGCCACATCCGGGAGGTCCCAAGGGTCCCGCTTGAGCGCCTTCTTGGCTTCGGTCGCGACGTTCACGGGAGTGGTGGGCTGCGCATCGTCAGGAGTAGTCATGCCAGCGATACTGGCACGCCGCGCCCGGCCCGGGCAGTCGGGCGCGACGTGCCGGTGATCACGCCTTCACGCTGCCCTCGGTGAGGCCGGTGCGCCAGTACCGCTGGAGCACGGTCATCAGGATCATCAGCGGCAGGACGGAGAGGAACGCGCCGCCGACGGTGTACTGGTACAGCTCCGGCTGCCGGTCCGCGTAACCGGTCCAGGACGTCAGGCCGAGCTGGATCGGGTACAGGTCGGAGTCGGAGAGCATCACCAGCGGCAGGAAATAGTTGTTCCAGATGTGCACGAACTGGAAGAGGAAGACGGTGACCAGCGCGGGGATCATCAGCCGCAGCCCGAGCCCGGAGAAGATCCGCCACTCCCCCGCGCCGTCGATCCGCGCCGCCTCCAGCAGCGAGTCGGGCACGGCGGCGGCCGCGTAGATCCGGCAGAGGTAGACGCCGAAGGGGCTGACCACGCTGGGGATCAGCACGGACCAGTAGGTGTTGGACATCCCGAAGCCGCTGAAGAGGAAGTACAGCGGCAGCGCGAGGGCCGTGCCGGGGATCAGCACCCCGGCCAGGATGACGTTGAAGATCCCTTCCCGGCCCGGGAAGGGGAACTTCGCGAGCGCGTAGCCGGCCGCCGCGGAGAGCAGCGTCGCGGCGAGCGCGCCGATGCCCGCGTACAACAGGGAGTTGGCGAACCAGCGGACGTAGATGCCGTTGTCGTACGTCAGCACGTCGCCGAGGTACTCGATCGGGCGCGGGTTCGCGAACCAGAAGCCGAAGCTGCCGAAGAGGTCGCCGCTGCTCTTCGTGGCGGAGACCACCAGCCAGTACACCGGCACGAGGAAGTAGACGGCGGCGACGGTCAGCAGGGTGCAGGTGATGATGCGGTAACGGAGCCGAACGGGGGTCACCGGCCGTCCTCCTTCCCTCGCTGCCCGACCAGCCGCAGGAAGCCGAACGACAGGACGCAGGCGACCAGCGCCAGCAGGACCGCCTCGGCGGCCGCGAGGTGCTGGTTGTTGCCGACGAACGCCTCGCTGTAGGCGTGCAGGTTGGGCGTGTAGCCGGAGTCGATGGAGGAGGCGAGCGGCCGCAGCACCATTGGCTCGGCGAACAGCTGGAGCGTGCCGATGATGGAGAAGACGCAGGTCAGGACCAGAGCCGGACGGATGAGCGGGATCTTGATGTGCAGGGCGACCTGGCGTGCGTTCGCGCCGTCGATGCGCGCCGCCTCGTACAGCTCCTGCGGTACGGCCTTGAGCTGGGAGATCAGGACGAGCATGTTGTAGCCGGTGAACTGCCAGGTGACGATGTTGGCGATGGACCACAGGACGGTGCCGCGGGAGAGGAAGTCCACGTCCCAGCCGACCTCCTGGGCCATCTTCACCAGCGGGCTGATCCCGGGGACGTAGAGGAAGCCCCACAGGATCGAGGCGATCACGCCGGGCACGCCGTACGGCAGGAAGAAAGCGCTGCGGAAGAACGTCACCCAGCGGGCGCTCGCGCTCTCCAGGAGCAGCGCGAGGACGGTCGCCAGGATGATCATGAGTGGGATCTGCACGGCACCGAAGAGCAGCACCCGGCCGAAGCCGGAGAGGAAACGGTCGTCCGCGAGCGCCTGCGCGTAGTTGGCCAGCCCGGCGAAGACCTCGCGCTCCGCGCCGCCGAGGCCGAGCGGCCCGGTGCGCTCGGTCTTGTGCAGGCTCTGCCAGATCGCGTAGACGATGGGCGCGATGAAGCAGAGCAGGAACAGGGCGAGGAAGGGCAGCAGGAAGCCCGCGGCGGCGCGCGCGTTACGGGCTTCCGTACGGGTCGGCCGTCTCACCCGCCGCTCTCCACCTTCAGGCCCTTGCCCTTGAGGTCGCTCACCGTCTGCGCCTGCACCTTCTTCAGCACCGAGCGGAAGGATTCGCCGCTGCTCAGCGCCTCGGTGAAGGCGTCGCCCAGGCGCTGGTAGAGGGTGTCGACGCCGGGTCCCCACTGCCAGCTGGTGTCCACGTGGTCACCGGCCTTCCGGAAGACCTCGCTGTACGCCTGCCCGCCGAAGAAGTCCTTGTGGACGTCCAGATCGCTGGTCTCGTAGCCGGTCTTCGCGCTGGGGAACCCGTAACCGCCCTCGATGAGCAGCTTGATCGCTTCGGGGTCGGTGTTGAGCCAGACGGCGAAGTCCAGGGCGTCCTTGGGGTAGGTGGCCCCGGCGAACACCGCGGTGGTCGAGCCGCCCCAGTTGGCCTGCGCGTTCGCGCCCTTCGTCCACTGCGGCAGCGGCACGGCGCGCCACTTCCCCTTGGTGCCCGGCGCGTTGCCGACCAGCAGCGCGTCGCCCCAGCTCGCACCGAGCCAAGCGGGGATGGCGCCGGTCTGGAGGTCCTTGTACCAGGCGTTCTGCCGGTCCGGGATGGTCTTGACCAGCTTCTGCTTGACCAGCGCCTCCCAGTAGTCGGCGACCTTGCGGGTGGGCTCGTCGTCGATGGCGACGGTCCAGCTGTCGCCCTCGGCGGCGTACCACTTGGCGCCGGCCTGCCAGGCGTACCCCGCGAAGCGGTTGCCGTTGGTGGGCGCGAAGGTCTCGATCCAGGCGCCCTTCTTGCGGATCTTCCTGGCCGCGGCCTCGTACTCGTCCCAGGTGGCGGGCGGCTCGATGTCCCACTTGTCGAAGAGGTCCTGGCGCACGAAGAGACCCATCGGCCCGGACGCTTGCGGGACGGCGTACACGCCCTTCCCGAAGACGGACTGCTGCCACTGCCAGCCGACGAACTTGCCCTTGTACCGCTCGCCGCCGACGGTCGTCAGGTCCAGCAGCCCGTTGTCCAGCAGGAAGCTGGGCACGACGGGGAACTCGATCTGCGCGAGGTCCGGCGGATTGCCCGCCTTGATCGCGGCGTGCATCTTGGCGTACTGGGCGCCGTTGACCGCCGACACCTTCTCGACCTTGACCTGGACCTCGGGGTGCTTGCTGTTCCACAGGTCGACGGGCTTGTCGATGCCGGGCACCCAGGACCAGAAGGTCAGCGTGACCTTCTGCCCTTCCTTGCGCTCCTTGGGCGCGGCCTTCTTGTCGTCGCCGCCGTCACCGCACCCGGCCAGCGCGAAGCCGGCGGCCACGGCCGCGGCCCCGCCCAGCACGGATCTGCGGCGCGCGCCGCCCGGAAAACTCGTGTCGTACGTCCTCATGCCAGCTCCTCCACGGGGATGCGGCGGAAGGTGATCGTCGAGTAGGCGCTGAAGTCGCCGGTTTCGTAGAGCAGTCCGACGGTGTCGGGGTCGGTCCGTACGAGGTCGGAGTAGGCGGCCGGGAGGCCGCTGACGGTGTGTGCGTCCTGCCAGGTCAGGCCGTGGTCGCGGCTGGCGCGTACGGTCATCAGGGCGCGGGACTCGCGGTCGGCGGGGGCGGAGAAGAGCAGTACGTCCGGGGTGCCGAGGTGGAGCACGCTGCCCTGGACGACCGGCGCGGCGAGGCCGGCCTGGGAGCGGAAGGGCTTTTCCAGGCGGGCGCCGCCGTCGGCGGAGTAGGCGTCGACGCGGGTGCCGGGCGCGTCGGAGTCGTTGCGGGCATTGAAGTAGAGGCGGCCGCCGGGGAGTTCGGCGGCGGTGGTCTCGTTGGTGTTGATGTAGCCGTTGGGGTTGGAGTCGGTGTAGCCGATCCGCCAGGTCGCGCCGGAGTCGTCGCTGAGGAGGGCGTGCCCGCCGTCGTAGCGGCCCTCGCTCCCGGTGTCGCCGGGGACGGTGGGGGCGATCGAGTGGTTGGCGGGGACGACGAGCCGGCCGGCGTACGGTCCGTCGCGGAGCTGGAGGGCGTGGCCGGGGGTGGTGGCGTACCACCGCCAGTTCGCGCGTTTGGTCTGTGAGGTGATCTCGCGGGGCGCGCTCCAGGTCAGGCCGTCGTCGTCACTGTGCTGGATCCAGACGCGGCGGCCGTCGGCGGCGGAGACCTCGCCGCGCCGGATGGCGCGTTCGGTGGCGGTGCCCGCGTTGCGTACGTGGACCACCACCGTGCGGCCGGCGTGCGGGCCGCTGTGCAGGACCACGGGGGCCGGGTTGCCGGCCGTGCCGGTGCCGTTGCGGTCGACGACGGTCAGCGGGCCCCAGGTACGGCCACCGTCGGTGGAGCGCCGCAGGACCAGGTCGATGTCGCCGGTGTCGGACGCCGAGGCAACGCGGCCCTCGGCGAAGGCCAGCAGGGTGCCGGCCCGGGTCACGACCGCGGCCGGGATGCGGTAACTGGCGTAGCCGCCGGTCCCGGCGCGGAAGGGTTGCGAGGTCTCGTACGCCACGGGCAGCCCCTAACGACCAGACGTAGGACGTCCCTTGTCCTGCGGCGACCATAGGGAGCGCCCAACGGGGCGTCAAGGCACCCGACATGACCCGTGTCGCCCGCCTCGCGCGAATGCCACAGGCGGCGGAACTGTGGGTGAACTGCGGCTGTACGCAAGGGGTACGGGCGCGGCGGGCTTCCGGGAGACCGCCACCCTCTGGCCCGTTACCCGTCCGCCCCGCCAGCCGTCACGGCCGCCTCGCCGTCCGTCACGCGAGGCTCTTCAGCCGCTCCCGGATGCCGTCGAAGTGCCGGTGCATCGCCTCGACCGCGCGGTCGCCGTCGCCCGCCTCCAGCGCGGTGACGATCTCCGCGTGCTGACGCCAGGTCACCTCCGGGTCGCTGCTACTGTCGTCCAGGTCCTTGCGGACCCGGCGCAGCGCGTCCCAGAAGGCGTCCAGTACCTCGCTGAGCAGGTGGTTGCCGAGCGAGCGGTACAGCGCGAGGTGGAAGGCGCGGTCGGTGCCGCTCTCCACCCGGCCGGCCGCCGCCTCCTTCTCCATCCGGTCGACCAGACCGCGCAGTACGGTCAGGTCCTCCGGCGGCAGGCTGCGCGCGACCGACCCGACGAGCCCGGCCTCCAGCGCCTCGCGGACCTCCATCAGCTCGTACAGGCTGGCCTCGCCCTGGTGGTGGCGGACCGCGGCCCGGAAGGCGACGCCCTCCACGAAGGGGTCGAGGGTCAGCTTGCCGACGTAGGTGCCGAAGCCGTGCCGGATCTCGACGATGCGCATGGCCTGCAGCGCCTTGAGCGCCTCGCGGACGGAGTTGCGGCTGACGTCGAGCAGCTCGACCAGCTCGGCCTCGGTGGGCAGGGGGTCGCCGGGCACCAGCTTCCGCCGCAGGATGAGCTGCTTGATCTGCGCCTGGACGTCCTCGGACATCGTGCCGCGCGCCATGTGTCTGCCTCTCCGTCTCGCCGGGGTGAATCCGGATGATCCGGCCGGCGACCTCTTGACCGACCGCTCCGGGCCGGGTCTATTGTGACCCAGACATAGGACATCCCATGTCCTACATCCGACCTCTGGCCGCTGGAGCCCGTCATGGCACTGCCCACCCCGCTGACCGGCGTCGTCCCGCCGGTCTGCACTCCTCTCGACCCGCACGGCGAGGTCGACACCGGCTCGCTCGGGCGGCTGGTGGAGCACCTGGTCGGCGGCGGGGTGCACGGCCTCTTCGCGCTCGGCTCCACCAGCGAGGTCGCCTACCTCACGGACGCGCAGCGGGCCACCGCGCTGGAGGCCGTGATCAAGGCGGCGGACGGCCGGGTGCCGGTGCTGGCGGGCGTCATCGACACCACCACCGCCCGGGTGCTCGACCAGGCACGCACCGCGCGGAAGCTGGGCGCCGACGCGCTCGTGGCCACCGCGCCCTTCTACACCCGTACGCACCCGAAGGAGATCGCCGGGCACTTCCGCGCGATCCGGGCCGCCGTCGACCTGCCGCTCTTCGCGTACGACATCCCGGTCTCGGTGCACAGCAAGCTCAGCCCCGGGCTGGTGCGGGAGCTGGCCGCGGACGGCACGCTGGCCGGGCTCAAGGACAGCAGCGGCGACGAGGGCGGGCTGCGCCGGCTCCTCGTCGAGCTGGGCGGCAGGGACGGCCGGCGCACCGGCCCCGCGCCGGACTTCGCGGTCCTCACCGGCTCCGAGCTGACCGTGGACGCCGCGCTGCTCGCCGGTGTGGACGGCGTGGTCCCGGGCATCGGCAATGTCGACCCGGCCGCGTACGTCCGGCTGTACGCCGCCTGCCGCGCGGGCGACTGGGCGGGCGCCGCGGCCGAGCAGGAGCGGCTGGTCGCGCTCTTCGGCATGGTCGACGCGGGCCCGGAGGCGGAGATGGGCCGCAGCTCCTCGGCGCTGGGCTCCTTCAAGGCCGCGCTGCACCTGCTCGGCGTCATCGCCCACCCGGCCACCGCGGCACCGCAGCTCCCGCTGGGCCCGGAGTCCGTGGCCGAGGTCGCCCGGCACCTGTCCGCGGCGGGCCTGGAGCCGGTCCGTTGACCGGCACCGCGCGCCCGGCGCGCAAGGCCGCCCTCCCCTGGTACCGGGAGGTGAGCCCGACCCAGTGGAAGTCGTTCTTCGCCGCCTGGATCGGCTACGTCCTCGACGGCTTCGATTTCGTACTGATCACCCTGGTTCTGACGGAGATCAGCGCCGAGTTCGAGCTGAGCACGGTGCAGGGCGCGAGCCTGATCTCGGGCGCGTTCATCACCCGCTGGCTCGGCGGCGCGGTCCTCGGCGCGCTCGGCGACCGCTTCGGCCGCAAGGCGTCGATGGTGGCGAGCATCCTGCTGTACTCCCTCGGCACCTTCGCCTGCGGCTTCGCCTGGGACTTCACCAGCCTCTTCGTGGCCCGGCTGCTGATCGGCATGGGCATGGCCGGCGAGTACAGCGCCAGCGCCACGTATGTGCTGGAGAGCTGGCCGGCCCGGGTCCGCGGCCGGGCCAGCGGCTTCCTGATCTCCGGCTTCTCGATGGGCTCGGTGCTGGCCGCCGAGTGCTACAAGTGGGTCGTGCCCGCGCTCGGCTGGCGCTGGATGTTCTACATCGGCCTGCTGCCGATCGTGGTCGCGCTGTGGGTGCGGCGAGCACTGCCGGAGGCCGAGGAGTGGAGCGCGACGGTCGCCGAGCGGGAGACGCGCCCCAATCCCTTCCGGCCACTGTTCGCCACCCCGATGCGCGCGGTGGTCAACACCGTGCTGACGGTCGTCGCGACGCTCGCCCTCTTCGGCGTCTTCACGCCGGTCGGCGCGGGCGCCGTCCCGGTCCTCTCCGTCCTCTCCGGCGTCGCCCTGGCCGCGCTCGCCGTCCAGCTCGGCGGCCGCCGCGGCTGGCTGCTGTACCTCGCGCTGATCGTGACGGTCTTCGTCGCCTTCCTGTACACCTGGCCGATCCAGGCGCTGCTGCCGACGTATCTGAAGACCGAGCTGCACTACTCCCCCGGCCAGGTCACGAACGTCCTGTTCTTCGCCGGCTTCGGCACCATGGCCGGCTGCTGGCTGGCGGGCTTCGTCGGCGACTGGATCGGCGCGCAGAAGGCGTACGCGTTCACCCTGCTCGCCTCGCTGGTCTTCGTCTTCCCGGTCTTCGCCGCGGGCGACAGCCTGCTGGTCCTCGGCGTCCTGCTCTTCGTCCTGCAGGCCCTCAGCTTCGGCATCTCCGGGCTGCTGCCGCGGTACATCGGCGGCCACTTCCCCACCGAGAGCCGGGCCGCGAGCCTGGGCTTCACGTACAACGTGGGGGCGCTGGGCGGCGCGGTGGCGCCGGTACTGGGCGCGAGCCTGGCCGAGGGCCGGTCGCTGGGCAGCTCGCTGGCGCTGCTCACCTTCGCCGGTACCGTCCTGGTCGTGCTGCTGGTCGGCTTCGACGTGCCGGCCCGGCTGAACCGGCTGCTCGACCCGGACGCGCCCCGCGACCACCTGGCCGCCGAGCAGTCCGCGGTGGCGGGCGCGGGGCCGGCCGCGCGCGTGCAGCAGGAGGCGTAGGCGGTCCGCGACACCCCGCCGAACAGCCATTACTCGTACGAGTGACGGCGTTCGAAGGACGCTCCGGCGGCGCGTGTGCCGCGGCAGGATGCGGAGCCATGGATGCCGTACGCGTCGCGCTGCTGCGCGAAGTCCTCGCCGGTACCGAATGGATCCAGGCCACCCGCCGCTTCGCCGGGTCGCTGCGCGCGTCCGTGGCGCCGCACGGCGGCGGGCTGCTGCTGGTCGGCAGCGCGGAGTACGAACCGTGGCACCTGGCGGCGCACCTCGACGACGAGGCCGCGTGGTCGGGTCTGCCGGAGCTCTCCCCGACGCTGGTGCGGCACCGCGTCCCGCTGGGCGTCCCGGCGCACCTCTCGGTGGGCCTCGGGCGGTTGGAGACGGCGCGGCGGGGCGAGACGCTGCTGGTCGTGGCGCCGGACGCGCCGGGGGCCGGGCTGCTGGAGCGGGTGCACGACGCCCGGCGGAACGGCGCGACGGTGCTGGCGCTGGACGCGGGCGACCGGGATCTGGGGGCGCTGGCGCACGATGCGCTCACGGTGCCGGGGCCGACGGGGCCGGCGGAGGTTCCGGTGCCCGAGCCGCCCGGGGCCGGCGCCGCCGACCTGGACCTTGACACCGTCCAGCACCTGGTCAGCGCGGCGGCGGGCGAGAACAGCCTGCCCGCGCCGCGCCGCCACCGCCGCTTCCGCGACCGCCTCTCCCGCCTCGCCGACCAGCTCACGGCGCCCCCGCCGCCGCGCTGGTGACGCCTGCCACGGCGGGGTGGCCGCCGGTCCCGGACGCGGCCGGACTCCCGGCACCGCCCCGTAGAATTGCTCGAATGCACGAAGAACTGCGCGGGGCCCTGGCCGGGGTCCTCGACGGGCTGCCGCCCAAGCAGGCCGCGGCCGCCGTCGAGCGGCTGATCGCCAATTACCGCGGGCGCACGCCGACGGACGCTCCGGTGCTCAGGGACCGCGCCGACGTCGCCGCGTACGCCGCGTACAGAATGCCCGCGACGTTCGAAGCCGTACGGTCCGCGCTGGCCGCGGCCGGCGAGCGGCTGCCGGACTGGGCGCCGGCCACGCACCTCGACATCGGCGGCGGCACGGGCGCGGCCGCCTGGGCGGCGGCCGACGTCTGGCCGGAGCTGCGCACGACCGTGCTGGACTGGGCGGAGCCGGCCCTCGCGCTCGGCCGCGAGCTGGCCGCCGGCACGCTCCCCGGCACCCGCTGGCAGCGCCAGGTGATCGGCGAGGGGCTGACCGTCCCCGAGGACACCGACCTGGTCACCGTCTCGTACGTGCTCGGCGAGCTGACCGGCGCCGACCGGGAGGCGGTCGTCACGGCGGCGGCCCGGGCACGGACGGCCGTACTGATCGAGCCCGGTACCCCGGACGGGTACGCGCGCATCCGTGCGGCCCGCGACCAGCTCGTGGCGGCGGGGCTGCGGGTCGTCGCGCCGTGCCCGCACAGCGCGGCCTGCCCGATCGTCCCGGGCGAGGACTGGTGCCATTTCGCGGCCCGGGTGAACCGCTCCTCGCTGCACCGCCAGGTGAAGGGCGGCTCGCTGCCGTACGAGGACGAGAAGTACGCGTACGTCGCGGCGACCCGCGTCGACGCCCGCCCGGCCCCGGCCCGCATCGTGCGCAAGCCGCTGCTGCGCAAGGGCCAGGTGCTGCTGGACGTGTGCACGGCGGAGGACGGCCTGCAGCGCCGTACGGTCACCAAGCGGCAGGGAGCCGTCTACCGGGCAGCGCGGGACGCCTCCTGGGGCGGCACGGTGCCGGGCGAGGAGTAGGGCGCTCGCGGGCCCCCGCCTGCGCCCCCTGTGCGCCGCCGATGCGCCCCCGTACATCGCGTCCCGTACACCCCGAATCTCCGCTCCGGTCACCCAAGGAGGAGGATGGTGGCAGCATTGATCCCAGACCACCGCTCGAAGTGAGGGGATAGATGGAACGCAAGAGCAGGTTCTCCCAGTGGCTGCGCCGGCCGAGGAGCGGTTCGGACGGCGTCGATACGGACACGGGATCATCGGCGGCCCAGGGCGGCCGCGAGGACCTGCTGCTGGCAGCGGCCGACGCGGGTTTCCCGCTGGCCCCGGCGGCGCATCCCTCCGGCTACGGCTGTTCCTGTGAGCGCATCGGCTGTCCGACGCCCGGCCGGCACCCCGTCTCGTTCGGCTGGCAGACCGTCGCCACGACCGACCGCGAGAAGGTCACCCAGTGGCTGCGAAAACATCCGCAGGCCAATTTCGTCACCGCCACCGGCATCGCCCACGACGTGCTGGACGTGCCCCTCGAAGCGGGCCGCAGCGCACTGGCGCGGCTGGAGGACGAGGGCGTGGAGGTCGGCCCGGTCGTGCTGAGCGGCGCCGGGCCCCGCGAGGGCCGGATGCTGTTCTTCACGGCCACCCGCGGCACCCCGGACGACGAGGACGAGTGGTGGCCCTGCGAGCTGGACTGCCACCCCGAGACCATGGACGAGCACCCGGGGCTGCGCTGGCACTGCCGCGGCAGCTACGTCCTGCTGCCGCCCTCCCGGCTGCCCGGCGAGCAGCCCCCGGTGACCTGGCTGCGCGGCCCGGAGCGCCCGCTGCCGGACCCGCTCTCCCTCCTGGAGGCGCTGACCGACGCCTGCGCCGCGTACGCCCGCGAGGACCACGAGCACGAGTCGGCGGCCTGGCCGATCGGCCGCTGACCCGGCTGGTCCCGAAGGCGCGCCCTAGTCGGCCTTCGCCTCCGTCGTCCGGCCCTGCCGGTCGAGGAAGACAATGCTGCCGCCGGCGTCCTTGGCCGGTACCTTCACGACCTGCTCGGACACGGTCGTGAAGGTCATCTTGTTGGCCTTCTTCAGCGGCCCCTTGCGCACCGCCTCCAGGGCCGGCTTGAGCGAGAAGGTGTGGCCGGCGGGCAGCGTCCGGTGCTGGAAGTGGTACGTCGCGAAGAAGGCCAGCGCGCCGCCGTCCTTCGTGCGCAGCGCCATCGCCGGGGCCTTGTACGGCTCGTCCACGGTCTCGGTGTGCTGTCCCGGCCGGTCGGCCGCGGCCTGCCGCTGCGCGCGCCAGCGGTCGGTGTCCGGGCCCGGCGCGAAGGTGTTGCCCTCGCCGGTCTTGAGGTACTCGGCGTACGCCTTCCCCAGCCGGCCCGGGTCGACCGTCAGGTCGGATCCCTTGGCCGGTACCGGCTTGGCGTAGCCGTCCTTGTCGGTGGCGAACTCCGGTACCTCGTCCTCGTCCAGCAGCAGGAGGTAGGCGGCCTTCCACTTCTCGGTGGGGCCGTTGCGGGTGAAGGCGAGGAACCAGTGGCCGTTCTTGCGGTTGCTGACCGTGTCGGCGACGAAGAACTTCGGCCAGCCCGCCTGCTTGGGTATCGCGAACCGCGCGTCGCGCAGCTCCAGGGGGTCCCAGTCCGGGTTGCCGTTCGGGCTGACCTGGCGGCCGCCCTTGGTGATGGCCTCGTCGATGTCGTGCAGCGCGCCGGTCTCGTACGTGGCGTTCACCGCCGGGTCCAGGGTCGTGTTGGCCTTGTTGTACCCGGCGACGAACTGCTTCAGGACCTTGCCGGCCTCAGCCTTGGACAGTGCCGGGATCTTCTCCCGTTCGCCGTGCACCGTCATGCACCCGCTCAGGGTCAGCAGTGCCGCGCTCGCGGTCATCATCGCGACGGGCACCCGGAACGGCGACCTGCGTGTCATGGGGCTCGGGCTCCTTCTGGGCGACCGGGGCGGACTCTGCGGCCGCCGGGGTGGCTCGATTCTGCGCCACCCTACCGGGGGCAAAGAAGAAGAGGAGCGTGGGGATCAGGTAGAGGCACCAGACCACGACCTGGACAACTGTGGGATCGGGCTGGAAGTTGAAGACGCCCTTCAGCAGCGTGCCGTACCAACTGTCCGCGGGGACCTGCTCGCTGATGTCGAACGCCTTGCTGCCCAGGCCCGGGAGGAAGCGGGCCTCCTGCAGGTCGTGGACACCGTACGCGAGGACGCCGGCGGCGACCACGACGAGCATCCCGCCGGTCCAGGTGAAGAACTTCGCCAGGTTGATCTTCACCGCGCCGCGGTAGAACAGCCAGCCCAGCAGTACGGCGGTGAGCAGGCCGAGGACGACGCCGATGAGCGGCCGGGGCGTACCGTCCGAACTCGCCTGTACGGCCGCCCAGACGAACAGCGCGGTCTCCAGGCCCTCGCGGCCCACCGCGAGGAAGGCGGTGAGGACGAGTGCGGTGGTGCCCATCGCGAGCGCCGCGTCCAGCTTGCCGTGCAGCTCGGCCTTCATGTGCCGCGCGGTGCGCCGCATCCAGAAGACCATCCAGGTCACCAGCCCCACCGCGATGATCGACAGGGAGCCGCCGAGCGCCTCCTGCGCCTCGAACGTCAGCGTCTGCGAGCCGAATTGGAGCACGCAGCCGAAGCCGAGCGCGAGCAGCACGGCGACGGAGACGCCGAGCCAGATGGGCTTGAGCGCGTCCCGGCGGTCGGTCTTGACCAGGTACGCGATGAGGATGCAGACGACGAGACTGGCTTCGAGCCCTTCGCGCAGGCCGATCAGATAGTTACCGAACACGTCGGTTCCCTCTCATTTCCGAGCATTTCCGACGGAAGTCAGGCGAACAGCGTCCGGCCCCACCAGTCGTCCTCGTCCCGGACGCCCGGCGGGACGGCGAACACGGCCGAACCCACGTGCTGGATGTATTCGTTGAGCGCGTCCTGGCGCGCCAGGTTCTTCTGCAGCGGCACGAAGCCGTCCCGTACGTCCCGCTGGTACGCGAGGAAGAACAGCCCCGCGTCCAGCCGGCCCAGGCCGTCCGTGCCGTCGGTGAAGGAGTAGCCGCGGCGCAGGATGCGGATGCCGCCGTTGGCGTCGGGGTGCGCGAGCCGTACGTGCGCGGTCGGCAGCATCGACTTCAGGTGCGGCGCGTCGAACTCCTTCTGACGGCCGGCCGGGGCGCCCTCGCCCTTGCTGCGCCCGAAGACGTCCTCCTGCTCCTTGAGCGAGGTGCGGTCCCAGGTCTCGATGTGCATCCGGATGCGGCGCGCGACGAGGTACGAGCCGCCGGCCATCCAGCCCCCGGCCCCCTTCTCGTCCCGCTCCCCCGCCCACACGTGCTTGTCGAGCGCGGCGGAATCGCTGCCGGCGATGTTCCGGGTGCCGTCCTTGAAGCCGAACATGTTGCGCGGGGTGTGCGCGTCCGGCGTCGTGGAGGAGGTCTTCCCGAAGCCCAGCTGCGACCAGCGCACGGCGACCTTGCCGAAGCCGATGCGGGCGAGGTTGCGGATCGCGTGCACAGCGACCTGCGGGTCGTCGGCGCACGCCTGGACGCACAGGTCGCCGCCGCTGCGGGCGGCTTCGAGGTTGTCGCCGGGGAACCTGGGCAGGTCGATCAGCGCCTCGGGCCGCCGGTCCTTGAGCCCGAAGCGGTCCGCGCCCTTCTTCTCGAAGAGCGTGGGGCCGACGCCGAAGGTCAGGGTGAGCCGGGAGGGCTTGAGGTCCAGCGCCTCGCCGGTGTCGTCCGGCGGCGCCTCGGCGAGCCCGCCGACCGCCCCCTCGCCGACCGGCCGCCCCGCCGTCATCTTCGCGGCGGCGGCCGTCCACTCCTTCAGCAGGCCGATCAGCTCTTCCCGGTCCTCCGTCGTGACGTCGAACGCGGCGAAGTGCAGCCGGTCCTGGACGGCGGTGGCGATGCCGGCCTGGTGCGCGCCGTGGAAGGGGACGGCGGCACCGGACTCGCCGGCCGGCGCGGGGTCGTCACCGGCCAGCGCCGCCGCGGTGCCGCCGGCCGCGACCGCGCCGAGCGCGAGCCCGGCACCGCCCCAGCCGATCAGCGCGCGGCGGGAGGGGGCGTTCGCTGCTCCCGCTTCAGCGGTCCCGGTGCCTTCGGTCTCGACTGCCATGCGGTCCCTCCTACTCGGCCACGGCGGCGGCGAGCTTCGACAGCGGCTCGGCCAGCGCGCTCACGCCGTCGGACAGGTCCTTGCGGTCGCCCTTGGAGACGGTGTCGTACGCGACGAAGCCGTCCCCCTCGCGGTACTCGTCGAGCTGCTTCCCGATGGCCTCGAACTGCTTGTCCAGCTCCTCGACCAGCGCCGGGTCGTTCTTCTTCGCGACCGGCTTCAGCAGCTCGTACGCCTTCTCCGCGCCCTCGACGTTGGCCTGGAAGTCGACCAGGTCGGTGTGGCTGTAGCGCTCCTCCTCACCGGTGACCTTGCCGGTGTAGACCTCGTCCAGCAGCTCCTTGGCGCCGTTGGCCATGCTGGTCGGGGTGATCTCGGCCTTGCCGACCCGCTGCTGCCAGTCCTCGAGGTCCTTGATCAGCCGGTCCGCGAGCTTCTTGTCGTCCCCGGAGATCTTCTTGGTCTGCCACAGGGACTGCTCCAGCTTGTGCCAGCCGGTCCACTTCTGGCCGTCCTCCAGGCCGTCCTCGCGCACATCGACCTTGGGGTCGATGTCACCGAAGGACTCCGCGACCGGCTCGGTGCGCTCCCAGCCGATGCGGGAGGGCGCGTACGCCTGCTTCGCGGCCTCCAGGTCACCGCCCTTGACGGCCTCGGCGAACTCCTTCGCCTTCGGCAGCGTCCCGTCGGCCTGTTGCTGGACGTACTTGCGGTACTCGGCCACCGCCGCGTCCAGCTTCGGGTTCCGCTGCACCGCGGCGCCCTTGCCGGTCACGGTGACCTTCTGCCGGATGCCGTCGCCCTTCATGCCGGGCTTGCAGGCGATCTCGTACGAACCGGCCTTCACCTCGGCGGTGATGGCGGCCTTGGTGCCCGGGCCGATGTTCTCCCGCTCGGTGACGATGCGGTCGCCGGGCGCGTAGACGTACACCTCGGTGACCTTGCTGCCCTTGTTCTCGACGGCGAGCTGCACGTGCCCGGCCGGGAACTCCTTCTTCGACACCTCACACGCGTCGTCGGACGCGGTCACCTGCACGGCACCGGCCTTCCCGGCGCCACCCGCCAGTTCACTCTTGGCCGTGCACGCGGTTGCGGTCAGTGCGGCGGCCACGGTGATCGCGGCGGCGGTTGCGGAGCGGAGGGCTCGCATACGGGCTCCAGGCTTCTTCGGACAACGGCGGCGGACGGCCTGCCTCGAACTAAGGCAGGCCTAACTTATCCGAGGCTTACCTGATTCCCTCTCGCCCGTCCAGTGATCCCCCTCTCACCGGCTACGACCCCATAACGGACCGCCAAATGTCCGGCAATGACATGGCAATGCCCCGGCCAAGGTAAGACCCTGTGACCCTGTTGATCTATCACCGGTGTTCAATGCCGTCATGACGGAACTTCACGTACTGCGGGTGTTCTGCGGCCCGGCCGACGACAGCGGAAACCCCCTCGGGGTCGTACCGGACGGCTCCGCGTTCTCCGGGCAGCAGGAACGACAGGCGCTCGCCCGCGAACTGGGCTTCAGCGAGACGGTGTTCATCGACGACGCCGGACGCGGCGCGGTCGACATCTACACGCCCACGGCGCGCCTGGCGTTCGCCGGGCACCCGCTGGTCGGCACGGCGTGGCTGCTGCGGCACCTCGGGGAGCCGGTGAAGGTGCTGCGGCCGGCGGCCGGTGAGGTGCCGGTACGCCACGACGGAGAGTTCACCTGGGTACAAGGGCGCCCCGAGTGGGCGACGGGCCGCACGCCGCACCAGTACGCCTCTGTCGCGGAGGTGGACGCCCTGCCCGCGCCGCCGCCGGGCGAGGGCTGGCTGTACGCGTGGGCGTGGGAGGACGAGACCGCGGGGCGGGTGCGGGCGCGAGGCTTCCCGCGCCGTATCGATGAGCGCGGCGCCAGCCGCTCCGGTGGAGCCGGTGCTTGCACCGGGAACATCACCGAGGACGAGGCGACCGGGGCGGCGGCCCTGCAGCTCACGCACGCACTGGGCCGCGCGCTGGACATCCGGCAGGGGCGCGGCTCGCAGATCCTCACGCGGCCGCACCCCGGAGGTCGGATCGACCTCGGGGGGCGGGTCGCGATGAGCGAGGTGCGGCAGCTCAGCTAGGCGTTACGCGCTCAAGGGGCTGCGACCGTCCCCGCCGAACTCTTCCGTCAGTTCACCCAGCACCGCGACGTTCAGCGCGTAGGCGCGCCTGCACTCCTCGACCACCCGCTGCTTCTCCAGGTCGTCCACGGGCAGCGCGTCCAGCAGCGCGCGGTACTCGCGCTTGAAGGCGGCGGGATTGCCGATGTCCTCGAAGACGTAGAAGCGGACGCCGTCGCCCTTGCGCGCGAAGCCCCACGCCTTCTCGGCCGTGCCGCGGACGATCTGGCCGCCGGAGAGGTCGCCGAGATAGCGGGTGTAGTGGTGGGCGACGTACCCCGCCGGCCACTCGCGGGCGCACTCGGCGATCCGTGCCGCGTACGCCTCCGTGGCGGGCAGCGGCCGGATCGCGTCGCGCCATTCCGCCCCGGCCAGATGCGCGAGGTCACGCTCCAGCTCGGGAAGGCGGGTCAGCTCGGGCCGTATGAAGGGGCCCGCGACCGGGTCCTGGGCGAGGGCTTCGGCGCTGCCCTCCAGGGCGCGGTAGACGAACCAGAGCTGCTCGGTATAGCGGCGATAGGCGGCGACGCCGAGGCGGCCGCCGAGCATGTCGTCCATGAAGGAGGTGTGCTGCACCTCGGTGTGCGCTTCGCTGGACGCCGTACGGATCAGTGCGGAGAACGGCGTGGAGAGAGCGGGGCTGTGCGCGTCCAAGGCGGGCCTCCAGGGACCGAGCGGTAGCGGCCGGGAACCGATTGTGGCAACTTAGGCTTACCTAAGTCAATCGGTTCCCGACAGCATGTCGGTAAAAGCCTACCCGCGCACGCGCCCGGGAAGCGCTCAGGGAAGCGTCAGGATCTCCGCACCGGTCTCCGTGACGACGAGGGTGTGCTCGAACTGCGCGGTGCGCTTGCGGTCCTTCGTCACCACCGTCCAGCCGTCCTCCCACATGTCGTACTCGTACGTCCCCAGCGTGAGCATCGGCTCGATCGTGAAGGTCATGCCGGGCTTGATCTCGGTCGTGTGGTGCGGGCTGTCGTAGTGCGGCACGATCAGGCCGGAGTGGAAGGACGTGTTCACGCCGTGCCCGGTGAAGTCGCGGACGACGCCGTAGCCGAAGCGCTTGGCGTAGGACTCGATGACCCGGCCGATGATGTTGATCTGCCGGCCCGGCTTCACGGCCTTGATGGCGCGGTTCAGCGACTCGCGGGTCCGCTCGACCAGGAGCTTGGACTCCTCGTCGACGTTGCCGCAGAGGTAGGTGGCGTTGTTGTCGCCGTGCACGCCGTGGATGTACGCGGTGACGTCGAGGTTCACGATGTCGCCGTCCTGCAGGACGGTGGAGTCCGGGATCCCGTGGCAGATGACCTCGTTGAGCGAGGAGCACAGCGACTTGGGGAAGCCGCGGTAGCCGAGCGTGGAGGGGTAGGCGCCGTGGTCGCACATGTACTCGTGCGCGACCCGGTCCAGCTCATCGGTGGTCACGCCCGGCTCGATGAGCTTGGCCGCCTCCTCCATCGCCTGGGCCGCGATCCGGCCCGCGATGCGCATCCGCTCGATGGTGTCGGCGTCCTGCACCTCTGGGCCCGTATACGGGGTCGGCGCGTCCTTGCCGACGTACTCGGGGCGCGGGATGGAGGCGGGGACGGGGCGCTGCGGGGAGATGGTCCCCGGGACAAGGAGAGACTGGCCAGACATGCCAGCGAGTGTATCCGCGAGCCATCGGGCAGGATGGCGTCAGGCAAGGCGCCCAAGGCGGAGGAGGCCGGGATGGCACTGTTCAAGCGGGGCACGGCGGGAAAGCCCGGCGAGTGGTACTACTGCCTCAAGCACGCCAGGGTCGAGGAGGGCCCGGAGTGCCGGGCGGCGGACCGGATGGGTCCGTACGGCAGCCGTGAAGAGGCCGCACACGCCATGGAGACCGCCCGCGAACGGAACGTGGAGTGGGAGAACGACTCCCGCTGGACCGACAAGGGGAGCAGCAGCTCCTAGGCCGCCGGGGGCCGGGCCGTGGTCGCCCGCGCCAGATACGTCGCCAGCCGTGCCCGTGGCACCGGCTCGCCGCCCCGGCGCGGGTGCACCGCGTTCGTGAGCAGTACGAAGAAGGCGTCCGTACGAGGGTCGAGCACCAGGCTCGTCCCCGTGAAGCCGGTGTGCCCGGCGGCGCCGTTTGCGGCCAGCTCGCCCATGAAGCCGGGCTGTGCGACGCGGAAGCCCAGGCCGGGCGGGGTGAGCATCAGCGCGACGGTCTCCGGGCGCAGCACCGGCCCGCCCCCGGTGAGCAGCGCCCGGCACAGCACCGCGAGGTCCTGTGCCGTGGCGAAGAGCCCCGCCTGCCCGGCGACGCCGCCCAGCGCGTAGGCGTTCTCGTCGTGCACCTCGCCGCGGACCACGCCGCCCGCGCAGGACCGCCGCCGGGCCTTGAGGAGTACCTCGGCCTCGGTGGCTGCCACCCCGGCCGGGGCCAGCGGCCCGTACGAGGTGCTGATCATGCCGAGCGGGCCGGTGATGCCGTCCCGGACGAGGACGTCGAGCCGCTCGCCCTCGACCGTCTCCAGCAGCCGCTGAAGGGCGATGAAGCCCAGGTCGGAGTAGCAGAAGGGGCCCGGCACGGCGGCCGCGGCGGCGGACCGCAGCGGCCCGAGCAAGTCGCTCCCCGCACCGGCGGCGGAACCGTCGTACAGCGGCAGCTCGGCGGCCAGCCCCGAGGTGTGGGTGAGCAGATGGCGAATCGTTACGGCGGGTGCGAAGTCCGGCAGGTGGCCGGCCACCGGATCGTCCAGCCCGAGCGTTCCGCGCTCCACCCGCTGCAGCACCGCGATCGCCGTGAACAGCTTCGACAGCGACGCGAGGTCGAAGACCGTGCCGGCCCGCACGGGCTCCCAGCGCTCCCGGGCCAGCGGGATCCCGCGGCCGCGCGCCACGTCGTACGACCCGTACCGCAGCGCCCACCCCGCGGCCTCCTCGACCGCGACGACCGGCCCGCGCCCGGCCACCGCCACGACGCCCGCGCAGCAGGGCGCGGGCCCTTCGGGCAGCGCGCGGATCTCCGCGACGAGCCGCCGGGTCCATGCCGGATCGAGCCCCGCCTGGGCGGGGGTGCCGTGGCGCAGTGGTGCGGGTGCGTTCAGAGCCGGTTCCCTTCGCCGGTCGTGCCGTCCTCCGTGGACTCCTCCCTACGCTGCCACGGACGGCACAGTCCCAGGAAGCACGCGAGCGCCAGAAGTGCACAGGAACCCTGTACGACAGCCATCGGCACGGCCGTCCGCTCGCCCGCGATACCCACCAGCGGCGAAGCCACGGCGCCCATCAGGAACGTGGAGGTGCCGAGCAGCGCCGAGGCGGAGCCGGCCGCGTGCGAGGTGCGCAGCAGCGCCTGGGTGTTGGTGCTCGGCATGACCAGGCCCATGGAGGCCATCAGGACGAACAGCCCGGCGGCCATCGGCGCGAGCCCGACGTGCCCGAAGACGCCGGTGGACATCAGCAGCAGCGCGGCGGCCGCGAGCGTGATCAGGCCCAGCCCGACCGCCAGCACCTTGTCCAGCGAGACCCGGCCGACCAGCACCTTTCCGTTGAGCTGGCCGAGCGCGACCAGCCCGATGGAGTTGACCCCGAAGAGCAGGCTGTAGGTCTGCGCGGAGGCGCCGTAGATCTCCTGGATCACGAACGGCGAGGCGCTGATGTACGCGAAGAGCGCGGCGAAGGCGAAGGCGCTGACGAGCAGGTATCCGGTGAAGACCCGGTCGGCGACCAGTGCGCGCATGGTGCGCAGCGCGGCGCCGAGGCCGCCCGCCTGCCGGCGCTCGGGCGGCAGGGTCTCGTGCAGCTTTCGCCAGACGACGAGGGTGAGCAGCACGCCGATGACGGTGAGCACGACGAAGACGCCGCGCCAGTCGGTGACCTGGAGGATCTGCCCGCCGATCAGCGGGGCGACGACCGGCGCGACGCCGGATATCAGCATCAGGGTGGAGAAGAAGCGGGCCATCGCCACGCCGTCGTACATGTCGCGGACGACGGCCCGCGCGATGACGATGCCGGCCGCGCCCGCGAGGCCCTGGACGAGCCGCGCCGCGATCAGGAACTCGGCGTTGGTGGCGACCGCACACAGGGCGGTCGCCAGTACGTAGATCACCATCCCGATGAGGAGCGGGCGGCGGCGCCCCCACTTGTCGCTCATCGGCCCGACCACCATCTGCCCGAGCGCCATGCCGGCGAGGCAAGTGGTCAGGGTCAGCTGGACGGTGGCGGCGGGGCTGTTCAGGGACCGGGTGACCGCCGGCAGGGCCGGGAGGTACATGTCCATGGAGAGCGGCGGGACCGCGGTCAGGCCGCCCAGGATGAGGGTGACGAGGAGGCTCGTGCGGCGGGCCGCGGGGGTCGGCGCGGGGCCGGCGGCCGGGGCGGATATTCGGGGACTCGGGCGGCTCTGATGGCTCTCGGCCGTGGCGGGGCCGGGGTCCGACATGAGTGTCTCCATGGTTTGTAGATGTACGCACCATGGTGTCATGTCCTGGCGGACCCCGGCCTGTTTTCGTCCCCCCGGGCGGCTGGATCAGGCGGGCTTCAGACCCGGGTTGCCCGCCTCGGACACGAAGGACGCGACGGTGGCGATGGGCGCGCCCTGCGTGGTCACCGCGGACACGGTCCGGTAGTCGGCGCGCGCCTTCTCCTGGTCCAGCTCGACCGTCACATAGCCGCGGCGGCCGTTGTAGAACTTCATGTGCGGATTGGCCGCCATGTACGCGTCCCAGTTCGGCGGCTTGTCGGCACCGTCCTTGCCACTGGCAATGGACGTCGTCACGAACTCCACGCCCTGCGTGCGCGACCCGGGGTCCCCGAAGTCCTTCTTGATGTCGAAGGCATAGTGCACATGCACATCCCCCGTGAGGACCACGAGGTTGTCCACACCCGCCGCCTCCGCGCCCGCCAGCACGCGGTCCCGGGAGGCGCTGTAGCCGTCCCAGGAGTCCATGCTGACCTTGTAGTCCGGGGCGGTGGTGGAGCGCCGCTCGGAGAAGGTGACCTGCTGCGGTACGACGTTCCACAGCGCGCTGGAGCCGCGCCAGCCGTCGATCAGCCAGCGCTCCTGCGTCGCGCCGGTCAGCGTCCGGCTCTTGTCCCGGGACTCCGGGCCCGGCACGTCCCAGCCGTCGCCGTACGCCTGGTCGGAGCGGTACTGACGGGTGTCGAGGATGTCGAACTGGGCGAGCGTGCCGTACTGCACCCGGCGGTAGAGCTGCATGTCGGAGCCGCGCGGCTGCTGCGGGCGGCGTAGCGGCTGGTTCTCCCAGTACGCGCGGTAACCGGCGGCGCGACGGGCCAGGAATTCGGCCGCCGGCAGATTGTTCTCGCTGATGTCCGACGCGTAGTTGTTCTCCACCTCATGGTCGTCCCAGGTGACGACGAAGGGATGCGCCGCGTGGGCGGCCTGCAGGTCCGGGTCGGACTTGTACAGCGCGTACCGCAGCCGGTAGTCCTCCAGCGTGACCGTCTCCTTGTTGAAGAGCGCGGGCAGCGTGCGGTCGGTGTAATTACGGGCGCCGCCAACCGCATTCACCGGGTACTCGTACAGGTAATCCCCGAGGTGGAAGACAACATCCAGGTCCTCCTCCGCCAGGTGCCGGTGGGCGGTGAAGTAACCGTCGTGGTACGCCTGGCAGGAGACGGCCCCCAGCCGCAGGCTCTGGAGACGCGCGCCGCGGGCCGGGGCGGTACGGGTACGGCCGACCGGGCTGATCCAGTCACCGGCGCGGAACCGGTAGTAATACACCCGGTCCGGACCGAGCCCGGTCGCCTCAATATGTATCGAGTGGTTGAACTCCGGATGCGCCTCGGCCTTCCCCTGCCCTGCAATACGGGCGAACTTCTCATCGTGCGCGATCTCCCAGCGGACGGAGACCCGCGCCTCGGGCATTCCATTCCCCGGCTCGTACGGGCGGGGCGCCAGCCGGGTCCACAGGACGACCGAGCCCGGGAGCGGATCGCCGGAGGCGACACCGAGCGTGAAAGGGTTCTCGGAAAGGCTCTTCCCGTCCACCTCGGCAGCGTAGGCCGCACCGGTGCCCGGCAGATTGGTCGCGAAGGCGAGCGTCGCGGCGGCCCCGGCGACGGTGAGGAAGCGGCGCCGCCCGAGGTGCTCGGCGGCGGCCCGCAACTGCTGATCGTGCTGGGAGTGCTGAGTCATCTGCCCCTGCCCCTGCCTGAAGTGGTCCCGGAGTTCTGGTTGTCTGCAGCGATTGCAGAGGCCGGGGGCGGCGACGTGCTGTCGGATGTACGACGCAACGATGACGGCGGGATGAGGACTGGGGCCGCAACGGGCACAGCGGGGCAAACCCGCGCGGGGCGGCTTCGGGCGGGGCGCGGCGACGTCGGCGGCGCGGTTCAGTGCCGCCGACCACGGCCTGTGACGTGACTTACGCTGCCGCCACCAAGGACGCACCATGTCACTTACGCTGCCGCCATGAGTGACATGAACAATCCGAAGGTTGCCGTGGTCACAGGCGCCGGCTCCGGCATCGGCCGCGCGGTCGCGCTGACACTGGCCGCCGCGGGCTGGTCGGTGACACTGGCGGGACGGCGCGCGAAGGCTCTGGAGGAGACGGCGGGGCTGGCGGGTGAGGGTGCAGAGCTCCTCCCCATCCCCACCGACGTCACCGACCCCGCCGACGTCGCGGCGCTCTTCTCCGCCGCCCGCGACCGCTTCGGCCGGGTAGACCTGCTCTTCAACAACGCCGGTACATTCGGCGCGCCGGGTCCGCTGGAAGACCTCTCCTACGAGGACTGGCGCACGGTCGTCGACGTCAACCTCAACGGCGCCTTCCTCTGCGCCCAAGCGGCCTTCCGGGCGATGAAGGACCAGTCACCGCAGGGCGGCCGCATCATCAACAACGGCTCCATCTCCGCGCACGTCCCGCGCCCGCACTCCATCGCGTACACCGCGACCAAGCACGCCATGACGGGCCTCACCAAGTCCCTCTCCCTGGACGGCCGTCCGTACAACATCGCCTGCGGCCAGATCGACATCGGCAACGCGGCAACGGAGATGACCGGCCGCATGCAGACCGGCATCCTCCAGGCCAACGGCGAACTGGCGGTGGAGCCGGTGATGGACGCAGCCGACGTCGCCCGCACGGTCCTCCACATGGCCGCACTCCCACTGGAGGCGAACGTACAGTTCGCCACGGTCATGGCTACGGGGATGCCGTACATCGGGCGGGGGTGAGGGGGGCGGGAAG
>NZ_JOBH01000008.1 GCF_000717745.1 Streptomyces violens
AGAACCAGCATCGTGCCAGCTCAGAGGGCGATCACACCGTCGTCACAGGTGACACGTAAATGACGGTTTTCTAGTGGCACTCCAGTGGCACTTCACAGCTCGGGTACGTAGCCGTCGAATCCGACGACCTCTGGAAGCGGCGGCGTCGCCAGGACCTCCGCACACCGTGAGGAGTCGCGCCACCGCACGTCGACGACCACCGTCCCCTGCCGACCGTGCCCATCAAAGGGACACCACAACACCTGGACCAGGTCGGCACCTTGCGGTACCTCAAGCCCGGGAACGTCCTTGGTGAAGAACTGAGCCACCGGCAACAGCGGAACCGGCGCGATCCTTCGACGACCACTCCTGCGGGGGTCCGCGTCGCTCTTGTGCACCAGCGCGCTCTGCTGTTGACCAGAGGAGGGCGGCAGATGACCGGGGGTGTTTCGGTGGTGCAGTCATGTGAGCGTCCTGCAGGCAGAAGCGGGCATCTCACGGCACTCGTGGGCCCGGATGGTGCTGGCGGAGCAGACTCGGGTGCGCGTCGGACAACGATCGGCGCACCGAATGGGGGCCACCGTGGCGGAACCCGGGCGGAACCGGTTGGTGGGAAACCTGACGCCTGAGACGACGAGTTTCGTCGGGCGCGGTGCCGAACTGAGCGCCCTCGCAAAGATGGTGGCCGACGCGCCGCTGGTGACGCTGACCGGAGTGGGAGGAGTGGGGAAGACCCGCCTCGCACAGCGCGTCGGAGCCGAGCAGCAGTCTGTCTTTCCTGACGGGGTGTGGCTGGTCGAGCTCTCCCCGTTGAGCGCGACGGGCCCGATCGGGCTCGCCGTCTACGAAACCCTTCGGCTGGCCGATCAGAGCTCGCGGACGGCGATGGAGGTGGTGACCGACTGGCTGGCGGACAAGCGGCTGCTACTGATCCTGGACTGCTGCGAACACCTGGCCGCGCCCTGCGCCGACATCATCAAGGTGCTGCTGGCCGCGGCTCCGGGGGTACGCATCCTGGCCACCAGCCGCTGCCCCCTCAAGGCCCCGGACGAACATGTCGTGCCCGTGCCCCCGCTGCCCGTCACCGCGGCAGACCATTCCCCCGGTGCGACGCCCGCGGAGGCGGCAGTGCTGTTCCTGGAGCGCGCCGCCGATGCCGCGCCCCACACCCCCCTCGTGGCAAGGGACCGCGCGGCGGTGACCGAGATCTGCACCCGCCTGGAAGGCATCCCCCTCGCCATCGAACTGGCTGCCGCCCGGCTGTCCGATATGGCCCTGGACCAGCTCCGCGAGCGCCTGCAGACCCGCTTCGAGACGCTCACCGCCCAGCGCAAGTGGCAGGGCGAGGGCGAACCACGGCACCAGGCGCTGCGCACCACCATCGGCTGGAGCCATGAACTGTGTGCCCCCTTGGAGCGGCTGTTGTGGGCTCGGCTGTCGGTGTTCGCCGACGGCTTCGAGCAGGAGGCCGCGGAGTGGGTCTGCGCCGGTGGGCCGCTTGCCAGCGAGCAAGTGCCGGGGCTGCTGTCGCACTTGGTGGACAAGTCCGTTCTGCAGCGTACGGGCACCCCGCGCGGTCCCCGGTACGCGATGCTCGACACCCTCCGCGAATACGGTGAGCAGTGGTTGCGCGGTCTCGGCGAGCACGTAACGCTGTCGAGGCGGCACCGGGACTACTGCCGCTGGGTCGCCCGGCGGGGCTGCGCGGAGTGGGCCGGTCCCGACCAGGTCCTGTGGTGCGAGCGCGCCATAGCCGATCAGGCCAACATGCGGGCCGCGATGGAGCGTTGCCTGACCGCCGCGGAACGCAGCACCGCCGTGGAGATGGCCGGGTGCGTCGGGTTCCTCTGGCGCCACTGCGGGTTTCACCGGGACGCACAGCGCTATCTGGACCTGGTCCTGGACCCGGACCCGTTGCCCGGCCCGGAGCGGACCTGGGCACTCTTCGTCCGCGGCTGCATCGCTTTCGCCCAGGGAGACCTGGAGGCCGGGGGCCGCTGGGGAGCGGCATGTGCGGCCGCCGCGTCGCAGCCGGGGCATGAGGAGCCCGGCGCGTCCGTCGGCGCTGCCGGCATGTCCGGGATGAGCCTGGCCATGCGAGGCGAGCTCGCGCGTGCGGCCGAGATGCTCGATGGTGCCCCGCACCAACCTGTCCTCGATGCCCGCTACAGAATCGCCCCGCTCCAGCTCCGCATGGCCCGTTTGTACACTCACGTCGTTTCCGGAGAGATCGCCCGTGCCCGGGTCGTGGCCGATGAGCTGCGGGCGGATTGCCGACGGTACGGCGAGCGCTGGGTGTGTTCCTACGCGGACTATCTGCGGGCCCTGGTGGATCTCGCGCAGGGGGAGGCACACGCGGCGGTGCGGCATGCCCGCGAGGCGCTGGAGGGGCATCGGCTGCTGCACAACACCACGGGAGTCGCGGTGGTGCTGGACACGCTGGCGTCAGCGGTCCTGGCCTGCGGCACCGGGGAACAGGCAGCGTGCCTGCTCGGTCTGGGCCAGCAGTTCTGGCAGACCGTCGGCAGGGATCAGATGGACTCGCCAGGACTCGTCGCCATCCGCCGGGCCTGCGAAGCCGGCGCCCGGCAGGCCATCGGCGACACGGCCTATGAAGCAGCCTTCGCCACGGGCCTGGAGAGCAGCATCGACGACGCCATCGCTTACACCCTCCCCCCGCAGTGAGCCGAGCTTCGCGCAGCAGACTTCCGATCACCGTCACGACGCCCATCCAGGTACGGGGCCAAGCGTCGGCGCCGCACCGACCATGGGATCGCCGGCCCGCCCGCACAGCAAGCTCCGCCTCCCCCTATGACGACCAGAGCCGACCAAGCTCCCCCAGCTACACGACAGGGGACCACCTCATCAGCTTCGAACATGCCCCGCACTGACCCGCCCATCACCGGACCCGACCCGTCCACTGGTCACAGTGCGTTATCGATCGGGAGTTCACACACAGGTACTGACCACCGTCAGCGGGCCGGGTGGAGATCTTCCCGGCCCGCTGACCGGCGCTTCCGCAGGGGCGGGTGCGGGAGCTACCGCTTGCCAGTCTTGGGGGTTACCAGCTTGATTCCCGTCCAGTTCACGGCGGCGCTGACGGGCTGCGTCTGGGAGAGTCCGGCGCTCGTCGCGGCTTCATTGACGTGGCTGGGCTCGGTGTGGCCGTCTTTCCCAGTATTCGGGCCTCGTCCTCCAACTGCGCCGTCCCGATTCAGGCGCTGCTGAGATTCTCCATCCGCCCAACGGCTTCCCGCGGCCACTCCCCCGGCAACGCACCGCGCGGCCACTGCCTGGGCGGGCTCACGCTTCTCGGGACGGTGCCAGCACCGCGGCTTCCTCGTCGGCCGTGAACACCTCGCCGTTCGCGGGCACGCCGATTCCGCGCCAGCGGAACGGCACACCGCGCGCCGTCTCCAGGTCGGGGCCGTCCATCAGCTGGAAGTGCACGTGCGGCTGGGTGGAGTTGCCGGAGTTCCCGCAGCGGCCGAGCACCTGGCCGGCGAGGACCTTGTCGCCCGCCCGGACAGTGAGCGAGCCGCGCTGGACGTGCGCATACACCGCGTAGGTCCCCTCGCCCAGGTCGAGAACGATGTGATTGCCGACGATGCGGCGGGCCCCGCCGAGCGTCCTGCCCACGCCCTCGATCAGCCAGAAGTACAACACCCCGGCAAGGGAGCTGCGGCTGAGGTGGTCGCGCTGGCCGTCCTCGGCATGCGCGACGGTGGCATCGGCCACCGCGTGCAGGGGCGCCCCGAAGGCGGGGTAGGCCTGGTTGGGGTGGGCGACAGGCCAGAACCAGACGGGGCCGGGGCGAGCGGGCCCCTCCTCCGGCTCGGCCACGATGTCGATGGCATAGGTCTGCCCGAGATGGTGCGTGCCATGACTCGGCACCTTGTCGGCAGGGCTGTTGAGCGCGGACCAGCGGCCGGTGACCGGGGGCGCGACCTCGACCGGCGCCGGAGGCTCCGTCTCGATCCGCCGGCGGGCGGAGCGGGAGGTCAACAGGCCGACGGCGATCGCGCCGAGCGCGGGCAGCCAGCTCACCCAGTAGTTGTACGGCAGCTCCACGAAGCATCCGACGGCGATCTGAACAAAAAAGATCAGCCACAGCGCATGCTGGACCCTCGCCGCGACCTTGCGTCGGCCTACAGACATCACTTCCCCCTCGTACAGAAAACGGTCAGGTCACAGGGCGCGCGGCCGTGAGCACCACGAGCAGTGGCACCACCCGCCCGGCAGGCACCTCGTACCGGCCGCGCTCGGTGGTGTGCAGCCAGCCCGCGCCGGTCAGTTGGCGCAGATGGTGGTAGATCTGGCCGGTCGTGCCGACGTCCTCGAGCCCGGCCAGTTCGGCGGCGGTGCGCAGGCCGCCCAGGATCTCCCGCAGCAGCCGCAGCCGTACAGGGTGGCCGAGCGCGGCGAACGAGGCGGCCGCATCGGGCCAGTCGTCCTCGAACAGCGTCTCCGCGAGGAGGCCGTACTGCCACTCGTACCGGTGCCCCGTCGGCACCCGCACCGCGCCGGTGAACAGGACGGCGCCGTCCGCCTCTTGCGTCACCGGGTGCCGCGCCTTCAGCGCGTCCAGAGCCCAGAAGTCGCCCTCCCCCACGGCGGGCGCGGCCGGGCCCGCGTGCTCCAGCTCCGCCATGCGCCGTTCGAGCTCGGCAACGCGCTCCTCCAGATCCATGAGCACGAGATTACGTAATTACGTAATCCCGTGCAAGACCGGGCTCCTGACAGCCGACGCCCCGTCCGGACCGGGCCCGCACGGGTTTTGCCCGCTCTCGCGGTCAGCGGCAGGCCGGCGGTGCAGAGCCAGAGGCGCGAGTACGGAAGGTGGCGAGCCCCGGCGGCGCGTTGACGGAAGAAGCCGAGACACCGGTGCGGCCGAGGCGCTCGACGACGGCCGCGGCCGACCGTCCGGCGCGGAGGAGAAGACGCTCGGCCGCCAACCAGGCGAAGCGAGGCACATGGGACTCATGCCGGCGGGACTCATGCCGGTGGGACTCACCGGACCGGCACGTCAGCCGACCGCCGGGGAAAGCGAGTCGCTGAGGGAAAGCGAGTCGCTGAGGGAAAGCGAGTGGGAGTGGGAGCGTGCCGGCACCCAATGTGCCTGAGCGTTGCAGTTGGCCAGTCGAGCGTGTGGGGGGCAGGGTGGTGCTGTGCGCGAGATTCGGTTCTGGCTCAAGTTCTGTGGCCCGGATACGTTGCGTGACTGCTCTCATGCCTCGTTGGAGGGCATTTTGATCTCCCACGCCAGTCCGGCCAGGATGCTTGCATGGAAGCATCGGTATGGGTGGGGGCGGTGTTCGGCTTGGTGGGCACCGGGATCGGAGGGGCTCTTTCCATCTGGTCCGCAGTCATGACTCAACGGCAGCAGGCAGCTCATACCCGTGAAGAACAACGGCAGGCGCGCGCATCAGCGGCTGTCGAGGCAGCTCTGACTGAGCTGTTCGAGATTCAGCGCGACGCTCGGCGGGCCGGCCCTGACAGCGAGACGCGCAGACAACAGCTGCACGAGCGGGTGCTGAACATACAGGTCCTGATGCAGCGTGTTCCCGACGCCGGCCTTCGTGACCGAGTGCGGGAGGCCAGCTTTTTTCTGCCGCTCTCACCTGCTGGCGACACACGATCCCGGGAAGAGCGTCGGGTCGACAGTATGTATCTCTGTGCCGACGCCATTGCCTGTCTAGGCGCCTACCTTCGCGCTGAAGCGATGCCTGCGCGTACAGGCAGAGTCGAAGAGATCCGTGCCCTGTGGCCGTTCCCCGACATCGGCTCGGACGGGGAAACAATCATCTACGAGGCGGAAGATTAGGACCGGCATGCAGCAATCCGTACCGACTCCGGTGCGGACCGCTCTTTCTGGCTGCAGCGCGGTCGGCAAGCACCGGAGCGAGAGACTCTTGCCCGATTTCGATGGCGGCTGTGCGTCACGAAAGAAGGACGCGTTTGCGGAGGGTCAGCCCGGCGATGACGACATCGCGGTCGATGCCCACGGCAAGGGGTGGAGGCTGGGCAGGTCGTCCTGACGGACGGCTTCGAGCCACTGCGGGAGCCGTTCGCCCTGGCGCTCGGTGAGCAGTTGGGCGAAGGAGCGAACGTGGCCGGTGAGGGCGTCCAGTTCCGGGCACCGGGCGAGGACGGCCTTGAGCCGGAGTCGTTCAGTGTCGGTGAGGGTCTCGGGCCGCGGAGGATCCACCCGGCCACGGCGCGGGGCGACGGCGGGCGGGCAGTGGCCGGCCGTGGGGAGGTCCGCTTGGCCCGCAGGCACAGTGTTCGGCAGGTGAACCGGCGAACCCGCAGCCGGAGTACAAGCTTCCCCCGGCGCTGGGCACATCAGCAGGAAACCGCAGGTAGGAGCCGCGAACCCCCGGCTCGACCACGCCCCACACCCGGGCACACGGCTCCCGGCACGCTGCATTGCACGTCAACGCGTACCACCGCGACATTCATGTCCACCGACAGCACCGCGACGTCCGCGATCGACGGGGACAATAGTTCCTTCAGCCGGAGCACGACCTCTTCCACGGCCCCGAACTGTCAGCCCAACCGCCTTGGCTGCTGGTGTTTTCCGGGCAACTCGCGAAGCCCCCCAGAGGGCCCCAGCCGTCGCTCGACGTGTACGCGTCACAGAAGCTGAGCCAGAACCCGCTCTCGTGGACAAAGCCAGCAGGGCGGCGTGAGCGGGGTCCAAAGGGCGGTTTCCGGTGATCCCGCCAAGCCGAGTCGCTGGTCGCCGGGGAGCCTTGCGAGTTGTTGGCCGTCGACGCGCTGGGAGGCGGTGACGCGTCACCGGGCGACGGGCCGTCAGAAGTCGTACGGCTTCTTGGTGTTCCAGTTCAGCACGTCGGCCTCGTTCCAGCTGAACTGCGGCTTCTCGCCCTTGGCGTCGACCGAGTAGAAGGGGCCGTCGTGACCGTCCGCGCCGCGCAGCGCGATGGCGAACGACTGCGCCGTGTGGTCCTTCGAGCCGTAGTCGAAGAGGTTCACCGCGCTGTATGCCTTGCCGCCGGGCCGGAGCGTGATGTGCTTGTCGCCGCCCGGGTTGTCCTTCTTCGAGTGCGGCAGTACGACATCGACGTCGCCGAGCTTCACCGCCGGGTACGAGGTGACCCAGCATGGCTTGCCACCCCCGTTGGACGCGGACGGGCTCTGCGCGCTACCGGCGGCATTGTCGCCGCCCGCCGCCTTCGAGCCACCGTCGGCGCCGCCGCAGGCGGTCAGGCCCAGCGCCAGCGCGGCGGTGACGGCGGCCAGAGTGGCGGTACGAATCCGGGAAGTACGCATGCTCGAGTTCCCCCTGCCTTTCGTGCGGGAAGTTTCTGTGGCCTTCCCGCGGTGTGGACACGACTTTTCCCGGAGCCACTGACGTTCCGGAAACGTCTCACTCACGTCCCGCAAACACACCGTGCGCGAGCGGGTGAGGCCGAGCCGCGGGCGGCCTGGAGGACCTCACCGTGGACCTCGCGCCCGCACGCAGTCTCCGTGTCCGGTGGCCCCAGCGCGGCACCGATGACCAGTACCCGCTGATGGACCGCACCCTCCGCCCTCGCCAGTGGCTCAAGGCCGTCTACCGCCCCGGCGCCCCACTGATCACCCAGATCGATGACGGAGCTGTGTTACCGGAGGCCCCGGTCAGCAGCGACGCCTTCACCTCCTCCATCTCCTGCGCTCGCGTCGTCGTGACGATGCTGCGCCGCCTGGAGCCGCGGCCCGGCGAGACGCTCCTGGAGATCGGGACCGGCACCGGCTACAACACCGCCCTGCTCTGCCACCGCCTCGGCGACCAGGCCGTCACCAGCATCGAAGTCGACGCCGGCCTCGCCGCCACCGCCGCACACCACCTCAAAGACCTCGGCCTCCACCCTCACCTGGTGACCGGGGACGGCACGGAAGGGCACGCGGCCAGGGCACCGTATGACCATTTCCTCCCCACCGCATGCGTCCAACGCGTCCCCACCGCCCGGATCCAGCAGGTCCGCGCCGGCGGCCGCATCCTCCCCCTCACCACACCCCTGGGCACCGACGCACTCCTCAGCCTCACCACCGAGGCGCCGGCGGCGCCACCGGCCGGCTGCTCACCGCCGTCAACTTCATGCTGCTGCGCAGCCAGCGCCAGCGTCAGCCGTGGAAGCAACTGGGCTGGCCCCGCCTGGCCGACTTCCACCTCCGCATCGACCAAGACGAACAGCACATCGGCGTACCACCCCCGTAGAGTCCCGCTCACGGCGCTGTAAAGTCTCGAAATTCGTGTCGGAATCTCACGGCTGGTGCCGGATGGAAGTCGGATCCGACGTGGCGCTGCGACACGCAGGTGTCGTCCTGTCGCACTGAGCCTGGCGGATTCTCACCGCTTCTCGTTCGTGCTGTCGGATTCTCATTGCGTCGCGCGCTGAGCGATGTTCGCCGTCATTCAATCGAGGCGTTTGACAGCGAACAGCGAACCCATTCGTTCAGGCTTCCTTGTCAGCGAACTTGGTCGCTCTTCGGCCCGATGTCTTTGATCCTGGTCGGAGTTCCGTCCGGGGCGAATGAGTGGTGGAAGGTGAAGGCGTGCGGCGCGGAGCCGTGGTCATGGAGGTGTTCCAGCCTGGAAACCCCGTCCTGCCAGGTGGGTATCACGTCGTCGGAGACCCACCAGCACACGTAATTCGGGTGTGCTGTCCTCTCGAACCAGTCGTAACGCCTGTTCAGCGCCTCACGGTGCAGGCCGGTGTAGATGGCGTCGAAGGCGGGGCGCAGGTCGATCCAGAGTGAGAGGGTCGCGGCCAGGGCGGTGGTTTCCACCGTACGGCCCTTGCCGTACCAGGTCGGTACGGCGAACTCTCCCCATGCACCCCAGTCCGCCTCGAAGAGCATGCCCCGGTCGCCGTCTGCCGCTTCAGCACGCGCGAGGTATCCGGGGTGCTGGCTGATCTTCCGGTAGACGGCCTCACCAATGTCGTAGAACTCGCGAGTGAGAGGTGCGGGATCGGCGAGAGGTGACTTCAGGACGCCGAATGTGTACAGCGCAAGATGGGGCATGCGTCTCTCCCTGGCTGGGGGTGCCTGATGTGGACCCGGTTCGGTGGCTTACGCACGGGGCGAGGATTCATGGGGCGTGACCAACTCATCCCGTTGCGGGTGGCTCAGCCTGAAGAAACCCCTGTGCGACCGTGGGCGATCGTCGAAGACCAGGTGAAGGTAGCTGCCTCTGCGGGCCATGTCGAAGTTGCGTTTTCCCTGTCCAAGTGGCCTCGTACACAGGCCCTTGCGGGGCGACGCCAGCGGCGTTGGCCGGGTTGGATGACGCAGCGACCGGATTCGCTGTCAAAGGACAAGCGACGGCGTTTGCCCCGCACATGGGGTTTGATCTCATTTTCCTGATCCGGTTCTCGCTGTACCTGTCACGATCCTTTTCGGCAGGTACGCGGAGCCTGGGTGGTGATGGCTCTGGGGCTGGTCGATGTCGAGTGGGCTGACGGCGAGGGAGGCAGGCTGCGGAATTCCGTGCTGGAGGCGGTGTCCCGGATTCGGTTCGAGTCGGTGCTCCCGGTGCGGCAGTTCACTTCGTACCGCGGGCAGCGGCCCTTCACGGGCTGGTAATGGGCGGCGACGACGCAGTCGCTGAAGGGCTTCGAGTGGTGGCTGGAGCGGGACCGGGCCATGCTCCTCGATCATGACCGGAAGGTGGTGGCGCTGGGGCTGGCCTCGCAGACGTTACGGGTCACACGGCAGGGGGAGAAGCGCCGGATCTCGCATGCGCCGGACTACTTCGCACGACTGGAGGACGGCTCGGGTCTGGACGTCGATGTCCGGCCGGCGGACCGCGTCCTCCGGACCGGGTCGGCCCGGAGGACGCGGTGAAGTTCTCGGCGACCGAGACGATGTGCCAGGAGATGGGCGGCGGCTGGTCCTTCGCGCTGGTGCACGAGCCCGATCCCGTGGAGATGGCCAACGTCCGCCGACTGTCCGGCTATCGGCATCCCCGCAACCGGGTCGGCGACGTCGCGAAACGGCTCATGGGCGCCTTCAACGACCCGCGGTTGCTCATGGACGGTGCCGAGGCAGTGGGTGACCCACTGTCCGTCCTGCCGACGCTCTACCACCTGCTGTGGTGCGGTGACCTGTGCCTTGGCCTGTCGGCGCCGCTGGGAGACGGCTCCGTGATCGGCTGCGCGGCGGTGGGTCATGGCCGAACTGGCACCACGCGGAGTTCTGCGGGTCGGGGACCGGATCCGGTACGAGGGGCGGAACCAGCCGGCGGAGTCGGGGGCCAGCAGATCGCCGGCCGATACACCGTCACCGACACCGAACCGTTCACCTACGACACCACCGCACAACGGCACAACTGACGGAACCTGATCGCCTCGCTCGAAGACGCTCTGCGACACCACCGGCACAAGCCCGGCAGCCTACTCAAACTCGACGGCTATCTCCATGAACGCACCGACGGCGCGATCGGCAGCCTCTCCCAACTCGTCCGCGGCGCCGCCCTTGAGGCCGTCATCAACGGCAGCGAGACCATCACCCGCAAGACGCTGGAGGCCATCGAAGTCGACCAGACCGCCGAGGACGCTCGCCAGGAACACCGCCGCAAGCGGCGGCCCCGCCGCCGGAGGCCGGATGCCGACGCGGCCTGACCGACTCCGCCGGCTGCCCATCGCTGTCGGCCCCCTCCACAACGAGGCCCTCGGTTCCTCTCTCCACCGCCTGGCCGTCGCCAACAACCATCCAGCAGGCTGCCCTGCCCGCCTCCTGGGCCCGCTGCCGCCAGAGTTCTCCCCGCTCAACATCACCATCGCCGGCCCTGAGACCGTGGTGCTGACGCACCTGATCCTCGCCCCGCCCACAACCGCCTTGGACCCTCAAAGAGCTCTACCTGGCGACGACCGCCGAGCTGAGCTGAGCCGAAGATTCGCGCGGATCTACACCACCCTCGGAACCCTCGGAACCCAGGCCCCTCTACCGAACGTTCTGCCTCTACCGAGATCGCGACTTCCGCGAAAGCCAGGTCGCCTGAGAACTCCGGGCCGCCATTTTCCCAAATGACCTGGCATCCCAGCAGGTCAACGGCTCGCCATCTGACACATGCACTTCGACAGGACACAGGTCGCGCTGGTACCTCGTTCGCATCGAAACGCCGACGCCTGGAAGGCCAACCGGGCGCGCCGGGAACAGTCGGCCCGGCCAGCACTGTTGCATCAGCCGAGGCACCGGCGCCGCACGGGCGGGGAACGCGGAGACCATAAGGTTGTCCGCCTGCCAGAATCCGGGCCTCGGGATCGCTGTACGACCGCCGCGCGCCCGAAACAAGACCGTTGTACACAGGAGGACTGTTATGACTGACCGGCCCTTGACGCTCATGGCCGTGCACGCCCACCCCGACGACGAGGCCACCTCGACCGGAGGGGTCCTCGCGCAGTACGCGGCGGAAGGCATCCGCACGGTTCTCGTGACGTGTACCGACGGCGGTTGCGGTGACGGGCCGGGAGGTGTCAAGCCGGGCGATCCCGAGCACGATCCCGCAGCCGTCGCCCTGATGCGCCGCCAAGAACTTCGCGAGAGCTGTGACGTCCTGAAGGTCAGCGATCTGGAGATGCTGGACTATGCCGATTCCGGGATGATCGGCTGGCCGAGCAACGAGGCCCCCGGCTCCTTCTGGCAGACCCCTGTGGAGGAAGGCGCCGCCCGGCTCGCGGAACTCATGCGGCACTACCGACCCGATGTGGTCGTCACCTACGACGAGAACGGCTTCTACGGCCACCCCGATCACATCCAGGCCCACCGCATCACGATGGCGGCGGTGGAGATGACCGGGCTGACGCCGAAGGTGTACTGGACGACGATGCCCCGCTCGGGGATGCAGCGGTTCGGTGAGATCATGCGCGAGTTTCATCCGGACATGCCGGAGCCGGATCCTGCCGAGGCCGCCGCGATGGCCGAGATCGGCCTCCCCGACGATGAGATCACCACGTGGGTGGACACCACCGCGTTCAGCGGTCAGAAGTTCGATGCGCTGGCCGCGCACGCCAGTCAGGGCGAGAACATCTTCTTCCTCAAGATGGGCAAGGAGCGGTTCGGCGAGTTGATGGGCATGGAGACGTTCGTACGCGTCAAGGACGCCACCGGCGCGCCCGTACCCGAGAACGACCTCTTCGCCGGACTGCGCTGATCCGCCCGTTCGGCCGAGACCCGAGAAAGATCATCGGCCGCACGGCGCGATCCAGCGGGTCATACCCCCGGAGGCTTATCGACACGAGTTCCGCTCCGGCCACGTCCAGGCCATCGTCAGCGGCGTCCACGCGTGCCCGCACTACCGACCCGACACCGCGCTCATCCCCAAACCACCTGACAACCGCACAGGTAGGAGATCTGCGCGCTGCTGACTCCGAAGGTGCGCGATAGCCGAGGTCACGAGCTCGGCGGTCTGCTCCGACCAAGACAGACCGCCGAGGAAGTGACACGAAGCTGAGACTCCGATGTCCGACACGCCGTGAGGCAACGGGAGAAGCAGCAGGTCACGAGGGCGATCTCCGACACGAACCGCGAGCCCAGACAGCGAGCCCGGTCGATCGCCTGGTACGCGGCGATCGTCCGGTCCTTGGCCTCCAACAGCTCACGGGCAACGCTCGGCAACGGGTCCGCCTGCGCCGAGGAGGGGTACTGCCTGCGCGGCCTGCCACAGCTGCTTCGCGGGGGCGAGGCGATCTTGTGCACTCGTTGCCGATTCGTCGGGGAAGCACACGTCGGCCGCCGCCTCGACCAGCTCCCAGGTCAGCCTTCGCCGGCGAGCAGGGAACGTAGTTTCCGCAGCGGCGGAACGCCTCCCTCACGGACGTGCTCCACGGTCGACCGCTGGTGGAGCTCGGCGACGCGAAAGGAGCGAGCTTCGCTGATCACGCGCGTTGGTCGCTGGATCCCGGCGGTCTCCGGTCTGCTCACCTCCGCTGCCGTACTTCTTTTGATCATCACCGGAAACATCGAGGCCGTCGCGCCCGTCGCGGCTCTCGGCACCGCCATCACCGGCGGCGCCGCCGTCAAAGTCAACGTCCACATCCGTCGTTGACGACGCTCCTGGCGGGTGATGCTCCATTTGGGGCATCACCGGCGTGAACGCACGCGCTGCACGACGATCAAGAACCGCTGATTCGTACGGACGGGGACCGTGGTGCGCAAGAAGCCGTCAAAGGGGCACACCTAGATCGATGCAACATCACGTACAGGATCAAGAAACGCCGGAAGACCCTGCCACGCCGCGGCTGCGCCTGGGGGTGGTCGCCGACCCGGGGCTGCCCAGTGACGTCGCGGCCGCCGTCGTGGACGAACACTTGCCGGACCTGCTGAGCCGGCGGGTGTCCGCCGATGTGGTGTGGGAGGTGGAGCTGGAGCAGGAGGCGCTGCCACTGGACGAGCAGGGGGCGGTGCCGCTGCTGGAGCTGGCGGGCGAGCGCAGGCCACAGGCAGGCTGGGACATGTTCGTCTATCTCACCGACCTGACGCGCGGGTCGGCCACCCAGCCGGTACTCGCAGACCTGAGCAGCCGGGATCAGGCCGCGCTGATCAGCTTGCCGGCCGTCGGCGGCCTGCGGCTGCGGCACCATGTCAGGCGCACGCTGATCCACCTCGTCGACCGGCTGCACCACTCCACGGCGCAGTCGTCCGGCCGGCGGGCGCTGCGCCGCTGGAGCGAATGGACTTCCTCGGTGCGCGAACGAACCTCGGCCGAGCACGCCATCGACACCTCCCTGGTGCTGGTGGGACGCCGCGGAAAGTTCCGGTTGCTGTGCGGCATGGTGCGCAACAACCGTCCCTGGCGGCTGGTCCCCCATCTGGCCAGCGCGACCGCCGCGGCCGCCGCGACGGCGGCGTTCGGCATCTTCTACTCCAGCATCTGGCAGCTGGCCGACGCCATGTCCACCCTCCGCCTGATCGTCGTCTCCGCCCTGGCCATCGGTGTCATGGTCGGCTGGCTGCTGTTCTACAACCACCTGTGGGACTCGCCCCGCGGCCACCGGGCACGCAAGGAGACCGTCCTTTACAACGCCTCGACCCTGTGCACCCTGACCCTCGGGGTGAGCTGCATGTATCTCCTGCTGTACGGCCTGGCGCTGCTCTCGGCCGTGGTGGTCATCGACGACGGCTACCTCGGCTCACAGCTGGGCCACCCGGCCGACGCGGGCGACTACGCCACCGTGGTCTGGCTGGCCTGCTCCATGGGCATCGTCGCCGGAGCGCTCGGCTCCAGCCTGGACAGCGAAGCAGCCGTCCGGCAGGCCACCTACAGCAGGCGCGAACAGGAACGGCAGGCCAACCAGCTCCGGGCCGAGGCCGAGGATCCCCAGGACCAGCATCCTCGCGCCCCCGGCCGACGCCCGGAGCGCTGATATTCCCATCCGCCGTTGACCGCAGATCACCGCTCCACTGCCTCCCCTGCACGGCCCGGCGGTCTGATGTGGTCCGACTCGGACGAGAACCGCTGCGCTCCAGCAGGACGTGCCGACTCACCGAGATCAGGTGAGAGAGCTCGAGCCCGCGTAAGGTCGCCGTTCCCCGCTACTCATCTCCGGCCCCTCGACATGCGTCGAGGGGCCGGAAGCGTTGGGCGGGGAATGCCCTGCCCGGCCCGATGAGCCGTCCCGCCGCCCCGTGCCGCGGGTGTGTGTGGGCGCCGACGTACCGACATCCCGCCACACCCCCCGGACGGGGATCGCCGAAGCGGTCGGCGATCTGGCGGCAGCATGCATGCGGCGCGGGTCGGCCGAGCCGCACTCGGCGGTGCCCTGCGGCCCGCCACCCGGGTCGGCATTCCCCCAGGCCGACGCGTCAGGTCACTGGCAGCGGGTACTCGCCGCTCAAGCCGAGGAGGTCCCCGGGAGTCTTCTCAGTCCAGGTTTGGCCCGTCCGACAGCGCGGCGGGCCAAACCGCAGAGAAAACGAAGTTGCCAAACACAAGCTTCGGCCGCGTCGGTAGGTGATAACACAGCAGGCCAATTAGAGGAACACCTCGTAGATTTCGAGGAACACCTCTCAGATATCGCCCTGTCAGATGTCAGCTGTCAGGTGTCAGCGCAGGGCGACCGCCGCGCCCGTTCGTTCGGTGGCGATCCTGACGGCGAAGCCCGCCAGCGCGGTGCCCATCACATAGCGGTGCAGGCGCTGCCAGAGCGGGTGCCGGGCGAAGAACCCGGCGACGGAGCCGGCCGTCACGATGAAGAACGCGTTGCCTGCTACCCCCACCGCGATCTGGGTCAGCCCCAACAGCAGGCCTTGCACGGCGACATGGCCGCGCTCGGGGTCGACGAACTGCGGCAGCAGCGAGATGTAGAGGATGGCCACCTTGGGATTGAGCAGGCAGGTGAGGAGGCCCATCAGGAAGAGCTTGAGGGGCCGGTCCTGCGTCAACTCCCGGTTCGCGACAGCGGATCGGCCGCCTGGCCGGACGGCCTTCCAGGCCAGCCAGAGCAGGTAACCCGCCCCGGCCAGCTTGATTGCCAGGTAGATCTCCGGCACCAGCGCGAAGACCGTGGCGATACCGGCGGACACCGCGAGGAGGTAGACCAGGAAACCGAGGGCGACCCCGGCCAGCGAGATCAGCCCCGCCCGGCGGCCCTGGGTGATCGAGCGGGAGACCAGGTAGATCATGTTCGGCCCCGGCGTCAGCACCATGCCGAGCTCCACCAAGGCGATCCCTGCTATTGCTCCCAGTCCGATCACAGCACTACCTCTGTACACGCGTTCCCCTAGGCGCAACCTAGCAGCTCACGGCCATGTACCCGGCCGCGAGGGGGAGGTGCCCATGCCCGTTCCCTCCGCCGCTCGTTGAGGAGGTCGCGAGGAAGGAATCGCCGTGGCTTGTGTCGGACGACCTGTGGAATCGGGGCGGGCCGTTGGCAACGGCTTCGCAACCTCGGCCGTCCACCACTCGATGACCGGGGATGCCTGCAGGGGTTCCTGTTCGTGCTGCACACGGGATCCAGTGGGAGTGGCTGTCGCAGGAGCTCGGCTTCGGCTCGGGCATGACCTGCCGGCGCCGGTTGCGGGACTGGCACGAGAGGGCGGGGTGCGGGACCGGCTGCACCAGGCGCTGCTAACGGAGTTGCACCGTGCCGGGGAACCGGACCGGTCGCGGACGGTGATCGATGGCTCGCATCGCCAGGCCCGTCGCGGCGGGCACGGGCGGTCCGGGCGGAGAGGCGGCGGTACATGGGCGGAGTGTTCGGCAGCAGGCCGGCGGCGACCAAACGGTACATCACCTGCCGGAGCGTGACGCCGCCCTGGCAACTCTCCACGTTCTCCCCCCGGTCCAGGATCACCGGACCCTGCCGCCCATAGGGGCATGAGCACGCGCTGACGGCCGTCATCACCTCAACGAGCCGGATGACCACGTCCGGGTTGCTGCCGTATTCACTGAACTACTGGGAGTCCAGCCAATGTGAGCCCAAAAACGACGGGATGATCTTGGTGGCCCGATGCCTCGACGCCGTCACGAGCCGCCATGTAGGACGGGCCCCTCACCGACGCTCTGGTCGACGCGACTGGCCTCCTCGAAAGCGGTGGCACGATCTGGCACGTCGCTCGGCAGACCGGGCGGGACGACTACGTCGAGCGGGCCCGCCTCTTCCGGGTACGCCGACGACGCCCGGGGCTTCCGGACACCGTTGTCCCTAAGTCATGGGCATGCCAGACTGGCCCGTCGGGGCAAACGGGCTAAAGGGGGACCTCGTGCTCATCACCTACGTCATCGGCGTCGGCGGTCTGCTGTTGTGGCTCGGCGCAGCGAGTGCTCCCATACGGGCCAGGGAAGTGCGGCTCGGTTACCTCACAGCCATCGCTCTGGTCACGTTCATCGGCATAGCCTGGCCGTGGCTCAGCACGATGTATGCCGGCGGCGACACTCTCCGTCTCAACGTGGCCGTGCTACTGACGGTGGTCTTTCTCCCCGGCGGTGTCGTCGCCCTCATCCGGCTGCTCAGGACACCTTCGAAGACCTGACCTCTCCCTTCACCGTCGTTCGACGGCGAAGCCGGCCGCTGCGGCACGGTGGAGACGCCGATGGACGGATTCGGATTCGAGCACGGCATCAAAAGTCGCGTTGATCAGGCAAAGGCTTGATATGCCGGCGCATCCCGAGACCGGTCGGCGGGAGAGTCATGTCAGCCGACACCGCCTACGAGCCCGGCACGACCGCGACCGCGGCCCACCAGGTTCCCGCCGCCGGCCAGGCGGCCGTGCGCGCTACGGGATGCGGGGTTCTTCCGTTTCGCCCTGAGCCGTCCAGGTCCTCAGTACGCGCTCGCTTTCACTGAACTACTGCAGCTGCCTGGAAACGAGTGAAGAGATATCCCGAGATCGACGGTGCGACGGCTGCGCTCCTCCACAACATCGAGCTGAGCGAGCTTCTCCTCGGTGCTGGCGAGGCTGACCTCAAGTCCTTCGATCTCGCCGAGCCAACCTTCCTGCCCTGCCTCTGTAATCCGGGCGATGAGGTTGTCGCGGATCTCGACGAGGCGGGGCCGCTGTACCGGGTCGGGGCGAAGCATCGAGCAGCGGATGCAGGTGTGTTCGTGGATGCACGGGGTTCCGAAGGCTCGCGCACAGATCCCGATCGACAGCTTGCGTCACTCGAAGTGTCCGAGGAAGGCATCCCACTCCTCGCTGGTCGGAGTGCGGTACTCCTCGCTGGGTCGAAGCGCTCGACGACGGGCGATGAACGCTCGGTGAGCTTCGATAACCTCGGCAGGATAGATCGCGTTGTAGCTCATGGTGGTGTTGATATCGGTGTGTCCGGCGATGTCTTGGGTAATGTGCGGTGGCAGGCCGTTGCGGATGGAATCCGTGATGAAGATGCGCCGAAGGTCATGCGGGTGAAGTGGAGCGACTGACTGTCCGAGCCGGTCAGCCCCGTCGCCTCCAGCACGTCGTCCAGAGCGCTCACCAGGAGCTTGTCGGAGAACGCGGCGTTCTCTCCGTTGAGACACCACTGGAACAGCAGCGGCATCGGCGCCCTCCAGACCTTCTCGTCCTTGTCGTAGGAGGCCACGTGCGGGACGACGCCGGTGCGAGGATCGCGGACGCGGGTAATGATCGTGCTGAGCACGTCGGCCAGCTCGGGACTGATGAGGAGAAGCCGTTCCTGGTCGGTCTTCGACGGCGCGATCTGCAGCAACGGGACGACCTCTCCTGAGCTGGGCAGCTTGTACTGGATCAAGCTGTGATGGCTGGTCTCCTGCATCTCCTCAATGCGGGCGCCGGTGTGCTGAAGGAACTCGATCGCTGCCCAGCCCCAGAACGCCCGCTGCTCCGCCTGCCCGAGGTTGCGCTTTCGACCGCGCTCATCGAAGACCACGTCGATCCCGGCTTGCGGGCCCTGGTGAAGGTCTCACCGAGCACGGCGAACCGAGCACCTGGAGGGGCTGCCTGGAGGGCAGCTAGGCGAACCTGGGCATCGTCGAGGAGCCGCTTAGCGGCGCGGAGACCCCTGCCCCTCGTTGTGGAAGGGCGCAGCCGGGCTGTGATGGGCGTGAGCCCGCCCCGCCCTGCCTGAACGGGTGAGAGGAAACGGGTTGATGAGCGGCCCGGTGCCCTCGTCACGGTGGAAGTCGTAGAACGTGCGCAGCACCGTCTCGCAGTGCGCCCGTGTATTCGGCGCATACTTCGTCCCGGGCGTCGACTTCCCGGTGACCGGGTTGGGTGTCCCTGGCGGAAGCCGCCGTTTCTGCTGCGGAACCGTCTTAGCTATCAGCCCTGCCCGCTGGTGACGCCAGTGCATGCGCACGGGCTTGTCCGCGATCTGCATCCAGCGTGCGACATCGCGCGCATCGACCCGGGTGGCCCGGTCCCAGAAGATGCCCACCCAGCCATGAACCTCCACCAGCGCAGCAAGTCCATGCCGTACGAACGGATGGTCGCTGCCGGCTTGTCGCTGGCCTGAAGTTCCGCGAAGAACGCTCGTACAGGCCCGACCACCAGGCCGTACTGGTCGAGGAGCTGATAGGGCTCCCAGGGATTTCCCGTTTCAACGAGCTCACCGATTTCCGGCAGGACGAAACTGGGCAAAGTCCCGCTCGGGACCACCGTGCCCAAGCATGGCCGGACGCTAGCAGAGACCTCAACTGACCTGCGGCAACAACTGAGTTAGTTCAGTCACCGGGTAGCGCCCGACCCATTCGGTGTACCGGCCCCGGGCGGTGGCCTGCGCGGCCCATTCGCCCTCGACTGCTGCACCGGTTGGCGTGAACTGCAGCCGAGCGACGTACTTGGTGGCCGCCTTCGTTCCCCTCGCCGCATCAGCTTCTCACCGGGTGCGGGGTCAGTCGGCTGCCGGCTCGTTGCCCTGCCTGAACCGCGGGCGTCGGTGAGCGGGAGATCGGCGCGGGTCGTTGGCACCGCGTACGCATGCATCGCTCGCGGTATTCCTGCTCCTTGGGGCTGGCGTGGGAGCCGTTTCCGGTCATTCTGTGCTTAGTTGATCGGTTATGTCGATTGTGGGGGGATACTCTGCACGGATCCGGATCCGGGTCCGGGTCCGGGTCCGGGTCCCGGTCCGGATGAGGTTGGGTGGTCGGGGCTGCCGGCCAGGCATGAGTGGGTGGTGGGTGTGGGGGGATCGGCCAGCTCTGCGGCGGGTGATGTCGTCAGTACGCAACCGGCGACGTTCACCATGGATCCGTTGCTGCACACGCCGATGCCCGGCGTGAAGGCGACGAAGGTGGTCTATCGGTCGACCAACGCGCGGGGAGAGGCCAACACGGTGTCCGGCACGGTGCTGGTTCCGGCCGCGCCCTGGCTGGGGAAGCGTCCGGTGGTCGGCTACGCGGTGGGCACCCACGGGCTGGGTGATGCGTTCGCGCCGTCGCAGGAGATGAGCAACGGTACCGAGACCGAAGCCTCGATGGTCTCCGGGTTGCTCGGTCGGGGCTGGGCGGTCGCCGTCACCGACTACGAGGGGCTGGGCACCCCCGGCCAGCACACCTATATGGTCGGCCCGGCCATGGGGCATGCCGTACTGGATGTACTGCGGGCGGCGACCCGGCTGCCCGGCGGCAGCCTGGCCGCGGACGCCCCGATGGCCGTGTGGGGCTACTCCCAGGGCGGCGCCGCCGCGGCCTGGGCAGCCCAGCTCCACCCCTCCTACGCGCCCGAACTGCCCCTGGTGGGAGTGGCCGCCGGCGGCGTGCCCGCCGATGTCCTGGCGGTCGCCCGGCACCTGGACGGCGGCGCCTTCTTCGGCCTGGCCGTCGCCGCGCTGATCGGCCTGGACGCGGCCCACCCGGAGCTGGACCTGAACGGCTACCTCAACGACGTCGGCCGGCAGTTGCTGCAGGACAACAAGGACGACTCGCTGATCGGCCTCGTCACCGGCTTCGCACTGAAGAACCTGGCCGACATCACCACCACCAACCCCCTCGAGGCGGCCGACTGGCAAGACCGGTTCGCCCACAGCCGGCTGGGCGCCACCGCACCGAGTGTTCCGGTACTGCTCTACCACGGCGAACTGGACGAGATCATCCCCTACGGGCTCGGCACCGCGCTGCGCGACCGCTACTGCGCGCACGGCGTGCCGGTGCAGTGGCAGAGCTTCCCCGCAACCGATCACATCACCGGGGTGCTGCTGGCCGCCGCGCCGGCCACCGACTGGCTCGCCACCCGCTTCCACGGCCGACCACCGCTCACCACCTGCCCGTAACCGGCCCCGCCCGATCGGGACAGACCACGCCCCTAATGGAGGATCCATGGAGATATCGGCTTTTCTCGACCAGAAACTCGCCCGCCGCTTCGCCACCTACGACAGCGACGGTGACGGCTTCATCGAACGGGAGGACTTCACCTCGGCCGTCGCCCGCACGGCCGAGGCGTTCGGCCATCGACCCGACTCACCGGCCCGGCAGCGGCTGCACGATCTGAGTCTGCAACTGTGGTCGCACCTGGCCAAGGTGGCCGACGCCGATGGTGACGGACGCATCAGCGAAGCCGAGTACAAATCCGCCTTCGCCGCCGGACTGCTGGAAACCCCCGGCTCCTTCGACGACGGCTACCGGCCGTTCCTGGACGCCATCATGAACATCGCGGACGCCGACGGCGACGGCAAACTCACCCAGGACGAGCACGTGCGCTGGACCGGCGCCCTGATGAACCTGCCCGCCACCGACGCCGCCGAAGTCTTCCGCCGACTGGATGGGGACGCAGACGGCTTGATCACCACGGGCGACCTGCTGGAAGCCATCCGCGAGTACTACTTCAACGACGACCCGCAGTCCACCGGAAGTTGGCTGCTCGGCCCCCTCAAGCCCCGCTGAACGCACCATGCACACGCCGACAGCCGCCGCGGCACCGCCAGACCACAGCAATCAATGCCCAAAGCCCGCGAGATCAGCAGTTCAGGAACGGGTTCTAAAGCGCGTTGCAGAAGGCCGTGATCAGGGCATTTCCTGTGTATGGGCGGGGTGCTGAGGGCTGAGCGGGTGTGGGTGGAGACGTTCACCGGGCTACGGGTCGATCGGTTCCGGCGACTGCTGAAAGTGGTCCGGGAACGCGGCGGTGAGAGCTGCGGATGGAGGCGTCCGTGGCGCTTGCCGCTGGCCGAACGCGTGCTGCTGATGGCGGTCTACTACCGCACCAACCTGACCTGCGGCAGTTGGCGCCGCTCTTCGGGGTCTCGCCGGCCACCGTGTGCCGGGTGATCCAGCGTCTTGGGCCGCTGCTCGCGCTGGAGACTGTCCGGGCTTCGGCGGAGGGTATCGAGCGGTTATGGATCGTGGACGGCACGCTCATCCCGGTCCGGGACCGGTCGGTGGAACGTCCTCACGCAACTACCGGTTCTCGGCACACGTGCAGGTCATCGTGGATGCGGACACGAGGCTGGTGGTGGTTGCGGCCCACCCGGTGCCGGGCACCACGGCCGATGCGAAAGCCTGGTGCGACTCCGGCCTGGCCGGGCACTGCCAGGGAGTGACCGTGCTCGGCGACGGCGCGTACATCAACACCGGGCTGGTCGTCCTGCACCGTAAACGCCCCGGACGGCCGCTGCTGAAGGGCGAGGAGGAAGACAAGGCGAGCACCGCAAGGTCCGCGCGCGGGTCGAACATGTCCTCGGCAGGCTGAAGAACTACCAGATCCTCCGTGACTGCCGGCAACGCGGCGACGGCCTGCACCACGCCGTCCAGGCCGTCGCCCGCATGCACAACCTCGCCCTCGCCGCATGCCAGACACGCCAACAGCCCACTCCAGGCTGCCTGATCACGGCCTTCTGCAACGCGCTTTAGACCGTCTCCTTCGGATCTTGCCGGGGCGCGGGGCCTGGCGGGATCCGAAGGAGACGACCTAGGCGCCCACGGTCCCGTCGATACCCTCGCGCAGAAAGTCCGCGTGCCCGTTGTGACGGCCGTACTCCAGGAGTACGTGCACCATCACCATCCGCAGCGACACCTCCTCGCCCCATCTCGGTTGATACCCGGCCCGGTCGAGGGACTCAGCCTCCCGCTCGATACGGCGCGAGTTCTTCACCTCGGCCTCCCAGGCTACGAACGCCTCCTCCCTGGTCGATGCGCTCGCGTCGTACGCCACCTGGAAGTCGATCTTGTCGGACCAGACCATGGGCGCGTCATTGTCCTCGAACACTCGACGGAACCAAGCACGCTCCACCTCTGCCATGTGCCGCACCAGACCGAGCAGCGAAAGCGTGGACGGCGGCATCGACTGCTGGCGCAACTCCTCGTCGGTAAGTCCTTCGCATTTCATGGCGAGCGTCGCGCGGTGGTAGTCGAGGAAGGCCCGCAGCATGTCGCGTTCGCTCCCAAAAATGGGCGGTCCTGTGCGAGTGTCGCTGGTCACTGGTTGTGCTCCCCTTATCCGTGCCTGCATTCAGGGCCAGTATCTGCTCCCGTCGACTGGCCCCGAACGTGGGCCGTCAACCGGACTTGACTGTCATCACGGAGATCGCCGGTCACAGGAATCAGCAAGACTCAGCGGTCCACACGCAGCGTCCCAACTGCCCCTTGGTATCGATCATCTAGCGGGGACCCGCGCCAGGCCGGCGGCTACTCCGCCCGCCCCGTCTCGAAGTCGAAATCCTCCACGAAGTAGCTGTCGTGCCGGATGCGGAACTCCTTGAGCTCCTCCGGGCCGCGCTGCGACATCTCCGCGACCCGCTCGAAGTACTCCTCGCGCGGGGAGCCCGGGGCGAAGAGCATGAGCATGGACACGGGGTCGTCGGTCATGTTCTTGAAGGCGTGCAGACCGCCGACCGGCACGTACAGGAAGTCTCCCTCGCGGCCCGTGACCCACTTCTCGCCGTTGAAGAGCTCCAGTTCGCCGGAGAGGATGTAGAAGGACTCCGACATCGCACGGTGGAAGTGGGTCTTCGCACCGGCGGACCGGGGGCCCAACACCCCCTTGTAGAGCCCGAATTCGCCACCGGTCGACTCCTGTGTGGCGAGGTAGCTGGTGGATCCGCCGGGCGAGGAGACCTCCGGCGGGGTGTCGGCCGAGCGGAAGGACGCGCTCACCTCGCCCTTGGCGCCGTGGTAGCGGGGCTCCGGGTACTGCATGTTCTCGAAGTACGACATCGTGTGCTCCTTGTCGGCAGGTTCACCACAAGGGTGCCCGCCGCGGCCGGGCACAGCATCGGGCCCGCGAATGATCGCCGCGGGCCCTCGGACGAGGTCCAACGACCTAGTACGGCAGTCAGACTTCGTTCCTGACGTGAGGTCAGCGCCTTTGAGCTGCAGAGATTCTCGGCTCATTCGGTGGCGCGAACGAGTGCGGGCCGCTCCGTGCTCATCATGGTGTGACTCGGTCTGATCAAGAAACGGCCTGCCCGGCCACTGTAGCGGGAGGGTTCGAGGCGCGCTTCGCTGAGCTCGCCGGACTGCTTGCGCCCGTGTTTGCCCGGTGTGACCTGCGATCGAACGCGATGACGTATGTTCGTGGCCTGCTGATGCCGGGCGTGGCCGGCAACTGCTGGGCGCTGGCTCAGGCAGTGGGGCACGCTCGCCCTCACCGGCTCCAGCACCTGCTCTCGGGCGCAGTGTGGGACGAGGACGCCGTGCGTGATCAGGTGCGTGGCTTCGTCGCCCGCCATCTGGGAGCCGCCGGGGTCCTCATCTTCGACGAGACCGGAGATCTGAAGAAAGGCTGGGCCACGGCAGGAGTGGGAAGACAGTACACCGGCACGGCCGGACGGATCGAGAACGCGATCGTCGCGGTCTACTCCACCTACGCCACAGCGCATGGGCATGCGCTGACCGACCGGGACCTGTACGTCCAACGTGAGTGGTTCACCGATCCCGACCGCATGCACCGGGCCGGGTTCGAGGACGACCACATGTTCGCGACCAAGGGTCAGATTGCCCGAGACCAGGCCCTGCGCGCCCTGGACGCCGGGCTGGAACCCGCCTGGGCCACCAGCGACGAGGTCTACGGGCGAAGCAGCGAGCTGCGCGCGGTATTCGAGCAGCGCGGAATCGGCTACGTCTTCGCCATCGCCGCGACTTCCAGATCACGACCTCCGGGCACCAGAAGATGCGCGCCGATGCGGCGCTCGGCCTGGTCGAGCCGCACGGGTGGAACCGGCGCTCGGCCGGAAGCGGCTCGAAGGGACCGCGCCTGTACGACTGGGTGTGGATCGCCACAGCCTCACCGCGCCACCACTTGCTCATCCGCCGCTCGATCAGCACGGGCGAACCGGCCTACTACATCGCCTACGTCCCCGACCACGACGTCTGTTCTCTGACCGATCTGGTCGAGGTCGCCGGCACCGGTAAGCGATCGAAGACGACTTCCAGGACGCGAAACAGGCGGTCGGCCTCGACCACACCCAGGCGCGCAGCTACCGGGCCTGGAAGCGGCCCACCGCGCTCGCGCTCGCCGCCTACGCGCTGCTGGCCATCGCATCGGCCCTGGCCAAAGCCACCCACCCCGCACCTGTCCTACCCGACGACGCCGACCAGAAAGCGCCGGCCGACTGCAGCATGACCGCGCTGACCGTCCCCGAGATCCAGCGCCTTCTCACCGTGATCACACGGCGAATACAACAGGCCCCGGACCTCGCGTCCCACCTGGCCTGGTCCGATTGGCGACGAAGCCACCGGGCCCGAGCGCGTTGGCACCACTACCGCACACGCACCGAACTCATAAATGACTGTGCGTACCAGGCTGCGAGTTCGACGGCCGTATCAGATTCGTTACGTGCGCAGCGCCTGCGACAGCGCGTCAACGGTCACCCCCACGATGGCCAGGAGCTGCGCCGGGCTCGCCCCGGCCCTGCTCATGACGGCGAGCGACTGGTTCACGGCCGCCGCGTGTACAGCGAAGGCTTCGGCGTCCTGGTCGGTCAGTCGGCCGGCCTTCAGCGCGGTGCGCAGGCGCAGGTGCTGGAAGCCGAGCGCCTGCTTGGCGTGCGCTGCGACGCTCGGGCTCAGCACTGGAATTGCCATGGCCGACTGGGCGATCAGGCATCCATCAGGTAGTTCGGGATCGGCGATGCGCTCGAGGGTGACGTCGAAGAACGCACGAACAGCGGCAACGGGTTCCGAGGCCGCACGCGACAGGGCGGCGTCGTACTTCTCGCCGTAGCGCGCGGCGTAGAGATCCAGGCAGCGCAGGAAGAGCGTGTCCTTGCCGCCGAGGGAGGAGTAGATGGAACTGCGGTTCAGGCCGGTTGCCCGGGACAAATCGCCCAATGAGGTGTCGGCGTAGCCGTCGCGCCAGAACTGGATCATCGCGGCGTCGAGCGCCGTGTCCATGTCGAACTGCTTCTTGCCTGCCACGCGGCACTCCTTGCCGATGCGTCGATGGTTCGGACTGTGTTGCGCACCATCCTATCTTGAACCGATCAGTTCAAGATGTGTTAGCTTTCGAGCGCGATCATGACCAGGCATGGCACGCTGCACCGTCCCTACCCACACCTGACACCGACGGAGGATCCCCGTGACCGGCCCAGCAGCCAGCACTCCGCATGTCTCCGAAAGCAACCCCGTCCGCGACCTGCCCCTGCAGCATCTGGCCGGATTCACTCACCGCTGGGTCGACGCGGACGGCGTCCGCCTTCATGCCGTCGAAGGCGGACGGCCGAGCGGCCCGGCCATCGTCCTGCTCGCCGGATTCCCCCAAACCTGGTGGGCCTGGCGAAAGGTGATGCCCGGCCTCACCCACCGGTTCCACGTCATCGCGATCGACCTGCCGGGGCAGGGCCACTCCGAGCGTCCGGAGGGCAGCTACGACACGCACGCGGTCGCCGCGCACGTCCACACCGCCGCGAAAGCTCTCGGAGTGTCGACTTACTCCCTGGTCGCCCACGACATCGGCGCCTGGGTCGCTTTCTCCCTCGCCCTCAACTTCGAGAGCCACCTGCGCGGGGTCGCTCTGCTCGACGCCGGGATTCCCGGTATCACTCTCCCGGAGGCGATTCCCACCGACCCGGATCGAGCGTGGAAAACCTGGCATTTCGCGTTCCACATCGTGCCCGACCTGCCCGAGACGCTGCTTGCCGGCCGCGAACGCGAGTACGTCGGCTGGTTCCTGAAGGTGAAGGCCCTGTCTCCCGACACGTTCGACGACGCGGAGATCGACCACTACGCGGCGGCCGTCGCCGTCGACGGCGGCCTGCGCGCTTCCCTCGCGTACTACCGAGACGCCGCGGAGTCAGCGCGCAAGAACCGCGAGGCGCTCAAGCGGCGGCACCTGACCGTGCCCATCCTCGGAATCTCCAGCAGCCACGGCTCCGTTCCGGACATGGCCGCCTCCATCAGCCCATGGGCCGACAACACCACCCGAATCGTCGTGCCCGACGCTGGACACTTCATCCCCGACGAGCAGCCCGAAGCTATCGCTGCCGCGATGACAGACTTCATCGCCGACGGCGGCTGACACCCGTCGAACCTACCCGACCGCGCCGCCCAAGGCCGCGCGAAACTCAGACCACGAAGTCTGACTGCCGTACTAGGCAGTTTCGTTTGGATCAGTCGGACGTTGTCCGTGTACGCCGTTGACTGATGCGCAGTGGCCGCGGATCGAGCCGTTACTCCCAGGCCGGACGCCGAAACGGGATGGCCGGTGGCGGGACCACCGGCAGGTCATCGATGCGATCGCCTTCAAGTTCCAGACCGGAACGCAGTGGGTTCACCTGCCGGAGAAGTAGGGAGACTGGCGTGGCATCTACAACTGGCTGCGGTGTGGGCCGTCGGCGGTACATGGGAGCGGGTGTTCACCGCGCTGATGGCCCAAGCCAGCTCCGACGGGGACATCAACTGGGTCGTGTCAGTGGACTCCACGGTCGTGCGGACTCACCAGCATGCGGCCGGAGCCCGCAAGAGGGGGCTCCGGCCGGCGAACCTGACGACCACGCCGTCGGCCGCTCCCGTGGTGGACTGACCACAAAGGTCCACCTCGCTGTCGACGGCCTGCTGCCGGCCCCTGGCGTTCGTCCTCACCGCCGGCCAGGCCGACGACGCACCAGCCCTCACCGTCGTCATGGCGCAAGGCATCGCCACTCGCTACGAGAAGACCGCGACGATACACCTGGCCGGACTCCGCATCGCAGGGATCTTCCTCTGGTCCGCGCGGTGATCACATGAGAGCCCGCAAGGCCATTTCTGATCATCCGTTTCGGGGCCTGTCGGGGGCTGGCGCGGACAGGCGACGAGGCGTCCTGAGACCAGGGGTGCTGTGTGAAGGCTTCCTGGTGAGCCCGCGTTGGTCCAGGGGGTGTCGGGATGCCTGTCCTGGCGGCCAAGGCAGCCCCTGGGCGCGGTGGGCGGTGCCGAGCCGTCCGGCTGCGATCCGGACTGTGTTGTCGTTCGGCGGTACATCGACGGGCTGTGGCGAGGCGCCGGGAGGGCGGTATTGACCCGAGAGTGATGCGTGATTGTCCGTCTCGGGTTTCCGGGCGACCGGGCGGTAACTCTCAATTGCCGCTCAAATAGCCACGCGACCGGGAAGTAACCCTCAAGTTTTGATCAGGCCGGTGGTGAGGTACCGGCAGATTTGTCTAGGGTCTTTTCCGTCAGGCGTAATTCCTGGCCCGGGCACCCACGCATACTCCCCCGTGGTTGTGGGACGCCCGCTCCGGCGTCCCTTTGGCGCCGGGCCGCATCGCGCCCCCGAGCCACCTCCCTCCCCCGGTCCGGGGGCGCGACAGCGGAGCACGCGCCGTACGTCGATGCTGGCCAGGCACGCCGCGCGGGCGAGCGGACAGAGTGGTGCGACTGTCGAAAACCGACGGAGCGCGGAGCCGGAGAGAGACTGGCGGGGCACTCGAAGAGGCACGCAAAGGGGAGCGTAGAGAGCGTAAAGGGTGATTCGAGCGGAATGCTGGAGGGTTTCTCGACGGCTTTTTGGTTACCGGCGAGGAACCTCATGTTTCGCGCAAATCTTGCCCATGATCATTGCCGAAGCATTCGCCGTACAGCAAGGTTTTGGGAAACCCTTTCGCGCAATTCCTCGGAGGCTCCATGGGTGTCCGCCGTGCCGTCGTCGCTGCCGTATCCGCGGCGACAGTGTTGTCTCTCCCCTTCGTTGTGCCGTCCAGCGCTCTCGGTTCTGCCGCTACTGCCGCGAGTTCCGACGCCACCCCCGCCGATGCCACCCCCGCTCATTCAGGGCCGCGGCCACCCGCGGAGCAGCCTGTCGCCGTAGGCAGTGGCGGCGCGGTTTCCAGCGTCAACCCCTACGCGTCCCAGGCCGGCATCGACGTCCTCAAGCACGGTGGCAACGCTGTGGACGCCGCCGTGGCCACCGCGGCTGCGCTCGGTGTCGTCGAGCCGTACTCCGCGGGAGTCGGCGGCGGTGGCTACATGGTCTATTACGACGCCGCGGCCCACCGGGTGCGCACCATCGACGGCCGTGAGACCGCCCCGGCCCGTATGCGCTCGGATTCCTTCATCGACCCGTCGACGGGCAAGCCCATCCCCATGGACGAGGCCGTCAACTCGGGCCTGTCCGTGGGTATTCCGGGCACCCCCGCGACCTGGCAGAAGGCGCTGCACGACTGGGGCACGGTCTCGCTCGCGCGGGCCTTGAAGCCGGCCACTCGGATCGCCGACGACGGCTTCGTCGTCGACCACCAGTTCCGTGCGCAGACCGAGATGAACGAGGACCGCTTCCGGAAGTTCCGCTCCACCAGCGACCTGTTCCTGCCGGGCGGCAAGCTCCCCGAGGTCGGCTCGCGGTTCCGCAACCCGGGCCTGGCCCGTACGTACCGGGAACTCGCACGCGACGGCGTCGGCGCGCTCTACCACGGCGACCTCGGGCGCGAGGTGGTGCGTACGGTCCAGAAGCCGCCCATGGCCGACGGTGCCGAGCCCGTCCGCCCCGGACTGATGGAGACGGGCGACCTCGCGCGCTATGCAGCGCTGGGGCAGGCCCCGACCCGGGCCAACTACCGCGGGCTGGACATCTACTCCATGGCACCGTCCTCCTCCGGCGGCACCACCGTCGGCGAGGCCCTGAACATCCTGGAGAACTACCACCTGTCCAAGGACGACCGGGTCCAGGCGCTCCACCACTACCTGGAGGCCAGCCGGATCGCCTTCGCCGACCGTAACCGCTGGGTGGGCGACCCGAAGTACTCCGACGTGCCGACGCGGGAACTGCTGTCCAAGGACTTCGCCAAGGAGCGCGCCTGCCTGATCCGGCCGGACGCCACGCTCACCAGCCCGGTGGCTCCCGGGGACCCGCGCAAGCCGGGGTCCGGGTGCGTCAAGGGCACCGGCAGCAAGGAGGCGTACGAGGGGCCGTCGACGACCCACCTCGTGGCTTCCGACCGCTGGGGCAACGTGGTCTCCTACACCCTGACGATCGAGCAGACCGGCGGTTCGGCCATCACCGTGCCCGGCCGCGGATTCCTGCTCAACAACGAGCTGACGGACTTCAACTTCACGCCGGTCACGCCGGGGGTGCCGGATCCGAACCTGCCGGGCCCCGGCAAGCGTCCGCGCAGCAGTATGTCGCCGACGATCGTGCTCAAGGACGGCAAGCCGTTCATCGCGGTGGGCTCGCCCGGCGGCGCGACCATCATCACCACGGTGCTGCAGACCCTCGTCAACCGGATCGACCTGGGCATGACGCTGCCGCAAGCGGTGGCCGCGCCGCGCATCTCGCAACGCAACTCGGCCAAGACCGAGGCCGAGCCGGCCTTCCTCGAGTCGCCGGAGCGCACGGCCCTGGAGCGTCTCGGCCAGCACTTCGTCCGCGCCCCGTCGACCTTCACCCCGTCACCGGAGATCGGGGCGGTGGCGGCTCTGGAATTCCGGCCCGACGGCCGCACGCAGGCGGTCGCCGAGCCGAAGCGACGTGATGGCGGCTCCGCGATGGTGCTGCAACCGGCACGCTGACGTCTGAGGACGCGCACCCGCATGCCCAACGAACGGCCCGCCGGCACAGTGCTCGGCGGGCCGTTCGTTCGGTGGGTGCACCAACACAGCAGCGCACAGCCCTGCGAGCCGGGGAGCTGGAGGAGCGGCGCAAGACCCTGCTGGACGCGTCAGAAGCCGGCATGGTCCGGGAGCCCGGCGAAGAGCATGGGAGAACAAGCTCGCCGCGCTCCGCTCCTACCGGCGGGCCACCGGGCACTTCGCCCCGCGCCAGGACGCGGTGTGGGGCGAAGGCGAGGCGATGGTGCCATCGGACAGCACACGGCCAACCTGCGCAGGAAGGGCGGCCCCGGGAAAGGCCGAAGGGCCCGGAATGGGCGCCATGCTCAGCAGTTCAGAGGCTGTGCAAGAACTCGTGAGCACACGGTGAAGGACCGTCGACTCGTGATCGCGCGGTAACGGACCGTCGCCGGGCAGGCCCGTCACTCCGTCTTGGGCTGGGTGCGGCGGGCGTAGGCGCGGGCGGCGCGGGCGCGGTCGCCGCAGCGGGTGGAGCACCAGTGGCGGCGGCCGTGGCGGAGCAGGTAGCGGTTGCAGGGCGGGGAGCCGCAGGCGGTGAGGCGTTCGGCGTCGGGCCCGGTGAGCAGGTCGGCGGCGTCGGCGGCGAGGACCGCCAGGGCGTGATCGACGATCGCGGTGGTGGGGTGCGGGGTGGCGCGATAGGGGCCGGTTTTGTCGTCCCACTGCAGCAGCGGGGCGGTGGGGACGCGGGTCATCGCGTCATTGATGGCACCGACGGCGGCAGGGAGGGCGGGGAGCCCGGCGGCGCGGGAGGCGAGCAGCGATCTGATCTGTTCGCGCAGCGAGCGCAGCTGCGACGCGCACACCTCCAGCATGCCGGCGTCGACCGGTGCGAGGCCGCGCTCCGTCAGCCAGCGGTTGGTCTGCGCAGGAGTCCCCAAGCGATCGATGGTGTGGCCGCCGGGCAAGGCAATCGCGCTGTTGGCCAGGGCAAGGGAGAGGTGCTCTTCCTCCCCTTGGGCGGGCGGCAGGGCGGGCTCTTCGATCACGGACTCCTTCATACCTCTCATGGTACGGCTTGCATTCGTCCGTGAGAAATGGCTACTGTCACATCACGGTTAATCCACATCCATCCGTGAGGTGTATTCCTGTGCCTTCTCCTTCCGCAGCTACCGACCAGTTCCCGGTCCTTGTCTTCGGCGGCCCGACCGCCCTCTTCGAGTACGGCGGCCTGCGCTTCCTGACCGACCCGACCTTCGACGGTCCCGGCGACTACCCCTCGCCCGGCCCGACCTTGACCAAGACCGCCCCTTCCACCGGCAGCCCCGCCGACCTCGGCCCCATCGACGTGGTGCTCCTCTCCCACGACGAGCACGCCGACAACCTCGACACCTCCGGCCGGGCCCTGCTCGCCGACGTCCCCCTCACCCTCACCACCCCCGGCGGCGGACAGCGCCTCGGCGAGAAGGCCACGGGCCTGGCCGACTGGGAGTCCATCGAGCTGGACCGCCCCGACGGCGGCACGGTCACCGTCACCGGCGTCCCCGCCATCCACGGCCCCGGCCCGCGCGAGGAGGTCGAACCGGTCGCCGGCCAGGTGGTCGGCTTCGTCCTGACCGGGGAGGGCCTGCCCACCGTGTACGTCAGCGGCGACAACGCCTCCCTCGACGCGGTCAAGGAGATCGCCGAGCGCTTCGCCCCGGTGGACACCGCGATCCTCTTCGCCGGCGCGCCGCGCTTCGCCGAGGTCTTCGACGGCGAGCTGATCGTCCTGGACAGCGCCCAGGCCACTGAAGCCGCCCAGCTCCTCGGCGCCCGCCGCGTCGTACCCGTCCACTACGACAGCTGGGCCCACTTCACCGAGGGCCGCGACGAGCTGACAGCCGCCTTCACCAAGGCCGGGCTGATCGACCGCCTGCAGATCGGCTGAACGGGCGCCGATCCGCACCCGGTCCCACGGCTCCAGGCCGGTCGGCAGCTCCGTTGCCGGTCGCCCCGGCTCGCGCGGGCCTGCGCACCGCACACCCAGCATGCCCGCGAGCCGGAGAAAACCCTGTCTCTCCCCGCTTCCCCGACAGCCGCCCCGCCCGTCCACCGCGACACGACGCAACCTCGGCGCGGTCCCCCACCACCTGGCCCTTTCGCCCCGCCCGGGCCTGCCCGCCGGAGAACCCATGTCCCGCCACTCGGCACGCTTCACCACCACACCCCCAGTCACCACCGCACCGGACGCCGGGCCTCCGCCCTCCGCCCCGCAGAAGCGCATCCTGACCGCTCTGCTGGTCTCTCAGGTCCTCAGCGGCGCCGGGCTGGCAGCAGGGGTCACCGTCGGAGCCCTTCTGTCGCAGGACATGCTCGGCGGTACGGCCCTGGCCGGCCTGCCCAGCGCCCTGCTCACCGCAGGCTCGGCGCTCGCCGCCGTCGCCGTCGGCCGCATATCCCAGACCCGCGGCCGCCGCCCGGGGCTGGCCACCGGCTACCTCATCGGCGCCCTCGGCAGCGCCGGAGTCATCGCTGCCACCCTCATCGACAACCCCCTCCTGCTCTTCCCCTCCCTGTTCCTCTACGGTGCCGGTACCGCCGCCAACCTCCAGGCCCGCTACGCCGGAGCCGATCTCGCCGCACCCTCCCGCCGCGCCCGCGCGGTCTCCACCGTCCTGGTCGCCACCACCCTCGGCGGCGTCGCCGGCCCCAACCTCGCCGCGCCCGCGGGCGAGTTCGCCGCGGTCCTCGGTCTCCCCCGCCTGTCCGGCCTCTTTCTCGTCTCCGGCGCCGCCTACGCCCTCGCCGCCCTCGTCCTGCTTCTGTGGCTGCGCCCCGACCCTCTCCTGCTCGCCCGCACGCTGCACTCCGAGCAGCAGGCGGCAGGGGCAGACAGCGCCACCGCGGCCGCAGTCGAGCCCCCCTCAGCGGCAACGGGCCGCCGCCCCGATCTGGCGCTGGGCGTACTGATCATGGTCCTCACCCAGCTCGTCATGGTCGCGGTGATGACGATGACCCCCGTCCACATGCACGACCACGGTCAGGGCACCGCCGCCTCCGGCCTCGTCATCGGCCTGCACGTCGGCGCCATGTACCTGCCCTCGCCGCTGACCGGCTGGCTGGTCGACCGCTACGGGCGCAGTGCCATCGCCACAGCCGCCGGGCTCACCCTCCTGGCCTCCGGCGTCCTCGCCGCCACCGCGCCCGGCAACTCCGTACCCCTGCTCGCCCTCGCCCTCATCCTGCTCGGCGTGGGCTGGAACTTCGGCCTGGTCAGCGGCACCACCCTGATCACCGACGCCGTGCCCCTGGCCACCCGCGCCAAGACCCAGGGTCTGGTCGACGTGGCCGTCGCCATCGCCGGCGCCACCGGCGGGCTGGCATCCGGCCTCGTTGTCGCCGCAGCCGGCTACTCCCTCCTGGCCATCGCCGGCGGCGCCCTCGCCCTCGCCGTCCTGCCGGCCATCCTCGCCACCGCCCGGAAACGCTGACCACACAACCGGACCGACCCTTTGGCGCCAGGCACCACGCCCCGGCACCACGCCCCGGCAAGCAGCTCGCCTGCGCCCCGCCGGGGCCCGCTCGGCCGGGTGCCGGCCGAGCGTGCCGTCCGGCGCCGCCCCAAAGCCCCCCGGCGAGGTTGCACAACCCGCGCCGCCGCCGGGTATTTCCCCCACCGCACACAAGGAGTGCTACACCCATGACAGCGACATTCACCCTGCTGACCTCCGGCTACGACAGCTTCGACGAACGCAACGCCGGCCGCGACGGCCGCGAAAAGCCATGGCACGTCGCCTCCACCGTCGCCCTCCTGCGCGACGGTGACACCAACGTCGTCGTCGACCCCGGCATGGTCGCCGATCGCAAGGAGATCCTTGCCCCGCTCGCCGACGCCGGGCTCAGCCCCGAGCAGGTGACCGACGTGGTCTTCAGCCACCACCACCCCGACCACACCCTCAACGCCGCCCTCTTCCCCCACGCACGCGCCCACGACGTCTGGGCCTTCTACGAAAACGACCTCTGGTACGACCGGCCCGCCGACGGCTTCCAGCTCTCGCCCTCGATCCGCCTGATGGAAACCCCCGGCCACACGCCCCAGGACATCAGCACCGTCGCGGAAACCGACGAAGGAACCATCGTCCTCACCCACGTCTGGTGGACCGTCAACGGCCCCGCCGACGACCCCACCTCCAACGACCGCGAAGGCCTGCGCGCCTCACGCCGCAAGATCCTCGACCTCAAGCCCGCCCTGATCGTCCCCGGCCACGGAGCACCCTTCGTGCCCAGCGAGAACACCCCCGTGTAAGGCACACCGCACCAGATCACGCGACGGGGGGCTCCTCTCGGCCCTCTTGGCCCCTCTCGGCCCCTCTTCGCCCCCAAGTGAACCGATCGCGTTCACGTTCCGTCCGCGAAGCAAGCCGAAGGACGAGCCCGCCGCACACGAGCAGTTGCCCCTCATCAAAGCGAGCTCGCGATCCGAAGAAACGGCGTAGCCGCCGCAGTTGGGCAGGGTCCCACCCTGCCCAACTGCCGGGTCGTCAGTGAGACATGCTCCGACCAGCCGCTTCACCGCAAGCCATATGAACACCCGTCTCTGAACATGGGGAAAGGGCTTGATGTGAAGTGCGGTTGAGGTGTGAGACTCGGGCCATGAACACACCAGACAGCAACTTTCTCCTCTTCCGTAACACCATGCGCATCACCGAAGGGCACCTGGAGGGATTCCGCAGCGCCATAAACCGTGCGGTGGACTTTGTCGAACAGCACGGGCCCCAGCTCATGGTGGAGGTCTTTGTCGACGAGGAGCGGCTCCTCGCGCACAGCTTCCAGCTGTACCGGGACTCGGACTCCGTCCGCGAACACTGGAAGCTGTCGGATCCGTACATCCAGGACGTGATGGAGCACTGCACCGTGGAGCACTTCGAGGTGTTCGGCGAGCCGGACGAGGACGTGATCGCAGGCATCCGGGCGGCGCTCGGCGATCAGCTCACGCCCGCATTCTCACCACGCTTCACCGGCTTCGTACGGTTCGGCGGGGAGTGATCAGGCGCTTGGCAGAGGGGCCACGGAAGGCGGAGTCGCACTGCCGCGCGTAGGCGATGTACGCGGCTTCGGGAGCCACCCGAGCTCCGGCCGACGACATGTCGAAGCCGTGCGCACGGGCGAAACCACGCCAGCGTGGATCGTCCTTCTTGCCTTCCGCGGCCGGCAACCCGTACGCGCGGACCTGCTCGTGGGTCAGAGCAATCCGCTGCACGCGGGTCCAGCACCCGGTGCGCAAATGCGCGGAGCCGTTCACGATTTGGTCTGCGCCGTCTGCGACGCCGCGACCTGCCCGCCCACGGGAACGTCACCCCGGGGTGTGACCGCGTGCCCCTGACCGTTACGCCGCCGCGGCGGGGCGCCGTGCGGAGCCGCCGATACTGAAACCCGGCTTACGCGGGTGCCAAGGCCGCTGACGCCGCCCAGACCAGCGACAGGACCAGCACCACGGCACCGGCTCCGGCATGACGTTCGGGAGGTTGACCGCCGGCGCCTCCGGATGCACCCGACAGCCGTCCAGCAGCCCGTCGTGGAACGTGTACGCGCCGCCCACCCCGGCGCAGTCAACGCCCAGGGCGACGGGCAAGAGGAAGCCGTCCCGCGCGCGCAGCCAGAAGACGGCGGTGACGCCGATCGCCGTTGCCACGACCGAACTAGCCGGGATGGCCAGTCCAGTGGAGTCGATGAGGATCTTCGAATCGGCCCACGCCCCAGCGACCGTCGCCGCGCAAGCGGCCAGGCGCATCACCGCTCAGCGCCACAGCGACCCCACCACCGTGCGAGGCAAGTGCTCTGCGAGAGCCGGAGAAATGGAGGAGGTCGTGCTCACATCATGACCCACGCCCCTGATGCCGACGCAGTCTCTCGGCGTCTGCGTCTGCACACCCAGTCGAGGACGGAGGCCGGACAGCGAGCGCCTTTCACAGTGTGCGCACGGTTAGGGTCTTGGTCATGTTCGTGCACTCCAACGCTCTCAATGGCAACCGTCGGCATCGCCTGGTCATGGGGGCGATCCTCACGCCGTTCCTGGTCCTGATGGGCGTGGCGCTGAGTGCCGCGGCCGTGAGTATGTCCGAGCGGCCTTCGTTGTTGATCGGCCTCGGCTCGGCTGCGATTTCGGCGTACGCAGTCGCCTGGTGGTCGGCCCGCTACTGGTACACGGCCTTCCGGGAGGGACGGTCCTCCCAGCCCGTTCCCGAGCCCCACCCGTGGCCCTGGCTGCTGCCTCCGCTCGTGCTCGGTGGGGCCTTCGCCACCACCGGCATCGGCGCTGTGCAGGACGGGAAGACCGCAGCCGCGGTCATCAGTCTGGTGCTCGCCACCATGCTCCTTCTTCCCGCAGCCATCTCCGTCGTCGTGGCGATGTACTTCCTGCGAGAGAGGCGCTCCGGTACATCGGGCACAACGGACGCCGGGCAGAACACCTCCGGGCATGTACCGCAACGGCCGCATCGGGCCTGGGGATCGATCGACTGACCGTACAGAACTCACACTCAGCACGCGATCGAGGTTCGCCGCGCCCAGCTCCATCCTCCTCCTGATGACTCAGTCAGTGCCGCCACGCCCCACTCCCCGAACGGCCCGGATGACGCCTGCCCGTCCGGCGCGCCGCGTGCCATGCTGTCGCCACAGCGCACCACGACGCACCGTCCCGCACCACCCCGCCCCACGACGCACCACCCCTCACCTGCCGCGGCAGGACCCGCGCGAAGTACCTGACAGTACTGTTCCGGACTGTTCCGGGAGGCTCGATCATGTCGTTGCGGCCCCGCCTCGCTCCTCGCTCCGCGCGGCCCCGCCTCGCTCCTCGCTCCGTGCAGCGCTGTTCATGGGTGCGTCCACGGTTATGTGCCGCGGGAGTGGCCGTCGCCATGGTGTTGTCGGTCCTGGTGGCCGGCTGCTCGGGTGGGGGTGGCGGGGGCGAAGACGACGACACCTTTGTGTATCTCGCGCCCCAGGGGCTCGTCACCGAGTGGGACCCGGCACGCTCGTACTCCGATGAAGTGGTGGTGCTGTCGAACGTGTACGAGACCCTGACCCGTTACAACGCCGACACCCGCCGGACGGAGGGGGTGCTCGCGACCCGGTGGACGTCGTCCAAGGACCGTCGGACCTGGACGTTCACCCTGCGGGACGGGGTGCGGTTCCACTCCGGGCGGCCGCTCACCGCCGAGGCGGTGAAGGCGGCCATCGAGCGCACCATGAGGCTGAAGGCCAGCGCCTCCTACGTGTGGGATCCGGTGGAGAAGATCGTCCCGGTCGGGGCGCGGCAGGTCCGGTTCGAGCTGTCCCGGCCGGCGCCCCTGGACATCGTCGCCTCCGCCACGTACGCGGCCTATATCTATGAGGTGAGGGACGACGCGAAGGACTACCGGGCCACGGACCGGGGCACCGGCCCGTACACCGTCAGCGCGTGGCGGCCGGGCAGCGAGAACGAGGTGGAGCTGACCGCCTTCCAGGACTACTGGGGTGGCTGGCACGGGAACCGCTACCAGAAGGTGATCTTCCAGGCGGTACCGCAGTCGTCCACAACGGCGCAGCTCATGAGCTCGGGGGAAGGGGACTACGCCGGAGGGCTGCCGCCGCAGTTGGTGGACACCCTGCGTGGCCGGCCGGGCCTTTCGGTACGGGAACGGCCCTCGTGGCAGACCCTTATCGGCCTGTTGAACACCGAGAAGGAACCGCTGGACGATGTACGGGTGCGGCGGGCCGTCGTGCACGCGCTGGACTACGGGGAGCTCATCGCCGCGAGCAGGGGTGCACTCGTACGTTCCGACGGTGTCATTCCGCAGGGCTTGCTCGGGCACACCAATGACCTCGACCTGCCCAACGACGACCTGGACGCCGACCGCGCCCGTGCACGGAAGCTGCTGAAGGAGGCCGGGTACGGGCCGGGCAGCGGACGGACCGTCGAACTGGAGCTGACCTACCCGGCGGGCGACGACACCGCTCGCACCCTCGGCGACCTGATGACGGCACAGCTGCGCCCGTTCGGCATAGACCTGCAGGTCCGGGGCCTGACGTGGTCATCGGCCCAGTGGCCGCGCGCCAAGAAGAAGGACCCGGACGAGCGCCAGGACATCTTCGTCATGTACTGGTGGCCGGACGACGCCGAGTCACTTTCGTACTTCCGCAATGTGTTCCGCACCGAGAAGGAGATCTCCTACAACCTCGCCTACTACTCCAACCCCGAGCTCGACCGGCTCATCGACCGGGTCGGCGCACTCACGGCCACCGACCCGGCCCGGGCCGCGCGGACCTACCGCACCATGCAGAAGATCCTCATCAACGACGCGCCCGTCCTCTTCCTCGGCACCACGACCTATCGGCGGGTGCTGAGCAGCGATGTCAAGGGGTTCACCGACAACCCGGCCTACGCCAACGTGGTGTTCGTCCATGACCTCACCCACCGCTAGGGCGGGGTGCGGACGTGATGCGCGCCGGGAACGGCCGCGGAATGCCGGTGCTCTGTTACGCGGCCCGCCGGGCGGGACTGTCGCTCCTGGTGGCCCTCGGTGTGGTGGTACTGACGTACCTGATCGCGCGCGTGGTGCCCAGCGACCCGGCCGGCGTGTGGGCGGGCCCCCGGGCCACGGCCGCCGAACGAGCCCGTGTACGCGCTGAGTTGGGCCTGGACCGTCCGGTTCACGAGCAGATCGTCTCCTACGTGGCAGGCGTGTGGCATGGCGACTGGGGTGTTTCCGTACGCACTCACCGCCCCGTCCGCAGCGATCTGTTCGGACTGCTGCCCAACACCCTCCAGATGGTGCTCGCCGGGCTGGTCGTCGGGCTGATGGTGGGGGTGCCTGCTGGGCTGGCCGCTGCGCGGTGGCACGGGCGGTTCCCCGACGGGCTGGTGCGGTTCGGCGCACTGCTGGGTGCTTCGATGCCGGTGTTCTGGCTGGCGCTGCTCCTGCAGATGTTCTTCGCGAGCCGACTCGGGCTGCTGCCGATCGCCGGCAGCCACGACCGCACGGTGCTCGCCGCACACCCGGTGACCGGCGTCACCGGCCTGCCACTGCTCGACGCCGTGCTCACCGGCAACGGGGCGGCGGCCACCAGTCTCCTCAGCCACCTGATCCTGCCCGCCCTCGTGGTGGCCACCTATCCGGCCGCCGTCATCACCCGCCTGGTGCGGGCAAGCGTCATGGACGCACTCGGCGAGACCCACATCCAGATGGTGCGCTCCCTCGGCTTCCCCGAGCGCGCCGTACTCGGCCGCTTCGCGCTGCGGCTCGCCTGGAACCCGGTACTGCAGCTCAGCGCGCTGGTCTTCGGGTACTCGCTGGTCAACACGTTCCTGGTGGAGGCGGTGTTCAACTATCCGGGTCTCGGGCGGTACGCGGCCGACGCGGTGAAGGCCCTCGATGTGCCGGCCGTCCTCGGCGTGACCCTCCTGGTCGCGTTGCTCTACCTTGCCGCGAACCTGGCCGTCGACCTGGCACAGGCCGCCCTCGACCCACGTATCCGACTGCGGTGATCGCGTATGACGGCCTCACCTTCCCTCTCGCGCCCCTCCCCCACCCGCCGGGCGCCAGGTGCGCTGCGCAGCCGGGCGACGCTGGTCCTGGCAGTCGGCGGTCTGCTGCTCATCGCGGTCCTGGCGCTGCTCGCTCCCGTACTGGTCCCGTACCCGGAGCACGCGACCGGCGCCACCGACACCGCTCAGGCACTGCGTCCTCCCTCGGCCGCCCATTGGTTCGGCACCGACGAGCTGGGCCGTGACGTGTTCTCCCGGGTGCTGTGCGGCGCGCGGATCGGTCCGGTGGTCGCGGTGCTGGTCGTGGCGGTCTCCTTGCTGGTCGGTACCGCGATCGGGCTGATCGCCGGGTACTTCGGCGGATGGATCGACGAGGTGCTGATGCGCCTCACCGATGTCTTCCTGGCGGTGCCCGCCCTGTTGCTGGCGCTGGCCCTGACCACGGTGCTGGCTCCCGGTCCGGCCGGGCTGACGGTGGCACTGGCCGTGACCTGGTGGCCGTGGTACGCCCGGCTGGTGCGCGGTGAGGCCGCGTCGGTGACCGGACGTGCGTACATCGAAGCCTGTCGCGCCCTGGGGCTCGGCCACCGCCGCATCCTGCTCCGCCACGTCCTGCCCAACGCCTCGACCCCGTTGCTGGTCCAGGCTTCGACCGACGTCGGCGGGGTCCTGCTCGTCGCCTCCGGGCTGTCCTTCCTCGGGCTGGGCCCACAGGCGCCGACGCCCGACTGGGGGCTGATGGTGGAACAGTCGCAGAACTACTTCACCACCCACTGGTGGCTCGGCACCTTCCCCGGCCTGGCCATCATGGTGGTCGCGGCGTTGTGCTTCCTGCTCGGTGACGCCCTGCGCGACCGCCTCGACCCTCGGCACATCCCCAGGACCTGACCGATGGCCACCGCCGACGACACCCCGTTTCTGCACATACGCAACCTGCGTGTGTGGTACGGCACCGCCGACAGCGCGCCGGTGGTCCGTATCGATGAACTGGCGCTGTTCCGCGGGCAGTTCCTCGGACTCGCCGGGGAGAGCGGTGCGGGAAAGACGACGGCCGGGCTGACGGTGCTGGGGCTGACCCGCCATGCGGGTGCCCGGGTGACCGGCAGCATCCGGCTGGCCGGCGAGGAGCTGGTGTCCGCCCCGGAGAGGCGGCTGCGGCGGCTGCGCGGCACCACCATGGCGCTGATCCCGCAGAACCCGGCCGCCGCGTTCCATCCGGTACTGCCGGTCGGGGTGACCGTACTGCGTGCCCTGCGGCTGCACGGGTGCACCCGAGCCGAAGCCCGGCGCCGCGCCGCCACCGCACTGGAGCGCGTGGGGCTGCCCGCCGACCACCTCTCCCGCCTCCCGCACCAGCTCTCCGGCGGGCAGCTCCAGCGGGTGGCCATCGCCCTGGCGTCGGCCCTGCGCACGCGGCTGCTCCTCGCCGACGAACCGACCAGTGCACTGGACGTGACGGTCCAGGCGGAGATCTGCGCACTGCTGGCGGAGTTGCGCGACACGCACGGGACGGCCGTCCTGTTCATCAGCCACGACCTCGCGCTACTGGCCGGGTTGTGCGACCGGATCGCGGTACTCCACCAGGGGCGGGTGATCGAGGACCGCCCCGCCGCGGACCTGGTCGCCGCGCCGTGGGCCGACTGCACCAGGCGGCTGCTGGCGGCGGTACCCCGGCTGGGCATCCCTGCGGCACCCGGGCCCGGCGAGGGACGCGACGAGGAGGCGGCCGGTGCTTGAGGCGCGCGATCTGACGGTGGTGCACGGCGGTACGGCCGTGGTGGACCGGGTGAGTCTGGCGCTGCCCGAGGGCCCGTACGGACTGGGACTGATCGGTGCGAGCGGTTCGGGCAAGACAACAGTCGCCCGGTGTTTGTCGGGACTGATGACGCCGACGCATGGCACGGTCCTTTTCCGCGGTGCCGACGTCAGCGGAATGCGGCGGTCGGGTGCCTACCGGCGTGCGGTGCAGATCGTCGTGCAGGACACCGAGGGCGCCCTCGACCCGCGTATGCGCGTGGGCACGGCGATCGCCGAAGTGCTGCGGGCGCACCGGATGGTGCCGCGCGGCACCGAGCGCGAGCGCGTCGCCGAGCTGCTGGCCGACGTGGGGCTGAGCGCCGAGCACGCCGCTCGCCACCCGCACCAGCTCTCCGGCGGGCAGCGTCAGCGTGCGGCGATCGCCCGCGCCCTCGCGGTACGGCCGCGCTTCCTGGTCCTGGACGAGCCGACCAACGCGCTGGACACGACCGTGCAGGCCCGGATCCTCGGCCTGCTCAACACACTCCGCACCGAGCACCGGCTCTCCTTGCTGCTGATCTCGCACGATCTCGCGGTGGTGGCGCAGCTCTGCCGGTACGTGGTCGTACTGCACCACGGGCGCGTCGTGGAGGAGGGCCCACTCACCGCCGTACTGCGCGAGCCCCGGCATCCCGCCACCCGAAGCCTGCGCGACGCAGTGCCGCGCCTTTCCCCGTGAACCCGGGTACTACCAGTGGTACCCATCAGGGCGGCCCGGCCTCACCCAGGGCAGACCCGCCCCGGCAGCTCCGCTGGGACGGCGCTCCGCTCCGCGGTCGTGAACCTCTGCGTGCCGACGACACGGCAGAGTGTGCCGCGCCACAGGGCGGGGTCGAGCCGGACGGCCTCGAAGTCCGTATCACCTCGTGAGCCGCTTCGTGGCGGTCTTGCGGTGGGGTCCGACCTGTAGTCCGCTACCCGTCATGAGAAACGTGAGGAACAGGAGCATCACCGCGCTGGCCGCCACGCTGCTTGCGTCGGCCCTGCTCGCTGCCGCCGCACCACATCCGTCGGCGGCGGCCCCGCGGCTCGGCGTCGACCTCGATACGGTGACGATCCCGGAGCTGCAGGCGCGTATGGGGGACGGGTTACTGACCTCGTCGGCGCTCACCACCGCCTATCTGCACCGGATCAAAACCATCGACCCCAAGATCAACGCGGTGCTGCGCACCGACCCGACGGCTCTGCGCCAGGCCGCCGCCAGTGATGCCCGACACCGGCGCGGTGCCGTCCGCGGCCCCCTCGACGGCATCCCCGTACTGATCAAGGACAATGTGAACACCCGCGGGCTGGCCACGACGGCCGGATCGCTGGCGCTGGCCGGAAAACCGCCCGGCACCGACGCCGCCCTGGTGACGCGGCTGCGCAAGGCCGGGGCAGTGATCCTCGGCAAGACCAACCTCTCCGAGTGGGCCAACTTCCGCGCGGCAAAGCCGACTTCGGGCTGGTCCGCGGTGAGCGGGCAGACCAACAACCCGTACGTACTGGACCGGAATCCGTGCGGCTCCTCCTCCGGCTCGGCCGCCGCGCTCGCCGCGTCGCTGGCCCAGGTGGCGATCGGTACTGAGACGGACGGCTCCATCGTGTGCCCGGCCGGCATGAACGGGGTGGTCGGCCACAAGCCCACCCTCAGCCTGGTCAGCCAGGACGGCGTGGTGCCGATCTCCGCCGAGCAGGACACCGCGGGCCCCATGGCACGCAACGTGGTCGATACCGCGCTCACCCTATCGGTGATCAGCAATGGCGGCATCGCACATCACGGCGGTGCCACCGGCCTCACCGACGCACTGCCCCGCCCCGACGGCCTGCGGGGCAAGCGCATCGGCCTGTGGCGGCTGCCCTCGCTCGGGCCGAAGGTGGACGCCCTGATGACCCGTACGGCAAAGAGGTTGCGCGCAGCGGGCGCCGAGGTCGTCGAGGTAACGCCGCCGTACCAGAAACGACTCGCCGAACTCGAATTCCCGGCGCTGCTGAGCGAGTTCCACAGGGACATCGACGCCTACCTCGCCACCCGCCACGGGCCGCGGGATCTCGCCGGACTCATCGAATTCAACCGCACCCACCCCGCGGAACGGACGTGTTTCGCCGGACAGGAACTGTTCGAACAGGCCCTCGCCGCACCGCCGACCACCGACCCCAAATACCGCGCCATGCGCGCCGAGCTGACGGACCTCTCCCGGCGCTCCATCAACGAGACCATGGCCACCCACCGGCTCGACGCCATCGCCTCGCCGACGAATCCACCCGCCTGGACGACCGACTGCGCGCGCGGCGACAACGACGTGATCCCGTCCTCCACCCCGGCAGCCGTCGCCGGCTACCCCTCCTTGTCGGTCCCCGCCGGCTTCGTGGGCGAACTGCCCGTCGGCGTACTGCTGATGGCCGGTGCCCACCAGGACACCGAATTGCTCACGCTCGGAGCGGCGGTGGAAAACCGGCTCACCGCATGGCGGGCACCGCACTACCTGCCGTCGGCGGGCACCGACGCCAGTCGGTGAATGAGCCATCCGCCGCCGGCACCCGGCCCGGGTCACCTCGCGGGGTCACCGGACCGGGTCACCGGACCAGGTCACCGGACTAACTACACGTCAGTCGGGCGTTGCCGTTGCGTACTGCGGGCGGCCGGTGGGCCGGTAGACCTGGATCGTCACCCCCTTCGGAGTGGACCGCGAGTCGACCAGTTCGAGTGCTGTGTCCGGGCCGGTGTCGGGGAACAGCCGCGTGCCCTGGCCGATGACCACGGGATAAGTGAGCAGGGTGATCTCGTCGACAAGCTGGTTGTCGAACAGCCGGCGAACCAGGTTGCCACTGCCGTGCACCTGCAGCTCACCCGCCTGCTCGGCCTTCAGCTCGCCGATGGCCGCCACGACGTCACCGGAGAGGACCGTTGTGTCCGCCCATTGCGGATCGGTGAGCGTGGTCGATGCCACGTACTTGGGCCGCGTGTTCAACGCCGCTGCGATGGGATTACTCGAATCTGCCATCACTCCCCAGTAGCCGGCAAAGATCTCGTAGGTCCGCCGGCCGAACAGGAACGCGTCGGCGCGCTGGAAGACCTGGTTCAGAAACGTCGTGGTCTCGTTGTCCTCGCCGAAAAGCGGCAGAGCCCATCCGCCGCGCTCGAATCCGCCCCTGCGGTCCTCATCCGGCCCGCCGAGGCCCTGCATCACGCCGTCGACGGAGACGTGCGTGATGGTCGTCAGTTTCATGGTCGCGGTTCCCTTCTCGCTGGGTTGTGCCGTCGCTCGATTCGACCGCACCGCAGCGCCGATCTCATCGATCGCAACAGAGCGCGTCCGGCCGATTCATTCCGCACCCTCCCGAACACGTCGCCTGCGACTGCCCCAGGTGACCAGGCTGTCCCGCAGCTCCATGGAGCGCGAAGAGTCAGGCGCGAGCGAGCCGCCGCTCGGCTACCGTGGCTCCGCATGACGCACACCGAGATCGAGATCACCGCGGAACTGGTCCGGGATCTGCTGCGCGACCAGCATCCCGACCTGGCCGACCGGCCCTTGCGGCTCGGTGCGCGTGGCTGGGACAACCAGCTGTGGCGGCTCGGCGATGATCTCGCGGTCCGGTTGCCTTGGGCAACGCAGTCTGCGGACGCACTGCTCTACAAGGAGCATGCCTGGCTGCCCGAGCTCGCCCCGCGCCTTCCCCTCCCCGTCCCCGTGCCACAGCGCCTCGGCGAGCCCTCGGAGCGGTTCCCGCGGCCCTGGATCGTCACGACGTGGGTTCCGGGCACGGCCTCCGACCATGCCCCCGCCACGCGCTCGGTGGAGGCAGCCGACACCTTGGCCGCCTTCCTGACCGCCCTGCACCGACCGGCGCCCGCCGGGGCGCCGACCGGCCGGAACCGCGGAGGGCCGTTGGCCGATCACGCCGAGGGGTTCGCCGAACAGCTCGCCTCGGCCACCGAACTGGGCCTGATCCATGCCCCGGACACCATCCGCGCGATTTGGGAGGATGCCGTCGCGGCGCCGCGCTGGGCCGGGCCGCCAATGTGGCTGCACGCCGATCTGCATCCGGCCAATATCCTCACGGAGGGTGGCACCTTCTGCGGTGTGATCGACTTTGGCGACCTCTGCGCGGGCGATCCGGCCTACGACCTCGCCGCTCCGTGGCTGCTGCTTCCGGACGGCGCCATCGACCGCTTCCACGCCGCGTATCGGCAGACCGTAGACCCCGCAACCCTGCGCCGGGCCCGCGGCTGCGCGGTGCTGAAAGCTCTCACCTGCATCCTCATCGGAGAAGCAGGCATCCAGGGTCGCCCCGGGGGGAAGCCCACTTGGGGCCCGCCGGCGCACACAGCACTGCGGCGCCTGTGCAGCGCCTCTCCGATCTCGTGCAGGGGCTAGCTCTTCAGCGGGGGCTTCGCCGGGCTGCTTCCAAGATCGATTGTCAGTGGTGGGTGAGAAGGTAAGAGCACCGAGTGAAAGAGGGGGAGCAGTCTTGTCCGGAACCCAGAACTACATCAACCACGTTGCTCTTGTCCTGGATGCCAGTTCGTCCATGTCACACCTGAGCCGCAAGGTCGTTGAGGTCGCCGACCAGCAGATTGCCTACTTGGCCCGCCGGTCGAAGGAGCTGGACCAGGAGACCCGTGTCACGGTGTACGTCTTCGCCGACAAGGTGGAGTGCGTCATCTACGACAAGGACGTGCTGCGGATGCCGTCCCTGAAGCAGCTGTACCGGGTCGGTGGCATGACGGCTCTGCTGGCGGCCACGCTGAAGTCACAGCGGGAGCTGGCGCAGACGGCTCAACTGTACGGCGACCACAGCTTCCTGACGTTCGTACTGACCGACGGCCAGGAGAACGCAAGTCACCGCTGCCCGGACGCCCCCGCCAGGAACCCGCGGGAGCTGGTGCAGGCCGTGGCCACGATGAGCGAGACGCAGGAGGACAACTGGACGCTGGCCGTCCTCGTGCCGGACCAGATGGGCAAGCGCGAGGCCATGCAGTGCGGCTTCCCGAAGGACAACATCGCCATCTGGGACGCCACGAGCACGCAGGGTCTGGAGGAGGCCGGGCTGGTCATCCAGCAGGCCACCGAGAACTTCATGGTGGGCCGGGCCCAGGGCATCCGGGGATCGCGGGCGGTGTTCTCCACGGGTGCGGAGGTGGTCAACAAGGACACCATCAAGGCAGCCGGCCTCACCCCGGTGAAGCCGTCGGAGTACCAGCTGATACCGGTGGCTCGCGACGCGGCGATACGGGAATGGGTCATCGAATGCGGGCACACTTACCGCACCGGTTGTGCGTTCTACCAGCTGAGTAAGTCGGAGAAGATCCAGGCACGGAAGCAGATCGCGGTGCTGGAGAAGAAGACGGACCGCGTGTACACGGGGCCGCAGGCCCGATCCCTGCTCGGCCTGCCGGACACGGAGGTCCGCGTCAAGCCGGACCACAACGACGACTTCACCATCTTCGTCCAGAGCACCAGCGTGAACCGAAAGCTGGTTCCGCACACACGACTCCTGCTGATGATCTGACACCTCACAGCCCCGCCGGCCCGCCCGGCGGGGCTCCCTTCGAGTTCAGCACGCTGCCTACGAAGAGCCGAATCGCGTAGAGCCGCGGAGCTGTTGCCGCGTACCTTCGACTGCATGGCTGACGAGTGCTTCGGGCATCCACGGCTCGCCGCGATCTATGACCCGCTCGACCCTGACCGCAGCGATCTTGACGCGTACGTCCACATGGCGGAACAGACCGAAGCGCGTCGGGTGCTGGACATCGGATGCGGGACAGGAGTGTTCGCCCTTCTCCTGGCTGATCGCGGGATCGAGGTTGTCGGGATCGACCCCGCCGAGGCGTCGATCGAAGTAGCCCAGGGGAAGCCGGGCAGTGAACGGGTGCGGTGGATCTGTGGTGACGTGTCCGCCCTCCCACCGCTGCAGGTCGATCTGGCGACCATGACGGCGAACGTAGCTCAGGCCATCGTGGACCCGAAGGTCTGGCAGGAGACTCTGGGGAAGGCGTACGAATCGCTGCGGCCAGGCGGGCGCCTGATGTTCGAGACCCGGGATCCGGCCAGGCGTGCCTGGGAGCAGTGGAACCGGGAGGATTCCTGCCACGTGACGGAGATCCCGGGCGTGGGCGCGGTCGAGAGCTGGGTCGAGGTGACCGACGTCAGTTGGCCGCTGGTGACGTTTCGTTGGACCTACGTGTTCGCTGCGGACGGGCAAGTGCTGACCTCTGATTCGACGTTGCGTTTCCGGGAGCAGGAGGAGGTCGAGACCGACCTGTTCGTGCAGGGGTATGTGGTCGACGATGTGCGTGAAGCTCCTGACCGCCCGGGCCGGGAGTTCGTCTTTCTCGCGCGGCGCCCGGAGGCGGGCTGAGCGTCGTGGTGAAGATGAACCTTCGCCAGGGCGGTCAAGGAGTTCGGACTCCCCAGAATCGAGCGCATGAGGGATCATGAAGCATGCGTCCGGATGGCTGGCACCTCACCGAAGACATCGACGACTTCCTGGACCGAGCCGGGGAGTTCCTGCGCTCACGCCCCGCCCTGCACACCACGCCACTGTCGGTGACCGAGAAACTTCGCACGCTCGGGGCGGCCGCACACGGCACCCAAGCCCCCGTCTTCGGCAGACTGGAGCGAGCGGGCGAGGTCCATGCCACCTTCTACCGCCTCCCGTCCCGCGGCCTGAGCGTCACCTCTCTCACTCCCGAGCAGGCCGATACGCTCGCCGCCCAGTTGGTTGCACTCGGGCACTCCCTTCCTTACGTCACCGCGGACCACAGCACCGCCACTGCTTTCGCCGAGGCATGGCAGCGGCACACGGGCGCAACGCCGACGCTCCGCGTGCGGCTGCACCTGTACCGTCTCGGCACACTCACCCCGCCGGAGCCGTTCCCGGCGGGCCGGGGCCGACTCGTGGGCGAGCGGGAGCATGAGCACCTCATGTGCTGGTGCCGTGAGTTCGCAGCGGACGTCGGGGAGGACGTTTCCATTGACGCCGCTTCCTGGGCCGGCACCCGCTTCGCCGAGAAGCGCTACACGTACTGGGAAACCCCGGACGGCACGCCCGTCTCCATGGCGGGCGTGAACCCGATGGTCGGCGGCCAGGTCCGGGTGGACCCCGTCTACACCCCGGCCCACCTGCGCGGCCGCGGCTACGCGGGCGCCGTGACGGTCGAGGTCAGCCGCGCCGCGCTCGCCGCAGGCGCCAAGGAGGTCGTGCTGTACACGAACGCGGCCAATCCCACCAGCAACGCCCTCTACCAGCGCATCGGATACGTCCCGCTCACCGACTTCGCCGTGTACGACTTCGCGTACACCGCGTCGGAAGCCAGATAGGGACGCGAGAAGTCAGTCGCCCGGAGTGCCGTCCCGAGTGAACGCCCACAGTACGAGCCCGAGGCAGCTGAACGCGGCACCCAGTGCGCATACGGCGCCCCAGCCGGCCACCGTGTAGAGGGAGGTCGCGGCGATGGCGCCGGTGGCGCTGCCGATCGAGTAGAAGACCATGTATCCGCCGATCAGCCGGCTGCCCGCGTCCGGATGCAGCGCGTAGATCAGGGTCTGGTTGGTGACATGGACCGCCTGCACGGCGACGTCGAGCAGGATCACCCCGACGACCAGGGCCCAGAGCGAGCTGCGGGTGAAGGCCAAGGGCAGCCACGAGGCGGCGAGCAGTACCAGGGCGATGCCGGTGGTCCGCCGGGAGAGTCCGCGGTCGTTCAGGCGGCCCGCCACAGTCGCGGCCAGGGCGCCGGCGACACCGATCAGACCCAGCGCCCCGATCGCGCTGTGCGGCAGGAAGTACGGGGCCTCGCTGAGCGGCAGCGCGACGCTGCTCCACAGGGTGCTGAAGGCAGCGAAGATCAGCAGGCCGAACAGGGCCCGGCGCCGCAGCAGTTGTTCCCGTGCGAACAGGGTGATCGTGGAACGCAGGAGCTGTCCGTAGCGCAGGGTTGTCGGCGGAGCGGCACTGTGGCGCGGCAGTACTCGGTACAGGATCAGGGCGAGCAGCGCGGTGAGCGACGCCGAGGCGAGGTAGACGGAGCGCCAGCCCGCGAGGTCGGCCATGAGGCCGGACGCGGTGCGGGCGAGCAGGATTCCGATGACCACGCCGCTGGTGACCAGGCCAACTACCCGTCCGCGCCCGGCGGGAGGGGCCAGTGATGCCGCGAAGGCCACCAGCGTCTGCGTGACGACCGCGAGGAGCCCCGTCGCGGCCATGCCCGCGAGCAGGATCGCTGCGGTGTGGGCGGTGGCCACCACTCCCAACGCCACTACCAGAAGAAGCAGTTGAGCAACGATGAGCCGTCTGCGGTCGGTCACGTCACCCAGCGGTACGAGGAAAAAGAGTCCCAGCCCGTATCCCACATGCGTGAGCGTGACCACGCTGCCGACAAGTGCCGGGCTCATGGCGAGGTCGTGGCCCATGGTCACCAGGAGCGGCTGGGAGAAGTAGACGTTGGCCACTGCGGCCCCGCAGGCGACGGCGAACAGTATGACGACGCCACGGGACAGGACGAACGCGGCGCCTTCCCCGCTTCCGACCTCGGTCTGTCGTGTCACGGCCTCACAATTGCCGGGCATCGGCACCCCTCCGCACATCTGGTTTCAACTTACTACCAATGATGTCGGCGACGGTAGCCTTGGTTGGTAGCATGTTGCAACCGTCGTGAGAGGGAGGGACGCCATGGTGGCCAGAACACGCTTCGACGACAGCGAATGTCCCGTCGCCCGGTCGGTGGACGCGATCGGCGACTGGTGGTCCCTGCTGATCGTGCGAGACGCCTTCGACGGAAGCCGCCGCTTCGGGGAGTTCCAGCGCAGCCTCGGCGTGGCGAAGAACATCCTCACCGCGCGACTGCGCACCCTGGTCGCCGGCGGCGTACTCGAATCCGTCCCCGCCTCGGACGGCAGCGCCTACCGCGAGTACGTACTGACTCCGAAGGGCAAGGCGCTCTTCCCCGTCATCGTGGCACTGCGACAGTGGGGCGAACAGCACTTCTTCGACGCCGACGAACCACACTCAGAGTTGGTCGACCGCCGACAGGGACATTCCCTCCGCGCACTGGAGGTGCTGTCCGCGGACGGGCGACGGCTGAATCCGGACGACACCGCTGTCCACAAGGTCTCCGACCAGTGAACAGTGATCCGAGGCGGAGACCCGGCGCCGGCACTCGGCCGCCGCGCCGACAGGCCGACAGGCCGACAGGCCGACAGGCCGACAGGCCGACAGGCTAGGTAAGTAAGCATCCGCTCGGCGGGGTATCCGCGGGGCGTCCGCGCCGTAATCGAGAGCTGTCGCGCGGCACCTGCCCACCGCCCGCAGAAGGGGAGCGCCTCTTCCAGAGGGAGGTCCGCAAGAACGAATTTGCGGCGGTCAAGCGCTGGCGTGGGACCGACTGCTGTTGTCGGCGGACGCGGGCGTGGTGCGGCCGACTTCGTCCTGGACGAGCAGGGAGAGCAGGGAGGCCACCGTCAGGCCGGATTCGGCCGGGTGGCGCAGGACCTTGCTGGGGTCGATGCGGTACAGGTTGGTGCGCCCCTCCCGGGTGTGGGAGAGGTAACCGTCCTGCTCCAGGTCGGCGATGATCTTCTGGACGGCGCGTTCGGTAAGGCGGCAGTACGCCGCGATGTCACGGATGCGGGCGCTGTGGTTGTCGGCGATGGCTGCCAGCACTCGCGCGTGGTTGGTGATGAACGTCCATCCGGTGTAGGGCTCGGGCACTCCATCCATCTCTCCACTTTAGCGACCGGCCATGCGTGCTTTCAAAAACACGTACTCTGTTTCAGGTATTAGTTGACGTGTATCGTCGGGGGCGGCAGTCTGAGAGCGGTCGTAGGCACAGACGAGGGAGAGGCCATGCCGGAGCCTGCCTACTCTGAGCAGTCCCCGACCGGACAGGGTTCCGGGCCCGGGCAGGGCTGCCGTCCGCCGGCGGCCGTCCCGCCGTTCCTGGCATCGATCGACGTCCTGCCGGACGGCGATCGGGTGACCGCAGCGCTCCGGGGAGAGCTCGACCTGGACGCCGCCCAGTGGCTCCGGTCCTACCTGCACCAAGCCCTCAGCTACTCAGTCAGCGGCGTCGATCTGGACCTGCATGAGGTCGAATTCTGCGACTGTTCCGGCCTCAACCTCCTGCTCAGCCTGCGCCATCGAGCCCTGGAACAGGGCAAGACCGTCACCCTCTGCCGCAGCAGCCCCGCGGTCGAGCGGCTGCTCGATCTGACCTGCACCAAGAACCCGTTCACGCCCCCGAACCCGGACGACAAGTACATGACATCCTCTGCCGCCCCCCACGACCCTGGCCCGCCCGAGGACACCGACCAGGACCTGCATGTCCAGGTCGCCCAATTGCGGCGGGCCATGCAGACCCGGCCGACCATCGACCTGGCCCGCGGCATGCTCATGGCCTCCTTCAAGCTGAGCCCCGAGGCGGCCTGGGATGTGCTCGTCACGACCTCACAGAACACCAACACCAAGCTGCACCGCCTGGCCGGAGAACTGGTGAACTCCGTTCAGGGCACTACGTTGCCCCCGGTCGTGCAAGAACAGCTCACGGCCGCCGTCGCCAAGACCAAGCCGGCAGCGACAGCCCCGCCCCCGCAGCCCGGACCACCGGACCTGCAGAACACCGCGCCGGAACCGCTCACCAACCAGCCCGATTCCTAGCTGTCCTCAAGCAGCTGTCCTCAAGCAGCTGTCCTCAATTCGGTTCCGGCTTCCGCTGGTACCTGTTGCCTCTCCGGAGGCGACGATGAGTGAGGTGGACCCGGCCTTGGGGCGGATGACTGGTGTTCGGGAAGGGGCCGACCTTCGGTGCGGCCGAGCACGGCCATCCAAGCGCTCTCCTCGCAGTCACTCGCCCCAAGTGACCGGCAGGCTCTTCACCCCGTAGATGTCCGCGGTCTCCGGGCGCAGGCTGACCTCTTCGGCCGGTACGGCCAGGCGCAGCGTGGGGAAGCGGTTGACCAGGGCGGTGAATGCGACCCGCATCTCGATGCGGGCCAGCTGCTGGCCCAGGCACTGGTGGATGCCGTGGCCGAAGGCCAGGTGCCCGCCGTCCTGCCGCTGGAGGTCGAGCACGTGCGGGTCGGCGAAACGCTCGGGGTCGCGGTTGGCGGTGCTGTACGACAGGATGACGGGCGAGCCGGCCTCGATGGTCCGGCCGCCCAACTCAACGTCCTCCAGCGCCGTCCTCATGAACGTCTTGGCAACGCTCAGATACCGCAGCAGCTCCTCCACGGCCCGGTCGGCGAGCGCGGGATCGGCACGCAGCGCGGCCAGTTGTGCCGGATTCTGCAGCAGCGCGAAGGTGCCCAGTGCGAGCATGTTGGCGGTGGTGTCGAGCCCGGCCGCCAGCAGAATCAGGGCGATCCCCTTCAGCTCCTCATCGTTCAGATCGCTGTCGGTGAGATCGCTGAGCACATCGTCGGTGGGGTTCGCGCGCTTGGCGGCCACCAGCTCCTCGAGGTAGTTCTGGGTCGCGGTGTAGGCCGCTATCAGCTCCTCGTCGCTCGTCTCCCCGTTCATGAACGACTCGACGTGCTCCTGGAAGGAGCCCCGGTCCTCGTACGGCACCCCCAGCAGCTCGCAGATGATGATGGCGGGGATGGGCTTGGCGAACGCGGTCACCAGGTCCGCCGGCGGCCCGGCCTTCTCCATGGCGTCCAGGCAGTCGGCGGTGATCCGCTCGACGCGCTCGGTGAGCAGTCGCATCCGCCGTACGGTGAACTTGCCCATCAGCGGCTTGCGATAGCGCCTGTGCTCCGGGTCGTCCATGAGGACGAACTCGCCGGGCGACGCCGGAGGGACCTCGATGTCGCCGTAGTCGATGGTCGGGTGGTACCGCATGAGCTCCTTGCGCGAGCTGAACCGCGAGTCAGCCAGGACCGACCTGACCAGGTCGTATCCGGTGATCAGCCAGCCGGACTTTCCGCCGGGGAAGGTGTAGCGGCTGATGGGGCTGTGTCGGCGGGCGTCGATCAGCTCTGCCGGCGGGTCGAAAGGGCAGCCGGGCTGACGCATCGTCGGGAGCGTCGTGACGGTGTGCAGGGATTCCCCCATGGCCATTCCTCATCTCGCGATAGGACGTGTTTGGCGTAGTTCGAAAGCTACGTTGCATTCAGAATTGCGTCAATCGATTGAAATGAGTAAGTGCAGGTGAACGGCGCTAAATTGATGCAATGACACTGAGCTCGAATGCAACGCTTCATTGCAATGAATGACGGCGAAGGCAATACTGACGGCATGCCAGGAGGACGATTGACCCAGCAGGACCGCCAGCGCATCGCGGCCGGACTCGCCGACGGGCTCTCCTATGCCGAGATCGCCAGGCGGCTCGACCGGACGACCTCGACGATCAGCCGGGAGGTCGCACGCAACGGCGGCCCCGGCGACTACCGGCCCCAGCGGGCGCACCAAGCGACGGTCCAGCGAGCACGGCGCGGCATACCGGCACCCGCACGCGAGGCCAGTGCGCCGAGCGGCACGACGGAAGAGGAGATCATCGAGCTGGCGGTCAGGTCGGGGCTGCCGAGGATGACGGCGCGCGTGCACGTCGACCTGTTGCTGTCCGAGGACGGCAGGCGCACCGCGGCCGAGCTGACCCGCAGGCTCAACGTCAGCCCGGCCTCCGTCTCCGTGGCCGTCAACTTCCTGGTCGAGCACGGGTATGTCCGGCGCGAGCGCGATCCGCAGCGGCGTCGCGACATCTACGTGGTCGATGACGACGCCTGGTACAACTCCATTGTGATCAGCTCACAGCAGACGCTCGAGTCGGCGCAGGCCGCGATGGCGGCGGCGGAGAGGTTGGGGCCCGAAAGCCCCGTGGGGCAGCGGCTGGCCAAGGGAGGCACGTTCCTGGAGCGGGTCGTCCTGGACATGAGGGAGTCGGCCGACCGCTGGCGCGGCCTCCTGTCGTGAGGAACCCAGCCCGACCGCGTGGAAGCGGGCTGGCCCTTCTCACTGACCGTCACCAACCCACGCCACGTGGCCGGCCGCCGTGCTCAAGGTTCTGTCCCGGCTCCCCGCCCACCCCGCGACCACCCCGCCGTCGACCGTCTCACACGTGCGTGAGAAGGCCCTCCAGCGGCCGCGGAACGCGCTCCAAGTCCAGGTGCGCGACCAGTGCCTGCGCGTACAGCGCCTTGCGACCGCTGTGCGTGCCCATGAAGCGCCGCAGTTGGTGTTCCACGGGCCGTTCGCGCTGTGCCGGCTGTCCCTGGAAAATACGGAAGGGGCGCATCTCGCCCTGGGCGTCGATGACTTGCTGCACACCCTCGGCCCCGAGAGCGCGGATCAGCTCGTCCTCCAGGTCGGCGACGCACACATGGAAGCCGAGTGTCACCAGTCCGGCGTGCGTGAGACCGGACCCGAGCCCAACCCGTTCCAGATGACGCCGGAAATGCCGCTCCTCGCCGATGTCACAGAGACCGGCCAGCGGGAGTCCGAGCCCCGGAGGACCGCACACGTCCAGGAAGCGCCCGATGCTCGTCGCACCTCCCAGCGGTACTACCGCGACGCCCTCCGCACCAAGATCGCGGCCATAGCGCATGGCCAGCGCTTCGAGCGCGACCTGATCGCTGCTCCCCTCGACGAGCACGACCATCCGCACATCGCCGGCCAGCTCCCGCGCCGCCTCGGCCGCCGCACCCGCGCCCGCTCCGCCGGCCGCCCACGCGACCACCGCCAGACGGAATCGCCTCAACTCGTCCACGAGACCTCGCTTCCCGCCGCCATCCTGGCACGGCCGAGATCCCGTACGCACGCACGTTTTCCGCAGGCGATGACCGTTCACCGTGAACTACCCGCGTAGGGGTACGTGGGGGCAAGAAAGCCCCCGACCTGTGGTCGGGGGCCTCTTTCGAGTAGCGGGGACAGGATTTGAACCTGCGACCTCTGGGTTATGAGCCCAGCGAGCTACCGAGCTGCTCCACCCCGCGTCGGTGAACCTCACTGTACGCCATGTTTCGCCGCATCGACGCATGTGGCGACTACGGGGCCGCCCACGATGCCGCCGGCCCACCCTCATCCGCCGCTACCGAGGCGAGCGCTCCCCTTCACAGCACCGCCATAGCACCGCCACAGCACCGCTCAATGGCGCTGTACTTCTACTCCTCCTCGACCACCAGAAGTCTCCGCGCAGCCCTCACCAGCGCGCCATTGTCAGCTGCGACGGACCCATCGGGAAGTACCAGAACATCCTCCAGCCCGACCCTCGTATCCAGCCCCAGCCGGGCAGCCACCCGCAGCACCGGCCATGCGCCACCGTCTTCTCCATGCAACAGCACCGGAGCAGACCGGACCGGACCCAGCTCTTCCACAAGAGCGAGGGCAGTACTGTCGGCCGTAGCCGCTTTGGTGTCCGTGACCTCAGCGAGCACTCGCAGCACCCGCCCAGTGAACGGCGAGGCGCGGAACCGGCGTGCCGCCTCCGTCCCCGAATAAATGCCTGCTTCCACCCCAACTCCCCGCTCCAAGAGCGCCTCGGCCACCTGCTCGGCGCCGTCCTCGTGCCAGTTCACCGACGCGTGATCGGGCAGCACGGACCAAGCCCGCGCCAGCGCCGCACGCTCTGCCGGGTCCGGGACAGCCCACGCCCCGGTCGTGACCCCGATCCGCACGCCGCGCGGGACGGCACGACGCACCGCGGTGACCGCTTGCGCGACCACCTGCGGCTCCAGCGAATCAAGGCCTTCGGCATCCTTAGGATGCAGATGGATGTCCTCAGCCCCCGCGGCCACAGCCCGTACGGCTTCCGCGGCCAGCTCGCTCGGCGACACGGGCAGAGACCGGCACTCCTCGCGCTTGCGCGCCCCGTTCAGACATACCTGCAACATGGCCGCGACTATGCCAGCCACCACCGACATCGCCGGTCAGGGCCCGGGCCCCTGACGCACCCGGACGAGGAGTAACAAGCCCTGAGGCTGTTCAGTCGGCGGATCAGGAGCATACTGGTAGCAATGACAAAGCCAGCTGCACTGAAGCGCCATTTGCCTACCAGCCCCTTCAAGGCCCCGGATACGCTGCCTCTCAAGCAGTTTGTCGTGGGCGACCGGGTCACCCACGACGTGTACGGCCTCGGCCGCGTGATCGCCATCGAGGACGGGATCGCGGTGCTCGTGGATTTCACCTCGGCGCAAGAGCGGATCATGAGTCCGTACGCCAAGATGAGCAAGCTATAAGACCGTTATGCCCGGTCACGGCGTGCTGGGCTCCGCCATGTCCTTGTCACGAATGGGAGACCTCTCATCGACCTGACCTCGCTGTTCTCCGCCCCGGAAGGGGCGCCCCGCCGTGCCACTCCGGCATCGCTGCCTCCGACGACGAACCCCTTCCAGGCCCCGGACTTTGAGGAGAGCGAGACCTTCCCGTTCCAGGACGCACAAGATGAGCTGCGGCTGACGTGTCCCGGGACCACAAACCCGTGAGCTGAACCCGTGAGCTGAACCCGTCCGGGCGGGCTCGCGGACACACACGGTTCGTCCCCGGCCTGCCACCGGGGACGAAGGGCACCAGGGACGAAGGGACTGTTCGGGGCTCTTGGCGCGCACGCGGCGGAGCGCTGTCAGTGTCAGCCGAGCGGGACGCCTGTCCGGCTCTCCAGGGCTTGAATGAGGTGGGCCTGGAACTCTTCGTCTTGCGATGCGGGATGCGGCGTCTGCACCTGTTGGTGGTACCAGTAGCCACCGGTGCTCGGGGTCACGTCGTGGTGGGTGGCGAGCCACGCTTGTGTCTGGTGCCCGGCAGTCAGGTCATCCGGTGCGCCGGCACCGCCCATACGGGTGGGGACCCACCCGGGGTCGACCGCATGGCTCGAGGTTCCTTCCCACCGGGAGGCGAGCGCAAGCGCGAGGGCGGTGACCCACAGTTTGGTGTCGTCGTAGGAGGCGGTGCCGGCGGTCAGCCTTCGCAGATCGGTGGAGCCGGTTCGGTGCATGGAGCTGCTGAGGTAGATGAGCCTGTCCGGTATATCCAGCAGGGCCGTCAGCATGTAGGGCGCGAGAGTATTAACGGTGACCGCTTCAGGAGAGTGCATGGCGCCGGCGTTGTGGATGACGGCGTCGAAGCGGCCGAACTCGGATGCCTGCCGGGCAACACCATGGATCTCGTCCAGCTTGGCGAGATCTCCGATGAGGACGCCTTTCCATCGGGCAGTGTCATCCGCTTCGGTGAGACGGGCCGGGTTGCGGACGTGGATGACCACGTCGTGCCCGTCGTGGGCCAACGCCTTCGCCGTGTTGTGCCCGAGGCCGCTGGATGCTCCGGTCACCAGAATCAGTGCCATGTCAGTCACCTTTCGTCTGTGGGGCGCCTGTGGGGTGCTGGGTGCGGTGCCTGGCGCGGTGAACTGGACGGCAGTATCCGCCAATTATCGAGGTCGTGCGTTCAGCGGCGACCTTCTCGACCGTGTTCGAGCCTCGGTGTTCGAGCCTCGGTGTCCGGGGCGAGTGTCCCGTAGGCGAGGGTGAAGCCGGGCGCGAACCGGTGCCGGCCCCTACTGGGCGACGTAACCGCCGTCGACGGGGAGGGCCACGCCGATGACGAAGCTCGCACCGGGGCTGCACAGCCACAGCACAGCCTGGGCGATTTCCTCGGCGGTACCGAGACGGTTGATGGGCTGATTGGCCTCGGCCTCGGCACGGTCGAGCTCCCCCTTGGTGATCATGTCGCTGACCATGGGGGTGTCAATGGTGCCGGGGCAGACCGCGTTGATACGGATGCCACGCGGGGCGTATTCAAGGGCGGCGCTGCCGGTCAGGCCGATCACGCCGTGCTTGGAGGCGTGGTAGGAAGCGCGGCCTGGGATGCCGACCAGGCCGCCGAGGGACGAGCAGTTGACGATGGCGCCGCTCCCCTGGGCCCGCATGTGGCGCAGCTCGTGCTTCATGCTGGCCCAAATACCCCGCAGGTTAACGGCGTTGACCTTGTCGAAAACAGACGCCTCCTCGTCGGCGGCATCGGCCGGCGGGATCTGGATGCCGGCATTGTTGTAGGCCATGTCCAGGCGGCCGAAGGTTTCCACCGTACGGTCGACTGCCGCGGCGACCTGCTCCTCATCGGTGACATCACAGACGAGGGCGAGGGCCTGGTGGCCTTCGTCGGTGAGCTGCTTCACGGCCGCGTTCAGGGCGTCCTCGTTGATGTCGGTGAGGGCCACGGCGGCGCCCGCTTCGGCGAAGGCACGGGCGGTGGCCAGGCCCATACCGGAGCTGGCTCCGGTGACGAAGGCGACCTGGCCGGTGAAGTCGTACGTGGGGTTCATCCGGTCTTCTCCCAACAAGAGCGGTGCGAGCGGTACGGGATTCAGTGCCGCGACGGTGCCGATACGGCTTCGTCGTCCCGCGCACGGGCAGCCGTGGTGCGCCGGATGACAACCCGTGCGGTGTGGGACGTGCCGAGTACGGCGAGGGCAACGAGCGGCAGCAAGGTGAGGGCGGCGGAGACGGCGCCGACCAGCGCGGGCCCGGTCAGGCCGAGGGACGTACCCATGGCCGCGCCGGCGATGGCGGAGCCGGCGGCGATGCCGGTGTTGTACGCGGAGGTCGTCAGCGCCGAGGTGAGGGTGGGGGCGTCGCCGGCGAAGCGTACGGCGAGGGAGGTGACGACCGGGTTGACGGTGAAGCCGGCCAGGGACATCAGAAAGACCAGGGCGATGGCCGCCACCGGGCTGGTCGACAGCGGGATCAGCAGGAACAGCATCACGGCGGTGGCCGCGGCGGCGGTGATGGTCGTGGCCATCGGGCGGCGGTCGCCCAGTCGGCCACCGATCGCGGTGCCGCCGAGCGCGCCGACGCCGAAGGCGATCAGGACCAGCGGTACGGCAGCGGCCGGGATGCCGGCCCGGTCGGTCAGCAGCGGGGTGATGTACGTGTACGTCGCCAGGACCCCGCCCATGATCAGTACCGCGGCGGTCAGCGCCAGCCACAGCCGGCCCTGCCGCAGCGCATGGACCTCGGCCCGAACCGACACCCGGACACGCTGCTCCGTCGTGGGGATGAAACGGCCGACGAATGCGGCGGCGAGGGTGGAGAGCACGGCCAGCGCCCAGAACGGGCCACGCCAGCCGACGAACTGACCGGCGAAGGAGCCGATCGGCACGCCGACGACGTTGGCCAGGGTCAAGCCGCCCATCATCACACCGACGGCTCGCGTCGAGTTGCCGGGCCCCGCGGCCGCGGTGACGATCACGAATCCAACGGCCCAGAACGCTCCGGTGGCCAGCGCGGTCACCACACGGGCGAGGAGAACGACCGTGAAGGAGTCGCTGAGGGCAGCGACGACATGGCCAAGGGCGAAGACGGCCAGGGCCCAGACCAGGGTCTGGCGCTGGGGCATGCGCAGAGTGGCCATGGCCATGACCGGCCCGCCGACGATCATCCCGACGGCGAAGGCGGTGATCAGCAGACCGGCGTGCGAGACGCTGACGCCGAGGTCACCGGCCATTTCCGGCAGCAGCCCTGCGATGACGAACTCGGTGGTACCCATCAGGAACGTGCCGGCGGCGAGCACCCAGACGACGAAGGGCAACTTGCCGGGTGCGGGAGTGCTTCCGGATACGGAAGACATGCGTGCGGTTACTCCTTGAACAGAGTGCGAGGTGACAGGATGCGAAAAGGGGGATGAGTTCAGGGCTTGAGCAGCGCCTTGATCGCGCGGCGCTCGTCCATCGCCTTGTAGCCCTCGGCGACCTGTTCCAGCGGCAGGGTGAGGTCGAAGACCTTGCCCGGGTCGATCCGGCCGGACAGCACCCGGTCGATCAGGTCGGGCAGGTAGCGGCGTACGGGAGCGGGGCCGCCACGCAGCCCGACGTGGGAGAAGAACAGCTCCTGACCGTCGACGGCCACCTCGTGGGGCACGCCGACGAAGCCGACGTTGCCACCGGGACGCGCCGACTGCAGAGCCTGCTGCATGGCCTCAGCGGTCCCGACGCACTCCAGCACCGCGTCGGCACCGATACCACCAGTGAGGTCCTTGACGCGCTCCACACCGTCCTCGCCACGCTCGGTGACGATGTCGGTGGCGCCGAACTCCAGGGCGAGCTTCTGCCGAGACTCGTGGCGGCTCATAGCAATGATTCGCTCCGCGCCCAGTTCCTTGGCCGCGATCACACCGCACAGGCCCACCGCGCCGTCACCGACGACCACGGCGGTGGAGCCGGGCTTGACCTCGGCGGACAGCGCGGCGTACCAGCCAGTACCCATCACATCGGACACGGCGAGCAGGCCGGGCAGGAACTCATCGGCCGGGTGCCCGTCGGTGGCGACCAGGGTGCCGTGGGCGTTGGGAATGCGCACGTAGTCGGCCTGGCAGGTGCTCATGAACTCGCGGTGCAGGCAGCTGGACTGCCAGCCGTTGCGGCAGTTCGCGCAGGTGTTGTCCGAGGTGGCGAAGGAGCCGACGACGAACTGGCCGGGCTTGACGTGGGTGACCTCGCTGCCGACCTCCTCCACGACGCCGACGTACTCGTGGCCCATCGGGTGCGGGTCACCGATCGGCTCCAGGCCCCGGTAGGGCCACAGGTCAGAGCCGCACACGCAGGTGACGGCCGTGCGGATGATCGCGTCGGTCGGCTTGAGGATCTTCGGGTCGTCGAGGGTCTCGAAACGCACATCGCCGGGGGCGTGGATCACTGCTCCGCGCATGAGGGGTTCCTTACGTGCTGAGGCGTCCGGTACACGGCGGTACCGACAGGCGCCGAGTTCTGGTGCGTGTGTCCCCGGGGCGGGGCCATGCTGCTGGCCTCGTGCCCAGGGCCGGGCCTCCCTTTCCCGTACGTCGTCGCTGCGGGGCCGGGAAGTGCCACGCCAACCAGGGAACCGCCCTTTCGCGTGCGCAGCGAGTCACCATCGAAGGGTGTACCAGCAGTACACCCCTACGGCGGCGTGCTCGTCGTACCGTCGAGGTGTGGACAACCGCGAAGAAGTCCGCGAGTTTCTGACCTCGCGGCGAGCAAAGATCACCCCCGGGCAGGCCGGCCTGCCCGCCGGGCCCCGACGCCGCGTCCCAGGGCTGCGCCGGAGCGAGGTCGCCGCGCTGGCCGACGTCAGTGTCGAGTACTACGCCAAACTCGAACGCGGCAACCTCGCCGGCGTCTCCCCCGCCGTCCTCGAGGCCGTCGCCCGAGCCCTCCACCTCGACGACGCCGAACGCGCCCACCTCCTCCATCTGGCCCAAGCCGCCGACGGCTCCGACGCCCTCACCAGGCCCCGGCGCCGCCGCACCAAGGGACAGTGGACACCGCACCCCAGCCTGCAGTGGACCCTGGACGCGATCACCGAAGCACCGGCCTTCGTCCGCAACGGCCGCATGGACCTGCTCGCCACCAATCGGCTCGCCCGCGCCTTTCACAGCGACCTCTACAACAGCAGCTGCCAACCGCCGAACTTCGCCCGCTTCAACTTCCTCGACCCGGTCTCCCGGCGCTTCTACCCCGACTGGGACTCCGCCGCCGACATCGCCGTCGCCATCCTGCGCACCGAAGCCGGCCGCAACCCGCACGACAAGGACCTGCACGACCTCATCGGCGAGCTGTGCACTCGCAGTGAGGAATTCCGTACCCGCTGGGGTGCCCACAATGTCCGCCTGCACGGCACCGGAATCAAGCGTTTCCACCACTCGGCCGTGGGCGAACTCACCGTCGCCTACGAGGGCCTGGAGATGGCCGCCGAACCCGGCCTCACCCTCACCATCTACACCGCCGAACCCGGCTCCCCCTCCGAAGAAGGCTTGCGCCTCCTCGCCTCCTGGGCCGCCACGCAGGAATCGGAACCGTCACCGTCGCCGTCGACGGATTCCGTGTCGAGCAACTGACACTCGCGTATTCGGTCGGGTACTTGGCAGGCGAAGTTGTCCGGCCTGTACTGCGGCGCCGGCTCGGGCGGCCAGGGAGTTCCCGGCGAGAGGTGTACTGACAGGGCATCCCACGGCGTCGACCGTGGCCATACGATCGCGGCGTGGACGTTCAGAAGGAAGTCCGCGAGCCCTTGGTCTCGCGGCGAACCGATCTCACCGAGTCAGAACACTCCCCTCCCACCGAGCCGTCCTCGGCGCCGACCCGGCGTACGTTCGTTGCCACCACCGCCGCCGTCGGTGGTGCCGTGATCGCGGGCGGTGTCACCGCCGGGTCGGCCCTCGGCGATGCGCAGGCAGCCGCCGAGCCCGCGCCCACAAGCCGCGTCGCCCTGACGGTCAACGGCACCCGGCGCACCGTCACGGTCGACAACCGCACCTCGCTCCTCGACCTGCTGCGCGAGCACTTCGGCCTCACCGGCTCCAAGAAGGGCTGCAACGCCGGCGCCTGTGGTGCGTGCACCGTGTTGGTCGACGGCCAACGGGTCAACTCCTGCCTGACACTCACCGTCCGGCTGGAGGGCGCCGAGGTCACCACCATCGAGGGACTGGCCGACGGCGACGAACTGCACCCGCTGCAGCAGGCGTTCATCGAGCAGGACGCCTTCCAGTGCGGCTACTGCACCCCCGGCCAGATCATGTCCGGCGTCGGGTGCATCAAGGAGGGCCACACCGGCTCGCCGGAGGAGATCCGGGAGTCGATGAGCGGCAACATCTGCCGCTGCGGCTGCTACGTCAAGATCGTGCGCGCGGTCGAACAGACCGCGGGCCGGAAGTGAGGGTCAGCAGCTGTGCATCCCTTTGACTACACCCGCGTCTCCGACACCCGTGAAGCCCTCAACGCGGGCCGCCGCGGAGGCCGTTACATTGCCGGGGGCACCACTCTCGTCGATCTGATGCGCGAAACCGTGGAACGCCCGGGCGCGCTGGTCGACATCAGCGATCTGCCGCTGCGCGAGGTCACGGTGACCGAGCGCGGGGGCCTGCACATCGGTGCGCTGGTGCGGATGGCCGAGGCGGCCGCCCATCCCAAGGTACGCACCCTGTACCCGGTCATCTCCGAGGCGCTGGAGCTGAGCGCGTCGGCTCAGCTGCGGAACATGGCGACGATCGGCGGCAACATCATGCAGCGCACCCGCTGCACGTACTTCCGCGATGTGACCGCCGACTGCAACAAGCGTGAGCCCGGGGCGGGTTGCGCGGCCCTGCACGGCTACAACCGGACCCACGCGATCCTCGGCACGTCCGACCACTGCGTGGCCACCCACCCCTCCGACGTCGCCGTGGCCTTCGCGGCACTGGAGGCGACGGTGCACGTGCTCGGCCCGGACGGGGAACGGACCGTCCCCTTCGCGGACTTCCTGCTCCTGCCGGGACACACGCCGCACCGTGAACACGCCCTAAGAAACGGCGAGTTGATTACCGCTGTCGAGATCCCCGCTCTCCCCCGCCCGTTGCGGTCCGGATACCTGAAGGTGCGCGACCGTCAGTCGTACGAGTTCGCCCTCACCTCGGCGGCCGTCGCGCTGCACGTACGCGGCGGGGTGATCCGCGAGGCGAAGGTCGCCGTCGGTGGGGTGGGGACCGTGCCGTGGAAGCTGCCCGCCGTCGAGCGGCACCTCGTCGGCGAGCGTCCGTCCGATGCCCTGTGGGAAGCGGCAGCCTCACGGGCGGCGGACGGAGCCCGTCCCCTGGCCCACAACCGGTTCAAGCTCGAACTGCTGCAGCGAACCGTCGAACGCCAGCTGCGCATCGTAGGAGGTACCAAGTGAGCCCGCAGCCGCAGGCCGCCGTCGGAGCGCCGCTGTCCCGGGTGGACGGGCGGCTGAAGGTCACGGGCAAGGCGAAGTACGCCGCCGAGCACAACGTCGATGGTGCCGTGCACGCCGTCATCGTCGACGCCACCATCGGCCGCGGCCGCATCACGTCGATCGACACACGTGCCGCGCTCGCACAGCCGGGCGTGCTGCGAGTGATCAGCCACCGCAACGCACCGAAACTGCCGTACCGCGACAACGCGATGTCGAACAAGTCCAACAACCCGCCCGGCCGGCGGCTCCGCGTCTTCCAGGACGACCGGGTCCTCTTCCACGGCCAGCCGGTCGCCGTCGTCATCGCCACCACCCTGGAGGCCGCCCAGCACGGCGCCAGCCTGGTCAAGGTCCACTACGACGCCGCACCGCCCTCGACCGAGCTGACCAAGGCCAAGGCGGACAAGCCGACGAAGTACGCGCGCGGTGACGCCGAGGCGGGCCTGCGGAACGCGGCCGTGCGGATGGACCTGACGTACAGCATGGCCCGCAACCACCACAACGCGATGGAGCCGCACGCCACCATCGCCCGCTGGACCGGCGACAAGCTCACCGTGTGGGACAAAACCCAGTGGGTCCTCGGTACGCAGACCGAAATCGCGGCCGCGTTCGGCCTCCCGCAGGACGATGTACGGGTCATCTCGCCGTTCGTCGGTGGCGGCTTCGGCAGCGGACTGCGCGGCTGGCCGCATGTCATCATCGCGGCGCTCGCCGCCCGGGTGACCAAGCGCCCGGTCAAGCTCGTCCTCAGCCGCAAGCAGCAGTACTTCGGGACGGGCTTCCGGCCCGCGTACGAGTACCGGCTGCGCGTGGGCAGCGACCGGCACGGGCGCCTGGCCGCCATGGCCCACGAGCTGGACGCCGAGACCTCCTCGTACGAAACGTTCACCGAAGGCGTCCTGCCGCCGGGCCAGATGCTCTACAGCACGCCCAACGTCCAGCAGACGTACCGCACGGTGCCACTGGATGTGAACACCCCGATCTGGATGCGCGGCCCGGGTTTCGCGACGGCGTCCTTTGTCATCGAGTCGGCCATGGACGAACTGGCGCACAAGCTCGACCTCGACCCGATCGAGCTGCGCCGGCGCAATGAACCGGACGAGGACCAGTCCAGCGGCAGGCCGTTCTCCACGCGGCGCCTGCGCGAGTGTTACTCCGTCGGCGCCCGCGAGTTCGGCTGGCACCGCCGAAATGCCAAGCCGCGAAGCCGACGCGAGGGTGACTGGCTGATCGGCATGGGCATGGCCGCCGGCGTCTACGACACCGCGCGGATGCCCGCCCAGGCCCGGGTCCGCCTGGACGCCGACGGCACCGCGGTGGTCGAGACCGCGTCCAGCGACATGGGCCCTGGCACCTACACCTCGCAGACCCAAGTCGCCGCAGACGCTCTGGGCCTGACGATGCGTACGGTCGACTTCCGCCTCGGCGACTCCCTCTTCCCACCGACCCCGCCGCACGGCGGCTCGATGACCATGGCCAGCGTCGGCTCCGCCGTCCTCGACGGCTGCAACCAGGTACGCCGCCAGGCAATCAAGCTCGCCGTCGAGGACAAGGAATCACCGCTGTACGGAGTGGACGCCAACGACATCGTCGTCCGCGGCGGCCGACTGCACCTGAAGAACAACCCGACCCGCGGCGAGAAGTACCAACAACTCCTGTCCCGCAACAACCGCACCCACCTCGAAGCCCAGGGCTCCTTCGCCCCGCCCTCGGGCACCCAGCGGTACTCGTTCTACGCCTACAACGCCACCTTCGCCGAGGTCGCCGTCGACGCAACGCTCGGCCTCGTACGCGTACGGCGCATGCTCGGCGTGTACGACGCGGGCCGCATCATCAGCCCCACGCTGGCCGACAGCCAGGCCATCGGCGCCATGGTCGGCGGCATCGGCACGGCCCTGCTGGAACACACCGTCACCGACCACCGCGACGGACGCATCGTCAACGCCAACCTCGCCGACTACCTCGTCCCCGTCAACGCCGACGTCCCCGATCTCAAGGCGATCTACCTGGACGGCGAGGACCGCGAGGCCGACCCCCTCGGCGTCAAGGGCCTCGGCGAGGTCGTGATGATCGGCGTGGCTCCCGCGATCGCCAACGCGGTCTTCAACGCCACCGGCCGCCGCATCCGCCAACTGCCCATCACGGCCGAGGCGTTGCTCTAACACCTCGGCGTGAGGCCCGAGATCACTGTGCAGCCCCAGGCTGCACAGTAAAGGGTGTCCGTCAGGCGGCCTGAACAAGTTCGGCGCGGCCGAAGAGGATTGCGTAGCCGGAGGGGAGTTGGGCGAGGATGCGGTCGAGCAGGCTGGGGCCGGCCAGGTGGGCTACGACGCCGAGGACGGAGCCGGCGTCCCAGCGCGTGGTGGCCAGGGTGCCGCCTGTGCGGGCCGCGAGGTCCTTGATGAAGAACCAGCCGGTCAGGGAGTCGGTTTCGGGTATCTGCGCGGTGAAGATCTGCGCGGCCTGGCGGGGCAGGCGGGCGGCGAGTTCGACGCGTTCCTCGCCGGTGAGCCGCCGGCCGAGGGCGGCCAGTACGGCGCGGGTGACTTCTTCGGCGCGTTCACGGGTGGGGTAGGCGCCGTCGTAGCGGACGCGCTCCAGCATCTGCGCGTAGGACAGGGCCGGCGTGCTCGCGGTCTGCTGCGAGGGGGGCTGCATCGGTGGATAGGTGCCTTTCTCTGTAAGGGGGGTTTGCTGGTGAGGTCGGCCGGTGACGGACAGGTCGCTCAACGGTTTATTGGGCTGTGTTCGGCGGCGGTGGTGTCCTGCGGACGGCCGAAGAGCAGGTCGTAGCCCGGGGGAAGCTGGAACAGTATGCGGCGGGTGAGCTCCTCGCCGGCCGCATCCGCGGCGACGCTGAGTACGGCGCCGACGTCCCAGGCGGCGGTCCGCTCGGTGGCCCCCTCGATCCACGCCGCGGTGGCGCGCACGAACCGCTCCGGGGAGAGGGGTTCGGCGGCCTGCAGCGGGTTCAGCAGGATCAGGGCGAAGGTCTCCGGGAGCCGGGCAGCCAGCTCGGCCCGCACCTCGCCCACCAAGTGCGCGCCCAGCAGCGCCAGGACGATGCGCGCCGCCCGCTCGGCTTCCGTATGGGTCGAGTACTCGCCGCGTTCTTGAACCTGGTCCAGGAACGCTTCCTGCTGCATGACCACCGCGATCCCCTCTTCCGTTCATCGGTCCGCACGTCGTACGTACGCCGTGCGTGTGCCGGTACGTGTGTCAGTACGTGTGTCAGTACGTGTGTCAGTACGTGTGTCATGGGCGGCGGAGGGTCGGGGGTCGAGGGGGAGATCAATCCGCCCTCCGCCGCCGCGAGGGTGAGTGTCAGAGGGAGGGGCCCACTCTCCGCTGCGAGAAGGGTCCATCCTCCGATCCGGGGGCCCCACCTTCTCCTCCGGCGTCGAGGATCGGCCTCAGCCGCGGATCTCCTTGCGTCCCGAACCTGCGCCGATGGAGATCTTGCGCGGCTTGGCGCGCTCGGCGATCGGGATGCGTACGGTGAGGACGCCTGCGTCGTAGTCGGCGTTGATGTGCTCGGTGTCCAGCGAGTCGGCCAGCATGACCTGGCGGGAGAAGACGCCCAGAGGCCGCTCGGAGAGTTCCACCTGGACCTTGTCGCTCTTGGTGACGGGCCGGCGCTCGGCCTTGATCGTGAGCATGTTCCGCTCGACGTCGATGTCGATCGCCTCGGGGTCGACGCCGGGCAGGTCGAGGGCGATCACGTACTCCTCGCCTTCGCGGTAGGCATCCATCGGCATCGCCGAGGGCCGCGACCAAGTACCGGACGGGTTGGTGCCGAGGAGCTGCTGGGTGAGCCGGTCCAGCTCACGGAAGGGATCGGTGCGCATCAGCATCGGGAAAACACCTCCGTTTTCGCTCGGGCTGTTCATGCCCATGCGCTGCTACCTGCTTCCGGTTGTAGCATGTCATCCAAACGATGACAAGTGAGCACGTCGCCGGAAGGGCGACGCCCTTGAGCGGAGGTGACTCATGCCCGCAGACGACCAGAAACCGGTGTCGCCACCCGCCTCCTTCCCCGCCGCCGAAGCAGCGCTGGAGGCCATCGAGGAGGCCGTACGTACCGCCCAGATACCGCAGCCTGGCCGGCAGCCCGAGCCCGGAGCCAGCGCGGAGCAGGCGCTGGCCGCGCTGTTGCTGCTGCGTCGGCTGCGGGACCAGCTGGCCGGCTGGGAGACGGGGCTGATCGAAATCGCCCGCGAGGCCGGCGCCAGCTGGGCCGACCTCGCCCACCCCCTCGGCGTCGCGAATCGGCAGTCCGCCGAACGCCGCTACCTGCGCCTGCGCCCCGGAGCGCCGGGCACCACCGGCGAAGAACGCATCCAGGCCACCCGCGATCGGCGCGCCGCCGACCGCACCGTCACCACCTGGGCCCGCAGCAACGCCGCCGACCTGCGCCGGCTCGCTGGAGAGATCACCGCGGTGACCGACCTGCCCGCTGAAGCCCGTACGCCTCTCCTTCAGGCGCTGGGCCGCCATGACGTCGCCGCGCTCCTCGGTCCGCTGACCGGCGCCCGCGAACACCTCACTGCCGACCACCCCGATCTTGCGGCTCGCGTGGATGCCCTCACCCGCCACACCGACGACCTGCGCCAGGCCAGCAGCGAGCAGCGTCGGCCCGGCCCCTGAGGAGCCGGCCCGGGCGCCGGCAATGCCGCTCACCCTGATGGGTGAGCATGGGCCGGGCGCGAGCGGACAGACGCCACGGATGAACATGATCGGACGATTCGAGCGAGCTATGGATCGCTGGACGAGTGCCGTATGGGCCTCGGTGCGCAAGCCAGGAAAGAAGCCGATGGACGTGGTGGCCCGGCTGCGCCGGGAGTGCGACGACAATGCCCTGATCATGGGGCACGGGCGCACCGTGGTACCCAACTGTTTCTCGATCGAGCTGCCCGCGGACAGTCACCGACGGCTGGCCGGCCACCGGGAGCGGCTCGGCCCCGAGCTGGCCGCCGAGATCCGTCGGTACGCGGCCGAGCGGTCCTACAGCTTCGCCGGCCCGGTGACGGTGGGTGTGGCGACGCATCCGGACGGTGGGCGCGCCCGCTACCGGGTGCGCAGCCGCCTGGTCCCCTGCCACCCGCCGACGCATACCGACGCCCCGACCATGGCCCTGCCCCAGGTGACTGTGCCGAACGCCGGCACCTGAACCGCACATCGGGCTCAGCGCCTGAAAGAAGTTGCTCAGGTACCGCGGCAGGCTGCGGTTGCTCAGTCCCGGGGCAGGTTGCGGTTGCTCAGTCCCGCGCCAGGCTGCTGCCGAAAGGTGCGGAGTCAGCCACCGGTCCGGCAGTCGGACCGTGGAGCGGCGTTGCGCAGTTCCTCGTTGATCCGCTGGGCCTCTTCAAGCTGGTCTTCGAGGATGACGATGCGGCAGGCCGCCTCGACGGGGGTGCCCTGGTCGACCAGTTCGCGGGCGCGGGCAGCGATACGCAGCTGGTAACGGGAGTAGCGGCGGTGACCGCCCTCGGAGCGGAGCGGGGTGATCAGGCGCGCCTTCCCTATCGCCCGCAGGAAAGCCGGGGTGGTGCCGATGAGTTCGGCGGCGCGGCCCATGGCGTAGGCGGGGTAGTCGTCGTCATCGAGACGGTCGAGCGGGGTCTCTGCTGTCATCTGCTCCTCGTTGGGGTCATGCGTCGAGGGGCCCTGGTGCTGTACGCACCAGGGCCCCGAGGGATTTCAACACCATCTGCCGGCTTACAGCTGCGCCGGCCTTCTCATTCCGCGTCTCCACCTGGGAGGCCGGAGGCGCGGGGATCGCGAATGCGTGACCGGGGACCACCTTCCAATCCGGGGCCTTGCGGTACCCGGGCGGCGTTACGTCCTCACCCGGGCGATCCTGATGGCGTCTGCCTCCTTCTTTCCGGACTTCTGCTTCGTACTGCTGGAACGTGCGGTACTGCTTCGCGGCCCCTACTGGGCCGCCGACCCGGCAGCCAGTGACGGAACCCTTCTTGCCTTTCGGCTCCCTCACTCCGCTGCCGTGCCGTTGTTCCTCTGACCTGCATGCGCGGCAGTTCGTCCGCTGCCGCGCCTCACTGGATCTCGTGGCTACAGACAAAACAGTAACCCCGCGCCCCGCCCATGTCTACCCTCGCCACGACAGATTTCCTGCAATGGAGTGACGGCCATTTCTGCCAGCGGTCGGCGCCGGAAATCTGTACTAGTAGAGAAGAGATGCGCAGCGGTGCGCAGAGGTTCCTGGTGCCCGGTGGAGCGAGCAGACGGCCCGCGCTCCTGGCGGGCATCGTCGCCGGAACACACCGGGCAGCCCTGCGCGAACTCCAACGCCGCATCATGTCCGGCGAATCCCCCGCACGCGCGCGCAACGCGGTCGCCCCGGCCGCACTCCGGTCATTCAACCTGCTGTGCCGCGGGCTGCACGCAGACACCGGCGAACAGATGCCGCAGTAGCAACAGTTCCCTCAGCAGCCCGCCGTCGGCGACACCACGCGCGATCAGCAGACGAGGCCGCCTTCAGCCGACAACCGCGACGCCGTCCACCCAGGACAACCTGCCCAGTCTTCACACTTTCGCTGCGGATCGTTGAGGCGGAACTATGTGGCTGTCGGCGCCGTGTGCCACGCTGAAGCGGTGAGTGCAGCGGCCCGCAGCATGCGACTAATGACCATGAATGTGTTGGCACCGCAGTACGCCGACGGCTCGAGTCGGCGGACGGTCCTGGCACAGGAGCTGCAGAGTCTGAGCCCAGATGTGCTCGCACTCCAAGAAGTGACTCGCAGGGACGTGGAAGCCCTCTCCGAAGAGGGCTGGCATGTTGTTCCGCATCCTCGATGGTCTGCCGACGGCGTGGGAGCCGTACTGGCTGCGCGCCGCCCTTTCGGGCGCACCGTGACGGACACGCTCGAGGTGACCGAGCGGACTGCGCATACCGACTGGTGCGGAGTCGTTGCCGCCGAGCTTCCCCTCCCCGAACCCCTCGGCACGATTCTCGTGCTCCATCACAAGCCGAGTTGGCCCTATGACTACGAGCACGAACGGGAACTGCAGGCCCTCGTCACCGCCCGCCTCGCCGACAGGTTCGCCGCCGAACGCCCCGTGCGCCACACCGTCCTGCTCGGAGACTTCGACGCCTCACCTCAGGCCGCCAGCCTGCGATTCCTGCAGGGCCTGCAATCAGTGGATGGCCTGAGTACCTGCTTTCAAGACGCCTGGTCGACCGTGCATCCCTACGAACCAGGTCCCACTTTCAGCCCCGACAATCCGCTCGTACGGCAAGGTGACATGCCCGAGGCATCGGATCGCCGCATCGACTACATCATGCTCCGCTGCGGCCCGTACGGCCCCACCCTGCGTATCTCCTCCTGCCAACGGGTCCTGGTACAACCAGCGAACGGCGTGCAGGCGAGTGACCACTACGGCCTGGTTGCCGACCTGACGCTTCCGGACCACCTCCCAGGCCACTGGAAAGAAGAGAGCTGAACGCCCCAGGTTGCCGAGCAGATGAGCGCGGGCGGCGTTGCCATGGGCACCGGCCCTTCGACGCCGGTGCCCATGATCAGGACTGCACCGGCCGTGGAGGGGAGCTCGTCGCGGACGGTGCGTCCTAGCTTCACTTTCCTCTGCCCGCAGGGCCCACAACCGATCCGCACGGCGCATTTCCCCTACGCCATAAAGAGATTGGCGGCCCGGCCTCATTCCGTCACTGCGCTGTCGCTGGGCTGTCGCGCCCAGCTCACGAAAAGGGAACTCGGGGCCCGTCTGCGCTTGGGAACCGGACAGGACCATCCGATTGGCGTAGAGAGAAAACGATGCTCCGGGTGAACGGCTCGGCATTCGAGCCGCCGTGCGGTGCGGCACGGCGATCCTTGAGGCGGGCATCCAACCGGATCGGCAGACAAGTTCTTCCAAGCCCGCTCCTCCACGCACCAAGGAGTTCCCCTTGCGTATTCGTCGTATGGTGACCAGCGCCCTCAGTTCCGCCGCTCTTGTGCTCACTTCTCTGGGCGCGGTGACCGCCGCCGCGAGCCCCGCGGCCGCCAACCCGTGTGGCTTCTACGAGACCGGCTCCGACGCCATGTACAACCACTGCACCTCCGACGGTTCGCAGATCGTCATCAAGGTTGAGGTCGCCTGGGCGGCCGACTACGAGCGGTGTGTCGGCCCCGGCAACACCTGGTTGGGCTCTGCCAGCAAGATCCAGGGCGCGCATTACGTCGGGCGTACCTGCTGAGGCGAGCCGGCATTCGACCTCTGGCGATGCTCCGCGACCGCGACCAGGCCGCCGAGAAGGACTGACCACCGATCGTGTGGACGCTGCCCGACGGCTATCAATGCAGCGGTGCGCCCGGATAAGCCGGCAAGTACGAGGTCGGGCAGCTCCGCGAACACCTCGCCGAGGTCCGCCGCTTGGTCACCGGTACCTGTACGGCCTGGACGCCGACGCCGTCACCGCCGGCCTCAATATCTGGGCGCACACCATCATATTCTGCGGCCAGTTCCCCGACGGCGTCCAGCCCTTCACCGAGGAACAGCTCGACGACGAATCCCAAACCCCGGTGCTGTGAGGCGGTGGTGCGGGCGGGCGCTGTTCCGGCGGCGAAGGAGGGCGGGAGAGTACAATGGCCATAGAGGGCATCCCGAAAGTCGGCGCCCGTGCCGGCCTCGTTCTCGAAGAACCACAACACCGGGCGCATGCACACTGCGCCTGGGACAGGGTCCACGATGACCATCGAATATCTGCCCTCCAACCGCAACACTCCGCCGCCGCTACGGCTGCCGATGCCGATGCGGCTCCCCGCAACCGTCTTCGTCAGCGGGGCACTGGACTTTTCCACCGCTCCGGACCTGCGCGATCAGCTCATGGCGCGTGCCAACGAACCCGGCGCGTCCGTCTACGTCGACCTGTCCGGCGTCACTCACTGCGCGGCCCAGCCCCTGGGAGTACTGATCGCAGCCGACCGCCGGGCCCGGTCCCGCCGCGGCCACTTGTTCATCGTCGCACCGTCCCCCGCCGTCGCATCCGCCCTGGCAACCAGCGGCGTGGGCAGGCTCCTGACCATCGTTCCTGCTGTAGCTGCGACTGAGCCGGTAGGGGCTGACGCGGCCTAGGTCGCTTCGTTGAGGTCATCGGATCGTGGTCCGGGCGTACCGCTGACTGACCGCGCGTTGGACGCGGATCGAACCGTTACTGCGGGCGTTCATCGCGCGCTGCCGGCCGCTCTTCTGCCCGTGCCTGCCCGCTGGCGCGCTCCTCGCCGACGCGGGCGGCCCCGCGCCACGCCAGAGGGTTCCCGGCAGACAAGGCTTACTCATCACGCGCCATCCGCGAGCACCTGCGCAAGCACGGTACCTGGCGGTGATCCCCGCCCCCCCGCGGACCAACCCGGTGATCCCAGCGAAACGGCCTAGTCGGCAAAATACAGTGGCGACAGCGGGGCACCACGTTCCGAAGCTTCCAAATCAGGTGGCGTGATGTGGGCGAGGTCGCCATCGATCGGGATACCGAACTCGCGGCCGATCTCCGCGATAGCAACGCCAATCCTGCCGCGCAGCACACCAAGCGCCTGCAGCTGATACGTCCATTGAATCCGATCCCGATCCCTGGCCCATTGGATCGGGTCGCGTCCGCTGGGCGGGTCCTCGGGACACGTTCTGTCGGTTACCCTGCGTGCTGACTCAGCGTCAGTCAGCCACTGTCTCACGGCGGCACGCATCGCGCGCACTTGCAGCCGCAGTTCCTCCGACTCACACTGCTCGACCTGCTCGTTCAGATACGCGCGCAGTGCCTCGATGGATCCCCAGGACCCATTTTCCTCTTCCATGTCATAGGGCGCGTAGAGCACCCGGTGGTCTTCCAAACGGAGCAAAATCGACCTCGCTCGCTCGCGCTCGCTCTGGCTGAACTCCACACTCACGCTTTGCCCGAAGAACGAGAAGCCGATCGTCTTCACCCGGCCGCGCCAGCGCCAAAGCCATTGCTTGAACATCCGCACCCCCAACACATCAACCAGCGAGCCAGCATGCCGCACCCCAGCGGGGAGTCCAAGCCGACCGAGTGGCGCGGGTGCCGTATTGCTCGAGACAGAGCCGGTCCTTCGTACCTTGCGGATGGCGAGGAAGCGGTCTGGCTCGGCGACGATGCGGCCCTTGCCAGTGCCACCTACTCGCTGTTCTCTTGGTGAGACCGGAGGCGTGCCATTTCCTCGCCCGCGAGCTGGATTGTTCCAGCAGCGACGTTCTCAACGAGATGGTCCGGATTGCCGGTACCTGGGATGGCCAGCACGTGCGACCCCTGCTGTAGCGTCCATGCCAGGCGAATCTGTGCGGTCGACGTACCATGCGCGCGTGCGGCGGCGCGTACCGCTTCGCTGTCGTCGGCGCTCGCGCCCGCCTCGCGGCCGGCACCGGCAATCACGAAGAACGGTACGAAGGTGACGCCGAGTTCGCCGCAGACCCGCAGGAGTTCCTGCTCCTGGCTCGGCGCGCCGATGCTGTAAGGGTTCTGTACGCAAACGACCGGCGCGATGGCCTGCGCCTCGGCCAGGTGCTCGGGTGTGGCATTGGATATACCGAGATGGCGTATGAGTCCGGCGTCACGCAGCTCGGCCAACGCCGCGAAGTGCTCGGCAATCGAGCCGGTTTTGCGGCTTGGCGGTATGCGCAGATTCACGACGTCCAGGTGTTCCCGGCCGAGCTGGCGGATATTCTCCTCGACCTGACCGCGCAGCTGCTCCGGCGTGGCCCACCACCAATTACCCGAAGGGTCCCGGCCGGGCCAGACCTTGGTGGTGATGACCAGGTCTTCCGGGTATGGCGCAAGCGTCCGGTTGATCAGCTCGTTGGCGGAACGCATCGATGAGAAGTAGAACGCGGCGGTGTCGATGTGGTTGATACCGAGCTCAACCGCACGCCGGAGCACGCTGATTGACCGCTCACGGTCGCTCGGCGCGCCCAGAGCGAAAGGCGCATTGCCCGTCAATCGCATCGCGCCGAATCCGATGCGGTTGACAGTCAGGTCACCGAGCTTCCAAGTCCCCGCGGCCGCCGCGGTGTTCGTTCGTGAGGACACGATCAGCCACACGCCCTTTCAGATACAGAGACATCGAACCAGAGCGACGAGTGACGCGCCACCAAGGGCGGAACACCTGCCGTCGCCATGCGTACACGTACGTAGGAGGGCCACCTGCTCTGGGGCAAGCCAGCCCTTGGGCATGAAAAAAGCCTCCTCGGCGGATATGGATCCGCAGCGAGAAGGCTCAGAAGACGCCGACATCATATCGAATCGTGAAAGATGTGCGTTGTGGGTAATTCATGAGGGGTGTTGGGTGATACGAGGATCACCCGGCCAACTCCTTGTGTCATCTGCCAGTACGGCGGTTAGACAGGGCGGGTGGACACTTTCTGCCACGACCGCGCCCCGCCCGGCGAGCCTTTGAAGCCGGCGGGCCGGCCTGGCCACGTACAGGACGAAGCACAGGAGGGGACAGCACGTGAGCGTGCAGCAGTACGACGAGATCGGCGAGGCATTCGAGGGGTTCAAGTCCCTGCCGCTGACGCGTTACGGGGAAGTGCCGAGCTTCCTGGGCATGGTCGGGGACGTGAGCGGCAAGTCGATTCTCGACCTGGCATGCGGCACCGGTTTCTACAGCAGGGAGTTCAAGCGGCGCGGTGCCACGGATGTCTTCGGTGTCGACATCTCCGTCGAGATGATCGCCGCTGCACGGGAGATCGAGCAGCGTGACCCGCTGGGTGCGCGCTACGAGGTCGGTGACGTGGCCGAACTGCGGCCTCTCGACCGGAGATTCGACATAGCCGTGGGAGTGCAGTGCCTCAACTACGCCGAGGGCATCGCGGCGATGGAGCGGATGTGCCGCAACATCCACCGGAGCCTGGTGCCGGGTGGAGAGTTCTTCGTGCTCGCGCAGAAGCCGGACTACCGGTTCGACTGCGCGTCCCTGGACCAGTACGGGTTCCGCTGCGAGCCGACCGGTGAGGAAGCCGAGACGGGTCCGCGGTCGCGGGTGACGGCTCTCCTCAACCCGCAGCCGATCAGCATCGTCAGCACGGTGCCGCGCCGCGAGGTCTACGAGGAGTGTCTGCGGGCGGCCGGGTTCAGTGCGGTGGAGTGGGTTCCGCTGCAGGTGTCCGAGGCCGGCATCCGTGAGTTCGGCGAGGATTTCTGGGCGGACCTCCTCGCGCACCCACCGCTGGTGATGCTGCGCTGCCGTTCCTAAGTGGTCGGCTCCGTAAATTCTTCGGGGGTTGACTCCGGCAGTTGTGTCGTGCGTGGTGCCGGGGCAGGTGCTGCCGTGGGAACGGGGGTTGTGACGGTTCTTGTGAGCCCTCGACGTATTTCAGGGGGACCCCCGCGCTGTTCTGCCAGCGGCGAACCCCGGCCCGACCGGACTCGACGATCACTACGGTCCAGTCTCATGACGACGATTACCACGCGCACGGTCCAGTACCCGGCCGACGGCCTGACGATGATCGGGCACCTCGCGCTCCCGGCCGGTGTCGACCGCCGGCCCGCGGTGCTGCTCGGGCCCGAGGGGACGGGGCTCAGCGACGTCGAGCGCCGCCGGGCCGATGCTCTCGCCGAACTGGGATATATAGCGCTGGCCTTCGACCTTCACGGCGGGCGCTATTTGAGCGACCCCGAGGAGATGCTGGCCCGTTGCCTGCCGCTGCTCGCCGACCCTGACCGGATGCGGGGCATCGGCCATGCGGCGCTCGACGTGTTGCGCGCCGAACCGCGGGCCGACCCCGACCGGATCGCCGCCATCGGCTACGGCACCGGGGGCGCCATCGGGCTGGAACTCGGGCGCGACGGCGTCAACCTGCGCGTGATCGGGACAGTCAACGCAACTACCACGGGTCGACCGGGCGAGGCAGCGCGCATTCGCTGCCCGGTGTGGGCCGGGGTCGGGTCGGAAGACCCGATCATGCCGCCCGCGCAGCGGGACGCGTTCACCGCCGAGATGCAGGCCGCGGGCGTCGACTGGCGCCTCGTGGTTTACGGGGGCGCCCTTCACGCCTTCCACCATCCATCGGTCGACCACACCGTGCGCCCCGGCGTCGGCTACCACCCACGGCACGCACAGCGAGCCTGGCGTGACGTCGTCGCTCTGCTCGCCGAGTGCTTGCCCGTGACGGAGTGATCTGGTCAGTCCAAGCTTGGGCGCCCGCTGACCGCCGCGACGCCTGGGCTCCACTGCCACGGCGGGCGGGGAAGGCTGCGGCTTGCCAGTGATCCACTTCGGCCGATCGGCTCGCCCGCCATGCCCCTCCGCACTGTCTGTTCGATAGCCCCGAGTGCCGCCGGACGCGCGCGGCTGAAGGCGATGGCCTACGGCCGCAAGACCGAGCACCGGCTGCGGGTGCGTGCACAGGTGGTGCTGCACGCCGCGCGCGGACGCTCCAACGCGCGTATCGCCCAGGAGACGGGGCTGCACCTGGACACCGTGCGCCGATGGCGTGGCCGGTTCGCCGGACAGGGCTTGCCCGGGCTCAAAGACCGTCAACGCTGCGGCCGCCCGCCGGTGTTCACGCCGCTGCAGGTTGCCGAAGTCAAGGCGCTGCCCTGCCGGCTGCCCGCCGAGAGCGGAGTGCCGCTGTCGCACTGGTCATGCCCGGAACTGGCCTCTGAGGCCACCCGGCGGGGCATCGCCGCGTTCGTGTCGGCGTCCACCGTGCGCCGCTGGCCGGCCGAGGATGCGACCAAGCCCTGGCAGCGCCGCTCCTGGATCTTCATCACCGACCCCGACTTCCGCGCCAAAGCCCAGCGTGTGCTGGACCTGTACGCCCGCACCTGGCACGGCACCCCGCTCGACGCCGACGAGTACGTCATCAGCGCCGACGAGAAGACCTCCATCCAGGCCCGCTGCCGCTGCCACCCCACCCTCGTCCCGGGCCAGGCCCGCGCGATGCGGGTGAACCACACCTACGGACGCGGCGGCGCCCTGGCCTACCTGGCCGCTTACGACGTCCACGCCGCGAAGGTGTTCGGCCGCTGTGAGAAAACCACCGGCATCGCCCCGTGCATGATCCTGGTCACCCAGGTCATGACCCGCGAGCCCTACGCCAGCGCGAAACGCGTGTTCTGGGTCGTGGACAACGGCTCCTCCCACCGCGGCAAGAAGGCTGCCGACCGGTTGTCGGCCGCCTTCCCGAACGCGGTGCTAATCCACACCCCACAGTGCACGCTTCCTGGCTGAACCAAGTGGAGATCTACTTCTCGCCCGCTGACCAGCTGGGCTGGCTGTTGCCTCTCGTCGCGGTGGTGCTACTGGTCTGGCTGGCCGGGTGTGTGGTGGCGGCTCCGGGCGGCGTGGGAGCTGGAGCGCCGGGGCGCGGTGCGGCTGGTGCCGTCGGGCGATTTCGATCCGTGGGTGGCCGATGTCCGGCAGGTGGCGGCGCAGCTGGCACGGGTACGGGGCACGGCCGGTGCGCTGTCGCGGCGGACGGCGGCGGGTGCGGGTGCGGGTGCGTCTGGTTTGTGGTGAGGACGGCCTGCTGCATGAGGGCTCGGAGCGGGCGGCCGAGTGCTGTGTCGGTGCAGCTGGAGAAGAGCTCTGGCAGCGATGTGAAGACGCTGTATGCGCCGCGGGCGGAGCTGGTGCTCGCGCCCGAGCCTGACCACCGGGTGCTGCGCGCGAGGTGGGGCTGGTCCCGGGGCCGTTGCAGCGGATCGCGGCGGCCTTTCCCGGGGACTGTCGCGTGCGCCTCACCGAACTCGCCTGCCACGCACTGCTCTCCCCCGGCCCGAGGCCCCTCTTCCACCAGGTCGCACAAGCCTGGCCCGCCAGGGCGAGGCGCCACTCCCCGCAGGTCCCGTGTGCGGCAGGGTTGCCCCGATCGGGCAACTCGTCCGCGTGCCGGCGCCCCGGCAAGCAGCGCTCATCGCTCGGCCGGCTCGGCATCCGGCAGCTCGAACCGTTATTCACATACCGACCAGTCGGGTTGACAGGTGACCCGTGGACCGATGAGATGCGTCGCACCAACACGCTGTTCGCCTCTGGAGGGTCCAATGTGGAGTCCCGCACGAAAAGCGTTCACAGTGCTCGGTACCACGGCCACGGTTACCGTGCTGGTCACGGGGTCAGGCGCTGCTGTCACTGAGCAGCCGCATCGCAACGGGGGAAATGACGGGCCATTGCGGATCCTGATCAGTAATGACGACGGCTACCGCCACTCGTACATCCGGCAGCTGCAGGCCGTGCTGAAGAGAGCCGGGCACGAAGCGGTGGTTGTCGCCCCCGCCGCGGATCAGTCCGGTCGTGGTACCGGTATGACCCTCTCCTCGAGTGCCACGATCCGCGCCGAGCGGGCCGAGCCGGACATCTGGTCGGTCACCGGCACGCCCGGGGACGCGGTGAACTTCGGGATCGGGCATGCCTTCGGGGGCGCGAAGCCGGACCTCGTTGTGTCCGGTGTCAACGCCGGGCCGAACTCGGGTTCCGCCGTCAACCACTCCGGTACGGTGGGCGCCACGGTCGTCGCGTCGGAAGCGGGCATACCGGCGATAGCCGTGAGCGCCGACGCCGACCTGACGAATCCTCAGGACCGTTATCCGTCCGTACCGCAGGCTGCGGCGTTCACCGAGCGGGTCGTCGAACGGCTCGTGGAGACGGCGCGCAGCGGAGCGCTGCTGCCGGCCGGCATCACGCTCAACATCAACTATCCGGCGAAGCCGGACGGCCCGGTCGCCTTCACCAACGTCGGCAAGGCGCGGAACATCACCGTCTCCTACGCCCCGGACCCGGACTCCTGCGCCACCTGCTACAAACCCAAGCTCGTTTACGACCCGAGCGCGCCCGAGCCGGTGCGCAACGCCGACACCACGGCGTTGGCCGCGAATGACGTCTCCGTGTCAGTGCTCACCGCCGACTGGGGCGCAGCCGGCTGGGCCACCGGCTCCCGGCCGCCCTCCACGAAGGACGTCAAGCGCACGAAGACACGGCTGACCGGCCTGCGACCCTGACACGTGGGGTGCTTGGCCTGTTGGCTCACATTCGAGGAGCAGCAGGCCGTTCGGGGTCGCCTCGTGGTGTACCAGGCGGAGGCCGTGACCGTCCCGTCCCACACGCTCGCTCACAGATCCGGGTGCTTGGTCGCCACGTGGTAGTAGCCCGAGTGGAAGACCAGAGGAGTGCCGCCGTTGGAGTCGTACTGTTCGACCTCGCCGAGGAAGATGATGTGGTCGCCGGCGTCGAGGCGTTGGACGGTGCGGCATTGGAAGCGGGCGACTGTGCCGTCCAGGAGGGGGGTGCCGGTGATGCCCGGGGTGGTGGGGGTGCCGCGGAACTTGTCGTCGGCCGGGGTGGCGAACTGGCGGGAGAGGTGGTGCTGGTCGGCGGCCAGTACGTGGACGGCGAAGTGCGAGGCGTCGGTGAAGTCCGGGAGGCTGGGGGCGTTTTTGCCGGGGCACCACAGGACGAGGGGCGGGTCCAGGGAGACGGAGGTGAAGGAGTTCGCGGTCATGCCGACGTTGCGGCCGTCGGGGGCGCGTGCCGTCACCACGGTCACACCGGTGGCGTACTGGCCGAGCGCGCGGCGCAGTTCGCGGCCGTCGAAGCGGGCGGCGTGCTGGGCGCGCTTCTCGGCGAGGAAGCGGTGCGCCTCGGCCTCCTCGAACCACCAGCGGTAGAGGGTGCGCGGGTCGTCGAAACCGGCGGCGAGAGCGGCGGCGACCGAGGGGACTTCGGCTGCCGCGGTGAGGAGTTCGCGGTGGTGTGGACTCAGGTCGGCCAGGAGGGAGTTGGTCCAGCCGACGGCCCACTGGGCCCAGCCGCGCCAGAAGTTGTCGAAGGTGCGCTGCATCCACTGCGGAGTGAATTCGGCGGTGCCGTGGCGGAGGATGCTGTCGAGGTAGTGGGACGCGGCCTGGGCGGCGTTGTTCGAGCCCTGGCCGGTGATCGGGTCGTTGAGTACGACGGCGTCGGCCATGCCGAGGACGTGCCGGCCAGAGGCGAGGCGGGCTACGGGGTGCCGGACGGTCGGGGTGATTCGGCCGCGCAACACGCCGCCACTGTCCGTGAGTTGGGCGTGTCGGCAGCGCTCGTATTCGTCGGGGAAGAAGCGGTGGAGGATTTCCAGTGAGCGGGCGAGGTGGGCTTCGGGCGTGCGGATGTCGTCCCAGCAGTCCATCGGGCCGCCGGGCACGCCCTCGAAGACCATGATGTCGCAGGGCCCGGTGGTGGTGAGGGCGGGGAAGGAGAAGTATTCACCGACGCCGGGGACCATGCGGTAGTGGACGGCGGCCTCCCCCTCCCGCGGTGCCGTTCCCGTGACGTACGTCAGAGCCAGCGCACGGCGCGGCCGGTCGTACGGGGAGAGTTCGGCGTTGCGCGGGAAGAGGCGGCTCAGCTCGCCCTTGCTGGTGGAGACCACGACGAGATCGTGCGTACGGGCGTACCACTCGAGGTCGTTGACGCCCGCCTCGTGCAGCACGATCCCGCCGCGGCCGCCCTCCGCGAACTGCTCCATCCAGGCAGCACACTTGACCCGCTGGTCGACGGAGTGGGCGGGGCCCTCCAGCGGCGCGCGCCAGGAGACTTCCGGCGTGCCGTGCGGACCGATGAGAGAGAGCGCGATTCCGGTGATGTCCGGGGCCCGGTCCTCCCAGTGGTGCAGGCCGAGTTCGCGCTCGCTCTGCAGCGCGGTGTCGAACATGCACTGGCTGGACATGACCGCGCCGCGGCGAATCTCGTCGGGGCCGCGGTCGGTGACCAGGGTGACGTCGTAACCGTGCGCCTGGAGTCCCAGGGCGAGTTGGGCACCCGCCTGCCCGGCGCCGATCACCGCGATCCTTCTCATGGTACTGCTGTCCTGCTCTCGTTACGGTACGACGGGCCGCCATGGCGTCCATGCCACTGCTGACCCACCGTCAGGTCACTGGTCCCGGCGAGGGCTCAGGCGCTGACCCCGGCCAGGTAGTTCTTCGCGGCGACCGGGTCCATGAACCAGTGGAAGAAGTCGCGCGGGTCGTCGAAGCCGTTGACGAAGCGGGCGGCGATACGGGAGTTGGCGCTCGCCGCGCCGAAGAGCTCCAGGACGTGCTGCGGCGGGGCGCCGAGCATCGCGTTGGTCCAGGCCGTGGCGGACTGCACGTTGTCCCAGAAGCGGCCGAAGGCCAGCTCCATGAACGCGGCGTCGTACGGGCGCTCGCCGTGGTCCAGGATGGTGGCGAGGTAGGAGGCCGCGCACTTCGAGGCGTTGTTGGAACCCTGGCCGGTGATCGGGTCGTTGAGGACGACGACGTCGGCGAGGCCGAACACCTGCGCGCCCGAGGGCAGCGTGGCGACGGGCTTGCGGACGGTCGGCGCGAAGCGGCCCGCGAGGGTGCCGTTCTGGTCGGTGAGCGCGACGTCGGTGCAGCGCTCGGCCTCCCACGGGACGTACGTCCGCAGCAGCTCCTGGAACTTCGCCAGCTGCTGGTCGGGGGTGAGCCCGCCGAAGCAGTCGAACGGGCCGCCCGGGATGCCCTCGAAGAACATGATGTCGCAGGGGCCGGTGGTGGTGAGGCTGGGCATGGTGAAGTACTCGCCCACGCCGGGGATGACGTTGAAGCTGACGCCGGGGCGGTCGGGCAGCGGCGCCATGCCGGTGACGTACGCCAGGGCCAGCGCGCGCTGCGGAGCGCCGTACGGGGAACGCTCGGCGTCCCGCTCGAACAGCCCGGAGATCTCGCCCTTGCCGGCCGCGACGATCACCAGGTCGGACTCGGTGGCGTAGCGCTCCAGGTCCTCGATGCCGGCCTCGCGGATGACCAGACGGCCGCCGCGGCGCGCGAACTCGCCCATCCAGATGGGCATTTTGACGCGCTGGTCGACCGAGCGGGCGGTGGCGTCGAGGCGGGCGTCGAAGGAGAGCGCCCGGCCACCCTGGCCGTCGGCGATGTTCACGCCGAGCCCGGCGATGGGCGGGCAGGCGTTGCCCCAGAAGTCGAGGCCGAGGTTGCGTTCGTGGGCCAGCGCGGTGCCGAACATGGCCTGGCTGGACATGACCCGGCCCTCGCGGATCTGGTCGCCGGTGCGGTTGGACACGAGGGTGACGTCGTAACCGTGGTCGAGCAGGCCGATACCGAGCTGGAGGCCGGCCTGGCCGGCTCCGACGATGGTGATCTTGCGCATGAGGGGACCTCCGGGGTTCGGGTTGTGCAGTTTGAGCGGTGCCGTGCTGTATGTAGTGCCGCCAGTGCCGTGCTGCGTGTAGCGCCGTCAGTGCTGTGCAGCACTGTGCAGTGCCGTGCGCTGGTACAGCGTTTCGGTGATGTAGCGGCCTCTACAAGTGGGGGGTCGGTTGTGAGGAATGCGGCTGCCCGCCGGAGGGGGGATCCGGCGGGCAGCCGCGGGAAGCCGGGTAATCCGTACGACCGGGGGATGGGTCCTGGATCACCCGGCGGGCTAAAGGGGCCCGGCCGACTCGGCGGGCACGGCCTCGGCGGCTCTCGCCGCGCCGGTCGCGCGCACCACGCGTACCACGCGCAGCACGCGTGCGTCGGGCTGTCCGCTGGGCGTGGCTCCGCCCGTGACGAGCGCAGTCCGGCCCGGCACTCCCTGCATCGTTGATTCCCTGGTTTCTTCTCGGGTCCGCGACGGTCGGGGATCAACCTTGGTATGGCAAGATCATCGTCGCTATCCGGATCACGCGGGTTGCTGTCCCGATCACGCGTCTCGGCGGTGGAGGTTTACATGTCCGCTGAAGAGCTCCCTCTCGCAAACCACCAGCAGTTTCATACAGCGGACATTTGGGAGGCACGAGCCGAGGTCGGCCGCGCCTTCTGCCCGCATGAGCTGCGCATCACGCAGCGCTCGGCGACGCTCGACGCCCGGCTGCACGGCGCGCCCTTCGATCGGACGGGCCTGTATTACCTCGATTACGGAACGGAAGTCCGGATCACACCGGGCGACCTGGAGAGCTTTTTCCTCGTCCAGATCCCGCTCGCCGGTTACGCCGAAATCGCCTGCGGCCGCGAAGAAATCATTTCCTCCCCCGAACTCGCTTCTGTCCCCTCTCCGACCGGAAAGGTGGATATGCGCTGGGGTGCCGGCAATCCGCAGCTGATCGTGTGGTTCGACCGATCGTCCCTGGAATCACACCTGGGCAGTCTGCTCGGTCGCTCCGTGCGCCGCCCGATCCTCTTCTCGCTCGGCATGAACCTCACGGCACCGGGCTCCCGCTCCTGGCTCAACATCGTCGACCTCATGCGCCGGGAGGCGGAGGGGCCCGGCGGCATGACCAGCCAGCCCATCGTGACAAAACAGCTCGAATCACTCCTGATGACCCAGCTGCTGATGGCCCAGCCCAACAACTACACGCCGGCGCTGCTCGGCGAGCAGCCGCGCGTCGCACCGCCCGCGGTCCGCCGCGCCATGGAGATCATCGAGGGGCACGCCGCCGAGCCGCTCACGGTCGCGGAGATCGCGGAATGCGTCGGCGTCGGCGTACGGGCTCTCCAGGAGGGCTTCCGCCGGCACCTCGACACGACGCCGATCGCGTACCTGCGCGAGGTCCGCCTGGACCGTGTACGCAAGGAACTCCTGGCCTCCGATCCGGGCACCACGACCGTCACCACCGTCGCCTCCCGCTGGGGCTTCTTCCACCCGGGCCGCTTCTCACTCGCATACCGCGAACAGTTCGGGGAGTCACCTTCGGAGACGTTGCGGTCGTAGCACGGGGACCGGATGTGGCCGGTCAGGACCAGGGGCCGATTGATCCAGGAAAGCTCGGAGGGGTTCCCGCCGGGTATCGGGAACCCCTCGACTGCGAATCCGAAGAAGACGGTTCGGTCAGTAGATGTTGGCCTCCACGGGCGGGCCGTCGCCTCGGGTGCTGTTGATCTGGGCCCGCAGTGCGATCTCGTCGTAGACGCGGAACTCTCGTACGATGCGGCCGTTCTGGATCAGGAACTGGGAGACGCCGAGCATGGTGACCGGCTGGTCTGTCAGGGGGCCGAATGCGGGGGTGCCGCGGTAGGTGCCGTGCATGGTCCACAGGACGGCCACGCGCAGACCGGCGTAACGCTCGGCGTAGTTGGTCTGGATGTCCCGCACTTCGAATCGTGCGTCGGGGAACGGTGCGACGGTCGACAGCAGATCGGCCTGGTAGCGGTCGGGGCGGATGACGGTTCGGTCGCCGATCGTGTGCAGGAAGAGGTCCCGCACCATGAAGTCGTTGACCTTCTGCAGCCGGCGCTGGGTCCACACCTCGTCGATGAATTCGAGGACCATCTCGCACTCGGGTCGGTAGTCGTCGGGGCGCGGGCCGCTGACGCCTTCCAGGAGTACGTCCTTCGGCGGCGCCTCCAGCATCGAACCGGTGTAGCCCTGGAAACGCAGGGCGCGGGCCGCCTCGTCCGGGTCCGAGCCGCGCTGCAGGCAGTCGGCGAGCTCGTCGCGGACGACCCACTCCTCGACCATCCGCCCCCTGCGGTAAAGACAGTTGGCGACCGTACGCTTGCGGATACGGATGTTCTTGCCGTCCACGAGGTGCTCGTCGGCGGAGAAGACCAGGTGCGAGCTGAGGAAGGCGTCGTTGCCGCGGGCCTCCCACACCACGTCCTCGGCCTGGCCGATGTGGTGCGGCGTGCTGCCCATCCGCATCGTGCTGCCCTCGATCACACCGTCGCGACCCACGACGGTGCCGAGGCTCGCGTGGACGATCGAGTCCGGCTCGTAGTTGTCGACGATGTACGACACATCCCGGTCGACCCAGATGCGGTCGGTGACCTCACGGATGAAGTCGTCCGGGTCCTGGTAGGGGAGGTACGCGACGGGATCCAACGGCATGGACTTTCCCTTCCTTGTGTGGGTGTTGATGCGTGTGCAGGGGGTGAAGCGGTCAGCGGGCGAACTTGTCGGCGCCGAGGTGGCTTCGGTATGTCTCCGTCATGAAGGCACTGACCACGACCAGGGCCAGTACCGCCGCCGCTGCGAGGTAGACCCACACGGCGTAGATCGTGTCGAAGCTGGTGACCAGCAGGGCGGCGACGAACGGGGTGATGCCCATGAAGACGGAGAACGAGCTGTTGTACGCGATGGCACTCGCGCTGAAACGGGTGCGGGTGGCGAAGAGTTCCGCGGCGCAGACCGTGACGATGCCGGTCAGGAAGAACTCCGGGATGATGTAGATGAGTTGGCTGGCGATCGCGGCGCCGAACGTGGCCTGTTCACCGACGTAGAAGGCCAGTGGGACCAGGACGATACAGGCGATGGCCCCCATGACCAGCATCGGCTTGCGGCCGATGCGGTCCGAGAGGATGCCCGCGAGGGGCAGCAGCGGAATGAGGACCGCGACCGAGATCGCGTTGGATGTCAGCGCCATCCAGCGGGGCAGGCCCAGCGTCCCCGTCAGGTACTCGGGGTAGAAGGTGACCCAGCTGTACGAGAGGATCGCCAGCATCACCGAAACACCGCAGAAGACGAGCATCGGCCGCAGCTGCGAGCGGAACGCCTCGCGGATGGGTGCCTTGACGACCTGGGTGCCGTCCTCCGTGGCGCGGACGAACTCGGGCGTCTCCGCGATGCGCTTGCGCAGCCAGACCCCGACCGCGCTCAGCGGGAGCGCGAGGAGGAACGGGATGCGCCAGCCGTAGGAGTTCAGGGCCGGCCCCTCGAACACCGCGCTGGTCAGCGCGGCGGTGCCGGCCCCCGCGAGGATGCCGAAGAAGCAGCTGTTCGAGGCGTACGAGGCGTAGTAGGCGCGTCGCTTGGGCTCGGCCCATTCCACGATGAAGGCCACCGCTCCGACGTACTCGCCGCCGGAGACCATGCCCTGGACGATGCGGATCACCAGGAGGAGGAGCGGTGCGAGGATGCCGATCTGCTGGTACGTCGGCAGTGCGCCGATCATGGCGGTGGTCACGCCCATGACCACGATGGTCCACAGCAGTGCCTTCTTGCGGCCCACTCGGTCTCCCCAGCGGCCGACCAGAGTGCCGCCCAGGGGGCGGAACAGGCACGCGATCGCGATGAGCGCGTAGGTGCTCAGCACCGCGACGGCGGGGTCGCTGCCGGGGAAGAAGGCGGGGGCGAGGACCGGGGCCATGTAGCCGTAGAGCCCGTAGTCGAACTGTTCCACGAAGTTGCCGATACTTCCCGCGCCGATGGCCCGGCGTATCGCCTTCCGGTTCTCGGGGTCGGCGGTGTTTCTGTCGCCGGCGGCTGTGGGTGGCGCTACAGCGGACATGGCTTCTCCGTTCGCGCGGTGGGAGGGAGTCAGGAGGTACGTACGCGACAAGCGATGTGCATACGTATGAACTGGGGGGTTGTGCGGGACCCTAGAGAGGGCGGTGGGGGGCGTCAATAGGTGGGACGTGGATCAGTTGTTGGGCTTCGCAGGCTCGGCAGGAGGCGCCGTGAGGCCCTGGAAGGTGTCCATCAGGACGGCCGCCATGTTGTAGAGCACCAACTGCGCACCCGCCTGCTCGGCGGCCCTGGCACCGGCCGTGTCGGGGACGATGGACATGACCGCGCGGCCGGCGTCGTGTGCTGCCCCGTGCGTCGCGGCGATGAGCTTGTCGATGGCGTCCTTCCCGGGGAAGCCGCAGTCCACGGTCAGGTCGGCCGGGCCGACCAGGACCGCGTCGATGCCCTCCGTAGCGACGATCTCGGCCGCCGCCGCACAGGCCCGCGCCGTCTCGATCATCGCCACGACCAGGGTCTCCTCCGAGGCGGCGAGGTGCTCGGCGGCCGTCACCGTACCGAAGCGCCCCGCCCTGCTGTACGTGGCGAAACCCCGCTCCCCCAGCGGTGGATAGCGATCCGCTGCCACCGCCCGCCGTGCGTCCGCGGCGCTGTCGATGTGCGGATGAATGAGGCCGGCGGCGCCCAGATCCAGGCAGCGCAGGGCGAGTGCGGGCTCCGCGGTGCCGACGCGGACGAGTACGTCGATGCCCTGCGCGGCGGCCGCGGTGAGGTGGTTCTGAAGCACCGTCATGTCGGCCGGGCCGTGTTCACAGTCGATGACTACGTAGTCGAGGCCGGCGACACCCGCCATCTCCACCAGCGTCTCCGACGGGAGGCGGAGCAGCACACCGTAGAGCCGCTCCCCCGCGGCCAGCCGTTGCTTGAGGGGGCGGCGGCCCCCTGGCCCGGCCGTCATCGCGCCACCATCCCCGCGGACAGGTCGATGTCGGCACCGCACAGGCCCGGCATCCGCAGCATCGCCGTCACGGCCGCACCCACCTCTTCCTCGGTGACCATCCGGCCGAGGGCCGACCGTGACACGAAAGCCGCTTCGGCTTCCTGGTAACTGCTGCCGGTCCGCTCCGCCTCCAGGCGGAAGTTGCGTTCCATCCGCGGGCCCGAAACCGGGCCGGGAGAGAGGGAGTTGACCGTGACGCCCAGCGGGCCCACTTCGCCCGCCAGCGTCGTGGTGAGGCCGATGACCGCCATCTTCGACGCGCAGTAGGGGGTGCGCCGCAGCAGTGGCCGCTTCCCCGACACCGAGGCGATGTTGATGACGTCGCCCGCGCCCCGCTCGGTCATGGCGGGCAGGAACGCGCGGCACATCAGGAACACACCTCGCACGTTGACACTGAACACCTCGTCCCAGTCGTCCGCCGAGATGTCGGTCAGCGGGGCCACCGGTCCGGCGATCCCGGCGTTGTTGACGAGGATCGAGATCTCCTCGCCGGCGAGGCCTTCGGCGAGCGCCGCTACGTCGGAGGGGTCGGAGACGTCGCAGACCCGGTGGGTGACGTCCGGGCCGAGCCGCGTTGCGGTCTCTTTGAGGGCGCGCTCGTTGCGGCCGGTGATCACCACTCGCGCGCCGTCGGAGAGCAGCGAACGGGTGATGGCGGCCCCGAGCCCGCTGCCGCCGCCGGTGACGAGTGCGGTGCGTCCGCCCAGGGGTGCAGCGGCGCCCGTCATGCGTCACCCCCGACGTTCCACGGCAGCGTGGCATCGCCGTACTTCGCCGCCCGTACGTCGCCGGAACGGGCGTGCCCCTCGAAGAGCTCGACGCGGGCGGCGCGTCCGCACACCTCGCCGAGCTTCGCCGACGAGGCGGGGTCCGTGACCTCCTGGTACGTCACCGTCTTGAGGTACTTTCCCACCCACAGGCCGCCGGTGTAGCGGGCGGCGCCGCGGGTCGGCAGGACGTGGTTGGTACCGATGACCTTGTCGCCGTACGACACGCAGGTGCCCTCGCCGAGGAAGAGCGCGCCGTAGTCACGCATCCGGTCCAGGGCCTGGCGCGGGTTCTCGGTGAGGATCTCGACGTGTTCGCTGGCGTAGGAGTCGGCGATGTCGAATGCCTCATCGAGGGAGTCGGCGACGACGATCTCGCCGTGGTCCCGCCAGGCCGGCTCGGCGAAGTCCTTGGTCGGCATGCCCGGCAGCAGCCGGTCGATGTGCCGCTCCACCTCGCGGCCCAGTTCCTCGGAGGTGGTGACGAGGACGGCGGGCGAGTCCGGGCCGTGCTCGGCCTGCGAGAGCAGATCCACCGCGACGACGAACGGGTCGGCCTGCTCGTCGGCGACGATGAGGATCTCGGTGGGACCGGCGAACAGGTCGATGCCGACCTCGCCGAAGAGCTGGCGCTTGGCCTCGGCGACGTACGCGTTGCCAGGGCCGGCGATCAGCGGCACCCGGCCGATGCTCTCGGTGCCGATGGCCAGGGCCGCGACCGCCTGGACGCCGCCGAGCAGGTAGATCTCGTCGGCCCCGGCCAGATGCATCGCGGCGACGGTGGCCGCGGGGATCTCACCGCGGATCGGCGGGGCGCAGGCGGCGACCCGGGGCACGCCCGCGACCTTCGCGGTCACGATCGTCATGTGCGCGGACGCCGTCAGTGGGTAGCGGCCACCGGGTACGTACGCACCCGCGCCGGCGACCGGCACGTGCTTGTGTCCGAGATGCACGCCGGGCAGCGTCTCGATCTCGATGTCCTGCATCGAGTCGCGCTGCGCCTGGGCGAAGGTGCGCACCTGCTGCTGTACGAAGCGGATGTCCTCCAGCACCGTGTCCGGCACCCCGGAGACGATCTTCTGGATCTCGTCCGGGCCGAGCCGGAAGGACTCCGGGCTCCAGTTGTCGAACTTCTCGGAGTACTGGCGGACCGCCGCGTCCCCCTGTTCGCGGATGTCGTCGAGGATGGCGGCGACACGCTCGGCGACATCCGCGCGGGCCGCGCGCACCTCACCGGCGGGTATCGGGGACTTCAGATGACGGGGCATGGAAGGCTTCTCCTCGGAGTGTGTGGGATTGCGATGAGGACTTTCACAAGGCGGGCTGCGTGCGTTTCGCTGTCCCCAGCAGGTCACGTACCGCGGCGGAGACGGACGCCGGCTGCTGGACCGGCAGCAGGTGCCCGGCGCCGGGGACCGCGCTCAGCCGGGCGCCCGGCACCGCCTCGGCTATCGATCGGTGGAATTCCGGCGGGCACAACGCGTCCCGCGTGCCGTACAGGACTGTCGTCGGGCAGCGGACAGTGCGCAGTGTGTCGTGCGCGTCCGAGCGCGTCGCCTGGGCGGCGAGCTGGGCGCGGGCGGCGTCCGGGCCGACCCGGTGGGCCATGCTCCGGTAGCGGTCCGCCAAGTCGCCGGGCGGCTCGGTCACATCGAACATGCCCGGCAAGGTCTGCTCGATGACCTCCTCGAACCGGCCTTCTGCGATCAGCGCGTCCATGGCGCGCCAGGCGGCGTACTGCTCCGGTCGCGGGGCCCCCGCGTTGGTCGACATCGCGCAGAATCCCGCGACCCGCTCGGGCGCCCGGCGCAGTACTTCGAAGCCGACGATCGCCCCGAGGCTGAGCCCCACCAGGACGAACGGGCGGCCGGGGACGGTGGACAGTACCGCATCCGCCTGCCGGCCGATGTCCGGTTCCGTCAGCGCGATGTGGTGCACCTCGTGGTGCTCGGGGAACGCCACGTCGGTCCAGAGGCCGTGGTCGCACAGCATGCCGGGTACCACGACGAGCGGCAGGGGCCCGGACGCACCGGACGCACCGTCAGGAAGCGCGGGACCGTCAGGAAGCGCGGCGGTCATCAGCGACGCGCGGAGCGGGGCAGCAGTGCGTACGGGGCGACGTAGCCGTTGTGGTCGATGCCCAGCCCGGCGTCGGCCGCGGCCTTGACCACTTCCTCGTCCCAGTCCAGGCGCACCCGGCCGTCGCCACCGTTGACGATCAGGAGGTCGCCCTCGGTGTCACCCACGTTCCGCAGGGTGCGCCACGCGCCCTCGGGAACGGAGAGGATGTCGCGCGGTCCCAGGCGGACGGTGACCGGGTCGGTGCGGTTCAGTGTGACCTCCCAGAGCCCGTCCTTGACGATCAGCGCCTGGGTCTCGTGCTGGCGGTGCAGGGAGACGCCCTGGCCGGGCTCGGCGCGCAGCCAGGCGGCGTTGTGTCCGTGCGGATTGAAGATCCGGGGCTCCTGGTGCGGGTCCTCGGTCATGCCATAACCGATGACGCAGCTCAGGCGCGCCCCGCCGCCCGGCAGTGTGCTGTCGAGGAAGGGCCGGTCCGACCAGATCAGTTCGTCCGCTGCGGCGACCCGCCGCTTCATCTGCTCGGGGGTGTAGTGGCGCAGCCGGTCGATGTACTCCTCCGCCATCGGCTCGGTCAGCTCGGCGCCCTCGGGGATCTCGTCGCCGGCGACCGTGTCGATGAGCTGGTTGTCGGCCGTGAGGTACAGGCCGTGGCCCTCCGCCTCGCGCAGCACCGAGGGGCCCCAGATGATGCCGCCGGTGTTGTCCATGCCGAGCACGGTGAACATCCAGCCGTCGTCCGGGCCGGTGTTGGTGAAGCCGCGGAAGATCCAGGTGGGGACGGACGCGATGTCGCCCGCCTTGAGGGTCAGTGCGCCCTCGGTGCCGTCGGCGCCCCAGCGCAGCAGGTACTCGCCCTCGGTGCAGACGAACACCTCGGCGGTGTAGTGCAGGTGGAGATTGTTCGTGATGCCGTGCGGCATGGCCGCCGCACCGATCTGGAAGCCGTGCGGCAGGCGGAGGTTGACGTGCTGGCCGGAGGACTGCGAGACGCCGGGGCCGATCATCGCGTAGTTCTCCTTCCGGTCCGAGCCCGGCGTACGGCAGTCGATGAACGCCTGGTTGCAGGAGACGAAATCGCTGCGGCGGATCGTGCGGCGATCCAGTTCCGCGGTGGACACGACGACATCGGACATGGTCGCTCCTTCGCTCTGAGTGCGTGGGGAATGCGTGGGGAGGGCGTTGGGAGTGCGCTGGGAACTCACCGGAACGCGTATGGAATACGTATGCATTGATCTGACAGCCACGGCTCCGGTGCTGTCAAGGGGTCGGTCGGGACGGAGTGCAGACGTATACTCACGGCCGTACGGGCGAGTGAGGGGCTGTACGAGCGAGTAAGGGGCCGTACGGCGGACCGGGGCGAGGGGACGAGGACGACCGATGACGATCACAAGTCACGACGTGGCGAGACTGGCGGGCGTATCGCAGGCCACGGTGTCCCGCGCACTCCGTGACGACCACCGGGTGTCGGCGGCCACCCGGGAGAAGGTCCGGCGGGCCGCGCAGGCGCTGAACTACGTTCCCAGCGAGGCGGGGCGGACCCTGTCCACCCGCTCGACGCGGCGCATCGGCGTGATCGTCACCGACCTGACGAACCCGTTCTACCCGCACGTCGTCGCCCCGCTGCACGACGAGCTCCAGGCCCTCGGCTACCGGATGATGCTGATCACCGAGCGGTCCGACGAGGCGGTGGCGGGCGAGAACCTCCTGGACCAGTCCCTGGACGGGGTGGTCCTGGCCACCGCGACCACCGAGTCACGGCTGCCGGCCCAACTGGACCGCCGCGGCATCCCGTATGTATTTCTCAACCGCGACACCGGGCAGCCGGGCGACTACGCGTCCGTCGTGGACAACGAAGGCGGCGGCCGGCTGGTGGCCGGCGTCCTCGCCGAGCTGGGACACCGACGCATCGCGGGCATCTTCGGCTCGCCCAATACGACCACCGGCCGGGACCGCGAGCTGGGCTTCCGGCTGGCGCTGGCCGAGGCGGGGATCGGCCTGCCGGACAGCCGTGTCGTCCGCGGTGCGTTCGAGTACGACACGGGGTACGAGGCACTCCCCCGGCTGCTGGCCGCCGACGAGCCGCCCACGGCGGTGTTCTGCGGCAACGACGTGGTCGCCATCGGCGTGCTGAACGCTGCGATCGCGGCCGGGCTCCGGGTGCCGGACGACCTGACGGTGATCGGCTTCGACGACCTCCCGATGGCGGACTGGGAGGTGTTCCGGCTGACCACGGTCCGCCACGACCTGCGGGAACTGGCCCGCCAGGCGGCACGGCTGCTGGTGCGCCGGATCACCGGCGAGGCCGACCCCGCCGGGGAGCGCCTGATCCTGCCTACGGAGTTCGTCCCGCGGGCCACGCACGCACGCCTTACTTGACCGCGGGCAACGCAGGCGCGCATTCCTCGCGCTCCTGCCCGCCGCCCTGTTTACGCTGCAGCCGGAAGCCCACGGTGACGAGGACCGCGGCGAGGCCGAACGAGAGCCACAGTTCGAGCCGGTGGCCGGGCAGGATCGCCATGAGGAGCAGTACTGCCGCGATGAAGACGATCGTCGCCACGGTGAGGTAGGGGAAGAGCCACATCCGCACCTCGGCCGTCCCCTGCTGCCGGCGCCGGGTGGCGTACTGGGTGACCGCGATGACCAGGTACATCATCAGTGCGATCGCTCCGCTGGACGCCAGCAGATACGTGAAGATCTTCGGCAGGAGATAGTTGGCGAGCACCGCGGCGATGCCGACGACGGTGGAGGCGACGACCGCGTTGCGTGGCACGCCGCCGCGGGAGACGACGGCGAAGGCCGCCGGGGCGTCATTGCGCTTGGCGAGGGAGAAGGCCATGCGGGAGGCCGTGTAGATGGCCGAGTTCAGACAGCTGCACACCGCGATGACGACCACGATGTCCATGATCTGGCGCGCGCCCGGGATGTTCATGCGCTCCAGGACGGCCTGGTACGAGCCGGCGGCCAGCCCTTCGGCGTTCCAGGGCACCAGGCAGACCACGATGAGGATCGAGCCGAGGTAGAAGAGGCCGAGACGCCAGACGACGGCCTTGATGGCCTTCTTGATGTTCTTCCTCGGGTCTTCCGACTCGGCGGCGGCGATGGTGACGATCTCACTGCCCTGGAAGCTGAACATCGCGGTGAGCAGGGCGGCGAGGACGGCGATGCCGCCCTTGGGCGCGAAGCCGCCGTTGCTCCAGAGGTTCGACACGCCGCTGGTGCCGGAGCCGGGCAGCAGGCCGCATATCGCGAGGGCGCCGAGGACGAGGAAGCCCACGATCGCGATGACCTTCAGGAGGGCGAACCAGTACTCGAACTCGCCGTAGTTGCGGACGGCGAGCAGATTGGTGCCGGCCAGTACGACGATGACGGCGAACGCCGGGATCCAGCTCGGCACGCCGGCCAGTCCCCCGAGGACCTCGCCCGCGGCGATGGCTTCGATCGGGATGACGAGGACGTAGAACCACCAGTAGAGCCAGCCGATGGAGAATCCGGCCCAGCGTCCCAGGGCCCGGTCGGCGTAGGTGGAGAAGGAGCCGGTGTCGGGGTTGGCGACGGCCATCTCGCCGAGCATCTGCATGACCAGGACCACCAGCGCGGCAGCGGCCAGGAACGAGACGATGACGGCCGGGCCTGCGGTGGCGACGGCGGTGGACGAACCGACGAACAAGCCGGCTCCGATCACTCCGCCGATGGAGATCATCGTGATCTGGCGGCCCTTGAGCCCCTGAGTGAGTTCTGCTCTGCCGGGGCCGCCGGGCGGCGGCGGGACGGGTGACTCGTGTGGCATGGCGTGGTCCTCGGGAGAGTGTGCTGGGCCCCGCCTCCCCGGCTGCCGTGGAGGCGGGGCACTCGAGGTCAGAGCTGGTCGCGCAGGGCCGGGGGGACGGAGTCGAAGGCTTCCGAGCGTCGGCCGATTTTGTCAATGCGCAGCGTGGCGGTGGCTCCGTGGGCTGCCAGGCCCTCGAAGGCGGAGATCCGCTCGACGGCGGGGGCCAGTGCTGCCGTGCCCTCCTTGGCGGCCCGCTGGTAGGTCAGGGGCTTGAGGAAGCGGGAGACCGAGAGCCCCGCGTTGTAACGGGAGGTCTTGCCCGTCGGGAGTACGTGGTTGGTACCGGCGATGCCCTTGTCGGAGTACGCCACGGTGCTCCAGGGGCCGAGGAACAGCGAGCCGTAGTTGGTCAGGTTCTGCAGGTAGAAGTCGTCGTCCTCGGTCTGGATCTCCAGGTGCTCGGGGCCGATGACATCGGCGACGGCAACGGCCTCGTCGGCGTTGCGTACGACGATGACGGAGCCGTAGTCGCGCCAGGCGGCGCCGGCGATCTCCCGGGTCGTGAGCGTTTCGAGCTGCCGGTCGACCTCGGCGATGACCTTGCGGCCCAGCTCCTCGGAGGTGGTGATCAGCGCTGCCGGGGAGTTGGGTCCGTGCTCGGCCTGGCCGAGCAGGTCCGCGGCGACCCAGGCCGGGTCGGCGGTGTCATCGGCGATGACGGCCACCTCGGACGGGCCGGCCAGCAGGTCGATGCCGACGCGGCCGAAGAGCTGCCGCTTGGCCTCGGTGACGAAGGCGTTGCCGGCGCCGACCAGCATGTCGACGGGGGCCTCGCCCAGCAGCCCGAAGGCCAGCGCGCCGAGCGCCTGCACGCCGCCGACCGCGAAGACCCGGTCGGCCTGGGAGAGGTACGCGCTGTACAGCACGGCCGGGTGGGCACCGTGCTCACCGGACGGCGGCGTGCACGCCACGACCGTGGGCACACCGGCCGCCTTGGCGACGCCGACGGTCATGAAAGCGCTGGCCAGCAGGGGGAACCGGCCGGCCGGGAGGTAGGCACCGACGCGGGTGACCGGTACGTAGCGCTGCCCGCCCTTCACCCCGGGGGCCAGCTCGATCTCGAAGTCGGTGAGGTGCTCGCGCTGGGCGGAGGCGAAGCGGTGCGTCCGCTCGTAGCCCATTTCGAGCGCGGTACGGACGTCGGGCGGCAGGGCGTCGCCGGACTTCTTCAGCTCCTCGGCGCTGATTTCCAGGTCGCCGGACCAGCCGTCGAGCTCTTCGGCGTACGCGCGGACGGCGTCGAGGCCCTTGCGCTCGATGGTGGAGAGCATCTCCGAAACGCGCTCGACGACCTTGGGGTCGCGCTGCGCGGGAGGGCCGTCGACGGCCGGCTTCTTGAGCCACTGGAACGGGGCGAGGGCTGCTGCTTCGTGCTGCGTGATCTGCATGTCAGGGACGGTAGACGCGCGCCAGGCACAGGACTAGGTGAGTGATTCCTGGGCTTCCCACAGGGTTTCCCTATGGCTTTCTGCTCCCCTACGCCTGACCTTCGATCTCGGCACGCAGCTCGCGGATCGTGTCCTCCGCGAGACGGGCCAGCTCCCGGGTGGCCCGGGACAGTGGATGCCCTTGGCGCCGGACCAGCGCGATGGTGTCGTACAACGGCTCGGCGAACGGCACGGTGTGCAGCCCTGCCGGGAAGCCCGGGCTGTCGATCACCGCGCGGCTGGCGATCGTGTCGCCCACCCCCGCGGCCGCGAGCTTCAGCGCGGCCTCGACCCACTCCAGCTCCATCAGCGGTTCCACGCGCACGCCCGCCAGTTGGGCGCGCTCGGCGATCTGCCGCCGGGTCGGGTCCTGCCAGCCGTAGTGGGCGTCGTACAGCACGAGCGGTGCCGCGGCGAAGGCTTCGATGGTGACGGGGGCGGCGGCGCGTTCCGGGTCCGCGGTGACGTAGAAGACCTCGTCCCGCATGAGCGGCCGCACGACCAGTCCCTCGTCGTCGATCGGCAGTACCACCAGCCCGGCCTCGATCTTTCCGGCGGCGACCGCGTGGGCCGTCTCGGCGGAGTTCTGGCCCACGAGACGCACGCGCACGGCGGGGTACCGGGCGTGGAAGGTCTGCGCGAGGTTGGCGAGCAGGTAGTAGTCGGCGTTGCGCAGCACACCGAGCGTGGCCGTGCCACCGCCCAGCGACCCGAGGGACCGCACCGCCTTCACACCGCCGTCCGCCGCCCGCAACGTCTCCTGCGCGTACGGCAACAGTTCCCGCCCGGCCGCGGTGAGGGTGAGCCGGCGGCTGCCGCGGACGAACAGTACGGCGTCGAGTTCCTCCTCCAGGCGCCGTACCAGCTCCGACACGGAAGCCTGCGCGATCTCCAACGCGGCGGCCGCGCCGGTGAACGACCCGAGCCGCTCGGCCTCGACGAATGCCTTCAGCTGATTCAACGTCATGGCGTGGCCCGCCCGGTGCCTGCACCGTCCACCAGGGCTCGGTGGCCGGCCTCGCGGACGATACGTTCGGCGGTCTGCTCGGGCGTGAGGGCCGCGGTGTCGAACCACCAGCCGACGTCCCCGAGCTCGCGCTTCATGGCGGCGTCGAGGCCTTCGTAGCCGTCGAAGTAGAACCGCTCCCGTGGGTTCCGGAGGGTGTTGCGGTGCCGGCACACCTCGATGCCCGGTGCGAGGACGACGAACAGGACCTGCCGGGACGGCAGGAGGGAGAGGAAGAAGTGCAACTGCTCGCGGTCGGGTATCACCCAGTCGATCACGGGCGTGAAACCGGCATCGGAAATATTGTCCGCCAGCATGCAGAGATTGCGGTTGCACAGCTCAAGTTGCCGTGCTGCTTCGTCGGCGGGCTCGCCAAGGGCACCGACGCGACCGCTGACGATCAGCCTGCTGATGAAGTCACCGTCGAGCCGGGCGGAGCGTGCCAAACGCTCAGCGACCAGCCTGGTCACCGTCGACTTCCCGGCGCCCGGCATCCCTGTCACGATCAGGCAGCTCCGCGTTCCCTCAGTGATCACGCCCGCAATCGTGTCAGCGCGCCCACTGGCCGGCAACAGGCGGGGGCCGGATTGCGGCCGTAAAATCGCGGTATGGCTGAGCGGTCGGATGCTGTTACCGCGCCTGAGCTCATTGTCGAAGCGGGGGGCGGCAGCCAGGTGCTGAGCCCGCTCCGGACGTACCACGTCGGGCGCGATCCCGCGAGCGAGGTGGTGCTGGAGGATGCCAGGGTCTCGTGGCATCACGCGGTGCTGCACACCACGGACGGCCACTGGGTGGTGGAGGACGAGGAGAGCACCAACGGTACGTACACCGAGGGGCGCCGCGTGCAACAGTCGGACGTGGGGCCCGGCAGTGTGATCAGGTTCGGCAATCCGGCCGACGGTCCGTGCGCGGTGCTCAGCGGCGTACCGCGACCGCCGCGGGCCGCCGGCCGGCCGTCCGCCGTCACCTCCGTCCCGCACCCCGCCGCCACCCGCACGTTCCGGCAGCCGAGCGCCGTGCGCCCCTTGCCCTCGGCGCGGGTCACCCGCATCGGCCGGGCGCCCGACAGCGACCTGGTCGTCGAGGACCTCATCGTCTCGCGCCGGCACGCGGAGCTGCGGGCGGGTCCGGAGGGGTACGAGATCGTCGATCTCGACAGTCACAACGGTACGTATCTCAACGGCCGGCCGGTGACCCGCGCCCCGGTCGTCCCCGGCGACATCGTCGGCATCGGCCACTCCGCGTTTGTGCTGGTGGGCGAGGAGCTGCAGGAATTCATCGACACCGGTGAGGTGTCGCTGGACGTGCAGGAGCTGACCGTACGGGTGGACAAGGGGCGGAAGACGCTGCTCGGGCAGGTGTCTTTCCCCGTGGGCGAGAAAACACTGCTGGCGGTGGTCGGGCCGAGCGGTGCGGGGAAGTCCACACTGCTCAACGCGCTGACGGGGCTGCGGCCCGCCGATGAAGGCACGGTGCTGTACGACGGCCGTGACCTGTACCGGGACTACGCCGAGCTGCGGCAGCGCATCGGGCTCGTACCGCAGGACGACATCCTGCACTCCCAGCTCACCGTGCGCCGCGCCCTCGGCTACGCCGCGCGGCTGCGCTTCCCCGAGGACACCGCGAAGGCCGAGCGGCAGGCACGGGTGGACGAGGTCATCCACGAACTGGGGCTGGACCAGCGGAAGAACCAGCCGATCCACTCGCTCTCGGGCGGCCAGCGCAAGCGCGTGAGCGTGGCCCTGGAACTGCTGACGAAGCCGTCGCTGCTCTTCCTCGACGAGCCGACCTCCGGCCTCGACCCGGGCATGGACCGCTCGGTCATGCACATGCTGCGCGGGCTCGCGGACGACGGCCGTACGGTCATCGTCGTCACCCACAGCGTGCTCAGCCTGGACGTCTGCGACCGGCTGCTCGTCCTCGCACCGGGCGGGACGATCGCGTACTACGGGCCGCCGGAGGACGCCCTGCCCTTCTTCGGGTTCGAGGAGTGGCCGGAGGCGTTCGAGGCATTCGAGAACGACACGGACCGGGACTGGGCAGGGCAGTTCGCCGCCTCACCGGTCCACCGGCGCTATGTCGCGGCGGAATCCCATCAGCCGTGGCGCGCGCCCGAGGCGCCGCGCGGCCCGGTCGACGCGCCCAAGTCGCAGAGCTGGGGCGCACAGCTGCGTACGCTCGTACAGCGTTACACGGCGGCGCTGACGGCCGACCGTACGTTCCTGGTCATCATGGTCGCGCTGCCGTTCGTGATGGGAGCGATGGCGCACGCCCTGGCGGGCAGCGAGCTCACCCGGGACTCGGCGCTCAACGCACTGCTGATCCTGTGTGTCGGCGCGGTGCTGACGGGCGCCGCCAACGCCGTACGCGAACTGGTCAAGGAACGCACGATCTATCAGCGGGAGAGAGCCGTCGGCCTGTCGAGATCGGCGTATCTGATGTCCAAGGTGCTGGTGCTGGGGACGATCACAGTCGTCCAGGCGGTGGTGCTGACCATGGTGGCGCTGTTCGGCGTCGAGCTCAACGCGCCGGGCGGGAAGGGGGTGTTGCTGCCACCGCTCATCGAAATCACTCTCGCTGTCGCCCTGTTGGCCTTCACCGCGATGATGCTCGGCCTGTTCGTGTCGGCGCTCGTGCGGAAGGAGGAGGTCACCATGCCGCTGCTGGTCCTCCTCGCGATCGTGCAGGTCGTGTTCTGCGGTGCGCTGCTCAAGCTGCAGGGCGTCATGGTGCTCGAACAGCTGGCGTGGCTGGTGCCGTCGCGGTGGGCGCTGGGCGCCATGGCGGGCACGATCGATCTGCACCGGATCGTGCCGCAGGGCATCACCACCGATCCGCTCTTCCGGCACCAGGCGGGGATCTGGCTGCTCGACATGGGCATGTTGATCGTGCTCTCGATCGTCCTCGGATTCCTGGTGGCCAAGCTGCTGCGGCGGCGCGAGCCCGAGATCATGCGCAAGTAGCCGTGTACGTACGTGTACGTAGATGTGCGTAGCGCCGAGGAGCCGCCTGTGACCGTCCCCGACTTCCTCCCCAGCCATGTCGTCCCGCCGGACGGCCTGACGACCTGGTCGACACCGGATGCCGCGTGGCCGGGTGTCCGGCTCGATCCCCTGCTGCCCGTACAGGTCGTCGAACGCCGGGGCGACTGGGCGCTGGCGTTGTGTTCCAACGGCTGGTCGGCGTGGGTGGACGGGCGGCTGCTGCTGCCGGTACCGCACGGCCCGCCGGCCGCCGGGCAGGCCGCCGCCAGGACCGCGGATCCCCGGCCGTTGCTGGGCGCGGTCGCCGGTGAGCTGAGCCGCTACCGGGAGCTGGTGGAGGAGCTGGCCGCCGGACGGCTGGACGGGGAGTCGTTCGCGGAGCGGACCCGGGGCATGCGGCTGGGGATGGTCGTGGACGGCGAGGCGATGTGGCTGTACGACGCGCGGCACGAGCGGTGGTGTTACTGCGACGGGGGGACGCTGGAGACATACGCGGTGGAGCGGGGGCCGTCGGAGGGGGCATCGGCCGCTTCGTACAGGGAGGCTGAGCCGTGAGCGTCTCCGGGGCCGGGACCGGGCTGCGCGGGCGTCGTATCGCCGGGTATCTGCTGGAGGACGAGCTGGGCCGCGGCGGCATGGCGGTCGTGTACCGGGCGCAGGACCTGCGGCTGGGCCGTACGGTCGCGGTGAAGCTGCTGGCGCCCGAGCTGGCGCGCAACGACACCTTCCGGCAGCGCTTCGCGCACGAGTCGAGGGTGGCCGCGGCGATCGACCACCCGCACATCGTGCCGGTCTTCGAGGCGGGCGAGACCGACGGGGTGCTGTACATCGCCATGCGGTACGTCGAGGGGCGGGACCTGCGGGCACTGCTCGACCGCGACGGGCGGCTGCCACTGGAGACCGCCTGCCGTGTCGCCCTGCAGGTCGCGTCCGCGCTGGACGCCGCTCATGCGCACGATCTGGTGCACCGGGACGTCAAGCCGGGCAACATCCTGGTGGCCGACGGCACCGACAGCGACCACCCGGAGCATGTGTATCTGACGGACTTCGGGCTGACGAAGAAATCGCTGTCGCTGACGGGCTTCACGCGCGTCGGGCAGTTCGTGGGCACGCTGGACTATGTGGCGCCGGAGCAGATCTCGGGACGCCCGGTGGACGGCCGTTGCGATGTGTACAGCCTGGCGTGCGTCGTCTTCGAGATGCTGACCGGGGCACCGCCGTTCGTGCGCGATGACGACATGGCACTGCTCTGGGCACACCAGTACGATGCCGCGCCGCCGCTGACGAGCCTGCGGCCCGACCTTCCGCCGGCCGTCGACGCGGTACTGGCCGCGGCCCTGGCCAAGGCGCCCGGTGACCGCTACGACACCTGCCGCGGGTTCGTGACGGCGTTGCGTACGGCCGGGCGGACCGCGGCGCCGGCCGCGCCACGGGCTCAGGAGCACGCACCGACGCGGCTGGACGGGCGTGCGGAGGCGGCACCGACGCGGGTGGACGGGCGTGCGGAGGCGTACGGCCGGCTGCCGCGCTATACGGCTCCGCCGCCACCACCGGAGTGGGCCGCGCCGGTGTTTCCGGGGCGGGCGGGGTGAATTCGGCGTTACGGGGGCGGGGCTGGAGCCGGGGGCGTACCCTCGTCCCGCGGCCGTGCGTCCCGTACGTCGCCGGGATGCGGTACGAACCGTGCCAGCAGGCTGCCGAGGAATCCGGCGACCAGGCCCCAGACGGCACCCACCGCCACCAAACGCGGGAGTTGCGGCCGCAGAGTGACCTCACCGCCCAGCCCGCCGCCGAGGTCCCCGATGCCGATGAGCGAGAGCCCGTAGTGCGCGGAGATCCGGGTGAGCAGCCCAACGACGAGCAGCGTCAGCGCCAGGGCCGCGGCCATCTCCAGCGCGTGCCGCCAGGCCGGCAGCCGGGCCGGGGACCGTACCGCCGCGGTGAAGGCGGCGGCGAGCAGCACCACGGCCGCCACCGCCACGAGCAACCAGGCACGCCCGTCGTGCTCCGCGACCGCGCCGAGGTCCAGCGTCCGTTGCCCACCACGAGTACGCAGCACCTGGTCGAGCACGCCCGGCATGGGCAGTCCGATCGCCTTGTCGACATGCCCCACCCAGGCACCGCCGATCCCGACCCCCAACGCCACCCAGACCAGGTTCGGCAGCCCGAGGAACAGTACGGCGATGGTCTCGGCAGGGTGGCCGCGGGTGAAGAGCACGATCACGCCGATGACCAGCCCGATGGCCGCGTAGGCGAGCAACACCACGAGCATCGCGAAGGCGGGCGGCCGCACGGAACGCTGGAAGTGCAGCAGCCGGGAGGAGAGTGGCGCCTTGCGCGACACGATGAACGTGAGCGCGAGGACGGCCAGCACCCACAGCAGTCCGAAGCCGAGTGTCGCGGGTACATCGGCCCGGAATTCAACGGTGGGGATCGCGCCGAGCTCCTCCCCGATCTGCTCGGCGATGTCGTTGCCGGTGGAGATCCGGAAGCTGTGGCGCGCGATCAGGGCGACGATCAGCAACAACAGCAGCCAGCATGCGGCCGTACGGGCGATGCGGTCGAGCAGTTCGCCGGTGGAGGCCACGGCCCGGTGGCGCAGCGGCCGCAGGAAGACGGCGGCCGTCACCAGCGCGCCGGCCAGTGTCACGGACAGCGGTACGGCATCGATGGCGGCGTCCGCCTGCGCGAGGACGCCGGTGTCGCCGGAGAGCGCGACCGAGCCGCCGGCCGCGATGACGACAACGGCCGCGACCACTCGGGGGAACGCCCCGCCGGGCAGGTCCGCCGCGCCCGCCGCCCACAGTCCGAGCGCGGCGACCACGATCATGGCCACGATGCCCGCGCCCGCCGCGGCGAGCGCATCTCGCATCCGGCTCACACTGTCTCCTCACCGTCGGTTACCGCGATCACCACGGTAAGTACGGGTGCGCCGCCCCGCTTGCGGACGACACCCGGGACGGACACACAATGGCGTAAAGAGGAAATAAACGGGCGAATTCGGCTCGCCGGATAGTCCACGCGGCCGACACCCGGCACACGCGGGAATGGAAGAAGGACCGACCCGTGACATCTCAGCCACCGCCCGAAGGCCGCCCGACCGGCCCACCACCGGGTCCGCCATCGGGTCCGCTCTCCGGGCCGTCGTCAGGTACGCCTTCCGGGCCGGGCCATGAGCCGACGCAGGTGGGCTCCGGCTCCGGGCAGTGGCCGGGCGGCGGGGCCGGTGGAACCGGTGGATCGGGCGGCCCCGGTGGCGGCGGGTCCGGCGACGGCTCCGGCGGTGGTTCCGGCAGCGGTGCGGCCGGTACCCCCGGTGCGGGCCGCCCCGGCGGTGGCAAGCCCTGGTGGCGGTCCTCGTCACGCGTCGCGCTCATCACCGCCGTCATCGTCGCGGCCGTGGCCCTGACCGTCTTTCTCACGCGTCCGGACGGCGGTACCGGCTCGGGCGAGGTCTTCCTCCAGCCGGCCGCGGCCGAGGGCAAGGACCCCTTCACCAAGTCGACGGCCAAGGACTCCACCGCGCCCGCTTCGCCGACCGCCACGCCGACCGCGCCGTCCGGTGACAACGGCGGCACGACCAGCGTTGAGGGCTCGGCGCCGGGCCTGTACGGCGGCAGCCGTTCCACACCGAGTTGTGATGTCGAGAAGCAGATCGACTTCCTGCGGGGAGAGCCGGCCAAGGCCAAGGCGTTCGCCGGCGTCGAGGGCATCGCCCAGCGCGAAGTACCGTCGTACTTGCGGTCGTTGACCCCCGTACAGCTCCGCCAGGACACCCGGGTCACCAACCACGGCTTCAAGGACGGCGAAGCCACCGCCTACCAGTCGGTCCTGCAGGCCGGCACTGCCGTACTGATCGACTCGCGCGGAGTGCCGCGCGTGCGCTGTGCCTGCGGCAACCCACTGCTGCCGCCCGTGGCCGTCAAGGAGACACCGAAGCCGGTCGGCAAGCCCTGGCCGGCGTACCAGCAGTCGGACGTGGTGGCCGTGCAGCAATCCGCCAGCACGGTCAACAGCTTCACCCTCGTCGACCTGGACACGGGCGCCTGGTTCAAGCGCGCCGCGGGCGACGAGACGGGCAAGTCGGATCCCCCGGCCCCCCCCCCCCCCGCCACAACCCCCTCCGATTCCCCGTCGCCGACCTGCCCGCCCGCCGAGTCCCTGTCCTCGACGTGCCCGTCCACCGACTCGACATCCCCCGCCCCGTCCACCCCGACTCCCTCCCCTTCCACGGAGCCGCCAACCACCTCCGTACCCCCGGACACCTCAACGCCCGACTCCCCCAGCGGCCCACCCCAGGAAGAGCCCGGCACCACCCCGGAACTGCCACCGCCCGCCACGTAACACCGGACGGGTGACACGCCGGCGGCCGTGGGTGCGGATCCGGTCGTGGACGGCTGACGTCACTCGTCCGTGGCGCCCTCGGCCTCCCAACGCAGTAGATCGCCCGGCTGACACCCGAGTACCTCGCAGAGCGCGGCGAGCGTCGCGAAACGCACCGCCTTGGCGCGGCCGTTCTTGAGCACCGCCAGGTTGGCCGGTGTGATCCCGACACGTTCCGCGAGCTCGCCCACGGACATCTTCCGCCTGGCCAGCATCACATCGATGTCGACGACGATCGGCATCAGATCACCTCGTCCAGCTCGGCCTGCATCTGCGCCGCCTCGACGTCTCGCGCGACGGCCTGCGCGAGCAGCATCCGCAGCACGATCACAACGAGCGCGACACCCAGGACGGCCACTCCGGCCCCGCCCAGCAGAAGAACGACGCCCGGGGCAACGGCTTCGCCCGGCGCCAGGACAACTCCGAGCGCGAAGACCAGCAGGGCGGCCGCCACGACCGCGCCGATCACGACATCCACGTACCGGAAGGCGGCGTGCGAGAACACCGTTCCACGTCGCACCATCGACACCAGTCGCCACACACAGACCAGTACGACCTCGACCGCCACGGCACCGAGGACCGTGATCACAAGGATCGGGGTACGCAGGTGCGCGAGGCCCGCGTCGAGGCCCTTCAGGTCGCCGGCCAACAGCGGCACCAACACGGTCTGTACGCCCACCGAGCCGGCGAGCAGCAGCACGATCACGGCGCGCAGCGCAAGCACCGTCACTTTCCCCATCATCTCTCCCTCGATCGAGCAACGATGGAAACCTATCGAAATTCGATAGGTGTGACAAGCGACCGGCTCTCACCCATTCCTCCGCTGAAAGGCCAGGAAGCTGTTGCGGGATTACTCCGTACGAGTGTGTTCGGAAGCCGGCCGGCAGTGCTGCCCACCGACCCTGCGAGGGCGGCGAGGGCTTCGCCCGGGACGGATGACATCATGACCACAGACCGTTTGCGGTCAGGGCCTGGTGGACTGTCATCAACTCGATCGCGGTTGTCGCCACAATTCCGGAGCGCCGGTACGTGGTTGGTAACGGTCTTGCTCAGGGCAAGTGGGACCTTATACTCAACGACTTCGGCAACATGGTGAAATGCCGTCGCCGCAGAACTGCTTCCGGCGAAGCTCCTGACCGGCATTGCCGTGGCGGGCCAGTGAGCCCAGACCCACACAAGTACATCCAGCGTCCGGCAGCACGAACTGATATCTGGCCGGCCGAAGCAGAAAGGCACCACATGACCACTACCGTCAGCACACCGGGCAGCATCGCCGCCACAACGGACCTGCTGCAGGCCGAACTTCCCCGACTGGAGGCGCAGCAGCAGACGCTGGAAAAGGAACTGGCGGCCGTCACCACCCGGCTGGATTCCGTGCGCACCGCCCTGAGCGCACTGCAGGCGCTGTCCACCACCGAATCCGCGCCGCAGCCTGCTGAGCAGGCCCCCGAGCCGGCCGCCACTCCCGCACCGGCCGCCGACACCACGGCCGCAGCCGAGCCCGCTCCCGCGGCCGTTGCGTCGACGAGCGAAGCAACTCCCGAAGCGGTCCAGGCGCCCGAGGCGGACTCCGCCCCGGCTCCCGTTGTGCCCAAGCCCCGCAAGGCGCCCGCCACTGCCCGCAAGAGCCCGGCCAAGTCGGCTGCCGCAGCGGAGCGGAAGAGCCGCACCGCCGGAAAGTCCACCGCCTCGGCCAAGAACGGCAAGGCCAAGACGGAGAAGGCGGAGAAGGCGGAGAAGGGCAGCGCGGCGAAGAGCACGGCTGCCAAGGGCAAGGCGGCTAAGGAGACCACCCCCGCCGCAACGGCCAAGGACAGCAACGGACTCACCGACCAGGTCCTCAAGGCACTGACGGAGATCGGCAGCAGCCCCGTCCGGGCGCGCGATGTCGCCGAAGCCGTGGGACGCGCCCAGACCACGGCCGCCATCAACACCGTGCGCAGCACCCTGGACCGCCTGGTCGCCTCCTCCCGGGCCCAGCGGGCGGGCCGCGGCCTGTACCAGGCCGTTACCGCCTGATGGACCGTACGGGCCGTTGAGCAGCGCATGGAGCGGGGCGGCGCCCCGGGTGCCGACTCGCTCCAGCGCTGCCGGCCGCCCGCATCACACCCACGACTCGTCGTGTCCTCGTGTCCTCACTCCAATCCGGTGATCTGAGTGCGCGAGGTGAGGCCGAGTTTGTTCAGGATGTGTTCCACGTGGGCGTCGGCTGTGCGTTTCGAGACAACGAGGCGTTCCGCAATCTGTCGGTTGGTCAGGCCCTCCGCTACCAGGGCGGCCACCTGGCGCTCGCGGTTGGTGAGGCCGGGCGCGCGGGCGGTGGTGCGGTCCGGTGCGGGCAGAGCGGCGGCGCCGGGTGCGGTCTGCTGCGTGGACGGGACCGAAACGGCGCCGGTGGAGGCCGTTGTGTTGCTGGACCCGGGCTTGGGGAGGACATCGGTGTCCTGAACCGCGTACGCCACGGACTCCGCGAGGTCGAGCGCCCCGCCGCGGGCGTGAAGCTCTCCGTATACGGAGTCGCCCAGCGCTGTGCGCGCCGCGCTGACGGCCGTGTCCCGTTCCGCGTTCAGAATCGGGACGTTGAACAGTCGCGCGCCGCCGATCCTGGTCCAGAACGCCTCGGCGGCGCCCAGTAGCCACGCCGCCCGTTCGAAGCGTTGCGACCGCGCCGCGGACCAGGCCAGCAGTTCCATGGTGATCGCCGCGCCGAGACGGTCGTTCACGGCCAGCTTCAGGGCCAGTGCCTCGCGGCCGAGCCGGTCGCGTTCCTCCGCCCGGGAGTCCTCGTGCGCCATCCACAGCGCGAGCTGCCGGTACAGCAGGCAGTAACTGCGGGTCCAGCACTCGTCGGGGGCCGACTCCAACGCCCGCAGGCCCTCCCCCGACACCTCCCAGGCGTGCTCGACGTCGCCGACGAGGGCCGCGCCGAAGGTCTGGATGAAGCAGGTGATGGCCAGCCCGTCGTGGTCGCGCAGTGTGCGGAAGGCGCGGCGGGCCTCGTCGAGGTCGCGGTGCGCCTCCGCCAACTGCTCGCGGAACAGCGCCAGACAGCCGCGGAACTCGGTCGCGTACGCCGCGCCGCGCCGGTCGCCGATCCGTTCGGCCATGGCCAGCGATTCCAGGACGTACGGCTCGGACGCGTCGCACTGTCCCAGGACCATCAGGATCCAGCCGAGGCGGTGCAGTGCCTCGACGCGCTCGAGGCAGTCGTGCTTCACGTTGGCCAGACCGAGCTCGAGCCAGCGGGCGCCCTCCTGCATCCGGCCCGTCATGATCCAGTGCGTCCACAGCCGAGTGGCCAGGTCCAAGCCGCGCAACGCCAGTTCGGGATCGTCGGTACTGGTGCCGTACTCCATGGCGATACGGAAGTTCTGCAGCCAGCGCGCGAGGGCCCGTAGGTTTTCCGCCTGCCGGTCGCTGTGGAACGGGCGGTCGGCGCGCTCGGCGAACGCCGCGAAGTAATCGAAATGCGCCCGGCGGTACGCCTCCTCCTCGCCACTCTGGGTCAGCCGCTCGGCACCGTACTCGCGCAGGGTGTCCAGCAGCCGGTAGCGCGCCTGCTCCCCATCGATGCGCAGTACCACCGACTTGTCGACCAGCCCGATGAGCTGCTCCAGTACGTCCTCGGGGGGCAGCTCACCGCCACCGCACACGGTCTCGGCGGCCTCCGCGTCGAATTCCCCGGCGAACACCGACAGCCGCCGCCACAGCAGCTGTTCCCGCGGGGTGCACAGGTCGTGGCTCCAGTCGATGGCGTCCTGCAGGGTCCGGTGCCGGGGCACGGCACCGCGGCGGCCGCCGGTCAGCGCCTGGAAGCGGTTCTCCAGCCGGGCGGCCAGATCGCCGAGCGAGAGCACCCGCAGCCGCACCACGGCCAGCTCGATCGCCAGCGGCATCCCGTCCAGCCGGCGGCAGACGGAGGTGACGTCCTTGCGGTTGGCGTCGGTGACGGCGAAGCCCGGCGCGACGGCGGCGGCCCGCTCGGCGAAGAGCTGCACCGCCTCGCGGTCGGTGGGCAGCGGCGTGATCGGATAGACGAACTCGCCCGGTACGTCGAGTGGTTGGCGGCTGGTGGCCAGTACGGTGACGCCCGGCGCCATCCGCAGCATCAGATCGGCGAGCATCGCGCAGGCGTCCAGCAAGTGCTCGCAGGTGTCCAGGACGAGCAGCAGCCGCTTGGCGGCGAGGTAGGAGACGAGGAGGCCCACCGGGTCGCGGTCACCCTGTTCGGACAGGCCGAGCGCCGCCGCCACGGTGTGCGGCAGCAGTACCGGGTCGTGCAGGGACGACAGCTCGACGAAGCAGGCGCGGTCGGGGAAGGACGGCAGCGCGGCACGGGCGGTCCGCAGCGCGAGCCGCGTCTTGCCGACGCCGCCGGGACCGATGAGCGATACGAGCCGGGCTCTGTCGAACAGCGCGCCGATCTCCTGGAGTTCCTGCTCACGCCCGACGAAACCCGTGACTTCCAGGGGCAGCCCGCCGGCCTGCTGGTCCCTGACGTATCCCAAGGCCATATGGTGCTCGCCCCTCCGCCTGCCGTGCGCCCGAGTGGGAGCTCCTAGGCTACGCGGGGCAGCATGGCCTGCGGTGCGGTTCTTCGCAGTTGATGTCCGGTCACGGGTCGCGCAGCAGCCAGGTCAGGCAGCGCTGCAGGAACTCCCTTTCCTCGCCCAGGTGGTTCAGCCACTGCCGGCCGTGCGCGCGAGTGGACCACGGCATCCTGTACTTGGTGCCGTGCGGCCCCTGCGGCAGGATCAGCGACCGCCGGTCCAGGCCGCCGAACGCCGCCGCCAACGCCCCCGAAGGCAGCCGCTCGTCGGCGCACACCTCCAGCGCGTCCCGCAGTCCGAAAGGGCCGGGAAAAACGGTGCAGCGCGCCCAGAGCAACTGCTCCTCGCGCACGCACAATTGGTGTGTACTCAGCAGCGATTCGCGCAGTGTGCGCTGCCGCGCGGGCAGGCCGGGGATGGTCAGATCGAGGAGGGTGTCCGCCCGGGAGACCAGCGTGAGGACCTCGCTGGGCGAGTGCCGGGCGAGCTGTCCCGCCGCGATGTGGACGGCCAGCGGGAGGCCGTCCAGGAACGTACAGATGTGCTCGACCGTCTTGGTCTTGGGAGCCGGTGCGTCGACGAGGCCCCACCGCCGGCCGCTCGCCTCGAACAGACGGGCGGCTTCCTCCAGCGGGAGCGGGCGCAGCCGATAGTGGCCGGCGGTGTTCATGGGGGTACGGCTGGTGGCCAGTACGTACAAGCGGGGGCACGCGGCCACCAGTTCGGTCAGTATCCCGGCGCAGGCATCGGTCACGTACTCACAGGTGTCCACCACCAGCAGCGCCGGGGCACCGCCGAGCGCGTCGGCCAGCGCCTCGGCGGTGCCCCGGTCCGGGAGGCCGTCCTTGCCGAGGGCGCGGGCCAGCCGCTGCGGCAGCAGCTCGGGGCCGTCCAGCCGGGCCAGATCCACCTGCCCGACGGTCTCCCACGGACCGGGCAGCATGCGCTGCACCAGCTCCGTGACCAGCGCGGTCTTGCCCACTCCCCCGGGCCCGGTCACCGTGACCAGCCGTTCGGCCCGCAAGACCTCCGCCACCTCCGACAACGCCCGGTCCCGGCCGATCAGACCGGCCGGCCCGTGGTCCCTGTCCCCCAGCATGAACTGCCTCCAGCGGTGCGCGCTCGCGGATCGCCGTCCGATCCGCGAGCGCGACCAATGTGCAGCAGAAGGCCGGGAGTAGGCATCGGTCATCAGCCGATATCGGTATACCTCAGTACACCGAGGCGCTGGGTGCCCCTGGTTTCCGTTTCTACTGTTCTGCCGTGCCGTCACGTACCGCGAGCAACAGCCCGGCACCCGCGATCACCGCGACCAGCGCGTAAAGAAAAGCGCTACGGAAGCCGTCGGCCCCGCCCGTACTCGTACTCCCGACCGAGACTCCCACCAGCACGGCGAGCCCGAGGGAACCACCCAGTTGATCGACGGAGCGCTGGATGCCCGCCGCGGTTCCGGCGTCGGCCTCCGTGACGCCGTGCAGCGCGGCGTTCTGCAGGGCGAGCAGCCCGACGCCCATACCGACGGCGACGCCCACCATGCCGGGCAGTACATCGACGGCGTACTGGCCCCGGTCGGGGAGGCGGGCCAGCCAGCCGAGGCCCGCTGCCGTGAACGCCATCCCCACCAGCGCCGTACGCGTCACACCGAGAGCACCGATCAGCCGGGACACCAGGGAGATGGCCAGGAACAGCGCCGCGCAGAAGGGGAGGAAGGCCAGGCCCGCCTGCAGCGGCCCGAGTCCGATCACGTCCTGCATGTACAGCGTGAGGAGGAAGAACGCGGTGGAGAGCGCCGCGCTCAGCAGTACCGTCGCGGCGTTGGCAACGGCCCGGGTGCGGTGGGTGAAGAAGGAGAGCGGTACGAGCGGGTGCCGAGTGCGTGCTTCTACGGCGACGAAGGCGGCCAGCAGCAGTACACCTGCCGCGATCGCCCACGGCGCCGACTCCAGCGCTCCGTACACCAGGCTGAGCGGGCCCGCGGTCAGGAGCGCGGCGCCCGGCAGGTCGAGGCGTCCGGTGCGGGTGCGTGGTCCGTCGGCCGGCACCAGCTTCGGTGCGATCAGCAGTACCGCGGTCGCGAGGGGCACATTGATACCGAAGATCCAGCGCCAGTGCAGCAGTTCGGTGAGTACTCCGGACAGCAGCCCGCCGACGACGAGGCCGCCCGCCGAGATGGCGCCCCAGATGCCGAGTGCCCTGGCCCGTTCGGCGGGTTCGGGGAAGAGCAGTGCGATGAGTGACATCGCCGCGGGCGACGCGAGTGCCTCGCCGGCGCCCTGCGCGAAGCGGGCGCCGATCAGCGTCGGAAGGCCGGGGGCCAGCCCCGCGGCGAGCGAGGCGAGCGCGAACAGGCCGGTGCCGAGCAGGAACATCCGGCGCCTGCCGAGCAGATCGGTGAGCCTGCCGCCGAGCAGCAGCAGACCGCCGCCGACCAGGGTGTAGCCGGTGACGACCCAGGAGAGGGACGCGGCCGGGGCGTGGAACTGCGCGCCGACGGACGGCAGCGCGACATTGACGACGGTGACGTCAAGGGCGATGAGGAACTGCAGGAGGGAGAGCAGCGCGAGAGCCGCCATCCGGCGGCCGGCAGGCGGGCATGCGCGCGCCTCGGGAAAAGCGTTCATGAAGTGGTTACTCCAGGCAGCGGGACGTTACGGCCACTGAGCCGTAAGGACGCTTCCGTGCCGGCACGACGAGCGGACCCCACCGGTCAGTACCGGTGCGGCTGCTGCCGTGGAACGGCACACCTGGAACTACTTCGTGACTGCGATACCCATGGGGAGATCGTAGCGGTGGCAATCGCGCCGGGGCGAAGCGATTTCTACGGCAGGGCCGCTACGTGGTCCCGGCTGTCGGTGGTCTCGTGCGGGGGCGGGCTGATCGTTATGCTGCGCGGCGAACGATCAAACGCACACAGGGGGGCGCAGCGATATGCGGGAACCGGTGGATCTCAGGCGGCAGCGGATCTTGGGCGTGGTGAGGTCGCGCGGTGCGGTGCGCGTCGGTGATCTCGCGGCCGAGCTGGAGGTTTCGGTGGTCACCGTGCGCCGGGACGTCGAGGAGCTGGCCCGCGCGGGGCAGCTGCGGCGCGGGCACGGAGTGGTGCGTTCGATCGTGCCGGTCGAGGAGGCCGGGGCGGTGGGAGCCGCGGCCGGTGTGCCGAGGGCGCGGCCGGGTGAGGACGGTGCCGCGATAGGGCTGGTGGTGCCCGAGCGGCACTCGTACCTCTTCGAGATCCTGCACGGTGCGCGCACGGTGCTGGAGGAGGCCGGCATGCGGATCGCGCTGCACATCGCGCCCGCGGTGTCCGGTGGCGAACGCCCCATGGTGGAGCAGGCGTTGGCGAGTGGTGTGCAGGGCCTGCTGATCGCGCCGCGCTGGCGCGGGCTGGGCGCCGAGGAGGCGGACTACGGCTGGCTCGGCTCGCTGGAGGTACCGACCGTACTGATGGAGCGCCGCCCGCGGCCCGGCAGCGCGCTGCACGCGCTCGATTCCGTGTGCTCCGACCACTGGTACGGCGTCCATCTCGCCGTCGAGCACCTGATCTCGTTGGGGCACCGGCGGATCGTCCTGGGCGCCCGGGACGACAGCCCCACGGCCCGGGCGGTGCGCGCGGCGTTCGCCGCGATCGCGGCGGAGCGGGCGGAGGTCGAGGACTGGGCGGTGACACTGAGTTCGCCGACCGCCGTGCCGGAGCCGGCGGAACGGCCCCGGTCGGAGTCCGCGGCGGAACCGACGCCCGACGTCCTCGACCTCCTCCGCGCACGCGGCGCCACCGCCGCCGTCCTGCACGGAGACGTGGACGCGCTGATGCTGGTCCAGCGGTTCCAGGAGGCCGGGATACGGGTGCCGGAGGACTTCTCCGTGGTGGCGTACGACGATGTCGTCGCGGCGCTGGGCAGTACTCCGCTGACCGCGGTGGCGCCGCCCAAGACGGAGGTGGGGCGGGCGGCGGCCGAGCTGCTGCTGCACCGGCTGCGGCGGCCTGCCGGGGAGCGCCCGGCACCCGTACGGCGTATCGAGCTGCTGCCGGATCTGCAGGTACGCGGGTCGACCGGGCCGGTGAGCGAGGCTGGTGAGTGACCGTCAGAAGCGGCCCCGTCCGCACGCAATGAGCGTTTGATCGTTTCATTTTCTTCTGATCGGTCTATTGACCGGGTTGTGTTGCGCCGATCACTATTCCCGTGTCCCGAAACGAGCCGCGGGAGGCACGCATGCCCGGTCGACAGAGCCGTCGTTCCGTACTCGCGGCGCTCGCCGCCCTGTCCCTGTCCGGCGTGAGCGCCTGCACCGGCAGCGGCGGCAGCCAGCCGCGCACCACCGGAAAGAGATCCAAGAAGACCACACGCATCACCTTCTGGTCCGCCCTGCGCGGCAGCCAGGAGGTGGTGGACGAGTTCAACCGTACGCACGACCACATCCAGGTGGACTTCCAGCAGGTCCCGTCCGGCGCGCTCGGCGGCTACGCCAAGCTGAGCAACGCCGCCCGCGCCGGTAACGCGCCGGACGTCGCCACCATCGAGTATCCCCAGGTCCCCGGCTTCGCCATCGACGGCGTCGCCCGCGACATCACCGATCTCGTCGACGACGGACTGCGCGACAAGCTGCTGCCGCAGGCCCTCGAACTGACCACCTTCGACCGCCGGGTCTTCAGCGTCCCGCTGGACATCGAGCCGATGGTGTTGCATTACCGCAAAGACCTCTTCAGGAAGTACGGCATCGACGTCCCGACCACGTGGGACGAGTTCGAGGAGGCCGCGCTGCTGGCACGGAAGCGCGCACCGGACCGTCATCTGTCGCTGTTCCCCACCGACGGCATGACGCAGTTCGCCGCGTTCTCCTGGCAGGCGGGCGCCCGCTGGTTCGACACTTCCCAGGGTGCCTGGAACGTCTCCATGGCCGATGCGCCCACCCGGCGGGTGGCGCGCTACTGGCAGCGGCTGGCGGACCAGGACCTGGTCGCCAGGTTCAACACCGACGGCAATCGCTTCCCCGCCGCGATCGGGCAGGGCCGGATCCTCAGCCGGCTGCACGGCGCCTGGGACGCGGGCGCGCAGATGAACGCCCACCCGGGGCAGGCGGGCAAGTGGGCGGTCGCGCCGCTCCCCCAGTGGGACACCCGGCGGCCGGTGAGCGCCACCCACGGTGGGTCCACGTTCGCCGTCACCAAGGACTGCCGGAATCCCGAAGCCGCGATGGAGTTCATCAGCTGGCAGGTCACCCACCCGGATGCGTTGCGTGCCCGGCTGTCCAGCGGTACGAGCAGCCAGTTCCCCGCCGCGCCCGGCCTGATCGAGGTGGGTCGCAAGGCGTTCGACCGCCGCTACTACTCGGGCCAGGACATCTACGCGCTCTTCCGCGAGCAGGCCGAGCTCATAGACGACCGGTGGACGTGGGGGCCGCGGATGACGGCGACACAGAAAGTCATGCAGGACGGGTTCGCCCGTGCCGCCGGGGGCCAGGGCACGATCATCGACGCCGTACGCGAGGCACAGCGCGGCACCCTGCCCGACCTCAAGGCCCTCGGCCTGTCCACCACCGAACGCAGCAGCTGACCAACCGTCAGAGAGCATCAGAGAGGCAGGTGACACCATGACCACGACCACCACCGGCACGGACACCGTCGCACTTCCGCGCCGGACCGCTCCCCTGTCGTCCGCCGACCAGCGGCGCGGGGCCCGCAGACGCCGGCTCGGCGCGTGCGGCGTGCTGATGACGCCGTTCTTCGTCCTGCTCGTGACGGTCTTCCTCATCCCCGTCGGTACCGCCGTGTGGCTGAGCTTCTTCGGCGCCGACCAGCCGGGACTCGGGTTCGGCCCGGAGCGGACCGTCTTCGTCGGGCTGCGCAGTTACGCGGCGGTCCTCACCGACCCGACCTTCCTCGGCGGCCTCGGCACGGTCGCCGCGTACTGCCTGTTCTACATCCCGCTGATGGTGGTGTGCGCCCTGGCGCTCGCCCTGCTGCTGGACTCGGGCGTGGTGCGGCTGCGGGCGTGGGCGCAGCTCGCGCTGTTCCTGCCGCACGCCGTGCCCGGCATCATCGCCGCGATCATCTGGCTGTACCTCTACACGCCCGGCATCAGCCCGGTGATCGAACTGCTGGCACGCGGCGACATCACCGTCGACTTCCTGGGCGTCCACACGGTCCTGCCCTCGATCGTGAACATCGCGGTGTGGAGCAACCTCGGCTACAACACCATCATCTTCTACGCCGCGCTGCAGGCCGTCCCGCGCGAGGTGATCGAAGCCTCGGTGGTCGACGGCGCGGGGCCGGTACGCACCGCCCTGCAGGTCAAGACCCCGCTGGTGCGCTCCTCGATCGTGATGGTCGCGATGTTCACACTGATCTGGGGACTGCAGCTGTTCACCGAGCCGATGCTGCTCGGCCAGCAGACCCCGATGATCAACTCGCGCTTCACCCCGAGCATGTACATCTACGACGCCGCCTTCAACCGCAACAACTACAGCCTGGCGGCGGCCGCCTCGGTGATCCTGCTCCTCTTCACCATCGCCCTGTCCTACGGCGTGACCCGCTGGACGAACCGGTCCGCCGAGAAGCAGGAGGCCGCCCGATGACCACCACCTCCGCAGCGCTGCGCCCCCGGCTGCTCGGCCGGACCGCCGTGAACACCGTCGTCGGCGTGTGCGTGCTGTACACCCTGCTGCCCGTCCTGTGGCTGGTGCTGGCCGCCACCAAGAACCGCGACGCGCTCTTCAGCAGCGAACTGCTGTCCCTCGGCGACTTCTCCTTCTTCGCCAATCTGGGCGAGCTGTTCGCCATGGACGGCGGGCTGTTCAGCCGGTGGTACGGCAACAGCCTGCTGTACGCGGTGCTGGGCGCGGCGCTCGGCGCGCTGATCAGCGTCGCCTGCGGTTACGCCTTCGACAAGTACGCCTTCCGGCACAAGGAGAAGCTCTTCGGCGTGGTGCTGGCCGCGGTCATGGTCCCGCAGACCGTGCTCGCACTGCCCCTGTACCTGATGGCGTCCGGCGTCGGGCTGGTCAACACCTTCTGGGCGGTCTTCCTCCCCGTCCTCTTCAACCCCTTCGGCGTCTACCTCGGCCGGATCTTCAGCCAGGGTTATGTGCCCGACGAGGTGCTGGAGGCGGCCCGCATCGACGGCGCCGGCGAGCTGGCCACCTACTTCCGGGTCGCCCTGCGGATGCTCGGGCCGGGGCTGGTGACCATCTTCCTCTTCCAGCTCACCGCGATCTGGAACAACTTCTTCCTGCCGATGGTGATGCTGTCCGACCAGGACCTTTACCCCCTGAGCCTGGGGCTGTACACGTGGAACAGCTCGGCGACCGTCTCGCCCGAGTACTACCCCGTCGTCGTCATGGGCTCGCTGCTCGCGGTGCTGCCGCTGATTCTCGCCTTCATGATGCTGCAGCGCTTCTGGCGCTCGGGGCTGACGGCGGGAGCGGTGAAGTAACCATCGGTACGAGTAACCACCGGTACGACCCGTACGACCCGTGCGACAAGTCGAAGGAGTTCCATGACCGAGGCGCGACACCGGCCGCGCGCCGCGCTCGCCATGAGCCAGGACGCCGCCACGGCCGTCTTCGGCCCGGACGAGACGGCCGCCCTCGCCGCCATCTGCGACCTGGCACCGCCCCCCGTACTCGACGACCTGACCACTGAACGGGCCCGCACGGTCCTCGCGGAGACGGAGGTGCTGGTCACCGGCTGGGGCTGCCCGCCCATCGACGCCGCGGTACTGGCCGCCGCGCCCCGCCTGCGAGCCATCGCGCACTCCGCGGGCAGTGTCCGCCACCACCTCACCGACGCCTGCTGGGACCGCGGTATCGAGGTCTCTTCGGCGGCCGCGGCCAACGCACTGCCGGTGGCCGAGTACACCGTCGCGATGATCCTGCTGGCGAACAAGCGCGTCCTGGAGCGGGCCCGCGACTACCGCGCCACCCGCAGCCGCGACGCCTGGCTGCGCACCGACCGCTCGGTGGGCAACTACCGCAATACCGTGGGCATTTGCTCCGCTTCGCTGATCGGGCGCCGGGTGATCGAGCTGCTGCGTCCGTACGATCTCCAGGTCCTGCTCTACGACCCGTACGTGACCGAGGCGGAGGCCGCGGCGCTGGGGGTGACGGGCGTCGGTATCGAGCAGCTGTTCGCCGCGAGCGACGTGGTCAGCGTGCACACGCCGCTGCTGCCCGCCACCCGCGGCCTGGTCAGCCGCGAGCTGATCGGCCGGCTGCGCCCCGGCGCCACACTGATCAACACCTCCCGGGGCGCCGTCGTCGACCAGGACGCACTCACCGACGCCGTGACCTCCGATCGCATCCACGCCGTCCTGGACGTCACCGAACCCGAGCTGCTGCCCCCCGACCACCCGCTGTGGGACTGCGACAACGCCCTGCTGACCCCGCATCTGGCGGGCTCCCAGGGCAACGAATGGCGCCGCCTCGCCGACCTGACGGTGAGTGAAGTGGCCCGGTGGGCCGCCGGCGACGGCTTCGCCCACCCCGTACACCGCGAAAGGCTGGCGTTCCTGGCATGACCGAAGTCACCGACTCCTTCCTCCAATTCCCCTCGGACGACCGCGTGTTGAGCCCGCACACGGGCTACACCCGTGCCCACTGGGAGGCCGCCGCCGACGGGCTGGTACGCGCCGCCCTGCGCTGGGCGACGCCCGGCGGGGCGCTGCTGGACCTGCCCGGGCGGCCGTCCCGGTCCGGCGTGCGCTCCGACGGGCTGGAGGGGTACGCGCGGACGTTCCTCGCCGCGGCGTTCCGCGTCGCGGGCGCGGACGGCGCGGACCCGCACGGCTTCCTGCCCCGGTACGCCGACGGGCTCGCGGCCGGCACCCGCACACCGGGCCGCGAGGACACCGAATCCTGGCCGCTGATCCTGGACCACCACATCCAGGGCCAGCCGATGGTGGAGTCGGCCTCCGTGGCGCTCGGCCTGCGACTGACCCGCCCGTGGCTGTGGGACCGCCTCGACACCGACGTACAGGACCGCACCGAGGAATGGCTGCGCGGCGCCCTGCGACACACCCCCGCACCCAACAACTGGTACCTCTTCGCCGTCACCGTCGCCGCCTTCCTGGAGTCGGTCGGCCGCGGCGACGCGGAGACCCGCCGTGCCATCGACCGCGGCCTGCACCTGCTGGAGACGTGGTACCGCGGCGACGGCTGGTACGCGGACGGCGACGGCCGCGCCTTCGACCACTACAACGGCTGGGCCCTGCACCTCTACCCGGTGCTGCACGCCCATCTGGCGGGCGACAAGGGCCTGCTGGACCTGTACGGGCCCCGGCTGAGCGAGCACCTGAAGGGTTACTCGCTCCTCTTCGGCGGCGACGGCGCCCCGATCCACTTCGGCCGCTCCCTGACCTACCGTTTCGCCGCGTCTGCGGCAGTGGGTCTCGGCGCACTGACCGGCCACACTCACCTCCCACCGGGTGTCTCCCGCCGCCTCCTCAGCGGCGCCCTGCGCCACTTCGTCACCCGGGGCGCGGTGGGAGCCGAGGACGGGCTGCTCAACCTGGGCTGGTACGGGCCGCACGAGCCCACCTGCCAGTCGTACTCGGGCCCCGGCTCCCCGTACTGGGCCTCCAAGGCGTTCGTCGCACTCCTCGCCCCCGCCGACGACCCGCTGTGGACGGCCACCGAGGAGACGGCCCCCGCCGAGACCGCCGACCGGGTGCTGGCGCTCCCCGCGCCCGGCCTGCTCGTCCAGACCACCGCGGCCGACGGCATCGCGCGGCTGCACAACCACGGCAGCGACCACGTCCGCCCGCACGAGGGCGACAACGCCGCCGCGCACGACGTGCTCTACGGCCGCTTCGCCTACTCGACCGGCACGGGCCCGACCTCCTCCGCCAACGCCCCCGACAACCACCTGGTCGTCGAGATCGGCGGACACTCCTCAGTACGCTGCCGAATCCATCCCCTGGGCGCCGGCGGCGACAACGACTGGGCCTGGGCAGCCTCCTGGCACCGCCCGGTGTTCGCCTCGGGCCCGCCGATGGTGCCGGGCCTGGAGGTACGCAGCGTCACGGTGGCCCGCGGCCGATACGAACTGAGGGTGCATCAGGTCACGGGCCTCCCGCACGGCGCCCGCATACACCTGACGGGCTGGGCAACGCCCCCGACCGGTGCACTGTCCTCGCAGCTCCACGGCCTGCACGGCTGGACGGACCGTGACGAGGTGCGCGCACCGCAGGGCACGGCCTTCACCCCCTGGGCGGTACTCCCCCGCCTCAGCACCACCCCCGTCGAGGACGCCGACGCAACGGTGACCGTGGCGGCCCTCGCCTCCCTGACCGGCACGGCAGAGGCGGCGCCACTGACCGATGTCGCCACCGTGGTGTCGGCGGACGCCGAGGAGATCCACATCCGGTGGCACGCCGACGACTCGGTCACCCGGATCACCTTCACGCCGATGACTGTGGAACACGGCTGGCCGGCCACCGACTCCATCGCTGCGGGCGCTGTATAGGCCCCTGTATAGGCTGGCGCGCATGGATGTGACGGGGTGTCTTGGGTGCGACCTTCTGGCCGGGCGCCGGGAGTTGCCCGGCGGTGTGCTGCACGAAACCGCTGCTTGGATGGTGAACCACGTCGTCGGTCCGATGAATCTCGGCACCTTGATCGTCGGCCCGCGGAAGCACGTCGTGGCCATCGCGGAGCTCGACGACACGGCAGCGGCGGAACTCGGCCCCTTGCTGCGCGAGACCGCCCGTGTCGTGGAGACGTTGTGCCGGCCCGAGCAGACCTACGTCTGCATGTGGTCGCATGGCCGCGATGCACGCAAGCACCTGCACATCGCGGTCCAGCCGGTGACCGCGGAAGTGCGGGCCCGCTACGGCGGGCTGCGCTCCGAGCAACTGCAGGCCCGCATGCTGGCGGACGGTGACGAGCCGGACATCAGGGATGTCGAGCAGTTCTGCGAGCGGGCTCGCGAGCTGTTCCGAACCGGGCAGGCTCAGCGGTTGTAGATGCGGATGCGGTAGCGCAGCCCGGACGTCGAGGACTGCCAGCCCTTGTCCTCGGCGACCTGCCACGTCGGATCCGGCGTCGGAGCGTACGTGTCGCCGTCCACCGTCGAGTCGACTTCGGTCACCGAGAGCGTCGTGGCGTACTGCAGGGCGGCACGGTAAATCTCACCGCCGCCGATCACCCATGCCGCTGCAGGGGCGGCCGGATCCAACGGCTCGGCTGCGAGCTCGAGAGCCTGGGCGATGGATCCGGCCCGTTCCGCGCCGTCGGCCGCCCATTGGGGATCGCGAGTCACCACGATGTTGCGCCTGCCGGGCAGCGGGCGGAATCGCGGGGGCAGCGAATCCCATGTCTTGCGCCCCATCACCACGGGATGGCCGAGAGTGGTCGCCTTGAAATGCGCCAGGTCCTCAGGCAGTCGCCACGGAATCGCGTTGTCCGCGCCGATCACGCCATCGAGGGTCTGCGCCCAGATCAGCCCGACGTTCATACCGCGACCGGGGCCTTGATGGCCGGGTGGTGCTGGTAGCCGACCACTTCCACGTCGGAGTACGCGTAGTCGAAGAGCGAGTCGGCGTGGCGCAGACGCAGCTCGGGGAACGCGAACGGGGTGCGTGTGAGCTGCTCGGTGACCTGCTCGACGTGATTGTCGTAGATGTGGCAGTCGCCGCCGGTCCAGATGAAGTCGCCCGGCTCGAGTCCGGTCTGCTGCGCCACCATGTGTGTGAGCAGGGCGTAGCTGGCGATGTTGAACGGGACGCCGAGGAACAGGTCCGCGCTGCGCTGGTAGAGCTGGCAGGAGAGCTTGCCGTCGGCGACGTAGAACTGGAAGAACGCGTGGCACGGGGCCAGCGCCATCCGGTCCAGCTCGGCGACGTTCCAGGCGGAGACGATCATCCGGCGGGAGTCCGGGTCGCGGCGCAGGGTGTCGAGGATCTGGCTGAGCTGGTCGATGTGGCTGCCGTCCGGGGTGGGCCAGGAGCGCCACTGCACGCCGTATACCGGGCCGAGCTCGCCGTCGGCGTCGGCCCACTCGTCCCAGATGCTGACACCGTGCTCTTGCAGCCAGCCGACGTTCGAGTCGCCGCGCAGGAACCACAGCAGCTCGTACACGATCGACTTGAGGTGCACCTTCTTGGTGGTGACCAGCGGGAACCCCTGCGAGAGGTCATAGCGCAGTTGGTGCCCGAAGATGCTCCGGGTGCCGGTGCCCGTCCGGTCGGCTTTGGCTGTCCCGGAGGTGAGCACCAGGCGCAATAGGTCTTCGTACTGGGTGTCCGCCACGGTCGTCGAGTCTACTGGCCTCTGCACGGGCTCGATTGTACCTACTAGTATGTATGCTCCTTCGGAAGATCCTTCAGGGAAGAGAACCGCTGGAAAGGGAGTCTCCGACATGCCATTTGTACGGATTGACGCGCTCGGGACCGACAGCGAGCGGCTCGACGCGCTCGGGCGGGCCGTACAGGACGCCCTCGGCGAGACGATCGGGTTTCCGCCCGAGGACCGGTTTCAGGTGTTGACCGGACACGATGGCGTCAACAGCACGTTGCGCTACGGCAGTTACCTGGGCGTGCGGCGCGATGAGGGGATCGTGTACGTCGCGATCACGATGCGTTCCGGGCGCGCCCCCGAGCAGAAGCGGGCGCTGTACCGGCGGATCGCCGAGCTCGCTCAGGAGTATGCGGGGACCGAACCGCGGAATGTGTTCATCACGCTGACCGAGAACGAGTCGATCGACTGGTCCTTCGGCCACGGGGTGGCGCAGTACGAGCCAGGGGCCGCTGACACACTGTGAGGCCGTCCCGGGCAGGGCCAGCGGCAGCACCAGTGACAGGAAGCGGAGCAGCACGTGACTACGGCGATTACCGAGATTGAGACGTATGGCGTCGAGCGGATACCGGACGAGGATCGTTCCGCGCGTCCGGTCGACCTCTTCCGGCTGGCCTTCGGCGGTGCCAATACGTTCGCGACCTGTGTGCTCGGGGCCTTTCCCGTGCTCTTCGGGTTGTCTTTTCTGCAGGGGCTCGCGGCGACCGTGCTCGGGCTGGTTGCCGGGGCGTTGCTGCTCGCTCCCATGGCGTTGTTCGGGCCGGTCAACGGTACGAACAATGCCGTGTCCTCCTCCGCGCACCTGGGCGTGCACGGGCGGATCGTCGGGTCTTTCCTCTCCCTGCTCACCGCCGTTGCGTTTTTCTCGATCTCGGTGTGGTCCTCGGGGGACGCGCTCGTCGGGGGTGCCCACCGGCTCGCTGGAGTCCCTGAATCGGGGCCGGCGTACGGACTCGCGTACGCGCTTTTCGGCGGGCTCGTTCTCGTCGTCTGCCTCTACGGTTTTCGCTTCATGTTGCTGGTCAACAAGGTGGCGGTGGTGGCGGCTTCGGCGATGTTCGTGCTCGGCGCGTTCGCGTTCGCGGGGGACTTCGATCCGGGTTACGCGGGCGCCTTCGCCTCCACCGGTGACCCACTGTTCTGGCCCTCGTTCGTCGGTGCCGCGCTGATCGTGCTGTCCAACCCGGTCTCCTTCGGTGCGTTCCTCGGCGACTGGTCCCGCTACATCCCCGACAAGACCTCGCGCCGCCGCGTGATGGGCGCCGCGTTCCTCGCCCAGTTGGCAACGCTGCTGCCCTTCGTCTTCGGTCTGGCCACCGCGTCGGTCATCGCGGAGAAGGCCGCGCGGTACGTCGACCCGGCGGCGCCCAACTACGTCGGCGGCCTCCTCGCCGTCTCGCCCGGCTGGTACTTCCTGCCGCTCTGCCTGATCGCCCTGATCGGCGGCCTGTCCACCGGTACCACCGCGCTCTACGGCACGGGCCTGGACTTCTCCAGCGTCTTCCCGCGCTTCAGCCGGGTGCAGGCCACGCTGTTCATCGGGGTGCTGTCGATCGCGTTCATCTTCGCCGGGCGCTTCGCGCTGAACCTCACCCAGTCCATCTCCACGTTCTCGACGCTGATCATCACCTGCACCGCGCCCTGGATGGTCGTCATGATCCTCGGCTATGTCACCCGCCGCGGCTGGTACGACGCGGACGCCATCCAGGTCTTCAACCGCCGCCAGCGTGGCGGCCGTTACTGGTTCACGCACGGCTGGAACTGGCGCGCCATGGCCGCCTGGCTGCTCTCCGCCACCGTGGGGCTGCTCTTCACCAACCTGCCCGGCCAGTTCGTCGGCCCGCTCGGTGGCCTCGCCGGCGGCGCCGACATCTCGCTGCCCGTCGGCCTCGTACTGGCCGCGGTGAGCTACCTCCTGCTGCTGACCGTTTTCCCCGAGCCGCGTGCGGTGTACGGGCCGGACGGGCCCCGGTTCGTCCGGGCGTCAGCGGCCGAAGTGCCGCCGATCGTCGGCGACTCCGGATCGTCGGTGTCCGCAGAGGCGCCGGTCACCGCCCGCTGACTGCACAGCAACCCCACCGCCACCTACACTTTTCGATCATGTTCAACGACGCCACCGGAACCGCCCAACCCCCGCTCTTCGACACTATGTCGACCATGCGGGCCATGCGCCGCCTGAAGCCCGATCCCGTGCCGGACGAGCTGCTGGAGCGGCTCGTCCAGGCCGCGGTCTGGGGTCCCAGCGGGGGCAACATGCAGCGGTACGAGTACGTCCTCGTCACCGACCCCGATGTCATGGCACGGCTGGCGCCGCTGTGGCAGCGGTGCGTGGACGCCTATCTGGCCACCACGGGCAAGCACGCGCCCGAGGGGATGGACGAGGCCGCGTACGGGCGCATGGTCGCGGCCATCGAGTACCAGCGCGACCACTTCGCGGAGACTCCCGCCCTGGTCATCCCCTGTTACCGGATGCCCGAGCAGCAGCCGGACGAGGCGGGGCTGCGGGCTTCGGCGCAGGCGTTGGGTGCGGACGCGGTGCAGGAGCTGGCGCGGATACAGCCGCGCTTCACCGCGCTCGCGGAAGGCTCGTGCGTCTATCCGGGCGTGCAGAACCTGCTGCTCGCCGCACGCGCGCTCGGCCTGGCCGCCAACATCACCATCTGGCATCTGATGCTGGAGCGGGAGTGGAAGCAGGTGCTGGGCATCCCCGAGGAGATGCGTACCTTCGCGGCGATTCCCGTGGGCTGGCCCGTCGGCAACTTCGGTCCGGTGCGGCGGCGCCCCGTCTCCGAGGTCATTCACCGCAACGCCTGGTGACCCTCTGTTGAGGGACTGGCCGCGCCCCGGCGGTGGGGGTGAGCCGACTCACTCCCCCGTCGGGGCGCGGTCACTCGCTCCGCACGGACTGTTAGGTGTAACATGCATCTATATGAGTGAGGTCAAGGCATGGTGCTCCGCCATCCAGCACAGCTTCCGGGCGGGGCTGAAGATGGAACGCGTACTCTCCGATCCCTGGGCGATCGGCCGGGCCGTACTCGCCGTCGTCGCAGCCTCCGTCGTCGGATGGCTGCTCGATGATCCGCTGGCCTGGGCCATGATGACGGTCGGGGCCTTCATCTGCGGGATCGGCACACTTCTGGCGCCGGTCCGGCACCGGGCGGTGAACGCGCTCGTCCTCGGGGTGGGCTTCACCCTCGCGACGCTGATCGGCGTGTACCTCCACCCGATGGGCTGGTGGTTCCTGATCGTGCTCGCCGTGGCGTCCTACGTCGCCGGACTGTGGCGCGCCCTGGGCGTGGCCCCCGGCATCCGGGCCTGCCTGGTCACGATCGGCCTCATGATCACCGCGGACCTCTCCCCCGGCATCCCGTCCGGGCTGACCATGGTCCAGTGGATCGCGGTCGGTTCCGCCATGGTCGTCGTCGCCCAGCTGCTGCCCCCGTACGGCCGTCGCCACCCCGCGCAGCGCAAGGCGGTGGCCGCCCTGTACCGGAGTCTGGCGAGCACCGCGCGGGCCGCCGGGCCCGCCGGGTACCTCTCGTCCGCGCCCTTCACGGCGGCCCGCTCGGCCCTCGACCTGCTGCCGGCGTTCGCCCGCCCCGCCGCGGCCCCGCTCTTCGGGCTGCTCTCGGAGGCGGAGGGCATCCGGCGGGCCCTGCACTTCCTGCCCCGGACGGCGCGCGTGCCGCGTACCGCCATCGCCGAGGCGCTCGACGCGGTCGCCGGTACGGTGCTGACCGCCCGGCGCCAGGACGCCGACCCCGAAGCGCTGCGGCTGCTCGACTCCTGGCGCGGCCCCGAGGCCGACGCGCTGCTCCCCCGCCTCCGGGAGGCGGCGCGGCTGGCCGACCACTGGCTCCAGGCCCGCGGTCCCGAAGGGCTGGACCAGGTACTGGACGCTTTCCCCGCCGAGAACGCGCTGCGCTCCGGATGGCGCCGGCTGTCCGCCGAGATGCGCCCGGGCGCTCCCCTCTTCCGGCACGCCATCCGCATCGCGGTCGGCACGGCTGCCGGTGAGGCGGCGGGCCGCGCGTTCGGCGACTTCTGGGGCCACGCCCTGCCCGACCACGGCTTCTGGGCGGCGCTCACCACGATGCTGGTGCTGTTCCCCGACTATGGGCACACCTTCGCGCGCGGCTGGAGCCGGCCGATCGGCTCGATCCTCGGCGGGCTCGTGGCGTGGGTGGTGCTGCTGCCCGGCGAGTGGAGCCCCGGCTGGCTGGTGATCGGCGCATCGGTCCTCGCGGCCTGCGTCTTCCTCACGCTCCGCGTCGGCCAGCTCGTACTGAACTTCTTCATCACCGCCTGGATCGTCTTCCTCATCAGCCGGCTCGGCTCGGCCCCCGACCTGATCGAGTGGGGCCGCCCCGCCGACACGCTCGTGGGCGCACTGCTCGGCCTGGTCGTCTTCGTGCTGATCCCGACCTACCACCACCACCGCACGCACGAGCTGCTGGCCGACTGGCTGCGGGTGCAGCAGCGGCTGCTGCCGGTGCTGGTCACCGGGTACGCCGAGGTCGGCGCCGTGGACCCGGCCGGCATCGATGTGCTGCGCCGGCAGTCCCGGCAGGCCAGGGAGCGCCTGGACGGCGCGATCGCCAGCCTCGGCCACGAGCCGCGCCGTCACCGCGCACGGTGGACCGCCGCGGAACTGGCCGGTATCCAGCGGTCGGTGTACGAGATCACCCAGTGCGCCGCGCTGCTGTACGACGGGCGGCCGGGTGCGGAGGCGGACGCCGTGCCTGAGACTGCCGAGTTCGCCGCGGTACTCGATCATCACCTCGCCGAGCTGGCCGCCGTCGTCGCCGCGAAGGGCCGGCCGCATCCCGGCGTCCTGCGCGCCGCCTTCGACGCGACGGCCGCCCGCAGCGGGCTCGCCGACCTGGTCGACCGCACCGCGCCCGACGGCGTCGCACACGCCCGTGGCCGCGCCCTCACGCTGTGCCTGCACACCGTGACGGCGGTCGAGGGGCTGGTCTCCCGACTGGCTTCCGGCGCGGAGGCCGGCGCACAGGGCCCGGCAGCGAGCCGGTTGGACGCCGTACGGGACCATCGAGCCCGGATGTCGTACGCCACCCCCCAACACACCACAGGGAGCTGACCGACCGATGACCACGAACACCGAGCACGCCCAGCGGCTCACCCAGCGCATCGAGGCAGCCGTCGCCGCCCCGGCGACCGATGACGCCTTCGACGTCGAGGCCGCCTTCGCCGAGGTGCTGGCAGGCATCGGCATGAGCCCGGAGGACACCGGGGGCAAGGTCACCTTCCTCGGTGCCGACCCGGTCGTACCGAGCACCCTGCGGCTGGGCGGGGCCGCCGCCATCGCGCTCGCGGCCAAGTCCGCGGCGGTCGCCAAGCTGTGGCGGCTGCGCGGCGGCGCCGGGCAGGACATCACCGTGGACCTGCGGAGCGCGCCGCACCGGCTGTGCCCGTTCTACGACCGCCGCTGGGAGCTGCTGAACGGCTATCCGGCAGCCTCCACGTCCAATGTGAACCAGGCGCTCGGCTTCTCCTTCTACCCCACCGCCGACGGGCGTTGGGTGATGCCGCTGAACCCCTACCCCGGCATCAAGGTGGCCGCCCAGAAGCTGCTGGACGTACCGGACGACGGCGCGGCCGTGGCGCGGGCGATCGCCCGGTGGAACGCCGCCGACCTGGAGCAGGCCGCCGTCGAGGCCGGGGTCGTGCTGCCCGTGCTCCGCTCCCCGCTGGAGATGCTCGACGAGCCGCAGTACCGCGACCACCTCGCGCACATGCCGCTGGTCGAGATCGAGAAGATCGGCGACAGCCCGGCCGAGCCCCTGCCGGAGGGCGTCGAACAGCCCCTGTCGGGCATCCGGGCTCTCGGCATGGGGCATGTGATCGCCGGTGCGGGCGCGGGCCGTGCGCTGGCGCTGCACGGTGCCGACGTACTCAACATCTGGCGCCCGAACGAGCACGAGCACGACACCACCTATGTGACGGCCAACGTCGGCGTCCGCTCCGCCACCCTCGACCCGCGCTCCGCCGACGGCTCGGCGCGGCTGCGCGAACTGCTGGGCGGGGCCGACGTGTTCTACGCCAATCGCCGCCCCGGTTACCTGGAGAGCATCGGGCTGGGTCCGGAGCAGGCCGCCGAGGCGCGCCCCGGCATCATCCACGCGACGGCCACCCTCAACGGCCCCACCGGGCCCTGGGCCGACCGGGTCGGCTTCGACCAGACGGCCGGCAGCCTGGTCGGCATGATGAACCTGGAGGGCGACGGCGAGCGGCCCGGCCTGCCGCCGATCCTCGTGGTCAATGACTACATCGTCTCCTGGCTGATGGCCGCCGGTGTCAGCGAGGCGCTGGCCCGCCGGGCGCGCGAGGGCGGCAGTTACCGGGTGCATGTCTCGCTGACCCGCGCCGCGTTGTGGATCCTCAGCCTCGGCGTCTTCGACAAGGCGTATGCGGCCGAGGTCGCCGGCACCGGTGAGCGCCACGCCTACCTCGACCCCGAGACCTTCACGGACGAGACCCCGCTCGGTACCTACCAAGGCGTCACCGATCAGGTACGGATGTCCGGCACTCCCGGCCGCTATTCCTTCACCCTCGTCGCGCGCGGCTCGTCCCGGCCGGAGTGGCTGGGGGCCTGACGCCCTTGGCGAGAACCGGTCCCAGCCGGAACGCACCGGGCTTCGCTCGCCTCCCTATCGATGAGCGGGGCCCGGGCCGCCCGCCGTAAAGGCGTTGCCGGGCGGCCCGGCCCCGGACGTCGCGACGGGTGGGAGTGATGGGTGCATGGGGCTGACCAGCCAGGCGCTCGTATACGTGGTGGCGGTGGCCGCCGTGCTCTGTGTGGTCCTCACGGTGTGGGGCTGGCCCCGGCTGGCCGGGCGCGGGCTCCGGCCCGTACTCGGTCGGCTCGCCTCGATCGCCGTCACCCAGCTCGCGATCGTCTGCGCGCTGGCCCTGGGCGTCAACTCCGCCTTCGAGTTCTACGGTTCGTGGGACGAGCTGCTCGGACGCAACGAGCAGGCGCCGGTGTCGGTCATCCGGCACGACGGCCGGGACGTGGCCGCCGGGGTGCGGGGCGGGCTGGTGCAGGCGGCCAGGCCGCAGGGGCTGGACCGGGTGACGGGGCTGCCCGCCGGGCCGCCGGAGAAGGCCGGCAAGGTGGAGTCCGTACGGATCATGGGGCGCCGGACCAGGGTGGTGAATCCGGCCTTCGTCTATCTGCCGCCGCAGTACTTCCAACGCCAGTTCCACCGGCAGCGGTTCCCCGTCATCGTCGCGATCAGCGGCTATCCCGGCGGCATCATGAACCTCGCGCAGTACTTGCAGGTGCCGCAGACCGCCGGGCGGCTGATCGCCCGGCACGCGATGCAGCCGACCGTCGTCGTCATGATCCGGCCGACCGTCGCACCGCCGCGGGACACCCAGTGCGTGGACGTGCCCGGCGGGCCGCAGGCCGAGACGTTCTTCACCAAGGACCTGCCGGACGCACTGAAGTCGGCCTACCGCGTCGGCCACGACCCCAGCGCCTGGGGCGCCCTCGGGTACTCCTCCGGTGGCACCTGCGCCCTCGAACTCGCCCTGCGCAATCCCGGTGTCTACACCTCGGCGGTCGCGCTGTCGGCCGACTACCGGATCCGGGACGACCTGACCACCGGCAGCCTCTTCGGCTCCGGGCCGCGGGCCGCCCAGCGGCAGCGCGAGCACGACCTGTTCTGGCGGCTGGCGCATCGGCCGGTGCCGCGGATCTCCGTACTGGTGGCCAGCAGCCGGCAGGGCGAGCCGGGGTACGCCGACACGATGCGGTTCGTGCGCGCGGCGAAACCGCCGATGACCGTGGACTCCATCATCCTGCCGCGGGGCAGCCACCACTTCACGACCTGGCGGCAGGAGATCACTCCGGCGATGCGGTGGATGGGCGGCCAGCTGACCTTCCCGCAGGATGTGGCGCCCCGGCCGCGGAAGAGCGGGCGGTCCTCGCCGTGACCCTTGACAACGGCATTGGTCTGAACCATTTTTAGCGCAGACACGGTGGCCACCGTCCCGTACGTGCCCCTTGGTTCGCCTCTTCCGTACCGGAGACAGTCATGCCCCGTACCTCAGATGTCAGACCCGGCCGGCACAGACGCCGACTCACGACCCTCCTCGCCGCCGTCGCGGCCGTCGTCTGCGCGGCAAGCAGCGCCCAAACGGTCGCCGCCGCCCCGCAGGCCGACGTCAATGTCGCCAAGAACTCGGGCTACGAGTCCGGGCTGAGCAACTGGACATGTTCCAACGGCAGTGGCACGACCGTCACGAGTCCCGTGCGCAGTGGCACGAGCGCCCTGAAGGCCACCCCGGCCGGCTCCGACCACGCCAAATGCACGCAGACCGTCGCGGTGAAGCCCGGCTCGACGTACAAACTCAGCGCGTACGTCCGGGGCGCGTACGTGTACCTCGGCGCGTCCGGCACCGGTACCACCGACGTCTCGACGTGGACGCAAGGCGGATCCGGCTGGCAGCAGATCGGTACCAGCTTCACCACCGGGCCCAGCACCACGTCCGTGACCGTCTACACCCACGGCTGGTACGGCCAGCCCGCCTACTTCGCCGACGACCTCAGCGTCTTCGGTCCCGACGGCGGTGGCGGCACCGATCCGATACCGGGCATACCCGCGGCCCCGACGGGCCTCGCCATCGGTTCCGTGACACCCTCCTCCGTCGCCCTCTCCTGGAACGCTGCCAAGGACGCCACCGGATACACCGTCTACCGTGACGGCGCCAAGGTGCAGTCCGTCAGTGGCACCTCCGCGACCGTGACCGGCCTGAGCCCGGCCACCGCGTACCGCTTCCAGGTCGCGGCGACCAACGCGGCCGGTGAGTCCGCAAGGTCCGCCGAGGTCACCGGTACCACGGCCGCCGACGGCGGGTCCGGAGGCAGTCCGGCGGTGCCCAAGCACGCGGTCACCGGCTACTGGCAGAACTTCAACAACGGCGCGGCCGTCCAGAAGATCAGCGATGTGCCGGGCCAGTACGACATCATCGCGGTCTCCTTCGCGGACGCCACGAGCACGCCCGGCGCGGTCACCTTCAACCTCGACACCGCGGGCCTGAACGGCTACACCGTCGACCAGTTCAAGGCGGACATCAAGGCCAAGCAGGCGGCCGGCAAGTCGGTGATCATCTCGGTCGGCGGCGAGAAGGGCACCGTCTCCGTCAACGACGCCACCTCGGCGGCGAACTTCGCGAACAGCGTGTACGCACTGATGCGGGAGTACGGATTCAACGGCGTCGACATCGACCTGGAGAACGGCCTCAACCCCACCTACATGACACAGGCGCTGCGCTCGCTGTCGCAGAAGGCGGGCAGTGGACTCGTCCTCACGATGGCCCCGCAGACCATCGACATGCAGTCGACGTCGGGCGGCTACTTCCAGACTGCGCTGAACGTCAAGGACATCCTGACCGTCGTCAACATGCAGTACTACAACAGCGGTTCGATGCTCGGCTGTGACGGCAAGGTGTACAGCCAGGGCTCGGTGGACTTCCTGACCGCACTGGCCTGCATCCAGCTCGAAGGCGGGCTCGACCCCTCCCAGGTGGGGATCGGGGTGCCTGCCTCCACGCGGGGCGCGGGCAGTGGTTATGTCGCGCCGAGCGTTGTCAACGCCGCTCTGGACTGCCTCACGAAGGGCACCGACTGTGGCACCTTCAAGCCCGCGAAGACCTACCCGGGCCTGCGCGGCGCCATGACCTGGTCGACGAACTGGGACGCGACCGCGGGCAACGCCTGGTCCAACGCGGTCGGCCCGCACGTCCACGCACTGCCGTAGCGACCGCCGTAACGTCTGCCGCAGCGGCGGTCCGCACGGCCGTGTTCACCTGGCCGTGATCCAGACATCACCTCCTGTTCGCCCGGGCGACACTCATCCCGTACGAAAGATCAGCGAGCATTCACGTGCAGTTCGTTGTGTTGGGATGAGTGTCGCCGTGAGGGGAACAAGAGTGCAAAGCCGTCGTCGGGTCCGTATGAGGCGTACGAGCCGATGGAGCACTCTGCTCGCCGGGGCCTGCGCGGGCACTCTGCTGCTCACCGGGTGCGGGGCGCAGGCCACCGATGAGGCGGAGGTGAGTCGCCGGTCCGCCGAGCCGGTACCGACCGGGGTCGACTGCGCGGGCGAGGGCAAGGCGCGTGGCTCCGGTTCGACGGCGCAGCAGAGCGCGATGGAGCACTGGATCGACGCGTACCAACGGGCCTGCCCGAGCGCGCAGATCGCCTACAACCCGCTGGGGTCGGGGGCCGGTGTCGCGCAGTTCCAGCGGGGGGCGACCGCGTTCGGTGCCACCGACGGGGTGCTGAGCAAGCAGGAGATCGCGTGGTCGCGGGAGGTCTGCCGGGGCGGCCGGGCGATCCATCTGCCGATGGCCGGCGGCCCCGTCGCCATCGGTTTCCATCTGCCGGGCGTGGAGAATCTGGTACTGGACGCACCGACGCTGGCGAAGATCTTCGATTCGCGGATCACCACCTGGGACGCCCCGGCCATCAAGAAGCTGAACCCGGGCACGAAGCTGCCGTCCCTGCCCATCCGGCCGATGCACCGCTCGGACGACTCGGGCACGACACAGAACTTCCAGGAGTACCTGGCCGGTGCCGCGCCCGAGGACTGGCCGCACCCCGCCGGAAAGGCGTGGGAGGGCAAGGGCGGTGGCTCCGCGACCGGTTCCTCCCGCGTCGCGGCGGAGGTGTCCTCCTCGGAGGGGACCATCGGCTACTTCGAGCTGTCCTCCGCCGTCTCCCGCAAGATCACCACGGTCAGCATCGACACGGGCGCGGGCGAGCCGGTGGCGCCCACGACGGAGACGGCCTCGGCCGGCATCGGCGCCGCGGACATCGTCGGAGAGGGCCACGACAAGACGCTCGCCTTTGACTACGACGCACCAAAGCCCGGCGCGTACCCCATCGTCCTGATGACCTATGAGGTCGTCTGCGACAAGGGCAACCAGGCCGCGTCCCTGCCGGTCCTCAAGTCGTTCCTGAGCTACACCGCCAGTACCGAGGGCCAGAAGCACCTCGCCGCGCTCCACTACGCCCCGCTCCCGGCCGCCGTCGCCACGGAGGTCCGCCGGGCGGTGCGCTCGCTGTCATGAGACCAGGGGCGGCCCCGGCGGGGCCGCCCCTGACTGCGTTGTGCGGTGCGATCAGAAGCCGCAGTACACGCTGGAGCCGTAGTCGCTCAGCAGGTCGTCGCGGACCCAGCCGGTGACACCCGTGCTGTCGTTTCTGAGGTACGTCCAGGTGTAGTCGCCGGCCACCGTGTAGCAGTGGTAGTCGAGCCGGTGGCCGGAGTAGGCGATGCCCTTGCTCACACAGCCGGTGCTGGACCCGCTGCGCTGGTTGGCGCCGCTCGCGGTGGCGTTCCAGGCGCTTCCGTCCTTGTCGGCGGCGGTCTTGCCGCAGGACGCGGCGGCCACCGCCGGAGTGGAAAGGGTGAACGGCAGGCAGACGGCCACCGCCGCGATGGCGGGCAGAACGGCTGCGAGTCGACGCTTCATGAAATCCCCCAGTTGCATTCTTTTGTTGGCACCGCTGTTGGCACCGCTTGTCGGCACGGCTCCTGCTTGCCGGGTGGCCTGAAGCAAGAACAGTGACCACTGCACCGCGTGGGATGCACGTGGCGTTAGTACGATCCTGTTCTGAACATGGCGAAGAAAGCATTCCGCCCCGGAGTGACCGATTTCGGGTGTCCGCGAGGCCGAAAAGCCGCTACGGGCGCACAAATTGGCACATGACGTGAGGAGAGGCACGTTGAGCGCTCGCATACTGGTCGCCGAGGACGACGTGAAACAGGCCCGCCTGATCCGGCTCTACCTGGAGCGGGAGGGGAACGAGGTGCAGGTCGTCGGCGACGGCCGCGCCGCCGTGGACCGGGCCCGCTCCTCCCGGCCCGACCTCATCGTGCTCGACGTGATGATGCCGAACGTCGACGGACTCGACGTCTGCCGCATCCTGCGCGCCGAGTCCCAGGTCCCGATCCTGCTGCTCACCGCGCGCACCACGGAGGAGGACATGCTGCTGGGGCTGGACCTCGGGGCCGACGACTACATGACCAAGCCGTACAGCCCACGCGAACTCACCGCGCGGGTCCGGGCGTTGTTACGGCGGGCGAAGGCGGCGGGGCGTACGGAGCCCGCCGTGCTCACGGTCGGGGACCTGGAGATCGACACCGCGCGCTTCGAGGTGCGGGTGGCCGGGGAGCCGGTGGTGCTGACCGGCAAGGAGTTCGCCATTCTGACCGTGCTCGCGGGCGAGCCCGGCCGCGCGTTCACGCGGGCCCAGATCATCGACCGGGTCTTCGGGTTCGATCAGAACGTCCTGGAGCGCACGGTCGACGCGCATGTGATGAACCTCCGGCGGAAGCTGGAGAAGGGGGGCGGCCCCGACGGACCGCGGTATGTGGAGACGGTGTACGGGCGGGGTTACCGGCTGGCGGCCGGGCAGTCCGGCCCGGAAGGGGCGGCACGGTGAGTTTCCGGCTGCGGGCGCTCGCCCTGCTGATGCTCGTCGCGATGGCCGCCACGGCGGCGACCGCCTGGCTGACGTGGCGTCAGGCGACGCGGCAGGCCGCCGATTCCGTCACCGCCGGGCGGCAGGTGGTCTCCCGTATCACCGGCGAGCTGTACGCCTACGGCTTCGCGCACGGCACCTGGGAAGGCATCTCCCCCACGGTGAGCCGGCTGGCGAAGGACACCGGACAGCGGATCTGGGTCGCCACGGAGGCCGACGAGCTGCTCGCCGACTCCGACGCGCTCACGGGCCGCGAGCCGCGCGCGGTGAGCCGGCAGCCCCCGGTCCTGGTCGACCCGCGCCCCACCCTGCGGCTGCCGACGGACCAGGTACCGCTGGCCTCGGTCAAGCGCACGGTCACCGCGATCGGCGAGTACCGGTCGGCCGCGGCCTACGCAGCCTGCCTCACCCGGGCCGGGGCCAAGGTGACGGCCCGCCCGAACAGCATCGGCGTGCCCCGCGTCAGTACGGACGGCACAGTGCCGGGGCAGTGCGAGGAGCCGGCGGCGGCATCCGACCCGAAAGCCGCCCGAGACCACGCGGCGGTCCAGAAGTGCGCGGACGAACGGCGGTTCGCCACCTGCCTGCAGCGGACCTTCGACGAACGGATCGGCTCGGCCGCACCACCTCGGCTCCAGGTCCGCCTCGGGGTGCGCGACGAATCCCCGCCCACCCTCGCCGCCGCGCCCACCGTGGCCGTCGCGGTCGGGGTCGCCCTCGCGGCCATCCTCGGCGCACTGCTGCTGAGCAGGGCCGTACTGCGCCCGATCCGCGCCCTGACGCTGGCCGCCCGGGGACTGGGGGACGGCGAGCTGGGGCAGCGGGTCCCGGTCTCCGGACGGGACGAGATCGCCGAACTGGGGCGGGCCTTCAACCGGATGGCCGACTCCCTCCAGGCCGGCGAGGAACGCCAGCGCCGCCTCACCGGCGACATCGCGCACGAGCTGCGCACTCCCCTGGCCAACCTGCGCGGCTACCTGGAAGCACTGCAGGACGGGGTCGTGGAGCCGACGCCCGAACTCCTCGCGTCCCTCCACGAGGAGGCGATGCTGCAGCAGCGGATCGTGGACGACCTGCAGGACCTGGCGCTGGCCGAGGCCGGCGCGCTCACCTACCACCGCGCCGACGTCGACCTGCGCGACCTGCTGGACACCTGCCGCACCGCCCACCGCGCCCAGGCCGAGAGCGCCGGTGTCGCGCTGGAACTGGCGGCGCCGCAGCCGACGTACACGGTCGCCGACGCCGACCGGCTGCGCCAGGTCATCGGCAATCTGGTCGGCAACGCGATCCGGGCCACGGCGCCGGGCGGCACGGTCACACTGGCCCTGGCCTCCCGCGACGACCTGGCGGTCCTCCAGGTCCGGGACACCGGCACGGGCATAGCGGCCGAGGACCTGCCGCACCTCTTCGACCGCTTCTGGCGCGCGGACGCGGCCCGGGGCCGCGCCACCGGCGGCAGCGGCCTGGGCCTGTCCATCGCCCGGCAGATCGTGCACGACCACCGGGGGACGATCGAGGTCGCGAGCACGGTGGGGGTGGGGACGGTCTTCACTGTGACGCTGCCGCTCGGTCACGGGGGCATGGACGGCACCGGCTGAGTCCCATCGCCGTCACGACCCCGCGAGCGCCTCGGTCGGGGAGAGCCGGCCGGCCCGTACCGCCGGGTAGAGGCCCGCTGTCGCGCCGATCAGCAGCGTGACGGCGATGCCCGCGCCGGCGGCCCATACCGGTACCTCGGTCGGCCAGTCCCGTACGGAGGCGTACGCGGCGGTGATCGCCGTACCGAGTACCGTCCCGCCGAGGCCGCCCAGCGCGGACAGCAGCAGCGACTCGGCGACGAACTGGCCGCGGATCTGGCCGCTGGTGGCGCCCAGCGCGCGGCGCAGACCGATCTCCGGGCGGCGTTCGAGCACCGAGATCACCATGGTGTTGCCCACTCCGACGCCGCCCACCAGCAGCGCGACCCCGCCGAGGCCGAGCAGCAACCCGGTCAACGCGGACTCGGTGGCCTCCCGGGCGGCCAGCGCGTCGGAGGGCCGGGAGACCAGCACCTCGTTCGGCTGCGCCGGGTTCGCGGTGGCCGCGAGGACATCGCGAACCGCCGTCACGCGGTCGTCCCGGGCACGTACGTACACGGTCGACGGATGGCCGTCGAAGTGCAGATACGTCCGCGCCGCCTGCCACCCGACCAGCGCCGAACTGTCGATCTCCGGGGCGAGCGGCGCCGGTTCCAGCACGCCCACGAGCGAGAACCACTTGCCGCCCAGCCACAGCCGCATCCCCGGGGTGTACGCGTCCAGCCTCCGGGCCGCCTCCGCGCCGAGTACCACCGCCGGGTACTCCTCGGTCGCCGAGGCGAGCCACCGGCCCGTACGGACGCTACCGCCGATCGCCGGCAGCAGCCGTGGCTCGGCCGCCGCCACCTGGACGCTGCTGGTCCGCCCCACGGGCACATGTTCGTTGCGGTAGACCGCGGCGCCGTCGAGCACACCGATCGCCGCCACCTGCTGCACGGGACCGATCCGCCGGATCATGGGCACCGCCTCCTCGGGGAGGCGGGTCTTGCGGCCGTCGGGGGTCTGGCCGGGGGCGACGCGCAGCATGTTGGTGCCCAGCGCGTCGAGCCTGCGGTCGACCTCGGCCCGGCTGGAGCTGGAGATGCCGACGACGGCGACCATCGCGGCGACCCCGATCGCGATCCCCAGCGCAGACAGGAAGACCCGCAGCGGGCGGGTGCGCAGCCCGGTACCGCCGAGCCGGAGGATGTCGGCGGGGGTCAGGCGGGCGGGGCGCAATGAGGTCGTGCGCCCTCGCGTTCGCCCTCGGCGGCTCATCGCTGCTCCTCGGTTCTGGTGGGGCCGCTGTCGGCGATGATCCGGCCGTCGCGCATTTCCACCCGCCGGTCGAAGGCCGTGGCCATCTCCCGGTCGTGGGTGATGACCACCACCGTGGTGCCGGCCGTGTGCAGATCGCGCAGCAGCTCCAGTACCGCGGCGCCGGAGGCCGAGTCGAGGTTGCCGGTGGGCTCGTCGGCGAGCAGCAGGGCCGGCTCGCCGATGACTGCGCGGGCGACCGCGGCCCGCTGCCGCTCGCCGCCGGAGAGCTGGTGCGGAAGGTGGTCGATCCGGTGGTCGAGACCCACCCGGGTCAGCGCGTCCGCCGCCCTGCGCCGGCGTTCGCGCAGCGGTACACCGGCGTACAGCAGCCCGTCGGCGACGGTGTCCAACACCGGTACGCCCACGGCCAGATGGAACTGCTGGAACACGAAGCCGATGCGCTGCGCGCGCAGTGCGGAGACCTCGCGGTCGGACAACTCGGCGATCGGGTGGCCGTCGACGGTGACCCGGCCGCTGGACGGCCGGTCGAGCGTACCCATGAGATGCAGCATGGTCGACTTTCCCGAGCCGGAGTGGCCGACGACGCAGGCCAGTTCGCCGTATTCGATGGTCAGGTCCACTCCGTCGACCGCGGTGACATGGCCGGGGTAGGTCTTCGACACGGCCTCGAACCGGACGACGGGAGTGCCGGGTTGCGGCTTCGGCGGGCCCGGCGAGCGGGTCGCTGAGGTCACTTGGGAATCCTCACCTTCATGCCCTCGTGGACCTCGGGCCCGCTCACCTCGACGCGACCGTTGGCGAACAGGCCGGTCTTCACAGGTACGAACTTGCTTGTCCCCTCGGCCAGTTCCAGACCGTGGCCGCCCTCGGCCAGGGCGACGAGGGAGGCGACCGGTACGGTCAGTACGCTCTTCCGCTGCTCGACCACATAGCGCACGGTGACCGGGCCGCTCTCCATCCTGCCCAGCGCGTCCTGGTCGTCGAAGGTGATCACCACGGACACGGTGGCCGCCTTCGTGTCCGCGTCGCCACCGCCCTCCGCGCCTTCGGTGTTCCCCTCGCCCTCGGCGGCGGAGGCGTCCTTGCCCACGCTCGCGACCTTGCCCGGCACGGAGCGCCCGTCCGGGAGTTCCACGGTGACCTCGCTGCCCCGGCGTGCCCAGTCCGTGTCGGCGGCGGGCGCGGCCACGGTGACCATGCGGGAGGTACGGGTGTAACTCACCGGGCTGCCGGCGGCCTCGGCCCCGACGCGCACGCTGGTGCCGGCGATCCGTACGGGACCGGACGCGTAGACGATGTCACCGGCGTCGACCCTGCCGGTCTGGGGCAGGCCGAGGTCCTTCTGCCAGCGCTTGACGGCGTCGGCGGTCAGCGTGGTGTACGTGTCGTCCACGGTGAAGCCGGAGTAGCCGAGGGCCTGGAGGTTGGTCTCGAACTGCTTGACGTCCATGCCGCGGAGTGGGGTCGGCTGGGAGGGTGGGGCGGGCTGCTGCTGCGGCGGAGTGCCACCATCGATGTCGGTGACTCCGTCGGTGTCCTTCGTGCCGCCGGCGCTCCCGTCGGTGTTTTTGGGCCCGTCGGCGCCCGCGGTGCCGTCAGCGCCCGCGGGCGCCGTTTCCGGCTCCACCATGCCCAGATCGCGGTACATCGGCAGGCTGCCGTACAGCAGCACCACCGGACGGTCGTCGACGCGCAGTACGGTCCCGCCGCGCCGTATCGTCCGGTCCGTTTCGGGCAGCCAGGTCACCGTTCCCTTCGCCTTGACGGGGAACGGGACCTCGGGCCCGTGGCCGAGCCGGCCGTCGATCTCCGTCTGGTCGGTCAGCGTGCCACGGGTGACCGGTACCGCCTGGCTGCTCCTGCCCTCCCCCGTTTGACCGGCGTCCGCGCCGCCCCCGCCCAGCCCGAGGGCGCCGACCGTACTGACCCCGGCGACCAGGAGAATCCCGGCCCCCACGAGCACGGGGCCGCGCCTGGGCCGCCCGGTTCTCCGGCCGTCGGCGCGGCTCTCCGATTCCCGTCCCGTTTCCATGGCTTCCTGTCCCCGCCCGTCGGATCCTGTCCCTGCCCTGCCCGTCAGCCCTTGGGCGTGGGCGCGTTCTCCGGGATGCCGATGATCGAGGCGCACTCGCGCGCGGCCCGCTTCGCACCCGCCGACGTGGAATCCCACTGGACGTCCCGGAAGTGGCCGTCCTCACCGGTGTCGGGGAAGTCGGGAGCGCCGTGCTCCTGCATGCACTTCGCGTACTCCCGGTTCTTCCCGATCTCCTCCTTGGAGAGCTCGGGCTGCTGCTCCTTCTGGACGCTGTCGGGGACGGGCAGGCTGAGGTCCGCGCACTTCTCCTGCGCCTGGAGGGCCTTCTGGTCGCGCTTCCACTTGGCGTTGTCGCCGAAGTCGACCCGGCCCTTGGCGTCCGGGTCGGGAACATCGAGCCCCGCGTCACGCAGGCACTTGACCCACTTGCGCTGGCCCTCGACGTACTCGGCCAACTCGCCGGCGCTGCTCTTGGTCGCGCCGGCGCCGGCCTTGCCGTTACCGGCGGACGCGATGTCGTCCCCGCCGTCGTCGCTCCCGCAGCCGGTCACCGTCAGCGCCATCACCGACACCGCCCCGACCAGCAACCGTCCCCCGAACCACCGACGCGAACCCATCGCAGCGCTCCTCATCCCTCGGCCACCGCCCGGCCCACCGAGGCCGGACGCGCCGAATGTAGAACCGCCCTGATGAAGAACCTATGAAGAAGCCATCAAGAACTTCTCCGCACGAACCGAACGAACCGAACGACAACGATCCGAGCGAGAAACGACCTGTAGGGATGCCAGACGGTCATGTTGTGTCGTGCGCAAGGCACGCCGTGTGCTCGCTCGCTAGCGTGGGGCGGACTTCTCGCCTGGCCAGGGAAAAAAGGCGAAGGCACGTGGGGCTGTGCGAAGGAACGTGGGGCTGCGATGGCGACACATCATGTGCGGGTGGCGGTCGACCTCCCGGCCGAGGTGACGAGCTTTGTGGGGCGGGCCGATGAGCTCGCGGCGGCGGAGCGGACGCTCGGCCGGGCCCGGCTGGTCACGCTCGTCGGGCCGGGAGGCGTGGGCAAGACCCGGATCGCGCTGCGTACTGCCACGCAGCTCGCTGCGCGGTTCGCCGACGGAGTGTGCCTGGTGGAGCTCTCCGCGCTGCGCGACGCCGCGCTGCTGCCGAACACCGTCATCGGTGCCCTGAACCTGCCCGAGCAGACCGGTCGTCCGCCACTCGACTACCTCATGGAGTATCTGAAGAACAAGGAACTCCTCCTGATCCTGGACACCTGCGAGCACGTCGTGGACACCTGCGGCATGCTCGCCGACGCCCTGCTCCGTACGGCCCCCGGCCTGCGGATCCTGGCCACCAGTCGGCAGGCGCTGAGCGTGCCGGGCGAGAACGTCCTGGAGGTTCCCCCGCTCGGCGTCCCGGACGAGGGCGGCACCGCTGAAGAGACCGACGCGGTACGGCTGTTCGCCCAGCGGGCGGCGGCGGTGCGCAGCGGCTTCACGGTCGACGACCGTAACCGTGCCGCGGTCGGCGCGCTGTGCCGGCGGCTCGACGGCATCCCGCTGGCCATCGAGCTGGCCACCGTACGGCTGCGTGCGCTCTCCCTCGATCAGCTCGTCAGCCGGCTCGACAGCAGGTTCCGTCTGCTCACCGGCGGCAACAGGACGGCGATGCCCCGGCACCAGACCCTGCGTACGGCCATCGGGTGGAGCCATGAACTGTGTTCGCCCGAGGAACGGCTGTTGTGGGCGCGACTGTCGGTCTTCGCCGGGTACTTCGACCTGGCCGCGGTGGAGGAGGTGTGCGCGGACGCCGAGCTGCCCGCCGACGAGATCGTCGAATCGCTGATCGAGCTCGTGGACAAGTCGATCGTGCTCAGGCGCGACGACGAGAGCGGGACCCACTACCGACTGCTCGACACCATCCGGGAATACGGCGAGGAGTGGCTCACCGAACTCGGCGAGGCACCGGCGCTGCGGGCCCGCCACCGCGACCACTACCTGGCCATGGCCGAGGAGTTCAAAGGGGAGTTCTGCACATCGCAACAGGTGCCCGGATATCTGCGGTTGCGGCGGTGCTCCGCCGATCTGCGGGCCGCACTGGAATTCTGCTTCACCGAGGGGGGCGGTGGGGCAGGAGCGGAGGACGAGGACGCGGCCGAGGCTGCCCGCGCGGGGCTCAGGCTCGCCAACTCGCTCTGGTGTTATTGGGTGTGCTCCTCGCGGTACAGCGAGGGACGGTACTGGATGAACAAGGGGCTCAGCCTGGTCGATGGCCCTGTTCCCGAACGGGCGGAAGCCCTGCGCTTCGTCGGCTGGTTCGCGATCATGCAGGGTGAGCACGACTTCGCCCTGCCACTCCTGGAGGAGTCCAAGGCCATCGCCGAGGAGCTGGCGGACGAATCCCTCCTCACGTACGCGCTGCAGTATCTGGGCGGCACGTACATGTTCATGTGCGAGGGCGAGCTCGCGCTGCGGTACTACGGGGAGGCCCGGCGCCGGCTCATCGCGCAGGAGGACCACGTCGGCATCGCGATCGTCCATTACCAGGAGGCGTTGATGCACGCCATGCTGGGCGACACCGAGACCTCGATCGAGCTCTGCGATGTGACCCTGGGTCTGCTGGCGGGAACGGAGGAGCGCTGGAACCAGGCATGGGCGCTGTGGGTGAAAGGGGTCGCCCTGTGGCTCGGCGGTGACCACGCCGCATGCGAGGACGCCACGCGCGCCGCCCTGGCGATGAAGTACGACGTCCTCGACATGACGGGCTTCGCCCACTCCCTCGAAGTGCTCGCCTGGCTCGGGGCCGATCGGGGGCGTCCCGAGGAGACCGCGTGGATGCTGGGCGCGACGAAGGTGCTTTACGAAAAGATCGGCGCCCCGCTCTTCGGCATCGCCATGCTCCAGAGCCACCATGACGCGGCCGTATGCAAGGCCAGGGCGGAGCTCGGCGATGCCGCGTACGACAAGGCGTTCGGCCGAGGATCGGTGATGGCGCTCGACGAGGTGATGGCCCGGGTCCGGTCCGGGACGGAACAGGACCGGTCCGGGACGCCACAGGACCGGTCCGGGACGGAACAGGCCCCGCCCGGCGCGGCGGGCCCCGAGGACCCGGCGGGCCCGCTGGAGTCGCTGACCCGCCGGGAGCGCGAAGTGGCCGAACTGGTCGCCGCCGGACTCTCGAACCGTCAGATCGCGGACCGGCTGGTGATCTCCAAGCGGACCGTGGACGCCCATCTGGAGCACATCCTGGGCAAACTGGGATTCTCGTCCCGGGCCGGGATCGCCGCCTTGGTGGGGGAAATGCCGATGGCGCAGTTGGACACCCGCCGGAATGCCTGAGAGCGGTGGATCGGTGGGCCGGGTCAGCAGCCGGTCCGGGTCGGGGTGAAGCGCAGCTTGGCGTGGTCTTCCTTGCCGAGTGCGGTGGTGTAGGTGGCGTGCGGGACGCGGTACCAGACGCCGTCCTTGCCGGGCCGGCCGTTGACGTCGTCGAGCCGTACGCACCAGCGTTCCGGCCGGACGATCCGCCGGTACGTCTCCGTGCCCTGCCGGACCTTGCGGCACTTCTCGTACCGCTCGGTGGTGTGCCAGGTCCTCTTCTTGCCGCCGCTGCGCTTGGTGTGCTTGACCCGCTTCGTTGCGGGCGCGCACTTCTTCACCTTGTGCGGCCGGGTCGCCTTGACCGTCTTCTTGGTGACGTGGCGGACGCCCGCCCGGAGCCCCGTGACCTCGTCCGAGTGCGGCCGCACGTTCTGGGCGCTCCCCGTGCCGTGACCGCTGCCGTCGCTCCCCCGGTGGCCGTCCGCTCCCGCTCCGCAGGCGCTGAGCCCCGCCACGAGAAGCGCCGTCAGCCCGGCCTGTATCAGTCGCTGCTTGGTGAGCATGTCTCCCCCTGTGGTCGCTCCGGCAGCGGTCAGCGTAGCTGATCTTCGCAGCTCGGAGTCCGGCCCTCAGGTATTGAACTATGCTGAAGAGATGTCCTCCGGCGAAGAGCTCGATCACGCGGCCGTCGAGCTGCGTAACAGCCTGATGCGCATGGCGCGCCGCCTGCGGGCGCAGCGGCCGCCCGGTGAGCTGACGCTCGGGACGATGGCCGTACTGGGGCGGCTGGAGCGCGACGGGCCGGCGACCGCGAGCGAGCTGGCCGCGGCCGAGCGGGTCACCCCGCAGTCGATGGCACGCCCGGTCGCCAGGCTCGTGGAGCTGGGGCTGGTCGAGCGCCGCCCCGACCCGGCCGACGGGCGGCAGACGCTGCTGCATCCCACGGACGGCGGACGGGAGTTGATCCGGGCCGACCGTGCGCGCAAGGACGTCTGGCTGGCCCGCGCGATGGCGACCCACCTCAACGACGTGGAGCGCGATCTGCTGCTGCTCACCACCCGTCTGCTGGACCGGCTGGCCGCCGCCCCCGACGCCCCCACCGAACACTGATGGACTCCCGTGCCCCGTTCCCGCGAAACCCCCCACGCACCTACACCTACCGCTCAAGTAGACAGCACGGCTGAAGACAAGCAGAGTGCCGCACCGCCTCAGGCCCGGCCCCAGCTGCCGCAGCGCATGGTCGGTCCCATCGCGTTCGGCACGATCCTGCAGCCGCTGAACTCCTCGATGATCGCGGTCGCGCTGGTCGGTATCCAGGCGCACTTCGGGGCCGGACCCGCCACCGCTTGGCTGGTCTCCGGGCTCTATCTCGCCACCGCCGTGGCGGCGCCCGCCGCCGGCCGGCTGGCCGACACGCTCGGCCCGCGCAAGGTGTCGCTCGCCGGGCTGGTCCTGGTCGCGCTGGCCTCGCTCGCCGCCCCCTTCGCCCCGTCCGTCGGCGTGCTGGTCGCCTGCCGCGTCGTCATCGGCATCGGCACCGCCGCGCAGTACCCCTGCGGGCTCGCCATGGTCCGCCGCGCCGCCGACCGGATGCGGGCCGACTCGCACAACGCGCTGGCGGCACTCACGGTCTGCTCCCAGGTCATGGTCGCGCTCGGCCCGACGCTGGGCGGCGTGCTCGTCGGCGGCTTCGGCTGGTCCGGCATCTTCTGGGCCAACGTGCCGCTGACGGTGATCGGCGCGGTCGCGATCCTGCTGTGGGCCCCCACCGACCCCGTACGCGAGGGCAGGGCGCTGCGCCGGACCGTCACACAGCTGGACATCCCCGGGATGCTGCTCTTCGTGGCGGCCATGGGCCTGCTCATGTACTGGCTGCTGTCCCTGGCCCGGACGCCGCACTGGTGGGCGCTGGGTGGCGCGGTGGCCGCCGGGCTGTGCACGGTGTGGCGCTCGCTGCGGGCTCCGGTGCCGTTCCTGGACCTGCGGCTGCTCTCGAACCGCGCGCTGTCCTTCACGTACGTACGGACGATCGCGACGTACACCGCGTACTACGGCATCTTCTACGGCCTGCCGCAGTGGCTGGAGGAGTCCCGGGACCTGGGCGCCTCCGGGGCCGGGCTGGTGATGCTGCCGCTGGCCCTGATGGGCATCGTCTCCACGCTCACCGCCACCCGTGTGCAGAAGCGGCGCGGGCCCGGCCCGCTGCTCCTGATCGGTTCGGTGGTGCTCGCCGCGGGCGGGCTGCTGCTGACCCTGCCCACCGGCTCCTCCCCCGTATGGCTGCTGGTCCTGTTGTGCCTGGTGCTCGGCATCCCCAACGGCTACAACTCGATGGCCAACCAGAACGCCGTCTACCAGGCCGCGCCGGCCGCCCAGGCGGGCGCGGCGGGCGGGCTGTACCGCACCGCGCAGTACGTCGGCGCCAACCTCGCCTCGGCGATGCTCGCCCTGCTCATCGGCAGCCATTCGACCGACGGCGGCCTGCACCGCACCGGCCTCGCCATCGCCGCGATCAGCGGCTGCCTCGCGGTGGCCGCGCTGGGTGGGCTGCGCCGCGGTCGAGGGCTTACGCCAGGGCCAGGCGCATGATCGTCAGGTCCAGCCAACGGCCGAACTTGGTGCCGACCTCGCGCACGGTGCCGACGTCCTGGAAGCCGAACCGTTCGTGCAGGCGGATCGAGGCGGCGTTGCCCGACTCGATGTCGGCGATCATGACGTGGTAGCCGGCCGCCCGCGCCGAGGTGATGAGAACGTCCAGGAGCGCGGAGCCGACGCCCAGCCCATGGCGGTCGGTACGGACGTAGACGGAGTTCTCCGCCGAGTACCGGAAGCCCTCCAGTGGCCGCCAGGGCGCGTACACCCCGAAGCCGACGACCTCGCCCTCGTGCTCGGCGACGAATGCCGCGCCCTTGTCCAGGAACGCGGTGAGCCAGGCGGCGCCCTCGGCGGGCGTCTGGAGCGTCTCCGTCCACAATGCGGTCGAGTTCTCGATCGCATCGTTGCGAATGGCGAGAATGGCGTCCAGGTCACCGGACCGTGCCGGGCGCACCGTCGCCGCTTCCGCCACCGCGACCGCCACTCCCGACTCGTTCTCATATATTGGATCCATGTCCAATATGGTAGATCCTCTGGTGAGCCGCATCGGGGCACGGGTACGTGCCGAGCGGGAACGGCGCCGGTGGACATTGGCGCAGCTGGCGGATGCCTCCGGCGTCTCCCGCGCCATGGTCCACCGGATCGAGCGCGGCGAGAGCAGCCCGACCGCCGTCGTCCTCGGCAAGCTCTCCGGCGCCTTCCGCATCAGCGTCTCGTCGCTGCTCGCGATGGCGGAGGGCGCCATGGACGACGGGGACGGTAAAGAGGCCGGGATCGTGGACGCCGCCGCGGAGTGGCGGGACCCGGCCACCGGGTACCACCGCCGCCAGATCTCCGGTCCGCGGTTCCCCGCGGAGATCGCCGAGATCCGGCTGCCCGCCGGCGCGCACGTACCGTATCCGGCCGCGGCGTTCGCCTTCGTACAGCAGATCGTCTGGGTGCTGGACGGCCGGCTCACCTTCCACGACGGCGACGAGACGCACGAACTCGCAGCGGGCGACACGATCGAGCTCGGCGCCCCGGCCCCGCGCGCCTTCGCCAACAACACCGAGCAGGAGTGCCGCTACGCCGTCATACTCGTCCGCTCCGAGGCCCCCTGACGCCTCCGCTACGGCCTGGCGGCCGCGGTACCGGCCGAGTGATCAGGTACGGGTGCTGAGCTCGGGCCGGCGGGTGGTGGAGGTGGCGTCGGGTGCGGGGGCGTCCGGCTCTTGCCGCTTGCGCCCCGCCGAGAGGATCACGCTGGTGAGGACGCCTGCCAGCAGGCCCCAGAAGGCCGAGCCGATGCCGAGGAGGGTCACGCCGGAGGCCGTGGCGAGGAAGGTGACCACGGCCGCTTCGCGGGACGCGGTGTCGGACAGTGCGGTGGCCAGCGAGCTGGTGACGGTGGCGAGCAGGCCGATGCCGGCGATGCCGAGGACGAGGGCGTGCGGCATGGCGTCGAGCAGGGACGCCACCGTCGCGCCGAGGACGCCGACGCACAGGTAGAAGATGCCGGACCAGACGGCGGCGACATAGCGTTTGCGGCGGTCGGGGTGGGCCTCCTCGCTGGTACAGATGGCCGCGGTGATCGCCGCGAGGTTGAGGCCGTACGCGCCGAACGGCGCCAGCAGCAGGTTCGCGGCGCCGGTCCAGGTCATCAGGGGCGAGACCGGTACGTCGTAGCCCGCGCCCCGGAGTACCGCGACGCCGGGGAGGTTCTGGGAGGCCATGGTGACCACGAACAGCGGGAGGCCGACGCTGATCAGGACCTTCCAGTCGAACTCCGGGGTGACGAACACGGGCGTGGCCACGGAGAGCCGCACCCGCTCCGCGTGCCAGCCGCCGGTGAACACCGTGGCGACGATGCCGGCGGCGAGGGCGAGCAGTACGGCGTAGCGGGGCAGCAGCCGGCGGCCGAGCAGGTAGGCCACGAACATCGGGAAGGCCACGGCGAAGCTGCTGTGCATGGTGGTGAACAGGCCGGTACCGAACTGGAGCAGGACCCCCGCGAGCAGCGCGGCCGCCATGGTGACGGGGATGCGGTTCATCGCGCGGGCGAACCAGCCCGTCACCCCGCTGGCGAGGATGAGCAGCGCGGAGAACAGGAAGGCGCCCACGGCCTGAGCCATCGACACCCCGCTCAGGCTCGTGGCCAGAAGGGCCGCGCCCGGCGTCGACCAGGCCGTCACGATGGGCGCCCGGTAGCGCACGGACAGGCCGATGCAGGTGCAGGCTATGGCCACGCCGAAGGCGAGCATCCAGGAGGAGATCTCGCGGGAGTCGGCACCGGCCGCCTTGGCGGCGGTGAAGACGAGGGCGGCCGAGCTGGTGACGCCCACGGTCACCGCGATCAGTCCGGCGACGACCGCGGAGGGCGGGGCGGCGGCGCGTATTCGAGCCATCAGGGACATGCGTTCATTTCCAGGGTTCGGGCTGCCGAGAGGGAGGGGGGTTGTTCTGTTTATGGAACGTTCTGTTTGCGGAACAGTACGGAGTAGGCTGGTCGCTCGTCAATGACCTTCCGAAGACGGGAACGGACGCGCGCGGCATGGGCCTGAACGACGAGGTGGGGCGCCGGCTTCGGGAGCTTCGCCAGCAGCAACGCCTGTCCCTGTCCGAACTGGCCCGGCGCTCCGGCGTGGGCAAGGGGACGCTCTCGGAGCTGGAGTGCGGACAGCGCAACCCCACACTGGAGACGCTGTACGCGCTGACCACCGCGCTCAACAGTCCGCTCAGCGCCGTACTCAGCGATCATCCGCGGCACGATTTCGAGGCGCGGGCCGAAGGGGTCTCGGGCAGCGCCGTCACCGCGGTCCTCATCGAGCGCTTCGAGGAGCCGCCGGCCGTCACCGACATCTTCCGCATCCGCATCGCCGCGGGCAGCGTCCAGGAATCCGCCGCACACATCGCGGACACCTCGGAGAGCCTGATGGTGCTGGCGGGCACGGCCGTGGTGGGCGACCCGGCGGAACTCCGGACGGCGGGCCCGGGCGAGTACGCCCACTGGCGCGCCGACGCCCCGCACGTCTACAGCGCACCGCACGGCGAGGACGTGCACGGGATTCTCTTCGTGCGGTATCCGCAGGGCGGGGCGCACTCCGGGCTCTAGTCAGGACGGTTGCCTAAAACCCTTCCCGGGGTCTACGTTGCCCGTGTTTAGTAAGGAGCCCTGACCAAAGGAGTTCAGCGTGGCGACCACCACGTCCGGTCGGAAGCAGGAGCTTCCCGCGCTGCCCCACTGGGAGACCGTCCCCGAGGACCTGTCCGCGGCGATCCGCCGGATCAAACCGGCCCTGCGCGCCCGCATCGAAGCCTCCGGGCGCAGCGTCGCGGAGGTCTTCGCCGTCGTGGAGCGCCGGGTCGCCGCCCGGGTGGCCGAGATCAAGGCCGACAAGGAACGCGGCGAGGGCGTGTGGCCGGTCATCGAGTACGCCGACATCGCGAACGGCACCGTGACCGCCGCCCGGCTCGACAAGCTCAAGCGGCGCGGCTGCCTGGTCGTACGCGGCCACTTCGATCGCGAGCAGGCCCTCGCCTGGGACGCGGACATCGTCGATTACGTCGAGCGCAATCAGTTCTTCGAGACCTACCGCGGCCCCGGCGACGACTTCTTCGGCAGCGTCGGCTCCAAGCCCGAGATCTACCCGATCTACTGGTCGAACGCCCAGATGCAGGCCCGGCAGAGCGACCGGATGGCCCGCGTCCGGACCTTCCTCAACTCCCTCTGGAAGCACGAGTCCGACGGCGTGCGGTGGTTCGAGCCGGACCGCGACGCCCTGTACCCCGACCGCATCCGGCGCCGTCCGCCGGGCACCGACTCCGGCGGGCTGGGCGCGCACTGCGACCCGGGGACGCTCGATCTGTGGATGACCGAGGCGTACCAGCGTGCCTTCCGGCACCTGTTCGACGGCAGCGTCGAGGAGTACGACCCCTGGGACGCGGCGCACCGCACTTCGGGGCCGCAGTACCCCGGCTCCACGATGTGCTCCGCCTTCCGTACGTTCCAGGGCTGGACCGCTCTGTCGGACATGGACCACGACCAGGGCGTTCTGCACACCGTGCCCATTCCGGAGGCGATGGCCTATCTGATGCTGCGTCCGCTGCTGCCGGACGTGCCCGAGGACGACATGTGCGGGGTCACCACCAATCAGGTCTTCCCCGCGAGCGAGAAGTGGCATCCGCTGCTGATGGAGGCGCTCACCGGCATCCCCGACGTGCGGGCCGGCGATTCCGTCTGGTGGCACTGCGACATGATCCACAGTGTCGCGCCCGTCACTGACCAGCAGGGCTGGGGCAACGTCATGTACATCCCCGCGGCGCCCTGGTGTCCGCGCAACGAGGAGTACGCGGCGAGCGTGCGGGACGCCTTCGTCACCGGCTCCAGCCCCGCCGACTTCCCCGAGGAGCACTACGAACGCGGGTGGACCGGCCGCTTCACCGTCGATCAGCTCAATGAGGCGGGCCGCCGCGGGCTCGGTCTCGAAGGCCTCGACGACTGACAGGGCGTCAAACCTTATACAGGGCCGATCAGTTGTTTGCTCGCGCCCACAGGTCCGTACGGCCGCGGCGTACGGCGAGGGCGAGGGCGCCGCGGAGGGCGGCGTTCTCGCCCAGCGTCCCGGTCTCCACGCGCGGGGCCAGCGGCGCGAGCGCGTCGACGGTGGCGCGGACCGGTTCGAGCAGTGCGGGGTGGGCGCCGATGGGGCCGCCGAGGAGGACGAGTTCGGGGTCGACGACCGCGCAGACGGCGGCGACGGCCTCACCGATGGTGCGGCCTTCGCGTGCCACCACCGCCTGGGCCTCGGCGTCGCCCTCGGCGGCCCGGTCCAGGATCGTGCGCGCGGCTTCGACGGCGGCCGGGCCTCGGAGATCGGCCGCCGCACCGCCCGTTCCACCACCGGTTTCCGCGCCCGTGGCAAAGCCCTCGGCCACCGCTCGGGCGAAGCCGTGCCGGCCGCCCGCCCGGCCGTGGCTGCCGCCGAGGTAACCGATCTCGCCGGCCAACCCCCGGGCGCCGCGCACCAGTTCGTCCCCGATCACCAGGCCCATGCCCATCCCGGCGCCGATGTGGACGTACGCGCAGCTGCCGGCCTCCCCCGTCGCGCCGTGCCACCGCTCGGCGAGCGCGGCGAGGTTGACGTCGTTCTCCACCAGCAGCGGCGCGTCGGTCACGCCGGCCAGCGCCTCCCGGGGCTGGAAGAGGCCGGCGGGGTGCGGCGTCTCGGGCAGCGGGATCACCGCAGAGGTGCCGGGGTCGACCGGGTTCGCCACGGACAGGCCCACCGCGAGGAGGGGGCCGCGCGCGCCCCGGCTGCCGGCGATCGCGTCGCGCACCATCGCGCGCAGTTGTCCGGCCGCGTCAGCGGGCTTGCCCGAACCGGCGGGCGGCGCCGAGGCTTCGTGGAAGGGCTTGCCGAACAGGTCGGCGGCCGTCAGCCGTACTTCGGTGGAGTCCAGCGAGGCCGCGAGGACGAAGCCGGCGCCGGCCGCCACCCTGTAGTACGTACCCACCCGGCCCTGCCGGCCCGTCTGGGCGCCGGCCGGCAGCAGCAGGCCCGCGCCCTCCAGGCGGCGCACCGCCTCGGAGACGGTCGTCTTGGAGATGCCGGTCACCTGGGCGACCTCGGCGCGGGTGATGGGCGCCTGCTCGAACACCGTGTCCAGCACGATCTGGTCGGTCAGTTCACGCAGCAGCGTCATGCTCGGCAGCGCCGCGCGGCCGGGTCCGCCGAGCCCTCTGCGGATGTCCATTCCACCCCTCGTCCGCCGTCGATGCGGCTGTCACCTTATCGCCGGCGCGCTGGTCAGCGCCGTCCTGTCGCCCACGCTGACCCGCCGGCCGGCGCCGAAACGTGTGAGGTTAGCGTGACGGCATGGAACTCATGGGAGAGATCACTGCCGACCGGCCGCTGCTCGTGGTCGCCGTCAAGGAGGAGGCGCAGTTCCTCGGCGCCGACTTCCCGGTCCTGCTGACGGGCATCGGCAAGGTCAACGCGGCGACCGCGCTCGCCACCGTACTGGCGCGCGGCCCCCGCCCCTCCGGCATAGTCAACCTGGGCACCGCGGGCGCGCTGCGCCCGGGCTGGCGGGGTACGCATGTGATCGGCTCGGTGATCCAGCACGACCTGGACAGCGCGATGCTGGCCGCGCTGACGGGCGAGACGTACGGCGCGCCGCTGGACCTGGCGGACGAGGGCGGGCCGGTGCTGGCGACCGGCGACTCCTTCATAGCCGACGACGCCGCCCGCGACCGGCTGGCGGCGCATGCCGCGCTGGTGGACATGGAGGGGTACGCGGTTGCGGCCGCCGCGCAGCAGGCCGGTGTGCCGGTGCGCCTCGTCAAGCACGTCAGCGACGAGGCGGGGGACGACGCGGCCAGGACGTGGCAGGAGTCGGTGGCCGAGTGCGGCCGCGAGCTCGCCGCCTGGGCGGCGGAGCACATCGCTGTCGGCGCCTGAGTACGTGGGCACCTGCCCTATATACGTGGGCACCTGCCCTATAGGTGTACACAGCACACTGTGGCGTAGACGACAGTGAAATACGGATGACCATGCTGGTGGCGGGCGTTGCGAACAGCGGAACGTCCGCCTCCCGGCGGCGTTCTCCCCTCGCATGCCGACTTGAGGAGAACCACCCGTGACATCCAGCGACCCCGCCGCCCGCGCGGCCCAGGTGCTCTCCCGCCCCTTCTCCCTGGGCGGGCTGACCGTGCCGAACCGGATCGCCATGGCGCCGATGACCCGCGAGTTCTCGCCGGGCGGCGTCCCGGGCGCCGATGTCGCGGAGTACTACGCGCGCCGCGCCGCCGGTGGCGTCGGCCTGATCATCACCGAGGGTACGTACGTCGATCATCCGGCGGCCGGTACCAGCGGTGCCGTTCCCCGCTTCCACGGCGAGGACGCGCTCGGCGGCTGGCAGAAGGTCGTCGAGGCGGTGCACGCCGCGGGCGGCACGATCATGCCGCAGCTCTGGCACGTGGGCATGGCCCGGGAAGCGGGCGCGCCGCCCTTCCCGGACGCCCCGCCGTCCGGCCCGTCCGGCCTCGCCCTCGACGGCACGCCGTCCGGGCACGCCATGACGCAGCAGGACCTCGACGACGTCATCGCGGCGTTCGCCGAAGCGGCCCGCGCGGCCGAGCGCATCGGCTTCGACGGCATCGAGCTGCACGGCGCGCACGGTTACCTCATCGACCAGTTCCTGTGGTCGGGCACCAACCGGCGCACCGACGCGTACGGCGGCGACCCCGTGGCCCGTACCCGCTTCGCCGCCGAGATCGCGGCGGCCTGCCGCGCGGCGGTCTCCCCCGACTTCCCGATCCTCTTCCGGATGTCCCAGTGGAAGATGGGCAATTACGAGGCCCGGCTCGCCGACACCCCGGAGGAGCTGGACGCGATCGTGGCGCCGCTCACCGCCGCGGGCGTGAGCTCCTTCCACGCCTCGACGCGCCGCTACTGGCTGCCGGAGTTCGAGGACTCGGACCTGAACCTCGCCGGCTGGGTCAAGAAGCTCTCCGGGCTCCCGACCATCACCGTCGGCTCCGTCGGCCTCGACAACGAGTTCATCCAGGCGTTCCAGGGCAAGCAGGCCGGTGTCGCCGGCATCGACCGGCTGCTGGACCGGATGGAGCGCGACGAGTTCGACCTGGTCGCCGTGGGCCGGGCGCTGCTCGGCGACCCGGAGTGGGCCGCGAAGATCTTCGAGGGCCGCACCGGCGAGCTCGTACCGTTCGACGCCTCGATGCTGCGCACGCTGAGCTGAGCCGGCTGGCCAGCTGGCCAGCTGGCTGAGCGTCCTCCCCCACCCGCCCCGCCTTCTCACTGCTCGGCGAGCGGTGCGGAAGCGGGGGCGGGCAGCGAGGCGAGCAGATGGCGGCATGCCTGATGGCCCTCGGGGGTGGGCCACAGCGGGTAGACGTGGATCTGGCCGGGCGCCTCGTTGAAGTCGACGTCGACGCCCTCGGCCGTCGCCAGGTCGCGGAAGCGGCGGGCGTCGGCGGTGAGGATGTCACGGGTGCCGGCGAACACCGTCGTACGCGGCAGACCGGCGAGGCTGCCGCGCACCGGGCTCACCCAGGGGTGGGCGAGGTCCAGCTCGCCGGCCCACAGCGAGCCGCAGTAGCGCAGTGCCGCCACCCCCAGCATGGGGTCGTGCGACTGCAGACCGGCGATGCCGGAGTTGTCCAGGACGAGGTCCAACCAGGGCGATATCAGGACCAGTTGATCCGGCGAGGTGCCGCCGGTGTCCCGCAGCCGCTGCGCCAGCGTCACGGACAGTCCGCCGCCGGCCGAGTCGCCCATGAACACCGTGGGGAGCGTGCCGTCCGCGGTGAGCCGGCCCGCAAGTGCGGTGAGGTCGGGGACGACGGTGGAGGCCGTACCGCGCGGCGCCAGCGGGTGGACCGGTACGACCACGCGTGCCGCCCCACTGGTCGCCAGCTTCTCGATCAGGTTCCAGTGGTTGTCGCCGATCTCCTCGATATAGGCACCGCCATGGAGGTACAGGACCTGGACCTGTGCGTCGCCGTCCCGCGGGGCGACCTCGTAACAGGGCCACCCGTGGCGGAAGTGCGCGGTCACCCGGCAGTGCCGGTCCAGCCGCTTGGGCGGCCCGAACGCGGCGGGCCGCCGCTGCTGCCGCTCGACCTTCCGCCGCACCTCGTCCAGGTCGCGGTATCCCATCCGGTGCCCCAGCGCCGATGCGACGAGCAACAGGACTCGGCTGCTCAAGCTGGGCACGGCGCCACCTCCCTCGTCCACGACTGCAGTACACCCAGACGCGTTCCACGCAGTCACGATCGAAAACGGAGGGAGGCGGCGACGGCCGTCAGGCCTCCGGGAGGCGGGTGTCCTCCGGGAGGGTCACCAGCCAGTGGGTGTCCTGGCGGGGGCGGAGGTACAGGGCCCAGTACAGCGTCGCCGCGGCCATGATGCCGCCGGTCCACAGCAGGTACTGCATCTCCTGCTGGCTGAGGATGTACACGAGGACCACGATCAGCAGCAGCGGAACCGCGGGCCACAGCGGCATCCGCCAGGCGGCCGTGTTCTTGTGGGCGCCGCGCCGGGCCGCCAGCGCCGCGATGGCGACGAGCAGGTACATGCCGCTGACGGAGACGCCGGTCACGCCGTAGAGCGTGTCGAGGTTGACGAAGCACAGGGCCGCGCCGGGGAGACCGACGACCAGGGTCGCCACCCACGGGGAACCGAAGCGGCCGAGGCGGGACAGCCCCTCGTTGACCGGCCGGGGCCACGCCTTGTCGCGGGCGGAGGCGAACAGCACGCGGGAATTCTGGATGACCATGACAATTCCGGCGTTGATGATGGCCAGGGCGACACAGAGGCTGACGAAGGTGCCGACCGCTGAATTGCTCCACGCGGTGACCATGGTGCTGAGGTCGCCCGAGGTCAGCGCTTCGATGCTGGGGGCGCCGAGGGTGATCGCGATGACCGGGACGAGGATGACGGCGGCGGAGATCGCCAGCGTGGCCAGCACGGTACGGGCGACGTTGCGGCGCGGGTTCTCCAGCTCCTCGGAGAGGTAGACCGCGGTGGAGAAGCCCTGGGTGACGAAGAGGGCGATGGCCAGGCCCGAGACGATGAGCAGCGCGGTGACCGGTCCGGGGGCGCCGGTGGGGCCGGCGACGGTGCCGTGCAGCAGGGCGGAGCCGCCGCGCTCGGCGTGCGCGAAACCCAGTACCGCGACGACGCCCGCGGCGACGACCTCGAGGACCAGGAAGATGCCGGTGATCCAGGCGTTGGCGCGCAGGTCCAGCAGGCCGGCGAGGGTGGCCAGGAGCATCACCGCGGCGCCGGCGATCGGGGCCGGTATCTGGACCACGGGGGCGAGGTAGTCCGCGGTGCCCATGGCGATCACAGGCGGCACGATCATGACAACCAACAGGGAGAGGACGAACACCAGCCAGCCGGCCAGCCGCCCGGTCAGCGTCGACACCATGGCGTACTCGCCGCCGGCGCTCGGGATCAGGGTGCCCAGCTCCGAGTAGCAGAACGCCACCGCGATGCAGAGGACGGAACCGATCGCGATGGTCAGGGCGGTGAAGGTCCCCAGGTCGGCGAAGAGGTCGGGCACCACCACGAAGAGCGTGGAGGCGGGCGTGACGCAGGACAGGGTCAGCAGGGTGCCGCCGACGACGCCGATCGAGCGCTTCAGCGTCTTCGGGCCGTCCTGGCCCGGGGCGTCGGCGGCGTCGGTGGTCACCGCGGTGCGGTCACCGGTGGGTGGCTGGCTGAGGATGTCGGTCATGGAGCGGTTCCGATCGACTGGATGTGGCACGTGATGGCGGGAGCGTTATCGCCTCCGTAGACGGCTGGGTCGTGCTTGCGAGCTGACCGGCGGGTGTCGCCCGTCCGATGGCGGGGCGGCCGGTGAGCTTGATCTGCTCCCGGCGCATATAGAAGCCCGACGAGATCCGGAGCGTCAAGGCGTGTATGGGTGCGGAATTCGTTGCCTGGCAGGGACACCTATGCCGTTTTCCGCAGCATCGACACAAGGGGCGGTCTTCAGTCGTCGATGCTGCGGCCGCGGTAGGACCTTGGAAAGGGAGATGAATGGAGCGACCACGCCTGGCATGCGCAGGCCTGTGACGGCTCTGGCCAGGGAGTGTGCGACTGCCGACTGCGGGCCACGAGAACCGAAGAGTGGCCGTGCCGAAGAATTTCGCAGGTCAGGAGATGCTGTCGAGCTTGTTGCGCACCTTGTCCATGACCTTGGCGGGGAGGGTGGCGTAGCCCTGGAAGGAGAGATCCTGCTGGCCCTGCATCCCGGCGGCGTAGAGCAGGAACGACTTGGTGGCGGGCCAGGTCTTCGGCTTGTTGCCCTTGTCGCAGACGATCTCGTACGTGACCATGCCGATCGGGTACGCGCCGGACGCCTTGGGCTGGTAGTCGAGGTCGAGGACCAGGTCGCCGTCCGAGCCGGCGATCTTCGCGCCGGCCAGTGCCTTCGAGGCGTTGACGACGGTGGGGTCGACCGGGGCCGCGGCGCCGGTGTCGATCGAGGCCGTGGGGAGGGTCTTGCCGATCGCGTGGGCGAGTTCGACGTAGCCGATGGCGCCCTCGGTCTGCTTCACCTTGGTGGCCAGCCCGGAGGAACCGGTGGCGGAGTCACCGCCCTTGCCGCGCCACTTCTGGTCGTGCGGGTGCGGCCAGGCGCTCGGGGTGGCAGCGTGCAGATACGCGGTGAAGTTGTCGGTCGTGCCGGAGTCGTCGGAGCGGTGGACCGCCTTGATGACGGTCGCGGGCAGGTCGGCCTTGGGGTTCAGCTTCCTGATCGCCGGATCGTTCCACTTGGTGATCTTGCCGTCGAAGATCCGGGCGAGGGTGGGGGCGTCCAGTACCAGCTTCTCGACGCCCGACAGGTTGTAGGCGACGGCGATCGGGCCGCCGAGCATCGGCAGGTGCACGGCGCGGCCGCCGTCCGTACACGCCTTCTCTGCCCCGTCCCGCTGCGATTTCTTCAGCGCGGAGTCGGAACCGGCGAAGGCGGTACGGCCCGCCAGGAAGTCCTTCTGACCGGCGCCGGAGCCGGACCCCTCGTACTGGATCCGGGTGCCGTCGCAGGCCTTCTGGTAGTTCCTGATCCAGAACCGCATGGCGTTCTGCTGCGCGGTCGAGCCGGAGGCCTGCAGCGTGGCCGCCTTGCCGCACTTCACCGCGCCGCCCGGGGCCGCGGTACCGGAGCCGGAAGCGGACGCGGACGTCGCGCTGGGCGATCCGCCGGACTCCGGGGAATCGTCCGAGCCGCAGGACGCGAGGGCCAGTACGCCCGAAAGTGCCGCCAGGGCGGTGGCCAGGGCGCGCGGGCCCCGGGGACGCTGTGATGTCACGGTCGACTACTCCTTGAGCTTCGGGGGATCAAAAGTCACGGGGTCAGGACGGGGGTGCCGGCAGGGGGTGCGCGGCGAGGGCGCGGGCCGTGTGCGCCAGTTGGGAGGCCATGGCGCGGGCGGTGGAGGCGGACCAGTCGTGACCGCGGTCCTCGTCGAGGTAGTCGGGGCCCGGTCCGGGGCCGAGGTGCCAGTACGTCCAGCTCTGGCCGGGGATCGTGTAGCCGATGTCGACCAGGGCGCCGTTGAGCTCGCTGATGACGTGGTGCGCGCCGTCCTCGTTGCCGGTGACGACGACGCCGGCCACGCGGTTGAAGGCGACCGGGCGGCCCTGGTCGTCGGTCTCGCTCAGCATCGCGTCCATGCGCTCCAGTACGCGCTGCGCCACGGAGGACGGCCTGCCCAGCCAGGTGGGTGAGGCGATGACCAGGATCTCGGCGCTCAGGAGCTTCTCGTGCACCGCGGGCCAGTCGTCGCCCTCGCCCATATCGGTCTGCACGCCCGGGAGGAGGTTCAGGTCGACGGCCCGGACGGTCTGCGCGGTGACGCCGTGGGTGTCCAGGGCCTTGATGACGACGCCGGCGAGGGCTTCGGTGTTCGACGGCTGCGGGGAGGGTTTGAGGGTGCAGTTGATCACGAGGGCGCGCATGGGACTTCTGTACCCGGGCGTGGCGCGGGTCCGCGGGGAACGGCGGGGGCTTCACCCGCACGGCACCCCCACAGCTCCCCCACGGCTCCCCCGAGGGCCCCTGGCATCATTGACCCCATGGCCACCACGCGCGAACTCTTCATCGGCGGCAAGGACGTGCCCGCCGCCTCCGGACGTACCACCGAGGACATCAGCCCCTTCACCGGTGAGGTGTACGCGACCGTCGCCGCCGGCGGGCCCGAGGACATCACGCGGGCCGTGGACGCCGCGGACGCGGCCTTCCCCGCGTGGGCCGCGCTCGCCCCGTTCGCCCGCCGGGCCATCTTCCTCAAGGCCGCCGACCTGCTCGATGCCAAGGGCGAGCAGGCCGTCGAGCTGATGGCGCACGAGGTCGGCGGTACGGCACCGTGGGCGCACTTCAACGTCGCGCTCGCCGCGAACGTGCTGCGCGAGGCGGCCGCCGCCATCACCGCGCCGCGCGGCGAGGTGCTCAGCACGCAGGAGAGCGGCGCGCTGGGCATGGCGATACGCGAACCGCTGGGTGTGGTCGGGGCGTTCGCGCCGTGGAACGCGCCGCTGATCCTCGGCGTGCGTGCCGTCGCCGCGCCGCTCGCCGCGGGCAACACCGTCGTGGTCAAGCCGAGCGAGGACGCGCCGCTGGCCTGCGGGCTGTTCGTCGCCGACGTGCTGCGCGAGGCGGGGCTCCCGGACGGCGTACTGAACGTGGTCACCAACGCCCCCGAGGACGCGGCCGCCGTCGCCGAGACGCTGATCGCCGACGCACGCGTACGGGCCGTCAACTTCACCGGCTCGACCGGCGTCGGCCGGATCATCGGCACCCACGCGGCGAAGCACCTCAAGCCCGCCGTACTGGAGCTGGGCGGCAAGAACGCGATCCTCGTGCTGGACGACGCGGACGTGGACTACGCGGTCGACGCGGTCACCTTCGGCGTGTTCATGAACGCGGGTCAGATCTGCATGTCGGGCGACCGGATCCTGGTGCACGAGAGTCTGGCGGAGGAGTTCACGCGGAAGTTCACGGCGAAGGTCGCGGCGCTGCCGTCCGGTGACCCGCGCGAACCGCAGACCGTCGTCGGGCCGCTGGTCAGTGCGGCGGCCGCAGAGCGCGTCGCGGCGCTGGTGAAGGACGCGGTGGACAAGGGCGCCACGGTACTGACCGGGGGCGGCGCGCCGGAGGGCGCGGTACACCCGGCGACCGTGCTGACCGGCGTCACCAAGGACGCGGAGCTGTACTACGGCGAGGCGTTCGGGCCGGTCTGCGTGCTCGAGACGTTCGCCGACGACGAGGCGGCCGTCGCCCTGGCCAATGACACGGAGAACGGCCTGACCTGTGGCGTCCTCACCGAGAACGCCACGCACGGGCTGGCCGTCGCGCGCCGCATCCGTACCGGAATCGTGCACGTCAACGACCAGTCCGTCGGCGACGAGCCGCAGGCGCCGTTCGGCGGCATCAAGGACTCCGGTTACGGGCGGTTCGGCGGCCGCTGGGGCATCGAGGCGTTCTCCAGCACCCGCTGGCTGACGGTCGCGACACAGCAGGCGCACTACCCGTTCTGAGGCGCCCGCGCCGCCGTATGACGTTCCGTCGTCCCCGGCGCGCCCGTGCGGCGCGCCAGGGGGACGAGGGCGATGGCGGCGGCGCCGAGGAGGCCGGCCAGGGCGAAGGCGGTGAAGCCCATGCTCTGACTGCCGGTGGCGGCGAGGACGCCGATCAGCCAGGGGCCGAAGGCCGCGCCCATCCGGCCGACGCCGGTGACCATGCCGAGCCCCGCGGCGCGTTCGCTGTCGCGGTAGACGGTGCCGGTGACGGCGTAGACCATGACCTGGGCGCTGAAGAGTACGACGCCGGTGACGGCGATGACGGCATAGGTGACGCCGAGCGGCAGGTGCGACTTGAGGAGCAGCGCGCCGGCCGCGGTGAGGGCGAACCAGAGCGCGGAGATCTTCACTGAGCCGAAGCGGTCGGCGGCGCGGCCCGCGACGAACATGCCGACGATCCCGCCCGCGTTGATGACCATCAGGAAGGTCACCGAGGAGCTGAGGCCGTAGCCGGAGGCGCGCATCATCTGCGGCAGCCAGGTGGACACGCCGTACACCAGCACCAGGCCGCAGAAGGAGGCCAGCCAGAGCAGGAGGGTGGCCCAGCGGGACTCGGCGCTGAAGAGGGCGCGGACGGCGGCGAGCCGGCCCTTGGCGCCGGCGGCCGGAGCCTGGACGGGGGTGGGCCGCGGCAGGCCGTACCGGTCGGCGACGGCGTCGGCGCGGGCGCGGTCGCCGCGCGCGAGGAGCACGCCGGGCGACTCGGGCAGGTACTTCAGGAGCAGCGGTACGGCGATCAGGGCGGGCAGCACGCCCGCCCAGAACACGGCGCGCCAGCCCGCGGCGGGCGCCAGGCCGAGCCCGATGCCGGTCGCCGCCATGCCGCCCGCGTGGTACGAGGACATCAGCAGGCCGGTGGTGAGCGCGGCCCGGCCGGGCGGCGCGAACTCCAGCACCATGGCGAGGGCCAGCGGGGTCAGGCCGCCGAGGCCGATGCCGGCGAGGAACCGGCCGGCGCCGAAGAGCGTCGGATCGCCGGCCAGGGCACAGACCCCGGAGCCGAGGGAGAAGAGCACGACGCTGGCGACGAGGGTGGAGCGGCGGCCGAGCCAGTCGGTGACGTTGCCGGCGGCGAGCGCGCCGAAGAACATGCCGAAGGCGGTCCAGCTGCCGATCGAGCCCGCGCTCGCGGGGGTGAGGCCGAGGCCGGGGTCGTCGAGCATGTGCGGCATGACGGCGCCGTAGATGTTGACGTCCATGCCGTCGAAGAAGACGGCCAGCCAGCACAGGGCCAGGACCGGGAAGACCGTGCGGAAGGTGTGGCGTGGGCGGTCGGCGGCCGGGCGGCCCGGCCCGGTCGTGCCGGAGGAAGTCATGGGTGTCCCTGGGATCTGTGCGGCGGTCGGCACATCGGCTCTTGTTTCATTGTTCGCCTAGTGAAATCCTATTCACCGAGCGAGTGGCATGAGTGTCGGGCCGCACTCGGCGGCTGTCAATGGGTGGAGCGCGGGAAGGGAAGAACCGATGGGAACCGTGCGGGACGCGACGTACGAGCTGCTCCGGGCGCACGGCCTGACGACCGTCTTCGGCAACCCGGGCTCGAACGAGCTGCCGTTCCTCGCCGGGCTGCCGACGGACTTCCGTTACGTCCTCGGGCTGCACGAGGGGGCGGTGCTGGCGATGGCCGACGGGTACGCGCAGGCACGCGGCGGCGCCGCGTTCGTGAATCTGCACGCGGCTGCCGGCACCGGCAATGCGATGGGCATGCTCGCCAACTCCGTGTACGCACGCAGCCCGTTGGTGATCACCGCGGGCCAGCAGGTGCGCTCGACGGTCGGCCAGGAAGTCATGCTGGCGAACGTGGACGCGCCCTCGCTGCCGAAGCCGCTGGTCAAGTGGGCGTGCGAGCCGGCCTGCGCGGCGGACGTGCCGCGTGCGCTCAGTCAGGCGATCCATCTGGCCAACCTGCCCGCCAGGGGGCCGGTGTACGTCTCGGTGCCGTACGACGACTGGGCGCAGGAAGCGCCGGAGAGTGTCCGGCATCTGACGGTGCGTCGGACAGCCGCGGCCGGTTCGCTGAGCGGGGCGCAGCTCGACGACCTCGTCGCGGCCCTGGACGCGGCCGAGAACCCGGTGCTGGTCCTGGGCCCCGAGGTCGACGCCGAAGAGGCCAATGCCGATGCCGTACGGCTGGTGGAGAAGCTGAGCGCGCCGGTGTGGATCGCGCCCTCGGCGTCCCGCTGCCCGTTCCCGACCCGGCACCCCGCCTTTCGGGGTGTACTGCCCGCCGCCGTGCGGGGCGTGAGTGACGCGCTGGCCGGGCACGACGTGATCCTGGTCGCCGGGGCTCCGGTGTTCCGGTACCACCAGTTCGTGCCCGGTGCGTATCTGCCCGAGGGCGCGCGGCTGATCCACCTCACCAGCGACCCGGGCGAGGCCGCGCGGGCGCCGATGGGCGAGGCGCTGGTCGGCGGGGTGCGGGACGCGCTGGCGCGAGTGGCGGACGCGGTGACCGGCGGGCGGCGCCCGGCGCTGCCACCGCTGCCGGACTTCCGCACCCCGCCCGCTGCGGCGTCCGGCGACCGGCTGCATCCGGAGGAGCTGTTCGCGCTGCTGCGCAGGACCGCGCCCCAGGACACGGTGTACGTGAAGGAGTCCACCTCCACGACCGGCGCGTTCTGGGAGCAGATGGGCCTGTCGCTGCCGGGCAGTTACTTCTTCCCGGCCTCCGGCGGACTGGGCTTCGGCCTGCCCGCCGCCGTCGGCGCGCAACTGGCGCACACCGAGCGGCAGGTGATCGGGCTGATCGGCGACGGGTCGGCGAACTACGGCATCACGGCGCTGTGGACGGCCGCCCGGTACGGCATTCCGGTGATCATCGTGATCCTCAACAACGGTACGTACGGCGCGCTGCGCTGGTTCTCCAAGGTGCTGGACTCCGGGGAGACGCCGGGCATGGACGTGCCCGGCATCGACTTCGTCCAGCTCGCCGGGGGTTACGGGGTCCCGGCGAGCGCCGTGCGGACCGGCGAGGACTTCGTGCGCGCCCTGAAGGACGCGCTCGGCAGCGGCCGGCCCGCCGTCATCGAGGTGGCGACCGAACTCACGGAGCCGTAGCCGGGACCACTTCCCCTCCCTTCTTCCGAGTCGCCAGCGCCTCCATGCGGGTGATCAGCGGCGGGAGGAAGGGCGAGCCCGCCGTCGCCGCGCCGGCCGCGCCCAGGGCGATCGTCCAGGCGACCGGCCCGAGCGGGGTGCAGCCGAAGAAGTGGCTGAGGCCCGGGGTCTGGACGACGGCCGCGAGGGCCGCCATCGAGCCGACGGCGGAGGCCACGACGGACCGGTCCCGGCCGCCGATCAGCAGCGTCTGGCCGAGCTGAGTGGCGACCAGCGCGGCGAGCGCGACCGTACGGGCGCGGGCCGGGCGGCCGGTGAGGCGCGCCGCGAGCCAGCCGGCGGCGGCGCCGGCCGCCGTGGCGAGCGCCCGCTGCGCGGTCTCGTCGGTCAGCGCGGTACCCAGTGACGCCTCCGGGCCCTCGCGGAGCAGCCGGTCGGCGGCTTCGGGGTGCGGCCGGCGGACGGCGAGGGCGATGGCCGGGAGCAGGTCGGTGAAGAGGTTGACCAGCAGGAGTTGACGGGCCGTCAGGGGCGAGGTGCCGGAGACGGTGGCGCCGAGGACGGTGAAGGCGATCTCGCCGAGGTTGCCGCCGACCAGCATGGCGAGCGCCTCGCGCACCGAGGCCCACATGGCGCGGCCCTCGATGAGCACGGCGAGGATGGTCTCCAGCCGGTCGTCGGTGACCACCAGGTCGGCGGCCGCGCGCGCCGCCGGGGTGCCCCGGCCGCCGAGCGCGATGCCGACGTCGGCGATCCGGATGGCGGGCGCGTCGTTGGCGCCGTCGCCGGTCATGGCGACCGTACGGCCCAGCCGCTGGAAGGCCTGGACGACGCGTACCTTGTGCACCGGCGTGCTGCGGGCGACGACGCCGACGTTCGGCAGCGCCCTGTCCAGTGCCGCGTCGTCCATCCCGTCCAGTTCCGCGCCGGTGATGACGCGGCGGCCGTCGATGACGCCGAGTTCCTTGGCGATGGACTCGGCGGTCTGCGGATGGTCACCGGTGATCATGACGATGTGCACGCCGGCGTCGGCGAGCTCCTGCACGGAGCCCGCGGCGGTGCCGCGCACCTGGTCGGAGAAGGCGAGGAAGCCGAGGAAGCCGAGCTTGCCGACGGCTTCGTCGGTGAGCTTGCCCTCCACGGTCGGGTCCTTGCGGGTGCGACGCTCGGCGACCGCGAGGACGCGGTGTCCCTCGGCGGCCAGCTTTTCGCCCTCGGCCAGGATCTCGTCGAGGTCGGCGCGCTCCAGCTTGTGCCCCGCCCGGCTCGTACACCGCTGGATCACTTCTTCGGGCGCGCCCTTCACCGACAGCACCCACTCCTTGCCGCTGCGGCCCACCGCCGCGTGGAAGCCGCGGCTCGGCTCGAACGGCAGGAGTGCGGTGCGCTTCCAGCCGGGGGCCGAGCCGGTGCGATGTACTCCCGCCTCCTCGGCACCGGTGACCACCGCGCTGTCGGTGACATGGGCGAACGCCTGCTTGCGGCGCCGCCGGGGTGTGGCGCGCAGCCCGGCCGCCAGTACGTCCTGATGCTCGGAGCCCAGGCGTTCCAGCGCGAGGCTGCGGCCGGCCGCCGACACGGCGGTGAGGGCCATCTGCCCGTGGGTGAGGGTGCCGGTCTTGTCGAAGCAGAGCACGTCCGTGCGGCCGACCGCCTCGATGGTGCGGGGGTCGCGGACGAGTACGCCCTGCGCCGACAGCCGCCGCGCCGCGGCGAGTTGGGCGGCCGAGACCAGGAAGGGCAGCCCTTCGGGGACGCTGGCCACCGCGAGGCCGACGCCCGCGCCGACCGTCTCCCGGGCGGGGCGGCCGCGCAGCAGGCCGACGGTCATCAGGGTGGCGGCCGCGCCGAGCGCCACCGGCAGCGTGATGCGGGTGATCTGCGCGAGGCGGCGCTCCACGCCGACCGCGGCCGCCGCGCCCCGCCCGGCCTGCGCGCCACGGCCCGCTTCGGTGGCGGCGCCGGTCGCGACGACCACGGCGCGCGCCCGGCCGGCCGCCACGGTGGTCCCCTCGTACGCCATGGACGTACGGTCGGCCACGTCCGAGGCGAGCACGGGCGCGATGTCCTTGGCCACCGGCAGCGACTCGCCGGTCAGCGCCGACTCGTCCGCCTCCAGGCCGCGGGCGGTGAGCAGCCGGCAGTCGGCCGGTACGACGTCGCCGGCGGCCAGCGCTACCACGTCACCCGCGACGAGCTCTTCGGAGGGGAGCTGGCGCTCCTCGCCGTCGCGCAGCGCGTGGGCCATGACGGCCGAGCGGCGGTGCAGATCGGCCACGGCGCGGTCGGCCAAGTACCGCTGGACGCCGCCGATGCAGCCGGAGAGCAGGGTGACGCCGATGATGATGTACGCGTCGAGCAGCGCGCCGACGCCGGCCGACAGCGCGGCGCCGCCGAGGAGCACCGGGGTGAGCGGGTTGGCGGTCTCGGTGGCGACCGCCCGGACCAGCGAGGGCTGTTGGACTCCCTCTCCCGCCGTCCTGGTGCGGCTGCGGGCCTGACGGGTACTCAGGCCGTCCTCGGAGCCATCGGTCAGGTCCAGCACCGTTTCCGGGGTCATGGCGTGCCAGGGCTGCCGGGCCGCGATCGGGGCGCCGCTGGTGCGCAGCGCCTGCGCGGCCGCCCACACGCCCTGCACCATGCCCAGCGTGGCGGCCACGTTGACGGCGAGCAGGCTGCGCGCGGCCATCCCGCGCCTGCGGCGGCCCGCCAGCGTCGCCACCGCACCGACCACGGCCGCCGCCTGGGCCAGCCGTACGCCGCGCTGCGAGGCGGGCCGGGCGGCGCCGCACGCCGCGACCAGCACCGCCGCCTGCGCGAGATCGGCGCCCAGGTACAGATCGGCGCCCCAGGGGAGTACGCCGTCCCGGCCGGTGACGCCCGCGCCGACGTCGGCGGCGGCGAGCGCGGCCCGGTCCCGGGAGATCAGCAGCACGCCCCTGCCGTCGCGTTGCGCGTCGCGGACGGCGGCGGCGAGCCGGTCGCCGCCGGGCACCGTGCCGTGCGCGTCGGAGAGGGCGACGTGGTCCGCGTGTGCGCCCGCCGCCAGGACGGTGAGCCCGGACCGGCGGCCCGCGGTGACCAGCCCTTCGGCGGCCTCGTGCAGCTCGGGCACCACGGCGGCCAGCGCGCGGGAACGCCCCTCGTGGGTCAGCGCCAGTACGTGCTGCGCGCCGGCGCCGCGCAGCCGGGCCGCCGCGTCCGCCTCCTCACCGCTCCCCGGCTCCCCCAGCGGCGCCAGCGACCAGCCGTCCTCCTCGTGCGACGCCGTGGGGTGCCGCCCGTCGAAGAGCCGGTACGCGGTCGCGGCGAGGTCGCCGGTGGAGCGCTCCGGGTCCAGCGGGGCCAGGTCGGCCAGAAGGTGACCGCCGGTCAGCAGGGCATCGGTGTCCAGTACGACGGTGCCGACGCGGTCCAGCCGGCGCAGCGCGCCGTGGTCGGCGACGAGAGTGCCGCGCAGGGACAGGCCGCGGCCCAGGATGGCGGCGAACGCCTCGCGGGCCGCCCAGGGCGGTTTGGGCACGGTGGCCAGGGCCGCGCTCGCCGCGGGCGCCGGCCTGCGGGTGACCGCGAAGGTGCCCGCGAAGACGGTACCGGCCACCCACCCGGCCCGGCGCGCGTACCGCTCGACCGGGCCCTCCCGCAGCGGCACCTCGCGCGGCGTGCCGGGCACCGCGGCGGCGCGGGCGTGCTCCTCGCTCTCGGTGACGCGCGGCGCCGCGGCTTCCCAGGCGTCGCGGTGGGCGACGGTCTCGGCCAGCCGCAGGGTGTGCCGGACGGTGTCCACGCCGAGCCCGGTCAGGCCGCCGGCGCCGGCCTGGGCGAGCGCGCTCAGGCCGGCGAGCGCCACGTCCACGTTGGCGGCGCCCAGCACGGCCGTCGCCCTGCGGCGCAGCGCCGGCTGGGTGTCGACGATGGTGACCAGCGCGGAGAGGGCGACCGGCAGCGGGGTGCGCCGGGAGAGCCGGACGGCGGTGGCGACCGGGACGGCCGCCGCCTGCAGGGCGAGGGAGAGCGCGGCGCGCCGGATGTCGCTGGGCGTGAGGGGGTGTTCGGGCAGCGGGCCGGTCAGCCCGTGCTCCTCCTCCACCGCCTCGACCGCTTCGGTCAGCGCCTGCGCCGTTTCGACGAGCTCCGGGGAGCCCTCCAGGACGACCACCGCGTGCCCGAGCACGGCGTTGACCGCCGCCCACCGTACGGCGGGCAGTTCAGCGAGCCGCCGCTCGATGGCTGCGGTCACCGTTGCTGCCGTCGCCTCCTCGGCGTCCCGCAGTCCGCGCACCGCGATGTGCGCCTGTTCGCCGATGATGCGTGTACGTGGCCGCGCCTGCGAGCCAAGTGCGCTCACCGCGGTCCGCGCCACCGTGTGCACGATGCCGATCCCCGGAACATTCACCGTCCGCCACCCGCCTCCCGGCACCCGGCCCCCCGAAGCCGGTGCCCGCCCGCCTCGATCCGATGCCCCGACGCGTCGCCGGACGCGCCAGAATGGAGTACGCACAGCACACCGTACTCGGGCCAAACGAGGAGTTGGGATGCCCAGTACAGCTGAAAGCACGCGGAAAACCGCTGCGAAACGGACCGCCCCGCCGGACACCACCGAGGACACGCACGTCCACCGCAGTAAGCAGGGCCTGAGCGTGCACACCCTCGATGTCCGTGCCCCGCTGCACGTCCCCTACTTCACGCCGGGGGACGTGGTGAACAACGCACGGACGGCCGGTGACTGGCTGCCGCCACTGCCGCCTGCCAGGGAACTCCTGTACTACGGCGGGCTGGGCGCGCTGGCCGTCGCCGGGGCGCTGGAGTGGCCGGTGGCGCTGGCCGTCGGCGGCGCGACCGTCCTGTTGCGGCGCTCGGGGCGGCAGGAACCGGCCGAACAGCCGGAGTCGGAGCGCGCTGACGGCTCCGAGCAGGCCACCAAGAAGAAGGACTGACCGCGCGGAAGGGGAGGAGGCGAGCCGCCGGTAAAGCGGCACAGGGCCCGGTTCCGCGAGGGGCCGGGCCCGGCACCGCAGCACGGCGGAGGCGGTCCTCCGCCGGGTGCGTAGGCGGGGCTCGCTCAGAGCTTCCGGGTGTCGCGCGGTTCGACGTACGGCTCCTCGTCCCGGGGATGCCCGGCTTCCAGGGCGCGGCTCCGCTCCATTTCGGCGTTGAATTCCAGCCCGAGCAGGATGGCGAGGTTGGAGATCCACAGCCACACCAGGAAGATGATGATCCCGGCGAGGCTGCCGTAGGTCTTGTTGTAGCTGCCGAAGTTGGCGACGTAGAGGGCGAAGAGCGCCGAGACGACCAGCCAGAGCAGCACGGCGAGCAGGCTGCCGGGGGTGACCCAGCGGAACCTGCGCTTGACGTTGGGGGCCGCCCAGTACAGCAGCGCGATGATGAAGCTCACCAGGATCACCATCACGGGCCACTTGGCGATGTTCCACACCGTGATCGCGGTGCTGCCGAGCCCGATGACGTCCCCGGCCTTCTGCGCCAGCGAGCCGGTGAACACCACGGCCACGGAGATGACCGCGAGGAGGACGACCGTCACGAGGGTGATGAGGAAGCGGGTCGGCAGGATCTTCCACGCCGGCCGGCCCTCGCCGATGTCGTACACGGCGTTCGAGGCGCGCATGAAGGCCGCGATGTAGCCGGAGGCCGACCACAGGGCGACGATGATGCCGATGACCAGGGCGATGCCGGCCTTGCCCCCGCTGCCCTGCATCTGTTTGAGCATGTTGGTGATGACGTCACGGGCGGCGCCCGGCGCGAACTTGCCGACGTTGTCGATCATCGGCTGAAGCGTCCCGCTGCCCATCAGGCCCAGGATCGACACCAGGGCCAGCAGGGCCGGGAAGATCGCGAGCACGCCGTAGTACGTGAGGGCGGCGGCCAGGTCGGTGAGGTTGTCCTTCTTGAACTCCTTCGCGGTGCGCTTCAGCACCGCCGTCCACGACGCCTTGGGCAGATCGCCCGGGCCCTTGGGCGCCCGGTGGTGGCCACCGGCACCGGCCCTGCCGCCGGCGCCCGCGCCGGCTCCGGCCCCGGCGCCTGCACCGGCCCCGGCACTGGCGCCCCCACCGGCGCTCGCTCCGCCGCCGCCACCATCGTGGTTTTCGTCTCGCTGATGCCCTCGCATGGGTACAGCACCTTCCGAAGCGGGTGATCGGATACCCAGCCTCACCCGCCCGAACGGCACCCCGCCCGCCGGACTGGTCCGTATGGAGTGCCCCGGACCGCGCCCGTACCGCTCACGGCAGGATCGAGTCCACGTAACCGCCGTCGACCCGGACGGCACCGCCGGTGGTCGCCGACGCCTGCTCGGAACTCAGATAGACGACCATATGGGCGATCTCCTCCGGCTCGATCAGCCGCTGCAGGAGCGACTGCGGGCGGTGCTCCCGCATGAAGACGCGCTGCGCCTCGTCCCACGGCAGGTCGCGGTCCACCAGCTCGTACACGAAGTCCCGCACGCCGCCGGTGTGCGTCGGCCCGGCGATGACGGAGTTGACGGTGACGCCGGTGCCGGCCGCCTGCTTCGCGAAGCCGCGGCCCACGGCGAGCAGGGCGGTCTTCGACATGCCGTAGTGGATCATCTCGGCGGGGATCACCACCGCCGAGTCGCTGGCGATGTACTGGATGCGGCCCCAGCCGCGCCCGGTCATGCCGGGCAGGTATGTTCGGGTGAGCCGGACCGCGGCCAGCACGTTCACCTCGAAGTAGCGCCGCCACTCCGCGTCGCTGATCTCCAGGGGATCCTGTGCGCCGAAGATGCCGAGGTTGTTGACGAGAATGTCCACCTCCGGCAGCGCCTCCGCCAGCCCGGCGGTGCCCTCTTCGGTGGTCACATCGGCGGTCGCCGCGACGAATTCCCCGCCGGGCACCTCCTCCCCGAGCCGCGCCACGGCCTCCTCGACCCGCCCGGCGTTCCGCCCATTCACCCCGACCCGCGCCCCCGACCGCGCGAGCCCCGCGGCGATCGCCGCCCCGATCCCCTGCGTCGATCCGGTGACCAGCGCGGTCCGTCCTGACAGGTCGAGCTGCATGGGTGTGCTCCGTTTCCCGCCGCTTCCTGATCTGCCTGTGCCTTGCAGGCTGCCACGCTCCCCCCTCTCCCACCCATCACCGCACGAAAGGTGTCCGCCATGTCGTCCGTCCCCGCATCCCCCGACTCCGACCGTTTCCTCGTCCTCACCGGCGGCCCCGGCGCCGGGAAGAGCACGCTCATCGAGCGGCTGGCGGCGCTCGGGTACGCCCGGTCGGAGGAGGCGGGCCGGGGTGTGATCCGGGATCAGGTGGCCGTCGGCGGACGGGGGCTGCCCTGGGCCGACCGGGAGCTGTTCGCCGAGCTGATGCTGAGCTGGGAGCTGCGCTCGTACCGGCTCGCCGCGGCCTCCGGGGCTCCGCACGTCTTCTTCGACCGCGGCCTCCCCGACATCGTCGGCTACCTCCGGCTGGAGGGGCTCCCCGTACCCGCCCACGTGCACGCCGCCGCGCAGACGTACCGGTACCACCGCCGCGTGTGCGTCGCGCCCTTCTGGCCGGAGATCTACGCGGCGGACGCCGAGCGGAAGCAGTCGCCGGAGGAGGCGGAGCGGACGTACCGGGTGATGGTCGAGACGTATGCGGAGTACGGCTACGAGCCGGTCGAGCTGGAGCGCGCGCCGGTCGAGGAGCGGGTGCGGTCCGTGCTGCGGATGGTGGACGGGTTCGCGCCGGCCGAGTGAGGGACGGGCGGCCGCGGGAACCGGTACGGGGGCCGGTATCAGGAACCGGGGACGAGGCGTCGGATCGGAAGGAGTGACCGTATGGCCACCACCACGGGCGAGGTACGGGCAGGGCCGGATCCCCGCAGCATCCGGTTGCCGGGGATCGTGCTGGGCGTGGGCCTCGGCGGGTTCGTCGACGGCATTCTGCTGCACCAGCTCCTGCAGTGGCACCACATGCTGACCAGCACCAACACGGACCGGATCGGGGTGAAGTACTACTCGGCCCATACGGTGTCCGGGTTGCGGATGAACACCGTGTGGGACGGCATCTTCCATACCGTGTGCTGGCTCGCGGTGCTCATCGGGCTGGCCCTGCTGTACTCCCGGGTCACGCACGGGCGGCGGCGGGTGTGGGGCTCGCGGGTGCTGTGGGGCTGGGTCCTGGCGGGCTGGGGGCTGTTCAACCTCGTCGAGGGGGTGCTGGACCATCAGATCCTCGGCATCCACCACGTGCACGGAGGGCCGTACCAGGTCTGGTGGGACATCGGCTTCCTGGTGCTGGGGGCGCTGCTGCTCCTCGGGGGCTGGGCGCTCCAGCGCAGCGGCCGGGCCTTCGACCCTGGACGCGCTCCTGAACGGGGTGCCTGATGGGTGGTCATGAGCATCACACCGGGGGCGGGCATCCGCTGCCCGGCGGTCCGCTCCCGACGGTGGTGGCCGTGGGCCTGCTGGTCCTGCTCGCCGCCGCCTATCTGCTGCTCGTACAGCGGACCGCCCGGCGCCCGGCCGCGAAGGCCTGGAGCCCCTGGCGCACCGCGAGCTTTCTGGCGGGCTGCGCGCTGGCCGCCGGGGCGCTGCTGCCGCCGTTGGGGGCGTTCGCGCACGGGGACTTCCGCGGCCATATGGCCCAGCATCTGCTGATCGGGATGTACGCGCCGCTCGCGCTGGTCCTCGGTGCGCCGGTGACGCTGCTGCTGCGGACGCTGCCGCCGCGCCGCGCCCGGCGGCTGACCGGCCTGCTGCACAGCCGCCCGCTGCGGCTGGTGGCCCACCCGGTCACCGCGCTGCTGCTGAGCACCGGCTCGCTGGCCCTCCTGTACGGCACCCCGCTGTACGACGCGACCGCGGCGCGCCCCGCGCTGCACTGGCTCGTGCACGCGCACTTCCTGCTCTCGGGCTGCCTCTTCGCCTGGGTCGTGGCCGGGCCGGACCCCGCTCCGGCGCGGCCGGGCGTGCCGGCCCGGCTGGTCCTGCTGGGCGTGGCCGTTGCCCTCCATGCGACGTTCTCGCAGCTCCTGTACGGCGGCTTCCTCATCGGCGTGCACGCGCCGGTCGAGCAGGTGCGGGGCGGCGCGGAGCTCATGTACTACGGCGGCGACCTCGCCGAGCTGCTGCTGGCCGGCGCATTGGTCGCCACCTGGCGCCCGGCCCGCGGCGTGCGCCGCCCGGCCGCCGCACGGCTTAGCCCGACCGAGTCACTTTCCCCGCCCTAGCCGGGTCCCTTCGGTGCGCCCCGCCGCTCGCCGCCGCCGACTCAGGACGATGGTGCGGGTCCAGGCCCCGGCGTACGGCCCCGGAGTGACGGGGAGCGAGGAGACCAGCAGATGGCTGACCTGTACATCGATGGTGAGTGGACGGGGGCGGCGGCGGGCGGCCGGCGTGACGTGGTCAATCCGTTCGACGCCTCCGTGGTGACGACCGTCGACGACGCGGACGGTACGGACGTCGACCGGGCGGTGCGGGCCGCCCGGCGCGCGTTCGACGAGGGCGAGTGGGCGAACGCCGCGACCCGGAGCCGCGCCGACGTCCTGCACCGGGTGTACGAGCTGCTGCTGCGCGACCTGGAGGACATCGCCCGCACGGAGACGCGGGACACCGGCAAGACGATCGCGGAGTCCCGGCTCGACATCGAGGACATCGCGAACGCCTTCCGGTACTTCGCCGAGATCGCCGACAAGGACGGCGGGCGGGTGGTGGACGTCGGCCCGGACGTGCTGAGCCGGGTGGTGTACCAGCCGGTCGGGGTGTGCGCGCTGATCGCGCCGTGGAACTATCCGCTGCTCCAGGCGACCTGGAAGGTGGCACCGGCGCTCGCGGCGGGCAACACCTTCGTCCTGAAGCCGAGCGAGACGACTCCGCTGACGACGATCATCCTGTTCCGGCTGCTGGAGGAGGCGGGCACGCCGCCCGGAGTGGCGAACCTGGTCCTCGGCCCGGGCTCGACGGTCGGCGCCGCGATGACCCAGCACCCGGACGTGGACATGGTGTCCTTCACCGGCGGGCTGGCCACCGGCCGCACGATCATGGCGGGCGCCGCGGCCGACGTGAAGAACATCGCGCTGGAGCTGGGTGGCAAGAACCCCAATGTGATCTTCGAGGACTGCGACTTCGACGCGGCGGTGGATTACGCGCTGGATGCCTCCTTCCTGCACTCCGGGCAGGTGTGTTCGGCCGGGTCGCGGCTGCTCGTGCAGGAAGGGCTGTACGACCGGTTCGTCGAGGCGCTGGCCGATCGCGCGCGGCGCATCCGGCTCGGCAACGGCATGAACGAGGACACCGAGAGCGGGCCGCTCAGCTCCGCCGAGCACCGCGAGAAGGTGGAGGGCTATCTGGAGGTCGCCCGCAACGAGGGCGCGCGGCTGGTGTGCGGCGGGCGCCGCCCGGACGACCCCGAGCTCTCCCGCGGCTTCTTCGTGCTGCCGACGATCTACGCGGACTGCGACCGGTCGATGCGGATCGTGCAGGAGGAGGTGTTCGGCCCGGTGGTCACGGTCGAGCGGTTCCGGGACGAGGAGGACGCGGTGCGGCTCGCCAATGACACCAAGTACGGGCTGGCGGGCGCGGTGTGGACCAGTGACGCGAGCCGGGCGCAGCGGGTGGCGCAGCGGCTGCGGCACGGCACCGTCTGGATCAACGACTTCCATCCGTACGTGCCGCAGGCCGAGTGGGGCGGGTTTGGCCACTCCGGCGTCGGGCGCGAGCTCGGCCCGACCGGGCTGCGCGAGTACCAGGAGGCCAAGCACATCTACCAGAACCTCAAGCCGGCCCCGTCCGGCTGGTTCAAGGGCTGAGGCGCGGGCGTGGCGACCGGAGGGAGTGAGGAGCGGGGCATGGGCGACGGTACGGAGTTCGACTACGTCATTGTGGGCGGTGGGACGGCGGGTTGCGTGCTGGCGGCGCGGCTGACCGAGGATCCCGAGTGCCGGGTGTGCGTGGTCGAGGGCGGGCCCAGCGATGTGGGCGACGAGAAGATCCTGCGGCTGCGCAACTGGATCAATCTGCTGGACTCGGAGTACGACTACGGCTACACGACCGTGGAGCAGCCGCGCGGCAATTCGCACATCCTGCACTCGCGGGCGCGCGTGCTGGGCGGCTGTTCCTCGCACAACACCCTGATCAGCTTTCTGCCGCTGCCGGAGGACATGGACGAGTGGGCGGCGCTGGGCTGTACCGGCTGGGACGCGGCGACGGTGCTGCCGTACCGCGACCGGCTGCAGAACCGCATCGTCCCGGTGGCGGAGCAGGACCGCAATCCGATCGCGAAGGACTTCGTTACGGCCGCGGCGGCCGCGCTGGGCGTGCCGGTGGTCGAGGACTTCAATGCACGCCCGTTCGCGGACGGGGTGGGCTTCTTCTCGCTGGCGTACGAGGCGGAGGGCAACAAGCGGTCGTCTGCGTCGGTGGCGTACCTCCACCCGGTCCTGGACCGGCCGAACCTCACGTTGAAGCTGGAGACCTGGGCGTACGAGGTGGTGCCGGACGGGGACGGCCGGATGACGTGCGTACGCGTGCGGTCGGCGGGCGGCACGGAGACGACGCTGCGGGCGCAGCGGGAACTGCTGCTGTGCGCGGGCGCGATCGACACGCCGCGGCTGCTGATGCTGTCCGGCATCGGCCCGGCGGACCAGCTGCGCGGGCTGGGCATCAAGGTACGGGCGGATCTGCCGGGCGTGGGCGAGAACCTGCTCGACCACCCGGAGTCGGTGATCCTCTGGGAGACGGAGGGACCGCTGCCGCCCAACTCGGCGATGGATTCCGACGCCGGGCTGTTCCTGCGCCGCGACCCGGACGGCGGACCGCGCCCCGACCTGATGTTCCACTTCTACCAGGTGCCGTTCACCGTCAACACGGAGCGGCTGGGCTATCCGGCGCTGGAGCACGGCGTGTGCATGACGCCGAACGTGCCGCGGGCCCGCTCTGTGGGCCGGATGTGGCTGCGCAGCGCGGACCCGGCGGAGAAACCGGCGCTGGATTTCCAGTACTTCACCGATCCGGACGGGCACGACGAGAAGACGATCGTGGACGGGCTGAAGGTGGCGCGCGAGGTGGCGGCGACTCCTCCGCTGCGGGACTGGCTCAAGCGGGAGGTGGCGCCAGGCCCCGATGTCACCTCGGACGCGGCGCTGTCCGAGTACGGGCGCCGGGCCGCGCACACCGTGTACCACCCGGCGGGCACCTGCAAGATGGGCGGCGACGACGACCCCATGGCCGTCCTCGATCCCCAGCTCCGGGTGCGCGGACTGGACGGCATCCGCGTCGTGGACGCCTCCCTCTTCCCGACGATGCCGACGATCAACCCGATGGTGACGGTCCTGCTGGCGGCCGAACGGGCGGCGGACCTGCTCCGGGGCACGGGCGGAGGCGGTCGGTGATGACGACGGCGAACACCCCGGCCGACGGCGGGAGCGAGAGCGGCGACGGGTCCATCCCCGGCTCGGAATTCCGCAAGGACATGGGCCCGTGGGCGAACTTCGCACTCGGCTTCACCTACCTCTCCCCCGTCGTCAGCACCTACACCCTCTTCGCCACCGCGCTCGGCGAGGGCGGTCCGCCGATGGTGTGGGCGTTCGTGCTGGCCGGCTGCGGACAGTTCCTGGTCGCCCTGGTCTTCGGCGAGGTCGTGGCCCAGTTCCCCATCGCGGGCGGGGTCTACCCGTGGGCCCGGCACCTGTGGGGCAAGCGCTGGGCGTGGATGACCGGCTGGGTCTACATGTGGGCGCTGCTGGTCACGATCACATCCGTGGCGTACGGAGCGGGCCCGTACATCGCCATCCTCATCGGCTTCAAGCCAACGGTCCACACCACCGTCCTGTGCACGGTGGTCCTCATCATCGTCGCCGTGCTCATCAACTACGCCGGTACGAGGGCGCTTTCGGCGGCGGCCGTGATCGGGTTCGGCGCGGAGCTGATCGGCGCGCTGATCGTCGGCATCTACCTGCTGGCCACCCACCGCGAGCACAACCTCGGCGTCATCTTCGACACGTACAACACCGAGGGCGACGGCAGCTATCTGCCGGTGTTCCTGGCGGCCGCGATCATCGGCTTCTACCAGTACTACGGCTTCGAGGCGTGCGGGGACACCGCCGAGGAGGTCGCGCATCCGGGCCGGGTGATTCCGAAGGCGATGCGCCGCACGATCTACGTGGGCGGCGCGGCGGCCACCTTCACCTGTCTTTCCCTCCTGCTCTCCGTCACCGACTACCGCGCGGTGATCTCCGGCAAGGACACCGACCCGGTGGTGAACCTGCTGTACGACGTGCTGGGCGAGGTCGGGGCCCGGCTGGTGATGGCCGTGGTCCTCATCTCCTTCCTCTCCTGCACGATCAGCCTCCAGGCGGCGGCCGGCCGGCTGATCTACTCGTACGCGCGCGACCAGATGATCGTCGGACACCGGCTGCTGCGGAAGTTCGCGCACGCCAGGGCGGTGCCGGGCTGGGCCCTCTTCGTGTCGGCCGTCATCCCGACGATCATCGCCTTCGGCTCCCTGGTGTCGGAGGACGCGCTCACCAAGATCGTGTCGTTCGCGATCCTGGGCATCTACGCCTCGTTCCAGATGGTGGTACTGGCCGCACTGCGCGCCCGGCTGAAGGGCTGGAAGCCGAGCGGCGAGTACCGGCTCGGCCGCTGGGGCCTGGTGGTGAACGCCGGGGCGCTGGCGTACGGCATCTTCGCCATCGTCAACATCTGCTGGGCTCGCACGCCCGAGGCCGCCTGGTACGACAACTACATCGTGCTGCTGTGCGGCGGCGTCGTCGTCCTGGTGGGCCTGGTCTACATGTTCACCACGCACCATTACGGGCGCAGCGACGCACCGTGCGGGGACGCGATCCCGGAGTCGCGGCGCTGAGAGGCGGGCGGCCGGCTGTCACCCGGAGGGCGGCGTAGGCGGCGCCCGTCAGCACCGCCGCCGTGGCCAGGCGGCGGCCCGCCGTGCGGCGGCCGCCGGCCCAGCCGCCGCGGACGGCGCCGCCCGGCAGCGGGTGCGGCACGCTGCCCACCGTGTCCGGGGCCGTTTCGGTGCGGGACAGGTGTGCGCGGTTCATCTGGTACGCCAGGGCCTTCTCCATCAGGCGCGGCGCGAGTTTCGTCTGGAGGGCCAGGAATGCGGCGGCGGGGCCGACGTACGCCTCGCGGCGCGGCGAGCGGGCCAGCCGGAGCGCCTTCCGGGCCGCCCGTTCGGGGGTGTAGACGGGGGCCATCGGGAGGACCTTGCGGCCCGAGTAGTTGGCGGCGCTCTCGAAGAACGGGGTGTCCATGGTGGCGGGCAGCATCGTGCAGACGTGCACGTCACGGTGGCCCTCCAGCCACAGTTCCTGGCGCAGGCTGGTGCCCAGCGCGCGGACGGCGGCCTTGGCCAGCGCGTAGGGCGCGTTGTACGGGACCGGCGAGACGCCGACGACCGAGGAGACGTTGATCAGGGTGCCGCTGCCCTGGCGGCGCATCGCGGTGAGCGCGGCGCGGGCTCCGTACACATAGCCCATGACGTCGGTGTCGATCACCTTGCGGCAGACGTCCGCCGGGATGTCGTCGAGCGCGCCGAAGGCGGCGACGGCGGCGTTGTTGATCCAGACGTCGATCCGGCCGAAGGACGCGACAGCCTCCTCGGCGAGCCGGTCCACGGCGGCCGCGTCGGTCACCTCGGTGGGGACGGGGAGCGCGCGCCCGGCGCCGCGCCGGCGGCAGCGGCGGGCGACCTCGTTCAGCTCCTCGGCGCGCCGCGCGGCCAGTACGACGTGCCAGCCGCGGGCCGCGAACGCCTCGGCGCACGCCCGCCCGACGCCGCTCGACGCGCCGGTGATCACCACGACACCGCCCTCGCCCTGGGTCTTCATGGCCGCCTCCTCCATATGTACGGCCGCGGACCGGGCCGTGGTGGCTGTCGCGCCACACGTACCCGGACGGGCATAATGCACACATATCGGATCATCCACCGACCACCCTCCGTCACCTCGTATGGAGTGCGCCATGGCCGTTCGGCACCAGCTCATCGCCCGGAAGCCGGCCGCCGTTTGGGCGGTCCTGGAGGACTGCACCCAGTACGGCGACTGGGTGGTCGGCCCCTCGCACTCCGACCCGCAGGACGGCCACTGGCCGGACGTCGGCTCCTCCATCTGCTACACGCTGCGGCTGGGCAGCCGGGAGATGGCAGGCCGTACCGTCGTCCGGCGCCACGAGCCGCCGCGGTGGCTGGAGCTGGAGGCGTACTGCGATCCGCTCGGCTCGGCCCGGATCGCGCTGGACATCCGGCCCTGGGGCGAGGAGACGCTGGTCATCCTGGATGAGCACCCGCTGCGCGGCTACGGCGGGCTGCTCCACAACTTCGCCTTCGACGCCCTCCTCCAACTGCGCCACCGCAACATGCTCAAGCGCCTCGCGAAGGTGGTCGAGGAGCTGCCCCGGGACGCGGAGGCCGGGGCCGGGCGGGCGATGGGGCGGTGACATGCCCGACGCGGTGGTGATCGGCGCGGGGCCCAACGGCCTGGTGGCCGCCAACCTCCTCGCCGACGCGGGCTGGAGCGTCACGGTACTGGAGGCGCAGCCCGAGCCCGGCGGCGCCGTCCGCAGCGACCGGGGCGTCCACCCGGACTACATCAGCGACGTCTTCAGCGCGTTCTACCCGCTCGCGGCCGCCTCGCCGGTCGTGCGCGGGCTGGAGCTGTACCGGTCCGGGCTGCGCTGGAGCCACGCGCCGCACGTCCTCGCGCACCCGCTGACCGACGGCCGGTGCGCGGTGCTGGCCCGCGACCGGGCGGCGACCGCGGCCGGACTGGCGGGCTTCGCGGCAGGGGACGGCGAGGCGTGGGAACACCTGTGCCGCATCTGGGACCGGCTCGGCGAGGACATCATGCGGGCGCTGTTCACGCCGTTCCCGCCGGTGCGCGCCGGGGCCCGGCTGGCGGCCCGGCTGCGCGGCGCCGGCGGGCTGCGGCTGGCCCGCAGCCTGGTACTGCCGGTACGCCGGCTGGGTGAGGAGGAGTTCGCGGGCGACGGCGGCCGGCTGCTGCTGGCGGGCAACGCGCTCCACGCGGACCTGGCTCCGGAGGCGGCGGGCAGCGGTGGATACGGCTGGCTGCTGGCCATGCTCGGGCAGGCGGTCGGCTTCCCGGTGCCGGTCGGCGGCTCGGGCGCGCTGACCGAAGCGCTGGTCACCCGGCTGACGGAACGCGGCGTCGCCGTGCGCTGCGGGGAGCGGGTCACCGAGGTCGTCGTGCGGCACGGCCGCGCCGTGGGGGTGCGGACGGTGGGCGGCGAAACGGTGCCGGCCGGCCGGGCGGTACTGGCGGACGTGCCGGCACCGGACCTGTACCGGGAACTGGTCGGCGCCGGGCACCTGCCGGCGCGGATCTTCGACGATCTGCGCCGCTTCCAGTGGGACTTCGCGACGTTCAAGGTCGACTGGGCGCTGGACGGCCCGGTGCCGTGGACCGCGCCGCAGGCCGCCCGCGCCGGCACGGTCCATCTCGCCGACGGCGTCGACGAGTTGACCCGGTTCGCCGCGCAGATCGCGATGGGGCTGGTGCCCGACCGGCCGTTCGCGCTGTTCGGCCAGATGACGACGGCGGACGCCACCCGCTCGCCGGCCGGCACGGAGTCGGCGTGGGCGTACACCCATGTGCCGCAGACCGTGCAGGGGGACGCGGGGCCCGACGATCTGACGGGGCGTTGGGGGCCGGGCGAGCAGGAGGCGATGGCCGACCGTATCGAGGAGCAGGTGGAGCGGTTCGCGCCCGGCTTCCGCGGCCGTGTCCGGGCCCGGCGCATCCTCGCGCCGCCCACCCTGCAGGCCATGAACGGCAGTCTGCACGGCGGCGCGCTCAACGGCGGCACCGCCAACATGCACCAGCAGCTCGTCTTCCGGCCACTGCCCGGCACGGGCCGCCCGGAGACACCGGTGTCCGGCCTCTACCTCGCCTCGGCGTCCGCCCACCCCGGCGGCGGGGTGCACGGCGCGCCCGGCGCGAACGCGGCACGCGCCGCCCTCCGCGCGGGCGGCCCGGCCCGCTTCCTCGCCACGGCGCAGGGCGCGCTCGCCAGGCGGGGACGCGGGGGCGAGAAGGACCGTACGTAAGGCGTTCCAGGATTCGGCCACCGTTCGTCCCGCCGAACTTCCCTTGCTGCAGGGGTCTTGTCGTGACGTGCGGCGCGGGCCTAGTGTCGCCAGCCGGTAAGCGCTTTCTATCCGAGGGAGCTGTCCCGGCATGCCCGTTGCCGAACCGCCCGCCCAGCCATCCACCACCCGCACCACCCCCATCTCCCCCGTCCGCGCCGCAGTCGTCGGCACCGGCGGCATCGTCACCGGCAGCCACCTGCCGGCCCTGCGCGAACTGCACGGCCGCGTACGGCTGGTGGCCGCCGTCGACACCGATCCCGCACGGCTCACCGCCTTCCGCGACCAGGCGGGCGACGAGGTGCACGGCTACGGCGATCTCGACGAGATGCTCGCCGCCGAGCGCCCGGACCTCGTCCTCCTCGGCACCCCGCCCGCCCTGCACGCCGAGCAGGCAACGGCCGCGCTGCGGGCGGGTGCCTGGGTGCTCTGCGAGAAGCCGCTGTGCCTCTCCCTCGCCGAGTACGACGCGATCGCGGCGGCCGAGGGCGACGAGAGCGCGGCGGGCGGCCCGTACGCCTCCGTCGTCTTCCAGCACCGGTACGGATCGGGCGCGGTGCACGCGCGCGAGCTGCTGCGCTCCGGGGAGCTGGGGCGGCCGCTGGTCGCGCACTGCCAGACCACCTGGTACCGGGACCGCGCGTACTACTCCGTCCCCTGGCGCGGCCGCTGGGCCACCGAGGGCGGCGGACCGACCATGGGCCACGGCATCCACCAGATGGATCTGCTGCTGCATCTGCTCGGCGACTGGACCGAGGTACGGGCGATGGCGGGCCGGCTGGTGCACGACGTGGAGAGCGAGGACGTCTCCACCGCGCTCGTCCGGTTCGCCGACGGCACCATGGCCACCGTCGTGAACAGCGTGCTCAGCCCCGACGAGGTGAGCCGCATCCGCATCGACTGCGCGGACGCCACGGTCGAACTGACGCATCTGTACGGGCACTCCAACGACGACTGGGCCTACACCCCGGCCGTGCACGCCCGCGACGACGAGCGGCGCACCACCCACTGGCGCACCCCGGCCGCCGACATCCCCAGCTCGCACGCCGCGCAGCTCGACGGCTTCCTGGACGCCATGGAGAAGGGCGTCCGCCCGCCCGGCAGCGGCACGGAGGCGCGCCGCACGCTGGAATTCCTCGCCGCGCTCTACAAGTCGGCGTTCACCGGGCGGCCGGTCGGCGCGGGCGAGATCGGTCCGGACGACCCGTACTACCACGCCATGCACGGCAACCACCCCGACTGGGCACCGAAGGAGCAGTGACCGCTGCGATGAGCGCACCGACGCCGATCACCGTCACCCACACCCACGGCGAGCGCATCCGGGTCGCCGCCGGCGGCACCGAGCTGCTGTCCTACGTGTACGCGCCCGACCCGGTGGCCTTCGAGGCGCGCAAGCCGTACGTGCACCCGCTGCGCACCCTCGCGGGGCACACGGTCAGCGGCTACCGGCCCAACGACCACCGCTGGCACAAGGGTCTGCAGATGACCGCGAGCCATCTTTCGGGCCAGAACTTCTGGGGCGGCAACTCCTATGTGCACGGGGAGGGTTACCTCCCGCTCCACGAGCGGATCGGCTCCATGCGGCACGACGGTTTCGACACCTTCGAGGCCGCCGAGGACCGGCTGGACTTCACCGAATTGCTCACCTGGGTCGAGAACGGCGGCCAGGAGTGGGCGCGCGAGCGTCGCACGGTCGCGGTGCACTCGGTGGACGCGGAGGCCGGCGCGTACGCGCTGGACTGGTCGATCCAGCTGACCAACGTCCGGGACGAGGCACTGCGCTTCGGTTCGCCGACGACTGCGGGGCGGGAGATGGCGGGCTACACCGGGCTGCAGTGGCGCGGCCCCCGGGCCTTCACCGGTGCGCAGGTGCTGACCCCGGCCGGCCCGAGCACCGACCAGGAGACGATGGGCAAGCCCGCCGCCGAGCACCCGTGGATCGCGGTCGTCGGCGAGCACGACGACGTGGACGGGCACGCCACCCTTGCCTTCGCGCACACCCCGGAGAACGCCGACGCCGTCCATGCCTCGCACTGGTTCGTACGCTCCGAGCCGATCCCGTCCGTCGCGTTCTCCTGGGCGTTCTTCGAGGAGTTCGCGCTGGAACCGGGCGAGTCCTTCGCGTACCGCTACCGAGTGCTGGTCGCCGATGGTGCGTGGGAGCCGCACCGCATCGAAGCCCATCTGAAGTCGCTGGCCTGGTGACGGACGGACCGAGGGACTGAAGAAGGGAGCCGGTCATGGTCATGGACGCGCCGCTGCCGGGCGGTATCGGACTGTCGCACCTCAGCGCCTATGAGTGGGAGGCCGCCGACGGCGTGTGCGGGGGCAGCCCGCATCTGCACCTCGCCTGCACGGAGGCATACGTCGTCACCGGGGGCCGGGGCGCCGTACAGACGCTGAGCGTCGCGGACGGCTACCGCGAGACGCCGCTGGAGCCGGGCGTGATCGCCTGGTTCACGCCGGGGACCGTGCACCGCATGGTCAACGGCGACGGGCTGCGGGTGACGGTACTGATGCAGAACGGCGGGCTGCCGGAGGCCGGGGACGCGGTCTTCACCTTCCCGCCCGAGGTACTGGCCGATCCGGCGGCGTACGCCGCTGCCGCCGCGCTGCCCGCGAAGGAGGGGCCCGAGGCGGAGGCCGGTGCGCGCAAGCGCCGGGACCTCGCCGTCGAGGGGTACCAGACGCTGCGTACCGCCCTGGCGGACGGCGACGACGGGCCGCTGCGCGCCTTCCACGAGGCGGCCGCCCGGCTCGTCGCGCCCAAGGTCGAGGGATGGAAGGTGCGCTGGCGCGAAGGCGCGCTGGCCGCCGCCGAGCGGACGGGGCAGCAGCTCACCGCGCTCGCCGGGGGCGACGCCGCGCATCTGGCCGAGGGCGGCGTCCGGTCCGCGCGGCCGACCCGGCACGGCGGGTACGGCATGTGCGGCCGCCGCGAAGAGTACGAACTGCCCGGCACGACGCTTCCGTACTACGGGGAGTGAGCCGTGCGACGTCTCAGAACTCTCGCGGCCGTGGCGCTCACCCTCTCCCTGGCCCTCGCGGGCTGCGGGGACGGTGAGGCCTCCACCGCCGCCGGCGGCAAGGTCACGCTCCGTTTCACCTGGTGGGGCAACGCGGACCGGGCAGCCCGCACCGAGAAGGCCGTCGCCGCCTTCGAGAAGGCGAACCCCGGCATCGACATCCAGACCTCGTACTCCACGTACGAGTCGTACAAGCAGAAGCTGGCCACCCAGGCGGCGGGCGGCGACGTCCCCGACCTCATCCAGCTCGACTACCGGCAGATCAGCCAGTACGCGGGCTCGGATGTACTGCTCGACCTGGGGACTCAACGCAAGGCGCTGCCCACGAACGACATGGACTCCGGGCTGCTGAAGACCGGGCAGGTGGACGGCGTGCAGTACGCGCTGCCGATGGGCGTTGGCACACAGGCCCTCGCGTACGACAAGGAGGCGTGGCGGAAGGCCGGGCTGCGGGCCCCGAAGGCGGGCTGGACCTGGGAGGACTGGGCGGACGCACTGCGGAAGCTGAAGGCCGCCGGGTACGAGCGGCCGATGACGGACCCGGGCTCGATGGAGGACTGGTTCGAGGTCTGGCTGCGCGGGCAGGGCAAGCGGCTGTACGGCGCTGACGGGCAGGCCGCCTTCAGCGCGGCCGACCTGGCCCGCTTCTGGACCTTCACCTCGAAGCTGCGCAAGGAGGGGCTGGTCAGCCGGGCCGAGGACACCACACAGATGGCGGGCTCGGTCGAGGACTCGCCGATGGGCCGCAAGCGGGCCGTCGCGGAGTTCAACTGGGACGCGCCGTCCGCCGGTTACGAGGCCGTGTACGGGGACCGGCTGGCGCTCGCGCCGATGCCGGCGGGCCCGGACGGCACCCCCGGTCAGTACTACAAGCCGTCGATGCTCCTCGGGGTCGCCGCCGACAGCGCGCACCCGCGCGAGGCGGCCCGCTTCCTCGACTTCCTGCTCAACTCCGACGCGGCCGCTGACATCCTCGGTGTGGACCGCGGCACCCCGGTCAACAGCCGGCAGCGGGACCGGGTCCTGCCGAAGGTGACCGGCTTCCAGCAGCAGGTCGCCGGCCTCCAGGAAGCCCTGGAGGGCAAGCTGAAGGACCCGCCGGCCGCGCCGCCGCGCGGTGACAACGGCCTGCAGTCGACCTTCCAGCGCGACTACGACCAGGTGGCCTTCGAGCAGGCGTCCCCGCGCGAGGTCGCCGAGGACTTCCTGACCGAGGCACGGACGGAGCTGAGGCCGTGAGCACGCGAACGATGGACGAAACGGCCGCGCTCCCCCGGCAGCGTCCGGCCCCTGCGGTACAGGGCGGGAAACGGCGGCCGAAGCGGGAACGGGAGGGCGCCGCCTGGGTGTTCCTCTCCCCCTGGGTGCTGGGCGCGGCGATCCTCACCCTGCTCCCGATGGCGGTCTCCCTCTACCTCTCCTTCACCGACTACAACCTCTTCGACCCGCCGTCCTGGGTCGGTCTGCGCAACTACACGCAGATGTTCACCGAGGACCCGCGGCTGCTCCGCTCGGTGGGGAACACCCTGCTGTACGTCCTGGTGGCCGTGCCCCTGCAACTCGCCCTGGCGCTGGCGGTGGCGGTCGCGCTGAAGTCGATGAAGCGCGGCAAGGGCTTCTACCGGTCCGCCTTCTACGCCCCGTCGCTGCTCGGCGCCTCGATGAGCATCGCGCTCGTCTGGCGGGCGCTGTTCAACGACGGCGGCACCGTCGACAACGTACTGGGCTCCCTGGGCCTGCACACCGGCGGCTGGGTCAACCGGCCCGGCTGGGCGCTGCTCTCCGTGGCTCTGCTGACGGTGTGGCAGTTCGGCGCGCCGATGGTCATCTTCCTGGCGGGGCTGCAGCAGATACCGAAGGAACTGTACGAGGCGGCGTCGGTGGACGGCGCCGGGCGGTGGCGGCAGTTCGTCTCCATCACCCTGCCGATGCTGTCCCCGGTCCTCTTCTTCAACCTCGTCCTGCAGACCATCCAGGCGTTCCAGGTCTTCACCCCGGCGTTCGCGGTGAGCGGCGGCCGGGGCGGCCCGGCGGACTCCACCCTCTTCTACACGCTCTACCTCTACGACCGTGGCTTCACCGGCTCGCACATGGGCTATGCCTCCGCGATGGCGTGGGTACTGCTGATCGCCATCGGCATCGTCACCGCGGTGCTCTTCCGCACCTCCCGCTCCTGGGTCTTCTACGCGAACGAGGAGGGCCGCTGATGACCTTCACACGTACCGCTGTGCGCGCCAACTGGCCGCGTACCGCCCTGCACGCCGGCTGTCTCCTCGTCCTGCTGGTCATGCTGTATCCGCTGGGCTGGCTGGTCGCGACGTCCTTCAAGCCGGCCGACGAGGTGCTCGCCAGCCTCGCGCTGCTGCCGTCCCGGCTGGCCACCGAGAATTACACGACGGCCGCGGCCGGCATCGAGGGCGTCAGCCTGCTGAAGCTCTTCGGCAACTCGCTGACCATCTCGATCGGTGCCGTGCTCGGCAATGTACTGAGCTGCTCGCTGGCCGCGTACGCCTTCGCGCGGCTGCGGTTCAAGCTGCGCGGGCCGCTGTTCGCGTTCATGATCGCCACGATCATGCTGCCGCACCACGCGGTGCTGATCCCGCAGTACATCGTCTTCAACCAGCTCGGCATGGTGAACACCTTCTGGCCGATGGTGCTGCCGAAGTTCCTGGCCACCGACGCGTTCTTCGTCTTCCTCATCGTGCAGTTCATGCGCGGACTGCCGCGCGAGCTGGAGGAGGCGGCGAAGATCGACGGCTGCGGGCCGTTCCGTACCTTCGCGCGGGTCGTGCTGCCGCTCACCCGGCCCGCGCTGATCACCACCGCGATCTTCACCTTCATCTGGACCTGGAACGACTTCTTCACCCAGCTCATCTACCTCTTCGAGCCGGACAAGTACACGCTCACGCTCGCCCTGCGCACCTTCGTGGACACCTCCAGCCAGTCCGCGTACGGCCCGATGTTCGCCATGTCGGTCCTCGCGCTGCTCCCGATCGTGCTCTTCTTCCTCGCCTTCCAGCGCTTCCTGGTGGAGGGCATGGCGAACTCGGGGGTCAAGGGATGAGCGCCCCGACGGACACGGCGTCCGGGCGGCGGGAGCCCGGCGAGCTGTTCGGCCCGCGCTTCGAGCTGTTCGCCGACGTGCTCGCCCTCGGGCTCGCCACGTCGGTGGCCTGCCTGCCGCTGGTGACGGTGCCGGCCGCGCTGGCCACGGCCTGCACGCTGCTGCGCAGGCGGCAGTGGTACGGCGAGCCGTGCACGGCCGGGCGGTACTTCGCCGCGCTGCGCGCCCGGCGGTGGCGCGCCGACCTGGCCGCCGGCAGCCTGCTGCTGGCACTCGGCGTGCTGTTCGCGGCGGACGCGGCACTGGCCGCGGCGGGGCTGCCCGGGGCCGTACCGTTCGCGCTGTTCCTGGCAGCCGTGGGCGCGGTACTGGCAGTGATCGCGCTCCGCGCCTGCGCACAGGAACAAGAGGTCGGGCACTGGCGCGCGGCGCTGCGCACGGCCGCCCTGTGCTCCGTGCGCGATCTGCCCGGCTCCCTCCTGGTCCTGCTCGCGCTGGCCACGGCGGCGGTCTGTGCCTGGGTGCTGCCGCCGCTCCTCTTCCTGGTCCCGGGGCCGTTGGCGGTGGCGCTGACGGCAGTGGAGCGCCGGTCGGGCGGCTGAGCCGGGAGTTTCCGGACCCAGACACTTATCTCGGCAAAAGGTTGCCCCGGGCAAACCTTGTACCTCGCTTCGACACTTCCTTAACTTCAGGTGAAGCCCGTATAAACACCAGGAAGTCGAACATGCGCAGAGACATACCGCCCCTCGCCGAGGTGCGTCGCCTTACCCAGAAGAAGCGGGACGCATGGTGGACCGTGCTGCTGGTCGACCCGGTCGCCACTCCTCTGGTGCGGCAGACCGCGATGCGCACGCGGATCACCCCGAACCAGATCACCTGGGGCGCGCTCCTCCTCGGCCTCGTCTCCGCGGCCTGCTTCACGCAGGGCGACTGGCGCTGGCTCATCGCCGGTGCCGTGGTGTACCACCTGAGCTTCATCCTGGACTGCATGGACGGCAAGGTCGCCCGGCTCACCGGCCAGGGCTCCGTCTTCGGTGCCTGGCTCGACTACATCTTCGACCGCATCCGCGTGATGGCCTGCGCCGTCGCCCTGATGGGTGGTCAGTACCACCGCACCGGCGACACCTTCTACATCTGGCTCGCGGCGGGCGTGGTCGCGCTCGACGGCCTGCGGTACATCAACTCCCTGGAGATCTTCAAGACCCGGCACACGATGCGCAAGCAGATCAAGTCGCGCATCCGGGCGGCGCGGCGGGCCGAGGACACGGCGGAGGTCGCGTTCATGGAGGACCTGCTGCGCGACAACCCCGAGGCGGACATCGAGCAGGACCTCCAGCAGGACCGTGCGGAGGCCGTGGAAAGCACGGTGAACACGGAGAACAAGGAGAACACGGCGAGCACGGCGGACACGCCGATGCTGGTGGCCGTGCCGGCGCCGAAGCGCCGCAAGAAGTCCGACGTCATCGACCTCCAGCGAGAATTCCGCAGCCGCTTCCCCGGCTATCTGCGGGCCCGCTCCTACCTGCTGCGGCACCGCGTCCGTACGCACCTCATCAGCGGCATCGAGTTCCAGATGGGCGTCTTCATCATCGGCCCGCTCTTCGACGCGGTCATCCCCGTCACGGTCGTCTCCGCCATCCTCCTGCTCCTCTTCGAACTCGCCATCGTCTACAAACTCCTGCTCTCCACCCGCGACTTCGCCCGCACCCTCGACTCCTTCGAGAACACGAAGACACCGGCGGCGGCCTGAGTACCGGGGTCCGCACTGCCCGGGTGGGTGCAGCACTCACGGCACACCTGACGGCGCCTCACTGAGGGCGTAGCCGACGCCCGTGTCCAGGTCGGTGTCGTAGCCGGCCTGGAAGGCCTTCTTGTACGCGTCGTCGCCGGGTTTCCCAGACCTGCCGGCCCAGTCCGAGCAGCCGGGCGGCCCGTTCCCACTGGCCGATGGCGACCACAGCTCCGGCAAGCTGGTCGATGACGAGTGCGGTCGGGCCGGTTCAGGGGGTGGGACGCGTCAACCGGGCGGGGCCTCGTTCGCCTTTCCGGGCGGAGCGCGGAGGAACCGGGGAAGATCGCCGGCGCACCGGGGGAGGTCTACTGCGACACGAGGCCCCCCGCGAGGAGCGCACATGGAAAGCGGCCAGAAAATCAACGCCTTCTTCAGCCTGCAGATCCCCCCTGAGCTGGTGGACGGCATGATCACCCTGCAGCGGCAACGCGACGCGGTCCAGCCGCAGGAACGCGAGGAGATCCACATCACGCTGGCCTTCCTCGCCGGTGCCGACGCGGCGAAGATCGCGGACGCGGCAGCGCTGATCAGCGGAAGAACGTGGCCGGTCCCCCGCATCCGCTTCACCGGCGAGGTGCGGCACGGCAGCTGGGACCTCAAGAAGAAGAATCCCGACTACCGCTATGACGACGCCACCATCCAGAAGGGGGAGCAGATCCGGCTGGGCGTCGAGCCCGTACCGGAACTCTGCGGCATCTACTCCGACCTGACGCAGCACCTGGGTGGCGCGGAGGACGGCTACTGGCCCCACGTCACGCTCGGCCTGGCCCGCGCGGACGTCCCCGCCGCCTCGATGGCGGACCTGGACATCCCTTCCGCGAGCGGCCCGGCGCCGAGCCTGGACCTGCGGCAGTCGGGCAGCGCGACGCGCTTCAGGGTCCTGGTGCGCAGAGACCTCACCTGAGGCGTGCCCTCCGGATCATTCCGGGGCGGGGACATGTGCCGGCAGCAGCCCCTCCGCCCGGAGATCCGACCACATGTCCGGTGGTACGGGGCGCCGCAGCAGCTCGCCCGCGTCGGCGGCCTCGGCGGGTGAGCGGGCGCCGATGAGGACGCTTGCGACGGCCGGGTGGCCGAAGGGGAAGTGGAGGGCCGCGGCGCGCAGTGGCACGCCGTGGCGTTCCGTGACGGCCTTGATGCGGAGGGCGCGTTCCAGTACGGGGCGGGGTGCGGGTGCGTAGTCGTAGGTCGCGCCGGGGCGCGGGTCGGCGAGCAGGCCGGAGTTGAGGACGCCGCCGATGATGACGGCGCGGTGGCGCGCGGCGGCCTCGGGCAGGACCTCGTCCAGGCCCGAGGGGTCGAGCAGGGTGTAGCGGCCGGCGAGCAGGACGGCGTCGACGTCGGTGTCGCGGAGGAAGCGGGCGAGCATGGCGGTCTGGTTCATGCCCGCGCCGATCGCCCGGACCACGCCCTCGGCGCGGAGGCGTTCGAGCGCCGGGTACGCCTCGCCGAACGCCTGCTTCGCGTGATCGTCCGGGTCGTGCAGACAGGCCAGGTCGATCCGGTCGAGGCCGAGGCGGTGCAGGCTCTCCTCGATGCTGCGCCGGACGCCGTCCGCGCTGAAGTCCCAGACCCGGCGGTGGGTGGCCGGCACGGCGAAGCCGTGGGCGAGGTCGTCGCCGCCCGGCCCGCCGGGGCGCAGCAGCCGGCCCACCTTGGTGGAGAGCACGTACGCGTCACGCGGCCGGTCGCGCAGCGCGGCACCCAGCCGCCGTTCCGACAGCCCGAGCCCGTAGTGCGGCGCGGTGTCGAACGCACGGATGCCCTCGTCCCAGGCGGCATCGACGGTGGCGGCGGCCTGGTCGGGGGTGACGGCGGTGTAGAGGTTGCCCAGGGCGGCGGCGCCGAAGGACAGGGGGGTGAGGGGGAGGCCGCTGCGGCCGAGGGTACGGCTCACCGCTGCCCTTCCGGGCGCAGTCGCAGCCCCGCCATGCCGCCGTCGACGGCGAGTGAGGTGCCGGTGACCGAGGCGGCGGTGGGCGAGGCCAAGTACGCGATCGCGGCGGCGACTTCCTCGGCGGTGACCAGGCGGCCCATCGGCTGCCGGGCGTTGAGCGCGGCGCGCTCGGCCTCCGGGTCGTCGGCCGCGTCCAGCAGCCGGCCGACCCAGGGGGTGTCGGCGGTGCCGGGGTTGACGCAGTTGACGCGGATGCCCTCGCGGACGTGGTCGGCGGCCATGGCGAGGGTGAGCGAGAGGACGGCGCCCTTGGAGGCCGAGTACAGCGCGCGCTGCGGCAGTCCGGCGGTGGCGGCGATGGAGCAGGTGTTGACGATCGCGGCGTGTGCGGATTCCCGGAGGTACGGGAGTGCCGCGCGGCTGGTGCGGACGATCCCGAGGACGTTGACGTCCAGCACGCGCTGCCACTCGATGTCGGGGTTGTCCTCGACCGTGCCGGCCGCGCCGATGCCCGCGTTGTTGACCAGGATGTCCAGGCCGCCCAGGTCGCGGGCCGCGGCCCCGACCGCCTCGCGTACGGAGTCGTCGTCGCTGACGTCGGCCCGGTAGCCGGTCAGCGGCTCCTCGACCTTGTCGGGTACGAGGTCCAGCACGGCCACCCGGGCACCGCGCGCGGCGAGCAGTTGAGCGGTGGCCAGGCCGATACCCGAGGCCCCGCCGGTGACCAGCGCCTTGAGGCCGTTCATGTCGCCGATGTCGTTCATGCCCGCTCCTCCTGGAGTGCGTCGTCCTTCATCGGTCGTGTGCGCGCCGCGCGCGTCGCTCCCCTACTGTCGGCCGCACTACCGGAATACATCGGATGTATCGACCCGGCGACGTGAACATACGGTCACGCGGAGCCTCGGCACAAGAGGTCAACCGTCGTCGGGCAGGGCGAGTTCGGGTGCGGTGAGGTCCGTCCCACTGGTCCTCCCGGAGCGGGCCGGTGCCGCGTACGGCCGCTGAACTCGTCCTGCGGGCACAGGGGTAACGGATACCTCCGGGGAGCCCGGATGGCAATAGGTCGGACCTCTTGACGATGGATGGTGTGCACACCATTGTCGCCCTCGGACCCGGCCCGTCCGTGTCCTTCCCGTCGGTCCCCTCGGAGGTCACCCGTGGCACAGGTCCAGTCCCCGGCCGGAGCCGCCGCGCAGGGCGGCGAGAAGGTGCCCCGGCGGGTGCATTGGATCGCCGTACTCGGCGGCCTGTCCGGCCTGTTGTACGGCTACGACTCCGGCGCCATCTCCGGCGCGCTGCAACCGCTGACCGACCGGTTCGGCCTGGACGCCACCGGGCAGGGCCTGGTCACCAGCCTGCTGCTGCTCGGCGCGCTGCCCGCCATCGTCGGCGGCTCGCTCGCCGCCCGCCGCTGGGACCGCCGCCATCTGCTGATCCTGGCGGGCGTCATCTTCGTCGTCGGCTCGGTCGCCTGCGGCCTGGCACCCAACGCGGGCACGCTGATGGTCGCGCGGTTCGTCCTCGGCTTCGCCGTCGGCCTGGCCAACATGTTCGGCCTGATCTACCTCAGCGAGCTGGCACCCAAGCAGCTGCGCGGCCGTATCACCGCGCTCTACCAACTCGCGGTGAACGTCGGCATCCTGCTCGCGTACGGGGTCGGTGACGCACTGTCAGCGACCGGCGCGTGGGAGTGGATGCTCGGCCTGGGCGCCTTGCCCGCCGTGGTCTTCCTGGCCGGCATGGTGCTCAGCCCGGCGGGCCCCCGCTGGCTGATGACGCACGGGCGCGAGGAGGAGGCCCGCGGCGTCCTGCGCCGGCTGCGCGCGACACCGGAGACCGCGGAGGCGGAGATCACCGAGATCCGCGACAGCCTGGCCCAACAGCACGCCGGGCTGAGGGAGTTGGCGGGCATCTACCGCCCGGCTCTGCGCATCACCCTGATCCTGACCTTCTTCCAGGTCTTCACCGGCATCAACGCGGTGGTCTACTACGCGCCCGTCATCTTCTCCCACCTCACCGACGGCAACGGCACCCAGGCCGGCACCATCGCGAACTACGGCGTCGGCGCGGCGCTGGTCCTGTCGACCGCGACGTCGCTCCCCTTCATCGAGCGCCTGGGCAGGGTGAAGCTGCTGACCATCTCGCTGGCCGCGCAGGTCCCGCCGATGGTGGCGCTCGCCCTCTTCCCCGATGTCGCCGTGCTCGCCGTGATCTGCGTGTTCGTGTACACCTTCGCGTTCGGCTTCGGGCTGGGGCCGGTGTTCTGGCTGTACTGCCCGGAGGTGCTGCCGCTGCGTGCCCGCGCGCTCGGCATGGGCGTGATCACCTTCACCCAGTACCTGCTCAACTTCGCCTTCGCGCTGGCCTTCCCGGATGTGCTGAAGGCGATCGGCAGCTCCGTCTTCGCCGTCTTCGCCGTACTGTCCGCACTCGCCGCGTGGTACGTCGCCCGACGCGTCCCGGAAACCGCCGGCCGCTCCCTGGAGGAGATCGAGCAGTACTGGCAGCAGCGCGGATGACCCGGCCGTCCACCACGCTTCTGCGCGGAAGAGCCGCCCGCGCCGGTGACGGCCCGTCGGATACGGGTACGCATCACGGCGTCGCGACGACGAGAGGGGCGAGCCGTGCCGGGTACGGAGGGGACGACGGCGGCCGAGATGGCCGAGCGGTACGGGCTGCGGCCGCTGGCCACCGAGGGCGGGCTGTTCCGCCGGACGTGGGCGGGGCCGCCGGACGCCACGGGCCGCCCGGCCGGCTCGGCGATCATGGTGCTGCTCACCACGGACGCCGGTGGCTTCTCCGCCCTGCACCGGCTGCCCTTGGACGAGGTCTGGCACTTCTACCGTGGTGACCCCGCCGAGCTGGTACTTCTCGGGCCGGGCGGCGCCGGACGGACCGTACTCCTCGGCGGCAGCGGCAGCAGCGGCGGGGAGGTGCAGACCGTGGTGCCCGCGGGTACGTGGATGGGCGCCCGGGTGATCCCGGGCGGCAGCTGGTCGCTGTGCGGTACGACGATGGCGCCCGGCTTCCTGCCCTCCGACTACGAAGGCGGCGATGTGAACGTCTTGACCAGGCAGTATCCGGAGTACGCGGAGCGGATCAGGGAGTTGTGCCGGCCCGGTGCGCCGCTGCGGATGCCGGACGGGTCCGGCGATGAGTGAGCGGTGGCAGGCGGGCAGCCTGGCCGGACGGGTCGCCCTGGTCACCGGCGCCAGCGGACTCCTCGGCGGCGGGATCGCCCGGCGGCTCGCGCGGGCCGGGGCTGCCGTGGTGGCCCACTGGTACCGGGGCGAGGAGCAGGCCGCGGCCCTCGTCAAGGAGATCACCGGGGCGGGCGGCAGCGCGCTGGCCGTACGGGCTGATGTGACGCGGGAGGAGGAGTGCCGGCAGCTGGTCGACGCGGCGGCCTCCTGGCGCGGCCGGCTGGACATCCTCGTCAACAACGCCGGGATCCAGCCGGTCCAGCCGCTCGCCGAGATGACGGCGGCCGACTGGCGGCGGCTCTCCGAAGCCAATGTGACCAGCGCGTTCTGCTGCACCCAGGCGGCTGTCGGAGCGATGCGGCGCGGGCGCGGCGGCTCGGTCGTGCACATCGCCTCGATCGAGGGTTCGCAGCCCGCGCCGGGGCATGCGCATTACAGCGCAGCCAAGGCCGCCTTGATCATGTTCGCCCGGTCGGCGGCCCTGGAGTACGGTCCCCTCGGCATCCGCGTGAACACCGTCTCCCCCGGCCTGATCGACCGGCCGGGCCTCGACGCGGACTGGCCGGAGGGCGTCGACCGGTGGACCCGCGCCGCGCCGCTCACCCGGCTCGGCCGCCCCGAGGACGTCGGCGACGCCTGTGTCTTCCTCGCCTCGGACGCGGCCTCCTGGATCACCGGTACCGACCTGGTCGTGGACGGCGGCGTCAGCGCCCGTCCGACGTGGTGACGCCGTCCCGACCGTGCTCCGGTCCGGGTCCCGGCCCGCTCTCCGGTTCGGGTTCGTCGAGGTCGCAGCCGTGATCGCAGATCAGGTCGACGATCGTGCGCAGCAGTTCGGAGTCGTCGTCCGCGCGCCAGACCAGGTGGAAGCGGTGTTCGGGGCCCGGCTCTCTGAGCGGCAGGACGGCGACGCCCGGGCAGGTGATGTTGGCGGGGTCGGAGACGTCGGCGGGGTGGGCGTGCACCAGTCCGGACGCCGTGCCGGCCGCCACCAGCCCGAGGAGCTGCTCCTGTTCGCGCAGCCGGTGGTGCTGCCAGAGCGGGGCCACGCCGTGGTCGGCGAAGAACCGTAGGGTCGCGTCGTGCACGCCGGGCGCGGTGTCCCGCTCGTTGATCAGGAACGGCATGCCCTCGAACGCGCCGAGCGGCACCGGGACCTGCTTGGTCAGCGGCCCGGGCGCGGGCACCGCCACATGGTCGTCGCGGTACCGGCCGACGATCAGGGACGAGGTCCCGTGCGGCGGCAGCGGGTCGCGGACCAGCGCCAGGCCGAGTTCGCCCTGTACGAGGGCGTCCAGTGCCTGCAGGCTCCACATGGGGACGGACACCACGGCCACGTCGGCCCGTGCGCGCGCCACCTTGCCGATCAGTACGTCGACGAGGCGGGCCGCGCCCGGGGCGCAGCCGATGCGCAGCTCCCCCAGCCGGGCGGCGCGCAGGGTGTGCGCCGTGTCCGTGATCTCGGCGGCCGAGTCGAGGGTGCGGCGCGCGGCGGGCAGCAGTTCGCCGCCCGCGGGGGTGAGCTCCACATGGCTGCTCGTCCGGTCGAAGAGGAGGAGGCCCAGCTCCCGTTCCAGGTCGCTGATGCGCCGGCGGACGGCGGCGGGCGCGACGTGCAGCCGGGCCGCGGCGTGGCCGTAATGCAACTCCTCGGCCACCAGGGCGAAGTACTCCAGATCACGTAGTTCCATGTCTCGCTCCCCACCTCGTACATGGCGGACCCCGCCCTCCCGGAGAAGAGCGGGGCTGGTGCTCGGCAGGTCTCAGTGGAAGAGGCCCCGGCCGGCTCTGGAAGCGCCAAATCAGTCGTCGCTGTCTTCGTCGTTCTCGTTGTCGGCGCCGGTCTCCAGCAGCATGGTGTGGGTCTCCGCGCCCGTGGTCGACGCACCGTGGTGCTCGTGGGCGCTGCCGCTCTGGTAACCGGAGTCGGTGGTCGCAATCTTGGTGTTCAGGAACTCGGGGTCGTCGGCCACGGCCGTGCCGCCGGCCGCCAGAACGAGGGCTGCCACGGGAACGACGACGGCGGTCAGGCGCTTCGCAGTGCGGTTCATCTTCGGTTCCTCCATTGGTTGCACAGGGGCGAGGCGGCTTCCTGCGCCGCCCGGCAGTCGATGAGTAACCACACGTCACAGCCGTCACACACGGCGTCACCTGAATGGCAGCGACGGAGTGGCGCGGACGGCTCCGAGGTGCCTGCGGCCGGACTGTGACTGACCCGTCGGTTCACGGCTGCCGCATGTTCTGCAGCGAAGCGACCAGGGTGTCCACCTCCCGCGGCGTGTTGTAGAGGGCGAAGGAGGCCCGGACCGCACTCTCCAGGCCGTAGTGGCGCAGCGCGGGCTGGGCGCAGTGGTGACCGGCCCGGACGGCGATGCCGTCACGGTCCAGACACTCCGCGACCGCCGCCGGGTCGTATCCCGTGAGCGTGAAGGTGAGGACGGAGATCCGCTCGGGGGCCGCGCCGATGAGTTCCAGTCCGGGGACGCCGGCCAGGGCCTGTACGGCGTACTCGGTCAGGGCCTTCTCGTAGGCGGTGACGGCGGTGCGATCCTGGGACGTGAGCCAGTCGATCGCGGAGCGCAGGCCGACGGCACCGGCGATGTTGCCGGTGCCCGCCTCCAGCAGGTGCGGTACGGGGGCGAAGGTGGTCCGGCCGAATTCGACCGAGTCGATCATGTTGCCGCCGCCCTGCCACGGCCGCATGCCCGCGAGCACCTCCGGCTTGCCGTACAGCGCGCCGATCCCCGTGGGGCCGAAGAGCTTGTGCCCCGAGAAGACGTAGAAGTCGGCGTCCAGCGCCTGTACGTCCACCGGGAAGTGGGCGACCGCCTGCGCGCCGTCCACCAGCACCTTCGCGCCGTACCGGTGTGCCAGCGCGGTCATCTCCCGTACGGGCGGGACGGTGCCGAGCACGTTGGACGCGTGGCTGAGGGCCACGAGCTGGGTGCGGAAGGAGAGCAGGTCGGCGAAGGCGTTCTGGTCGATCTGCCCGTCCGGGCCGAGCGGTACGGGCACCACCCGGGCGTGCCGCTCCTTGGCGATCATCTGCCACGGCACGATGTTGGAGTGGTGTTCGAGGACCGGTACGAGGATCTCGTCGCCGGCGCCGAGGTTGGCCCGACCCCAGGTCTGGGCGACGAGGTTGACCGCCTCGGTCGTGCCGCGGACGAAGACGACGCTGTCCGGGGAGGCGGCGCCGAGGAAGGAGGCGACGGCCGCGCGGCTCTCCTCGTACGCCTCCGTGGCCTCGCGGGCCATGGTGTGGGCGCCGCGGTGGATGTTGGAGTTGGCGGAGCCGTAGAAGGCGGCGAGTGCCTCGATGACCTGGCGCGGCTTCTGGGTGGTGGCGCCGTTGTCGAGCCAGACCAGCGGGTGGCCGTTGACCGTCCGGTGCAGGACCGGGAAGTCGCGCCGCGCGGTCTCGGGGTCGAACCCGCGCCCGGGGCTCGCGAACCCCTTGGGCGCCGCCTCCAGAGTCTCAGGAGTAGTCATAGTACTTGGACACCTCGACGTTCTGGAGCACGGCGATGGCGTCCTCGACCAGGACCGCGGTGTTGAAGTACGCGGTCATCAGGTAGGAGGTGATCGCCTTCTTGTCGGTGCCCATGTTCCGCATGGACAGGCCGGGTTCGACCTCGTCGGGCACCTCGGAGGGGCGCAGGCCCACCACGCCCTGCTCGGCCTCGCCGGCCCTGACGAGCAGGATCTCGGTGGTGCCGGCCGCCGCGCCGGAGCCGTTGCTGAACCCGACCTTGTCGGACGGCAGCAGCGGCACACCGCGCCAGGTCAGCAGGGGGCTGCCGAAGCGGGTGTCCATCACCGGGGGCACGCCCCGGCGGGTACATTCCCGGCCGAACGCCGCGATGGCCTTCGGGTGGGCGATGAAGTAACCGGGCTGCTTCCAGACCTTGGTGAGCAGTTCGTCGAGGTCGTCGGGGGTGGGCGCGCCGGTGCGCGCCTGGACCCGCTGGCCCGGGGTGACGTTGTGGAACAGGCCGAATTCGGGGTGGTTGAGCATCAGGGCTTCCTGGCGCTCGCGCAGCGCCTGGATGGTCAGGTCGGCCTGGGCCCGCACCTGGTCGTTGGGCTCGTTGTAGAGGTCGGAGACGCGGGTGTGGACGCGCAGCACGGTCTGGGCGACGGTCATGTGGTACTCGCGCGGCGTGTCCTCGTACTCGACGTAGGTGCCGGGCAGTTCGGGCTCGCCCACGTGGCCGCCGGCGAGCTGGATGGGGGCCTCCTTGCCGGCGAGGGGCGCGCCGCCCTCGCTGTACGCGGTGACCGCGGCGCACAGCGCTTCGTCGCGGTCCGACAGGCGGCCGAGGACGGAACGCTCGACGCACAGCGCGACGCCGGGGGTGAGGGCCTTGACCTGGTACGGCGTGGGCTCGCCGCGGGTCCAGGAGTCCAGGTCGAAGAACTGGCCGTCGCCGACCACTTCGAGCACGGTCTCCTCGCCGTAACGGGTGGTCACGCGCTTCTCCGCACGGCCGTGCGCCAGCACCCACAGCCGGTCGGTGGACTCGCCCTCGTGGACGAGTAACTGGCCGGCGTCGAAGGTGACTTCGGTGAACGCCTGGGCCAGTTCGCCGAGCAGCGCCGGGTCCGCCTCGCGCAGGTAGGGGATCTCCCGCAGGTCCTCGCTGACCACGCGGCGGGTGCCTTCGTGGTCGGTGTCGATGGTGATCCGGTCGTCGCCGAGGAGGAACGTACGGCGCCGGTTGACGCGGAAGACGCCGGAGTCGACGTCCACCCAGGGCAGCGCGCGGAGCAGGTAGCGCGGGGTGATGCCGCGCATCTGGGGCGCGGTCTTGGTGGTGGTCGCGAGTTGCCGTGCGGCATCCGGGCTGAGGGTGAGGCGGTGGTCGTTCATGGGGACTCCTGGAAGTCGGTGGGGGGTTGGACGAGAGTGATCGTCACGGCGGGCACTTATCGACCACAAGACGGCGTTGGATTTGACAGTCCTGAAACAATCGGACCGGTTCTTATGCCAATTGGTCCGGAATACAACCACTTCGCGTGTCAAGAAGGCGTGACCAGCGCTCGGACTCCGGACTTCCGTGGCGCGTGACCGTTCGCACGCCTTCCGGACGCCACCGTCCGATTCCCGGATACGGCGCGATTGCATCCGTACGGCCGTTCGGTACCGGTCAGTTATCAGCGGACCGCGGCTGTCAGCGGACCGCGACGAGCACGAAGTCCGTGCTGCACTGCCAGACGGTGCCCGCGTCGTGGAAGCCCGCCGCGCGGAGCAGGGCGAGGTGGCGGCGCAGGGTGAGGCCGTTGTGGCCGCCGGCGGCGGACTGCTGTACGGGGCGGGGCGCGAGCAGGCCGGCCAGTTCGGGGTCCCGGGCCGCCGCCGCCCACCAGGAGTCCCAGTCCTCGCGGTCAGGGGTGCCCTGCCGCTCGGCCCGGCGGCGCCCCACATGCTGGGCGATCCGCGCCGTACGGCTGCCGTCCGGGCGGAGCATGTCGCTGTTGACGAGGACGCCGCCCGGCCGCAGCAGCGCGGCGAGGTCCTCGTACGTGCGCCGCAGGGCGCCCTCGGAGAGGCAGTGCAGCGCGGTCGCGGAGACGGCTGCGTCCAGCGGGCCCGGCAGCTCCAGCGCCGCTGTCCAGCCGTCCGCGCCGAGGGTCGCGCGGACGAAGCGGGCGGCGTCCGCGTGGTGGGCCCTGCCCAGTTCGAGCAGCAGCGGGTCGCTGTCCACCGCCACGACGGTGGCGTACGGCAGCCGTCCGGCCAGCCGCGCGGCCAGCGATCCGGGCCCACAGCCGAGGTCGGCGACGAGCGGCCGGTCCCGCCCGGCCAGTACATGCTCGACCACGTCGGCGATCACCGTGAACCGCTCCTCGCGGTCGATCGCGTACCGCTGCTGCTGACGCTCCCAGCGCGCCACCCACCGCCCGGCCGTCACCGTCTCCAGTCCCACCGGCCCGAAGATACAGATGAAAACGGTTCCCGTGCGCGCAACTCACTGGAGCGCGGTCAGGACGGCGAGCAAGCGGTCGATCTCCTCCGGGGTGTTGTAGACGTGCAGGCTCACCCGCACCGCGTGTTCGCGCTCGCCGGCGCTGCCCTGACAGAGGCCGTCGGAGCGGACCATGAAGCCGTGGCTGAAGAGGACGAAGCCGAGGTCGCCGGAGCCGATGGCGCGGTGCCGGAAGGTGACGATGCCCTGGCGCCCCTGGACGTCCGAGTCCGCCGCCAGACTGCGCCGGCAGCCGAGCACGTCGTACGCGGGCAGTCGGCGCAGCCCGTCGGTCAGCCGCGCGGACAGCGCGCGGATCCACCGGTCGATCCGGTCCGTTCCCGCGGCGTCCAGCCAGTCCAGCGCCGCCCGCAGGCTCGCCGCGCCGGTGGTGTCGGGGCTGCCGTCCCAGCCGCCGGGCACGAACCGCGGGCCCCGCGCGTTACGTGACCAGACGGCGCCCGTGCCCGGCAGCGCCAGGGCCTTGTGGCCGGAGAAGACGAGGAAGTCCACATCGAGTTCGGCGAGGGAGACGGGGAGGTGGCCGACGCTCTGGGCGGCGTCGAGGCAGATCGCCACGTCCGGGCCGACGGCCCGGCGGACGCGGTGGATGTTCATGTCGCCGCCGTAGACGTGGTGCACATGCGTGGCCGCCACGAAGCGGGTCCGCGGGGTGACCAGCCGGGCCAGGGCCGCCGGGTCGTAGTCGCGGGAGCCCTGCTGGTACGGCATCGGGCGGAGGTGGACGCGGATGCCCTGGCGGGCGAGCAGCTCGCGGGCCTCCACCCACGGCGCGATGTTGGCCTGATGGTCGGCGAACGGCACGACGATCTCGTCCTGGTCGGCGAGGACGCCGGTGAGCCAGTCGCGGGCGACGGTGCGCAGCCCTTCGGTGGTACCGCTGACCAGGTGCACCCCGGAGCGGTCCGGGTCCGGATCGGCCAGGAACTCCTTGATCCGCTCGCGGGTCTCGCGCATGAGCGCGGTGGTGCGGTTGGCCCAGGTGTACGTCCCCCGGCCCGCGTTGGCGTTGCTGGTGGTGAGGTAGGTGTGGACGGCGTCCAGTACGGCCTGCGGCTTCTGGGTGGTCGCCGCGCTGTCGAGGTACGCCAGCTCGGGGTGGGCCGCGATGATCGGGAACTGTGCGCGGCGGGCGGCCTGCCAGTCGCGCAGCTCGTGGAGGACCGCCGCTGCCGGGGCGCGGGTACCGGTCACGGCGGCCTCATTCCCGTACGAGCGGGGCACCCGCGTCCCGCCAGGCGATGATGCCGCCGGAGAGGCTGCGGACGTCGGGGTGGCCCATGCGGGTCAGCAGCGCGGCGTACCGGGCGGACTGCTCCCCCACCGGGCAGGCCAGCAGCACGGGCCGGCTCTTGCTGAACGGCAGGCCGCCCTCGATGAGTTCGGCGCACAGCTCGTCGACGATGTTCACCGAGCCGGCGATGTGCAGCGCGGCGTAGGAGAAGGGGCTCCGCAGGTCGACGACGAGGGGCCGGTCCTCGGCGATCCACCGCTCGGCCGCGGCGACGTCGATGCCGGTGGCGGCCGCCACCTCCGCGTCGGTGAGGGTGGCGACGGAGTTGCGGTGCACCGGCCGGCCCAGGAGGTCGGGCCGCCGCCGGCGTACATAGCTCAGATAGCCCTCGATCCGGTCGCACACGATGAACACCGCGGTGCGACGCTCCGTCAACTCGGCGTCCAGCGCGCGCAGATGGCGTACCGCGCCGGAGTACGCGGCGCCGCCGGTCGGCCCGGCCGGCATCCCGCACCGCCGGGCCAGCGTCACCATGCCCTCGATGGCGTCGTCGGCGGTGACGGTCGCAATGGTGTCGTACGTCGCCGGGTCGAACAGGCCGACGCCCTGCACCTCGTCGATGGTGCGGATGCCCGGGATGAAGTCCGCCTTGTGCGCCACCAGCCCGAGGACGTGCACGGCGGGGTCGTGGGCGCGCAGCACCCGTGCGACACCGGTGGAGGAGCCGGCGGTGCCCACGCACGCGATGAAGTGGTCCGGGGCCCGGCCGCCGAGGTCGGCGACGATCTCCGGCCCGGTGCCCGTCAGGTGCGCCTCGGTGTTGCGCGCGTTGTAATACTGATCGGTGTAGACGTACGGGCTGTCCGATCCGCTGAGCTCCTGGTGGAAGAGGGTCAGCGGGTCGTCCGTACTGCTGGGGTCCAGGCACTCCGTCTGCCCCGGCAGCTCCTCGACCTCGGCGCCCAGCAACAGCAGCAGGTCCCGCATCTCCGGGATGCGGATGCGGTTGGTCACGGTCTTGAAGGACACGCCGTGCATTCCCGCGAGCAGGGACAGGGCCTTGGCGGTGTTTCCGCTGGACAGCTCGACGACCGTGTGGCGGCCCTCGGCGGCGGCCTTCAGGCCCGGCCGGACCATGTTCCAGGCCGCCCGGTCCTTGACCGAACCGAAGGGGTTCAGCATCTCCAGCTTGGCGTACAGGTCGATGTGGCGCAGGCCGTGCACGGCCGGATCGACGCGGACGAGCGGAGTGTCGCCGATGGCATCGGTGATGCTGTCAAGCCTCATCCGCGTCCTCCCCGCCACCATGCTGCCGCGTGCGGTGCTGCTGAACGACCGGCCAGTACTCCTCGTCCAGGCACCAGCGCCACGGCCCCGCACCGGAGCCCTCCGGCCCCTCCGCTGCGTCCCCGTCCCGCCAGACCGCGACCTTGCGGGCGACGGGCTGCCGCTGGGCCTCGCCGGCCCGGAAGTCCATGCAGTAGCCCGCGGTGTTGACGAAGGCGAGCAGGTCGCCTTCGCGCGGTGGCGACGGCAGGAAGACCGTCCGCCGCGTGATCATGTCGGCCTCCAGGCAGAGGTTGCCGGCGAGATGGACGCCCACCGGGCCGCCCGCGTCCACTGGGCCGCCCGCGTCCGGCGCCGCCTGTCTCCCGTCGCGCGGGACGAGTACCGGGTCCATCAGGACCCCGTGCTCCTCCAGCGCCACGTCGTCGGCGCCCGCCGCCAGCCGTACCAGCCGCTCCCCCGACGCGGTGTCCCGCACCTCGACGACGCGCGCCAGCGTGAGCCCGCACTGGTCGGCCAGCGCCCGCCCCGGCTCGATGTGCAGCTCGTACAGGCCCTCCAGGAGCAGCGTGGCGAGCGGCCGGCCCAGGGTCGGCGCGGCGTGGGACAGCAGTGCGTCGAGGTACTTCTCGGCGGCGACGGGGCGGTGCGCGGGATACAGCGCGAGGGTGCCGCGCAGCGTCCCGGCCTCGTGCGAGAGGCCGTAACCGTGCCGGCGCCAGGTCAGCGCGGGACGCCGCCCCATCACCGCCTGGGTGAGCTCCGTGGTGTACCGCTCCCACTGCTCGCCGTCGGCGAGGTAGCTGACGCCGAAGCCGCCTCCGATGTCCACGGCACGGGGATCGAGGCCCCGGGCGCGGAATGCGTCCATGGCGCGGACGCAGCCTTCGAGCGCCACGGCCTTCTCGGCGAGGCTGGTGGTGTCGAGGTGGTACCCGACGCCGGCCGGCCGGACGGCGTCTGCGCACCGCTCCACGGTGGTGAGCAGCGCGTCGAGCTCCGCGACCGGCGTCCCGAACCGGCTGGGCCGGGTCAGCACCCGGGACCCTTCGGAGGTGAACTCCGAGAGCCGTAACAGCACGTCGGCGCGCGGCAGTCCGTACCGCCGCACGAGGGCCGCGAGCTGCTCCAGTTCGGCGCGCCCGTCGACGTGTACGACGACGCCGGTGCGGGCCGCGAGCCAGAGGAACTCCGGGGTCTTCGGACCGGTCGCCACGATGCGGTCCGGGGTGAAACCCGCACCGAGGGCGTGCTGCAGCTCGCCCAGTGACGCGACGTCGATGCCCGCGTCCGTCGCCGCGAGCCGCCGGACGAGGGCGCTGGACCGGTTCGCCTTGTGCGCGAAGAAGATCCGGCCGGTCAGCCGGTGCGTACGGTAGACGGCACGGAAGCGCGCGAGGTTGTCGGCGAGCTGGTCGGGGAGCAGGACGTTGAGCGGCGACCCCAGCCCGTCGGCGAGCGCGTGCAGGAACCGGCCGGAGGCCAGCAGCGACGCCGCCCGAGGCGCCAGCCGTGGCTCCAGGTACAAGGGGACGCCCATCCCGAGGCTCCTCCTGTCCTGATTCCTGTCCCGATGCGGACCGCATCGTGCGTGCCCCGTTCGGCGGCATCCGGCCACCGACGGAAAATGCCGCAGGTGTTCGACGGACCCATTTCCCGGCAGCGGACGCGCTACGCCCCTCGCCGCCCGATCTCATGCCGCATGTGGACGCGGCGGGCCCGCCCGGCGTACCGCACGTACCGCCGCCCGCCGAGCCCCGCTCCCCCACGCCGGGCATTCGCGGCTGGGCCTGCTGCCACACGCGCAGACGAACCAGACATCGGCGATAAAATGCGGTGACTGATCTAGCATTCGGGACACACTGGCGCACTTTTCCAATATCGCGCAAAGATCATCCACAGTACGGCAGATCAGGAGGAAGAGTCATGGCGACGGCCACGCACACCACCCACCAGGGGCACACGCATCAGCACGGAGCCGGCTGCGGTCACGTGGCGGTGCCGCACGGCGACCACGTCGACTATGTGCACGACGGCTGCCTGCACCGCCCCCACGAGGGCCACGTCGACGAGTGCGAGCCCACCGCGCACACCGAGCACCAGAACCACACCCACCAGCACCAGGAGGGCTGCGGCCACGTCGCGGTCCCGCACGGCGACCACATGGACTACGTCCACGACGGTCACCGCCACGCCCAGCACGACGGCCACTGGGACGACCACTGACCGCAGCCCTGGCGGCCCGGGTCAGTCCACCGTGAGCCCGAGCTTCGCGGTGGCTGCCGAGCTGGTGCCCACATAGAGGTCGAACGCGCCCGCCTCCACGGTGAAGTGGCCGTGGCTGTCGTTCGTCCAGAAGCCCAGGTCCGCGGCGCCGAGACGGAAGCGCACCGTGGTGTGCTTCCCCGGCGCCAGGGTCACCCGGCGGAAGCCGCGGAGCCTGCGGACCGGCTGGGTGAGGGAGGCGGCGCGGTCGTGGACATAGAGCTGTACGACCTCGTCGCCGGCCCGCTTGCCAGTGTTCCGCACCTCGACCGACACCTCCAGGGTGTCGCCCTTGCGCAGTGCGTCGGCCGCGACACTCGACCGGCTGAGCTTCGGATCGCCGAGCGTGAAGTCGGTGTAGCTGAGCCCGAAGCCGAACGGGAACTGCGGGCCGTCGGGCAGGTCCAGGTACTTCGAGGTGTACTTGTTGTCCGCGTCGTAGGGGCGGCCGGTGGACTCGTGGTTGTAGTGGATCGGGATCTGGCCGACCGTACGGGGGAAGGAGGCCGGGAGCTTGCCGCCCGGGTTCACGGCACCGAAGAGGACGTCCGCGATGGCGTGACCGGCCTCGATGCCGGGGTGCCAGGCTTCCAGTACGGCGGGGGCCTGCGCGAGCCAGTCGCCCACGGTCAGCGGGCGGCCGTTCACGAGCACCACCACGAACGGCTTGCCGGTGGCCGCGACCGCCTCGATCAGCTTCTCCTGCGCGCCCGGCAGCGAGATGTCGCTGCGCGCGGCGGCCTCGCCGCTGATCGCCGGAGGCTCGCCCACTACGACCACGGTCACCTCGGCGGCCTTGGCTGCGGCGACGGCCTCGCCGATACCACTGGTGTCCTTGCCCGCCGCGTCGACGCCCTTCGCGTACGTGACCTTCGCCCCCGGCGCGGCCTTCTTGACCGCGTCCAGCACCTTCCCCGCCGGGAACTTCTTCTCGGAGGCCGGGATCACCCAGGTGCCCAGGAGATCGGCGGAGTCGGCGAAGGGGCCGACGACCGCGATGGAGGACGCCTTGGCGGACAGCGGCAGTACCGACTTCTCGTTCTTGAGCAGCACCATGGAGCGGGCCGCTGCCGCACGGGCCGCCTTGCGGGCGTCCGCCGACGGCTCCGTGATCTCGCCCTTCTCCTCGACGTAGGGCTGGTCGAAGAGACCGAGCTGGTACTTGAGCTGGAGCACCCGGTACACCGCGTCGTCCAGCCGCTGCTGTTCGATCTTCCCGGCGCGCAGCAGCTTCTTGCCGTTCTCGACGAAGTGGGTGCTGGTCATCTCCATGTCGACGCCCGCGTTCAGCGACAGCCGTGCCGCGTCGGCGCCGTCCTCGGCGAAGCCGTGCGCGATCAGCTCCTTCACACCGGTGAAGTCGCTGACCACCAGCCCGTCGAAGCCCCACTCCTTCTTGAGGATGTCGGTGAGGGTGTGCGGGTTGGCGTGCGCGGGGACGCCGCTGATGGTGTTGAAGGACGCCATGACGGTCGCCACGCCGGCGTCCAGGGCGGCCTTGAACGGCGGCAGGTAGAGGTTGCGCAGCCGGGATTCGGAAACGTCGACCGTGTTGTAGTCGCGGCCGCCCTCCGCGCCGCCGTAGGCGACGAAGTGCTTGGCGCAGGCCGCCACCCGGTCCTTCGCCTTGAGGTCCTTCGGATCCTCACCCTGGTAGCCGCGTACCTTGGCGGCGGCGAACGCCGAGGTGAGGTACGGGTCCTCGCCGCTGCCCTCCGCGATACGGCCCCAGCGCGGCTCGTGGGTGACGTCCATCATGGGTGCGAAGGTCCAGTGCACGCCGTTCGAGCGGGCCTCCTTGGCCGAGACCTCGGCGTCCGCCACGGTGACCGCCGGGTCGAAGCTGGCCGCCTGGGCGAGCGGAATGGGGAAGTTGGTCCACATGCCATGGATCACGTCCAGCCCGAAGACCAGCGGGATGCCGAGCCGGGACTCCTCGACGGCGATCTTCTGCAGGGCGTTGGTGGTCTTCGCCCCGAAGATGGAGAAGACCGAGCCGAGCATGCCCTTGCGCGCGGCGTCCTCGACCGCCTTGGTCTCGCCGCCGCCGGGGCCGGTGTCCCAGGTCCACGGCAGCTGCTGGAGCTGGCCGAACTTCTCGTCGACCGTCATCCGGCCCATCAGTTGCTTGATCTTCTGATCGTACGGACCGGAAGCACGGGGAACGCTTCGTGCGGCCGGTGCGGCGGCGGCCTGCGCGTTCCCCACCCCCAGGAGCCCGCCGGCCATGGCCGTACCACCGGCCGCACTCAGAAGCGTGCGTCGTCGCATCCCCTGCATGTGTTCACCTTTTCGGCAATGGGCAGGCGGCATTGCCTGCTCCGAATTCAGAAGGTGAATGGACGTTAAGTTTTCCCTGACTGGTGGGTCAAGAGGCGCGACACCGCTCCCCGTACGTGTCACTCGTCCGAGAGCTTGAGGTTCGGCACCCGCCACGCCGCGACGAGGAAGGCCAGCAGGGTCACGGCCGCACCCGCCAGGAACACGACGCGCATGGCGGCGACATAGCCCTCCAGGAAGGGCAGTGCCAGGCGCGGGTCGAGGGTGTGCAGGAAGGCGGAGTCCTCCAGATTCAGGCCGCCGTGCGGGCGCAGCACTCCGCTCAGCACCCGCGCGTTGCCGGGCTCTTCGGCGAGCCGGCGCAGTTCGGGATCGCGGAACGCACCGGACAGCCGCTCGGCGATCCGCGAGCCGGCCAGGGAGAAGAGGATCGAGAGGAACGCGGCGGCGCCGACCGTGCCGCCGTTGGAGCGGAAGAAGTTCACCGAGGCGGTCGCGGCGCCCATGTCCGTACGCGGCACCTCCGACTGGGCCAGCGTCGTCATGGTCTGCATCGCCGCGCCCAGCCCGGCGCCCATGAAGAGCATGCCGATCGAGACGTACCACAGCGGGCTGTCGACGCTGAGCGTCGCGTAGACGAGCATGGCGGCGGTGAAGCAGCCGATGCCCGTTACGAGGTGGACCTTGAGCCGTCCGGTGCGGGAGATCAGCCGCCCGACCGTCAGTGTGACGGCGACGTTGGCGACCGTGGTGGGCAGCATGGCCAGCCCCGCCGCCATCGGGCTCATGCCCTGCGCGAGTTGCAGGTACAGCGGCAGCGTGGTCATCGCACCGAACATGCCGATGCCCACGATGAAGTGCAGCAGGGTACCGAGGCGGAAGCTGCGGACGCGGAAGAGGCGGAGGGGCAGCAGCGCCGCCTCGCCCATCCGCCGCTCGATGAGGACGAAGCCCGCCAGCCCCACGGCGCCGGTCGCGTACAGGGCGAGCGCGGCCGGTGACGCCCAGCCCCAGCTGCGGCCCTGCTCGGCGATGACGAGGAGGGGGACGACGCCGACGGCGAGGGCGAGCGCGCCGCCGTAGTCCAGGCGGTGCCGTACGGGCTGGTGCGGCACGCGGCGCAGCACGCGCGTGATCACGGCCAGGGCCACCGCTGCCAGCGGCACGTTGATGAGGAAGATCCAGCGCCAGCCGGTGATGCCGAGCAGGGTGCCGCTGCCCGCGAACACGCCGCCGACCACCGGCCCGATGATGCTGGACCCGGCAAAAACGGCCATGAACCAGCCCTGGTAGCGGCCTCGTTCGCGCGGCGAGGTGATGTCCGCGATCACGGTCATCGCCAGCGACATCAACCCGCCGCCACCGAGGCCCTGGAGCGCGCGGAACGCGGCGAGCTGGTGGATGGACGTGGCGCAGCCGCACAGCAGCGACCCGGCGGCGAAGAGCAGGATCGCGACCAGGTAGACGGGGCGGCGGCCGTGGATGTCGGAGAGCTTGCCGTACAGCGGTGTGGCGATGGTGCCGGTGACGAGGTACGCGGTGGTCACCCATGCCTGCGCGGTCAGTCCGTGCAGGTCGTCGGCGATGGTGCGGAGCGCTGAGGAGACCACGGTCTGGTCGAGCGCGCCGAGGAACATGCCGAGCATCAGGCCGGACAGGACGGTGACGACCTCGCGGTGGGACAGCCGCGCGGGCGGCCCGGCCTCGTCGGCCGGGCCGCCCGCGGGCTCCTGCTTCCGGAGCGCGTCGGAGGAGGTCACGCGTGCTCTCCGACGAGCCTCTCCAGGTCGGCCACCGCGCTCTCGATCTCCGGCAGCGCCAGCATCGCCAGCCGCGCACGGCGCGCGGTCGCGGCGGCGCCGGGGTCGGCCAGCACCTGCCTGCAGACCGCGGCGATGCCGTCGGGGGTCAGGTCTGTGATCCGGCGGCCCAGGCCCAGCTCCTCGACGCGCTCCGCGTTGGCGGGCTGGTCGCCGAACTGCGGGAGGACCGCCAGCGGCGTGGCCGTGCGCAGCGCTTCGCGGATGCTGTTGAAGCCGCCGTGGGTGAGGAAGAGGTCGACGCACTCCAGGAGCAGCGGCTGCGGCAGCCGGTCGGTGACGTGGACGTGCGGCGGCAGCGCCGTGGTGTCCACCGGTACGCCGGAGGTGGCGATGATCACCGTGCACTCGTCCAGCTTCGCCGCGGCCTCGACGATGCTCTGCAGCGTCTTGGCGGGGTCGGGCATCTCGAAGGGCATCTCCGGAAGCTGCTGCCCCTCTTCCATCCGCTTCTGGAGCATGGGCAGCGCCGTGCCGAGGGCGGCCCACACCAGCGGCCGGTCGGTGGGCAGTTCGGCGACCCACTGGGGCAGTACGGAGCTGCGGTCCACGTCCACCGTCTGGCGGTACGCCCAGGGGCCCGGCAGGTGGCGGGCGAAGGAGAAGTCCGCAGGTACGTAGTCGACGCGCCCGTGCCGGACGATCGAGAGCGGGTCCTCCTGGGTGGGCAGCCCGAGTTCGGCGCGCAGGGCGTTCAGGCCGGGGTGGATCTCCGCCGGGTCGAGGACGTTGCTCGCGCCCGAGGGCGTGGGGAGCTGCGGGATGCCCAGTTCCTCGGCGATGAGGCAGGAGCTGAAATCCATGCCGTCGCGGAGGATGACGTGCGGGCGGAATTCCAGTGCCACGGGGCGCAGGGCCTCGCGGAGCCGCTTGGCCATCGGGCCGGACAGGACCCGGATCATGAAGCGCACGACGGCGGCCTGCTGCTGTTCCGGGCCGAGAGCCGCGGCGTCCGAGATGCCGGCCAGGTCCTGTGCCGGGTCGGCGAACTCCTGCGGCGAGAAGCGCGGCAGGCAGGTCAGCACGTGGTGGTCGTCCTGCTGGAAGAGCGGGGCGAGCTCCTCGGTGGTCGCCACCCGTACCTCGTGTCCCGCGGCCACGAGGGCCCGGAGCAGGGGAAGCTGGGCGCGGCCGTGCGAGGGACTGCCGGTGGTCGTGCACAAGACTCGCATGAAAGGGGCCTTTCGTTCGGTCCGTAGTGGGGGGTGGGGCGCAGGCCCCGGGCCGGTGCTCAGCCGGCCATCGTGTACGGGCTGCCGATGCTCTGCCGGACGAGTCCGGCGCGCTCCAGCCGCTCCTGGTCGAGTACGTTGCGGAAGTCGTGAACGATGCGGCCGTCGAGGCGGGCGGCGACCGCCTCCCAGTCCAGTTCGAGGAAGTCCGGCCATTCGGTGAGTACGAGGACGGCCTCGGCTCCCTCGGCCGCCTTCACCGGGTCGTCCACGAGGGTGACCAGGTCGCTCAGATCGGGCCGGGTCTCGCTCAGCGCGGGGTCGTAGGCGTACAGCTCGGCGCCGCGCTCCCGCAGCTGCCGGGCGATGGCCAGCGCGGGCGAGTCGCGCAGGTCGGCGGTGCCGGCCTTGAACACCAGGCCGTACAGGGCCAGCCGAACGCCCGCCAGCGAGCCGTCGCCGCGCGAGGACTGGGCCGCGACGCGCTCCACGAGGCGGGCCTGGTGCTCGACGTTGGTCTCGATGGTGGCGCGCAGCAGCGGGAAGTCGATCCCGGCGGCCTCGCAGACGGACAGCAGCGCGTGGGTGTCCTTGGGGAGGCAGGAGCCGCCCCAGCCGGGGCCCGGCTGGAGGAAGGCGGCGCCGATGCGCGGATCGTGGCCGATGCCCGCCGTGACGTCGCCGATGTCCGCGCCGAAGCGCTCGCACAGCGTCGCCAGGTTGTTGGCGAAGGACAGCTTCATGGCGAGGAAGAAGTTGGCGGCGTACTTGGTGAGTTCGGCGCTGGCGGCGTCGGTGACCACGAGCGGTGCCGCCAGGTCGGTGTACAGCTCCGCCACCCGCCGCGCGGCCTCGGCGTCCGCTCCCCCGACCACGATCCGGTCCGGGTGCAGGAAGTCGTGCACGGCGCGCCCCTCGCGGAGGAACTCCGGGTTGCTGACCACCGTCACATCCGGCCGTCCGACCAGCGCGGCGACCCGGTCCGCCGTGCCGACGGGCACCGTGGACTTGTTGACCACGACGGCGCCGTGCGGCAGTTCGGTACGGATCTCCCCGGCGACGGCCTCGACGGCGGCCAGGTCGGCGGCGCCGCCCGCGCCCATGGGCGTCGGGAGGCAGAGGAAGACCACGTCCGCGTCGCGCACGGCGGCCCGGGTGTCCCCCACGAATTCCAGAAGGTCCGATTCCAGCCCCTCTTGGACCAGTTCCGGCAGTCCGGGCTCCAGGATGTCGACCTCGGCCCTCCGCAGCCGCTCGACCTTGCCCGGGTCGGCGTCCGCACACACCACCCGGTGCCCGAGGGAGGCAAGGCAGGCGCCGGTGGTCAGGCCCACATAGCCGGTACCGATGACGGCAACACGTCTCACAGCCACTGAAAATCACCTTTTCGAATGATCGTCGGCGGACCGACCTTAAGCCACCCGACCCGGCGTGGGTCAACGATCGATGACAACGAGCGATGACTTCCGGACACAGTTCGGATGCTGGAGCATGTGCTGCTGAACGACGAGCCGAAGAAGGTGCGCACACGTGGACGGATCGACAGTGAAGGCGAAGGACGACATCAAGGACGACACCGGTGAACGGCCCGCGCGGGCGCGCAAGAACAACGCGGCGGAGACCCGCAGCGCCCTGATGGCCGCCGCGGCACTGCGCTTCGGGAGGTACGGCTACGACGGCGCCAGCATCCGCGACATCGCCGGGGACGCGGGGGTCGACGCCGCACTCGTGTACCGCTATTTCGGCTCCAAGGAAGCCCTGTTCGCCTCGGTGGCCATGGACACCGCGATCTTCGACTCGCTCCTGGAGGTGCCGCTCGACGAGGTCGCCGCCTGGGTCTCCGACTTCGTCACCACCGGCCCGCCGGACGAGGAGATACCGCACCCGGTGCTGTCCGTACTCCGCTCCTCCAGCCGCGAGGAGGCCGTCCGGCAGTTCCGCGACAGCGTCGCCGAGGTGTTCTCCGGCCGGTTCGCCGAGCGCCTGGAGGGCCCCGACGCGGAACTGCGCGCCGAGCTGCTCGCCGCCTGGCTCCTCGGTACGAGCCTGATGCGCAAGGCGTTCCGCACCCCGGCCCTGGACGCGGCCACGGCCGCCACCCTGGAGTCCCATCTCCGCGCCGGCATCACCGGACTCGTCAACCCCCGCACCTGCGACTGCGGTTGCACTTGCCCGTGCGGCGTCTGAGCCCGCACTCCTGAACCGACTCCGCAAGGGGGCACGGTCGGCCCGCCCGACCGTGCCCCCTTTTGCGTGCGCGCGCATCCGGCACCCTTCCCTCCCTTCCATAGACCTGGTAGGAGTATTTCTATTAGGCATAGTCGGAACAGAAACAGTCGAGCGAAGGAGCCCGTCGTGAAGTTCTCGATGATCTTCGAGGCGCAGATGGCCGATCCGTCTCCCGCATCCGAGCGGCAGGTGATCCAGGACTGTGTCGAACAGGCCGTGTTCGCCGAGGAGATGGGATTCGACCGGATCTGGGCGGTCGAGCACCACTCGCTGACGCAGTACGCACACATGAGTGCGTCCGAGGTGTTCCTGTCCTGGGTGGCGGCGAAGACCTCCGGGATCCGGATCGGCCACGGCGTGGTGACCATGCCGTTCGGCTACCAGCACCCGGTACGGGTCGCCGAGCGGTCCGCCATGCTCGACGTGCTCTCCGGCGGCCGCGTCGACATCGGCTCCGGACGCGGCGCCACCAAGCAGGAGATGTCCATGTTCGGGGTGCGCCCCGAGGACACCAATCCCCAGATGGAGGAGGCGCTGCGGATCGTCAGCAACGCCTGGCGCGAGGAGACTTTCGAGTGGCACGGGTCGCTCGACATAGGCCCCGGCGCCGTGCTCCCCCGCCCCGTACAGGCCCCGCACCCGCCGCTGTTCATGGCCTGCAGCAAGCACGACACCCTCAAGCTCGCCGCCGAACTGGGCGTCGGCGCACTCGTGCTGGGCTTCGCCGGCGCCGACGACATCCGCGAGATGCGCAAGGTCTACGACGAGGCCATCTCCGTACGCGGCACCGAGCGCTTCGTCTCCACCGAGGTCAACGACCACTTCTCCGCACTGTGCCCGACGATCGTCCTGGACGACGCCGACGCCGCCTACCGCATCGGCACCCGCGGCCAGCGCTTCTTCGCCGAATCCATCGCGCACTGGTACGGGAACGGCCCGAAGCCCACCGTGTACGCGGAGGACGAGGACCACGTCGCCGCGATGGGCCGCCGCCGCGACGAGCTCGTCGCCAAGCTGCACGAGGCGGACATCCCGGCCCGCCCCGCCGACACCGGTACCTACAACGCCGAGCACGCCTACGGCACCGCCGAGACCGCCATCGACTACGTCGAGCAGCTCCGCAGGATCGGCGTCGACGAGGTGATGTGCCTGATCCAGATGGGTACCGTGCCGCAGGACGTGTGCATGGAGACCATCCGGCAGTGGGGCGAGACGGTCATCCCGCACTTCCGCGCCCTCGAAGGGAACGCGGGCTGATGGCCTCGGACACGGTGGGGCGGCTGGCCGGCAAGGTCGTACTCGTCACCGGGGCCGGACGTGGCCAAGGCGCCGCCGAGGCACGGCTGTTCGCGGAGCACGGGGCGCGCGTCGTCCTCACGGACGTCCAGGAGGACGCGGGCCGTGAGGTGGCCTCGGCGCTCGGGAAACAGGCGGTGTTCGTACCGCACGATGTGACCGACGCGGCGGGCTGGCAGCGCGTGACCGAGGCCGCGCTCGACGCCTTCGGCCGGATCGACGCGCTGGTGAACAACGCGGCGCTGTGGCGCACCGCGCCCATCGAGGAGGAGAGCGAGGCGAATCTGCAGCGGCTGCTCCAAGTGAACCTCGTCGGGCCGTTCCTCGGTCTGCAGGCGGTGGTGCCGGCGATGCGTGCGACGGGCGAAGGCGGGTCGGTGGTGAACATCTCTTCCACGGCCGGGCTGGTCGGCATCCAGGGACATGCCTCGTACGGGGCGACGAAGTTCGGGCTGCGCGGGCTCACCAAGTCCGCGGCGCTCGACCTCGCCCGGCACCGCATCCGGGTCAACTCCGTGCACCCCGGCATGGTGGACACCCCGATGGTCGCGGGCGTGCTCGGCGCGGACGCCGGGGAGCGGGAGTGGCCGAACGTGCCGCTGCGCCGGATGGGCCGCCCGGAGGAGGTCGCGGAGCTGGTGCTGTATTTGGTGTCGGACGCGTCTGCGTACGTCACGGGGGCCGAGTTCGCCATCGACGGCGGGCTGACCGCTCAGTAAGGGCGTACGCACAGAGGAAGCCCGCCGGTTCGGTACCGGCGGGCTTCCCTGATGGGGCCGTGCGGTCAGCGGGCCCCGAGGTCGGCAGCGATGGCGTTGACCGCGGTCCAACTGAACGTCATCGCCGGGCCGATGGTCGCGCCCGGCCCCGGGTACGTCTCGCCCATCACCGCGGCCGAGGCGTTCCCGGAGGCGTACAGCCCCTCGATGACCGAGCCGTCCTCGCGCAGCACACGGGCCGTCGCGTCGGTGACCGGGCCGCCCTTGGTGCCGATGTCGCCGGGGTGGACGGGGACGGCATAGAAGGGGGGCTTGGTCAGTGGGGCGAGGTTGGGCGCGGGCAGGGTGGGGTCGCCGTAGTAGCGGTCGTACACGCTGTCGCCGCGCCCGAAGTCCTCGTCGCGGCCCGCGCGGGCGAAGCCGTTGAAGCGGTCCAGGGTCGCCCGCAGCCGGTCGGCCGGCAGGCCGGTCCGCGCGGCCAGCTCCTCGACCGTGCCGGCCTGCTTCACGAAGCCGCTCGCCGTCCACTTCTTCGGGAACGGCTGTCCCGGCAGCAGCCCCATGAAGACGTACCGGGCCTTGGAGGTGGCGTCGAGGATCAGCCAGGACGGCACCGTGGAGGCGCCGGGCCGGTCGTGCGCGTACATCGCGTCGACGAACTCGTGGTACGGCGCGGCCTCGTTGGCGTACCGGGCGCCGGACTGGTCGACGATCACCATGCCCGGGATGCCGCGGTCCGCGACCAGGAAGAACGGCTTCTCGCCGGGCGCCACCACGGACGGCGCGCCCCACACCTTGTCCATCAGGTCGGTCGCCGCGCCCGCCGCGACGGCCGCTTCGAGGGCGTCCCCGGTCTGCCCCTCGGCCGCCGACGACCAGGCGGTGGAGGTGGGCGCGGGGAGGTACTTCTCGCGCAGCCGGCTGCTGTGCGAGAAGCCGCCGGAGGCCAGCACGACGCCGCCGGCGGCCCGTACGGTGATCTCCTCGCCGGCCCGGTCGAGCCGGACGCCGGTGACCCGGCCGTCCTCGGTGACCAGGCCGGTGAGCGGCGCGGAGAGCCACAGGTCGCCGCCCAGCCGGTCCATCGAGTACCGCATCCGGGCGACCAGCGCCTCGCCGAGCGCCAGCGGCCGGCGGCCGGTGGCCAGGGCGGCGAGCGCGCGCAGCCCAAGCTTCACCGACGTGCGTTTGCCGGCCCAGGTGCGCGCGGCCATGTTGAGGTGGCGGAAGTCGCGGGAGGTGATGGTGAGTCCGTACGTGGGCAGGCCCGCGCGGCGCATGGTGGCGCGCAGTTCGGGGCGCAGCTTCGTGAAGTCGAAGACCTCGGGCTCGACGGACCGGCCCTGTGCGAAGCCGCCGAGCCGCTCCGGGTAGTAGTCGCTGTAGCCGGGGGTGTACGCGAAGCGGACGGCGGTCCGGTCGTGGAATTCGCGGACCATGGCCGGTCCGTGGGCGAGGTAGGCGTCCTTGCGCGCGGCCGGCACCCGGTCGCCGACGGTCGCGTCGAGGTAGGCGCGGGCCTTCTCGACGGTGTCGCCGAGGCCCGCGGCGTCGAGGTGGAAGTTGCCCGGTACCCAGATGGCACCGCCGGAGAGCGCGGTCGAGCCGCCGTACCGGTCGGTCTTCTCGGCCACGAGGACGGTGAGCCCGCGCAGCCGGGCGGTGAGGGCCGCGGCCATTCCGGCGGCGCCGGAGCCGATCACCACGACGTCGTAGGTGTGGTCCCAGGAAGGCGTGCGGTGCTCCGGCATCAGAAGGCCCCCACTGCGTAGCGGCTGCGGAAGTAGAGGAGCGGGCGACCGTCCTCGCGGGCGTCGAGGGCGAGGACTTCGGCGGTGACGAGGTAATGGTCACCGGCCTCGTGCACGGTGCTCAGTGCGCACTCGATGTGTGCCAGGGCGCCGTCGATACGTACGGTGCCGTGCTCCCCGGCGGTCCAGGGCACGCCGGCGAACTTGTCGGGGCCGCTGCGGCCGAGCGCGGCGCAGATCTCCCGCTGGTGCTCGGCGAGGATGTTGACGCAGAAACGGCCGGTCCGTTCGATGCGCGGCCAACTCGTGGACGCCTTGCCGACGGCCAGCATGACCAGCGGCGGGTCGAGGGAGAGCGAGGCGAAGGACTGGCAGGCGAAGCCCGCCGGGCGGCCGTCGTCGTCCAGTCCCGCGACGACGGTGATGCCGGTGGCGAACCGGCCCAGGACGTCCCTGAATCCGGCCGGGTCCACCTCTGTACGCCCGATCAGCCGTTCCACCGGTGCCCCCAGAAGCTGTCGGCGGTGATCTCCTTGGCGACCCAGGTGGCGGGGTCGACGATCAGCCCGTCCCAGCCGTACTCGACCTGGAAGCCGCCGGGCGCCTGGGCGTAGAAGGAGACCATCCGGTCGTTGGTGTGCCGGCCGAGGGTCGAGGCGATGGGAATGCCCGCGTCGTGCATGCGGTCCAGGCCGCGCCCCACGTCGTCGAGGGTCTCCAGCTCGACCATGAAGTGCACGATGCCGGGCGGAAGTTCACCCGGGTAGAGGCCGAGGCTGTGGTGGCGGCGGTTGGGGCTGAGGAAGTGCATCAGATGGAAGTCGCGCTGCTCCTTGGCGGTGGGGACGGCCTGCGGGGGCAGCTTCATGGAGTCGCGCAGCTGGAAGCCGAGGAGGCCCTCGTAGAAGTCCAGGGCCTCCTCGATGTCCGGTACGGGCAGCACGACGTGCCCCAGGCCGAGGTCACCCGTCACGAACCGGTTGCCGTACGGCGTGCCGAGCGGCGTGTGGTCCTGCGCCTGGCCCCAGAAGATCTCCAGGGGGTTGCCGCAGGGGTCGGTGAACTGGATCAGGCCCTGGACGCGGCGCTCGGCGAGTGTGGCGGCATCGGCGGACTTCACGGCGACGCCCGCCGCTTCCAGTTCCCGCGCCGCGTCCGCGAGCGCGGTGGCGTTCGCCACCTCCCAGCCGGCCGCCTGCAGCCGGTCGGCGCTGCCGCGGACGATGGCGATGCGGTGGGCACGGTCGTCGATGCGCAGGTAGAGCGTGTCGTCGTCGGTGCCGGTGGCCGTCACCATGCCGAGGAGGTCCAGCGCGTACGTACGCCACTCCTCGAAGCGGGTGGTCTCCACGCGCAGATAGCCGAGAGCACGGATGTCCATGGTCGGTCTCCTTCGGGCGTCAGTGGGAAAAGCTGCTGTTCATTGAGAAAAGAAGGCGATCGCGAGGCGGTTGAACTCGTCGGCCTGCTCGGTCTGTGCCCAGTGGCCGCAGTGCGGGAAGACGTGCAGCCGGGCGTCGGGGATGGTCTTCAGGGCCACCAGCGCGCCGTCGAGCGGATTGGTACGGTCCTCGCGGCCCCAGGTGAGCAGGACGGGCTGGGTGATCCGGTGGGCCTCGCGCCAGAGCATCCAGTCCTGTGCCCAGGCGGGGTTGGCGAAGGCGGCCGCCATCCGGGCGTTGCCGAGCTTCGTCTCGGGGTCGGTGGCCGAGGCCCAGCGCTCCTCGACCAGTTCGTCGGTGACGATGGACTGGTCGTACGCCATGACGCTCAGGAACGCGCGGAGCTGTTCCTTGGTCGGCTCGGGCGACGCCTGGAACTCGAAGAGCCGCTTGATGCCTTCGGTCGGGTCCGGCGCGAAGAGGTTGAGGGAGATGCCGCCGGGACCCATCAGCAGCAGCTTGCCGACCTTGTCCGGGTGGTCCAGTGCCATGCGGACGGAGGTGCCGCCGCCGAGCGAGTTGCCGATGAAGTGCGCCTGGGCGATGCCGAGTTCGTCCATCAGGGCCGCGACGGCGCCGGCGCTGTAGCTGAAGTAGTCCCTGTCCGGCTCGGGCTTGGCGGAGCGGCCGAAGCAGGGCTGGTCGATCAGGAGGGTGCGGAAGGTACGGGCGAAGACGGGCAGGTTGCCGCCGAAGTTGCTCCAGCCCGAGGCGCCGGGCCCGCCGCCGTGCAGCATGATCACCACAGGCGCTCCGGCCGGGCCCGCCTCGTGGAAATGCAGCTCGATGCCGCCCGCCTTGACCGTACGGGACGTCGACTCGTAGGTATGCGCCACTATCTGATCCCCCATCAGAGCATCGTGTCCTGGATGTCGAGGCCGAGCGCCGCCTGCCCGAAGAGCACCAGCGCGCGCTCGGGGTCGTTGGCGGCGTGCCCGCGGCCGGTGTGCGCGTCGCGCCAGGCGCGCTGGACGGGGTTGGGGCCGTTGCGCATCGCGCTGCCGCCGGCGTTCTCCACCAGCAGGTCCACCGCCGCCACCGCGCGTTCCGTGGCGAGCACCTGGTCGCGGCGGACGCGGGCGCGCAGCTCCGCCGACGGGTCCTCGCCGCGCTCCGCGCCCGCGTAGAGCTCGCTCATGTTGCGGCGCAGCTGCAGCCAGCAGGCGTCGATGTCGCTGGCCGCGCGGGCGATGCGGACCTGCGCGAACGGGTCCTCGGCGACCTTCTGGCCGTAGGAGACCCGGATGCGTTCCCTGGTGGCCGCCGCGTACGCCTCGTACGCGCCCTCGGCGATGCCGACGATCGGGGTGGAGATGGTGGTGGTGAAGACCGAGGCGTACGGCAGCCGGTACAGCGGCTCGGGGTTCAGCTCCTGGCCCGGCGTCCGCAGCGCGCTGACCGGGCCGAAGCTCAGCGCCCGGTACTCGGGCACGAAGGCGTCCTTGATGACGATGTCGTTGCTGCCGGTGCCGCGCAGGCCCACGGTGTCCCAGACCCGGTCGATCGTGTACTGGGTCCGGGGCACGAGGAAGGTGCGCATGTCGACCGGCGCGCCGTCCTCGCCGAGGACGAGGCCGCCGAGCAGCGCCCAGTCGGCGTGGTCGCAGCCGGAGGAGAAGTGCCAGCGGCCGGAGATCCGGAAGCCCCCGTCGGCCACGGTGACCTTGCCGGTCGGGGCGTACGAGGAGGCGATCCGGGTGGTCCGGTCCACGCCCCAGACCTCCTCCTGCGCACGCGGATCGTACAGGCCGACGTGCCAGGGGTGGACGCCGACCACGGAGGCGACCCAGCCGGTGGAGCCGCACGCCTTGGCGATCTCCTTGACCGCCTCGTAGAAGACCACCGGGTCGGCCGCAAAGCCGCCGTACGCCTTGGGCTGCAGCAGCCGGAAGAAGCCGGTGCCCTCGATGTCCTTGACCGAGGCGTCGGGCACCCGGCACAGCTCCTCGGCCTCGGCGGCGCGTTCGCGGAGCACGGGGGCCAGCTCCCGGACGGCGGCGAGGACCTCGTGCGCGCTCATGGCGTCTTCGCTCATGGCGACCCCTCTCAGGTCGTGAATATGGCCGTGTGACGCGGAGATGCGAAGTGCCGCGAATCTACGCCTGACTATTTCGATTCGAAATAGTGGGTTCCCGCTGAGCGGGAACCGTGGCAGGCTCTCGGCACCCCTCCCCGCTCCTCGCAGGAGTCGCCGATGTCAGTGCATCCGCCGTCACTTCTGGAGAAGGCCGCGCTCGTCCTGGGCGCCTTCCAGGGCGCCACGCCCCGGCTGACGCTCACCGAGGTGGTACGCCGCTCCGGGCTGCCCCGCTCGTCCGTGCACCGCATCCTCGACCAGTTGGTACAGCTGGGCTGGCTGGACCGCGACGGCCGGGACTACCGCCTGGGGATGCGGATGCTGGAGCTGGGCGCGATGGCCGCACACCACAACCGGCTGCGCCGGGCCGCGCTGCCGCACCTGCACGCGCTGCACGAGAAGACCGGGCACGTCGTGCATCTCGCCGTGCTCGACGGACCCGAGGTGGTGTACCTGGAGCGGCTCGGCGGCATCGCGGACGCGTCGGTGCCGTCCCGGATCGGCGGTCGACAGCCGGCGTACTGCACGGCCACCGGCAAGGCGATCCTGGCGTTCGGCGAGGCGACGCTGGTCGCGGAGGTGCTGCGGGCCGGGCTGCGGCCGCGCACGGCGTACACCCTCACCCGACCGGGCCCCTTCCGCGCGGAGCTGGCGCGCATCCGCGAGCGCGGCGTGGCCTTCGACCGGGAGGAGAGCTTCCGCGGCGTGGCGTGCGTGGCGGCGCCGCTACGGGGCGCCGGGCGCGCGATCGCCGCGGTGTCGGTCTGCGGCAACGGCCTCCACCGCGAGCTGGAACGGCTGGCCCCGGCGGTGCGGGGGACCTCGCGGGCGATCTGGGCGTCGCTGTACGGCCCGGGGCGGGCGGCGGCCGTCCCCCGTACGGCCGCGGCGCCGGCCCCGGAACCGGCCCTGGAGCCGGCCCAGATGGACACGATGATGTCGTGGATGCGGTTCGCGGAGTGGATGTGAGGGGAGTGGATGTGAGGGGTCCGCCCGGCCGGATTCCGGCCCTGGCCGGGGGCCACGCGCGGGCGCGGGCGACAAGCCGGCGCCGCTGGGTCAGACTTCTTATGAGGCAGGTTTTCGCCCCGCTCGCGTGAGGGGTCCTTCGTGCTCGATGTGCCGTTCTGGCTGTGGGCGACGTTCGTCGTCATCGTGGTCGTGTCGCTGGCCGTGGACCTGCTGGCGCACCGGAAGGCGCATGTCATCGGGTTCAAGGAGGCCGCCGCCTGGAGCGGGGTGTGGGTCGGCCTCGCCATCGTCTTCGGCGGGGTCGTCTTCCTGGTTCTGGGGGTGACACCAGGGGTGGAGTACACCACCGCCTGGTTGCTGGAGAAGAGTCTGTCGGTCGACAACCTCTTCGTCTTCGCGCTGATCTTCGCCTACTTCAAGGTGCCGCGCGCCTACCAGCACCGCGTGCTGTTCTTCGGCGTCATGGGCGCGCTCGTGTTCCGGGGCGTCTTCCTGGCCGCCGGAGTGGCCGTGGTCAGCCGGTTCACCGCGGTGCTGTTCGTCTTCGCGGCCATCCTCTTCTACAGCACCTACAAGATCCTCAAGGAGGAAGAGGACAGCTTCGACCCGGGCAGGAGCATCGCCGTGCGGCTGCTGCGCAAGGTCATGCCGGTCCGGGACGAGTACGCCGGGATGAAGTTCTTCGTGAAGGAGGCCGGCAAGCGGGTCGCCACCCCGCTGCTCGCGGTCGTCGCCGCGATCGAGGCGGCCGACCTGGTCTTCGCCGTGGACAGCGTGCCCGCCGTCCTCGCGGTCAGCGATGACGCCTTCATCGTCTACACCAGCAACGCCTTCGCCATCCTCGGCCTGCGGGCGCTGTACTTCCTGCTCGCCGGGCTGCTGGACCGGTTCCACTACCTCAGCAAGGGCCTGGCGCTGATCCTCTCCTTCATCGGCGTGAAGCTGATCCTGCAGGCCTCCCACAAGCTGTTCAGCAGCAGCATCCCGGAGATTCCGTCGCCGATCAGCCTGGGAGTCATCGTCACGGTCCTGGCGGTGTCCGTCGTACTGAGCATTCGGCGTCCCCGGCCGGCTGAGCGGGAAGGCCCGGCCGACCGGGAAGACCGAGCTGAAGACCGCTGAGCCTTCTCACTTTGTTACCCTCGCAAAATTTCTCCCATGATTTCGCAAAGTGTCCTATTCTGAGGGTATGCGCAGAGACGAGCGTGCGACGGCATCGCAGGCCGGACATGTCTGCCCCGCCTGCCAGCAACCCGTGCCCGCGGAAGTCACGCGGCACAAGTCGATGGGAATCTTCGTTCCCACGTGGAAGCCGGGCTCCTGCCGCAATCCGAACTGCCCGACGAACGCGCGAGCAGAGCGAGCAGAGCACAGCCCGGCGAGCAGTGCAGGTAAGTCGACTCAGGAGTAGGTGATCCGGACCCGGTCGGTGAGGGGCACGGCCTGGCAGGCCAGTACGTACCCCTCGGCGAGGTCCTGTTCGTCCAGTACGTCGTTGCGGAGCAGCTTCGCCTCGCCGGACAGGACCCGGCAGGCGCATGCGCCGCAGGAGCCCTCGCGGCAGGAGTACGGCGCGTCGACGCCCGCCGCGAGCAGTGCGTCCAGCAGCGGGGTGCGGGCGGGCCAGCGGACCGTATGGGTCTCGCCGTCCAGCTCCACCTCCGCTGTGCCGCCGCCCTCCGCCGCCGGGACGTCCGGCGTTTCCGGCGCCTCGAAGACGTCGGCGCCGAGGGAGAAGAACCGCTCGCGATGGATCCGGCGGCCGCCCATCGCTTCCTCGGCCGCGTCCATCAGGGGCGCGGGCCCGCAGACGTACGTCTCCCGGTCCGCGTACGGCGCGAGCACGGCTGCCAGCCGGTCCGCGGCGGGCAGCCCCTGGACCGACTCCAGCCAGTGCAGCACGACGAGCCGGTCGGGGAAGTCCTCGGTCAGCTCCCGCAGCTCGTCGCGGAAGATCACCGAGGACTCGTCACGGTTGGCGTACAGCAGCGCGACCCGGCCCGTCCCCCGTACGAGTGCCGACTTGGCGAGGGAGACGACCGGCGTGATGCCGCTGCCGCCGGCGACGAGCAGCAGGTCGCGGTCGAGGGAGTCCAGTGTGAAGGTGCCGCCCGGCGGCAGTACCTCCAGCTCGTCCCCGGCTGCCACGTGATCGCAGATCCAGTGGGAGCCGTACCCGCCCGCCACCCGCTTGACGGTGATCTTCAAGGGCTCGCCGGTCTCCGGTGAGCTGGACAGGGAGTAGCAGCGGGCGGCGGCCGTTCCGCCGTCCGCGCCCGGCAGCTTCACGGTGAGGAACTGCCCGGCGCGGTAGGCGAACCGCTCGGCGCTCTCCGGCGGCACCCGCAGGACGAGCGACCGCGCTTCGGCCGTCTCCTCGATCACCTCGAGGACCCGCAGCCGGTACGTACGCGGCTCAGGCATCGGCGGCCTCCAGCGTGGTGACGCGCAGGGTCCCCTCGGCCGTGGCCCGGTCGATGCTGCCGCGCAGCGCCGTGCAGGTCCGGATCCGGGCGGCGGTCTCCCCCGCGGCCACCAGGGCGCCGAACTCCGGGCAGACGGCCGCCGCTTCGGCCGTCCACTGCACGGAGGTGTGGGCGGGGCTGAACTTCTCGCACAGGACCTGATTGCCGCAGGCCGCGCACTCCACCGGCTGCATGTCAGGCCCCGGCTCCCGTCCCCGCCGCCCGGCGGGCCAGGTTCGCGTCGACCTCGGCGCGCCATGCCTTGTTGGCCCGCTCGGTGTCGATCTCGAACTCGAACCGCCGCGTCATCTCCTCCGGCACCTCGGCCGCGTCCCGGTAGAACTGCTCGTACCAGCGGCGCAGTTGGTAGACCGGGCCGTCCTCCTCGGTCAGCAGCGGATTGTCGATCCGGGTCTTGTGCCGCCAGATCTCGACGTCCTGCTCGAAGCCGGCCGCGAGGCCGCGGGAGGTGAGCTGCGCGGTCTCGGCGGCCTCCGCGTCGGTCATGCCGGGCAGCTTCTTCACGATCGCGCCGTACTGCAGCAGGAAGCTGTTCTCGTCGATCGGGTAATGGCAGTTGATCAGCACCATCTCCATGTCGAGACCCTCAGCGCCGGCCACCGGCGACCAGAGGTGGTCGATCATGTAGGACGGGCCGTAGTACGAGGCGTCGGAGCGCAGCGGGGCGCTGAGGGTGCCCAGGTCCACGTCCTCGCGCGGGGTGCTCTCCATGTACTGGGTGGCGATGTGCCCTTCGAAGACGTTCTTGAAGTACGTCGGGAAGGAGTAGTGGACGTAGTAGAAGTGCGCCATGTCGACGATGTTGTCGACGATCTCCCGGCAGTTGGCGCCCTCCACCCGGAGGGTGTGCCAGGTCCAGTCGCTCCACTCGTCGCTGAACACGCCCTCGATACGCGGGATGGTCACGTCCGGGGGCGGCGGGTTGCCCTCGGGGTCGTGCCAGACGAAGAGCTGGCGGTTCTCCTCCAGCGTGGTCCATGCGCGGGTGCGGGCGCGCGGGGGGACGCGGCGGGCGTACGGGACGTCCGCGCACCGGCCGTTGCCGGACCAGCGCCAGTCGTGGAACGGGCACGCGAGGGTGTCGCCCTTGACGGAGCCGTGCGCGAGATTGCCGCCCATGTGCGGGCAGTAGGCGTTCAGTACGTGCAGTACGCCGTCGTGCTCCCCCTGGAAGACCACCAGCTTGGTGCCGAACGCCTCGACCTCGTGCGGCTTCCCGTCCTTGAAGCTGTCGGCGAGGCCGAGGCAGTGCCAGCCGCGGGCGAAGCGGGCGGGCGGCCGGCCCGCGTCGATGACGCGGACCTGGTCATGGAGAGCACTCATCTTGTCTCGTCCTCCTCCGGGCAAGGGGCTGTCCGGGGAGGCTAGGGCGGGCCCGGACCGCGGTGGGAGACGGAATTCCCGGTGAGCGGGAAAGCGCCCCGGGCCGGGCGAGGCGGTCGCGCGCAGGCCATCGCCGGGTCACCGCGCCCCGTACACCGGCTGCGGCGGCTCGGCGGCCGCGAGCAGTTTCCGCGCGGCCTCGCCCGCCTCGGCCGGGGTCCACCGGGCGCCCCTGTCGGCGGTGGGGCCGGGGCGCCAGCCCTCCATGACGGTGATCCGCCCGCCCTCCGCCTCGAAGACCCGGCCGCTCACCCCGTCGGAGGCGGCGGAGGCCAGCCAGACGACGAGCGGGGAGACGTTCTCGGGGGCCATCGCGTCGAACGCGCCGTCGCCCGGCGCCGCCATCGTCCCGGCGAAGGTCTCCTCGGTCATCCGCGTACGCGCTGCCGGGGCGATCGCGTTGACCTGGACCCCGTATCGGGCCAGTTCAGCAGCAGCGACGAGGGTGAGGCCGACGATGCCCGCCTTGGCGGCGGAGTAATTGCCCTGGCCGACACTGCCGAGCAGCCCCGCGCCCGAGCTGGTGTTGATCACCCGGGCCTCGGGCGTCCGGCCGGCCTTCGCCTCCGCGCGCCAGTGCGCCGCGGCGTGCTTCAGCAGCAGGAAGTGGCCCTTGAGGTGGACGCGCAGTACGTCGTCCCAGTCGTCCTCGTCGAGGTTGACGAGCATCCGGTCGCGGAGGAAGCCCGCGTTGTTGACCAGGACGTCCAGCCGGCCGTACGTGCCGAGCGCGGTGCTGATCAGCGAGGCCGCGCCGGCCGCCGTGGCGATGTCGCCGCCGTGCGCGACCGCCTCGCCGCCGGCGGCCCGGATCTCCTCGACGACCTGCTGGGCGGGCCCGGCGGCGGCCGCACCGCTGCCGTCCAGGCCTACGCCGAGGTCGTTGACGACGACCTTGGCACCCTCGGCGGCGAGGGCGAGGGCGTGCGCGCGGCCCAGCCCACGGCCCGCTCCGGTGACGACGGCGACCCGTTCACTGCACAGACCAGTCATGGCGTGTCATTCCCTTCGGTGTGGTTGACGGTGGCGGCGTCGAGGAACGCCGGGCGCTCCCCTCCCCCGTGTACGAGCAGCGAGGCGCCGCTGATGTACGTGGCGCGGCCGGAGGCGAGGAAGACGCAGGCGTCGCCGATATCGGTGGGCTCGGCGAGCCTGCCCAGCGGTACCGTGCGGCCCACCGCGGCGACGCCCGCCTCGTCCCCGTAGTGCAGATGGGACAGTTCGGTGCGGACCATGCCGAGGGTCACGGTGTTGACGCGTACCGTCGGGGCCCATTCCACGGCCATCGAGCGGGCCAGGTTGTCCAGGCCCGCCTTGGCCGCTCCATAGGCCGCGGTGCCCGGTGACGGGCGGGTGCCGCTGACGCTGCCGATCATGGTGATCGAGCCGCCCGTGGGCCCCTCGCGCAGCAGGTCGTACGCGGCGAGCGAGGCGTTCAGCGGGGCGAGCAGGTTGAGTTCGACGACCCGGGCCGCGTGCCGGCTGCCGCCGTCGGCGAGCATGCGGTACGGAGTGCCGCCCGCGTTGTTGACGAGCGTGTCCAGCCGCCCGTACTCGCTCCGTACCGTGGTGAAGAACGCGCCGACCGCGTCCGGGGCGCGGAGATCCACGGGGTGGAAACGGGCGGTGCGTCCCGCCGCCTCGACGGGCTGGTCAGGGGGCCGTCGTGCGCAGGTCACCACCTCGGCCCCGGCTTCCAGCAGGGCGCGCGCGATGCCCGCGCCGACGCCCCGCGTGCCGCCCGTGACGACGGCGACGTATCCCGACAGATCGATGATCGCTGGCATTGAGCACCTCCCGCGGCGCGCCGTCCGCTGCTACCTTGCCTGCAACACGCGCCTAACAAACGTTTGGTGGAAAGGTAGCTGATCTGCTCATGGGTGTCTCCACCTCCGTGCCCGAAGAGGGCGTCGCGGTCGTCACCGTGGACTTCCCACCGGTGAACGCCCTGCCGGTGAACGGCTGGTACGAGCTGGCCGCCGCACTCCGCGCCGCCGGCGCCGATCCGAAGGTGCGCTGCGTCGTCCTCGCCGCCGCCGGCCGCGGCTTCAACGCCGGCGTGGACATCAAGGAGATGCAACGCACCCCCGGCCACGACGCGCTCATCGGCGCCAACCGCGGCTGCTTCGAGGCGTTCGCCGCCGTGTACGACTGCGAAGTCCCGGTGATCGCCGTGGTGCAGGGCTTCTGCCTGGGCGGCGGCATCGGGCTGGTCGGCAACGCGGACGCGATCGTGGCGAGCGAGGACGCGACCTTCGGCCTGCCCGAGCTGGACCGGGGCGCGCTGGGCGCGGCCACCCATCTCGCCCGGCTGGTCCCGCAGCACCTGATGCGGACGCTGTACTACACCTCACGCACCGTCACGGCCGAGGAACTGCGGCAGCACGGCTCCGTGTGGCGGATCGTCCCGCGCGAGCAACTGATGGACACAGCAAGGGAGTTGGCTGGCGAGATCGCCGCCAAGGACGGCACCCTGCTGCGCCTCGCCAAGGCCGCGATCAACGGCATCGACCCGGTCGACGTACGCCGCAGCTACCGCTTCGAGCAGGGCTTCACCTTCGAGGCCAACCTCAGCGGCCTCGCCGACCGCGTACGCGACACCTTCGGCACCAAAGAGGAGCGGCAGTCATGACCAGGGACAAGACCATGCCGGCCGACGCGGTCGTCGCCCGGCTGACCAGCGGCATGACGCTCGGCATCGGCGGCTGGGGTTCGCGCCGCAAGCCGATGGCCCTGGTGCGGGCCCTGCTCCGCTCGGACCTCACCGACTTCACCGTGGTGTCGTACGGCGGCCCGGACGTCGGGCTGCTCGCCGCCGCCGGGAAGATCCGCCGGCTCGTCACCGCCTTCGGCACGCTGGACTCCGTACCGCTGGAGCCGCACTTCTGCGCGGCCCGGCAGCGCGGCGACTTCGAACTGACCGAGCTGGACGAGGCGATGGTCATGTGGGGGCTGACCGCCGCCGCGCACCGGCTGCCCTTCATGCCGATCCGGGCGGGCCTCGGCTCGGACGTGATGACCGTCAACCCCGGGCTGCGCACGGTGACTTCGCCGTACGAGGACGGGGAGGAGCTGGTGGCCGTGCCGGCCCTGCGGCTGGACGCCGCGCTCGTCCACCTCAACCGGGTCGACGCCCAGGGCAACGGCCAGTACCTCGGCCCCGATCCCTACTTCGACGATCTGTTCTGCCAGGCCGCCGACGCCGCGTACGTCTCCTGCGAGCGCGTGGTGGACACGGCCGAGCTGCTCAAGGACCAGGGGCCGCAGTCGCTGCTGGTCAAGCGGGCATTTGTGACCGGCGTCGTCGAATCGCCGAACGGCGCGCACTTCACCTCCTGCGCGCCCGACTACGACCGCGACGAGGCGTTCCAGCGGGCTTACGTCCGGGCCGCCAAGGACCCGGAGGCGTGGCCCGCCTTCGCGGAGCGGTTCCTGTCCGGCGACGAGCACAGCTACCAGACCGCGGTCGCGGCGTTCCACGAGGAGTCGGCATGAACACGATCACGGCGACCCGGGCCGAGTACTCCGTGGTGGCCTGCGCGGAAGCCTGGCGCGACGCGGGCGAGATCCTGGCCAGCCCGATGGGCACGGTCCCCTCGATCGGCGCCCGGCTGGCGAAGCTCACCTTCTCCCCCGACCTGCTGCTCACGGACGGCGAGGCGCTGCTGATGGGGGACGTGCCGGCGCTCGGGGCCCCGTCCGGGGTGACCGAGGGCTGGCTGCCGTACCGTCAGCATCTGGCACTCGTCGCGAGCGGGCGGCGGCACGTCATGATGGGCGCGAGCCAGCTCGACCGCTACGGCAACCAGAACATCTCCTGCATCGGCGACTGGGACCGGCCGAAGCGGCAGCTACTGGGCGTCCGCGGCGCGCCGGTCAACACCCTGAACAATCCGACCAGTTACTGGGTGCCGCGGCATTCCACGCGGGTGTTCGTCGAGAAGGTCGACATGGTCTCCGGTGTCGGATACGACCGCGCCGCCGCGGCCGGTCCCTCCGCGACCCGGTACCACCGCATCCCGGAAGTCATCAGCGACCTCGGCGTCTTCGACTTCGAGACCCCGGACCGCACGATGCGCCTGCGCTCGCTGCACCCCGGCGTCACGGTCGGGCAGGTACAGGAAGCCACCGGCTTCGCACTGACGATCCCCGACGACGTGCCGTACACCCGCGCGCCCACCGCCGAGGAGCTGCGGCTGATCCGGGACGTGATCGACCCGAAGGGACTGCGCGAGCGCGAGGTGCCCTCGGCGTGACGGACATCAGCATCGAGACCGCACTGACGACACTCGTCGGCGTCCGCCACCCCCTCGTACAGACCGGTATGGGCTGGGTGGCCGGTCCCCGACTGGTCTCGGCCGCCGCCAACGCGGGCGCGCTGGGGATCCTCGCCTCCGCCACCATGACCACCGACCGCCTCCGCTCGGCCGTCCGCGAGGTCAAGTCCCGTACGGACGCGCCCTTCGGGGTCAATCTGCGGGCTGACGCGGGCGATGCGGCCGAGCGCGTACGGATCATCATCGAGGAAGGCGTACGGGTCGCCTCGTTCGCCCTCGCGCCCTCCCAGGAGCTGATCGGGCGGCTGAAGGACGCCGGGGTGGTCGTCATCCCGTCCATCGGCGCCCGGCGGCACGCGGAGAAGGTCGCGGCGTGGGGCGCCGACGCGGTGATCGTGCAGGGCGGCGAGGGCGGCGGCCACACCGGGAACGTCGCGACCACCGTGCTGCTCCCCCAGGTCGTGGCCGCCGTGGACATCCCGGTCATCGCGGCGGGCGGCTTCCGTGACGGCCGCGGGCTGGTCGCCGCGCTGGCGTACGGCGCCGCCGGGATCGCCATGGGCACCCGGTTCCTCCTCACCTCCGACAGCACCGTGCCCGACGCGGTGAAGGCGAAGTACCTGGCCGCGACGGTCAAAGACATCACCGTCACCACCGCCGTCGACGGCCTCCCGCACCGGATGCTGCGCAGCGAGCTGGTCGATGCGCTGGAGCGCTCGGGCCGGGCGGCCTCGCTGGTACGGGCGGTACGCCACGCGGCGGCCTTCCGGCGCGACTCCGGCATGAGCTGGGCACAGATGGTCCGTGACGGCCTGGCGATGAAGCACGGCAAGGACCTGACCTGGAGTCAGGTCCTGCTGGCCGCCAACACCCCGATGCTGCTCAAGGCGTCGATGGTGGACGGCCGCACCGATCTCGGGGTGATGGCGTCCGGCCAGGTCGCCGGCCTGATCGACGACCTCCCGTCCTGCGCCGAACTCGTCGACCGCGTCATGGCGGAGGCCCACACCACACTCCGGACTCTTCCCCGTACGGACTGATCCCCCGCCCCCGGAACGCCCCCTCCACCCCAGGGAGTTGATCCCATGCACGCTGCCCGCATCCGCCGAGCGACCGGAGTCGCGTTCTCCGCCGTAGCCCTCGGCTGTCTGCCCACATCCGCAGTGGCCGACGCCCCGGCCGCCCGAGCCCCTGTCACCACGACCGCCCCCAGCACCGTCCGTCATATCCCCCTCCAGGGCGCGGTCAATGTCCGCGACCTGGGCGGCTACCGTACGGAGCGAGGCCGCCAGGTGCGCTACGGCCAGGTGTTCCGGGCCGACGCGCTCAGCAGGCTGACCGATGCCGACGTCTCGAAACTCGCCACGCTGGACCTGCGCACCGCAGTGGACTTCCGCGTCCCCCTGGAGGTCGAACACGACGGCCCGGACCGTCTCCCGGCAGGCGTCACCGCAACCTCCCGGCCCGTGGACGACCTCGATCTGTACGCACAGACAATGGCGGTCATCGGCTCCAAGGACCCTGTCAAGCAGCAGGAAATGCTGGGCGGCGGAAAGGCGGAGAAGCTGATGCGCGCCATCTACCGCAACTTCGTCACGAGCCCGGAGAACCGCCGTCAGTTCGCCGCGACCTTGCGGGACATCGCGCGCCACCGCCAGTCCCCCCTGCTCTACCACTGCACCTCGGGCAAGGACCGTACGGGCTGGCTGAGCTACCTCCTGCTCCGCGCCGTCGGCGTCCCGGCCACCACCGCGACCCACGACTTCCTGCTCTCCAACACCTACCGCGCGGAGTCCGACCGCAAGACCCGAGAACGGCTGAAGCAGGCCGGGATGATGGCGAACCCGGACCTGCTGATCCCCGTCCAGGAAGTCCGCGAGGACTACCTCCAGGCGGCTCTCGACCAGGCCGAGCAGGACTACGGCAGCCTCGACGGCTACCTGACCGACGGCCTCGACCTGGACGCGTCGACCCTGGCCAGGCTCCGCGCCCGGCTGCTGAAGTGAGAGGGGTATGGGCATGCTGCGACTGGGAATGATGGCACCGTTCACCGACGGCCTGATCACCTCGGGCGGCTTCCTCCGCGACCTCGCGGGCACGCTGGAGGAGTGCGGCGTCGAGTCGCTGTGGACGGTCGAGCACGTCGCCGTCGCCGACCAGTACGAACCGCTCTATCCGTACTCCAACGACGGCCGGATACCGGGCAGTTCCGGGTCCGTCCCCATGCCCGACCCGCTGGAGACCATCGCCTTCCTCGCCGGCGCTTCGGACACTCTGCGCTTCGGCACCGCGATGATCGTCGCCCCGCTGCACAGCCCGGTGGTACTGGCCAAGCGTGCCGCGACGATCGACCGGCACTCCGGCGGCCGGCTGCTGCTCGGCCTCGGCATCGGCTGGCAGAAGGAGGAGTACGCGGCCGTCGGCGTGCCCTACCGGGACCGGGGGCGGCGGCTGGAGGAGTGCGTCGGCGCGATGCGCGCGCTGTGGGGCGGCGGCCCGGCCTCGTACCAGGGGCGGCACGTCTCCTTCGAGGGCCTGCACTCGCTGCCGCGGCCCGCGAGCGGCGCGGTGCCCGTGGTGCTCGGCGGGAACAGCGATCCGGCCGTCCGCCGCGCGGGCCGCATCGGCGACGGCTGGTTCCCGTACACGATCACCCCGGAGGACTTCGCCCGCCAGGCCGGTCTGCTGCGCGAGGCCGCGCACCAGGCGGGGCGGCCGGCGGACGCCGTGGAGATCACGGTATGGCCGGGCTCCTGCGACCGCGCACGCGCGTCGGATCCGTCCTGGGTACGCGGCTACGTCGACGCGGGCGCGACCCGCCTCGTCATCGCCCCGCACATCCGGGGCGCGGCCGGCCTGTCGGGCCCGCGCGGCCTGACCGCCCTGCGCGACCAGATCGACCGCTACCGCACCGAGGTCCTGGAGAAACTGACATGAGTGAACCTGTCATGAGAGAGCCTGTCATGCATGGGGTTCAGATCATCGACCTCATCGTCCTCCCGGCTGCCGAGGCCGAGTCATGGCTGCAACGCTGGCGCGCCGACTACCTCCCGGGAGCCCTCGGCCGCGGCATGGTCGCGGAACGCCTCTGGCGCACCTGGACCGGCCCGGACACGGTGGCGGTCCGAATTCTGTGGTCACTGCCGGACAGCGGCGCATTCTTCACCGCGCGGGTGGCGTCCGCCGGTGATGTCCAGGTCGCCGAATTCTGGGCGCATACCGATGAGTTCGCCCTGAACCGCGACCGCCAGGTACTGGAACCGATCGGCCTCACCGAAGGGGAGACGTCATGACCCGCTGGGTGGCACTGCTCCCGGCCGAAGGCGCCGAGGCGTACAACGAGATGGGCAGCGTTCCCGGTGTATCGGACGGCTCTGCGGCACCCGACCTCCCGGGCAGTTTCGGCGGCCGTGGCGCCACATGGGACGTGACGGCGGACCGGCCCCCCGTCGCCCTCGCCGCCGCCCTCGGTCTCCCGGAACCACTCGACACGGTCGCCCTCGCCCCGGTACGCAGCCGGTACGTCCCCCTCTCCGGCCCCCGCGTAAAACGCACACTCCTACTCGCCGTCCTCCCCGGGACACCCACCGGTCCCATCGAGCGACTGGAGGCAGACCTCCTCGCCATGCCCGCCCACATCTCCACCATCCGCTCCTGGTCACTGAGCCGCGTGGACCAAACGCTCACGCCGTCCCCCTGGACACACGTCTGGGAACAGGAGTACGCGAACGTCGAGGGCCTGACCGGGGAGTATCTCGGCCATCCCTTCCACTGGACCTGCGTGGACCGCTGGTTCGACGGCGAAATCCCGGGCGCCGGCATCGTGGACCCGCAGCTGGCCCACGTCTTCCGCTGGAGCGAGGAGCCGGTTCTGGTCTCCCGCTGAAGCGCTGAAGACATGGGCTTGCCGCCTCCGTGGTTCAGACGACTCCGGCCGACCCGGCGCCGCGCAGGCCCAAGGCGGATACCGCCGCTCCCAGCAGCACCATGACCACCGGGACGACGAGCGCGGTGCGGTAGGCGTCCAGTACCGCGTCCGGGGAGCCGTCGGAGCGGGCCGCGGCGATCCCGTACACCGCGGTCACCGCGGAGACCCCGACCGCCGAGCCGAACTGGGTGCACGTGTACAGCAGCCCGCCGGCCAGGCCCTGCTCCTCCTTGGCCACGCTGTCGGTCGCCGCGATGGTGAGCGGACCGTAGGCGAAGGCGAAGGCGATGCCCGCGATGATCAGGCTCGGGAACATCGCCGCGTACGACCAGTCCATCCCGACCGGCAGGAAGAGCCCGTAGGCCACGATCGCCAGCAGAAAGCCGCCGAAGATCACCTGGCTGTTGCCGTAGCGGTTCACCAGGCGCGGGGTGAGGGTGGGCGCCAGCACGGCGTCGCAGCCCATGGCGATCAGCGCGAACGCGGTCTGCAGGGAGGACCAGCCGCGCAGCTCCTGCAGGTAGAGCGTGATGATGAACTGGAAGCCGAAGAACGCGCCCAGGAACAGCAGCGCGGCGAGATCCGCCCGCACCATCGCGGCCCGGCGGAAGATCCCCAGCCGGACGAGCGGTGCTTTGGCGCGCCGTTCGATCGCGATGAACGCCGCCACCAGTGCCGGCCCGGCGGCGAGCGCACCGAGGGTCAGCACGAGCCCTTCACCGCCGTGTTCGAGCCGGACGATGCCGTAGGCGAGCAGCAGCATCGCGGCGGCGGCACTGACCGCGCCGGCCAGGTCGTAGCCGCGCCGTGCGGGCTCCGGGCGTGCCTCGGCCGGCACCAGCCTGAGCGCCGCGATCAGGAGGGCGCCGGCCAGGATCACCGGGGCGAAGAACACCCAGCGCCAGCCGAGTTCTGTCAGCAACCCGCCGAGGACGAGGCCCAGCGAAAAGCCGCCGGCGCCGACGCCGGCGAAAACCAGCAGGGCCTTGTCGCGCTGTGGCCCCTCCGGATACGAGGTCGTGATGATCGACATGGCGGCGGGGGTCATGAAGGCCGCCGCCACGCCGGTGACGAACCGGGCCGCGACCAGCATCCAGCCGTCGCTCGCGAAGCCGCCCAGCATGGAGAAGACCAGGAATACGCCCAGCCAGGTGAGGAACATCCGCCGCCTGCCCAGCAGATCGGCGGCGCGGCCGCCGAGCAGGGTGAAACCGGCGTAGCCGAGCACGTAACCGCTCATCACCCACGCCGCGGTGCCGGTGGTCAGGCCGAGGTCGGCACGGATCGTGGGGACGGCAACAGCCAGCATGGCGACGTCGCTGCCCTCAAGAAAGATTGTTCCGCACAGGACGAGCAGCAGGGCCCAGCCTCGTCCGCTCTTGCGGGCCGCGGGAATGGTGGCAATCGCCATGACCGCGACCGTACCGAGCAGCCGACAACCTGGGCCACACCTTTTCGCGGGCCTGGCCGCGTGCCATGCGACTGGCTCCGGCCCACTACGGTGCAGCGACCGGAGTGTTCTGAGCAGCGCGTATGCGCCAATCACCCGCGCCGTTCCGCATCAACGTCATCGTCAGAATGCCCTCCATGGGGTCCCTTTCACTCACCACGATCCGGCCATCGGCGGTCGTGGATCGTTGCCGCGTGTGGGCAACAGCGACGTCGGGTGTCAGGAACACAATGCTCTCGACGAGGTACCGGACAGTGACCTTCTCCAAAGGACCGCCTTCGGAGAAGACGGATGACTGGGCCTGGTACAGACGCTCGGCGCCGAACACGAGGGTGCCGCTGAAGTTGACGAAGACCGTGTCGGGCGAGAAGAGAGCATTCATCGCCTCGGCATCGTTCTGGTTGAACGCTGCTTCGTAGCGCGTCACGACCTGCACAATCTCTTCCTGTTTCTTGGTGACTTCAGCAGAACGCCGGTCAACCGTCATAAGACCCCCTCCTGAGGCGCAGTCAATTCGACTTGGAGTCTCACACCTAAAGCAGGCTTGAGGTCAAGCCTGCGAGGCGCAAGCTCTCAAGCGGCGCCCGCCGCATGGGCCCCCGCTCTGCGGCCGGAGAAGACCGCGTCCGCGAGGGACAGGCCGCTGACGTACGAGTTCGAGCAGACGCCGACCGCGCTGCGGCCCGCCGCGTACAACCCTTCTACGGTGGTGCCGTCCTCGCGGAGGACCAGCCCCGTGTCGTCGTGCACCCGCAGACCGCCGAGCGTGATCATCGGGCAGGGGTAGAACATCGAGCTGTCGAGCGAGCAGTCGAAGACGTAGTACGGGCCGGAGACGAGTGGCTGGAGGTACGCGGCGGGTTTGCCGAGGGGGTCCGTGCGAGCTTGGCGTGCCGTCTCGTTGTAGTCGGTCAGCGTCCGTTCCAGGCCCTGCGGATCGATCCCGGCCCTGGTCGCGATCGCGGCCGGCGATGCGCCCTTCGTATGGCCGCGGGTGAACAGGTAGGCCATCTGGGCCTTTTGGAAGAGGACCGTCTGGGTGCGCAGTTCCTGGCGGGCCCGGTGCAGGATCGCCCGGTCGACCACCAGATACGCGTGCCCGTCGTGCCGGCGCACCATGTGGTCGCCGATCGTGGCTCCGTACAGCAGCTCGTTGCAGATGCGCCGCCCCGCGCGGTCGAACGAAGCCGCCAGCACTGAGCACCACCCCGCGACGGGCTCGCACCGTGCGCCGCTGGGCGCGTGACTCGAGCCGTTCGACCGCCCGGTTGAGGGGACCGGTGGCTGCGGAGAAGTAGTTGTTGCCCTTGCCGAGGGCCGTCGACAACGCACGGTGCGCGCGGGCGGCGGCCCCGGTCAGGACCCGGTACTCCACGCCGACGCCCCGTCCGCCCTCGGTGAGCAGCCGCTCGGCGCGGGCCCGGGGCACCAGCCGTACGCCCCGCGCGCGGGCCGCCGCGGCCAGGTGTCCGTACAGCACCCGGCCCGACGCCAGCCCCTTGGCCTTGGTGCGGTGGCCGCGCGGGGCCGGTGGCGCGGCTTCGCTGTAGGGCGGGAACTGCTCGTTGCCGGAGTAATAGAGGAGGTGGTCGTCGGTCGGGTAGGAGGTCTTGAACGGGCAGAGGCTGCCTTGGAAGACCGCGCCCATGCCCTCCAGCCAGGCGAGGTTGGCCGCGTTGTCCGCGCAGAAGCGGCGCAGCACCGCGTCGGAGACGACCCCGGCGGTCTCGGCCTTGAGGTAAGCGTGCATGGCTTCGGGAGTGTCCTCCGCGCCTGCCTCCCGCTGCTGCGGGGTGCCTCCGCCGGCATAGACGGCGCCACCGCTCAGCGAGGTGGCGCCGACGCCGGTGAACCGGTCGAGGGCAATCACGTCGGCGCCGGCGTCCGCGGCCTCGATAGCCGCGGACGCACCGGCCCCGCCGAAGCCCACGACGACGTCGGCTTCCAGGTCCCCTCGCGACAGGTCCCCCTGCATCAAAGGCGCTCGATGATCGTCACATTGGCCTGGCCGCCGCCCTCGCACATGGTTTGGAGGCCGAAGCGGCCGCCGGTGCGCTCCAGTTCGTGGAGGAGGGTGGTCATGAGTTTGGTGCCGGTGGCGCCGAGGGGGTGGCCGAGGGCGATGGCGCCGCCGTTGGCGTTGACCTTTTCCGGGTCCGCGCCGGTCTCCTTCAGCCAGGCCAGTACGACCGGTGCGAACGCCTCGTTGATCTCGACCAGGTCGATGTCGTCGATGGTCATGCCGGTCTTCTTCAGGGCGTGTGCGGTGGCCGGGATCGGCGCGGAGAGCATGCGGATGGGGTCTTCACCGCGTACGGAGAGGTGGTGGATACGGGCGCGCGGCGTGAGGCCGTGCTCGCGTACGGCGCGCTCGGAGGCGAGCAGCATCGCCGAGGCGCCGTCGGAGACCTGGGAGGAGACCGCGGCGGTCAGCCGACCGCCCTCGACCACGGGTTTCAGCGCCGCCATTTTCGCCGGCGAGGTGTCCCGACGGGGTCCCTCGTCGGCGGTGACGTCCCCGTACGGTACGAGCTCGCGGTCGAAGCGGCCCTCGTCGGCGGCGCGGAGGGCACGCTGGTGGGAGCGGAGCGCGAACTCCTCCATCGCTTCGCGGGTGATGCCCCACTTCTCGGCGATCAGCTCGGCGCCGTGGAACTGGTTGACGGGCGCGTCGCCGTAGCGGGCCCGCCAGCCCTCGCTGCCCGCGTACGGGCCTTCGGTGAGCCCGAGCGGTTCGGCGGCCCGGCGGCTGGCGAAGGCGATCGGGATCATCGACATGTTCTGCGTACCGGCCGCCACGACCAGGTCCTGAGTGCCGGAGAGCACCCCCTGCGCGGCGAAGTGGACGGCCTGCTGCGAGGAGCCGCACTGCCGGTCGACGGTGACGCCGGGGACCTCTTCGGGCAGGCCGGCCGCCAGCCAGCTCGTACGGGCGATGTCACCGGCCTGCGGCCCGACCGTGTCCAGGCAGCCCATCACCACGTCCTCGACCGCGGCCGGATCGACGCCGGTGCGCCGCATCAGGGCCGCCAGTACATGGGCCCCGAGGTCGGCCGGATGGACGGCGGCGAGGCCGCCGTTCCGGCGTCCCACGGGGGTGCGTATCGCGTCGACGATGTATGCCTCGGCCATGACGGCTGCTCCTCGGTCGGTTCACATGGGCGCGTATCGGTCAGGTGCGTACGGCTACGCCGTCCAGGACCATCGAGAGGTACTGGCGGGCGATCTCCTCCGGGCTGTGCTGTCCGCCCGGGCGGTACCAGCTCACCGCGACCCAGACGGTGTCGCGGATGAAGCGGTAGGTGAGCCGGATGTCCAGGTCGGCGCGGAACACGCCGTCGGCCACCCCGCGCTCCAGCGTGCCCAGCCACGCTGCCTCGAACTTCGTCTGCGAGTCGGCCAGGTAGCCGAAGCGCGGCTGGGTGGCGAGGGTCCGGGCCTCCTTCTGGTAGATGGCGACGGCGGCGCGGTGCCGGTCGATCTCTCGGAAGGACTCCGTGACCAGGGCCTCGATGGTCTCCCGGGGGCCGAGCCCGGCGGCCAGCACGGTGTCGTAGCCGGTCCACAGCTCGTCCAGGAAGGTGGCGAGGATCTCGTCCAGCATCGACTCCTTGGAGTCGAAGTGGTAGTAGAGGCTGCCGGCCAGCATCCCGGCGGCGTCCGCGATCTTGCGTACGGTGGTGGCGTTGTAGCCCTGCGCGGCGAACACCTCGGCCGCGGTGTCCAGCAGCTCGCGGCGGCGCTCGGGGGACGGGCTCACGTTCGGTTTCTTCTTGGCGGTTGGCACGGTCCCATTGTCGCCCGGCCGCTCACGCACGCTGGCTGCTGACCGGTACGACCTCGCCCGTCATGTACGACGAGTAGGGGCTGGCCAGGAAGACGATCACGTTGGCGACCTCCCAGGGCTCGGCGTACCGTCCGAACGCCTCGCGCGCGGTCAGCTCCTGCAGCAGTTCGTCGGTGGTGACCTTGGCGAGGTGCGGGTGCATGGCCAGGCTCGGCGCCACGGCGTTGACGCGCACGCCGTACTCGGCCGCCTCGACCGCCGCGCAGCGGGTCAGCGCCATCACACCGGCCTTGGCGGCGGCGTAGTGCGCCTGGCCGCGCTGGGCGCGCCAGCCGATGACGGAGGCGTTGTTGACGATGACGCCTTCCTGGCCGGTGGCCTTCATCCGTCGGAGGGCGGCGCGGGTGCAGCGAAAGGTGCCGTTGAGTGTGACGTCGAGGACCCGGTCCCACTGCGCGTCGGTCATGTCGACCAGGTCGGCGGTGCCGCCGAGTCCGGCGTTGTTCACGACGATGTCGAGCCGGCCGTGGCGTTCCTCGGCCAGGTCGAGGAGGGCGGTGACCTGTGCCTCGTCGGTGACATCGCAGGGCAGCGCCGCGACGTTGTCGGTGCCGAACTCCGCGGCGAGCGCCTCCTCGGATTCCTTGAGGCGGCGGGCGTGCGCGTCGGAGAGGACGATGCGCGCGCCTTCTTCCAGGAGCCGGCGCGCTGTGGCGCCGCCGATGCCCGCGCCCGCGGCGGCGGTGACGACGGCGGTGCGGCCGGCGAGCAGGGAGTGCCCGGGTACGTACGGGGGCGGCGGGGTCACGCGCGTACCTCCTTCGGCAGGCCGAGCACGCGCTCGGCGATGACGTTCCGCTGGATCTCGTTGGAGCCGGCGTAGATCGTGTCGGAGCGGGAGAAGAGGAACAGCCGCTGCCAGTCGGTGAGGTCGTACGGCTCGCCGGCGGCCAGCATCCCGTCGGCGCCGCAGACGTCCATGGCGAGTTCGCCCAGCTCGCGGTGCCAGGTGGCCCAGAAGATCTTCCCGATGGACGCCTCGGGGCCCGGCGCACCGGCCGCAACGCCGTCGAGCATCCGCAGCGCGTTGCAGCGGATGGTCTCCAGGCCGGTCCAGGCGCGGGCGATCCGGTCACGGATCAGTGGGTCGTTGGCGGCGCCGTTGGCCTTGGCCAGTTCGATGACGGCCATCAGCTCGCGGCGGAAGCCGACCTGCTGGCCGAGGGTGGACACGCCGCGCTCGAACCCGAGGGTGGCCATGGCGATGCGCCAGCCGTCCCCGGGAGTACCAACGATGTTCCCGGCATCCGTACGCGCCCCGTCGAAGAACACCTCGTTGAATTCGGAGGTGCCGGTGAGCTGGGTGATCGGGCGGATCTCGACGCCGGGTTGATCGAGCGGCACGAGCAGGTACGAGAGTCCCGCGTGCCGTACGGAACCCGGCTCCGTACGGGCGACGACGAAGCACCAGTCGGACTCGTGGGCGAGGGACGTCCAGATCTTCTGCCCGGTGACCACCCAGCAGCCTTCCTCCAGCTGCGCCCTTGTCCGTACGTTCGCCAGGTCGGAGCCGGCGTCCGGCTCGCTGTAGCCCTGGCACCACAGCTCCTCGACCGAGACGATCTTCGGGAGGAAGCGGTCCCGCTGTGCGGGCGTGCCGAAGGCGATGAGGGTGGGGCCGAGGAGCTGCTCGCCGATGTGGCCGACGCGGGCCGGCGCTTCGGCGAGCGCGTACTCCTCGTGGAAGGCGACCTGCTGGGCGAGGGTCGCGCCCCGGCCGCCGTACTCCTCCGGCCAGCCGATGCAGGTCCAGCCCTCGGCCGCCATGTGCCGCTCCCAGGCGAGGCGTTCGGCGAATGCCTCGTGCTCCCTGCCGGGCCCGCCGCGGCCGCGCAGACCCGCGAACTCTCCGGTGAGGTGGGCCCGCAGCCAGGCGCGGGCCTCGGTGCGGAACTCCTCGACGCTGCTCATGGCCGTACGTTAACCTACCAAACACTTGTTAGGGAAGCTTGGTTTCCCGGAGGAGGAGTCGCAGATGCCCGCTGTGCCCGACGACGAGCCCGTACGTTACGAGCGGCAGGGACCGGTCGCGACCGTCACCATGAACCGGCCCGACTACCGCAACGCCCAGAATTCCGCGCTGACTTACGCCCTGGACCGCGCCTTCTATCGCGCGGCCGACGACGACGAGGTCAAGGTCGTGGTCCTCGCGGGCGCAGGCAAGCACTTCTCCGCCGGACACGACATCGGCACCCCCGAGCGCGACGCCCACCTCCCCTTCGACCGCAAGGCCGGACTGTGGTGGGACCACAGCGACAAGGCGGGCGCGGAGAGCCGGTTCGCCCGCGAGTCCGAGGTGTATCTCGGGATGTGCCGCCGGTGGCGCGAGCTGCCCAAGCCGGTGATCGCGAGCGTGCAGGGCGCCTGCGTGGCGGGCGGTCTGATGCTCGCCTGGATCTGCGACCTGATCGTGGCCTCCGAGGACGCCTTCTTCGCCGACCCCGTCGTCCGCATGGGCATCCCCGGTGTCGAGTATTTCGCCCACCCGTGGGTCATGCCGCCCCGCATCGCCAAGGAGTTCCTGTACACCGGCGACCGGATGACCGCACAGCGCGCGCACGAGATCGGCATGATCAACCGGGTCGTACCGCGCGATGAACTGTCCGGCGCCACAAGGGAGTTGGCGCACCGCGTCGCCGAGATGCCGCGCATGGGACTCGCCCTCACCAAACGCGCCGTGAACCAGGCCGAGGACCTGCAGGGCCTGCACACCGGCCTGGACTCCGTCTTCGGCCTGCACCACCTCGCCCACGCGCACAACGCCGAGACGGCGCGCGACTCGCTCGGCGGCATGGACATCCGGGGCATGAAGGAGGCGTCCTCCTGATGGACCTGGACCTCTCCCCCGCCGACGAGGCGTTCCGGGCCGAGGCCCGCGCCTGGCTCGCCGCGCATGTGCCCCGCACCCCGCTGCCCTCCCTGGAGACGGCGGAAGGGTTCGCGGCCCACCGGGAATGGGAGCACGAACTGGCCGCCGGGCGCTGGTCGGTGGTCTCCTGGCCCGAGGAGTACGGCGGCCGCGGCGCCTCACTCCTCCAGTGGCTGCTCTTCGAGGAGGAGTACTACGCGGCCGGGGCGCCCGGCCGCGTCAGCCAGAACGGCATCAACCTGCTCGCCCCGACCCTCTTCGAGCACGGCACACCCGAGCAACTGGCGCGTGTACTACCGGACATGGCGAGCGGCCGGACGATCTGGGCCCAGGCGTGGTCCGAGCCGGAGGCGGGCTCCGACCTGGCGTCGCTGCGGTCGACGGCGGTACGGGCAGACGGTGGCTGGCTGCTCAGCGGCCAGAAGACCTGGTCCTCCCGGGCCGCCTTCGCCGACCGGGCCTTCGGGCTCTTCCGCAGCGACCCGTCCGGCGCCGCCGAGGGCAAACCGCATCGGGGACTGACGTATCTGATGTTTCCGCTGGACGCGGACGGGGTGACCGTACGGCCCATCGGGCGGCTCGACGGCAAGCCCGCCTTCGCCGAGATCTTCCTCGACGAGGTGTTCGTGCCGGACGCGGACGTGATCGGGGAGCCGGGGCAGGGCTGGCGGGTGGCGATGAGCACGGCGGGCAACGAACGCGGGCTGACACTGCGCAGCCCGGGCCGCTTCCTCGCGGCGGCCGACCGGCTCGTCGCACTGTGGCGCGAGCGCGCCGACCCGGCCGACACCGCACTGCGCGACCGGGTGGCCGACGCGGTCATCGGCGCCCGCGCGTACCAGCTCTTCACGTACGGAAACGCGTCCCGAATCGCTGCCGGGGGTACCCTCGGCGCGGAGTCCAGCCTGAACAAGGTCTTCTGGTCCGAGTACGACATCGCACTGCACGAGACGGCGCTCGACCTGCTGGGGCCGGAAGGTGAGCTGGCGGACACGGCCGGGGACGCGCCCGCGTACGGGAGCTGGGCCGAGGGGTACACCTTCTCCCTCGCCGGCCCGGTCTACGCCGGTACCAACGAAATCCAACGCGACATCATCGCCGAGCGGCTGCTCGGTCTGCCGAAAGGACGCCGGTGATGCGGTTCCTCCCCGACGACGCACAGCGGGAGTTCGCCCGCTCCCTGGACGCGCTGCTCACGGCGGCCGACACGCCCGCGGTGAGCCGGGCCTGGGCGGCCGGCGACACCGGCCCCGGCCGCCGGCTGTGGAGCCGCCTCGCCGACCTGGGCGTCTTCGCCCTCGCCGTACCGGAGGCGTACGAGGGAGTGGGCCCGCTGTCGGTCGAACTTGCCGTTGCCTTCCCGGAGTTGGGGCGTCACGCGGTGCCCGGCCCGGTGGTGGAGACGGTGGCGGTGGCAGCCTTCCTGGACCGGCTGGGCGATGAGGCAGCGGCCACGGAATGGCTCCCCGGCATCGCCTCGGGCAAGACCCTCGCGTCCTTCTGCGTGGTCACCGACGGGAGCCCGTACGCGCTGGACGCGGCGGCCGCCGACGCGGTCCTCGTCGTCGACGGGGACACCGTACGGCTGGCGGAATCGACGGGTCCCGTACAGCCCTCGGCCGACCCGGCGCGCCGCCTGGCCCGGCCGCTCGGCGGGACGGTACTGGCGCAGGGCCCACGGGTGACCGCTGCCGCCGCGCACGCCGCCGATGTCGCGGCGCTGGCCACGGCGGCGCAGGCGCTCGGACTGGGTCGCGCGCTGCTGGCACACACCGTGGAACACGTCCGGCAGCGAACCCAGTTCGGGGTGGCCATCGGCTCCTTCCAGGCGGTCAAGCACCGGCTGGCCGACACCCTCATCGGCCTCGAATTCGCGCAGCCGCTGGTGCACGCGGCGGCGCTGGGCCTGGCCGCGGGTGATCCGGCGAACGTGCCGACGGACGTGCCGGCGGCGAAGGCAGCCGCCTGCGAGGCCGCGTACGCAGCCGCACGCACCGCCCTCCAACTGCACGGCGCCCTCGGGTACACCGACGAGCTCGATCTCTCCCTCTGGATACGCAAGGCCCGCGCACTGCGGTCGGCGTGGGGCACCCCGGCGGACTGCCGCGCCCGCGTCATGGAAGGGGCCGGGGCATGCGGGAGCTGACGCCGACGGCGGAGCAGGAGGAGCTGCGGTCCGCCGTACGGGCGGTACTCACGCGGCACGAGGGCGCGGCCGCCTGGCGCCCGCTGACGGAGCAGATCGGCGTCGCGGGGCTGGCGGTCCCCGAGGAGTACGGCGGCGCGGGCTGCGGCCCCCGTGAAGTACACGTCGTCATGGAGGAGTTGGGGCGCGCGCTGAGCCCCGTACCGTTTCTCGGCTCTGCCGTACTCACGGTGCAGGCGCTGCTGGCGTCGGGCGATGTGGCAGCGTGCAAGGCACTGCTGCCACGGCTGGCGGAGGGGCAGGCCGTCGGGACACTGGCGTGGGCCGAACGCGGATCCTGGGACCCGGCGGCGATCCGCACAACGGCCACTCCGGAACCGGCCGGGACGTGGCGACTGACCGGCGCCAAGGAGTACGTACTCGACGGGGCAACGGCCGAGGTACTGCTCGTGGCGGCCCGCACCGGAGCCGGGGTGTCGCTCTTCCAGGTAGCGGTGAACGGGTCTGGCGTCCGCCGCCAGGCGTCGGTGACGATGGATCAGACGCGGGCCATGGCACAGCTGGTGCTCGACGGCGCCGAGGCCCGGCTGATCGGCACGGACGGCGCCGGCGACCGGGCCCTTGGACAGGTACTGGACCTGGCCTGTACGGCACTGGCCGCCGAACAGGTCGGCGCGGCCGAGCGCTGCCTCGAACTCACCGTCGCGTACGCCAAGGACCGCGTCCAGTTCGACCGCCCCATCGGCTCCTTCCAGGCGGTCAAGCATCGACTGGCGGACGCGTACGTGGTGGTGGAGTCGGCCCGGTCGGCGGCGTTGGGCGCGGCATTCGCGGCGGCGTCCGGCGGGCCGGAGGCGGCCCGTGCCGCGGCGGTCGCCAAGTCGGTCTGCTCGGAGGCCTTCTCGGCAGTGGCGGGCGAGATGATCCAGCTCCACGGCGGCATCGGCATCACCTGGGAACACGACGCGCATCGGTACTTCAAGCGGGCACACAGCACGTCCCAGCTCTTCGGCGCACCGTCGTGGCACCGCTCACGACTTGCAACGGACCTGGGCCTGCCGGCCGCCGACGGCTGACGGCCACGGGACGGGGCGCCGAAGGCTGCCATACTCGGATCATGAATACGCCACCCTCGCCACCTGGAGCAGAGCGCACTGACGGTGCATCAGTCCGGATCGGCGCTCTCGTTCCGCTGACTCGGCCGGGCTGGGTCGAGGCAGGCCGGCACTTGCTCGCCGGCCTCGAACTGGCCGTTCGCGAGGCCAATGACGCCGGCGGAGTCGGCGGAAAAACGCTGGAGTTGGTGGTCCGGGACACCGCGGCCGATCCCCAGAAGGCCGCGGCGGCCATGGAGGAGTTGGCTCACCTGGGCGTGGCCGCCGTGGCGGGCGAGTATCACAGCGTCGTCGCCCGCGCCGCCGCCACCAAGGCCGACGCCCTCGGCCTGCCGTTCCTGTGCTCGTCAGCGGTGCTCGACGCGCTCACCGAACAGCCAACGGACCAGGTCGCGCGCCTCGCCCCGCCGCAGTCCCGCGGCTGGCAGCTCTACGCGGACTTCCTCCTCGGCGCGGGCCACAGCCGCATCGCCGTAGCAGCCCAGCCGAGCATCTACTGGGCATCCGGAACCCGCATTCTGCGGGAGTACCTCGCGCCACGCGGCGGCACCGTCATCGAGCTCAACATGAGCACGCTCACCCCAACTGCCGTGTGCGACGCCCTCGTCGACAGTCGTGCGACAGCCCTCCTTCTTCTGGTCGGCACCCCGGACCCAGCAGTACCGATCGTCAAGGCCGTCCGCCGCGACCCGCGCCTCGCCGACATCACGATGGGTGCGCCGGCCGGGCAGCCGGAGTTCGCCGAATGGGCGACGCTGCTGGGCGACGACGGCGCCGCGATCCCGTTCCTGCGCTACCTGCCCGAGCGCCTCACCGCACTGGGTGCACGCGTCGAGTCGGCCCTCCACGAGCGGCTGGCCGCAGCGCCCTCCTTCGTCGCCTTCGAGGGCTACGACACCATCGCCGTCCTCGCCGAGGTACTGCGCTCGCACGGTACGGACCGGGCGCGCACGGCCCAAGCCTGGCCGCACGTGGCCGTCGAAGGCACCCGCGGGAAGATCCAGTTCTCCCGCACGCCGGGCATCAGCGTGTGGCAATGGGCCGGGACACCGATCCAAGTCGTCGACCGGGACCCGGCGAAACCCGATCGCTTCCGCATCCGCCACACCGACTGAGTCGCTCGACGGCAGTACGAAGCATGCGAGAGGTCTTGCCCAGGTTGCGCAGATCGAAGTAGACCCGGGTGAGGAACTCGCGCAGCGAGGAACGCACCGTCTCCACGCTCGCCTCGCCCGGCGCCCGCTCCGCGGCTTCGGTGGCGGCGTCCAGCAGCGCGTTGACCCGCCAGCCGTACAGGCCGCGTACCTGCTCGACCTCGACCACCGGCACGACCTGTCTGAACTGGCCGCCGGAGACGTTGTCCCCCAGCGTGCGGCGCCACAGCCCGCTCATGCCCCTGGCCGCCGCCAATGGGCCGGTCACATCTTCCTCTGCATGCACAGCAGAGAACATGGGCCCATAGGAAGTCGCGTGCAGCCGGATGGGTGTTCGTTCATTCGCGCCAGATCGGCAACAGGCCAAGGCCGCTGGTGGCGATTTGTGACCCATGGCGGTCATGGGTGGAGCCAGAGCACCGCTCTAGTCCCCGTCCGGCCGGCCGCTCTCCTGCCGTTCCTCCAACTCCGCCAGTTCCGCCAGCATTTCGGCGGCCCGTTCGCGTTCCGCCGCGTAATAGCGTTCCGCCCATTTGAGGGTGAGTTCTGTGTAGGCCCAGGCGGGTTCGGTGGCGGCGCCTTCGGCGTCCGCTGCCGCTCGTCGACGCATGGTTTCGGCGTAGTCCTGGTGCGTGGCGAGCACGTCGCGCATCCGGGCCGGGCCCATCAGATGGCCGAGCCACAGGCGCAGCATGACGCCGTGTTTGAGGACCGGCGGCTCGACCGGTGCCTCCCGCGTCCAGGTGCGGACGGCGGCCGTTCCCGCCTCGGTGATCCGGTACACACGCTTGCCGCGGCCGCCGGTCTCCGGTGTGACCATCCGGGAGGTGGCGTAACCGGCCTTCTCCAGCCGCTTGAGCTCACCGTAGATCTGGCTGAACGACGGGCTCCAGTAGAAGAAGCCCAGCGACCAGTCCGCCCATTTCTTCAGGTCGTAACCGGACAGCTCCGTACCGAAGGAGAGCAGCCCGAGCACCGCCCAGCCGGTCGCCGGCAGGTCCGCGCCGCTCGTATCGTCACCGCTCGCGTCGTCACCGCTCGCGTCGTCACCGCTCGTATCGTCTTCCGCCACCACCGCAGTCTAGGGAGTCGACGTGGCGCTTCTCCCACTGGACGGGACTTCGCCGTAGCCACCGCGGCGGTGGACCGGTGTGATGGCCGCGGGACACGGCAGCGGAGCAGGAGGGCGTGATCGTGATCAGTATGGACAGCCGGGAGAGGGGCGAGGCGGGCGCGCAACGCCCCGTCACCGTCGCGCAGTTGGCGGATTCCGCGGCGGCCGCGTACGGGGAGGCGGAGGCGCTGGCCGACGGCGAGGTGCGGTGGAGCTTCGTGCGGTTGCGGGACGAGGTGCACGCGGCGGCGCGGGCCGCCGTCGCGCACGGCGTGGCGCCCGGCGACCGGGTGGCCATCTGGGCCCCGAACAGCCGGCAGTGGATCGCGGCGGCGCTCGGTGCGGTATCGGTCGGCGCCGTCCTGGTACCGGTGAACACCCGTTACACGGCCGCCGAGGCCGCCGACATCATCCGGCGCAGCGGCGCCCGGCTGCTGTTCACCGAGCGCGGTTTCCTCGGCAAGGACTACGTGGCGATGCTGCACGATTCGGGTACGGACCTGGGCGGGCTGCGCGGCACGGTGGTACTGCGCGACCAGGTGGCGGATCCGACCGCATCGCACCCGTACGGAGCGGTCTCCTGGGAGGACTACCTGGTGGCGGGCGCCGCGGTTCCCGATGCCGAGCGGGCCGCCCGTACCGCTGCCGTACGCCCCGACGACCTCTCCGACATCCTCTACACCTCCGGCACCACGGGCCGTCCCAAGGGCGTGATGGTCACGCACGGGCAGACCATCCGCGTCTTCGAGAACTGGTCCCGCGCGGTCACGCTGCGCCCCGGCGACCGCTATCTCCTGGTCAACCCCTTCTTCCACACCATGGGGTACAAGGCGGGGGTGCTCGGCTGTCTGCTGCGCGGGGTGACGATGCTGCCCGAGCCGGTCTTCGACACCGGGCTGATGCTGCGTCGGATGGCCGAGGAGCGGGTGAGCGTGCTGCTCGGGCCGCCGACCGTCTTCCACAGCCTCATCCGCCACCCCGGGCGCGAGCAGCACGACCTGTCGGCGCTGCGGCTGGCCGGTACCGGCGCCGCCATGATCCCCACCGCGCTGATCGAGGAGATCCGCCGGGAGCTCGGCGCGACGGATGTCTTCACCGCGTACGGGCTCAGCGAGTCGACCGGGGTGGTCTCCATCTGCCCCGCCGACGCGGACGCCGCGACGGTCGCCCGTACCGTCGGCGTCGCGCTGCCCGGCACCGAGCTGCGGGTCGTCGGCCCGGACGGGCGCGAGCTGCCGCCCGGCCGGCCCGGCGAAGTGGTCACGCGCGGCTATCACGTCATGGCCGGCTACCTGGACGACCCGGAGGCCACCGCGCGCGCCATCGACGCGGACGGCTGGCTGCACACCGGTGACGTCGGCGTACTGGACGAGCGCGGCTATCTGTCCCTCACCGACCGGCTCAAGGACATGTACGTCGTCGGCGGCTTCAACGCGTACCCGGCGGAGGTGGAGCACGCGCTCGGCGCGCACCCCGGCATCGCCGAGGTCGCCGTCGTCGGGGCGCCGGACGAGCGGCTCGGCGAGGTCGGCGTCGCCTTCGTCGTCCCCGACCCCGCGCAGCAGCCGCCCACCCCGGACGGGCTCACCGCCTGGGCCCGGGAGCGGCTCGCCAACTTCAAGGTGCCGCGCCGTTTCCACCTCGTACCGGACCTGCCGCGCAACGCGAGCGGCAAGATCCTCAAGACGGAGCTGCGCCGTGCTGCCCGCAACGGTGGCCTGCGGGGCGAGGCCCCTGCCGGCTGACGCACCGCCGCTCACCTGCGGCATCGGTCCTATACTCACGCCCGTGACCGACTCGACCGCGCCCTTCGACCCCGCTGAACTGCCGCCCACCAGCCGGGCGGTGCTCGGGCTGCTCTCCTTCGGGGAGGAGCTGTCCGGGTACGACCTGAAGAAATGGGCCGATTCGAGCCTGCAGTACTTCTACTGGAGCCCGTCGGCCAGCCAGGTCTACGGCGAGCTCAAGCGGCTGGAGAAGCACGGTTACGTCACCTCGCGGACGGTCGTCCAGGACGACGGCGTGCGCGGCAAGCGGATGTACAGCATCACGCCGAGCGGCAAGGAGGCCGCGGCGCGGTGGGTCAGCGAGGCGCCGGTCGAGCCGCCGGTCCTCAAGCACGGCGTCATGCTGCGGCTGTGGCTCGGCCATCTGACGGAGCCCGACGAGCTGCGCGCCATCCTCGAACAGCACCGCACGTACGCGGAGAAGATGACCCGCCGGGCCCGCGCCACGGCCGAGGGCTCGGCCAAGGAGCCCTCCTGGGCGTACACCGAGCTCGTCCTGCGCTGGTCGGAGAAGTACTACGCGGCGGAGCGGGAGTTCGCCGAGTCGGCGCTGCGGGACCTGGACGAGGTGGCCGCGAAGGTGCGCGCCGCGGAACAGAAACACGACTGAGCACCCGCCCGGGCCTACCGGGGAACGGCGAAGCGGGCCCGCCACAGGTCGCGGAGCAACGCGATCTCGGCCATGTGGTGGATCAGTTCGAGGTTGGCCCCCGCCAGCACGCTGATGAAGGGGTCGTCGGGGTCGGAGCCGTGCGGGTACTGCGAGAAGCCGACCGTGTCGAGCTGCTCCTCGGTGACGGTGGCGATGCTGTTGCGCAAGCGGTCGACCGACGCCCAGAACCGCTTGAGTGCCACGTCGGCGGAGGGGGTGAAGTCGACCAGCAGCTTCGGATCCTGCCGCCGTTCGCCGAAGGTCCACTCCCAGCGGCCCGCGAACTCGAAGTGCAGGTGCGCCAGCCGCCATGCGATGGTCGTGACCGGCGTCTCGTCGGGCTCCGGCTCGCCGGTGTGCGCGAGGACCTCGCGGACCCGCTCGACGCTCACGCTCCAGTCCTCGGCGATCTTGTCGACGGTCATGCCGTCGGCGGCCTGCCGGGCGACCTCGGCGTACTCGCTCGCCGGGATGTCCGGAGCACCGCGGTCCAGCACCCACTCGCCGGGCCCGAACGCCCTGGGCGTCACCGCCTCACCGCGGCGCCGGATCGACCAGCAACCGGGCACCGGCTCCCAGAGGTACTCCTCGTCGCTGAGCCCCGCCAGCCGCACCTGGGCCGTCTCCCTGGCCTTGTCGAACTGGTCGAGCAGTACGCCCAATCGGTCGGTCCGCTGACCCTCGATCTCCATACCCGGCTCCCCCTCGCGGTCGCGTGTCTCGCATCTCGCATCTCACTGCGCTCGGGCGGAAGTTAACGGCTCACCTCATGTGGCGCCACCGATTAAGCGACGCACCTCAAGCCGGGGTCGACAAAGGTCAATAGTTCTAATAGAAATAGTTCAGGTCGGCGGAGACGTGACGTGACGACGAGGTGAGGCCCAACATGCCGTTGGATCCCGTGGCGAAGACCATCATCGAGCTGACCGAGGCACACTTCCCGCGACTGGGCACCGAGGTCCTCGACGCGGCCGAGGCGCGCCGGATCCTCGCGGCGCAGCGGCCCCGCGCGGCGGCCCCGGTGCCGGTGGCGCGGGTCGAGGACCGGCGGGTGCCGGGGCCCGACGGCGCCCCCGAGGTGCCGGTACGGCTGTACTGGCCGCGGGAGGGCGCCGAGGACGGGCTGCCCGTGGTGGTGTTCTGCCACGGCGGCGGCTTCGTGATCTGCGATCTGGACTCGCACGACGGCATCTGCCGGGACCTGGCCAACGCGACGGGCGCGCTCGTCGTCTCCGTCGACTACCGGCGGGCGCCGGAACACCGGTTCCCCGCCGCCGCCGAGGACGCCTACGCGGTCCTGCGCTGGGCCGCCGCGCACGCGGCCGAGGAGGGCGGCGATCCGGCCCGCATCGCGGTGGCGGGCGACAGCGCCGGCGGCAACCTCGCCGCGGTACTCCCCCTGATGGCCCGCGACCGCGGCGGCCCGATGCCGGTCTTCCAACTGCTGATCTACCCGATGCTCGACCCCGCCCGGAACACCCCCTCCTACCGGGAGAACGCCCGCGGTTACTTCGTCACGGCCGACCATCTGCGCTGGTACTGGCAGCAGTACCTCGGCACGGACGGCGACGGCTACGGACTCTCCTCCGCGGACGTCCATCCCTACGCCTCACCGCTCACCGCGGCCGACCTCTCCGGGCTCCCGCCGGCCCACATCCTGACCGCGGAGTACGACCCGCTGCGCGACGAGGGCGAGGCATACGGCCACCGGCTGCGGGAGGCCGGCGTCACGGTGGACGTCCGGCGCTACGACGGGGTCTTCCACGGCTTCTTCGGAATGCCGGGCCAACTGCCCGCAGCCGCCAAAGCAAACGAGGCAGCACACGCCGCACTCCGCACCGCGCTGAACCGCTAGAGCGCTGAGGACCACACGCCCATCCACTGCTCGGCGCCCCACGCCTCGTACCGTTGCACTTCGGTGAACCCCAGCTTCGCCGCGAGGCGCATCGAGCGGTCGTTGGCGGTCTGGGTGCAGAGCACTACCGGCTCGCCCGGAAGCGCGTCCGCGAACCAGTCGAGTACCGCCGCGCACGCCTCGGCGGCGTACCCGCGTCCCCATGCCTCTGGCAGGAGCAGGTAGCCGAGTTCGGCTTCCCCGGCATCCGGACGGACATGACTCCGATGCTCCGCGTTACGCCGGTTGAGCTCGATGGTGCCGATCATCGCTCCGTCGAGCTCGATCACGAAAAGGCCGGGGCGCCGCCCGGGCACCTCAGGCACCGCGCGTTCGAGCTCGTCACGCGGTCGAGGGCCACCGAGGTAGGTGCCCACCTCCGGCGAGGCGGACAGCTCGATGAATGCCGCACGGTCCCGGGCCTCGGACTCACGGAGCACGAGCCGCTCGGTGCTTATCGGGGCAGGTGGCCAGGCGACGGGTCCGAGCTCGGTCATGGCGGGCAACCTATCGCACGCCCGTGAGAGTGGATCCGAGAGAGAAGTTCTAGCCCCCTGAAGGGGCCTGTGCCCGCAGTGCCGTCAGCAGCAGGTCAAGAGCGTGTTCCACCGCCGGGCCCGCCATCGTCGGGAGGTGGTCCCGGACCGCGTGCAGGTGCGGGAAGTCGTCGGCGGGGAGGTGTGCGTACGCCTCGCTCCATGCCTGTTCGTCGCCGGCCCGCTGGTCGGCGGGGAGGCGCAGCACCGCGGCGTCCAGGGCCGCGTGGCCGAGGACGGTGTCGACGAAGGCGTGGTAGTGGCGCACGGCGGTGGCGTCGTCGAAGCCGGCCCGGCGCAGCAGGCCGATGCCGGTCTCCACGGCGCGCTGTTCGTGGGGGCGGCGGGTGACACGGTAGGAGCTGAGTACGGTGACGCGCGGGTGGCGCAGCGCCGCGCGGTAGGCGCGCAGCCCGAAGTCCCGCAGCGCCGCGGCCCAGTCGTCGTGGTCCTCGGGCCGGAAGCCGTCGAGCGCCTCGCCGATGAGGCGGTCGCCCAGCGCGAGCAGCAGGTCCTCGGCGCCGCGGTAGTAGCGGTAGACCGCACTGGGGTCGGCGCCGAGCGCGGTGCCGAGCCGGCGGATGGTGAGGGCCTCGGCGCCGTGCTCGTCGAGGAGTTCCAGCGCCACATCGAGGATCAGCTCCGCCGACAGGACCACGCCGCTCTTGGTGGGGCGGCGTCGCCTGCGTTCCGCGGGGACGCGGTCGGGTGGTGCCACGGTCGGTCGGCCCTTCGTCGTCGGTTCCGGTGATGCCGGGGTGCGGGGCCAGTCAATCACCATCTTACGTCAACACCATTGACATAGAACCGATGGCGGCGGTTTCATCGGCGCACGCGTCGCCGGTCCGCCACGGCGCCCCTCCCCCTCCCGCCCCTGGAGCGTGCCCCATGCCCCCTGCCGTGCCGCCCGCTCCGCCGGGCCCCCGTATGCGCCGTTCGCTCGGCGTCAAGGACGGCGTGGCCATCGCCGCCTCCAGCACCGCGGCGACCACCAGCATCGGCATCGGAATGGGCACCCTCGCGGTGTACGCGGGCCGCCGGACGCCCGCCCTGCTGATACTGGCGTTCCTGCCGATCCTCGGCATCGCCCTCGCGTACTCCCGGCTCAACCGCTCCGAGCCCAACTGCGGCAACGGCTACACCTGGGTGGGCCGCTCCATCGGCCCCTGGCCGGGCTTCCTCACCGGCTGGGTGGTGCTGGTCGGCAACGTCGTCTTCATGGCGTACACCGGAGCGGTCACCGGCTCGGTGATCCTGCAGTTCCTCAACAAGCTGGGCGCGTATGCGGTGTTCGGCATCGCGCTGGACCCCAACTCCACGGCGACCAGTACCGTCATCGGCCTCGTCGCGCTGGTGGCCGTGACCGTCACCGCGGTCACCGGCGTCCGCTCCGCGACCCGCCTCCAGCTCTGGCTGCTGATCTTCGAGTACGCCGTGCTGCTCGCCTTCTGCGCCTGGGGCCTGGCCGTCGGTGACCAGCCGTTCTCCTTCTCCTGGCTCAACCCCTTCGAGATGGGCTCGACGACCTCACTCGTCCAGGGTTTGATCCTCGCGGTCTTCATCTACTGGGGATGGGACGCGGCGTTCACCGTGAACGAGGAGACCAAGAGCGCCGGGGACGCCGCGCGCGGCGGGCTCATCGCGCTCACGGTCATGCTGGCGCTGTTCGTCTTCGCCGCCGTCTCCTTCCAGCGCGTGATGAGCAACGGGGAACTGGTGCACAACGGCCCGCAGGCGCTCACCTTCCTCGGCGCGCACCTCGCCCCCGAGCCGTGGGCGTCCCTGCCGCTGGCCGCCCTGATGTGCTCCGCCTTCGCGTCCCTGCAGGCCGCCGTCATCCCCACGGCCCGCGCCACGCTCGCCATGGGCCGCGACCGCACCCTCGGCAGCGCCTGGACGAAGGTCAGCTCCCGCTTCGGCACGCCCGCCGTGGGTACGGTCGTCATCATGGCCATCGCCGCGGCCGTCGCCGTACTGGCCCTCGGCATTCCCAAGCTCAACGAGATGATCCTCGCCGCGGTCAACTCGATCGGCCTGGTCGTCTCCCTCTACTACGGCCTGACCGCCCTGGCCTGCGCGCTGCGCTTCCGCGCCGACCTGCGCGCCGGGGCCCGCGCCGCGCTCACCGGCGTGGTGATCCCCGCGCTCAGCGGGCTGGTCCTCTTCGGGCTCGGCGGCTACCTCGCGGTCCATTACGCGACCATGAGCGACCACTTCGAGGCGCGGCCGGACAACGGCTGGTTCATGCTGCTCGTTCCCGTCCTGATCGTGGCATCCGGTCTGGTGGCCGCGGCACGCGCCAAGTGGGGGCGGCGCTCGCCGTACTTCATTACGGGGCGCGGCACGGACGCCGAGGCGATCGCCCTCCCGATGGACCGCGGTGACGAGCCGGCCGCGCCACCGTCCGAACCCGCCCGCTGAGCCCCCCACCGTGTACAACGCACCATCCCACCGACCCAGGAGCCCGGACATGTCCCCTTCGGAACACCCCGCCGACCTCGTCTTCACCGGCGGCCCCGTCCACACCGTGGACCCGGCCCGCAGCCGCGCCACCGCCCTCGCCGTGCGCGGCGAACGCATCGTCGCCGTCGGGCACGACGAGGTGCACGAGCTGATCGGTCCGCGTACCGAAGTCGTCGACCTGCACGGCCGGCTGCTCGTGCCCGGCTTCCAGGACGCGCATGTGCACCCGGTGGGCGGCGGCGTGGAGCTGGGGCAGTGCGACCTGAGCGGAGCGGTCACGGCCGAGGAGTACCGCCGCCGTATCCGCGCGTACGCCGACGCCCACCCGGACGCGGAGTGGATCACCGGTGGCGGCTGGTCCATGGAGGCGTTCCCCGGCGGCACGCCCACCCGCCAGTTCCTCGACGCGCTCGTGCCCGACCGCCCGGTGTACCTCGTCAACCGCGATCACCACGGCGGCTGGGCCAACACCCGCGCCCTCGAACTCGCCGGCCTCGACGCCCGTACGCCCGACCCCGCCGACGGCCGGCTGGAGCGGGAGACGGACGGGCACCCCACGGGGATGCTTCAGGAAGGCGCCATGATGCTGGTCGCCGCCGCCGTCCCGGCGCCGACCCTCGCCACGCTCACCGAAGGACTGCTGCGCGCCCAGGCGCTCCTCCACTCGTACGGCATCACCGCCTGGCAGGACGCACTGCTCGGCAACCACGCCGGGATGGCCGACCCCTCCCCCGCCTACGCCGCCGCCGTCGGCTCCGGAAAGCTGACCGCCCGGGTCACCGGCTCACTGTGGTGGGACCGGGCCCGCGGCACCGAACAGCTCCCCGAACTCCTCAGCAAGCGCGAGGAGTTGACCGCCGGGCGACTGCGCGCCACCACCGTGAAGATCATGCAGGACGGCATCGCCGAGAACCACACGGCCGCCCTTCTCCACCCCTACCTCACCGCCTGCGGCTGCACCTCCGACAACAGTGGCATCTCCTTCATCGAGCCCGAGGCGCTGCGCCACTACGTCACCGAGCTGGACGCACACGGCTTCCAGGTCCACTTCCACGCGCTCGGCGACCGGGCCGTCCGCGAGTCCCTGGACGCGGTCGAGGCGGCGCGCAAAGCCAACGGCTGGACCGACCACCGCCCGCACCTCGCCCACCTCCAGATCGTCCACCCCGACGACGTCCCCCGCTTCCGCCGGCTCGGCGCCACCGCCAACATCCAGGCACTCTGGGCCGTGCACGAGCCGCAGATGGACGACCTCACGATCCCCTTCCTCGGCGCCGAACGGACCACCCACCAGTACCCCTTCGGCGACCTGCTCCGCTCCGGCGCCACGCTCGCCGCGGGCAGCGACTGGCCCGTCAGCAGCCCCGACCCGATGGCCGCGCTGCACACCGCGGTGCACCGCCGCCTGCCGGATGCCCCGTCCGACTCCCCCGCCTTCCTCCCCGAACAGCGCCTCGACCTCGGCGCGGCCCTCGCGGCGTACACCGCCGGCAGCGCGTATGTGAACCACCTCGACGACACCGGCACCCTGCGTCCCGGCAACCTGGCCGACCTGGCCGTCCTCGACCGCGACCCCTTCGAGGACCCGTCCGGCGACATCGCGGCGACCCGGGTCCTGCAGACATACGTCGGCGGCGTCCGCGTGTACGCAGCCGACGACGCGTAAGCAATCCCGAGCGCCCGAGCCCGCCTCGCCTCCCGGCCACGCCCTGCCACTAGTTGAGAACTTTTGTTGTTTTCATTGACACATATAAACAGGACTCGACAGACTCAGCGCGTTCAGCTGCCTCGTCACCCTCACGGAATACCGGAAGGCACACATGGCCATCTCACGACGCGTGGTTCTGGGCGGCGCCGGCGCCTCCCTCGGTGGAGTCCTCGGTGCACAGTTGGCGTTGGGTTCCACGGCCCGGGCGGCCGGGCGGGCGGAGCCGGGGGCGTTGGGCGCGCGGCGCGAGAGCGACTTCTGCCGCGGGTGGCGGTTCGCCCTCGTCAACACCACCGGCGAGGAGGCGCCCCGGCCCGCGGCCGGCGATCCCGCCTGGCGCGACGTGGACGTCCCGCACGACTGGAGCATCGGCCTGGACCCTGTCAAGGACGACCGCACCACGGCGGGCTCGGGCTACCTCCCCGGCGGTCTCGGCTGGTACACCAAGACCTTCACACTCCCGGCGGAGACCGCGGGCAAGCGGATATCCGTGGAGTTCGACGGCGTGTACATGGACGCGCAGGTGTACCTCAACGGGGAGCTGGTCGCCACCCACCCGTACGGCTACACCGGCTTCGCCGTGGACCTCACCGACCGCGCGCACACCGACGGCCGGACGGCTGACACCCTGTCAGTACGGGCACGCAACCAGGTGCCGAGCAGCCGCTGGTACTCCGGCAGCGGCATCCACCGGGACGTGCGCCTCGTCGTCACCGATCCCGTGCACATCGTCCGGCACGGAGTCACGGTCACCACGCCGGACCTCGCGCGGACCGTCGAGAAGGGCCATGCCGCGGTCCGCGTCGCGGTGGCCGCAGTGAGCGAGGAACAGCGGTCCGTACGGGCCCAGGTGACGGCGACGGTCCGGGACGCGGACGGCCGGGGGGTCGGGTCGGTCTCCGCCCCGGCCACCCTCACCAGCGATTCCACAACGACGGCACTCGACCTGCGCATCGACAAGCCCCGCCTCTGGTCGGTCCGACGCCCCCACCTCTACACCGTCGACACCCGCATCACCGTCGGCGACCGGGTCGTCGACGAGACGCGCACCTCCTTCGGGCTGCGGTGGACCACCTTCGACCCCGACCATGGCTTCTCGCTCAACGGCGAACGGATGAAGCTGCGGGGCGTCAATCTGCACCATGACCTCGGTGCGCTGGGCGCCGCCTTCCACCCCGACGCGGCCCGGCGGCAGTTGGAGATCATGCGGGAGATGGGCGTCAACGCCCTGCGGACCTCGCACAATCCGCCGGCGCCCCAAGTGGTCGCGCTCTGTGACGAGTTGGGGATTCTGCTCCAGATCGAGGCGTTCGACTGCTGGCGCACGCCGAAGAACCCGTACGACTACGGCCGGTTCTTCGACGAGCACAGCGAGGCCGATATCAAGGAGATGGTGCACGCGGCCAAGAACTCACCCGCCGTGGTGATGTGGTCCATCGGCAACGAGATCCCCGACAGCACCAGCGAGGCCGGCGTGGCGATGGCCGAGCGGCTGATCGAGGCCGTGAAGTCGGTCGACACCACCCGTGCCGTGGTGATCGGCTCGGACAAGTACCGCAGTGTGCCGAAGGACGGTTCACCGCAGGACCGCATCCTCCGCATGCTCGACGGCGTCGGGCTCAACTACAACACGGCCGCCTCCGTCGACGCGCTGCACAAGAAGTACCCGGACACCTTCTTCTTCGAGTCCGAGAGCTCGTCGAGCACCTCGACGCGTGGTGTGTACGAGAGCCCCGGCCGGCTCAACACGGGTGAGAACTACACTCCCGGGCGGCGCGGCGCCTCGTCGTACGACAACAACCTCGAGTCGTGGACGATGAGCGGTGAGTACGCCCTGAAGAAGGACCGGGACCGGGAGTTCTTCGGCGGCCAGTTCCTGTGGACCGGCATCGACTACATCGGCGAGCCGACGCCGTACGACGACGTCTTCCCGGTGAAGTCCTCGTTCTTCGGCGCCGTCGACACCACCGGCTTCCCCAAGGACCAGTTCTCGCTCTTCCGCAGCCAGTGGAGTGAGACGCCCATGGTGCATCTGGTGCCCATGGACTGGACCGGGCACCGTCCCAAGGACACCGTGACCGTCTGGGCGTACTCCAACGCCGACAGTGTGGAGCTGTTCCTCAACGGCCGGTCGCTGGGGGTGCGCCGCTTCGACCGGAAGAAGACGACGGACGAGCGGGAGTACCTGGAGACGACCGAGGCGACGGGGGACGACAAGACCGTCACCTCGGGCCCGTACCCGGGCAGTTACACCAGCCCCAACGGCAGCGCGGGCCGGCTCCACCTCACCTGGCAGGTGCCCTTCGAGGCGGGCAAGCTCGTGGCGGTGGCGCGCCGGAACGGACGCGAGGTCGCCCGTGACACGCTGCGGACGGCGGGCGAGGCCGCGGCGGTGCGGCTGACGCCGGACCGGCAGGAGACGACCGCGGACGGCCTGGTCTTCGTCACCGCCGAGGTCACCGACTCCCGGGGCGTCCTCGTGCCCGGCGCCGAGCACGCGCTGGCCTTCCAGGTGACCGGCGGGCACCTGGTCGGCGCCGACAATGGACAGCAGGAGAGCGCCGAGAACTATCAGTCGCCCGTCCGGTCCGCCTTCCACGGGAAGGCGCTGGCGATCGTCCGGCCCGCCGATGGGGCCGCGGCGGTCACGGTCACGGCACGGGCGAAGGGGCTGCATACAGCGTCGGCCCGGATCCGTGTCACGGGGCGCGGGCGGGGCGCCTCCGGGCCCCTCGCCCCCGCGGCCACCGGTGTGCGGGAGGACACCTCCGGCGGCCCCACCGCGGACGCGAGCTTCTCCGGCGCGCCGGACACCGTGCCCGCCGCGATGCTCGACGGCGACGCGGCCACGGGCTGGTCCAACCACTACCGCATGGCGGCGACGGCCCTGCTGCCCGCCATCAGCGCGGCGCGGGCGAAGGACTGGGTGTCGGTCACATGGCCACGCCGTCGCCACGTCTCCGGTCTGGACGTGTCGTTCACCACGGACGACGACACGTACGCACTGCCCGAGGCGATCGCCGTCAGCTACTGGGACGGCAAGGAGTACGTACCGGCCGACCACGTCCGCGTCAGATGGGCCGACGCCTCCGACTCCCCCACCCGGGTCACATTCGACGCCGTCCGCACCAGCCGCGTCAGGCTGGAGCTGACGAGCCGTCACCCCGATGAGGCAAACGGGTTCTTCCGCATCGTCCGGCTCGCCGCTGCTGAGTGAGGCTTCAGGGACGCCCGGCCGGCGGGACCTCCTCGCCGGCCGGGACCGGCCCCGGAGGCGTGCCGTCGCCGAAGGGGCGGCCGCCCAGCTCCTCCCGGTGGTGCGGGGTCAGCCAGCCGGCGAGGTCGGGGCCGCGGGGGACGATGGCGGTCGGGTTGATGCCGGTGTGCACCTGGTAGTAGTGCCGCTTGATGTGGTCAAAGTCGACCGTGTCGCCGAACCCGGGCGTCTGGAAGAGGTCCCTCATGTATGCCCACAGGACCGGGTCCTCGGCCAGCTTGTACCGGTTGCACTTGAAATGGCCGTGGTAGACGGCGTCGAACCGCACCAGCGTGGTGAACAGCCGGATGTCCGCCTCGGTGAGGGTGTCGCCGACCAGGTACCGGCGGTCGGCCAGCCGCTGCGAGAGCCACTCCAGGCGGCGGAACACGTCCTCGTACGCCTCCTCGTACTCACTCTGTCCGGTCGCGAACCCGGCCCGGTACACGCCGTTGTTGACGTCCCGGTAGACCCCCTCCATCACCTCGTCGATCTCGGCGCGCAGCGGCTCCGGGTAGAGGTCGGGCGCGCCGGGGCGGTGCAGCGCGGTCCACTCGGTCGCGAGGTCGAGGGTGATCCGCTGGAAGTCGTTGGTGACGAGCTTTCCGCTCGGTACGTCGACGATCGCGGGCACGCTGACCCCGCCGGGGTACCCGGTCTCGCGCGCGTCGTACGCCTCGCTGAGGTAGCGGATGCCGAGGACGGGGTCGCGGCCGTCCGGGTCCAGGGTGAAGCGCCAGCTCCGGTCGTCCTGGATCGGGTCGGCGATGGCCAGCGACAGCGCGTCCTCCAGACCGAGCAGCCGCCGGGAGATCAGGGCGCGGCTGGCCCAGGGGCAGGCCCGGCTGACCACCAGGCGGTACCGGCCGGCCTCGACGGGCCAGCCGTCCCGGCCGTCCGCGGTGATCCGGTCCGCGAAGTGGCTCCGGGACCGCTTGAACCTCTTTCTGCCGTACTCGGTGTTGCCCTCGGGGGCGTTGGTGGTGGGCATGTGGGTCCCTCCGATGTGCGGGGTGCCGGTCTCTCCGGAAGGGGTTCCCGCCATGATCCGCTCCTCACCACACATCAGCCGCGCGGGCCACGGGCAGCGCTCTCACTGCCGATGACCACCGTCGCGTACTCCTCCTCCGAGGTGACCACGCGCGGTGTCAGGCCGCTGCGGCGGAACACCTCGGCGGCCGACGCCGCCTGACGTTCACTCGTCTCGACCAGGAGGTGGCCGCCGGGCGCAAGCCACTGGGGCGCCGCGGCCGTCACCCGGCGCAGGATGTCGAGGCCGTCGGCGCCGCCGTCCAGCGCGACCAGCGGCTCGTGGTCGCGGGCCTCCGGCGGCAGCAGGCCGACCTGCTGCGTAGGGACGTACGGAACGTTGGCGACGAGGACGTCGATGCGGCCGCGCACGGCTGCCGGCAGCGCCTCGTACAGGTCGCCTTCGCTCACCTCGCCCACGGTGGTGGGGATGTTGCGGCGGGCGCAGCGGACCGCGGCCGGGTCGATGTCGGCCGCGTACAGTTCGACGCCGGGCGCGGGCACGGCCGCGGCCAGCGCGGCACCGACCGCGCCGGAGCCGCAGCAGAGGTCGACGACGACGGGACGGACCGCCTCGGGCTCCTCGGTTCCGGCTCCCCGTGCGGTCGTCCGCGCGACGGTAGCGAGCGTGATCGCCTGCCGGGCGAGGAATTCCGTGCGGCGGCGGGGTACGAAGACGCCGGGGGCCACGGCCACCCGCAGACCGCAGAACTCCGCCCAGCCCACGACCAGTTCGAGCGGCAGACCGGCGGCGCGCCGCGCCACCATGGCGTCGAGTGCGGCCGGGGTGCCGGCCGCGGCGAGGAGCAGGTCCGCCTCGTCCTCGGCGAAGACCGAGCCCGTGGCCCGGAGTCGGGCGACGGCGGCGGCGCGGAGGGAAGAAAGAAGGGGGGACGCGAGAAGTGACATGGGAGCCTTTCGGATGTGCCTGGCGACTGCCGGGCACGCTCCCTCGCTACGGCCCGCTACGCCGTTGGCGCCGCGGGGACCGCGCGGATGCGAGCAGGGAGAACCCGGCCTGGTACAGCGGTAATGGGTCTCACCTCCTCGGTCGTCAACGGTCACTGCGGTTGCCCACAGTACCTGACGACCGGCGGGCCGCGCCGTCCACCGCGGTACGGGGTCCGGGTACCACAGCAGTGCGGGCCCGCCGGTCCGGTCTCCGGTGCCGGACGACACCGGCACTGTGAGACTCGTTGTCACCAATGCCCACATCGAACCGCGGCCACACGACGTACCACGCACAACGCACGGCACCCACGCACGCAATCCACGCGGACACGCCGATAGATGGGTGAATAAGACAGGACAGCACGTGCGTGGGGCTGTACTGGGCCATACCTCCCTTCATTGCCGTTGTCCCAAGGAGAGACATGCGCATCCGTGCCACCCTGGCCGCCCTCACCCTCGCCTCCGCCGGCCTCGCCGCCAGCGCGGGCACTGCCGTTGCCGTCGGTAACGACGGCGGTGCCCACAACCTCAGCGGCAACGGTGCCTCGACGTCGTACGGGAACTCGGCCACGCACGGCCACCAGAGCCCGCAGGCGGGCCTGGTCCAGAACTCGCTCAACGACCTGTGCGTCGGCCTGCCGGCCAAGGTCAACGTCGGTTCGCTGATCGGCCTGATCCCGATCACCGTTCAGGACGTCAACGTCCTGGCGAACCCGCAGAACCAGCAGTGCACCAAGAACTCCACCCAGAACAAGGGCGACGAGCCGCTGTCGCACCTCATCGACGACCTCTCGGTGCTCTCCGAGAACGGTCACGGCAACGGCTGAGCCGTACCCGACACCCCCGCGGGGCACCACCGTCACGGCGACGGTGGTGCCCCGCGGCACGTCCCCGCTCCCCCACATGCGAGGGCGCGCACCGGCGACCACAATGGGAGGGCCGGGACCTGCGGCGCGCCCGGCGTCGCGCCGGCCGTCCGGCATGGGAGGTACGGTTCATGACCACTGCCGGAGACATCATGCACCCCGGCGCCCAGTGGATCCCCGAGGACGCGACCCTGGACCGCGCGGCGCAGCTGATGCGGGAGCTCGATGTGGGAGCCCTGCCGATCAGCGACGCGAACGAGCGGTTGTGCGGCATTCTCACCGACCGCGACATCGTGGTCGGCTGCGTGGCCATGGGGCACGACCCGTCCCAGGTCACGGCGCACGAGATGGCCAAGGGCACGCCCCGCTGGATCGACGCGGGTGCCGACATCAGCGAAGTGCTGAAGGAGATGCGGGGCCACCAGATCCGCCGGCTGCCGGTGATCGAGAACAAGCGGCTGGTCGGCATGATCACCGAAGCCGATCTGGCCGGTCACCTCACCGATGACCAGATGGCCGACTGGACCGAAAGCATCACGGCACAACGCTGATCACCCCACGTCATGCATCCGTCGTGGGCCCGCGCCGCGGGCCCACCGCCGGTTCGGCGGGTGTTCTCGGTACGCAGGACACAACGGGGCCCGTTGGGCGTACGGTGGTCCATGGCGCGAGGTGGTCGCGCGAGGAGGCCGGCCGTGGAGGCGACGTTGAAGACGGTGATCGCCGGAGAGCTGGTGGAGCTGCCGGGCACCATCGCCGGTATCCGCGCCGTCCTCGACGAGGAGCAGGCGCGCGCTTTCGACCAGGAGATCCCGCACGTCCCGGCCGACGAGCTGCCCGCCAGACTGGCCCGGTGGGCCCTGGGCGGCACCGGCGCCGACCTCGAGGACCAGGAGCTCTTCGAGCGCCTGGAGCGCGGCGAGGACATCGGTGCCGTACCGGCCGACGACAGCCGGCCGGAGGTGGCGTGACCCGCCGCCTCCAGTACGCACCCCCTGCCGACCAAGCCCGCGACTCCATGGACACCGGCCTGCGCACCCGCTTCGACGCGGCCATGCGCCGCCTCGCCGACGACCCGTACGGCCACGGCTCCACAGCCATAAAGAAAGAACGCGAGCGCCGGGAAGCCACCATCGCCGGCGTCGTCATCCGCTACTACGTCAGCGAAAGCGTCCTCACGGTCACGGTCGTGCGCATCGTGTACTTCTGACGCTTCACCCCCCGTACCCGCAAGACCCCCCACCCGCCAGCAGTCGTTCCACCTCACTGTGGGCCGCGTTGACGATTCGTATGACGGCCTCGGCGGCTTCGGTCGGGCGGCCGGAGGCTACCGCGGCGGCGACCTTCTGGTGGCGGTGGACGGCGGTCATGTCGATGTCGGGGGGCATCAGGGCGAGGTCGTGGCGGGCTGTGAGGAGTTCCTCCGTGACCTCGGCCAGTTGGGCGAACATGCCGTTGCCGGAGGCGGTGAGCAGTGTGCGGTGGAAGGCGGCGTCCGCTGCGACGAAGCGCGCGCGGTCGTCGGCGCGGGCGGCTGCCGCCATGGCGTGGGCGTGGGCGGTCAGTGCGGCGCGGGCGTCCGGGGAAGCGCCGGACGCGGCGAGCGCGGCGGCGGACGGTTCGACGGCGGCCCGCAGTTCGGCCAGTTCGCGGAGCTGGGACTCGCGCCGGGGGGACGCGAGGCGCCAGCGGATGATCTGCGGGTCGTAGAGGTTCCACTCGGTGAGCGGGCGTACGGTGATGCCGACGCGGGGACGGCTGGTGACGACCCGTTTGGACTCCAGGACGCGGACGGCCTCACGCGCGACCGTGCGCGAGACGCCGTACCGCTCCTGTATGTCCTCCAGGCGCAGTACCTCGCCCGCGCGGATCTCGTCCGCGGCGAGGGATCGGCCGATGCGGTCGACCACCTGCCCGTGCAGGCCCTGGAGTTCCACGCCGGGCCTCAGAACGCCTGTCGGGGCGGTGTGGAGTCGGTCGCGCCGCGCAGGAAGTCCAGGTCGACGCCGGTGTCGGCCTGGGTGACGTGCCGGTCGTAGAGGTAGCTCCAGCCGCGTTCCGCGGGCGCGCGGGGCGGCTGCCAGGCCGCGCGGCGGCGCTCCAGTTCGTCGTCCGCGATCAGGACGTCGAGGCGGCGGGCCGGTACGTCGAGGCGTACGGAGTCGCCGGTGCGGACGAGGGCGAGCGGGCCGCCGACCGCCGCTTCGGGGGCCACGTGCAGGACGCAGGTGCCGTACGCGGTGCCGGACATCCGGGCGTCGGAGATGCGGACCAGGTCGCGGACGCCGGCGTCGAGGAGCTTCTTGGGGAGCTGTACGTTGCCGACCTCGGGCATGCCGGGGTAGCCCTTCGGGCCGGTGTTGCGTACGACGAGGACGGTGTCGGCGGTGACGTCGAGGTCCGGGTCCTCGGCGACGGCGAGGTAGTCCTCCAGTGAGTCGAAGACCAGCGCGGGCCCGGTGTGGCTGAGCAGCTTGGGGTCGGCCGCCGACTGTTTGATGACCGCGCCGTCGGGGGCGAGGTTGCCGCGGAGTACGGCCGTGCCGGTGCCGGCGGGCTGGACGGGGCGGTCGAGCGGGCGGATGACCTCGCGGTCGTGGACCTCGGCGCCGGCGCAGTTGTCGACCAGGCTGCGCCCGGTGACGGTGACGGTGTCGTGGTGCAGATGGTCGCGGAGGTCGTTGATCAGGGCCGGGAGCCCGCCCGCGTACGCGAATTCCTCCATCAGGAAGCGGCCGGACGGCATCAGGTCGATGAGCAGCGGGAGTTCGGCGCCGAGGCGGTCGAAGTCGTCCAGCGCGAGCGGTACGCCGAGGCGTCCGGCGAGGGCGAGGAGGTGCAGGACGGCGTTGGAGGAGCCGCCGATGGCGGCGTTGATGCGAATGGCGTTCTCGAAGGCGGCGCGGGTCATGATGCGCTGCGGGGTGAGGTCGGAGCCGGCCAGTTCGACGGCGCGGATGCCGGTCTCCTCGGCGAGGGTGCCGCGGCGGGAGTCGACGGCGGGCAGTCCGGAGCCGCCGGGGACCATCATGCCGAGCGCTTCGGTGAGGCAGGCCATGGTGGAGGCGGTGCCCATGGTCATGCAGTGGCCGGCGCTGCGGGTCAGCGCAGTCTCGAACTCGGTGAACTCCTCCTGGGTGACCGTGCCCGCGCGCAGCTCCTCGGTCATCCGCCAGACGTCCGTGCCGGAGCCGACGGCGCGGCCCCGGAAGCGGCCGTTGAGCGTGGGCCCGCCGGTGAAGACGAGCGCGGGGACGCCGGCGCTGGCGGCGCCCATGAGGGCCGCGGGGGTGGTCTTGTCGCAGCCGGTGAGGAGGACGACGGCGTCCAGGGGGTTGGCGCGGATCTGCTCCTCGATCTCCATGGCGGCGAGGTTGCGGTACAGCATGGTGGTCGGGCGCATGATCGGTTCGCCGAGCGACATCGCGGGGAACTCCAGCGGGAAGCCGCCGGCCTGCAGTACGCCGCGCTTCACGGCGTCCGCGAGGATCTGCAAGTGGCCGTTGCAGGGCGTGAGTTCGGAGTAGGTGTTGCAGATGCCGATGACCGGGCGGCCGTCGAAGTTGTGCCCGCCGCGGCCCATGGCGCGCAGGGAGTGCCGGGCGATGAAGCCGTTCTTGCCGCCGTCGCCGAACCAGGCGCGGGAGCGGAGCGGTGCGGTGGCACCGGTGGGCTGCTGCCGGTCGTTCACTGCCATGTGAAGTCCTTCCGACGCGGTGCGGGGCGGCCGTGTCCAAGCCGTGTCCTACCGACCCCTTCAATGGTGCTATCAAAGCACGATACGGTCCCGCCGCGTCCAGAGTTCGACGACGAACGAGCCGACGAAGTGGAGAGCCGAGTGGAGAAGCAAGCCATGAAAGCGGTCACCTGGCGGCTGATGCCGTTTCTTGTGCTGCTCTATCTCGTGGCGTATGTCGACCGCTCGAACGTCGGCTTCGCCAAACTGACGCTCCAGCACGAACTGGGCCTGTCCAACGCCGCGTTCACCCTCGGCCAGGTCGCGTTCTTCGTCGCGTACGCGGTGTTCGAGGTGCCCAGCAACATCTACCTGGAACGGTTCGGCGCGCGCCGCTGGTTCACCCGCATCATGCTGAGCTGGGGCCTGGTCACGGTCCTCACCGCGGCGGTCAGCACCACCTGGCAGTTCTACCTCGCCCGCTTCCTGCTCGGCCTCGCCGAAGCGGGCTTCTACCCGGGCGTGCTGTACTTCCTCACCAAGTGGTACCCGTACCGCTACCGCGCCCGGGTCGTCGGCTGGTTCATGATGTCCCAGCCGCTCGCCTTCATCCTCGGCAATCCGTACATGGGCGCGCTCGGCGGGCTGCACGGCACGTTCGGGCTGGAAGGCTGGCAGTGGATCTTCATCGCGACGGGCATCCCGGCCGTCGTGCTGGCCTTCGTCACCCTGCGCGTGCTGCCCGACGGGCCGGAGCGCGTGCGCTGGCTGAGTACGGAGGAGCGGGGCTGGCTCGCCGCCGAGCTCGCCGCCGAGGCCGATTCCGTGGGCACCGCGCACGGCAGTCCGCTGCGGGCGCTGCGTGACCCGCGGGTGGTCGCCATGGCCCTGTATTTCCTCTGCTTCCCGCTGGGCTGTTACGGGCTGAGCTTCTGGCTGCCGACGATCGTCGACGGCTTCGGCGGGCTGTCCACGACGGCCACCGGCTTCATCACGGCGATCCCGTACGTCTTCGTGGCCCTCGGCCTGTACGTGGTCCCCAAGCTCGCCGACCGCAGCGGGGCGCGCTATTCGTGGCTCGCCGGGTGTGCGGCGCTCGGCGCAGCCGGCCTGGCGGGCAGCGCGCTGGTCGGCAATCACGTCGTACAGGTGGCCCTGATGAGCCTCGCCGCGGTCGGCCTCTACGCGGGCCAGCCCGTCCTGTGGACGCTGCCCTCCCGCTTCCTGACGGGCGTGCAGGCCGCGTCCGGCATCGCGATGATCAACGCGGTCGGCAACCTGGGCGGCGGTTTCGGACCGATGGGCATCGGTGTCATCACCGACCGCACCGGCTCCGCCGTGACGGGCCTGTGGTTCCTGGTCGCCGCGATGGCCGTCGCCACGGTCGCCACTTTCGGCATCCGCCGGCTGATCGAGGGCGGCGGTACGGCGGCGCCCGCCCCGCGGGACCCGTCCCCGGAGCGGACAACAGCCTGAGCCCCCTCGTCCGTACCGTGCGCCTCACGGCCGCCGAACTCTCCCGGCGGGTGGCCTGAAACACCCCGGCCCCCGGTGTACAGCGCGACCCGTCGGCGCCGCTCGCCACCCCTGCCACCAGGCACGATGCATACCGGCCGTTTGGGGGGCAGGTTCGCGACACGCTCGCGCGAAAACTCATAGAGCATCAATTCACGTCATATTCTCCGGTTCTGTGGAGAAGCGTGACGATGTGGTCGTGTCAGGCATGGTCCGGGAAGCGGCGTGTCCTCCGCCCCCTGTGTGGGCAGCACGCCGCCTGAAGGTGTGCTTCCTCCTTTTCAACCTCTACGGCATCGGCGGCACCATCCGCTCGACCGTCAACCTCTCCGGCGCCCTGGCGGACGCCGGGCACGACGTCGAGATCGTCTCGATGATCAGGACCCGGGCCGCCCCGGCGCTGCCCGTCCATCCACGGGTACGAATCGTGCCGCTGGTCGAGGCCCGCAGGAATCAGCCCGGCTTCGACCCGGCGCACGACCCGAAGGGCAACCCCTCGCGCGTCTACCCGTCCTGCGACGGCCCGTACAAGCTGTGCAGCGCGCTGGTCGACGCGCGGATCGAGGAGTACCTGCGGGACACCGACGCGGACGTGGTCATCGGGACGCGGCCCGGCATCAACGTCTACCTCGCGCGCTTCGGACCCGCCCGCGCGCTGCTCGTCGGGCAGGAGCACCTCACGCACGACATGCACCGGCCGCAGGTCCGGACGGCACAGAACGCGGCGGTGGCCCACCTGGACGCCTTCATCACGGTGTCCCGGCAGGACGCGAAGATCTACCGCGAGGCGCTGCCCGACGTCGCCACGGAGATCCGCTGCATTCCCAACGCGGTGCCGCAGCCGGACGTGTCGCCCTCCTCGGGGCGCAACAAGCTGGTGGTCGCGGCCGGCCGGCTCATCCGCATCAAGAACTATCGACTGCTGATCGACGCGTTCGCGCGCGTGGTGGAGCAGCGGCCCGACTGGAAGCTGCGGCTGTACGGGCGCGGCCCCGAGGCGCGGGCGCTGCGGTCCCGCATCCACGAGCTGGGGCTGTGCGAGCAGGTGACGATGATGGGCGCGCATGCGCCGATCGAGCCGGAGTGGGCCAAGGGGTCGATCGCGGCGGTCTCCTCGGACGGCGAGTCCTTCGGGATGACGATCGTGGAGGCGATGCACGCCGGGCTGCCGGTGGTCGCCACGGACTGCCCGTTCGGGCCCGGCGAGATCATCTCCAATGGGGTGGACGGGCTGCTCGTCCAGCCGGGGAACGCCGAGGAGTTCGCCGCGGCGCTGCTGGAGCTGATCGCGGACGACGAGCGGCGGGCCGCGATGGCCGCGGCGGCGCGCGCCAAGGCGCTGGACTACGCGCCCTCGGCCGTCGCCCACGCCTACGTCAAGCTCTTCGAGGATCTCGCCGCGAAGACGGGCAAGTGCTGCGCTCCCCCGGAGGCGCGGAAGGAGCTCACCGGGGCGCATGCGCTGGGCGGGTACGCCGGTACCGCGGGGCAGGGCAGGGCGCTGCGCGCGGGCAAGACGCTCGCCCGGCGCATGGCACGCCCCCTGCTCCAGCGCCCGGCGACCGCCGTGCCACTGCTCGGAATACTGCGGAAGGTCTCCCCCGCGGCTGCCGCGCGGGCCGACGGCACGGCACGCAGGCTGCGCCCCGAGGCGCGCTGCGCGGTGGCCGAGGACGGCGCGCTGGTCCTGACGTTCCCCGCCGCGGGGCTGACCGGCCCCGCCGACCTGGTACTGCGCCGCCGCAACTCCGCCGAGGAGCTGCGGGTGCCGCTGCCGCCGCCCGTCCGGGAGGGCCGCGGCGGCCCGTACCGGGTCCGGCTGCGGCTGGCCCGGGTGCCGCTCGCCGAGGGGCACTGGGAGGCGTGGGTACGGCGGCGCGCGGACGGGGCGCTGCGGCCCGTGCGGTCCACGATGGTCGAGCGGGCCGCGCTGGTCGGCCGGGGCCCGGAGGTGGCCGACGGCGCCGTGCGGTCCTGGATCCCGTACGCCACCGAGCGCGGGCGGCTGGAGCTGCGCGTGTGGCAGCGCGCTGCCCACGCGGAGGCGGTGTGGGTCGCGGTCGGGCCTTCGGTCACGTACGTCGAGGCCGAGTTGCTGGGCACGGAGCCCTCGTCGGAGGCGGTGGTGACGGCGACGCGCCGCGGCGCGCGGCCGACGGTGCTGCGGCTGCCCGCGACGGAGCTGGGCGCCGGCCGGTTCTGCGTGCTGCTGCCGCACGAGGACTTCACCGGCCGGGTGGCCGGGTCGGTGCCGCGGGACCGGGAGTTCTGGGACCTGCGCCTGATGCTGCCGGGCGGCATGGCCGTACGGATCGGGCGGATCGGCGGGGACATCGTCGCGCGCAAGGACATCGACACTCATCCGTCGGCGTTCCGCGGCGAGGGCGCGGCCCGCGCGCGGGTCCGCCCGTACTTCACCGACGCCAACGACCTGGCCCTGGTGGCCGCGCCGGCTCCGGCGCCGGACACCGTGACCGTCCACGCGGCCGCACCGCGGTGCGCGCATCTGCGGAACGGCTGAGCGACCGGGAACGGCTGAGCGATCGCCTGTTCGCCGGGCGGAACGTGTGAGCCGCTGAGCCGGCGGGTGCGGCCCGCCGGCGCGCCTCAGTTCACAGCGACTTCGTCGTGCCGGCGAAGACCGACCAGGTCACCGGGCGGCCCAGGAAGGGGCTGAAGGAGCGGGCGCGCGGGCTGGGGGCGCTGCGCCGGCGGGTCGCGCGGTGTCCGGTGCCGCCGGCCGTCTCGGCGCCTCGTGCGTCGGCCACGGTCGGGAAGGGCGTCCCGAACACGCCGTGCCAGATCCCGATCGCGCCGGTGTGGTCGCCGGCCTGCTCCCGGCGGCGGGCCTCGGCGGCCTGTGCGGCCAGTGCGGTCAGCACCTCGGCGCGGGCCGCGCGCTGTGTCTCGGTCCAGTCGGCGGTGAGGTCCTCGGAGCCGGTGGGGTCCAGGACGGGGCCGGTGACGGCCTGCGCGGCGTGCGCGAGGGTGCTCGCGATGGCGTCGGTGTGCTGCCGCGGTCCGGAGACCGCTTCGTAGGCCAGCGCTTCCCACAGGAGGCCGCTGGTCCCGTGCAGTTCGGGGTGGTCGCCCCTTAACGCCTTGAGCATGCGGACCTGGTGGACGAAGCGGCCGTCGGTGGCGTGGTCGTGCCGGCCGATGACGCGGTTGAGCGTACGGACGGTGGAGCGCTCCCAGGTGTCCCGCTCCCAGTTGGCGGTGAGCAGGTCGGTGCAGCGCGGGTCGGCGAGGGCCGGGGTCAGGCCGAAGGTCACGTCCAGGTCGGCGAAGGTGACCTGGAGGGCGCGGGAGGTGCGGTCCTCGTCGCCGAACCGGGAGCCGGGGAACGCCTCGGTGACGGTGTCACAGAGCATCGCCATGGCGTCGGCGGCGCCGCCGGGGCGCTTGACGAGGCGGGCGAAGCGCCGGTGGAAGACCATGACCATGCCGATGTCGTCCAGCGGGGCGATGCGGGTCTTGCGCGCGAAGCTGCCCTGCAGGCAGGAACTTTCGATCAGGCCCGCGTTCTTCAGCGCCGCCGTGATCTGGCGGTGCCGGCGACGGGCCCTCTCGTAGCGGCCGGGTTCCAGGGCGAGAGCCTGGTCGAAGTCGCCGAATGCGGTCCTGGCGGTGTACGTCATCGCGAAGGGCTCGTTTCTCTCGACGTGAGCGGGACGAGGGGGCATGCCGGATGTTCCGGTTGGGCGCCGGCGGCCGGGCCGAACGCTTCCGGGGAGGAGCGAGCGTAGCGGGGAATCGTTTCAGCGGAAGGGGTCGAACGTGTCACATCATGCATGGGAAAAATCGTTCCTCTCCGACGCCGGCCGACGACCGGACAAGCGTCGCAAGTTGTCTCGTGCCACTCCGTGCCACTCCCGCACGACAGGTTCCGGTTCCCACCGTGCGCACACCGGTCCAGCCGGGCGGCCGCGCCTCCCGGCGAGCGTGCTGCGCCCCATTCAACTACGCATATATCTGTCACGGAGCGCCGCAGAACAGCTCGTCCTGATCGATGATGAACTTAATTCCCCCTTCTCCGTCGACTGCCGACAGCGCCTGTTTCACGCCCTGTTGCCATCGCGACCGCATCCGACAGGGGCAGCGACCGTTTGGCATATGCCAGAAGCGTGTCGGCGGCATACCCCTCCGACGGGCCGCCGACACCGCTTCAGTTCGTGAGATCCGCCGCCAAAAGGTCCATCAGGAGCGAGTCGTGCCAGGTGCCGTCGGGTCCGCGCTCGTACTGGCGCATGATCCCGACCGGTCGGAAGCCGACCTTCCGATAGCAGCGGATCGCCGCCACGTTGTCCGCCGCCGGATCGATCGTGATCCGGTGATGATCACGCTCCGTCAGCAAGTGCCGCGCCAGCGTGCGCACGGCGTCGGTACCGAGCCCCCGGCCGTGCAGCGGCGACGTCAGATAGATGTCGATATTCGCATGCCGATAGTCCGGATCCGATTCCTGTGACCACTGGATCGCGCCAATGATCCGGCCCTCGTACTCGATCGCGTAGGTGAACTCGCCGGGCGAGGCGAGGTCATCGGCGACCGCGGCCTCCAGATCCTTCCCGCCGCGCCAGCGCGCGTACACCTCGGGCTCGCCCCGGATCGCGGCCAGGACGGGGATGTCGTCCGCCGTGGCGGGGCGCAGTACCACGTCGGCGCCGTACAGAGTCGTCTGCATACGCCATGACGCTAGTCGCCGGGCCCCGCCGCCGCACCGGTGCGAACCGACGGTCGTGATCTTCCGCTCGCGCGGGGCTACTCCGTCACCCGGGCGGCGTGCCGCTCGCGCAGCGCGGTCTTGAGCACCTTGCCCGCCGCCGAGACCGGCAGCGCCTCCGTGAAGTACAGCTCGCGCACACGCTGATACGGGGCGACGCGCTCGGCGACGTACGCCATCAGCTCCTCCGCCGTGGCCGCCGCGCCGTTCCGCAGCACCACGTAGGCGGCCGGTATCTCGCCCGCGTCCGCGGCGGGCGCGCCGATCACCGCGGCCGCCGCCACCGCCGGGTGCCCGGCGAGGATGTCCTCCAGGTGCAGCGGATAGACGTTGTAGCCCTTGTAGATGAGCATGTCCTTGGCGCGCCCCGACAAGAAGAGGTGGCCCCGCTCGTCCAGCCGCCCGATGTCACCGGTGCGCAGCCAGCCGCCCGCGTACTGCTCGGCGGTGAGTTCGGGGTGCCCCTGGTACCCGTCGGTGATCTGCGGGCCGCGCGCCCACAGCTCGCCCGTCTCCCCCGCCGGCAGTTCGCGCTCCGGGTCGAGCAGGTCGCGGATGGACAGCTCGGTGTCCGGGAGCGCGACGCCGACCGTGCCGTGCGGGGTCCCGGCGGCGGCGTCCAGCGGCCACATGGTCAGCGCCATGGTCGCCTCGGTGAGGCCGTAGCCCTCGCTGTACAGCGCGTCCGGGAAGAGTTCGGCGAGCCGCTGCCGGGTCGCGGGGTCCATGGGCGCGGCACCGGAGTTGATGTTGCGTACGCACTTCAGGCGGCGCCCGGTGCTCGCCGGGGAGGCCAGCAGGGCGCGGTACATCGTGGGCGAGCCGCCGACCATGGCCACCTGGTGGGCCTCGATGTCGTCGAGGTAGCGGGCGGGGTCGAAGCGGGTGTGCAGCACGGCCGTGGTGCCGATGAGGGTGTGCGCGACCATGCCGACCAGGCCCATCGCGTGGAAGAGCGGGGCGACGAAAATCGTCGACTCGGTGCCGGGGACGGACTGGTGGGGCGTCGTTGCCTCCTCGTCGCGGACCACGCCGAGCGCGCCGTCCGCGTCGTGCAGTCGCGCGGCGGCCCGTACCCAGACGGCCTGGGCGGCGTTGGTGATCACATTGCGGTGCAGCACGCGGACGGCCTTGGAGCGGCCGGTGGTGCCGCCGGTGAACGCCAGGTGTGCCACGTCGTCCGGGCGCCGCCGCACGGGCTCGGCTCTGCCGTACGCCAGCAGGTCGTCGGCTGCCAGGACGGTACGGCCGGCCGGGGGTTCGGGGAGACTGCCGGGGCCGTTGCCCGGCCCCGGTCCCGGTACGACGGCGGTGAAGCGCACGCCGGGCGCGTCGGCGGCGTACACGGCGGGCAGCGCGCCCGCGTACGCGATCACCGCGCGGGCGTCCGAGTCGACGAGCTGCGCCGCCAGCGGGGCCGCGGGCTGCGCGGGGTTGGTGGGGCTGACCACCGCGCCGGCCAGCAGCGTGCCCCAGTACGCGACCGGGAACCACGGACAGTTGGGGATCATCAGGAGCACGGTCTCGCCGGGCGCGATGCCCTGCTCGTGCAGGCCGCGCGCGAACCGCAGCGCCCGGTCGTACAGCTCGGCGTACGTCAGGCTCTCCTGCCCGTCGGTCAGCGCGAGCCGGTCGGGACAGCGCTGCGCGGCCCCGGCGAGCGCGGCGCCGACGGGCAGTTGCGGGTAGTCCAGTGCGGTACGCGGCATGGGGCGACTCCTCGGGAGACCGGAGATCACATAAAGCCGAACGATCGATAAGTTATGGCGGCGGCGCAAGCCCTGTCCAGGGGCGGGAGCTCCTTCGAGTGCCCCGCCGCGAACAAGCGCCGCTCCGTCTGCCCCGACGGATCGGTGGCCTGTAAACTTAACGCTCGTTCGTCATCGTTTTGGTCGTTCTGGCATCGAAGGGACGGGACCTGCTGTGACACCCGAGATCACCGGCACCGTGCAGTGGCGGGCCTGGCAGGACGGCGTACTGCCGCCCGTCGAACGCGTCCGGGACGGCCTGTGGTCCCTCCCCGTCCCCATCCCGGACAACCCGCTGCGGTATGTCCTGGTCTACGCGCTCGAGGTGCGCGGCGGCCTGGCGCTCATCGACGCGGGCTGGGACGCCGACATCTCGTGGCAGGCGCTCAACGACGGCCTGACCGCCATCGGTTACGACGTCCGCGACGTCAAGGCCGTGCTGGTCACCCACAACCACGCCGACCACCTGGGCCTGGCGGGCCGGGTCCGGGACGCCTCCGGCGCGTACGTCGCGCTGCACGAGCTGGACGCCCACGCGATGCGCCCGGATCTCGACACGTACGACAAGTGGCGGCGCGGGTACGTCGGGCATCTGACGGAGCACGGTATGTCCGGCACCGACGCGGACGCCACCGCCGACATGATGGACCCCGACCGGCTGTTCCGCGCGCCGCGCCCCGACGTCCTCCTCCAGGACGGCGAGCGCATCACCCTCCCCGGCCTGGACCTGCGGGTCGTCTGGACGCCCGGCCACAGCCCGGGCCACTCCTGCTTCTACGACCCCGGCCGGGAGCTGCTGTTCTCCGGTGATCACGTACTGCCGCGGATCACGCCCTCGATCGGGTACCTCCTGCAGAGCGTCGGCGATCCCCTCGCGGACTTCCTGCGCTCGCTGGACAAGCTGACCGGTTACGACGTGGCCGAGGTGCTGCCCGCGCACGAGTACCGCTTCCGGCAGCTCGACCAGCGACTCGCCCACCTCGCACGACACCACGCCGAGCGGCTCGCCGAGACCCTGGCCGCGGTCACCGCGGCGCCCGACAGCACCGCGTGGGAGCTGGCCGCGCACCTCAAGTGGTCACGCAGCTGGCAGGAGTTCGGACTCCAGCAGCGCCGCTTCGCGCTGGGCGAGACGCTGGCCCACCTGAAGCTGCTGGCGGGCCGCGGGGAGATCACGGAGCGCCGGGGCGGGCCGGAACGGCCGGTGCGCTGGACACCGGCGGACGCGGCCTGACCGCCGTACCACGTCGGCGCGCGCTCCCGCGGAAACGGCCCAAGCGGCACACGAGTTGCACACCTGTCACAGGTCTCACGCGTACAAGCGCGTCGCGCTGCCGTAATGCGCCGACCAGCGGCGGTCCGTCCCCACCGGCCTCGACGGCGGCAGAATCCCGGCCGGGAACTCGACGCAAAGAGACCCGTACTCGACGCAAAGAGACCGGTAAAGGTCCGAGACCGATCGGCGACAAGTCACCGGAGCCATCTCTCCGGAAGCGTCACCAGAGCCATCTCTCCAGGAACTCCACCCAGATGTAGCCCACGAACCCGTCGAAGGCCGGCGGATCGATGGCCTTCAGCTGTACCGCCAGCCGCCCCAGCTCGGCCACCGCGGCGCCTTCGTCACCGTTCGGGTCGTTCAGGACCGCCGACCGGCTCACATGCAGCCCGTAGTGGTGCAGCGTGCGCAGCCACAGCTCGATCGAGGAGTTGGCGAACCACGCCTCGCCGTCCGGCAGTACGTAGTACACCGCGCCGGAGTCGGGATCGACGCCGAACGCCCAGGTCAGCGCGGACGAGCGACTGCCGTGCGTGTTCTGCGTCAGCCGGTACAGGAGCCGGCCGTCGCGGGTGCGCAGCTGCGGTTCGGGCTCGTCCTGGAAGCACGCCGTGCCGATGAGGTTGTCCACCACCGGTATCCCGGTGGTCACCAGTAACGCCTTCTGACGGTCCGGGATCCGCCACTTCGCCACGGCGTCCGGATCGGCCCGGACGACCTGTCCGGCACCGGCCCACGCCACCAGCTCTTCATATTTCGGCACAGGAGCCCCTCCCCCCACGGCTGATCGCACGCGGCGGGACTCTACCGGGAACAACCGTCCGGCGAGTCGGACATCTGACCACGCGGCGCGGCGCGAAGGAGCAGACAGGGGCGGGAAAGAGAATTGAACGGTCGTTAAATTTCGGTGTCCGAAGGTGTCCGAATCCCGGCCGGGCACCCGCCGCCACGGGTCAGCCGGACCGGCGCGGAAGGCTGCCGGCCGGCCGGTACTCGACCAGTACGAGAGCCAACTCGACGTAGCGCTCGGCCAGTTCACCGACGCCCACATCGCCGCCCGCGCGGTACCACTGCGCCACCGCGTTGCACATCGCGATCACGCCGCGCCGGGCGTCCTCCGGATGCGGCGTACGGAACACGCCCTGCGCCACGCCCCCGTCGACCACTTCGTGGAACAGCCGCGAGCCGTCGTACTGCCGCTGCCGTGTCTCCTTCAGCCGACCTTCGGAGAGGTGGCGGCACTCTGTCAGCAGCAGGCTGCTCTCCAGCCGGCGCTCGGCGCGGTACCGGACGGTAGCCCGCACCAGGGCGGCCAGCCGCTCCCCCGCGTCCGTCCCGGCCCGCGCCAGCTCCGCCTCGCAGGAGGCGAAGTACTGGGCGCTGCTCTCGTCCAGCAGGGCGTGCAGCAGCTCCTGCTTGCCGGCGTAGTAGTGGTACATCGCGGAGAGGCTGACCTGCGCCCGCCGCGCGATGCCGCGGATGGACGCGGCGCCGTAGCCGCGCTCGGCGAACTCGTGCCGGGCGGCATCGAGGATGGCCTGCTGGCCCGCGGGCCGCTCCGCACTCACCTGAGTCCTCCCCTGTACTGAACGAACGTTGGCTCAGTGTACGCAGCGTACGCACGACGGAGCGCCGCCCGGACGGATCCGGACGGCGCTCCGTAGTCAGCTCGTCAGGTGACAGCCCTCAGGTGACTGTCCTCAGACGTCAGTCCTTGACCGGCTGGCCCGACAGGCGCTCGACGCCGCGCAGCAGGGCCGAGTGGTCCAGGCCGCCGTCGCCCTGGGCGCGGAGCGAGGCCACCAGGTTGGCGACCACGGAGCCCACGGGAAGGGCCGCGCCCACCGTGCGGGCGGCGTCGGTGACGATGCCCATGTCCTTGTGGTGCAGGTCGATGCGGAAGCCGGGCTTGAAGTCGCGGTTCTTGAAGTTGTCCTTCTTGCGGCTCAGCACGGTGGAGCCGGCCAGGCCGCCGTTGAGGACGTCCAGGGCCGCGGCGAGGTCGACGCCGGACTTCTCCAGGAAGACCACGGCCTCGGCGCACGCCTGGATGTTGACGGCGACGATGAGCTGGTTGGCGGCCTTGACCGTCTGGCCGGAGCCGTGCGGGCCGCAGAGCACGATGGTCTTGCCGAGGGCGTCGAAGAGCGGCTTGGCCTCGTCGAAGTCGGCCTGGTCACCGCCGACCATGATGGAGAGCACAGCCTCGATGGCGCCGGCCTCGCCGCCGGAGACCGGGGCGTCCAGGACGCGGATGCCCTTCTCGGCGGCGTTCTTGGCCAGGTCGATGGAGGTCTGCGGGGTGATCGAGGACATGTCGATCAGCAGCGCGCCGGACTTGGCGTTCTCCAGGATGCCGTCGGGGCCGTAGGCGATGGCCTCGACCTGCGGGGAGGCCGGGACCATGGTGACCACGACGTCGGCGTCGCGGACGGCCTCGGCGATGCTCGCGGCCGCGGTGCCGCCGGCCTTGGCCAGCCGGTCGAGCTTGTCCTGCTCAAGGGTGAAGCCGGTGACGGAGTAGCCGGCCTTGATCAGGTTCTCCGCCATCGGGGAGCCCATGATGCCCAGGCCGATCCACGCGATCTTGGGGAGGTTGCTGCTCATGGAGAGTGTGATCCTTTCCAGGGGAAAATGGGGACGGTTCCAGGGGTAATGAGGAAGGTCAGCCGGTCAGCCGCCGTAGAGACATCGGCGGTCAGGCGCTGTAGAGCCAGCCGAACGCCTGCGAGCTGGGGCGGTCGCCGGGCTTGTACTCCAGGCCGACCCAGCCGTCGTAACCGGCCTTCTTCAGGCGACCGAGCAGGTCCGCCAGCGGCAGGTCGCCGGTGCCGGGCGCGCCGCGTCCGGGGTTGTCGGCGATCTGCACGTGCCCGGTCTTGTCCGCGTAGGCGTCGATGACCTCGTTGAGGTCCTCGCCGTTCATGGACAGGTGGTACAGGTCCATCAGGAACTTGGCGTTGCCGAGGCCGGTGGCGTCGTTGACCTTGTCGACGATCTCGATGGCCTTCGGTGCCGAGACGATCGGGCAGAGCGGCGACTCGGGGGCGTTCAGCGCCTCGATCAGCAGCGTCGCGCCGACGCGGTCGGCCGCGCGGGCGGCGAGTACCAGGTTCTCCAGCGCCAGGGTGTCCTGGACCTGGGGGTCCACGCCGTCGACGCGGTTGCCGTAGAGCGCGTTGAGGGCCTTGCAGCCGAGCGACTGGGCGAAGTCGGCGGCGACGTCGATGTTGGCGCGGAACTTGTCGGACTCCTCGCCCGGGATGGACAGGGCGCCGCGGTCGGGCCCGGGCAGCTGTCCGGCGTAGAAGTTCAGGCCGACCAGCTGGGTGCCGGCGTCCTGCAGCGCGTGCCGCAGCGCGTCCAGTTCGGACTGCTCGGGCACGGGCGCGTCGATCCACGGCCACCACAGCTCGACCTCGGTGAAGCCGGCGGCGGCTGCCGCCGCGGGCCGCTCCAGCAGCGGCAGTTCGGTGAAGAGGATCGACAGGTTGACGTCGAAACGGGAGTCGGTGAAGCCCATGAGGGGTGGTCTTCCTTCCGGTGCGGACGGCTGGGGGTGGGGGCGGGCCTCCCGCGTACGGGTGCAGGCGGGAGGCCCGTCGGCGTCAGCTCTTCAGCGTCAGCTCTTCGCGTCAGCTCTTGAGCGCGTCAGCTCTTGAGCGGCGAGATCGCGCTCGGTGCGTGCCACGGCTCGGTGGCGATCTCCTCGAACTCCGTGACATCGCTGATGTCCGCGGTCTTGCTCATCGAGATGTTGGTGATCCTCTCCAGGATCGCCTCGACGACGACCGGCACGCGGTGCTCGGCGGCGAGCTTCTTGGCCTGCTCGAAGGCGGCGCCCAGCTCGGCCGGGTCGGTGACGCGGATCGCCTTGCAGCCCAGGCCCTCGGCGACCTTGACGTGGTCGACGCCGTAGACGCCCAGCTCCGGGGAGTTGATGTTCTCGAACTCCAGGTTGACCTGGAAGTTGATGTCCAGGCCGATCTGCGCCTGGCGGATCAGGCCCAGGTAGGAGTTGTTGACGAGGACGTGGACGTACGGGATGCGGTGCTGCGCGCCGACGGCCAGCTCCTCCAGCATGAACTGGAAGTCGTAGTCGCCGGAGAGCGCGACGACCTGCGCGTCCGGGTCGGCGGTGGCGACGCCGAGCGCGGCCGGGATGGTCCAGCCGAGCGGGCCGGCCTGGCCGCAGTTGATCCAGTGGCGCGGCTTGTAGACGTGCAGCATCTGCGCGCCGGCGATCTGGGAGAGGCCGATGGTGGTGACGTAGCGGGTCTCGGGCCCGAACGCCTTGTTCATCTCCTCGTACACGCGCTGCGGCTTCATCGGGATGTTGTCGAAGTGCGTACGGCGCTGCAGCGTGGCCTTGCGCTCCTGGGTGGAGGCGGCCCACTCGCCACGGTCGGGCAGCTTGCCGGCGGCCTTCATCTCCTTCGCCACCTCGACGAAGAGCTCCAGCGCCGCCTTGGCGTCGGAGGCGATGCCGTAGTCGGGGGCGAAGATCTTGCCGATCTGGGTGGGCTCGACGTCGACGTGGATGAACTTCCGGCCCTTGCGGTACACGTCCATCTTGTAGCCGGTGTGGCGGTTGGCCCAGCGGTTGCCGATGCCGAGGACGAAGTCGGACGCCAGGAAGTTCTCGTTGCCGTAGCGGTGCGAGGTCTGCAGGCCGACCATGCCCGCGTTGAGCTCGTGATCGTCGGGGAGGACGCCCCAGCCCATCAGCGTCGGGATGACCGGGATGCCGGTCAGCTCGGCGAACTCCACGAACAGGTCGGAGGCGTCGGCGTTGATGACGCCGCCACCGGCGATCAGCACCGGGCGCTCGGCCTCGTTCAGCATCGAGAGGGCCTTCTCGATCTGGGCGCGGGTCGCGGCGGGCTTGTAGACGGGCAGCGGCTCGTACGTCTCGGGGTCGAACTCGATCTCCGTCTGCTGGACGTCGATCGGCAGGTCGATCAGGACCGGGCCCGGACGGCCGGACCGCATCAGGTGGAAGGCCTCCTGGAAAACGCCGGGGACCTGCGCGGCCTCCAGCACGGTCGTCGCCTTCTTGGTGACCGGCTTGGCGATCGAGGCGATGTCGACGGCCTGGAAGTCCTCCTTGTGGAGCACCGCGGTGGGCGCCTGGCCGGTGATGCACAGGATCGGGATGGAGTCACCGATCGCGGAGTACAGGCCGGTGATCATGTCGGTGCCGGCGGGGCCGGACGTACCGATGCAGACACCGATGTTGCCCGGGTGGGTACGGGTATACCCCTCGGCCATGTGCGACGCGCCCTCCACGTGGCGGGCGAGCGTGTGCTGGATGCCGCCGCCGGCCTTCAGGGCCGCGTAAAAGGGGTTGATCGCCGCACCCGGCACGCCGAAGGCGTTGGTCACGCCCTCGCGCTTGAGGATCTCCACTGCCGCACGCGCGGCGGTCATACGAGGCATCGAGTACTCCTGCGTCGTCGGCCTGTCAGGACACGGACACGTTCCGGCGCGAGGCCCGGAACTCTCCGTTTCCGCATCTTGGAAAAGTTGTTTTGCTTTATGGAAGACGAAAGTAGAGCGAGACGCGGCAGCCGTCAAGACCGGTTTCGGGCCCCGGACAGGGCTTGCACTGGCCGTACGTACAGCTGCTCCCTCCCCGGACCACCGAGGAGGGCGCAGTCGACTGTGCGAACGGGAGAGGTCTGACAACTGGACGGCGGCTGCCGTCAGGGCGCCCGGGCAGCCCTGCGTCCGTACAGATCCGGTCGACCAGCAGCTCGGGGAAGGTGCCGGCGGTCTCCAGCACCACCCGCGCGTTGACCTCGGGGTGCTCCGGGTAGCCGAGGTAGCAGCCGCGGGCGTCGGCCACGAGCGCGCCACGCGCACGGCGTCGATGTTCCCGGCGACGGTGGTCACCGCTCTGAGGTCCACGCCGGGCGTGCGGGCGGCCTTTCGATCGAGCGCGACGCATTGTTGTCTGACATCTTGGCGTCGGCGCCAGGAGGCCAGCCGCGCACCAAAGCCCTGACAAGGGTCCGCGATCTCCGAACGACGCCCTCAAGCGCCTTGACCAGCACCGCAAGGCGCGGCACGCTGGGCCTCACACACCCACCAAGAGGTAAGACAACTCATGACTCCGCCGGTGACGCGCCGCCGTCAGCCCCGCGTCGAGCTGTACGAACGCATCGTCGCGGCCATCCACGACGGCACCTTCCCGCCCGGCTCGAACCTCCCCTCGGAACCCGAGCTCGCCGCCCGTTTGGGAGTGAGTCGCCCGGCCCTGCGCGAGGTGCTGATCCTGCTCCAGGAGGACGGCGTGATCACCCGGCGGCACGGCGTCGGCAGCCGGGTCAACCAGCCGCCGCCCGCCCGCGGCTTCGAGCGTCTGGCACCCATCGAGTCGCTGCTCGGAGAGGGCCGGATCGCCTGCCGCCGGCGCGTCGCCGAGCAGGCCGAGCCCACCGACTTCTCCGGCTACCACCTGCGACTGCCGCCCTCCAGCCGCGCCTGGTTCTGGGAGACCCTCATCGAGGTCGACGGGGTCCCCGTCTGTTTCGCGCACGAATGGGCCGCCGAGGACACCACCCTCGCGGCCCTGTCCCCCACCCTCCCCGCGGCCCTCGCCGCGCCGCCCCCGGAGGACGGGCCGACGACCACCATGCTCGCGCGGCTGCTGGCCACGCTCGGCGACCACCCCCTCATCGCCCGCAGCTCGACCGGCGCCACGACGCTGGGCAAGGTACGCGGCGAGGCCATGGCCCGCCCCGCCGAAACCCCCGCCGTCCTGGTCACCCAGACCGTGCTGGCCGCCGGGCACCCCCTGCTCACCGCGAAGTACCTCCTCCCGGTGGGCGCGCCACTGCTCCGGACGACGCACAGGACCTGAGAGCGGCATACCGGCTGTGAGTGGTTGCGGTACAGGATGCAGCGCTGAACCGCTCCAGCACGCACTCGTCCACATCAATCCGATTGAGGCCTGACGGTCCCTCTTGTTATCGTCTGACGCATGGCTTTCCTCTTCTTCGTCTGAGTCCGGGCACGGCCGATGCCGCCGTTTCTGCTGCCCGTGGACCCTTCGCATGCCCAGGGAAAGTCATATGCGCGATCGCGCCCATACCGCCATGCCCACCGCCACCCCCGTTTCCGTGGCACAGCTGTCCGTCAAGGACGTCACCAAGTCCTATGGCACCCGGACCGTCCTCGACCAGGTCTCCTTCACCGTCCGTCCGGGCGAGAAGGCCGCCGTCATCGGTGAGAACGGCTCCGGCAAGTCCACCCTGCTGCGGCTGCTCGCCGCGGCCGAGGCGCCGGACACCGGGGAGATCACCGTCAGCTTCCCCGGCGGTACCGGCCATCTCACCCAGACCCTCGACCTCGATCCGGACTGCACCGTGCAGGACGCCGTCGATCTCGCCCTCTCCGAACTGCGCGACATGGAGCGTCAGTTGCGGGTGGCGGAGGAGTCCCTCGGCGAGGCGACGGACGAGGATCTCGCCGCGTACGGCGAACTGCTGATCGCATACGAGGACCGCGGCGGATACGAGGCGGACTCCCGCGTGGATGCCGCGATGCACGGGCTCGGGCTCGCCCGGATCACCCGCGACCGCCTGCTCGGCTCGCTGTCCGGCGGCGAGCAGTCGCGGCTCGCGCTCGCCTGCGTCCTGGCCGCCGCCCCCGAACTGCTGCTCCTCGACGAACCGACGAACCACCTCGACGCGGCGGCCGTGCGCTGGCTGGAGGAGTACCTGCGCGCACACCGCGGCACCGTCGTCGCGGTCACCCACGACCGCGGCTTCCTGGAGCGCATCGCCACCACGATCCTCGAGGTCGACCGGGATGCGCGCACGGTGCTCCGGTACGGCGACGGCTGGGCCGGCTACCGCGCCGCGAAGGCCGCCGCCCGCCGCGCCGCGGAGCAGCGTCATGCGGACTGGGTCGAGGAGGTGGCCCGCATGGAAGAGCTGCTGGAGGCCGCGGGGAGGCGGCTTGCCACCACCGGCCGCGACCCGAAACAGGGCTTCGGCAAGCACCGCCGCTCGCACGAGGCGAAGCTCGGCGGGCAGGTGCGGTCCGTCCGGGAGCGGTTGGCCCAGCTGCGGCGCGCCCCCGTGGCGGAGCCTCCGGCACCGCTCCGCTTCACGACGGCGCTGTCGGCGGCGGACGGCCCCGCCCAGGGCCCGCTCGCCGAGTTCGACGGCGTACGGGTCGGCGAGCGGCTGCGTCTGGACGGGCTCCTCGCGATCGCGCCCGGACAGCGGCTGCTGGTCACGGGCGAGAACGGCGCGGGCAAGACGACGCTCCTGCGCGTCCTGGCCGGCGATCTGGAGCCGGACGCAGGCACGGCACGCCGCCCCGCCCGGATCGGCTACCTCGCGCAGGAACTGCCCGCGCACTCCACGCGGCTCCCGCTGCTCGCCGCGTTCGCGGCCGGGCGGCCCGGACTTCCGGACGAGTACGCCGAACAGCTCCTGGCACTGGGCCTGTTCAGCGAGGAGGACCTGCACGTCCCGGTCGCCGCCCTGTCCGCGGGACAGCAGCGGCGGCTGCAGATCGCCCGGCTGGTGACCCGGCCCGCGGACCTCCTCGTCCTCGACGAACCGACCAACCACCTCGCGCTCGACCTGGCCGAGGACCTTCGGGCGGCGCTCGCGACGTACCCAGGGGCGGTGGTCATGGTGTCGCACGACCACAGCTTCCACGAGGGCTTCGAGGGGGAACGGCTGGAGCTGCGTGCCGGCCGCAGGTGCTGACCCCGTCGGATCCGCCGCCGCGAACGGCCCATGCGCCCTTCCCCGACCCGCCCCACAGCCAAGAATTCCACCGAAACGATGGAGCCATGACCACCTTCCTGACACCACAACAGCGCGCCGGCCGTACCTGCGCCGCCGTCGACGCGGCCGTCGCGGCAGGGCGCGAGCTCGGCCTGACCGTCACCGACCCAACGGTGCTCCACGACGTCTTCTCCGTCGTCGTCCACCTGGCGCCCTCGCCGGTCGTGGCCCGGATTCCCACCGTCCTGCCGCACCCGGAGGACCTGGTCGCCCTCGCGCGCCGCCAGCAGGACGAGCTGGACGTGACACGTTGGCTCGCCGACCAGGGAATCCCCGTGATCGCGCCCAGTCCGCTCGTGCCGCACAAGCCCGTGCAGCGCGACGGTTACTCGATGACGTTCTGGCCGTTCGTCCCGGAGGACCGGGACAAGGAACCCGACTACGTGGCGAACGCCGAGAGCGTTGCCGACCTGCACGCGGCGATGCGCGCCTACCCGGGCCGCCTGGAGTTTCTGTCCGCGGCCGATCCCCAGTTCATCGCGGAAAGCCTTGCCCGGCTCGACCAACACCCCACCCTGATCGGTGCGGCCGAGCTGGACCGCGCCCGCCGCGAGTGGCGGATTCTGGAACCCCTCGTGCGGTCACGCACAGCCTTCGAGGCCCGGTTCCCGGGCGTCGACCTCCAGCCCATCCACGGCGACTCCCCGCCCGCCAACATCTTCTCCGCGGTGGACGGGGACCGCTACGCCGACTTCGAACTGGTCACACTGGGCCCCATCGAGTGGGACCTTGCCGCTCTCGGACCCGAACACAACGCCGCCTACAACCGCGGCGCGCGGCGCAACGGCACGAGGCCGCTCAACGAGGAGGTCCTGGGCTTCGTCAACGCCCTGGGCATGGTGCGGGTGGTCGCCACCCTCACGCTGGTCCCGCAACTGCCCGAACTGTTGGAGTACCTCAAGCCCGCCCTCGACCACTGGCAGACGATGCCCTTCGCGGGCGGCGTGAACGGCTGACCACGAACGCCGCGTGCCCCTCCCGGCAGGTGCGGGAGGGGCACGCGGCACGACGTCGCCGGAGCCGGTCAGTGGTTACCGGTTACGGGTTACCGGATCGGCATCCCCGCCAGCGTCCGCGCGATCACCAGCCGCTGGATCTCGCTCGTGCCCTCGAAGATCGTGTAAATGGCAGCATCCCTGTGCATGCGCTCGACCGGGTACTCGCGGGTGAAGCCGTTGCCGCCGAGGATCTGAATGGCCTGGCCCGTGACCTTCTTTGCGGTCTCACTCGCGAAGAGCTTGGACTGGGAGCCCTCGGCGGCGGTGAACGGCTTGCCGTTGACGGCCATCCAGGAGGCGCGCCAGACCAGCAGCCGGGCCGCGTCGATCGAGGTACGCATGTCGGCGAGCTGGAAGGCGACGCCCTGGTTGTCGATGATCGGGCGGCCGAACTGCTCGCGGGTCTTCGCGTATTCGAGTGCCTCCTCGTACGCGGCGCGGGCGGTGCCGACCGCCATCGCGCCGACGGCCGGGCGGGACGCCTCGAAGGTGGCCATCGCGGCGTTCTTCACCCGCTCGCCGCCGCCGGCCTTGGCGCGCTCGCGGGCGCGGGCCAGCCGCTCGTCCAGCTTCTCCTTGCCGCCGAGCAGGCAGCTGCCGGGGACGCGGACGTTGTCGAGTACGACCTCGGCGGTGTGCGAGGCGCGGATGCCGTGCTTCTGGAACTTCTGGCCCTGGGAGAGGCCGGGGGTGTTCGGCGGAATGATGAAGGAGGCGTGGCCCTTGGAGCCCAGCTCGGGGTCGACGACCGCGACGACGACGTGGACGTTGGCGATGCCGCCGTTGGTCGCCCAGGTCTTGGTGCCGTTGAGGACCCACTCGTCCTTGGCCTCGTCGTACACGGCACGCGTACGCATCGAGGCGACGTCCGAGCCGGCGTCGGGCTCGGAGGAGCAGAAGGCGGCGACCTTGACGTCGTTCACGTCGCCGTACATCTGCGGTATCCAGGTGCCGATCTGCTCCTCGGTGCCGTTGGCGAGGACGCCGACGGCGGCGAGGCCGGTGCCGACGATCGACAGGGCGATGCCCGCGTCGCCCCAGAACAGCTCCTCCATGGCCATGGGGATGCCGAGGCCCGTGGGGTCGAAGTACTGCTGGGCGTAGAAGTCGAGCGAGTAGATTCCGATCTTGGCCGCTTCCTGGATCACCGGCCAGGGGGTTTCCTCGCGCTCGTCCCACTCGGCGGCGGCGGGGCGCATGACGTCCGCGGCGAATCCATGGATCCAGTCCCGGACTTCCTTCTGCTCGTCGTTGAGTTCCATGATGAACTCGGCCATGACCCCTCCAGCAGTGCGTTACTTGCGGTAACAGCAGTCTGTTACTCACGAGTAAGCACTGTCAACCTCAGCGACCGATATCTCCCGTCCCCTGGACAGGGTGTTACGTTGCGCGAACAGCACGAAGTCACCAGGGCGGGGAGCCGGACGAATGGAAATGACACAGGAGAGCCGCCGTACGGCCAGTGAGCGCCGACGACGCGAGCTGTTGGAGGCCGCGGACCGCGTGGTGCTCCGCGACGGCCCCGAGGCGTCGATGAACGCGATCGCGGCCGAGGCCGGGATCACCAAGCCCATCCTCTACCGGCACTTCGGCGACAAGGGCGGTCTCTACCGCGCGCTCGCCGTACGCCACACCGACGCCCTCCTCGCCGGCCTGCGGGCCGCGCTGGACTCCCCCGTACCACGAAGGGACCGGGTCGAGGCCACGCTCGACACCTACCTCTCGGCCATCGAGGCCAGGCCGCAGGTCTACCGCTTCCTGATGCATCCGTCCGACGAGGGGCAGACGCCCGACAGCGGCTTCGACGTCGGCCGGCACTCCGCTCCCCTGCTGCGGCGGATGGGCGAGGAGCTCGCCCAGGTCATCGCCGAGCGGGTGGACCTGGGACCGGTCGGCGACGAGCTGGCGCGGGTGTGGGGCCACGGCATCGTCGGGATGATGCACGCGGCCGGCGACTGGTGGCTCCGCGAGCAGCCCTGTTCGCGAGCGCAATTGGTACAGCATCTCGCGGACCTGCTGTGGGGCCGCCTCGCGGCAGCGGGCGACCGACCGGGCGGGCCGGGGTTCTGATCCGCCGGAGTACCCGCTAGCCCGCCACCGTCCGCCCCGCCCACGGCGCCCGGGCCGCCGCTCGCAGTGCGCGGCGGCGGCGCAGGCCGGTGAGGTGGTCGAGGTACAGGCCGCCGTCCAGGTGGTCGCACTCGTGCTGCAGGCAGCGGGCGAAGAAGCCGGTACCGGAGATCCGGCACGGCTCCCCGTCCAGCGTGACGCCCTCGACCACCGCCTCGTCGTGGCGCGGCGTGCCGGACTCGATCCCGGGCAGCGACAGACACCCCTCGGGGCCGCGGAGGACCTCGCCGTCCACCGACACGAGCCGGGGGTTGACCACGTGCCCGAGGTGGCGGACGTCCTCGTCGTCCGGGCAGTCGTAGACGAACACCCGCTGCGCGACGCCGATCTGGTTCGCGGCGAGGCCGACGCCCCGCGCCGCGTACATCGTCGCGAACATGTCCTCCACCAGCCGCGCCAGCGCCGGCCCGAAGTCGGTGACCTCCTCGCACGGCGCGTGCAGGGTCGGATCGCCGAGCAGCCGCATGGGGCGGACGCGGCCGGAACTGCCGGGGATGGAGCGGTGTCGCATGGGGGAAAGAGTACGTTCCGGCCGGCGACCAGCGACGTTCCGGTCCGGCCGCCGGCCCGGCCGTCCCGCCCGATACGGCGGCCGACGGGAACCGCCACGCCCCTCTCACGGGTGGTCTGGTTCGGGCCCCGGCGCGGAAATCGATAGGCTGATCCCCAACCACAGCCTCCCGGCCGGCCGGGCCGGTACGGAGGGGCGTTCCACCGGCGGCCCCGGGGGCAGGAGGGCGCCGGATGCAAGGAGGATCTAGGACGATGGCAGGCAACACGGACCCGCTGTCGCCGCGGGCCAAGCTGGCCGTGACGGCGGGCAGGGCCGCGGCGGCGGCGTCGCGCGCGGTGGGCCGCGGCAGCGGATCGGTGATCGGTGGCAAGGTCGCGCTCCGGCTCGACCCCGACCTGCTGGCCCGGCTCGCCCAGCACCTGGACGTGGTCCTGGTGTCCGCGACCAACGGCAAGACCACCACGACGCGGCTGATCGCGGAGGCGCTGCGGGCCAGCGGCCCGGTGGTCTCCAACGCGCTCGGCGCGAACATGCCGGCCGGCATCACCTCGGCGCTGGCCGGGGGTTCGGACGCGAAGTACGGCGTCATCGAGGTCGACGAGAAGTACCTCGCGGGTGTCGCCCGGGACGTCACCCCCAAGGCCATCGCGCTGCTCAACCTTTCGCGTGACCAGCTCGACCGCGCCGCCGAGACCCGCATGCTGGCGGAGAAGTGGCGCGAGGGGCTGGCCGGTTCCAAGGCGCTCGTCGTCGCCAACGCGGACGACCCGCTGATCGTCTGGGCGGCCTCCTCGTCCGCCAATGTCGTGTGGGTCGCGGCGGGCCAGGAGTGGAAGGACGACGCCTGGTCGTGCCCGTCCTGTGGCGGTGTGATGCAGCGCCCCGGGGACGACTGGTTCTGCGGCGAGTGCGGTTTCCGCCGCCCGACGCCGAGCTGGGCGCTCTCCGGCGACCACGTGCTGGACCCGCACGGCTCGGCCTGGCCGATCAAGCTCCAGCTCCCCGGCCGTGCGAACAAGGCCAACGCCACGACCTCGGCCGCGGTGGCCGCGGCCTTCGGCGTGCCCCCGCAGGTCGCCCTGGAGCGGATGTACGAGGTGCAGGCGGTCGCGGGCCGGTACGACGTGGTCTCCTTCATGGACCGCGAGCTGCGGCTGCTGCTGGCGAAGAACCCGGCCGGCTGGCTGGAGACGTTCTCGCTGATCGACCCGCCGCCGACGCCGGTGATCCTGTCCGTCAACGCCCGCGGCGCCGACGGTACGGACACCTCCTGGCTCTGGGACGTCGACTACACCCGGCTCGCCGGCCACCCGATCTTCGTGATCGGCGACCGCAAGCTGGACCTCGCGGTCCGGCTGGAGGTCGCGGGCCTGGACTTCCAGGTGTGCGAGAACGTCGACGAGGCCGTACGGAAGGCACCGCCCGGCCGCATCGAGGTCATCGCCAACTACACCGCCTTCCAGGACCTGCGCCGCCGCGTGGGCAACTGACCCGATCCGCAACGGACAAGGACGAGCAAGCATGAGTGACAACAGCCTGCGTCTGGTGTGGATCTACCCGGACCTGCTGAGCACGTACGGGGACCAGGGCAACGCACTGGTGGTGGAGCGCCGGGCGCGGCAGCGCCGGCTGGACGTCCAGCGCCTGGACGTCCGCTCCGACCAGCAGATCCCCACCTCGGGCGACATCTACCTGATCGGCGGCGGCGAGGACCGGCCGCAGCGGCTGGCGGCCGAGCGGCTGCGCCGGGACGGCGGTCTGAACCGGGCGGTCGCCAATGGCGCGATCGTCTTCTCGGTCTGCGCCGGTTACCAGATCCTCGGCCATGAGTTCATCAACGACCTGGGCGAGCGCGAGCAGGGGCTCGGGCTGCTGGACGTGGTGAGCACCCGCGGCGAGGGCGAGCGGTGCGTCGGTGACGTACTGGCCGACATCGACCCGGAGCTCAACCTCCCGCCGCTGACCGGCTTCGAGAACCACCAGGGCGTCACGCACCTGGGGCAGACCGCCCGCCCGTTCGCGAAGGTACGGTTCGGCAAGGGCAACGGCGTGGGTGACGGCTACGAGGGCGCGTGGAACGACACGGTCTTCGGTACGTACATGCACGGTCCCGTGATGGCCCGTAACCCGCACATCGCCGACCTGCTGATCAAGCTGGCGCTGGACGTGAACGCGCTGCCGCCGGTGAACGACCACTGGTACGAGGCGCTGCGCCAGGAGCGGATCGCGGCGGCTACGCAGCCGGCGTGAGGCGCGAGGCGTAAAGCAACGTTTCGGCGCGAGGCCCCCCTTGCCGTATCAACGGGCGAGGGGGGTTTGGCGTGCCCGGGGTGGGGTGTGGGGAAAGGGGGGAAAGGGGGGCCCGAGGTGACGTTTCGTCTCCTGGGCCCCCCTTGTACTGGGGAACGATCGAGGGGGTGGAGTGGTGCCCGATGCACTCATCCAGGCCGGTCCCGGCCACTCTTCTCCGCTCAAGTGTGGCCGGGACAAGCGCATGTGAGGGCCCTCGTTCCCGTAGTGCGGGCAGGCGCTACGGAGGGGTGCGCCGCGCTTGTAGGGTGTGCGCATCCAACCGGACGACGGGGTCCGGTCATCCGGTTGAGTTGCAGAGGTTTCTACGAGTAATGCGTATTGGTGTACTCACCTCCGGAGGCGACTGCCCCGGCCTGAACGCCGTCATCCGCTCCGTCGTGCACCGCGCCGTCGCCGACCACGGCGATGACGTCATCGGCTTCGTCGACGGCTGGCGCGGCCTGCTGGAGTGCGACTACCGCAAGCTCGACCTGGACGCGGTGGGCGGCATCCTGGCCCGTGGCGGCACCATCCTCGGCTCCTCCCGCGTGCAGCCCGCCCACCTGCGGGACGGCGTCGAGCGGGCCCGCGGCCACGTCGCCGACCTCGGTCTGGACGCGATCATCCCGATCGGCGGCGAGGGCACGCTCAAGGCGGCCCGGCTGCTGTCGGACGCCGGCCTGCCGATCGTCGGCGTGCCGAAGACCATCGACAACGACATCGCGTCGACCGATCTGACCTTCGGGTTCGACACGGCGGTCGGCGTGGCCACCGAGGCGCTGGACCGCCTCAAGACGACCGCCGAGTCGCATCAGCGGGTGCTGATCGTCGAGGTCATGGGCCGGCACACCGGCTGGATCGCGCTGCACTCGGGCATGGCGGCCGGCGCGCACGCCATCGTCGTGCCCGAGCGTCCCTTCGACATCGACGAGCTGTCGGAGCGGGTCGCGGCGCGCTTCGAGGCGGGCAAGAAGTTCGCGATCGTCGTCGTGGCGGAGGGCGCGAAGCCGCGCGCGGGCTCGATGGACTTCGAGGTCGGCGGCAAGGACATGTACGGTCACGAGCGGTTCGCGGGCGTGGCCCGGCAGCTGGCGGTCGAGCTGGAGGGCCGGCTCGGCAAGGAGGCCCGCGCGGTGATCCTGGGCCACGTGCAGCGCGGCGGCACCCCGACCGCGTACGACCGCGTGCTCGCGACCCGCTTCGGCTGGCACGCGGTGGAGGCGGCGCACCGCGGCGACTTCGGGATGATGACCGCGCTGCGCGGTACGGAGATCACGCTGGTGCCGCTGGCGGAGGCCGTCGAGACGCTGAAGACCGTACCGGGTGACCGGTACGCCGAGGTGGAGTGCGTGCTGTAACGGCGCGGTCCGCGACTCGTCCGTACGCGAGCCGCCCCCGGTCACCGTCCGTGCCGGGGGCGGCTCTAGGCTGGTCGCGGAGCATTGGTGCGAATCAGGAGCGAGCGGATGGATCACAGCGGGCACGGCATGATGATGGATCTGCCGCCGTTCACGCTGGGGCGCGGACTGGAGTTCGGCGGCGACGCCTTCTTCCTCGTCGGATGCCTGCTGGGGCTGGCGCTGTACGGCTGGGCCGTGCTGCGGCTGCGGCGGCGCGGCGATGGCTGGCCGGTGAGCCGGATCGTGGCCTGGGTCGTGGGCGTGCTGTCGGTCGCCCTGGTGATGTGCACGAAGCTGAACGACTACGGCATGGCCATGTTCAGCGTGCACATGGTGCAGCACATGGTGATCAGCATGCTGTCGCCGATCCTGCTGCTGCTCGGCGCGCCGGTGACGCTGACGCTGCGGGCGCTGCCGGCCGCGGGCCGTGGCCGCAAGGGCCCGCGCGAGCTGCTGGTGGCGCTGCTGCACAGCCGGTACATGCGGATCATCACGCACCCGGCGTTCACGATCCCGCTGTTCATCGCGAGCCTGTACGCGCTGTATTTCACGCCGCTCTTCGACTTCCTGATGGAGTCGCGGGCCGGGCACATCGCGATGATGATCCACTTCCTCGCCGTCGGCCTGGTCTTCTTCTGGCCGATCATGGGTGTGGACCCGGGTCCACACCGGCCCGGCTATGTGATGCGGATGCTGGAGCTGTTCGCGGGGATGCCGTTCCACGCGTTCTTCGGCATCGCGCTGATGATGGCGTCGGAGACGATGGTGAAGACGTTCCAGCACCCGCCGGCCTCGCTGGGCGTCGACGCGCTGGCGGATCAGCAGGCTGCGGGCGGCATCGCGTGGGCGTTCAGTGAGATCCCGTCGGTGCTGGTGCTGATCGCGCTGGTCTTCCAGTGGTACACGACGGAGAAGCGGCAGTCGGTACGGAAGGACCGGGCCGCCGACCGGGACGGCGACAAGGAGCTGGCGGCGTACAACGCCTACCTCGCGTCGCTGAACGCGCGGAGCCAGGGGTAGCGCCTCTTCGGCACGGAATCCGACGAGAGCTGGCGGTACGGGCCGCGGCCGGGGAACATGTCCCCAAGGCCGCGGCCCGTGGCATATCCCCGTACGGGCGGCCGTGAGGAGGATGCCAGGATGCCCGGATCGGCTAAGGCGATGGCAGGGTGCACGGTGGGCGGGCTGATCCTGGCCACTGCGTACACGGTGGCGGTCGGCAGCAGCGGCTGGCTCTGGTTCGCGTGGGTGGTACTGGCCCTGGTGACGGTGGGAGTGGTGGCCGGGAAGCGGTGGTGACCGGCAGGAGTCGCTGACCGCGCGCGCCGTATGGCCCCGTGGTGTTACGGCCGCCGCCGCACGGTCGCGTGCAGTGGTGTGGCCGGTTGGAGGAGCAGGCCGGCGCGTGGGGTCGGGTCGGTGGGGGGTACGTCGAGGTGGGCGTGTTGGGCGAGGGTGGCGAGTAGCAGGGCTGCCTCGACCTGGGCGAAGCGGGCGCCGAGGCAGGTGCGCCGGCCGCCGCCGAAGGGGTACCACGCGTGGTCCGGTACGGGGTCGGGTGCTTCGGGGTCCCAGCGTTCGGGGCGGAAGCGGGTGGGCTCGGGGAACCAGCGCGGGTCGCGGTGGGTGGTCCACTGGCTGCACCACACGACGGTGCCGGCGGGGATGCGGGTGCCGGCGAGGGTGGCGTCGTCACGGGCGACCGCGGGGATGAGCCAGGCGGGCGGGTAGAGCCGGAGGGCCTCCTTGATGATCTGCCGGGTCCATGGGAGGCGGTCGTAGTCGTCGATGGTGGGCGGGCGTCCGGCGAGGGCCTTGTCGAGTTCGGTGGTGAGCCGCTCGCGGGCCTCCGGTGAGCGGGACAGCAGGTACCAGGTCCAGGTCAGGGCGGTGGAGGTGGTCTCGTGTCCGGCGGCCCAGAGGGTGGCGGCCTCGTCGCGGACCTCTTTGGCGGTCAGCGGCCGGCCCTCTTCGTCGCGGGCCGCCAGGAGCCTGCTGAGCAGGTCGTCGCGGTCCTCGGTGTCGCCGTGCCGCTGGCGGGCGCGGATGAGGCGGTGCACTTCGGCGTCGATGGTGGCGACGGCCCGGAGGAGGCGGCGTCGGCCCGGGGTGCGGATCCAGCCCGGCAGGAAGAGGGTCATGTTGCGCAGTTCGGCGCCGATGCCGTGCTCGGCGACGGCCATCGCCTCGCCGAGCGCCCGGGTCCGGTCGCCGAGGTCGTTGCCGAACAGGGTGCGCAGGACGATGCGCTGGGTGAGCAGCGCCATCTGGTGGCGTACGTCGATGCGGTCGCCGTCCTGCCACTGTGCGGCCGCGTCCTGTGCGCACTCGACCATGGCGGCGGCGTAGCCGCGGACCTGGCGGGGGCGGACGGTGGGCTGGACCAGGGAGCGTTTGCGGCGCCAGTCGCTGCCTTTGCTGAGAATGAGGCTGCGGCCGGTGAGCTGTTTGAAGGCCCAGCCGATCTCGAGGAGCTCGAAGGTGTGCTCCCGGGCGGCGAGGAATTCCGCGATGTGGGTCGGGTGGAAGAGGAACAGGCTGCGTCGCGGTCCGAGGGACCAGGTCACGGCGTCGCCGTACTCGTCACGCAGCCGTACGAGGAAGCCCAGGGGGTCCCTGCCGAAGGCGGGGAGGTTGCCGAGGAGGGGCAGGCCGCGGGGGCCGGGTACCGGCTTCAGGGGGACGGTGGTCATGGATCAGTGCCCGCGGAGTTCGCGCTGTTCGAAGCGGTGGAAGGCGTTCTCCAGGCGCCACTGCAGGTGCGCCTTGCGGGGACCCGGGAGGAATGCCTGTTCCAGTGAGGTCCGGGCGAGGTCCTTCAGCTCGGGGTAGCTCAGGTGGTACGTGGTCGCGGCGCGCTGGTACTCGTGGCTGATGTCGGTGCGGGAGATCCCGGGGTCGTCGGTGGCGAGGGTCACCGGTACGCCGGCCCGGCGGTAGCGCTGGAAGGGGTGGTCGTCCCCGCTGACGCCGAGGATCTGGGCGTTGCTGGTCAGTGGCGATTCGAGGGCGATGCCGTGGTGGGCCATGGTGCGCAGCAGTTCTTCGGCGCCGTCCTCGTGTGCCAGGTCCACTCCGTGGCCGATGCGTTCGGCGTGGCCGGTGTGTACGGCTTCGCGGATGTGGAAGCGCAGGTCGGCGGGTTTGACGAGGCCCGGCGTGAGTTCGCCGGCGTGCAGGGTGATGTGTGCGTGGGGGTACACGCCGTGCAGGTAGTCGAGCATCCGCATGTGGAGCCGGTAGTCGCGGAGGGCGGTTTCGCCGTCCTCCGGGGCGACCAGGTTCACCGCGACGAAGCGCCGGTCGCGCTCGGCCAGCCGCATGCCGACCGCGAGCTGTGTGAAGACCTGCTCGGGCGCCTCGGCCCGGATGGCCTGGGAGATGAAGCGGACGGTCACCCGGCAGCCGGGGGCCGGGGCGTGGGTGTCGCAGTGTGCCGTGCGGCGGAAGACGGCCGTGGCCCGGTCGGCCTCCCGCCGGGCGTCGCGCACCACGCGGTCCAGCTTGCCGCCGGCCAGCAGCTCACGGTGCATCCGGGACAGGTCGGAGTCGTACCCGACGTCGGCGGCCAGCCGGCGCGCGGCGGGCGCGGCCGGGGTGATCATGGTCTCCAGGTACGACTGGTGGTGCGCGGCCGCGGTGCCGGTCACGTCGGCCAGCAGTTCGCCGGTGTGCCGCTCGGTGACCTCGTCGAACTTGTCGAAGGCGGCGAAGAAGTGGTCGTGGCCGGATGCGCCGGGCGGGAGGTCCTGCATCGACCAGGCGCGGATCAGCCGCTGCCGGAAGGCGGGGTCGGTACGGGTGTCGGCGGCGGGCCGGGTGCCGGTGCGGCACGGCGGCGGCAGGGCCGTGTCGGTCCGGTCGATGCACAGCCCGTCCTGCGCGGCGAGGCGGACGAGCAGCTCGGTGGACGCGGCGCCGGTGAGGTGGTTGTGCAGGTCGCCGCCCTTGGGCAGGGCCCGCATGAAGGCGCGCAGCGCCCGCGGGTCGTGCCGGATGGCGTCCAGGTGTGCGTCGACGCGCTGCTCGGCGGGGGTCGTGGGGCGGCCGGCCGGTGGCGGGGTCGCGGCGGCGTCCGGTACGGCGGGCAGGGCTGCCGCGCCCAGGGAGGCGGCGCCCAGGAGGGCCAGTACGGCGCGCAGGCCGGGGCCGGGCGTGGGCTTGGGGCGGGGTGCGGAAGCGCTCCTGCGGAGCCGGTTGCCGAAGATCACGGTGCATCTTCGGCACGCCGGGTGGGCGGGTGCGACCTGACAGGCCGCGGGCGCGGCAAGGCCACCCGGTCGGCACAGCCACGGGCCACGGCGGCCGGTCGGTACAGCGGCGGGTACGGCGGCCTGCTCGGCACAGCCACGGGCGCGGGGCCCGGTGGCTGTACCGATGCGGCGGCCGGGCTCCTACGCCCCCGAGGCGGTCAGCTCGCGCTCGCGTTCCTCCGCGAGTTCTCGCTCGGCTTCCCCGGTGGCTTCCCGGCCGGCTTCCCGGGCGGCGAAGGGGCACTGCCAGTCGGCGGGCTTGGGGCGGCCGGAGTAGCGGCGGGCCTCGGAGAGCTGCTCGTACTCGTACAGGTTGGGGTTGATGTCCCCCTGCAGCTTGATGTCCTGCTTGCGTATCTTGTCCGCCAGCCGGTCCCACATGCCGGCGCCCTTTATCAGGTCGAACTGCTCGTGGGAATTGAAGGCCAGCATCGGGAAGGGAGGCCGGCGGCCCCAGCGGCGGTGTGTCTCGTGCAGACCGATCACGAAGAAGGGATGGCCGGCCACGCTGAACGCGAACTGCCCGGACTGCGGATCGGACGAATAGCCCTCGGCCCAGCGATGGGATTCCGCGTCCTGCTCGTGGAGCAGCTGGAGCTGCTGCCAGAGAAGCTCTTCGAACCGCAGCTCATCGACCCCGCGAGGTTGCTCGAAGGTCGCGATGAAGCTGGTGAAGGTCCGGGGACTCCAGTCCGCCGAGCCGACGAACTCCGCGAGGTCGAACGCCATCAGCCGGGCGGCTTCCGTACTCCCCATCCGGTCGTAGTGCCGGTGGGTTATGCCGCCCCGGCGCCAGGCCGACCGGCCCGCCAGGCAGGCGAACCGCTCCCCCAGGATGAACTCCTCGACCTCGCCACGCGCATCCGCCGTCATGGCCAGCCTTCCTTCCAATTAAGTGCCTCCTCATAGGGAGATCGTTCCGCCGTGTGTACCTGTGACGCCCACCCCGAAGTGGCGGCGCCCGGACCCACGGCGGCTGAGGCAGCCGCGCCGCGTGGGCAGGACCGAGTCCGCTGAGAAAACAGGGAAGGTCGCTCGGTGATTGTGACGGGCCAAGGCCGATCAAAGAAAATCCGCCGGGAAACGGGCGGCGACGAATCGCCCCCATCCCCCTGCAATCGGGTGGTTGTGTGCCGCCGGGAGCCGTCACGGGGCAGGCGTTCCGTGGAAGCGTGCGGACCGATCCAGGCCGAGCCGGGCCGATCCAGATCAGTCCAGATCGGTCCAGACCGCTTCGGACCGAGGAGAGGTGTGGCATGAGTGAGTACGAGCGTTCCCGCACGATGCCGGCGCTGCCCGAGCACGTTTTCGATCAGGCGAGCAATGTGTCGCGGCTCGATTCCTGGCTGCCGGCGGAGCTGCACGTACGGGAGGAGGAGCTGCCGGCCGTGACGGTGCACGAGGACCGTACGGGCGAGGACGCGTCCGCCCTTTTCCGGGCCCAGCCGGATCAACAGCGCCTGGAATGGGGCACCCGGGAGACCGGCAGCTACGCGGGCTGGCTCCAGGTGGCCGGCATCGGGAGCGGGGCGAGCGAGGTGACCATTCACCTGTCCTTCTTCGAGGCGTCCCACGACCCGGGCGGCGAGGCCGTGGAGGCCGCGCTGGACCGGAGCCTGGAGCGGCTGGCGGAGCAGGTACGGCTGCGTGCCGACGGCACAGAAGGGTGAATGATCATGCATCACGACGAGTTCCTGCGCCTGGTGCAGGCAGGGGCCGCGCTCCCCGACCGCGGGACGGCGGAACGCGCGGTACGGGCGACGCTGGAAACGCTGGCGGAGCGCATCCCCGACGGCCTCGCCGAGCATCTGGCGGCGCAGCTCCCGCAGGAGATCGGCGAGCACCTCCGCCGGGTGGTCGCCGCGCACGAGGGCGGGCCCGAGGAGCACCACACGGCGGAGCGGTTCGACCTGACGACGTTCGCCGCGCGGATCGCCTGGCGCGGCGGGGTTCCGGAGGACGCCGCGCTGCAGGAGGCGAGCGCGGTGTTCGAAACGCTGGACGCGGCGGTGGCTCCCGAGCTCAGCGAGAAGCTCGGCAGCGTCCTCCCGCCCGACATCCGTGAACTGCTGCCCGAGAGCCGGATGGACGATCCCTCGTGAAAACACCGGAACTGAACCCGCGTACTGCCGTGATCACCGGGGCGGATTCCGGCATCGGCCGGGCCACCGCCGTACGCCTCGCCGAGCAGGGGCTGGACATCGGCATCACCTGGCACAGCGACCGGGAGGGCGCCGAGGCGACGGCCGAGGAAGTCCGCGGCAAGGGCCGGAACGCGGCGATCGAGCGGATGGATCTCGCGGACCTGCCGGCGGCCGCGCAGGCCGTCGACCGGCTCGCCGAGCGGCTGGGCAGGCTCGACGTACTGGTCAACAACGCCGGCACCGGCACCGCGACGCCCTTCCTGGACATCGATCACGCGACGTTCCAGCACGTGATCGACGTCGACCTAGGCGGCCCCTTCCTCTGCTCCCAGCTGGCCGCCCGGCGCATGATCGACCAGGGGGACGGCGGCCGGATCGTCAACGTCACCAGCGTGCACGAGCACCAGCCCCGGGTCGGCGCCGCCCCGTACTGCGCGGCCAAGGGCGGGCTGGGCCTGCTGACGCAGGTCATGGCCCTGGAGCTCGCCGAGTACGGCATCAACGTGAACGCCGTCGCGCCCGGCGAGATCGCCACCCCGATGACCGGGCAGGAGGACGCGGACGTGACCGTCAAGGACCGGCCCGGCGTCCCGCTGGGCAGGCCGGGCGACGCCCGCGAGGTGGCGGCCGTCATCGCCTTCCTCGCCGGCCCGGACGCGGCGTATGTGACGGGGGCGTCGTGGGCCGTCGACGGCGGCATGCTGCGGATGGGCCCGCAGGCCGGCTCCCACCTCCCGGACCACAGCTGGCGCCGCCCGTAACGGACGGTGCTACGTGGCGCTGCGCTCGCTCTCGTCCCGCAGCTCACGCTCCACGGCGCGGTTGCGGGCGTCGTCCGGGCGGCCGGCCGCGCTGCCGGGCCGGCCCGCCCTGAGCAGCTCGCGCCACCGCTCCGGGCTCCAGTCGGCCGGCCGGGTCGTGGCGATGAAGTGCTGTACCGCGGCGAGGAAGCGGTCCGGATCGGCGGTGAACGGGAAGTGCCCGGCGCCCTCGAAGATCTCCAGGCGGCTGCCGGGCATCGCGTCGTGCGCGCGGTAGGCGTGGCGTACCGGTATCACGCCGTCCCGTGACCCCCACAGCAGCAGGGTGGGCATGCCCTCGGCCAGATAGCACCGGTCCAGCATGGTGATGACCTGGCCGCGCCAGTCGACGACGGCGCGCAGGCTGCGGACGAACGCGCTCCGGGACGCCGCGTCCGGGAGCGCGTCGACCAGCCGGCGCAGGGCCGGCGCGTCCTGTCCGAGGTCCGTGCCGAGGCCCTTGAGCAGCCCGACGACCAGCCGGGTCTGGCAGCGCATCCCGGGCAGGCCGAGCACCGAGAGCAGCGCGGCGGCCACCGGCAGGGACACGGCCCGCAGGACGGGGGTGACCTCCCGGCCCACACCGCCCGCGCTGACCAGCACCAGCCGCTCGGTGCGCTCGGGGAACTGGTACGCGAACTGCATGGCCACCCCGGCGCCCAGCGAGTGCCCGATCAGGGTCGCGCGGTCGATGCCGAGGACGCCGAGCAGGTCGCGGACGCCGTTGGCGTAGGCGGCGACCGAGTAGTCGGCGCGCGGCTTGTCGGAGGCGCCGTGGCCGAGCAGGTCGGGGGCGATCACGGTGTGGTTCCTGGCCAGCGCCGGGAGGATGCCCGCCCAGGTCGCGGAGGAGTCCCCGATACCGTGCAGGAACACGAGGGCGGGGCCACGGCCCGCGAACCGGAAGGCGCGGCGGTAGCCGTGCACCACGTGGTAGCGCAGCTCCACGTCGTCCTGCACGCCCGCCGCCCCCTCCCCTGCCCTCGCCCCGTCTCCCCACTTCTGCGTACGAGCGTAGAAGGTGTAGCTCCCCGACACCGTTACCGGAGCATTTCGCGCCCGCTACGGTCGCGGGTGCACTCGGTGCCGGACCCAGACGTTGGGTTCGACATAGACCGCGTGATCATGGGCGGTGTCGCAGTGCACGGGGACCAGGGCGCCGGGCACTTCGACAGCACCGTCGTGGTCGAAGGGCAGGCCGGTCCAGCTGCGCCACTGGTCCAGGGAGCCGCTGACCGTCATCGACGCCGGGGCGATCTTCTCGATGGTGCCGCCGGCCTTGACGTGCACCCGTAGCCAGGGGTCGGCCGGCAGTCCGTCCGCGCGCCGCCGGCGGATGTAGTCGGCCATGGGGACGTGCGGTACGAGGTGCTTGGCCGTCGGGCGGACGGGGGCCAGCAGCGCGTCGTGGCCCTGCCGGCCGACGGCGTTCCGCAGCGCCTCCAGCATCCGGTAGGACAGCCCGCGGCCGAGGTACTCGGTGTCCACCGTGATCTCCAGCGCACTGGCCGTCGTCGGCGGGCGCCCGTCCCGCCGGTCGTGGAACGACCACCCCAGCACCCGGTCCCAGCCCCGGTCCGGCGTCTCCTCCCGGCCGTCGCGCCCGGCGTCGAAGGGCACGCTCAGCCCGCGCGCCACGACGCGGTCGCCGTCCGTCGCCACCACGCAGTACGCGGGGAAGTCCGCGGCCACCCGGCCCAACAAGGCGTCCGCCACCGGGTCGTGCGGGACGAAGGCCGGCCAGGTGTCGGCGAATTCGTAGAGCCGGGGCAGCAGTGCCGGGCGCTCGGCGAGAGGGGTGATCCGGATGCGGTCGGTGCCTGTCGCAGCGGGGGCGCCGGCGCGGCGGTCGGTGTCGGTCATGGCGCGGACGCTGCCACACGGACACCGCTCCGGCCAGCGCTTTTCCCCGGTCCTGCGTGGCCGGCCGACAAGCGGCTACACGTCCTCGTGGCGCCACCTGGCGGGCGATGCGTCAGGGGCTCCCGAACAGGGAGGAGTTGGAGTGATCTTTTTCCGGCGGTCCCGCCTGAAGGTACGCGCCGTGAAGCAGCAGACGAGGCAGGCCGCCGGCCGCACCACGGAGGCACTGGACGCCCGGCTGCCGGTCGCCGAGGGCGGCGGGCTGCTGCGCAAGCCGTTCCCCGACCACTGGTCGTTCCTGCTGGGCGAACTGGCCCTCTACAGCCTGATCGTGCTCGTGCTGACGGGGGTGTACCTCACGCTCTTCTTCAAGCCCGGCATGCACGAAGTGGTGTACGACGGCTCGTACACACCGCTCTCCGGTGTCCGCATGTCCGAGGCGTTCGACTCCACCCTGCACATCAGCTTCGACGTGCGCGGCGGGCTGCTGATCCGGCAGATGCACCACTGGGCCGCGCTGGTCTTCCTCGCGGCGATCGGCGTCCACCTGCTGCGGGTCTTCTTCACCGGCGCGTTCCGCAAGCCCCGCGAGGTGAACTGGATGATCGGGGTGACGCTCTTCCTGCTGGCGCTGGCGGAGGGCTTCGCCGGTTACTCGCTCCCGGACGACCTGCTGTCGGGCACCGGTCTGCGGATCGCGCAGGGCATCATGCTGTCGCTGCCGCTCGTCGGGTCGTATCTCAGCATGTTCGTCTTCGGTGCGGAGTTCCCCGGGCACGACATGGTCTCCCGGCTGTACGGGGTGCACATCCTGCTGCTGCCGGGGCTGATCCTGGCGCTGGTCACCGTCCACCTGATCCTGGTCTTCTACCTGAAGCACACCCAGTGGGCGGCCCCCGGCCGCACCAACCGCAACGTGGTCGGCAGGCCCCTCGTCCCCCACTTCGCGGCCACATCGGGCGGCCTGTCCCTCATGGTCTTCGGAGTGACGGCGTTCCTCGGCGGGGTGGCGCAGATCAACCCTGTCTGGGTGTACGGCCCTTACCGGCCGGACCAGGCGTCCACCGGCGCCCAGCCGGACTGGTACGTCGGCTTCCTGGAGGGCGCGCTGCGGCTCGTACCGCCGTGGGAGACGACGGTCGCCGGCCACACCCTCATGTGGAACGTGCTGCTCCCGGCCGTGGTGCTGCCGCTCACGCTGTTCGCGCTGCTGTACGCCTACCCGTTCGTCGAGGCGTGGGTGACCGGCGACCGGCGCGAGCACCACCTGTGCGACCGGCCGCGCGACCGGCCCGTGCGCACGGCGCTCGGCGCGGCGGCCGTCAGCGCCTACGCGGTACTGCTGCTGGCCGGCGGGAACGACGTGGTGGCCCTCGCCTTCGGGATCTCCCTCAACGCCCTTACCTGGATGCTGCGCACGGCCCTGATCGTGCTGCCGGTCGCCGTCTTCCTGGTGACCAAACGGCTGTGCCTGGCCCTGCAGGAAGCCGAGCACGAACGGCTTGCCGAGGGCGAGGAGACCGGGCTGATGCGCCAGACGGTCGAAGGCGGTTACGAGGAGGAGCACCGGCCGGTGGGCGAGGAGGAGCGGTACGTGGTGCTGTACGGCAGCATGCCGGCGGCTCCCCCGCTGCCGGCGGCCGGACGCGACGGGTCGGGTGAGGAAGCCGGGGAGGGCGACGGGGCCGGGCGGCTGCGGTCCGCGCTCAGCCACTGGTTCGCGGCGGCCTCGCAGCCGCGCACGGCCTCGCGGGAGTCCGCCCGTCAGCTCCGCGACCGGCCGCCGGACTCCTGACGGCCCTGACGGTCCTGCCGCCCCGCGTACTGGAACACCATCTCGAAGACACCGAGGGCCAGCACACCAGCGCCGAGCAGCGCCAGCCACAGCCCGAAGACCACGCCGAGCGCGATGACCGTGAACCCGGCGGCGACGACGAGGGGCCAGGGGCTGGCGGGCGGGAAGAAGTCCAGCGGCCCGGCGGTGTCGGCCACCTCGGCGTCGCGGCGGTCCTGCGCCCGCCGCCCGCGCCGCCGGTACTGCACGGCCAGGAAGAAGGCGACCAGCGCGGCCATCAGGCACGCGACGATCAGCACGCTGGTGCCCGCGGGGTCGTTTCCGTACCTGCCGTAGAAGCCCGCGGTGACGGCGAAGAAGCCCGCCACCCCGGCGAAGAGAACAGCTTCGGTCTTCATGTGCCCCACCCCTTCTGCGACTTCATGTGTGCCACTCCTTCTCCGGGTGGTGCAGATCAAAGGCGGGCGACTCGGAGCGGATGCGCGGCAGTGCGACGAAGTTGTGGCGCGGCGGCGGGCAGGAGGTGGCCCACTCCAGGGACCGGCCGTAGCCCCACGGGTCGTCGGTGCCGACGCGCGTGCCGTACTTCGCGGTCTTCCACACGTTGTAGAGGAACGGCAGCGTCGAGGCGCCCAGCAGGAACGCGCCGATGGACGAGACGGTGTTCAGGAGCGTGAAGCCGTCGGCCGCGAGGTAGTCGGCGTAGCGCCGCGGCATGCCGTTCTCGCCGAGCCAGTGCTGGACGAGGAAGGTGGTCTGGAAGCCCACGAACAGCGTCCAGAAGTGGATCTTCCCGAGCCGCTCGTCCAGCATCTTCCCGGTCAGCTTGGGCCACCAGAAGTAGAAGCCGCCGAACATCGCGAACACGACCGTTCCGAACAGCACATAGTGCAGATGCGCCACGATGAAGTACGAGTCGGTGAGGTGGAAGTCCAGCGGTGGCGAGGCGATCACTACGCCACTGAGCCCGCCGAGCAGGAACGTCACGAGGAAGCCGACCGCCCACAGCATCGGTGGTTCGAACGACAGCGAGCCCCGCCACATCGTCCCGATCCAGTTGAAGAACTTCACCCCGGTCGGCACCGCGATGAGGAACGACATCAGGGAGAAGAACGGCAGCAGCACCGCGCCGGTGGCGAACATGTGGTGCGCCCAGACCACGGCCGACAGCATCGTGATCGCGACGGTCGCGCCGATCAGCCCGACGTACCCGAAGACCGGCTTGCGGGCGAAGACCGGCAGGATCTCCGTCACGATGCCGAAGAACGGCAGCGCGACGATGTACACCTCGGGGTGGCCGAAGAACCAGAAGAGGTGCTGCCACAGGATCGCCCCGCCGTTGGCCGCGTCGAAGATGTGCGCGCCGAATTTCCGGTCCGCCTCCAGTGCCAGCAGCGCCGCCGTCAGCACGGGGAAGGCGGGGAGCACGAGGATCGAGGTGAAGAGCACGTTCCAGGTGAAGATCGGCATCCGGAACATCGTCATGCCGGGCGCGCGCAGGCACATGATCGTGGTGATGAAGTTGACCGCGCCGAGCGTGGTGGACACCCCCGCCACGACCAGGCCCATCGTCCACAGGTCGCCGCCGGCGCCCGGCGACCGGACGGCCCCGTTCAGCGGCGCGTACGCGAACCAGCCGAAGGCCGCTGCCCCGCCGGGCACCAGGAAGCCGCTCACCACCATCAGGCCGCCGAAGAGGTACATCCAGTACGACAGCGCGTTCAGGCGGGGGAAGGCCACGTCCGGCGCGCCGATCTGGAGCGGCATGACGGCGTTCGCGAACCCCGCGAAGAGCGGGGTGGCGAAGAGCAGCATCATGACCGTGCCGTGGATCGTGAAGAGCTGGTTGTAGAGGTGCTCGTCGGTGATCTGCAGCCCCGGGCGCGCCAGTTCGGCCCGCATCACCAGCGCGAGCAGGCCGCCGAAGAGGAAGAAGCCGAAGGACGTCACCAGGTACAGATTGCCGATCACCTTGTGATCGGTGGTCTTCGTCAGCCGGAGCAGCCGCCTGCCCAGCGGCGGGGCCGGTCGGTACCCCGTCCGCACCGCGCCGTCCGCCAGTTCGGTCACAGCCTCGCCTCCCGGGAACACGCCGACCCAACCGTGCCCGAGTGCCCCGCGCGACGGGGAAAATCCGCCCGGTCGGCGGGACAATTGCTGTGTGGGCAGGGACCGGAAGGTACGGGTGGTACGCGGTACCCGGCTGCGAGCACTGGCGCCGGGGGCGCTGAGCGGGCTGCTCGCCGGGTACGCGGCGCTGGCCGTCGCCGAGCTGGCGTCGGCGGCGGTGGGGCCGCAGGCAGGGCCGGTCGTGGCGGTGGGCGGCGCGGCGATCGACCTGACCCCGGGGCCGGTGAAGGACTGGGCGATCCGCACCTTCGGGACGGCCGACAAGCTCGTCCTCCGGCTCGGCATCCTGGCCGTACTGGCGCTGCTCGCGCTCGCCCTGGGCGTCCTCGCGCTGCGCCACCGGCGGCTCGGCGCGGCGGGCGTCCTGCTGTTCGGCGTGGTCGGCGCGGTGGCCGCGACGAGCCGGCCGGACGCGACCGCGATCGACGCGCTGCCCTCGCTGGTCGGGGCGGTGGCGGGCAGCGGCCTGCTGTACTGGTTCACCGGGCGGCTGCGCGTGCGTACGGCACCGCCGGCCCCGATGGGGGAAGCACCCACGGCCGGCAAGGGCTGGGACCGCCGCGGCTTCCTCCTCGCGGCCTCGGCCGCGGCGGCGGCCTCCACCGGCGTCGGCGCGCTGGGCCGCACGCTCAGCAGCTCGGGCAGGGACGCGCTCGCCTCCCGGAGCCGTATCGTCCTGCCCCCGCCGGCGTCCCCCGCGTCACCCGTCCCGCGGGGAGCCCAGCTGCGTGTCGCGGGCCTCGGCCCGTTCCGCACCCCGACGAAGGACTTCTACCGGGTCGACACGGCGCTCCTCGTCCCCAAGGTCGACGCCACGACCTGGCGGCTGCGTATCCACGGCAAGGGCGTCACCGCGCCGCGGACGCTGACCTTCGACGATCTCCTCCAACGCGACCTGATCGAGCGGGACATCACCCTCGCCTGCGTGTCCAACGAGGTCGGCGGTCCGTACGTGGGCAACGCGCGGTGGATCGGCGTACCCCTGGCGGAGCTGCTCCGGGAGTGCGGCGTCCGGCCGCCGTCGCGGGGCGGCCCGGCCGACCAGCTCGTGGCGCGGTCGGTGGACGGCATGACGATCGGCAGTCCGGTCGAGGACCTCATGGACGGCCGGGACGCGATGCTGGCGCTGGGCATGAACGGCGGGCCGCTGCCGCTGGAGCACGGCTTCCCGGTACGGATGGTCGTCCCCGGCCTGTACGGCTATGTCTCGGCCTGCAAGTGGATCGAGGACATCGAACTCACCACCTTCGACGCCTACGACGCGTACTGGGTCGAGCGCGCGTGGGCCCGCGAGGCGCCCGTCAAGACGCAGTCGCGCATCGACACGCCCAAGGCCGACGCGCGGCCGCGGGCCGGCACGGTCATGATCGCCGGCGTCGCGTGGGCTCAGCACCGGGGCATCGACCGGGTCGAGGTGCGGATCGACGAGGGGCCGTGGCGGCGGGCCGATCTCGCCGCGGAGGACACTCGCGACACCTGGCGCCAGTGGTCCCTGCCATGGCGGGCGACCCCCGGTACGCACACCCTCACGGTCCGCGCCACGGACCGCACCGGAAAGACCCAGCCCGCACACCGCACTCCGCCCGTTCCCGACGGGGCGACGGGCCACCACTCGGTGGTCGTCACCGTCGAGTGAGGTGCCCGGGCTCCCTCGGAGCCCGGGTCTCAGCCGTCGAGTACGCGGTCGGTGTCCAGGCGGGTGAGGAGTTCGGGGTGGTGGAGTTCCGCCAGCGGGGCCAGCAGGTCCGGGTGGCGCAGGAGGGCGGCGGCTTGCTGCTCGTGGGCGTCGGGCGAGACCAGGCGGCGGAATTCGGCCGGTGTCCCGGACATGTGCCAGGAGTCAGCGAGGGCGGTCACCGCGGCTTCGGCCAGTGCCGGCGTGCTGAGCAGGGCCGCTGCCCAGCTCGCGACGACCTCGTCCACCCACGACCGCCACGCGCTCTCCGCCTCGTCGTCCGGCCCGGCGGCGTCCGCGCCGGGGACGTCCGCACCCGTGAGCCAGTCGAGACGCCCCGAGCCGCCCGGGCCGGTGACCGAGACCAGCGCGGCGTCCATCGGCGTCGGGTAGCGCAGCCACGCCGCGACGGTCACCGCCTGCCGGGCCTGCGCCTCGGTTAGGGCAGCGCTCATCGCGCCGCCGCTCGACGGATACGCGCACGTCAGCCACTGGGTCGTCGCCGATATCAGCGGGGAGAGGTCTGTGGGCACCGATGAGCCCTCCGAGTCGGTGAGGGGGCAGGCCGCACAGAACGTTACCCATCGGCACTCTCCGGATAAATGGCGCAGGTCACGACGGCGGCGTGGCGTTCGTCTCCGTTTGTCCAGTCCTTGTCCAGTCCTTGTCCAGTACCGACACGCCGCCCGTTCGGGTGGTTGACGGGAGCTGTCGCGACGGAGGCGAGACCCAGGGGGCAGGCATCGTCACCGGGTACCGGCTCGGTGCCCGTCGGCGACCGGCCCGAGGACGTCTCGCGCGCCCCGGCCGGCAGCGAAAGGAGCAGTGCAGATGATCGCTGTACGAGGCGTGGCGGCGACCGCCGTGCTGGTGATGGCCGTGACCGGGACGGTCACGACGACCACGTCCGCGACCGCGTCCGGTTCCGGGTCCGGGTCCGCGGCAAGCTCGCGCCCGACCGATTCAGCGTTCCTGAGAGCCGCGCATCAGGGGAACCTCGCGGAGATCGAGGCCGGCCGGGACGCGGGCCGGAACGCCACCAAGCGCTGTGTGAAGCGGATCGGCGGCCTGCTGGTGCACGATCACCGGAGGATGGACAGGGGCATCACGTCTCTCGCGGCCAAACTACGCGTCCGGCTGCCCGGCTCGCCCAGCGCGGAGCAGCGGCGCGCGCTGGCGGAGGTACAGGCCAAGAAGGGCACGCGCGCGTACGACAGGGCGTGGCTGCGGATGGAGTCCGCGGCGCATGTGAAGACGCTGGCGCTGATCAGCCATGAGCTCCGGACGGGGCGCAACAGCGAGGTGAAAGCCGCGGCGCGCAAGGCCCGGCCCATGGTCGCGATGCACCTGGCACTGGTACGCAGCGGATTCTGCAGGTGAGGACGGGCTCCGCGGGCCCGGACCGAGGCAGCCGGCCCGGGCCCGCGGACCTGTATGGAGAGTCAGTACTGCTCAGCGTCGGCGGCCGGCATGGGGCGGACGGTGAGGATCTGCTGTGCGTGGCCGACGGGTCCGTTGATGTCGTGCAGGACCGTGCTGGTGATGCCCTGGCCGGTGCCGCCGAAGGTGACGGTGGTGTCCAGTCCGGTCCAGCGGCCTTCCGGCTGCCGGTGGAGGTGGACGGTGAGGTCGACGTTGGGGAACATCCAGGCGGTCGGCGACTCGCGCACGGCGATGCCGTTGGCGGTGTCGACCAGGGCGAGATAGGACGCCAGCGGACTGCTGGGCCGTCCCGCGACGAGGTCGAGAGGCGTGGACACCCAGGCGGTCGTGCGCCCCGGTTGCGGCGGTGCGACCGGCCGGACGTCCAGGGAGGCGATGTACCCGCCGGGCCATACGGAGGCCAGCGGCCAGGAGGGCAGCGACTCGGGCGGCTGGAGCCGGTCCCCGGCGCCGCCGGCGACGGCCGTGGTGTCCACGGCGGCGAGGAGCCAGGCGCGCGCCCGGACCACGGGCCGGTCGGCGATCCGTACGACGGCCTCGATCAGTTCGATCGTACGGCCGGGCCGCAGGGTCTCCACCTGGATCTCGCACTCGTCGAGCGCGAGGCGCCCGAGGATGTCGAAGCTGATCCGCCCGAGGACCAGCCCGCTGTCGGGACGCGCGGCCAGGTGGCGCTCCATGGCATGCACGATGAGACCGCCGAGCGGGCTGAAGTGCTGCTCGTTGACGTCCCAGGCACCGCCCACGTGCGGGGTGGGCTTGTAACGGTGCTCATCTATGGGCTCGTAGAAGCTGTCGTGGTGCGGCGCGCCGGTGCTCAACGGAAGGTTCTCCTCGGCCTGCTGCCAACGAGTGGCGGAGCGTGTCAGGGGGCGTTGATCAGGATGACATGCGGGCTGCGAGCAGTGAAGATCGTCAGGCCGGGCCCTGAGCCGCGGGCCGGCGGCGGGCCGTGTCGGGCGGCCAGACGGGGCGGTGCGCCTCGGGGAGCGTGGCGAGGGCCTGGGTGACCGTGGTGAAGACCGGGAGCAGTTCGCTGCTGCCGGTCTGGTCCAGTACGCGCCGTACGCGGCGGCCCACGCACGCCAGCAGGAGCCGGCCCTGGCGGCGGCGCAGGAGCCAGTGCAGGCCCAACAGGCAGTTCAGGCCGCGGGAGTCGCAGAAGGTGAGGGCGGAGCAGTCGAGGGTCAGATAGCGGTGCCCGGCGCCGACGCAGGCGCCCACCGTGACGCGGAAGACGCCTTCGCTGCCGTGGTCGAGCTCGCCGCTGACGCGCAGCACGGCGCCGGCATCGCAGGAGGCGAGCGTGGTGATCGCCAGTCCGTCGGCGTACGGCATCCAGCACCTCCGGCGCTCCTCATGCCCACTTCCCCGTTGCTGCGGATCGTACGGGCCGTACGAGGGGAAACAAGGCGGTTCCCCCAGTTTCCTCCTCCTCGCTCCAACCGTGCGCCGAACGCACGGTGCGGTACGGTCCGTTCAGGCAGCACCCGGCGAGAGGAGGTGGGCACAGTGGCCGGTCCCCTGGCTCGCACCGTCATGGACGATCAGACCCAACTCCGCACGGTGCTCGACTTCGCTCGCCGGCACTTGGCGAGCAACGCGGCCGAGGCCGAGGTGTTCGCCCCTGGCGACCACGGTGGCCAGATGCGCCACCGTCTCGCCGGCCTCACGAAGACGATCGAACTACTCCTGGAGGCCGCCGAACCGCTGGCCGCCCCGCCTCGACGCGACGCGCCCCGGCCGGACGACGCGGCCGGGTAACGCGGCGGAACACCGCGCGGATTGATAGGAATACCGTGCGCACTGATAAGGCATCACTTATCAACAGTCGCTCTGCGCCTGGTGCCCTCACCTGTTCGGCATCGACGTCATGTCGCCTTGCCCACCGAACCGGAAGTACGGCATCCGCCAAGGTCACAGCACTCACCGGGAGTATCCCGCTTGCTCCGCTGAGCAACCATTGCCAGGATGCGGGTGCACTTGAGATATGACCCAGCAGCATGCCAACGTCAGGTTCGAGCCAGGATCACGGCGTTCGGTCGTTCGGTCCACAGGAGACAACCACGCATGTGCGACGAATCGATCCATCAGCAATCGATGTCTCAGCAGTTGACGCCCGTTCTCCTCGAGCTCGCCGACGCCGCCCCGCGTGACCACGACAACGGTGGCGTGCTGCGCCGACTGACCGACCACAGCCGGAAGCTGCCGGGCGTCGAGGCGACGGCGGTCCTCTCCGTGGACGAGCGCAACAAGAACACTCCGACGGTGGCAGCCGCCTCGGACCACGCGTCCGATCAACTGGCCCATGCGCAACTGGAGTTGAAGGAGGGCCCCGGCCTCGAAGCCCTCCGCACCGGACGCCGGCTCGCCGACCTCCCCCTCGACGGACCGACCTTCCGCTCCCGGTGGCCGCATTTCGTCCCCCGGTCCCTGTCCGAGGGATTCACCGGCATCACCGTCATCCCCCTCCGCCACCAACACCGGACCATTGCCGCACTCCAGCTCCACCACCAGCATTGCCAACACCATGCGTTACCCGGCGAATCCGTCCGGGCAGCACAGGCCATGTGCGACGCGGCGGTCATAGGCGTGGCTCATCAGCGGCAACAGCGGTACGTCGATCAGTTGCAATCGGCCCTGACCTCGCGGATCGCCATCGAGCAGGCGAAGGGAATGCTCGCGGAACGCTTCGAGTGGACCATTGACGAGGCGTTCGAACTGCTCCGCTCCTACGCCCGCAGTCACAACACCCGCCTGAACGACCTCGTCCGCTCGATCCTCGACGGCCCGGCCACCGAGGGCCCGTTCCGCCGCGCATCGCCTCCGTAGTCAACCGCTGCGTTCGGCGGCGGTGATGAGCTCGTCGAGCCGGTGCACGGTCAACCCGGTGGCGGCACATGCACACGTACCAGCGAGTTTGCTGCCCCGTTCGAGTTACCGGCGTTTTCCGTACATCGCACCGGAGATGCTCCGTGCGGACATTCCCTCACATCAGGAGAAAATCATGAGCATCCGTCGTGCAGTCGCCGCCACCGCCCTGGCCGCCGCCGCTGTCCTGGGAGGTGCGGGCGTCGCGGCAGCCGACTCCGGTGCACACGGCGCCGCCGTGAACTCGCCCGGCATCGCCTCCGGCAACGTCATCCAGGCCCCCATCCACATTCCGGTCAACGTCTGCGGCAACAGCATCAACGTCGTCGGGCTGCTCAACCCCGCCTTCGGCAACACCTGCGTGAACAGCTGATCCTCGAGCCCGGTCCCGCCTGCACCGGCCGACGGCCGGTCGCCGGACGGACGCCCCGCCATCTCCCCCTTGCGGCGGGGCGTTTCGCATGCCCACGCGCGGGCCAGGCGCACCGCCTCACCGAGAAACCCCGCGCAACACCCTTGTGAAGCGCTTCGCGGCCACCTTACGGTAACGCCACTTGAATCGATTCAGTCCGCGATTCAGTACGCCAGCACAGGCCACTCCGGGCTTTCCATACGCGACGTTTCAAAGGGGAACCGTCATGGCTCTGCCGATCCCCCGCACCACCGAAGCGCCCCACCCCTGGCGGGTGGGCATCGTCTCGGGAATGGCGTCCTACATCGACGCGGCAGCGATCGTCTCGAACGGCACCGCGCTGGTCATCTACCAGGACGCGATCGGCCTGAGCGGCAGCGAGTTCGGCTGGCTCTCGGGCGTCCTCACCTTCTGCATCGCCATCGGTGCCGTCGTCGGCGGCAAGCTCGGCGACGCCTTCGGCCGGCGCGCCGTCTTCCTCGTGACGATGGCGATGGCCGTCGCCGGGTGCTCGCTGCTGGTTTTCGGGGCTTCCTTCCCGCTCATGCTGACCGGCGTCGCCCTGCTGGGCCTGGGCACCGGTGCCGACCTGCCCGTATCGCTCGCCACGATTTCCGAGGCGGCGACCGACAAGAACCGGGGCGCGCTGCTCGGCCTGTCGAACATGCTCTGGACGGTCGGCATCCTCGCCACGGCCCTCGTCGCCTCCCTCGTCGGCGGCCTCGGCCGGCTCGGCGGGCAGATCCTGTACGCGCACGTGGGCATCGTCGCCCTGATCATCCTGCTCCTGCGGCTCGGGATTCCCGAGTCGCCGTACTGGCTCCGGGCCCGCGACGAGCGACGACACGGCATCGGGACGGTCCGCGCGGAGCGGGTGCGCTTCGGCGAGCTGTTCAAGCACCCGTACGCCAAGCCGTTCGCCGCGCTGCTGGTCTTCTACTGCCTGACCAATCTCGCGGCCAACACCAACGGCCAGTTCAACACCCACATCGCCGTCAACGTCGTCGGGATCAGCGTCGAACTCGCCTCACAGCTCAGCCTGTTGGGTTTCCCGCTCGGCATGGTCGGCAGCCTGGTCTTCATGAAGTACGTCGGCACCCGCCACCGGATGCGTCTCTTCGCGACCGGCGCGGTGATGCTCATCGTCTCCTACGCCACGCCCGCCGTCGTGGGATTCAGCCTCCCGGCGTTCGTCACGATGGGAATCCTGGGCGGCGCCGGCGGCATGCTCGCCTTCGAGGGGATCATGAAGGTGTGGACGCAGGAGTCTTTTCCGACGATGCTGCGGTCCACCGCGCAGGGCGGGATCATCGCCGTCGCCCGGGTGCTCGCCGCCGTCGCGGCCGTCCTCACCCCGGCCCTCCTCCAATACAGCCCCCGCCTGACCTACGCGGGCCTCTGCCTCGCCACCGCCCTCGGCCTGGGCACCGCCTGGCTGGTCTTCCGCCGCCGGACACGCAACGAGTTCGAGGCGGAGGATGAGATCGACGCGGAGGGCGTGGCGGACGGGGACGAGGGGGCGGCCCCCCTTCGTACCAACCCGGCCACCACCACGTAACCCACTTCGCCGCACCTCCTCCCCCACCCCACCTCACACACCCCGAAGGGCCCCATGCTCGACAACGCCACGATGATCACCGCCGGCACCGACCGCGCCGCCGCCGTCGTCCTGCACCGCACCGTCGCCCTCGACGCGCCCCGATCGCAGGTGACCGCGGCCCGGCTCCGGGCGACAGCCCACGGCGTCTACGAGGCCCGTATCGACGGGCGCCCGGTCTCCGACTCGGTACTCGATCCGGGCTGGACCTCCTACGAGTGGCGGCTGGAGGTCCAGACGTACGACGTGACCCACCTCCTCGGCAACGACAACACATTCGGCATCGAGGTGCTGCTCGGCAACGGCTGGTGGCGCGGCGACCTCGGCTTCGAGGGCGCGAACGCCAACTACGGCGAGGAGACCGGTTTCATCGGCGAGCTGGAGATCACCTTCGCCGACGGGCACACCCAGTCCGTACCGACCGACACCACCTGGTCGGCCCGGACCAGCGAGATCCTGGAGAACAGTCTCTACGACGGCGAGCGGATCGACGCCCGGCTGCGCGGCAGCGGTACACCGCTGGAGGTCCGCGAGACCGCCGTCGACCGCGCCACCCTCGTTGACCGGGTCGGCCCGCAGGCGACCCGGCAGGAAGTACTGCGTCCGCAGCGCATCTGGATCTCGCCGCAGGGACGGACCCTCGTCGACTTCGGGCAGAACCTCGTCGGCCGGCTCCGCCTGCGTGCCACGGGCCCCGCCGGCACGGAGATCGTCGTCCGGCACGCCGAGGTGCTGGAGGACGACGAGCTCGGCACGCGGCCGCTGCGCGCCGCGAAGGCCACGGACACGTTCGTACTCTCCGGCGGTGACGACGAGTTCGAGCCGGCGCTCACCTTCCACGGGTTCCGGTACGCCGAGGTCACGGGGTATCCCGGGCGGCTCACGGAGGACGCACTGGAGGCCGTCGTCGTCCACTCGGACATGGCGCGCATCGGCACCTTCAGCTGCTCGCACGACCTGGTCAACCGGCTCGTCGAGAACTCGGTCTGGGGCCAGAAGGGCAACTTCCTGCACGTCCCGACCGACTGTCCGCAACGGGACGAGCGGCTCGGCTGGACCGGTGACATCGCCGCGTACGCCGCCACGGCGTCCTTCCAGTACGACACCGCGGACTTCCTCCACCGGTGGCTGCTCGACCTCGCCGAGGAGACCCGGCACGCCGGGCCCGACGGCGTACCGCACGTCGTCCCCGACGTCCTGAAGCACGGGAACTTCCCCGACCCGGCGATGTTCGAGAAGTGGAGCGGGCCAACCGCCATCTGGGGCGACGCCGCGGTCTGGGTCCCGCAGGCGCTCTGGGAGGCGTACGGCGACCGCGAGCGGCTGGCCGCGCACTACCCGGGCATGGTGCTGCACCTCGAGTCCGTACTCCCCCTCCTCTCGGAGAACGGGCTGTGGGACAAGGGATTCCAGTTCGGCGACTGGCTGGACCCCGACGCCTCGCCGCACGAGCCGTGGGCCGCCAAGGCCGACGCCGGTGTCGTCGCGACCGCGTGCCTCTACCGGTCGGCCTCCTTCGCGGCCGAGACCGCGCGCATCCTCGGCGAGGAGGCCGACACGGCACGCTGGGAGGAGCTTGCCCAGCGCACGAAGGAGGCGTTCCGGCAGCACTACGTCGAGGCGGGCGGCCGGATCCGCTCCGACTGCGCGACCGTCTACGCACTCGCCATCTGCTTCGGTCTACTGGACGACGCGACGCGCGCCGCCGCCGGTCGCCGCCTCGCCGAGGTCGTCCGCGACCGGGACTACCGCGTCACCACCGGGTTCGCCGGCACACCCTTCGTCACCTGGGCACTGTCCGAGACCGGGCACGTCGACGACGCGTACCGGCTGCTGCTGGAGACGGAGTGCCCGTCCTGGCTGTACCCCGTGACGATGGGCGCGACGACGATCTGGGAACGCTGGGACTCGATGCTCCCCGACGGGAAGATCAATCCGGGCGAGATGACGAGCTTCAACCACTACGCGCTGGGCGCCGTCGCCGACTGGCTGTATAAGGTCGTCGCCGGCATCCGGCCCGCCGCACCGGGCTACGCCCGCGTCCGCATCGCCCCGACCCCCGGCCCCGGCCTCGACTGGGCCTCCGGCACGCTCCAAACGCCCCACGGCCGCGTCGAGTCCCACTGGCGCCGGGCGGAATCCGACATCGAGGTCCGCGTCGTCATCCCGCCCGGCGTCGAGGCCGACGTACTGCTCCCGGACGGCTCCACGACGACGGTCACGGACGGCGAACACCTCTTCCGCTCCCCCGCCGCGACGCACTGAACTCGCCCCGCTGCCGGCCCGGCCGCGTCCTCAGCTCAGCCGAGTCTCGACGTACGCCTCGATCGCGGCTCGCTGGTACTCGGCCAGGCCCGGGGCGATGGCCTCGTATGCGGTGCGCCACTGGTCGTTCTCGACGCAGGCGCGGCCGATCGCGCGGTACTCCTCGGCGGTGACCGTGCGGGATTCGGACAGTGCGCGGTAGCCGGCGTCGGCCTGGGCCTGGACCGGGGGCGCGTCGGCGGGTGTGCCGGTGGTCATCCACTCGGCGAGCTGGATCATCTGCGCGGTGCGCGCACGCTGACCGGCCTCGATTTCGACCTGGCTCATCCCGGAGGTGGAGCGCTCGACCTCCGCGGCCCGCTCGGGGAAGTCGCGCAGGCTCTCCTGGTACTGGTCCGGGCGGATGCCCTCGAACAGGTTCTCCGGGCGATTGATGGCGGTCATGGCAGTACCGTCCTTCCTGGACTGTTCCAGTTCGGTGATCGTGTGGGAGACGGTGCGGGCCAGGGCGTCCAGCCGGTCGCGCTCGGCGAGCAGCCGGCGGTGATGTCCGCGCAGTGCCTCCACCTCGTCGACCTGCGCGGCCAGCACCCGGCCGATCTCGGACAGGCCCAGGCCCAGCGCCCGCAGCACGAGGAGCTGCTGCAGCCGCAGCAGTTGCCGCTCCTCGTAGTAGCGGTGGCCGTTGGAGCCGGTCCGGGCCGGCGGCAGCAGGCCGATCTCGTCGTAGTGCCGCAGCGTCCGGGCCGTCACGCCCGACATCCGGGCGACCTCAGCGATGGACCAGCCCATTGCCGTCTCCCTCACGAGTGCTTACCGGGGCCGGTTTCTCCGGCCCTGGTCAGAACGGTAGAAGCTGCCGCAGCGGCAACTTCAAGCCCTGGCGAGGAGCCAGGTCCTCACGCCGTGACCGCCGTGCGGTGGAGGTGTTCCAGGGCGTCGAGGACGATCGTGCGGTGGTGCCAGGCGAGCCAGCGGCCGGCCTGGTCGCCGATCCGGTCCAGGGCGCGGGCCTGAGCCGGGCCGAGGAGTTGCTGGGGGCGTTCGTGGTGGGTGGAGACCATGCCGAGGCAGACGCCGTTCGCGGTGGTCAGCGGCGTGCTGTGGGCGGCGCGGCTGCCGGCTTGGAGAATCTTGTAGCGGGCTTCGTCCGTGAAGACCGGATCGGTGGCGACGTCGGTCACGGTGACCCGCGTGACGTTGCGCGCGGCCAGCGCGCAGGACGTGCCTTCCTTGCCGACGAGGTCGAAGTAGTCGACGAACTCCTCGTTCAGGCCGCGGTGTTCCTCGATGCGCAGACCGCCGGCGTGGCGGTCGGCGAGCTGTACGTTGCCCATCGGGGTGTCCGACACCGTCAGGGCCTGGTGCAGGACCGCGGAGATCACCGCGCTGCGGTTGGTGGCGTCCCCGTTCACCTGTGGCAGCGCCGGGAGCTTCGGCGGGCGGGTCCGGGTGCGGTCGGGGAACCAGCGGGCGGTGCCGCTCTTGGGCCGGGGCGCGTTGAGGACCGCGGCGGCCAGGGCCCGGAGCTTGACGTTGTGCTGCTGCGAGGAGCTGCGCAGCAGGGCGAACGCCGCCTGGCCGTCGCGCAGTCGGTAGCGCTCCTGCAGTACCCCTTGCGCCTGCGCGATCATGGGGTGCGTACGGACCTTGCCCTTGAGATCCCGTACCTTGCTGCGCAGGCGCTCGATCTCCTTCTCCAGCTCCTGCTCGGGCTTCTCGTCGGGCGGCGTGGCGAGAGGGACGTCGGCTGCCCGTCCGGTTTCCGGCAGGTCCGGGACACAGGCGGTGATGAGGTCTTGCGCGGTCGGCAGCACGATGGGGCGGGCGTCCGCCCGCCCATTTGCGGCGGTCAGGGCCCGAGTCACCTCCTCGGAGGGGGCGGCGAGCAGGAGCCGGATGCCCCGGCGGTCCAGTTCCGCCGCACACGCGGCGAGGCCGCGCGCCGCGGCGACGGACACCTCCCGTACCACCGAGAGGTCGACCGCGACCGCCTCCGGCTGCCCGGTGGTGTCGCGGATCGCCGCGAAGAGCGGGTGGTCGGCGGAGTCCAGGGCCCCTTCGACTCCGAGCATCCGCAGCCATCCGGCCGCGGCAGGCAATCGCACCATGTCGGTCCGGATCTCCCGTGCCGCTTCACTGCTCACATTGTCTCCGTCTCTGTATGCCGTCATGTCGTCCTGTCGCTATGTCGCCTGCCCTCGTCGGCAGTCGGCAGTCGGCGTGGCCTGAATAGCCGAGGTACCAGGCGCACTTACGTCACACTACGGCTGTCGCGCAGGAGGTTTGCGCAGTAGACCTGCCAAGACACCGTCGTCGAGCCGGTCCAGCAGAATGAGGAGAACCGCGTGTTCTACCAGGTGCTCAAGTACGTCGTCCTGGGGCCGCTGTTGCGGGCGGTCTTCCGGCCCCGGGTGGAGGGGCTGGAGCACATCCCCGAGGAGGGTGCGGCGATCATCGCCGGCAATCATCTGTCCTTCGCCGACCACTTCGTCATGCCTGCGATCGTGCCGCGCAGAGTCACCTTTCTGGCCAAGGCCGAGTACTTCACGGGGCCCGGCCTCAAGGGCCGGCTGACCGCGGCGTTCTTCCGCGGTGTCGGGCAGATCCCGGTGGACCGGTCCGGCGGGCAGGCGGCGCGGAGCGCGATCAGGTCGGGGGTGAACGTGCTCCGCAAGGGCCGGCTCCTGGGTATCTATCCGGAGGGCACCCGCTCGCACGACGGGCGGCTCTACAAGGGCCGTACGGGCGTCGCCGCGATGGCGCTGGAGGCCGGGGCGCCGGTGATTCCGTGCGCGGTGATCGGCACGTTCGAGGCCCAGCCGGCCGGCCGGCGGCTGCCGCGCGCCATACGCGTCACGATCCGCTTCGGGGAGCCGATGGACTTCTCCCGGTACGCGAACATGACGTCCGAGCACGCCGCGCTGCGGGCCGTCACGGACGAGATCATGTACGAGATCATGAAGCTGTCGGGGCAGGAGTACGTGGACGTGTACGCGGCCGACGCCAAGGCGGCCACACACCGCACGTAAGCGAGCGGGGCGCCCGGGGAAACCCCGGGCGCCCCGCTGTCGTGCCTCGCTACGGCGTTACGGCTTAGGCGTGGCGTGCGGCGCGCACGTCACGTCCTTCGCATCGGTCTTGCCGTCCACGAAGTACGCGTCGACGCGGTCGTTGATGCACGGGTTGACCTGGCCGGTGACGCCGTGCGAGCCGGCGTCCTTCTCGGTGATCAGGCGCGAGCCCGCCAGCCGGCGGTGCAGCTCGACGGCGCCCTCGTACGGGGTCGCGGCGTCCCGCTCGCTCTGCACGATCAGCACGCTGGGCAGGCCCTTGCCGGTCTTGACGTCCACCGGGGTCTGCTGCTTCTCCGGCCACGTGGCGCAGGGCAGGTTCATCCAGGCGTTGGACCAGGTCATGAACGGGGCCTGCTCGTGGATGCGGGTGTTGTCGCGGTTCCAGCGCTGCCAGCTGGTGGGCCACTTGGCGTCGTTGCACTCCACGGCCGTGTAGACCGCGTTGCCGTTCTCCGAGGAGATGTTGCCGGCCTTGTCGCTCATGTCGGGCGCGGCGTTCTCGATGATCGGCTTCTCGTCACCGGCGACGTACGCGCTCCACGCCTTGGCGACCGGCGCCCACATGGAGTCGTAGTACGGCGCGTTCTGGAAGAAGCCGGTGAGCTCGGCCGGGCCGACCTGGCCGCCGAGCGGGGCCTTCTTCGCGGCCGCGCGCAGCTTCTCCCACTGCGCCTGAACCTTCTCGGGGGTGTCGCCGATGTGGTACGTCGCGTCGTTCTTCGCGACCCACTTCTTCCAGTCGCCCCAGCGGGTCTCGAAGGCGATGTCCTGGTCGAGGTTGGCCTGGTACCAGATCTTCTCGCGCGAGGGGTTCACGACGGAGTCGACGAGCATCCGGCGCACGTGGTCGGGGAAGAGCGTGGCGTAGACGGCGCCGAGGTAGGTGCCGTAGGAGACGCCGAGGTAGTTGAGCTTCTTGTCGCCCAGCGCCGCGCGGATGACGTCCAGGTCACGGGCGGTGTTGGGCGTCGTCATGTGCGGGAGCAGGGCGCCGCTGCGCTCCTTGCAGCCGTCCGCGTACTCCTTGGCGAGCTTGCGCTGGGCGAGCTTGTCGGCCTCGTCGTCGGGCACCGGGTCGGCCTTGGGCGCCTTGACGAACTCCTGCGGGTCCATGCAGGAGATCGCGGCGGAGTGGCCGACGCCCCGCGGGTCGAAGCCCACGAAGTCGTACGCCTTGGAGGTCTTGGTCCACAGGGGGTTCTTGCTGGTCACCCGGGCGGGGAAGCGGAGGCCCGAGCCGCCGGGGCCGCCGGGGTTGTAGATCAGCGAGCCCTGGCGCTCGTCCTTGGTGCCGGTGCTCTTGGCCCGGTCCACGGCGATCTTGATCTTCTTGCCGTCCGGCTTGGCGTAGTCGACCGGCACGGTCACGAACCCGCACTGGATCGGGGCGTCCAGGCCCCAGTCCTTGGGACAGGTCTGCCAGTCGATGCCGGCCTTCGCGGCGCGCGCGGCGGCGGTCTGTACGCCGCGGTCCTCCGCGGAGCCGCGCTGGTGGTTCGTGCCCGCGCTGGCGGGCGTGGCGGCGATGGCGCCGGCTATGAGCGCGCCGGCCACCACGGTCCCGGCGGCGCCGAACGCTGCTGTTCTTCTCACGTAGGTGTTCCCCCTGCATGGTGTGCCACTTGTGGCGGCGATGATCACAGAGCCGCAGGGGGATCCTGTCTCGTACACCCGTCCGATGAGAAGACCGGGCGGGCATTTCTTTACCAACCCGTAGGAATCGCGGCCGCGTCGAGCAGTCGCCGGACGGCCAGTGCGTCGGGTGCGACGGCGGTGACGAGTGCCGCGGGCCCGGCGAGCGGCGTGACCACGGCCTGACCGGGGCCGTCGGCCGCCGCCAGGGTCCGTACCGGTACGGGCTGTTCCTCGAACGCCGGGTCGACGACGAGGAGTTGGCCGAGGGCGCGGTGTCCGGCGAGCACCGCGGAGGAGTCCCAGCCGGGCACCCCGGGGCCGTACGCCGTCTCCTGGTCCAGCAGGACCCGGCCCGCGCGCCGGACCGTCAGCCGGGCGGCGAGCCGTCCGGTGGCCTCGCCGGTCCGGCCGAGCACCTGCTCCTCGCGGAGCACCAGCCGGGCGGTGGGCGCGAGGTCGACGGTGGTGGTCTGGATCAGGTCGCTGCCGGCCGCGGAGATCAGCGGCTCGGGCAGCCAGTCCAGGCGCGCCCCGTCGGCCACGTCCAGCGCCACGTCGTAGCGGGCGGTACCCGGGTGGTGGCCGGGCAGTGCGAGGGTCGCGGCGGCCGCGGTGATCCGCAGGTCGCTGCCCGCCCCGGCGCGCGCCTCGATGCGGAGCTGGTCGCCGCCCACCGGGGCGCTCATCGCGCCGACCACGCAGACCCGGGCGGCCGCGTCGTGCGAGCGCAGCCGGCGCAGCGCGAGCGGCCCGTCGCCGTCCAGTACGGGCAGCCGGGAGACGCCGTACGGGTCGGCGGCCGCGGCGATGCGGGCGGTGGCGCGCAGTTGGCGGGCGGGCGGCGGCGCGGCAGCCGTCGTCGGTTCGGGCGGCGCGAGCGTCATGCCGCGCCCGCGGTCCACTTGGCGAGGCACTCGTGGACCCAGTCAGCGACCGGCGCGACACCGTTCTCGCCCTTGATGGAGGTGAAGGCGACGGGCAGGTCGCCGCGCTGTGCCTTGGCGTCGCGGGCCATGGACTCCAGGTCGGAGCCGACGTACGGGGCGAGGTCGGTCTTGTTGATGACGAGCAGGTCGGCGGTGGTGACGCCGGGGCCGCCCTTGCGCGGGATGTCGTCGCCGCCGGCCACGTCGATCACGAAGATCTGGAAGTCGACCAGGCCCTTGGAGAAGGTGGCGGTGAGGTTGTCGCCGCCGGACTCCACGAGTACGAGGTCGAGCGGGCCGATCTCGTCTTCGAGGTCTTCCACTGCCTCCAGGTTGGCGGAGATGTCGTCGCGGATAGCGGTGTGCGGGCAGGCGCCGGTCTCCACGGCGGTGATCCGCTCCGGGGGCAGTACCGCCTCACGCAGCAGGAATTCGGCGTCCTCGCGGGTGTAGATGTCATTCGTCACGACGGCGATGGACAGCTCGTCGCGCAGCCGGCGGCACAGGGCCGCGACGGTGGCGGTCTTGCCGGAGCCGACCGGGCCGCCGAGGCCGATGCGCAGCGCGCGGCGGGTGCCGTCGGCGCGCTCCGGCTCGGCCGCGCTGTAGGTGTGGCGGTGCGGGAACTTCTCGTCGAGATCGTGGTCGAGGTGCATACGAACTCCGTGGGGGTGCAAATAAGTGGGTGGGTCAGGACGCGAACAGCCGTACCGGCCAGGCCGCGTGCTGCTCGGCAGTGATGTCCAGCAGCGGTGCGGAGCGGGCGGGCAGCGCGCCGGTGCCGTCCTGCGGGACGCGCGCCGCGGCCGCGCCGGCCTCGGCCACGACCGCGTCCAGGTCGGGGGCGAGGCGCGCGAGGACGGCCGTCGCGTCGAAGGGGTCCAGGCTCAGCAGCCGTACGGCGGCGGTGGCCGGGCCGCTGACGGTCTCGTACGCGACGGCGTACGCGGCGTCCTCCGGGCCCAGGCCCGCCGACCGCGCGGCGAGGCCGAGGACGACGGGCTGGTGGGCGCCGCGCGGCCGGGCCGCGGCGAGCGCGTCCAGTTCGGGCGAGGGCCAGGTCGCGCGGGCCGCGCGCATCATCTGGCGGCCGAGCTTGCGCGCGGTGGTACGCAGAGCCGGTACGGGCGTACGGGCGTCCGCCGCCTCGTCCAGGGCGAGCGGGTCACACCCCGCGGCGGCCGCTGCGGCCAGGCCCGCCGCGACCAGTCCGGCCGTGTGCAGTCGGCCGCGGCAGAACTCCTCCAGCGAGCCGCCGTCCTGGATGCGGCCGGCGGCGACGGCCGGTTCGGCGCCGCCGGAGTGGGCATGCCCGCCGGCGGGGAAGCGGCCGTCGGCCAGGACCAGCAACGCGGCGCGGCTCATCGGTCCCCGCCTTTCAGCAGCGGTGCATCGAACATGGCCATCAGAACAGGAAGTACCGCTGGGCCATGGGCAGTTCGGCCGCAGGGGCCGGCTCGACCACCGCGTCGTCGATGGTCACCGTGAAGGTGTCGGGGTCGACGACGACCTTCGGCAGCGCGTCGTTGTTGCGCATGGACGCCTTGCTGACCTGGCGGGTGGAGCGGATGGCCGTCAGCTCCTTGGCGACGCCCAGCCGGTCGCCCAGCCCGTCCGCGATGGCCTGCTCGGAGACGAAGTTGAGCGAGTTGGCGCCGGGGGCCTTGCCGATCGCGCCGAACATCGGGCGCGGCAGGATCGGCTGCGGCGTGGGGATGGATGCATTCGCGTCGCCCACCTGCGCGTACGCGATCTGGCCGCCCTTGATGACCAGCCGCGGCTTGACGCCGAAGAACGCCGGGTCCCACAGCACGAGGTCGGCGAGCTTGCCGGTCTCGACGGAGCCCACGACGTGGTCGATGCCCTGGGCGATCGCCGGGTTGATGGTGTACTTCGCGACGTACCGGCGTACGCGGTTATTGTCGGCGGCGAAGTCACCGGGCAGCGCGCCGCGGCGCTTCTTCATGACGTGCGCGGTCTGCCACGTACGCATCACGACCTCGCCGATGCGGCCCATGGCCTGGGCGTCGGAGGACATCATCGAGATGGCGCCCATGTCGTGCAGGAAGTCCTCGGCCGCGATGGTGGAGGGCCGGATGCGGGACTCGGCGAAGGCCAGGTCCTCGGGGACCGCGGGGTTGAGGTGGTGACAGACCATCAGCATGTCGAGGTGTTCCTCGACGGTGTTGACGGTGTGCGGCCGGGTCGGGTTGGTCGACGCGGGCAGCACGTTGGGCTCCGACACCATGGCGATCATGTCGGGGGCGTGGCCGCCGCCCGCGCCCTCGACGTGGAAGGCGTGGATGGAGCGCCCGGCGATCGCGGCGAGGGTGTCGCCGAGGAAGCCGGCCTCGTTCAGGGTGTCGGTGTGGATCGCGAGCTGGGCGCCGCTCTCCTCGCAGACGTTCAGGCAGGCGTCGATGACGGCCGGGGTGGCGCCCCAGTCCTCGTGGATCTTGAAGCCGAGGATGCCGGCGCGCAGCTGGTCGCGCATGGAGGCGACCGACGTGGTGTTGCCCTTACCGAGCAGGCCGACGTTGACGGGGAAGGCGTCCATCGCCTCGAACATCCGGGAGACGTGCCAGGCGCCGGGGGTGATGGTGGTGGCCTTGCTGCCCTCGGCGGGGCCCGTACCACCGCCGATCATCGTCGTCACGCCGGAGGCCAGCGCCTCGGTCGCCTGCTCGGGGCAGATGAAGTGCACGTGGGTGTCGATGGCGCCGGCGGTGAGGATCTTGCCCTGCCCGGCGATGATCTCGGTCTCCGGGCCGATGACCAGGTCCGGGTGGACCCCGTCCATGGTGTCGGGGTTGCCCGCCTTGCCGAGCCCCACGATGCGGCCGTCGCGGATGCCGACGTCGGCCTTGACGATGCCCCAGTGGTCGATGACGATCACGCCGGTGATCACGGTGTCCGGGGCGCCGTCCGCGCGGGAGAGCCGGGACTGGCCCATCGACTCGCGGATGACCTTGCCGCCGCCGAAGACGGCCTCGTCGCCGCTGCGCCCGGGGCCGCCGGACCGGTCCTCGCTGATCTCGATCAGCAGATCGGTGTCGGCGAGGCGCACCAGGTCGCCCGCCGTCGGGCCGAAGAGGTCGGCGTACGCGCCACGGGAAAGTTCAGCCATCGAGGGTGCCTCCGGTCTCGCCACGCAGGCCCGCGACGATCCGCTTGCCCCCGAGGGGCACGAGTTCGACCTCGGTGGGGATACCGGGCTCGAAGCGCACGGCCGAGCCGGCGGCGACGTTCAGGCGCTTGCCGTGCGCGGCCGCACGGTCGAAGTCGAGGCCGGGGTTGGCCTCGGCGAAGTGGTAGTGGGAGCCGACCTGCACGGGGCGGTCGGCGACGTTGAGGACGGTCATGCGCGTGACGGGAAGGCCTTCGTTGAGGCGTACCGGCTCGTCGGCGTAGAGGATCTGTCCCGGGATCATCTTCGGCTCTCCCTGGGTCAGCTGATGGGGTCGTGAACGGTGACGAGCTTGGTGCCGTCCGGGAAGGTCGCCTCGACCTGGACGTCGTGGATCATCTCGGGGATGCCTTCCATCACGTCGTCACGGGTGAGGACCTTGCGCCCGGAGGACATGAGCTCGGCGACCGTACGGCCGTCGCGCGCGCCTTCCAGGATGTGCACGGTCAGCAGGGCAATGGCTTCGGGGTGGTTGAGCCGTACGCCGCGGGCCCGGCGCTTTTCGGCAACGTCCGCCGCGACATGAATCATCAGCCGCTCTTGTTCATGCGGGGTCAGTTGCATATTTCACCTCACTTTTCTTACCAGCCTGAACCGCATCGGCCCAGGTCACAGGCATCGACGCGCCCGTACAAGTAGATGTATCACACATTCAACAAAGGAAAAGCAAACTGATCTCCAGCTAAGTTCCATGAATCGCCCCGGACTTCGCAGGCTAGCTCCGCTCGATGTCGGCGGCGTTACCTCGGTGAATCCCTTGTTAAATCTGGGGACCGCTCCCCGGGCGCCCAATTCCCCGCCCGCTCCGAACTCCCCTCGAAGCAGACATAACGCTCGACTGCCCCGCTCGCCGGAACAACGCGTTCGCTATTCGCCCTTGACTGCCCACAGACAAGTCACGATGCTCAACTGCGCGCGCCCGCACGCCCCACGCGTCGCGTACGCGCTCGCACACCACAACAAGCTCCGCACCAACCCCCCACACAGCATCGGAGCCACATCGTGACCCGTTCCGCACGCATACGCCGGGCCGCCCTGGCCGCGGGCGCCTGCACCGCCGTCGCCGCCACGCTCTTCACCGCGGCCGGCGCCCAGGCCGACCCCGCCCCGCTCGCCGCGCCGGACATCCCGGTCTCCGCCGTCAAGGCGGATCTGGACCAGCTGCAGTCCATCGCCGACGCCAACGGCGGCAACCGCGCCCACGGCCAGCCCGGCTACAAGGCGTCCATCGACTACCTCAAGGGCAAGCTGGACGAGGCCGGGTTCACCACCCAGGTCCAGGAGTTCGACCACAACGGCACCAAGGGCTACAACCTCGTCGCCGACTGGCCCGGCGGCGACGAGAGCAAGACGGTCATGGCCGGCGCCCATCTGGACTCGGTCGAGGACGGGCCGGGCATCAACGACAACGGCTCCGGCTCGGCCGGCATCCTCGAAGTCGCCCTCGCGGTCGCCAAGGCGGACCTCAAGCCCGCCAAGCACCTGCGATTCGGCTGGTGGGGCGCCGAGGAGTACGGCATGGTCGGCTCGCGCGCCTACGTCGACAGCCTCGCCGAGGCGGACCGCGCGAAGTTCGACTCGTACCTCAACTTCGACATGATCGGCTCGCCCAACCCGGGCTACTTCGTCTACGACGACGACCCGCGCCTGGAGAAGGTCTTCAAGGACTGGTACGCCACGAAGAACATCGCCACCGAGATCGAGACCGAGGGCGACGGCCGCTCCGACCACGCCTCGTTCAAGGACGTGGGCATCCCCGTCGGCGGCCTCTTCTCCGGCGCCGACTACAAGAAGACCGCGGAACAGGCGAAGAACTGGGGCGGCACGGCGGGCGAGCCGTTCGACGCCTGCTACCACCAGTCCTGCGACACGACGAAGAACATCGACGAGAAGGCGCTGGAAACGAACACGGACGCCATCGCCCACGCGCTCTGGGAGCTCAGCTCCTGACGTCTCCTCAACTGACGGATCAGCCCGCGGGCTGACGCCGCATCATCTCTCGTGACCCGGTCGCCGATCCCCGGCGGCCGGGCCGCGGTGCTCCGCGGCGATACCGAACCGGCCACGTTCGCCCGCAGCGGACGTCGGCAGCGGCCGGACCGTGGAGACGGTGCTGATGACCTCCTCCTCCGCGCCCGCTTCCACACGGTCGAGTTCTTCAAGTCTTTGCAGGTCAGCAGCGGACACCAGCGCCACCAACGGCTTGCCGTGGCGCGTGACGACCACGCGCTCGGAGCCGTACACCACGCGGTTGATCAGATCCGCCAGCTCCGCCCGGGCTTGCGTCACCGGAATCTCGTAGGTCATGCTCCCCATTCTAACGGGATGTACGTCCTGTACATTTTTTACAACGGAACAGAGGAGCAGCCTCATGCGCGGAACCACGGCCCGTTACGTCCTCCCGGAGTTCACCGAGCGCACGACACAAGGCACCCGGACGCTCGATCCGTACTCCAAGCTGCTCGAGGAGCGCATCGTCTTCCTCGGCACCCCGATCGACGACACCTCGGCCAACGACGTCATGGCCCAGCTCCTGCACCTCGAACACGCCGCGCCCGAGCGGGACATCTCGCTGTACATCAACTCCCCCGGCGGCTCGTTCACCGCGATGACCGCGATCTACGACACGATGCAGTTCATCACCAGCCCCATCGAGACGGTCTGCCTCGGACAGGCCGCCTCCGCCGCGGCTGTCCTGCTCGCCGCCGGCCACCCCGGACGCCGGCTCGCGCTGCCCGGCGCCCGCATCCTCATCCACCAGCCGTCCTTCAGCGACCCGATCGAGGGCCAGGTCTCCGATCTCGCCCTGCAGGCCCAGGAGATGCTGCGCACCCGCGATCTGCTGGAGGAGCTGCTCGCCCGGCACACCGGACAGTCGCGCGAGCGGATCAGCGCCGACATCGAGCGCGACAAGATCCTGAGCGCCCCGGAGGCCCTGGCGTACGGGCTGGTCGACGGGCTCACCCGCAGCCGCAAGGCGTCCTCGTCCGCGGCGCCCGGCGCGAGGTGAGGTGATGGCCCTGCCTCCCGAGCTGCCGCCGCTGCCCGCGCTGACCCGGGCCGAGGGCGCAGTCATCGACAGTTACCTCCAGATCCTGGATCTCCTGGGGCGGATCAATCCGGCCCGCGGCGAGGGCACGTACCGGGGCCTGCGGGCGGCGCAGGCGCTGGTGGGCCGGGCGGTGGCGCTGCGGGACGCGCTGGCGCTGATGCATGAGCGCGGCGAGACCGAGCTGCACGCCGAGACGCTCACCCGCGCGCTGCGGGTGCTGGACGGTGAGCGGCGGGCCGGTCTCGTCGCCGTGCCGCCGCCTGATGAGGAATGACGGGACGATTCCGTTCCACCCGGGCGCGGAATCCGATCGGGCTACCGCCGTTGAGGTGCTCCTCGGTCCGTTTGCGGCGTAGTTCGACTTGCGCTCTCCGTCGACGTGTCGCGTTGCGGGCGGTACGACGGCCCCGGTACGGGGGTGCGTACGGGGCGCGGGCCGCTCGACGGACCGCGGCTGTCCACCCGAACGGATCAGGCGTGACCACCTTCACACAAGTCATGTTCTGCGCCTGAACCGCCCCGGCCCTGCGTCACGATCCCCCCGACGACAAGCCCCCGCCGCAGCGGCGGGGCGGTCCGGGCGGACGCCGAATCCTGCCGCCGTACCCGGGCGCCTGGTCGATACGCGTGGACCGGCAGGAGCGGAGGACCCGAGCACGACGGGGCCGCGGCCGTTGTACAGGCCGTGCGGTCCCTTGGGGTGAAGCCCGTACCGCCTTGGGCGGCGGTACATCCGGCCGGGCATCTTCGCCTGCCCGAACCCGACAGGTCTTCCTTCGCAGGCGGCTGACGAAGGAGTGCGCATGACTGCGCGCGTTGATCTTCCTGTTCGTGGTGTGGCCGCGCCGGGTCTGCTGGCCCGTGCCGGGGTGGTGTCGGCCCTCGGGCTGGCGCTGCTGGTGCCCGGGAGCGCGGGGGACGCCTCGGCGGCGCCCGCCTCCGGTGCCACCTCCGCCGTGTCGGCGGCAACCTCGGGGTCCTCCGGCAAGGCAGCACTGCGGGTCGCGGCGTCGAAGAAGGGGGCGCCGTACGCGTGGGGGGCCGAGGGGCCACACCGGTTCGACTGCTCAGGGCTCACGCAGTACGCGTTCAAGCGCGTGGGGAAGCGGCTGCCGCGTACGGCGGATTCCCAGTACCGTCATGTGCGGCACATCAAGGCATCCTCGCGGAAGCGTGGTGACCTGGTCTTCTTCCACTCGGGGCGGTACGTGTACCACGTCGGCATCTACGCCGGTAAGGGCCGCATGTGGCACGCGCCCAAGCCGGGCGCCTCGGTACGCAAGGAACGGATCTGGACCGGGCGCGTCTGGTACGGACGGGCGTGATGCGGGTGTTTATGCGGAGCTGACGCAGAGGTGACATCGAGGGGGCGGGGCCGGCGGCCCCGCCCTTCTTCGGGCACCGGTAAGGGCCAGTACCGGTAAGGGATCGGGCGCTAACTTACGGCCGTGATCGATGACTTGGCCAAGGCCCTGACCGCCGCCGCCCGAGGCGGCTTCCCGCCCGCCGACGGGACGGTGAGCGTGCTGCCCCCGCCCTCGGAACGCGACTGGGGAGTCATCTCGTTCTCGGGATGCGCCGTCGTGTTCGCCGATGTCGCGGCCGACTGGGTGCACGCCCGGATCGCGCCGGGCGACCTCTCCGGCCCGCTCAGCCCCTCGTTCCTCGGCGCGCTCGCCGCCCGGACGGGCCGGGAGATCGAGAACATCGATCTGCTCACGGTCGCCGGGCCGCTGCCGGGCCCTCCCCCGCTTGGGCTGCGTGAGACGCGGGACCCGGCGCATCCCCGTATCGCGCGGGCGCTGCGCCACCGCGACGGTGTGCGGGCGTGGACGGTGGACGAGGAGGGTTCCGCCGTCGTGGTCGGGCGCGGGGTCGCGGGCCGGTGGGAGGTGGCCTTCGAGGTGGCGGAGGCGGCGCGCGGGCGGGGGCTCGGGCGGCTTCTCGCGGCGGCCGGCCGGCATCTCGTGCCGCCGGGTGAGCCGGTGTGGGCCCAGGTGGCGCCGGCGAACGCCGCGAGCGTGCGGGCGCTGCTCGCCGCGGGGTTCGTCCCCGTGGGGGCCGAGGCGCTGCTGAAGCGCGACCGGTAGGGCGAGGAGCCACGACGGATCGGGGGCGGCCCGCAAGCGCGGTAGGTGCCGGGCGAATGATCTCGGCCGCATTCGGGCGGGTCAGGTGTGCCGCCCGGGGTTCGGCGGGCGGGTCAGGTGCCGGCCGTCCGCTGTTCCGCGGGCGGCACCGGGACCGGCCACGGGAGGGCGATCCAGACCGTCTTGCCGCCGCTCTCCGTCGGTTCGACGGTGATCTTTCCGCCGGATTCCGCCGCGAGGGAGCGGATGATGACCATGCCGCGGCCGTTGTCCTGCTGGACCGCGGCGGGCAGCCGGCGCGGCATCCGGGGGTGGTCGTCCGTGACGCCGATGCGCAGGACTTCGTGGCGGTCGAGGTGGACGTCGACCGTGAAGGTCGGGGACCGGCCCAAGGTGTGCACGACCGCGTTGGTGGCCAGCTCGGAGACGATGAGCCGGACGGAGTCGAGGAGTTCGGCGCGGCCCGCGCCGGCCGGTGTGTCGTCCCACTCCGTGAGAACTCCCGTAACGTATCTGCGCGCCATCGGCACGGAGCCGGGCGCGCTCGGCAGGGTCAGTGATGCTTCCTGGTGATCCGCCATCGCCGCGCCGTCCCTTTCCCACCCGAGGCCGTCTCCTCGCTGGACAGCGACATGATCGGGTCCGAAAATCGGTCCCTTGCCGCTGCTTTGCGCCAGACTGCCACTCATGCTGCCCCTGCCGTGAGCCATCCACCAAGATATGCATATATCTGTCGCCCGAAGCGGTGAACTCTGCTACGCGAGACCGTATTTGGGCGGCACACTGACGCATCGGTGTCAGTTATGACGAATCGCGGTACGTCCGTGAGGAGGGTTCATGCACCACGGTCCCGCAGTGCGCCGTCGCAAGCTCGGTGCGGAGTTGAGGCGCCGTCGGAATCTGGCCGGGCTCACGAGCGGCGAGGCCGCCCGTCTTGTGGGCTGGCATCAGTCGAAGGTGAGCCGGATAGAGACCGGCCGGAGCGGAGTGCGTCCGGCCGACGTGGAACGGCTGCTGGACGCCTATGACGTGCGCGACGAGGAGTCCCGCGCACTACTGGCCGCGCTGTGCGGCCAGGACGCGGGCGGCGGCAGCGGCGGGGACGCCGGGCGCGGCTGGTGGCACACCTACCGCGACCTGCTGCCGCCCCAGTACCGGGACTTCATCAGCCTGGAGGCCGGCGCTTCGCACGCGCGAACGCTGGAGACGACGGTCGTACCGGGGCTGCTGCAGACCCCGGACTACGCACGGGCCGTCACGCGGGCCGCGCTGGCCGACCTGCCGCAGAGCAGAATCGATGCGCTTGTCGACGTCCGTATAGCGCGGCAGAGCGTTCTGGAGGGAGACCCTCCGCTGAAACTTTCAGCCGTGTTGGACGAGGCGGTACTACGCCGTCCGGCGGGTGGTCCAGAGGTGATGAAAGCCCAATTGCGGCATCTCCTGAAGGTCATGGAACTGCCGCACGTGCGGCTGCAGGTGCTGCCGTTCACTGCCGGGGTCCACATCGGCATCACGGGCCCTTTCGTTATCTTCTCCTTTCCGCTCATTGCTGACTTGGATGTGGTGGTTCTCGACCATTTGACGAGTAGCCTCTATCTCGAACGCAAAGAGGACCTCAGGGCGTACAGCGATGCATTCGACACGCTGCGGGGGCACGCCCTCTCATGCGAGGAATCATCGGCTTTGATTGCCCGGGCCGCAGAGGGCTGACAGCCCGGCCCGGGCGCGTTGAGGAGGCTCCAACATGACGGCATCGCCGCGGTACGTACCCGCCAGCACGGCCCTTACGGGCGCGCGCTGGGTGCGCAGCACGCGCAGCACGGGAATGAACAACTGCGTCGAGACCGCCCGGGTCAACGGTGAAACTCTCGCCGTGCGCGACTCGAAGGACATTTCGGGACCGGCGTTGCTGTTTGCGGTCCCTGCATGGCGGGCTTTTGTCGACGCCCTGCACACCGGTCGGCCCATAAAGGAGGGCTGATCCAGCTAAAAGAAGGGCTGATCCAGCCCTCCCCGGAACCGGTTCAAGAATAAAATTCCGACACCCGTTCCGGGGAATTCGGTCAAGCGGTCGGCGCGGTCGAAAGAATCGCGCCGACCGCTTCGTCGATCTGCCGGTCGGTCAGATCCCCACGGGCGGTCAGCCGGAGCCGCGAAATACCGTCGGGAACGGACGGCGGACGGAAACAGCCGACCATCAGACCCGCCGCACGGCAGTCGGCGGCCCACCGCACGGCCGCCTCGGGCGAGGGTGCCCGCACGGAGACCACCGCGGCCTCCGGAAGGACCGCGGACAGTCCCCCTGCCGTCAGGCGGCGGTGGAGTTCGCGGGCCACGGCACGGGCCCGGTCCGCGCGCCGCGGCTCGCGGCGCAGCAGCCGGAGCGCGGCGAGCGCACCACCGGCGGCGGCAGGCGCCAGGCCGGTGTCGAAGATGAACGTACGGGCCGTGTTGACCAGATGCTCGATGACCTTCGCCGGGCCCAGTACGGCACCGCCCTGGCTGCCCAGGGACTTGGAGAGCGTCATGGTGGCGACCACGTCCCGGTCCCCCGCCAGGCCCGCCGCGTGCAGCGCGCCGCGGCCGCCCTCACCCAGTACGCCCAGTCCGTGCGCGTCGTCCACCAGTAGCGCCGCGCCGTGCGCGCGGCAGGCGGTGGCGTACCCGGCCAGCGGCGCCGCGTCGCCGTCCACCGAGAAGACCGAGTCGGAGACGACCACGGCCCGGCCTTCGTAGTCCGGTTCGGCGTGGGCCGCGTCGAGGGCTTTGTGCACGGCTTCGGGGTCGCTGTGCGGGACGACGGCCGTACGGGCGCGGGAGAGGCGGCAGCCATCGATGAGGGAGGCGTGGTTGCCGGCGTCGGAGACGACCAGGGAGCCGGGCGCGGTGAGCGCGGTGACGGCGGCGAGGTTGGCCGCGTAACCCGAAGAAAGGACCAGTGCGGCCTCGAAACCGCAGTATTCGGCCAGTTCGCGTTCGAGCTGCGCGTGCAGTTCGGTGGTGCCGGTGACCAGCCGGGAGCCGGTCGCGCCGGCGCCCCAGCGGTGCGCGGCGGCCGCGGCGGCCCGGGTGACCTCGGGGTGCCGGGCGAGGCCCAGGTAGTCGTTGCTCGCCAGATCCAGGAGCGGCGAGTCGGCCGGGCGCGGGTTCAGCGTCCGTACGAGCCCGGCGCCGCGACGCCGTTCGCGCGCCTCGTCGATCCAGGCGAAGGGGTCGTTACCGGGCTGGGCGGCGGCGGGATCGGCAGGCATCGGCTTCCTCGGGTTTGTTGGCTGTCGATAGACGTTAGCGGTCGTTACGCCTGCTTACGGTGTGGCGATACACACACCGCCAACCAGCGGCCTTGTGGGAATCCTCCTTGGCCCCGGGCGGTGCCGTAGGACAGGATCTTCGCCATGGACCTGCTGAACGCTCTGGTGGAGAAGGGTCTGCGGCGCGAGTCGCCGACCCGCGAAGAGGCACTCGCCGTACTGGCGACATCC